>NZ_BMNZ01000004.1:26436-271059 GCF_014646815.1 Terrabacter tumescens
GTCCGGGGCCGCGAGCGTCATGGTGCTGTGCCTCATCGGAGTCGTCCTGTCACTCACCGTGGGCGCTCTTGTCATCGCGTCGGTGCTCATTGCCAGCCAACGGGCCCGTCTCGCTGCGGATCTCGGGTCGCTCGCAGGAGCGTCGGCGGTCCAGGACGGGGCGTCGCCCTCGGGCGCGTGCGCAGCCGCGCGACAGGTTGCCGTGGCCAATGGCGCTGCGGCACAGATCTGCTCGTCGGACGGCTCGGTCGTCGACCTGTCCGTGGTCGTGAGCTCCGGCTTGTGGCCCGAACCGGCTGTCGCCCGCGCGCGAGCCGGGCCCGAGTCGGGAGCGACTCGGTGACGGTGCCCGTCAGCGGCGAGCGGCCTCGACGGTCAGCGGTTCTGCCAGGCGTCCGGCGCCGTGAGGAGCTGACGGACGCGGTCGGGCAGATCGCCGGTGCGGAGGTCCTCGATCGAGGTCTCGTCGAGCACCTCGCGCAGGCTCGCGCGGACCGCCACCCAGAGGCTCGGCAGGTGGGTCGCGACGCCCTGGTACTCCGTCTCGTGCGGACGCAGACCTCGCACCTCGGCGAGCGGGCCGTCGACGGCGCGGAAGATGTCGCCCACGCTGATCTCGCCGCGCGGCCGGCCGAGGACGTAGCCGCCGCGGGCGCCGCGACGGCTCAGCACGAGGTCGCTGCGGCGCAGATCCGCGAAGATCGCCTCGAGGAACTTGCGCGGCAGCTCCTGCCGCGTGGCGAGGCTGTCGATGCTGATCGGTCCCGAGCCCTCCGCGTCCGCCTCGGCGAGGATGAGCATCGCGCGCACCGCATAGTCGACTCGTGCCGAGATGTCCACCCGTGCAGTCTGCCGCACCGCACCTGCCGCACGCGCCAAAGCGGCCACTCGAGGGGTGTTGGGGGTGTGACTGAGGCGGCGAGGTGTCGTCCCCTCGCCGCCTCAGTTCACTCGGTCTCCCGAGCCACCCACCCTCGTCGCGTGGCGACGAGAGGAGCTTCACGGCATACGTTAGGCCGTTGCGCGTCCGGATGGGAGCCCGGTCTCATGCGGACGTACCCGACCTGGACGCACGGAGGTCAGATCGCGAGCGCCGGGTCGACGTCGACCACGCTCGATCGCGCGACGGCCCGGGCGTGGACCGTCTCGCCCTCGCGCAGGTGCAGCTGGGCGGCGTCGCGGCGGGTGATCTGGGCGGCGAACCGCTCGCCCGAGTCGGCCCGCAGGTCGACCCGCACCTCGAAGCCGAGAGGCACGACGCGCTCCACGACGGCGTCGATGACGCCGGGGGAGTCGGCGACCTTGGCGTCGAGCGCGAGGGCTGTCGCACGGTCCCGCTCGAGGACGATGTCGTGCGGGCGGACGAGCTGCCCGCCGAGGTGTGCCACCGAGCCGAGGAAGCCCATGACGAAGTCGTTGGCGGGGCGCTCGTAGAGGGTGACGGGGTCGCCGACCTGCTCGATGCGGCCCTTGTTGAGCACGGCGATCCGGTCGGCGACGTCGAGCGCCTCCTCCTGGTCGTGCGTGACGAGCACCGTCGTCACGTGCACCTCGTCGTGCAACCGGCGCAGCCACTGGCGCAGGTCGGTGCGCACCTTCGCGTCGAGGGCGCCGAACGGCTCGTCGAGGAGCAGCACCTGGGGGTCCACGGCGAGGGCTCGGGCCAACGCCATGCGCTGGCGCTGACCGCCCGACAGCTGCGCGGGGTAGCGGTGCTGGAATCCCTCGAGCCCGACGATCTCGAGCAGCTCGTCGACCTTCTTGGCCGCCTCGGCCTTGGGGCGCTTGCGGATCGTCAGCCCGAAGGCGACGTTGTCGCGGACCGTCATGTGCTTGAACGCGGCGTAGTGCTGGAAGACGAAGCCGATCCCACGTCGCTGCGGCGGTTCGTGCGTCACGTCGCGGCCCTCGATCGTCACGGTGCCCGAGTCGAGCCCCTCGAGGCCGGCGATGGAGCGCAGCAGTGTCGACTTGCCCGAGCCGCTCGGCCCCAGCAGCGCGGTCAGCGATCCGCTCGGGATGTCGATGCTCACGTCGTCGAGGGCGGCGAAGGGGCCGTAGTTCTTCCGGGCGCTGGTCACGGTGATCATCGGTCGCTCCTCTTGCGGTCGAGCACGGTCATGAGCAGCAGCACGACGAGCGCGATGCCCATGAGGAGGGTGGCGGCGGCATACGCGCCGTAGGTGTTGTGGTCGTCGATGTAGCGCGAGTGGACGAGGAGCGTCAGCGTCTGCGAGACGCCGGGGAAGCCCGAGCTGACCATGATGACCGCGCCGAACTCACCGAGGGCTCGGGCGACCGTCAGCACGACCCCGTAGGTCAGGCCCCACCGGATCGCCGGCAGCGTGATGCGCCAGAAGGTCTGCCACCCGCTCGCGCCGAGCGTCGAGGCGGCCTGCTCCTGGTCGAGTCCGATCTCGTGCAGCACCGGCTCCACCTCGCGCACGACGAACGGCAGCGTCACGAAGATCGTCGCGAGCACCATCCCCGGGATCCCGAAGATCACCTTGAAGCCGGCCGCGTCCACCGCCCCGAACCAGCCGCCCGCGCCCCACAGCATGATGAGCGCGACGCCGACGACGATGGGCGACACCGCGAACGGCAGGTCGACCACCGCCTGGAGCAGCCCGCGTCCGCGGAAACGACCGCGCACCAGGGCGATCGCCGTCGCCACGCCGAAGACGACGTTGACCGGCACGGTGATCGCGACGATGAGCAGCGAGAGGTTGAGCGCCGACTTCGCGGCCGGCGTCGAGATCGAGGCGACGAACTCCGACAGTCCCGGCTCGAAGGTACGCCACAGGATGACCCCGATCGGCACGGCGAGCAGCACGAAGAGGTAGCCCAGCGCGACGACCCGGAGCGACAGGCGCGTGCCACGAGAGACCCTCATGCGTCCCGCTCCTCACGTCGCAGCGTGCGGCTCGACACGACTCGGAGCACGAGCAGCGTGACGAACGCGATGGCGAGCAGCGCCACCGACACGGCCGCCGCGTTGAGCGGGCGGTCGATCTCGATCTGCTGCTGGATGTACTGCGAGGCCACCTGCGTCTCGCGCGGGATGTTGCCGCCGATGAGCACGACCGAGCCGTACTCGCCGATGGCGCGGGCGAAGGCCAGCCCGGTGCCACTGAGGATCGCGGGAGCCAGGGTCGGCAACACGATGCGCCGGAACGTCGTCCACCCCGAGGCCCCGAGCGACGCCGCCGCCTCCTCGACCTCGCGGTCGGCCTCGATGAGCACGGGCTGCACCGACCGCACGACGAACGGCAGCGTGACGAACAGCAGCGCCACGACGAGCCCCCAGCGGGTCGCGTTGAGCTCGACGCCGATGGGGCTGTTGGGCCCGTAGAGCGAGAGGAGCACGATGCTCGCGACGATCGTCGGCAGAGCGAAGGGCAGGTCGATGAGGGCGTTGACGACGCGCTTGCCCCGGAACTCGTCGCGCACGAGCACCCAGGCGACGAGCGTGCCGAGGACCGCGTTGGCGAGGGCCACGACGGCCGAGACGAGCACCGTCACCCAGAGCGCGGCGAGTGCGGTCGGTGCGGTGACCGCGGCCCAGAAGCCGCTCAGTCCCTCGCCGAAGGCCGCGACCGTCAGGGCCGCCAGCGGCAGCAGCACGATGACGCTGAGCCACAGCGTGACGACACCGACGCCGAGCGGCCGACGCAACCCGCCCAGCGCGCCCCGGGCACTTGGTGGTGCGCCCGCCGCGGTGTCGCCGGGACGTGCCGACTCCTGCGGATCCAGCGACCCGCTGTCTTCCGGTCGTATGCCGTCAGGCCGGGGCGCGTCCGGACGCGCCGGCAGGGGCGCCGCGTCCGTCCCCGGACGCGGGCCCCTGCGCTGCTGGTCGGTGTCGGCCGTCACTGGGTCGCCTGGTCGTAGATCTTGGCGATGTCACCGACGTCCTTCTTGAAGAGCGTGCTGTCGACGGTCTTCCAGCCGCCGAGGTCGGCGATCGTCCAGAGCTTGCTCGGCGTCGGGAACTTCGAGGCGTACTCCTGGGCGACCGTCTCGTCGACGGGCCGGAACCCGGCCTCGGCGAGCAGCTTCTGCGCCTCCGGCGTGTAGAGGTAGTCGTTGAACGCCGTGGCTGCCTGGAGGCTCTTGCTGCCCTTGAGCACGGCGGCAGGGTTCTCGATCTTGAACGTCGTCGGCGGGGTCACGTGCTCGACCGGGTCGCCGTTCTTCTCGACGAAGAGTGCCTCGTTCTCGTAGCTGAGGAGCGCGTCGCCGCTGCCCTGAAGGAAGGTCTCGGTGGCCTCGCGGCCGGACTTCGGCTGGACCTTGACGTGGTCCTTGACGAGCGCGGAGACGTAGGCGAGGCCGGCGGCCTTGTCAGCGCCGCCGTTGCTCTTGGCGGCATACGGCGCGAGGAGGTTCCACTTGGCCGAGCCGGACGAGAACGGGTTGGGCGTGACGACCTCGACGCCCGGCTTGAGCAGGTCGTCCCAGTCCTTGATGCCCTTGGGGTTGCCCTTGCGCACGACGATCGTGACGACCGAACCGAACGGGATCCCTTTGTGGGCGTTGGCATTCCAGCTGGGGTCGACGAGTCCGGCATCGACGAGGCGCGTGACGTCGGGCTCGACCGAGAAGTTGACGAAGTCGGCCTCGGCGCCCGCGGCCACCTTGCGGCTCTGGTCGCCCGAGGCGCCGTAGCTCTGCTGGAACTGCGCGCCCTTGCCGGCCGCGGTCTTCTGGAAGGCCGGGATGACGACGTCGAAGCCGACCTTCGGGACGGCATACGCGAAGAGGTTGACGGTGCTGGTCGCCGCCCCGGCGGCGGCTGCCGTCCCCGGGGCCGCGACGCTGTCGCTGGCCCCGCCGCCGGCGCACGCCGTCAGGCCGAGCGTCGCGGTGACGGCGATGGCGGCGAGGGCGATGGAGGGGCGTCGCATGGTGGGGCTCCTGAGGGGTGTCGTCCGGATCGGGGTCGCGCCGCGGGTGCGTCGCGCCGGTGGGGTGGTGGCCGCGAGCGGCCCTTTCCCTATCCGTTGCATGGGAGTTTCGAATAGCGGTGCGTTACCGGTCAAATAACGTGTGCTTATGTCTCAGAGTGTGGTCGATGGGACGCGCGCCCGACTGCCGGGTAAGTGGCCGTTCGTGGTGGCAGACTCCCGGGATGCCTTCGCAGACCATCACCGCCGACGCCGCGGGCAGCTGGCAGCTCGGCGACCTGACCGTCAACCGGATCGGTTTCGGGACCATGCGGCTCACGGGGACCGCGGCTTTCGACCTCGGGACGCCACGCGACCGCAGCACCTCGATCGCCGTCCTGCGCCGGGCACTGGAGCTCGGCGTCAACCACCTGGACACGGCGGCCTTCTACTTCTCGCCCCTGCGCTCGGCGCTCGAGCTGGTGGGCAGCGCCCTCGCCCCCTACCCCGACGAGCTCGTGATCGCCACGAAGGTGGGTCCGGGGCGCGACCCCTCCGGCGAGTGGCTGCCGTGGGCGCGTCCGGAGCAGCTGCGCGGCCAGGTGGAGGAGAACCCGGCACCGGCGACCTGCGCCACCTCGAGGAGAACGTCGCCGCAGGCGCGCTGGAGCTGACCGCCGACGACCTGAGCCGGCTGGACGGCCTCACCAGCCCGACGACCTGAGTCGGCCGGACTGAGCCCGAAGCACACCCCCGGCCCGCGCGCTCTCAGCTGTTGACGGCAGCAGTCAGGCGGTGTCAGCACCCACCAGCCATGGGCCGGCGTTGCGCAGCGTGAGGTCGAGCAGCGCTACCGCCCCGGCCTTGTCGAGCGGCTCGTTGCCGTTGCCGCACTTCGGTGACTGGATGCAGGACGGGCAGCCCGTCGCACACTCGCACGACGCGATGGCTTCGCGGGTTGCATTGAGCCACGGTCGGATTCGTCGGTAGCCGCGCTCTGCGAAGCCGGCGCCGCCCGGGTGGCCGTCGTAGATGAGGATCGTCGGCAGCCCGGTGTCCGGGTGCAGCGCGGTCGAGACCCCGCCGATGTCCCACCGGTCCGCCGTCGCGAAGAGGGGGAGCATCCCGATCGCGGCGTGCTCGGCCGCGTGCGCAGCCCCGGGTATGCCGTCCTCCGCCACGCCGGCAGCCGCGAGCTCCTCGACGGGCATCGTCCACCACACCGCCTTGGTCGCGAGGGTGCGCGGCGGGAGGTCGAGCGGGTGCTCGCCGAGCACCTCGCCGCCGGGCAGCCGGCGCAGGAACGAGGTGACCTGGTGACGCACGCTCACGTGACCGAAGGAGCAGCGCAGCTGGCCCCAGTCCTCGTGCTCGACCTCGTGGACGATCTGGAAGTCGCTGACCGACTGGGCCTGCGTGGTCCAGCCGGGGTCGCCGCGCACCGCGAAGGCGGCGTGGTCGTCGAGGTCGAGCTCGGTGACGACCCACGTCTGGCCCTGGTGCAGGTGCACGGCGCCGGTGTGCACCTGGGAGTGCGCGGCGGCGTCGTCGACGGTGCCGACGACCCGCCCGGTGCGCGTCTCGATGATGCGCACCGGCTCGCCCGCCCCTCGAAGGGAGAGGTGGTCGGCGGGCCGGTCCTCGCGCCCCCAGAACCAGCCGCGCGGACGCTTCTTGAGAATGCCGCGGGCCACGAGCGCGTCGAGCAGCGACAGCGTCTGCGGCCCGAAGACGTCGACGTCGGCCTCGGTGACGGGCAGCTCGGCGGCCGCCGCCGCGAGGTGTGGCGCGAGCACGTGCGGGTTGTCGGGGTCGACGACGGTGGCCTCGATGCCACGGCCGAAGATCGCCTCGGGGTGGTGCACGACGAAGGTGTCGAGCGGGTCGTCCGCGGCGACGAGCACCGCGAGCGAGCGTGCCCCCGAACGCCCGGCGCGGCCGGCCTGCTGCCACAGGGACGAGAGGGTGCCCGGCCACCCGGCGAGCAGCACGGCATCCAGCCCGCTGACGTCGACGCCGAGCTCGAGCGCGTTCGTGGCCGCGAGGCCGAGCAGCTCCTTCGAGCGCAGCGACCGCTCGAGCTCACGGCGCTCCTCGGGCAGGAACCCGCCCCGGTAGGCCGCGATACGTCCCTCGTCGGTGACCGACACCCGCTCCCGGGCGACGCGGGCCACGACCTCGACGCCGGCGCGCGAGCGCGCGAACGCCACCGTCTGCACCTGCTCGCGCACGCACCCGGCGAGCAGCTCACCGGTCTCGGTGATGGTGCTGACCCGCTGCGGCTGCCCCGTCTCGTCGACGAGCAGCGGCGGCTCCCAGAGGGCGAAGGTCATCGACGCCCGAGGTGAGCCGTCCTGCGTGACCGGGACGACCGGCATACCCAAGAGGCGCGAGGCGTGCTCCTGCGGGTCGGCCACGGTGGCCGACGCGAAGACGAACGTCGGCTCGGAGCGGTAGCGCGCGGCCACGCGGCGCAGGCGGCGCAGCACGGCGGCCATGTGGGCGCCGAAGACACCCTTGTAGACGTGGCACTCGTCGACGACGACGTAGCGCAGGGCGCGCAGGAACGAGCTCCATCGCTCGTGCCCGGGCAGCAGGGAGTGGTGCAGCAGGTCGGGGTTGGTCAGCACGAGGTTGGCGTGGTCGCGGATCCAGCGCCGCTCGTCGGTGGGGGTGTCGCCGTCGTACGTCGCCGGCCGGACGGCGGGCAGGGCGAGGCGGTCGATGCGGCTCAGCTGGTCGGCGGCGAGCGCCTTGGTGGGGGAGAGGTAGAGGGCCGTCGCCCCGCGACCGTTGGGCGCGCTCGCCCCGGAGACGAGGTCGCTGAGCATCGGCAGGTGGTAGCCGAGGCTCTTGCCCGACGCAGTTCCGGTGCTGACGACGACGTGCCGCCCCGCATGGGCGGCCTCGGCGACCTCGACCTGGTGCGACCACGGCGCCTCGATGCCGGACGCGAGCAGGGCTCCGAGGAGCGTCGGGTCGACCCACTCCGGCCAGTCGGCGTGGACGGCGCGACGCGCCGGCACCTCGTGCACGTGCACGAGGCGCTCGGGATGGTCGCCGACGAGCGTGCGCAGGAGGTCCTCCGGCACGGGTCCCATGGGCGCTGGCTCCCGGTTCATGTGGAGCAACCGTATGTCGTGGGGGTACGGTAACCGACGTGCGGGGCATGTTACTGCGCAGTCGGTCAACCAGGGGAACGTGACTGACGAGGACTCCCTCAGGTCCCGTCAGGAGATGACCGGCTCGTCGCGTGGCAGCAACCCCGAACAGCAACCGGAAGCGTTCTCTTGCACGCGTGGGCACAGAAAGGGGCACAGGTGGATCTCTCGATCACCCGAGCCGACCATGGCAACCAGACCGTGGTCCACCTCGGCGGCGAGATCGACGTCTACACCGCGCCGCTGGTGCGCGAGAAGCTGGACGAGCAGATCCAGGGCGGCCGCACGCAGCTCGTCGTCGACCTCACGGACGTGACGTTCCTCGACTCGACGGGCCTCGGTGTCCTCGTCGGACGCCTCAAGCTGACCCGCACGCGAGGTGGCGCCATGCGGCTCGTCGGCACCGACGACCGCGTGCTCAAGGTCTTCTCCATCACCGGGCTCGACAAGGTCTTCGAGATCCACCCCACCCTCGACGCCGCGCTCGCTGCGAGCGAGGCCGGCGTGGGCGCACCGGGCGAGGGGTCCTGAGCGACACGCCCGTCGTCGACGAGGCCCTCGTCGCGCTGCTCCGCGCGGACCTGACGGCGGCCCGCTTCACCGTCGACGGCGTCGCCGAACGGCTCGGTCCCGTCGCGTCCGCCGCGCTGCACCGGGAGCAGCCGCTGCCGGCGCTCCTCGCGACCGAGCCGTCCGCAACGTCTGACGCCGATGCTACGGACGCGTGCGGCGTGCTCGTGCGCCTCTTCACCCTCGGCCGTCCGGTCGCCGCGTCCGCTCTGGCCGCCGCGCTGCCGACCCTCGGGGTCGAGGGGGCTGTCGCTCTGGGGCTCGTGCGTCTCGGGGCGAGCCGGGCCGGCTTCGCCGCGGGCCGCCCCGTCACGTCCGACCGCGAGGTCGTTGCGACGTGCGACCTGCGCCCCTACGGTGACGACGCCCACGACTGGTGGGTGGCCTCCGACCTGTCCGAGCTCGCGGTCGGCGGGCCTCTGCGTCCCGACCACGTGCTCGGCATCGGCGGTGCGTCGACGACCCTCGCCTCCTGGACGGTGCGCCGGCCGGCCGAGCGTGCGCTCGACCTCGGCACGGGGTGCGGTGTGCAGGCGCTGCACCTGACCGGACACGCCCGATCCATCGTCGCGACCGACATCTCCGAGCGGGCGCTGGCGTATGCCGCGTTCAACCTCGCGCTCGCCGCCTCCGAGCGCTCCGGCGCGGTGCCGCCGGTCGAGCTGCTGTCCGGAGACCTGCTGGATCCTGTTGAGGGACAGTCGTTCTCGCTCGTCGTGAGCAACCCGCCGTTCGTCATCACGCCCCGCGACGAGCACCTGCCGCTCTACGAGTACCGCGACGGCGGCCGCGCCGGTGACACGCTAGTGCGGTCGCTCGTGCGCCAGGTCGGCAGCGTGCTCGAGCCGGGTGGGGTCGCGCAGTTCCTCGGCAACTGGGAGGTCCCCGCGGGCCGCACGTGGCGCGAGGTCTGGGGCGAGTGGCTCGACGAGCAGGCCCGCGACGGTGTCGCCCTCGACGCCTGGGTGGTCCAGCGCGAGTCGCAGGACCCGGCCGAGTACGCCGAGCTGTGGGCCCGCGACGGCGGCGCCCAGCCCGGCAGCGAGCCGCACTCGCAGCTGTATGCCGCGTGGTTGCGCGACTTCGCCTCGCGCGACGTCGAGCGGGTCGGGTTCGGCGTCGTGACGCTGCAGCGCCCGGCGACCGACCGCCCGGTCTGGCGGTCGCTCGACGAGGCCAACGGCCCGGTCGCGGCGCCCATGGGCCCGACCGTCGACGCGGGCCTGCGCGCACGCACCTGGCTGGCGGAGCACTCCGACGACGACCTCCTCGACATTGCGTGGTCGTGCGCGCCCGACGTCACGGAGGAGCGGCACGGCCGGCCCGGCGCCGAGGACCCGGCCGTCATCCTCGTGCGCCAGGGCGGCGGGCTGGGACGCGTCGTGCGCGCCGGGACGCTGCTCGCGGCATACCTCGGCGTCGCCGACGGGGACCTCACGGCGCGGGCAGCGCTCGACGCCATCGCGACCCTGCTCGACCTCGACCCCGCGCAGGTGCGGGCCGAGACGGTGCCGCAGCTGCGCGACCTCGTCGCCGACGGGCTCCTCGTCTGACGCGACGGGTGTCCCCGTCATCGTGGGAACGGGGCCAGTCGTCACAAACCGCTTGTGAGTGAGTGCTCACTCATTCATGATGGTCGGGTGTCGACACGCGTGGAAGGACCCAAGGCCGCCCGGACCGCCCAGCGCAGGGCGGCCCCGATGGACCCGGACGACCGGCGCGACGCCCTCATCGAGGTCTTCGTGCGGCTCGCCCACCGGGAGGGCCGCAAGCCGACGACGAGCGAGATCGCCCAGGAGGCCGGCGTCGCCGAGGGCACGATCTTCCGGGCGTTCCCGACCAAGGAGGTCCTCGAGAAGGAGGCCGTGCAGGCGGCGTTCTGCCCGGCCCCGGTGCGCCGGCGCATCTCGGCCATCGACCCCGAGGGCTCGCTGCGTGACCGGCTCGTCGACTTCACCCGCATCATGCAGATGCGCTTCACCGAGGTCTTCGGGCTCATGGGCGCCCTGGGCCTCACCGAGCCGCCCAACCGCGGCCCGCACGAGAGCTGCTACGAGGCGGGGCGCCACCTGCGCGGGCACGCCGACGAGGAGGAGCACGGGGCCGCCCACCAGCCGCTGCTCGACGCCGTCCACGCGCTGCTCATCCACGACGAGGACCACCTCGTCGTGCCCGGCACCGACGTCATCCACCGCATCCGGCTGCTCACCTTCTCGGGCAGCCACCCCGGCATCGCCGACGGCCGGGTGCTGACGCCCGAGGAGATCGTCGACACCGTGCTCTTCGGGGTCGTGTGTCGCCGACCGCCCACCGAGAGCGGGCTGTCCATCGCCGAGCTCCACGCCCAGCTCGGTGGCGACCCCCGCCACCTGAGCGGCGAGTGGGAGGCGCGCTCGTGACAAACCTGTTGACCCTCACCCCACGTGAGTCCCTACCGTCGTCCAGCGACACCATGCACCGAAAGGCACCCTCATGCTGATCCGACTGCTCCGCAGTCACCTGCGCCCCTACTCGGGCCAGATCGTGCTCATCTGCCTGGCCCAGCTGGTCAGCACCATGGCATCGCTCTACCTGCCGAGCCTCAACGGCGAGATCATCGACGAGGGCGTGGCCAAGGGCGACACCGGCTTCATCGTCAGCCACGGCGGCCTCATGCTCGCCGTCAGCCTCGTGCAGATCGTCGCGTCCGTGGCCGCGACCTTCCTCGCGGCCCGGGTCGCGATGGGGATGGGGCGTGACGTGCGCGCCAACCTCTTCGGCACCGTCGTCGACTTCTCCGCGCAGGAGGTGACCCGCTTCGGCGCGCCGACCCTCATCTCGCGCAACACCAACGACGTCACCCAGGTCCAGATGGTCGTCTTCATGGGCTTCGCGCTGCTCGTGACGACGCCGATCATGATGGTCGGCGGCATCATCATGGCGCTGCGCGAGGACGTCGGGCTCTCGTGGCTCGTCGCCGTGGCCGTGCCGCTGCTCGGCCTCTTCGTCGGGCTCGTCATCTCGCGGATGGTGCCGTGGTTCGGCCGCATGCAGACCTCGCTCGACGGGGTCAACCGCGTGCTGCGCGAGCAGATCACCGGCATCCGCGTCGTGCGCGCCTTCGTCCGCGAGGAGCACGAGGAGGCCCGGTTCGCCGAGGCCAACGGGCTGCTCACCAACGCCGGCCTGCAGGTCGGGCGCCTCATGGCGCTCGTCTTCCCGATCGTCATGTTCATCTTCAACCTCTCGACCGTGGCCGTCATGTGGTTCGGCGGGCACCGCATCGACTCCGGCGACATGCAGATCGGCGAGCTGACGGCGTTCCTGTCCTACCTGGTGCAGATCCTCATGGCCGTCATGATGGCGACCTTCATGGCGACGATGATCCCGCGCGCCTCGGTCTCGGCGACCCGCATCCAGGAGGTGCTCGACACCGAGTCGTCGGTCGTCGAGTCGGTGCAGCCCCTGCGCCTGCCCACTGGGTCGGCCGGGCTCGAGCTCGCCGGCGTCGACTTCCACTACCCGGGGGCCGAGGTGGCCGTGCTCCACGACGTCAGCTTCCGGGCCGAGCCCGGGCGCACCACGGCGATCATCGGCTCCACCGGAGCCGGCAAGACGACCCTCCTCGGCCTCGTGCCACGCCTCTTCGACGCCTCGGCCGGCAAGGTCCGCGTCGGTGGGGTCGACGTGCGCGACCTCGAGCTCGACGAGCTGTGGTCCCGGATCGGCCTCGTCCCGCAGAAGCCCTACCTCTTCAGCGGCACCGTGGCGACCAACCTGCGCTACGGCAACCCCGAGGCGACCGACGAGGAGCTGTGGGACGCCCTGCGCATCGCCCAGGGACAGGACTTCGTCCAGGCCATGGGCGGGCTCGACGCGGCCATCGCCCAGGGCGGCACCAACGTCTCCGGCGGCCAGCGCCAGCGCCTCGCCATCGCCCGGGCCATCGTCAAGCGGCCCGACATCTACCTCTTCGACGACTCGTTCTCGGCGCTCGACCTCTCGACCGACGCGCGGCTGCGCCGGGCGCTGCGGCCGGCCACGGCTCGCAGCACCGTCGTCATCGTGGCCCAGCGCGTGTCGACCATCGTCGACGCCGACCACATCATCGTGCTCGAGGACGGCCGCGTCGTCGGCCAGGGCACGCACGACCAGCTCCTCGACTCCTGCGAGACCTACCAGGAGATCGTCGAGTCCCAGCGCAGCGCGGAGGAGGCGGCCTGATGGCCGAGGGAGTGAAGACGGCCGAGGAGAAGGCCGCGGAGAGCCGCCGCGGCCCGGCCCGTCGGGGCGGTCCGCCCCACATGCAGATGGGCCAGCCGGGCGAGAAGTCGCTCAACTTCGGCCCGTCGGCCAAGCGGTTGATCGGACGGCTGCGCCCGCACCGCGCGAAGGTCGTCCTCGTCCTCGTGCTGTCCGTCGCGAGCGTCGCGCTCAGCTCGATCGGCCCGAAGATCCTCGGCCGGGCGACCGACCTCATCTTCGCCGGCGTCATCGGCCGCCAGGTCGGCCAGAACGCGCCTCCCGGCACGACCAAGGAGCAGGTC
The DNA here is from genome assembly GCF_014646815.1 of Terrabacter tumescens. Taxonomy (GTDB): domain Bacteria; phylum Actinomycetota; class Actinomycetes; order Actinomycetales; family Dermatophilaceae; genus Terrabacter; species Terrabacter tumescens. Next base: position 39,580 of record NZ_BMNZ01000004.1, read on the forward strand.
ATCGCCGCGCTGCGCGCGCGGGGCCAGACGACGTATGCCGACCTGCTGGGCAACGTCGCCTTCACCCCCGGGCAGGGCATCGACTTCGACGCCGTCGGCCGGGTGCTCATGCTCGTCGTCGGGCTCTTCGTCGCGGCCTCGCTGCTCATGTGGATCCAGGGCTGGATCCTGCAGGGCGTGCTCCAGCGCACGATGTATGACCTGCGCCAGGAGGTCGAGGCCAAGCTCAACCGGCTGCCGCTGCCCTACTTCGACAACCAGCCGCGCGGCGAGCTGCTGAGCCGCGTCACCAACGACATCGACAACGTCGGCCAGTCGCTGCAGCAGACGCTCTCGCAGCTGCTCAACTCGCTGCTCACGGTGATCGCGGTGCTCGGCATCATGTTCTGGATCTCGTGGCTGCTCGCGCTCATCGCGCTCGTCACCATCCCGATCTCGATCGTCGTGACGAGCCTCATCGCCAAGCGCTCGCAGAAGCTGTTCGTCCAGCAGTGGCGCAACACCGGTGAGCTCAACGGCATCGTCGAGGAGACCTTCACCGGCCACGGCCTCGTCAAGGTCTACGGCCGCCAGAAGGAGACCCGGGAGAACTTCCGGACGAAGAACGACGAGCTCTTCGGGGCCGCGTTCGGCGCCCAGTTCATCAGCGGCATCATCATGCCGGTCATGATGTTCGTCGGGAACCTCAACTACGTCGCCATCGCCGTCGTCGGCGGCCTCCGCGTCGCGTCCGGCACCATGACCCTCGGTGACGTGCAGGCCTTCATCCAGTACTCCCGCCAGTTCACGCAGCCGCTGACGCAGGTCGCGTCGATGGCCAACGTGCTGCAGTCGGGTGTCGCGTCGGCCGAGCGCGTCTTCGAGGTGCTCGACGCCGACGAGCAGGAGCCGGACCCCGTCGAGCCGGCCCGCATCGACGACCCGCACGGCGCCGTCGCCTTCGAGGACGTGTCCTTCTCGTACACGCCCGACAAGCCGCTCATCGAGGACCTCGACCTGTCGGTGCGCCCGGGCCAGACCGTCGCCATCGTCGGGCCGACGGGCGCCGGCAAGACGACGCTGGTCAACCTCATCATGCGGTTCTACGAGCTCGACGGCGGCCGGATCACCCTCGACGGCGTCGACATCCGCGACCTGACCCGCCACGACCTGCGCTCGCGCATCGGCATGGTGCTGCAGGACACGTGGCTCTTCGGCGGCACGATCCGTGACAACATCGCGTACGGCCGACCTGGTGCCACGGAGGAGGAGGTCGTGGCCGCGGCCAAGGCGACCTACGTCGACCGCTTCGTGCACTCGCTGCCCGACGGCTACGACACGGTGCTCGACGACGAGGCGTCCAACATCTCGGCCGGCGAGAAGCAGCTGGTCACGATCGCCCGCGCGTTCCTGTCCGACCCGGCCCTGCTCATCCTCGACGAGGCGACGAGCTCGGTCGACACGCGCACCGAGCTGCTCGTGCAGCACGCCATGGCGGCGCTGCGGTCCGACCGCACGAGCTTCGTCATCGCGCACCGCCTCTCGACGATCCGCGACGCGGACCTCATCCTCGTCATGGAGGACGGCCGCATCGTCGAGCAGGGTTCGCACACCGAGCTGCTCGCGACCGGCGGCGCCTACGCGACGTTGTATGCCGCGCAGTTCGCGGGTGCCGCGGCCGACCTCGACGACTCGGCGGGCGCTCCCGGCGGGCCGGACGGCATACCCGAGCTGGCCGGTGTCGGCGCGGGCGCCCCGGGACCCGGCGGTGGCCCGGGTGTGCCCACACCGGATGCGGCGACGCCGGCCGACCCCAAGGTCGACTGAGCGCACCTGCACGGCGAGAGGCCCCGACGTCCCTGGTGGACGACGAGGCCTCTTGCCGTGTGCAGCGGCTTGTTAGCGCGTGGTTAGGGCACTCCCGGACTCTGTTCCCACGTCCCCTCGGGGGCAGGCCGGTCCGCAAGGGCAGTCCGGCCGACCGGCCCGATCACACGCCACCACAAGGAGATTCACCATGAACACTCGAGTCCGGAAGAGCACCTTCCGCACCCTGGCCACGACCGTCGTCCTCGCCGCCGCGACCGCCGGCGTCGTCCCCGTCGGGGCCGTCTCGTCCGCCGACGCCGCCAGCGCGATGGTCACCCACGCCCGCAACTACGTCGGCACCTACCAGGGGCAGTGCAAGGTCTTCGTCCAGAAGATCTACGCCGAGGTCTACCCCAACACCCTCGGCACCGGCTACTACCAGGCCTACATCAACGCCGGCTACCACCGCGTGGCCAAGGCCGACGTCGTGCCCGGCGACATCATCCAGGAGACCGACTCCGGCTCGCACACCACGGGCATCCACACCGCCATCGTCTCGGGCGACCCGGCGGGCGCCGAGATCCGCGTCATCGACTCGAACTTCGTGGCGCCCAACAAGGTCGGGGAGCACACCTACAACCCGACGACGCACGCGGAGTCCCACGGCGGCGTCGCCTACTACTGGCACAAGGGCTGAGCGCTCGGCCGAGAACAGCACGACAGCTCCGGTGCCGCGGGGACCTCGGTCCTCGCGGCATCGTCATGTCCCCCAGTGCTACCGACGGGCCTCGTCCCCGCGTGTCGCCCCTGACCGCTCCCCGTGTCCGCACCCCTGGCCGCACACGAACGAGGACCACGACGCCCCTGCGCGTCGTGGTCCTCGAGGTCGGGTGGCTCCGGGTGTCAGCTCCCAGCGATCCACTCGCACGGACCGTTGGCGGACTGGCCGCCCTTGACGCACCAGGCATCGACCGGAGCGGAGCTCGCGTGACTCGCCGTGCCGGCGGCGAAGCCGAGCACTGCAGTGACGGTCAGTGCCGTGGCGATGCGGATGATCTGCTTCATGGTGGCGGTCCCCTTGGCTCGTCGAGGGCGACGGGTGCGCCCTGCTGATGTCCGCAATGTAAGGGCCGCCCGCCAACAAATCCCTAACAACTCGCTCGCGGGGTCAGGGCCGTGGCGAGGGGTGGGAGCCGCAGGGCCTCCCGGCCGAGTCCCAGGCGATGGAGGATGGCGGCCACCTCGTCGGGCTGGTTGGTCTCGGCGCCGGTCGCACCGACGGCCGCACGGACGCGGTCGAGGCGAGCGAGGTCGCACGCGAGCTGGAGCTCGTCCCCCTCGGTCCGGCGTGCGTCGACGAGCCGGCGGGTCCGCTGCTGCGCCGAGCGCCAGTCACCGGTCGCGCAGTCCAGGTCGACGGCCAGACGCAGGCAGTCGAGGTCCTCACCGCTTGGCGCGTGCGCATCGAGCTGCGGACGGGCGGCCCGCAGCTCCTCGCCCGCCCGGTCGGGGGCGCCCCGCAGCAGCTGGGCCCGGGCGAGCGCGAGCCGGCAGTGGGCGGCTCCGAGCTCGTCGCGCAGGTCCTCGGCGATCCTCAGGGCCTCGGTGAGCAGGTCCGCGGCGTCATCGACCCGCCCCAGGTCGAGCAGGCCCTCGGACCGGGTCACGAGCCAGATGCAGGTCCGCCGTGTCGACCCGCCCTGCCGTGAGGCCTCCACCATCGTCGCGAGCAAGGGGTCACCGTCGCCCGGGCGGCCCATGTTGCGCAGCAGCACGCCCCGTTGGCCGTCAGCGCCCAACCGCCCCTGCTCGTCCCCGCGCTGCTCGGCGAGGGCGGCCACGGCGGCATACGCCTCTAGGGCCTCGTCGAACCTGTTGAGCACCATGGCGGCCCACCCGATCTGGACCGTCGCGGCCTGCACGAGGGCGATGTCGCCCAGCGCGCGAGCGGTCTCGAGCCGCCGCGAGGCGACCGTGGGCAGCTCGGGGAAGCGCCTCGCTTGGGCGAGCACACCGAAGAGCGCGCCGAGCAGCTGGGCCAGCAGGCCCTGGTCGCACGTCTCGGGGTAGTCGTCGAGCGCCAGGCGCAGGACGCGCTCCCGTTCGTCGTCGTAGGCGCGGACGGTGAGGAAGGTGCGCAGCGCGAGTGCGAGTCGAGCGGCGAGCTCGCGCTCCTCGAGGGCGACGGAGCTGAGCACGGCCGCCGTGAGGTTGATCCGCTCCGCCTCGAACCAGTCGGCGGGCGCCCGGGACGGCGCCGGGGTGAGTGGGGTCCCGCCCGCGCCACCGGTGCCGGTGCGGGGGCCGGCGAGCGTCGTCGCCGACGGCGCGGGCCCTTCGGCACCGAGGTGCGCCTCGGCCACCAGGGCGAGGCTCAGCCAGGCGGAGTCGAGGCCCAGGGACAGGGCGTCGCGGGCGGCCGCGCCCTCGGTGGCGAGCAGCCGCTCGCGGGACAGCTCGACGACGAGGCTGTGCACCCGGAAGCGGGCCTGCCCTGCCGCGTCGCGACCGCTCGGCTCGACGAGGTGCCGGTCGATGAGCAGGTCGAGGGCCTGCCGGGCGTCCCCGTGCGTGACGCCCTCGCCCATGAGCAGCCGCGGCACCCACTCGGGCCACTCGCCGGACGTGGCGCCGAGGCGGGCGAAGAGGGTCGCGGCCGGCGCGGCCAGGTCGCTCACCGAGGCTCCGATGCTCGCCCGCACGTCGATGTCGCCCACCGACAGCTCGTCGAGCCGTGCGTGCTCGCCCGAGAGCCGGTCACGCAGCTCGTCCAGCTCGAGGTCGGCGTTCGTCGCGAGCTTGGCCCCGGCGACGCAGAGTGCGAGAGGGAGGTGGCCGCACAGGGCGCTGATCTCGGCGACGACCGGGTCCACCCCCGTCGAGGTGCGGGTGCCGGCCGCCCCGGGCGCCACGTGCCGGTCCGGACCGGCGAGCTCGACGATGAGCCCGGCCGCGTCCTCGGGGGACAGCGGCGGCACGGTGTGGCGCCGCACTCCGACGAGGCCCGCCAGCTTGCTGCGTGAGGTGACGATGGCGGCAGAGCCGGGACCGGTCGGCAGCAGGCGTCGAACCTGCGCCTCGCTCAGGGCGTCGTCGAGCACGACGAGCAGCCGCTTGCGGTCGATCGTGCTGCGGTAGAGCGAGATCCGCTCGTCGGGGTCGGCCGGGATGGCAGCCGGGTCGACGCCGAGGGCCCGGAGGAAGCGGGCCGCGACGTCGTGCACGTCCGCGGAGCCGCGGGGACCGTGGCCGAGGGCGGCGTGGAGGGTGCCGTCCGGGTAGGCGTCCCCGAGCGCGTGCCCGGCAGCGACGGCGAGGGCCGTCTTGCCGACCCCTCCGACGCCGACGAGGACGACGACGGTGGGTCTACCGCCGGGTGCTGGCGTCGCAGGAGAGGGGTGAGACAGGCCGGCGGTCAGTGAGCCCAGCTGTGCCGCCAGCGCGGTGAGCAGCTCGTCCCGGCCGACGAGGGTCCACGCCAGGGCGGGCAGCTCGCGCGGCACGGGTTTCGGCCGCGAGACCCCGGGGGAGGGGGCTGCCGCGACGGAACGCCCCTCGAGGATCTCGACGTTGAGCTCGGCGAGGGCGGCGCCGGGCTCGACCCCGAGCTCGTCGACGAAGGTGCGCCTCAGGCGTCGGTACTCGTCACCGGCCTCGCTGCGCCGGCCGGTCGCGGCCAGGGCCCGGAGCCGGTGGGCGTGGAGGCGCTCATTCCACGGGTCGAGGTGCAGCTGGCTCGCGGTGGTGGCCAGGACCTGGTCGTGCATGCCGGCGGCCGCGAGCGACTCGACGAGCAGGTCGACGGCGCCGACCCGCTCGTCGTGCAGCGACTGCACGAGGGTCGCGACCTCGGTGTCGGTGGTGGCGGGAGCTGCGTCGCCGAGCGGTGAACCGCGCCAGAGGTCCAGCGCCTGCCCGAGTGTCCGGGCGACTGCGGCGGGGTCGCCGGCCTCGGCCGTGCCGCGTGCCTCCGTGACGAGCTGGCGGAAGTCCACGACGTCGAGCCGGTGCCGGCCCATCCGCAGCTGGTAGCCGAACGGGCGCGTTGCCACGAGGTCACGGTCATGGGTCGCGAGGCGGCGCCGGAGCCCGGCCATGAGGTTCTGCAGCTGCTGCTTCGCGGTCGGGGGCGGCTCGGTCCAGAGGACGTCGATGAGTCGCTCGGTCGGGACGAGCCGGTCGGCGCCGAGGACGAGCATCGCGAGCACCAGACGCTCACGGCCGCTGCCGAGAGGCACCTGCACCCCGTCGTCGGTGAGGACCTCGACCGGCCCCAGCACCCCAAATCGCACGGGTCATTGATACCCGACGCCGAGCGTGGCGGGGCAAACCGAACCGCCGTGGCCCCGGCTCGGTCTGCCGGGGCGGCTCGGTTTGGTGGCGGCGTCGGCCCGATGCTGCGGTTAGTCGAATGTTAGGGAGGCGTCGAATCGTGTGCGGGGGCAGGCACCCCGCCTGCACACGGCACGCGGCACGCGGCATACGTCCGCGTCGTGCCGAAGGAGCGGCCGACGTGGCTCGGCCTCACAACCACAGGGAGACAATTCATGAAGACCCAGCCCACCCGCCGCGCCGTCCTGCGCTCGGCGCTCGCGACCGCAGTGCTCTCGACCGCAGTCCTCACGGCCGGCCCGGCGCTCACGGCGCAGGCCGCCCCGAACGACCCGATCTCCCGCGCCGACGTCATCGCCCGCGCCCAGAACTGGATGGACCGCAACATCCAGTACAGCCAGACCGGCACGGCGACCGGCCCGGACGGCGTCTACTCCTGGCGCCGTGACTGCTCGGGCTTCGTCTCGATGGCTCTCAAGCTCGGCCCCACCGGCCTGAGCGCCCCCAACACGACGGCCCTCGCCGGCTCGACCTACAGCTCCGGCATCTCGAAGGCCAACATGAAGGCGGGCGACTACCTCGTCGACGCGGGCAACCACGTCGTGCTCTTCCACAAGTGGGCCAACACCGACCACACGCAGTTCTGGCTCTACGAGGAGTCCAACCCGACCGACGACATGAACCACCGCATCGCCAACCTCAGCACCTACGCCGGCTACGTCGCCCGCCGCGCGGACAACATCCGCGACTGACCGACCCGATGGCGCCCGCCCCGATCCTCCCGGGGCGGGCACCGTCGTGCTACCAGCCGGTGCGGCCGAGCGTCTGGCGGACCGAGTCGCGGATCGAGACCATGTCCCAGTTGAACGGGTCGGTGCGGCCTGAGGCACTCGTCTCCTGGTGGGCCCGCACGAAGCGGTGGTCGTGCCCGAGCGCGCCGACGATCCGGGCCGCGACCAGGACTGCGACGGACTTCTGCACGCTCGTGGCGTACTGCGTGGGCTCGGCCGACGTGGCGGCATACTCGATCTGCACCCCGACGTAGAGCGCGTCGGCCGACCCCTCGGGGACCGGCCCGCTGTCGAGGGCCCGTCCGGCGTGGTGAGCGCGTCCGGCGGCGATCACCCAGCACTCGCCGTTGCGGTCGACGAGCACGTGGCACCGCGGGGCTCCCGACGCGACCCGGGTCCCGGCCGCCCCGTCGCCCGTCAGCTCGGCGAGCGACGGGGCAGGCGCCTCCGGCGTCGCGAAGGCACCCGTGTGGTGCAGGAGCACACCGACCGGTGCGAACGGGCCGGTCACCGCGCGGGACTGCCAGCCAGGGGTCTCGTGGACGGTCAGGCCTGCGTCGGACAGCGCGCCCGCGAGCCAGAGGAGGCTCCTCGCGTCGGCGAGGTCCTCCGGCGAGGGTGGGGAGAGCGGGCCGCCGGCGCGCGGTGATTGGGCCATCTGGGCCTCCTTCGATGACGCCGGGCGATCCGGGCGCGATCGAACCCTGCCGACCGTCAGTAACAACGCCCTAACCGCGGCCCCACCGTCGCAGACGCACTCGGGCGTGACGGGCCGTTCGCACGATGAGCGCCCCGAGCGGCACGGAGCCGTCAGGGCTCGAGGAGCACGGGGCCCGGTCCCCGATCGGCCAGCACGTCCGACGGGTTGTTGAGGGCGCAGGTGCGCAGGCTGAGGCAGCCGCAGCCGATGCAGGAGTCGAGCTGGTCGCGCAGCCGCTCGATGCGTCGGATCTGGTCGTCGAGACGGCTGCGCCAGGCGCGCGAGAGGCGGGCCCAGTCACCGGCGGTGGGAGTGCGTCCCTCCGGCAGCGTGGCGAGCGCAGCCCTGATCTCGTCCAGGGACAAGCCGATTCGCTGGGCGGCGCGGATGAACGAGACGCGTCGGATCGTGACCCGCTCGTAGCGCCGCTGGTTGCCGGAGGTGCGCACCGAGTCGATGAGCCCGAGGTCCTCCCAGTAGCGCAGCGCCGACGTCGCGGCGCCGGTGCGCTCGGCGACCTGGCCGATCGTGAGCGTCGACATCTACGCGATCCGCGCCTCGGCCAGGCGCGCGACGATCTCCTCGACGGTCTCGTCGGGCGTCTGCTGCGAGCTGTCGAGCCAGAGCCCGATGTGCGGGGTCTCGGTGCGCACCTTGTGGTCGAAGTCGCGGATCGACCAGAGGTCGCCGTAGCCGACCTTGGCCCGCTCGGACTCGCGCTGCATGACGGTGCCGACGTCGGGCGCCAGCATGACGAGGCTCAGCGGCCGCGCGGTCAGCTGGTCGAGGAACGGCTGCAGGCTCGCCCCGACGAAGAGGTCCTGCACGACGACGGTGAAGCCGGCCGCGGCGTACTCGTTCGCGGAGTGGGCGGTGATGGCGTGGCGCAGGGCGAGCTGCCGCTCGGCCTCGGGGTCGCCATGCGGCGACATGTCGACGCGTCCGCGCACGACGACCCGCCGGAACTCGTCCCCGCGAAGGTGGACGGCGCGCGAGAAGCGCTCGGCGAGCAGCTGGGAGACGGTCGACTTGCCCGCTGCCATGACGCCGGTGACGACGATGACCTGCGGGATGTCGACGGCGGGGTGGAGGGGCCGGTCGCTCACGTTGCACCACCCTAGGGGTCGGCGCCCGAAAAGTCGCCGGACCTCAGGTGACGTTCAGGTGCCCGCACCGATGGCGTATGCCGTCTGCCACCTTCTCGTCGAGTGGCCCCGTCGTCACACGGCCGGGCCGCAGACGAGCTCGAGTGGCCCCGCCGTCACACCGGTCACCCGACGACGGGTGGGTCGGGTGTGACGGAGAGGCCACTCGACGAGAAGGGGGGACGGTCGTCAGGCGTAGGCCTCGACCTCGTCGGGCGTGGCCCGGCGCACGACGACGCGGGTCCAGGCACCGACGTAGAGCCGGTCGTCGTCACTGAGCTCGGTCTTGGGCCCGACGGCGATGGCCGTGACGGGCAGCGGCCCGGCGGCCGGGCCGACGAAGGTGCCGTTGGAGCTGCCGAGGTCCTCGACGAACCAGCGCGTGCCGTCGGTCGTCAGCTGGGCGTGCCGGCGGCTGACGCCCGGGTCGGACGACAGGTCGATCTCGGGCCGGGTGTTCTTGCTCGTCGACACGCGCCCGAGCAGCACGCTGCGGTGACGCAGCGGCATGATCGTCGGCAGTCCGGGGGAGGGGCATGGGTCCTCCGCCTCCTGGGTCTGGTACCAGTCGGGGTCGACCCAGACCTCGGCCAGCCACTCGAACGTCTCGGGTGCGGCCCCCGTACCGGCCCCCGCCGTCGAACCGGCGGCCGAGCCGGCCGCGGCACCGGTGGCCGAGCCAGCCGCCGCTGCCGCTGCAGCCGCTGCGGCCTCCGGGCCGGGGACGGCCTCGCCGTCGGGCTCGGTGTCGTCGAGCTCACCGGGCACGGCCGAGGGGTCGCGCGGCATGGCGCCGGTCGTGAAGTCGTAGCCGCAGGCCTCGCAGAACAGCGCACCGTCGGGGTTCTCGGTCTTGCAGTTCGGGCACACGAGCGCGGTGGGAGTGGCCGGAGGCTCGACGGGCGCGCTCGCCGCGGCGGACGGCACACCCCATGGTCCGAGGTCGAGCGAGGAGCCGGTCGACGACGGTGCGGGGCCACCCGCCGGCTCGGCGCTCGCCGCCGGCTGCGCGCTCGCGTCGATGGGGGATCCGCAGGTGTCGCAGTAGTCCTCGGCCTCGGACGTGTGTCCGTTGGGGCAGACAGCGCTCATCGGCGCACCCGGCTCGTCTTCGTCGAGGCGGTGTCGAGCGACATCTCGTCGATCTTGGACGCGCTCTTCTTGAGGCGGACGGTGCCCGTGTCGGCGTCGTCGATCTCGACGACCTTCTTCAGGCGCGTCGTCATCTCGTCGTTGCCCGTCGCGTCGGCGAGCTGGACGGCGCGGCCGAGCTTGGCCGTGGCGACGTCGTCCTGGCCGGCGGCCTTGGCGGCCAGGCCCTCCTGGATGACGGTGGCGAGCTCGGCCTGACCGGTGTAGGCGGCGACGGCGGGGTCGATGCGCGTCGTGAGCGAGTCGTCGTTGCTCCACTTGGCCTTGACGAGCGCCTGCGCGACGGGGTCGCCGCCGAGCGAGAACTGCACGCGGGCCGCGAGCTGCTCCTGCCCGAGCGTGCGGGCCGGGAGGCGGACGGCCACGTGGTAGTCGCGGCTCTCGTCGGACCACGCCCCGGTCGGGTAGGCACCCGTGAGCGGGTTGACGACGGTGCGGCGCGAGGTGAGGTCCTCGAGCGTGGGCGAGACCTGCTTGACGAAGAGCAGCTCGGCGCCCTGCGGGACCCACACGCGCAGCTCGGAGTTGGCGATGCCGCGCGACATCGAGGCGCGCATCATCGCCTCGAACTCCGCCGCCATCTCCTCGGGGGCCGGGATGAGGTCGACGGTGCCGAGCAGCGCCGAGGCGATGCCGCGCACCTCGTCGACGCGCCACTGGTCACCGACGCCGCGGCAGTCGCACTGGAAGGCGCCGACGCAGCTTGCGACCGCGGCCTGCAGCGAGGCCGGCGTCTCGCCCTCGTTGACGCCGTCGGTGAGCAGGATCGCGTGGCGCTTGGTCACGTGGGGGACCGTCTCGAAGATCTGGCGGGCGAGCGTCAGCCACGTGCCCATCGCCGTGCCGCCGTTGGCGCGCAGCCCCTCGATGGCGCGGTTGGCCTCGCCACGGGTGTGCCCCGACATCGGCACGAGGGCGCCCTGGTGGCTGTAGGGGTAGACGATCTGGGCGGTGCCGTTGCCCGAGACGATCGAGAAGAGCGTGCCGTCGACGATCTCGGCGAGCGCCGCCTTGGCAGCCTCGCCGGCGGCCTGCACGCCGCGGCGGCCCATGGAGCCCGAGGTGTCGATGAGGATGACCTCGGCGGCCGATCCGGGGTCGGTCGTCCCGGACGAGGCCGTCGCGGTGGACGCACCGGTGGACGTCACACGCACGATGGCGTGCACGTCGGTGCCCCCGTCGGGCAGGAACTCGTTCTGGAACACCTCTGCCGTGAAGTCAGCCATCCGTCGGGTCCCCTTCCACCGGCGCCGCCGATGCGGTCGCCTCGCTCGTCGTGCTCGATCCTCGCCCAGCCAGTCTGGCGAGGGCAACCGTGATGTTGTCGCGTCCACCCTGCTCGTTGGCGAAGTCGACGAGCGCCTGCGCCACCGCGGTGGGCGTGGGCTCCTCGAGCCGGCCGGCCGCGTCGTGCAGCAGGGTGCGCAGCGCCTCCGCCTCGGAGCAGTAGTTCCAGAGGCCGTCGGAGCAGACCATGAGCCAGCCGGGCGTCGCCGTCAGCGTCGTCAGGTGCGGCGTGAGGTCGTCGGGGGCGTCCCGGCCGAGCCAGCGCGTGATCGAGTGCGCGTGCGGACCGGTCTCGGCCTCCTGACGGGGCACGCCCGCGGCCATCTGCTCCTGGGCGAACGAGTCGTCGCGCCCCAGCTGGCGCGCGGGCTCGTCGGCGGCGTCGGGCAGCCAGTAGACGCGGCTGTCGCCGACGTTGCCCGCGACGATGACGTCGTCCTCGACGACCGCGGCCACGAAGGTGCACGAGGGCGGGTTGGGCACGTCCTCGACCACGGCAGCGGCCACGGCCTCGTTGGCCCGGGCGACGGCGCCGGTCAGCGCACGTCCGGCGCCGGCCGCCCACGCGTCCGGCGTGCCCGCGCCCTTGGGGAACGGCTGGTCGAGGACCGCTCGCGCCGCCTTGGCCGCGGCGAGCGAGGCGATGTGCGAGTCGGTCGCCATCGAGACGCCGTCGCACACGACGAGGACCGCGCGTGAGCCCGGCGCCTCGGCCGCGCTGAGCGACATGGCGTCCTCGTTGCGGGCGTGGCGCCTGCCGATGTCGCACACGCCGCCCACCCAGGAGGTCGGTGACTCGACGAGGTGGTCGCGCGGGTTGGGCGGCGGCGTGCCGCAGTGGTCGCAGTAGCCGTCGACGATGCGTCCCTGCCCGCAGGCGTGGCAGGTCAGCTCGTCGTCGACCGGGGCCACCGCTGCCGAGGGCACCGCGCCCGTCCAGCCGACGTCGAGCGGCGACTCCTCGCCGGCCGGGGCGGTCTGCGGCGTCGCCGAGGCGAGCATCGCGTCCTCTTCGACCGGTCTGGGGGATTCGGGAGTCCCGGGCGTCCCGGGCGTCCCTGACGCACCGGGCGGCTGCGTCCCCGCCGCGCGGGCCGCGACGACGAGGTCGGCGCCGCAGGCCTCGCAGAAGCTCGACTCGGCAGGGTTGGCCGTGCCGCAGGCCGGGCAGTCCCGCGACGCCGTCGGCGTCGCACCGGCAGGAGCAGCGGCAGGAGCAGCAGGAGGAACAGCGGCCGGAGCAGCGGCAGGGCCGGGGTCGGGCGCAGCGTCAGCGGGGACCGGAGCGGGGTGGGGCGCTCCCGTCGTCGGGATGTGGGTCACCAGAGGCTCCAGGGTCGGATGGCGTTGGCCTCGTCGACGAGGGGGACGCGCTCGGACAGGTCGGGGGTGCGCTTGGCCAGCTCGCGCAGGGCCTCCTCGAGCCCGACTCGCAGACCGTTGGGGGTGCCCTTGTGCTCACCGAGACGGACGTCGGCCTTGTTGCCGGTCTTCTCCACCGTCACGAGCGCCTCACGGTAGATCAGCGTCGTCAGCTCGGCCCGGCGCCGCGCCGACAGCGACGTGTCGTCGAGCGTGCGCAGCGCCTCCGCGAGGTCGGGCAGGCCGCGGTTGGCCTTGGCGAGCAGCTCGGCCAGGCCCGCCCGCGCGGTGCGGTAGGCGCTCGACTGGATCGGGACGAGCCGGTATGCCGCGACGGCGCCGTCGACGTCGGACCGCGCGGCCCGGATGCGGGCGAGGCCGAAGGCGGCCATCGGGACGTAGGTCGCGTCGGTGCGCGCGCACGCGACGTAGAGGTTCTCGGCGACCGCGTCGTCGCCCGCCTGCTCCGACGCCTGGGCGAGGGCGAGCTTGGGGGCGAGCTCGCCGGGGACCTGGCCGTAGACGGCGTTGAAGGCCGCCTGGGCCGCGCGGGAGTCGCCACGCTCGAGGGCCGCGAGGCCCTGGACCCAGACCGCGCGCCACTCCCAGGGGTCGGCCTTGAGCAGCTCGGCCGCGGTGGACTCGGCCACGTCGGGCTGGCCCGCGTCGAGGGCGGTGCGGGCTTGCTCGAGCAGGACCTCGGTCGTGCGCACGGCGGCCCGCTTGAGGGTGGAGAGCCGCTCCTCGGGGGTGCCCGACACGGTCGTCAGCCAGCCCGTCTGCGGGTCGTGCGGGTCACGCCGCAGCGCCGGCAGGTTGCGCCAGTCGTCGGGCTCGTTGCCGGGGGTCGGCACGTCGAAGAGGAGCGAGCTGACCGTCGACGTCGCGGCGCCCGCCCCGCGGTCGAGGGCCACGACCTCGCGCAGCACTCCGATCATCTGGGACCGCAGCTCGTCGGCGGAGACGAAGCGGTCGTCGCGGTTGGGGGCGCACGCCTTGGCGACGAGCCGGTAGAAGGAGTCGTAGCGCTGGAAGACCGGCACGGTGTCCTGCGCGGGCAGGACGTTGAGGTAGGTCGTCTGGTAGCCGCGGAACTCCATCGTCAGCACGACGAGGGTGCGCCCGATCGTGTAGATGTCCGAGGCCGCGGACACGCCGAGCTCGGCGACCTCGGGCGCCTGGTAGCCGACGGTGCCGAAGATCGCCGAGTCCTCGTCGTCGGCGCGGCGCACGCCGCCGAGGTCGATGAGCTTGACCTCGTCACCGACCTGGATGATGTTGTCGGGCTTGAAGTCGCAGTAGACGAGGCCGAGGTCGTGGAGGTACTGGAACGACGGCAGGATCTCGAGGATGTAGGCGAGGGCCTGGTCGACGGGGAGCGGGTCGTACTTACCGGCCGCCTGCAGGCGCTGCTTGAGGATCGACTTGAGCGAGGTGCCGCCGACGTACTCCATGACGATGTAGCCGGCGTCGTCGTGCGTCACGAAGTTGTAGATCTCGACGATGCTCGGGTGCGAGACCTGGGCGAGGAAGCGCTGCTCGGCGATGGCCGCGGCGAGGGCGTCGGGGTCGGCGGAGTTGAGCAGGCCCTTGAGCACGACCCACCGGTCGGAGACGTTCTTGTCGCGCGCGAGGTAGATCCAGCCGAGACCGCCGTGCGCGAGGCAGCCCGCGACCTCGTACTGTCCTGCGACGAGGTCGCCGGCCTTGAGCTTGGGGTCGAAGGAGAACGGGTGGCGGCACTTGGCGCAGAAGCCGGTCGTGCGGCCGGGCTTGCCGTCCCGCCCGCGGCCGACGGGCTCGCCGCACTTGGGGCAGTAGCGCTTGTTCTCGGGGACCGACGGGTTGGTCAGCAGGGCCTTGGCGGCGTCGATCTCGGGCGCCGGGCGCACGGTTGTGATGCCGCCGCCGAGGCGGGCCGAGCGCAGGCGCTGAGAGCCGCCGGTGCGCCGGGTCGCGATCGAGCCCGACTCGCGAGCCCGCTTGGAGCCCAAGGCTGCCGACGCGAGGTTGCTCGAGGCGGCGGAGCGCGTCGAGATCTCCGGGCCGACGCCGGCCGTCGCAGCGGAGACGGCCGTCTCGACGCCGGCGGCGCCGCCGTTCGGGGGGTCGGCGGGAGCGGCGTAGCCGGCGACGCTCAGCTGGTCGGCCGGCGTGCCGCAGACGTTGCAGTAGCCGGCCTCGATCGTGCCGGTGCACCCGGGCTGCTGGCACGCGCCGCCCTCGGGGATGGCCGGACCGCCGCTCGGTGCGGGCACGGGCGGGAGGGATGCGGCGCCGCCCTGGGACGCGGCGGCACCCGCCGCGACGGGGACGGGGTTGGACCCGGCGGCCATGCCGCAGAGGTCGCAGTAGCCGTCGACGATCGTTCCGGTGCAGCCCGGCTGCGTGCAGGTCATGGGCGTGGCCTCTGGGGTCGGGGTGCAGGAGGACGGGGGGCCGTGCGCCCGGCGCGCGGCTGGGGCCGGGTGGCCGTGTCGACGTAGGCCGAGAAGGCGGCTGCCAGCGCCCGGGCGCGGGCGATCGGCAGGGGCCGAGCGGCGAGGGTCTCGTCGAGCCGGCGCCGCAGCTCGGCCACGTCCTCGGCCGCCTCGGGTGCCAGCGTGGCCGACGCTGCCATCGCACCGACGGCGCCCACGAGGCCGACGACCTCGTCGCGCTCGGCCAGCCCGGCGGCATACGTCTCGTGGGCGAGGTCGAGGGCCCGCGAGACCCTCTCGAGCTTGTCGCGGTATGCCGTGAGCTCGGCTGCCGCCTGCGGCACCGGTCCCAGCGCGCGGACGTTGGGGATGGCGAGGTGCGGGGCGGGGGTGATCGCCTCGACGCAGGCTCGCTCGAGGGCGCGGATGGCTGCGGCGCGGGCGTCGAGCTCCTCGACCTGCTGCTGGGTGCGCACGCGGCTGCGGGCGGCGGAGGCGCGCTCGGCGGCGGCGACGATGAGGTCGCGCTCGAGCACGGCGACGTCGATCTCGAGCGGGCCGATGATGCCGCCGACGTCGGCGCCGCGACGCGCGCGCTCGACGAGGTCCTCCATGCGGCGGTCGAGCCGCGCGAGCTTCTCGGTGGCGTCGTCGCGCTGGGCGCCGGCCGGGACGAGCGGGATCTGGTCACGGGTGCGCTCGATCCCCGCGCGCACCAGGGTGATTCGCTGCGTCGCCTCGGCGGCTCCGGGGGCGAGGGAGGCGCGTGCCTGGAGCGTGCGGGTCAGCGAGTCGAGCAGCCGGCACGCCTCGGGGAGGCTGACGGCGAGCGAGCCGCTCGACGGCAGCGCGAGGTGCTCGGTGGTGTTGGAGTCGAGGCGTCCGTGGATGAGGGTCGAGAGCCGCTCGGCCTCGACCGGGCCGACGCGGCCGCCGTCGAACGTCGTCTCGAGCAGGGTCAGTCGGTCGCTGACGGCCTTCCAGAAGGTCAGCGCGACCGTGAGGTCGTTGGTGATCGCGACCTGCTCGGCCTGCGAGAGCTTGAGCACGGCGCGGTCGACCTCGCCGAGGTCGGCCCGGCGCTGGGCGACCCACTCGCGCAGGGCGAAGAGGTACGTCTGGGCCTCGGCCGCCTGGACGGGCACACCGAGGCGACCGGGCGCCGTCGGCGCGGCGGTGCCCGGGTCGGGATGGCTCTGCGGCACCGCGGTCATCGTCCGTAGACCGGTGTCGGGGGCGCCGGCGCCGGACCGAGCGGCGCGGCGAGCCAGCGGTTGTAGATGGCCTTCCACTCGCCGTCGGCCACGAGGTCCGCGATGACGCGGTTGACGTAGCGCGCGAGGTAGGTGTCGGCCTTGTTGAGGCCGAGGCCGTAGGGCTCGACGGTGATCGCCTTGGCGCTCGTGATGACGGTGTTGGGGTCCTGGGCGGCGAGGCCGGCGAGCACGGTGTCGTCACCGGTGATCGCATCGGCCTTGCCCTGCTGGAGCAGCACGAGGCAGCCCGTGTGCGTGCCGGCGGTGACGACTACCGGTCCGTCGGTCTTGGCCGGCTGGGCGACCTGCTGGAGCTTGGTCAGCGACGTCGTGCCCGTGGGGGCGCAGACCCGCTTGTCCTTGAGGTCGGCCAGTCCCCACGAGGCGGCGCTCTTGTCCTCGGTGACCAGGCTCTTGGAGATGAGGACCTTCTGGCCGGAGCGGTAGTACTCGGCGGAGAAGGCGATGTCGTTCCAGCGGCCGCACGTCATCGACATGTTGCGCGCGACCATGTCGACCTCGCGGTCCTTGAGCAGCGGGATGCGGTCGCCGGCCGTGATGACCCGCAGCTGCACCTTGCTCGGGTCGCCGAAGATCGCCTTGGCGACGGCCCGAGCCATGTCGATGTCGAAGCCCTCGATGCCGCCCGTGAAGGCGTTGCGGGCCCCGAAGAGGTAGGTGTCCGCGGAGACGCCGACGGTGAGGTAGCCCTTGTCGATGATCGTGCGCATCGTGCCGTCGCTGATCTCGCCCCGGCTCGGCAGGCTCGAGAGGGGGGCGTAGGACTGGGTGGCGTTGTCGCACGTCGGCGCGGCCACGGCGGGCGCGCTGCTCGACGGCCTGGGCGCCGAGGACGTGGGCAGCTGCGTCTCGGCGTACGTGACGCCCGAGCAGCCGGCCAGTGCGCCGAGCCCGACGACGGCGACGAGGACGGAGAGGCGGCGCCGCAGCGACGACGTGAGGGCGCTCATCGGTACTCCTCGATCCGCTGGCCGATACCTCGGACGACGAGCCACGACGCGGCCAGCGCGACGAGGCCGACGACCACGGCGAGCAGCGGTGCGCTCCCGCCCTGGCCCTGCAGATTGGTGACAGTCGTCTTGCCGGCGTCGTCGCGCGCCTTGGTCACGGCCACGTCGAAGTCGCCGAAGGTCTTGGCCGCCCCGTCGGTGGCCGTGCTCGTCGACAGCTTGACGGCGTCGTCCCACCGGCCGCCGTCGTCGAGCGAGCGGACCTTCTGGTGGGAGGCGACGTAGTCGCCCCACAGCGAGATCAGGGTCGCGTCCTTGAGGCGGTCGAGGTCGGTGTCGACGTCCGTCTTGTCGGTCTTCCACGACGTCTCGTTGGCGGCGCCCGAGCCGCGCTTGATGAGGGTGAGGCTCTCGTTGGCGCGGGCGTCGTTGGCGGCCGTCGTGATGTTCGCGAGGGTCACGGCGCTCTGGAAGTCGCCCTGGGCGACGTCCCGGGTCGCCCTGCCGATGCCGGTGATCGTCGTCGCCGTGACGAAGAGCGCGACGAGGAGCAGCGCGATGGCGCCGGTCAGGGACGGGTTGAGGTAGCGGTGCGTGCGCTTCGCGAGCCAGACCGCGAGGGCGACGAGCCCGATGAGGGACAGGACGCCGACGAGCAGCTGCAGGCTCGAGTTGCTCCGGTCGAACTCCTTGCTCGAGCGGTCCTCGTTGGCCTTGACGACCTGCGTCACGATCGGGATGGCGTCGGCTCGCAGGCCGGCGCTCGCCTGCGTGAGGTACTGCGCCCCGACCGGCAGGCCGAGGCGGTTGTTGCTGCGGGCCTGCTCGACGAGGGCGGCATACGTCTGCACCCGCTCGGCGAGAACGCCGAGGGCCTTGCCGTCGGCGGGCTGGGCGGCGGCCGCCGTCGCGATGCCGGACGCGACGCGGGACATGGCGGCCTCGTAGCGGGCGCGGGACTCAGCGGACTCGAGGCCGCCGACGAGGAAGGCGTTGGTGGCGACGGCGTCGGCGCGCAGGAGGTCGACGTGGATCGACTGGGCGCGCACCACCTGCGCGGTGTTGTTGGCGGCGCGCTCGACGGCGGCCTGCGAGGCGAGCAGCGCGTTGGCGCTGACCGCGCCGAGCAGCACGGCGGCGATGACCCCGAGCAGGCCGAAGAGGCGCATGCGGCCCGGCGTGCCGTGCAGGAGCCGGCCGGCGATGCCGCGTGCGCCGGGGACGCCGCCGGACAGGCTGCCGGCGATGGTCCGCGGCGGCTGGGTGCCGGGCGCGCCGGACGACGCGCCCGCCGGGATGGCGACGGGGATGTTCGTCGTCGGTGCGCTCATGCGGTGTCCTCGTGCTCGGTCGCGCTGGGGTCGGCGTGCTCGTCGTGCGTCTCGTCCGCTTCGTCGTGCTGGTCGTGCTGGTCGTGCTCGTCGTCCGAGACTGCTCCATCGGGGGCCGCCGGACCATCAGGGTCTGCCCTGACCGCCGCCGGATCCTGCGTGGTCTCGTCTGGGTGCTCGAGCTGTTCGGGCTGCTCGGGCTGCTCGGTGTCGTCGGGCTGCTCCGTGAAGTCGCCCGCGGTGAGTAGACGCAGCTCGTCGCGCGTCGGCTCCGTCGCGTCCTTCAGGCGCCAGGCGTGCCGGCCGACGGCGTGCTCGAAGAGGTTGCGCGAGAAGCGCCCGTTGCCGAAGGCGGGGGTGCGCGGCGTCGCCTCGAGCTGGTGCCGGACGCGGGTGCGCGCGTCGTCGGTCAGCTCGTAGTCGCTGCCGCCCGCGATGGAGTCGAGGATGGCGAGCAGCTCGTCGTCGGAGTAGTCGTCGAACTCGATCGTCGTGGTGAACCGGCTCGCGAGACCGGGGTTCTGGGCGATGAAGCCGACCATCGGGTCGGGGTAGCCGGCCACGATGACGACGAGGTCCTCGCGGTGGTCCTCCATCTCCTTGACGAGGGTGTTGACGGCCTCCTGGGCGTACTGGTCGCCGGTCAGGGCGTAGGCCTCGTCGATGAAGAGCACGCCGCCGGTCGCCTTGGCGCAGACCTCGGCCGTCTTCATCGCGGTCTGCCCGACGTAGCCGGCGACGAGCTCGCTGCGGTCGACCTCGACGAGCTGGCCCGTGGGCAGCAGCCCGAGCGCCTTGTAGATGCCGCCGACGAGCCGGGCGACGGTCGTCTTGCCGGTGCCGGGGTTGCCGACGAAGATCAGGTGCCGGCTCATCTTGGGGGCCTTGAGCCCGGCCTCGGTGCGCATCTTCTCGACGGTGAGCAGGGCCACCTGCCGGTGGATCTCCTTCTTGACCCGGGCCAGGCCGATCATCCCGTCGAGCTCGGCGAGCAGCTCCTCGACGGTCCGCTCGGGCTCGGCGGGCTTCTCCGGCGCGGGGGCGGGCTCGGCCGGGGCGGCAGCCGCGGTGGCACCGACCGGATCGCCGACCGGATCGCCCTGTGCGACGGACGGGTCGAGCTTCCGGGGGTCCATCGGGCCGGGGATGCTCGGCCGCATCGCATCGGGGGAGCCGAGGCCCATCCCCGGTATGCCGGCCGGCACGTTCCCTGGGAACGCGGGTACCCGCTCGGCCGACGGCATACGGGCCGCCGCGAGGTAGGCGCCCGACGCGGCAGAGGCGTTGGCGATGACCCAGATCGGCGCGGTGCCGAGCATGACGGCCGAGGAGGCGACCTCGGTCAGCGCCTCGGCGTACTCGGCGGCGAGGCCGTGCCGAGCGCCGACGAGCGCCTCGAGCAGCTCGGTCGGGGCGCCGCGCCAGCGACGCCCGCGGGACGCGGCCTCGAAGAAGGCCTCGTTGATCGAGGCGAGGTCGGTCAGGCCGGGGTGCGCGACCTCGGCCCAGGCGGGCGCGGCACCGGGCACCGACTCGGCCAGGGCCGCGGCGACGCGCAGCCCCTCGTCGCGGGCCGCGGCCGGGTCGAGGCCGGCCTCGGCGGCGACGTCGCTCAGCTGCTCCAGGCTCTCGGCGAGGCGGGACTCGTCACTGCTCATGCGTTCGGGCATCCTCACTCGGGTGGGGCCAGCGGGCCGGGCGACAGGGACGGTCCGGGGGGCTGCGGCGCCACCTGCACCGGGTCGGGACCGAGCCCGAGCGCGCCCCCGGCCGACGCCTGCCCGAACTTCTGCTCGAGGAACGCCCCGTGCACGATGATCGCCTCGGCGTCGGCGCGGCACACGGCGTCGTAGACCTTGTCCATCGTCGTGCCGAGCAGGTCGAGCTGGTCGACGAGGAGCATCACCGAGCTCTTGCCCGCCGCGATGGGACGGGTGTCGGCCCAGTCGCGGGGCAGGCGCAGGTAGTTGCCGATGGCGACCGGGAGGTAGTCGGTGGCGGTGGCCATGACGCTGAAGCCCTGACTGCTGCCGAGGCCGAGGTTGTCGAGGCGCGGCAGGGTCTGGCGCACGATCCGGGTGACGCGCAGCAGGCGGGAGAGCACGACGCCCGGCACGCGGCCCTCACGGGCCTGTGCCTCGATGGAGTCGAGCGCGCCGAGCAGCTGCTCGGTGGTCGGTGGTCCCGAGCGCACCGGCTCGGGTGCCTCGGGCCTGTCCAACCCGAACCACGACCGGATTCCCACTGCGTTGTTCCCCTCTGGTGTGTCGTGCGCCGACCGTCGACCGGCCACGCACATCCTGCACGAGCTCGACGGGCCTGCTGCGTCAGGCCGCCGGGCTCACCGGCTCGAGCCGAGGTCGAGCAGTCCGGGTGCGGCGTTCTCGGCGCGCCGGGCGTCCTGCTTGGAGACGCGGTCGAGGTAGGAGCGCGACTTGGCGACCTCGGTCTCGAGCGTGCCGATCGTCGCGGCCATGTTGTCGAGCGCCCGCACCTTGAACTGGTCGATGGTGTCCATCGTCTCGTAGATGTTGGCGAACGCCTTCTGCAGCGACTCGATCGACAGCGTCGAGCTGGCCGACTGCTCCTGGATGCGCGCCGAGTTCTGCTTGAGCGCCTCGGACGTGCGCTCGATGATGCCCGAGGTCGTCACGTTGAGCGCCGTGATCTGGTCGAGGACGAGCTGCTGGTTGTTGAGGGCCTGGGCGACGATGACGGCCGTGCGCAGGGCCGAGACGGTGGTCGTCGTCGCGCGGTCCACGCCCTTGATGAGCTCGATGTTGTTCTTGATGATGATGTCGATCGCGAGGTAGTTCTGGATCGACACGGCGAGCTGGGTCAGCAGGTCCTGGTGCTTCTGGCGGACGTAGAAGAGGACGTCCTCGCGCAGCGCCTTGGCCTTCTCGGGGTCGCTGGACTCGACCGTTGCGACCTGGGCGGCCAGCTTGGCGTCGAGCCGCTCGGCGACGTAGACGTACTGGTTGAGCCGGCCCATCGACTCCCAGAGGTTCTTCTTCTCGAGGTTGAGGGCGACGTTGTCCTTGACGAGCTCGTCCTGGCCGGACTGGAGCGAGTGCAGGATGCCGTTGAGGTGGCTCTGCGCCGACTGGTACTTGCGGAAGTAGTCGGTGACCTTGTCGCCGAACGGGATCATGCCGAGGAACTTCTTGGCGCCGGTCGCCTGGCCGGGGTCGAGGTCCTCGACGGTGCGGCGCAGGTCGAGCAGGGTCTTGCCGACCTTGGAGTTGCCCGACAGGCCGCCCTCGTTGAGCGCCTTGACCGGCATCTGGAGCATGCGGTTGCTGCTCTCGGCGGCGAAGCGCACCTCGTCGTTGCCCATGCTGCGCACGTCGGCGGCCTTGGTCTCCCACTCGGGGGAGCGGGCCGCGGCCTTGCTGAGCGACTCGAGGTAGGTGTCGACCTTGGCGTCGAGACCGGGCAGCGCGGCCTCGGGCACCGCCGGGGCCATCTTGGGGGCGGCGGTCTCGGCCACGGGCGCGGTCGGCGCGGGCGCCGTGAGGATGAAGGCCTCGCCGGGCGGCGGCTCGAGGGGGGCGACCTGGGCGGGCGCTGCTGCGGTCGCCTGCTGGGCGGCGGGCTGGTCAGTCATCTCTTGCGGGTCCTTCCCTCGCGTGCCGGCCGCGTCGGCGACGCGACCGAAGTCCCTCGCCCGTCGAGCGGGACCGCCGCCGGGACCGTGGGAGGTGCACCGCGGAGGGCGCACGACACACGCCGGCGGCGCGCTCGCTGGGCGTACGGCCACTCTACGTGCCGCGCGCCTGCGACGGATGGGTGAACGAGTGGGTTCCGTGGCCCCGCAGACCCCCCTCGGACCTCCTCGGTGAAGCACGAGGAGAGAGGGAGCGACCGCGGCTCGGAGTCAGGGGAGGTTCCGAGCCGCGGCCGCGAATGTGGGGCCCCACACCTCTCGAACGGGTGGGGTTACCCGCGGGTTCCCCGGTCCCGCCGGAGAGTCGTCGAGCCCCCGGGGTCGTGGCTCAGCCGAACTGCCAGGAGCGCTTGCTCAGGCCGAACCAGAAGCCGTCGATGACGCTCTTGTTGTCGAGGCCGCCGGACTCGTAGGCCGCGCCCAGCGTGACGAAGAGCGGCGCGAAGTGCTCGGTGCGCGGGTGCGCCTCGTGCGCGGCCGGCGCCTTGTCGAGGAAGTCGAGCAGGCTGTCGACGTCCTGGGCCTTCATGGCCTCCTGGGCCCAGTGGTCGAACTCGGCGCTCGCACGGGGCGGGGTGCCGTCAGATCCGCCTGCCGGGTTGAACCAGCGCAGGTTGTGGGTCGTGAAGCCGGAGCCGACGATCATCGTGCCCTGCTCGCGCAGCGGGGCGAGTCGCCGGCCGATCTCGAAGAGGCCGCGCGGGTCGAGCGTCGGCATCGACATCTGGAGCACCGGCACGTCGGCGGCGGGGAACATCTCCTTGAGCGGGACGTAGGCGCCGTGGTCGAGCCCGCGGGCCTCGTCGCGGTGCACCTGGTGGCCGGGCCAGGTGAGCAGCTTCGTCACGTCGTCGGCGAGCGTGGGGGCGGCCGGGGCGTCGTAGGTCACGTCGTAGTACTTCTGCGGGAAGCCCCAGAAGTCGTAGGTGAGCGGGGCGCCGGTCGTCGAGCCGAGCGTCGTCGGCGCGTCCTCCCAGTGCGCGGACACCATGAGGACGTCCTTGGGCTTCGGCAGGTCGGCGGACCAGCCGGCGAGCTCGCCCGTCCAGCGCTCGTCGTCGGCGAGCGGCGGGGCGCCGTGGCTGAGGTAGAGGACGGGGGCTGACATGGGGGTTCCTTCCGAAGTTGTTGAAGTCTAAACTATCAGAGGGAACGTGGCCTCGGGCGCCATCATTCCCGAGGACGTATGCCGTGGGGCCCGCTTCGGGACCGACCGTCCCGGGTCCTTGGGCCCTGTCGAGGGCCGCGTGGGCGGGTCACGCTGGAGCGATGAACGAGATACGCACCGTCGAGACGACCGAGCAGCCCACCGCCGTCCTGCGGGCCACGGTGGCGATGGACGAGCTGCCCGCATTCTTCGCCCGCGCCTTCACCGCCGCCGCCGCGGCCGTCGCGAAGCAGGGCCGGGATGTTGCGGGGCCACCCTTCGGGCTCTACCGGAGCATGCCGAGCACGACCGTCGACGTCGAGGCCGGCTTCCCCGTCACGGCCCCGCTCGAGCCCGACGGCGAGGTGGTGCCCGGCACCCTGCCCGGCGGCCGCGCCGTCGAGGCCGTCCACGTCGGGCCCTACGACACCATGGGCGAGACCTACGGCCAGGTCGAGCAGTGGATGGTCGGCCAGCGGCTGGTCCCGGGATACCTCGTCTGGGAGAGCTACCTCAGCGACCCCGAGCGCGAGCCCGACCCCGCGACCTGGCGCACCGTCATCCACTGGTCCGTCGCCTGAGCCGGACGAGCGCGAGGCGCCTCGAGGGCGCGGTCCCGGCCGGCCGCCCGAGGGCACCGACGCGGCGCACCGCGCGACACGGCATACGCCCTCTCCCACGGATGCCGGGAGACCCCGCGCGGCCCGGGCTGTTACGGTCGGTCCGCGTCCACGTCGGGGCAGCGACGAATCCGCTGCACGTGAGATGCGGGAAGTCGAAGGTGCACCATGGCCGCAGGCAAGGGCCGCAAGCTCGTCATCGTGGAGTCGCCCGCCAAGGCGAAGACCATCGCCGGCTACCTCGGAGGAGACTTCGAGGTCGAGGCGTCCGTCGGTCACATCCGTGACCTGCCCAACCCTTCCGAGCTGCCGGCCGACATGAAGAAGGGCCCGTTCGGCAAGTTCGCCGTCGACGTCGACAACGGCTTCGAGCCGTACTACGTCGTCGACCCGGACAAGAAGAAGAAGGTCGCCGAGCTCAAGCGCCTGCTCAAGGACGCCAGCGAGCTCTACCTCGCCACCGATGAGGACCGCGAGGGCGAGGCCATCGCGTGGCACCTGCTCGAGGCACTGAAGCCGCGGGTTCCCGTGAAGCGCATGGTGTTCCACGAGATCACCCGCGAGGCGATCCAGCGTGCCGTCAACGACACCCGCGAGATCGACACCGCGATGGTCGACGCCCAGGAGACCCGCCGCATCCTCGACCGCCTCTACGGCTACGAGGTCAGCCCGGTCCTGTGGCGCAAGGTGCGCCAGGGCCTCTCGGCCGGCCGCGTGCAGTCCGTCGCGACCCGCATGGTCGTCGAGCGCGAGCGCGAGCGCATGGCGTTCGTCCGCTCCTCCTACTGGGACGTCGAGGGCGACTTCACCCCCGACAGCGCGAGCCAGCAGTTCACCGCGCGCCTGTCCTCCGTCGACGGCGTCCGCGTCGCCACCGGCCGCGACTTCGCCGACGACGGCCGCCTGACCGGCAAGGGCGTCGTCCACCTCGACGAGGCGCTCGCGACCCGGATCGCTGCCGCGTGCCTCCCGCTGACGGCGCGCGTCACCGACGTCCAGGAGAAGCCCTACACCCGCCGCCCGTCGGCGCCGTTCACCACCTCGACCCTCCAGCAGGAGGCGTCGCGCAAGCTGCGCATGTCGTCCAAGAACGCGATGCGCGTCGCGCAGCGGCTCTACGAGAACGGCTACATCACCTACATGCGTACCGACAGCACGACGCTGTCGGATGCCGCGACGACCGCCGCGCGCAGCCAGGCCCGCGACATGTACGGCGCCGAGTACGTGCCGGACAGCCCGCGCCGCTACGAGAAGAAGGTCAAGAACGCGCAGGAGGCCCACGAGGCGATCCGCCCCGCCGGTGACCGCTTCCGCTCCCCGGCCCAGGTCGCCGGCTCGCTGCGCGGCGAGGAGTTCGCGCTCTACGAGCTGATCTGGAAGCGCACCGTCGCCTCGCAGATGGCCGACGCCCGCGGCTCGACCGCCACGGTCAAGCTCGCCGCCGACACGGCGATCGAGGGCGCGCAGTCCGTCGAGTTCAGCGCGAGCGGCACCGTCATCACCTTCAAGGGCTTCCTCGCCGCGTACGAGGAGGGCCGCGACGACGAGGCCACCGCCAAGGCCGACGCCGCCGCCGAGGAGCGCCGCCTGCCCAAGCTCTCGGCGGGCGTCCCGCTCCAGGTCGTGCGCGCCGAGGCCGACGGCCACGAGACCAGCCCGCCGGCACGCTTCACCGAGGCCACGCTCGTCAAGGCCATGGAGGAGCGCGGCATCGGCCGCCCGTCCACGTATGCCGCGACGATCGGCACGATCCAGGACCGCGGCTACGTCTTCACCAAGGGCCAGGCCCTCGTGCCGACGTGGCTCGCCTTCGCCGTGACGCGCCTGCTCGAGGAGCACTTCGGCAACCTCGTCGACTACGAGTTCACCGCCTCGATGGAGGAGGACCTCGACCGCATCGCCAACGGCGACGAGGGACGCGTCGAGTGGCTCAAGCGCTTCTACTTCGGCGAGGAGGCGACCTCGGCCGCCGGGCTGCGCAGCCTCGTCGAGGACCTCGGTGAGATCGACGCCAAGGAGATCAGCACCATCCCGATCGGCGACGGCATCGTCGTGCGCGTGGGTCGCTACGGTCCCTACGTCGAGGAGGTCGTGCCGGCTGGTGTCGACCTCGCGACGGGCGAGGTCGCCGACGGCGCCGAGGTGCCGGCCAACCCGCGCCGCGCGACGATCACCGACGACATCGCCCCGGACGAGATGACCCCCGAGATGGCGCGCGAGCTGCTCGAGGTCGCCGCCGACGACGGCAAGGTGCTCGGCAAGGACCCCGGGACCGGCCGCGACATCGTCGCCCGCGCCGGCCGCTACGGGCCCTACGTCACCGAGGTCATCGAGGACGACGAGCCTTCTGCCGCAGACAAGCCCAAGGCCAAGAAGGCTGCCAAGGTCAAGCCGCGCACCGCGTCGCTCTTCAAGGACATGGAGCTCGCGACGCTCACCATCGACGACGCGCTCAAGCTGCTCTCGCTGCCGCGGGTCGTGGGCGCGGACGCCGAGGGTGTCGAGATCACGGCGCAGAACGGCCGCTACGGCCCGTACCTCAAGAAGGGCACGGACTCGCGCTCGCTGACGACCGAGCAGCAGCTCTTCGACATCACGCTCGAGGAGGCGCTCGCGATCTACGCGCAGCCCAAGCAGCGGGGTCGGGCGGCAGCGGCGCCGCCGCTCAAGGAGCTCGGCGCCGACCCGGTCAGCGGCAAGCCCGTCGTCGTCAAGGACGGCCGGTTCGGTCCCTACGTCACCGACGGCGAGACCAACGCGACGCTGCGCAAGGACGACGACCCGGCCGAGATCACGTCGGAGCGCGGCTTCGAGCTGCTCGCCGAGAAGCGCGCCAAGGGGCCGACGACCCGCAAGCGCGCCGTGAAGAAGGCGGCCAAGAAGACCGCGAAGAAGGCGACCACGCGCACGACGAAGAAGGCCGCCGCCAAAAAGGCCTGACCCGTCAGCCGGCCGGGACGCCGGCGAGACCTGTGACGGGGCGGCCACTCGACGCTCGAGTGGCCGCCCCGTCCCACGTTCATGGCCACCCTTCCCGTCGGGTGGCCGCGTCGTCACACCTCCCACCGAGTGGTCCATCCCGTATGCCGGGTGCTGGCCCTCCCGCTGCCCGTGCCGTCGCGCTAGCGTCGGGTCGTGATCGAGATCCGGGGCTTCGAGCCCGCCGACCGGGGCCGGTGGGAAGAGCTCTTCCGCGCCTACATCGGCTTCTACGAGCGCGAGCTCAGCCAGACGGCATACGACAGGGCATGGCGTGAGATCACCTCTGGCGCAAGGCTGCACGGACTCGGCGCCTGGCTCGACGGCGAGCTCGTGGGGATCACCCACTTCCTCGTGCACCCGAGCTCGAGCGAGCCCGACCTCTGCTACCTCGAGGACCTCTTCACCGACCCGGCCGTGCGCGGTCGGGGCGTGGCGACCGCGCTCATCGGCGCCGTGCGCGACTGGGCCCGCGAGCAGGGTTGCGGCAGCGTCTACTGGCAGACCCACGAGTCCAACGCCGTGGCGCGCCGGCTCTACGACGAGGTGGCGACGTTCGAGGGCTACGTCGTCTACACGCTGCCCGTCGCGGAGGCGTCCGGCGGTGCGGGGGAGGTATCCGCCGATGGTGGGAACGTCGGCGCGCGGTGAGAGGCTGAGCACATGTCAACCGTTGTCTTCGTCCACGCCCACCCCGACGACGAGGCCTCGCAGTCGGCCGGATCGATGGCGCGTGCCGTCAGCGAGGGTCACCGCGTCGTGCTCGTCGTCGCCACCAACGGCGACCACGGCGACGCCCCCGACGACCTCGCCGAGGGCGAGACCGTCGTCGAGCGGCGCCGTACCGAGGCGGCCGCGTCCAACGCCGTCATCGGGACCCACCGCGTCGAGTTCCTCGGCTACGCCGACTCCGGCATGACCGGGTGGGCGCAGAACGACCACGAGGAGAGCTTCGTCCGCGCCGACACCGAGGAGGCCGCCGAGCGCCTGGCTGCGGTGCTGCGCGACGAGGACGCCGACGTCGTCGTCGGCTACGACTGGCACGGTGGTTACGGTCACCCCGACCACGTCAAGGTGCATGCCGTGACCAAGCGTGCGGCCGAGCTCGCCGGCACGCCGCGCTACCTCGAGGGCTCGATGAACCGCGACGCGATGATCCGCTCGCACGAGGCGGCGATGGCGGCCGGGCTCGACGTGGGGGAGTGGGACCCCAGCGCGCCGATGGACGACGGCAACCCGCTCGGCAGCCTCGAGAGCGAGCTGCACTGGGCCTGCGACGTCAGCGAGTTCCTCGAGGTCAAGCGCTCGGCCCTCAAGGCGCACGCGAGCCAGTCCGACGCCCAGGGCATGCTGCAGATGCCGGTGGAGATGTTCGCCGTCGGCTTCGCGTGGGAGCACTACATCGAGCCCGGCCGTCCCGACGGCATGGTGGCGGGCTGGTTCCTCGACGACCCGACCGTCCAGTAACCTACTCGCGGTAACAACGCCGTTCCCTCCGGAAGGACCCTGATGTCCGAGATCGACTTCACGACCGCCACCGCCGAGCAGATCGCCGCCGTCGAGCCCGGTGAGTTCATCCGCATCGTCAAGGAGATGTCCGACAAGGACGTCAAGCAGGTGATGGAGAGCCCCAACCGCGAGCCGATCATCGAGGCGATCTTCCGGCGGATGCCCGAGCTATTCCGTGCCGACCGTGCCGGGTCCACCACGGCCACGACGCACTGGAGCATCACCGGCCGGCCCGACGGCGGTGCCGACGAGTGGACCGTGCGCTTCGCCGACGGCGCCTGCACGACCGTCCCGGGGCACGACGGTGACTCGACCCTCACCCTGGCCATGACGCCGGTCGACTTCACCAAGGTCATCACCAAGAGCGGCAACCCGGTCATGATGTTCATGACCGGCAAGATCAAGGCGAAGGGCGACCTCGGCCTCGCCGCCAACATCGCGAACTTCTTCGACATCCCCAAGGCCTGAGGGGTCCTGTCGTGGTGGAGTTCTCGCTCGCCCTCGACGACGACCAGACCGAGCTGCGCGACTGGGTGCACGGCTTCGCCGCCGACGTCGTGCGCCCGGCGGCCGCCGAGTGGGACGCCCGCGAGGAGACGCCGTGGCCGGTCATCCAGGAGGCCGCGAGGAGCGGCCTCTACGGCTTCGAGTTCCTCGCGCAGTGCTGGTCCGACCCCACCGGCATCTCGATCAACCTCGCCAACGAGGAGCTCTTCTGGGGTGACGCCGGCATCGGGATGTCGATCTTCGGCACGACCCTGGCCGTGGCGGCGATCTACGGCTCGGGCACCCCCGACCAGATGGTCGAGTGGCTGCCGCAGTGCTACGGCGACGCCGACGACCCCAAGCTCGCGGCGTTCGCCACCACCGAGCCGCAGGCCGGCTCCGACGTCGGGGCCATGCGCACCCGTGCCCGCTACGACGAGGCGGCCGACGAGTGGGTGATCAACGGCCAGAAGGCCTACATCACCAACGGCGGCATCGCGAACGTCCACGTCGTCACGGCCGTCGTCGACCCGGAGCTCGGCTCGCGCGGGCAGGCGGCGTTCGTCGTCCCGCCCGGGACCAGGGGGATCGAGGGTGCGAAGAAGCTGCGCAAGCTCGGGCTGCGCGCCTCGCACACCGCCGACGTCTTCCTCGACGACGTGCGCGTGCCGGGGTCGTGCCTGCTCGGCGGCAAGGACAAGCTCGACGAGCGCCTCGCCCGGGCCCGCGAGGGAGGCGCGTCGAGCAGCCAGGCGGCCATGCGGACGTTCGAGATCTCACGCCCCACGGTCGGGGCGCAGGCGCTGGGGATCGCGCGGGCGGCATACGAGTACGCCCTCGACTACGCCAAGGACCGCGTGGCCTTCGGTCGGCCGATCATCGAGAACCAGGCGATCGCGTTCGCCCTCGCCGACATGAGGACCGAGATCGACGCGGCCCGGCTGCTCGTCTGGCGCGCGTCGTGGATGGGCCGCACCAACCAGCCGTTCACGGCGGCCGAGGGGTCGATGAGCAAGCTCAAGGCGGGGGAGGTCGCGGTGGCCGTCACCGACAAGGCGGTGCAGATCCTCGGCGGCGCCGGCTACGTCACCGACCACCCCGTCGAGCGGTGGTCGCGCGACGCGAAGATCTACACGATCTTCGAAGGCACGAGCGAGATCCAGCGGATCGTCATCGCCCGCGCCATCAGCGGAGTCCGCATCCACTGACCCACCCACCTCTGACCGTCGAGAGGCCAGAGTTCGTGGGTCCCCAGACGTCGAGAGGCCAGTTCTCGTCACGAGAACTGGCCTCTCGACTCGGCGACACCCGCAGACACTGGCCTCTCGACGGTGCAGTGGTCTGCAGTGGTCTGCAGTGGCGGGTGCCGGGAGCTGCGCTAGACGACGATGTCGAGGAGCAGGACGAGGACGAGGCCGGTCACCGACAGGATCGTCTCCATCACCGACCAGGACTTGATGGTCTGGCCGACCTTGAGGCCGAAGTACTCCTTGACGAGCCAGAAGCCGGCGTCGTTGACGTGCGAGAAGAACACCGAGCCCGCGCCGATGGCGAGGACCATGAGCGAGACCTGGGTCGTCGGCATACCGGCCGCGAGCGGTGCGAGGATGCCGGAGGCCGTGACCGTCGCGACCGTGGCCGAGCCGGTCGCGAGGCGGATGAGCACCGCGACGAGCCACGCGAGCAGCAGCACGGACAGACCGCTCCCGGCGATCCAGTCGGCGACGAGCTGGCCGATGCCGGTGTCGACGAGGGTCTGCTTGAAGCCGCCGCCGGCCGCGACGATGAGGATGATGCCGGCGATCGGGCCCAGCGAGGCCTCGAGCGAGGTGCCGACCTCCTTGATGCCCATGCCGGCACCGCGGCCGAGCGTGAACATCGCGAGGATGACGGCGATGAGGAGCGCGATGAGCGGCGTGCCGAGGAAGTCGAGCACGGTCCGGGCCGGGGTGCCCTTGTCGGCGAGGATGTCGGCCAGGGCCTTGCCCATCATGAGGACGACGGGCGTCAGGACGGTCAGCATCGTCACGGCGAAGGACGGGCGGGGGCCGGTCTCGGACTCGCGCGCCTCGAACAGCTCCGGCGCGGGGACGTCGACCCAGCGGGCCGCCAGACGGGCGAACCACGGGCCGGCGACGGCGATGGTCGGGATGGCGACGATGATGCCGAGGCCGAGGGTGACGCCGAGGTCGGCCTTGAGGGCGTCGATCGCGACCAGCGGGCCGGGGTGCGGCGGCACGAGGCCGTGCATGGCCGACAGGCCGGCGAGCGCCGGAATGCCGACGCGCACGAGCGAGAGCCCGGAGCGGCGGGCCACGAGGAAGATCACCGGCATCAGCAGGACGAGGCCGATCTCGAAGAACATCGGCAGGCCGATGATCGCGCCCACGCCGGCCATGGCCCACGGGAGGGTGCGGGGCCCGCTGCGGCCGATGATCGTGTCGACGATCTCGTCCGCGCCGCCCGAGTCGGCGAGCAGCTTGCCGAACATCGCGCCGAGGGCGATGAGGATGCCGACGCCCGCAGCGGTGCTGCCGAAACCCTTGGTGAAGCTGTCGAGCACGTCGGCCATGGGCACGCCGGCGACCGCGCCGACGGTGAGCGAGCCCAGCGTCAGGGACAGGAAGGGGTGCAGCTTGAACCGCACGATGAGCAGCACGAGCACGGCGATGCCGAGCAGCGCCGCGGGCACGAGTCGTCCGGCCGGCATGTCCGGCAGGGTGTCTGCCGTCAGCGCCGAGCCGGGCAGCAGGGAGAGCAGGTCGGTGGTCATGAGCTGGTCGCTTCCGGGTCGCGGGGGTGCAGGAGGATGACGGACTGGCCGACGAGGTCGTCGACGGGCTGGTCGACGTCGAGCACGGCTCCGTGCTCACCCGGCTCGAGGGGCTCGAGCGTCGCGAACTGCGACTCGACCAGGGCTGCCGGCATGAAGTGGCCGGGACGCCCGGCCACGCGGGCGGCGATGACGTCCGGGTCGCCGTGCAGGTGCACGAAGAAGACCTGGGGGGCCGCTGCCGCGAGGACGTCGCGGTAGGCGCGCTTGAGCGCCGAGCAGCTGGCGACGCCGCCGCTCGTCGCGTGCTCACCCAGCCAGGTGGCGATCGTCGCGAGCCACGGGCCGCGGTCGTCGTCGGTCAGCGGGATGCCGGCCGACATCTTGGCGATGTTGGCCTCGGGGTGGAAGTCGTCGGCGTCCGCGAAGGGGACGCGCAGCCGCTGCGCGAGGGCCGCGCCGACGGTGGTCTTGCCCGAGCCGGACACCCCCATGACGACGACCAGGGGTGGTGGGTGGTGCTGCTGCATTGTCTCCGTGACTCCTTCGTCCGGCTCGAACGACGTCTTCGTCGAGTCGCTCGACCTAGAGTGAGGCAAGAAGGGCGTCTTATCAAGTCCTTGTGCCAAATAAAACCGTTTTAATGTCGCCGAACGTGAAGCAGGGCGGTCATGTGTCAGGCTGGGGCCGTGCCCACCGACCGCCGCCCCGCGCTCCACGCGAGCGTCCTCGACGCCCTCGGACGGCAGGTCGTCTCCGGCGAGCTGGCACCCGGCACGGTGATCCGCATCGACCAGCTCGATGAGCGCTACGGGGTGTCGCGGTCGGTCGTGCGCGAGGCGGTGCGCGTGCTCGACTCGATGGGCCTCGTGGAGGCGCGCAAGCGCGTGGGTGTCCGCGTCCTTCCGAGCACCTCGTGGAACGTCTTCGACCCACGCGTCATCCGCTGGCGCCTCGACGGCCCGGGCCGCGAGGAGCAGCTGCTCTCCCTCGGTGACGTGCGTCGCGGCGTCGAGCCCGTCGCGGCCGAGCTCGCGGCCGCCCGGGCCACTCCCGAGCAGTGCGGGGTCCTCGTCGGGGCCGTCATGCAGATGGCGGTCCACGCCAAGTCCGGTGACCTCGAGGCCTACCTCGAGGCCGACCAGCTCTTCCACTCGACGCTGCTCGCTGCCTCCGGCAACGAGATGCTCGCGGCCCTCTCCGACGTCGTCAGCGAGGTGCTGGCAGGCCGCACCCACCACGACCTCATGCCGACGACGCCCAACCCTGTCGCCGTGCGCCTGCACGGCGACGTCGCCGAGGCGGTCCAGTCCGGGGACGGGGCGGCGGCAGCGGCGGCGATGCAGGCCATCATCGCCGAGGCCAGCGACGCCCTGCGAGAGTCGGATTCCTAGACGCCACAGGGTGGTTCGCGAGACCTGCAGTCGTCTCTGCCGGTCCGCTCCTCGGCCCGGCTGTATGCCGTGTGCCCGTCTGGTGCTCGGCGGTGCTCAGCCGAGCGGGGGCGCCATCCCGGCCGCCTCGAACGCGGCGGCAGCGTCCTGGGGGACCGTGAGGGCCTGTGCCAGAGCCGGGTCCGTCGAGGTCCGCACGAGCGGGATGCCCTCGGCCGGCATGGGCGCGCCCGCCGTGACCGGGGCGCCGAGTGCGCCGACGAGGGGCAGCGCGTTGGCGAGCCGACCTTCGAAGGCGAGCGTGAAGTAGAGGTCGCTCGACCACAGCCGCCCGATCCGCCGGGCCGTCTCGGGTGAGACCTCGAGCCACACGCCGAAGGTGAGCGCGTAGCCGCCCGTCAACGGCAGGCGCAGCAGCGAGCGGACGAAGCAGCCGTGGTCGGCCGACTCGAGGAAGTCGGCGCGCTCCGGGTCGTGGTTGCTCAGGCCGACACCGGCGGTGTGCTCGGCGTCGGGCAGGGCTGCGATCACGTCCGGAAGGCGGAAGCGGACGTGCCGGTCGAACTCGTCCAGGTCGCCACCGCAGCACGAGCAGGCGGTGCCGTGCTCTCCGGCGAGGTGCTCCAGCACGAGGTCGTTGACCTCCCAGAACTGCTCGAGCCGAGGGTGCCCGAGAGCCTCCGGCCTCTCCAGCCGTCGCCCGAGGTCGACGGCCGGTGCCTCTGTCGCGCCGGCCGTCACGAGCGTGCAGGCGGGATCCTCCTGCCCGTGGACGTGGCCGTAGCGGGCCGCGAACGTCTCGTCGGGCCGGAAGTCGGCTCCCGGCATACGGCCGAAGGTCACCTCGACGATGACCTCGGGCGCCTCGTGGTCGTACTCGAACGCGCGGAACCGGGCCTGCAGACCGTCGCCCAGCCCGTCGACCGACCCGGCGTGGGCGACACGGCGGCCGCCGCAGTCGGGGCACTGCTGCTCGTCGTCGCGGAGGGCGAAGTCCAGGCCGAGGGTCATGGTCGAAGTGTCACACGACGGCGCACGCGAAAGTGCCCACCCGACCGGGACGGTCGGGTGGGCACCTCGTGCGTGCGGTGGGTCCGCTGCGTGTCAGGTCAGGCGAGCGCGTCGATGATCTCGTTGAAGGTCTTCGACGGACGCATCACCGACGCGACCTTGTCGGCGTCGGGGCGGTAGTAGCCGCCGATGTCGACCGGGTGGCCCTGGGCGTCGACGAGCTCCTGGGAGATCGTGGCGATGTTGTCCGAGAGCGCCTGCGCCACCGGCGCGAACGTCTCGGCCAGGGCGGCGTCGTCGGTCTGCTTGGCCAGCTCCTGCGCCCAGTAGAGCGCGAGCCAGACGTGGCTGCCGCGGTTGTCGATCTGGCCGACCTTGCGGGCCGGGCCCTTGTTCTCGTCGAGCAGCGTGCCGGTCGCCCGGTCCAGCGTCTGGCCGAGCACGCGCGCCCGCGCGTTGTCGGTGACGTCGGCCAGGTGCTCGAAGCTGACTGCGAGAGCGAGGAACTCGCCGAGGCTGTCCCAGCGGAGGTAGTTCTCCTTGACGAGCTGCTGCACGTGCTTGGGAGCCGAGCCGCCGGCGCCCGTCTCGAAGAGGCCTCCACCGTTGATGAGCGGGACGACCGACAGCATCTTGGCCGACGTGCCGAGCTCGAGGATCGGGAAGAGGTCGGTGAGGTAGTCGCGCAGCACGTTGCCGGTGACCGAGATCGTGTCCTCGCCCTTGCGGATGCGCCCGAGGGAGTAGGCGATCGCGTCGGTCGGCTTCATGATCTCGATCGTGAGCCCGTCGGTGTCGTGCTCCGTGAGGTACTCGTCGACCTTGGTGATGAGGTTGGCGTCGTGGGCGCGGTCGGCGTCGAGCCAGAAGACGGCCGGCGTGCCCGTGGCGCGGGCGCGCGTGACGGCGAGCTTGACCCAGTCTCGGATCGGGACGTCCTTGGTCTGGCAGGCGCGCCAGATGTCACCGGCGGACACGGCGTGCTCGAGGAGCGTCGTGCCGGAGCCGTCGACGACGCGCACGGTGCCGTCGGCGGGGATCTCGAACGTCTTGTCGTGGCTGCCGTACTCCTCCGCCGCCTGGGCCATGAGGCCGACGTTGGCGACCGAGCCCATCGTGGCGGGGTCGTAGGCGCCGTTGGCGCGGCAGTCGTCGATGACGACCTGGTAGATCCCGGCGTAGGAGCTGTCGGGCAGCACCGCGAGGGTGTCCTGCTCGGCGCCGTCGCGGTTCCACATGTGGCCCGACGTGCGGATCATCGCCGGCATCGACGCGTCGACGATGACGTCGCTCGGGACGTGCAGGTTGGTGATGCCCTTGTCGGAGTCGACCATCGCGATGGCCGGCCCGTCCTCGAAGCCCTTGGCGACCGCGGCCTCGACCTCGGCGCGCTCGTCGGCGGGCAGGCCCTCGACGGCCTTGAGCACGGCGCCGAGCCCGTCGTTGGGGGACGCGCCCACGGAGGCGAGCGACCCGGCATACGTCTCGAAGACGTCGGGGAAGAAGGCGCGCACGACGTGGCCGAAGATGATCGGGTCGGAGACCTTCATCATCGTGGCCTTGAGGTGGACCGAGAAGAGGACACCCTCGTCCTTGGCGCGCTTCACCTGCTCGGAGAGGAAGTCGCGCAGCGCGGCGACGTTCATCGACGTCGCGTCGACGACCTCGCCGGCGAGGACGGGGATGGACTCCTTGAGCACCGTGGTGGAGCCGTCGGCGCCGACGAGCTCGACGCGCAGCGTGTCGTCGGCCTCGATGACGACGGACTTCTCGTTGTGGCAGAAGTCGTCCGCGCCCATCGTCGCGACGTTGGTCCTGGACTCGGCGGTCCAGGCACCCATGGAGTGCGGGTGCTTGCGTGCGTAGCTCTTGACCGACGCAGGCGCGCGGCGGTCCGAGTTGCCTTCGCGCAGAACGGGGTTGACGGCAGATCCCTTGATCTTGTCGTAGGCCGCCCGCGCCGCCTTCTCCTCGTCGGTGCTCGGGTTGTCGGGGTAGTCGGGCAGCGCGTAGCCGGCGGCCTGGAGCTCCGCGATCGCGGCCTTGAGCTGCGGGATCGACGCCGAGACGTTGGGCAGCTTGATGATGTTGGCCTTGGGCGTCTTGGCGAGGGCGCCGAGCTCGGCCAGGGCGTCGCCGATGCGCTGCTCCGGCTTCAGGGCGTCCGGGAAGGCCGCGATGATGCGACCCGAGAGCGAGATGTCACGCGTCTCGACGTCGACGCCGGCCTGCTTGGCGAAGGCCGAGACGATGGGCAGCAGCGACGCCGTGGCCAGGGCGGGTGCCTCGTCCGTGTGCGTGTAGATGATGGTCGAGTCCAACGCGGGTGCTCCGTTCGGGTTGCTGGTCGTGCCGAGATCCGAGAACGAGGGATCCTGAATAAATCTTGATGTCAAGATATCCGATGCGGGGCGGCCATGGGGTCGCCGTCCCATCCTGCCGGGGTGGTCTGCGCCACGCCAGACACCCTCCTAGGGTGGAGCGGGTGAGCACCGACGCCCCCACCCGTACCCCGACGGTCGACCCGGCCACCGCCCGCCACCTGCACCACCTGCTCGCCGCCGAGCAGCGTCGCGGACGCCTCCCGTCGATCACCGCGGGCATCGTGCGGGACGGCGCGCTCGTCTGGTCCGACGCGATCGGCACGACCGACGGGCGGGCGGGAGGCGTGGCCGCCGACACCGACACGCAGTACCGCATGGGCTCGATCACGAAGACCTTCGTCGCCGTGGCGGTCATGCGCCTGCGCGACGCCGGCCGGCTCGACCTGCTCGACCGCTTCGAGGACCACGTCCCGGGCGCCCAGTTCGGCGCTGCCACGATCGCCCAGCTGCTCTCGCACGGTGCCGGGCTGCAGGCCGAGACCAACGGCCCCTGGTGGGAGCGCACCCCCGGCGGCACGTGGGACGAGCTCACGGGATCGCTGGTGGGACAACGGTTCCGGGCCGGCCGCCGCTTCCACTACACCAACGTCGGCTTCGCCGCGCTGGGCGAGCTCGTCGCCCGTGCCCACGGCACCGACTGGTTCGACGTGGTCCGTCGCGACCTGCTCGAGCCGCTCGGCATGACGCGGACGACGACCCGTCCGAGCGGCAAGGCGGCGCAGGGCCTCGCGGTCCACCCGTTCGCCGACGTCCTGCTGCCCGAGCCGGAGCACGACGCCGGGGCCATGGCGCCCGCCGGCCAGCTGTGGACCACGGCCCAGGACCTCGCCCGCTGGGCCGCCTTCGCCGGCGGCGACACGGCAGAGGTGCTCTCGCCCGACACGCTGGCCGAGATGTACGAGCCGCACACGGTGAACGACGAGCCCGGTCAGGCGTGGACGACCGCGCACGGTCTCGGCTGGCAGGTGTGGAACCTCGAGGGCACGAGGTATGCCGGGCACGGCGGCTCGATGCCGGGCTTCCTCGCGGGACTGCGCGTGCAGACCGAGTCGGGCGACGGGGTCGTGACCCTCACCAACACCACGAGCGGTCTCGGCCCGGTCGCCCCCGCGTTGCTCGCGGCATACCTCGAGCGCGAGCCGCGCACCCCCGAGCCGTGGCACGCGGCCGGCGACCCGTCGGCGCTCGAGCTCGTGGGCACGTGGCACTGGGGCCCGTCGGTGTCGACGGCGAAGGTCGTCGGCGAGCACCTCGTGCTCGGCGAGCCCGGCCAGGCGCGCGGGTCACGCTTCGAGCGCGTGGGGCCCGACGAGTGGGTCGGCCTCGACGGCTACCACACGGGTGAGCCACTGCGCGTCGTGCGCTCCGCCGACGGCGCCCCCTCGCACCTCGACCTCGCGTCGTTCCGCTTCACGCGGACGCCCTACGACCCCGCGGCCGACGTGCCCGGTGGCGTCGACGAGGGCGGCTGGCGCTAGTGGGGAAGGCGCCGGACCTGTCCCGCCTGGCGTGGCCGCGGCACACGGCGCGGCTCGCGCTGCGCCCGCTCACCCTCGACGACGTCGACGCCGTCCTCGCCTTCCGCTCCCTCCCCGAGGTCGTCGTGCACCTGAGCCACGACGTGCTGGACCGCGACCAGGTGCGAGACCGGATCGCCAGGCGCGTCGAACGGGGGCGGCCGGGAGCGACCGAGCCGTTGCTCGGGCTCGCCGTCGAGGAGCTGCGGACCGGCCGGGTCATCGGTGACGTCATGCTCCGCCTCGAGCCGAGCCACAGCATCGGCTCGGCGCCGAGCGACGCGTGGGAGGGGACGATCGGCTACGCCCTGCACCCGGACGCGCACGGCCGTGGTCTCGCCGCCGAGGCCGCGGCCGAGCTGCTCGTCATCGGCTTCCGTGACCTCGGTCTGCGCCGGATCACCGCCGACGCCTACGCCGACAACATCGCCTCCAACCGCGTCCTGCGCCGCATCGGCATGCGGCACGAGTCGACGGTGATCGCGAAGTCCCTGAGCAAGGACGGCTCGTGGCTCGACGACAACACCTGGGCGCTGCTCCGCGAGGAGTGGCCGGGCTGACGTCCGCGCGGCACCCGCCACCCGACGTTCCCCTCCCGCCGTCGTATGCCGTCCGCCCCGTCCCTCTGCACGCCGAACGCCGCGTTCGGTGCCGAACGCGCAGGTAGAGCACTGAGCTCGACACCGAACGCGGCGTTCGGTCAGGAGGAGGGGGGCCGGGGTCAGTGGTCGCCGTAGTGCTCGGCCTTCTTCGGGAGCAGGAAGGTCAGCCCCCAGCCGACGGCGACGAGGGCGACCGCCACCCACAGGGCGGAGCGCGTGGCCGCCTCGAAGGCGGCGAGGTCGGGCGCGGTGGGCCCGTCGACGCGGCTGAAGAACACCGTGCCGAGGACGGCGATGCCCAGGGCGCCGCCGACCTGCTGGACCGCGGTCAGGGTGCCCGAGGCCGACCCGGACTCCTCTGGCGAGACGCCGGCCAGCACGATGTCGAAGAACGGCGCCATCGTCAGCCCCATCCCGATGCCCATGAGCAGCAGCGACGGAGCCATGGCCCAGATGCCGATCGACGCGCCGGCGACCGAGATGGTGGTGCCTAGGGCCACCAGGCCGGCTGCCAGGGCCACGCCGCCGAGGTGCATCAGCCTGCGGCCGAGGCGGGCGTTGAGCGCCTGTGCGATGCCGAAGCCCACCATCATCCCGAGCGCCTGCGGCAGGCTCGCGAGCCCGGCGTGGAGCGCGTCGAAGCCCAGCCCGAGCTGCACGAAGAGGGTGAAGACGAGCGAGCTGCCCATGAGCGACCCGAAGAACGCGAGACCGGTGAGCAGGCCCGAGGTGAAGGCCCGCCGGCCGAAGAGCGAGGGCACGACGAGGGTGGTCCTGCCACCTCGGTCCCGGCGCCGCTCGACCACCGCGAACGCGACGAAGGAGGCGACGGCCACGGCGAGCAGGGCGAAGCACCACACGGGCCAGCCGAGGTCGCGACCCTGGATCAACGGGACGACGAGCGCCGTCATGCCGAGCGTGGCGAGCAGCGCCCCGGGCACGTCGATGCGCAGGTCGCGGTGCGGGGTCGACGCGGGGAGGTAGCGCAGCCCGGCCACAAGCCCGGCGATGCCGATCGGCACGTTGATGGCGAAGATCATCCGCCAGCCGAGCCCGAGGAAGTCGGCGCTGACGAGCCAGCCGGCGAGGACCGGGCCGCCGACCGACGAGAGCCCCATGACGGGCCCGAAGGCGCCGAACGCCTTGGCCATCTCGGCGGGCGGGAACATCTCCTTGATCATGCCGAGGCCCTGGGGGATCATCGCGGCCCCGAAGAAGCCCTGGACGATGCGGGTGACGAGCAGCATCTCGGGCGAGGCCGCCGCCGCGCACAGCAGGGAGGCGAGGGTGAACCCGGCCATGCCGATGAGGAACATCCGCCGGCGTCCGAAGACGTCGCCGAGACGACCCCCGAGCAGCAGGCCGGAGGCCATCGCCACGGTGTAGGCCGCCGTGAACCACTGGATGAACGTCGCTCCGCCGCCGAGGTCGCGGACCACGGACGGGCCGGCGATGACGGTGACGAGTGCGTCGAGCAGGTCCATCACCTCGGCGGCGAGGATGACGAAGAGGGCGACCCAGCGCCACCGGTGCGCCGTCGGGGCGCCGCTCGGGGCGTCGCTCGAGGTGGGGGCCGAGGCATTGGTCGAGGTGTCTGACGTGGGTGGGCTGGTGGTGGACGGTGGCGTCGTGGTCATGGGGTCTCCTCTCGCGGCGGCTGGCGAACGGTGTTCGTTCACATGACGAACACCGTTCTACTAGCGAACAGTGTTCGCGTCAAGTACGATGTTCGTCAACAGGTGTCGACGAGGAGGCGCGATGACGGACCCCCGAGCGGTGACCCGGGCCGGTGGCCCTCGAGCTGCCCAGGCCAAGGGCACGGCCCAAGCCCCCGCCGAGCCCCTGCCGGTGCCCCCGTGGCGTCCCCGCCCGCGCGAGATCCGTGCCCGCACCCCGATCTCGCTCGAGCGGATCGTCGACGTCGCGCTCGCGATCGTCGACGCCGAGGGCACCGAGGGCGTGACGATGCGCCGCGTCGCCAACGAGCTCGGCACGGGCCCGGCCTCGCTCTACGCCTACGTCGACTCGCGCGAGGAGCTGCTCCAGCGGGTGCACGAGCGCGTCATCGAGGAGGTGCCCTTCCCCGACTTCGACGCGCTCGGCTGGCAGGAAGGGGTGCGCCAGTTCGCGCTCAGCTGCCACGACGTCTACCGCCGGCACGCCGACATCGCGCTCCTCAGCTTCGCCGACATTCCCACGACCGCGAAGTCGCTCCAGGGGGCCGAGGACCTGCTCGCCTCGATGCTGCGCGGCAACGTGCCCGTCCACGTCGCCGCGTGGGCGCTCGACCGGATCTCGCTCTACATCGCCGCCGACGCCTACGAGGGCTGGCTCATGCAGGTGCGCTTCGGCGGGGCGACGCCGGAGGAGTCGGAGGAGCTCGGCCGTGCCTACTTCGACCAGGTGGGGGACTTCTTCGCCTCACTGCCCCGCGAGCGCTTCCCGATGATGACCTCGCACCTGCAGGAGATGATGGAGGGTGACGGCGAGGAGCGGTTCCGCTTCGGCATCGACATGTTCATCGCCGGCATCGCGAGCCAGGTCCCGAACCAGGTCCCGAACTAGGCCGCCCCGCCCGCGTCAGTGCCGGCCCGAGCCCTTCACGCGCTCCGAGTTCGACCGCGCGATGAGGGCCTCGATGCCGTCGAGGAGCAGGCCCAGGCCGTGGTCGAACTCCTCGTCGAAGAAGGCGTCGTCGTCATCGCCCAGCGCCTCCGGCCCGGCAGTCGCGAGCCGCGGGAAGGCGGCCGCATCGACGAGCTCACCGACGAGCTCCAGGTAGGCGCCCTGCGGGCTGTCGGGGTCCACCGGGCCGGTGAGGCCCATCTGGACCGTCTGGCGCACGTGGTTCTGCCCCCACCCGTCGACGGCCAGCAGGGTCGAGAGCCGCTGCTGGCTCGTCAGGGGAGTGTCCTCGAGCGCCTCGAGGCCTGACTCCATCCAGCCGATCGTGTTGGGGGTCAAGGGCGGTGAGGCGAGGCGCACCTCGGTGGTCCACGGGTGGGCCATGCGTCGGGCGCTGATCTCGCGCGCCCAGCGCGTGATGCGCTCGCGCCAGCCCTGCCCGGGTGCGTAGCTCAGGTCGGCCGGTCCGTAGGCGACGTCGACCATGACGGCCGAGAGCTCGTCCTTGCTGTCGACGTAGCGGTAGAGCGACATCGTCGTGAAGCCGACCGCGTTGGCCACGCTCTTCATCGAGATGGCGTCGAGGCCCTCGGCGTCGGCGATGGCGACGGCGGCCGCCCCGATCTCGGCGATGCTCCGGCCGGGCTTGGGGCCGCGGCGCCCCTCGGGCTCACGACCCCAGAGCAGCTGGAGGTAGCGGGGGAGGTGCGCCATGGGCTCATCCTAGCCAACTGCTTGCGCTATACGCAGATGAGGCGTACTTTCCGTGTGCCCGATAAACACTATGCGTCATACGCAGAAAGTCGAGGAGCGTCGTGTCCCTCAAGCCGTCACCACCGCAGGCAGGTCGCCGTGAGTGGACCGCCCTCGCGGTCCTGTGCCTGCCCCTGCTCATCGTCTCGATGGACGTCTCCGTCCTCTTCTTCGCCGTGCCGCACATCGCCGAAGCGCTGTCGCCGACCGCGACCCAGCTGCTCTGGGTGTTCGACGTCTACGGCTTCGTCCTCGCCGGCCTGCTCCTGACGATGGGCGGCCTCGCCGACCGCATCGGCCGGCGCCGGCTGCTCCTGCTCGGGGCCGTGGCCTTCGGCGCAGCCTCGGTGCTCGCGGCCTATGCGCCGAGCGCCGGCTGGCTCATCGCCGCCCGGGCCCTCCTGGGGATCGGCGGCGCGACGCTCATGCCCAGCACCCTGGCGATCATCCGCACCCTCTTCGCCGACGACGCCGAGCGCGCCAAGGCCGTGGGCGTGTGGTCCGCGGTCATGGCCGGCGGCGTCGGCATCGGTCCGGTCATCTCCGGGGTGCTGCTCGAGCGCTTCTGGTGGGGCTCGGTCTTCCTGGTCAACGTGCCGGTCATGGTCGCGCTGCTCGTCGTCGCGCCGTTCCTGCTGCCCGAGTCGCGCTCGGTCGCGAGCCGTGTCGACCTCGCGAGCTCGGTGCTGTCCCTGCTGGCCATCCTCCCGGTCGTCCACGTGCTCAAGCAGCTCGCGGCCGACGGCTGGTCACCTGCCCAGCTGCCGTATGCCGTCACCGGGCTCTGTGCGGCCGTGGCCTTCGTGCGCCGCCAGTCCCGCATCGACAGTCCGATGGTCGACCCGCGGCTCTTCGCCCGTCGCGGGTTCGGTGGCTCGATCGCGGTCCAGGTCATCGGGATGTTCGGCGTCATGGGCAACGCCGTCCTCATGACGCAGTACCTCCAGTCGGTCCTCGGCTACAGCCCGCTGTCCGCTGCGCTGTGGAGCCTGGTGCCGTCGGTCGCGGTGGGGATGGCGGCGCCGGCGGCCGCGGCCGTCTCGCTCCGCGTCGGCCGACCCGTCGTGATGGCAACCGGATTCGTCGTCGCGGCAGTCGGATTCGTCGCCATGAGGGCGGCCGGGGTGGACTCCTCGATCTGGGTCGCGCTCGTGTGCGCCGCCCTCGTGGCCATGGGTCTCGTGTCGGTCGCCACCCTCGTGACGGAGTATGCGATCGGCGTGGCGCCGCCCGAGCGCGCCGGGTCGGTCTCCGCGCTCGTCGAGACCGCGGGGGAGCTGGGCGGGGCGCTCGGCATGGCCGTCCTCGGCAGCATCCTCGGTGCCGTGTATGCCGCCCGCCTCGAGGTCCTGCTCCCCGTTGGTCTGCCGCCGGCAGCCCGCGACGCGGCGCTGCAGACACTTGGCGAGGCGGGGGTGGTCGCGCGTCAGGTGGGCGGCGGGGAGGGGAGCGCCGTGCTGGCGGCGGCGCGGACGGCATACGTCGACGGCATGCACGTCACCGACCTCGCGGCCGCGGCACTGCTGCTCGTCGGGGCCGTGGTCGCCCTGGCGACCCTGCCCCGGCACCGGGACGGTGTCGCGCCGGTGGCGGCCGACGGCACCCCGGTGCCCGGCGAGAGTGCGGAGCGGCTGACGTCGATGCCGTGACCCGTCCGACTCGGGAGATCGCAAGCCGGTCGCCAGCCGATCGCAGGCCGAATGCGAGGGGGCAAGGGTGTGGGCCACGCGCCGGAAGGGAGTCCGACGCGTGGCCCACGGCCTGCCCGGCCGACGAGGGAGGGCGTCGGCCCGGCGCGAGGAGGGTCGTGCAGCGTGCCGGGGAGCCGGCCGTTCGGGTGGGGTCTGAGCCGGCTCCCCGCTGTTCATGGTTTGTCACATGTTGGTCAGCACCAATGTCACACCCGCGACCTGCCGTGTCAAGGGTTCGTCACGGCTTGCTGGCTGACGACGTCGCGACCAGCTCGGGGGCCTCGTCCGACGCCCCGTCAGGCGCGGGGTGGGGGCGCCGGGGCCACCAGAAGCGGTCCCCGAGGACGACCGCGATGGCTGGCACGAGCAGGGTGCGCACCACGAGCGTGTCGAGCAGCACGCCGACGCAGATGATGACGCCGATCTGGGCCAGCACGACGAGGGGGAGCACGCCGAGCACCGCGAAGACGGCGGCGAGCAGCACGCCCGCGCTGGTGATGACGCCACCGGTCGCCGCCAGGCCCCGCAGCATGCCCTGCCGCGCGCCGTGCAGGCGCGACTCCTCGCGGGCCCTCGTCACGAGGAAGATGTTGTAGTCCACGCCGAGGGCGACGAGGAAGACGAAGGCGAAGAGCGGGGCGCTGTCGTCGAGCGCCGAGAAGCCGAAGACCTTCGTGAAGATCCACCAGGACGCGCCGACGCTCGCGAGGTAGGTCGCCACGACGGTCGAGACGAGCACGAGGGGCGCGACGACCGAGCGCAGCAGCAGGCCCAGGGCGAGCAGCACGAGGACGAGGACGATCGGGAAGATGACCAGCCGGTCGCGCGAGGACGCCTCGGCCTGGTCGAGGGCGACCGCCTCGGTGCCGGCGACGTGGCTCTCGGGCAGGGCAGCGAGCGCGGTGCGCAGGTCGCGCACCGTCTGCGCCGCCTCGTCGGATCCGGGCGCCGCCTCGATGACGGCGTCCACCTCGGCGACGCCGGCCCCCCGCTTGACGGTGCGGGCCCCGGCGATGCCCGGGACGTCCTTCGCGGCGGACGCGACCGCGTCGGGGTCGGCC
The DNA here is from genome assembly GCF_014646815.1 of Terrabacter tumescens. Lineage (GTDB taxonomy): Bacteria > Actinomycetota > Actinomycetes > Actinomycetales > Dermatophilaceae > Terrabacter > Terrabacter tumescens. The sequence goes on from NZ_BMNZ01000004.1 coordinate 84,337, forward strand.
GTCGTGACGATGACCGCCGGGTCGGCGCTGCCGGCCGGGAACGACTGGGCCAGGCGCTCGCTCGCGGCGATGGCCTCGGGCTTCTTGAGGAACTGGTCGGAGGACTTCAGGCCGGTGTCGATGGCCGCGATGCCGGCCGCCATGACGGCCAGGACGACGAGGGTCACGCTGATGATCCGCTTCGGGTGGGCGGCCACGCGGTCGCCGACCCGGCGCCACAGCGAGTGGCCGTCGGCCAGGGCCGCCTGGCCCTCACGCGGGACCTTGGGCCAGAAGATCCAGCGGTCGAAGATGACGAGGGCGGCAGGCAGCACGAGCAGCACGAAGACCGCGGCGACGACGACGCCGACGGCGCACGCGAGGCCCAGGCCGCGGGTCGCGGGGAAGAGGGAGAGCAGCAGCGTCAGCAGGCCGATGACCACGGTCACCGCGCTGGAGAGGACGGCCTCGGCCGTGCGGCGCAGCGCGAGCGACATGGCCTCGCGGCGGTCGTGGTGGCTGCGCAGCTCGTCCCGGTAGCGCGAGATGAGCAGGAGGGCGTAGTCGGTGCCGGCACCGAAGACGAGGACCGAGAGGATGCCGATGGTCGACTCGTCCCACGTGACCGAGAAGGCTGCGAGGGTGTGCGTCGCGAGGACGGCTGCGAGTCGGTCCGCGACACCGACGACGACGAGCGGGAAGATCCAGAGGATCGGGCTGCGGTAGGTCAGCACCAGGAGCAGGGCGACGACGGAGGCGGTGGCGATGAGCAGTCGGGTGTTGGCCCCCGCGAAGACGGCCGCGAGGTCGGCCTGCACGGCTGCCGGTCCGGTCACCTGCGCGGTGACCCCCGCGGGCAGGTCGGTCTTGACCGTCGTCCGGATGTCGGCGACGAGGTCGGCCGTGGCCGTCGCGTCGGTGGCGTCGACGGGCACGACCGCGAGGACGGCGGTGCCGTCCTCGCTGCGCTGCACCGGCGCGCGTCCGGCGCCGGGCAGCTGTGCCACGCGGTCCTCGATCGCCGTGACGTCGGCCGGGCTCAGCGTGCCGGACGCCTTGCTGAAGACCACGACGGCCGTCGAGCCCTCGGACTCGGGCAGCCGGTCGCGCAGCTGCGTCGCCGCGGCGCTGTCCGAGCCGATCGGGAGGGCGTCGGCCGAGCTCGCCGTCCGCTGGGCCTCCCCGACGGCGCTGACGACGCCCATCGCCCCTGCCAGGGCCAGGACGACGATCGCCACCGCCCACCACTTGCGCGTGATCCTGTCGGTCACCGAGCGCACACCGCACCTCCAGATAGGATGAGTAACGAGGTTACTCAGAAGATTACTAAGTTGGTGAGTGATATTAGCAGCAAGGACAGCGCAGGGACACCAGCGGCCCCGAGGCGTACCCGAAGGACCGGTGGGGCGACGGCCCAGGCCGCTCCCGTGGGCGACCCCACGGGGCGACCCGAGGTCGGGCTCGTCCCCGGCGTGCCCGCCTGGCGCACGACCGGCACGCTCTCGGCCCTGCAGGAGCTCGTCGAGGTGTCCGAGACCGTGCCCGCCGTCGTCGCGCGCCAAGCCGGGCTCAGCACGTCCGAGCTGCACTCGCTGCGCCACCTCATGCGCGGACCCATCGGCCCGGTCGACCTCGCCAAGGTGCTCGGAGTCACCTCGGCCGCCTCCTCCGGCGTCGTCGACCGGCTCGTCGGGCACGGGCACGCCGAGCGGCGCTCGCACCCCGAGGACGGCCGGCGAACCGAGGTCGTCATCACCGCCAGCGGCCGCGCCGAGGTGCTGGCGCGGATGACCCCGATGTTCGAGAGCCTCGCCGCCCTCGACGCGACCCTGAGCGACGACGACCGCGAGGTCGTCGAGCGCTACCTTCGCGGCGCCACCGCGGCCATGAAGAGCCTCATGTCCTGACCTGACGGAGGACACAGACCGGCGCGGTGTCTCGGCGGCACAGGCGCTCAGCCCCGTGGACGGTCAGGCCGGGTGGTCAGGCAGGGTGGTCAGGCAGGGAGCCGACCGCGCAGCAGGCTGTCGCCGGAGTGGGCCGGCTTGTCGTCGAACTGCTCCTTGGAGATGTCGACGATGACGTAGCCCTGCTCGATGAGGGCCTGGGTGACCGGGAACGTGCCCGACTCGCCGGGCTGCAGGACGCCGATCGAGACCATGCGCTTGCCGTCGGCGTTGATGAGCCACACCTCGAGGTAGCCGTCGCCGGCGTCGAGCGGCCGCGCCGTCGCGACGTTGAGGTCGAGGCCGTCGGCGGCTCGGACCAGCGTGGCCTCGCCCCCGCGCTGACGGGTGTCGAGCGTGGACAACGCCACCTGGGCGACCTGTCCGTCCGTGTCCGGGCTCCAGATGGCTCGCCCGACGAGCAGCCCGACGACGAGGCTCGCGGCCACGAGTCCCGCGGCCCAACCGGCCGCGCGCCGACGCGTGCGTCGGTCGAGGCGCGTGACCGTCGCAGGCGCCGGAGCAGTCACGGGCGACACGACGGACGGGGCGTCCGCCACCCGGGGGGTGTGCGCATCGGTGCCGCCACCAGCGTCGGCATCAGCTTCGGCGTCGGCACGTGTCTTCGCATCGGCCGCTGCGCCGATCTCGGTCCGGGTGTCGGTCCGGGTGTCGGTCCGGGTGTCGGTCCGGGTGTCGGTCCGGGTGTCGGTCCGGGTGTCGGTCCTGGTGTCGCTCTCCGCGTCCGTCTCCGCGTCGAGCTCCGCGTCGAGCTCCGCGGTGACGCGGGCCCAGACGTCGTCCGCGGGAGCCTGCCACGCGGCATACGTCCTCGTGCCGGAGACGAGCTGGGCGGTGCGCCGCAGCTGCTCCACCGCGGCGGAGCACGTGTCGCAGCCGGCAACGTGCGCGGCCCGCTCGGGGTCGTCTGCCTCGCCGACCGCGAGGTCGACGAGCTCGTCGTCACTCGGATGAGACACGTTCCACCTCCTTCAGTCGGTCTCTCAGCTCGATCAGTCCCCGGCGGACGTGGCTCTTGACGGTACCGAGCGGCATGTCAAGCGCCCTGGCGATCTCGTCCTGCGTGCGGTCCTCGATGAAAGCCATTCGGAGCACCGTCGCTCGCGGATCGCCCATGCGCTCGAGCTCGTGGACGAGCAGGAGCCGCTCGGCCCAGTCGGAGTCGTCCGGCGCGGGCGCCTCCGTGACGGCCTCCGTCGCGAGGGCCTGCAGGTTGCGGTGGGTGCGGTAGCGCTGGGTCCGCACGTCGGCGATCCGGTGCTTGGCGATGCCCACGAGCCACGCCGCTGGAGAGCCGCGGTCGGGACGCAACGTCTCCCGGCCCCGCCAGGCGGCGACGAACACCTGCTGGACGACGTCCTCGGCGTCCTCACGCGTGCCGAGCGAGCGCAGCGCGATCGTGTGCACGAGGGGTGACCAGCGGCGGTACATCTCGGCGAGGGCCTCACGGTCCCCACCGGACAGGCGGGCGGCGAGCTCTGCGGACTCGACGTCAGGGTCGTCGTGCACGTGCACGAGCCCAACCTAACCATGTGCGGCTCACGCCGTCGGCTTTGCGGTGACGACGACGTTCTCGTCGTAGCGCCGCGCGGTCCGGTCGAAGTCCCCACCGCAGGTCACGACGTGGAGCACGGCCGGGCCGTCGCGGGCGAAGAGCGAGTCGAGGTCGAGGGTGGTCTTGCGGATGCTCGTCACCGTCGTCACCCGGTAGCGCTGGGTCTCCTCGCCCGAGCGCACGGTGATGACGTCACCGGTGCGGAGCTCCTCGACGGCCGCGATGGGTCCGACGCCGTAGCCCGGCATGTCGAGGTGGGCCGCGAGGACCGTGGCGCCCGAGGCGTCGCCGGGGCGGGCACCGTAGCGGTACCACCCCACGCGCGCCGGGGTCGCCGGGAGCGCCATCTCTCCGTCGCGGGCGACACCGACCGGCACGACCGGCATGTCGATGCCGACGCGCGGCACGGTCAGCCGGTCCGGGACCGCGGTCCCGGCGGCGGGAGCCACCGTCGCGGGCCGGGCGGCGAGAGAGGTCGCGAAGGACGTGGGCCTATCGGGGTCGGTCGGGGCGGTCGGGCTGGTCGGGCTGGTCGGGGGAGGGGATGGGGTGGCCGGCCGGCCGGACGAGTCCAGCACCGCGGTGGACGACGGCGGCGCGGCGTCGGAGGACCGGGTCAGCCACGCCGTGCCCACCCCGGCCAGGAGGGCGGCCGCCAACGCGGCGGCCACCCCCCTGGACCGTCTGGAGCCACGGCCGTCGGCGCGGTCACGTCGGGAGTCGACGTCATGGTCCATGTCGGTCCGGTCCTGGTGCGTGGATGTCCGGCTCGGCCAGCTCGGGCCGGCTCAGCGGGCGTCGGCGGTGCGACGACGGGCGAGCAGGACGAGCCCGCCTGCGGCAGCAGCGGCCCCGCCGATGGCGGCGTAGCGCGCCACGTCGGCCGCCTGCTTCTCGTCGGCGACCTGTCCGCCGGCCCCGGCGGGCACACCGCCCGGCGCGGAGTGCATGCCCGAGATGGTCTGGACTGCGAGCGCGAGGTTCTTGTCGGCGGCGCTGCCCCACGCGTACACGATCGTGTTGGTGCCCTCCTTGAGGTTCACGTCGGCTGGACCGATCGCGACGGTCGAGGTCCCGGCGAGGACGACGTCGGCCTTGATGGTGCCCGCGTCGACGACGGCCTTGGCCTCGTTGGGGTTGGTCAGGCCCTTGAGGGCGACGGCTCCGTTGGCGCGGACGTCGACGGCCGGGGCGGCCGCCGTGTGGCGGACCGTGAGGCGCGCCTTGCCGGCCGGCACCTTGGACGTGTCGTTGACGAACGGCGTCAGCACCGGCTTGCCCGCCTCGGACAGGTGCGCGACGACCGTGACGTTGGCGCCGCCGGGCACGGCGACGCCCTTGGCCTCGATGATCGCCTTGCCACCGGCGCCGGCACCGGCTGCCGTCACCTTGAGGTCGTAGCTGCCCTCGGGGAGCATCAGCGGGTCGGTCAGCGTGCCCGGCTTGAAGTTCGTCAGGAGGGACTTGCCGTTGGCGTAGACGTCGACCGTGGCGCCCGGGACGGCGTGCAGGATCGAGACCGTGGCGTCGGCGGCGTGCGCGGGGCCGGCCACGAGGGCGGCCGGAGCGAGGGCGAGCGCGGTGGCGGCGGCGATGCGAAGGGACTTCATGACGGTTCCTTTCGAGGGGTTGCTCCCGGGAGCGTCGGCTGCGCTCCGGCGGGGTGTGAGCTGTGCGGGTGTCCCGTCGGGGTCAGGGCTCGACGGGGCGCGGGGCGAGGGCGAGGCCGTCGACGAGGTTGCGCGTCTTCACGGTCCGTCCTCTCTTTCGGAGCAACGGCTGCGTATGCCGTCTGCCCCCTCTTCCGAGGACACCCCCTCCGTGGATGCACCGGACGCGAACTTTTTTCTGCGGCTCCGTCAGGGGGCTCGACCGCGGCTTCTCCGCCGGGGCGGAGTTTCGGGGCGCGGGAGGGTCAGCCGGCCGCGCCTTCTCCGCCGGGGCGGAGGTTGTGAGGCGCGGGAGGGTCAGCCGGCACGCGGCTTCTCCGCCGGGGCGGAGTTTCGGGGCGCGGGAGGGTCAGCCGGCACGCGGCTTCTCCGCCGGGGCGGAGTTTCGGGGCGCGGGAGGGTCCGCCGACCGCGACTTCTCGGCTGGGGCGGAGGTTTCGGGCCACGCCACGATGGAACGACCGCGACTTCACCGCCGGGGCGGGTCAGAGGTGGACGTTGACCGCCTCGGCCGCGCGCTGGCCGGAGACGAGGGCGCCCTGGATCGAGGCGGTGTCGCGGTGGTCGCCGCACACGAAGATGCCGTCGCCGAGCGTGACGGGGGAGCGCACCGTGAGCGGCGGCGTCATCGCGGGCAGGGCGGCGTCGACGCGGTGCCGGGTGACGGTGCGCCAGCCGGAGGTGTCGCAGCCGTAGATCTCGCCGACGTGGCGCAGCACGTCGGCCTCGGGGGCGTCGCCGTCGGGACGGTCGAGCAGGCAGGTCGCCTCGACGAGGTGCTTCGTCGGCGGCGCGTAGCTCGGGGCGGCAGCGGTCATCACGGCGGTGTTCCAGACCGGACCGGGTGGCGCGGCGTCGTGGCGCCGCCGGCCGTCGACGGCGACGAGCGGCAGCGAGTGGGGCGGCTCCGGGGCCTCGAACCACCACGTCACGAGGCCCTTGGTCACCGGCTCGGGCAGCGTTGTGAGGGTGGACGCGCCGACGGGGTCGGTCGCCACGACGGCGCTGCGGGCGCTGAGGCGCTGGCCGTCGACGCGCACCTCGACGCCGCCGTGCACCGGGGTGATGGACTCGACGTGGCTCTGCAGCCGCACCCGGTCACCGAGCGGCGCGGCCACCTGCTTCGGCAGGGCCTGCATGCCGTTCGCCGGGACGGCCGGACGGCCCAGCGCGAACATCCGCACGAGGAGCTTGGTGAAGTTGGCCGAGGACCCGCCGTGACTGTCGACGAGGACGCCGGCGAGGAACGGGTCGAGCACCTCTTGGCGCAGCCGCCCCGTGACGCCGGCCTCGTCGAGCGAGTCCGCCAAGGTCGAGTCCGGTTGTGCGATGACGGTCTTCGGGTCGGCGATGACGCGTGCGGTCCACCGGGTGACGCCGGCCAGCTCGCGGGGGTGGAGGTAGCCGCTGCGCATCGTCTGCGCGAGCAGCCGGGGCTCGCGCACCGGGTCGGCCAGGACCTGAAGCCCGTTGCTGCGGCGCACCAGCACGCCCGAACCGAAGGGCTTGAGGTCGAGCGTCGACACGTCGACCCACCGCCGGACGGCGGGGTAGGCGGGGTTGAGCACCTGGAAGCCGCGGTCGCAGCGGAAGCCGTCGACGACGTCGGTGCGGATGCGACCGCCGACCGCGTCGCCGGCCTCGAGGACGATGACCTCGTGGCCGAGCTCGGTCAGGCGCCGAGCGCACCTCAGTCCAGCCAGCCCTGCCCCGACGATGACGACGTCAGCGTCCACGAAAGGATCACCCCACTGCTCGAGTCCGGCCCCCGTCGCAGCGTAGACCTCGACGGGGTGCGGCGGTGGGGGTGTGGCCGGGGGATCCTCAGACGGCGCGGAGGCGGGGCGACGACTCACCGGACGGGGTCCGGCGGTCGCGCAGCCGCTGCGCCGCGAGCAGGACGACGACCGCGGCGACGACCGCGGCGATGCCGGTCGCGACGGAACGGGGCTCGTCGCCGAGCCGCCCCACGGCGATCCAGGCCAGGCCCCAGGCCATCGCGGCCGCGACGGACCACCGGCCGCCGAGGCGTCGGGCGAAGAGCACGCCGAGACCGGCGGCCACGGCGAGGACGACCACGGCCACCAGCTGGTTGGCGGTGGCGCCGAGGTCGACGCGCGAATCGACCAGTGCCGCAGTGATGTTCGCGCAGGTCGCCACCGCAACCCAGCCGAGGTAGAGGCCGAACGTGACGTCGAGCAGGATGCGCTCCAGCGTCGACGCCGCGGTCTCGCGGGTCAGGCGCTGCACGAGTGTGCCGAGGGTCAGGGCGAGCGCGACGATGACGACGACGCTGACCCAGATCCAGCCCTGCTGCGTCACGAGCAGCCAGGCGGCGTTGAGCACCATCGAGGGGGCCGCGAGCCAGCCGGTGCTGCGGACGCGCTCGCGAACGGCGTTGGCGGGCAGGGCCTGCCACACGGCATACCCCAGCAGTCCGAGGTAGATCGGGGTCCAGATCGAGAAGGCCGGGCCCGCGGGCGCGATGAGCGTCGCGGTCGCGGCGAGGGCGCCGCCCGACGACTCCTCGACGCGGGTGCCGATGACGCCGACGCCGAAGAGCGTGCCGACGACGCAGAAGATCTCGGCGGCGATGACGGCGATCCGGCGCACCTGGTCGGTGGTCGTCAGGGTGGTAGACCGTGCGCTCGTCGAAGCGCTCGTCGGGTCGGAGGGCGGGCGGCTGGCGGATGTGGACATGTCGTGACCTCGGTCGCTCGGGAGATTGCTCATCCAGTTAGCGACCCTAACAGAGCCGTGGTGGTGACGCCCTCAGCCGCGGAGGCGCACCGACAGGCAGGTGACGCATCCCTCGAGCTTCTCGAACTCGGAGATGTCGACGGTCGTCACGTCGTGCCCGCGGGCCGCGAGGAGCTGGGCTGTCCGCGGCGCCGAGGCCGACATGAGGACCGACATGCCGCCCAGCAGGACGACGTGGGCGCCGGACTCCTCTGGGACAGCGAGGAACTCGTCCCACACGGTCGGGTCGTCGACGAGCGGGGGATAGCCGATGACCGTGCCGTCGGGCAGGGCGGTCACCGCCGACTTCAGGTGCAGCACCTTCGACACGGGGACCGGGACCACCTCGAGCCGGTGCCCCTCCCACGCCCGCCGCAGCTGGTCGACACCCGCGAGGTTGGTGCGGCCCCCGACGCCGACCCACACGACGTGGCCGTGCTTGAGCACGTCCCCGCCGTCGAGCGTCCCCGGCTCCTGCACCTCGACCGTGCGGTAGCCCTGCGCCTCCACGGCCTCGCGCACCCCGGCACGCTCACCGCGGCGCTCGGGCGCGCCGGAACGGCACAGCACCGCGACGTCGCCGTGCACGACCACCTGGTCCTCGATGAAGACGCCGTCGGAGCAGTCGTCCACCGGAGGCGCCTCGATCACCGACCAGCCCCGCCGCCGCAGCACGTCGACGTACTCCTGCCACTGACGCAGCGCCAGCTCGCCGTCGACCGAGCCTGACCGCTCGATGTGCGTCACGATCCCGTCCGCGAGTCGGGGGGAGGGTCGGCGGACGAGAGCGAGGCGACGGTGCACGCGCTCACTCTAGGGTGCTGTCGGTCCGGGTCGTTCCGCCCTCCGGATCCGCTTGTGCCGCAACGCAGGAGCGTCGCCGCGAACGACGAGGGCCTCAGTGGGCGAGGGTCGGCTTCTCCTCGGACCGGGCCGTCGGCCACCAGCCCTGCGTCTGGGCCGTGTGCGTCAGCTGCTCCCGGTAGGCCGAGCCGGCCGCACGGACGCAGCGCTCGACGTCCTCGTCGTCGAGGGCACCGAGGCGCCACCGCAGGATCCGACGCGCCGTGATCGGCTGGTCGCACAGCGGGCGGAGCACGCCGCCCGGTGGTGCCGACGCGGTGGGCACGGCGAAGGACATGGCGCGTCCCGCCACGACCGCCGGCCACAGCGGCCCCAGGTCGTGCGGACCGTAGGACGAGTGGAGCGTGACCCCGAGACGCGCCAGCACGGCGGCCGTGGCCTCCGAGCCCGGGTCGACCTCGGTCGGCGGCAGGATCCAGTCCTCCCTCGCCAGGTCGCGGATGTCGAGGCACCGCTGGGCGGCCAGCGGGTGCGTGGCGGAGAGCGCGACGAGGAGCGGCTCGCGCTCGACGATGACCCGCTCGCCGATCGTCGGCCGGACCTGCTCCTCGCGCCGGTCGGCGTCGAGGGCGATGACGACCGCGACATCGACCCGTCCGTCGGCGATCGCGTCGGTCGCGGTGCCTCCGGCCAGCGGCGGCACCGGCAGGAGCGGTCGCCGGATGTCGGTCGCGTAGGTGTGGCTGACGAAGGAGGTGAAGTAGCGCAGCGAGTCGGAGGTGATGCGCAGCGGGCTGTCGCCCGACCGCTGCGAGCGCACGTCCTCGCGCAGGAGCGCCAGCTCCTCCAGGACCGTGCGGGCCCGCGCCACGACCCGCTCACCGACGGCCGTGCAGGTGACCTCGTCCCCGCGGTGCCGGAACAGGATGCACCCGAGCGCCCGCTCGATGCGGCCCACCTCCGAGCCCAGCGTGGCGGTCGGCACTCCGAGCGCGGCAGCCGCCACCGGGATCCTGCCGTGCTCGGCCACCGCCGCGACGACGCGCAGGTGTCGTAGCTCCAGCTCCACGGCACCGAGCGTAGGGCGGACCCGGCCACACGGCATACGCAAGCGCACTCGTCTTCAATGGGACTTGACCCTCACGCGACGTGAGGCGCCACGCTCGTTGCATGACCGGAAGGACGCAGGAGATGACCACCTGGACGGTGGGGCAGGTCGCCGAGCTCTTCGGCGTGACGGTGCGCACGCTGCACCACTACGACGAGATCGGCCTGCTCGTCCCGAGCGAGCGCTCGCGGGCGGGCTACCGGCTCTACACCGACGGGGACCTCACGCGCCTGCAGCAGGTCGTGGTCTACCGGCGGCTCGAGCTGCCGCTCGACCAGATCGCGGCCCTGCTGGACGGCGGCGAGGACGCGGCCGGCCACCTGCGCCGTCAACGCGCGACGGTCATGACCCGGCTGGACGAGCTGCACGATCTCGTCTCGGCCATCGACCGAGCACTGGAGAGAGAGATGAACGACCAGCCCGCCACGACCGAGGACCTCAAGGAGCTCTTCGGCGACGGCTTCAGCGACGAGTACGAGCAGGAGGCGGAGCAGCGCTGGGGCGAGAGCGACGCGTGGAAGCAGTCGCGGTCGCGCACCAGCCGCTACACCAAGGCCGACTGGGAGCAGGTCAAGGCCGAGATGGAGACGGTCCACGCCGCCTTCGTCGCGGCCCTGCGCTCCGGGGAGCCGGCGACCGGTGAGGCGGCCATGGATGCCGCCGAGCAGCACCGCCGCCACATCCACGACCGCTTCTACGACCTGACACATGACTTCCACCGCGGACTCGCCGACATGTACGTCGCCGACCCGCGCTTCACGAAGACGTACGAGGACATCGCACCCGGGCTCGCGGCCTACGTCCGCGACGCGATCCACGCCAACGCCGACCGAGCCGCCGACCGGGCCGCCGACCAGGCCGCCGACCAGGGCGCGGACCGGGCGACGTAGCTCACCTGACCGAAAGATGAACGCGGCGGAGGAGGGCACCTCCTCCGCCGTAACCTTGTGACATGCGAGTCGGAGTCTTCGGTGCAACGGGTCAGGTCGGCGGGGTCATGCGCGCGCTTCTCGAGGAGCGCGACTTCCCGGTGACGCAGGTGCGCTTCTTCGCGTCCGCGCGCTCGGCCGGCACGACGTTGCCGTTCAAGGGTGAGGACGTCGTCGTCGAGGACTCGGCCACGGCCGACTTCTCCGGCATCGACATCGCGCTCTTCTCCAACGGCGGCGCGGCCTCCAAGGAGCTCGCCCCCAAGGTCGCCGCTGCCGGAGCGACCGTCATCGACAACTCGAGCGCCTGGCGCAAGGACCCCGAGGTCCCGCTCGTCGTCTCCGAGGTCAACGCGGCCGACCTCGACGACATCCCCAAGGGCATCGTCGCCAACCCCAACTGCACGACGATGGCCGCGATGCCCGCGCTCAAGCCGCTCCACGACAAGGCCGGTCTCGTGCGCCTGCACGTCAGCAGCTACCAGGCCGTCAGCGGCTCGGGTGGCAAGGGCGTCCACGAGCTCGACCGCCAGCTCAAGGGAGCGTATGCCGCGGGCGACGTCACCGGGCTCGCGCTCGACGGGCGTGCCGTGGCCGTCCCCGACGCGCAGGTGTATGCCGTCCCCGTCGGCTTCAACGTCGTGCCCCTCGCGGGGTCGATCGTCGACGACGGCTCGCTCGAGACCGACGAGGAGCAGAAGCTGCGCAACGAGTCGCGCAAGATCCTGCACGCCCCCGACCTCCGGGTCTCGGGCACGTGCGTGCGCGTCCCCGTCTTCACCGGGCACAGCCTCGCCATCCACGCCGAGTTCGCCGAGGACATCACGCCGGACGAGGCGCTCGACCTGCTGAAGAACGCGCCCGGCGTCATCGTCACCGACGTGCCCAACCCGCTCGAGGCCGCCGGCCGCGACGAGGTCTTCGTCGGCCGGGTCCGCGCCGACCAGGCGGCGCCGGAGGGCAAGGGACTCGTGCTCTTCGTCGTCGGCGACAACCTGCGCAAGGGCGCGGCCCTCAACGCGGTCCAGATCGCCGAGGAGCTCGTCGCCCGCCGCTGACCCCCCTCTTCTCGAACCGAACGCCGCGTTCGGTCTCGAACTCGCTGTCTAGCACTGAGTTCGAGACCGAACGCGGCGTTCGCGCAGGTAGGGCGGTGGGCTCGGGCGCGGGCGAAGAGGGCCGTGTCGGGGTGCTGGCATAGGCTCGGAGGGTGACGGAGAACCTCGCGGCCGCGACCCATCGAGTCGACACCGCCCCCGGGCTCTTCGTGTGCTTCGAGGGTGGCGACGGCGCCGGCAAGTCCACCCAGGTGCGGCTGCTCACCGAGGTGCTCGAGCAGCGTGGACGCGAGGTCGTCGTGACCCGCCAGCCCGGCGGCACGCCGCTCGGCGCGCAGATCCGTGAGCTCGTGCTCCACGGCGACCACGTGTCGGCCCGGGCCGAGGCGCTGCTCTTCGCCGCCGACAAGGCCCACCACGTCGACCAGCTCATCCGGCCCGCGCTGGCCGAGGGGCAGGTCGTCATCACCGACCGCTACGTCGACAGCTCGATCACCTACCAGGGCGCCGGCCGCGACCTCGGCCGCGACGAGATCACCGCCCTGCAGCACTGGGCCGTCGGTGGCCTGCTGCCCGACCTCACCATCGTCCTCGACGTCTCGCCCGAGGTGGGGCGCGAGCGCCGCGGCGACGTCCACGACCGCCTCGAGTCCGAGGCCGACGCCTTCCACGCGGCGGTCCGCCGCGGCTACCTCGAGCTGGCCGCGGCCGACCCGGGCCGCTACCTCGTCCTCGACGCGACCCAGACCGTCGAGCGGATCCACGCCGCCGTCGTCGACGGCGTCGACCGCGTCCTGGCAGCTCGAGCAGCGCAGGAAGCACAGACACCACAGGCGGCCCGACCGTGACCGTCTGGGACGACCTCGTCGGCCAGGGGCCGACCATCGAGACGCTCTCGCGGGCGGTGTCCGACGAGTCGGCGATGACTCACGCGTGGCTCTTCACCGGTCCGCCCGGCTCGGGTCGGTCGACGGCCGCCCGCGCCTTCGCGGCCGCGCTCCAGTGCCCCGACGGCGGGTGCGGGCAGTGCCGCGAGTGCCGCACCGCCCTCGACGGCAGCCACGCCGACGTCAAGGTCGTCGCGACCGAGGGCCTGTCGATCAAGGTCGCCGAGGCACGCGCCCTCGTCCAGGAGGCCGCCCTGCGCCCGTCCGTCGGCCGCTGGCGCATCATCATCATCGAGGACGCCGACCGCCTGACCGCCTACACCGACGCCCCCGCCGACGCGCTGCTCAAGGCGCTCGAGGAGCCGACGCCGCGCACCGTCTGGATGCTCTGCGCACCGAGCCTCGAGGACGTCATCGTGACGATCCGCTCGCGCTCGCGCCACGTGCGGCTGCGCACGCCGCCCGTCGAGGCCGTTGCCGACCTGCTCCAGCGCCGCGACGGCGTCGACCCCGCCATGGCGTTGTATGCCGCCCGCGCCGCCCAGTCGCACATCGGCCTCGCGCGTCGGCTGGCCCGCGACGAGCAGGCCCGCATCCGCCGCCGCGACGTCATCGCCATGGCCACGAAGATCCTCGGCGTCGGCGACGCCATCGGCGCCGCGGCCGACCTCGCCCAGATCGCCGACGAGGAGTCCACGGCCTCGAGCGCCGAGCGCGACGCCGCCGAGCGCTCCCGGCTCATGGAGACCCTCGGCGCCGACCCGACCGCACGCACCCAGCCGCCGCACATCCGCGCGCAGGTCGCGGCCCTCGAGCGCGAGCAGAAGACCCGCGCCACCCGCGCCGCCCGTGACGTCGTCGACCGCGCCCTCGTCGACCTCACCTCGATCTACCGCGACGCGCTCGTCCTGCGGCTGCGCTCCGACGTCGACCTCGTCAACCCCGACGCCGTCGACAAGGTGCGGGCCCTGGCCGGCGTCTTCACCCCCGAGCAGCTGCTCGAGGCGATGGACGCCATCAACGAGGCCCGCGACCGCATCAACGCCAACGTGCCGCCCCTCCTCGCGCTCGAGGCCATGGCCCTGCAGCTGCGGGTGCCCCGCGACCTCGGCGTCTGAGACGCTTCCCACACCCACGGCGCCCGGCCCTCGACGGGCCACACGGCATACGGCCTCGATGCGGTCACGACTCCCCGTCGGGGCAGGCTGCATACAGGTCGACCCGTTACGGTTTCGGGCATGACGACACGCCCTGCCGCCATCTCCCGTGCCCTGACCGCCGCTGCGGCGACCCTGGCGCTGGTGCTGTCGGCGGCGGCCTGCACGACCACCGAGGCGCCCGTGGCGCCCGGTGCCAAGACGGGGATCCCCGCCGCCACGGCGCCGCCCACCCAGGCGCTCGCGCCGTACTACGCCCAGAAGCTCGACTGGAAGAAGTGCGGCGCCCTCGAGTGCGCCGACCTCCGGGTCCCGCTCGACCACGCCGCCCCCGACCCGGCCAAGGACCTGACGATCAAGGTCGCCCGGGTCAAGGCACACGACCAGGCCAAGCGGCTCGGCTCGCTCCTCGTCAACCCCGGCGGTCCGGGGGCGTCCGGCATCGACTACGTCCGCGGCGGCGCCGAGACCATCGGCGGGCCCGAGGTCCGCCGCTACTACGACCTCGTCGGCTTCGACCCGCGCGGTGTCGCGAGCTCCGACCCCATCGACTGCCTCGACGACAAGGCCCTCGACCGCTTCCTCGCCGCCGACCCGACGCCCGACGACGCGTCCGAGGAGCAGGCGCTGATGACGCAGGCCAAGGCGATGGCCGACGGCTGCGAGAAGGACAACCCCGACCTCGTCAAGCACCTCTCGACGGCCGATGCGGCGCGCGACATGGACATCCTGCGGGCCGCGGTCGGCGACACGCAGCTGAACTACCTGGGCAAGTCCTACGGCACGTTCCTGGGCGCCACCTACGCAGACCTCTTCCCGAAGCGGGTCGGCCGCGTCGTCCTCGACGGCGTCGTGCCGCCCGACCTGACGAGCGCCGAGCTCGGCGAGGGCCAGGCCCGCGGGTTCCAGATCGCGACGCAGGCCTACGTCGAGGACTGCGTCACCGAGGACTGCCCGCTCGGCAGCACGCCCGAGGCCGCCCTCAAGGGACTCGACGACTTCTTCACCCAGGTCGACCGCAACCCGCTGCCGACCGGCGACCCGAGCGCGCCGCTGCTCACCGAGGGCTGGGCCCGCCTCGGGGTGGCCGTGGCGCTCTACGACCAGGGCTCCTGGGGCATCCTGACCGACGCGCTCAAGGAGGCCAAGGCCGGCAACGGCTCGAGCCTCATGCAGCTCGCCGACGCCTACGCCGACCGCCGCCCGGGCGGCGGCTACGACGGCAACCTCATGGAGTCGATCTTCGCCGTCAACTGCCTCGACCGGCCCGACAGCCCCGACCTGTCCGCCTACGAGACGTACGCCAAGGACTTCTCGGCCAAGGCCCCGACGTGGGGTGCCAACCTCGCGTGGGGCGCGCTGCCGTGCGGCGTCTGGCCCGTCAAGTCCGCCGTGGGCCCGCACAAGATCCACGCGGCCGGCAGCGAGCCGATCGTCGTCGTCGGCACGACCCGCGACCCGGCGACCATCTACGAGTGGTCCAAGCGGCTGCGCGACCAGCTCGACAACGCCGTGCTCGTGTCCTTCGACGGCGACGGGCACACGGCGTACGGTCGCAGCAACACGTGCGTCGACAGCGCCATCGATGCCTTCTACGTGCAGGGGCGCGTGCCCAAGGACGGACTCAAGTGCTGAACGAGGACCCGCGTCCCGACGACCTTCCCGACGCACCGACGGGGTATGCCGCCCTGCCGTCCGCCTACCCGCCGCCCCCGGGTGCCGACGGGGCGACCCCGCCCGCCGGGCCCGGCTGGTCCACCGGGGCAGCCGCGGCAGGTGGCGCGCGTCCGGGGCGGTCGTGGGTGCGCCCGGTCCTCGCGTCCGTGGCGGTGGTCGCCGTCATCGCCGTGGTCGCCCTAGCCGTCTGGCGCATCGGCAACCCGCCTCCCGTCGCACAGCCTCAGCCGCGGACCCCGGCGAGCACCTCGGGCCCCGCATCGCCCAGCCCCACCGCCGGCACCCCGACCACCGGCAACCCTGCGGCGCAGGGCTATCCGGCCGCGCTGGCCGCCTTCTACACGCAGAAGCTCGACTGGGCCCCGTGCTCCGACAACGCCAAGCACCGGTGCGCCACGATGGAGGTGCCCGTCGACTACGCCAAGCCAAACGGTGAGCGCTTCACCCTGGCCCTGCGCAAGGCCCCGGCCACCGACCCCGCCAAGCGCCTCGGCTCCCTCGTCATCAACCCCGGCGGTCCCGGGGGCTCGGGTGTGGAGTACGCCCAGTACGCCTCGTTCGTCTTCTCTCCCGCGGTGCGGGCGGCCTACGACGTCGTCGGCTTCGACCCGCGGGGGATCGGCGCGTCCAGCCCGGTGCGCTGCCTGACCGACTCCGACATGGACCTGCTCTTCAGCGCCGACCCGACGCCCGACTCGCCGGCCGAGCGCTCGACCCTGCTCGGCGACGTCGACGGGGTGACCAAGCGCTGCGCGGCTCGGGGCGGCGAGCGCGCCATGCACATGAGCACCACCGAGGTGGCGCGCGACATGGACGTCATGCGCGTGCTGCTCGGCGACACCAAGCTCAACTTCTTCGGCGGCTCCTACGGCACGTTCCTCGGCGCGATCTACGCCGACACGTTCCCGGAGAGGGTCGGCCGCATGGTGCTCGACTCGGCGATGTCGCCCAACCAGACCGAGCAGCAGGAGATGACCTACGACATCCAGGGCTTCGAGTCCTCGATCGACGCGTTCATCGCCTGGTGCGTGGGGCGCAGCGACTGCGCGCTCGGCACCGACAGGGCCGGCGCCCGCCAGAAGATCGTCGACCTGCTCGACGCCGTCGAGAAGAAGGGGCTGACGACGAGCAAGCCCGGGCTGACGACGATCGGAGAGGGCTGGGTCGGCTTCTCGATCTTCATGTGCCTCTACTCCGACTCGTCCTGGCCGACCCTCAATAAGGGCCTCGCCCAGGCGTTCACCGGCAAGGGCGACATCCTGCTGGCCAAGGGCATGTCGGTCGTCGAGCGCGGCATCACGGGCGACTACGCCCCGACGACCTACCTGCAGGCGATGATTCCGGTCCGCTGCGCGGACTGGCCGCGGGCGAGCAGCGACCCGTCGCTCGTCGCGGAGCAGAAGCGGGCCCAGGCGGCCCACCCGTTGTGGGCCCGGATGACCGGCGAGCTCTACGACAACTGCCGCACGTGGCCGACGGCCGGGCGCACCCCCAAGGGCACGACGCTCGCCCAAGGGGCCGGACCCATCCTCGTCATCGGCAACGAGCGCGACCCCGCCACGCCCATCGGCGGCACGAAGCAGCTCGCCAAAGACCTCGCATCGGGCGTTCTTCTCACTTCGGACCACGACGGGCACGGCACCTACTACGCTGGCAACTCGTGCGTGGACTCCGCCGTGGACGGGTACCTGCTCAGGGGAACGGCGCCGTCCGACGGCACGACCTGCTGAGCCGACTGCTCGCGCCCTTCATCTCCCTCGCGATCCTCGCGACCCTCCTGCTGCTCGCCATCGGGCCCTCCCACGTGCCCGGCGCCACCGCGTCCGGTGGGCAGGCCGGGCGGTCTGGAACGGCGGGCACGGCCCCAGCCGCGACCGACACAGCCGATGCGGCCGACTCCCCGGACGGCGAGGGCCACGAGCGTGACCGGGTCGAGCTCGGCACCCCGACCTCCAAGCCGGCCCAGGGGCTCGACGCCTTCTACGACCAGGCGATCAGCTGGATCCCGTGCAAGGGCGACGGCTCGTCGAGCACCGACCGCTGCGGCACCGTGCGCGTCCCCGTCGACTACCTCGATCCCCGCGGCGAGACCGTCGAGATCGCGCTGCGCAAGGTGCCGGCCGAGAAGCCGACGCTGCGCAAGGGCACCCTCTTCATCAACCCGGGCGGCCCCGGCGCCTCCGGCCTCGACTTCGCCAAGGAGGCCCGGGACTTCTTCGCCGACGACGTGCGCGAGGTCTGGGACGTCGTCGGCTTCGACCCCCGCGGCATCGGCGAGTCCGGTGGCTTCGCGTGCCTTCGGGCCAAGGACCTCGACGCGATGTATGCCGCCGACCCCACGCCGGACACCAAGGCCGAGAAGGCCGCGGTCGTGGCGTCGCGCACCGCGCGGCTCCAGGGGTGCCTCGCCCGCGGCGGCGCACTGGCACGAAACATGGGCTCCGAGCAGGTGGCCCGCGACCTCGACATCATGCGCGACGCCGTGGGCGACGCCCACCTCAACTACTACGGCATCAGCTACGGCACGCTCATCGGGGCGCTCTACGGCGCCCAGTTCCCCGACCGGATCGGTCTCATGGTCATCGACTCGGCGGTCTCGCCCGACTACCTCCCGAGCAGCTCGGCGTCGCAGGACGACGTCGACCGGTGGGCCGGAGACGAGGCCGGGACGGTCGAGGAGGGGCTCGACGCCTTCCTGCAGGACTGTGTCGACGGCGACGAGTGCCCGCTCGGCGACGACGTCGACACCGCGCGCACCACGCTGCTCTCCTTCCTCGACGGGCTCGACCGCAAGCCGCTGCCGAGCGACGCCCAGGGCATCCCGCGACTCACCGAGGGGTGGGCGGTGACGGCGGTCAACGCGGTCCTGCTCTACCCGGAGTCGTGGGAGGAGGTCGAGGACGCCCTTCGCGTGGCGCTCGAGGACCGCGACGGGACCGACCTCGTCTGGGCCGCGATGGACACCGTCATGCGCGACGACGACGGGACCTACGTCGGTGGCTTCGAGGCCAGCCACCTCCCCATCCACTGCGCCGACTGGCCGCTCGACGCGACGGACGAGATGGAGCCCAGCCGGGCGGTGCTCGACGCGCACCCGGTCTACGCGCACCTCTACGGCGCCTCCACCGACTCGTGCCAGGGCTGGGTCGGCACGCAGCGCACCAACCTCATCCTCACGGTCGACGCGGCCTCGCCGGTGCTCGTGCTGGCCAACGAGCGGGACCTGACGACACCGCCGGACGGCACTCGGGAGATGGGGCACGGCATCTTCGACTCGCGCTACATGCTCGTCGACGCGGACGGCCACGGGGCCTACTCCAACGGCAACGATTGTGCCGACGCGATCGTCGAGGACTACCTCGTGCGTGGCCTGGCGCCGCCCAACGGCGAGACCTGCGACGCCTGACCGACCCGTCCCGCGACAGGCGAGTGGGCACCGTCCCGTGCGGGGAGGGTGCCCACTCGACGGCTCGAGGGCGTATGCCGTGTGGTGCGGTGTGGTGCGGTCAGTCGGTCGACACGCGCAGCACGATCTTGCCGGCGGTGTGCCCCTCCGCGTTCAGCCGGAAGGCGTCGGCCAGCTCCTCGAGGGGGAAGGTCTGCGCGACCGGCACGGTCAGCTCGCCGCGCTCGACGAGCGACGTGAGGTGGGCCAGCTCCGCGCCGTCAGGACGCACCCAGATGTAGTGGCCGCCGGCCTCGGTGACCGAGCCGTCGGCGATCGAGGCGTGCCGTCCGCCCTCGGCGAGGACGGCAGTCGTCACGTCGAGCACCTCACCGACGAAGTCCGCGACGGCGTCGACGCCCTCGGGGGCCAGGGCACGGATGCGCTCGACGACACCGTCTCCGTAGGCGACGGGCTCGGCGCCGAGCTCACGGAGCCGGTCGTGGTTGCGCTCCGACGCCGTGCCGATGACCCGAGCCCCGAGCGAGCGGGCGATCTGCACGGCGAGCGAGCCGACGCCACCGGCTGCGGCGTGCACGAGCATGGTGTCGCCGGCGCCGACCTCGAGGCGCTTCAGCAGCCGCAGCGCCGTCAGGCCCGCGAGCGGCAGACCCGCTGCCTCGTCCCACGACATCGACGCAGGCTTCCTGGCCAGGGCCCGGACCGGCACGGAGACGAGCTCGGCGAACGTCCCGCCGTGCACGTAGTCCTTGCGGGCGTAGGCGAGCACCTCGTCGCCGGGGGAGAACTCCGGGGTGTCGAAGCCGACGGCCTCGACGACGCCCGAGACGTCCCAGCCGGGCACGACCGGGAACCGCACGTCCAGCACGGGGTCAAGGCCGCCCGACATGAGCTTCCAGTCGACCGGGTTCACCGAGGCCGAACGCACCCGCACGAGCACCTCACCGGGGCCGACCTTGGGCCGCGGCTGCTCGGTGAGCCCGAGGACCTCGGGTCCGCCGTAGGTGTCGTAGGTCATGGCGCGCATCGTCGGGGTGGCTGCCTCGGTCGTGTCGCTCATCCGGGATCTCCTGCTTCGTCGTGGTGGTTCGGCTCGTGGTTCGCTGGGGTGGCGCGGCGGGGTGGGGCGGCGGTCGTTGCCGCGGTCTCCCCAAGGTCAATGCGCGGTCCCCGGCGCGGCATTCCCCGCGTGGCGAGAGCCTCGTCGCAAGGGCTTTCGGCCGGCTGACCGGCGTCGACCCGAGGCGATTTTTCTCCGACGGGGGTCGTGCGTATACTCAACCTCCGTGTCCGGTCGCGCTCGTCGCGGGTGGCACGACCAGCCGCTTTAGCTCAGTCGGCCAGAGCGATTCACTCGTAATGAATAGGTCGTCGGTTCGATTCCGACAAGCGGCTCGGCCCGAGGCCCCGTCACCTGCGTTCGTCGCAGGAGGCGGGGCCTTCGCCGTTCCCGGCGGCTCTGCGCCGTGGGCGCACGCGTTCGCGTCGGTGTGCCGCGCCGCGGGCTGTCGTGCGGGGGGCGCCCGACCGGGCCACGCGGCATACGGCCCCGGAACGGCGAAGGAGCCCGTCTGCGCGCGCAGAACGGGCTCCTTCGAGGCTGGTGCGGATGGGGGGGTGCGTGCCAGCCGTGGGGGTGTTACAGGTGTGACAGTAATGAACCTGTAGGCAGATGTACGGGTTTTCGATGTTTTTGGCACCAGAAGTTTGGATTTGGGGTCAGCTCCGGGCGGGACGCCCGCCCGGGCTCTGGCACAGTGACCCGGTGACCACGACCTCGACGGACCCGACCCCGGATTTCGTGGCGGAGACCCTCGCGGTGGCCTCGGACCGAATCGGGTCGCAGCTCGCCGTCGTCGGTGAGCCCTTCCCGGGGAGCCGGCGCACGCTCGTCGTGCGGGCGAGGACCAGCGACGGCAGCACGGTCGTCGTCAAGCGCTACCTCGGGGACGAGGGGGCCGAGGCGTACGCCCGGGAGGCCTCGGCGCTCGCGGCGCTGGCTGGGTTCGGCCGGACCCCGTCGCTCGTCGCGGAGTGCGGGGACCCACGTCTGGTCGTCATGGACGACCTCGGCGAGGGCCAGCACCTCGCGGACGTCCTGCTCGGCGCCGACGAAGACCGCGCTGCGGCGACCCTGGCCGGCTGGGCGACGGCCGTGGCGGGGCTGCACCGGGCGGGCCGGCAGGTCCGCGACGCCTTCGAGGCCGGGGTGCTGGCGCGTTCTGCCGGGCCGGTCGAGCTCGACGGTCTGCCGGGCCTCCTCGAGGCGGCCGCGACCGACTGGGGTCGGCTGGCAACAGCCCTGGACGTGCCGGTGGCGGACGGCGCCTTCGACGTGCTGACCACGGTGCCCGGACGGCTGCGCGTCGACGCGAGCAGCCTGTCGGCCGCCGACATGTGCCCCGACAACAACCTCGTGAGCGACTCGGGCCTCGCGCTGCTGGACTTCGAGTTCGCGCTCTGGCGGCCCGTCGTCTGGGACGCGGCCTACCTCCGCGTGCCGTGGCCGACGTGCTGGTGCGCGTGGTCCCTCGAGGCGGCCGCCGCGGACGTGGCGCTCGGTCGCTGGCGCGAGGAGGTCGGGAAGTCCTGGCCGGCCGTGCTCGGTCCGGACTTCGACCACGACCTCGACCTCGCGACCGAGGCCTGGGCGTGGCTGGCGGGCAGCTGGTGCCTCGCGCCGCTCGTCGACGGCGAGCCCCGGCGCACCAACCCGCTCAAGCCGATGCCGCGCATGCCCGACCGCGTGCTGGGTCTCCTGCGCACCGCGGCGGCCGGGCGCGCCCTGCCCGAGCTCGCCGACACCGCCGCGCAGCTGGCCCGGGCCGTCGAGGTGACGTATGCCGCCACCGACGTGCCGCTCGCGCCCGCCTTCGCCGGGGGAGTCCTCCGATGACGCCGGCGTGGACGATCCGGCGTGCCACGGCAGTCGACGCCGAGGCCGTGGTCGAGCTGCGGGCGCTGATGTTCTCGGCGATGGGCGTGGCCGGCGTCGACGACCCGGGCTGGCGCGAGGCGGCCGTCCGTTGGTTCGAGGCCACGCTCGGCGGGCCGCACGCCTGCGTCGTCGTCGCCGAGGATCCTGGGGGCCGCGTCGTCGCCGGCGCCATGGGCGGGCTGCGCTTCGAGACGCCGTCGCCGGTCAACCCCAACGGCGTCTGGGGCCTCGTCAACAACGTCGCGACGCGGCCCGAGACCCGGAGGCAGGGCCTGGCTCGGGCGTGCGTGGTCGGAGTCCTCGACTGGTTCCGCGACGAGACCGAGGCGACCGTCGTCGAGCTCTTCGCCACGGGCGAGGGGTCCGGGCTCTACGAGGAGCTCGGCTTCACGCCGACCGCCTGGCCCGCGATGCGGCTGCGCCTGCCACGCTGACCGGCTCCGCCCCCGCGGTTGGTCCGCCGGGGCGGAGTTGTCGGGGTGGTTCGGGCTGCGTCGGGCCCGGTTGGTCCGCCGCGGCGGAGTTGTCGAGGCGGGTGAGGGCGGGGGTTCCCTATGCGCTCTGTGCGGGCTCGGCCGGGTTGGCGCCGGCTTCGGCCTGGGCCCGGTCGAGCACGCCCCTGAAAGCCCACGACACGAGGACCGCGGCGGCCCCGGCGCCGACGGTGACGGCATACGCCGGCGTGTGTCCGCCCCAGTCGGCGAGGCGACCGGCGAGTGCGGCCCCGACCGCGTAGCCGAGCCCGGTGGCGGCGGCGAGGACGGTCATGGCGGCGCCCGTGCGCGACGGCGGCGTCACCCGCTCACCGAGGGTGAACGTCGTGATCATGTACGGCGCGACGGTGCAGCCGAGCACGAGCAGCACGGGCACGAGCGCCGGCAGCGACCCCACGAGCAGCAGCGGGGCCGACAGCACGAGCAGTCCGGCGGCGAACCAGCGCAGCCGGGTCGAGAGCGCGAAGCGGGCCGGTAGGCCTGCGACGGCGAGCCCCGCGAGGACGCTGCCCACGCCGAGGAGGGCGTGGAAGTAGCCGGTCAGCCCGGGGGAGCCGGCTGCCGTGGCGAGCACCGACGTGCCCGTCTGGACCGACCCGAAGACCGTGCCGACGAGCAGCTGCGCCACGCCGAGGACGACGAGGGCCGGCGTCAGCAGGCGGCCGACCTCACCGGTGCTGCGCGACGTCGCGGCGTGCGTCACGTCCGCCGTCTCGTGCAGCGCGAACCACGTGCCGAAGACCGCGAGGCCGGCGGCTGCGAGGGCCAGGGCCGCGGTCGGGCTGGCGACGGACACGCCGAGACCGACGAGCGCCGGACCGAGCACGAAGGAGGCCTCGTCGGCCGCGCCCTCGTAGGAGAAGGCCGCGTCGACGAGACGGTGCTGGCGCGAGCCGGTGGACGCGGTGATGGGCCGCCACCGCACCCGGGCGAGCGGACCGATCTGCGGCAGCAGCAGGCCCGCGACCGCGCTCGCGACCGCCGCCACGCCCCAGGGCAGCCCGGCGGCCACCACCAGGAGGATGCCGACGATCCCGAGCCCGCCCCCGATGGACTGGAACGCCACGACCCGGCGCTGCCCGAGCCGGTCGGCCCGGGCACCCCAGAAAGGCGCCCCGACGGCGTTGGCCACCGCGAGCGCGCCGGCGCAGAAGCCGCCGGCGCCGTAGCTGCCGGTGGCGGACGACACGAGCAGGAGGGTGCCGAGCTGGCTCATGGCGAGCGGCATGCGGGCGAGGAACGCGACGACGATGTACGTGCGGCCGGTGAGGCCGAAGAGGTGACGGTACGAGTCGATGGGTGACACGAGGGCGGCTCCGGATCTGGTCGCGGGGTGCGCGACGCGGGTGCGTGCCTACCCGCCCATCAGGTCACGCCGGATCCCTGTGCACCTCGATTCTACGGGGTCGGCAGAGGTGCGTCCTGCCGCCCTCCGCTCGCGGCGATCAGTCCCGGATGTGGTGCGCGGTGCGGACGGAGGGGGAGAGCCGGTAGATCACCTCGACGAGACCGGCGCCGACGGCACCGACGGCGAGCGACTGCCACATGAGCGGCAGCGGGGCGTCGAGGTTGAAGAAACGGGCCGCGAAGGGCCAGAGGAAGGCCGTGACCGCGAGCGCGACCATGGCCGCGACGAGCGCCGCCTTCCAGGGCCGGAAGGGCCGGGACAGCACGACGAGGATCCAGAAGAAGACGGTGAGCAGCGTGATGGTCGCGCCGCTGCCGGGCTGCCAGCACTCGACGTCCGCGACCGCCTTGGCTCCGGCCTCGACGGTGCACCGCTCGGCGAACTGGTCGCGCGGCACCCCGTAGCTGCTGCCGGCCAGCAGGTAGGACGCGATGACCGCGAGCCCCGCGACCGCCCCGGACGGCACGGCGAAGCGCAGGATGCGACCGAGGAAGCCGGAGAGGTAGCGGCGCCGGTTGGGCCCGAGCGCGAGGAAGAACGCCGGGATGCCGATCGTGACGGCCGAGACCAGCGTCAGGTGGCGCGGCAGGAACGGGAAGGGCACGGCGATCACGGCCGCGGCGAGGATCGCGACGAGGCTCATGGCGTTCTTCGCGACGAAGAGGTTGGCGACGCGTTCGACGTTGCCGATGACCCGGCGTCCCTCGGCGAGCACGTCGGGCAGGTGCGAGAAGCGCCCGTCGAGCAGGACGAGCTCGGCGACGGCCTTGGTGGCCTGCGCGCCGTTGCCCATGGCGACCCCGATGTCGGCGTCCTTGAGGGCGAGCGCGTCGTTGACGCCGTCGCCGGTCATCGCGACGACGTGGCCGTCGGCCTGCAGGGCGTGCACGAAGGCCCGCTTCTGCTCCGGGGTGACCCGCCCGAAGACGGAGTGCGTCGCCAGCACCTCGCGCAGGGCCTCGGGCTCGTCGGGCAGCGTGCGTGCGTCGACCGGCTCGCCGACGTCGAGCCCGACCGAGCGCGCCACGGCGGCCACCGTGACGGGGTTGTCGCCCGAGATCACCTTGATGGCGACGTCCTGCTCGGCGAAGTAGGCGAGCGTCTCCGCCGCGTCGTGTCGCACCTGCTCGGTCAGCGTCACGAGCGCGGCGGGGGTCAGGTCGGGCGGCAGGGTGGGCTCGGCGAGGTGCTGCTCGCTGCGGGCGAGGAGCACGACGCGGCGGCCCGAGTCGGCGAGCCCGGCGACCTGCGCCCGGATCTGCTCCAGCACCTCGGGGGGTGACGGCTGCGGGTCGGCGGCGAGCAGCACCTCCGGCGCGCCGAGCACCCACGTCGAGCGCTCGGCGAAGCAGGCCGCGCTCCACTTGCGCGAGGAGTTGAAGGGGATCGTCTGCGTGCGCTCCCAGCCGGGGGAGTCGACGGCCGCCGCGACCGCGGTCAGCGTGCCGTTGGCGTTGGGGTCGTCGGCGAGCGCGCCCAGGGCGCAACGGATCTCGTCCCCGTCCTGCCCGTCGAGGGTGTGGACGTCCTCGAAGGCGATCTCGCCGGCGGTCAGCGTGCCCGTCTTGTCGAGGCACACGACGTCGACGCGGGCCAGGCCCTCGACCGCGGGGAGCTGCTGCACGAGCACGTTGCGTCGCGTCAGCTGCACGGCCGACAGGAGGAACGCCACCGAGGTCAGGAGCACGAGGCCCTCGGGCACGAGGCCGACGACCCCGGCCGCCGAGCGGATGACGACCTCGCGCCAGCCCTGGTCGCCCACGGTGCGCCACTGCGACCAGATCGCGATCGGCAGGGCGGCGACGATGACCCACGTGATGTAGGTCAGCAGCGTGTTGATCGACTCCTGGATCTCGGAGCGGGTGCGCGTGAACTTCCTCGCGTCGGCAGCGATCCGGTTGACGTAGGCGTCGGCGCCGACCTTGCTCGCGCGGTAGCGGCCCGACCCCGCGACGACGCTCGTGCCCGACATGATGGCCTCACCCTCGTCGTGGGAGACGGGGTCCGACTCGCCGGTGAGGTTGGCCTCGTTGAGCTCGAGCCCGGCGCTCGCGATGAGCGTGCCGTCGGCGGGGACCTCGTCGCCGGTGCGCAGCTCGATGAGGTCGTCCTGCACGACGTCCGTCGTCGCCACGACGCGCACCTCGCCGTCTCGCACGACACGGGTGGTCGGGGCGTTGAGCAGGGCGAGCCGGTCGAGCTTCCGCTTCGCGAGGTACTCCTGCACGATGCCGATGGCCGAGTTGACGACGAGGACGATCCCGAAGAGCCCGTCGGCGAACGACCCCGTGACCATGACGAGGACGAACAGCGCCCCGAGGATCGCGTTGAAGCGCGTCAGCACGTTGGCGCGCACGATCTCGCCGATGGAGCGCGACGTGCGCTCGGTCAGCCGGTTGACGGCGCCGCGCCCGACCCGCTCGGCCACCTCCTCGCTCGTCAGCCCGTCGGGCCCGGTCAGGGTGGATGCGCCGGCAGTCACGGGCGGCGTCCCGGGTGTCGTCACCGACCCATTGTCGTATGCCGGGTCGTCGGCTCCGGGGTGGAACGCGCACGAGCGCTCGGGTGGGGTCGCACGCAACCGGGCGACACGGCATACGCCATCGGTCGGTTGAGGGCGCGAGGCGGCCGCCGGACCCGGGCGGACAAAGGTTACTGATCGGTCTTCGGACGACCGAGGGGGCGTTTCTCGGATCGTGGGACGATGGGAGGCGTGACTGAGTCGATCCAACGTGCCCGCGCCACCACTGCCTCCTACTCGATCACGATGCGGATCCACGCCGGGACCGACCCGGCGGTCATCGGCGCCCTCGCCGTCAAGGTCGCCGAGAGCGGCGGCATCACGACCGCGCTCGACATCGTCGACTCGCACCCGGACCGTCTCGTCATCGACCTCACCTGCTCGGCGAGCAACGCCGAGCACTCCAACGAGGTCGTCGACGCCGTCGAGACCCTCGAGGGGGTCCGCGTCCACAAGGTCTCCGACCGCGTCTTCCTCATGCACCTCGGCGGGAAGATCTCCGTCGAGTCCAAGGTCAACCTGCGCAACCGTCAGGACCTCGCGATGGCCTACACGCCCGGCGTCGGTCGGGTCAGCCAGGCGCTGGCCGAGCACCCGGAGGACGTGCCGAAGCTGACGATCAAGGGCAACTCGGTCGCCGTCGTCACCGACGGCTCGGCCGTGCTCGGCCTGGGCAACATCGGCCCGATGGCGGCGCTGCCCGTCATGGAGGGCAAGGCCGCGCTCTTCAAGCGCTTCGCCGACATCGACGCGTGGCCGATCTGCATCGACACGACCGACGTCGACGAGATCGTGCGCACCGTCGAGCTCATCGCCCCCGGCTTCGGCGGCATCAACCTCGAGGACATCGCCGCCCCGCGCTGCTTCGAGGTCGAGGCCAAGCTGCGCGAGCGCCTCTCGATCCCGGTCTTCCACGACGACCAGCACGGCACCGCCATCGTCGTGCTCGCCGCCCTGAAGAACGCGCTGCGCTGCATCGACAAGAAGCTGCCCGACGCGCGCATCGTCGTCTCGGGCGGCGGCGCCGCGGGGTCCGCGATCGTCCAGCTGCTGCTGGCCGCCGGCGCCATCGACGTCACGGTCTCGGACCGCCCCGGCCTGCTCAACAAGGCCGACGAGTCGCTCACCCCGGCGTGGCGCGAGCTCGCCGAGAAGACCAACCCGCGCGGCCTCACCGGCACCCTGCGCGACGGTCTCCAGGGTGCCGACGTCTTCATCGGCGTCAGCGCGCCGCGGATCCTGCAGCCCGAGTGGATCGACGAGATGGCCGACCAGCGCATCGTCTTCGCGCTCGCCAACCCCGACCCCGAGGTGGACATCTACGAGGCGACGCAGCGGGCGACGGTCGTGGCCTCGGGCCGCAGCGACTACCCGAACCAGATCAACAACGTGCTGGCGTTCCCGGGCGTCTTCCGCGGCCTGCTCGACGCGCGCGCGACAGACGTCACGACCGAGATGCTCATCAAGGCGGCCGACGCCATCGCCTCGGTCGTCACCGACGAGCAGCTCAACCCGAACTACATCATCCCGAGCGTCTTCCAGCCCGACATGAGCAAGACCGTCGCCAAGGCGATCGTCGACTGCGTGCCCAAGGCCCCGGCGCAGAGCATCCCGATGACCGGCGCCAACTGAGGAGCACGACCGACCGGATGACGAGCACGACCCAGCCGGCCCAGCCGGGGCAGCGCTATCCCCTCGACGGCCGCCGCGCCTGGGCGGTCTGGGCGGCGGCCATCGCCGTCTACGTCCTGGCCGTCTTCCACCGCACGTCCCTCGGCGTCGCCGGGCTCGAGGCCGCCGACCGCTTCGGCATCAGCAGCGCGCAGCTGTCGACCTTCACCATCGTGCAGGTCTTCGTCTACGCCGCGATGCAGCTGCCGGTCGGGGCGCTGCTCGACCGCTACGGCAGCAAGAAGCTGCTCGGCCTCGGGCTCGGGCTGCTCACCGTCGCGCAGCTCGGCTTCGCCTTCGTCGACTCCTTCGCGGCGGCGCTGGCCTGCCGCGTGCTGCTCGGGATCGGCGACGCGATGGTCTTCATCTCGGTGCTGCGCCTCGTGGCGCTGTGGTTCTCGCCTCGGCGCACGCCGATGGTGACCCAGCTGACGGGCGTGCTCGGGCAGCTCGGCGCGCTGGCCGCAGCAGGCCCGCTGGCCGCCGCGCTCGACCACTTCGGATGGACCCCGTCGTATGCCGTGGCCGCGTCGGTCGGCGTGCTCTCCGGGGTCGCGCTCGTGCTCGTCGTCAAGGACAGCCCCTACACCGACCACCACCGGGACGAGCTGCGCCTGCGCGCGATCGCCCGCACCCTCAAGGCCGCGTGGCTCGTGCCCGGGACGCGCCTCGGCCTGTGGTCGCACTTCACGTCGCAGTTCGCGGCCAACATGTTCACGATGTTGTGGGGCTTCCCGTTCCTCGTTGCAGGACAAGGACTCTCGCCCTCGACGGCGAGCGTGCTGCTCATGGTCATGGTCGTCACGACCGTCGTCTCCAGCCCGGTCATCGGCACGCTGACGATGCGCTACCCGTTCTCGCGCAGCACGCTCGTGCTGTGGATCGTCGCTGCCGCGATCCTCGCGTGGACCGTCGTGCTGCTGTGGCCCGGACGCGCGCCGTTGTGGATGCTCGTCGTACTGGTCGTGCTCATCGCCATCGGCGGCCCCGGCTCGATGATCGGCTTCGACCTGGCCCGCACCTTCAACCCGCCGACCCGCATCGGCAGCGCGTCGGGCATCGTCAACACCGGCGGCTTCATCGCGACGCTGACGGCGGTGGCCCTCGTCGGCGTCGTCCTCGACCGGGTGGCGCCGGGCGGACCGTCGACGTGGGACGTCGACGCCTTCCGGCTCGCGATGACGGTGCAGTACCCCGTGTGGGCGCTCGGCATCGTGCAGGTGCTGCGCTACCGTCACAAGGCCAGGCGCGCGGCGCTCGAGGCCGACCCCGACGCCTACGCCGCCATGCAGGCCGGCCGCAGCGTCACCTTCCACTGACGGACCCCCCGGCTCCACCGTCGAGAGGCCAGAGTTTGCGGGTCTTGGACGGGCGAGTGGTCGGTGTTCCCGGTCTAGCCTGCGCAGCAGGAGGAGCGATGGCGACATGGACCGACGTGGAGGAGCTGGCCGCCCGCCTGCCCGGGGCCGAGGCGACGGTCGCCCACGAGGGCTCGCCCGCCTGGCGGGCCGGACGGCATACGTTCGCTCGTCTGCGGCGGGACGACGACGGGCGTGACCTCGTCCAGGTGTGGACGGGCGAGATGGACACCGAGCAGGCGCTCGCGGGTCGGCGCGACACGTTCGTGCGGATCGACACGTTCCGCTTCCGCGTCACGATGTGGGCGCGACTCGACCGGCTGGACCGGCGCGAGCTCGCCGAGCTGCTGCTCGAGTCCTACGACATCCGCGGCGGTCGCCGCCGACGTGGGGACACCGACCTCGCCGACCTCCTGCGCTGAACCGTCGAAAGGCCACAAACCGGGTGGTCGCCCTGCGCGGGCGCCGCGGTGTGTGGCCTTTCGACGGGTGGAGCGGGTGCGGTCAGGCGTCGCCGACGGTGAGGGCCTCGGCCTCGGTGCGCGAGGTGACGGCCTCGGCGCCGTGGTCGGGAGCCTCGTCGAGCGCACTGATGATCCGGCGCGCCGTGAGGAGCACGAGCACCGCGAGCACGACCGCGCCCGAGCCCACCCAGAACGGCAGGTGGATCGACTTCTCGCCGAGGTTGCCGGCGAGCCACGGGGCCACCGCGCCGCCGCTGAAGCGGACGAAGGAGTAGGCCGCGGACGCGACGCCACGTTCGACCGGGGCGACCTTCATGACCGTCTCGGTGATGAGGGTGTTGTTCACGCCGAGGAAGGCGCCGGCGAGGATGACGCCGATGACGAGGACCGTCTTGTTCTCCGTCGCGACCGCCATGACCGCGAGGATGACGGCGAAGCCGAGGAGCGCCCCGACGATGCCGGCCATCGTGCCGAAGCGGCGCTGGACCATCGGGGCCACGAAGACCGACGTGATCGCGAGCAGCAGGCCCCAGCCGAAGAAGATGAAGCCGATCTCGTGGGCGCCCATGGCGAGCGGGAAGGGCGTGAAGGCAAGGAGGGTGAAGAAGCCGAAGTTGTAGAGCAGTGCCGTGATGCCGACGGTGAGCAGGCCGCGGTGGCCGAGGGCGCGCAGCGGCGCCGTGATCGACGTCGGGTTCTCGGCCGGCGGCGTCTTGGGCAGCGTGGCGACGGTGGCGATGAAGGCGACGGCCATGAGGACGGCGACGCCGAAGAACGGCCAGCGCCACGAGATGCCACCGAGCCAGCCGCCGAGCAGCGGGCCGGTCGCGATGCCGACACCGAGCGCGGCCTCGTAGAGGATGATCGCCTGCTTGACCGACCCCGAGGCGGCATTGACGATCGTCGCCAGGGCGGTCGCGATGAACAGGGCGTTGCCGAGACCCCACAGGGCGCGGAAGGCGACGATGCCGCCGACGGTGTCCTGGCTGCCGGCGAAGGCCGCCCCGACGATGATGAGCGCGAGGCCGAGCAGCAGGCTGCGCTTGGCGCCGACGCGGCTGCTGACCCAGCCGGTGCCGAGCATCGCGATGCCCATGACGGCGAGGTAGCTCGTGAAGAGCAGCGAGACCTGCGAGGGGCCCGCGCCGAGCTCGTCGGCGATCGGCTTGAGGATGGGGTCGACGAGGCCGATGCCCATGAAGGAGATCACGCAGGCGAAGGCGATCGACCAGACGGTCTTGGGTTGGCGCCACATGGTGGTGGTCATCCGTCCTTTCGGGTGGGGTGGGGGACAGGGGCGTCCGCCGCGGCGGCGAGCAGCTCGTTCATGACGTCGATGGCGACGCGGACTCGGTCGAGCGCCGGTCCGTCGAGCTGGTCGAGGGCGGGGGACAGGACGGCCAGTCGGGCCCGGCGCACGCTCTCGAGCGCGGCGTGGCCCTCTTCGCTGAGGGAGATCACGGTGGCGCGCGCGTCGTCGGGGTCGGACGCGCGGTGCACCCAGCCCGACGCCTCGAGGCGCTGGAGCTGGGTCGTGATCGTCGGCTGGCTGCTGTGATCGGCGGCCGCGAGGGCGCTGACGCGCGAGGGTCCGAGCTCGTCGAGGAGGGCGAGCAGACGGGCCTGCGCGAAGGGCACGTCGAAGGACGCGTGCCGGCTGGCCCAGCGCGAGAGTCGCGCGGCGGAGCGCAGCAGCTCGTTGCCCAGAGTGGTCGGTTCGGTCACCCGCTCCAATTTACATAGACAACCTATGCATATCAAGTCGACGGGGCCGTGGTGCTGGGGCGAGGCGCTCACTCGACGGCGCCACAGTGCCCACCCGACGGGATCTCCCCGTCGGGTGGGCACGTCGGTGCGCTCTCCGACAGCGCCTCAGGCGAGCTGGCGCAGGACCGCGTCGGAGATGTCGGCCAGGTGGTCGAGGTCGGAGAGGTCGAGGACCTGAAGGTAGAGGCGCTCCGCGCCCGCCGCCTCGAACGTCGCGAGCTTCTCGACGACCGCATCGGGCGAGCCGGCGAGGCCGTTGGTGCGCAGCTCCTCGAGGTCCCGACCGATGGCGTCGGCCCGCAGTCGCAGCGTCGCGTCGTCGCGGGCGACGCACACCACCTGCGCGGCCGACATCGTCATCGACGAGGGCTCCCGTCCCGCCTCGCGAGCCACGGCACGCACTCGTTCGAACAGCCGGCCCGCGTCGTCGGCCGACACGAAAGGCGCGTTGAACTCCGCGGCATACCGCACCGCGAGAGCGGGCGTTCGGCGTTTGCCGCCGCCACCGATGATGACCGGGACGCCGCCGGGCTGCACGGGCTTGGCGAGCGCGGGGGAGTCGGTGATCGGGTAGTGGGTCCCCTTGTGGCTGAACGTCTTTCCCGGCTCGGTGTCCCACAGCCCCGTGATGACGGCGAGCTGCTCCTCCAAGCGGTCGAAGCGCTCGCCGAGCGGTGGGAAGGGGATGCCGTATGCCGTGTGCTCGGCCTCGAACCAGCCCGCGCCGAGTCCCAGCTCGACGCGTCCACCGCTCATCTGGTCGACGCCCGCGACCTGGATCGCGAGCGGGCCGGGCAGGCGGAAGGTCGCAGAGGTGACGAGGGTGCCGAGCCGGATGGTCGAGGTCTCGCGCGCGAGGCCGGCCAGGGTGGTCCAGGCGTCGGTCGGTCCGGCTCCGCCGTCACCGCCCATCGACAGGTAGTGGTCCGAGCGGAAGAAGCCGTTGAAGCCGGTGTCCTCGGCCGCCCGGGCGACGGCGAGCACGTCGTCGTAGGTGGCGCCCTGCTGGGGCTCGGTGAAGATGCGTAGGTCGAGGGTCATGACCCTGCAACCACGGTTCAGTCGCGAACAATCCCGTCGACGACGACCTCGAGCATGGGGCGCACGTCGAGCTCCGTGCGGCTCGTGTCGGCGACGCTGGCGACACCGCTGACGAGGCGCATGATGTTGGCGGCGTCGACGCCGGGACGCAGCTCGCCGTCGGCGCCGAGGTGGTCGATGACGCGGCGGTTGGCGTCGCTCATGACGCGGCACTTGCGGTACATCGGCGAGGCCGGGTCGTCCATGGCGGCGCAGATCTTGCTCGCGGCCCCGCGGTGCAGGGTGATGTGGTCGATGAAGTGCTCGAACCAGTCGAGCAGCATCTGCCGGGCGGGCAGTCCCGTGGCGATCGCTGCGTCGGCGTCGGCTGCGACGCGGTCGGTCCAGTCCTGCATGAGCGCGTCGACGAGGGCCTCGCGGGTGGGGAAGTGGCGGTAGAGGGTGCCCGGACCTACTCCGGCGCGCTTGGCGATCTCGTCGAGCGAGGAGTCGGTGCCGCGCTCGGTGAAGACGATGCGGGCCGTCGCGAGGATCTTGTCGTAGTTGCGCCGGGCGTCGGCGCGCATCGGGCGAGGAGATTTCCCGGTCGATTCCTGGGCTGGTCCGTCGGCCGAATCCCCTTGGGCGGCAACGGATCCCGGCGACGGGTCGAGCGTCGCCTTGCCGGCTTCGGCAGGCGTCACGAGGAAACTCCCTTGCTAAAACGGAGAGTGTCTCCGTATTGTTGGTCGAGCAGAACCGGAGTGGTTCTCCGCTAATCGTAGCGCCGACCGTCGTCACAGAGGAGTCCGGCACCCATGACCACCATGATCCAGCCCACCCGACAGGCCCGCCGCGTCCACCTGTCGCACCTCGCCACCACCCACCGCGCGCCGCTCGTGGCCCGCCCGGAGACCGGCGCCGCCGCCACGTCGGCCCGCGCCGCGACCGGTGGCCGTGCGACCCGGACCCGCGCCGCCGCCTTCACCCCGATGACCCGCGACCCGCTCACCGTCGAGACGCCGCGCCCCCAGTTCCAGCACCACGAAGCCTGAGGCAGAACATGTCGACCACCACCACCCCGCCCGCCACCCGACCGCCCGTGCCAGCCACGCCGTCCACGCCGTCTACGCCTGACCGTGTCGCCCGCCGCAGCTCCATCGGCCTCGGCGTCGTCCTCGTCGCCCAGCTCATGCTCGTGCTCGATGCGACCGTCGTGAACGTCGCCCTCCCGCACATCCAGACCGACCTCGGCTTCACGCCGGCCGGCCTGTCCTGGGTCCTCAACGCCTACACCCTCGCCTTCGGCGGCCTGCTGCTCTTCGGTGGGCGGCTCGGTGACGTCCTCG
The DNA here is from genome assembly GCF_014646815.1 of Terrabacter tumescens. Taxonomy (GTDB): domain Bacteria; phylum Actinomycetota; class Actinomycetes; order Actinomycetales; family Dermatophilaceae; genus Terrabacter; species Terrabacter tumescens. The sequence goes on from NZ_BMNZ01000004.1 coordinate 118,263, forward strand.
GACGCCTGCGCAGCTTCGAGATCGGCCTGGCGATCTTCACCGTCGCGAGCCTCCTCGGTGGCCTCGCCACCTCGCCGGCGTGGCTCATCGCCTCGCGCACCCTCCAGGGCGTCGGCGCCGCCCTCGCCGCCCCGAGCGTCCTCGCGCTCGTGACGACGAGCGCCCCGAACGAGGCCGCGCGCAACCGCGGCCTGGCCCTCTTCACCGCGGTCTCGTCCGCGGGCGCCTCGATCGGCCTGCTCCTCGGCGGCGCGCTGACCGACTTCGTCAGCTGGCACTGGACCCTCTTCGTCAACGTGCCGATCGGCGCCGTCGTGCTCGTGCTGGCCCGTCGCTTCGTCACCGAGACGCCGCGCGTGCGTGGCCGCTTCGACGTCGTCGGCGCCGTCACGGCCACACTCGGCTCGGTCGCCGTCGTCCACGGCTTCATCAGCGCCGCCGACCGCGGCTGGACGGCGCCGCTGACGCTCGCGTCGTTCGTCCTGGGCCTCGGCCTGCTCGCCCTGTTCGTCCGCACCGAGAGCCGCGTCCCGGCGCCGCTCCTGCCGCTCGCGCTCGTCCGTGACCGCACTCGCGGTGGGGCGCTCGTGCTCATGGCGCTCGTCGTCGGCGCCCAGTTCTCGACGTTCTTCCTCGTGACGCAGTACCTCCAGCTCGTCCTCGGCTTCAGCCCGGTCGCGACCGGCGCCGCGTTCCTGCCGCTCAGCCTCGCGATCTTCGCGACGTCGCGGGTCAGCGCCCGCCTCGTCGCCAAGGTCGGTCCGCGCCCGATGCTCCTCGTGGGCACGCTCGGGCTGACGGCGAGCTTCGTGTGGCTGAGCAGCATCACGACGACGAGCACGTATGCCGGCCACCTCCTCGGCGCCCTCGTGCTCAACGGCGTCTCCGCGGCCCTCGTCTTCATGCCCGTCACCGTCGTCGTCCTCGGCGGCGTCGACCGGGCGCAGGCGGGCACCGTCTCGGGCCTGCTGCAGACCGCGCAGCAGCTCGGTGGCGCCGTGGGCCTCGCAGCCATCGTGAGCGTCTACGCCTCCAAGGCGGTCCCGGGCCAGTTCGTCCCCGGTGTCGAGCCGGCGTTCCTCACCTCGGCCACCTTCACCCTCGTCGCCCTGCTCGTCGCGGCCCTCGTGCTGCGCCCCCGCCCGGCGCGAGCTGGTGGGCAGCCGCAGCCGCAGCCGACGCGCGAGAGCGTCGCCGTCGCGGCCGCGGACGGCGCCGAGGCGAGCTGACCCACCCCCGTCCACCCCACCGCTCCCAGCACCTGAACCGAACGCGGCGTTCGGTCTCGAACTCACCGGCAGATGGGGTAGGTGAGTGGGCCGCAACAAGTCCGCCGATTCGGGGTGGGCGTGGGTCAGGCCGCGCAGCGCCGGGTCAGCCGGGTCAGCCGTGTCAGCCGAGGCGGGCCGCGGACCGCTCGGCCAGCGTCTCCGCATCGACGACCTTGGCGGCCTCGGGCGACGTCGACACGACGCTCACCGAGACCCGCGTCCCGGTGCGCACGACCGAGACGAGCTGGCGCAGCAGGTGGTTGTCCTGGTCGAAGTCCATGGTCCAGCGCTGCCCCTCCGAGCCGTCCGGGAGGATGACCTGCACCGGTGCCGACGCCCGGAAGCCGACGCCCTTCATCCCCTCGTTCGACGGGTCGGTGCACTGGGTGCGCCAGTCGAGGACCTCGGACACCATCTGCTGCGCGTCGGCCGTCTCCCGGAAGTCGAGCACGTACTGGTCGGCGTAGAGGTCGCCGCTGTCGGCCTGGGCGGAGTACATCTTCCGGAGGCCGTACTGCGCCTCCGGGCTCTTCGTCTGGCACGCCGTGATCGTCGCCTGTCCCGCGCCCGGGGCCGTGTGCAGCTGGGCCGTGGGCCAGCCGGCGGCCACGTAGTCGTTGGCGACCATGAGGCTCTTCTCGGAGAAGGCCGCCCGTGGCGACGACGCGGACGAGGGCGTACGCGTGGGGCTCGGTGCCGTCGTCGTGGCGCGCGTCGTGGCGGGCGCCGCTGCGGAGGTGGGCGGCACCGTCCGGGTGGTCACGGCGGTGGAGGTCTGGCTCGTCCGCGGAGGCGCCGTCGTGCCCGACGAGCCGCCGACGCCGGTGCTCGGGCCGGTGCCGGCGCTCGGGGTGGCCCCGGCTCCGGTCATCCCGTGGATGAGGACGCCGGCCGCGACGCCCGCGACGGCAGCCGTTGCGAGCACGGCGGCGACGGTGGTGTTCCTGCTCTTCATGGTCTCTCCCTGTGGTCGGCCCGCGTGGGCCGGTCGGCCCGGTGCCCGTGCCCGGTGGTCCGGTGGTCCCGCGTCCGGTGGTCCCGCGTCGTCCGGCGTGGGCGTGTTCACGGATGGAGATGCGCCGGCGCTCCCATTTGTTGCCGGCGACCGTCCACGGGTGTCAGGCCAGGCGCTCGACGAGGTGCCCGCGCATGAAGGCCCGCGCGTCGTGGATGCGCGCCTTGGCCGTGCCGAGCGGCACCCCGGTGATCTCCGCGACCTCGTCGTAGGGCAGCTGCCCCAGGTCGCGCAGCACGAAGGACTCCACGAGGTGCGGCTTCGCGGCCTCCATCGCCTCGAGCGCCTCCATGAGGTCGACCCGTGACCCGGCCATGACGCTCGTCGTGCGCGGGTCGAGGGCCTCGGGCAGCACGGCCACGGCCTGCTCCGACCCGCGCCGCTTGAGCGAGCGGTAGGTCGAGCGGGCGCTGTTGGACGCGATGACGGTCACCCAGCCGACGAACGAGCCCGCGCCGGAGAAGGACCGGAGCTTGGTCGCGACCGCCACGAGCGCGTCCTGGCAGGCCTCTTCGGCGTCGGCCCGGTGGGGGAGGAACTTGGCGCAGCGCCGCATCACGAGCGGCTCGAGCGCGCGGACGAGGTCGTCGACAGCGTGCGGGTCCCCGTCGAGCGCGGCGAGCCTCAGCCGCTCCAGCGTGTCGGCCTCGGACGCCTCGTCGTGCAGCACCGTCTGCTCCGTTCCCCTGACCGGTCGGCCGCCCGCGCGAGCGGATGGGCCATGATGACGCGATGGAGGCTATCGGTCGATACCAGCTCCGGCACCGTCTGGGCGCCGGTGCGTTCGCGACGGTCTGGCTCGCGCACGACCCCGACCTCGCCGTCCCGGTGGCGGTCAAGGTGCTCGCCGACAACTGGAGCGCCGACCTCGACATCCGCCAGCGCTTCCTCGCCGAGGCCAGGCTCCTGCGCCGCCTGTCGGACGACCGGGTCGTGCGCGTCCACGACCTCGGCGAGCTCCCGGACGGTCGCCCCTACTTCGTCATGGACTACGTCGACGGCGGCACCGTCGCCGACGTGCTCAAGGCGGTCGTCGCCTCCGACGAGGCGCGGGATCCGTTGCGGGCCCTGGCGATCGGGGCCGACGCGGCACGCGGGCTGCACGTGCTGCACGAGCACGGCGTCGTCCACCGCGACGTCAAGCCGGGCAACCTGCTGCTGACCCAGCGCGACGGCCGCGACCACGTCGTCATCGCCGACCTCGGCATGGCCAAGGCCCTCGCCGAGTCCTCGGGGCTCACCGTCACGGCCGGCACGCCGGCCTACATGGCGCCCGAGCAGGCCCACGGCGCCAAGGGATTCGACGAGCGCGCCGATGTCTACGCCGCCGCGGCCGTCACCTACGCGCTGCTCACCGGGACGGCGCCGTATGCCGTCGACGGCGGCCTGCTGAGCATCGCCACCCGTGACCCCAAGCTCTCACCCGCCGCGGTCGGTCCGGTCGCCGGCACCCCGCGCGAGCTCGACGAGCTGCTCCGCTCGGCGCTGGCCCACGACCCGGCCCGCCGGCCACGGACCGCGCTCGAGCTCGCGGACCGGCTGGACGGCATACGCCATCGGCTCGAGAGCGAGGGGCCGGGCGCGGCGCCCGCCACGACGTGGGGCGGGGGAGCGCTCGCGGGCCTCGCCGCGGCGACCTTCACGGTCTTCACGCTCGCGACATGGCTGACCCTCCGCCTCCTCGGGTGAGGTGACGGAGGGTCGGCAGGCGGTCGTGCGGGCTCAGTGCCCCTGCGGCATGGCCCAGCGGGCCGTCGAGGTGCCCTGCTCCTTGGCGCGGTCGAAGGCCTCGCCGATGATCTTCTCGGCAGCCTCGCGGTTGCCCCAGTCGGAGCCCTCGACGTGCTTGCCGGGCTCGAGGTCCTTGTAGCGCTCGAAGAAGTGCTGGATCTCGTCGAGCGTGAACGTGCTGACGTCGGAGATGTCCTGGACGTCGGCGGTGCGCGGGTCGACCGGCACGCAGAGCACCTTGTCGTCGCCGCCGGCCTCGTCGGTCATGTGGAAGACGCCGATCGGGCGGGCCTCGACGACGACGCCGGGGAAGACCGGCTCGGGCAGCAGCACGAGGGCGTCCAGGGGGTCGCCGTCCTCGCCGAGCGAGTCCTCGATGTAGCCGTAGTCGGCGGGGTAGGCCATCGGCGTGAAGAGGTAGCGGTCGAGGCGGATGCGGCCCGTCTCGTGGTCGACCTCGTACTTGTTGCGCTGTCCGCGCGGGATCTCGATGGTGACGTCGAACTCCACGTCTTCCCCTTCTTCACGGTCTTCGGGTGCTGTCTCGGGTGCTGTCTCTGATGCGGCGCGCGTGCCGGAGCACTCGCCTGCGGCTGACAGAATCGTCCGCGACAGTGTGTCAGCAAGGACCGGCCTTGCGCGAAACAGCACGGACGACGGACGGGGGTGGGCAGGCATGGCACGAGAGTCGAGGCCCGGGCGCCGCGCCCCCCGCCACACCTACGGCGCGGCCGTCGTGGGCTCGCTCGTGACGATCTTGCTGGGGTATGCCGTGCTCGACGTCGCCGACGCCGCGCCCGGTCCGCTGACGCTGCGTCCACTGCCGCCGCCCGCCCCGACCGAGTACGTCGCGAAGCGCACGCTGCCGCTCGTGGAGCAGCCGACGCTGCCGACCTCGGTCGAGGCGCCGCTGCCGGCGCTGGCCGGCGAGACCGCCGCCCCCTCGGCCGACGGCATCGACCGGGCCCTCGCCGCGGTCCGGGCCATGCCGGCCCTGCGCGACTCGGCCCTCGTCGTGCGCGACGGCCAGAGCGGGGAGGTGCTGCTCGACCAGCGCGGTGACGAGCTGCGCATCCCGGCCTCGACCACCAAGCTGCTGTCGGCCGCCGCCATCGGCCGGACGTTCGCGCCCGACGCGACGTTGCGGACCGTGGTGCGCGAGGGCGACACGCCCGACCAGATCGTCCTCGTCGCGGGCGGCGACTCGCTGCTCGCCCCGGGCAAGGGCGACCTGCAGGCCGTCGCCGGCCACGCCGGTCTGGGCGACCTCGCCGACCAGGTCGCCTCGGCGCTGGAGGCCCGCGGCACGCGCGCCGTCACGCTCTACGTCGACGAGACGTATGCCGACGGCCCGACGACCGCCCCGACGTGGGGCTCGACGTTCCGCAGCTCGGGCATCACCGGCGCGGTCGCCATGCTCGGCCTGTCGAGCCAGCGGGCACGGGGCGGCGCGCCCGGCCCTGCCGACCCCGTGCTCGCGGTCCGGACGACCTTCGCCGGCCTGCTCGAGTCCCGTGGCGTCGACGTGACGGTGGCGGCGCGTGGCCGGGCGCCCGGTGTCGCCGGCTCGCCGATGCCGACACCGACGACCGGACCGACGCCGACCACCTCGGGATCGGACACGGCGACACCCGACGACGGCGCGACCTCGGGCGACGGCTCGGGCGACGGCTCCGGCACGGCCACGCCCTCGGCCACGGCGGGCGCCCGCACCCAGGGCCCGGGTGCCGTCCTCGGCAGCGTCACGTCGGCGCCCGTGCGCGAGCAGCTGGCCCTGGCCCTGACCGACAGCGACAACGCGTTGACCGAGATCCTCGCCCGTCAGGCGGCCTACCGCTCCGGCTCGGCCACCGACTTCGCGGCCGTCGGCTCGTGGGTCGTGTCGCAGGTGGCCGCGCTCGGGCTCGACACGACGGGCGTCACCCTCTCCGACGCGAGCGGGCTCTCGCGCGAGAACCGCGTGCGTGCCTCGCTGCTGTCCGACGTGCTCGTGCTCGGCTACGACGGCAAGCACCCGGTGCTGCGCCGCGCCCTCGACGGACTGCCCATCGGTGGCCTGACCGGCACCCTGGCGGGCCGGTTCACCGGCCCGGACCACGACGCGGCGGGCCGCGCGCGCGCCAAGACCGGCACCCTGACGGGCGCCAACGCGCTCGCCGGAAGCGTCGTCGACGACGACGGTCGGCTCCTCGTCTTCGTGGGTATGGTCGCCGGAGTGGGAACCAACGACGCTCGGGCGGCGTTGGACCGTCTGGTGGCGACGCTCGCCTCGTGCGGGTGTCGCTGACGGGCCGAGAGGCCGTTCGGGGACCGGGTCAGCGACGACGTTCGTGACCTTTCCGTGAGCGGGTCCTGGCCCTCCAGACACCTCGCGCGACGTCGACATCGTCACGGCACGGAAAGGGCTGGCATGACCGACACGACCCACCCGACCCCCGCGGACGCCCGCCGTCCTGAGCGCTCGGGTGGTGGTGCTCCGGCCGCGTCCGTCGACTACGAGTTCGCCAAGCGGACCGGGCGCGCCATCGTCAACCCCGGGCCCCAGGTCTCGAGCGACGAGGCCGCCGCCATCGTGGCCGACCTGCGGGCGGCCGCAGCGTCGGCCGTCGGCCCCGTCGCCGAGACCAGCGCGCTCACGGCCCCCGCCGGTGCACCCGACCCGCTCGTCGTCGACCGTGCGGGCTGGATCAGCGCCAACGTCGACTCGTTCCGGTCGATGCTCGACCCCGTCGTCGACAAGCTCAATGCGACGAAGAAGTCCCCGACGAGCGCCACGGCGGCCGCGATCGGCGGCAAGGTGACCGGCGCCGAGATGGGTGGCCTGCTCGCCTTCCTCTCGAGCAAGGTGCTGGGGCAGTACGACCTCGCGCCAGGCGGCACGCCGCGCCTGCTGCTCGTGGCCCCCAACATCGTCGCGGCCGAGCGGCGCATGGGCGTCGACCCGACCGACTTCCGCCGCTGGGTCGCCATGCACGAGGAGACGCACCGGGTGCAGTTCACCGCGGTGCCCTGGCTGCGCGACCACATGGTCTCCCGCACCCAGGCCCTCGCCGTCGACCTCGCCCCCACCCCCGAGGACCTCTCGAAGCGCTTCGAGCAGCTGACGAAGAACCTGCCCCAGGTGCTCAGCTCCGGCGAGGGTGTCGGCCAGCTCTTCGCGACGCCCGAGCAGAAGGCGCAGATCGCCGAGCTGACCGCCGTCATGTCGCTGCTCGAGGGCCACGCCGACGTCGTCATGGACGCCGTCGGGCCCCGGGTCATCCCGAGCGTCGACGAGATCCGCCGCAAGTTCGACCAGCGCCGCAACAGCTCGGTCGGGGTCGACCGGCTGCTGCGCAAGCTGCTCGGCCTCGAGGCCAAGATGCGGCAGTACCGCGACGGCGCCGTCTTCGTCCGCGCCGTCACCGACCAGGTGGGCCGCGACGGCTTCAACGCCGTCTGGTCCTCGCCCGACACGTTGCCCCGAGCCGCCGAGATCCTCGAGCCCGACGCCTGGGTGCGCCGGGTCCACGGCTGAGCGATGCGAGGTCCCGCAGACATGCCCGGTCCCGACCCCGCCGTCGCCGCCACCCGCCTCGCCGTGCGCGAGCACCTCGCCGACGTGCCCGAGGGTGGCGTCGTCCTCGTCGCCTGCTCGGGTGGCCCAGACTCGGTGGCGCTCGCCGCCGCGCTCGCCTTCGAGGCGCCGCGGGCCGGCGTCCGCGGTGGTGCCGTCGTCGTCGACCACGGCCTGCAGGAGCGCTCCGCCGTGGTCGCGGAGGAGGCGGCCGCCCTGTGCCGCGAGATGGGGCTCGACCCCGTCGAGGTCGTCCGCGCCGAGGTCCGCACGAGCGGCGCCGGCCTCGAGGCCGATGCCCGCTCGGCGCGCTACGCCGCCATCGAGGCGGCTGCCGACCGCGTGGGCGCGTCCATGGTCCTCATCGGCCACACGCGTGACGACCAGGCCGAGCAGGTGCTCCTCGGCCTGTCCCGTGGCTCGGGCGCCCGGTCGCTCAGCGGCATGCCGGTGCGCCGCGACCGCTTCGTCCGTCCCCTCCTCGGCCTGCCGCGCGCCACGACGCTCGCCGCCTGCGCGGCCTACGGCATCGACCCGTGGGACGACCCGCACAACAGCGACGACTCGTTCCGCCGGGTCCGCGCCCGCCGCCTGCTCGCGACCCTCGAGTCCGACCTCGGTCCGGGCTTCGGTGCTGCCCTGGCGCGCAGTGCCGACCTGCTGCGCGAGGACGCCGACTACCTCGAGACGTTGGCGATCCGGGCGCGGGCCGACCTGCCCACCGGACCCCAGGGCGAGGGTGTCGACCTCGACGCCCTCGCGTCCCTGCCGCGGGCGATCCGCACCCGCGTCTGGCGGCTGCTCGCCGCCGAGGCCGGCGCGCCGCTCGCCGACGTCAGCGCCGCGCACGTCGAGTCGCTCGACGCCCTGCTGACCTCGTGGCACGGACAGGGCCCGCTGCACGTGCCCGGCGGCATCGCCGTGGCGCGCACCGGCGGGGCCATCGTCTTCAGCCCGCTCCGCGAGACCGCCAACGCCTGAGTGCCGACGCCTCGCCGCCGACGCCCGACTGCGTGGTGTGAGGCCCGCCGCCGGGTGCGGTTGAATGGGTCCCGCACCGCATGCCCCCGCACCACCCCGCACCACATGGAGGAGCCTTCGTGGACCACGAGCACATGGGAGACGACCTGGCCAAGGTCCTCTACACCGAGGAGCAGATCCAGGCCCGGCTCGCCGAGCTCGCCGCCGACATCTGGAAGGACTACGAGGGCAAGGACTTCCTGCTCGTCGGTGTCCTCAAGGGTGCCGTCGTCGTCATGGCCGACCTCATGCGCGCGCTGCCCGGCACGGCCCCGATGGACTGGATGGCGGTCTCGTCCTACGGCTCCGGCACCAAGAGCTCCGGCGTCGTGCGCATCCTCAAGGACCTCGACACCGACATCAGCGGGCGCCACGTGCTCATCGTCGAGGACATCATCGACTCCGGCCTGACGCTCTCGTGGATCAAGTCCAACCTCGAGTCGCGCAACCCGGCCTCGGTCGAGATCTGCACGCTCCTGCGCAAGCCCGACGTCGTCAAGGTCGACATCCCCGTCAAGTACGTCGGCTTCGACATCCCCAACGAGTTCGTCGTCGGCTACGGCCTCGACTACGCCGAGAAGTACCGCAACCTGCGCTGCGTCGGCACCCTCGCCCCGCACGTCTACGCCTGACAGGACGGGTCACCGTGACCTTCTCGATCGTCGCCCGCCAGGGTGAGGCGCACGGCATCGCCGTCGCGAGCAAGTTCCTCGCCGTCGGTGCCGTCGTGCCCGGCGCACGCCTCGGCGTCGGCGCCGTCGCGACCCAGTCCTTCGCGCGCGTCGCCTACCTCGAGGAGCTGCTCGGCCGCCTCGCCGCCGGGGAGCCGGCCGACGAGGCGCTCGCCGCCGCGACGGCGCTCGACGAGGGCCGCGAGACCCGTCAGGTCGGCGTCGTCGGCCTCGGCTCGGCCGCGACGTTCACGGGTTCGGAGTGCAACGCGTGGGCCGGCGGCGTGGCACGCGACGACGGCGACACGGCATACGCCATCCAGGGCAACATCCTGACCGGGCCCGAGGTCGTCGAGGCCATGGAGCGCGCGTGGCACGACACGGCGGGGGAGCCGCTCGCGCGTCGCCTGCTCGCCGCTCTCGTGGCCGGCGACGCGGCCGGCGGCGACTCGCGTGGCCGCCAGAGCGCAGCCATGTATGCCGTCGAGCCGGGTTCGGGCTACGACGCGTGCGGGGTGCTCGCCGACCTGCGCGTCGACGACCACGCCGACCCCGTGACCGAGCTCGGTCGCCTGCTCTCGGACTGGGAGATGTACTTCGGCAAGCCCGAGGACGTGCAGGCGCTCGAGGGCGAGCTCGCGGACGAGGTGCGCGACCGGCTGACCCGCCTGGGCTTCACCGACCCCGACGTCGCGACGGCGCTCGCCGACTGGGCCGGAAACGCCAACTACGAGGCGCGCCTGAGCCCCGACGGGATCGACCGGCGCGTCCTCGAGGCCCTCCGCGCCGCCACCGCCTGACCCGCGACGCCACGCCGACCGGGCACCCCGGCGCCGACCCTCGACGGACGGGTTGGTCACCGGCGTGCCGCATGCGGAACACTGGTAGACCACCGGACGTTGTGCCGGTGGACAAACTCACCGGACGAGCAGGAGGACCGGGGCCCCGACAGGTCCCGCACGTACATGGACGCTAAGCGGATTCTGCGCACACCACTGCTGTGGATCTTGGTCCTCATCAGCGCGCTCGTCTTCGGCATGATGTTCTCCGAGTCCGGCCCGCCCCGGATCGACACGTCGGCTGCCATGACGCAGATCAACGACGGCAACGTCGAGTCGGCCAAGCTGCTCAACAACGAGCGCATGGAGCTGACCCTCAAGAAGCCCTACACCTCGCCCGACGGCACGGTGAAGGACGCGAAGACGGTCTACGCCTTCTACGTCGACGCGCGCGGCGGCCAGGTCGTCGCGGCGCTCAACGCCAAGCCGCCGGCCCAGGGCGTCGACGACCAGATCGACCAGCCGAGCTGGTTCGGCTCGCTCCTCTTCTCGATCCTGCCGATCATCGTGATCCTCGCGCTCTTCTGGTTCCTCATGGGCCAGATGCAGGGCGGCGGCAACCGCGTCATGCAGTTCGGCAAGTCCCGCGCCAAGCTCGCGACCAAGGACACCCCGAAGGTCACCTTCGCCGACGTCGCCGGCTGCGACGAGGCCATCGAGGAGCTCCAGGAGATCAAGGAGTTCCTCCAGGAGCCCGCGAAGTTCCTCGCCGTCGGCGCCAAGATCCCCAAGGGCGTGCTGCTCTACGGCCAGCCCGGCACCGGCAAGACGCTGCTCGCCCGCGCGGTCGCGGGTGAGGCCGGCGTGCCGTTCTACTCGATCTCCGGATCGGACTTCGTCGAGATGTTCGTCGGTGTCGGCGCGAGCCGTGTCCGTGACCTCTTCGAGCAGGCCAAGGCCAACGCCCCGGCCATCGTCTTCGTCGACGAGATCGACGCCGTCGGCCGCCACCGTGGCGCCGGCATGGGCGGCGGCCACGACGAGCGCGAGCAGACCCTCAACCAGCTGCTCGTCGAGATGGACGGCTTCGACGTCAAGACCAACGTCATCCTCATCGCCGCCACCAACCGCCCCGACATCCTCGACCCCGCGCTGCTGCGTCCGGGCCGCTTCGACCGCCAGATCGCCGTCGACGCGCCCGACATGATCGGCCGCCACCGCATCCTCGAGGTGCACGCCCAGGGCAAGCCCGTCACAGCCGACGTCGACCTGCTCGCCGTCGCCCGCCGCACGCCCGGCTTCACCGGTGCCGACCTCGCCAACGTCCTCAACGAGGCCGCCCTGCTGACGGCCCGCAGCGACAAGAAGGTCATCGACAACGAGGCCCTCGACGAGGCCATCGACCGCGTCATCGCCGGTCCGCAGAAGCGCACCCGCATCATGTCGGCCAAGGAGCGCAAGATCACGGCCTACCACGAGGGTGGTCACGCCCTCGTCGCCGCGGCGCTCAACCACACCGACCCGGTGACCAAGGTGACGATCCTTCCGCGTGGCCGGGCCCTCGGCTACACGATGGTCATGCCGATCGACGACAAGTACTCCACGACGCGCAACGAGATCCTCGACCAGCTCGCGTACGCCCTCGGTGGCCGCGTCGCCGAGGAGATCGTCTTCCACGAGCCGACCACCGGTGCCAGTAACGACATCGAGAAGGCCACGGGCATGGCCCGCAAGATGGTCACCGAGTTCGGCATGTCCGAGCGCATCGGCGCCATCAAGCTCGGCCAGAGCACCGGCGAGGTCTTCCTCGGCCGCGACATGGGCCACCAGCGCGACTACTCCGAGGAGATCGCCCGGATCGTCGACGAGGAGGTCCGTGCCCTCATCGACGCGGCCCACGACGAGGCGTACTCCGCCCTCAACGCCAACCGCGACCTGCTCGACCACCTCGTCCTCGAGCTGCTCGAGAAGGAGACGCTCAACGTCCACGAGCTCGCCGAGCTGTTCAAGCCGGTCGTCAAGCAGCCCGAGCGCCCCACCTGGCTCTCGTCGCAGACGCGCCAGCTGAGCGACCGTCCGCCGGTGCTGACGCCGGCCGAGATCGCCGCGCAGAACGGCCAGAACGGCTTTGGCCAGAACGGCCACCTGCCGCCCCCGGTGCCGGCCGACAAGCACATCGAGAGCCAGATCGACGAGGCTGCCTCCGTCGGTGCGCACCCGCTCGCCGACGAGCACCCCGCCGAGAAGATCGTCGAGGTGCCGGACGACCGCCCCGTCAACCCCGACGAGAAGAGCTGACGCGTGACGATCGACCAGCCGCGCGCCGAGGCGGCCGTGCGGGAGCTGCTCCTCGCCATCGGTGAGGACCCCGACCGCGAGGGCCTGCTCGACACCCCGGGCCGGGTGGCCCGCTCCTTCAGCGAGATCTACGCCGGACTCGACATGACGGCGGCGGACGTGCTCGGCACGACGTTCGAGATCGACCACCAGGAGCTCGTCATCGTGCGGGACATCGAGCTCTACAGCACGTGCGAGCACCACCTCGTGCCCTTCCACGGGGTGGCGCACGTCGGCTACATCCCGAGCAAGGACGGCCGGGTCACCGGCCTGTCCAAGCTCGCCCGGCTCGTCGAGGTCTTCGCCCGGCGCCCCCAGGTGCAGGAGCGCCTCACGACCCAGATCGCCGACGCGCTCGTCGAGCACCTCGACGTGCAAGGCGTCATCGTCGTGGTCCAGGCCGAGCACCTGTGCATGTCGATGCGCGGCATCCGCAAGCCCGGCGCCAGCACGATCACCTCGGCGGTGCGCGGCCAGCTGCGCGACCCGGCCACTCGAGCAGAGGCCATGGCGCTGATGCTCGAGGGCAACAAGTGAGCGGCGAACCCTCCACCCACCTCGGCGCCCACCTGACGTCCCTGACGCGCCCGGCTCCCTGCGCGACGTCGGCCGCGACACAATGGCGCCCATGACTGCGCCAGCTCCCCGCAAGCGGAACATGCCTGATGCCACCGAGCTGCTGTCGGTGCGCGACCGCACGCTCGTCATGGGCGTCGTCAACGTCACTCCCGACTCGTTCTCCGACGGCGGGCAGTGGTTCGAGCAGGACGCCGCGATCGCACACGGCCGTGAGGTCGTCGCGGCCGGCGCCGACATCGTCGACGTCGGCGGCGAGTCGACGCGGCCGGGCGCCGAGCGTCCGTCGGTCGAGGAGGAGCTGCGCCGGGTCGTCCCTGTCGTGACGGCCCTCGCGGCCGATGGGGCCGTCGTCTCCGTCGACACGATGCGCGCCTCGGTCGCCCGGGCGGCGGTCGACGCGGGCGCGAGCATCGTCAACGACGTCTCGGGCGGCCTGGCCGACCCCGAGATGGTGCCGTGGGTGGCCTCCGACCGGCTGCCGTTCATCGCCATGCACTGGCGGGGGCACAGCACCGAGATGCAGTCGCGGGCCGTCTACGACGACGTCGTCGAGGACGTGATCCGAGAGCTGGCGCAGCGGCGTGACGCGCTGCTCGAGGGCGGCATCGACGAGGAGCGCCTCGTGCTCGACCCCGGCCTCGGCTTCGCCAAGAACGCCGACCACAACTGGGCCCTCATGGCCGACCTCCCGGCCCTGCACGAGCTGGACCAGCCGATCCTGCTCGGCGCCTCCCGCAAGACCTTCCTCGGTCGGCTCGGCCGGGACGAGGGCGGCGCCCCGCGTCCCGCCCCGGACCGCGACGTCGAGACGACCGCGACGTCGGTCATGGCCGCCATGGCAGGCCTGTGGTGCGTGCGCGTCCACGACGTCGCCTCGACCGTGCGCGCGCTCAGCGTCGTGCAGGCGGCCCTCGAGCACGCTCCCGAGGACCTCGTCGACTGACCGAGCCCGGCTATCTGCCACCCACCACCCGACCACCATCGACGACCACCGACGACCACCGACGACCTCGTGAAGGATCCCCACTGATGCCCGACCGCATCGTGCTGCAGGGCGTGACCGCCCGCGGCCACCACGGAGTGCTCGAGAGCGAGAAGCGCGACGGCCAGACGTTCCTCGTCGACGTCACGATGAGGCTGGACCTCGAGCCGGCCGGCCGCACCGACGCCCTCGCCGCCACCGTCAACTACGCGGAGGTGGCCGCCGACGTCGTCGCCCGCATCACCGGGCCCTCGTTCGACCTCATCGAGCGTCTGGCGGAGGTCATCGCCGACGACGTGCTGCGCCACGACCTCGTCCACACCGTCGAGGTGGTCGTGCACAAGCCGGAGGCACCCGTGGGTCATCCGTTCACCGACGTCCAGGTGCACCTCACCCGCACCAACGCGGCCCACGTCGTCATCGCGCTCGGCACCAACCTCGGCGACCGGGGCCAGACCCTGACCGACGCGGTCGCGGCGCTCACGGCGCTGCCGGGGCTGACGGTGACCGCGGTGTCCGACATCGTCGCGACCGACCCGGTGGGCGGTCCCGACCAGCCGGAGTACCTCAACGCGGTCCTCACCGCGCGCTCGCTGCTGCACCCCGCCGATCTGCTGGCCGAGCTGCACCGCATCGAGGCCGACCACGGCCGCACCCGCGAGGTCCGCTGGGGCGCCAGGACGCTCGACCTCGACCTCATCCAGTACGGCACGCCCGGTGGCCACCGCGAGGTGACCGCCGAGGTCCCGGAGCTGATGCTGCCGCACCCGCGCGCGCACGAGCGGGCCTTCGTCCTCGTGCCGTGGCTCGACGCCGACCCCCGCGCGACGCTGCGGCTGGGCGAGGGCACGGCCGGCATCCGACGGGTCGACGAGCTGCTCGCGGGCCTCGACCGGTCCGGCGTGCGCCCCGGTCCCCGATGGGAGCACCAGTGAGACCCCACTCCGGCATCCGCGTCACGACGCTCGTGCTCGCGGGGCTGGCCATGACGGTGGTGGCGTGGCTCGTGCTGCGCTGGCTCTCCTCGGGCGGCAGTCCCGTGCCCGAGCCGGGCTGGATCGGGGCAGCGGCCATGGTCTTCCTGGGTGGCGGGCTGCTCCTCGCCGGCTGGCAGGTGCGCAAGGTCCGTGACGGCCGACCCGACCCTGCGATCACGCCGCTGCGCGCGGCCCGCACGCTCGTGCTGGGCCAGGCGGGCGCCCTCACCGGGGCGGTGCTCGTCGGGTGGTATGCCGCGAACGCGCTCGTCCTGCTGCCCGACGGGGACGTCGACTCGCAGCGCAGCCGCATCTGGCTCTTCGTGCTGCACGCGGTCGTCGCGCTGCTGCTCGCGACCGCCGGCATGGTCGTGCAGGCCTGGTGCCGGCTGCGACCGCGCGACGACGAGGACGACGAGGACGCCGGCGCCGCTCCACGCTGACCGGTGACGTGCGTGATGGTCCTGCGCCCGGTGGGGTGATCACCCCACCGGGCGCAGGATCATCTGTCGACTCATCCGCAGCACCAACCACCGCGGACGGGGGCGTGCAACCCGGCCCGGGCCGGGCCGGGGGCCGAGAGTCGGCTCAGGTGGTGCCGGCGACGCTCACCGTCGACCTCGACGTCGGGGTCGTCGTCGAGCTCGTCGGCGGCTGCGGCGGACCGTCCGGCTTCGTCGTGCGCGTGGGCCACGGCGGCGGGATCGTGTCGACGGTGTCCTCGTCGGAGCAGGCCGCCGCGAGCGTGACCACGCCGGTGATGAGGGCGACGGCCACGCCGCGCACGAGGTTCTCCCGGGAGGCCCGGGCAGACGGCATGCGCCCCCTCACTTGTCGACGTCCCCGACGACGAAGAACATCGACCCCAGGATCGCGACCATGTCGGCGATGAGCTGGCCCGGGAGCATCTCGCTCAGCACCGACACGTTGTTGAACGACGCCGAGCGCAGCTTGAGCCGCCACGGCGTCTTCTCCCCGCGCGAGACGAGGTAGTAGCCGTTGAAGCCGAGGGGGTTCTCGGTGGCGCAGTAGATCTCGCCCTCGGGGACCTTGAGGACCTTGGGCAGCTTGACGTTGATCGGCCCCTGCGGCAGTTGCACGAGCCGGTCGAGGCAGGCCTGCGCGAGGTCGAGCGAGACGTGGACCTGCTCGAGCAGCACCTCGAGGCGGGCGAGGCAGTCGCCCGCCGTGCGCGTCACGACGCGGCCGGGACCCTTGTCGCCGAAGAGCTCGCCGTAGGCGAGGTAGGGCGCGTCGCGCCGTAGGTCGACGTCGAGGCCGCTGGCCCGCGCGACGGGACCGGAGACGCCGTACGACTCGACCGTCGAGAGCGGCAGCACCCCGACGCCGCGGGTGCGTGCCTCGAGGATCTCGTTGCCGACGATCAGCCGCTCGAGGTCGGGAAGTCGCTTGCGCACGTTGGCGATCGCCTTGTCGACGCGCCCCATCCACCCGGCCGGCAGGTCCTCCTTGAGGCCGCCCACGCGGTTGAACATGTAGTGCATGCGCCCGCCCGAGACCTCCTCCATGACCGCCTGGAGCTCCTCGCGCTCGCGGAACGCGTGGAAGACCGGCGTGATCGCGCCGAGCTCGAGGGGGTAGCTGCCGAGGAACATCAGGTGGTTGAGCACGCGGTTGAGCTCGGCCAGCGCGGTGCGCGCCCAGACGGCCCGCTCGGGCACCTCCATGCCGAGCATCTGCTCGACGCCGAGCACGACCCCGAGCTCGTTGGAGAAGGCGCTGAGCCAGTCGTGGCGGTTGGCGAGCACGATGATCTGGCGGTAGTCGCGCACCTCGAAGAGCTTCTCGGCGCCGCGGTGCATGTAGCCGACGATCGGCTCGGCGCTGACGATGCGCTCGCCGTCGACGACGATGCGCAGGCGCAGCACGCCGTGCGTGGCCGGGTGCTGCGGGCCGATGTTGAGCACCATGTCTGCGGTCGCGAGCCCGCCCGCGCCGATGCCGACGGTCAGGGCGCGCCCCTGGTCGGGGGTGGACGGTCGTGTGCCGTCGACTGCGCTCGTGCCGCTCACAGGCTCGACCCTACGTCGGTCATGCGATCGAGTATGCCGTGAGCGCCCTCGCGCCCGTCACGCGGCGTAGCGTCGTGCGGACCACTGCAGACCACTGCAGACCAGTGCCGGCAGCAGAGGACCGCAGTCAAGCGGCGAGACGAGTGGAGGCGTCATGAGCGAGCTGACCCCGTACATCTGTGTGGCCGACTCGAGGGCCGCGATCGAGTGGTACGGCGAGCACCTCGGCGCCGTGGTCACCGCCCCGCCCATGGTCATGGACGACGGCCGCGTCGGGCACTGCGAGCTGGCCGTCGACGGCGCCCGCTGGATGATGTCCGACGAGTTCGAGAGCGCCGGCGTCGCGCCGCCCCTCCCGGGCCGCGGCAACGCCGTGACGCTGCACCTCACGGTGCCCGACGTCGACGAGCTCTGCCGCCGGGTGCAGGAGGGCGGCGCGACGATCGACCGTGCTCCGGAGGACAACGCGCCGATCGGCCGTCTCGCGGTCTTTCACGACCCGTTCGGCCACCGGTGGTTCCTCAATCAGCCGCTGGGGGCGGACTGACCGGGAGGGCCTCAGGAGCGGTCGGCCTCGCGGCTGCGCAGCACGAGGTAGCCGCCGATCCCCAGGAGCACGAGCGTCCCGACGACGGTGAGCAGGATGGGCACGAACAGCGAGCCCTGGCCGTCGTCGGCGGCCGAGACGGGCTTGACGTGCACCGTCGCGCCGGCAGTGGCGGTCGAACCGTCGAGGCCGACCGTCGCGTGGAAGGAGAAGGTGCCGGTGACGGGGTGTCCGTCGTCCGAGGTGATCCGGTAGGACACCGTGTAGTCGCCTCCGGGTGCCGTCGGGGCGAGGGCCTGCTTGACGTCGCGGCCCGAGATCGTCGGCGTGCCGGACGACACCGGGCCGGACGGGCCGTTGACGACGACCTGGGCGCCGAGGGCGAGCGGGGTCTCGGAGAAGGTGAGCACCACCTGGTCGGGCAGCTTCGTGACGGTGGTGCCGTCCGCGGGGTTGGTCCGCTCGAGCACGTCGTGGGCGAAGGCCGCCGTGGGGATGGCCACGAGCAGTCCGAGGGCGAGCAGCGCGGAGGCGAGACGACGCATGCCGTTCAGGTTACGTCGTGCCCGCGGACGCGTTTCACCGCCCACCAGAAGCCCCCGAAGCCGTCGCGGTGGAGCAGCTGCGCCTCGGTGCTCGCGTGCTCGAGCCCCGCGAGGTAGGCGAGCGGGTCGGCCCCCGCGAGCGCGTGCGGCGGGGTGGCGCCGGTCAGCCCGAGGGCCTGCAGCGCCTCGCGCTGAGGACGCACGACGTCGGCATCGAGGGTGTCCACGGCGACGTGCGCGGTGAGGTCGCACGAGCCGTCGGGCACGGGCGTGGTCAGCTGCCCGTTCGCGTATGCCGTGAGCGTCCCCCCGGCAGGACGCCCGGTCGCCGTGTGGCCGTAGTCCACGGCGACGAGCGTGCCCGAGTCGACGCGCGAGACCAGGTCGGTCCAGGCCTCGTCGCGGGCGCGGCCGACCTCGATGCGGTCGCCGGGGCTGGTCGTGGGCCAGTGCGCGTCGGCCCACTGCCGGTCCTGCCCGGACAGCGGGGCGCCGAGCGACTCCGCACCGGTGTCCGGGTCGACGAGGACCTCGCGTGCCGTGCCGTCGGCGTCGACCTCCGCCACGGTGCAGGGCACGACGTCGAGCCACTCGTGGGCGATGACGAGGGCGTCGCTCAGGCCGGTCAGCTCGGGCGGCAGGCCTGCGCCACCGGGGGAGCGGAGCCACTCGACGCGGCGGTCGAGGCCGGCCGGCCGGTCCACGACGTCGACGGCGACGACGCGGGTCGTCTGCGGGGTGCGCGTGCCGCCAGGGCTGGTCGGGTCCATGGCGTCCACGAGGTGGGTCGCGAGCTCGCCCCGGCCGGCACCGACGTCGACGACGACCCGTACCGGGTGGTCGGGGAGCGCGAGCAGCGCCCGCGCGAGCCTCGCCCCCGTGGCTCCGTGGGCGGCCGTCGTGAAGTGCGCCGCCGGGCCGCCGCGCGTGACGTAGAAACCCCGGCTCACGGCATACAACGCCTCGTGCCACGCCTCGCGCCAGGGAACGGGATCCACGCCTGCCGACTGTAGGCGATAGCGTGCCGTGGGTGAGCACCCCGCACGAGCGTCCTGCGCGCTTCGACGTCGGCGTCGTGGGCGCCGGGCGCGTCGGAGCCGTCCTCGGAGCTGCCCTGGCCCGCGCCGGCCACGTCGTCACCGGCGTCTCCGCGGTCAGCGAGGAGAGCCTCGAGCGGGCCGCGACGCTGCTGCCGGGGGTGCCGGTCAAGCCGATCCCGGAGGTCGTCGCCGGTGCGCACCTCGTCGTCCTGGCCGTGCCGGACGACGCCCTCGCCGACCTCGTCCGCGGGCTCAGCGCCACGGGCACCTTCACCCCCGGTCAGCTCGTCATGCACACGTCCGGAGCCCACGGGATCTCGGTCTTCGAGGCGGCTGCCGACAGCGACATCGTTCCGCTCGCGATCCACCCGGCCATGACGTTCACGGGCACCGAGCTCGACCTCGAGCGCCTCCACGACTGCTGCTTCGGCGTGACGACCCTCGACCTCGCCCGCCCCCTCGGCGAGGCGCTCGTCATCGAGATGGGGGGCGACCCGGTGTGGATCGCCGAGGAGGACCGCGTCACCTACCACGCAGCCCTCGCCCACGGGTCGAACCACCTCGTCACCCTCGTCGCCCAGTCGATGCAGCTGCTCGGCGAGGCCGGGGTCGACGACCCGGCGCGCGTCCTCGAGCCGCTGCTCTCCGCGGCGCTCGCCAACACGCTGCAGCGGGGTGACGCAGCCCTCACCGGTCCGGTGGCCCGCGGCGATGCCGGTACCGTTGCCGGGCACGTCGCGATGCTGCGCAAGGTCGCCCCGGACATCCGGCCGACCTATCTCGCCCTGGCCCGCGCGACGGCGCAGCGGGCCCTGCTCAGCGGTCGCCTCCGCGCGTCCGACGCCGACCCGCTGCTCGAGCTGCTCGCGCACGAGGAGGACCAACCGTGACCGACACGACCGCACCGACCGTCACCCATCCCGTCACCGGGCCCGGCACCCCGCCCGGCAGCCCGCCTGTCACGCCGGTGGTGGCGCGCACCCGTGAGGAGCTGCGCGAGGCCCGCTCGGCGCTCGACGACGGCGACGTCGCCGTCGTCATGACGATGGGGGCCCTGCACGAGGGCCACGCGACCCTCATCCACCAGGCCCGCAAGGCCCACCGCCACGTCGTCGTGACGATCTTCCTCAACCCGCTCCAGTTCGGGCCCAAGGAGGACCTCTCGCGCTACCCGCGCACGTTCGACGCCGACCTCGAGATCTGCACCGCGGCGGGGGTCGACCTCGTCTTCGCGCCGACGCCCGACGTCGTCTACCCCGAGGGCGACCCCGGGGTGCGCGTGTCGGCCGGGCCCCTCGGTGACGTGCTCGAGGGCCAGTCCCGGCCGGGGCACTTCGACGGGATGCTCACCGTCGTCGGCAAACTCATGCACCTGACCCGCTGCAGCGCGGCGTACTTCGGGCAGAAGGACGCCCAGCAGCTGCTGCTCATCCGGCGGATGTGTCGCGACCTCGACTTCCCGGTGCAGGTCGTGGCCGTCCCCACCGTGCGCGAGGCCGACGGCCTGGCGATGTCGAGCCGCAACACCTACCTCACGGCGTCCGACCGGGAGACGGCCCTGTGCCTCTCGGCGGCGCTGCAGGCCGGCGCGGCAGCGGCTGCAGAGGGCCCGTCCGCGGTCCGTCGCGCGGCCCGGGCCGTGCTCGTCCGTGAGCCGCTCGCCCTCGTCGACTACCTCGTGCTCGTGCACCCGGACACCCTCGAGGACGTTCCGGAGTGGTACCGCGGCGAGGCGCTGCTCGCCGTCGCCGGTCGAGTGGGTACGACCCGTCTCATCGACAACCTGCCCGTCCTCGTCGGTCCCGGCGGCGGCGCGCTCGAGACGTTCACGCAGTCCTGAGGGACCGGTTCCCTTCTCCCGCAGGGCGGTCCACGCCCCCACATCCATCGAGGAAGACGCACCGTGCAGCGTTTCATGCTCCACTCGAAGATCCACCGTGCGACGGTCACGCAGGCCGACCTGCACTACGTCGGGTCGCTGACGATCGACCGCGACCTGCTCGACGCGGCCGACCTGTGGCCCGGCCAGCAGGTCGACGTCGTCGACGTCGACAACGGCAACCGCCTGACGACCTACGCCATCGAGGGGGAGCGGGGCACCGGCATCGTCTGCATCAACGGCGCGGCCGCCCGGCTCATCTCGCCCGGTGACACGGTCATCATCATCGCGTACGCCGCCATGGACGATGCCGAGGCGCGCACCTTCGAGCCGAGGGTCGTCTTCGTCGACGAGCACAACCGGACGGTCGAGGTGGGGCACGATGCAGGGGACGTGCCCGACGGCTTCGGCCTGATGACCTCGGCCGTCACCGAGCGCCACCACGAGTACCAGCACGAGCACCAGCACCAGACCCAGGACTGAGAGGCCAGTCGTATGCCGCAGAGCGGGCTCCCCGAGGTGACCGTCCCCCGGCGGCTGCGTGCGCCCGCGCCCGGCTGGACGGCCACGGCCGACGTCATCGTCGTCGGCTCCGGCATCGCCGGGCTCACGACCGCGCTCCGGCTGCGCCGACGGGTCGACCGCGTGCTGCTCGTGACGAAGACGGTGCTCGACGAGGGCTCGACCGCCTGGGCGCAGGGTGGCATCGCCGCCGTCATGTCGCCGGAGGACAGCCCGGCGGAGCACATCCACGACACGCTCGTCGCCGGCGTCGGGCTCTGCGACGTCGACGCCGTCGAGGCGCTCGTGCGCGAGGGCACCGACGCCGTCTGGGACCTCATCGCGCTCGGGGCCGAGTTCGACCGCGGCGACACGGGCGGGCTCTCCCTGACCCGCGAGGGCGGCCACCACCGCGACCGCATCCTGCACGCCGGCGGCGATGCGACCGGGCGCGAGATCAGCCGCGCCCTCATCGCCGCGCTCGACCGGGTGCGCGACGACCCCGGCATCGAGGTCATCGAGCACGCCCTCGTCGTCGACCTGCTCACCGACGCCGACGAGCGCGTCTGCGGGGTGACGCTGCACGTCATCGGCGAGGGCCAGGTCGACGGTGTCGGCGCGGCGCACGCCCGTGCCGTCGTGCTCGCGACCGGTGGCCTCGGCCAGATCTACGCCTCGACGACCAACCCGTCCGTCGCCACCGGTGACGGCATGGCCGCCGCGCTCAGGGCAGGCGCCGTGCTCGCCGACCTCGAGTTCGTCCAGTTCCACCCCACCGTCCTCTGGCTCGGTGAGGGCTCGCGCGGACAGCAGCCGCTCATCTCCGAGGCGGTGCGCGGCGAGGGTGCATTCCTCGTCGACGAGGCCGGCGAGCGCTTCATGCAGGGCCAGCACCCGCTCGCCGACCTCGCGCCGCGCGACGTCGTGGCCCGCGCCATCATCGCCCGGATGCGCGAGACCGGCACCGACCATGTCTACCTCGACTGCCGCCACCTCGGCGCGGAGTTCCTCGAGCAGCGCTTCCCCTCGATCGTCCAGCGCTGTCGCGAGCTCGGCTTCGACCCGGCGACCCAGCTGCTCCCGGTCGCGCCCGCCCAGCACTACGCGAGCGGCGGTGTGCGCACCGACCTGCGCGGGCGCTCCTCGCTCGAGGGCCTCTACGCCTGCGGCGAGACGTCGTGCACGGGCGTCCACGGTGCCAACCGCCTCGCCTCGAACTCCCTCCTCGAGGGTCTCGTCTTCGCCCGCCGCATCGCCGACGACCTCACGACGCGCCTCGCCGCCGGTGAGCTCCCCGAGGCGACGCCCGTCGCGCCGGACGGTCAGCCCGAGCTGATCCGCGGCAAGCGGCGGCTCGACGTGCAGCGCGCCATGACCGCCGGGTCGGGCACGGTGCGCTCGGCGGCCTCACTCGCCGCGACCGAGCAGACCCTGGCCGGGCTCGCGGCCCGGGCCGTCGACGACGACGCCGACAAGCAGGGCGGTCCCAAGAGCTGGGAGACGACCAACCTGCTCCACCTCGGACGCGCGCTGACGTATGCCGCCGCGCTGCGAGACGAGACCCGCGGCGGTCACGTGCGCGAGGACTTCCCGGCCCGCGACGACGCGCACTTCCTCCACCACGTGCACCTCCGACGCTCCGGGTCCGGCGTGCTCGAGGCGACGGTCGTACCGGTGCCTCCGTCCAACCTCGACGGTCTCGACCTCGACGGCGCCGGAGCGTCGACCCAGAGGGACGTCCTCGACGAGGACCGCGCGGAGGGCACGGCGACCGCGAAACCCCTTGCACGGCATACGCGATCGGTGGACCAGACGGTGGACGACACGAAGGAGACGCAGTGAGTGGCGACGGGCTGAGCGGCTTCCCGTACGAGTGGGCGCGTGAGCTCGTCACGGTGGCGCTGCGCGAGGACCTCGGTCCCGACGGCGTCGACGTCACGACGCTGGCGACGATCCCCGGCGACCAGACGCGCACCGCCGAGATCGTCGCGCGGGCACCGGGCGTCGTGGCCGGCGTGCCGGTCGTCGAGCTCGTCCTGGCGGCCGTCGCGGAGCGCATCGGCGGCGTGGTGCCGACGGTGGAGGTCGTCAACGACGACGGGACCCGGCTCGAGCGCGGCGACGTCATCGCCCGGCTCACGGGTCCGACGCAGGTGATCCTCGTCGCCGAGCGCACCATCCTCAACATCCTCAGCCGGCTGTCGGGAGTCGCGACGCACACCCGGCGCTGGGCCGACGCACTCGAGGGCACGTCGACGATGGTCCTCGACACGCGCAAGACGACGCCCGGCCTGCGCTGGCTCGAGAAGTACGCCGTCCGGTGCGGCGGCGGAACCAACAAGCGCATGGGTCTCTACGACGTCGCGATGATCAAGGACAACCACAAGCTCGCTGCCGGTTCGGTGGCGGCGGCGTACGCCCTGGTGCGCGAGCGCTTCCCCGACGTCGACGTGCAGGTCGAGGTGACGACGCCGGCCGAGGCGCAGGAGGCCTACGACGCCGGGGCGCGCTTCATCATGTGCGACAACATGTCGGTCGACGTGCTCGGCGAGACGGTCGGGCTGCTCCGCGCCGCAGGCGAACCCGTCGAGATCGAGGCCACGGGCGGGCTCACGCTCGAGGTGGTCCGGGACTACGCCGGCACCGGCGTCGACTTCGTCTCCGTCGGCGGCCTGACCCACAGCTCGCCCATCGTCGACATCGCCCTCGACCTCATCGACTGACTCGTCGAGAGGCCACGTCCGGCCCTCTCGCAACCGTCGAGAGGCCACGTGTAGGCCCTGGGCACCGTCGAGAGGCCACGTGTAACCCTTCGATCGTCGGTGGCCGGGCCGCCGGCAGGCGTAGCCTGCCAGCGAGGAGGGTGCCGTGGGCGTCGTCGACGAGCTGGTCCGCGCGAGAGCCGAGTTCGAGCGCGGCGAGTGGGCCGCGGCTCTCGAGCGGTGGTCCCTCCTCGACCCGGACGGCCTGACGGCCGCCGACCTCGAGTCCGCCGGGTCCGCGGCACAGCTGCTCGGCCGCCCCGACGACGCGGTCGACCGCTACGAGCGCGCCTTCGAGGCCAACCTCGCCGCGGGTGACGTCGCCAGGGCGGTCCGGTGCGCGTTCCACCTGTCGATGGTGCTGCGGATGAGGAGCGACCACGCGGCGGCCTCCGGCTGGCTCGCGCGAGGCGAACGGCTCGCAGCGGACCTGCCCGACGGCAGCCTCGACGCGGGCTACCTCACCTTCTCGCGGATGTTCGAGCACCTCGGACGGGGCGACTTCGTCGCGGCCCGGGACTGCGCCGAGCGGGCCACCGAGGCGGCGCGCCGGCACGGTGACCCTGGGCTGCTCGCGGTCGGGCTCTGCGCGCAGGGCCGCATGGCGATCTACGGCGGCCAGATCCCCACCGGCGTCTCGCTGCTCGACGAGTCGATGCTCGAGGCGACGAGCCGCACACTCGAGCCGGTCCTGCTCGGCAACGTCTACTGCACCGCCGTCGAGGGCTGCCAGGAGGTGTCCGACCTGCGCCGGGTCGAGGAGTGGACGCAGGTGCTGCAGCGCTGGTGCGAGGAGCAGCCGGGCCTCGTCACGTTCACCGGACAGTGCGCCCTGCACCGCGGCCAGGTGATGGTGGCCCGGGGTGCGTGGGACGAGGCCGTGGAGGAGCTGACGGCGGCCATCGACCGCTACCGGCTGGCCGGGGCCCTGCCGGCGGTCGGGCTGGCGGCGTGCGAGCTCGGCGACCTCCACCGTCTGCGGGGCGACAGGGACCGCGCCGACGCCGCCTACGAGACGAGCGCCGAGCACGGCTTCGACCCGCAGCCGGGGTCGGCGCTGCTGTGGCTGGCCCGCGGCTCGCAGGCCGCCGCGCTCGGCGCGGTCCGGCGGCTGCTCGTCGAGACGCGCACGGCGGTGGCCCGCACCCGGGTGCTGCCGGGCGCTGTCGTGGTGCTCCTCGCGGCCGGCGACGTGGAGGCCGCACGCACCTGCGCGGGCGAGCTGGACGAGCACGCCCGGTCGTTCGGCTCCGAGGTGCTCGCGGCGCGGGCGGCGTATGCGTGGGGCCTCGTCGAGCTCGCGGCTGACGACCCAGCCGGCGCGCTGCCCTACCTGCGGCGGGCGCAGCAGGGCTGGATGCGACTCGACGTGCCCTACGACGCCGCGCTCGCCCAGGCCGCGACCGGGCGCGCGCTCCTCGCCCTCGGTGACGCCGAGTCCGGTCGGCGCGCGCTGGCGTCGGCACGCCAGGTCTTCGTGACCGTCGGAGCGCGGCCCGACGTCGAGGCGGTCGACCGGGCGGTCGGACCGCCGTCGCGCCCGGCAGGTCTGAGCGAGAGGGAGATCGAGGTGCTCCGGCTCGTGGCCGCCGGCCAGAGCAACGCGCAGATCGCGTCCGGGCTCGTGCTGAGCGACCGCACCGTGGCCCGGCACCTCAGCAACATCTTCGGCAAGCTCGGTGTCGGCAGCCGCACGGCCGCGGCTGCCTTCGCCTTCGAGCACGACCTGCTGTGACGTCCTGGTGTCGCGACCGGCTGTGACCGCGCGTCAGGCCGGGGCCGGGTGCGCTGTCCTGGCGGCGCTGCGCTTGAGGACGTGCTGCGCGACGTGGGCGGCGTCGCGCCCGACGCCCGGAAGCACCATCGAGGCGAACGCGTACTGGAAGGCGAGGCCGCAGAAGTAGAGGCCCGGCACGTCGCTGGAGACGCCCCGGAACTCCCGGGGCCAGCCGTCCTCGCCGATGACCGGGAGGTCGACCCAGTCGAAGCGCTGCGCGAAGCCGGTTGCCCAGACGACGTTGGCGACGTCGACGACTGTGCCGTCGTCGAGGGTGGGGCGACCGTCGGTGACGCCGACGACGCGTTGCGTCCGGCGCTCGACGCCGCGCGCCGCGAGGTCCTCCCGCTTGACGCGCAGCATCGGTCCACCGTGGTGACGGATCTCGCCCATCATCTTGCGCCCCATGGGAGTTCGCCGCGTCAGCACGTGCCGCCATGCGAAGAGCAAGACGGGGAAGACGACGTGGACGGCCTTGGTGTCCCACCGCACCGGGGGCTGCCCGCAGTCGCGGCCGGCCAGCACCGTCGGACGGGACTGCCCCAGCTCGTAGGCGATGTCGCACCCGGAGTGCGAGGCGCCGACGACGAGGACCGGCCCCTCCCGCAGCTGGCTCGGCCGGCGGTACTCGCTCGAGTGCAGCTGCAGGATCGACGGGTCGAGGTCCGCCGCGAACGCCGGCACGTGGGGTGACCGCCCGAAGGTGCCCGTCGCGACGACCACGTTGTGGCACGCGATGTCGCCCGTGTCCGTCGTGACGACGAAGCCGTCCCCGTCGGCGGTCGCTGCGAGACGCTCCACGCGCACGCCGAGGCGGACGGGGAGGTCGAAGCGGACGGCATACGACTGCAGGTATGCCGCGACGTCGTCCTTGCCGGGGAACGACCTCGGGTCGCCCGGGAAGTCGAGGCCCGGCAGCCCGTCGTGGCGGGCGGGGGAGTAGAGGCGGAGCGAGTCGTACTGCTGGCGCCAGCCATCGCCGACGGCCTGGTTGCGCTCGAGCACCACGCACTCGTGGCCGCGGCTGACGAGCTCGCGCGCCGTGGCGAGGCCCGCCTGGCCTGCGCCGATGATGACGGTCTCGATGGTCTCCATGGTGTCCTCCCGTGGTCCGCTGCCGATGTCGTGCTGCAACGGTAGGGAGCCGGGAGGGCGCGCCGCCTCGGTCGGGATGCCCATCTGGGTCGACCCGCGGGTGGGTCGAAATGACCACGACAGGCCACTCCGCGGGTTGCGGGTCGATCCGCGCGGCGCACCGGCCGGTCGGTGCAGCAACCCACGGAGGGGCCACGCACCCGCGGAGCGTCAGTAGCGGCGGTGCCAGAGGTTGACGGCGTAGTCGACGCCGGTGGCGTCCGGGTGCTCGGCGAGGATGAGGTCGGCGTGCTCAGGCGCGAACTCGATGGCGACGACGGCCTCGAAGTCCTCGCGCGAGTCGAAGTCCCAGCGGATGTCGAGCCGCTCGCGCTCCCACCCCTGCCGCTGCCAGAAGCGCTCGACGGCACGAGGGTCGTAGGAGGGCAGCGCCCGCCGGAACCACTGGCCGAACGTCGACCGCGTCGCGTCGTTGTCGATGACGAACGCCGCACCGCCCGGACGCATGACGCGCTCGAGCTCTACCAGCCCCGGCTCGCAGCCCGGCCCGAAGAAGTACGCCCACCGCGCATGCGCCACGTCGAAGGACTCGTCGGGCACCCCGATCGCGGCCGCGCCCTCCTCACGGACCGAGACGGACGGCATACGCGAGATGCGTTGTGCCGCAATGGCGGCCAGCGGCGGGTGCGGCTCGACACCGACGACCGACCGCGCGTCGGCAGCGAAGTACGGCAGGTGGTAGCCGGTGCCGCACCCGACGTCGAGGACGTCGCGGCCCGACCAGTCCAGCACCGCGCGCATCGCGTCCTCGATGACGTGGGCGCGGTCGACGCCGCGGTTCTCGACCTCGTAGACGTCGGGCGTCTCCCAGATGTTGGGGGACGGGATGATCTCGCTCATCGTCGCCTCACCGGCCCCGCTGGGCCTCGATGGTGGCGGGGTGCACGAGCAGCGGCAGGAGCTTGCGCACGCCGCGCGCGCGGACCGCCTTGACCTGGGCCAGGTGCGCCTCGGCGCGGATCGCCAGCTCCGCGTAGGCGAGCGGCCCCATGAGCTCGGTGAGCTCCGGGGCGTTGGAGCGGTAGACGGGCTCGCGCCCGACGTGCGCCTCGGAGTTGCCCGAGCAGTACCAGTCGAGGTCGTGGCCGCCGGGACCCCAGCCGCGCCGGTCGTACTCGGTGATCGTCACCTCGAGGTAGCTGGTGTCGTCGGGCAGCTCGACGGTGCGGAACGTGCGGCGGATCGGCAGCTGCCAGCAGACGTCGGGCTTGAGGGTGTGCGGCTCGACCCCGGTGAGGACGGCATGCTGGTGGAGGGCGCAGCCGGCGCCGGCGGGGAAGCCGGGGCGGTTGAGGAAGATGCAGGCGCCGTCGACGACCTTCGTCTTGCGCGCGCCGTCCTCCTTCTCGGTCCAGTCGTCCTTGCTGCCGGTGGCGCGGCCGACGGAGTGGTACTCCCACTCGTCCTCGCCGAGCTCCTCGACGGCCTTCTCGACGCGCTTCCAGTCGTCCTTCTCGGTGAAGTGCGCGCCGAGCGTGCAGCAGCCGTCGTCGGGTCGGCCGGCGTAGATGCCCTTGCAGCCGCTGCCGAAGATGCACGTCCAGCTGCTCGTCAGCCACGTGAGGTCGCACCGGTAGCGCTGGTTCGCGTCGGCGGGGTCGGTGAACTCGACCCAGACGCGGGGGAGGTCCAGAGGTGCTTCAGCCACCGGCTCACCCTATGCCGCCGACGTTTCCACCGCGCTCGCGACGCCCACGTCGTGGGCACGTCGTCCACGTCGTGGTCCGGGAGGACTGCCTGCGTATGCCGGGTGCTTCCGTCGGCGCCCACGCCGGCGTAGCGTGGCGGTGGCGTCCAGGTCGCCTCCGGTGCGCGGGAAGGGGCTCAGCCCTCCTGGGAGAGAACGGCATGCGGTCCGACCTCCTTTCGGCCCGACCAGCGCACGCGGGCACGACGAGAGGAGGCCGCCATGGCCCTGTCCCTGCCCGCCGACCCCGACCTCAAGCACCTGCGCCGCGCTGCGCGACGCCTCCAGCGCGCGGTCCGCTCCGGCGACCCCGGAGCGCTCGAGCAGGTGTCGCTGCACCATCCCGAGGGCCCTCCCGGGGACCGGAGGCTCTTCGCGCTCTCGGACGCCCAGCTCGTCGTCGCCCGGACGTACGGCTTCCCGAGCTGGCCGAGGCTGCTCGCCCACCTCCGCGCATCGCAGGACCTGTCGCGCGACATGGCTGCCCTCGACCCGGTCGGGGATGTCGAATTCCCTGCAGCACAGGCTGATCGGGCTTCGCTGGTGGCTGCCCTGGCCTGCCTGACGTACACGGGGCGTGACGAGCCCGCCCGCTGGGCGCGGGCCGAGCAGCTGCTCGACGAGGAGCCCGGCCTCGTCGACCGTGACGTCGCCGTCGCGGCCGCCGTGGGTGACGTCGGCGCCCTGCGGGGGCACCTCGCGGCCGATCCCGCGACGGCGACGCGCGAGGCGGGCCCGTTCCGCTGGTCGCCGCTGCTCTACGTCGTCTACTCCCGCGTCCCGCAACGGGACCCGCTCGGTGCGGCGCGGACGTTGCTCGACGCCGGTGCCGACCCCGACAGCGGCTACCTGTGGCACGGCCTCGCGACGCCCTTCACCGCCCTCACCGGCGTCTTCGGCGAGGGCGAGGGCGGGCGTGGTCGTCAGCCGAGGCACCCGGACTGGCAGGGGCTCGCGGAGCTGCTTCTCGACCGCGGGGCCGACCCCAACG
The DNA here is from genome assembly GCF_014646815.1 of Terrabacter tumescens. Classification (GTDB taxonomy): domain Bacteria; phylum Actinomycetota; class Actinomycetes; order Actinomycetales; family Dermatophilaceae; genus Terrabacter; species Terrabacter tumescens. Next base: position 148,098 of record NZ_BMNZ01000004.1, read on the forward strand.
ACCGCCAGACGCTCTACAACCGGATGTTCAACCGCGACGACAGCCACCTCGAGCTGCTCCTCGAGCACGGCCTCGGCCGGCCGGCCTCCGAGGTCTGGACCCGCCGGACCGGAACGGCGGGTGAGACCGTCGACGAGATGATCGACCGTCAGCTGCGCTGGGCCGTGTCGCACGGGTTCGACGCCCGGCTCGACCTGTTCGCCCGCTACGGCCTCGACGGGCGGGAGCGCGATCCCGGCGCCTGGGCCGGGTCGCCCACCGAGCTCCCGCCGATCCACCGGGCCTCCACCCCCGACGCCGTCCGCTCGGCCGTGGCCGCAGGGGCGGACGTCGAGGCCCGCCACGACGGGCGCACGGCCCTGCACCAGGCGGCGTTCCTCGGGGACGTCGAGCTCGTCGAGGCGCTGCTGGGGGCCGGCGCGGACCCGGAGGCGCGCGACGACACGCACCGGACCCGACCCCTCGAGTGGGCCCGATGGGCACGTGCCCGGGAGGTCGAGCAGGTGCTCGCTCAGTTCACCACCACGGACGGCTGACCGGCGGCCGCCGTCGTCCAAGGCAGATCAAGGCAGGTCAAAGCACATCAGGGGAGGTCCGGGCCGGCCGTGGCGGCCGGCCCGGGTTCCGCACCCCGTCAGTGCGACGTGGCGGTGCCGTCGCGGTGGTGCATGCGGGTGACCTGGAGGTCAGCGGCGCCGACGAGGAACGTGACGGCACCGACGATCCAGGCCGTCCACGCCATCGGTCGGGTGCTGCTGAACCCCATGACCCACGGCGCGACGATGAACGCCACGCCGATGAGGGCCGTGAAGCCCTCGAGGGGGATGAGGTCGGGCCGGACGAGCTCCGCGATCGCCGCCAGCGCCGCGATGGCGCCGAGGACGATCATCGTCGTCGTGGCCCGGGTGGTGGTTGTCGTCCAGATCGGCGACAACGCCGCATAGATGCCGGCGATCAGAGGCAGTGCATCTTGCGGATGCGTCCATCGGTTCATGGTCGCGTCGACCCTCTTTCACACGGGTCCGTCGATCCTTCTGGCGGACCGGACATCTCGATTGTCGGACGCCGCTCGGCCACGGTCAACGGTCAGCCGTCGCCCTGCGCGCGTGCGCGCAGCCCGCGGCGGGCGGCATACGGTGTCCCCATGACTGCGCACGACGTCGTGAGGGCGCGAGGCCGTCGACCGGGCGGGGTGGACACGCGCGCCGCGATCGTCGACGCGGCACGAAAGTCCTTTGCTGCCAAGGGATACGACAAGACGAGCATGCGTGGCATCGCCCGTGAGGCGGGTGTCGACCCGGCTCTGGTGCACCACTACTTCGACGGCAAGGCCGCGCTCTTCGCCGAGACGATGGCCGTGCCCGTCAACCCCGCCGAGCTCATCGAACGCGTCCTCGAAGGTGGTCGGGAGCGGCTCGGCTGGCGGCTCGTCGAGACCTTCCTGACCGTCTGGGAGCCGCCCGAGCGGCGCGAGGCCCTCGTCGCCCTCGTGCGCTCGGCGATGACGAGCGAGGAGGCGGCGCGGATGCTGCGCGAGTTCCTCGGGCGCGAGGTCTTCGGGCGCCTCGCAGCCTCGGCCGGCGCCGAGGACGCGCAGCTGCGCGGTGCGCTCGCGGCCTCGCAGATGATCGGCGTCGTCATCGCGCGCTACGTCGTGCGGGTGCCCGGTTTGGCGGAGGCGACGCGCGCTGATCTCGTCGAGCGACTGGGTCCGGTCCTTCAGGGCTATCTGGTGGACGGACCGGTCACACCGGAGTAGATTTCATCACATGATGAATAACAGTGGGCCAGCGGTCGTCGTGAGCGGCCTGCAGGTCGTGCGGGGCAAGCACCGGGTCATCCCGGGGATCGACCTCGAGATCCCCGGCGGCCAGGTCGTGGGACTGCTCGGTCCCTCGGGCTCGGGGAAGTCCACGCTCATGCGCTGCATCGTCGGGGTGCAGATCATCGAGTCCGGCACCGTCACCGTGCTCGGCCACCCTGCGGGCTCTCCGGTGCTGCGCGACCGCGTCGGCTACGTCACCCAGAGCCCCAGCGTCTACGCCGACCTCAGCGTCCGGGACAACGTGGCCTACTTCGGGCGCGCCATCGGGCTGCGCGGCGCCGAGCTGCGCGAGGCCGTCGACCGCACCCTCGCCGAGGTCGACCTCGTGACCTATGCGGAGCAGCTCGTGCAGGACCTCTCCGGTGGCCAGGAGTCCCGGGTCTCGCTCGCCGCCGCGCTCGTCGGCCGTCCCAGCCTGCTCGTCCTGGACGAGCCCACGGTCGGGCTCGACCCGGTGCTGCGGCGCGACCTTTGGGACCTGTTCCGCCACCTCGCCGACCGCGGCCACTCGCTCGTCGTCTCGAGCCACGTCATGGACGAGGCCACCCGCTGCGACCGGCTCGTGCTCCTGCGCGAGGGACGCGTCCTCGCCGACCTCACCCCGGCCGAGCTGCTCCAGCGCACCGGCGCGGTGGACGCCGACGCCGCCTTCCTCGCCCTCATCGACGCCGAGACCGCCAGGTCCGGGGGAAGGAGCACCTCGTGAACGGCGCACTGACCGTCGCCACCTCGGGCCGCGTGCTGCGCCAGGTCCGCACCGACCGCCGCACCATCGCCCTGATCATCGTCGTGCCCTGCGTGCTGCTCGGGCTGCTCGCCTGGATCTACGACGGCACGCCCGTCTTCGACGCCATCGGGCCGGCCCTGCTCGGCGTCTTCCCGATGGTCGTCATGTTCATCGTGACCTCCGTCTCGACCTTGCGCGAACGCCAGTCCGGCACCCTCGAGCGTCTCCTGACAACGCCGATGGGCAAGGGCGACTTCATGATGGGGTATGCCGCGGCGTTCGGTGCGCTCTCCACCGTGCAGGCCCTGATCGCAACGGGATTCGCAGTCTGGGTCTGTGGTCTCGACGTCGCCGGACCGCTGTGGCTGCTCGTCGTCGTCGCCGTCTTCGACGCCGTGCTCGGCACGGCTCTCGGGCTGCTCGCGAGCGGCTTCGCGCGCACCGAGTTCCAGGCGGTGCAGTTCATGCCGGCGTTCCTGCTGCCGCAGTTCCTGCTGTGCGGGCTGCTCGTCCCTCGCGACCAGATGCCCACCGTGCTCGAGTGGGTGAGCAACGTGCTGCCCCTGTCCTACGCCGTCGACGCGATGAAGGAGATCGCCGGCAATCCCGACCCCGTCACCGCGGTCCTGGGCGACCTCGGGATCGTCGCGGCCTTCATCGCCGGTGCCCTCGCCCTCGCCTCGCTCACGTTGAGCCGCCGCTCCGCCTGACGGCATACGGCCCCTCGGCCCCGCTCCACCCGACCGAACGCCGCGTTCGGGGAGGGAGCCGTGACTAGGGTTGGGGGCATGCGCCTGGGCGTCATCGACATCGGGTCCAACACGGTCCACCTCCTCGTCGTCGACGCACACCCCGGCGCGCAGCCGTTGCCTGCCTTCTCGCACAAGACCGAGCTGCGCCTGTCCGAGAGCCTCGAGGTGGACGGCCGGGTCAGCGACGAGACGGCCGACCGGCTCGTCGCCTTCATCCGCGAGTGCCTCGAGGTGGCCGAGGACCACGGCGTCGGCGACCTCTTCGCCTTCGCGACGTCGGCGCTGCGCGAGTCGCCCAACGGGGACGCCGTCATCGAGCGGGTGCGCGCCGAGACGGGCGTCGAGCTCGAGGCGCTGAGCGGCCCTGACGAGGCCAGGATGACCTTCCTCGCGGTGCGCCGCTGGTTCGGCTGGTCGAGCGGACGGCTGCTCGTCGTCGACATCGGCGGCGGCTCGCTCGAGCTCGCGACCGGCCTCGACGAGGAGCCCGACGTCGCCCTCAGCCTCCCGCTCGGCGCGGGGCGGCTGACCCGCGAGCACCTGCATGACGACCCGCCGACCGAGGCCGCCGCGCGCGAGCTGCGCTCGCTGGTGCGCTCGACCCTGGCCAGGCACGTGCGACCGCTGCTGACCTCCGGGCCGCCCGACCGCGCCGTCGGCACCTCCAAGACGATGCGCTCGCTCGCCCGGATCGCCGGAGCGGCGCCCCGCGCCGACGGGCCGTTCGTGCCGCGCACCCTGACCCGCGACGACCTCCGCGAGATCGTCGCGCGCGTCGGACCCCTCGACAGCGCTGCCCGCTCCGAGCTGCCCGGCGTCTCCGAGGGCCGGGCCCGCCAGCTGTATGCCGGCGCGCTCGTGGCCGAGGCCGCCCTCGACCTGCTGCAGGTCGAGCAGCTCGACATCTGCCCCTGGGCGCTGCGCGAGGGCCTCATTCTCCGGCGCCTCGACCACCTCACCTCATGACCCGAGAGACATCGGACCACGGCGTGGCCCGGCCCGCGGCAGGCGCCTGGCGGTGGCGCACAATGGCCGCATGACCATCCGGGTCGGGCTCTCGACCGCCTCGCTCTACCCCGACAACGCCGCGACCGCCTTCGCGACCGCGGCGCGGCTCGGCTACGACGCCATCGAGGTCATGGTCTGGACCGACCCCGTCACGCAGGAGGCCGGAGCGCTGCGCGCCCTGTCCGAGCTGCACGAGCTGCCGATCGTCTCGGTGCACGCGCCGACGCTGCTGCTGACGCAGCGCGTCTGGGGCACCGACCCCTGGGGCAAGGTCGACCGCTCCATCGACCTCGCCCTCGAGGTCGGCGCGCGCACCGTCGTGCTGCACCCGCCCTTCCGCTGGCAGCGGGAGTATGCCGCGGGCTTCGTCGACGGGGTCGCGCTGCGTGAGCACGAGTCGGGCATCAGGCTGGCCGTCGAGAACATGTACCCCTGGCGCACGGCGCGCCGCGACGTCATGGCCTACCTGCCGCACTGGGACCCGGTGGGCCAGGCGTACGACAACGTGACGCTCGACCTGTCGCACACGGCGACGGCCGGCTCGGACGCCCTCGAGATGGCCCAGGGGCTCGGTGACCGGCTCGCACACCTGCACCTCGCGGACGGGCTCGGCTCGTTCCTCGACGAGCACCTCGTCCCGGGCCGCGGCGGGCAGCCGTGCGCGGCCGTGCTCGAGCACCTGGCGGACTCGGGCTGGGACGGCGAGGTCGTCGTCGAGGTCTCGACCCGCAAGGTCGGGCGTGAGCAGCGTGAGGTCGACCTCGCCGAGGCGCTGGCCTTCGCCCGGCTCGCCCTCGTGCCGACCCGCGGGGCCAGCCGCATCTGATCCGCCCCGAGTCGCCCGGCTCTCCTCGCAACACACCGAGAACCAGCCAACGGCGCCGGCTGCAACCGCAGGACCCGGCAGCTGCTCGGTGTGTTGCGGTCAGGTGGTGGCGGGGCGCCAGCCGCGGGGACGCACCGAGACCATGTCGACGCTCGCGTCCGGGCCCGCGTCGATGGCCAGACGGGCGGCGCGGACGACCGAGGCCACGTCGAGGTAGGCGCCCGCGTCGTAGTCGGCGCCCTCGAACGCGACGAGCTCGTGCTGCATGTCGGTGTCGACCCGACCCGGGTGCAGCGAGGTGACGCGGACGCCGTGCTCGCGCTCCTCCTGGCGCAGCGAGTCGCTGAACGCTCGGAGCGCGAACTTCGACGCGCAGTAGGCGCCTGAGGCCGGCGTCGCCGTCAGGCCCGATCCGGAGTTGACGGTGATGACGAGGCCGTGGGCGGCGCGCAGCGCCGGCAGCAGGGCCCGGGTGACGGCCGCGACGGCGACGACGTTGACCGTCATCGAGTCGGCCCAGTCCTGCACGGGCGAGTCGGCCACGGTCCCGGTGCGGAGGATCCCGGCCGAGTGGACGAGCACATCGGCCCGGGGGAGACGGGGCACGAGCGCGTCGAGGGCGGTCTCGAGCGACCCGCCGGGTGAGCAGTCCGCGAGGTCGGCCACCAGCCCCTCGGCGGAGGGGAGCGACGCGACGACCTCGGCCACGGTGTCCGCGCTGCGCCCGCCGATGACGAGGTGATGGGTGTCTGCGAGGTCGCGGGCGACGGCCAGCCCGATCCCACGGGTTCCACCGGTCACCACGGCCACGGGGCGCGTCTGCTCACTCATGACGCCACCCTACGAGCCCCCGCCCGACGGACCCTCGAGTGGCCTCCCCGCCCCACGCGTCACACGCTCGAGCCGCCGCCAAGACCCTCGAGTGGCCTCCCCGCCCCACGCGTCACAGGCTCGAGCCACCGAGGCGTGTGACGACGGGGCCACTCGACGGGGTGGTGGGGGTCGGCGGTGTGACGACGGGGCCGCTCGACGAGGGGGAGGCGGACGGCATACGCGATCGGTGGTGCTTCTCAGGCGAGGCCGAGGGCCTGCGCCTCCTCCCAGAGGTCGTCACGGACGCGCGGGTGCGCGCACTGCTCGATGATGTCGCGGCACTGGTCCTTCTCGCTGCGTCCCCAGAGCGGCGCCACACCGTGCTCGGTGACGATGGCGCTCTGCTGGAAGCTCGTCACCGGCTCGTCGAGCAGCGGCACGATCGTCGACACGTCGGCCTTGGGGTGCCACGAGCGCAGCGCGATGAACGACTGGCCGCCGGGGGAGTGCAGCGCGCCGACGATGAAGTCGGTCTGGCCGCCGAAGCCGGAGTGGATGCGGGCGTTGATGCGCGAGGCGTTCGCCTGCCCGAAGAGGTCGACCTCGAGGGCCGTGTTGACCGACGTCATCTGTCGCTGCGAGGCGATGAGACCGGGGTCGTTCGTCTTCTCGGTGCGCATCATCCGCACGCGCGGGTTGCCGTCGAGCCACTGGTAGAGCTCGGCCGATCCGAAGCAGAACGAGGTGACCAACGGCTGGTCGGGGTCGAGCGCCCCGGCCGCGTCGAGCGCGAGCACGCCGTCGGAGAACATCTCGGTCCACATCCGGATGCCGCGCCGCGACGTCAGTCCGGCGAGGGTGGCGTCGGGCACCGCGCCGATGCCGAGCTGCATCGTCGCGCCGTCCTTGACCATGGCCGCGACGCGCTCGCCGATGAGGCGGCTCTCGGGGTCGGGCGGGACGGCGGCGTGCGAGGCCATGGGCGAGTCGACCTCGACCATGAGGTCGATGTGGTCGAGCGGCACCTCGGCGTCGCCGAACGTGTAGGGCATCTGCGGGTTGACGACCGCGACGACGAGCCCGCCGCGGGCGCGGCACGCCTCGAGCGCCGCAGGCAGCACGTTGACCTCGAGGCCCATGCTCACCTGGCCGTGGCGCGGCGGCGCGCAGTGCAGCAGCACGGCGTCGGGCGGCAGGGCACGGCCGAAGAGCAGTGGGACGAGGGAGAGTCGTGAGGGCACGTAGCGCATGCGCGGGTGACGACGCATCCCCGGACCGACGAAGCACGTCTCGACCGTCACGCCCTCACGCGTCGGCAGCCCTGCGGGCGCGTTGAGCGCGTGGAGCACGTAGGTCGGCTGCGCGGCGTCGAGCGCCCGGACCGCCTCCCACGGGACCGCCATGTTGCCGCTGACGACGACACGGGGGTTCTCGGGCAGGGTCCGCAGCCGCTGGGTGAGCTCGTCGATCGTCGCCGTCCGCACGCTCTCATCCTTGCGCAGCAGGTGCCCCAAAGAGAGCGTATGCACGTCGACGTGACGAACGTCGCCGCCCGCGGGGGCGCTGGGGTCAGCTCGCCTTCTTGGTCGCCGCCTTCTTCGTCGTCGACTTCTTGGCCGTGGTCTTCTTCGCGGTCGCCTTCTTCGCGGCGGTCTTCGTCGTCGCCTTCTTGGCCGTGGTCTTGGGCGCGGGCTTGGACGCCGTCTTCTTCGCCGCGCCCTCGTCCGACGATCCGGAGTCGCTGGGCGAGCCGCCCGTCCTGGCGGCCTTGGCCTTGTCGACGCTGCGCTGCAGGGCCGCGAGCAGGTCGACGACCTCGGTCTCCTCGCCCTTGGCCTCGGGCGTCTCGGTGAGCTCGCCGCCCTCGATCTTCGTCGCGACGAGCTGGGTCACGGCCTCGGCGTAGTCGTCCTCGAACTCGTCCGGCTCGTAGTCGCCCGACAGCGAGTCGACGAGCGAGGAGGCCATCGCGAGCTCCTTGGCCGTCGCGTGCGTCTCCTCCGAGAGCGACTCGAACTCCGGCGTGCGCACCTCGTCGGCCCAGAGCAGCGTCTGGAGCACGATGACGCCGTCCCGCACCCGGAGCACGGCGAGGGTCATCCGCGTGCGCACCGACACGGTGACGAGCGCCATCCGGTCGGCCTTCTCGAGCGCGTCGCGGAGCAACACATAGGGCTTGAGCCCGGTCTTGTCGGGCTCGAGGTAGTAGCTCTTGTCGAAGAGCAACGGGTCGATCTGTTCGGACGGCACGAACTTCTCGATCGAGATCTCCTTGGTCGACCGCGTCGGGAGACTCTTGAGATCCTCGTCGGTCAGCACGACCATCTGGCCGTCGGGCGCCTCATATCCCTTGGCGATGTCGGAGTAGGGCACCTCCTCGCCGTCGATCGAGCAGACGCGTTGGTACTTGATGCGGCCGCCGTCCTTCTCGTGAACCTGCCGGAACTGCACGTCGTGGTTCTCCGTCGCCGAGAAGAGTCGAACCGGCACATTGACGAGGCCGAACGACACGGCGCCTTTCCAGATGGCTCGCATGGGAACAAGAATGCACCCATGCGCCCCATGCTCGCGACGGCTACGACGACCATTCCGGTCGGCGACCGCTGGCAGCACGAGGTGAAGTGGGACGGTATGCGTGTCCTGGCCGACGTGACGGACGGCGGGATGCGCCTCTTCACCCGCACCGAACGCGACGTCACGGTCGCCTTCCCGGAGCTGCGCGGGCTGGCCGACGAGTACGCGGACATGCTCCTCGACGGCGAGATCGTCTCGATGCGCGACGGCGTGCCGTCCTTCGCGGCGATGGCCGAGCGCTTCCACGTCACCGACGCGCGCCGGGCGGCGATGCTCGCCGAGGCCGCGCCCGTCACCCTCATGACCTTCGACCTGCTGCGCCTCTACGGCGTCGAGCTGCTGCCCCGCGCCTGGAGCGACCGGCGCGCGACCCTCGAGCGGCTCGAGCTCGCCGGGCCCCGCTGGCAGACACCGCCGACGTTCTCCGACGGCGTGACGCTGCACGCCGCGACCAAGGAGCAGGGCCTCGAGGGGATCGTGTCCAAGCGCGTCGACTCGGTCTACGTCCCCGGGCTGCGCTCGCCCCACTGGCTCAAGTCACCGCACCGCGGCACCGTCTCGGTCGTCATCGGCGGCTGGCGCCCCGAATCCACCGGCACCGTGTCGCGTCGTCTCGGAGCCGTGCTCGTGGGCGTGCCGGGGCCGGGCGGCCTGCGTTACCTCGGGCGGGTGGGGTCCGGCCTCGCCGGCAAGACCGGACAGGCCCTCCTGCAGGACCTCGAGTCGCTGACGTCCGCCGAATCCCCTTTTGCCACAGACGTGCCCGCCGAGGACTCGGCCGGTGCCACCTGGGTCCACCCGGTCCTCGTGGCCGACGTGCAGTCGCTGGGACTGAGCGGGCAGGGGAGACTGCGCCAGCCGGCATACAAGGGCCTGCGCGGTGACCTCACCCCCGGCGACGTCGACGACCACGCGGACGGTGAGTGATGGCATACCAGCCCACGAAGGTCACCGTCGAGGTCGACGGCCGACGGATGAAGCTGTCCAGCCTCGAGAAGGTGATGTACCCGCGGACCGGCACGACCAAGGCGCAGGTGCTCGACTACTACGCCCGCATCGCGCCGGTCATCCTGCCGCACCTACGCGACCGTGCCGTGACGCGGATCCGCTTCCCGCACGGGGTCGGTGACATGCAGTTCTTCGAGAAGAACATCCCCGCAGGCACGCCCGCATGGATCCGCCGCGCCGGCCGCGACCCGGTCTTCCCGCTCATCGACGACCTCGCGGGGCTGACGTACTTCGCCAACCTCAACTCCCTCGAGCTGCACGTGCACCAGTGGCGCTACGCGGGGGAGGGGCGCGACGCGGAGCCTCTCAACCCCGACCGGCTCGTCATCGATCTCGACCCCGGTCCAGGGACGGGACTGCACGAGTGCGCGCGCGTCGCGCTCATCGTGCGCGAGCGGCTCAGTGGCATCGGCCTCGACCCGACCCCGGTGACCAGTGGCAGCAAGGGACTCCAGCTGTATGCCGTCCTGCCCGGCGCGCACACGAGCGACGAGATCCGCGACACCGTCCAGCAGCTCGCGCAGGAGCAGACCAAGGCCCACCCCGACCTGGTCGTGTGGAAGATGGCGAAGGAGCTGCGTCCCGGCAAGATCTTCCTCGACTGGAGCCAGAACGTCGCCGCCAAGACGACGGTGTGCCCCTACTCGCTGCGCGGGCGCGAGCGGCCGACCGTCGCGGCGCCCCGGTCGTGGGAGGAGATCGAGGCGGGGGCCGACGGAGATGTGCTCGAGCAGCTGACGGCCGACGAGGTGCTCGAGCGGGTGGCGCGCGACGGCGACCTCGCCGCGGCGATCGCTGTTTGACCCGGAGTCGACGGGGTAGGGGACGCGGGAGGGCCCGGCACCTGTGATGTGCCGGGCCCTCCCTGTCGTGCTGAGCGCCTCGTGCTGCGCGCTCGTGCTGACCGCTCGGTCAGTGCGCCCTGTCGTAGGCCGCCTGGACGTCGGCCGAGATGCGGCCGCGGTCGGAGACCTCGTGGCCGTTGGCACGGGCCCACTCGCGGACGGCGCCCAGGTCGGTGCGCTTGGCCGCACCCGAGGCGCGACGGCGGGAGCCGGCCTTGGCCGTGCCTGCGCGACGGGCGTGACCGGTCCACGTCGCGAAGTCGTCACGGAGCTTGCGGGCATTCTTGTCGTTCAGGTCGATTTCGTAGGTGACGCCGTCCAGGGCGAAAGTCACCGTCTCGGCGGCATTACCGCCGTCGATGTCATCGATCAACACCACTTCGACACGCTGAGCCATGTCTCTCCATCTGAGAATTGGGTTTCGGGAGGGGTTATCGCGAATGTGGGACTCGCGGGCGAGATCAATTTAGCGCCATCAGCCCGAGAATGCATTTCCATCCAAAACAATGGCGTCGATCGGTATTGGATTGTGTCCGACCGGGGCGTCTCGGGTTTTTGTCCGAATGGGCGTCGGCGCCGGATGAAGGCGCCCGCGGTCAGTGCTCTTTCGTCGGCGCGGGAGAGGCCGGGTCGGTGCCTCGGCCCTCTTGCGCCGTGTCCTCCGCGGCAGCGCGGCGGTCGTGCTCTGCCTCCCACTGCGCCTGGGCGAGGCGCTCGCGACGGTCTCCCTCGAGGATGCTCTTGATGACGAAGTAGAAGAGCGTGCCCACGCCGACCGTCGGGACGATGGCGAGCACATAGGGCAGAACCGATTCCATGGCGCCATTTTCTCACGGACGCACGGCCCGCCCCGCCGAGCGCTGTCGCACCCGCGCCGTACGGTCGTGCCCATGGCTACGAGGACGACGACGCGACGCACCCCCGGCTTCCGCTGCGCCGAGTGCGGGTGGACCACCGCCAAGTGGGTGGGTCGCTGCGGTGAGTGCCAGGCGTGGGGCACCGTCGCCGAGACTGGCGCGCCCACGGCTGCGCGCACGACCGCCGCCACGGTCGTCACGCCCGCCCAGCGCATCGCCGACGTCGACCTGACCAGGGCCGCCGCCCGCCCGACCGGCGTCGCCGAGTTCGACCGGGTCCTGGGCGGCGGGCTCGTGCCCGGAGGCGTGGTGCTCGTCGCCGGTGAGCCCGGGGTCGGCAAGTCGACGCTGCTGCTCGACGTCGCGGCGCGCGCGGCCCGGTCCGGCTCCGAGGTGCTCTACATCAGCGGCGAGGAGTCCGCCGCCCAGGTACGCACGCGCGCCGAGCGCATCTCAGCGATGGCCGACACCCTCTACCTCGCCGCCGAGACCGACCTCGCGACCGTGCTCGGCCACGTCGAGGCGCGGTCTCCCGGGCTGCTCGTCGTCGACTCCGTGCAGACGATCGCCAGCGCCGACGTCGAGGGACAGGCCGGCAACGTCACGCAGGTGCGGGAGGTCACCGGCAGTCTCATCGCGGCGGCCAAGGCCCGGGGCGTGGCGGTGCTGCTCGTCGGGCACGTCACCAAGGACGGCTCGATCGCCGGCCCCCGGCTGCTCGAGCACCTCGTCGACGTCGTCATCCAGTTCGAGGGCGACCGCCACTCGGGGCTGCGACTCGTGCGCGCCGTCAAGAACCGCTTCGGTCCCACCGACGAGGTCGGCTGCTTCGAGCTGTCCGACTCCGGCATCACCGGCCTCACCGACCCCAGCGGGCTGTTCCTCTCCACCCGTGACCACGCGGTCCCCGGCACGTGCGTCACTGTCACCCTCGAAGGACGGCGCCCCCTCGTCGCCGAGGTGCAGGCCCTCGTCGCTCCCTCGACCCTGCCGTCACCGCGCCGCACCTCGAGCGGCCTCGACGCCTCGCGCCTGGCCATGATCATCGCGGTCCTCGACAAGCGGGCCGGGGCCCCGGTCGGCTCGCGCGACATCTTCGCGGCCACGGTCGGCGGGGTGCGCATCACCGAGCCGGCGGCCGACCTCGCCATCGTCTGCGCCGTCACGTCGTCCGTCGTCGACCGGCCCCTCGCCACCGACGTCGTCGCCTTCGGCGAGGTCGGGCTGGCCGGCGAGGTGCGCCGGGTGACCGGCCTGGACCGCCGTCTCGCAGAGGCGGCCCGCCTCGGTTTCCGGCACGCGCTCGTGCCTGCCGGGAGCCTGTCCGGCTCCCAGGTGCCCGACGGCATCCGCGCCGTCGAGGTCGCCGACGTGCCGCGCGCCATCGAGGCCATGGGTCGCCTCGCCGGTGGCCGGTCAACGAGCGCGGCTGCCGTCGGCACCGTCTAGACTGCGAGCGACCGGGCTGGACGCGCTCGGCGCCCCCATTGCGAACAGGGAAGTGATGGACCGGAACGACGAGCTGCTGCTCCGCGCGGCCCTCGCCGCTGTAGCCCCCGGCACGGAGCTGCGCGACAGCCTCGAACGGATCCTGCGCGGACGCACCGGTGCCCTCATCGTGCTCGGCTTCGACCGGGTCGTGGACTCCATCTGCACGGGCGGCTTCGTGCTCGACATGGAGTTCTCGGCGACCCGCGTGCGCGAGCTGTGCAAGATGGACGGCGCCGTCGTCCTCGACCGTGAGGGCACCCGCATCCTGCGCGCAGCCACGCAGCTCGTGCCCGACTCGCGCATCGAGACCACCGAGTCCGGCACCCGGCACCGCACCGCCGAGCGCGTGGCCAAGCAGACCGGCTTCCCCGTCATCTCCGTGAGCCAGTCCATGGGCGTCGTCGCGCTCTACGTCGGCGACCTCCGGCACGTCATCGAGGGCTCGCCGACCACCCTGTCCCGGGCCGACCAGGCGCTGCAGACCCTCGAGCGCTACAAGGCCCGCCTCGACGAGGTGACCGGCACGCTGTCCGCGCTCGAGATCGAGGACCTCGTCACGGTGCGCGACGTCACCGCGGTCCTCCAGCGCCTCGAGATGGTCCGGCGCATCTCGGCCGAGATCCAGGACTACGTCGTCGAGCTCGGCACCGACGGCCGCCTGCTCAGCCTCCAGCTCGAGGAGCTCGTGGGCGGGCTCGGCAACGACCGTGAGCTCGTCATCCGCGACTACCTCCCCGCGACGAAGTCGGGGCTCGACGTCGACGACGCGCTCGAGAACCTCCAGTCGCTCAACTCCGTCGAGCTGCTCGACCTCGCCGCCGGGGCCCGGGCGGTCGGTTTCTCCGTCGTCGGCGACAGTCTCGACGTCCCGGTCTCGCCGCAGGGCTACCGGCTGCTGACCAAGGTGCCGCGCCTGCCCACGGCGATCGTCGACCGTCTCGTCAACCACTTCGAGTCGCTCCAGCGCCTGCTCGCGGCCGGCATCGAGGACCTCATGCTCGTCGAGGGCGTCGGCGAGGGGCGGGCCCGCGCCGTGCGCGAGGGCCTCTCGCGACTGGCCGAGTCGAGCATCCTCGAGCGCTACGTCTGAGCGACGTCACGCACCTCTCTGTCGTATGCCGTCCCGCGAGGTCCCGCTGTCGCTGCTCCACGAGCGCGTCAACGACTGGTACGCCGAGGCAGGGCGCAAGCAGCTGCCGTGGCGCGCGCCCGATGCCAGCGCCTGGGGCGTCTTCCTCTCCGAGGTGATGTCGCAGCAGACCCCGCTCGCCCGGGTCGAGCCGATCTGGCGCGAGTGGATGGACCGCTGGCCCACGCCGGGTCACCTGGCGGCGGCCGCACCGGGCGAGGCCGTGCGCGCGTGGGGCAGGCTCGGCTACCCCCGTCGCGCGCTGCGCCTGCACGAGGCGGCGACGGCGATGGTCGAGCGCCACGGCGGTGAGGTGCCCGGGACCCCGCAGGAGCTGCTGGCCCTTCCCGGGGTGGGCGCCTACACGGCGGCGGCCGTCTCGTGCTTCGCCTTCGGCATCCCCGAGGTCGTCGTCGACACGAACGTCCGGCGGGTCCTGGCCCGGACGCGCGAGGCCAAGGCCTACCCCAACATCACCCTCAACCGCGCCGAGGCGCGGCTCGCCGCCGACTCGATGCCGACCGACCGCGAGACCGCCAACACCTGGAACGTCGCCGTCATGGAGCTTGGCGCCCTCGTCTGCGTGGCTCGTGGCCCCCGGTGCGACGAGTGCCCCGTCGCGGACCTGTGCGCCTGGAACGTCGCGGGTCGGCCGGCCTACGACGGACCGCCGAGGCGCGGCCAGAGCTGGCACGGGACCGACCGGCAGGTGCGGGGCGAGCTGCTGCGCCGGCTGCGCGACGCCCACGCGGACCTACCGCTGACGCGCCTCGAGGACTCGGCCGACGACCGGGGCCAGGTCATGCGCTGTCTCGACTCGCTCGTCGCGGACGGTCTCGTCGAGCCGCTCGAGGACGACCGCTTCCGACTGCCCGCCTGACGCTGCCGTTCAGGGTTGCGGCTCAGACGTTGCCGCTCAGACGTTGCCGAGGACGGAGCGCACGTCGATCGCGATCACCACGCGCTCGGGGTTGGGGCGCGGCTCGCGGTAGCGGGCGGCATACCGCCGCTCGGCGTCGGAGACGGACGCTGCGTCGTCGAGGATCCGGGCGGTGCCCTGGAGCGACAGCCAGAAGCGGCCGTCGACCTGGCACAGCACGGCCTCGCAGCCGGCGAGGGCGTTGCGGGCCTTGCGGCTCTCGCGGCTCGTGATGACCCGGGCGATGGAGGTCTCGGGGTCCCACGTGAAGCCGACCGGCACGACGTGCGGCGACCCGTCGGGGCGCAGCGTGGTCAGCGTCGCGAGGTGGCGCACGGCCATGAACTCGAGCGCCTCGGGGGACAGGTCGCGGGGGGATCGGGCCACGGCCCCACGGTAGAGGACGGCCGGCGGTCCACGAGACCGGCGCGTCGAGGGTTGCCGCGAGGGCCGACGACTTGTAGCGTCGCCCCTCGTGCCATTTGCCGGGCACGCCGGTCCGAAGGGGGTCTCGACGCACCGTGAAGACCTTCTGGCTACTCGTCCGGGCCGGCTTCCGCCGCCACTCGACCTACCGGCTGGCGCTGCTGGCCGGCACGACGACGAACTCGGTCTTCGGCTTCATCCGTGCCTCGATCCTGCTCGCGGCGCTCGCCTCGGCCGGCACCGCCATCGGCGGCTACGACGCGCCCACGGCGATCGCGTTCGTCTGGTGGGGCCAGGCGCTGCTCGGCACGGTCAACCTGTGGGGCTTTGCCGAGGTCAAGGACCGGGTGCGCACGGGCGACATCGCCGTCGACTTCCTGAGGCCGATCAACCCCCAGCTCGCTTACCTCGCAGGCGATCTCGGCCGCGCCGGCATCAACCTCCTCGGTCGTGGTCTGCCCGCCATCCTGCTCGGGGCGCTGCTCTTCGACATGGCGCCGCCGCCGTCGGCGCTGAGCTGGGTGTCGGGCGCCGTCTCGGTGGTGCTGGCGGTCGTCGTCGCGTTCGCCGGCAACTTCGTCATCAACCTGCTCGCGTTCTGGCTCGTCGAGATCCGGGGCATCACGCTGCTGTGGATGATCACCGGCGGGCTGCTGTGCGGGCTCTACCTGCCCGTGCCATGGTTCCCGGAGTGGCTGCGGACCATCGCCCACTGGTCGCCGTTCCCGTCGATGCTGCAGAACCCCATCGACATCCTCGCCGGCCGCGTCGTCGGGGCGGACATCGCGTCCGCCGTCGCCGTGCAGGTCTTCTGGGCCGTCGCGCTGCTGGGGCTCGGTCAGCTCGTGCTTCGGGCCGGCCGCCGTCGTCTGGAGGTGCAGGGTGGCTGAGGTGACCATGTCCGAGCGGCTGCGCCCCTACCGCGTGCTGCTCGCCTCGCGCGCCCGCGCCCAGATGCAGTACCGCGCGTCGTTCGTCACCGACATCCTCGGGACCGTCGGCGTCGGTCTCGCGGAGTTCGCCGAGGTGTGGGTGATCTTCCACAACGTCGACGTGCTCGGCGGGCTCGACTTCACCGCAGCGCTGCTCGTCTTCGCCCTGTCCAACCTCGCCTTCTCCCTGGCGGACATGTTCGTCGGTCACCTCGACCAGCTGCCGCGCTACATCCGGGCAGGTCAGGTCGACGCGTTCTACGTGCGCCCCCTGCCGCTGCTCGCCCAGCTCATGACGAGCGACCTGTCGCTGCGCCGGGTGGGTCGCCTGACGGTCGCCCTGGTCGCGCTCACCGTCGCGCTGACGACGGCCGACATCGCGTGGTCCGTCGGGACCGTGGTCCTCATCGTGCTGACGGTCGTCAGCGGCACCGCGATCTTCTCCGCGCTCTTCACAGCCGCCGGCGGCCTGCAGTTCTTCCTCGTGGACGGCGCGGAGTTCACCAACGCCTTCACCTACGGCGGGTCGTATGCCGCCCAGCAGAGCCAGCAGGTCTTCCCCGACCCGCTGCGCATCTTCTGGACGTTCGTCATCCCGACCGCCTTCGTCGCCTACATCCCGGCCGTGGCCATCCTCGGCCTGCCGGGTGACCACCTCGCGCCGCCCTGGCTGGCCTGGTGCACGCCCCTCGCGGCCCTGCTCGCGTGGGCCATCGCCGGCCTCTGCTGGAGGCTCGGGACCCGTCACTACCAAGGAGCCGGCGGATGAGCATCCCCACCGTCATCGAGACGCGCGAGCTCGTGCGTGACTTCAAGAAGACCCGCGCCGTCGACCGCATGACCTTCTCGATCGAGCCGGGCGAGGCCGTCGGATACATCGGTGCCAACGGCGCCGGCAAGTCGACGACGATCAAGATGCTGACCGGCATCCTCAAGCCGACGTCGGGTCACGTGCGCACCTGCGGGCTGGACCCCATGCGCCAGCGGGTGGAGGTCGCCCGGCGCGTCGGCGTCGTCTTCGGACAGCGCTCGCAGCTGTGGTGGGACCTGCCGCTGCGCGACTCGTTCGCCATCCTCGGTGCCATCCACCGCATGGACGAGCCGACCACCCGGGCCCGCACCGACCTGCTCGTCGACCAGCTCGAGATGGGACCCCAGCTCGGCATCCCGGTGCGCTCCCTCTCGCTGGGCCAGCGGATGCGCGCCGAGATCGCCGCCGCCCTGCTCCACTCGCCGGAGCTGCTCATCCTCGACGAGCCGACCATCGGCCTGGACGTGCTCTCCAAGCAGCGGCTGCGCGAGTTCCTCGTGGCCGAGCGTCGGGAGCGGGGCACGACGCTGCTGCTCACGACGCACGACATGGGCGACATCGAGCGGCTCTGCGACCGCGTGCTCGTCGTCGACCGCGGACGCCTAGCCTTCGACGGCACCCTGCCAGGTCTCGCCAGCACCGTCGGGGCGCAGCGCATGCTCGTCATCGACCTCGCCACGCCGACCCCCGACCTGCACGACGTGCCCGGCGCGACCCTCGTCGAGAGTGAGTCGGGCGGCCTGCGTCAGCGCCTCGCGTTCGACGCCGAGACGACGACGGTCGCGGCCGTGCTCGCCCACGTCTCGTCGCGCCACGAGGTGCGCGACCTGACGATCGAGGAGCCCGACATCGAGGACGTCGTCCGACGCATCTACGCCGCCTCCGGCCGAGGCTGACCCGCCGACCCCCTCCACCCCCTGCACCCGTCGAGTGGCCTCCTGACCTCACCCGCCCCACGGCGTAGGCCGTCCGCCGTGTGACTCGTGGGACGGGGCGGCCACTCGAGTGACGGCGTCGGCCCGTTGGCACAGTCGAGTGGCCCCGCGGCCACAGCTGCCCCACGCGTATGCCGTCCGCAGTGTGGCTGGTGGGACGGGGCGGCCACTCGAGTGATGGGGTCGGCCCGTTGGCTCAGTCGAGTGGCCGCGTGACCTCATCTGCTCCACCTGCAGGCGGTCCCGCGTGTGACGGGTGGGGCGGGGCGGCCACTCGAGTGACGGCGTCGGCCCGTTGGCTCAGTCGAGTGGCCTCTCGGCCACACCTGCCCCACGCGTAGGCCGTCCGCCGTGTGGCTGGTGGGGCGGGGCGGCCACTCGAGTGAGGGAGGGGTCAGAGGGTGCGGAGCATCCGGGTGTTGCCGAGGGTGTTGGGCTTGACCCGCTCGAGGTCGAGGAACTCGGCGACACCCTCGTCGTAGGAGCGGAGCAGCTCGGCGTAGACGTCCATCGGGACGGCCTGCCCCTCGATGACCTCGAACCCGTGCCGGACGAAGAAGTCGGTCTCGAAGGTCAGGCAGAAGAGTCGCTCGACGCCGATCTCGCGCGCGTCCTCCACGAGCGCCTCGAGCAGGCGGCCACCGAGGCCGGTGCCGAGCTGGTCGGGGGCGACGGCGAGGGTGCGGATCTCGGCGAGGTCCTCCCACATGACGTGCAGGGCGCCGCAGCCGACGACGCGACCGTCGAGGTCGGCGACCCGGAACTCCTGGAGGCTCTCGAAGTAGGTCACCGCCTCCTTGCTGACGAGCACCCGTCGCTCGGCCAGCGGTGCCACGAGGGCGCGGATCGCGCGGACGTCGGCGGTGCGCGCCCGCCGGATGACCGGCTGCCCGTCGCTCACGAGAGGTTCCCGTCGCGGAACTCGGCGAAGAGGCTGCGGGCCTCGGCGCCGAGGATGACGATCGACTGTTTGCCGGCCCACCCGAACGCGCCCTTGGCGACGCCGCGCCCGACCTTGAGCGGGCTCAGCTGGTGCAGGCCGGCGGTGAAGGTGAGGATCTGCTCGGCCGTGAGGTTGCTCTTGCCCACCTTGCTGAAGCTGGTGAGCGCGGCCGGGATGGCGATCGGCCCGGCCAGCTTGGCCTTGACCGCGGCGGCGAGGATGACCTCGCCCTGGTGGCGGGAGCGCCCGAAGTCCCCGTCGGGCAACGTCTTCCGCTCACGCGCGTAGGCCAGCGCCTGGGCGCCCGACAGGGTCTGCGCGCCGGCCTTGATGACCATGTTCTTGGCGTGCGACGCGACCACGGTCTTGGGGATGACGATGGGGATGCCGCCCTGCTCGTCGACGATCTTCTTGAACCCGGTGAAACCGAGGACGACGTAGCCCTTGACCGGGAGACCGGTGACCTGCTTGACGGTGCTGACCTGCGCCTTGGGCCCCCCGGCGACCATGGCCGAGTTGATCTTGCCCTTGCCCCCGGTCGACAGCGGCACCCACAGGTCGCGGGCCATGCCCATGACGCCGCCGCCACCCTTGCCGTCGATGCCGATGACCTGGAGCACGTCGGCGCGGGTGCGCTCGAGCGGCTGGCCCTTGCGGGCGTCGGAGCCGATGGCGAGCACCCAGCGGGGGCCGCCCCCGAGGCTGGGCTTCGTGACACCGAGCGAGGGCCACCAGCCGCCGACGACCTTCCACGTCGGCCCGACGGCGAGGGTCACGTCGTCGCCCGCGGTGACGACGGCCACCGGCGTGCCCATCCACGAGCCGATCTTGGCCGTGGCCGTCACCGGGCCGCTCACGCTCTTGCGTGCCTTGAGCGCGGCCGCTGCGGAGGGAGAGGACGTATGCGTGAGGTCGCCCCCGGCATACACCTTCGAGACGAGCGTGGCGAGGGGCGCAGGCGCTCCTGTGACCCGGACACCCGAGGTCGACGTCGCCGACCCGGGGGCGCTCCCGTCGGAGGTGGAACCCGACGACCCGGACGACCCCGACGGGCTCGGGGCGTCCGTCGAGCACCCGGCGAGGGCGACGCCGACAGCCGCGACCACGCACAGGGAGCGCGCTGCCGTCGACCTGCGGGTCCGGCGCGCGGGGCGCCTGCCGGACGGGCGCCTGCGCTGCTGCACGGGGTCGGTGGGGCGGTGCTGGGAGGTCACCGCCCCACCGTAGACGACCGGTTCACGCGACGCGGGAGGCCGCCCGCACGAGGGAGCGCGACGCCAGCACGGAGGCCAGCACGACCGCTCCGGCGACCACCGACGTGACGACGAAGCGCACGACGAGCGCGGTGTCGATGGCGTTGGTGAAGGGCAGCATGAGCACGAGGACGAACCCCGCGGACAGCACGACCGTCATGGCGAGCGGCAGGGCGACCTCGAGGGCGCGGGCCCGGTGCAACGAGCCCTCGCTCGTGCCGGCGAGCGCGAGGGCGCGGTACTGCTCGCGCTGGTCGAGCACGCGGGCAGCCTGCACGACCCCCGTCGACGTGGCCCCGACGATCGTGATGATGACGAGGGTGACGAGCGCGCCCGTGCCGAGGTCGTCCGCGAGGTAGGCCTCGAGCGGGGTCCGCGGCTCGTCGACCTGCGCCAGGCTCGTGAAGCCGACCACGGCGACCGCAAGGCCCAGCGCCCCGACCGCGCGCCACGTGCTCTTCGGGTCGTCGGCGATGCGTCGGGCGGCGAGCAGCGTGGCCGCGGTCGGCGCGAGGCGGGCGGCGATGCGACCGGCCACCATGACGACCCAGGGGCCGACCGCGTTGACCGCGAGGATCACCGCGCCGAGCACGACGACGATGGTCATCCGCTGCGGCTCCTTCATCGGGGTGATGACGAGCACCCACGCCGCACCGGCGGCCACGGCGACGAGCAGGCGCAGGACGCTGAGCCGCTTCGGGCTCGTGCGGGCCGCGACGCCGAGCGGGCTTATGGCCACGCGCGCCAGGCTGGACGCGCCCGACAGGACCGAGACCACGACGACGGCCGCGACGACGGCGAGGACCTGCCCCAAGGGGAGCACGAGCTCACGCAGCTCGAACGGCCGCCCCTGGAAGCTCAGACGCGCCACGAGCGGCAGGACGGCGAGGTAGAGCACGAGACCGCACAGCGCGCCGACGAGGGCCTGCGCCGCGGCCTCGGCGAGCGTCATGAGCGTCACCTGGCCCGACGTGGCGCCGGCCAGGCGCAGCGCCGCGAGACGCTGGTCGCGACGCGCGATGGCTAGGCGGGCGGCGACCCCGCCGAGGGTGAGGATCGGGATGACCATGCACGTCGTCGCGACCCAGGCAAGGGTCACGTAGAGGTTGCCGAGCGCTGCCTCATCGGTCAGGGGCCCGTCGAGGCCACCGGGCGGCGTCGGGTTGCGGGCCTCGAAGGCAGCCAGTCCGGCGACGCAGACGAGCAGCGCCGCCGTCGCGACGGCGAAAGAGACGACGGCCAGGACGCCCGGCACGCGGTTGTCAGCGGCCCCGGCCCGTCGCAGGCGCCACCACAGAACGGTCGCGGCCCTCATCGCGCGCTGCCTGGGCTCGCCTGTGCCGCAACGGTTCCGGTCGCGATCCTGCCGTCACGCACCCGGAGCACCCCGTGGCACCACCGGGCGACGTTCTCGTCGTGCGTGACGACGACGAGTGAGGCGCCGGTGTGGGCCGCGAGCCGGGTCAGGTGCTGCATGACCTCGGCGCTCGTCGTCTGGTCGAGGGCGCCGGTCGGCTCGTCCGCGAAGACGACGCCGGGCCGCGCGACGAGGGCCCGGGCGATGGCAACGCGCTGCGCCTGGCCGCCCGAGAGCTCACCGGGACGTCGCTTCTCCAGGCCCGCGAGACCGAGCGGGGCGAAGAGGGCAGCGGCCCGGCCCGAGGCCTCCGAGCGGGAGACGCCGTCGAGCATGAGCGGTAGCGCGACGTTCTCGATCGCCGGCAGCTCTGGCAGGAGCATGCCCTGCTGGAAGACGAAGCCGAAGTCCCGGCGGCGCAGCACGGTGCGCTCGCGGTCCGACATCCGCGCGATGTCCCGGCCGCGCCACAGCACCTGGCCACCCGTCGGGCGCAGGATGCCGGCGAGCACGTGCAGCAGGGTCGTCTTGCCGGAGCCCGACGGGCCCATGACGGCCACGCTCTCCCCGGCGCGCACCGTCACGTCGACGCCGCCCAGGGCCGGGGGACCGGCCGCGCTCGAGCGGCCCGAGCGGCCGTAGGTCATGACGAGGTCGCGGGCGACGAGGTCGCGGGCGGGATCCTGAGCGGGATCGCGGGTGGGGTCAGGGGCGGGGGCGGCTGTCGCCGTGGGGTCGTGGTGGCTCATGGCACCCAGCGTCGCCGGGAAGGGTGCGGCCCCACATCGGGCCGTGGTCCCCCTCCGGGGCGGACGGCATACGACCTCGGTATGACGGCGCCATGAGGTCGCTACGACGGCGGGGGCCAGCCACGTACGCCGAAGGGGCCGGGGACGTGTGTCCCCGACCCCTTCGGTCGATCAGCCTCGCGGCGCTCAGCGCTCCGTGCCGGTCAACCCCGCGTCGGGGTAGACCTGGTCGTCGGGCACGGACGGTCCGGTCGTGATGTTGACCCCGAGCGCCTCGTCGAGGGCAGCGCCCTCGGGAAGCTCCGGGAGGTCATCGGCCGGACGGTGCGCGGCGTCCGGGTGGGCCATGTCGGAGAAGGTGAACTTCTCCTCCTTGCCCTCGCCCTCGGTGTCGATCTTGATGTACTGACCGGAGCCGAACTCGGCGAAGAGGATCTTCTCCGACAGGGCGTCCTCGATCTCGCGCTGGATGGTGCGGCGCAGCGGGCGCGCACCGAGCACGGGGTCATAGCCCTTCTTGGCAAGCAGGTCCTTGGCCGCGGGCGTGAGCTCGATGCCCATGTCCTTGTCCTTGAGCCGCTTGTCGAGCTTGGCGATCTCGAGGTCGACGATCTGCGTGATCTCCGCCCTGTTGAGGTGCGGGAACACGATGGTGTCGTCGACACGGTTGAGGAACTCGGGCCGGAAGTGCTGCTTGAGCTCGTCGGTGACCTTCGCCTTCATCCGCTCGTAGTCCGAGCGGCTGTCGGGTCCGGCCGAGAAGCCCATGTTGGCCTTGGAGATGTCCCTCGTGCCGAGGTTGGTCGTCATGATGATGACGGTGTTCTTGAAGTCGACCATCCGACCCTGGGAGTCGGTGAGGCGGCCGTCCTCGAGCACCTGCAGCAGCGAGTTGAAGATCTCCGGGTGGGCCTTCTCGACCTCGTCGAAGAGCACGACGGAGAACGGCTTGCGGCGCACCTTCTCGGTGAGCTGGCCGCCCTCCTCGTAGCCGACGTAGCCAGGGGGCGAGCCGAACAGGCGGCTCACCGTGTGCTTCTCGGAGTACTCGGACATGTCGAGCTGGATCAGCGCGTCCTCGCTGCCGAAGAGGAACTCGGCGAGCGTCTTGGCGAGCTCGGTCTTACCGACACCGGTGGGGCCGGCGAAGATGAACGAGCCACCGGGGCGGCGCGGGTCCTTCAGGCCTGCACGGGTGCGGCGGATCGCCTGGGACAGCGCCTTGACGGCGTCGTCCATGCCGACGATGCGCTTGTGCAGCTCGTCCTCCATGTGGAGCAGTCGGCTCGACTCCTCCTCGGTCAGCTTGAACACCGGGATGCCGGTGCTCGCAGCCAGGACCTCGGCGATGAGCTCCTCGTCGACCTCGGCCACGACGTCCATGTCGCCCGACTTCCACTGGGCCTCACGGGCGGCCTTCTCCTGACGGAGGCGCTTCTCGTCGTCGCGGACGCGGGCCGCACGCTCGAAGTCCTGGCCGTCGATGGCCGACTCCTTCTCGCGCACGAGCGCCGCGATCTTCTCGTCGAACTCGCGCAGGTCCGGCGGAGCCGTCATCCGGCGGATGCGCAGTCGCGCGCCCGCCTCGTCGATGAGGTCGATCGCCTTGTCGGGCAGGAAGCGGTCGTTGACGTAGCGGTCGGCCATGTTGGCCGCCGCGACGAGGGCGCCGTCGGTGATCGTCACGCGGTGGTGCGCCTCGTAGCGGTCACGCAGACCCTTGAGGATCTCGATGGCGTGCGGCAGCGTCGGCTCCTGCACCTGGATCGGCTGGAAGCGCCGCTCGAGGGCCGAGTCCTTCTCGATGTGCTTGCGGTACTCGTCGAGCGTCGTCGCACCGATCGTCTGCAGCTCACCACGGGCGAGCATCGGCTTGAGGATCGACGCGGCGTCGATGGCGCCCTCGGCGGCACCCGCACCGACGAGCGTGTGGATCTCGTCGATGAAGATGATGATGTCGCCGCGGGTGCGGATCTCCTTGAGGACCTTCTTCAGCCGCTCCTCGAAGTCACCGCGGTAGCGGCTGCCGGCCACGAGCGAGCCGAGGTCGAGGGTGTAGAGCTGCTTGTCCTTGAGCGTCTCGGGCACCTCGCCCTTGACGATGTCCTGGGCGAGGCCCTCGACGACGGCGGTCTTGCCGACGCCGGGCTCACCGATGAGGACGGGGTTGTTCTTCGTGCGGCGGGACAGCACCTGCATGACCCGCTCGATCTCCTTCTCACGCCCGATGACCGGGTCGAGCTTGCCCTCGCGGGCCGCCTGCGTGAGGTTGCGACCGAACTGGTCGAGCACGAGGGAGCCCGCGGGCGTGCCCTCTGCCTGGCCCTGGCCGACGCCGGCGCCGGCCTTCTCGCCGCTCTGGCCACCCTGGTAGCCGGAGAGCAGCTGGATGACCTGCTGGCGGACCTTGTTCAGCTCTGCGCCGAGCTTGACGAGGACCTGGGCGGCGACGCCCTCGCCCTCGCGGATCAGGCCGAGCAGGATGTGCTCGGTGCCGATGTAGCTGTGGCCGAGCTGGAGTGCCTCGCGGAGCGAGTACTCGAGAACCTTCTTCGCGCGGGGCGTGAAGGGGATGTGGCCGGTCGGGGCCTGCTGCCCCTGGCCGATGATCTCCTGGACCTGGGCCCGGACCGCTTCGAGCGAGATGTCGAGCGACTCGAGGGCCTTCGCGGCGACGCCTTCGCCTTCGTGGATCAGACCCAGGAGGATGTGCTCGGTCCCGATGTAGTTGTGGTTGAGCAGGCGCGCTTCCTCCTGCGCGAGGACAACCACCCTTCGGGCCCTGTCGGTGAACCGTTCGAACATGTTCTTCTCCTGACTGATCGAGAGACATCTCGATGCTATCCGTGCCCGCTGTGGACGAGCACACCCCGACCAACGCGAGGCGTGCGCGTCCTGTTCCCCATCCTGAGCGTGATCGGCTCAGGTTCCGCCTCTGTTCGCCGTGAGCGGACATCGTGCCCGGTCCCGAGGGGACGGCGGCGGCGCGGGGCTCATGGAGGGCATACCCGGAGCGACGGCGCGGACTCACGAGCAGCGATGCGCCGCCTGCTCGCGCCTGGACGCTCTTCCTCCGCCGGGCCGGAGTTGTCGTGGTGACTCCGCCTCCCCTGCCTCGGTTTCTCCGCCCGGGTGAGGTTGTTGGTGGCAGATCGCACGGCAGGGCCCACTTTCTCCGCCGGGGCGGAGTTGTTGCGGCGCCTGGCCTCCGGAGGCCGCGGTTTCTCCGCCGAGGCGGAGTTGCTGTGGTGCGGCCGCGTCCTGAGGCACCGGTTTCTTCGTCGGGGCGGAGTTGTCGAGGTGGCGGCTGAACCGCGAAGGCGCATCGTCACGCAGGCAGCGCGAGGTCGCCTGCTCGGCCGGCGAAATGACGGCGCCACTCGTCCTTGAGAGGAGGCACGGTCATGCCCCGTTGCCGCATGGCGCGGGTGATGCGTCCGAGCGTTCGCGCCGGCGTGCTGTGGATGTCCTTGGACACGATCACCAGACGCCGCACCCCACCGTCGTCGAGCTCCTCGTCGCGGTCGATGTCGTGGTGCCACTGCTCCTCTGACTCTGCGTGGTGGCGTCCGTCGTACTCGATGATCAGTCGGTGAGCGAGGTAGGCGAGGTCGTAACGCCGGAGCAGTGTCCCGTCGCTGTCGTGCACCCGGTGGTCGACCTCCGGTTCCGGCAGCCCTGCCAGGACGATCAGGAGGCGCAGCTTCGTCTCCATCGCCGAGTCGACGCCGGCGCGAACGAGCTGCGCCGCGCGCCGAGCCAGCCTCGAGTGCGGACCGCTGTGCTTCTCGGCCATCGTGACCAGGTGGTCGGGCGTGAAGCGTTTCCGCCGGACCAAGGAGTCACCGAGGATGACGAGGTCGACGAGTCCGAGCAGGTGGCTCATGTCGAGGAAGGTCTGGATCGGGCCGGTGATGGGCAGCCCCCTCCACCGCACGACCTGCTGTCGCGCCTTGGGCCGATGGGCAGCGATGCCGGAACATTGGGCTCGCATGCGCGGATAGGTCACGTGGACGTCGGGGTGATCCGGCACTACGCCGCCCCACAGGCGCGCCGCCGTGTGGTGCGAGAGATAGCTGCCCGGTTCGGCCAGCAGCAGCGCTCCCTCCGCGAGTAGTCGGTGGGTCACCGGGGTCTGGGCCGCGACGTAGACCCCGCGGAAGAGTGCCCGATGCGCCCGGCGGAAGCGCCAGTCGCTCAGATGGTCCCCGGCCTCGTCCGCGCGCAGGAATGGGCTGTCGCTCGGCTTGGTGGCGTCGAACTCCATTGGGCCACTGTGGAACACGCGGACCTCTCCGCGTCGCGGTCATCCACAGTGCGCCGTCCTGGCGCCTGCCTTTCTACGCCAGGGCGGACTTCTCGTGGTGGTTCGGGGTGCTCACGCCTCAATTACTCCGCCGCGGCGGAGAAGCCGGGGTGTGGCGAAGTGCAGGGGGCGGATTTGTCCGCCCGGGCGTAGAAGCCGAGGTGGCTGGGGGTGCCCGGGCCTCGATCTGTCCGCCCGGGCGAAGAAGCGCGGGGTCGCGAGCGGGAGGCCGTCGAGCCTGCGCACGCCGTGCGGCATACGGCGTGCGTATGCCGTGTGGCCCGGTTCGCCCGTATCGACCCGTATCGGCCCACCGCGCCCCCGCCGTATCAGGCGCGCCGCGATCGGCCTCCGAAAGGCATCGGCCGTCAGGGTCCGGTGGCACGGGCGGGGGCCGCCCGGAACTTCAACGAAGGAGGCAGTGATGCCAGCCAAGCGTCGTTCGACGGGTCGAGGCAAGCCGACGCAGCCGAGCTCCCAGTGGGAGCCGGTCTTCACCAGCGAGGCCGACACCGTCATCCCGGGTGAGCTCCTGCTCACCCTCGTCCCGTCCGCAGCCGACTCGATGACCGCGTCGGTGCCGGTCCACCCGTCCGGGCCGGTCGAGTCCGGCGCCCGGTCGCTCGGCGTCGACGACCTCGACACCGTCCTGGCGCGCCTCGGCGCCCACGACGTCACGCGACTCGCCCTGCCCGGTCCCACCGGCGCCGCCGAGGCGGACGCCGCCACCCGGGGGCTCGAGGTGACCGAGGAGCAGGTGCTCGCGCGGTCGTTCAGGGTGCGCGTCGACCTCCGAACCGACATCGCCGACGCGGTGGCGGAGCTCGAGGCGCTCGACAGCGTCGAGGCCGCCGAGCCGAACCGCTACCGCGAGACGTCGGTCGTGCCCAACGACCCGAGCTACGGCTCCGAGTGGGGGCTGGCCAAGATCAACGCCCCCGCCGCGTGGGACCGCACCACGGGCTCGGCGAGCGTCGTCGTCGGCGTCATCGACACCGGCATCGACCTGGACCACCCGGACCTCGTCGGCAACATCGTCCCGGGCTACGACATGGTCGACCTCGGGACGAGCCCCACCGCGCCGGCCGGCTTCCGGTTCGAGGGCGACTTCTCCGGTCGCGACTCCGTGCCCGAGGACGAGGTGGGCCACGGCTCCCACGTCGCGGGCACCATCGCAGCGATGTCCAACAACGCGCTCGGGGTCGCCGGCGTGACGTGGCAGTGCAAGATCATGCCCGTCAAGGCGCTGACCCGGATGGTCCGGATCTCCGACGGCCAGGTCCGTGGCGTCGGCTCGTCCGCCGACATCGCCGCCGCGGTGCGCTACGCCGCCGACAACGGGGCCTCGGTCATCAACATGAGCCTCGGCTCGTCGGGCACGACCACCGTCGAGAGCAGCGCCATCGCGTATGCCATCAGCCGCGGCGTCGTCGTGGTGGCCGCGATGGGCAACGACGGCACGTCGAACCCGTCGTACCCCGCGGCCTACCCGGACGTCGTGTCGGTCGGCGCGATCGACAGCGCCGACCACCGCGCGTCCTTCTCGCAGACCGGACCGCACATCGACGTCGTCGCACCCGGAGTCGGCGTCCTGTCGACCTACCTCGCAGCCGGTTACGGCACCCTGTCGGGAACGTCGATGGCGACGCCGCACGTCGCCGGCGTCGCGGCCCTCATCCGGTCGGTCAAGCCGAGCGCGACGGTCGCCGAGGTGACGGACATCCTTCGTACGACGGCTCGCCCGCTCCGTGACGCCCCCGGCGACCCGGTCCCCAACGATTCGTACGGCTGGGGCTGCGTCGACGCGGCCGCGGCCGTGAACCGGGCCGCGCCCATCTTCACGAGGCTGCGGACGCCGGTCCTGCCGTGCCGGCCGCCGCTCACGCTCCCGCCGATCTGTGGGCCGATCCGGACGCCGATCCAGTTCTGCCCGCCGCCGCGGACGATGATCTGCCCGGTCGTCTCCCCGGCGTGCCCGCCGACGATCACGCCGGTCACGACGACCCCCATCACCAGGACTCCCGTGACGCCGACGATCGGCCGGCCCGGGCTGGGCGGCGGCGCCGGAGCAGCGGGGCCCGCGGGCTACGACCCGTACGGCTACCTCGGAGGCGCGGGCCAGGTGCCCGAGGAGCAGGGCGCATCCGAGGGGCAGGGCGGCAGCTACGAGGAGGGCTACGCCGACGGGTATGCCGCGGCGCTGGCGCAGGTGCAGCAGGAGCTCGGTTCCGAGCAGGGAGTCGACGGCGGGGAGACCGCCGGAGGCGGTGGGAACGACGAGATCGGCTACCAGCCCGGGCCGTTCGTCCGGCTGCGCACCCCGGTGCTCGCCTGCATCCCCATCACGACGATGACGCCTCCGAGGTCGCCGTACTGGTGGCGGTGCCCGCAGCCGCCTCGCACCGTGATCGAGCCGCAGTGCTACCAGGTCACGCCCACGCCGTGGACGATCACCCCGACGATCACGACGACGTTCCCGCCGACCGGGCCGACGACGCCCGTCCAGGGTGGTCCCGGCGGCTTCGAGGGTGGCCTCGGCGGCTACGGCGGCTACGACCCCTACGGGCAGTCTCCCTTCCAGGGCTGAGTCGT
The DNA here is from genome assembly GCF_014646815.1 of Terrabacter tumescens. Lineage (GTDB taxonomy): Bacteria > Actinomycetota > Actinomycetes > Actinomycetales > Dermatophilaceae > Terrabacter > Terrabacter tumescens. Next base: position 177,176 of record NZ_BMNZ01000004.1, read on the forward strand.
GACCCTCGTCGACACGATGCCGGGCGGGCCGTTCGCGACCCGCCCGGTCCCGGGGCGTCCCGTCCCGGCTCACGCCCCGGCGCTCGCCCCCGCCCCGGCGCGCGCCGCGGGCCCGAGGGGCACGGCCGGGTCCCCGGACGCCCGCCATCCGGCCGTCCGCGCCCTGTGCGACCTCGGCCTGCTCGACCCCGAAGCCGGCGCGTCGGTGCAGGTGGAGAACCTCTCCCGCGCCCACCCGGTCTGGTCGGTCCTGATGCCCGACGGTCGCCGGCTCGTCGTGAAGTCCAGCGCCGCCGAGCGCGGGCTGGACCTCGGGATCGAGTTCCTCGTCTACCGGCTCGGGGTGTGGTGCGACCCCGTGCGCCACGTCCTGCCGGACGCCCTCGTCGTCGACGAGGACCGGCACCTGCTCGTGCTCGCGGACGTCCGGGCGCCGTCCACGGCCGGCCCGCTCACCGGCCGGTCCACCGGAACGGGCGCGCCGACGGGGTCGCTCGCCGAGCAGGCGGGCTGGCCCGTCCTTGTCCATCCGACGTCCGTGGTCGGCCTGTCGACCTCGGCGCTCGCCGCCGCGACGCGGGCCCTCGGCGCGACCCTGGGCGCACTGCACCGGGGGACCATGGGCCTGCCGCTCCCGCCGGCGCGTCCACCGGTGGTCCTTGCGGCGCTGACGGCCGACTACCCGGCCACCGGGGCGGTCGCCGACCACATCGCCGTCCTCAAGGCAGACCCGCTGCTCAACGAGGCTGCCGGCACCGTCGCCGGCCCGGTCACCGGGTGCCTCGTCAACCACGACATGAAGTGGGACAACGTCGTGTCCTCCGGTGGTCGCACGGTCCTGCTCGACTGGGAGATGGCCGGACTCGGCGACCCGGCGTGGGACCTCGGCTGCCTGCTCGCCGAGCACCTCGTACGACAGCCGGGAGAGACGCTGACCGTCGCGTCCGACGAGGCTGCGGTCGCGCTCCTGCGCGGCTACGCGCAGGGTGCCCGCCCCCGCGCGGAGATCGTCCCCGTCCTCGCGCGTCGGGCCGTGACCGTGGCCGGGCTGCGCATCGCCCAGCTCGGTCTCGAGGTCGTCGACTCCCTCGGCCCGCACCGGCCGACCGCCCCCGGCCGGCTCACCGAACGAGCCCGCTCCGTCCTCCTGTCGCTCGACTCCCTCACCGAGGAGGTGGCCCAGTGCCTGCACTGACCCGCACCCGCCCACCCGTGACGCCCGCCCCGGCCGCGGCCGACGACCCCACCACGCGGTCCCTGGCCGCGCTCGGTCACGCCGTGCGACTCGTCGGGTCCGACCCGTGGGCGGCCGCGCAGGCCGCGGCGTCGTCGGGCGACGTGCGCATCGACCACCCGGTGGCCGAGTGGCTCTACCCCCGCTGGTGGTGCGGGTCGGACGAGGTCTCCGTCTCCCTCGGCAGCGACCCGCTCATCGGCGCGCTCCTCGAGGCGTCCCGCCGTTCGGTGGCGCCGGTCGAGACCGCGCACCTCGTCCTGGCCAGCGACGCGGCCCACGTCGTCGCGGCCTGCACGCAGGGGCCGTCGCGAGGCTCGGTCGTGCGCCGCGCCGCCGACGCCGTCGTCGGCTCCTCGAGGCCGGGTATGCCGGCTCGCCCGGGTGATCTCGTCGACGTCCTCGCCGGGGTGGGTGAGGTCGACCCCGAGGGCGCGTGGTGGTGGGCCCACACGGGCGAGCAGCCGATCTCCTCGGTCGAGCTCGACCGCTGGTACGTCAATGTGGACGCCGGTGCTGCACCCCGGGTGGTGGCCGCCACGGTGCGTCTGGCCGTCTCGACGCGGGTCCCGCTCTCGCTCAAGTGCCCGGCCCGGGCGGGCGGGTTCGCGCGGCGCGACGCGCTCGTCGTCTACGTCCCGAGGCCGGACTCCGCGCGTCTTGCCGCTGCGCTTCCCGGCTGGATCGAGGAGATCTCGGGTGCCCTGACGGCGGACGAACCCCCGCTGACGCGACGCCTGCACCCGGGGGTGGGGCTGGCGCAGGACCCGGGCGGCGGGATCAGCTACGGCCAGCTGCGGTGCGCCCAGGTGGCGTCGGCCGTGGCTCGCGTCCTCGGCGAGGCACGCGGGGACGTGACCGAGGCCGAACGCCTCGCTGCCGGCGACGGTGTGGCCGTGCTCGCAGGCGTCGGCATCCACGCCCACCGGCCCGAGGAGGTGGCGGCATGACGACCACGTCCGCCCTGTCCAGGACCGGGGCTGCGAGGAGCGGGGAGGACTCCGAGTTCGCAAGCGCGGCAAAGTCGCTCGTGACCCGCCTCGTCTCGCTCGCCCGCCTCGACGCGTGGGGTGCGCCGGTGTGGAGCGGCGACGACATCGACCCGCGCTCGGCGCCCGACCTCAGCTCCCCGCCGATGCTCGTCCACGGACCGCTCGACGACGGGCTCCTCACCGGCAGGGCCGGCATCGCCCTGGTCCTCTCGGCGGCCTCGCGCCTGCCGGGGGCCTCGGCGGAGTGGGCGCCTCTCGCGGTGCGCACGGCTGAGGCAGCGGTGCGGCGTGCCGCGTCCGACCTCGGTCCGCACGGGCAGCCGGGTGGCGAGATCGGCTGGGACAGTGGAGCCCTCGGGATCTCGCGCGCAGCGACGGTCGTTGCCGCCGCACACGGATCGGCTGAGCTGGCCGAGAGGTCGCGTCACCTCGGAGGGCTCGCGGTGCGGCGGGTCGTCGACCACCCCGAGGGGCTGCCCCCGTACGCCGACCTGATGGGCGGCCTCGCCGGCATCCTCGCCGGTGTCATCTCCGTCTCCCTCTCGCCGTCGGACGAGAGCGCCCGGGCAGATTCCATCGCTCTGCTCGTCGACCGGATCGGTGCGCTCTCCCTGGCCGGGCCCATCGGTCGGCTGTGGCCCATGGCCGGCTCCGACCACGGGGTCGTCGGGCTCGCCCACGGCGGCAGCGGCATCGCCCTCGCACTGACCGCAGCCGCCCAGCGCCTCGGCGGGTCCGAGTGGCCGCCGAGTGGGCCGGGCACGCCGGCGCAGGCCGCGTCGCTCGCCTCCGCCGCCGTGCTCTGGGAGGACTCCCTCCACGACGCGGGGGCCGGGGGCTGGCCGGACCTCCGACTGCCCGAACCCGTCCCCGGGCTCGCCTGGTGCCACGGTGCGCCCGGTGTCGGGGTGTCCGCCGCCCTGCGTCACCCGCTCGTGGCGGGTTCCGGTGCGGGGGCCCGGGACGCGGCGGCCGCGCACGTGGCCTTCGTGCGGGCGCGGGCCGCCAGCGCCGCCCACCGACCTGTGGGCCTGCGCCCCTTCGACGGGTCGCTCTGCCACGGCCTGGCCGGCGTCGTCGAGATGCACCTGCTGGCGGCCGGGGCCTGGCCGGCGGCTGCGCGCGAGCACGTGGCCGAGGCCCGGGCGGTCGCAACCCGCCTCACGCGGGCGGGACGGCCCGGGCGCCCGACGTGGCAGTGCGGCATACGCAGCGGTGGGCGCAGCCCCAACGTCCTCGTCGGCATCGGCGGCGTCGCCCTGACGCTCGCCCGGTGCCACGACCTGTCGGTCGCGCCGTCGGCCGCCGACCCCTTTCTCGGGGCCCTCGCGCCGAGGGGCTAGGAGGTCGAGCTCCAGCCCGCGGAGGGCGCGGTTGAGTCGCCCGGGCCCCGGTCCGCGGGCTCTGACTCGGACTGGGACTGGGACTGGGGCTCGGACTGGGTGTAGCGCAACGCGTCCACCTCGGCGACCGACACCCCGTCGACCGACTGGGCGTCGCGCACGAAGGACTCGACCGCGTCGTCGTCGACCTCGGCGACCGCGACGTCGGGCAGCTCCGGCGCGGGCGCGTGCACCGTGGAAGGCCCGAGGGCACGCAGGGCGCGGACGACCTCCTCGGGGTCGGACTCGCCGGACAGGGTCACGAGCACACGGGTCGCCATCTCGTCATTGTCGGCCCCTCGCGCACGGCGTCACAACGCCTCGAGCGACGCGGCGTCCAGCTCCCTGCCCCGGCTCGACTTCTTCGCCCGGGCGGACGTCGTGAATCGCGAGGCTGGTTCCGACCACCATTTCTCCGCCGGGGCGGGTTGTCGGGGTGTGGGTGCTGGTTCCGACCACCATTTCTCCGCCGGGGCGGGTTGTCGGGGTGCGGGTGCTGGTTCCGACCACCATTTCTCCGCCGGGGCGGAGCTGCCGCGGTCAGGCCGGGGAGGTGGGGTGCAGGTGGGCGAAGCGGCGGTGGAGGTCGCGGACCTCCTCCTCGAGCTGGGGCGCCGGTCCGTCGACGACGGCCCCGGGGACCACGTCGAGGATCGAGAGCGGTGCCACCGGTGACGGCGGCGCACCCCACGCGGACCGCCACGCGCCCAGCTGGGCCGAGCTCACGGCATACACGATCCGTCCGAGGCCGACCCAGGCGTGCGCGGCCGAGCACATCGGACAGTGCTCGCCCGAGGTGTAGACCGTCGCGGCCGCGCGCTCGTCCGGGCCGAGGTGGGCGCCGGCCCAGCGGGCGATCGCGAACTCCGGGTGCTGAGTCGCCTCGAGCGCGACGACGTGGTTGTGGTCCTCGAAGAGCACCTCGCCGTCGCTCGACACGAGCACCGAACCGAAGGGCTCGTCGCCGCGCTCGAGCGCGAGCCGGGCGAGCTCCACGGCGTGGCGGAGGTGGCCGAGGTCGGTGCCGTCGATGCTCACGCCACCCTCCCGGTGACGAGGGCGAAGGTGACGAACGCGCCACCGTCGGCCTCGAGCATGCCCTGGACGGGCGAGGTCGGCTGGCCCTTGAGCTCCATGACGGCGCGCTCCCAGAGCAGCCAGTTCGCGCACGCGTCCCCCTGGGTGCGGGCCGTCACCACCTGGAACGCCCGGCTGAACTCCCACTGGCTGCGCAGCCACTCGGCCGTGTGCCACGCCGCCGACTCCGCGCCGACGACGCGGTCGATGTGCTCCGGGATCTCGCCGAGCTCGCGCACCTCGGTGGTCAGGGCGGGGGTGGCCACGCCCAGCTGGCCGCCGGGCTTGAGGAACGTGGCGAGGTAGGGCGGGTAGTGGTCGCCGGTACCGAAGTACTCCCAGGCGTCGATGCTGACGATCGCGTCGAATGACCCTCGGCCGAAGGGGAGCGCGTGTGCGTCGACCCGCATCGGCAGGACTCGGTCGTCGACGCCCTCCTTGCGGAAGACGCCTGCCGCGGCGGTCGGGTCGACCCACAGGTCGGCGGCGATGACGTGCACGCCGTACTCCTTGGCGAGGAAGACCGACGTCGCGCCGAGGCCGGAGCCCAGGTCGAGCACGCGCATGCCGGGCTGCAGGTCGAGGTCGGCGGCGAGGTCCTCGAGCAGCCACAGCGGGTGCGGTCCCATGTCGAGGTCGACTAGCCACCGGGCGTCGTACTTCGAGGACCGGGGGAAGGCGTCGCGGGTCAGATGGTCGAGGGCGGGCATGTGACGATCCTCCGGGACGCACCCCCCGCGCGTCGACCCGGTTCCACGCGACGAGAAGCGCCCCCGACGGTCAGGGGGCGGGGGAGTCGAGGGCCGGTCGCCGGACGAGCCGGTCGGGCGTGAGGTCGGCCAGCGACGTGCACCCGGTCAGGGCGAGGAGCAGGTCGAGCTCGGCACGGAGGTTGCGCAGCACCTCGGACACCCCGTCGGCGCCGGCGAGGGCGAGCCCGTAGACGTGCGGACGACCGACCCCGACGGCGCTCGCACCCAGGGCGAGGGCGACGAAAACGTCTGCGCCGCAACGGATCCCGCTGTCGAAGATGATCGGCGCCGCCGACCCGGCGCCGCGGACGGCCGCGACGACGCCGGGCAGGGCGTCCAGCGCGGCGACCGACCGGTCGACCTGGCGACCACCGTGGTTCGAGACGTAGACGCCGTCGACGCCGGCATCGACGGCTCGCCGTGCGTCGTCGGGGTGCAGGATGCCCTTGAGCACGATGGGCAGGCTCGTCATCTCCCGCAGCCTCGGCAGGTCGTCCCAGGTGAGCGACGGTCGGCTGAAGACGTCGAGGAACGTCTCGACGGCCGCCCTCGGCTCGGGCGCCGGGAGGTTGCGCCGGGTGTCGCCGGGGTGGTTGCGGCTCATCGACAGCAGCGTCGCCACGGCGGCCGGCGTCGGCCGCGGACGCGCAGCGGCAGGTCCGGCTGCCGCCCGCGCCACCCGCTCGCGAACGAGCCGCTGGAACACGGGGTCGGAGGTGTACTGGGCGATCCCCTCGCCGCGCGCGAACGGCAGGTGCCCGAGGTCGAGGTCGCGCGGACGCCAGCCGAGGTATGCCGTGTCGAGGGTGACGACGAGGGCCTCGCTCGCGCACGCCTCGGCTCTCGAGACGAGGCTCTCGACGAGGTCGTCGTCAATGCTCCAGTAGAGCTGGTACCAGTGGCCCGAGCCGCCCAGCTCGCGCGCGACGTCCTCCATCGGCACGGAGGCTTGGGTGCTGATGATCTGGGTGACCCGCTGCTCGCGGGCGCCGCGCGCGACGGCGAGGTCGGCGCCGTCGTCGGCCATCGACAGCACCCCGATCGGTGCGACGAGCAGGGGACTGTCGTGCCGGCGCCCGAACAGCTCGACGGACGTGTCGCGCTCGGTCGTGTCGACGAGCATCCGTGGCACGACCTGCCACCGGTCGAAGGCCGCGACGTTGGCGCCGGCGCTCACCTCGGAGCCGGCCGAGCCTGCGACATAGGCGAATCCGCGCCTCGACATGACCTTGCGCGCTGCGGCCTCGAGCTGGGTCGCGTCGGTGGGCACCTCAGGCCGGTGGCCGAACGCGCCGGCCCGGTAGATGGCGGACTGGACGGTCCTGCCGAACGACTCCAGCGGCATACGTGCTCCTTGTGGCCGGCCCGGGCGCGCCGTCGCGGACCGGGTGCCGCCCATCCTGCTACGGACGGCCCCGCCGATCACCACCGGACCGAGATGGTCTCGCGCCACCAGCGCTCGAGCTCGTCCACCGGACCGTCGACGCCCTCGACGCCCTCGACGCCCTCGGCGCCGCGGCTCCACAGCCGGAGGTAGAGGTCGACGGGTGAGCCGGTCAGGGTGTGGTCGGCGCCGGCCGCCTCGGGGGAGTCCGGCCGCACGCGTGTCGTCGTGATCGGGCGCCCGGTCGCGAGGTCGACGAGCCACGCCACGTCCGCGCCGTCCGGACGCACGAGCATCCGGGTCGGCGCGCCGGGCGAGCCACCATGTCGCCGGCGCGTGACGAAGCCGACGAGCAGCTCGTCGATCCCGTCCAGCGCGACTGCGGGCCTGATCCAGGTCTCGTCGGCGCGGGCCGGGCGGCCGAGACGGGCGCCCAGCGTGTCGACGGCGTGGATCGTCGTCTCGTGGCACTGGCGTCGGGTCCAGAAGAGCTTGGGCGCCGGAGCCTCCTTCAGGAAGACGAACGCGTCGAGGTCGTCGGGGGCGTCGACGACGGCCTGGAGCAGCGCCGTCGCCCCGTCGTCGAACCAGCCCAACGGGTCGGCCGACTCTCGGCCCTCGAGCTCGAGCGGCTCGGGCGGGTCGATCGGCTCGCCGCGCAGGTGGCTGGTCGCCCACCGGTGGACCATGCCCATGTGGGCGACGAGGTCGAGCACCGTCCAGTCCGGACACGTCGGGACGGGCGCGTCGAGCCCGGCCGCCACGGCGTTGGCGCGCAGCACCGTCGCCGCGGCGCCGAGCGCCTCGCCGAGCTCGTCGAGCGTGAGGCCGAGCGGGGCCGGGGCCGGCGTGGGTGGGTGCATGGCTCCGAGTGTGCCGCCTGTCCCGCCCCGAGGAGCGGCCGGCCGGCACCGCGGCGGTAGATTTGCCGGGCGGGACGGTGACCACCGTCCGCCGCCGTCACCCGAGCGACATCCCCCGCACCACCCGGAGGCACCCGTGGACGCCAGCGACCTGCTGCGCAACTCGCTCCTGCAGCTGTCCAAGCAGGAGAAGATCCGAGACGTCATCGAGAAGGCACCCGTGTCGCGCTCGGTCGTGAAGCGCTTCGTACCCGGTGCCGAGCGCGCCGACGTCGTCGGGGCGGCAGCCGAGATCGCGGCGTCGGGTCGTCGCGCGACCATCGACTACCTCGGCGAGGACACGACCGACCTCGCGCAGGCGCAGCACACGCGCGACGCGTACGTCTCCCTGCTGACCGCGCTACGCGACGAGGGCCTGACCGAGGGGGGCACCGTCGAGGTGTCGCTCAAGCTCAGCGCGCTCGGCCAGGCGCTGCCCGGCGACGGCAACACCATCGCCCTCGACCACGCGCGCGAGATCTGCGAGGTCGCGAAGCAGGCCGGCACGACGGTGACCCTCGACATGGAGGACCACACCACGACCGACCTCACGCTCGACGCGCTGCGCGAGCTGCGGGCGGACTTCCCGACGGTGGGGGCCGTGCTCCAGGCCTACCTCTACCGCACCGAGGCCGACTGCCGTGACCTCGCGCACGCGGGCTCGCGCGTGCGGCTGTGCAAGGGCGCCTACAAGGAGCCCGAGTCGGTCGCCTTCCAGGCCGGCGCCGAGGTCGACAAGTCCTACGTGCGCTGCCTCAAGATCCTCATGCAGGGCGAGGGCTACCCGATGGTCGCCTCTCACGACCCGCGCCTCATCGAGATCGCGGGCGCTCTCGCGGGCCAGGCCGGCCGCGACCCGAGGTCCTTCGAGTACCAGATGCTCTACGGCATCCGCCCCGAGGAGCAGAAGCGGATCGCCGACCGCGGCGACCAGATGCGCGTCTACATCCCGTACGGCCAGGAGTGGTACGGCTACCTCATGCGCCGCATGGCCGAGAAGCCGGCCAACGTCATGTTCTTCCTCCGCGGCGTCGCGACGAAGAGCTGAGCGAGGAGCCACGATGACGACGACGGCGATCTTCGGTGCCGGGGTCATGGGCGAGACGCTCGTCTCGGGCCTCATCCGCTCGGGCCGCACCCCGGGCGACCTCGTCGTCACCGGGCGCACGCCTGACAAGGTCAACGCGCTGGCCGAGCGCTACGGCGTGCGCGTCATGGCCAACGCCGACGCCGCCGACGTGGCCGACACCCTCGTGCTGTGCGTCAAGCCGCAGGACATGACCGCGCTGCTCGAGGAGATCCACGACCACGTGGCCCCCGGCAACACGGTCGTCTCGCTCGCGGCCGGCATCACGACCGAGTACCTCGAGTCCCGTCTCCCCGAGGGCACGTCGGTCATCAGGGTCATGCCCAACACTCCGGCCCTCGTCGACCAGGGCATGGCGGGCATCTCGCCCGGGCGCCACTGCACCGACGACCACCTCGCCGAGGCCGAGGCCCTGCTCAGCTCGTGCGGCAAGGTGGTGCGCCTGCCCGAGAAGCACCTCGACGCCGTCACCGCGATCTCTGGCAGCGGCCCCGCCTACATCTTCTACGTCGTCGAGGCGATGATCGAGGCAGGCGTCGTGCTCGGTCTGCCGCGCGCCACTGCCACGGAGCTCGTCGTCCAGACCCTCTACGGCGCTGCGACGATGCTCAAGGAGACCCAGGAGCACCCCACCGTGCTGCGCGAGCAGGTCAGCTCGCCCGGCGGCACCACCGTCGCCGCACTGCGCCAGCTCGACGACCACAAGGTGCGGGCGGCCTTCGTCACGGCCATCGAGGCGGCCGCCGCGCGGTCCAAAGAGCTGGCATCGGGGCAGGTCTAGCGGCACTGTGGGGTGATGGCAGAACCGCACCCCGCAATGCACCTGCACCCGGTCACGGCCGACGACTGGGAGACGCACCGCGACGTGCGCCTCGAGATGCTCCGCGAGGCGCCCGAGGCCTTCTGGTTCACCTATGCCGACGAGGCCGTCTACGACGAGGCCGACTGGCGCGAACGCATCGAGGGCGCCTGGCTCGTCCAGGCCCGTGACGCCGACGGCGTGCTCGGCAGTGCGGGGCTCGGCTCGCACTGGGAGCCCGAACGTGCCACGACCGCAACGCTGTTCGGAATGTACGTCGCTCCACGGGCGCGCGGTGGGGGAGTGGGCGAGGCGCTCGTGCGCGCTGTCCTCGACGAGGCGCGCCGGCTCGGCAAGTCCGAGGTCGTCCTCGAGGTGACGAGCTCGAACACCGCCGCCGAGGGGTTGTACGCGCGGTGCGGGTTCGTGCGCACCGGTGCCGTCCACGAGCACCCCCGTCGTCCCGACCTCTGCGAGATCGAGATGGTCCACCGCTTCTGAGTCGCGCTGGTGCGCAGCAGGACCCACGCTGCACCGAACGTTCACCCCCTCGCTGGTGCGGTCCGAACGCCTGTCGTGCGAAAGTGGACCCATGAACGACATCACCGTGCGTCCCCTCGGCGAGGACGACTGGCAGGACTACCGTTCCGTCCGCCTCGCCGCACTGCGTGAGTCTCCCGAGGCGTTCGTGGCCACGGTCGAGCAGGAAGAGTCCTACGACGAGGACTTCTGGCGCGAACGCATGCAGCGGTCCGCGCGGCTCGTCGCCGAGCGCGAGGGACAGGCCGTCGGTGTCGTCAGCATCGGCACCGCCAAGGACGGCGAGGACGCCGCCGGAGAGCTGTTCGGTCTCTGGGTGCGCCCCGAGGCGCGCGGCTCGGGTGTCGCGACCCGGCTCGTCAAGGACGGCGCCTCCCTCGCGGCCCACCGCGGCCACTCCCACCTCGTCTACTGGGTCGGCACCGAGAACGGGCGGGCCGTCGCCTTCGCCAGCGGCATGGGCTTCCGCCCGACCGACTACCGCCGCCCGATGGGGGTCGTCAGCGAGGAGGACGGCGAGGAGGAGATCGCCATGGTCCTGCCGCTCGGCTCCGACAACGGACCCCGGCTGCGCCTCTGACGCAGCAGACCCGGGCCTGCTCGGCCCGACCCGGTCACGCCCCACAACCGACGAACCCACCGCCCCGAGTCACCGGGGACGGTGGGTTCGCTTGTCCGGCAGCTGAATCCGGGTCAGGGGCGCGCCGCGAATCGCTCGATGAGCTCGACGGGACCGCTGACGATGAGCATGTGGTGCGCCGAGATCTTCGTCTGCGGCACGGCATACGTGAAGTCCTCGCCCGGCGCCTTGACCCCGACGACCGTGACACCGTACTTGCGGCGGATCGAGCTCTGCTCGAGGGTGAACCCGACCGTCTCCGACGGCGGCTTGAGCTTGACGATGGCGAAGCCGTCGTCGAACTCGATGTAGTCGAGCAGCTTGCCGTTGACGAGGTGGGCCACCCGGCGTCCCGAGTCGGCCTCGGGGGAGATGACGTGGTGGACGCCGATGCGGTCGAGGATGCGCTTGTGCTCCGGCGAGAGCGCCTTGGCCCAGATCGAGGGCACGCCGGCGTCGACGAGGTTCGCGGCCGCCAGCACCGAGGACTCCACGGACGAGCCGATGCCGACGATCGCGATCTTCGGCTGCGCGGCGCGGATCATCTCGAGCGCCGACGACTGGGCCATGTCGGCATGCACCACCTTGGCCACCTTGTTGACGTAGCTCTCGGCGATGGCGTTGTCGCGCTCCACGGCGATGACGCGGTGGCCCAGCCTCGTGAGCTCGAGAGCGACGGCCGAGCCGAAGCGTCCCAGCCCGATGACGATCACGTCGTCCTCGAAGAGCCGGTTGCGGCCCATGCGTGTTACCTCCGTCATCCGGTGCGCGTTTCCGCGATAGCGTCTCAATCATGCCAACTCAGGCCCGGGTCGTCTGGGACACCTCCTTCACGAGGTACAACTTCGGCCCCACCCACCCGATGGCGCCGGTGCGCCTGGACCTCACGGCGCGGCTGTGCGAGGCCCTCGGGGTCTTCGACGCCGATGGTGTCGAGGTGGTCGGCGCCGAGGTGGCGCCCGACGAGCTGCTCGCGACGGTCCACGACGACGCGTACGTCGCCGCCGTCAAGGCCGCCTCGCTCGACCCGTCCACGGCCGAGGGCACCTACGGCCTCGGCACCGAGGACGACCCCGCCTTCGAGGGCATGCACGACGCGAGCGCGCGGGTGGTGTCGGGCACGGTCGACAGCGCCCGCGCGGTCTGGGAGGGCGACGCCGAGCACGCCGTGAACTTCACCGGTGGGCTGCACCACGCGATGCGCGACAAGGCCAGCGGCTTCTGCGTCTACAACGACATCGCGGTCGGCATCCAGTGGCTCCTGGACCACGGGGCCGAGCGCGTGGCCTACGTCGACGTCGACGTGCACCACGGTGACGGCGTCGAGCGGATCTTCTGGGACGACCCCCGGGTGCTGACGATCTCCGTCCACGAGACCGGCCGGGCGCTCTTCCCCGGCACCGGGTGGCCCACCGACACCGGAGGCGCCGACGCCGAGGGCAGCGCGGTCAACGTCGCCCTGCCGCCCGGCCTCAGCGACGCGGGATGGCTGCGGGCGATCCACGCCGTCGTCATGCCTCTCGTGCGGTCGTTCCGCCCCGACGTGCTCGTGACCCAGCACGGCTGCGACACCCATGCGGAGGACCCCCTCGCCCACTTCGCCGTCACTGTCGACGCCCAGCGTGCGGCCGCCGACGCCCTCCACCGGCTCTCGCACGAGGTGTGCGAAGGACGCTGGGTGGCGCTCGGGGGTGGAGGCTACGAGGTCGTCGACGTCGTGCCCCGCACGTGGACCCACCTCACCGCGATCGCCGCCCACGCCCCGATCAAGACCAGCGTGCCGGTCCCCGAGGACTGGCGGGCCCACGTCGAGCAGGTCTTCGGCCGCCCCGGCCCACGCCGGATGGGCGACCTCACCACCGAGGACGGCCCCCTCTGGTGGCGCTCCTGGGAGATGGGCTACGACCCCGCCAGCGAGGTCGACCGCGCCATCATGGCCACCCGCACGGCCGTCTTCCCTCTCCACGGGCTCGACATCCACTTCGACTGAGTCTTTGGCGCCTCCCTCCGCTGCGGCGCGTGCCTCGGCGCCCTGAAGCCGTCGCCTTCCTCCGCTTCGCTCGCTCGTTCCCTGTCCTTGGCGCCTCGCTTCGCTGCGGCGCGTGCCTCGGCGCCCTGAAGCCGTCGCCTTCCTCCGCTTCGCTCGCTCGTTCCCTGTCCTTGGCGCCTCGCTTCGCTGCGGCGCGTGCCTCGGCGCCCTGAAGGCGTCGCCTTCCTCCGCTTCGCTCGCTCGTTCCTCGCTCGCTGCGCTTCGTCCAGGCGACGCCGGCGCCTCCGCCTTGTGGCTGGGGCCTTGATCGCCGCGCTGAAAATCAGGCGGAGTGTCCTTCGATCGGGGGTAGGGTTGCCGGCACGGCGACGACGGGCCTGACGATCCTGAGCCGAGCACGACCAGAGGCCGTCCGCGATCCGCGGCGGCGAAGGTGTGGTGGCACAGCGACATTCCCCATCGCCCACACCTCCGGGGCACCAACCCTCTGGAGGTGAACGGAATGCAACCAACCCAAACCACGACCCTTGCTCCGCGCGTGCTCGCGCGGGACCTGGCCGCCGTCCCGCACGGCGAGCCGGCCACCCTGGCCGGATGGATCCACCGGCGGCGCGTCCTCGCGAGCGTCACGTTCCTCGTGCTGCGCGACCGCTCGGGCCTGGCCCAGGTCGTCGTCAAGGACCGCGAGACCGTCGAGCAGCTGGCCGGGCTGCCCGAGGAGACCGTCGTCGAGGTGACCGGGATCGTCTCGACCAACGAGTCCGCGCCCGGCGGCGCCGAGCTCGTCGAGCCCACCGTCACGCCGCTCACGGAGCCCGCGGCGGCCCCGCCCACCGAGCTGTGGCGACCGACGTTCGGCGCCGGCCTGCCGACGCACCTCGACCACGCCGCGGTGACGCTGCGCCACCCGCGGCACCGGGCCGCGTGGCAGATCGCGAGCGCGTCGATGCGCGGGTTCCGTTCGGCCCTCGGGGCGCTCGAGTTCACCGAGATCGCGACGCCGAAGCTCGTCGGCACCGCCACCGAGTCGGGCGCCAACGTCTTCACTGTCGACTACTTCGGCCGGACCGCCTACCTCGCGCAGAGCCCGCAGCTCTACAAGCAGATGCTCGTCGGGGTCTTCGAGCGCGTCTTCGAGGTCGGGCCCGTCTTCCGCGCCGAGCCGCACGACACCGTGCGCCACCTCGCGCAGTACACCTCGCTCGACGCCGAGCTCGGCTTCGTCCGCGACCACCGTGACGTCCTCGCCGTGCTGCGCCTGGCCATCGCCGGGATGGTCGAGGCCATCGGGGAGTATGCCGCCGACGCCGCTGCGCTCCTGGGTGTCGAGCTGCCGCGGGTGCCCGACGAGTTCCCCGTCATCCACTTCAGCGACGCCCTCGCCAAGGTCGGGGCCGACCCGGACGAGCCCGACCTCAGCCCCGCGCACGAGCGGGCGCTCAGCGAGTGGGCCAAGACGGCATACGACTCGGACTTCCTTGCGGTGGAGGGCTACCCGATGGGCAAGCGGCCCTTCTACACCGCGCCGGAGGGCTACGGACCAAACGGGCCACGCGGGTCGTCGGGGGGAGCACGGGGGGCGGAGCCCCCCGTGGGTAGCAACAGCTTCGACCTGCTCTTCCGGGGGCTCGAGCTGACGACCGGCGGCCAGCGCCTGCACCGGCCGTCCGACTACGCCGCGGCGATGGCGCGGACCGGCACGGACCCCGCGGTGCTCGCCGGCTACCTCGACGCGTTCGCCCACGGCATGCCTCCGCATGGCGGCTTCGCCATCGGTCTGGAAAGGTGGGTCGGGAGGCTGACGGGTGCCGAGAACATCCGCGAGGTGACGCTGTTCCCGCGCGACCTGCACCGTCTGGAGCCGTGACGAGCCGGGAGATCCACAGGGGCCCCACCGGCGTGTCGAGTTGCGCGTGACCGATTCTTATCGTCGATCGCTTCCCCTCCAGTCACATCTGCCCCTAATGTTGCTTCTTGCACCTGCGTGAAGTTTCGTCGGAGGGGAAGCCGTCGGCGCGCGGGTGCAGCCCACCTGAAGATCGGGGTAACACATGTCGAATGAGCGCCAGCTCGCCGAGGTGCGGTTTCTGACCGTCGCCGAGGTCGCCTCGATCATGCGAGTGTCGAAGATGACCGTCTACCGACTCGTCCACGGCGGAGACCTTCCGGCCGTACGCGTCGGCCGCTCCTTCCGGGTTCCGGAGGATGCGGTCCACAAGTACCTGGAGACGTCCTTCATCGACACCGCGTGACTGCAGCGTCACGACGCATTCGAAGGGGCGGCCACGACCACCCGGTCCGGCCGCCCCTTCGGCATTCGCAGCTGGACGGGGCCGGTGAGCAGGGGCCCGCGCTTTTGGGATAGAGGCGGGGCACGCGCTAGTCTGTGAACCCTGTTCGGCTCGTGAAGTTCGACCTACCCTTCTCCGGGGGTGTCGACGCAGGTCGGCACCAGCTCAGTTCAAGGACACGTCTCAAGACTCACGACAAGGACAAACATGGGTTCTGTCATCAAGAAGCGCCGCAAGCGGATGGCCAAGAAGAAGCACCGCAAGCTGCTGCGCAAGACGCGCCATCAGCGCCGCAACAAGAAGTGACCTGACCAGCTCAGGTTCCGCGGCTCCGTCCGCACGCTCTCGACCCTCACCCTCGGTGGGGGTCGTTCGCGTCTCCGGGGGAGTGTGCGGCCGGCCGCCAGCACGGGTCCCGCGCCGAGAGGCTCGACACATCCGTCCTCGGCCGTGCCCGCCCGGGTACGTACCCGACACGGTCTAGGTAGGCTGCGAGGGCGGGGGAACGAGGTCTCCTCCGCAGGCGAGTGCCGCTCGAACGCCTCAGCGCGTCAGGGCCGGTCACGAGCACGATGTGTCCGCACCGACCGACGACAGGAGGAGCCGATGGCCAAGGTCGTCCTGGTCACGGGGGTGTCTCGCTACCTCGGTGGTCTCTACGCCCGACGGTTGTCGACCGACCCGTCCATCGAGCGGATCCTCGGGGTCGACGTCGTGCCCCCCAAGCACTCGATCGGCCGCGCCGAGTTCGTACGGGCCGACATCCGCAACCCGATGATCGGCCGGATCATGGCGCAGGCCGAGGTCGACACGGTCGTGCACATGAACGTCATCGCGACCCCCAAGGACACGGGCGGGCGGGTGACGCAGAAGGAGATCAACGTCATCGGCACGATGCAGCTGCTCGCTGCGTGCCAGAAGTCCGAGTCGGTGCGGCGCCTCGTCGTGAAGTCCTCCGCGGCCGTCTACGGCTCGTCCCCGCGCGACCCCGCGATGTTCACCGAGGACATGAACCCCAAGACCCTGCCGCGCACCGGCTTCGGCAAGGACTCGGTCGAGGTCGAGGGCTATGTCCGCGGCTTCTCCCGGCGCCGTCCCGACGTGGAGATCACGATGCTGCGCCTGGCCAACGTCGTCGGGCCGAGCATCCACACCGCCATCACCGACTACTTCGCGCTGCCGCTCGTGCCCATCCCGCTCGGCTACGACGCCCGCTTCCAGTTCGTCCACGAGGACGACGCGACGGCCGCCATGATCCTCGCGACCACCGGGCCGCCCGCCGGCATCGTCAACGTCGCGGGCGACGGCTTCCTCACCGTCACCCAGTGCACGGCGATCGCCCGACGCCCCGTGGTGCCGGTGCCGCTGCAGGCCGCAGGCGTCATCGGCAACATCGTCCGGCGCAGCGGCTTCGCGGACTTCTCCTCCGACCAGCTGACCTTCCTCGCCTTCGGTCGAGGCCTCGACACGGCCCGGATGCGCTCGGTGCTCGAGTTCGAGCCGCACTTCACGACCCGGGAGGCGTTCGAGGACTACGCCCGCCACCTGCGTCCCGCCGTGCCGGGGGTCGAGGGTGTCGGCGAGGTCGTCAGCGACGCCGCGGGCGGCACCGCCGCAGCGCTCTCCCGAGTCTTCGACAGGATCCAGCCGTGACCGCCGACCCTAGCAAGGCCGCCGCGCAGCAGACCCCCGCCGACGGGACGCCGGAGACCGGGACGACCGCCGCTGCCGCGCAGAAGCCGGCTGCCCGCGAGGCCGCGACGTCCAAGAAGTCCACCGCCAAGAAGTCCACCGCGAAGAAGTCCACCGCGAAGAAGTCCACCGCGAAGAAGCCCACCGCGAAGAAGGCGACCGCCACGAAGGCCGCTGCGAAGAAGGCGACCGCCACGAAGGCCGCTGCGAAGACGCCGAAGAAGCAGGCGACGACGAAGCCCTCGTCAGCCAGGAAGAAGAAGCCGCGGACGGGCACGAGCGCGACGACGAAGCCGGCCGCGCAGGAGGCCGCGACCGCAGCGACCTCGGCGACTCCAGCGACCCCAGCGAACTCGGCGACGACGACGGCCGTCCGACCCGCGCGAGGCGCGTTCGCCGCGGGGGCGGCCCGGGCCTCGGGCGAGCGCCGGCGCCGCAGCGGCACGCCCCTCATCCCGACGGCGCCGGTCGAGCTCAGCGCGGCCCGACGGACGGCCGTCGGTGCGCCCCCGTCCGCCGACGAGGTCGTCGTGGCTGCCGTGACCGAGGGCCCGACGGAGCCCGAGACCGCCGAGCGCCGTGCGCCGGCCACGCCCGGACGTGAGTCGGCCGGACCCGAGTCCCGAGAGCCGGGCAAGCCCGTAGAGACCCTAGAGACCGTCGAGACCGTCGGGCTCACCGACTCGGACGAGCCCTCGGACGCCCTGCCGGCCGAGCCCACCCCGCCCCGCCGGCCCAGCCGGGCCTCGATGCGCTCGACGCGCCGCACGGCCAACGGTGAGCCGACCCGCCTGCGCGCGGTCCCTACGGTCGAGACGTCCGCGCCGGCCGACGACAGCCACGTCGCAGACGTGGGCACACGGCATACGCAGGCCTCGGAGGCGAGGGGGCGTGAGCACGCGCTCACGTCCGGACTGCAGTCGCGCGCGGAGAAGCTCGTCGGCGCCGTGCTCGAGGGCGCCGAGTTCTCCTCGGAGTCGCGGCCCGGCCCGACCGAGCTCGTCGAGCTGGCCGTCAACGTCCTGCGCGCCGCCGCGACATCGGCCGGGGTGCCCGCCGAGGAGGCCGAGCGCCAGGTCGCCGAGACGCTCGCCTACCTGCGCCGCCGGCTGACC
Source organism: Terrabacter tumescens (assembly GCF_014646815.1). GTDB lineage: Bacteria > Actinomycetota > Actinomycetes > Actinomycetales > Dermatophilaceae > Terrabacter > Terrabacter tumescens. Next base: position 195,032 of record NZ_BMNZ01000004.1, read on the forward strand.
GGCGACTACGTCGTCGACGAGTTCGGCTTCGACGAGGACTACACCGTCAACGTGCACCTGCCGCTCCTGCGGCCCTTCTACAAGAAGTGGTTCCGCGTCGAGGTGCGTGGCATCGAGAACATCCCCGACGAGGGCGGCGCGCTCGTCGTGGGCAACCACTCGGGCACCATCGCGATGGACTCGCTCATGACCCAGGTCGCCGTCTACGACGAGCACCCGCGCCACCGCCACCTGCGGATGCTCGGCGCCGACCTCGTCTTCCAGATGCCGTTCGTCGGCACCATGGCGCGGCGCTCGGGCACGACCCTCGCGGCGAACTCCGACGCGGAGCGCCTGCTCGGCAGCGGCGCGCTCGTCGGCGTCTGGCCCGAGGGCTTCAAGGGCGTCGGCAAGCCGTTCAGCGAGCGCTACAAGCTGCAGCGCTTCGGTCGCGGCGGCTTCGTCTCCGCGGCCCTGCGCGCCGGCGTGCCGATCGTGCCGGTGTCGATCGTCGGCGCCGAGGAGATCTACCCGATCCTCGGCAACATGCCGGCGGTCGCGCGCCTGCTCGGGCTGCCGTACGCCCCGATCACGCCGACGTTCCCGCTGCTCGGACCGCTCGGGATGGTGCCGCTGCCGAGCAAGTGGCTCATCGAGTTCGGGCCGCCCATCGAGACCACGAGCTTCGGCCCCGACGCGGCCGACGACCCGATGCTCGTCTTCGACCTCACCGACCAGGTGCGCGAGACGATCCAGCAGACGCTCTACAGCCTGCTCATGCAGCGCAAGTCCGTCTTCCTCTGACGGGGCCGGCCCGCTCCGGCCGGTCAGGGCAGCAGCGTCGGCAGGATCGTGGTGGGCGCGAGCTTCGTCGGCAGGGTGGGGACCCCGAGCGTCACCGACGGCAGCGGGATCGTCGCGCCGGGCAGGGTGATCCCGCCACCGCCGACCCCGATGGTCGACGACGTGACTCCCACGCCGGGCAGGCTCACCGTCGCGCCGGGCAGCGTGACACCGCCCCCACCGACGCCGACGGACGAGGACGTCACCCCGACACCGGGCAGGTTGATCGTGCCCCCGGGCAGCGTGACGCCGCCGGTGACCGAGACGCCCGGCAGCCCACCACCGGCGGGCGTCGACGTCGCGGGCGGGCGCGGGGCGGTCGTGGTGGGGCGCAGGGTCGCGCCACGGGACGGCTGTGTGCCCGGGGCGGACGTGCCGCTACCCGGGCTCGTGGGCGTGACCGTCCCGGTCAGCCCGGCGAGCAGCTGCCTCGCCGCCGTCGCGCGCTCACCGCAGGCGCCGCACTCGGCCAGGCCCCGCAGGGTGGCGACCTCGCCGGCCCCCAAGAGGTCTCGCAGGCGTTGCCAGGCCGGCAGCGACGGCGCCGGCACTCGTGGCCGCATCGCGTCGACCTGCGGGATGGCCCGCGTGTAGAAGTCGGACAGCTCGGTCAGGGCATCGGCGCGCTGCTCCGTGCGGTAGACCTCCATGAGGATCGTCTGCGCGCGGCCGGCAGCGTCGGTCGCCGCGTCGTATGCCGTGTCGAGGTCGTGCGTGGACGGGGAACCCCCGTCGAGCAGCTCGCGCGCCTCGGTGATGTGCTCCTGCGCCTGCGCGAGGTAGGTCAGACCCTCGTCGTAGCGGGAGCCCGCGAGCTGGATCGCCGCCCGGTCGAGCAGCTGCTTGACGCCGTAGAGGGCGTCGCCCGGCACCGCCGACCGGGACGCGAACCCGAGGGCGCCGCCGATGACGAGGATGCTGGCGGCGGCCGCGGCGACGAGCTTGAGCGGCCGGGCCGCAACGCGCAGCACCGACACCGACGCGCCGCTGGAGCCGTCGTCACCCGACGGGACGGGCGCGATCGGCGGGACGGGGGCTGCCGCGCTCCCGTCGTCGTCGAGCAGACGGGCGCGAAGGTCGGAGACGAACTCGGCGCGCGGTGCGAGGCCCGCCTGGTCGACGGCCTGGACGGCGTGGAGCACGGCGACGAGCTCGAGGATGCCCGGCTCGGACACGGGCTCGCCGTCGAGGGCGCGCTGGAGCAGCTCGCCGTCGGCGTTCGCACCGAGGTCCATGGCGCCTCCTTCCTCTCTCGCGTCCATCGTCTCTGTCTTGCGTCTGTCGGGTCGTGCGTCGTGCCACCAGGGGCCGGTCAGCGCGGGAAGGGTCTCCCCACCTGGCCGGGCGGCCGAGGGGTGCCCGCCACACGGCATACGCCCTCGGGCACGACACGGCCGACGAGCCGGAGAGCGGCCCGGTCCACAGCGAGGGGTGGGTGGTGCAGGTCGTCGCGCAGGGGCCGGAGCACCGTCGTCGCTGCCACCCCGCCACCTGCGTTCACGCGTTCCACGGAGGCACCGGTCGGCGCTCCGAGCGTCGGGGCGGGCCCACACGCGCCGTCCCTACGTCGTGAGAACGACGCGGGTGCCGGCTGGGTTACGCGGATCACAGCTCGACTCCGTCCAGGGCCTTGCGCAGGGCGCGCGTCGCCCGCAGCTGCAGCTGCTTGACCGCGCCCTCGGACTTGCCGAGCACCCGCGCCGTGTCGGCGAGGCTGAGTCCCTGCAGGAAGCGCAGGGTGATGCACTCGGCCTGGTCGGAGCCGAGCTCGCGGATCGCCGAGACGAGCCGCTCGTCGCGCAGCCGCGTCAGCACCTCCGTGTCGGGGGCGTCGACGCGCTCGTCGGCGTCGCGCATGTCGGCGGTCGCCACCTCGAAGCGGAACTTCGCCGACTTCACGTGGTCCGCGATGAGGTTGCGCGCGATGGTGACGAACCAGGCCGCGATGTCCTTGCCCTGCCAGGTGAACGAGTCGATCCGGCGCATCGCCCGCAGGAAGGTCTCGGACGTGAGGTCCTCGGCCAGGGCGCGGTTGGCGACGCGGACGAGGACGTAGCGGAAGACCGTGTCGACGTAGACGTCGTAGAGCTGCGCGAACGCCTCCTTGTCGCCGCCCTGGGCGAGCTCGACGAGGGCGGCGATGCGGGCTTGCTCGTCGGCGTCGCGCTCGGGGTGGCGCCGCGGTCCGGCGCCGGGGGAGGACGGCCCGGCCCGAGTGAGCTCGGCGCCCTCGGCGCCCTCGTTGGCCAAGGCCGCCCAGACGGCATCGAACGCCGAGCGCCACGTGGGCAGCACAGGCCGGTGGGCGAGTCCGGGGGCACCGGCGAGGCCGGGGAGAACGAGGGCCGGCAGAGCGAGCGGGAGGGCGCCGGGCACGACGTGCGTGACACCTGTGCGGGCAGCGCCGAACGGCACTCGCGCCGGGCTCGTTCCCGGTGCGGTGACAGGTCGGTGCCGGTGGCCCGGCGTCCTGTTCGCGCGCATCGGGGACAGTCTGTCTGAATGCGCGACGACATGGGACCTCCACGACCTTTTGTGGCCCACCCGACGCCTACGACTGGTGGCCCACCCGACGCATGCGGCCGGAGGAGGGGGTCGGGACGCGGGGCGCTGCCTACAGTGGAGTCATGAGCAGTGACCAGCCCACGGGTCCTTCCAGCGAGCCGCCCTCAGGGGTCCCAGGCGGTGCCGATCCGTCGTCGCCCCCTCGCGTGGTCCTGCTGGGCCGTCCCGGCTGCCACCTGTGCGACGAGGCGCGCGCTGTCGTCGCCCGGGTGGCCGGTGAGCTGGGTGTCGGCTGGCAGGAGCAGTCCGTCGACGACGACCCCGAGCTGCTGCGCCGCTACGCCGAGCAGATCCCCGTGACCTTCGTCGACGGTCGGCGCCACGACTTCTGGCGGGTCGACGAGGCCCGCCTCCGCGCCGCCCTGAGCTGAGCCTTCGGGTGACCTGCCTCCGGGGCGCGTCCCATGCCGTGGTAGGCCGCCGAAGTCAACTTTGTGCATGGGTTCACAAACGTCTAGCCTGAACTGGTCCCCACGTGCTCCGCGTCCGGGGAGAAACGCCTCTTTTGAGAGGAGCCGGTGAGCAAGAGTGTCCGCCGACCCTGCACTGCGTCGCGAGATCCCCGACGCAACCGTCGCGCGGCTCCCCGAGTACCTCCGAACGCTCTCCCGCCTCGCTGAGGACGGCGTCCTGTCGGTCTCGTCCGAGGAGCTGGCCGCCGAGGTCGGGGTGCGCTCCGCGCAGCTGCGCAAGGACCTCAGCCACCTCGGCTCCTACGGCGTCCGCGGCGTCGGCTACGACGTCGAGACGCTCGCCCTCGAGATCTCCCGGGCCCTCGGCCTGACCGAGGACTGGCCGGTCGCCATCGTCGGCATGGGCAACCTCGGCCACGCGCTCGCCTCCTACTCCGGCTTCGTCACCAAGGGATTCCGCATCGTCGGGCTCTACGACGACGACCCGGCGCTCGCCGACGAACGCGTCGTCGGGGTGGCGATCCGTCCGCTCGCCGAGCTGAGCGCCCACCACGCCGTCGACCCGATCGCCATCGGCGTCATCGCGACGCCGGCCCCGGCCGCCCAGGCCGTCTGCGACGCCCTCGTCGGCGCCGGCATCAGCTCGATCCTCAACTTCGCACCGGCCGTGCTGTCCGTGCCCAGCGGCGTGGACGTACGCCGTGTCGACCTCTCGACGGAGCTGCAGATCCTCGCCTTCCACGCCCAGCGCAAGTCGCTCGCGGCGGGCGCCCTCCGTTCGGCGGTGGTGGTCCCGTGAGCCTGCTCGTCATCGGCCTGTCCCACCACACCGCACCGCTCTCGGTGCTGGAGGCGCTCTCCGAGCGTCCCGACCGGGCCGAGGCCATCGCCGCCTCGGTGCTGAGCTCGGCCACCGCCACCGAGGCCGTCGTGCTCTCGACGTGCAACCGCCTCGAGGTCTACGCCTCGGTCCCGGCCTTCCACCCCGCCGTCGCGGCCATCGGCGAGGCGCTCGCGATCGCCGCCGGCATCGAGGAGCCCGAGGGCGCGCGTCCGGTCGCCGAGCTACCGCCGGGCGACCCGGCCGACGCGCTGGCCGCCCGCGCCGAGGCGCTCGCCGACCACCTCTACGTCCGCTACGACGACGCCGCCGTGGCCCACGCGTTCACCGTGGCCTGCGGGCTCGACTCGATGGCTGTCGGCGAGGCCCAGATCCTCGGCCAGATGCGCGACTCCCTCGCCGGAGCGCAGGGGCGCGGCCAGGTCGGCGAGTCGCTCAACGCGCTCTTCCAGGGCGCGCTGCGCGTCGGCAAGCGGGCGCACGCCGAGACCGACATCGACCAGCACAGCGTCTCGCTCGTGCAGATCGCGCTCGAGGAGGCCACCGCCGTTCTCGGCCCGCTCGTCGGTGCCTCCACGGCCGTCGTCGGCGCCGGCGGGATGAGCGGCCTGGCCGCCGCCACGGCGCGCCGTCAGGGAGTCGAGTCGCTGACCATCGTCAACCGCACGCCCGAGCGCGCCGAGCGCCTCGCCGTGACGACAAGCGGCACGGCCCGCCCGTGGGGCGAGCTGCCCGACGTCCTCGCCGAGAGCGACCTCGTCATCACCTGCACCGGCGCCGTCGGGCACGTCATCACCGCCGAGATGCTCGCCGAGAGCGCAGCCCGCCGCGACGGTCGCCCGCAGGTCGTCGTCGACCTCGCCCTCCCGCGCGACGTCGAGCCCGTCGACTCCTGGTCCGAGCCCGTGCCCGGTGTCACCCTCGTCGACCTCCAGGCGCTCGGGCTGCTCCTCGAGGGCCGCGCCGACACGACCCAGGTCGTCCGGGTCCGCGAGCTCGTCACCGGTGAGGTCGCCGACTACCTGACGCGCCGGATGGAGAAGTCCGTCGCCCCGACGGTGGCCGCGCTGCGCGCCCGGGCCGCCGACCTCGTCGCCACCGAGATGGACCGCCTCGACCAGCGCCTGCCGGGTCTCGACGAGACCACCCGCGCCGAGGTGGGTCTCGCCGTGCACCGCATCGTCGAGAAGCTGCTCCACACGCCGACGATGCGCGTCAAGGAGTTCGCCATGGAGGGCAGCGGCGACGACTACGCCGCGGCCCTGCGCGAGCTGTTCGACCTCGAGCCCAAGGACGTCGCCAACGTGTCCACGCCCCCGAAGCGGGCCCAGCCATGACCGCCCTGCGCCTCGGCACGCGCCGCTCGGCCCTCGCCACCACCCAGTCCGGCTGGGTGGCCGACCGCCTGCGCGAGGCCGGCCACGAGGTCGAGATCGTCGAGATCACGACCGAGGGTGACGTGTCGGGCGAGCTCCTCACCGCCATCGGCGGCACGGGCGTCTTCGCCGCGGCCATCCGCCGGGCGCTGCTCGACGGCCGCATCGACGTCGCCGTCCACTCGCTGAAGGACCTCCCGACGGCTCCCGAGCCGGGCCTCGTCGTCGCTGCCGTCCCGGTGCGCGAGGACAGCCGCGACGTGCTCGTGGCCCGCGACGGCCTGACGCTCGGCGAGCTGCCCGCCGGCTCGGTCATCGGCACCGGCTCGCCCCGCCGCACGGCCCAGATCGCCGCGCTCGGGCTCGGTGTCGACATCCGGCCGATCCGCGGAAACGTCGACACGAGAATCGGATTCGTCTCCTCGGGCGTGCTCGACGCCGTCGTCCTGGCCCGGGCGGGTCTCGCTCGCCTAGGCCGCCTCGGCGAGGCCACCGAGATCATCGACCCCATCCAGGTGCTGCCCGCCCCCGGGCAGGGGGCCCTGGCCGTCGAGTGCCGCTCCGACCGCGACGACGTCGTGTCCGCGGTCTCGGTGCTCGACGACCCCGACACCCGGACCTGCGTCATCGCCGAGCGGTCGCTCCTCTCGACGCTCGAAGCCGGGTGCACCGCTCCCGTCGGGGCGCTCGCCGAGGTCGTCGAAGGCGACGACGGCCTCGAGCTGTCGCTGCGTGCCTTCGCCGGCACGGAGGACGGCAGCGTCGAGCTGCGCCGCTCGCTCGTCGGGCCCTACGACGAGCCGGAGGACCTCGGCTCGCGGCTCGCCCGGATCCTGCTGGAGGACGGCGCCGCCGACCTCCAGGTCGCCACGTCAGCTGGACCTGTCCCAGACCACGCCCCACACCAACCGGAGCAAGTTTCGTGACTCCTTCCCGCCAGCCGTCAGAGCAGACGGACTCGACTCCCACCCACGCCACGACGCCGGCGCGGGTCGCCTTCGTCGGCTCCGGCCCGGGCGACCCCGGCCTGATGACGCTGCGCGGTCGTGACCTGCTCGCGGCCGCAGACGTCGTGGTGCTCGACCGCATCGCCCGCGACGACGTCGTGCTCGAGCACACCCGTCCCGACGTCGAGATCATCGACGCCGGCCACGGCGAGCAGGGTCAGGAGCTCACGCACGCCGTCCGGGCCAAGCTCGTCGTCAAGGCGGCCAAGTCCGTGGCGCCGGGCGGTCTCGTCGTGCGCCTCATGGACGGCGACCCCGCGACCTTCAACGGCCTCGTCGAGGAGGTGCGCGCCTGCCGCAAGGCCGGCATCACCTACGACGTGGTCCCGGGCGTCTCCGCCCTGACCGCCGGGCCGACGTATGCCGGTGTGCCCCTGACGTCGAAGTCGACCGGCGCCGTCCACGTCGTCGGTGTCGACCGCTCGGGCATCGACTGGTCGGCCTACGCCGCCGATACCGACACCCTCGTGCTCCTCGGTGGCACCGACGGCATCCGCACCGCCCTCGCCGCGCTGCGCGCCGCCGGTCGACCGGCCGACTCGCTCGTCGCCCTGTCGGCCCACGGCACCACGGTGCGCCAGTCCTCCGTCGCGACGAGCCTCGGCGAGGCCGACGCGGTCTTCGCCGGCAAGGAGCCGCTCGAGGTCTCGCTCGCCGTCGTCTCGCCCAACGTCGCCCTGCGCGACGAGTTCTCGTGGTTCGAGTCCAAGCCGCTCTTCGGCTGGAAGGTCCTCGTGCCCCGCACCCAGGCCCAGGCCGGCTCGATGGTCGAGCGGCTCGCCGGCTACGGCGCCACTGCGGACGTCGTGCCGACCATCTCGGTCGAGCCGCCCCGCACCCCGCAGCAGATGGAGAAGGCCGTCAAGGGCCTCGTCACCGGCCGCTACGAGTGGATCGGCTTCACGTCGGTCAACGCCGTGCGTGCCGTGCGCGAGCGCTTCGAGGAGTTCGGGCTCGACGCACGCGCCTTCGCCGGCCTCAAGGTCGCCGCGGTCGGTGGTGTCACCGCCGCCGCCCTGCGCGAGTGGGGCATCAACCCCGACCTCGTGCCCGCGGGTGAGCAGTCGGCGGCCGGTCTGCTCGAGTCGTGGCCCGAGTTCGACGAGATGCTCGACCCGATCAACCGCGTCCTGCTGCCGCGCGCCGACATCGCCACCGAGACGCTCGTCGCCGGGCTGCGCGACATGGGCTGGGAGGTCGACGACGTGACCGCCTACCGCACCGTGCGCGCCGCGCCGCCGGCCGCGTCGATCCGCGACGCCATCAAGGGCGGCGACTACGACGCCGTGCTCTTCACGTCGAGCTCGACGGTGCGCAACCTCGTCGGCATCGCCGGGAAGCCGCACGCCGCAACGGTGGTCGCCTGCATCGGTCCGGCCACGGCCAAGACCGCGCAGGAGCACGGGCTCCGTGTCGACGTCCTCGCGCCGGAGGCCTCTGCCCTCAGCCTCGTCGACGCCCTCGCCGGCCACGGCGTCGGACTCGCCGTCGCCGCTGCCGAGGCGGAACAGCCCGTCCAGCGTCCCAGCGACAAGCGTCCGGCCTCGCGCCGCCGCGCCCGCTGAGGAGCGTCCGATGATCGAGCGTCCTCGTCGCCTGCGCCAGAACCCCGTCCTGCGCTCACTCGTCGCCGAGACCCGGCTGCACCCGCGTGACCTCGTGCTGCCGGTCTTCGTCGCCGAGGGCATCACCGAGCCGCGCCCGATCACGAGCATGCCCGGCGTCGACCAGCACACGCTCGAGAGCGTCGTCGAGGTCGCGCACCGCTGCGTCGCGGCCGGCGTCGGCGGGATCATGCTCTTCGGCGTGCCCCAGCACAAGGACGCCACGGGCAGCGGCGCCGTCGACCCCGACGGCATCCTCAACGTCGCGCTCCGCGCCGTGCGCGACGCCGTCGGCGACGACCTCGTCGTCATGGCCGACACGTGCCTCGACGAGTTCACCGACCATGGCCACTGCGGCGTGCTCGACGAGCGCGGCCGGGTCGACAACGACGCGACCAACCTCCTCTACGCCGAGATGGCCGTGGCCCAGGCCCGCGCCGGCGCCCACGTCGTCGCGCCCTCGGGGATGATGGACGGCCAGGTCGCCGTCATCCGTGAGGCGCTCGACGCCGAGGGCTTCACCGACACCGTGATCCTCGCGTATGCCGCCAAGTACGCCTCGGCGTTCTTCGGCCCGTTCCGCGAGGCCGTCCAGTCGAGCCTGCAGGGTGACCGCCGCACCTACCAGCAGGACCCGGCCAACGTCGTCGAGTCGCTGCGCGAGATCGACCTCGACATCGCCGAGGGCGCCGACATGGTGATGGTCAAGCCCGCGATGTCCTACCTCGACGTCGTCGCGGCAGCCGCCGAGCGCGCCTCGGTGCCGGTCGCGGCCTACCAGGTGTCGGGGGAGTACTCCATGATCCACGCGGCCGCGGCCAACGGCTGGATCGACCTGCAGGCGGCGGCGATCGAGTCGCTCGTCTCGATCCGCCGCGCCGGTGCGCAGGTCGTGCTGACCTACTTCGCACTCGACGTGACCGAATGGACCGCCTGACGGCACTACCATCTGGGCAACCGCAGGAGGTTGACATGTCAGGTACAGGGGACGACGGCGTGCGGTGGCTCAGTGATGCCGAGCAGGCGTCGTGGCGGGCCATCCTGCGCGGCACGAGGCTGCTCGAGCGTGCGCTCGACGACGCGCTCGGCGACGCAGGGCTGCAGCTCAGCGAGTACGAGATCATCTCGATGCTCTCCGAGAGCGCGAACCACCGCCTGCGGATGAGCGAGCTCGCGGCGATGGTCGTCCAGTCGCGCAGCCGCCTCACGCACACGGCCAAGCGGCTCGAGGACCGTGGCTGGGTCACCCGCGAGCAGTGCGCCGACGACAAGCGCGGCGTCGAGCTCGTGCTGACCTCGGGCGGGCTCGCGGCCGTCGACGACATCGCGCGCGTCCACGTCGAGAGCGTGCGCGACAACCTCGTCGACATCATGAGCCCGGCCCAGTTCACCGCGATCGGTGACGCCATGGCCATCGTGCGCGACCACCTCGACCCGACGAGTCTCAGCGGCCGCTGAGAAGCGTCCCCGACCGATGGCGTATGCCGTGTGGTTGCGGCCCGGACGTGCGGACGCGTCGCGCGTCCGCGACGGCAACCGCACGGGGTGGCGTCGGGCGGGTCGCCGCGGGCAGCGACAATGGTGCCCATGAGCTCGCAGCCGCCTCCCGTCCAGACCGCCTCCGACGCACCCGCGTCCGCAGCGCTCCTCGCGCGCGCCAGCGAGGTGATCCCCGGCGGCGTGAACTCCCCGGTGCGCGCCTTCCGTGCCGTCGGTGGCACGCCGCGCTTCATGGCGAGCGGGTCCGGGCCCTGGCTCACCGACGCCGACGGCAAGCGCTACGTCGACCTCATCTGCTCGTGGGGCCCGATGATCCTCGGGCACGCGCACCCGGACGTCCTCGCGGCCGTGACCGAGGCCGCGGCCAAGGGCTTCTCGTTCGGCACGCCCAGCGAGAACGAGGTGCGCCTCGCCGAGGAGATCGTCGCCCGCGTCGAGCCCGTCGAGCAGGTGCGCCTCGTCAACTCGGGCACCGAGGCGACGATGTCGGCGATCCGCCTCGCCCGTGGCTTCACCGGGCGTGACGTCGTCGTGAAGTTCGCCGGCTGCTACCACGGCCACGTCGACGCGCTGCTGGCCTCGGCCGGCTCGGGCGTCGCCACCTTCGCCCTGCCCGACTCGGCCGGCGTCCCGCGCTCGAGCGCCGGCGAGACGATCGTCCTGCCCTACAACGACCTGCCTGCCCTCGAGGCGGCGTTCGCGGAGCGCGGGCATGAGATCGCGGCCGTCATCACCGAGGCCGCGGCCGGCAACATGGGCGTCGTCCCGCCGGCGCCCGGCTTCACCGAGGGCCTGCTGCGCATCACCAAGGCCCACGGCGCGCTGCTCGTCTCCGACGAGGTGATGACCGGCTTCCGTTGCAGCCCGTCCGGCTTCTACGGCCTGGAGGGGCCGTATGCCGCGGGCGCACCTGACCTCTTCACCTTCGGCAAGGTCATGGGTGGCGGTTTCCCGACCGCGGCCTTCGGCGGTCGCGCCGACGTCATGGCGCTGCTCGCGCCGCAGGGCCCCGTCTACCAGGCCGGCACCTTGTCCGGTAACCCCGTCGCCTCGGCCGCCGGCCTCGCGACCCTGCAGGGCTGCACCCCGGCCGTCTACGAGCGGCTCGACGTCGTCTCGCACGCCATCGCCGACGCCGTCGCCGCCGAGCTGTCCGCGGCGTCCGTGCCGCACACGATCCAGTGGGCCGGCTCGATGTTCTCCGTCTTCTTCCGCGACGGCGCGGTGAGCAGCTACGACGACGCCAAGGACCAGGACACCAGCGCCTTCCGCCGGTTCTTCCACTCGATGCTGAGCCAGGGCGTGCACCTGCCGCCGAGCGCCTTCGAGTCGTGGTTCGTCTCGGCCTCGCACGACGACGAGGCCGTCGACCACGTCATCGCCGCACTGCCGGCCGCAGCCCGTGCCGCCGCCACCCCCGACTGAGACCAAGCCGGTTCGAGGTGATCGCGTGGCCTGTGTGCCCACCGCGATCACCTCGAACGGGGCGCGCGGAGGCGGCCACACGGCATACCTGCTCGGGCATTGCCGCCCACGCGCGCGGGGAGGAGGCTGGTCGGTGACGGCGGCGCCGTCGGGGTGCCGCCCCGAACCGAGGAGGTGGGGTCGTGCACGCACGCTCCACGACGGTCATGGGCCGTCCCGGCATGATCGAGACGGGCATCGCGCACATCCAGGACGTGGTGATGCCGCAGGTCAGGGCGATGGACGGCTGCGTCGGCCTCTCGATGGTCGCCGACCGCGTCACCGGCCGGTGCATCGTCACGACGGCCTGGCGTGACGAGTCCGCGATGCGTGCCACCGCCGGGAGCGTCATGCCGATGCGCCAGCAGGCGGCGGACCTCCTCGGCGGGGAGGCAACGGTCGACGCGTGGGAGATCGCCTACCTCCACCGCGACCACCGGGTCGCCGACGGCTGCTGCGCCCGGATCACGTGGTCCGAGGCCGACCCCGCGATGGTCGACAGCGTCATCGACGCCTTCCGCGACGGCATCATGCCGAAGGTCGAGCAGCTCGAGGGCTTCTGCAGCGCAAGCCTTTTCGTCGACCGAGCTGCCGGGCGGTCCTGCCTCACGGTGACCTACGACTCGCCCGAGGCGATGATGGCGACGCGCAACGCGGCGATGGGACTGCGGGCCGATCTCGTGCAGCAGACCGGCATGAAGGTCACCGAGATCGGCGAGTTCTCCCTCGCCATCGCGCACCTCGACGTGCCCGAGCTCGTCTGAGCTTCTGAGTCTTTCCAGTCCGTCGCGCTGCTAGTGGACGGCGGCGAGCAGCACGCCGACGCCGACGAACAGTCCGCCGAAGACGCGGTTCAGGGTGCGCTGGCCCGACTCTCGCTGGGTCAGCCGCCCGAGCCCGCGTGCCGCCGCGGCGAAGAAGAACCACATGACGATGACGTCGATGGCGACGATCGTCGCGGCGAGCACGGCGTACTGCGGCAGCAGCGGCTGATCCGGCCGGATGAACTGCGGGGTGAAGGCGAGGAAGAAGACGACGGCCTTGGGGTTGGTGAGGTTGACGAGCAGGCCCCGGCGGAACATCGACCACGCCGGCTCGCGCTGGAGCTCGTTGACCCGAGTCGCGGCGGCCCTCGAACGGAACTGGCGCACGCCGAGGTAGACGAGGTAGGCGGCACCGGCATACCGGATGACGTTGAAGAGCACGGGGGAGCCGGCGACGAGCACCCCGACCCCGGCGGCGACGACGACCAGGTGGGTGAGCAGCGCGACCTGCTGGCCGAGGATGCCCCAGATCGAGCGGGACCACCCGGAGCCGAGCGAGGTGGCCATCGTGTTGACCGCCCCGGCGCCGGGCGTGAGGGAGATGAGCGCGCCCGTCGCGACGAGCGTCAGCCACAGGGACCATGACACGTCCCGGAGTGTAGGTCGGGCCGGCCGGGAGGTGCCGGCCGTTCCACCGACGTCGTCGCACGTCACAGGGGGTGCACAGGCTCGGGTGCGGATTCGGTCCTGAGCACGACGTTTGAGAGACTGTCGACCATGGGTGAGAGCACGAGCGGGGCGGCGCCGGGCGCCGACGACCTCACGGTCGTGCACCTCTTGCGGCACGGCGAGGTCCACAACCCCGGGGGCGTGCTCTACGGCCGCCTCGACGGCTTCCACCTCTCGGAGCTCGGGAACGAGATGGCGCACCTCGTCGCGGCCCACCTCGAGACCAACGACATCACCCACGTCGTCGCGTCCCCGCTCGACCGGGCTCAGGAGACGGCGGCCCCGATCGCCGCCGACCACGAGGTCTCGATCACCACCGACGTGCGCGTCATCGAGTCCGAGAACCAGTTCGAGGGTCGCACGGTCAGCAAGCTCGACCTGCTCCACCCGCGCAACTGGCATCTGTTCACCGACATCACCAAGCCCTCGTGGGGAGAGCCCTACGAGCAGATCGCGGTGCGCATGCTCGCGGCCATCGCCGACGCCCGCGACGCGGCGCGCGGTCACGAGGCCGTCGTCGTGAGCCACCAGCTGCCCGTGTGGACCGTCCGCAACAAGCTCGAGGGCCGGCGCCTGTGGCACGACCCCCGCAAGCGTGAGTGCACCCTCGCGTCGCTGACCTCCCTGACCTACCACGGTGACGAGCTCGCCTCCATCACGTACTCCGAGCCGGCCGCCGAGCTGCTCGCCCGGGCGAGCAGGAGCGTGGGCGCCTGATGGACCACCTCGACCGACGCGCCGTGCTGCGCTGGGGCGCTGTCGCCATGGCCGGAGGGCTCGTGACGTTCGCGGCGGCTTGCTCGTCAGACCCGAACTCCGTTGCAGACCAGGCACGCTCGGGTGACCGCAAGGGCTACGTCGCCGGTGACGGCTCGATCGAGCAGCTGCCCGTGACCGACCGCGGCGAGCCCGTGAAGCTCGAGGGCACGACCCTCGAGGGCAAGCCCTGGAGCAGCGCCGACCGCGCCGGCACGGTCCTCGTCGTCAACGTCTGGGGCTCCTGGTGCCCGCCGTGCATCAAGGAGACGCCCGACCTGCAGAAGGCGTGGGAGTCGGTCCAGGCCAAGGGCAAGAAGGTCGAGTTCATCGGCCTCGACAAGCTCGAGGGCCCCGAGACCGGCCTCGCGTTCCAGACCGCCAACAAGGTGACCTACCCCTCGCTCGCCTACGACGGGGGCGTCCCGATCCTCGCGCTGCAGGGCAAGGCGTCCGCCACACCCACGACCCTCGTCCTCGACCGCGAGGCCCGCATCGCGGCCCGCGTCTCCGGTCCGGTGTCGACCACGACGCTGCTCGGGCTCATCGACGACGTCCTCGCCGAGAAGGCCTGAGGCCGGCATGGGTACCGAGCTCGCCACCGGGTCGCTCCTCGCGGCGGCGCTCGTCGCGCTCGTCGCCGGCTTCGTCTCGTTCGCCTCGCCGTGCGTGCTGCCCCTCGTGCCGGGCTTCCTCGGCTACGTCACCGGCCTGTCCGACGTCTCGCTCGAGAAGCGGTCGCGGGGCCGGCTCGTCGTCGGGGCGCTGCTCTTCGTCCTCGGCTTCACGGTCGTCTTCCTCGTCGCCGCTGCGGCCGTCTCGGCCGTCGGCCTGGCCTTCCGGGAGCACCAGAGCGCGCTGCTGCGCATCGGTGGGGCGGTCGTCCTCGTCATGGGCCTGCTCTTCCTCGGCGTCGGCCGGTCGTATGCCGTGCCGGTCAGCTGGCGACCGCGTGCCGGTCTCGCCGGGGCTCCGTTGCTCGGAGCGGCCTTCGCCGTCGGCTGGTCGCCGTGCATGGGCCCGACCCTCGGGGCGATCCAGGCCATGGCTGCGCCGATCTCGGCGGAGTCCGGCTCGATCGTCCGTGGCCTGGCGCTCGCCGGGGTCTACTCGATCGGCCTCGGGCTGCCCTTCGTCCTCATGGCCGCCCTCTGGGAGCGCGCCGGCAGGGCGAGCGACTGGCTGCGCCGGCACCGCCGCGCCCTGCAGAACGTCGGCGGCCTGCTCCTCGTCGCGGTGGGCCTGCTCATGCTGACCGGTGTCTGGGAGGACGTCATCGTCTGGATCCAGGTGCGCCTCGTCAACGGCTTCCAGGTGGCGATCTGACATGAGCACCGACACCGGCCCCACGACCGACAGGGCTCCCGACGGCTCGGTTCCCGGCGGCAAGGCCACGGCGGGCACCACGGACGCCCGCGGCATACGCAAGGGGATGCGACCCGAGCGGCAGGAGCCGACCCTGCCGACCCTCGGGGCCCTCGGCATGCTCCGGTGGGGCTGGCGCCAGCTGACGAGCATGCGCACCGCGCTCTTCCTGCTGCTGCTCCTGTCGATCGCGGCCGTGCCGGGCTCGATCTTCCCGCAGCGCAACATCGACGCCGGCCGGGTCGCCGACTACATCGCCCAGAACCCGACGAGCTCGCCGTGGCTCGACCGGCTCGGCTTCTTCGACGTCTACGCCTCGCCGTGGTTCTCGGCGATCTACCTGCTGCTCTTCGTCTCGCTCGTCGGCTGCATCGTGCCGCGCACCAAGGTGCACCTGCAGGCACTGCGCTCCACCCCGCCGCGGGCACCCGCACGGCTCAAGCGGCTCGACGAGCACACCGAGCTCACGACGACCCTCCCGCCCGAGGAGGCCCTCGAGGCGGCGCGAGCGGTCCTGAAGCGCAAGCGTTTCCGGCTGCACTCGCACGACGGCACGAGCGTGTCGGCCGAGTCCGGCTACCTCCGCGAGACCGGCAACCTGCTCTTCCACCTGGCCCTGACCGGCATCATCATCGGCATGGCCGTCGGGCACCTGTTCGGCTGGCGCGGTGACATCATCCTCGCCGAGGGCGACAAGTTCGCCTCGTCGGCCGGCACCTACAACACCATCTCGCCCGGCCCGTGGGTCGACACCGAGACGCTGCCGCCCTTCGTCCTGTCGCTCGACAAGCTCCACGTCGAGTTCAACGAGACGCCCGGCCGCGACTTCGGCAAGCCGCGCCTCTTCGACGCGCAGACGACGCTCCAGAGCTCGCCCGGCGCGCCCAAGACCGACGAGAACGTCTCGGTCAACCACCCGATCACCGTCGACGGCGCCGACATCTTCCTGCTCGGCAACGGCTACACGCCCGTCATCACGGTGCGGGACGCCAAGGGCAACGTGCTCTACCGCGAGGCCACCCCGTTCCTCCCGCAGGACCCGAACTACCGGTCCGTCGGCGTCATCAAGGTGCCGTCGGCCTCGCCGAAGCAGCTGGGCTTCACCGGCTTCTTCCTGCCCACGGCCGAGCCGACCTTCACCAACGGCCCGGTGTCGCTCTTCCCGGATGCGAACAACCCGGAGATCGCGATGTCGCTGTGGGAGGGCAACCTCTTCCCGGGCGGCGCCCCGCAGTCGGTCTACACGCTCAACACCGAGCAGATGAAGCAGGTGCTGCAGTCCAACGGCTCGCCGGCCCTCTTCCGGCTCAAGCCCGGCCAGACCAAGGAGCTGCCCGGCGGCCGCGGCTCGATCACCTTCGACAGCGTCAAGCGCTTCGCCGGCCTGTCGGTGCGCACCGACCCCGGCGCCCCGATCAGCCTCGTCAGCGCGATCCTCGCCACGCTCGGCCTCATCCTCGGCCTCACCATCAAGCGCCGCCGCGTCTTCGTGCGGGTGCGCCCCGCGACCGCAGCCGACGGCCCGCCGGGTGACACCGGTCACGGCGCCGGCAGCACCCTGGACAGCACCCTTGACAGCCCTCCCGGCGCCGACGGGCGACCGGCTACCGTGGTCACCATCGGTGGCCTCTCGAAGGACTCCGACCCCGGCCTCGCCGCGATCGTCACCGCGATCACGACCGGCGTGACCGACCGCCTTGCAGAACGGACCGACCGCTCGTGAACCTCGCAGCCAACGCCAACGCCGCGCTCTACGCGTCGATGATCGTCTACACGCTCGCCATGCTCGCCTTCACGTGGCACCTGGCGGCGCGCGCCCCCAAGGTGGCCGACTCCAAGCAGGTGGCCGACGTCGCCGCGACCGAGCGCGAGAGCGTCCTCGTCGGCGCCGGCGCGCCCTCGACGACCGAGCGCCGCCCGTCCATGCCGTACGCCGCCGGGCCCGGGTTCGAGGAGAGCCTCAAGAGCCGCCAGCGCGGCAGCATCGCGCTGATGCTGACCTACCTCGCGTCCGCGCTCCTCGTGGCGTCGGTCCTCATGCGAGGCCTCGCCGTCGGCCGGCCGCCGTGGGGCAACATGTTCGAGTTCGCGACCGCAGCGGCGGCTGCGGTGGGCGCTGCCTACAGCGTGCTCGCCAAGCGCAACAACTGGCAGTGGCTCGGCGTCTTCATCGTCACGCCGATCCTGCTCGTGCTCGGCCTCGCGCTCACCGTCCTCTACACCGAGGCCGGAGAGCTCATGCCGGCCCTGAAGTCCTACTGGCTGGGCATCCACGTCTCGGTCGCCTTCCTCGCGGTCGCCTTCTTCACCCTGGCGTTCGCGGTGGGTCTGCTCTATCTCGTGCGGCTGCGCCGCGAGGAGAAGCCGCCGGCCAAGCCCAGCTTCATCGAGTCGCTGCCGACGTCCGCCTCGCTCGAGCGCACCGCCTACAGCCTCAACATGGTCGCCTTCATCCTCTGGACGTTCACGCTCATCGCCGGAGCCATCTGGGCCAAGCAGGCCTGGGGCGCCTACTGGCAGTGGGACCCCAAGGAGGTCTGGACCTTCGTCATCTGGACGGTCTACGCCGCCTACATGCACAGCCGCGCCACGGCGGGCGTCGACCACCGCCGGTCGATGTACATCGCGCTGGCCGGCTACGTCGCCGTCATCATCAACTTCACGCTGGTCAACCTCGTCTCGACCTTCGTGGGCATGCACAACTACTCGGGGATGTGACCGTGGTCCGCTACTCGCTCCTGCGGATCCTGATCTTCTTCGGGTTCCTCTTCCTCTTCTGGCTCATCGGGCTGCGCGACAACCCGGTGCTCCTGCTCGGCGCGTCGGCCATCGCGTCGGCCGCGGCCTCCTACATCCTGCTGCGCGGCATGCGCGACGAGATCACGGCCAAGCTCGTCGACCGCCACGAGGCCAAGCTCGAGGCCAAGCAGCAGGTCGACCCGACGAGCGACGAGTTCGCCGAGGACGCCGAGGACGAGCGCCCCGTGCATGACGCCGACGCCACGGGTGCCGCGGCCGAGGACCCCCGCAACGCCGACCGCTGAGCTTCCACGTCGAGTGGCCTCGTCGTCACTCCAGCCCCACCCTGGGGTGGTACGCATGTGGCCGGGTTAGTCGAGTGAGCGCTGCGTCCCTGGTGTCCCACGCGCGGGTGGTACGCGTGGGGCTGGGCGCTCACTCGATCGTCCGACGAGGGCTGCTCGTGTCTTCGTCGAGTGAGCGCTGCGTCCCTGGTGTCCCACGCGCGGGTGGTGCCCGTGGGGCTGGGCGCTCACTCGACTGTTTTTGGTCGGCGGCCGGTCCGCGCCCCACGCCGTCGAGTGAGCGCTGCGTGTCTCGTGTCCCACGAGTGGGTAGTGCGCGTGGGGCTGGGCGCTCACTCGACGGGAGGGGAGTGGGTGCGGATGGGTCTGGGTGAGGCCCGGGGAGCGGGCGGGACGGCATACGTCCACCCGGCCTGAGGGATTCGGCTGACGGGGCCGGGCAGGGGTGCCACCGTGGACGGGTGGCCGAGGAGATCGACGTCGTCGTCGTCGGGGCCGGCCAGGCCGGTCTCGCGACGAGCCACGAGCTCGAGCAGCGCGGCGTCGAGCACGTCGTCCTCGAGGCCGACGTGCCGGGATCGGCGTGGCTTCGCCGGTGGGACAGCTTCACCCTCGTCGGGCAGAACCACACCGTGCGACTTCCGGGAGCGCCGTATGCCGGGGGCGACCCGCAGGGCTTCATGGGGCGCACCGAGATCGCAGGGCACCTCGACGCCTGGGCCGGCCGGCTGCGCGCCCCGGTGCGTTCCGGCTGCCCCGTGCGCCGGCTGCAGGCGCGTGACGGCGGCGGGTTCACGCTCGAGACCGACTCGGGCACCGTCGTCAGCCGTGTCGTCGTCCTCTCGACCGGGGCCTACCAGCGCCCACACCGGCCACCCGCGGCCGCGAGCCTGCCCGCGGGGCTCCCGGTCGTCGACCTCACCGGCTACCGCAACCCCGGCTCCCTGCCGGACGGGCCGGTCCTCGTCGTCGGCAGCGGCCAGAGCGCCTGCCAGGTCGCCGAGGAGCTCGTGCTCGCCGGGCGTGAGGTCGTCATGGCGTGCGGGCGTGCGCCGTGGTTCCCGCGACGTGCTGGTGACCGTGACGTCTTCGAGTGGCTGCTCGACTCGCCGTTCTTCGACCAGCGCGTCGAGGACCTGCCGACGGAGGCCGCGCGGCTCGGGGCCAACCCGCAGCTGAGCGGCGCCGCCGGCGGGCACGACCTCAACTACCGCACGCTCGCCGCCCTCGGGGTGCGGCTCGGCGGCCACCTCGTCGGGGCCGACGACGGGGTCGTACGCCTTGCGCCCGACCTCGAGGCATCGGTCGCCGCCGGCGACGACGGCTACCGGCTCCTCCGTGGCCTCGTCCTCGGCGTCTGTGCCCGGCAGGGCGTCGAGCCTCCCGACCTGCCCGACCCGGCGCCACTCGGTCGGCCCGGAGTCGAGTCCGTGCCGGTGCGCGAGCTCGGGTCGGTGCTCGTGGCCGCGGGCTTCCGGCCCGACTACACGTCATGGGTTCAGATCCCGGGCCTCGTCGACGGACAGGGCTTCCCGGTGCACGACGACGGCGAGAGCGTGGTGGCGCCGGACCTGCACTTCGTCGGGGTCCACTACCTGCGGCGCCGCTCCTCGGCGCTGCTCTTCGGAGTCGGGGCCGACGCCGCCGTCACCGCGACCCGCATCGCCAACCGCCTGGGCATGCCGGCCTGAGACACCACTCGCCCGGAGATCCCCGTCGAGTGGCCTCCCGGCCCCACGCGTACCAGCTCTGGTGTGACCGGAGTGACGACGAGGCCACTCGACTCCGGGGGACAGCCGGGCAGGCTGTCAGCAGGTCCTGCAGGTCCCCGCATGCCGAGGAGGTCCCGCAGGTCGAGCAAGCCGAGGAGGTCAGGCGCGGCCGAGGGCGAGGCCGACGGCGAGCAGCAGCGACCACGCGAGCTGGAACTGGCCCGTGCCGGCCAGCGCCGGGATGAGGCCGCGCCCGGTGGCGCGCCCGACGACGGCCTGCATCGGCCGGATGACGAGGGGCGCGGCCAGCAGGGTCAGCAGCGCCCACGGCGAGGTGAACGAGGCGAGGCCCGTCATCACGAACGCGACGGCGACGAGCACGACGTAGAAGATCCGGGTGCCGGACTCGCCCATCCGCACCGCGAGCGTGCGCTTGCCGTGCTCGCGGTCGGTCGGGATGTCGCGCAGGTTGTTGGCGACGAGGATCGCCGAGGCCAGGGCCCCGACGCCGATCGCACCCCACCAGCCGGCCGCGGTCGGCGGCGTCATGGTGGCCATGGTCCCGAGCGTCGCGACGAGCCCGAAGAAGACGAAGACGAAGACCTCGCCGAGTCCGAGGTAGCCGTACGGGCGCTTGCCCCCGGTGTAGTACCAGGCCGCGACGATGGCGGCCGCACCGATCGGGATCATGACCCACAGCCCCGACAGGGCGACGAGCGCGAGCCCCACGAGGCCGGCGAAGAAGAAGCACGCGAAGGCCGCGATCTTGACCGAGCGGGGAGCGGCGAGGCGCTGGCCGACGAGGCGCACCGGTCCGACGCGCACCTCGTCGGTGCCCCGGATGCCGTCGGAGTAGTCGTTGGCGAAGTTCACCCCGACCTGCAGGGCCAGGGCGACGACGAGGGCGAGGACGGCATACGCCCAGACGATGTGACCGGTCTGGTAGGCGGCGCCGGTGCCGACGAGGATGGGGGAGACGGCGGCGGGCAGCGTGCGGGGGCGGGCGCCCTCGATCCACTGGGACAAGGTGGCCATGAGGTTCTGGGGGCGTCCTTCTACAGCTTGCGGAGGAAGTCGGGGTCGTCGTCGGGTCCCAGCGGGCCACGAGGCCCGCGCGGATTCTGCGGGCGGCGACCCGGGCCACGCGGCGCGGGCCCTCCCCGGGCGCTGGCGCGACCGGTGAGCAGCCAGCCGACGGGGCCGAGGACGGGCACGAGCACGGCGACGAGCCAGACCGGCTTGGGCATGGTCCGCACGACGCGGCGGTCGGTCTGCACGCAGTCGACGAAGGCGTAGATCGAGGCGAACACCACGAGGGCGACGAGCACGACGCGCAGCACGGCGACCTCCTTCGACGAGCGTGGGAACACCCTTATCTTGCCACCGCTCAGGCGCGGTCCTGCACGGTGCGTCGGATCGCGGCCCGATCGGGCTTGCCCGGCCCGCGCTGCGGGATCGCGGGGAGCACGAGGACCCGACGTGGCAGCGCAGCGTCGGGGAGGATGCCGCGCAGCCGGTCGCGCACCTCGCGCGTGGTGAGGTGGGCGGTTGGGTCCGCGAGCGTCACTGCGGCACAGACGGACTCACCCCACTCGGGGTCGGGCACGCCGATGACGACGACGTCGAGGACCTCGTCGAGGTGCCGGCTCATGGCGTCCTCGACGACACCCGGGTTGATCTTGAGGCCGCCGGTGTTGATGACGTCGTCGGCACGGCCGTCGATGACGAGCAGGCCCTCGTCGTCGAAGTGGCCGAGGTCATCGGTGCGGAACCACCGGACGCCGTCGGGGTCGACGGTGAACGCGTCCCGGCTGAGGCCCGGCTCACCGAGGTAGCCGTGCGCCACGGTGTCGCCGCCGAGGACGACGTGCCGGTCGTTGTCGACGTGGACCCGGCTGACCGGCAGGGGGATGCCGTCGTAGACGCAGCCCCCGGCCGTCTCGCTCATGCCGTAGGTGAGGCTGAGGACCACCCCGAGCGCCCGCGCCTTCTCGACGAGCGCGGCCGGCGTGGCGGCGCCGCCGACGAGCACGCCGTCGAAGGTGCGCAGGGCCGCCAGCCCTGCCTCGTCGTCGACGAGCCGGGCGAGCTGCGTGGGCACGAGAGCGGTGTAGCGGCGCGCGGCCGCGGCCGTCGGGTGCACCCGGGCGGCGGCGTCGGCGAACCCCCCGGCCGAGAAGCCCTCGCGCAGGTCGAGCACGACCGGCGTGACCCCGGCCGCGATCGAGCGGAGCAGCACCTGGATGCCGGCGATGTGGTGGGCCGGCATGGCGAGCAGCCACGCGCCGCTGCCGCCCAGGATCTGGTGGGTGGCCCACGCCGAGCGTTCGAGCGCGTCGGCCGACAGCAGGGCGCGCTTGGGACGGCCGGTCGAGCCGGACGTGCCGATCGCGAGGGCGAGCCCGTCGGGCAGCTCGCCCGGGTCGTGGGCGGGCACCGACGGCACGGACGGCGGCTGGGCGTCGGCGGCATACGGCAGCACGGGGGAGCGGCCGGTCAGGGCCGCCTCGAGGTCGGGCAGCACGTCGAGGACGGCGGGTCCGGCGGGGATCGCCAGTGGACGGGGGGACGACGCGGCCATCAGGCGGGTCTCGCTCTCGGTCGTGCGGTGGGGGCGGCGCGTCGGCGCTGCCGGGCCGCCATGGCGACGGTCCAGACGAGCACGACGGCGCAGACGGGGAAGCCGACGTAGGGGTTGAGGGGAAGCACGATGCCGAGCGCGCCGCCGACGACCCACAGCACCTGGAGCATCGTCTCGGACCAGGCGAAGACCGACGTTCGGACGTTCTCGGGGACCTCGCGCTGCACGAGCGCGTCGAAGCAGAGCTTGGACAGCTGCGCCGACAGGCCCTGGACGAAGCCGAGCAGCGCGAGGGTCCACACGCCGTACCAGATGCCGGTCGCGATGCAGCAGACCGTCGCGGCGAGCACCGACAGCATGGCGATGCGCTCGGGCCGCTGGTCGCGCACGACGTTGCCGACGACGCTGCCGAGGCCGTTGCCGATCCCGATGGCCACGGCGATGATCGCGAGCACGACCTCGCCGCGGATGCCGTCGATGGGGTGCTCCTTGGCGAGGAACGCCATGAAGAGGATGAGGAAGCCGGTCAGCACTCGGGTGCCGCCGGTCGACCACATGGCGTGCATGACGGGCCACGGGATCGCCTGCTTGCGCCGGCGGAAGCGCCCGAACGGGCCGAGGGAGTCGACCGTGAGCGCGTCGTCACCCGATGGCGTATGCCGTCTCGCGGGGGAGTCGGACCACCCGCGCTGGGTGCCGCGGAGCGAGCTCGCAGGCGGCGCGCTCGCGGTGGCGCCCTCGCCGGCGCCGCGCACGGGGATGGGAGTCGTGTCCTCGATGGACACCTCGCCGAGGGAGGAGTCGACGCGGGCGGGCAGCCGGATGGCCTGCACAGTGCCGACGACGAAGACGACGAAGGCGAGCCGCAGGGCCCAGGCCGGACCGGCGAGCATGGCCCCGGCGCCGAGGGCGCCACCGGCGACGGCGCCGACGACGCCGGCCATGGAGACGCGCGAGTTCGCCTTGACGAGAGTGGTGCCCGGCGGCAGGAGGCGGGGCACGGCCGCGGCTCGCGTGATCGTGTAGGCGCGGGAGGCGACGAGGCAGCCGAGGGCGGCGGGGAAGAGCCAGCTGCTGTCGTTGTTGATGGCCTCGCCGAGCACCCAGCAGAGGAAGGCCCGCAGGGCGAGGGTCGTGCCGATGGCCCAGCGCCGGCCGTGGGAGAAGCGGTCGAGCAGCGGCCCGATGAGCGGCGCGACGAGGACGAACGGGACCATCGTCAGCAGCAGGAAGGTCGCGACGTCGCTGCGGGCCTGCGCGGTCTGGGGGTTGAAGAAGAGGGTGCCGGCCAGGGCCAGCGTCATGATCGTGTCGCCCGCGGTGTTGCTCGCGTGCAGCTCGGTGACGCGGGCCAGCCCGCTCTCGCCGGCCCCGCCGGAGTGGGTGTACGCGTGGGCCTTGGCGGCGGCGAAGCGCCCCGAGCGCGCGGTGAGGCGTGCCGTACCGGTGGCGGCGCGCCCGAGTCCGCGCCCGACGGCACGGGTCGCGTTGGCCGCGGTGGTGCGCGGCGGCTGGCGGAAGTCCGCGGGCCGGCCGCCCTCCGGGACGTCGGGCCCGCCGGCGGCAGCGCTGGCGCGGCGGTCGTCGCTCGGTTCCACCCCAACATCCTGCCTTGTCCGGGTGTCCCGGGTGCGACCGACACCGGCTTCCGCGCGGGTCCGCGCAGGTCCGCGCAGGTCGCCGCAGGTCCGCTGCATGTCCCGCTGCAGGTCCCGCGTCCAGCCCGCGGAATGCCGGCGTCCTCGGGCACCGCTGGCCCTGCCCGCGTGGTTAGTCTCGGGACGTGACGAGCGTGCCGGACGAGGAGGTGCTCGGCCCCGACCGGGCAGGCCGCCGCCCGCGGGCCCGCTTCGCCGTCGCGCTCGGGATCCTCTGGCTCGTCGTGCCGCTCGTGCTCTTCCTCCTCGACCGGTCGGTCCTGCTCGCCGGCAACCCCGCGCAGGTCATTGCGCTCGCGGCGAGCGGGCTCATCGGCGTCGTCCTCCTCGCCCGGGACCGCGGCGACGAGCCGCGTGAGGCGCACCACCGCGCCTGGGTGCGCGTCGTCGGCCGAGGTGTCGGCGTGCTCCTCACCCTCGTCGTGCTCGGGGCGCTCGTCTGGCTCCGCCCCTTCGCGGCGACCCCGGCAGCAGCGGCCTCCGTGTCGGGCGGCGCCGGGGTCCGCATCACGGATGCCCCGGCCCACATCGTCATCACCCCGACGAGCGGCACGCCCACCCGGGGGCTGATCTTCCAGCCCGGTGCCCGGGTCGACCCCCGCGCCTACGTGCCGATGCTGACGCAGGTCAGCCGGCAGGGCATCCTCGTCGTCGTCGTCAAGCAGCCCTTCAACATCGGTTTCCTCGCCATGACGGCCCCGCACGCCTTCATCGACTGCCACCCCGAGGTCACCTCGTGGGCCATCGGCGGGCACAGCCTCGGCGGCGTCGTCGCGGCGACCTTCGCCCACGACCACCCCGGCGTCGTCAAGGGCCTCGTGCTCTGGGCGTCGTATCCGGTCGGCTCGCTCGCCGACCACACCGACCTCGCGGTCGCGTCGGTCAGTGGCACCCGTGACGGGTTCACGACCCCGGCCGACGTGCAGGCGAGCCGGTCGCTTCTCCCCGGCGACACGGCATACACCGCAGTCGCGGGGGCGGTGCACTCCTTCTTCGGTGACTACGGCGAGCAGCCCGGCGACGGCACCCCGACGGTCGACCGGGCCACGGCCCAGCGCCAGATCGTCGACGCGACCGTCGCGCTGCTCGACGGGATGTGACGGCTCAGAAGTATCAGCTCAGGAGTACCGGCTCAGAAGTACCAGGGGAAGGGCGACCAGTCGGGCTCGCGCTTCTCGAGGAACTGGTCACGGCCCTCGACGGCCTCGTCGGTCATGTAGGCGAGACGCGTCGCCTCGCCGGCGAAGACCTGCTGGCCCATGAGGCCGTCGTCGGTGAGGTTGAAGGCGAACTTCAGCATGCGCTGCGCCTGCGGGCTCTTGCCCATGATCTCGGTCGCGACCTGCAGCGCCTCGCGCTCGAGGTCGGCGTGGTCGGCGACGATGTTGACGGCGCCCATCCGCTGCATGTCCTCGGCGGAGTACGTGCGGCCGAGGAAGAAGATCTCGCGGGCGAACTTCTGGCCGACCATCTTGGCCAGGTAGGCGCTGCCGTAGCCGGCGTCGAAGCTGCCCACGTCGGCATCCGTCTGCTTGAAGCGCGCGTGCTCGCGGCTCGCGATCGTCAGGTCGCACACGACGTGGAGGGAGTGGCCGCCGCCGGCCGCCCAGCCGGGCACGACGGCGATGACGACCTTGGGCATGGTGCGGATGAGGCGCTGCACCTCGAGGATGTGCAGGCGGCCGCCCTGCGCCCGGGTGCGTGCCGCGTCGACGGTGTCGGCGGTCTCGCCCTCGGCGTACTGGTAGCCCGAGCGGCCGCGGATGCGCTGGTCGCCGCCCGAGCAGAAGGCCCACTTGCCGTCCTTGGGGCTCGGGCCGTTGCCGGTGATGAGCACGACACCGACGTCGGGCGTCATCCGGGCGTGGTCGAGCGCGCGGTAGAGCTCGTCGACGGTGTGCGGCCGGAAGGCGTTGAGCACCTCGGGCCGGTCGAAGGCGATGCGCACGACGCCGGACTCGGCGTGCGGGCGGCCCTCGACGGGACGGCGGCGGTGGTAGGTGATGTCGGTGAGGTCGAAGCCCTCGACGGGCGCCCACTCGCTCGGGTCGAAGATGTCTGACACGGCGCTCTGGCTCGGCTCGCTGCTCACGGACCGACCCTATCGGCGGGGCTAGGGTCGGCCGTATGCCGATCCCTCCCTACGTCTCCCACCTGCGCACCATGGTCGGCACCGAGCTGCTGTGGATGCCCGGGGTCACGGCCGTCGTGCTGCGCGAGGTGGCGGGGGGTGCCCAAGAGGTGCTCCTCGTGCGGCGCAGCGACAACGGAGAGTGGACCCCGGTCACCGGGATCGTCGACCCGGGTGAGGACCCGCACGTCACCGCGACCCGCGAGGTCGAGGAGGAGGCGTGCGTCGTCGCCGAGGTCGAGCGCCTCGTCTGGGTGTCGGCGAGCGGCGTCGTGACGCACCTCAACGGCGATCTCGGGCAGTACCTCGACCACACCTTCCGCTGCCGCTGGGTCTCGGGGGAGCCGCGGCCCGGTGACGACGAGTCGACCGACGCGCGCTGGTTCCCGCTCGACGCGCTGCCGCAGATGCGCCAGGTCTTCCGCGACCGCATCGCGATCGCCGTCGACAACCCCGCAGACGTCGTCCTCGGTCCGGTCGCCTCGGGCGCGCGCGGGGCATGACATCTGTCAGGGGGAGGTGCTGACAGAGGGGCCGGGTCGCCGGGCTCGCGCGCTCCTACCGTCGAGGGAGCAGACGGGGCACCCGCCCCGCACCCGTCCCCAGGAGGCACCCGTGTCCGCACCTCGTTGGTTCATCGCCGCCGGCATCGCGCTCATCGCCATGGCGCTCGGCCCCGCCGGCCACGGGCTGTGGTGGCTCGTCGGCCTCACCTTCGCCTTCGGCAGCTGGGGGCGCTACGGCTGCGGGCCGGGTGCACGCCACCGCCGCGACGCCGTCGGCGCGGGCGACCCGGTCGCGCCGGCCCCGGCGCCCGTACCGGTCCCCGACCCGAGCCGCGACCGGCACGAGGCCTTCCCGGCCCGCTGAGCGGGTCCCCGGTCACCGGTCACCGGTGACGCGTCGTCGGTGATGATGGGGGCATGACGACGCTGCCGCCGGTCGACGACCTCCTCTCGGGTGCCCACGTCGTCTCGCTGCCGATGCGGGTCCGCTTCCGCGGGGTCGACGTGCGCGAGGCCCTGCTGATCGAGGGTCCCTCGGGCTGGGGCGAGTTCAGCCCCTTCGTCGAGTACGCCGACGCCGAGTCCGCGCGATGGCTCGCCGCCGGCATCGAGGCCGCGTATGCCGTGTGGCCGGCCCCCGTGCGCACCGCCGTGTCCGTCAACGCGACCGTCCCCGCCGTCGGTCCGGACCGCGTGCCGGAGGTGCTCGCCCGGTTCGACGGGTGCACGACCGCGAAGGTCAAGGTCGCCGAGAAGGGCCAGTCCCTCGACGACGACGTCGACCGCGTGGCCGCCGTCCGGTCCGCGATGGGGGCCGGGGCGCACGTGCGCATCGACGCGAACGGCGGCTGGGACGTCGCCACGGCCACGGAGGCACTGAGGAGGCTGGCGGCATACCACCTCGAGTACGCCGAGCAGCCCTGCGCCACGGTCGAGGAGCTCGTCGAGCTGCGGACCGCCCTGGCGCGCAACGGGATCGACGTCCCCATCGCAGCCGACGAGTCGATCCGCAAGGCCGAGGACCCGGTCCGGGTCGCGCGGCTCGGCGCGGCCGACGTCGTCGTCGTCAAGGTCGCCCCGCTCGGCGGTGTGGCGGCCGCGCTCGAGGTCGTCGAGGCGTGCGGGCTCCCTGCCGTCGTGTCCTCGGCCCTCGACACGAGCGTCGGCATCGCGGCCGGTGTCGCCCTCGCGGCGGCGCTGCCCTCGCTCGACCACGCCTGCGGGCTCGGCACCGTCGGACTCTTCGAACGCGACGTCTCGGCGACGCCGTGGCGGCCCGCGGGCGGGCTGCTGACGGTCGGCCGCGCCGTGCCCGACCCCGCGACCCTCGAGGCGCTCGCCGCCCCGGCCGACCGGCAGCGGTGGTGGCGTGACCGGCTCGTCCGCTGCCACGCGGTGCTC
Source organism: Terrabacter tumescens (assembly GCF_014646815.1). Lineage (GTDB taxonomy): Bacteria > Actinomycetota > Actinomycetes > Actinomycetales > Dermatophilaceae > Terrabacter > Terrabacter tumescens. The sequence continues at coordinate 223,271 of NZ_BMNZ01000004.1, forward strand.
GCCGCCGGGAGTCCGCGGTGATCAAGGCCTGCCTCAACGGCGACCGCACCCGACGCCAGCACCCGCGTGTGCCGCAGACGCCCGACGAGCTCGCACGGGCCGCGGCCGATGCGGTGGCGGCCGGCGCGTTCATGGTGCACGTGCACCCCCGGGACGACTCGGGTCGCGAGACCCTCGAGACCCGGCACGTCGTCGAGGCCGTCACTGCGATCAGGGCCGCGACACCGGGACTGCGCGTCGGCCTGAGCACCCGCGACGGCATCGTCGACAGTGCCCGGCGCAAGCTCGCCCACGTCTCCGAGTGGCCGTCGCCCGACCTCGGCGGACCGGACTGCGCCAGCGTCAACTGGCACGAGGACGGCGCTGTCGAGATCGCGGCTGCACTGCGCGACAACGGGATCGGGGTCGAGGCCGGCATCTGGACGCCGCAGGCCGCCAGCAGCTTCGTCGCCACCGGCTGGCCCTGGCAGGTCGAGCGGGTGCTCGTCGAGCTCATCCCCGGCGTCACACCCGGCTCCGACGGGCCTTGGGCTGCCGAGCGGATCCTCGCGGCGCTCGGGATGTCGCCGGTGCCCGTCCTCGTGCACGGCGAGGAGCGGTGGACCTGGCCGGTGCTGCGCTGGGCGCAGGCGGCCGGCTACGACGTGCGCATCGGCCTCGAGGACACCCGCCTGATGCCGGACGGCAGGGAGGCCCGCGACAACGCGGCGCTCGTCGCCGCAGCCGTCCGTTCCGAGCCGAGCACGCCCTCGCGCTGGCCGGTCCCCGACGCCCCCGGCTGAGCGTGCGGCACGCCTCGCCCGACTACGAGGCCTGGCAGATCACCGGACCGGCCGGCGAGCGCATCGTCTGCATGCCCGGTGGGGAGCTGGCGAGCTGGCCCGGCTCCGGCGCCTGACCCGTCGTCGACGTCTCAGGGTCGGGCGGCGCGCGGCTGCCTGACCTGTCGGGCGAGCTCGCGCAGCCACGCGGCCTCCGCGCGACGGTCCGCGCGGGAGACCGGGACCTCGAGCACCCTGGTGCCAGAGGGTCTTTCGGCGAGAGCCGCGGCGAGCCGCTCGAGGTCGTCGACGCGTTCGTATGCCGTGTGGTGCGCCGCGCACAGTGCCTCGAGGTCCGTGCCGTGCGGGGTCGCGAAGACCCGCTCGAAGGCGCCGGCGTAGCGACGGTCGCCCTGCTCGAGGGTGCTGAAGATGGCGCCGCCATCGTCGCTCAGGACGACGAACGTGAGGTCCGGGCGGCGCTGGCCGCGGCCCATGAGCAGGCCGTTCGTGTCGTGGAGGAAGGTGAGGTCGCCGAGGTAGGCGATGCTGCGGGTCGCCCGCGGCCGGCCCAGTGCGACACCTACTGCCGTCGAGACCATGCCGTCGATGCCCGCGAGACCGCGGTTGCCGACGACGAAGCGGTGCTCGTGCGGCGGCCACGGTGCGGCCATGACGTCGAGGTCGCGGACGGGGTTCGACGAGCCGACGACGAGGCTCGTGTCCGCTGCGACAGCTGCCCCGACGACTGCCGCGACGGTCAGTGGCGACAGGCCCGCGTCACCCGGTGGTCGAGCCGGATCACCGTGGGGCGCAGCGAGTCCCGCATCGATGAGGGTCGACAGCCGGTCGTCGGCTGCCCGCCAGGCGGCGAACCACGCCGGGTCGTCCGGACCGTCGACTCGCGGCACGACGTCGAGCATGCGGGCGACCCGGCCGGGGTCGGTGGCCACGCCGTCCCGGCCGCGGACCGACAGGACCTCGAGGCCCGGGTCGCTGATGAGGCTCGTGACGGGCCGCGACAGCGTCGGGTGGCCGACCACGACGACGCGCTCGACGTCGTCCCGCAGGTCGGTCGTCAGCAGCAGCCGGCCCGTGCGCAGGACCTGGCCACCGACGCGGGCGCCGGAGGTGGGCTCGGCGACGAGCGGCCAGCCGGCGGCCTCGGCGAGCAGCCGTGCAGCAGGTCCGGCGTCGTCACCGGCCACGACGACGGTGCGCGGCCCGAGCGTCAGCAGCTCCCCGTCGGTCGGAATGGTCACCGATGCCTCGACCCCTGAGCTCCCCGCGACTCCCGGCGACGACTCCTGCCGACGCAGGACCTCCGCCGGGGCGGAGCTGTCGTGGCTCTGGAGGGCTTCGGGGCGGTGCCACCACGTGTCGGGGTCGGGGTCGGACGGCATGAGGTCACCGTCGAGCTGGACGTTGAGGTGGGTCGGTCCACGGCGCGAGCACGCTTGCGCCACAACCGATTCGAGGTCCTCGTACGGCAGCGCGGCGGTGAGGTCGTGGCACGGTGCGAAGGTCCCGAAGATGCCGGCCTGGTCGGTCGTCTGGTTGGCGCCCGTGCCTCGCAGCCGGTCCGGACGGTCGGCGCTGACGACGACCAGCCGACGGCCGGTGTGGTGCGCCTCCATGACCGCCGGCAGCAGGTTGCCGACGGCCGTGCCGGACGTCGTGACCACGGCGACCGGCCGCCGAGAGCCCGTGGCCAGCCCGAGGGCGAGGAACCCGGCCGACCGTTCGTCGACGCGGACGTGCAGGCGCAGGTCACCGTCACGCTCTGCCGCGTCTAGCGCCAGCGCGAACGGCGCCGAGCGCGAGCCCGGTGCGAGCACGACGTCACGCACTCCGCCCTGCCACAGCTGCTGCAGCACGCGCAGGGCGAGCTCCGGCGCAGTCCGGTCACCCGTCACCGTGGCCGCCTCCCGTCAGTCGCTGGCGAGCGCGTCGCGCATCGGGATGAGCTTGGCGTCGGACTCGGCGACCTCGGACTCGGGGTCGGACCCCGCGACGATGCCGCACCCGGCATACAGCGTGATCTGCGAGGGGTCGCGGGCGTCGAGGGCGCCGCTGCGCAGGGCGATGCCCCACGCGCCGTCGCCGTGCCCGTCCATCCAGCCGACGGGGCCGGCGTAGCGGCCCCGGTCCATGTGCTCCAGCTCGCCGATGAGCTCGACGGCGCGGGCCGTCGGCGTGCCGCCCACGGCGGCGGACGGGTGCAGCGACGCGGCGAGCGTCAGCGACGAGGCGTCGTCGACGCTGACCGCGGCGACGTCGGTCGCGAGGTGCATGACGTTGGGCAGGTGCAGCACGAAGGGGGCCTCGGGCACGTTCATCGACGAGCAGTGCGGCGCCAGCGCCTCGGCGACGGAGCGGACGGCGTACTCGTGCTCCTCGAGGTCCTTGGACGAGCGCGCGAGCGAGGCGGCGAGCGCGAGGTCCTTGGCGTCGTCGCCGGTGCGACGGATCGTGCCGGCGAGCACGCGCGAGGTGATCAGGCCCTTGTCGCGCCGGACGAGGAGCTCCGGCGTCGCGCCGACGAGGCCCGCGACGGAGAAGACCCACGTGTTCTCGTAGCGGTCGGCGAGACGGCGCAGCAGCCAACGGGGGTCGATGGGGGCGGACGCCGTCGCGACGAGGTCGCGGGCGAGGACGACCTTGTCGACCTCACCCGCCCCGATCCGCTGCACGGCCTCGGCGACGGCATGGGCGTAGGCGGCGGGGGAGACCTGCCCGTCCGCGAAGGCCACGTCACGCGGAGGCTCGGGATCGCTTGCGACAGAGGGGCGCTCGAGGAGCGTCAGCTGCGGGTCGAGAGAGAAGGTGGTGAGCCATCCCTGGCCGTCACGGCGTCCGACGATCGTCGACGGTACGACGAGGCGGGCCGACTCGGCGGAGTCCGAGGCGAAGGGGAAGGATCCGAAGCACACGAGCCCCGTGCCCGGCCGCTCGACCTCGTCGCGCACGACGGCGCGGCGGACGATGTCGCACCACCACGCCTCTGCCTCGCCGAAGCGGTCGGCGCCCGTCGCCTCGAACGTCAGGGCCGAGCCCCACCCGACGAGGCCCTCGCCGCGGCGCACCCACGACAGCAGCTCGTCGTGCGGCCGGTCGGACGGGAGGTAGGCAAGCAGGGGGTCCGCGGCCTCGAGGGGCACCGTGCGGACGACGACCGTCGGTCCCGCGGCGGGGGACGGCGCTCCAGGGGCGGGAAGCGTGGACATCGGTTGCAACTCTACGACCGAACGACCGCGACCCCCGCCGTGTGGCCGCAGGTGCGACCCGACCCACACCCGCGCGGGTGCGAGGATGAGCGCATGACCCGTGCGCAGCTGGACAAGAAGCCGGTCGACGTCGCGTCGATGTTCGACACCGTGGCCGAGAAGTACGACGTGACCAACGACGTCCTCTCGCTCGGCCAGGACCGGCTGTGGCGCCGGGCCGTCGTCAAGGCCGTCGACGCCAAGCCGGGGGAGCGCATCCTCGACATCGCCGCCGGCACCGGCACCTCGAGCGAGCCGTGGGCCGACCAGGAGATCGAGGTCGTCCCGGCCGACTTCTCGCTCGGCATGCTGCGCGTCGGTCGCCGCCGCCGCCCCGACATGGCGTTCACGGCCGCCGACGCGATGAGCCTGCCGTTCGCCGACGCGAGTTTCGACGTCGTGACGATGAGCTTCGGGCTGCGCAACGTCGCCGACGCCGAGACGGCGCTGCGCGAGTTCCTCCGCGTCACCAAGCCCGGCGGCCGCCTGCTCGTCTGCGAGTTCAGCCAGCCGGTCAACAAGGTCTTCCGCACGGTCTACTCCAACTACCTCATGCGGGCCCTGCCGCCGGTGGCGCGCCGCACGTCGAGCAACCCCGACTCCTACGTCTACCTCGCCGAGTCCATCCGCGCCTGGCCGCCGCAGGGCGAGCTCGCCCGCGTCATCGAGGCGGCCGGCTGGCAGCAGGTCGGCTGGACCAACCTCACGGGCGGCATCGTCGCGCTGCACCACGCCACCAAGCGCTGAGCCACGACCACGTATGCCGCCCGCAGCCCTCGTGGCGGGGTCCACGGGGGCGCAGGTCGCCCAGCGACCGTGAGCTCCCGTGTGCAGGGTTAGGCATGCCTTATCTGACAAGGGCGAAATCCCGGGAATAGACTCCCGAAGTTAGTTCGTGAAGATCTTCACAAGCGGTCCGGAAGCGTGCAGGAGACATGACCAGTTCGAGCGTCGCGCCCAGCCCCTCGGGCTCTGGCGCTGCACCCGTCGAGCGGGCCGACGTCATCGTCGTCGGCGCCGGCCCGGGTGGCAGTGCGACGGCCGCGTACCTCGCGGACCACGGCCTGGACGTCGTCCTCCTCGAGAAGTCCTCCTTCCCCCGCGACAAGATCTGCGGCGACGGGCTGACCCCCCGCGCGACGAAGGAGCTCATCTCCCTCGGCGTCGACACGACCGGCTGGCAGCGCACCAAGGGCCTGCGGATCAAGGGCGGCGGCCACACCCTGCAGCTCGACTGGCCCGAGTCCGACGCCTTCCCGGGCTACGGCATGGTGCGCACCCGCGCCCAGCTCGACGAGACCCTGGCCCGCCACGCCGAGGCAAAGGGCGCCCGCCTCCACGAGCGCACCAGCGTCTCCGCCCCCGTGCGTGACTCCTCGGGCCGCGTCACCGGCGTCACGGCCAAGCGCCTCGACGAGGCCGGCCGCGCGACGGGCGAGACCGTCACCTACCGCGCCCCCGTCGTCGTCGCGAGCGACGGTGTCTCCTCCCGCCTCGCCACCGCCGTCGGCCGACCGAAGCGCGAGGACCGCGTCATGGGCGTCGCGGTCCGGGCGTACTACCGCACGCCGCGACGCGACGACTACATGGAGAGCCACCTCGAGCTGTGGAGCCGCGACGAGAGCGGCAAGCGCATCCTCATGCCGGGCTACGGCTGGCTCTTCCCGCTCGAGGACGGCCGCACCAACGTCGGCCTCGGCACCCTCGACACCACCTCGGCCTTCCAGAAGACGGACTACAAGGACGTCATGCGTCGCTGGGTCGAGGACATCAACCCCGAGTGGCAGCTCGAGCACGACGAGACGGCCGGCCCGATCCGCGGAGCCGCGCTGCCGATGGGCTTCAACCGCGCGCCGCTCTACGCCGACGGCCTGTTGCTCGTCGGTGACTCCGGCGGCATGGTCAACCCCTTCAACGGCGAGGGCATCGACTACGCCCTCGAGGCCGCGCGGCTCGGCGCCGAGCTCGTCGCGCAGGCGATGGCACGCCCGAGCGACGCTGCGCGCGAGAGGGTGCTCGCGGCATACCCCAAGGTCATGAAGGACGAGCTCGGCGGCTACTTCACGCTCGGACGCTGGTTCGCCCACGCCATCGGCAACCCCGAGGTCATGCGCCTCGCGACGAAGTACGGCCTGCCCCGCACCAAGCTCATGCCGTTGCTCCTCAAGATCATGGCCAACCTCGCCGACCCCTCGAGCAAGGGCGCGAGCGACCGCCTCATCACCACCCTCTCCCGGCTGGCGCCGAGCGCATGAGCACCCTGCGCGCCGACGCCTTTGTGACGCCGAGCACAATCGTCACCGACGCCCCTAGGATGGGTGCGCCGCGCACCTGCGCCCCAGCTCTCACCATGCACGACACGCACGACCGGAAGGCACGTGACCTCGGATGAACTCCTACGTCCCGATCCTGTTCATGCTGGGTCTCGGCTTCGCGTTCGCCGCGCTGTCGGTCTTCACCTCGCTCGTCGTCGGGCCCAAGCGCTACAACCGCGCCAAGCTCGAGGCCTACGAGTGCGGCATCCAGCCGACGCCGCAGGCGGCCGGCGGTGGTCGCGTCCCGATCAAGTACTACCTGACGGCGATGCTCTTCATCATCTTCGACATCGAGTCCGTCTTCCTCTATCCGTTCGCGGTGGCCTTCAACAAGCTGGGCCTCTTCGCGCTGGTCGAGATGGTCCTGTTCATCCTCACGGTGTTCGTCGCCTACGCCTACGTGTGGCGTCGCGGCGGGCTCGAGTGGGACTGACCCGGGGAACCATGCCGCACCTGCGGCGCGCGTCCACCGGGTTTCATCAGGAAGGTTAAGGAGTAAGCAATGGGTCTCGAAGAGAAGCTCCCAGCCGGGTTCCTGCTCTCGACCGTCGAGGGTCTCGCCGGCTACATGCGCAAGGCCTCGATCTGGCCGGCCACGTTCGGCCTCGCCTGCTGCGCCATCGAGATGATGGCCGTGGGCACGCCCGACTACGACATCGCCCGGTTCGGCATGGAGCGCTTCTCGGCGACGCCGCGCCAGGCCGACCTGATGATCGTGGCCGGTCGCGTGAGCCAGAAGATGGCGCCGGTCGTGCGCCAGGTCTACGACCAGATGCCCAACCCCAAGTGGGTCATCTCGATGGGCGTCTGCGCCAGCTCGGGCGGCATGTTCAACAACTACGCCATCGTCCAGGGCGTCGACCACATCATCCCGGTCGACATCTACCTGCCCGGCTGCCCGCCGCGGCCGCAGATGCTGCTCAACGCGATCATCGAGCTGCACCACCAGATCGAGACCTCTCCGCTGGGCGTCAACCGGGAGAACGCCGCCAAGGCCGCCGAGGCCGCCGCGCTCTCCGCGACCCCGACGCACCAGATGAAGGGCCTGCTCGCATGAGCGACGGCGACAAGAACGACGACAAGGGCGCCGTGAACGCCGACACGACCAAGGACCAGTCCTCGGGCCTGACGCCGCACGAGATCGAGCTGGCCCAGGAGCGCACCCCCACCGAGCCCGAGGTCGTCGGCGTGCGCCACGGCATGTTCGGCGCGACCCAGGGCGCCGACACGACCGGCTACGGCGGCCTCGTCCGCCCGATCCTCGTCGCCGGCGTGTCCGAGCGGCCCTACGGCGGCTACTTCGACGAGATCGCCGACAACCTCGAGCGTGGCCTCGTGGGCGGCACCGCCTCCTACGCCGAGGCCGTCGACCGCGTCGTCATCGACCGCGGCGAGATGACGATCCACGTCCGCCGCGAGCACCTGCCCGCGGTGGCGCGCGTCCTGCGCGACGACGCCTCGCTGCGCTTCGAGATCGTCACCGGCGTCTCGGGCGTGCACTACCCGAACCGCGCCGGCGAGGAGCTGCACGCGGTCTACCACTTCCTGTCGATCACCCACGGCGGCCGGCGGGTCCGCGTCGAGGTCAGCTGCCCCGACGACGACCGCCACATCCCGTCGATCGTCTCGATCTACCCGGCCAACGACTGGCACGAGCGCGAGACGTGGGACATGTTCGGCATCGAGTTCGACGGCCACCCGGCCCTCACCCGAATCCTCATGCCCGACGACTGGCCGGGCCACCCGCAGCGGAAGGACTACCCCCTCGGCGGCATCCCCGTCGAGTACAAGGGCGCCACCGTCCCGCCGCCGGACCAGCGGAGGTCGTACAACTGATGAGCACGCACACCGAGTTCACCCAGACCGAGGTGCCGGACCCCGGCGCCAACGACGTCTACGCCACGTCCGTGGCCGACGAGCAGGCCAGCGAGGGCGCCCACGTCTTCAACGCCGCCGGCGGCGACTGGAACGACCTCGTCGACGAGGCCACCTCGCTCGGCGAGGAGCGCATCGTCGTCAACATGGGGCCGCAGCACCCGTCGACGCACGGCGTGCTCCGACTCATCCTCGAGATCGACGGCGAGACGGTGACCGAGGCCCGCGCGGGCATCGGCTACCTCCACACCGGCATCGAGAAGAACATGGAGTACCGCACCTGGGTGCAGGGCGTCACGTTCTGCACGCGCATGGACTACCTCACGCCCATGTTCCAGGAGGCGGCCTACTGCCTCGCGATCGAGAAGCTGCTCGGCATCACCGACGACATCCCCGAGCGCGCCAACGTCATCCGCGTCCTCATGATGGAGATGACGCGCATCAGCAGCCACCTCATCTGCCTCGGCACCGGTGGCATGGAGATGGGCGCGACGACCGTCATGACCGTCGCCTTCCGTGAGCGCGAGCGACTGCTGCGCGTCATCGAGATGGTGACCGGCCTGCGCATGAACAACGCCTACATCCGTCCCGGCGGCGTGGCCCAGGACCTGCCGCCCGGCTGCATCGACGCGCTGCGCGAGATGGTCCCCGAGGTCCGTCGCGGCCTCGGCGAGCTCGAGGCGCTCCTCAACGAGAACCCCATCCTCAAGGGCCGTACGGTCGACGTGGGTGTGCTGGGCCTCGCCGGCTGCATGGCGCTCGGCATCACCGGCCCGGTGCTCCGCTCGACCGGCCTGCCGCACGACCTGCGCAAGCTCGACCCCTACTGCGGCTACGAGACCTACGACTTCGAGGTCAAGACCCGCACGAGCCAGGACGCCTACGGCCGCCTGCGCATCCGCATCGACGAGATGTACGAGTCGCTGAAGATCATCGAGCAGGCCACCGACCGCCTCCAGGCGAACGAGGGCCCGGTCATGGTCGCCGACAAGAAGATCGCGTGGCCGGCGCAGCTCGCGCTGGGCAGCGACGGCCTCGGCAACAGCCTCGACCACATCCGCGAGATCATGGGCACCTCGATGGAGTCCCTGATCCACCACTTCAAGCTCGTCACCGAGGGCTTCCGGGTGCCGGCAGGCCAGGCGTACGTCGGCATCGAGTCACCCAAGGGCGAGCTGGGCTGCCACGTCGTCTCCGACGGCGGCACGCGCCCCTACCGCGCGCACTTCCGCGACCCGAGCTTCAACAACCTGCAGGCCGTGGCCGCGATGTGCGAAGGCAGCCAGATCGCCGACGTCATCGTCGCCGTGGCCTCGATCGACCCCGTCATGGGAGGTGTGGACCGTTGAGCGGCCACGACGCTTCAGGCCACCTGCACGTCAGCCCGGAGTCGAAGGCGCCCTATGCCGCCGACGTCCTCGAGAAGCTGCACGTCGACGCCGCCGAGGTCATCTCGCGCTACCCGCAGAAGCGCTCGGCGCTGCTGCCGCTGCTGCACCTCGTGCAGTCCGTCGACGGCTACGTCACGGGCCGCGGCGTCAGCTTCTGCGCTGAGGTGCTCGACCTCACCGAGGCCGAGGTGAGCGGCGTCGCCACCTTCTACACGCAGTACAAGCGCCACCCCAACGGTGACTACACCGTCGGCGTCTGCACCAACACGCTGTGCGCCATCATGGGCGGCGACCTGATCTTCGACCGGCTCTCCGAGCACCTCGGCATCGGCCACGACGAGACGACCGAGGACGGCAAGATCACCCTCGAGCGCGTCGAGTGCAACGCCGCGTGCGACTACGCGCCCGTCGTCATGGCCAACTGGGAGTTCTTCGACAACCAGACGCCAGAGAGCACGATCGGCCTCGTCGAGGACCTCCGCGCCGGCAAGGACGTCGCGCCGACGCGCGGCGCCGCCAAGGTCTGCACGTTCAGGGAGGTCTCGCGGGTGCTCGCGGGCTTCGAGGACGGCCGCGCCGACGAGGGCGTGGGCGCCGGCCCGGCGTCCCTGCTCGGCCTCAGGATCGCCAACGAGCGCGGCTGGGTCGCCCCCGGCTCCGGCAGCGCCGACGGGAAGGACGGATCGAAGTGACCGACACCCTGACCCCGATCCTCACGAAGTTCTGGGACGACCCACAGTCCTGGACCCTCGCGACGTACGAGCGCCACGACGGCTACAAGGCCCTCACCAAGGCGCTCGACATGGAGCCGCAGGCGATCATCGACGCCGTCAAGGACTCCAGCATCCGTGGCCGCGGAGGCGCCGGCTTCCCGACCGGCATGAAGTGGTCGTTCATGAGCCCGCCCGACGGCGGTCCGCGCTACCTCGTCGTCAACGCCGACGAGTCCGAGCCGGGCACGTGCAAGGACGTGCCGCTCATGATGGCCAACCCGCACGCGCTCATCGAGGGCGTCATCATCGCCTCGTACGCCATCGGCTGCGAGCACGCGTTCATCTACCTCCGCGGTGAGGTCGTCCACGTCTACCGCCGCCTGCTGCGCGCCGTCGAGGAGGCCCGCGCCGCGGGTCACCTCGGTGACAACGTCGGCGGCAAGGGCGTCAAGGTCGACATCACCGTGCACGCCGGCGCCGGCGCCTACATCTGCGGCGAGGAGACGGCCCTGCTCGACTCGCTGGAGGGTCGCCGCGGCCAGCCGCGCCTCAAGCCGCCGTTCCCCGGCGCCGCCGGCCTCTACGCCCGCCCGACGTCGGTCAACAACGTCGAGTCGATCGCCTCGGTGCCCGGGATCATCCTCGAGGGCTCCGACTGGTTCAAGGGCATGGGCACCGAGAAGTCCACGGGCTTCGGCATCTTCAGCCTCTCCGGCCACGTCACCAACCCCGGCCAGTTCGAGGCCCCGCTCGGCATCACCATGCGTGAGCTCATCGAGCTCGCCGGTGGCATGCGCGGCGGCCGCAAGCTGAAGTTCTGGACGCCCGGTGGCAGCTCGACGCCGATCTTCACCGACGAGCACCTCGACGTGCCGCTCGACTTCGACTCGGTCGCAGCGGCCGGCTCGATGCTCGGCACGCGCGCGCTGCAGGTCTTCGACGAGACCGTCTCGGTGGTGCGCGCCGTCGCCCGGTGGACCGACTTCTACGCCCACGAGTCGTGCGGCAAGTGCACCCCGTGCCGTGAGGGCACGTGGTGGCTGCGCCAGATCATGAACCGCATCGAGGCGGGCCAGGGGACGCAGGACGACATCGACAAGCTCGTCGACATCTGCGACAACATCCTCGGCCGCAGCTTCTGTGCCCTCGGTGACGCGGCCACGAGCCCGATCACCTCGGCCGTCCAGTACTTCCGCGAGGAGTTCGAGGCCGGCATGCACACGCCGGCGCACGAGCTGTTCCCACCGGAGAAGTCGGTCCTCTTCCCTGTCCAGACCCCGGTCCAGACCAAGGAGTCCAGCGGGATGGTGTCCGCATGACCGTCACGACCTCCCCGTCCGCAGGCGGCAACGCCGTCGACAAGGGCGGCAACGCACAGGTGCCCCCGAACCCCGACCACGTCGGCCTGACGATCGACGGCGTGCCCGTCAGCGTGCCCAAGGGCACGCTCGTCATCCGCGCGGCCGAGACCGTCGGCATCGAGATCCCGCGCTTCTGCGACCACCCGCTGCTCGACCCCGTCGGGGCGTGCCGCCAGTGCCTCGTCGACGTGGCGATGCCCGACCGCGAGGGCAACGTCCGCCCGATGCCCAAGCCGCAGGCGTCCTGCACGATGACCGTGTCCGAGGGCATGGTCGTCAACACGCAGCACACCTCCAAGGTCGCCGACAAGGCGCAGCACGGCGTCATGGAGCTGCTTCTCATCAACCACCCGCTCGACTGCCCGGTCTGCGACAAGGGCGGCGAGTGCCCCCTGCAGAACCAGGCGATGAGCAACGGCCGGGCCGTGTCGCGCTTCGAGGACGTCAAGCGCACCTACCCCAAGCCGATCAACATCTCCTCGCAGGTGCTGCTCGACCGTGAGCGCTGCGTGCTCTGCGCCCGGTGCACCCGCTTCTCCGACCAGGTCGCCGGCGACCCCTTCATCGCGCTCGTCGAGCGCGGTGCGCTGCAGCAGGTCGGCATCTACGAGGACAAGCCCTTCGAGAGCTACTTCTCGGGCAACACCGTGCAGATCTGCCCGGTCGGCGCCCTGACCGGCGCCGCCTACCGCTTCCGCAGCCGGCCGTTCGACCTCGTGTCGACGCCGTCGGTCTGCGAGCACTGTGCGAGCGGCTGCGCCATCCGCACCGACCACCGCCGCGGCGTCGTGCTGCGGCGAATGGCTGCCGAGGACCAGGCGGTCAACGAGGAGTGGAACTGCGACAAGGGTCGCTGGGCCTTCACCTACGCCACGCTGCCCGACCGCGTCGAGCTGCCGATGGTGCGTGACGGCGACGGCGAGCTCAAGGTCGTCGGCTGGCCCGAGGCGCTCGCCGTCGCAGCGGCAGGCCTGGCCGGCAAGCGCGCCGGTGTGCTCGTCGGCGGTCGCGTGTCGGCCGAGGACGCCTACGCCTACGGCAAGTTCGCGCGCGTCGTGCTCGGCACCAACGACGTCGACTTCCGCTCGCGCCCGCACTCGGCCGAGGAGGTCGCCTTCCTCGCCGAGCACGTCGTCGCTACCGGCCCCGAGGCCGGCTCGGTCACCTACGCCGACCTCGAGAAGGCGACCGCCGTCCTGCTCGTCGGCTTCGAGCCCGAGGACGAGAGCCCCATCGTCTTCCTGCGCCTGCGCAAGGCCTTCCGCAAGCACAAGACGCAGGTGTATGCCGTGGGCTCCCACGCGACGCGCGGCCTGACCAAGCTCGGTGGCACCCTGCTGCCGACCGTCCCCGGCCACGAGGCCGCTGCCCTGGCCGACCTCGCGGGCCCCGCCCGCGAGGCCCTCGCCGGCGGAGGCGTCATCCTCGTCGGTGAGCGCCTCGCCACCTCGCCCGGTGCGCTGCGTGCCGCGGCCGACCTCTCCGCCGCCACCGGTGCCCGCCTCGCGTGGGTGCCGCGTCGGGCGGGGGAGCGCGGTGCCCTGGAGGCCGGTGCGCTCGGTGCGCTCCTGCCCGGAGGCCGCCCCGTCGCCGACGCCGCGGCCCGTGCCGAGGTCGCCCGCGCCTGGGACGTCGACCACGTCCCGGCCACGCCGGCCCGCGACACGGCCGGCATCGTCGCGGCCGCCGCCGCGGGCGAGATCGAGGCCCTGCTCGTCGGTGGCGTCGACCCGTCCGACCTCGGTGACCCGGCCGCCGCTGCTGCCCTCGAGAAGGCGTTCGTCGTCTCCCTCGAGCTGCGCGAGTCGCCCGTGACCGCCGTCGCCGACGTCGTGCTGCCCGTCGCGCCGCAGGCCGAGAAGACCGGCACCTACGTCAACTGGGAGGGCCGCGTCCGCGCCTTCGAGGAGGCGCTCGAGAGCAACGCCGTGAGCGACCACCGTGCGCTCGACATGCTCGCGAGCGAGATGGGCTTCTTCCTCGAGACCCGCACCCAGCGCGAGATCCACGCCCAGTTCGAGGCGCTCGGCCCGTGGGCCGGAGCCCGTGCCACGGCTGCTCCCGAGGGCCACCGTGCCGCCGGGGCGCCCGACGGCAGCGGCGACTTCGTCCTGTCCACGTGGGCGACGCTCCTCGACGCCGGTCGCATGCAGGACGGCGAGCCGTTCCTCGCCGGCACCGCGCCGCGGGCCGTCGCCCGGCTGTCGGCCGCGTCGGCCGCCTCCCTCGGCCTGGCCGAGGACGACCACGTCACGGTCGCCGGTCCGGCGGGCAGCGTCACGCTGCCGGCGGAGGTCGTCGAAGGCATGGTCGACGGCGTCGTGTGGCTCCCGACCAACTCCAGGGACTGCTCCGTCCGAGCCGGCCTCGGCACCGATGCCGGTGGCCGCGTCCACGTCACGAAGGGTGGTGCGGCATGAGCCTCGGCCTGACCGCATACGGGGTGGCGGCCGCGCTGCCCATGACCGAGAACCCCACGGCGGACTTCAGCGACACCCCGTGGTGGCTGGCCCTCATCAAGGCCGTCGGCATCTTCGTCTACCTGCTCATCTCGACGCTGCTCGTCATCTGGTTCGAGCGACGCGTCATCGGCCGCATGCAGCAGCGCCCGGGCCCGAACCGCAACGGCCCGTTCGGTCTGCTCCAGACCCTCGCCGACGGCATGAAGTCGATGCTCAAGGAAGACATCACGCCGGCCAACGCCGAGAAGCTCATCTACACCCTCGCGCCGCTCATCGCCGCGACGATGGCCTTCGTGTCGTTCGCGATCATCCCGGTCGGCGGCACCGTGTCGATGTTCGGCCACGAGACGCCGCTGCAGGTGACCGACGTCCCCGTCGCCGTGCTGCTCGTGCTCGCCGTCGCCTCGGTCGGCGTCTACGGCATCATCCTCGCCGGGTGGAGCTCCGGCTCGACGTACCCGCTGCTCGGTGGCCTGCGCTCGACCGCCCAGGTCATCAGCTACGAGATCGCCATGGGCCTCTCGCTCGTCGCGATCTTCCTCTACAGCGGCTCGATGTCGACCTCGGCCATCGTCTCGGCGCAGAGCTCGCTCTGGTACATCCTGCCGGCGTTCTTCAGCTTCGCCGTCTACGTCATCACCATGGTCGGCGAGACCAACCGTCTGCCCTTCGACCTCGCCGAGGGCGAGGGGGAGCTGACCGGTGGCTTCCACACCGAGTACTCCTCGATGCGCTTCGCGATGTTCTTCCTCGGCGAGTACGTCAACATGTTCACCGTCTCGGCCCTGGCCACCACGCTGTTCCTCGGTGGCTGGCAGGCCCCGCCGTTCATCTCGGCGATCAACGACAACATGTTCGGCGGCGGCTGGTGGGGCCTGCTGTGGTTCACCGCCAAGCTGTGGCTCTTCATGTTCCTCTTCGTCTGGCTGCGTGGCTCGCTGCCGCGTGTGCGCTACGACCAGTTCATGCGCTTCGGCTGGAAGTTCCTCATCCCGATCACCCTGGCCTGGGTCGTCGCCGTCGCGTTCATCCGTGGCGCGCAGCTCGGCTTCCTCGGTGACAGCAAGCTGACCTTCGCCGGACGCGAGCTGTCCGTCGCGACCGTCGTCATCGTCAGCATCGTCGCCGTCATCGCGCTCGCCGCCGCCTGGATCTGGGACGACAAGCGCGCGGCCCGCGCCGCCGCCGAGGACGAGGCCCCGCCGGAGGAGATCGACCCCTTCCAGGACGGCTACCCCGTGCCGCCCCTTCCGGGTCAGCGCCTCGCCGAGCCGACGCCGCGCCTCGCGTCGTCGCGCGAGCCGGTCCTGACGACCGCCAGCGCCTCAAGCACTGCCAGCCCGAGCACCTCGACCGCCGTCAAGGAGGAGGACCATGGCTGACGACACCGTCGGCAAGGACGTGTCGCCCCAGAGCCCCGCCACCGGCAAGGGCTCGGAGGTCGGCGCCCCGCGTGACCAGCGATCCGGCAGCGACGAGCGCGAGAAGGGCTTCCTGTCCGAGCTCTTCGCGCCCGTGGCCGGTTTCGGGGTGTCGTTCTCGACGATGTTCCGCAAGGTCGCCACCGAGGAGTACCCCGAGAAGCCGCGCCCCACGGCGCCGCGCTTCCACGGCCGCCACCAGCTCAACCGCTACCCGGACGGCCTCGAGAAGTGCATCGGCTGCGAGCTGTGCGCGTGGGCCTGCCCCGCGGACGCGATCCTCGTCGAGGGCGCCGACAACGACGACACCCCGCTCGAGCAGGGTGGCAAGGGCCGCTTCAGCCCCGGCGAGCGCTACGGCCGCGTCTACCAGATCAACTACCTGCGCTGCATCTTCTGCGGCCTGTGCATCGAGGCCTGCCCGACGCGCGCCCTGACGATGACGAACTTCTACGAGCTGGCCGACAACGACCGCGGCAAGCTGATCTTCACCAAGGACCAGCTGCTCGCGCCGCTGCAGAGCGGCATGCTCCCGCCGCCGTTCCCGATGTCCGACGGGCTCGAGGAGCGCGACTACTACCAGGGCAAGGTCAGCGAGCCGACCGCCGCGCAGCGCGCCTACGTCGACGCGCGTGACGCCGTCGACGACGATGACGACGTCTACGCCGAGGGGCCGGGCAACGTCGCGGCCGCCACCCCGGGGGAGCACGACGTCGTGCACGTGACGCACCCGACCGCACCCCAGACCAGGGAAGGGGCCAACCCGTGACCTCCACCGCCGAAGCCGTCGGCTTCTGGCTGCTCGCTCCGATCGCGGTCGTCGCCGCGCTGGGCCTGCTCTTCGCCAAGAAGGCCGTCCACGCCGCCCTCGGCATGGCGCTCGTCATGGTGATCCTCGGGATCTTCTACATCATGCAGAAGGCCGACTTCCTCGGGATCGTGCAGGTGTTCGTCTACACCGGCGCCGTGATGATGCTCTTCCTCTTCGTCCTCATGCTCGTCGGCGTCGACTCCTCCGACTCGATCGTCGAGACGATCAAGGGCCAGCGCTGGGCCTCCCTGCTGCTCGTCGTCGGCCTCGCCGGCATCCTCGTCTTCTCGCTCGGCCGCGTCGTCATCGACGAGCAGAGCGTGCAGGCCGGCATGGACAAGGTCGTCTCGACCAACGCCGAGACCGGCAACGTGACCGGCCTCGCCGAGCTGATCTTCGGCCAGTACGTCTGGATCTTCGAGGTCACCTCCGCGCTGCTCATCACGGCCGCCCTCGGCGCCATGGTGCTCGCGCACCGCGAGCGCCTGACGCCGCGCATCACGCAGGCCGAGTGGGCCGCCAAGCGCGTCCGCGACAACAAGAACGTCGCCGGCCTGCCCGCGCCCGGTGTCTACGCCCGCCACAACGCGGTCGACACCCCGGCGCTGCTGCCCGACGGCACGCCGAGCGACCTGTCCGTCTCGCGCGTCCTCGTGGCGCGCGACCAGGTCGCGACCGCCGACGGCTTCAAGGACGTCGAGCGCCACATGGAGCGCGAGATCGAGGAGGGTCGGTCCAAGTGAGCCCGATGCACTACGTCTACCTCGCGGTGCTGCTCTTCGCGATCGGCGCGGCCGCCGTGCTGATCCGACGCAACGCGATCATCGTCTTCATGGGTGTCGAGCTCATGCTCAACGCGACCAACCTCGCCCTCGTCACCTTCTCCCGGATGCACGGCGCCCTCGACGGGCAGGTCATGGCCCTGTTCGTCATGGTCGTCGCAGCCGCGGAGGTCGTCGTGGGGCTCGCCATCATCATGGCGATCTTCCGCGCCCGCCGCTCGGCCTCGGTCGACGACGCCAACCTGCTGAAGCTGTAAGGAGCGCCGGCCAGAATGGGAACTCTCGTCCAGACGCTCGCGAGCTCGCCGAGCACGCTGAGCACGTATGCCGTGGGCCTCGCCACGCACGAAGGTGAGGCGCACGCCGCCAGCGGGGTGACGGCATACGCGTGGCTTCTCGTCGCGCTGCCGCTGCTCGGCGCCGCCGTCCTGCTGCTCGGCGGCCGCCGCACCGACAAGTTCGGGCCCGTGCTCGCGACGGTCCTGTCGTGGAGCGCCTTCGTCGTCGGCGCGCTCGTCTTCCTCGCGATGCTCGGCCGGGGCGCCGAGGACCGCGCCGTGGGCATCGACCTGTTCGACTGGGTCGCCGCGGGCGCCTTCAAGGTGAGCGCGGGGCTGCTCGTCGACCAGCTGTCCATGGTCTTCGTGCTGCTCATCACCTTCGTCGGCTCGCTCATCCACGTGTACTCGCTCGGGTACATGGAGCACGACCCCGACCGGCGCCGCTTCTTCGCCTACCTCAACCTCTTCGTCGCGGCGATGCTGCTGCTCGTCCTGGCCAACTCCTACCTGCTGCTCTACGTCGGCTGGGAGGGCGTCGGTCTCGCGAGCTACCTGCTCATCGGCTTCTGGAACTACAACCCGGCCTACGCGACCGCGGCCAACAAGGCCTTCGTCGCCAACCGCGTCGGCGACTTCGGCCTGTCCATCGCGATCATGCTGATGTTCTTCCACTTCGGCGCCGTCGACTTCCAGACGGTGCTCGGCGCGGCCGGCGACAACGCCAACCAGGGCTTCATGACGGCCATCGGCCTGATGCTGCTCCTCGGTGCCTGCGGCAAGTCGGCGCAGTTCCCGCTCCAGAGCTGGCTCGGTGACGCCATGGCCGGCCCGACGCCGGTGTCGGCGCTCATCCACGCCGCGACCATGGTCACGGCCGGCGTCTACCTCGTCGTGCGCTCGTCGGCGATCTTCGAGGCGGCCCCGACCGCCCAGCTCGTCGTCGTCATCGTCGGCGCCATCACACTGCTCTTCGGGGCGATCGTCGGCTGCGCCAAGGACGACATCAAGAAGGCCCTCGCGGCGTCGACGATGAGCCAGATCGGCTACATGATGCTCGCGGCGGGCCTCGGCCCGGTCGGCTACGCCTTCGCGATCTTCCACCTGCTGACGCACGGCTTCTTCAAGGCCGGGATGTTCCTCGGCGCCGGCTCGGTCATGCACGGCATGAACGACCAGGTCGACATGCGCCGCTTCGGCGGCCTGTCCGGGGCCATGAAGATCACCTGGGCCACCTTCGGCCTCGGCTGGCTGGCCATCCTCGGTGTCCCCCCGTTCTCGGGCTACTGGTCCAAGGACAAGATCATCGAGGCCGCCTTCATCGGCGAGGGCTGGCGCCCGTGGGTCTTCGGTCTCGCCGCCCTCATCGGCGCGGGCATCACGGCCTTCTACATGTCGCGCCTGTTCTTCATGACCTTCCACGGCAAGAAGCGCTGGACCGACGACGTCCACCCCCACGAGTCCGGCCTGCTCATGACGGTGCCGATGATGATCCTCGCGGTCGGGTCGGCCTTCCTCGGCCTCGTGCTCGGCGCCACCGGCGGCATCACGACCTGGCTCGAGCCGGTCACCGGGGCCGAGCCGGAGGGCGCCCACCCCGTGCTGCCGCCGTGGCTGCTCGTCGTGCTGACCCTGGTCCTCGTCGCGGCCGGTATCGCCCTGGCCTGGCTGCGCTACTGGCGCGACGACGTCCCGGCCAAGGCCCCGGCGGGCTCGCTGCTCACGCAGGCCGCCCGCAAGGACCTCTACCAGGACCAGGTCAACGAGGCCCTCCTCATGCGACCCGGCATCCACCTCACGCGCTCGCTCGTCTTCGCCGACAGCAAGGGCGTGGACGGTGCGGCCGGTGGCCTCGCCGCCCTCGTCGGCGGGACGAGCTCCCGCCTGCGCAAGCTGCAGAACGGCTTCGCGCGCTCCTATGCCCTGACGATGCTCGCTGGTGTCGTCGCCATCCTCGGTGCTCTTTGGGTGATGTCCTGATGACCGCAATGTCCACCGTCCCCTGGCTGACGATCCTCGGCCTCATCCCGCTCGTCGGGGCGCTCGTCGTCGCCTTCGTGCCGGGGAGCGCCGAGAACGCCAAGCGGATGGCGATCGGCTTCTCGCTCGTCACGCTCGTCGTCGGCATCATCGCCGCGACGCAGTTCGACCGCGCCTCGAGCAAGCAGTTCCAGCTCGGTGAGCAGCACTCGTGGATCCCTCAGTTCGGTGTCTCCTACGCCCTCGGCGTCGACGGCATCGCGCTCGTGCTCATCCTCATGGCGCTCGTCCTGACGCCGATCTGCCTGCTCGCCGCCTGGCACGACGTGCCCGAGGAGGCCGGCCCCCGCGGCGGCCAGCGCGTCAAGTCCTACTTCGCGCTGATCCTCGTGCTCGAGACGTTCATGGTCGGGGTGTTCGCCGCCACCGACGTGTTCCTCTTCTACGTCTTCTTCGAGGCCATGCTCATCCCGGTCTACTTCCTCATCGGTCGCTTCGGCGGTCCGCGCCGGCAGTACGCCGCGATGAAGTTCCTGCTCTTCTCGCTGGCCGGCGGGCTCATCATGCTCGTCGCCGTCATCGCCCTGTACCTCCAGGGCCCCGGCGGCAGCGACGGCTTCCTCATCGAGCGTCTCACCGGCCTGCAGATGGACCCGACCACCGAGCGCCTGCTCTTCGTCGGCTTCTTCTTCGCCTTCGCGGTCAAGGCGCCGATGGTGCCGTTCCACACCTGGCTGCCCGACGCCGCCACCGAGTCCTCGCCCGCCACGGCGACGCTGCTCGTCGGTGTGCTCGACAAGGTCGGCACGTTCGGGATGATCCGCTTCTGCCTCCAGCTCTTCCCGGAGGCCAGCGAGTGGGCGACGCCCGTCGTCGTGGCCCTCGCGGTGATCTCCGTCATCTACGGTGCGCTGCTCGCCATCGGCCAGACCGACATGATGCGCCTGGTGTCCTACACCTCGGTCAGCCACTTCGGCTTCATCGTGCTGGGCATCTTCGCCTTCACCAACGTCGGCCACGCGGGCTCCACGCTCTACATGGTCAACCACGGTTTCTCGACCGCGGCGCTCTTCCTCTTCGCGGCGATGCTCGTACGCCGTCGCGGGAGCAAGCGCATCCCCGACTTCGGTGGGTGGCAGCGGATCACGCCGGCCCTCGCGGGCATCTTCCTCATCGCGGGCCTCTCGGGCCTCGGCCTGCCGGGCCTGGCGAGCTTCGTCTCGGAGTTCACCGTCCTCGTGGGCAGCTTCCCGACACAGCCGGTGGCCGCCGTCATCGCGACGGCCGGCATCATCCTCGCCGCGCTCTACATCCTGCTCATGTACAAGAAGGTCATGACCGGCCCGAAGCCCGAGGGCCTCGTGAGCGAGCGTGAGCACGACCGGCTCGACGAGCCGGCCCGCCGCGGTCTCACCGCCGTGCGTGACCTGACGACGCGCGAGAAGCTCGTCGCCGCGCCCCTGATCGCTGCGTTCCTCGTGCTCGGCTTCCTGCCGAACCTCGCGCTCAACGTGATCAACCCGGCCGTCGACCAGACCCTGTCGCACGTCCAGAAAGCCATTCCGAACCTCAACCCGGCCGGCACCGTGGCCGAAGGGAGCTCGAAGTGACCGCCGTCGCTCCGCTGGCGCTGCCCACGCTTCCCGCAGCGTTCCAGCAGTCGAACGTCGACTACCTCGCGATCCTGCCGTTGCTCATCGTCTTCGGCACGGCGCTCATCGGTGTCCTCGTCGAGGCGTTCGCCTCGCGCGAGCGGCGCCACGCCATCCAGGTGACGCTCTCGGTCGTGGGCCTGCTCGCGGCAGCCGCGTCGATCATCGTCGCGGCCAAGCACCAGGGCCTGACGATGGGCCTGACGGACGGCTCGACCAACCGCCAGCTCTTCGCCCTCGCCATCGACGGCCCGGCCCTGTTCATGCAGGGCACGATCCTGCTCATGGGTGTCCTCGGCGTCCTGACGATGGCCGAGCGCTTCGGTGGCGTCGGTCCCGACGCGTTCACCCCCAGCGGTGCGTCGACGCCGGGCTCGGCCGTCGAGACCGCTGCGGCCCGTGCGGGTGCGCTGACCTCCGAGGTCTTCCCGCTGACGATGTTCGCGATCTTCGGCATGATGCTCTTCCCGACGACGAACGACCTCATCGGCATGTTCGTCGCGCTCGAGGTGCTCTCGCTGCCGCTCTACATCCTCTCGGGCCTCGCGCGCCGTCGTCGTCTCCTGTCGCAGGAGGCCTCGCTGAAGTACTTCCTGCTCGGCGCGTTCAGCTCGGCGTTCTTCCTCTTCGGCACGGCCCTGCTCTACGGCTACGCCGGCTCGGTCTACTTCGGTGACCTGTCCAAGGCGATCGCCGCCGGCCCGCTGGCCATGAACGGCCTGCTCCTGCCCGGTGCGTTCCTCGTCTTCGTCGGCCTGCTCTTCAAGGTCGGTGCGGTGCCGTTCCACGCGTGGACTCCCGACGTCTACCAGGGCGCCCCGACGCCGGTCACCGGCTTCATGGCGGCGTGCACCAAGGCCGCTGCGTTCGGCGCGATCCTGCGCCTGGCCTACGTCGGCCTCGACACCGGCCGCTGGGAGTGGACCAACGCGCTCGTCCTCGTCGCGCTGCTGACGATGGTCGTCGGCGCGGTGCTGTCGGTCACGCAGACCGACATGAAGCGCCTGCTCGCCTACTCCTCGATCGCGCACGCGGGCTTCATCCTCGTCGGCGTGCTCGCCTTCGACCGCAAGGCCGTCGGCGCGGTGCTCTTCTACCTCGTCGCCTACGGCTTCTCGACGATCGCGGCGTTCGCCATCGTGTCGCTCGTGCGCCAGAACGGCGCCGAGGCCACGCACCTGTCCCAGTGGGCCGGGCTCGGCAAGCGCTACCCGGTCGTCGCCGCGGCGTTCGCCTTCCTCATGCTCGCCTTCGCCGGCATCCCGCTGACCTCGGGCTTCGTCTCGAAGTTCGGCGTGTTCTCGGCGGCCGTTGGCACGGGCGGCGCCACGGGCACGGTGCTCGCGGTCGTCGGCGTGCTCTGCAGCGCGATCACGGTGTTCGTCTACGCCCGGGTCATCGTCCTGATGTTCTTCAGCGACGCCCCCGACGACGGCGTCGAGGTCGTGACGCCGTCGGTGTCGACGACGTTCTCGATCGCCATCGGCACGCTGATCACCCTGGCCCTCGGCGTCCTGCCGTCGGCCCTGCTCGACCTCGCCGACCGCGCGTCGCAGTTCGTCCGATGACGGCTCGCACGCGTCAGCACGGTCACGGGACTCGATGACGACGCACGCCACCCCGCCGGTCCTCGGGATCCCCGGGGCCACCGCGGAGCTGTCGGAGCGCCTGCGCGACGGGCTCGCCCGGGTCGACGCCCTGCTCGAGCAGGTCGTCGACCACGACGACCCGTTCATCGCGGGTGCGTCGGCGCACCTCGTCGAGGCGGGCGGCAAGCGGTTCCGGCCGCTGCTGACTCTCCTCGCCGCGGAGCTCGGTGACGGGATCAACGACGACGTCGTCAGCGCCGCTGCCGGTGTCGAGCTGACCCACCTCGCCTCGCTGTACCACGACGACGTCATGGACGAGGCGACGGTGCGGCGCGGCGTGCCCTCGGTCAACACGGCATACGACAACTCGACGGCGATCCTCGTCGGCGACCTCCTCTTCGGCAAGGCGTCCGAGCTCGTCGCCGGTCTCGGCGCCGAGGCGGTGCTCATCCAGGCACAGACCTTCGTGCGTCTGTGCTCCGG
Source organism: Terrabacter tumescens (assembly GCF_014646815.1). GTDB lineage: Bacteria > Actinomycetota > Actinomycetes > Actinomycetales > Dermatophilaceae > Terrabacter > Terrabacter tumescens. The sequence goes on from NZ_BMNZ01000004.1 coordinate 246,411, forward strand.
CCAGATCCGCGACGACCGGGCCTGCCCCGACGACGTCGACCCCGTCGACTACTACCTCGGGGTGCTCGCCGACAAGACGGGCGTGCTCATCGCGACGGCCGGACGCTACGGCGTCATGTTCAGCGGCGGCTCTCCCGAGACGGTCGAGATCATGCGGTCCTACGGCGAGAAGGTCGGCATCGCCTTCCAGCTCGCCGACGACCTCATCGACATCGCGTCCGAGGCCGACGACAGCGGCAAGATCCCCGGCACCGACCTGCGCGAGGGCGTCGACACGCTCGCCGTGCTGCGCTTCCGGGCCCAGGCCGACCCCTCCGACGCGACGGACGCGCGGCTGCTCGAGCTCCTTGACGGCGACCTCACCGACGACGCCCCGCTGACCGAGGCCCTCGGCCTGCTCCGCGCGCACCCGGCCCTGGCGCAGGCCCGCGAGGAGACGTATGCCGTCGCCCGCGAGGCGCAGGGCCTGCTCGACCCGCTGCCCGACAGCGACGCCAAGACGGCCCTGCAGGCGCTCGCGATGAGCGTCGTCGACCGCGTCGGTTGACCCCCCGACCCCGCGTCGAGTGGCCCCGTCGTCACACGCCTGGTCTTCCTGCCACATCGAGTGAGCGCTCCGCCTCACCTGTCCCGCCCCGTCTGGTGGTGCGGCTGGGACGGACCGCTCACTCGAGTGCAATCGAGCGTCGAGTGAGCGCTCGGTCTCACCTGTCTCGCCCCGTCTGGTGGTGCGGCTGGGACGGACCGCTCACTCGAGTGGCCGCGTCGTCACACGACCGCCTGTGACGGCGGGGCCACTCGTGTGGAGTTGGGCGTCGAGTGAGCGCTCCGCCTCGGACTTCTCGGTCTGCACGGCAGGTGGGACGGGGGACCGCGGACGGTTGCCTCGGGGGTGACGCTCGGTAGGGTGCAGGGCATGCATCGTCGCCTGTCGCCGCCTGTCGCGGCGCGTCTCTCGGCGGCGACCGCCGACCTGCCGGGCCCGCTCGCCGTCGTCGACCTCGACGCCTTCGACGCCAATGCCGCCACCCTGGTCCAGCTCGCTGCCGGCATGCCGATCCGCATCGCGACCAAGTCGCTGCGCAGCCGTCCGCTCATCGAGCGGGCCCTCGGGCGGGGCGGCTTCGAGGGGCTCATGTGCTACGCCGTGCGCGAGGCCCTGTGGTGGGCCCGCGACGGCCACGACGACCTCCTTGTCGCCTACCCGAGCGTCGACGTGCCGGCCCTGACCGAGCTCGCTGCCGACTCCGCCCTGACGCGCGCCGTCATCGTCATGATCGACAGCGTCGAGCACGTCGACTTCATCGCCCGAGAGGTCCCGGGCCACGAGGGCCTGCGCGTCGCGATCGACGTCGATGCCTCACTGCGCGTCGGCCCGGCCCACATGGGGGTGCGCCGGTCACCGACGCGCACGCCGGCCGACGTGGAGGCCGTCATCCGTCGCGCCCAGGAGCGGGGCCTCGTCGTCGCGGGGCTGATGTTCTACGACGCCCAGATCGCCGGCCTGCCCGACTCGGGGCCGGCAATGCGGAAGATGAAGAAGATCTCCGACGGAGAGCTGCGCACGCGTCGCGCCGAGGTGGTGGCCGCAGCGCGGGCTCTCGCCGACCTCGAGGTCGTCAACGGCGGCGGCACCGGCAGCCTGCACGTCACGCACCTCGACACGTCCCTCACCGAGCTGGCCGCGGGATCGGGCCTGTTCGCCCCCACCCTCTTCGACCGCTACGACGCGCTGTCGCTGCGCCCGGCCGCCTACTTCGCCGCCCCGGTCGTGCGGCGGCCAGGCGAAGGGATGGTGACGGCATACGGCGGCGGCTACGTCGCGTCCGGGCCGCCCGGCTGGTCCCGGGTGCCCAGCCCGCTCGCCGAGCAGGACCTCTCGCTCATCCGGCGCGAAGGCGCCGGCGAGGTGCAGACGCCCCTCGAGGGGTCCGGCGCCGACCGGCTCTCACTGGGAGATCGGATATGGTTCCGGCACGCCAAGGCAGGGGAGCTGGCAGAGCGCTTCACGGAGTTCGCGCTCGTCAGCAGCGACGGAGGCGACCGGGTCGTCGGGCGGGCCGCGACCTATCGTGGGGAAGGGCAGTGTTTTGGCTGACAGCGCTAGTGGTGTGGCGGGTCGCGTCGTGCGCAGCGTCGACTGGTCCAACTGGGCCGGCACCGAGTCCGCGAAGCTCGCACGGGTGGCGACACCCCGCAGCGAGGCTGAGGTCGTCGAGGAGGTCACCCGAGCGGCCGCACGAGGCCTGCGGGTCAAGGCGATCGGCGCCGGGCACTCGTTCACCGGTGTCGCCGTCACCGACGGCGTGCAGCTGCGTCTCGGCGCCCTGACCGGCGTCACGTCGATCGACTCGACGCGGGGTGAGGCGACCGTCCGCGCGGGCACGCCGCTCCACGTCCTCAACGAGGAGCTGGCCGCCTTCGGCTGCGCGCTGCCCAACCTCGGCGACATCGACCGGCAGAGCCTTGCGGGTGCCATCGGCACCGGCACGCACGGCACCGGCCTGCGCCTGACGGGACTGTCCGCCGGCGTCCGCGGCCTGCGCATCGTGCTGGCCGACGGGTCCGTCGTCGAGTGCTCCCCGACGCACGAGCCCGAGCTCTTCCAGGCCGCCCGGCTGGGGCTCGGCGCCCTCGGCATCGTCACCGAGATCACCGTGGCGGTCGTTCCCGCCTTCCTGCTCCACGCCGTCGAGCGCCCCGAGACGCTGTCGGAGGTGCTCGCCCACGCGGACGTCTCGGCCGAGGCCAACGACCACTTCGAGTTCTACTGGTTCCCGCACACCGACCGGGTCCTGACCAAGCGCAACAACCGCGTCCCGGAGGGCACGACCAGACGCCCCCTGCCGGCGTGGCGCGAGAAGCTCGACGACGACCTGCTGAGCAACCGTTTCTTCGAGCTGACCAACCGCGTCGCGACCCGGGTGCCGCGCTCGACGCGGACCATCAACGCCGTCGCGTCGCGTGCCCTCAGCGAGCGGCAGTACACCGACAGCTCGCACAGGGTCTTCGTCACGGCGCGCGAGGTGCGCTTCATGGAGTCCGAGTGGGCCTTCCCCCGCGCGAGCCTCTCCGAGGTGCTGCTCGAGCTGCGCCAGTGGGTCGACTCGCACGACGAGCGGATCTCCTTCCCCGTCGAGTGCCGCGTGGCGGCCGCCGACGACGTGTGGCTCTCGACGGCGTACGAGCGGCAGAGCTGCTACGTCGCGATCCACAGGTACCACCGCCAGGAGCGGGGCGCCTACTTCGACGCCTTCGAGGCGATCGCGGTCAACCACGGCGGCCGACCGCACTGGGGCAAGATCCACACCCGTGGCGCCGACTACCTCCGCACCGTCTACCCGCGCTTCGACGACTTCCTCGCCGTGCGCGACCGCGTCGACCCGGAGCGGCGCTTCGCCAACCCCTACCTGGACGGCGTCCTCGGCTCCTGAGCCGTCTGCCCGATGACGTATGCCGGGTGCGCCCTCAGGCGTCCCGGCGTGCCGTCCGCTGTCGTTCCCGTGCGAGCCGCAGGGCGTCCCTGATCGCGTCGGCGTCACCCGAGAGATGGCACTCCGTCGAGCCTCCGCAGGTGGTCGTCGGCGTCGTCGAGGGTCATCGTCCGACACCAGACCCGAGAGGCGACGAACCGGCCTACCGTGGGGGGAGACGCGAGACCCAGGAGGCCGCCGTGGCACAGCCGAGGACCTATCCCGAGGGCGTCACCTCGTGGGTCGACACCGAGCAGGGCGACCTCGACGCGGCGCTGGACTTCTACGGAGGCCTCTTCGGCTGGACGTTCAGCGAGGCGACCCCGTCGGGTGTGCCGTTCCGCTACGTCATCGCCCAGTTGGACGGGCTGGACGTCTGCGGTCTCGGCGGCCCCGCCACGGTGCCGGTCGGCGTCCCCGCCGGCGGCCCGGCGCGATGGCACACCTACGTCGCCGTCGACGACGCGGACGCCATGGTCGAGCGCGTCGAGCAGCTCGGGGGAGCGGTGGTGCAGCTGCCCACCCCGGCGGGGGAGGGCGGACGGTCCGTCGTCGTCCGCGACCCGCAGGGGCTAGAGCTGCGGCTGTGGGAGGCGCGCCGGCGCCTCGGCGCGCAGGTGGCCAACGTGCCCGGGGCGTGGAACTTCAGCGACCTGCAGACCGACGAGCCCGAGGTCACTCGGCGCTTCTACGAGCAGGCGTTCGGCTGGGTGTTCGCCGACGTCGGCTTCGCCACGATGATCCAGGTGCCGGGCTACGGCGACCACCTGGCTGCGACGCTGGACCCGGACATCCGGGAGCGGCAGGCGGACGCCGGCGCACCGCCCGGGTTCGCCGACGCCATCGGCTGGGTCGTGCCGGTCGCTCCGGGCGACGAGCCCGGGTGGCACGTCACCTTCACGGTGGCCGACCGTGACGAGGCCGCCGACCGCGTCGTTCGCCTCGGTGGCTCCGTCGTGCGCACGGGTGACAGCGACTGGACGCGCACCGTCGTGGTCCGCGACCCGCAGGGCGCCGTCCTCACCGCGAGCCAGTTCCTCGGCTGACCAGCGGTCCTGACCGACCGCTGGTCAGGACCGCCGGGTCGACGGTGCGTCAGGACTCGGCCGCTGGCCGGGTCATCGACAGGACGTCGAGCGCCTCGTCGAGCTGCTGCTCGGTCAGCCTGCCGTCCGCGACGTGGCCCTGCTCGATGACGACTTCGCGGATGCTCCGGCGCTCCTTGACCGCCTGCTTGACCACTGCGGCTGCGGCTTCGTAGCCGATGTAGCGGTTGAGGGGCGTGACGATCGACGGCGAGCCCTCGGCCAGCGCGCGGGCGTGCTCGACCTCGGCGGTGATGCCGTCGATGCACCGGTCGGCGAGCAGCCGGCTCGTCGAGGCGAGGAGCCGGATCGACTCGAGGACGTTCTTGGCCATGACCGGCAGCATGACGTTGAGCTCGAAGTTGCCGGCGGCCCCCGCCGTCGTGATGACGACGTCGTTGCCGATGACCTGGGCGCAGGCCATGAGGGTCGCCTCGGGCACGACGGGGTTGACCTTGCCCGGCATGATGCTCGAGCCGGGCTGCAGGTCGGGCAGGTGGATCTCGCCGAGGCCGGTGCGCGGCCCGGAGCTCATCCAGCGCAGGTCGTTGCAGATCTTCGTCAGGCTCACGGCCACGACTTTGAGCGCGCCCGACAGCTCGACGACGGCGTCCTGCGCCGACTGCGCCTCGAAGTGGTTCGCCGCCTCGCGGAACGGGATGCCGGTGATGCCCGAGACGCGCTCGATCACCTTGCGCGCGAAGCCCGGCGCTGCGTTGAGGCCCGTGCCTGCGGCCGTGCCGCCGAGGGGCAGCTCGCTCGTCGCCTCGGCCGCGGTGCGCACCCGGCTGGCGCCGAGCTCGACCTGTCGCCGGTAGCCGCCGAACTCCTGACCGAGCGTCACGGGCACCGCGTCCATGAGGTGGGTGCGGCCGGCCTTGACGACGTCGGCGAGCTCGGACTCCTTGCGGGCCAGGGCGAGCGCGAGGTGCTCGAGCGCCGGCACGAGCTCGAGCACCGCGGCCGAGGTCGCCGCGATGCGCAGCGCGCTCGGGAAGGTGTCGTTGCTCGACTGGCCGGCGTTGACGTGGTCGTTGGGGTGCACCTCGAGGTCGCTCGCGAGGTGAGCGAGCCGGGCGACGACCTCGTTGACGTTCATGTTCGTCGACGTGCCGGAGCCGGTCTGGAAGACGTCGATGGGGAACTCGTCGTCGTGCTCGCCGTCCGCCACCTCGCCCGCCGCCGCGGCGATGGCGGCGGCGAGGTCCGCGTCGATGACGCCGAGCTCGGCGTTGACGTCGGCGGCCGCGGCCTTGAGCCGGGCGAGCGCGTGGATCACGCCTGGCGGCACCGGCTGCCCGCTGATGGGGAAGTTCTCGACGGCGCGCGCCGTCTGCGCGCCCCACAGCGCGTCAGCGGGCACCTGCACCTCGCCCATCGAGTCGTGCTCGGTCCGGAATCCCTGCGCCGCGTCGCTGCTCATGTCCTCATCATCCCCACTGGGCCTGCTGTTGCACCCAAACCCTTGTCGTATGCCGTGTGCTGGGAGGACGCTGGACGGTGCGGGCGCCGACGCACCATCTGTCGAGCACCGAAGGAGAGGTCATGGCTCACCGCCACGTCGTCACTGCCGTCCTCGCGTCCATCGCGACCGCCTTCGCCGGAGCCGCGGTCGCGGTCGCGGCCCCTCCGCCGGACACGCTCGTGTCGGTGGGCAGCCCGTCGACGCCGTTCTCGCAGAACAAGCAGAACGAGCCCGCCGTCGCGGTCGATGCCCACGACCCCGGCGTCGTCGTGGCCGGCGCCAACGACGAGATCGACGAGGAGTCGTGCGCCGCGGGCGACCCGACGACGTGTCCGTTCACGGACGGCGTCGGGGTGAGCGGGGTGTACTTCTCCTTCGACGGCGGCGGGTGGACGCAGCCGACCTACACCGGTCTGACGGCTCGCGACTGCACCGGACCTGCCGCGTGCACCGCGCACACCGGTCCGATCGGCACGCTGCCCGGCTACGCCGCGATGGGCCTCGTCTCCGACGGTGACCCGGCGCTCGCCTTCGGTCCGCGGCCGGGCTCCGACGGGTCCTTCTCCTGGGCCAACGGCTCGCGTCTCTACTACGCCAACCTCACCTCGAACGTCTCGGCCGACAAGGAGTCTGCGGCCTTCAAGGGCTTCGAGGCGATCGCGGTGTCGAGGACCGACAACCCTCGGGCCGCCGCTGCGGGTGACGCCACCGCGTGGCAGAGCCCGGTCCTGGTCTCGAAGCAGTCGTCGACGACCTTCTCCGACAAGGAGCAGGTCTGGGCCGACAACGCCGCGTCGAGCCGCTTCTTCGGCAACGTCTACATCTGCTGGGCGTCCTTCCGCAGCAACAGCCGCGGTCAGGCCCTGCCCACCCCGCTCAACGTCGCCCGGTCGAGCGACGGTGGGGCGACGTGGACCAGCAAGCAGGTGGGGCCTGCGACCGACAACGGGATCAGCTCGCAGCCGGACGGGTGCACCGTCCGCACCGACAGCCACGGCAACGTCTACGTCTTCGGCATCGGCACCCGCAACCGGCAGCAGTTCCAGATGATGTACCGCTCGACCGACGGCGGCGCCCACTGGAACGGCCCGGCGCTGGTCGCCACGGTCACTGCACCCGGCAAGAACGACCCCGTGCTCGGCCGCCCGACGATGGACGGCATCGCGGGCGCGCGGGTCGACCTGGCCGCCGGCCCCAGCGTCGACGTCGCCAATGGCGCCCCGACCGGCGCCGACGCCACCGACCAGATCGTCATGACGTGGGCCGACCGTGCCGGCGGCCTCGACCACGAGCAGCTGATGTGGACGACCTCCACCAACGGCGGCGCTGCCTGGACGACACCGGCCGTGCTCCCGCTCCCAGCCGGGGACCGCCCGGTCTACACCGCACCGGCACTGTCGCCCGACGGCACCGACCTCTACGTCGTCGACAACGCCTTCACGACGCCCTACCGGGACAACACGACCGACCCCCGGGGCCTCGTCGGCCAGATGTGGCACGCGGACGTCGTGGCAGGCGTGCCGACCGGCTGGGCGTCGCTCGACCGGAGTGCGGTCGGTGACCCGCGCGGCACGAGCCAGAACGGCCTGACGGCCGAGTTCCTCGGCGACTACGTCTACGCCGCCGCGACCCGCGACCACGTCGTGGGCGTCTGGAACGACGCGTCGGCCGCGTCGGACTGCCCGGCGATCGACGCCTACCGGGCGTCGCTCTACACGAGCACGCCGTCGGGGCCGCCGAACGTGCTCGTCGACTGCCCGGCAGCCTTCGGCAACAGCGACATCCGGGGTGGCAGGTGGGCCGACCCGACGCCGTGACCGATCGTCCGGCCCGGCACTGACGCGCTCAGCGCCCGGCCGGCACCTCGCCGGCAGGGAGGCCGTCGCCGCCGGTGTGGCTCGTGCCCGGGCACCCTTCGGAGCCCGCGCACGACCACCCGGCCGGCACCGATCGCGTATGCCGTGTGGCCGCCTCCCTGACGCCCGCGCCCTCCCGCTCGGCCGCGGTCTCGCCGGCGCGCTCGGGGTTGCGGATGAGCAGCCACGAGACGGCGCCGCCGGCGACGAGCAGCACAGCGCAGATGAGCATCGCGGTCCGGTAGGCCGACGAGAAGGCCTCGGGCACGGCGTAGTCCGAGCCACTGAGTCCCACGACGGCGGGCAGGGCCGCGACGGCCAAGAGGCTGCCGGCTCGTGCGACGGCGTTGTTGACGCCGCTCGCGACGCCGGCGTAGCGGTCGGGCGCGGCGGCGAGGACCGTGGCGGTCAGCGGCGCGACGAGCAGCGTCAGGCCGAGGCCGAAGACCGAGATGCCGGGCAGGATCCCGGTCCAGTAGGTCGAGCCCGCGCCGACGCCCGACAGCAGGAGGGTGCCCATGCCGCACACGACGGGACCGACGGTCATCGGCAGCCGCGGCCCGATGCGTGACGCGAGCTCACCACCGCGGGCGGCGAAGAGCAGCATCAGCACCGTCACGGGCAGGGACGCCATCCCGGCGACGAGCGGGCCGTAGCCGAGCACCGTCTGCACCTGGAGGGTGAGGAAGAAGAAGACCGCGCCCAGGGCGGCATACACGAGCAGCGTCATGGCGTTCGCGGCGCTGAACTGCCGGGAGGCGAACAGCGAGGGCTGCACCATGGGGTGCGAGGTGCGCCGCTCGACGACGACGAAGGCCGCGCCGACGGCGAGCCCGACCGCGCCCACGGCGACGGCGCGCCCCACCCCGAGCGCCTCGTGCTGGATCAGCGCGAAGGTCGTGATGCCGAGGGCGAGCGTGGCCAGCGCGGCCCCGGCCACGTCGAACCGGTGGTCGGCCTGCTCGTCCCGGGTCTCGGGGACGTGAAGCTGCGCGATCCACACCGTCGCGACACCGAGCGGCACGTTGACGAGGAAGGCCCACCGCCAGCTGGCGTACTGCACGAGCCACCCACCGGCGAAAGGCCCGATGGCAGAAGCGATCCCGCCGAGGCCGGACCACGTGCCGATGGCCTTGCCGCGGTCGTCCGGGCGGAACGAGGCCTGGATCATCGACAGGCTACCGGGGGTCAGCAGCGCCCCGCCGACGCCCTGGAGCACCCGCGCGACGATGAGCTGGCCGGGGGACTGCGCGAGACCGCACGCAGCCGAGGCGATGGTGAACCACACGACGCCGATGACGAAGACCCGCCGCCGGCCGAAGCGGTCACCGAGCGAGCCGCCGAGCAGGATGAGCGAGGCGAGCGCGAGCAGGTAGCCGTTGGTGATCCACTGCAGGTCCGCGAGGCTCGCGCCCAGCTCCTTGCCGATGCGCACGAGCGCGACGTTGACGACGGTCCCGTCGAGCAGCGCCATGCCCGAGCCGAGCACGGCGGCCGCGATGACGAACCGACCGGTGCGGGAGCCCAGCGCGATGTCGCTCACCCCGGCAGTCTGTCACCGCCGGCGGCGCCAGGGTCCTCAGCGCGGGCAGTCGTCCACGGGTAGGGCCTCGCGTCGGGCCGCCCGCGCCCCGCGCAGGCTCACGAGCGAGTCGACGGTGAGCACGACGAGCGCGACCCAGACGATGCCGAAGCCGATCCAGCGCTCGCGCGGCATGTGCTCGTCGAGCAGGAGCACCGCGCACAGCAGCTGCATGACCGGGGTGATGAACTGGATGAGCCCGATCGACACGAGCGGGATGCGACGGGCCGCCGCGGCGAAGCACAGCAGCGGGACGGCGGTCACGAGCCCGGACAGGACGAGCAGCGAGGTGTGCACGCCGCCGTGCCGCCCGAACTCGAGCCCGCCCTGGGCTCCGACGACGAGGAGCAGCACGACCGCGACCGGCGCGAGCACGACGGTCTCGACGGTGAGGCCGTGGATCGCGTCGAGGCTGACCCCGACCTTCTTCTTCGTCAGCCCGTAGAGCGCGAAGGACACCGCGAGCGTCAGGGCCACCCACGGCACGCGTCCGCCGGAGACGCCGAGGTAGACGCCGGCGACGACACCGATCCCGACGGCCACCCACTGCAGCACGCGGAGGCGCTCGCCGAGCACGACGACGCCGAGCGCCACCGTGACGAGCGGGTTGAGGAAGTAGCCGAGCGCCGCCTCGGACGTGTTGCCCGAGGTCACGGCGGCGACGTAGACGACCCAGTTGACCGCGATGAGCACGGCCGCGACGGCGGTGCCGGCGAGCAGCCGGGGCCGGCGCAGCAGCGGCCGGATCCAGCCGAGGTCGCGCACGACGAGCAGCACGACGACGCAGAAGAGCAGCGTCCACAGGATGCGGTGGGCGAGGATCTCCCACGGCCCGGCGGGCTTGAGCGCGTCGAAGTAGAGCGGGAAGAGTCCCCAGAGGCCGTATGCCGCGAAGCCGAGCAGGGTGCCGCGCCCGACCTCGCCGTGTGGTGCGGTCGAACCCGTGGACGGGCCCGCCTCGACGGTGTCGCGGGCGGTCACGCCCCCACGGTCCAGGTGTCCCGGCCGGCGAGCAGGGCGTCGATGTCGGCGTCGGTGACCTCGCCGGTGCGGGCCGAGGCGACCTGCTCGCGGAGGGAGTCGTCGTAGGTCGGGCGCTGCACGTTGCGGAAGATGCCCATCGGCACGTGGCCGAGGTCGGGACTGTCGAGGCGCGAGAGCGCGAAGGCCGCCGACGGGTCGGCCGCGGTCACGTCGTGGCGCACGATCCGGGCCGGGTCGGCCTCGGTCCGCGACACGACGGCGAGCGACCCGCGGTCGTCGCGGACGACGACGTTGTCACCGGCAGCGACCTCCTCGCCGTCGGTGAGGTGCAGGATGCGGGCGGCGGCCTCGGTGCGGTCCTTGAGCACGTCGAAGACTCCGTCGTTGAAGATCGGGCAGTTCTGGTAGATCTCGACGAGGGCCGACCCACGGTGCTCGGCGGCGGCGCGCAGCACCGACGTCAGGTGCTGGCGGTCGGAGTCCATGGTGCGCGCGACGAAGCTCGCCTCGGCGCCGAGCGCAAGGGACACCGGGTTGAACGGGGTGTCGAGCGAGCCGAGCGGGGTCGACTTCGTCACCTGGCCGACGTGCGAGGTGGGGGAGTACTGCCCCTTGGTCAGGCCGTAGATCTCGTTGTTGAAGAGCAGGATCTTGAGGTTGACGTTGCGGCGCAGGGCGTGGATGAGGTGGTTGCCGCCGATCGACAGGGCGTCGCCGTCACCGGTGACGACCCAGACCGACAGGTCCTCGCGCGTCGCGGCCAGCCCCGTCGCGATGGCCGGCGCACGCCCGTGGATCGAGTGCATGCCGTAGGTGTCGAGGTAGTAGGGGAAGCGCGAGCTGCACCCGATGCCCGAGACGAAGACGATGTTCTCGCGCTTGAGGCCCAGCTCGGGCAGGAAGCCCTGCACGGCGGCGAGGATGGCGTAGTCGCCGCACCCGGGGCACCAGCGCACCTCCTGGTCGGAGGTGAAGTCCTTCTTCGTCAGGCTCGTTCCGTCGGCGAGGCGCGGGACCGCAGCGGTGCCGGTGGCACCCGGCCCGGCGGACGGCATACCGAGTTCGACGGTGCGGTCGACGGGCAGGTCGGTGGTCACTTGGCGGCCTCCTTCAGGGGCGCGTCCGACAGGGACGACACGGCGGCGGCGATGACGTCGGCGAGCTCGCCCGCCTGGAACGGCAGGCCGCGCACCGACGTGTGCGACTCGATGTCGACGAGGTACTTGGCACGCAGCAGCAGCGCGAGCTGGCCGAGGTTCATCTCCGGCACGATGACGCGCTGGTAGGAGCGCAGCACCTCGCCGGTGTTGGCGGGGAACGGGTTGAGGTGGCGCAGGTGCGCCTGGGCGACGCGGGCGCCGGTGGCCCGCGCCAGGCGTACGGCCGCGGCGATGGGACCGAACGTCGAGCCCCACCCGAGCACGAGCACCTCGGCGTCGTCGGTCGGGTCGTCGACGACGAGCGAGCCGATGGTGTCGGCGATCCCGTCGATCTTGGCCTGGCGCAGACGCGTCATGTGGTCGTGGTTGTCGGGGTCGTAGGAGATGTTGCCGGTGACATCGGCCTTCTCGATGCCGCCGACGCGGTGCTCGAGACCGGGGGTGCCGGGGATCGCCCACGGGCGCGCGAGGGTCTCGGGGTCGCGCAGGTAGGGGTGGAAGGTGGGCTGGCCCTTGTCGTCGGTCGCGTTGGGCTCGGTCGCGAACTCGACTGCGATGTCAGGCAGCTCGGCCGTGCGCGGCAGGCGCCACGGCTCGGAGCCGTTGGCGAGGTAGCCGTCGGACAGGACGATGACCGGCGTGCGGTAGGTCGTGGCGATGCGCACGGCCTCGACGGCGATGTCGAAGCAGTCGGCCGGCGTGGCAGGCGCCACGACGGCCACGGGGGACTCGCCGTTGCGGCCGAAGAGCGCCTGGAGGAGGTCGGCCTGCTCGGTCTTGGTCGGCAGGCCGGTCGAGGGGCCACCGCGCTGGATGTCGCAGACGACGAGCGGCAGCTCGAGCGACACGGCCAGGCCGATGGTCTCGGCCTTGAGCGCGAGGCCCGGGCCGGAGGTGGTCGTGACGCCGAGGGCTCCGCCGAAGCTCGCGCCGAGCGCCGCGCCGACGCCGGCGATCTCGTCCTCGGCCTGCATCGTCGCGACGCCGTAGCGCTTGAGGCCGGCGAGCGTGTGCAGGATGTCGGAGGCCGGGGTGATGGGGTAGCTGCCGAGGAAGAGCGGCAGGTGCGCGCGGTGCGCGGCAGCGACGAGGCCGAGCGACAGCGCGACGTTGCCCGTGACGTTGCGGTAGGTGCCGGCCGGCATCGTGGCCGGGGCGACCTCGTAGGCGACGGCGAAGTCCTCGGTGGTCTCGCCGTAGTTGAAGCCGGCGCGCAGGGCGGCGAGGTTGGCCTCGAGGATCTCGGGCTTGTCGGCGAACTTCGCCTTGAGGAACGCCTCGGTGCCCTCCATCGGCCGCGTGTAGAGCCACGAGAGCAGGCCGAGCGCGAACATGTTCTTCGCGCGCTCCTTCTCCTTGCGGGTCAGGTCGGTGAAGGACGCGAGCGCCTCGACGGCGATCGAGGTCAGCGCGACCGGGTGCACGTCGTAGCTCTCGAGCGACCCGTCGTCGAGGGGGCTCTCGGCGTAGCCGACCTTGGAGAGGTTGCGCTTGGTGAACTCGTCGGTGTTGACGATGATCGCGGCGCCGCGGGGGAGGTCGCGCAGGTTGGCCTTGAGCGCCGCCGGGTTCATCGCGACGAGCACGTCGGGCGCGTCCCCGGGCGTCAGCACGTTGTGGTCGGCGAAGTGCAGCTGGAAGCTCGAGACGCCGGGCAGCGTGCCCTGGGGCGCCCGGATCTCGGCAGGGAAGTTGGGCAGCGTCGACAGGTCGTTGCCGAGCAGCGCTGTCTGCGACGTGAAACGGTCGCCGGTCAGCTGCATGCCGTCGCCGGAGTCCCCGGCGAATCGGATGACCACGCGATCGAGCTTCTGGACCAGTTTGGCGCTCATGCTCTGCGACGTCCTCGAACTTCCATGCGATTCACTGCCCGGAGCCCTGTGCGGCGGACAACTTCCATGCTATGACGCTCACGCTCGCAGTTCGTGCACCTGCCAGAACGTGGACCGACGCGGCGCGGGCGGGGAGGGGCGGCGCGGGCGGCCCGGGCGGTCAGGAGCGCGTCGGGCTGGCGCGCGCCGTCACGACGACGCCCCGGCGCTGCAGGACGTGGCGCCCGAGGGCACCCAGCGTCCCGGCGAGGGCGCCGCCCACGACGACGTGCGCGACGAGCAGGGCCGGACCGGAGGTCTCGTCGACGGCGCCCGCCGCGACGAGGCACCACACGAGCAGCGGCGTCAGGCCGGTCGTCACGACGTAGACGGCGGCCCACAGCAGGACGAAGAAGGGGTTGCCGCGCTGGAGGTCCCACGCCGAGCGGAACGCGTAGATCCCGAGCGCGAGCCCCGGCACGACGAGCGCGAGGTAGACGAGCTGGAACGGCGTGGTGGCCGGCTCGATCCAGCCGAAGCGCTCTGCCAGCCCGAGCGGGGCCCACATGAGCCACATCGACGCGACGAACCACGAGCCGAAGGCGCCGAACACCTGCACGAGGCTGCGTCGGCCGGCGATGACGGCCCGGTTGCGTCGCGCCTCGCGGGGGTCGTTGGTCTCGCGCCACAGAGGCGCCTTGCCGCGCGAGCGGGCCCCGTCGACGCTGATCGGCGCCCACGTCTTGGGCCACACCGCGATGACCATCCACGTCAGCGCAGCGATGAACAGGTAGGACAGCACCGTGGCCCACGGGTTGCGGCTGTTGAGCGAGAGTCGGTCGCCCTCGCCGAGGAGCGCGGCCACGGCCCCGGCCGTCGCGTAGCCGGTCAGGCCGGCGGACACGAAGGCGACGGCCGTCGTGACGGGGTCGACGGCGTCGGACGCGTCGAGGCGCCCCGGCTCGGGGGCGTCCCGGCCGACGCCGGGCACGGTGCCGGAGCCGAGGCCGAGGCGGCGAAGCATCGTCTGCGTCAGCAGGGTGAACGGGCCGAGCCACGCGGCTCTTGCGACCACGACCAGCGGCCGCAGCCACGGGGCGGAGGTGCGCAGTCGCTTCACCGCATCGGCGGCGAGGGCCGCGTCGTCCACCGTCTGCTCGAGGGGCACGACGACGTGGCACCGGGTGGGCGTCGCGAGGCAGAGGGTGCGGTCGGTGCCGACCCGACCGAGCCAGACCGTCGCCGGCGGGGCCCCTGCGGCGGCGAGGGCCGCGGTGAGCTCGCGCTCGCGCTGCGCGGAGGGACCGCGGATGCCGGGGACGGCGCGCAGCACCCGCTCGTCCAGGAAGCGCAGCCAGGTCAGGGCGACGACGACCACGCACCCGACGCCGAACCACCAGAAGTAGGCACCGCCCCGGTGCAGCCAGCCCATGAGCAACAGCCACGGCCATGCAGTGGCCACCGTGACGAGCCCGACGCCGAGCACCCAGGCCGGCAGCGCCCGTAGCCACGCCCGCACGACGGGACCGCTCGGCGGCCGCGTCGAGCCGACCTCGGCGTCCCAGGCCAGCTGGTCCGACACGCTGACGTCGTCCGGTACGTCGCCGACGTCGGCGCGCGCGGCCCCCGTCCCGTCGCGCGTCGCGTCCGGTGCATGCGTCTGGTCCTGTCCACCCCTGTCGACCATGCGCTGCAGGGTAGCCCGCGGTCTCCCGGGATGGGGCTGACCACTCCGCGCCACTCGCGTACGGGCATGGATAGGCTGGCCGTCATGTCCGGGTACGTGGCCGTCGCAGCGGTGCTGGGGGCGGGCGTCCTGCTCGTCACGGCGGCCATGGTCGTGCGGCGGCTGCTGGCCCCGCGGGCCCCGCACGCGGCCAAGCTCGCGACCTACGAGTCCGGCGTCGACCCCGTCGGCGAGGGCTGGGCGCAGACGAAGGTGCGCTACTTCGTCTTCTCCTTCCTCTACGTCGTCTTCGCCGTCGACGCGGTCTACCTCTTCCCGTGGGCCACCGCCATCCGCGACGCCGACCTCGGCCGGGCGAGCCTCGTCGAGATGGGCGTCTTCATCGGCGTCATCGTGCTGGGCCTCGCCCACGCCGGTCGCCGCGGCCTCCTGAGGTGGGTGTGATGAGCGAGCAGCCCCTCCAGCAGCCGCGTCCGGTCAGCCTGCCGATGCCGACGGTCGGCCCCGCCTCGATGGGCGTCCTCGGCGGTCACGCGCCCAAGCCGATCAAGGTCGTGCTCAACTGGGGCCGGCGCTACTCGCTGTGGGTCTTCAACTTCGGGCTCGCCTGCTGCGCCATCGAGTTCATCGCCGCGTCGATGGGCCGCCACGACTTCATCCGACTCGGGGTCATCCCCTTCGCGCCGGGCCCGCGCCAGGCCGACCTCATGGTCGTCTCGGGCACCGTCACCGACAAGATGGCGCCCGCGATCCGCCGCCTCTACGACCAGATGCCCGAGCCGAAGTACGTCATCTCCTTCGGCGCCTGCTCCAACTCCGGCGGGCCTTACTGGGACTCGTACTCCGTGACGAAGGGCGTCGACCAGATCGTGCCCGTCGACGTCTACGTGCCCGGCTGCCCGCCGCGCCCCGAGGCGCTGCTGCACGGCATCATCCGTCTCCAGGAGCAGATCGCGAGCGAGCGCCTCTCGGCGCAGAAGCTCAAGGGGAGGTATGCCGGCACGCGCGTCGGGAGCGCCGGTGACGTCCGTCGCCCCCTCCTTCGCCGTGGCACGACCCCGACCGAGGACGGCACGTGAGGGTCACCGACGTGCGCGACGTGCCCTTCGGGGAGTGGGCCAGCACGGTGCTCTCGCTCCGCGAGGAGGGCTACGCGTACTTCGACTGGCTGACGGCCGTCGACGAGACCGATCGCGACGGCGACGACGCCGGCTTCGACGTCGTCTGCCACCTGCTCGACACGCGTGAGCCGGGCTCGCTCCGGTCGGTCCTGCTGCGCACCCGGGCGCCCGAGGGGCTGCCCGTCCCGTCGCTGACGGGGATCTTCCGCGGCGCCGCGTGGCACGAGCGCGAGACCCACGAGATGTTCGGCATCGAGTTCGACGGCTTCGACGACGGCTCCGGCCTCGGGCTTCGACCGCTGCTGCTGCCCGAGGGCTTCGAGGGCACGCCCCTGCGCAAGTCGTTCGTCCTGGCCGCCCGCGCGTCCAAGGCGTGGCCGGGCGCCAAGGAGCCGGGGGAGGGCCACGACTCGGCCCGCGCGCCCGGCCGGCGGCGCGTCCAGGCGCCCGGCGTGCCGGGCCCCGAGTGGGGTCCGCGATGAGCGGCCTGCCGCCCTGGCTCGAGGTCGTGGTCCGCGCGGTCGCCGTCCTCGCTGCCTTCCTCGTGCTGCCTCTGCTCGTCGGCCAGACCGAGCACAAGGTCATGGCGCACATGCAGGGCCGCCTCGGGCCGATGTATGCCGGTGGCTTCCACGGGTGGGCGCAGCTCGTCGCCGACGGGGTGAAGTTCGTCCAGAAGGAGGACATCACCCCGGCGAAGGCCGACCGGTGGGCGTTCCGGCTCGCGCCGTTCGTCGCGCTGATCCCCTACCTCATGGCGCTCGCCGTCATCCCGCTCTCGCCGACGGTGGTCGGGGCCGACGTCGACGCGAGCGTCGTCCTCGTCCTCGCCGTCATCGGGGTCGGGGTCATCGGCACGCTCATGGCCGGCTGGGCCTCGGCCAACAAGTACTCCCTGCTCGGCGCGATGCGCGCAGCCGCCCAGCTCGTGTCCTACGAGCTGCCGATGGTGCTGGCCGTGGCGTCGGTGGCGCTCGCTGCCGGCAGCCTCTCGCTCGTCTCCATCGCCGAGGCCTGGAAGCCGTGGTGGCTGCTGTGGCAGCTGCCCGGCGCCATCGTCTTCCTCGTCGCGGCGCTCGCGGAGCTGCAGCGGCCGCCCTTCGACATGCCGCTCGCCGACTCCGAGATCGTCTTCGGCGCGTTCACCGAGTACACCGGGCTGCGCTTCGCGTTCTTCCTGCTCGCCGAGTACGCCGGCATCGTCGTCATGTCGCTGCTGTTCGCCGTGCTCTACCTCGGCGGCTGGTCCGGCCCGTTCGAGCAGTGGCTCGGCTGGCTGTGGACCCTGCTCAAGGGCTTCCTCGTCGCGGTCGTCGTCATCTGGCTGCGCGTGTCGTGGCCCCGCATGCGCGAGGACCAGCTCCAGCGCCTCGCCTGGGTCTGGCTCGTCCCGATCGCCCTGCTCCAGCTCGCCCTGACCGCCGTCGGCGTGGTGATGACCTCATGACCCTCAACGGAAGGCAGGTGGGCGGACGTGGGTGACGGCATCCTTCCCGGGCTCGTCAAGGGACTCGCGACGACTGCGAAGTCGCTGACCCGGCACACGCACACGGCCGAGTACCCCGACGTCTCGCCGGCGCTGCCGCCCCGGTCGCGCGGCGTCATCGCGCTCACCGAGGAGAACTGCACCTCGTGCATGCTCTGCGCGCGCGAGTGCCCCGACTGGTGCATCTACATCGACTCGCACAAGGAGGAGCTGCCCCCGACGACGCCGGGTGGGCGCGCGCGCCAGCGCAACGTCCTCGACCGCTTCGCCATCGACTTCTCGCTGTGCATGTACTGCGGCATCTGCATCGAGGTGTGCCCGTTCGACGCGCTGCACTGGAGCCCCGAGTTCGAGTACGCCGAGCTCGACATCCGCGACCTGCTCCACGAGAAGGACCGCCTCGGCGCGTGGATGGCCACAGTCCCCGCCCCGCCGGCGCTCGACCCCGGCAGCGCCGACCCCGCCGAGGTCACGGCGGCGGCCAAGCCTCCCCGGGCGGCGGGCGCCGCTGGTGGTACGCGTGGGGCGGGCGCCGCAGTGCGCCCGACCCGGGTGCGCAAGGAGGCCACCCCGGCTCCGGCCGGCACGACCACCCCACCCACCACTGACGCCACGCGGTCCACCACTGACTCGACGCCGTCCACCGCGACCGCGCCCAGCACCGAGACGGCACCCACCGCGACGCCGCGTCCGGCGACGCCCGCCGCCGAGCAGACGCGGGTCATGCCCGCCGTCGAGCGCACGGCAGCCTTCCCCGTCGTCGAGCAGCCCCCCGTCACCCCGCCCGCCGACGGGGCCGAGGCCGAGCAGGCCGCCGATCAGGCTGCGGCGCACGGGGACTCGACCCAGGTGCTGCCCACCGTGTCGACGGATTCGGCCGCACCCACCGAGCGCACCGACGAGGAGGGTCGCGAGTGACCACCCGCGACATCGTCTTCGTCGCGGTGGGAGCCGTGACGGCGCTCTCGGCGCTGCTGTCGGTGACGACGAAGCACGTCGTCCACGCGGCGCTGTGGCTGCTCGTCTCGCTGGGGTCGCTCGCCGGTGCCTACCTCGTGCTCGGACAGGAGCTCGTCGGCCTCGTCCAGCTGCTCGTCTACGTCGGCGCCATCGTCGTGCTCGTCCTCTTCGCCCTGATGCTGACGCGCGCGCCCATCGGTCCGCACGCCGAGATCGACACGCCTCGCTGGCAGCGGGTCGCCGGGGCCGTCCTCGGCGGCGCGACGACGGCGCTGCTCGCCTCGCTCCTGCTGCCGCTCTTCGCCGGCGCCACCGCCGACCTCGACCGCCCGTCGACGACGACGCCACAGATCGCCCAGGCGATCTTCGGCACGTGGGTCTGGCCCTTCGAGCTGCTCTCGGTGCTGCTCCTCGTCGCGCTCGTCGGGGCCTTCGCCGTGTCGCGCATCGTCCTGCAGCGCGACGGCGCCGACCGCCACGACGCCGACCACCCCGATCACCCCGATCACCACGACAGCCATGACGACGGCGACCGCACCGCCGCGACCACCGCCGTCACGTCCGAGCCCGGGACGGGGAGAGTCGGATGATCCACCTCTCGCTCCCGGCCGCCCTCGCGGCCCTGCTCGCCGGCCTCGGCGTCTACGGCGTGCTGGCCCGGCGCAACGCTGTGCTTGTGCTCATCGGGGTCGAGCTCATCCTCAACGCGGCCAACCTGCTGCTCGTCACCGCCGGCTCGCGCCCCGGTGCGCCGCTCTCGGCCGGTCCGGTCATCACGCTCTTCGTCATCACCATCGCGGCCGCCGAGATCACCGTGGCCCTCGCCATCATCCTCGTGATGTTCCGCCGCACCGGGCACATCGACCTCACGGCTGTTCCCGACCTCTCCGACGAGCCCGAGCCGGCGGGGGAGGGTGCCCCGTGAGCTGGATCGTGCGGATGATCGTCGTGCTCCCGGCACTGGCGGCCCTCATCGGGCTGCTCGCCCGGCGCCGACGGGCCGTTGCGGCCGGCGTCGCCGTCTCGGTCTCGGCCTACGTCGCGGTGCTCGGGCTCATCCAGTGGGTCGCGCCGTCGCGCTCGGCCGACATCGACACCATCGGCGGCCTGCCGCTCGGCGACCTGTCGGTGCCGCTGCACTTGCTCTCCGACCGGGTCTCGGGGCTCGTGTCGTTCGTCGTCGCGCTCGTCGTGCTCGGCATCCAGGTCTTCACGGTCTGGTACCTCCGTGACGACGCACGCTACGGCCAGTTCGCCGCCACGGTCTCGCTCTTCGCCACCGGCATGCTGCTGCTCGTCCAGTCGGGCGACCTCGTGCTCATGCTCGTCGGCTGGGAGATCATGGGCTGGTGCTCCTGGCTGCTCATCGGCCACGACAGCGAGCGCGCCGCGGCGAGGCGGGCGGCCTACAAGGCGTTCCTCGTCACCCGCGTCGCCGACATCGGCATGGTCGTGGGCATCGTCGCGCTCTCGGTCCGGGCCCGCTCCACCGACCTCATGGCAGTGCTGACGGCGACGGGCGACGGCACGCTGCTCACGGTCGGTCTCGTCGGCGTCGTCATCGGCGTCGCGGGCAAGTCGGGCCTCGTCCCGTTCCACGACTGGCTGCCCGACGCGATGGAGGGCCCGACGCCGGCCTCCGCCCTGATCCACGCGGCGACCATGGTCGCCGCCGGCACCTACGTCATCGCGCGCCTCTTCACGCTGTACGCCGAGAACGACACGGCCCGGACGCTGCTCGCGGTCCTCGCGGCCGTGACCATGGTCTACGCCGCGCTGCTCGCCCTCGCCCAGACCGACCTCAAGCGGATGCTCGCCTACTCCACGCTCAGCCAGATCGCGATCATGCTCTCGGCGCTCGCGGCAGCGCCCGCCGAGCTCGGCCCCGGTGCCGGCATCTCGCACCTGCTCGGCCACGCCTTCTTCAAGGCGCTGCTCTTCCTCGGCGCCGGCTGGCTCTCGGTGCTCGCCGGCGGGACGGCGATCGTGGCCCTGCGCGGTCGGCTCCGCCCGACGGGCGCGCTGCGCTGGTCGATGGGCATCGGGCTCGCCGCGCTGGCCGGGGTGCCGCCGCTCGTCGGCTTCTTCACCAAGGACACCGTCATCGACGCCGCCCTCGAGGGCGCGACCGGCGGCGGTGGCCTGCGTGCCTGGCTCGTCGTCGTCGCGCTCTTCGTCACCGTCGTGCTCACTGCCGCGTACTGCACCCGCGCGTGGCTGCTCCTCGACACCCCCGTGGCCGCCACCGGTGAGCTGCCCGACACCGCCCCTGCCGTCGTCGCCGAGGAGGACGTCGCCGTCGTGACCACCGCCGACAGCGCCGACGACGCCGAGGTCGAGCGCGTCCACGCCCACGGGCACGCCACGATCACCCTGTCCGCCGCGCTCGTCGTCTCGGTCCTCGCGGCGCTCACCGTCGTCGGCACCCTCTTCCTCGCGAGCCTGCGCGGGGGCGTCCACGTCGGCCTCCTCAGTGCGCTGCTCTCGCTCCTGCTCCTCGCGGGCGGGGCGTATGCCGTGTGGTTCCTCAGCGACCGCGGCCGCGTCGACGTCGCCGAGCGCATCCCCGGCCGCGTGCGCGAGCCCGCCGTGCGCGGCTTCGGCGTCGACACGGCATACGTCGCCGTCGGTCGGGCCGTCACCACGGTCGCGCGGCTCGTCGTCGCCCTCGACCGCGACGTCGTCGACGCCTACCCTCGCGGGACCGCCGTCGTGGCTCGCGCCGCAGGTAGGGCGGGGGAGCGGGGCCACCGCGGCGTGCCGTCGCTGTCGCTGCTCAGCCTGCTCGTGGGCGTCGTGCTCGTCGCGGTCCTGGGGGTGACGGCATGGCGCTGACCCTGATGCTCCTGCTGCCGCTGCTCGGGGCGATCGCCTGCATCGCCATCCCCGGCGAGTCCAGGGTCGAGCGCGTCATCGCCCTCGGATCGACCGTCGTGACAGCGGTGCTCGCCGTAGTCGTGGTCTGGGGTCGCCACGGGGTGGACGTGCCGTGGATCCGCTCGCTCGGCGTGCGGTGGCACTTCGGCGTCGACGGCATCTCGGCCGCGCTGATCCTGCTGACGGCCCTGCTCACCGTCGCGGTCGTCGCGCACGCCCTGACCGGTCCGATCCCCAGGGGCGGCACCGGCTCGACGTTCCTCGGCTGCATCCTGCTCGTCGAGACGGGGGCGCTCGCGACCTTCATGGCCCGCGACGCGATCCTCTTCTTCATCGCCTTCGAGGTCGTCCTCGTGCCGATGTGGGTGCTGGTGCGCCGCTTCGGCGACGACCACGTGCCCGACGAGACGCGCGCCGACGCGGCTGGGCGCTTCGTGCTCTTCACGGTGCTCGGCTCGACGCTGATGCTCGTCGGCATCCTCTTCCTCGTCCACCACCAGGGCACGAGCGACCTCACCGTCCTCGCCGAGCGCCACGGCGCCGGCCTGTCCCGGTCGTTGCAGGTCGCGATCGCCGCCCTGCTGCTGCTCGGTCTAGGCATCAAGGTGCCGCTGTGGCCGCTGCACACCTGGCTGCCCTCGGCGCACACCATCGCGCCCACGGCCGGCTCCGTCCTGCTCGCGGCGGTGCTGCTCAAGATGGGCACCTACGGCATCGTCCGTCTCGCCGTCGCCACCGTGCCCAAGGGCGTGGCCGAGCTGAGCCCGGTCCTGGCCCTGCTCGGCGTCGTCGGGATCCTCTGGGGAGGTCTGGCGTGCCTCGTCGAGCGGGACCTCAAGCGCCTCATCGCCTACAGCTCCGTCGCGCACATGGGCTTCGTCGCGCTCGCGATCGCGTCCGGCAGCGAGACGGGCCTCCAGGCGGCGCTCTTCGGCAACATCGCCCACGGTGTCGTCGCGGCCCTGCTCTTCTTCGTCGTCGGTGACCTCAAGGAGCAGTGGGGCTCGTCCGACCTTCACGTCGCGCGGGCCGCCCTGCGCGACAAGGCTCCCCGTTTCGGGTTGGCTCTCGTCGTCGGGCTCGCCGCCGCCCTCGGGCTCCCGGGCCTCGTCAGCTTCTGGGGCGAGTTCCTCGCGCTGTATGCCGCGTGGTCGCCCGCGCCCGACCGCCCGGTCGCGCTCCTGCGCGTCTGCGTCGTGCTCGGTGCAGTCGGCCTCGCGCTCGCGGCCGCCTACTCCCTCCGCGTCGCCCGGATCGTCTGGGCCGGCGAGGGCAGCGAGGCCGCTCAGGGGCCGGCGGCCGAGCCGGTGGCCGACGCCCACGGCGCACGCTGGGCCGTCGTCGTGACGCTCGTCGCCGTCATCATCGCGCTCGGCGTGCTCCCGCACCTGCTGCTCGGCCTCTCGCACGCCTCGACCTCCGGCCTGCTCGCCGGTCTGGGGGTGACGCCGTGAAGGGCCTGACCATCGACTACGCCACGCTCCTGCCGGCCCTCGTGCCCGTGGCGGGCCTCGTGCTCGTGCTCGTCGCCGACCTCGTCAACCCGCGTCTGCGACAGCTGCCCTACGCGATCGCCGGCGTCGCTGCGCTCGGGGCCGCGGTCGCGACCGTGCCCGGTCTCGCGCTCGGCGGCGGGTCGACGCGCGAGACCTTCTGCCTGGCCGGGGGCACGAGCACCCGAGGTGCGCTCCCGTCGGTCGAGGGCCTGCCCCAGCGGTGCCTCTGGCAGGCCGACGCGCTCGGCAGCACCCTCCAGCTCGCGGCCGCCGTGGCGGCCGTCGTCTGCATCGCGCTGGCGTGGCCGCGCACCCGCCGACGGCGGCCCGACGACAGCACCCGCGAGCCGGTCGAGGCGGTGCTGCTGCTCGCCGCGCTGGCCGGCACGGTCGTCGTCGCCGCGAGCCGCGATGTCGGCACGTGGCTCGTCGCGCTCGAGCTTGCGACGCTGCCCGTCATCGCCCTCGTCGCGCTCTCCGGCCGTCGCTCCGCCGTCGCGGGCGCGACGCAGCTGCTCGTCACCTCGCTCGTGTCCTTCGCGCTGCTCGTGCTCGGGGTCGCCCTGTGGTTCGCCGGGACGGGCAGCCCGTTCCTGACCCCGGACGCGGCGCTCTCTTCGGGCGGCGCCTTCGCGGCGGCGCCAGGCACGGCCTCGGTGGCGATCTCGCAGGCCTCGACCCCCGTCGTCTTCCCGTCCGTCTCGGGCGGCGTCGTCGCGCTCGCTACGGTCCTCATCGTGGCCGGTGTCGGCTTCAAGCTGTCGCTCGTGCCGTTCCACGCGTGGACGCCCACGGCATACGCCGGTTCGTCGGTGCCCGTGGCGACGTTCCTCGCGACGGTCTCCAAGGTCGCCGCGCTCGCGGCGCTGCTCGTCGTGCTGCGCGCGGTCGCCGTGCTCGGCACCCCCGCCGTGCTGTCGATCGCGCTGCTGGCCTCGCTCAGCATGACGCTCGGCAACGTCATGGCCCTGCGCCAGGACGACGTCGTGCGGCTGCTCGCGTGGTCGACGGTCGCGCAGGCCGGTTGGGTCGTGCTGCCCCTCGTCAGCATCTCCGCGCTCGGCGTCGGGGCCTCGGCCACCTACCTGCTCACCTACGTCGTCGCGACGCTCGTCGCGTTCTCGGTCGTCGCCGTCACGCTCCGCGACCGGCCCGGGCGCGGCCGCTCGATCACGGACTACGACGGGCTCTGGCAGCGCAGCCCGTGGCGGGCCGGCGCCCTCGTGCTGGCCCTGACGTCACTGGCCGGGCTGCCGCCCGGTGTCATCGGCCTCGTCGGCAAGATCACCGCGCTGCGGCCGGTCGTCGCCGAGGGCTGGGTCTGGCTCGCGGTCGTCGCCGCGGTCAACGCCGTTCTCGGTGTCGCGGTCTACCTCCGCTGGCTACGGGCCGTCATCACCGAGCGCGTGCCCGAGGCCGGTCCGACTGCGGGCGGCGAGGACCACGCGGTCGCAGCGACGACAGGGCGCCGGCCGGTCGTGGTCGCCGGCCTCGTGCTCGCCTCGGCCGTCCTCGTCGTGGTCAGCGTCCAGCCGGACCTGCTGCTGCGCCTCCTCGGCTGACACCGGCTGACACCGGCTGACACCGGCTGACACCGGCTGACACC
>NZ_BMNZ01000004.1:271102-589566 GCF_014646815.1 Terrabacter tumescens
GCACGGTGACACGGAACGGCCCCGGGACCGAGGTCCCGGGGCCGTTCCGTCCGGTCGTGGCGCCGTGTGGCGGGGGCGCCGACCGAGGTCCGGTGGTCAGGCGGTCTGCGGGATGGTCCTCGCGTGGCCGGCCTGGACCGCCGCCTCGTCCTCGGCGGTCTTCGCGTGGCGCAGGCCGAGCAGGGCGAGGGCCAGCAGGAGGGCGGCTCCCACGAAGGCACCGATGGCGGCGTAGAAGGCGATGGTGCCCATCGTGCCGAAGGCGTAGGCGTTGAGGAGCAGGCCCCGCAGGGTGTTGCCCATGAAGAGCGTCTGGCGCAGCTGGCCCAGCTCGGCAACCTTGGCCTGGTCGGCGTTCGGGTCCTTCGACATCTTGAGGAACTCGCCCGAGACCTCCTCGTACGTGCGGTTGTCCGACGCAGCGTTCATGTGGACGAGGATGTAGTGGTCGGCGAAGGCCTTGGCCTGGTCGCCGGTCGTCATCTGCTGGCCGGCGTACTGCAGGAGCGCGTCCTTCTGGGCCTGGGTCTCGAGGGCTGCCGCGGCCGGCATCGTGATGTTCTGCTGGCTCAGCTGCTCGTGCACGTTGTTGGCGACGAAGCTGCTCGCGTACATCAGCAGTCCGCCGGCGACCACGAGCACGGCGGCCATGATGAGGCCGGTCCACGAGATCAGCTTGTCGAGTGTCTTGCGCATCGTTCGCTTCTTTCATCGGAAGGGTGTCGGTTTCCCCAACACGGCCAAACTACTACGGCGCGTAGTAGTTGAGTTGCCGTTTCAACGAGTCCGGTTTGAGGCGTGTGTCACATCCCGATGCGCGGCCATCACGTCCAGCGGACTCCCAGAGGACTCCCAGCGGGAACACCACCCCGGAGCCGGTCGTTCACCCGACATGCACAACCACTTCAACGGGCTCAAGACGGCCGCCCTCTTCGGCGGCATCTGGGCCCTCCTGCTCGGCATCGGCGCGCTCGTCGGCGGCGGGCGCTTCATCTGGGTCTTCGCGCTCATCGGCGTCGCGACGACCTTCTACGGCTACTGGAACAGCGACAAGCTCGCGATCCGCGCCATGCACGCCTACCCGGTCTCCGAGGCGCAGGCGCCGGCGATGTACCGCATCGTCCGCGAGCTCTCCACCGCCGCAGGCAAGCCGATGCCGCGCCTCTACATCAGCCCCACCCAGGCCCCGAACGCCTTCGCGACGGGCCGCAACCCGCAGAACGCCGCCGTCTGCTGCACCGAGGGCATCCTCGGCCTGCTCGACGAGCGCGAGCTGCGCGGCGTCCTCGGACACGAGCTCATGCACGTCTACAACCGCGACATCCTCACGAGCTCGGTCGCGGCCGCCATCGCCGGCGTCATCACCTCGATCGGCCAGATGCTGATGTTCACGAGCATGTTCGGTGGCGGCGGCTCCGACGAGGACCGCCCCAACCCCTTCGCCCTGCTGGCCATGAGCCTGCTCGCGCCCCTCGCCGCGATGATGATCCAGATGGCGATCAGCCGCACGCGCGAATACGACGCCGACGAGGACGGCGCCAAGCTGACCGGCGACCCGCTCGCCCTCGCCTCGGCGCTGCGCAAGCTCGAGTCCGGTGTGGCCCGCGCACCGCTCGCCCCGTCGCAGGACATCGTCAACGCGAGCCACATGATGATCGCGAGCCCGTTCCGGGCCCAGGACGTCACGCGCTTCCTCTCGACGCACCCGCCGATGGACCAGCGCATCGCGCGTCTCGAGAGCATGGCCGGCGGTCCGCTCCACCGCTGACCCCGACCGCGACGCTGCAGTCCGGCATCCCGGGCGACGGCCGGGCGCTCCATCTGGCAGGCTCGCACCTATGCGCAGTCTCACCCTGGCCGAAGCCCGCGAGCGATCCTCGCTGATCACCGTCACGTCGTATGCCGTCGAGCTCGACCTCGACCAGGGTGCGGAGGTCTTCGGCTCGCGGACGGTCGTCCGCTTCACGTGCGCCCGGCCGGGTGCCGAGACGTGGGTGGACCTCAAGGCTCGCTCCGTCGAGACGGTCTCGCTCAACGGCGCGCCTCTCGACCCCGACGCGGTCACCGACGGCCGCCTGACCCTGCCGGACCTCGCAGCCGACAACGAGCTCGTCGTCGCGGCGACGATGGCCTACAGCCACGACGGTCAGGGCCTGCACCGGGCCACCGACCCCGCCGACGACCTCGACTACGTCTACGGCCACCTCTTCCTCGACGCGGCCCCCA
Organism: Terrabacter tumescens; assembly: GCF_014646815.1. Classification (GTDB taxonomy): domain Bacteria; phylum Actinomycetota; class Actinomycetes; order Actinomycetales; family Dermatophilaceae; genus Terrabacter; species Terrabacter tumescens. Next base: position 273,329 of record NZ_BMNZ01000004.1, read on the forward strand.
GCGTCTACACCTGCTTCGACCAGCCCGACCTCAAGGCGCCCTACGACGTCACCGTCCACGCGCCGCTCGACTGGACGGTCATCGGCAACGGCGCCGCCTCGCAGGTCGGTGCCGGCACGTGGACCCTCGCGACGACCAAGCCGCTCGCGACGTACTTCATGACGGTGTGCGCGGGACCCTACGTCTCCGTGCGCGACGAGCACGACGGCATACCTCTGGGGGTGCACGCCCGGGCGTCGCTGCGCGAGCCGCTCGAGCGCCACGCGGCAGAGCTCTTCGACGTGACCAAGCGGTCGTTCGACTACTTCCACGGGCTCTTCGGCATCCGCTACCCGTTCGGGGAGTACCACCAGGTCTTCGTCCCGGAGTTCAACGCCGGCGCGATGGAGAACCCCGGCTGCGTCACCTTCCGCGACCAGTACCTCTACCGCGGCGCGGCGACCCGCGACGAGCTGCTGACGCGGGCCAACACGGTCAGCCACGAGATGTCGCACATGTGGTTCGGCGACATCGTCACGATGAAGTGGTGGGACGACCTCTGGCTCAACGAGAGCTTCGCCGAGTACATGAGCCACCGCTGCCTCGTCGACGCCACCGAGTACACCGACGCGTGGGTCGACTCCTCGATCGTTCGCAAGGTGTGGGGCTACGGCGCCGAGCGATCCCCGTCGACCCACCCCGTCGCCGGGGTCGAGGCCCTCGACGCGCAGTCCGCGCTGCAGAACTTCGACGGCATCTCGTATGCCAAGGGCGCGGCCACGCTGCGCCAGCTCATCGCGTACGTCGGTGACGACCGGTTCATCGCCGGGGTCCGCGCGTACCTGACCGACAAGTCCTACGGCAACGGCACGCTCGCCGACTTCCTCGGCGCCATCGAGACGGCCAGCGGCAAGGACCTCGAGGCATGGTCGCGCGCGTGGCTGCTCACGGCCGACCGCGACACGCTCTCGGTCGAGCTCGAGGAGCAGGGCGGCGTCGTCGAGTCCGCCGTCGTGCGCCGCGAGTCGCCCGCCGACCGCCCGGCCGACCGGCCCCACGCGTTCGACGTCGCCGGCTGGACCGACGGGCGCGAGCTCGGCCGGGTCGCGGTGACGATCACCGGGCCGGAGACGACCCTCGCCGAGCTCGAGCGCACGCCGGAGCCGGCCGTGCTCGTCCCGAACGCCTCGGACCTGACGTGGGCGCGGGTGCGGCTGTCGGACTCGACGGTCGCCGCGCTGCCGTCGCAGCTCGGCCAGATCCCCGACGAGCAGGCCCGGGCCGTCGTGTGGTCCTCGCTCATCGACGGCGTGCACGGCGCGACGGTCTCGCCGGAGGCGTTCCTCGACGTCTTCGACGCAGCCTGGCCGCACGAGACGAACTCCTCGATCCTGACGCGGGTCGCGGCCTACGCGGAGCACCGCGTCGTGCCGTGGTTCGTCCCGCGCGACCAGCAGGACGCTGCGGTGGCCCGCCTCAACCGGGCCGGCGTCGGGCTGCTCGAGCGGGCGGCCGCCGGCACGACCGAGTCGCTGGCGGCGGCCCGTCTCGTGGCGGGCACGAGCGACGACGAGACGCTGCTGCGCTCGTGGGCCGACGGCCAGGGCCTGCCGGCAGGTCTCGAGGACGACGGTGACTTCCGGTGGATCGTCGTGCGCAACCTCGCTGCGCGGGGGCTCATCGGCGCCACCGAGGTCGACGCGTTCCGCGCCAAGGACGACACCCTGCAGGGTGGCCTCAACGCGCTCATGTGCCGCGCGAGCCTGCCCGACGCCGACGCCAAGGCGTGGGCGTGGGAGCAGCTGACGGGCCGCAACGGCCGCTCCAACTACGAGATGGTCCACCTCGCCCGCGGCTTCTGGGTCGCCCCTGACGACGCCCTCGTCGAGGACTACGTCGCGCGCTACTTCACCGACGTCCCGGCGATGTCGGCGTGGGTGGGTGAGGACGCCCTCTCGCGCGTCGTCCTCGTCGCGTTCCCGCGGGTCTTCACCGACGAGACGGCACGCCTCAGCGCCGAGACGATCGCGCGTGACGACCTGACGCCGGCGGTCCACCGCTCCCTCGTCGACGCCGACGCCGAGCTGCGCGAGGCCCTGGCGTCCCGCGCGACGTTCGGCGCCGCCGTCTGACGGCGGTGGGGGCCCCGAGCCCCGACGAGCTCCCCGGCGTCGTCCGTGCCACGTGCGACCTGCACCTGGCGCTCCTCGACGAGCAGGCACCGGGGCTCGTCGAGGGGCTCCACCTGCACGGTTCCCTCGGTTTCGGCGGGGAGTTCCACGGCGGCAGCGACATCGACTTCGTCGCGGTGACGACGAGGCGGGCGACCGACGCCGACGCCGAGGTGCTGCGCCGCGTGCACTCCGAGATCGACCGGCGCCGGCCCGAGCCGGCCTACGACGGCTTCTACGTCGTGGCGGCCGACCTCGCCGGATCGCCCGACGTCGTGCCGGACGTCCCCGGGGTGCTGCACCAGTGGTTCGACGTCGGCACCCACTGCGACGTCAAGCACATCACGTGGCGCGAGCTGCGCGACCACGGAGTCACCGTGTGGGGCAAGCACCTTCGCGAACTGGCCATCTGGAGCGACGACGCCGCCCTCCACGCCTCGACCCTCGAGAACCTCGACACGTTCTGGCGCTCGCAGCTCGAGGCGATGGAGCACCACCCGCGCGAGGCGTCCCTGCCGCAGGCGGCGGAGTGGGGTGCGCTCGGGGCCCCGCGGCTCGTGCACCTGCTCGTCACCGGTCGTCCGACGTCCAAGTCGGGGGCGGGCCGGTGGGCGCTGGAGGCCTACCCGCAGCACCGCGAGATCGTCGAGGAGGGCCTGCGTGTGCGCGAGCGCCCCGGCGACCCGTCGACGTATGCCGCCGACCCCGGCCGTCGTCGTCGCGACCTCGTCGCCCTGATGGCCGAGGTCATCGCCGACGGCGTCGCCGTCACCTCGCCGCCGTCGACCGAGGCCCAGGGACCTGCGACGTGACCTCCGACCGGGCCGTCCCCGGGCAGGGTTCCTGGGTCATCGAGCTGGCCGACGTGCGCGAACCGGCCTGCGAGGCGTTGCTGCGCGACTACTACGTCGACGTCAGCGACCGGTGGTACCAGCACCGGGAGGGCCGCGACTCGACGCCGGAGGAGATCGAGACCGGTTTCCCGCAGATGCGCAGCGACGACCTGGCCCCACCGACGGGGGAGTTCGTCGTGGCCCGGCGCGCCGACGACAGCGCCGTGCTCGGCGGCTGCGTGGGGCTGAGGCTCCTGCGCGACGACACCGGCGCCCGGGTGGCCGAGCTGCGCCGCCTCTACGTGCGGCCCGAGCACCGCGGGGCCGGGCTCGGGTCGGCGCTGCTGGCCACCGCCGAGGAGATCGCCCGCGTCTGGGGCGTGTCCGCGATGCGCCTCGACACCCGCCTGGACCTCGAGGAGGCCCGGGCGCTCTACGTGCGGCACGGGTGGGTCGGGGTGCCGGCCTTCTCCGACGCCTTCTACGCCGAGGTCTGGTACGCCAAGCCCCTGACCTGAGCGGCGCCGCCACCCGTTGGTGGAGGTCTCCCGGCACCAGGCGCCGGAAGAACTCCACGAACCCCCGGTGACCGCGCGAGCCACCCACGGCAGTGGTGCGCCGTCCGTCGCGTTCGTCCCCCTGTGCGTCGTGCGTGTGGTTCGATGCGCGGATGGGAGCAGGGGCGCCGGGGGCCGGCGGGTGGCGTGGCGCCTTCGCGACCCTCGTGAGGTGGGGTCCTCGAGCACCATCGCGGGGGCCGCGTGACGGTCACCGTGCTCTACAAGGACCCCGAGAGCAAGCCGGTGCCCGAGGTCCCGCCCTTCTGTCGGAGGTCGTTCACCGTGGAGGTCGAGGGCGATCTCATCACCTCGAACCGCAGCCACCCGCTCGTGCTCGGCGACCCGACGACGTTCTGGACGACGCTGGTCGCCGATGCCGCCGCGGGCGACCTGACGGTCCTGCGCCGGGGCGGCGACATGTGCCTCGTGGCTCGCGTCAGCTACCCGCGTGGCGCGAGGTTCGCCGTCGTCATGGCCGAGTCGGACTGGGACCTGGTGCGCCCGGCGCGACCTGCCGCGAGCCACGCCCCAGGGGTCACCAGGGGCTGGGCTCGTAGTCCTTGACGAAGCAGCCGTAGAGGTCCTCGCCCGCCTCGCCGCGCACGATCGGGTCGTAGACGCGGGCCGCGCCGTCGACGAGGTCGAGCGGCGCGTGCCACCCCTCGGCGGCGATGCGCAGCTTCTCGTCGTGCGGGCGCTCGTCGGTGATCCAGCCGGTGTCGACGGCGGTCATGAGGATGCGGTCGGTCTCGAACATCTCGCCGGCGCTCGTGCGGGTCATCATGTTGAGCGCGGCCTTGGCCATGTTGGTGTGCGGGTGGCCCGGCCCCTTGTAGCGGCGCGAGAACTGGCCCTCCATCGCCGAGACGTTGACGACGTAGGCCCGACGCGCCCCGGCGGCGACGGCAGCGCGCATCGCCGGGCGCAGCCGCGAGACGAGGATGAAGGGGGCCGTCGAGTTGCACAGCTGCACCTCGAGCAGCTCGAGGGGGTCGACCTCCTCGACCTTCTGGGTCCACGAGTTGTTGCGCTGGAGGTCGGGGAGCAGGCCGCCGGCGTCGACCGCGGTACCGGCCCGGTGCGCCTCGAGGCTGGCGTGGCCGGCCGACAGGGCGAGGGCCGTCATCGACGCGGCCGTCTGGGCGGCGATCGCGTGCTCGACCGACTCGCCGTCGTGGTGGGCGACGGCGTGGCCCCCCAGCGCGCCGGCGATCGACGCCGGGTGCGCCTCGCTGATGCGGTCGAAGGTCACCATCTCGGGCAGCGCCACGCCGTCGGGCAGCGGTGCCGACTCGAGCTCGACGAGGTTGCTGTAGGCGCCGGGGGAGCGGCGCACCGTCTGGGCCGCGTTGTTCACGAGGATGTCGAGGGGGCCTGCGGCGGTCACCTCGTCGGCGAGGGCGACGACCTGGGTGGGGTCGCGCAGGTCGATGCCGACGATCTTGAGCCGGTGGATCCAGTCGGCGCTGTCCTCCATCGAGGCGAAGCGGCGCATCGCGTCCTTGGGGAAGCGCGTCGTGATCGTCGTGTGGGCGCCGTCGCGCAGCAGACGGAGGGCGATGTACATCCCGATCTTGGCGCGGCCGCCCGTGAGGAGGGCCCGCTTGCCCGTCAGGTCGGTGCGCTGGTCGCGCTTGGCGTGGCTGCGGGCCGCGCAGTCGGGGCAGAGCCAGTGGTAGAACGCGTCGACGAGGGTGTAGTCGCTCTTGCAGATGTAGCACCCGCGCGGGTTGATCAGCTCACCCGCGAAAGCGCCGGTTGCGTTGGAGACCAAGGGGATTCCCTTGGTCTCGTCGTCGATCCGCATCGGCGATCCGGTGGCGGTCGACTCGATGACCTGCCGGTCGGCCTTGCGCTCGGCCCACGTCTTGGCGTTGCGCCGGTCCTTCTTGAGCCGCTTGTACATCAGCGACGCCGCCCGCTTCAGGGTCTCGAAGTCCGGGTCGTCGATCTCGAGCGAGGGTGCGAGGGCCAGCACCCGGACCGCGGTCGCGACGTCCTCGGGGTCGAGGTGCACGACGGCAGCGGGGTCCAGCTCGTTCTCGGTCTCACTCACCGCGCAAGGGTACGCGGGTGGCTCCCTCACGCCCCAATCCGCGGAGCGCCCGGGATGACGTATGCCGTCCGGCCGGCTCCCGTCCGAGCCACCGGGAGCGTGGTGGCGGGGACGGAGCGGGGCGGACGGCATACGCGATCGGGAGACGTTGGCCTCGCCCGGGTCACGTCCAGGGTGTGGTGACCCTGTCCGTGTCCCGGTGCGAAGTGGAGGGGGCCGGTCGGCTCAGCTGGTCGGCTTGACGGCGAGCGTGACCTCGACGTCCTGACGCGAACCGCCACGGATGATCGTCAGCTTGGTCTTGTCGCCGGCGGTCATCTCGCGGATCTGGGCGACGAGGGCCGTGGCGGAGTCGACCCGCTGGCCGTCGACGGCGATGACGACGTCGCCGTTCTTGAGGCCGGCGTTCGCGGCGGGCGTCCCGCTGCTCACGGAGACCACCTGGGCGCCGGCGCGCTTGGCGCTGCCGTCGGTGACCACCGCGTCGCGGGTGCTGACGCCGAGGAAGGCGTGCTCGGCCTTGCCGCTCTTGATCAGCTGGTCGGCGATGGACTTGGCCTCCTTGACGGGGATGGCGAAGCCGATGCCGATGTTGCCGCTCTGGCTGCCCTGGCTCTGGCCGAGCGAGGCGATCGAGCTGTTGATGCCGATGAGCTCGCCCTTGCCGTTGACGAGGGCGCCACCGGAGTTGCCGGGGTTGATCGCGGCCGACGTCTGGATGGCGTTCGTCACGACCTCGTCACCGGAGGACTGCTGCTGCCCGAAGGGGGACTCGCTCGACGTGCCGGTGCTGACGGGGCGGTTGAGGGCCGAGATGATGCCGGTCGTCACGGTGCCCGACAGTCCGAGCGGGTTGCCGACGGCCATGGCCGGGTCGCCGACCTTGAGGGCCTCGGAGTCGCCGAGGCTGATCGGCGTGAGGTCGGACGGGCCGTTGGTCAGCTTGATGACGGCGAGGTCGGTCGAGGCGTCGGTGCCGACGATGGTCGCGCCGTAGGTGCGGCCGTCGCTGAGGGTCACGGTGATCGCGCCGTTGCCCGTGGCGTCGCCCACCACGTGGTTGTTGGTGAGGATGTGGCCGCTCTTGTCGAAGACGACGCCCGAGCCGGCCCCCGAGCCCTGCTGGGTCGTGACGTCGATGCTGACGACGCTGGGCGCGACCGCGGCTGCGACGGCGGTCCAGTCGGGCGCGGAGGCGTTGCCCTGCACGACCGTGGGCGAGCTGTTCTGGTTGGGGTTCGTCGTCGCCGTCGCGGTGGGCGTCGAGGAGGTGGTGCCGGTGTCACCGAGCTGGGTGACGGCATACGTCCCCCCGCTCGCGAGGACGGCGGCCAGCAGCGCGGTGACGGCGGTCTGCCCGACGCGGCGGTCGCGCTTCGGGGCGGGGCGGCTGCCCTCGCCCAGCGGCGGCGTCGGCGGGGCCGGGGGTGCGGGCGGTGCCGACTGGCTGTAGTAGTCGCCCTGCGGGATCTGCTGGGTGTGGTCCTCAGGTGCCAAGGTCATGGCTCCTCCTCGCTCTGGTCTGTTGCCTCCATCAGACCTACCCAGCTTTGGACCCGGTTGTGGCATTCCTAGGAATCGGCTGTGCCTTGCGCTGCGCCGTGCAGCGGGCGCTCGTCCTCGAGCCGGGGCTCGGGGGCGGGGAGCTCGACGACGAACGTCGCGCCGCCACCGGGGGTCTCGCGGACGCTGACGCGTCCGTCGTGCGCCTCGATGATCGCGTGCACGATGGCGAGGCCGAGGCCGTTGCCGCCGCCCTTGCCGCGGCTGCGGGAGCGGTCGGCGCGGTAGAAGCGCTCGAAGACGTCCGCGCGCTCACCGGGAGGTATGCCGTGTCCGTGGTCGCGCACGTGGAGCGCGACGTGCCCGGTGTCGACCCGACCGACGAGGATCTCGATCGGCGTACCGGCGGGAGTGTGGACCCGGGCGTTGGTGACGAGGTTGGTGACGACCTGGCGCAGCTGCCGCTCGTCGGCCTGCAGCTCGGTCGGCTCGATGGGGCCGTCGATGCCGGTGGCGACGATGTGCCGGTCGGGCGCGATGGTGCGCGCGTCCTGGGCCGCGTCGGCGGCCAGCACGGCGAGGTCGACGGGCTGCAGCTCGAGCGGGCGCTCGCCGTCGAGGCGGGCGAGGGTGAGCAGGTCCTCGACGAGCCCGCTCATCCGGTGCGCCTCGGACTCGATGCGGCCCATGGCCCCGGTCACGGCGTCGGCCGACGGGAGGGCGCCCTGCCGGTAGAGCTCGGCGTAGCCGCCGACGGCGGCCAGCGGGGTGCGCAGCTCGTGCGAGGCGTCGGCGATGAAGCGGCGCATCCGGGCCTCGTTGGCCTCCCGGACGGCGAAGCTCTGCTCGATGCGGGCGAGCATGGCGTTGAGCGACCGGGACAGCGAGGCGACCTCGTCGTCGGTGTCGGGCACGTCGACGCGCTGGGTCAGGTCGCCCACCGCGATCTGGGCCGCGGTGTCCTCGATCCGGGTCAGGGGCCGGAAGGTGCGGCGCACGAGGTACCAGCCGAGCACCGCCGTGATGATGAGGGTGATGGCCCCGATGCCGGCGGCGTAGAGCAGGAACTGGTTGACCGTCCGGTCGAGGGGCGTGAGCGGCAGGGCCAGGACGTAGATCTCGTTGCGCGTCTCGTTGAGCTGGGCGAGGGCGAGCCACTGGGCGTCGCCCTCGACGGACCCGATCTGGAAGGTGGTCCGCTTGGTCACCCTGGGGTCGTTGACCGTGAGGGTGGGCAGCTTGGCCGCGTTGGTCTCGGTGACGGCCTCGCCGAGGGAGTCGGCCTTGCCGGTGCGCACGTCGATGACGCGGGTCGTGAAGCCGGTGGGCAGCTGGGGGCCGGCCTCGGCGAGCTCGGCCGGGTCGATGGACGCCAGGCTCGCGGCGTAGACCTTGAGCTCCTGCTCCGTCTGGTTGACGAGGTAGACGCGCAGCAGGGCGCCGACGACGAGCGAGGTGACGGCGAGCGCCACGGCGATGAGCCCGAGGGTGACGGCGAGCAGTCGCCAGCGCAGCGGCATGGTGCGCAGGCGGGACAGCGGACGCTCCCGGCGGCCCGGTGGGGCGGCGGGCTCGGCGGTCACGTCGACCACCGCGTCAGGGCGTGGTCAGCTCGGGGGGCACGCGGAGAACGTAACCCACGCCGCGCTTGGTGTGGATGAGCGAGGGCCCGTCGGCGTCGATCTTGCGCCGGAGGTAGGAGATGTAGGACTCGACGATCCCGGACTCGCCGCGGAAGTCGTAGTCCCAGACGTGGTCGAGGATCTGCAGCTTCGAGAGCACCCGGTTGGGGTTGAGGAGCAGGTAGCGCAGCAGCTTGAACTCGGTGGGGGACAGGTCGATGACGCGGCCCCCGCGCCGCACCTCGTGGGAGTCCTCGTTGAGCTCGAGGTCGTGGAAGCGCAGGGTGGCGCCGTCGTCGGCCTGGCCGCGCGTGCGGCGCAGCACGGCGCGGATCCGGGCGATGACCTCCTCGAGGCTGAACGGCTTGGTGACGTAGTCGTCGCCGCCCACGGTGAGGCCCTGGATCTTGTCGCCCGTCGCGTCGCGTGCGGTGACGAAGACGATGGGCTGCTGGCGGCCGCGGTCGCGCAGGCGCCGCGTCACCTCGAAGCCGTCGACGTCGGGCAGCATGACGTCGAGCACGACGAGGTCGGGCTCGGACTCGGCGGCCATGGCGAGGGCGGTCGTGCCGTCACCGGCCGTCTCGACCTCGAAGCCGGCGAAGCGCAGCGACGTCGCGAGCAGCTCACGGATGTTCGGCTCGTCCTCGACGACGAGCAGCCGGGCCTCTGCGGTCGGGGCAGTCTGGGTGTCCACGAGAACAGTGTCGGCACGTTTGCTGGGAGTTCGCTGGGAGTTCGTCGGATCCGCCCGGTCTCGATGGTGCGGCGGTCGGTGCCCTACCGTGTGCGGCGATGACCTCCCTGCTGCTGCCCGCCCTCCTCGGCCTCGTCGTCGGCCTCGTCATGGGCGCGCTCGGCGGGGGCGGTGCCGTGATCGCGGTGCCCGTCCTCGTCTACCTGCTCGACCAGCCGATCCGCGAGGCGACGACCATCTCGCTCGTCGTCGTGCTCTTCGGCGCGGTGGTGGGCCTGGTCTCGATGCGCGGCGAGGGACGCGTCGACTGGCGCACCGGACTCGTCTTCGGCGGCCTGGGCCTCGGAGGGTCCGTGCTCGGGGCGCGGCTCTCGGTCCTGGCCGACCCCCGCGTGCTCATGGCCGGTTTCGCGGTGCTGCTCGCCGTCGTCGGGGCCATCACGTGGCGCCACGCGCGACGGGACGAGACGGCGGCGCGACGCTCCGACGAGGTCTCGCTGACCCAGCTCGTCCCGACGGCGTTCGGGGTCGGCACGCTCACCGGCTTCTTCGGCGTCGGCGGTGGGTTCGTGACCGTGCCGGCGCTGGCGGTCGTCATGCGGCTGCCGGCGCTCGTCGCGACGTCGACGAGCCTCGTCGTCATCGCCGTCAACGCCGCCGCGGCGCTCGCCACCCGGCTGCTCGGCGGCGGGGTGCCGGGCCTGCCGTGGGGCCTCGTGACGGTCTTCGCCGCCGCGACGGGCGCCGGCACCTGGGCCGGCAACCGCCTCGCGGGTCGGGCCCGCGGGGCGGTGCTGCTCCGGGCCTTCGCCGTCCTCCTCGTCGTGCTCGCCGTCGTCGTCGGGACCGAGGCCCTGCGCAGCTGAGCCTCAGAGGTCGTCGGCGTCGACGATCCGGTACGCGTAGCCCTGCTCGGCGAGGAAGCGCTGGCGGTGCGCGGCGAAGTCCGCGTCGACCGTGTCGCGCGACACGATCGTGTAGAAGTGCGCGGTCCGCCCGTCGCCCTTGGGGCGCAGCACGCGGCCGAGGCGCTGGGCCTCCTCCTGGCGCGAGCCGAACGTGCCGCTGATCTGGATCGCGACGCTCGCCTCGGGCAGGTCGATGGAGAAGTTCGCCACCTTGCTGACGACGAGCGTCGTGACCTCGCCGGAGCGGAACGCGTCGTACAGGCGCTGGCGCTCCTTGACCGTCGTCTCGCCGGTGATCACCTCGGCGCCGAGCCGCTCGGCCACCTCGTGGAGCTGGTCGAGGTACTGCCCGATGACGAGCGTCGGCTCACCGGCGTGCTGCTTCGCGAGCTTCTCGACGACGGGCAGCTTGGCGTCCGAGCACGACGCGAGACGGTAGCGGTCCTCGGGCTCGCTGACGGCATACGCCAGGCGCTGGCTCTCGGGGAGGCTGACGCGCACCTCCACGCAGTCGGCGGGAGCGATGTAGCCCTGCGCCTCGATGTCCTTCCACGGCGCGTCGAAGCGCTTCGGGCCGATGAGGCTGAAGACGTCGGCCTCGCGGCCGTCCTCACGCACGAGGGTCGCCGTCAGGCCGAGCCGGCGGCGCGCCTGCAGGTCGGCCGTCATGCGGAAGATCGGCGCCGGCAGCAGGTGCACCTCGTCGTAGACCACGAGGCCCCAGTCGCGCGCGTCGAGCAGGTCGAGGTGGGCGTAGGCGCCCTTCCGCTTCGTCGTCAGCACCTGGTAGGTCGCGATGGTGACGGGACGGATCTCCTTGCGGGCGCCGGAGTACTCGCCGATCTCGTCCTCGGTCAGCGTGGTGCGCTTGAGCAGCTCGTCCTTCCACTGCCGCGCGCTGACGGTGTTGGTCACGAGGATGAGCGTCGTCGCCTTGGCCGCGGCCATCGCTCCGGCGCCGACGAGCGTCTTGCCCGCGCCGCAGGGGAGCACGACGACGCCCGAGCCGCCGTGCCAGAAGCCGTCGACGGCGTGCTGCTGGTAGGGCCGCAGGTGCCAGCCGTCCTGCTGGAGGTCGATGGGGTGCGCCTCACCGTCGACGTAGCCGGCGAGGTCCTCGGCGGGCCAGCCGATCTTGAGCAGCTCCTGCTTGAGGGTGCCGCGCTCGCTCGGGTGCACGACGACGGCGAGGTCGTCGAGACGCTCACCCGTCAGCGGCTTGATCTTCTTGTGCCGCAGCACCTCCTCGAGCACTGGGCGGTCCGTCGTGCGCAGCACGAGCCGGGTGCCCTCCTCGGAGTCGGGGAGGCCCTCCTTCTCGAGGGTGAGGCGGCCGTAGCGGTCCATCGTGTCGGCCACGTCGACGAGCAGGGCGTTCGGGACGGCATACCTGCTGTGCGTCATGAGGGCGTCGACGACCTGCTCGGCGTCGTGCCCGGCGGCACGGGCGTTCCACAGGCCGAGGGGGGTGATCCGGTAGGTGTGCACGTGCTCGGGGGCGCGCTCGAGCTCGGCGAACGGCGCGATGGCGCGCCGAGCGGCCTCGGCGCTCGGGTGGTCGACCTCGAGGAGGAGGGTCTTGTCGCTCTGGACGATCAGGGGTCCGTCATTCATCGTGTGGGGACAACTCCGAGCGTAGGTCGAGGTATTCCGGCGGCCCCTGGACCGCGCCGATACATCGAACCGGCGGCGAGGGGCCTCGTGTGGCGTGGTGACAGTATGGGCGCATGCGATCCCCACAGGTCGAGGCGGCGACGGGGCTGCCCCCGAAGGTGACGATCTACGAGGTCGGTCCGCGCGACGGCCTGCAGAACGAGAAGACCGTCGTGCCGGCCGCCACCAAGGTCGAGTTCATCCGCCGGCTCGAGGCCGCCGGGCTCGGCACCATCGAGACGACGTCGTTCGTGCCCGCGAAGTGGGTGCCGCAGATGGGCGACGCCGAGGAGGTGCTCGCGGCCCTCGGCGCCGACGGGCTCGGACGCTGGCGCCCCGCCCTCGTGCCCAACGAGCGCGGCCTCGACCGCGCCGACGAGCTGGGCCTGACCGCGATCGCCATCTTCGGCTCGGCCACCGAGACCTTCGCGCAGAAGAACCTCAACCGGTCGGTCACCGAGCAGTACGCCATGTTCGAGCCGGTCGTGAAGCGCGCGCTGGCCGACGGCATGTGGGTGCGCGCCTACGTCTCGATGTGCTTCGGCGACCCGTGGGAGGGACCGGTCCCGATCGAGCAGGTCGTCGACACGGCCGAGCGGCTCATGGACCTCGGCTGCCACGAGCTGAGCCTCGGCGACACGATCGGGGTCGGCACGACGGGCCACGTGCACCGGCTGCTCGAGGCGCTCGCCGCCCGGGGCATCGGCACCGACCGCGTCGCCGTGCACTTCCACGACACCTACGGCCAGGCGCTCGCCAACACCATGGCCGCCCTGCGCGACGGTGTCTCCGTCGTCGACGCGGCCGCCGGCGGCCTCGGCGGCTGCCCCTACGCCAAGTCGGCCACCGGCAACCTCGCCACCGAAGACCTCGTCTGGGCGCTGCACGGCGCCGGCGTCGAGACCGGTGTCGACCTCGACGCGCTCGTCGAGACGTCGGTGTGGATGGCGGGGCAGCTCGGCCGGCCCTCGCCGAGCAACGTCGTGCGCGCCCTCGCCGGCGCCTGAACGGTCCGACCGGCCGGAACGAACGCGGCTTTCGGCTCCAGGAGTGCGTCTCCTCGTGTCGGTCCGGCCGAGTGGCCCGCGTCAGGCCGGAGGCTGGTCCTTGGTGAGGTGGAGCAGCCAGTCGCGGTCGGTGCGGATCAGCGCGTAGCGCCGCGGCTCACTCCGGCCGTGGAGCACGAAGACGATGCGGTGGTCGTCACGCGACTCCTCCTCCCACCAGCCGGTGTTGGCGACCGACTTGTGCTCGTCGGTGTAGCCGAGATGGTCCATCGCGTGGTCGTCGACCGCGACCGCGAGCCGGTCGTGACGGCTCGACGTCGGCAGCCCCTTGGGCACCGCCCACGAGCGCAGCACGCCGTCCTCCTCGAGCCGGAGGTCGAAGTGCGGCCGCGGTTTCCGGTGGTCGTGGAGCACGTATGCCGGCCGATGGCCTTGGCGGGATCCCTTGCCTGCCAAGGCCGCTCAGCCCTCGAGCGTCGCGCCGGTGATGCGGTGCACCGAGAAGGACTTCTCGTGGCCGGACTCGTCGGTGGCGCGCACGCGCCCGCCCTCGACCTTCTGGGGGTGGATGAGGTGGCGGCTCGTCGCGCCGTGGCCGTCGGAGTAGCCGATCCACACGCCGTGCCGGTCGGCGACGGCGTCGCGCAGCAGCGACAGCGTCACGACGGGGTCCATCGCCTGGATGCGAGGCCCCGCCCGAGTCTCGTCCTCGGTGCGCCGCTGGTCGGCGGTGGCCTCGGCGGCGCGGAGCCCGTCGACGAGTGACTGGGTGTAGGGCCGGTCGACGGGCGAGACGTTGGGCCCCGGACCCCGGCGGCGTGAGCCGGCCCGTCGGCGCGGGGTCTCGGCGTGCACGACCGTGCCGTCCTGCCCCTCGTGCACGGGCGCAAAACCGTTGTCGCGCAGCAGTTCCACGAGTACGCGTGGGTCGGCCGACGACACGAGGACGGTCGGCGCGAGCCGTCGCAGGCGCAGGGGGGCGAGGTCGCGCGAGGCGAGCATCGTGTCGAGCACGGCCTCGTCGTCGGAGCGGATGTAGGCGGCGGCCCCGCCGATGCGGGTCTGGCCGTGCTTGCGGGCGACGTCGGTCACGAGGTACTCGAGCGGCTGCGGCACGGGCGTGCGGCTCGACCGGCGCACCGTCTCGGTGAAGTCGGCGGCGGTCCAGCCGGCGTCGAGCGCGCGGCGCACCGACTCGGGGGTGAACCGGTAGACCGTGGCGCCGCCGCGGGACTCGACGTCGGCCGCGAGGCGCATGAAGGAGCCGAGGCCACCGACGAGGGGCCCCGGGGCGACGGCGGTCAGGTCGGCCTGGACGAGGATGTGGTCGACCGGTGAGGGCAGGTGGGCCGACATCGCGGCCGCCACGCTCTCGGCGACTGCCTCACCTGTCGGCGCCCCCGGCTCGTTCGAGGTGATCGTGGCACCGGCGCCGTTGTCGCCATCACCTCGACCGCGCCCGGCGCGCTTGCCGTTCGAGGTGGTCGCGCCACCCGCCTTGCTGTCGCCATCACCTCGAACCGGGGGGACGCTGGGGACGAGGGGGGCGACGAGCTGGCGACCGGCGTCGGACAGGGCGCCGCGGCCGGTGACGCCGAGCCACTCCGCCTCGCGCAGCACGGCCTCGACGGCCTCGTCGAGCACGGCGGCGGACCGGTTGGGCCGCCGCCACGCGAGGCGTTCGCGCAGCGAGGCGTGGTCGGGCGCCGATCCCGGCTCGAGCGAGGCGAGCTCGCGCAGCACCTCGCGCCGGATCGCACGGATCGCGGGCCACTGCACGTCGGGACCGAGCGCGTTGGCCGGGCCGGTGCCGGTGCTGCGTCGCCCGACGAGGTGCGGCGCGCGGGTCGAGGCGAACCAGGCCAGGGCCAGGGCGGCCCACCGGTGCCCGGCCTCGCTCGAGCTCCACTCGTCGATCTCCGACGTGGGAGCCCACACGGGCACGACCTCGCCGTCGTCGGCGACGAGGCCCGCGGCATACGCCAGCTCGACGACGAAGGCGGTGTGCTCGGGCTCGAGGTCGAGCGCCATCTGCGTGATGCGCAGGTCGCGGACCGACAGGCCGCCGGCGCGCAGCACGCGGGGCGGCTCGGCCCCCCAGGTGGCGGCGAGCTCGTCGACGTGGGTCAGGCACTCGCTCGCGGCGCCGCCCGCGGCCGCGTCGACGAGGGAGACCGAGCGCGCCTCGATCGCGGGCGGCGTCAGCTCGACGGACCGGTGCAGGCGCCCGTCGCGCAGCACGAGACCCACCTCGCGGGGCATCGCCACACGGTCGGTCGACACCGGCACGAGGAGGTGGTGCTCGAGCAGCCAGCGCGCGGTCGTGCGCCCGGGCTGCGCGGCGGGCAGCACGCCGAACGCCGGCCCCCACGTCATGCGCTCGAGCATGGCCCGCGAGTCGTCGGGAGCCTGCGCCACGGTGGCGCGGATGAGCTCGGGGTCGGCCTGCTCGGGCGGTGCCGACGGACGCAGCTCGCGCATCGGGGCGCCGAGCCCGGCGACCGACGTGCCGAGCACCTCGGGCACCGTGCGCACGACGTGGTAGCCGTCGGCGCCCTTCCAGAGCAGGGCCGAGCGCCAGAGGTCCTGCACGATCGTCTCGACCGTCGCTCGGTCGTCGGTGCCGAGCAGGCGCAGCAGGTCGCTGCGGTCGGCCGCGTCGCCGGCGACGACGACGGCCTCGAGCACCTGGAGATGGCCGCGGTCGAGCGCCTCGACGGCGCGCTGGACGCTGGCGCGGGTGCCGGCGCGGGCCGCGAGACCGGTGAGGTCTGCCGGAGCCGGGCGCGCGAGATCCGGGCGCGCGAGCACGAGGTCGATGAGCTCTGCGTCGCTGCGACCGCGGATGTCGTCGGCGAGGCTCCGGCTCGGGGTGGCCATCCTCCCAACCTACTGCCCGTCGCCGGCCGTTCCGCGTCCGTATGCCGTGGGGTGGCCTCGGGCTCGCGTGCTGCCCGCTAGCGTTGCCCCCATGAGCGCGCTCTCACCCGTGTCACCCGCCGAGCCCGTGCCGGCGCACCCGACCGGGGAGCAGTGGACCATCGGCCACGGCCCGTTCGAGGCCACCGTCGTCGAGGTCGGCGGAGGACTGCGGACCCTGACCCGCGACGGCGTCGACCTCGTCGCGGGCTACGCCGCCGACGAGGCCTGCGCGTCGGGTCGCGGGCAGCAGCTCATGCCCTGGCCCAACCGGATCCGCGACGGCCGCTACACCTTCGACGGCGCCGAGCACCAGCTGTCGGTCACCGAGGTCCCGCGGGGCAACGCCAGCCACGGCCTGGTCCGCTGGGCGCTCTGGGAGCTCGTCGAGCTCGAGGACGACCGCGTGACCGTGGGCTACCGCCTGCACCCGCAGCCCGGCTGGGACCACTTCCTCGACCTGCGCACCACCTACCTGCTCGACGACTCCGGGCTCGTCGTGACGACCGCGGCCCGCAACGTCGGACCGTCCGCCGCGCCCTTCGGCTACGGTGCGCATCCCTACCTCGCCATCGGCGACACGCAGCTCGCCGACGTGCGGCTGCGCATCCCGGCCGAGACATGGGTCGAGGTCGACGAGCGGCTGCTGCCGGCCGCGACCCACCCGGTCGACGGCGGTGACTACGACTTCCGCACCGCCCACGCCGTCGACGGCGCGCGCCTCGACACCGCCTACACCGACGTCCTGCGCGACGAGGACGGCATGTGGCGCTGCACCGTGTCGGTGGCCGACCGCGCGACGACCCTCTGGGCCGACGCGTCCTTCCCGTGGCTGCAGGTCTTCACCGCCATCGCCGAGGACCGCAAGGGTGAGGTCGGCATCGCCGTCGAGCCGATGAGCTGCCCTGCCGACGCCTTCAACTCTGGCGACGCCCTCGTCGTGCTCGCGCCGGGCGAGGAGTGGTCCGGCGTCTGGGGCATCTCCCCGGCCTGAGCAGCGGAGGTGCAGCGACGCCGGAGGGATCAGCGGCCGAGCAGCACGTCCGACGTGTGCTCGAGCGCCTGACGCGCATAGCCCCGCCACATCCGGCCGACGAGCGGCAGGACGCGGGCGGCATACGCGCTCGTCGGGTGCAGCGTCCAGCTCCACGTGATGAGCACGCCCGTCCCCACGGGGGCGAAGGCCCAGCGGCCGTCCACGTGCGAGACGAGCGGCTTGAAGGCGCCCGTGAAGTCGGTCAGGACGTAGTCGAAGCGCTCCGGGCGCACGACCTCGGTCAGCCGCTCGCGCATCGTGCCGCCGTCCGAGGTCACGATCGTCCGGGTCTGCCCGACCGTGCCCCAGGGACCGGACTGGTCGCGCACCTCGCGGATCGGCGGGAGCAGGCCGTAACGCCGCGACATGAGGTCGGTGAGCGGGTGGGCGATCAGCCGGTCGAAGGCGGCGCCGACCTCGACGGGCACGGCGCGCGAGGACTCGAGGTGCAGGGACGAGGGCATGGTCCAGCGTAGGGCGGCTCGTGCGCGGCCGGGGGCTTCCGACGGGGGCTTGCGCCGGGCGGGGAGGCGGGGAGGCGGGGCGGCGCGAACGTGCGCGGCGGCGAATTCGGTTTGCTCCGAGCCGTTAGGCTGGAGCAGAGCGCAAGGAGCGCCATCGAGTCGTGCCGTCGGACGGCCGACCGAGATCTGAACGAGGTGGACTGTGCCGACTGGCAAGGTCAGGTTCTACGACGCGGACAAGGGCTTCGGATTCATCTCCGAGGACTCCGGCGCGGACGTCTTCCTGCACGCGAACGCGCTCCCGGAGGGGGTCACGACCCTGAAGAAGGGCGTGCGCGTGGAGTTCGGCATCGTCGAGGGGCGCAAGGGCGCCCAGGCGCTGTCGGTCAAGCTCCTCGACCCGGTCCAGTCCGTCGCCGCCAACAAGTCCGCGCAGACCCGCCGCACCCCCGAGGAGCTCGTCGTCATCATTGAGGACGTCGTGCAGCTGCTCGACGGTGTCGGCGAGGGCTACCGCGCCGGACGCCGCCCCGACCGCAAGCTCGCCTCCAACGTCGCCCGCGCCCTGCGCGGCCTCGCGGACGAGCTGGAGAAGTGAGCTGATGACCGTCACCGCCCCCAAGACGGACGCCGTGCTGCTCGCCGCGTCCGACCTCGCCCGCAGCGTCCTCGAGGAGGTCGCCGAGCCGGGAACCATCGGCGCCCACCTCGGCATGGACCTGCTCGAGGAGCGCCTCGGCATGCACTGGTTCGAGTGCACGTCGCCGGGCTATCGCGGGTGGCGGTGGGGCGTCAGCGTCGCCCGGGTGCCGCGCGCCAAGGTCGCCACGGTCTGCGAGACCAACCTGCTCCCCGGCCCCGACGCCGTCCTGGCCCCCGAGTGGCTGCCGTATGCCGACCGGCTCGCTCCCGGCGACCTCGGCGCCGGCGACGTGCTGCCGTTCCGCCCCGACGACCCCAACCTCGAGGCGGGCTTCGAGGCGACGGGCGAGGAGGAGGTCGACCAGATGGCCTTCTTCGAGCTCGGTCTCGGCCGTCCCCGGGTGCTCTCGGCGGAGGGCCGTGAGGCCGCCGCGACCCGGTGGTACTCCGGCGACAACGGCCCGACCTCCGAGGTGGCCGCCAAGGCCACCGAGCACTGCTCGACTTGCGGCTACTTCCTGCCCATGGCCGGTGCGCTGCGCGTGACCTTCGGGGTCTGCGCCAACGAGTGGAGCCCGTCCGACGGTCGCGTCGTCACGCTCGACCATGGCTGCGGCGCGCACTCCGAGACCGACATGGACCACCCCGAGCCGATGCCGGTCGGCGAGCCGATCGTCGACGAGTTCGCCGTCGACGTCGAGCCCGCCGAGCGTCCCGCGCAGCGGGACCAGGACGAGTCGCCGACCGCCACGACGGACATGGCGTCCGACGACACCACGGACGACACCACGGACGGGGCCACGGACGAAGCCCAGGACGCGTCTCCGGGCGAGACGCCCGCGGAGGACCAGCCCGCCGAGGAGCAGCACGGCTCGGACGACCCCGTCACCGACTGACGGAAGGTCCAGCGCGACGAACCACCCGGCACACCCGGGTGGTTCGTGCTGTCCGGGGGGGTGGGTCAGGCGGCGTCGCGGGCGTTGCCGCGACCGCGACGGACGTAGGCCCAGCCGATCCCGCCGAGCACGAGACCGGCCACGCACGTCCACGGCCACCAGTCACGATCGCCCTGGTGCAGGGCGGGCACGACGAGCGTGACGACGAGGGCGAGCAGCCACACGGCGAGGCCGACCTCGATGATCCGCAGCATCGGCACGTGCAGCGGCTCGATCTGCTCGGGCGTCGCCGGCTCGGTCCCGCCGGCCTGCACGTCGGGCCTGGTCTCGTCGCTCACGCTGACAGCCTAGGGTCTCGTCACACGCGCGAAACGCGCCGCCACTAAGGTGTGCGCCATGTCGACGGATACGCGCACCACCCCCACACCGACCCGGTCTGGGCTCGACGGCTTCTTCAAGATCACCGAGCGCGGGTCCACCGTCGCCCGTGAGGTCCGAGGCGGCATCGTCACCTTCTTCACGATGGTCTACATCGTGGTCCTCAACCCCATCATCCTCTCGGGCGTCGTCGACGGCTCGGGCACGATGATCGGCGGCACCACCGACCTCGTGCGCAGCAAGCTGCTCGTCGCGGTGGGCACGGCGGTCGTCGCGGGCGTCATGTCGATCCTCATGGGGCTCGTCGCGAACTTCCCGATCGCGCTCGCCGCGGGCCTCGGCATCAACGGCCTCATCACGGGCATGGTGCTGACCCACTCGGCCGAGAAGATCACCTTCGCCGACCTCATGGGCCTCGTCGTGATCGAGGGCGTCATCATCCTCGTCCTCGTGCTGACCGGCTTCCGCAAGGCCGTCTTCCGGGCCATCCCCGGCCCGCTCAAGGTCGCGATCTCGGTCGGCATCGGCCTGTTCATCGCTTACATCGGCGTCATCGACGCCGGCTTCGCGCGCCGTCCGACCTCGCCCGGCTCGGTCCCGAGCGAGCTCGGCATCGGGGGCAGCCTCGACGGCTGGCCGACCCTCGTCTTCGTCGTCGGCGTCTTCCTCATCGCCGTCCTGCTCATCCGCAAGGTCAAGGGCGCGATCCTCATCGGCATCGTCGCCGCGACCGTGCTCGCGATGGCCCTCGAGGCCATCTTCAAGATCGGTCCGCGCGTCTTCGACGACAAGGGCGCCCTGACCAACCCGTCCGCGTGGGCCCTCACCGTGCCCAAGCTGCCGGACTCGATCACCAACACCCCCGACCTCGGCATCCTCGGCCAGTTCAGCCTGCTCGGGTCGTTCCAGAAGATCGGCATCGTCACGGCCGTGATGTTCGTCTTCTCGCTGCTGCTCGCCGACTTCTTCGACACGATGGGCACCGTCGTGGCGATCGGCACCGAGGCCAAGCTGCTCGACGAGGACGGCAACCCGCCCCACACCGACCGCATCCTCGTCGTCGACTCGGTGGCGGCCATCGCCGGTGGTGCCGGTGGCGTCAGCAGCAACACGTCCTACATCGAGTCGGCGTCCGGCGTCGAGGAGGGCGCTCGCACGGGGCTCGCGTCCGTCGTGACCGGCGTGCTGTTCCTGCTCGCGACGTTCCTCGCCCCGCTCTTCGCGGTCGTGCCGTCGGAGGCCGCGGCCCCGGCGCTCGTCATCGTCGGCTTCCTCATGATGACCCAGGTCAAGAACATCGAGTGGGACGACATGGAGATCGCCCTCCCGGCGTTCCTCACGATCGTGCTCATGCCCTTCACCTACAACATCACCGTCGGCATCGGTGCGGGCTTCATCGCCTGGGTGCTCGTCAAGATGGCCCGCGGCAAGACGCGCGAGCTGCACCCGCTCATGTGGGTGGTCGCCGCCTTCTTCGTCATCTACTTCGTCAAGGCGCCGCTGGAGTCGATGCTCTCCTGAGCGCCGTCGACGCACGACGCACGACGACCGTGAGGCCTCCTTCCCGCCGGGAAGGGGGCCTCACGGCTCTCTCAGCCCATCGTGCTCCGGACCCGGGCGACGCCCTCGGGGCTGCCGAACCACACGCGCGCGTCGGCCTCGCCGGCGAAGCCGGCCGTGCCGACGGGCGCCGCGAACGTGCACACCGTGACGGGCACGCCCTCGGCCGAGCCGGCGCACTCGCCGACGTTCTGCACCGATCCGGCGGGTATCTCGTCGGCGGGTGGTGCGCCGATCCCGGTCCCGGTGGCGGGAGCGCCGCCGGGCCAGAGGTCGATCGAGATCTCCGCGCCGGGCGGCAGGTCGCACACCGAGAGCCGGTCGAGCTCGGACGCTCGGAAAGGGCCGGCGGTGGGGCAGGAGACGCCCGAGACCGTCGTGCCCGGCGCGCCGTCCGGGGCAGCCGCGCACCCGGAGAGGCAGACGGCCGCCACGGCGACGGCGACAACGCTGAAGTGGTGCAGGGCCAGTGAGGTGCTGTGGGTCATCGGCGTTCCCCCTGTGTCGGTGCTCAGACCGTAGGACACGCGGCGGCCCCGGATCGATCCATCCGTCCGGGTCTGTCCAAGGTCGGGAATGGTTAGCCGAGGTAATGAGTTAGGCTAAACATCTGCCGACTGTACTTCCGAGGATCCGCTCTTGACTGCAAAGAACCCCACCGCTCACCTCTCCCGGGCCGAGCTCGTCTCGCTCTCCAACGACATCCGACTGGCCTGCATGCGCATCTCGCGCCGGGTCCGCTTCGAGTCCGACAGTGAGCTGCCGCCGCACCAGTTCTCGGTGCTGTGCCGCCTCGAGGGCATCGCACGCACCAACAGCGAGCTGGCCGACATCGAGCGCGTCTCGGCTCCGAGCATGAAGCGCACGACGAACATGCTCGTCGAGCGGGGCTACGTGTCTCGGGCCGACGACCCCACCGACGGCCGACAGGTGATCCTGTCGCTGACCCCGGAGGGCGGCAAGGCGCTGCGCCGCATCCGGCGCCACCGCGACGAGTGGATGCTCGAGCGGTTCGAGACGCTGACGGACGAGGAGCGGGAGCTGCTCCAGCGGGCCGCCGCCGTGCTGGGGAAGGTGGCCTCCAAGTGAGCCCCACCTTCCACTCGCTCTCCATCCCCAACTACCGCATCTACGCCTCGGGCGCGATCGTCTCCAACGTCGGCACCTGGATGGGCCGGGTCGCCCAGGACTGGCTCGTGCTCACCGTGCTGACCGACCACTCCTCGACGGCGCTCGGCATCGTCACGGGCCTGCAGTTCCTGCCGTTCCTCATCCTCGCGCCGTTCGCGGGGATGCTCGTCGACCGCTTCCCCAAGCGCCGCATCCTCTTCCTCACCCAGACGGCCCTGCTCGTGACGGCGCTGCTGCTCGCGGTCCTCACCGCCGCCGGCGTCGTGGAGCTCTGGCACGTCTACGCCCTCGCGTTCCTGCAGGGCGTCGCGACGGCCGTCGACAACCCGGCTCGCCAGACGTTCGTGTCCGAGATGGTCGACACCGAGCACCTGCCGAACGCCGTCGCGCTCAACAGCGCGTCGTTCAACCTCGGCCGCCTCGTCGGTCCCGCCGTCGCCGGCCTCGTCATCGCCTGGTTCGGCATCGCACCGGCGCTCTACGTCAACGCGGCGACGTTCGTCTTCGTCCTCGTGGCGCTGCTGCGGATGAACACGCGGCTGCTCACCCCCTCGCCCCGCGCCCGCGGCAAGGGACAGATCCGCGAGGGCCTGCGCTACGTCAAGGGACGGCCCGACCTCATCCTCATCATGGCGCTCGTCTTCGTGCTGGGGACCTTCGGCATGAACTTCCAGCTCACGATGGCGCTCATGGCGACCAAGGTCTTCGACAAGGGGCCGGGGGAGTACGGCCTGCTCGGCTCGATCATGGCCGTCGGGTCGCTCACCGCGGCCCTGCTGTCGGCCCGGCGGGCCCGTCCGCGCCTGCGCGTGCTGCTCGTCGCCCTCGTCGGCTTCACCGTGTCGACGGCCCTGCTCTCGACGGCGCCGAACTACGTCATGTTCGCGATCTACCTCGTGCCCACGGGCCTGGCTGCCCTGACCGCGCTGACCACGGCCAACGCCATGGTCCAGGTCAGCGTCGACCCCGTCATGCGGGGACGCGTCATGGCGCTCTACATGGCCATCTTCATGGGCGGCACCCCCGTCGGTGCGCCCGTGATCGGCTGGATCGGCGACGTGTGGGGTCCGCGCTGGACCATCGCCATCGGCACCGTCGCCGTCGGTCTCAGCCTGGTCGCGGTGGCTCTCTGGGTCGCACGTCGGCAGAATGTCGCGGTGACCTTCCAGACGCAGCGCCGCCCGCGCCTTCGCATCCAGCTCGCCTCGGCGGTGCCCACCGCCCCCGAGGTCATGAAGTGAACTTCAAGTTCCGTCACCGCATCACGGTCGCGGCGCTCCTGCTCTTCATCGTGATCGCCGTGGTGGCGGCCCTCGTCAACCGCTGAAACGGCCCAGCGCCGCCTGCCGACGTCGGCAGGCGGCGCTGGTCGTCACGGGGCTCGTGCCCCGAGGCTGCAGCGTCAGGGACGGTCAGGCGTCAACGATGACGGGGATGATGAGCGGGCTGCGGCGTGCCTGGCGGTGGACCCACGTCGACATGGCGCGGCGCACGAGCTCCTCGACCTGCTCGATGTCCTCGATGCCCTCCTTGGTCGCCGTGGTCAGCGCCTTCTGGATGGCGGGCGTGGCCTTGGCGAAGTCGCCCGGCTCGTGCTCGAACCCGTGGGCGAGGTAGTCGGGCTCCTCGGTGAGCTTGCCGGTCTCGGGGTCGACGATGCAGACGATGGTGATGACCCCCTCCTCGGCGAGGGTGCGTCGCACGTGGAGGGACTCCTCGGTCGCTCCGCCGACGGTCATCGCGTCGACGTAGACGAGCCCGGCCGGCACGGTGCCGGTGATGCTCGCCCGTCCGTCGACGAGGTCGACGACGGCGCCGTCGTGCCCGATGAGGGCCTGCTTGGCGTCGACCCCGGTGCGGATGGCGATGTCGGCGTTGGCCCGCAGGTGGCGCCACTCGCCGTGGACCGGCAGGACGTTGGAGGGCTGCACGATGTTGTAGCAGTAGGCCAGCTCGCCGGCGCTGGCGTGGCCCGAGACGTGCACCTTGGCGTTGCCCTTGTGCACGACGTTGGCGCCCCACCGGGTCAGCTCGTTGATCACCCGGTAGATGGCGTTCTCGTTGCCGGGGATGAGGGAGCTGGCGAGCAGCACGGTGTCGCCCTCGGTGATGCGGATGGGGTGGTCGCGGTTGGCCATCCGTGACAGCGCGGCGAGGGGCTCGCCCTGCGACCCCGTGCAGATCAGGGCGATCTGGTTGGCGGGCAGGCGTTCGAGCTGCTTGAGGTCGACGACCAGGCCCTTGGGGATGTCGAGGTAGCCGAGCTCGGCCGCGATGCCCATGTTGCGCACCATGGACCGCCCGACGAAGGCCACCTTCCTGCCGTGGTCACGGGCCGCGTCGAGCACCTGCTGGATGCGGTGCACGTGGCTGGCGAAGCTCGACACGATGACCCGGCCGGGCGTCGTCCGGAAGACGGCCTCGATGGCGGGGGACAGTTCGCCCTCCGACACGGTGAAGCCCGGGACCTCCGCGTTGGTCGAGTCGACGAGGAAGAGGTCGACGCCCTCCTCGCCGAGACGGGCGAAGGCGCGAAGGTCGGTGACCCGGCCGTCGAGGGGGAACTGGTCCATCTTGAAGTCGCCGGTGTGCAGCACGAGGCCGGCGGCGGTGCGGATCGCGACGGCGAGCCCGTCGGGGATCGAGTGGTTGACGGCGACGAACTCGCAGTCGAAGGGCCCGAAGCTGCGTCGCTCGTCCTCCTTCACCTGCACGGTGACGGGCGTGATGCGGTGCTCCTTGAGCTTCGCCTCGAGGAAGGCGAGCGTCAGGCGCGAGCCGACGACCGGGATGTCCGGCCGCTCCCGGAGCAGGTAGGGCACACCGCCGATGTGGTCCTCGTGCCCGTGCGTCAGCACGATCGCGTCGACCTTGTCGAGACGGTCACGGATCCAGGAGAAGTCGGGCAGGATCACGTCGACGCCCGGCTGGTGCTCCTCGGGGAAGAGCACGCCGCAGTCGACGACGAGCAGCCGTCCGGCGTGCTCGAAGACCGTCATGTTGCGGCCGATCTCCCCGAGGCCACCCAGCGGGACGATCCGCAGGCCGTCGCGTGCGAGCGCGGGGAGCTCCTGGGAACGCCGGGGGCCACGTCCCCGGCCACGGGACTGCCGCCCGCGACCGCCGCCGGAGCTCACAGGCCCGTTCCGGGACGGGAGCTGGCGGCGTGCTGGCCTGAGGGTGCGGGGGCCCGTCGGGTGGCGGGGGTGAGCGAGTGGGTCGACATGGGGAGAGCATTTCACGTCAGACCGTGCCGGGCTCCCGGCCGACCCACGCGCTCACGCAACCGGGCCGGCTCGAGCCCGGCCCGAGGCCGGCGGCGGGCGGGCCCCCGGTCAGCCGAGCAGGCCGCCGCCGGTGGGGCAGGTCACGACCTTGTCGACGAGGACGCAGACGACCTTGGCCTTGAGCGGGTCGAGCACCCGCACGAGGTCCTTCGGGTCGCCCGACAGCAGCGGCAGGTGTGGCAGCGCGAGCAGTCGCACGATCTCGGCCGGCAGGGTCGGGACGGGCAGCTTGGTCACCGACGGGAGCGGCAGGGTGACCGAGGGGAGCGGCACCCCAGGGACCGACGGCACGGGCACCGGCAGCCCGGGGGAGCCCTTGCCCGGCTTCGGCGCGGGCGCCGGCTTGGGCGATGAGGACGGCTTGGGCGAGCTCGAGGGCTTGGGCGTGCCGGCCGAGGGTGACGGCTTCGCCGAGGAGCTCGGTGTGGGGCGCGCGCTCGGCGAAGCCGTCGAACGGGGAGCCGGCGACCCGGCATACGCGAACCCGGAGCCGTCGGGCGTCGCCGAGCCGCTGCCGGCGGCCGGGCGGGCGGCGGGAAGCGCGCTCATCGGCACCACGGTCACGCCGCGGCGGTAGGCGTCGGCGATCGACAGGACCGTGCGGACGTAGGAGTCGGAGTGGTTGTAGCGCAGCACGGCCTTGTAGGCCGCGCCCGGCGCGCGCAGGTCGGTGCCACCCGAGCAGAGCAGCACGCCCGCGCCGGTGACGGCGTCGGTGAGGCTCTGCGGGTTGGCGACCCCGTCGCCGTCCCCGTCGCGGCCGGCCAGCTTCCACGAGGTGGGGATGAACTGCATCGGACCCACGGCGCGGTCGTAGACGGCGTCGCGGTCCAGGGCGCCGCCGTCGGTGTCGGTGATCCTCGAGGTGCCGCGCGAGCCGTCGAGCGGGATGCCGATGATGCCGGGGCGGGCGATGCCCCTCGCGTCGAGGACGTTGCCGCCGAAGCGCGCGTGGTTGCTCTCGACGCGGCCGATGGCGCCGAGCAGCGCCCAGTCCACGCCGCAGCCCGGCTTGATGCCGTCGAGCACGCCGGCCGCGCGCTGGTAGGCGGCGAGGGCGAGAGAAGGTATGCCGTTCGCGTCCAGGCGGACCGGGGCGAGCGACTCGATGGCCGAGATCGCACCCCGCGCCTCGGACGGGACGTCGACGCGGGCGTAGTCCTTGGTGAAGGTCTGGTAGATCGGGGGCAGCTGCATCGGCGCGGGCGCGGGACCGGCCTGCGGGTAGAGCGGGCTGCCCTCGGCGATCGCCTGGTCGGGCACGGTGATGGCCGAGGTGGGCCTCACGGTGTCGGTGCTGCGCGTGGCGGCGAAGGCGATGCCGGCCGTGGCCAGGGCGATGACCGGCACGGCTGCAGCGACCCGGCGCGCCGTGGTGCCTGCGCGGACGATGCGGACCATGGTGACTCCTCGATGCGTCAGCCGCCTTCCTTGGCGGTCTGTCGGTTCAACGAGCCACCGACCCGAAGGTCACGCACGCGGGACGACGGGTTGTGCGAGAGGGCCGGCACCCGGCATACGGGATCCGGCCCCCTCGAGGGTGCCAGGGAACTCAGCCCAGCGCGGACACCACGTGCTCGATCGCCTGCGTCAGCTTCGTGACGTCCTCGGGGTCGACCGCCGGGAACATCGCGACCCGCAGCTGGTTGCGGCCGAGCTTGCGGTAGGGCTCGACGTCGACGATGCCGTTGGCGCGCAGCGTGCTCGCGACTGCCGCGGCGTCGATGGAGTCGTCGAGGTCGATGGTGCCGACGACCTGCGAGCGAGCGGCCGGGTCGGCGACGTAGGGCGTCGTCCAGCTGGTCTGCTCGGCCCAGGTGTAGAGACGCGTCGAGGAGTCCTTGGTGCGGCCGGTCGTGAACTCGAGGCCGCCGTTGCCGTTCATCCAGTCGAGCTGGCTCTTCAGCAGGGCGATGGTCGACAGCGCCGGGGTGTTGTACGTCTGGTTCTTCAGCGAGTTGTCGATCGCGGTCGGCAGGCTGAAGAAGTCGGGGACCCAGCGGCCCGAGGCGGCGATCTGCTCGACCCGGGCGAGCGCCGCGGGGGAGAAGGCGGCGAGCCACAGGCCACCGTCGGACGCGAAGCACTTCTGCGGCGCGAAGTAGTAGACGTCGGTCTGCGTGATGTCGACCGGCAGGCCGCCCGCTCCGGACGTCGCGTCGATGAGGACGAGCGCGTCGTCGTCGGCCCCCTCGACCCGCTGGACCGGGGCCATGACGCCGGTCGAGGTCTCGTTGTGCGGCCAGGCGTAGACGTCGACGCCGGCCTCGGCGTGGGGCGTCGCGAGGGTGCCGGGGTCGGCCTTGACGATCGTCGGGTCGCCGAGGAAGGGCGCCGCGGCCGTGACGTTGCCGAACTTGCTCGAGAACTCGCCGAAGGCGAGGTGCTGGGCGCGGTCGCGGACGAGGCCGAAGGCGGCGATGTCCCAGAACGCGGTCGAGCCGCCGTTGCCGAGGATGATCTCGTAGCCGGCGGGCAGCGAGAAGAGGTCGCGCAGACCCTCGCGGACATCGCCGACGAGCTGCTTGACCGGCGCCTGGCGGTGGGAGGTGCCGAGCACCGTGCGTCCGAGCGAGGCGAGGTAGTCCACCTGCTCGGGGCGGACCTTCGAGGGTCCGGAGCCGAACCGTCCGTCGGCGGGCAGGAGCTCGGCCGGGATGGTGATGGGCGGGGTCGCGGCTGGCGCTTCGGTCACGGATCCACCTCGGGAGTGCGGCCACGTGACGGGGCAGGTGGCAGACGTGTTGACGACGGATGACACCGTTGTCATCGCCGCCATTGAACCCCAGCTGCCCACCCCTTGGACACCGGTGATCGATGTGTGGACATCCGTGCGGCACCGACCCAGGCACCGATCCGGTCATCGGTTCGGCACCCGGGAGGCGTCTGCGCGGCGTACGCGGAAGGGCGTATTCCGGGGGCGCCGGCACCGCGAGGACGCTGGGAGGTGCCGGGTCGCGGTGGGCGACGGTCCGGCACGTTCGAAGGGGGACGGACAGATGGTCCTGCGCAACGCGGCCCGGTTCCTGACGGCTGTGACGCTGGCTGCCACGGGGGTGGCCGTCGGTGTCATGGTCGGCGCCACGGCGGCCCTCGCCTCCGAGCCGATGCCCGAGCCGGTCGGGCGATCCGGCATCTGGCCGCCGCTGCCACCGCCCGCGGTCGCCGTCCCGGTCCTGGGCGACGACGGCGTGGGGGACTGGGTGTTCGCGGGGGTCCTCGTGCTGGCGGCGACGGTGACCCTGGCGATTCCCGGGCACGGTCGCCCGCGCCACCCCTGACCGTCCTGTCGCGACGGGCGGTCCTTCAGAGCTGTCCGAGCAGGGTGGCCACCGCCTCGGTGCGGCTCACGACGCCGAGCCGCGCGTAGGCGTGCTCCAGGTGCTTGCGCACCGTCCCCTCGGAGATGAGCAGGCGGTGCGCTATCTGGAGGTTGGTCGCGCCCATGGCGACGAGGTGGAGGATCTCCCACTGCCGGGGAGTGAGCGAGGACAGCCCGTGCAGCTCCGCGCGGCGACGCAGGTGCAGCTCCGCGAGGTGGGGACGCGCGAGCCGCAGCAGGTCGACCTCCCGGGTGGAGAAGGCCGGACCGCTGTGGCGGTGGAGCAGCACCCGGCGGTCCAGTTCCCCGACCGGCGCGAGGAAGCCGAGGACCCCGGAGGTGCGCCGACCCCGGCTGACCTCGGTGTGCGCGGTGACTCCGTGGGAGCCGAACTGCTCGGAGAGTCCGGCGCAGGCCCGACACAGGACCAGGTCGTCCGGGTCGGCGCCGGTCAGGACCATGACCGTGCGCCGCCCGCCCGCGACCTGCAGCACTACGCCCGAGAGCCGCAGCCACGCGGTGACCTGGAAGGCGACCTCGTCGGCCGGCATGAGCTCGGCCAGCTCCGCGAGCACCGAGGTGTAGAAGATGTCGTCCGGCTCCCAGACGTGGGCGTGGTCGAGGATCTCGAGCAGGCGGATGACGTCGTCCTCGTGCACGCATGAGTCGGTCATGGCGGCCACCTCGGGTCTGCCGCACCGGCTCGTCGGCCGCACGGCCTCCGATCAAGCGTACGAGCGGCAGACCCGCCGCGTCCGTGATTGCCGGAGGTCCGCGCGGTGGTCCGTCAGGTGGCTCGGCGGGAGGGGCTCAGTGCGAGATCTCCGGGGTCCAGCCGGCGACGTCCTCGGGCTTGCGCGGCCCCTCCCCGATGTAGCGCGACGACGGTCGGATGAGCCGGCCGGTCTGCTTCTGCTCGAGGATGTGGGCCGACCACCCGGCCGTGCGGGCGCAGGTGAACATCGGCGTGAACATCGACGGCGGCACCTCGGCGAAGTCGAGGATGACGGCCGCCCAGAACTCGACGTTGGTCGCGAGGACCCGGTCGGGACGGCGGGCGTGCAGCTCGTCCAGGGCTGCCTTCTCGAGGGCGGCGGCGGCCTCGTAGCGCGGCGCGCCGAGGCGCTCGCAGGCCGAGCGGAGCACGCGGGCGCGCGGGTCCTCGGCGCGGTAGACGCGGTGCCCGAAGCCCATGAGCCGCTCGCCCTTGTCGAGCACGCCCTTGACGTAGGCCGTCGCGTCGCCCTGCTGCTCGACGCCGTCGAGCATGTGCAGCACGCGCGAGGGCGCGCCGCCGTGCAGCGGTCCGGACATCGCGCCGACGGCGCCCGAGAGCGCGGCGGCGACGTCGGCGCCGGTCGAGGTGATGACGCGCGCGGTGAAGGTCGAGGCGTTCATGCCGTGCTCGGCCGCGGAGACCCAGTAGGCGTCGACGGCCTCGACGTGCTTGGGGTCGGGCTCGCCGCGCCAGCGGATCATGAAGCGCTCGGTGATGGTGCGGGCCTTGTCGACCTCGCTCTGCGGGACCATCGGCTTGTCGAGCCCGCGGGCGGACTGGCCGACGAACGACAGCGCCATGACGGCGGCACGGGCGAGGTTGTCGCGCACCTCGTCGGCGTCGATGTCGAGCGTCGGCTTGAAACCCCACACCGGCGCGAGCATGGCGAGCGCGGACTGGACGTCGACGCGTACGTCCCCGGTGTGCACGGGCAGCGGATACGGCTCTGCGGGCGGCAGGCCGGGGTCGAACTCGTTGTCGACGAGCAGGCCCCAGACGTGGGCGAAGTCGACGTGGCCGACGAGGTCGTTGATGTCGACGCCGCGGTAGCGCAGCGCGCCACCCTCCTTGTCCGGCTCGGCGATGGTCGACTCGAAGGCGATGACGCCCTCGAGGCCTGGCTTGAAGTCGGGGTCGGGCGTGCTGTCTGCCATGGACGATCCTTGCTGTGCAGGCGGTACCACCGCGGTGTGGAGGCCGGCAGCCGCGGACGCTCGGGCGTCGGTCGCGGCTGACAGACTCACCGTATGCCGTCAGCCGCCGACCAGACCGTCTTTCGTGATGCCGTGTTCACCACCCGAGACCAGCACCACGACGCCGTCCGCTTCGAGGGGACCGACTTCACGGGGGCGCACGCGGAGGGCCACAGCTTCCTCGAGTGCTCGCTCGTCGGCAGCACGCTCGACGAGGCGCACCTCGAGGGCTCGCGGTGGTCGGAGTGCGAGTGGGAGCGCGTCGGTGGTGTGGGCGTCGTCCTGACCGAGTCGACCCTCGTCGAGACGACGATCGAGGGCTGCCGGCTCGCGGCCGTCTCGGCGTGGGGGTCGACGTGGCGCGACGTCACGGTGCGCGGCGGCAAGGTCGACTTCCTCAACCTGCGCGGGGCGCGCCTCAAGGACGTCGCCTTCGTCGACTGCGTCGTCGGCGAGCTGGACCTGCAGGAGGCGAAGGTCGACGGACTGACCTTCGAAGGGTGCACGCTCGTGGCGCCGACCTTCGGTCGCGGGACGTATGCCGGCCTCGACCTCTCCGGTGCGACGCTGCGTTCGCCGGTGGGGCTGGCCGGGCTCAGGGGCGCGACGCTGAGCCGCACGCAGGTCATCGACCTCGCCGACGCCCTCGCGGCCGAGCTCGGGATCCTCGTCGCCGACTGAGCCGGAGCTCAGTTGATCTGGTTGGGCTTGGCCCGGCGCAGGGCCGCGGTCGCGGCGTCCTTGGCGCGGTCGGTGGCCTTGACCTTGTCGTCGGGCCGGATGCGCTTGGTGAGGTCGGCGCGCTCGACGAGGTCCGAGAGCAGCATGTCGGTGTGGGGGTGCACGCCGACGGCCTCGTCGCTGCTGAAGACGACCCAGTGGGCGACGTCGCCCTTGTAGACCTTGAGGATGCTGCCGTCGGCGAGCGACTTGGCGTGTGCCATGGCCTGGCGCCGGGCGCGCTCGCTCGAGATGGCCTTGTTGGCGGCCTCCTTGGCCGGCTCGCGCAGCGCCTGCGTGGCCACCCAGATCTGGGGGCCGTACTTGATGCCGAGCTTGACGCCCTGGGTGACGAGCTTGCCCTTGCCTGCCATGTGGTCACTCCTCACAGCGCCCCGGGGCGGCCCGGGGCTGTCGTCGGGGCCGCGCGCGCCGTGGCCTGACGTCCGCGCGGACCTTCTCGGGTCAACCCTAGTGTGGGGTCATGAACAGCTCACCGCGCGATGCGGCCCCGCAGGGCCTGGCAGCCGTCCGCCGTGTCGACTACTCCGGCGACGGCCTCGTCGAGTCCGATGTCGCGGCCTCGCCGTACCTCCAGGCCCGGGCGTGGGTCGACGACGCCGTGGCGGCAGCCGAGGAGCGCGACGACGTGCCCGAGCCGACCGCCATCTCGGTCGCCACCGTCGACGCGACGGGCACGCCCGACGTGCGCACCGTCCTGATGCGCTTCCTCGACGAGCGCGGACCCGGCTTCGTCACCAACCTCGACTCGGCCAAGAGCGAGCACCTCAAGGCCAACCCGCGCGTCGCGGCGGCCCTGACGTGGCCCTCGCTCTACCGCGCGATCCGCTTCCGGGGGAGTGCGGAGCTCGTCGGGCGCGACGAGGTCGAGGCCTACTTCGACTCGCGCCCCTACGGCTCGAGGCTGTCGGCGTGGGCGTCGGACCAGTCGCGTCCGGCGGAGGACCGGCACCAGCTCGAACGCAAGTGGCAGGAGGTCCTGGAGCGCTTCCCCGACACGGGCAGCGACCACGACGTGCCGGTGCCGGACTTCTGGGGCGGGTGGCGCATCGTGTGCGACGAGGTGGAGTTCTGGGCGGGGCGGCGCAACCGGCTGCACGACCGGATCGTCTTCCGTCGCACGGGCGACGGCGACCTCGCCGACGCGGCCTCGTGGACGAGGCTGCGCCTCCAGCCCTGACCCCACCGACGTCCCGCCGCCCACCGACCTCCCGCACCGAACGCAGCGTTCGGTCGCGAACTCACTGTTCGAACACTGAGTTCGGCATCGAACGCTGCGTTCGGTCGAAGAGGTGGGGAGGGGAGGGGCTGGACATGGAACAGGGCAGCCCGACGAGTCGGACTGCCCTGCTTCATCCATGGGTATGGATGGGGACGCGGCTATCGCGTGGCCACCTCACACGCTCCGGAAGAAATCACTTCTCGGATCACCTCCCTTCGGTTTCGATGTCTCGACCTTAGGTCGGGTCCGCGAGGGCGGCAAGAGCTTTATCGAGGGCTGCCCGCGGACCGTCAGACGCCGGGCTCGGGGTCCGGCGCGACCGCCGCCGGCGCGCTGGGGCGCAGGCCGACCGGGCCCGAGCCACCACCGGTCGGCGGCAGGGGCGGCGCGGCCGGCGGCCAGTAGGGCAGCGTCGCGACGGACGGCTCCGACGGCTCGGACGTCGCGTCCGCGGTCGAGGCCGGCGGCTCCGCCACGTCCCGGGACTCCGCGTCCTCGGGCTGCGACCCGGCGGCAGCGCTCGTCGACCCGTAGAGACGACCCGCCCCGACGAGCATGGCCAGCAGCACCGGGAGCTCGAGGTAGGCCGCGTAGCTGGAGAGGGCGGCATACAACGTCGTGGCCCGGGCGTAGTCGACGCCGAAGAGCACGGCGAAGAGGGCGGCGGCGACGAAGCCGACGGCCCATAGCCGCGGGCCGGTCACCCACGGCACCCGCGCCTCGAAGGCCGCGGACGCGTCCGGGGCGATGCGTGGCATGAGCGCCACCCAGACCACGTAGTGCATCGTCTGCATGAAGGCGAGGACCGTGAGCAGCCGCACCCCGATGACGGTCGCGGCCGTTCCCGGCAGCGCGCCCGAGGCAAGGACCGCGTGGCCGTCACCGACGACGCTGCGCACGATGCCCGGGTCGGCGCTCAGCGACCCGTCGAACAGACCCGTGAGGATGACGGCCGGGACCACCACGACCCAGAGCAGCTGCACGGCTCGGAAGGCCCGGCGTCCGCGTTGCGAGGTGATGCGCCGCGACCACTCCCAGAGGAAGAAGAGCGGCACCACGTGGTGCAGGTGGACCAGCACGACGAGGTGGTAGGCCGGGAAGGCCAGCGACACGGCTGCCGCCACCCCGATCAGCGCCCACGCGACCACCCGCCGGCGGCCCTCGAGCACGTGGTGCGCCGCGGCTGCGAGCACGGCGTAGCCCAGGGCGATCTCGCCCAGCTGGGCGGGACGACCGATGACGGGCGCGAGCAGACGGAAGGCCACGATCCCGGTGACGAGCACGACGAGGAGGTCGACGAAGGGACGGGCCAGCAGGCCCCCGAACCGCCCCACGACGTAGCGGATCTCGAGGAGGTTGTGCAGCACCCCGAAGAGGATGAGGCCGATCACGGCCGTCGCGACGGGGGAGCGGAGCGTGACGGCGAGCGAGGCGGCCACGGCGCCGAGCACGAGCAGCGTCAGGGTGCGCGAGCGCGGCACCGCACTCGCGGCGCTCGACTCCTCGGCTTCGGCCACGCGCCCATGGTTTCGTCGGCTGGTCGGCGCGGCCACCTGAGTAACCCGATCGTTAGGGTCCTGTGGCGTGACCGAGATTCAGGGGGACGGCGCAGACGGGGCCGCCGGGCGGAGCGGCAGCCTGCGGGCGATCGCCCTGTCGGCGTACGGCCCCACGCTGCTCGGCTCGACGGGCGCCGGAGCGGTGTCCCCGATCGTGGCCGTCTCGGCGCGCGAGCTCGGTGCGTCGGTGGGGGTGGCCGCGCTGCTCGTCGCGATGATGGGCGTCGGTCAGCTGCTCGGTGACCTGCCGTCGGGGGCGCTCGCCGCCCGCATCGGTGAGCGTCGGGCTCTCCTCGTCGCCGCCGTCGTCGAGGCGGTCGGGATGCTCGTCTCGGCGCTCGCCGGTGGTCTCGTCATGCTCTTCGTCGGCGTCCTCGTCATCGGCCTCGCCGGCTCCCTCTTCGGGCTGGCGCGGCAGGCCTACCTCACCGAGGCCGTGCCGGTCGCGATGCGCGCGCGGGCCCTGTCCACACTCGGCGGGGTCCACCGCATCGGCTACTTCCTCGGCCCGTTCATCGGGTCGCTCGTCATCGTGCGGTGGGGCACGGAGTCCGCGTATGCCGTGGGCGGGGTCGCGAGCATCGCCGCCTTCGTCCTCGTCCTCCTCGCACCCGACATCACGGGATCGGCCCACCGTGTCGCGGGTGGTGGCCCCCCACGCAGCGTCGCGTCCGTGCTGCTGCAGCACCGGCACGTGCTGCTGACGCTGGGCACGGGCGCGATGTGCGTGGCGGGGGCCCGCGCCATCCGCGAGGCGCTCGTCCCGCTCTGGGCCGAGTCGGTCGGCTTCTCGCCGGCGCAGACCTCGCTCGTCTTTGGCGTGGCGGGCGCCATCGACATGCTGCTCTTCTACCCCTCGGGGTGGCTGATGGACCGCTACGGCCGCGTGGCCGCCGCCGTCCCGAGCATGCTCGTGCTCGGACTCGGCATGGCGCTCATGCCTCTTGCGACGAGTCTCGTCGCCGTGACGGCCGCAGCGACCGTGCTGGGGATCGGCAACGGGCTCGGCGCAGGCCTCATCATGACGCTCGGGGCGGACGCGTCGCCGGCCGACGGCCGCGCCCAGTTCCTCGGCGGCTGGCGCCTCTGCGCCGACCTGGGAAGGGCCGCGGGCCCGCTGGCGTTGTCAGGGCTGAGCGCCATCATGTCCCTCGGCGCCTCCGCCGTCGTGCTCGGCGTGGGCGCCGTCGTCGGGGCGGGGTGGCTGCGCATCTGGGTGCCTCGGCACGACCCGACCCGGGTCGGCGACCGCGGTGCTGCGACGAGCGGTCCCTGAGCGCTCTCCGACTCTGAGAAGGTATGACCGTGACGGACCTGATCGACACCACCGAGATGTACCTGCGCACCATCTTCGAGCTCGAGGAGGAGGGCATCGTCCCCCTGCGTGCGCGCATCGCCGAGCGTCTCGGCCACTCCGGTCCCACGGTGTCGCAGACGGTGGCCCGCATGGAGCGCGACGGGCTCGTCGCCGTGTCGGGCGACCGGCACCTCGAGCTGTCCGACCACGGCCGGCTGCTGGCCACCCGCGTCATGCGCAAGCACCGGCTCGCCGAGCGGCTGCTCGTCGACGTCATCGGCCTGGAGTGGGAGTACGCCCACGACGAGGCCTGTCGCTGGGAGCACGTCATGTCCGAGAAGGTCGAGCGCAAGATCCTCGGACTCATCGGCGAGGGTCTCGAGTCGCCCTACGGCAACCCGATCCCGGGGCTCGACGAGCTCGGCGTGCGCCAGGACGAGGACTTCCTCACCGGTCTCAGCACGCTGACCGCGGCGGTCAAGGACGCCCCGGCCATCGTGACGATCCGCCGCATCGGCGAGCCCGTGCAGGTCGACCCCGAGGCGCTCGCGCTGCTGACGAGCGCCGGCGTCGTGCCCGGTGCCCGTGTCGAGGTCGTGCGTGACGGGGGCCGCGTCGTGGCCGTCCGTGAGGGCAGCGAGCCCTCGACGGGAGTGTCGCTGCCCGACGACGTCGCCGTCCACGTCTTCTGCCAGGCCGCCTGACGCCGGTCGGTGCTGCCGTTCCCCACTGTTTCGCGGGTCGGTCTGTGGGGGTTTGCCCCCTGCTGCCGGACCCTTTTGTCAGTCCTTGCCACAGCGCGCCACGAGCCCGTCGAGAGCCTCGGAAAAATTCTTTGACGAGTGGGAACTCGGAGGTGACAAGGGTGGGCCTCTTGGGTACGGTTGGCCCCACTTGCTCTCCCCGTCGAGTGAGTGCCGTGGGTCGAACCGCCTAGTCCTGCCATCGACCCGAGGCTCAGCACGAACCGCATGGCAGGAGCGGGGGAACCACTTTCTCCGGACGTCGAGAGACGCCCTCGGGGTGAAGCCC
The DNA here is from genome assembly GCF_014646815.1 of Terrabacter tumescens. GTDB lineage: Bacteria > Actinomycetota > Actinomycetes > Actinomycetales > Dermatophilaceae > Terrabacter > Terrabacter tumescens. The sequence continues at coordinate 309,775 of NZ_BMNZ01000004.1, forward strand.
TCCGTGGACCGAACCTGGTCCGAGCGAAGGCCGGGCAGCACCTCCAGCCCGAACCCGACAGCTCACCTCGTAGGCGTCGAGAGGTCAACCGTGGCTCAGAACGTTCCCGGGCGCCACCGCGCCCCCGGTCGATTCAACGCGATCGCAGAGCTCAAGACGATCGCCAAGGAGTCTGCTCAGCCCGCCGTGAAGGGTGCCGCTATCGTGGCCGCCTCGGGTGGCCTCGTCGCCTCGTTCGCCGGCACGGCGAACGCCGCCGACGGTTCGAGCAGCGCCGTCGCCGCCCCCGCAGCCGTCGGCCCCGCCGTCGGCACGCTCAAGGCCGGCAACGCCCTCTCCGCCATCGGCTTCGCCAAGCCCGCGCTCAAGCAGGCCAACGTCAAGCCGGTCGTCATCGAGGACATCCAGGTCAAGACGGCTCGCGCCGAGAAGAAGGCCGCTGCCAAGGCAGCCGCCGAGCGTCAGGCCGCGACCGAGCGCACCTCGCGGTCGGCCACGCGTGTCGCCCTCAACGCGCCCGCACCGGCGCCGACCGCCAGCGGCATCGTCGGCATCGCGCAGTCCTTCTTCGGCGTCCCGTACGTCTACGGCGGCTCGACGCCCTCGGGCTTCGACTGCTCCGGCTTCACCTCCTACGTCTACCGCCAGGCCGGGATCTCGATCCCGCGCACGGCGTCGGCGCAGCAGGCCGCCGCGACGCGCGTCAGCAACCCGAGCCCCGGAGACCTCGTCTTCTTCGGCTCGCCGGCCTACCACGTGGGCATCTACGTCAGCCCCGGCCGCATGATCGACGCCCAGCGCCCCGGCACCGTGATCGGCAACCACTCGATCTGGACCGCCCCGTCGGGCTACGGCCGCTTCTGAGCCGCACCTCCTGCTTCGTCGCTGCGCCCCCACCGGTCACCGGTGGGGGCGCAGTGCTTTCCGGGCCCGTGGTTGACTGAGGTGATGACCGACCAGCCTGCCGCCGAGTCCACGACCCTCATCGAGCTCGACCTCTGGAGCGACTTGGTCTGCCCCTACTCGTGGGTGGCCAAGCGGCGTGTCGAGGCCGCCGTCGCCGCCTTCGAGCGCCCACACGACGTCACCGTGCGGCTGCGGTCGTTCGAGCTCGACCCCGACGTGCCGGTGGGTGGTGCCGTGCCCGTCAGCGAGCACCTGTCGGTGCGGCACGGGGGCGACGCGGGGGCCGGCCGGCTCATGAACGCCAGGGCGAGCGAGGTCGCTGAGGCCGACGACCTCGTCTTCGACTGGGACCGCGCCGTGCGCGCCAACACCTTCGACGCCCACCGGCTCTGCGCCCTCGCGGGCGAGATGGGCGGCCCGGCCCTGCGGTCGGCGGCCGTCGAGCGCTTCCACTCCGCCCACTTCGGTGAGGGGCTGGCCATCGACGACCACGAGGTGCTCCAGCGGCTCTCCGGCGAGTGCGGGCTCGACGAGCGTCGCGTGTCCTCCGTGCTCGCGTCCGACGAGTACGCCGAGCAGGTGCGGGCCGACGAGCAGCAGGCCCGCTCGATGGGCGTCACGTCGACGCCCTTCGTCGTCGCCAACGGGTATGCCGCGGTGTCGGGTGCGCGTCCCGTCGAGGACTACCTCGCCCTCCTTCGCGGCGTCGCCACGCAGACCGTCTGAGGCGCACCCGCCGGGCCGGACGGCATACGCCCTCGGTCAGAACGCCTCGTCGGCGGCCGGACGACCGAACGACACTGCTGCGTCGACCCCGGCCGGTGCCTCGTCGCGCAGCTGCCGGTCGGGCAGTGCTCCCAGCGCGTCGTTGACCGTCGAGAAGGCACGACGCAGCGCGACGAACGCGGTGATCGCGAAGATCTGCCGGTCGTCGAAGCCCGCCCGTCGGAGGGGCTCGAGGTCGGCGGCCGTCGTGGCGTTCGGGTCTCGGGCGATCGTCCCTGCCCACCCGGCGAGGGCGGCGTCGACGGCGTCGAGACCGTCGTCGTCGCCGCGGAGGACGGTCTGCGCGACATCGTCGCCGGCAGCCGTCGCGAGCCGGTTGCCCCACGCCAGCGAGCAGTACGCGTCGCCGATGGTTCCGGCGGTCGCGGAGATGAGGACCCCGCGCTGGCGGAAGGTGAGGCGGGCCTGCTGGGCCAGGTCGCCGAGCAGCGCGAAGAGCGCGACCTTCGCGGACGGCGCGTGCGCCCACACGCGCGTGAGGTTCATGACGAAGCCGTGGTCGGCGACGTCACCGTCGAAGAGCGCCTGCACCTCTGGCGACGGCGGGGGCTCCGCGAGGAAGCCATGACTCGGGTGTGTCGTCGCCATTGCGCAGCTCCCTCGGTGTCAGGGCGTGGTGCTTCATCGTCCCACGGTGTTCTGGACGTGTCCGGGCTCGTACGGAACGCGACGGGACGCCGTTGCTCGTGGTGGCCGGGACAGAACGGCGCAAAACGCCCAGTGCGGCGCGGACCCTGCACAGTCGTGGGCATGTCGCGCCGGGATTCGGCTCCCGCGCGGCTTTTCGGGGGAAGGATGCGAGGGTGCGCAGTCGCGCGCTCGGGTGGGGGCCCGGGTGGAGGCTCGGGTGGAGGCTCGGTGCGGTCGCGCAGCAGTCCAGCGACGGGTCGAGCAGCCGGCGAGGTCGGCAGACCGGGGTGGGTGAGGGTGGAGCAGTCGGACGGCGGGCGCGAGGGCGCGCACGACGAGGCGCACGACGTGCACGACGACGCGCACGAGACGGACGCCGGGCTCGTGGGCCGGGTGCGCGGGGGTGACGATGCGGCCTGGGCGCATCTGCGGGCGCGGCACGAGTCGGCCGCCCGACCTCTTGCCGAGCGGCTCGCCGGGTCATCGGCGTCGGCCGCCGCGCTTGTCGACGACGCCTTCGTGCGAACTCTCGACGACCTGCTCGCGGGTGGCGGCGCCGACACGGCCTTCCGGCCCTACCTGCTCAGCACCCTCCGACGGGTCGCCGCCGGCGGCGACGGAGAGGCCGGGGTCGACGCCGTCGAGGCGGAGGAGCGCGATGCCGTCTGGGCCGCGTGGCGTTCGCTGCCCGACGAGTCCCGTTCTCTCCTCTGGCGCCTCGCCGTCCACGAGGAGCAGCCGCACCAGATCGCGCCAGCCCTCGGAACGACCTCGAGCGGGCTCGCCGGACGGAGCCGGCGGGCGCGGGAGCGCCTGCGCCGGGCGTTCCTGTCCGAGCTCGTCGCGAAGGCGGGGGAGCCGGGCTGTCGCGCGGCGCGGCGCCAGGTCGGGGGCTACCTGCGCGACGACCTTCCGGAGCCCGCGCGACAGCAGGTCGACGACCACCTCGACGGGTGTGCCCGCTGCCGAGCCGCAGTCCTCGACGCCGTCGACCTCGATGCCGCGATCCTGCTGCGGGTGGCGCCGGTGCTCTTGCCGGGAGCGTTCGCGGCGGCCGTCGCGGGGGCTGGTGCGTCGGCGGTCGCCGATGAGGCCGGGGCGGGCGAGGTGTCGGGAACGGACGAGGCGTCAGAAGCGGACGGCACGGCGGCCGCGCTCGCCGAGAGCTGGGTGCCGGTGCCCGTTGGCGTGGCGTGGCTCATGGACGGGGCGGAGGACGACCGAGGGCCTGACGACGACCCTGCAGAGGAGGTGTTCGGGCGGGTGGTCTCCGTGCCCGGGCGATCCGTCGCTGCGATCCTCGCCGCTGCCGCCCTCATCGTGGCAGCTGCCCTCTTCCTGAACCAGCTCGAGCCGTCGGGTCGTGTCGCGGCGGATTCGCCTGTCGGGCAGGCCTCCTCGCCGGGATCGGCCGACGGTGCCGAGACGGACTACCCGGACGAGACGTCCGGCAGCGCCGATACGAGCGCGACCGCGCCCAGGCCCGTCATCGGAGTCGCGACGGCAGAAGGGGTCTCGCGCTACCAGTCGTCGGGCGGTCGGGCCGGGAGCCAGGCGCAGGCAGCGGCGGGCACAGGTGGGTCCAGCGGCTCCGCGAGCCGCCGGCCCCGCACGTCGCCGACCTCGACCGTCGCGCGGCCCACGTCCACGTCGGCGAGGCCCACCACCACCACCACGCCGACTGCGACGGTCAGTCCCGTCGGCACGGTGACGAGCCTCGGGTTCACGCCGAGCGACCGCGGCTATGTCGCCCACCTCGAGGTGCCGGGCGGCTGGGCCATCACCTCGGTGCGGGACGTCAAGGGCGCCCGGGTGCGCGAGCACGTGGACCAGCCGGTCACCGTCTTCGACGGCCGGCTCGGGGGCGGGGACCTCGTCGTCGAGGTGACGAGAGTGAGGCCAGACGTCACCGGGGCGCTGACCGCCGTCTTCACCGACCGGTCCGGCGCGCGGCTCCCCGGCTCGGGGGACTACCTGCTGCGGTGAGCCTCGTCGACGGCGGTGTCGGGGTCCGACTCCGCGTCGGTGCTGCCGTCGGGGCCGCCGGCGGTGGTGCCGGCGGCAGGCGAAGGGTCAACGGGCACAGGGGTGGCGGGCGCGCCCGGGGGCGGGAGGGCGGCATACGCCATCGGGTCGACGGGCAGGTCAGGGGCACTCTCGTCGACGGGGATCACCTGGCCCAGCCGGGTCAGCTCGACGACGGCGCGGATCGGCGTCACGGGCGGCACGACGAGGCGAAGGTCCTGGCGGCGGTCGCGCAGGCGCTGGGAGAGGCGGAAGAGCGAGGCGATCGCGGCGCTGTCGACGTAGGTGGTGCCCGTGAGGTCGACGACGACGAGCGTCACGTCGTCGGGGACGGCGTGGGCGAGGGCGTCGGTCAGGGAGCGGGCGTTGGAGAGGTCGAGCTCGCCCGTGATCCGCACGAGCTGGGTGGTGCCCGATCTCGTCATGTCGACGCGGGCGAGGTCGCTCACGACGTGCCTCCGAGCCGGATGCGTCGTCGGAGGCGGACCTCGGTGCCCTCGGGAGAGCGCTCGACGGCGACGTCGTCGACGAGGGCGCTCATGAGCTGGAGGCCCCAGCCGCCCCCGCGCTCGGCGGCAGGACGCCAGTGGCCGTGGTCGCGGACCCGGACCTCGAGGTGGTCCTCGTCCAGCCGGGCCTCGACGACGAGGTCCCCGGCGGAGGGCCGCCCGCTGTAGGCGTGCTGGACGACGTTGGCGCACGCCTCGCCGCACGCAACGAGGACCTCGTCCGCGTCGTGGTCGGACACGCCCGACTCCCTGAGCCAGCGGCGCAGGGCGCTGCGGACCTGAACGAGGTTGCGGGCCTGCGCGGGCAGGCGCAGGTCGAGCTCTCCGTCGACCGACGGCGCGGCCCGCATCGCGAGCACGGCGACGTCGTCCTCGATGTGGTGCTCGTCGAGGAAGGTCTCGAGCAGGCGGTCGCACAGGGCCTCGAGACGGTCGTCCACGGCCGCAGCCGACGCCTCCAGCGCGAGGCGGTCGAGGCCGTCGGTGAGCGACACGCCCCGGCGCTCGATGAGACCGTCGGTGAAGAGGATGAGGGTCGCGCCCGGCGGCAGCTCGGCGCTCGCTTCGGTGAACGAGCCGTCCGCGGTGACCCCGACCGGCGGCGAGAGCGCGCCGGTGAGGAAGTCGCCCCGACCGTCGGCGACGGTGAGGGCCGGGGGGTGGCCGGCGTTGCTCCACCGGATCCGGCGGGTGGCCGGGTCGAAGACGAGGTAGATGAGCGTGACCATCTCGGGGACCGGCAGCTGCGCGACGAGCTGGTGGACGCCGCGCATGACCGCGGGCGGGGACGGGTCCTGAAGGGCGTACGCGCGCAAGGCCATCCGCACCTGCACCATGGTCGCGGCGGCGGGGAGCCCGTGGCCCGCGACGTCGCCGATGGCGAGACCGAGCAGGCCGCCGGGGAGCTGGACGACGTCGTACCAGTCGCCGCCGATCTGCACGTCGGCCGTGGCCGGGACGTAGCGGGCGGCGAGGGCGACGCCGGGGACGTCGGGGAGGCGGTCGGGCAGGAGGCTGCGCTGGAGGGTCTCGGCGATCTGGTGCTCGCGCTGGGCGCGGGCCTCCTCGTGGCTCAGCAGCTCCTGCGCCTCGGAGCGCTCCTGGACCTCCTGCACGAGACGGGTGTTGGCGGCCGAGAGCTGCGCCGTGCGGTGCTCGACGCGGCGCTCGAGCTCGGTGGTCGCGGCGCGGAGCGCGGCCGCGGTCTGCAGGCGCTCGCTGACGAGGGCAGCAAGGAAGAAGGAGGTCAGGGCGACGCAGGCGTTGAAGGTCTGGAGCGTGACCATCTGGCCGACGAGGGTCATGCCCTTGAAGGGTCCAATCATCTGGGCCGCGGACCACGTCGCAAGCAGGCTCGCGATGAGGGCCGCGGGGGCGGCGCCGCGCAGCTGCAGGCGCCAGGCCGCCCAGCCCAGGACCGGCAGCGTGAGGAAGAGGACGGGCAGCTCGGTCACGGACGCGGCCGCGATGACGGCGGTCGACGCCGCGAGCACCGCCGCACCCTCGAGCCACTGGCGCAGGGGCCAACGGCGCTGCTCCCAGAAGAGGGGCAGGCAGAGCAGGAAGGGGGTGACGGCGAGGACGCCCATCGCGTCACCGGTCCACCACACGGCCCACGCTGCCGGGAGCTGCGCCGAGGTGATGGAGCCGGAGGCGAGCAGCGTGGCGGAGCCGATCGTCGCGCTGACCAGCATGCTCGCGAGGGCGCCGAGGAAGACGATCGCGACGGCGTCGCGCTGGCGGTCGAGCTGGCGACGGAAGCCGACCCGCTGGAGGAGCGTGACGGCCACGACCGGGGCGAGGGTGTTGCCCACCGCCGTGACGGCCGCGGCGAGCGGGCTGGCGCTGATCGGCAGGTTGACGGCGAGGGCCGCGACGGCGACGGCCGGCCAGTAGGACCGTCCGACGACGACGAGAGCGGCGACCGCGACACCGGTCGGCGGCCAGAGCGGCGTCACGTCGTTGCCGACCAAGGACAGGCCGAGGCCCAGTCGCGCGCCGATGTAGTAGGCGGCGGCGATGACGAGCAGCCGGACCAGGCGGCGAGCGAGGGGTACGGACATGACGGACAGCTCCGTCGCCGGGGTGCCGTGGGAGGGCATGGCTGCGGGAGCCGAGGTGTACTCCGCTCCCACGTCCGTCGTCATCGTCCGGAGCAGCCCAGCCGCCCGCGCCCCACCATGGTCATGACTCTAGGAGCAGATCCGGCTCCTGACGAGGGGCGCCATGGCGCAGGGAACTGCCACGAGCACTCGGTCCGGAGCCCGAAGCGCAACCACAGCGCCCTGGTCAGGCGTCGGGACCATGCCACCCGGCATACGCGAAAGTTCGTCTCAGAGCGGTTGAGCGGCGAGCCGATGGGCACGGGGAGGGACACACCAGGGCGACGACGGGGGTTGTCGCCGTTCCGCAGCCCCAAGGAGATGACATGACGACGCGAGTCGAGAAGACCGTCATGGTGAACGTCCCGGTCAGCCGGGCCTACAACCAGTGGACGCAGTTCGAGGACTTCCCGCGGTTCATGGGCGGCGTGCAGAGCGTGACCCAGCTCGGCGACGACCGACTGGAGTGGGTCGCCGAGATCGCCGGAGTCCGGCGCCAGTGGGAGGCCAGGATCCTCGAGCAGGTTCCGGACCGCAAGGTGGCCTGGGCCGCGACCGAGGGCGCGACCAACGCCGGCGCCGTGACGTTCGAGGACCTCGGCGGCGACCAGACCTCGGTGACGCTCGAGCTCGAGTACGAGCCGGAGGGGCTGGTCGAGAAGGCGGGGGACAAGCTGGGCATCGTGGAGAACCAGGCCCAGAACGCCCTCGAGCGCTTCAAGGACTTCATCGAGTCGGAGGGCTACGCCACCGGCGCGTGGCGAGGCTCCGTCGACACGGCAGGGACCGTCGGCACGCCCGGGGTCGAGGACGCCGCAGCGTCGAAGGGCGACTCCGGCAAGGCGGGCCTGTCGGCCAAGACCGTCGCCGCGGGCGTCGGCGTTGCTGCGGCGGCCGCTGCTGTGGCCGGCGCCTCGGGCTCGCGTGGGTCGTCCGAGACGTCAACCGAGGGCGACGTCGTGAGCACCGCGACGACTCCGGCCCGCGACACCACGACCGTCACCGATCAGCGGGTCGGGTCCGGGACGGACCCGGACATCCACATGCTGGCGGATGAGGAGATCGAGGCGGGCGCGTCCGACGTCCCCCTCCGCGCCGACGAGCAGGTGCACCCGGACACCCGTAGAGACGTCACCCCGAGCTGACCCGCGGGCAGCATCTGGCGGCCGCCTCCGTCCTGCTGGGACGGAGGCGGCCGCTCCTGGGCGGGGCGGCGACTGCCGCGCCCCGGTCGGCCGCGATCGGCCGCCCGGCAACCTCCTCCATCTTCGAAAGGCACTTCATGCCCTCTGCACGACGAGGCCGGTTCAGGCTTGCGCCCTCCCCGGGTACTCCACGACCACGGCGGGCGGGACACGAGTGTCCTGCACCGGCTGCTGCCTGCCCCTGCCGCTGGGCTGCCTCACGACCGTCGTGGCGGTGGCTGCCCCGGCCACACTGGCGTGGGTGCGTCGGCGACGAGCTGGAGGGCGAGCGTGACCCTGCGTACGGCACGTAGCCCTGACGTGTGCCGTGTCGAGGGTGTTGCTGCCGCACGCACGGGTGGTGCCCCCGGCAGGATTCGAACCTGCGACACCCGCTTTAGGAGAGCGGTGCTCTATCCCCTGAGCTACGAGGGCGGGGCATGGCACGGACCTGCGTGTGGTCCTCGCGGTGGTGAGACCATCGCCGGGCCGGCCAACGGTGGACAGGTTACTCGACCTGACGACTCCCGCTCGTCGCGGTCGTCCGACCGTTCGAAGTCGCATGAAGAAGCGGGGTGCAGCGGCCTCGCCGCCGCACCCCGCCATCCTCGTCGTAGGGACTAGCGGCCGCCGCCGTGTCCCGATGCGGTCGAGCGCGTGTAGTCCGCGTTCGGGCCGGACGGCGGCGTCAGCGACGGTGCGGCAGCCCAGGTGGTGGGCTTGGCGGCGAGCTTGAACGTCATGGCGCCGCCGTTCTTCACCTCGCGCACCGGCAGCCACGAGCTCGGGTGCGCGTCACCGTTGACCGTGAGGTCACTGATGAACGGGCGGGCAGCCGCGTCGTGGTCCGTCGTGATGCGCAGCGCCTTGTTCTTCAGCCACACCGTCGCTGCCGGGAACTGCGGCGTCGACAGGGACAGGCCGGGCGCCGACGCGACGGTCGGGTACATGCCCAGCGCAGCGAAGACGTACCAGCTCGACAGGGCGCCCATGTCGTCGTTGCCCGGCAGGCCGTCACGTCCGGCGTTGAAGGTGACGTCCATGAGCTTCTGCACGATGTACTGCGTCGAGGCCGGCGCTCCCGCCCAGTTGTACGCCCACGGCGCGTTGAAGCCCATCTCGTTGCCCATGTAGAAGGTCTCCGCCTCCTGGCCGCCGTTGAGCTGGGCAGCCGTCGGCGTGGTGCTGAGCGAGGAGTCGATGGAGAAGAGCCGGTTGAGACGGTCGACGGCCTGGTCCTTGCCGCCGATGGCCGCGATGAGGTCGGTCCACGCGTAGCCGAACGACCAGAAGTAGTTCGGCTCGGTCGACTCGTGGAAGGTGCCGGGCATCAGCGCTCCCGGAGTCCCCGGGGTGGTCGGCGCCGCGCGAGTGGCGATGCGGCCGTTGGCCGTGTCGAAGATGTTGCGCCACCAGCCGGCCCGGTCGTAGAGCTGGTCCAGGTCCGCCTGGGTGACGGCCACGCTCGGGTCGCGACGCACCGAGTCGGGGACGTCCGCGAGGAACGCGGCCGCGGCCCGGTCGCTGTTGTAGCGCTCGATGTTGCTCGAAGACCACTCCGGGCTGGGGTAGTAGCCGTCCCGCAGGTACTGCTCCGAGGACGTCATGCTCTTGTTGCCGTTGCACGCGCTCTTCGGGTCGAAGGCCGACTGCTTGACGAGGCGAGCGGCGCTCGTGACGTCGAAGTCCTTGACACCGAAGGCGTAGGCGCCGGCAAGGACGGGCAGGGCGTTGTCTCCGGCCATGGGCGTCGAGTCGTCGCTGGCGTCCACCCAGTGGGGGAAGGCGCCGCACTGCTCCGCGTCGACGACCAGCGACTGCATCATCTCGCCGGACTCCTTGGGGGCCAGCAGTGCGAGCAGCTGCGCCTGCGACCGGTAGGTGTCCCACATCGAGAAGCTGCTGTAATGCGTTGTGTAGCGGCCCTTCTCGCCGTCCGGCTTCGTGTAGGAGTAGTCCGCGACGTTGGCCGTCTTGCGGGGCGCGATGCCTCCCGTCGTGTCGACGCCGGTCGGGTAGGGGCGCTCGGCGCCCATGCTTCGGAAGTCACCGTTGACGTCGGAATAGACTGTGGGAGAGCCGAACACGCGGTAGAGCGCGGTGTAGAGCTTCACGAGCTTGTCGCGCTCAGGACCCGTCAGCGTGCGGGCGTCGGCTGCCCGGTCGACCTGGATCGTGTTGAGCCTCGCGTTCCAGGCCGTGTCGGCTGCCTTGCGCGTCTGCTCGAAGTCGGACGCGCGGTTCTCGGTGTGGAGGTTGAGCTTCGCGTTCTCGACGCTGACGGCCGAGATGCCGACGCGCATCGTGAGCGTCGGGTCGTATGCCGGGAGCGAGTAGTGCAGCAGCGCGGCGCCGTCCTTCGGCGAGTTCACCGCGTTCTCCGCGGTCTGCTGGAGCGGCCGGTTCACCTCGGCGTAGAAGTACACCGGCGAGTTCCACGGCGTGCCGTACGGGGTGCAGAAGGCCGGGGCGACGCTCTGGCCGGACAGCACCCGACCGTCCTTGCTGACGTCGAGCGACACGTGGTCGGGGGTGATCTTGCCGGCCTCGGTCTTGCGGTTGCTGTTGCCGTTGAGCCGGGTGTCGATGGAGAAGTAGCCGGACCCGGCGTCGGGATAGGTGAAGCGCGCCATGCCGGTGCGGGTCGTGGCCGTCAGGTCGACCTTGACCTGGTTGTCGAGCTTCACGCCGTAGTAGCCGGGGGAGGCGGACTCGGTGTCGGTGTGGAAGGGCACGCCGGTCGGGACGCCGGTGCTCGACGCCACCGGAGTCGGCGACGACGCCGGCATCATGCCCACCGCACCCTGGCCCGGGCAGCCGACGCCGTTGAGGTGCGTCAGGCTGAAGAAGTTGATCCGGCCGGTGGTCGCGTCGGGCGGGTTGAGGTAGCCCCCCGAACCGTTGAAGTTGGTCCGGGGCATGTCCGGTCCGAAGTTGGTGAAGCCGAAGGGCACCTTGGCGCCCGGGTTGTTGTTGCCGGCGTAGCCGCTCGTGGCCGACACCGCCGTGCCGATGAACGGGTTGACGTACTGGGTCAGCGGCAGGACCTGCCGGTGCTGCGGTGGCACGGCGCCGTGGTCGGAGCGTGCGCTGGCCGCCCCGGATGTGCCGGTGGCGAGCAGGGCGGCCGCCGTCACGGCCACGGTCCACCTCCGCTTGGTCCTCGACAGGTGCATGGTCGACTCTCCTTCGTTCCCCGACGCTGGGGTTGGCTCGGAGCCAGCACGCTAGGGATCGTGTCGGATCCACGGCAATGCGAGATGTCGCATTTGTCCGATCGGGACAGCCGGTGGACAGGACCGGTGACGACCGCCCGATCCGAGCGCCGGCCCCGGCTCGGAGTCATCGAGGTCGCACTCAAGGCGGCCTCCCACGTGCCGTCAGCGGCCCCAGATCGTCCATAATGGAGGACATGAGTGAGCACGCTCAGTCACAGGACGAGCCGGATCTGCTGGCCGAGGTCGAGCAGATGCGGGCCCAGATGACCGTCAACAGGTCGGACATCGACGACCTCCTGAACACCTCGGAGGAGACAGCCGCCCGGGCGGACTCCATCGAGGGTCGCGCCGAGGACGACCGGAAGCGGATCGACGGTCTGGAGTGTCGTGCCGATCTGGACCACGAGCTGCTCCTCGAGCTCCAGGCCGCGGGTCTGGTGCGCGACGAGCTGACCACGCAGCTCCAGCTCGCCCTGCGCACCTCGCGCCGGATCGGGGCGGCGATCGGCATCGTCATGCTGGCTCGCAAGGTGAGCGAGGAGGCCGCCTTCGGGCTGCTGCGCACCGCGAGCCAGAACACGAACCAGAAGCTGCGTCTCGTGGCCGACGAGATCGTGGAGACCGGCGACGTGACGCTGCTGCCTGCCGAGCCGCTCGGTGCCGAGTCCACTGAGTCTGCCGAGGCCGTCTAGCCCGTACGTTCTGCACCACGCTCGGCCACACGTGCGCGCGACGACGTGCGCAGCAGTGCCCGTCGTCTGCGTATGCCGTGTGCCCGCGGAGCGATTCCTCCGCGCGGTGGTCTGTCGCTGGCAGGACTACGGAGGTTCGTTCGTTAGCCTGCTGGAATGACCGAAGCCCTCAGGACCGACCCTGCCATCCCGGCGGAGTCGCCCTCGGGCGACCCGCGTGCCGACCGCGTCGCGGCCGCCGTCAGGACGTGGCAGCGCACGCTCGTCGACCTCGGTGGCCGCAACACGCTGCTCTGGTACCGCGACCTCCCCTCGGGCACCCTCGACCTGACGACCGCTCACCCCGGCGGCGTCTCGATGCTGCTCGCGGGCCGCCGCACCCGCCTGTCCGACCTCGTGCGCGAGCCCGCCGCCTTCGAGGAGGCCCGCCGTCGAGCGCGCGCCATCCGCGCCAAGGCACTCGAGCTGCGCGAGGAGCGTGGCATCGCGGCCGGGTTCATCGCCATCGGCATGGCCACGTGGTCGGTGCCCCGCGCCGCCCGGCCGCCGGCCTCGCCGGTGCTGCTGCGCTCGTGCGTGCTGCGACCGACCGGCGCCGCGCAGGAGGACTTCGAGATCGACCTCGGGCCCGAGGCCGAGTTCAACCCCGTGCTGCGCGAGTACCTCCGCTCCGAGCAGGGCATCGAGATCGACGCCGACGCGCTCGCCGACCTCGCCAGCGCCGGCAACGGCTTCGACCCCTACCCCGTGTATGCCGCCCTCGGCCACGCGTGCCAGCACGTGCCCGAGTTCGAGATCAGCCCGCGGCTCGTCCTCGGCACCTTCTCCTACGCCAAGCTGCCGATGGTCGCCGACCTCGCGCTGCAGGGCGCGACCCTCGCCGACCACGACGTCGTCGCGGCGCTCGCCGGTGACGAGTCGGCGCTCGCGGCCGTGCGCCTCCGGGTGCCCGAGAGCGAGGCCGACCCGGACCCCGAGCACGAGTACCTCGTCCTCGACGCCGACTCCTCCCAGCACGCGGCGATCGATGCCGTACGCGCTGGCGCCCACCTCGTGGTCAAGGGACCTCCCGGCACGGGCAAGTCGCAGACCATCGTCAACCTCATCGCCTCGCTCGCCGCCGAGGGCAAGTCCACCCTCTTCGTCGCGGAGAAGCGCGCCGCCATCGACGCCGTCCTCAGCCGCCTCGACCGCCTCGGCCTCGGTGACCTCGTGCTCGACGCGTACGACGGCCCGACCAACAAGCGGGCGACCGCGCAGCAGTTCGCGCGCAGCCTCGAGGCCGCCGTCGACAACGATGCCACCGAGAGCGACCGCACCACCGCGACCCTGCGCGAACGTCGTGCCCGGCTGCAGCAGCACGTGCAGGCCCTGCACGCGGTGCGCGACCCGTGGGGCGTGTCCGCCCACGACGCCCAGGAGGCGCTCGTCGAGCTGGGCACCCGCACGCCACCGCCGACCTGCCACGTGCGGCTCGGGAGTCGCGACCTCGCCGGCCTGAGCCGCACCCGCGCCGTCGAGCTCGGGCGTCGCCTGCGCGACGCCGCCGGCCTCGGCGCGTGGACCCGGGACGGTGACGACCCGTGGTTCGGCGCCCGCATCCTCAGCTCCGACGACGCGGCCCGCGCCCTCGAGATCACGAGCAAGCACAGCACGAGCGGGCTCGACGACGCCGCTCGCCAGCTCAACCGCATACTGTCCGAATCCCGTGTGCCAGAGGCAAACTCGCTCGAGGACTGGAAGTCGGCCTTCGCGACGATGTCAAGCGTCCGCGAGACGCTCGAGGTGTTCCGGCCCGAGGTGTTCGACATCCCCCTCAAGGAGCACATCGCGGCGACCGCGACGCGCGACTGGCGCGAGGCACGCGACGTCGAGATGGGCTGGCTCGACCGCTGGAAGATCCGGCAGCAGACCAAGCGCCTCCTCCGTCCGGGTCGCCCGCCGGCCGACCTCCACGAGGAGCTCGTGTCGGCCAGCGAGCAGCGCGAGCACTGGTTCGAGCTCGTCGGCGGCGGCGGCCGGCCCGAGATCTCGCCGCGACTCGACGAAGGCCTCGCCCTGCTCGCCGACCTCACCGCCGACCTCGAGTGGCTCGACGAACGACTCCAGCCCGGGCCCCAGGGCCAGACGTTGACCTCGCTGCCGCTGCTCGAGCTGCGCGAGCGTCTCGCCGCCCTCGCGAGCCGCCCCGACCGCATCGCGGTGCTGCCCCAGGTCACGGCCGCGCTCGACGAGCTGCGCGCCGTCGGTCTCGGGGGAGTCGTCGACGACCTCGCCGCCCGGGGGATCCCCACCGAGCAGGTCACGGCCGAGGTCGAGCACGTGTGGTGGGCCTCGCTCGCCCAGGAGATCACCGTCCGCGACCCCGCCTACGGCGCCCACGACGGGACGGGCCTGCGCCGCGACGTCGCCGAGTTCGCAGAGGCCGACCGCGCCCACCAGTCCGCCACCGTCGCGCGGGTCCGCGCCGCCGTTGCCCGCAACGTGCGCGAGACCCTCGCCGACCACCCCGCGCACGAGGCGCTCGTGCGGGCCGAGGCCGGCAAGGCCCGGCGCCACCGGCCGCTGCGCGACCTCATGCCGCAGGCGTCGGCGACGCTGACGGCGATCAAGCCGTGCTGGGCGATGAGCCCGCTCGTCGTCGCCTCGACGCTGCCCCCGGGCCGCTGGTTCGACGTCGTCATCTTCGACGAGGCGTCGCAGGTGCAGCCGGCCCAGGCGATCTCGGCGATCTCGCGCGCCCGGCAGGTCGTCGTCGCGGGTGACGAGCGCCAGCTGCCCCCGACCAACTTCTTCACCGTCGTCTCCGACGACGAGTCCGACGCGGCAGCCCCGGCCGACGAGACCCTGACCGAGGGCTTCGAGTCGGTGCTCGACGTGCTGGCCGCGGCGCTCCCGACGCGCAACCTCAACTGGCACTACCGCAGCCGCGACGAGCGACTCATCGCCTTCGCCAACGAGGCGATGTACGACGGGCGCCTCACGACCTTCCCCGGCACCTCCCTCGACTCGGCCGTCACCTTCGAGCCGGTCGACGGGCAGGCCGTCGTCCAGCCCGGCGTCGACACCATCGAGACGACCGACGGCGAGGTCGCCCGCGTCGTCGAGCTCGTCCTCGAGCACGCGCGCACGCGCCCAGCCGAGTCGCTCGGCGTCATCGCGCTCGGCATCAAGCACGCCGACCGCCTCGAGGAGGCGATCACCGAGGCCCTGCGCACCGCGCCCGACGTCGCCGCCTTCTTCGACGACGCCCGCGACGAGCGCTTCTTCGTCAAGAACCTCGAACGCGTCCAGGGCGACGAGCGCGACGCCATCATCCTGTCGATCGGCTACGGCAAGACGCCGCACGGTCGGGTGCTGCACCGCTTCGGCCCCCTCAACATCGAGGGCGGCGAGCGCCGCCTCAACGTCGCCATCACCCGCGCCCGGTCCCGGATGGCGGTCGTGTCGGCGCTGCGGGCGATCGACCTCGACCCCGGTCGCCTCAAGGCACGGGGCGCCCTCATGCTGCGCGACTTCCTCGCCTACGCCGAGGGTGGTGGCGGGGCCGGCGACGAGGACACCCTCTTCGCATCCGCTCCCGTCACGAGCGACCCGCTGCGCCACGACCTCGCCGAGCGGCTCCGCCGTCACGGGCTCACGGTCCACGAGGACTACGGCACGGCGAGCCACCGCATCGACATCGCCGTCGAGGACCCCTATCACCGCGGTCGCGCGCTCATCGCCGTCGAGACCGACGGGGAGCGGTATGCCGCGTTGCGCAGCACGCGCGACCGTGACCGTCTGCGTCCCGAGCAGCTCGCCCGCCTCGGGTGGGTGCACGAGCGGGTCTGGAGCACCGACGTGTTCCGCGACCCCGCTCGTGAGATCGCGCGCATCGTGAACCTGGCCCGATCGTCGCCGCCCCCTCCGGCTGCTGAAGCAGCGGAGGAGACGTCGGGGCCGGTCGAGGAGCCACAGGCCAAGCAGGGTTCAGACGCGGACGCGACGTCGGACGGCGCTGGCGATGCTGCTTCGTCGGACGAGGGCTCGACCGCAGCGGCTGCCGTGCCGGCGACGCAGGAGGCTCCCGCCCCGAAGCGCAAGCGTCGCCGGGTCTTCCGCAAGGGCACCGCGGCCGCCGAGTCGACCTCCGAGACCGACGGCAGCGAGCCGGGCGCCGCGCTCGGGCGCAGCGGCGACGAGCTCGACCTCGGCTGGGGCGAACGCCCCTCCAGCTCGGGCCTCGGCGACCGGTGGCTGCAGGAGCAGCGACCGCCGCACTACGAGTGACCCCTGCGGACTGACTTCTGCGGAATGCCGCGACCCTGCGCCGCGTTGACGGGCGCATGAACACGACGACTCCGTTCTCGCTGCGCCTCTCCTGGGCCCAGGGTCTCTTCGAGCGAGGTGACCACGCGGCCGCTGCCACCGCCCTGGCCGAGCTCGTCGACGAGGTCGAGTCGTCCCGTGAGAGCTCGTCCGAGTCCGAGGCCGTGCTGCACTCGGTCACCGACCTGCGCCTCATGCTGGCCCGCGCCTACTTCCAGTCGGCGCAGCTCGGCCGCGCCGAGGCGACGCTGACGCAGGTCATCGAGCAGTCGCCGACCGACTCCTATGCGCACCTGCTGCTCGGGCGCACGCTGCAGCGCGCCGGCCGGCACGCCGAGGCCGCCCGTCCGCTCGCCCTCGCCGAGATCCTCGGTGACTACGAGCGCCCGCAGGCCTACGGCAGCAGCCGCCCGGAGCCGACCGACCCCGCTTGACCTCAGACAAACTCGAGGGGCCCCGCCGTCACACCTGTGACGACGGGGCCACTCGAGTTCATGGTGGGGCGGGGCGCTCACTCGAGTGTGTGTGCCACACAGTGCCTACCGCGACTTTGCGTGGGGCGGGGCGCTCACTCGACTTTGTGTGACGACGGGGCCACTCGACTTTTGTGGCAATGGAAGTGCCCACTCGACTTGGGGTCGAGTGGGCACTTCGGTGCGTGGGTGAAGGTCAGCGGGCGCGGAGGCTGTCGCGGATCTCGGTGAGGAGGATGACCTCTTCGGACGGAGCCTCGGGCTCGGGCTCGATGCCCTGCTTGCGCCGCTCGGCGAGCTTGTTCATCGGCACGACGACCATGAAGTAGACGGCTGCCGCGACGATGACGAAGCTGATGAGCACGGTGATGAACGTGCCGATGTGCACGCCGCCCGGCGCCCAGGCGGAGAAGTTGGGCGTGCCGCCGAGCTTGCCGATGAGGTCCATGATGACGGTGACGAAGGCCTCGATGACCTTGCCGAATGCGCCCGCGATGACGACCGCGACTGCGAGGTCAACGACGTTGCCCCGCATCAGGAAATCCTTGAAACCCTTGATCATGAGCGTCCCTTTCTCTGCCCCTGGAAGGGGGGCGTCTCGGTGCCTCGAGGGGGATGCGGTGGGTGTCGACTCGTCCCCGAGGGTCCTGCCTGTCTCTGTTGAGCCTGCGGCCCGCGTGCGGCGTTGCGACGAGAGTGGCTCGTGTGACGAGCGACCCGGGCGGTTCGAGCCTACTGCCGTGCTCGTGCTCAGTGCCGGATGGCGATGACCAGACTTTGGCCGGCCGCGAGCGCGCTGAGGCCGCGCGCGACCTCGGTGGCCTGGCTCGGGTCGAGGGCCAGGGTGACGCGGGCCGGGGCCCCGGTGCCGAGACCGGTCGACTCCTCGGCGTCGTGCACGGCGAGGACGACGACGTCGCTGGCCGTCCTCGTGCCCGTGCCGGTGGCGTAGAGGTCGACGTGGTCGCCGGGGCGAGCGCCCACCGAGGCGGCGTCGAGGACGGGGACGCTGATGGCGACGCGGTCGGCGGGCTGGCCCGAGAGCAGGTCAGGGCCGAGGAGGCGCTCGGGCGTCACGACGTCGTGCACCGCGAGCGGCGCGGCGACGACGCGGCCCACCGCTACGTCGGGCCGGGTGAGTGCAGACTCGGGTCGCTGGCCGCCCGGCCTCGTCGCGACGGCGACGTCGTCGGGACCGAGCCGCTGCCCGGTGGCGACGTCGCGGACCATGACGAGCGTCGGCAGCCCCGTGCCACCGGCCGGCGCCGGGCGCAGGGCGCCGACGGTGACGAGGACCGCGAGGGCCGCGAGACCTGCCGCCGCCCACCGGCGCCACCGGGTGCGGCGCGCGCGGCGACGACGCGGGCCGTCGGGCCACGCCGCCGCAGCCGGACCCCGACCCCCAGCGCCCCCCGACGCGCGTCCCGGCCATCAGGGGAGCGGGAAGGGCAGCTCGAGACCGTCGAGGCTGCGACGGCACGGGCAGGTCGCGGTGTCGTCCGGCTCGGCCGCGGGCATCTGCCCGATGGCGTCGCGCAGGATGCCGGTGAGGTGCTCGACGTTGGTCGCGAAGACGCGCAGCACCTCCTCGTGCGTGACCGCGTCGCCACCCTCGACCCCGGCGTCGTGGTCGGTGACCATCGCGATCGTCGTGAAGCACATGGCGAGCTCACGGGCGAGCGCCGCCTCGGGCATCGTGGTCATGCCGACGATGCCGAAGCCGGCCGCCTGGTGCATGAGCGACTCGGCGCGCGAGGAGAACCGGGGCCCGTTGATGACGACGAGGGTGCCGTCGGGCACGACCTGGAGCTCGGAGAGCCGGGCCGCGTCGACGGCGACCTGGCGGCCGTTGGGGCAGTACGGGTCGGCGAACCCGACGTGGACGACCGGGCCCTCGGCCTCGTAGATCGTGTGCGCGCGGCCCGACGTGCGGTCGACGACCTGGTCGGGCACGACGATGGTGCCCGGGCCGTGCTCGGGCCGGAGCGACCCGACCGCACAGGGGGAGAGGATCTGGCGCACGCCGACCGCTCGGAGCGCCCAGAGGTTGGCGCGGTAGTTGACGCGGTGGGGCGCGAAGCGGTGCCCCTTGCCGTGGCGGGCGACGAAGGCGACGGAGCGTCCCTCGACCTCACCGACGACGAGCGGGTCGCTGGGCCGACCGAAGGGGGTGTCGACCTCGACCGTCTCGTAGTCGTCGAGGAACTCGTAGAGGCCGGATCCGCCGATGACGCCGATCTCGGCGCGCGGTCCCGGAGCGGGCGCCAGCGGGACGGCGGGGTCGGACACGGTCGTCTGCTCTGTCGTCATGGCACGAGCCTAGGGTGGGCTCCCGGCCGGCCGGACGGCATACGTCCTCGGGTGGGGACAACGTCCCCGTGGCTCAGGAGGCTGTGGACGACGTGCCGGAGCCCGAGCCCGAAGATCCCGTCGAGCCCGTCGAGGACGTGCTCGACGAGCCGGAGGAGCCGGACGTCGTGGACGCGCTCGAGGAGGTCGAGTCGGAGGAGGGGGAGGACGTCGCGGCGTCCTTCTTCTTCTCGCCCGAGCCACCGGCCGCCGGCGTCGCAGCGCTCTTGGCACCCGCGCGGGAGTCGGTCTTGTAGAAGCCCGAGCCCTTGAAGGCGATGCCGACCGGGTGGATCACCTTGCGCAGCCGCGGCTCGCCGCACTCCGGGCACACCGTCAGGGAGTCGTCGGTGAACGACTGGCGGATGTCGAAGGCGTGACCGCACTCTTGGCACGCGTAGGAGTAGGTGGGCACAGGTGAACCTCGGACGTCGTATGGGGAAACAGGCCGAGGGTCAGTCTACGGCCACCCGGCGAGGCGTCCGCCGCGGCTGATGTCGCGGATGCGCTGCTCGGTGCGCTGCTTGACCTTGGAGGTCGTGACGACGAGCAGCTGGTCGCCGTGCCGGATCGTCGTGTGCCGGTCCGGGACGAAGCCCTCGCCGCCGCGCACCACGAGGGTGACGTTGGCGCCCTTGGGCAGGCGCAGCTCGAAGACGGCGACGCCGTGCAGCCGGGACTGCGGTCCGACCGTCACCTGGATGACGTCGGCGCTGATCTCCATGAGCGAGGTCGACTCGAGGTCGACGTCGACCGAGTGCACCTGCTCGGTGAGCCCGAGGCGCCGCGCCACCCACGGCAGCGTCGGGCCCTGGACGATGGTGAAGACGACGACGAGCATGAAGACGAGGTCGAAGATCCACTCGGTGTCCGGCGTGCCGACGACGAGCGGCACGGTTGCGAGCACGACGGGGACGGCGCCGCGCAGCCCCGCCCACGACAGGAAGAGCTGGTCGCGCCAGGGCACCTTGAACCACGACACGGACGCGACGACCGACAGCGGGCGGGCGACGAGCAGCAGGACGAGGCCGATGACGATGGCGGGGATGAGCTGCTCGCCGAGGCGCCGCGGGTCGGCGAGCAGGCCGAGCAGCACGAAGAGACCGATCTGCGCGATCCAGCCGAGGGCGTTGGCGAAGCTCTGGAAGGCGACCCGGTTGGGCAGCCCCATGTTGCCGAGCACGAGGGCCGAGAGGTACGTGGCGAGGAAGCCGGAGACGTGGACGGCGGCGCCCGCGGCATACGCGAGCACCGTGAGGGAGACGACGCCGATCGAGAAGAGCGCGGACGACGCGCCCGCGACGCGGTGCAGGATCTGCCCGCCCAGCCAGCCCACCGCGCCACCGACGAGCGCGCCGCCGACGAGCTCGACGACCGCGTGCAGGAGCAGCACCCACCACGGGTCGGCCGTCCCGCCCGGCACGCCCTGGGCGGCGAACGCGACGACGAGGATGACGACCGGCGCGTCGTTGAAGCCCGACTCGGCCTCGAGCATCCCCGAGAGGCGCTTGGGCAGCGGCACGTTGCGCAGGACGGCGAAGACGGCGGCCGCGTCGGTCGAGGTGACGATCGCGCCCATGAGCAGCGAGATCGTCCACGACAGGGGGAGGAGGGTGTGGGCGGCCACGGCGACGACGAGCACCGACACGACGACGCCGACCGTCGAGAGCACCGCGGCGGGCGCGACCGAGTCCTTGATGTTGGACCACGACGTCGTCAGGCCACCCTCGGCGAGGATGAGCACGAGGGCGGCGTAGCCGAGCACCCGCGTGATGGACGCGTCGTCGAACTGGATGCCGGCGCCGGCGTTGCCGAGGGCCAGGCCGATGCCGAGGTAGATGAGCAGCGACGGCAGGCCCGAGCGGACCGACAGGCGCACGGCGGCGACCGCCACGAGCAGCACGAGCGAGCCGACGAGGAGCACACGCGTCAGGTCGTCGAGGTCCATGGTCGACGACGTGATGGATGCGAGTGCGGGCAAGGGCAGCTCCTCAGGTCTGGTGGCAATCCAACCATCCCGGCGTGGCCCGTCGTGGAGCGGTCCGGGGCTCGGCCGACCCACGTCACAGGTTTGTCGTCGGTTCGGCAACGATGTGCGCCGGCGCCCGCCGGGCTGCGGTCCGGGCCGTCGGCGGTGGCCTAGGCTCGTCGCGTGTCACGGTTGAAGCGCGCCCGTCGGATCGTCCTGCTCGTCTCCGTCCTCGTCGTCATGGCGGTGGTCGCGGTGAGCATCCTGGCGATCGGTGTGGTGCGACAGTCCTTTCCGGACACCACCGGCCAGCTCGAGATCGAGGGCCTCACGAGCTCCGTCTCGGTGCACCGCGACGCCCAGGGCGTCCCGACGATCTTCGCCGACAACGCGAACGACCTCTTCCGCGCGCAGGGCTTCGTCAGCGCCCAGGACCGCTTCTTCGAGATGGACCTGCGCCGTCACGTGACGGCCGGGCGCCTGTCCGAGCTCGTCGGCAGCGCCGGCATCGACAGCGACAAGGTCATCCGCGCGATGGGCTGGCGCCGCGTCGCCGAGCAGGAGCTGCCCAAGCTCGCGCCCGAGACCCGGCAGTACCTCCAGGCGTACGCCGACGGCGTCAACGCCTACATCAAGAAGACCGAGTCGCCCGAGAAGATGTCGCTCGAGTACACCGTGCTCGCGCGCCGCAACCCCGGCTACCGCGTCGAGCCGTGGACGCCCGTCGACTCGCTCGCCTGGCTCAAGGCCATGGCGTGGGACCTGCGCGGCGACTACAAGGACGAGCTCGCCCGCGCGCGCCTGTCGCGCACGACCCGCTCGCTCAAGCAGGTCAACCTGCTCTACCCGCCCTACCCCGTCGACCGCAACCAGCCGATCCTCTCCGAGCAGGACTGGCAGCCGGCGTCGGCCCAGAGCGACCAGGCCGCGAGCCCTGCGCCCGCCGCGCTGAAGGCGCTGCGCACGCCCGACGGCAGCGACGCGATCGACTCGGCGCTCGCCTCAATCGAGGCGGTCCCGGTCAGCCTCGGGCGCGGCGACGGCATCGGCTCCAACTCGTGGGTCGTCTCCGGCTCGCGCACCACGACGGGCAAGCCGCTGCTCGCCAACGACCCGCACCTCGCCCTGTCGATCCCCGGCATCTGGGGGCAGGTCAACCTCCAGTGCCGCACCCTCAGCGCCGCGTGCCCCTTCCAGGTCTCGGGCTTCACCTTCTCGGGCCTGCCCGGCGTCGTCATCGGGCACAACGACAAGGTCGCGTGGGGCATGACCAACCTCGGCCCCGACGTCACGGACTTCTACCTCGAGCAGGTCTCGGGCGACACCTACCTCCGCGACGGTGACAACGTGCGCGTCACGAAGCGCCAGGAGGTCATCAAGGTCGCCGGAGGCGCCGACGTGCCCCTGACGGTCCGCTCGACGGTGCACGGCCCGATCCTGTCCGACGTGGTCCCGTCGATCGATGCCGCCGGCGACCGCAGCGTCGTGCGCGGTGCGCCGCAGTCGAACCGGTATGCCGTGTCGCTCGCGTGGACGGCGCTGACACCGGGCACGACCGCCGACGCGATCTTCGCCCTCAACCGGGCGACGAACTGGGCCGACTTCCGCAAGGCGGCCGCGCTCTTCTCGGTCCCGTCGCAGAACCTCGTCTACGCCGACACGGCCGGGCACATCGGCTACCAGGCGCCCGGCAAGATCCCGGTCCGTCGGTCGGCGACACCCGGTGCGGCCCCCGGCTTCTGGCCCTCGCCCGGCTGGGACTCCCAGTGGGACTGGAAGGGCTACGTCCCCTTCGACGACCTGCCGACCTCGTTCGACCCGGCCGAGGGCTTCGTCGTCACGGCCAACCAGGCCGTCACCGCGAGCCCGACGCCGTTCCTGACGTCCGAGTGGGACTACGGCTTCCGGGCGCAGCGCATCCGCACGGTCCTCGCCGCGACCCCGAAGGTCTCGCCCGAGACGATGTCGCAGATCCAGGGCGACACCCGCAACACCTACGCTCCCGAGCTCGTCGAGCGGCTCCTGTCGGTGCAGGTCGACGACTTCACCGCACAGGCCCAGCGGCTGCTGCGCGACTGGGACGGCAGCCAGCCCAACGACAAGTCGCGCGACGCGGCCTCGGCGGCGTACTACAACGCCGTCTGGAAGTACCTCCTGCAGTACACCTTCGACGAGCTCCCGCCCGACATCGCCCCCGACGGCGGCAGCCGCTGGATGGTCGTCATGGAGCAGCTGCTCAAGGACCCGAAGAACGACTGGTGGGACGACAAGACGACCCCCGGTGTCACCGAGGGGTCGGGCGAGATCCTCAAGCGGGCTCTCGTCGAGGCCCGTCTCGACCTCGCGCGCGAGCTCGGCAAGGTGCCCGCCACGTGGCGCTGGGGCCGCCTGCACCAGCTCGACCTCAAGCACCAGGTCATGGGCGCCGACGGAGTGCCGGAGATCGTCCAGAACCTCTTCAACCGCAACGACATCGAGCTCGGCGGCGGCAACTCCATCGTCAACGCCAACTCGTGGAACGCCTCGAAGCCGGGCTACGACGTGACCAACGGCCCGTCGATGCGCATGGTCGTCGACCTCGGAAACCTCGACGCGTCCCGTTGGGTCAACTCGACGGGCCAGTCGGGGCACGCCTACGACGACCACTACGCCGACCAGATCGACGCGTGGGCGGCCAACGAGACCTTCGCGTGGCCGTTCAGCCAGGCCGCGGTGCGCGACGCGACGGACGACGATCTGACCCTCGTGCCGCCGTCGCAGGCTCCCGCTCCCTGACGTCCGCTCCCTGACGCTCGCTGCCTGAGGTCCGCGACGCGAGGGCGTATGCCGTGTGCTGACCTCGTCAGCGCAGGCGCACGACGCGGCCGGTGGTCGTCACGTAGCCGTCGACGGGCACGTCGTGCGCGTCCGCCGGCAGGTCGAGCTCGCTCTGCTCTCCCTCGTGCAGCAGCGTGACGACGGGTGCCGACGGGTCGCGGTGCAGCAGGGCCCGGTCGTAGCAGCCGCCGCCCTGTCCGAGCCGCGTGCCGTGGCTGTCGACCGACAGGCCGGGCGTCACGACGAGGTCGCACGTGGCGAGGGCGTCGGTGCCCAGCCAGCGCTGCCGCTCGTCGGCGTCGGGCTCGTGGCCGCCGTGGCCCGGGCGGCGCACGGTGGCATCGTCGCCCGAGGCGCCGGGGACGGCATACCTCCACTCCAGCGAGAAGTCCTCGAGCACGATCGGCACGATGACCTCGTGCCCGGCGGCAAGGAGCGCCTCGACGAGGCGGCCGGTCGGCGGCTCGTCCGGGAGCGACTCGTAGACGGCCACCCGGCAGGGCTCGGGCACGAAGCGCAGGACCGCGTCGGCGATCGCGACGGCAGCGGCCTCGCGGGCCGCGGGGTCCGTCCCGCGCGCGAGCTCACGCCGTCGGGCCCGTGCGGCGTGACGCACGTCACGCTTGGTGCCCGCTGTCACGCTGATCGGGTTCGTGGGACGGGCCGGACGTGCATGGAGCCCATCGTAAGGTGAGGGCCATGAGTGACCAGGCCTTGCGCGCTTCCGTCGACCTGATGCGCCGGAGAGGCCTGGGGCCCGAGGCCATCAGCGTCTTCGAGCACTACTTCCAGCAGCTGCAGGCCGGCGCGCTCGGCACCATCCCGGAGGAGTCGATCCAGCCCCTCGGCGACATCCAGGCGCTGGGTGAGGTGCAGGTCAGCGACGAGGAGGCCCGCGAGGCCCTGTCCAAGACCGCGGTCATCAAGCTCAACGGCGGCCTCGGCACCGGCATGGGCATGACAGGCGCCAAGTCGGCGCTCGAGGTCAAGGACGGCCTGACCTTCCTCGACATCATCGCGCTGCAGGTGCTCGCCCTCCGCGAGCGCTGGGGCGTCGAGCTGCCGCTCGTGCTGATGAACTCCTTCCGCACGTCGGAGGAGTCGCTCAAGATCCTCTCGAAGTACCCGGACCTGGCCGTCGAGGGCCTGCCGCTCGACTTCATCCAGAGCGCCGAGCCCAAGCTGCGACCCGACGACCTCATGCCCGTCCAGTGGCCCGCCGACCCCGAGCTCGAGTGGTGCCCGCCCGGCCACGGCGACATCTACGTCTCGCTCGTCACCTCCGGCGTGCTCGACGCCTTGCTGGAGAAGGGGATCCGCTACGCGTTCCTCTCCAACTCCGACAACCTCGGCGCCACCTGCGACCCCGACGTCGCGGCCTGGATGGTCGAGCGCGGCCTGCCCTACGTCGCGGAGGTGTGCCAGCGCACCAAGAGCGACCGCAAGGGCGGCCACCTCGCGGTGCGCAAGTCCGACGGTCGCATCGTCCTGCGCGACACGGCGATGGTCGCCGAGGGGGAGGAGCGCTACTTCCGCGACATCAAGCGGCACAGCACCTTCAACGCCAACAACGTGTGGATCGACCTCGAGGTCCTGCGCGAGCGTATGACGGCCAAGCAGGGGGTCCTCGGCCTGCCGATCATCGTCAACCACAAGAACGTCGACCCCGCCGACCCCAGCTCGCCCGAGGTCATCCAGATGGAGTCGGCGATGGGCACGGCGATCGAGGTCTTCGAGGGGTCCGAGGCGATCCTCGTGCCCCGTACGCGCTTCAGGCCGGTCAAGACGACGAACGACCTGCTCGTCATCCGGTCCGACTTCTTCTCGCTCGACGAGGGCTACCACGTCGTCGCCACCGTCGACGGCCCCGAGCCCTACGTCGACCTCGACTCGGCCTACCGCTTCGTGTCCGGCTTCGAGAAGCGCTTCCCCAAGGGCGTGCCGTCGATGCGCGACTGCACGAGCCTGCGCGTCATCGGCGACCCCGTCTTCGGCCGGAACGTCCGCTGCATCGGCGACGTGCTCATCGACGGCTACCGACGCGTCCTCGACGACTCCGTGCTCGGCGAGCCGCCCCTCACCGCAGCGGGACCCGGAGCCCTCCCGAGCGACGTGCGCACCGTCGACGAGCACCTCAAGGCCATCCTCGCGACGCTCGAGCCGTCGCCGACCGAGTGGACGCCGCTCACCGAGGCCCTCGGTCTCGTCGTCGCGCGCGACGTCCGCTCGAACGTCGACCTGCCGAGCTTCGACAACTCCTCGATGGACGGGTATGCCGTCCGCGCGGAGTCGCTCGCCGGCGCGGCCGAGGCGCCCGTGCGGCTGCGCATCGTCGGCGAGGTGGCGGCCGGTGACGACCCGACCTTCTCGGTCGGCCCGGGCGAGGCCGCTCGGATCATGACCGGCGCGCCGGTCCCCGACGGGGCCGACGCGGTCATCGCCGTCGAGGACACGGACGGCGCCGCGACCGGTGAGGTCGAGTGCCGCGCCTCCGTGGCACGGGGCCGCTACGTCAGGCCGCGCGGCGAGGACGTGGCCACGGGCTCGGTCGTCGTCACCGCCGGAGAGGTGGTCGGCGCGCGCACCATCGCCCTGCTCGCGGCCTGCGGTCACGCCGGCGTGGAGGTCCACCGCCGCCCGCACGTCGTCGTCCTGTCCACCGGCACCGAGCTCGTCGAGCCCGGAAAGCCCCTGGGCCCCGGTCAGATCCACGACTCGAACTCCTCGATGCTCTGGGCGGCGGCCGTCGGCGCAGGAGCGACCGCCGAGGTGCGCGGTGCCGTCGGCGACTCCGAGGAGGAGCTGCTCGCCGCTCTCGACGAGATCGTGGGCAAGGCCGACATCGTCATCACGAGCGGCGGGGTGTCGATGGGCGCCTACGACGTCGTCAAGAGCGCGCTGCGCGGCAAGGGCATCGACTTCGTCAAGGTGGCGATGCAGCCGGGCAAGCCGCAGGGCTTCGGCCTGCTCGCCGGCCCGGACGGCAAGCAGGTGCCGCTCTTCGCCCTGCCCGGCAACCCGGTGTCGTCCTTCGTCTCGTTCGAGATCTTCGTGCGGCCGGCGCTGCGTCGGCTCATGCGCCTGACCCCGGAGAAGCGCCGGCTGCGACCGGCCACCCTCATCTCCGGCGTCGAGTCCTTCGTCGGCCGGAGGCAGTACGGCCGCGCCGTCGTGTCCCGCTCCGCCGAGGGGACGCTCGTGGCGGTGCCGGTGGCAGGCCAGGGCTCGCACTTCGTCGCCGACCTCTCGCGGGCCAACGCCCTGTTCGTCGTGCCCGAGGACGTCACCGAGCTCGTCGCCGGCGAGGTCGTCGACGTCCTCCTCCTCGACAAGGAGGCCTGATGAGCGACCAGTCGCCCGAGGCACCCTCGACTCCGGCGCCCTCGCTGACGCACGTCCGCGCGGACGGCAGCGCGCACATGGTGGACGTCTCGGCCAAGGCCGTGACCGCGCGCGAGGCCAGCGCGGCCGGGCGGGTGCTGCTGAGCCCCGACGCCGTGGCAGCGCTGCGGTCGGGCCGGGTGCCCAAGGGCGACGCGCTCGCGGTGGCTCGCATCGCCGGCATCCAGGCGGTCAAGCGCACGCCCGAGCTCATCCCGCTCGCTCACCCGATCGCCGTGCACGGCGTCGAGGTCGACGTGACGGTCGCCGACGACGGCGCCGACATCACGGCCACCGTGCGCACCGCCGACCGCACCGGCATCGAGATGGAGGCCCTGACGGCCGTCTCGGTCGCCGCGCTGGCGCTCATCGACATGGTCAAGGCCGTTGACAAGCACGGCCGCATCACCGACGTGCGCGTCACCGCCAAGTCCGGCGGCCGCTCGGGGGACTGGCATGAGTGACGGTCCGGGCAAGAGCCGCCGAGCCGTCGTCGTGACGGTGTCGACCCGGGCCGCGGCCGGGGTCTACGCCGACGTGTCCGGGCCGATCATCGTCGACCGGCTGCGGGGCTGGGGCTTCACGGTGAGCTCGCCGATCGTCGTCGCAGACGGTGACGACTTCGGCATGGAGCTGCGCGAGGTGCTCGCGAGCGAGCCCGACCTCGTGCTGACGACCGGGGGCACCGGCCTCACGCCCACCGATGCGACTCCCGAGCAGACGGCGCCGCTGCTCGACCGGCTGGTGCCGGGTGTCGCCGAGGCCATCCGTGCGGCCGGCGTCGCCAAGGGCGTGCCGACGGCGATGCTCTCCCGCGGGCTTGCGGGCCTGTCGGGGCGCACGTTCGTCGTCAACCTGCCCGGCTCGCGCGGTGGCGTGAGCGACGCGCTCGTCGTGCTCGAGCCGGTCCTGGGGCACGCCCTCGACCAGATCCCCGGCAGCGACCACTGAGGTGAGGATGCCGTGGCGTCCGCACCGTGACGGACGGGGCCGGTGGCCCGTCGTGCTGCGCGACGCCACCTTCGAGCCCCCGATCGTGCTGCGTCCCCTGCGGGTCGACGACGAGCGGGACTGGCAACGCGTGCGGCGGGACAACGCGGCATACGTCCAGCCGTGGGAGCCGACGCTTCCGCCGGGCTCGCCCGCGCGCACCCCGGTCTCGTTCCGGCAGTTCGTCCGGGACCTCGACGCCGAGGCGGCCGCGGACCGGGCGATGCCGTGGTGCATCGAGGTCGGCGGGCGCATCGTCGGGCAGGTGCACCTCTTCGGCATCGTCCGGGCGGCGCAGCAGTCCGCCGCGGCGGGCTACTGGCTCGACGAGGCGGTGACCGGGCAGGGCATCGCCACGCGCGCTGTCGCCCTCGCGCTCGACCACGCGCTCGGCGCGGGCGGGCTGCACCGCGTCGAGGTCAACATCCGGCTCGACAACGTGCCCTCGCTCCGGGTCGTCGAGCGGCTGGGGCTGCGCGACGAGGGGGTCCGCGAGCGGTTCCTGCACATCGACGGGGGCTGGCGCGACCACCGGTCGTTCGCCGCGACCACGGAGGACCTCGCCGGATCGACCCTCATGGCTCGTCTGTCACAGGTGTAACACCAGCCTCTTGCGCGACACGCCTCGAATGTCCGGGGTCGTTACCGAACCGCGTCCTACCGTGGGTCACGTGCCCGTCAGCAGCCTGATCTTCGTCGTCATCGTGGCGATCTGGGCTGCCTATCTCGTGCAGCACTGGGCGCGCCGGCGCGAGGACGCCGCAGCCACCCGCTCCGTCGACGGCTTCACCCAGGCCATGCGCGTCCTCGAGAAGCGGCGGGCCCTGCCGGCCACCGAGCTCAGCACGCCGCGCCCCCACTCGTACGCCGTCAAGCCCGCCACCACGGGCCGCCCCACCGTCGACGTGAAGCGGGCCGTGCCCGCGGGCAGCACGCGTCGGAGCTCCCCGCTCGTCGCCCGTCGCGCCGACGAGCGCGTGCTCAACGCCACCCTCCCGTCGGGTGGCCCGTCGGACCACAGCCACACCGACCACGACATCGCCCCCTACGCCGCCGAGGTGGACCGCATGCCCGAGTCAGCCGGCCAGTCGCACCACGCAGGCCGCGCCACGCCAAGCCGATCGGCCGCTCCCGTGCGGGTTCCGTTGGCACAGCGGCGGATTCGCGCGGCTCTGCTCCTCGTCGCACTCGCGTGGCTCCCGGTCTCGATCACCCTCACGGTCACCGGCGTCCTCATGTGGATCTCGATCCCGTTCGCCGTGCTCACCGTCGCCGCCGTGCTCGTGTGGCTGCGCGCCGAGGCCCAGACCGACCAGCTGCGGGCCGGCGCCGACGAGCGCGCTGACGCCGAGGCTCCCCGTGGGCGTCGTGGCTCTCGCCGACGCGCCGAGCACCACGTGCCGGTCCTGTCGAGCGAGGACACCCAGGTCATCCGCAGCACGCCCGTCCCGGCGACCTCCACCGTCGTCCCGGCGTCGCAGCCGCCCCTCGTCGCCCAGCACGTCGAGCCCGGTGTGTTCGACGTCCAGGCGCCCGTCACCGGTGAGGTGCCGGTCGCCGCGGCGCAGGCGGTCGTCCACACCGAGGCCGCTCCGGTCGCCGAGGGCAGCTGGAGCCCGGTGCCGGTGCCGCGCCCGACGTACTCCCTCAAGGCCAAGGCTGAGCCGCGCTACACCGACAGCGGCATCCCGGCGGACGTCTTCGACACCCCGGAGTTCGCCGACGAGGCCGAGGAGCTCGACGACCGGGCCCTCTTCGCCCGCCGCGCCGTCTCGCAGTAACCGCGACCCACCAGCCGAACGCCGACAGCTCCGCCCCGGCGGAGTTGTCGTGGTTGTAGGGCGGGTCTCTCGCACGGCTTGTCCGCCCCGGCGGAGTTGGCGTGGTGCGATGGGCTGTTCTGGCGCGGTTTCTCCGCCGGGGCGGAGCCGGGACGGGTGGCTCAGGTGGAGGCTTGCGGCCACCTTGGAAGATATGACAACTTGGTTGTCATGAATCGGGTCGATGCGGCGTATGCCGTCCTGCGTCACGTGCGCCCGCTGCACCAGTTCTCCGCCCGCGCCGTCTCCGACCTCCTGGTCGGGACCGACCTGACGCTGCCCCTTCGCGCCGTGCTGGAGCTGCTTCTCGACGGCGGTCCCCAGACCGTCCCAGACCTCGGACGTGAGCTGCTCGTGAGCCGCCAAGGCGTGCAGAAGGTCGTCGACGACGGCGTGCGACTAGGGCACCTGGCGCTGCGCGACAACCCGGCTCACGCCCGGTCCCGCCTCGTCACCGTCACGCCGCGAGGTGAGCGGGTCTTCGCGCAGCTCCGCGCAGCCGAGGCCGCGAACCTCGAGGCGGCGACCACGGGGATCGAACCCGGCGACCTTGCCCACTGCGCCGAGGTGCTCGGGCGCCTCACGGCCGCGGTGCGCGAGATCGCGGGTCCCGGGGCCACCGTGCCGCATCCGGACGTCCGCGCCGCCGACCGTGCCCGCTCCCGCTGAGCCAGACGGACACCGACCACCACGGACCAGGCAACCACCCAACCCATGACGCAGGAGGCACCCGTGCACCGACTGGCCCTCGACGACGGACATCTCGCCTACACCGACACCGGGGACGGAGACCTCGTCGTCCTGCTGCACGGCGGCGGTGTCGACCACAGGATGTGGGACGACCAGGTCTCGGCGCTGGCTGCTCGCCACCGGGTCGTCGTGCCCGACCTCCGTGGGCACGGCGAGGCTTCGACGCTGTTCACACCGGCGCGGCACTGCGACGACGTCGCCGCGCTCGTGCGGCACATCGACGCCGGGCCAGCCGTCTTGGTCGGCCTGTCCATGGGCGGTGGGGCCGCCACCGACACCGCGCTCGAGCATCCGGACGCCGTCCGCGCCCTGGTCGTGAGCGGCACGGGCACGAGCGTCGCCACCTTCTCGGACCCGTGGGTCGTCGCCATCCTCCAGGAGTGGCACCGGGCCGTCGCGGCGCGCGATGCCGCCGCCTACGTCGAGGCGAGTCTCGCCTTCTGCGCCGGGCCGCACCGCCGACTCGACGAGGTCGCCGGCGACACGGTCGAGCGGTGCCGACGCATGCTCACCGACACGCTTGCCCGCCACGCGAGCCCGGACGCTGTCATGCCCGAGCCGGTCCACGACGCGTGGGACCGGCTCGACGAGATCGAGCAACCCGTCCTCGCCCTGTGTGGAGCCCTCGACTCGGAGGACCACCTGGACATGGGACGCCGCCTCGCCGCCGGGGTGCGTCGCGGGCGCTACGCCGAGGTGCAGGGCAGCGCGCACTACCCGAACATGGAGCAGCCCGACGCGTGGAACGCCGCCGTCGACGGGTTCCTGGCCGAGCTGGGTGCCGCCCGTCGTTGACGGTGTCGTATGCCGTGTGGCGACGGACGCGGGTCCGCGCCACACGGCATACGCCATCGGTTCAGGCGTTGGCGGGTGCCCCTCCTTCGCGCGCGGACGCCTCCATCTCGTGGTCGAGCTCCGCTGACGACTCGTCGCTGAAGAGGTGCTTGCCCACGGCGTTGAGGACGGCCGCGAACGGCACGGCCACGAGGGCGCCGACGATGCCGGCGATGATCGAGCCGGTCGCGATCGCGAGGATGACCGCGAGCGGGTGGACGCTGACCGCCTTGCCGAGCAGGAACGGCTGGAGCACGTGCGACTCGAGCTGCTGCACGCCGATGACGATCGCGAGCATGATGAGCGCGACCCCGGGACCGTGGGCCACGAGGGCGAGCAGCACCGCGACGGCGCCGGAGAGCAGCGCACCGACGATCGGGATGAACGCGAGGATGAAGACGAGGATGCCGATCGCGAACGCGAAGGGCACCTTGAGGATCGCCGCACCGACCGAGATGCCGACGGCGTCGACGAAGGCGACGATCATCGTCGCGCGCACGAACGCCGAGAGCTGGTGCCAGGCGATGAAGCCGGAGGAGTTGACGCGCGTCCGGGTCGCGCGCGGGAAGAGCCGCACCACCCAGCTCCAGATGCGCGGTCCCTCGTAGAGGAAGAAGAACAGCGAGAAGAGCGCGATGAACAGGCCCGCGACGAAGTGCGTCGCGGTGAGGCCGACCGACGTCGCGGTGTCGCCGAGGTTGCCCGACTCGCTGACCTTGTCGCGGATGGTGTTGAAGTACGCGTCGAACTGGGCGTCGGTGATCTTGAACGTCGTGCGCACCCAGTCGCGGATGCGCTCGAGGCCGGTCGCCACCTGGCTCGTGAGGTCGGAGAAGCCGCTGCTGAACTGCGTGCCGACGAGCGTGAACAGGGCGCTGATGAGCAGGATCGTGCCGAGCAGGGTCAGGCCGGCGGCGGCGCCCGGCTTCATGACCCGGTGCAGCGAGCTCGCAACGGGGCGCAGCAGCGCCGTCAGCAGGATCGCGATCGCGACCGGCACGATGATCTCGGAGACGGTGCGCACGGCGAGGGACAGCAGGTAGATGGCGGCGCCGATGAGCAGCAGGCGCCAGGCCCACTCGCTCGCGACCCGGATGCTCTGCGGCACGGCCGCGGCCTCCACACCGGGGATCTCGTCGTGGATCTCGTCGTGGATCTCGTCAGCGGTGCTCGTCGGGCGGTCGTCGAGGTCGAGCGCGTCGTCGCCGTCGCGCGTGGAGACGGGCTGGGTCACGTCGCGAGGCGCGCCGGAGGGGGCGGCGTGGTTGTCGGTCACGACCACACCGTATGCCGCGTGGCGGGCTTCCGGTGGATCACCCGCCGTGGGGTCGGTCCGCGACGGCTGCCTCGGTGGCTGCCACGGTGGCTGACTCGGTGTCACGATCGGGCATCGGCGCGGTGGATGAGGGCCCCCGCCGCGACGTCGACGACGACACTCTCGGCATGACGACGTTCTGGGAGAAGGCGCCACCAGCGCCACCGGTGCGGCCGCGTCGCCCTCGCTGGTCACGCACGGGCGTCCGTCGTGGTCGTCCCGGCGTCCGTCGACCTCGCACGCCTGGTCCGGCGAACCTGACGTCGGCCGTGCGTACGCTCGGAGGATGAGCGACGCCTCGGCTGCAGACCGTCCCACCCTCGCCGTCACCGGCTCGACCGGCTGGCTCGGCGGGCTCGTCGCCAGGGACCTCGCGGACCGAGGCGTCCGGCAGCGGTTGCTCGTGCGTGACGTGACGCGGGCCCCGGACCTGCCGGGTTCCGTTGCGGCCCAGTGCACCTACCGAGATGGCGACGCCGCCCGGGCTGCCCTCGAGGGTGTCGAGACGCTCTTCATGGTCTCGGCGGCCGAGAACGAGGACCGGCTGGCCGAGCACCGTGCGTTCGTCGACGCGGCGGCCGCGGCTCGTGTGCACCACGGCGTCTACGTGTCGTTCTTCGGCGCGGCCCCCGACGCGACGTTCACCCTCGCCCGCGACCACGCCGCCACCGAGGAGCACCTGCGCGCCTCCGGGATGTCGTGGACCTTCCTGCGCGACAACCTCTACCTCGAGTTCATCGACCAGATGGTCGGCGACGACGGCCTCATCCGTGGCCCGGCAGGCGAAGGCCGCGCGGCCGTCGTGTCGCACGCCGACATCGCCCGCGCCGCTGTCGCCGTGCTGCTCGACCCGGCGTCGCACGAGGGCGCGAGCTACGACCTGACCGGGCCGGAGGCCCTGACGTTCGCCGAGATGGCCCGGACGGTCAGTGAGGTCACCGGTCGGGACGTGCGCTTCCACGACGAGACGGTGGAGGAGGCGTATGCGTCGCGCGCCGCCTACGGGGCGCCGGACTGGCAGGTGGACGCCTGGGTCTCCACCTACACGGCGGTCGCCGCCGGCGAGCTCGACGGGGTCAGCGACGACGTCGAACGCCTCACCGGCCGCCGGCCGACCTCGCTGCGGGACCACCTCGTGTCCCAGCGCGGGTCGAGGTGATCGCGGCACCCGCCTGAGTGCCGGCATCACCTCGACCGGGGCCGCGGGACCATCCGACCAGGGTCAGCGGGTCAGCCGACGAGGTCGGCGGTCTGGCGGGCGATGGCCAGCTCCTCGTTCGTCGGCACCACGGCGACGACGACCCGTGACCCGAAGGGCGAGATGACCCGTGCCTCGGTCGAGCCGGCCTCATTGAGGGCGTCGTCGATGCTGATGCCGAGCTCGCCGAGGCCGGCGGCGACCGCGGCGCGGACCGGGGCGCTGTGCTGACCGATGCCTGCTGTGAAGACGAGGACGTCGGCGCCGCCGAGGATCGCGAGGTACGCCCCGACGTAGTGCTTGAGCCGGTGCACGAAGACGTCGAAGGCGAGGCGGGCGTCGTCGTCGCCGGCCTCGACCCGCTGCACGAGCTCGCGGAAGTCGTTGACGCCGCTGAGGCCGAGCACCCCGGACTTCTTGTTGAGCAGGGTGTCGATCTCGTCGAGGGACATCCCCGCCTCACGGGCGAGATATGCGTGCAGCCCGGGGTCGACGTCGCCGGAGCGCGTGCCCATGACGAGGCCCTGCAGCGGCGTGAGCCCCATCGACGTCTCGACGGCGCGGCCGCCGCGGACCGCCGACGCCGAGCAGCCGTTGCCGAGGTGGAGGATCACCTGACGCAGGTCCTCGACGGGCCGGTCCAGCAGCTCGGCGGTGGCGTGCGCGACGAACTGGTGCGACGTGCCGTGGAAGCCGTAGCGGCGGATCGAGTGCTTCGCGGCGAGGTCGCGGGGCACGGCATACGTCGACGCCTCGGTCGGCAGGGAGGAGAAGAAGGCGGTGTCGAAGATCGCGACGTGCGGCACGTCGTAGCGCTTGCGCGCGGCCTCGATGCCGATGACGGCCGCCGGGTTGTGCAGTGGCGCAAGAGCGCTCAGCGCCTTGATGCGGTCGAGCACGCCGTCGTCGATGACGACCGGCTCGGAGAAGTCGGGGCCGCCGTGGACGACGCGGTGCCCGACGGCGCGCAGCGGCACCTCGTCGAGCCGGATCCCGGCATCCTGCAGCTGCGATCGCATCGCCTCCAGGGCGCCGGAGTGGTCGGCGACCTCGCTGCCGGACTCGCCGATGCGCTCGACGAGACCGGCGGCGCGGACCTCGCCCGACTCGGGCACGACGAGCTGGTACTTGAGCGAGGAGGACCCGGCATTGAGGACGAGGACGGGACGGTCGGTGGGGGACTGCGTCACTGGTTGCTTCCCTGCTGCTCGGCCGAGACGCCCTGCGCCTGCACGGCGGTGATGGCGACGGTGTTGACGATGTCGTCGACGAGGGCGCCGCGCGACAGGTCGTTGACCGGCTTGCGCAGGCCCTGCAGCACGGGGCCGACCGCCACGGCGTGCGCGCTGCGCTGGACGGCCTTGTAGGTGTTGTTGCCCGTGTTGAGGTCGGGGAAGACGAAGACCGTCGCGTGGCCCGCGACGTCGGAGTCCGGCATCTTCGCGCGGCCCACGACCGGGTCGATGGCCGCGTCGTACTGGATCGGCCCGGCGAGCGCGAGCTCCGGGGCACGCTCGGCGACGAGCGTCGTTGCGGCGCGGACCTTCTCGACCTCGGCGCCCGAGCCGCTCGACCCCGTCGAGTAGGACAGCATCGCGACGCGCGGCTCGATGCCGAACTGCTGCGCGGTCTGCGCCGACGAGATGGCGATGTCGGCGAGCTGCTCGGCGGTGGGGTCGGGGATGACGGCGCAGTCGCCGTAGACGAGCACCCGGTCGGCCAGGCACATGAGGAAGACGCTCGAGACCGTCTTGACGCCCTCGGCCGTCTTGACGAACTCGAGCGCCGGCCGGATCGTGTGCGCCGTCGTGTTGACCGCGCCCGACACCATGCCGTCGGCGAGACCGAGGTGGACCATCATCGTGCCGAAGTACGAGATGTCGGTGACGACCTCACGGGCGCGCTCGACGGTCATGCCCTTGTGGGCCCGCGCGACGGCATACTCCTGCGCGAAGCGCTCGACGAGCTCGGGGTCGGTGGGGGACAGGACCGCAGCGGCGTCGAGGTCGAGCCCGAGGGCCGAGCCGCGCGCCCGTACCTTCGTCTCGTCACCGAGCAGCGTCAGGTCGGCGACGCCGCGACGCAGCAGGATGTCGGCCGCCTCGAGGATGCGGTCGTCCTGGCTCTCGGGGAGCACGATGTGCTTGCGGTCCGAGCGAGCCCGCTCCATGAGCTGGAACTCGAACATCAGCGGCGTGCGCACTTCGGAGGCCGAGACGTCGACGGCCGCGAGGAGGGCCGCCTGGTCGACGCTCTCGGCGAAGAGGCGACGTGCGGTCTCGATCTTGTTGCGAGAGCCCTTCGTCATGGGGCCGCGCACCTGCATGAGCCGCTCGGCCGTGCGGAAGGTGCCGTCGTCGGTGAGCGCGATCGGCAGGTCCTGCTGCACGCCGGCCGACAGCCGCGAGATCGTCTCGGGGATCGGGTAGCCGCCGGTGAGGATGATCCCGGCGAGCGTCGGGAAGGTGCCCGACTGGTGGGCGAGCAGCAGTCCGGGGATGAGGTCGGTGCGGTCGCTCGGCGCGATGACGGTGACGTCCGGTCCCAGCCGCGCGAGGACGTTGGGCAGGCTCATCGCGGCGACGATGAGCCCGAGGCTGTCGCGGTCCATCCACGACTCGCTGCCGAGCACGAGCTGGGCGCCGATGGCGTCGGCGAGGGCGCGGAAGCTCGGGGCGGACAGCAGAGAGTTCTCCGGCATCGCCGCAGTCACGGGGAAGGGGAGCGTGGCCAGCGCTGCCCGCACCTCGTCGAGGTCGTCCGGCTCGACCCGGTTGGCGACGACGGCGACCGTCTGGGCGTGGTTGGCGCGCAGCTCGGCGATGGCGCCGTCGGCGGCGACGCGGATCTGGTCGGGGGTGCGGTCACGGCCGTGGACGACGAGGACGACGGCCGAGCCGAGGTTGGCGGCGACGCGGGCGTTGAAGGACAGCTCGGTGCCGGTCGAGACGTCGGTGTAGTCCGAGCCGAGCACGAGCACGACGTCGAAGCGTGTGCTCAGGGCGCCGAACCGCTCGACGATGAGGTGCAGCGCCTCGTCGGGGTCGTCATGGGCCTGTGCGTAGGTGACGCCGAGTGCCTCGTCGTAGGTCTGCTCGACCCCGGGCTGGCTCACGAGCATCTCGACGATGTGGTCGACCTCGTCGTCGGGACCCGTGCCGCCCAACGTCGTCAGCGGGCGGAAGACGCCGACCGACCCGACCTCTCGCAACAGGGCGTCGAGCAGGCCGAGGGCCACGGCGGACTTGCCCGTCAGCCCCTCCGGCGAGGCGACGTAGACGCTTCGGCTCACGGCACGAACCTACCGGTCCGCAGCGCTGGGGCGTCGGCGCACCTCGAAGGTCGGCGGGTGCCGAAGGGACTGCCCGACAACGCAGTAGCGCTCGGTCGCCGTCGCGAGCCGTGCCAGCGTCGCGTCGTCCGCGTCCGTCGAGACCTCGGCGACGAGGCGCGGCAGCAGGACCCCGACCGGCGCGGCCCGGTCGACCCCGAGGGTGCCGCGCGCGTCGAACTGCGCCTCCGCCCGCAGCGCGACGTCGCGCAGCTCGACGCCGAACGCGACCGAGACGGCGTGCAGCGTGACACCCGCGCACGCGACGAGCGCCTCCATGAGCATGTCGCCCGAGCAGGCGTCCGACCCGTCGCCGCCTGTCGCCGGGTGCAGTCCTGCGCGCACGACGCCCGCCGTCGTGCGCACCTCGACGGTGACCGGTTCCCCGAAGACGGCGCTCGCCGAGACCGAGTGCATCGCGGCCTCCGGGTCCTCCCGGTAGCGCGCCTTGAGCGGCTCCTGCGCCGCGCGCAGCTCGTCCCGGTTCATGTCGCGTCGCTCAGGTGCTGCTGGGCCATGGCTGGCTCCCGTCGTCAGGGTCCTGTCCCGACACCGTATGCCGGGTGCTCGGGTCGCGTGCGCCCCTGCGGGACGGCGTCCCCTCCGGCTCACGCGGTCGTGTGCAGGCCGAGTCTGCGGACGAGGCGCACCGCGTCGTGCGGCGCGTGGCCCAACGCGTCGTTGTCGAAGTAGACGTGCACGTCGTGGCCCTGCTCCAGCCAGGCCTCGCAGGTCCGCGCCCACCGGTCGAGGGAGGCGTCGGTGTAGCCGCTCGCGTAGAGCTCGGTCTCGCCGTGCAGGCGCACGTAGCGGAAGTCGCTCGTCGCGTCGTCCATGACGGGCCAGCGGCCCGCGCTGTCGGCGATGACCATGGCGACGCCGTGCTCCTGGCACAGGGCCCGCGCCTCCTGCGAGTCGAAGCTCTCGTGCCGCGGCTCGAGCGCGTGGCGCACCGGTGCGTCGACCTCGCACGTCGTGAGGATCCGGTCCTCCTTGAGCTTGTCGTCGTGCTGCTCGGCCAGGCGCGCGGCGTCGCCGGTCGTGCGCGGCAGCAGCTCGAAGAAGCGGGCCAGGCGCTCGCGGTCGAAGGTGATCCGCTCAGGCAGCTGCCACAGGACCGGCCCGAGCTGCGGCCCGAGCGCGAGGACCCCACTCGCGAAGAAGTTGGCCAGGGGCGTCTCCACGTCGCGCAGCGCCTTCATGTGGGTGATGAACCGTCCGCCCTTGACGGCGAAGTCGACGTCACGGGGGACGGCAGCGCGCCACGCGGCATACGAGCTCGGTCGCTGGAGGGAGTAGAACGACCCGTTGAGCTCGATGGAGGTCATCCGCTCGGCGGCGTAGGTCAGCTCGAGGCGTTGGGGGAGACCCTTGGGGTAGAAGTCGCCGCGCCACGACGGGTAGCGCCAGCCGGAGACGCCGATCCGTGCGTGAGGCATGTCCGCTCCTTACCCGTGGGGACGCCGCAGGACCGGCTAGA
Source organism: Terrabacter tumescens (assembly GCF_014646815.1). Classification (GTDB taxonomy): domain Bacteria; phylum Actinomycetota; class Actinomycetes; order Actinomycetales; family Dermatophilaceae; genus Terrabacter; species Terrabacter tumescens. The sequence goes on from NZ_BMNZ01000004.1 coordinate 348,845, forward strand.
TCCAGCGACGCCCCTTGAAGATGCCGTAGAGCCCGATGCTGACGAGCCCCATCATGCCGATGGCGTAGAGGTAGCCGAAGCGCCAGTGCAGCTCCGGCATGGCGTCGAAGTTCATCCCGTAGACCGTGCCGATGAGCGTCGGCGCGAAGAGGATCGCGGCCCACGCGGAGATCTTCTTGACCTCCTCGTTCTGGTCCATGCTCGCCTCGGTGAGGGTCTTCATCTCCTCGTTCTGCTGCTGCGCCACGAGGGTCGCGTTGACCGTGAGGATGTCGCGGAGCAGGTGACGGAAGCCGTCGACCTGCTCGCGGACCTCGGTGAGGTGGTCCTCGACGTCGCGCAGGTAGCGCCGCAGCTCCTCGTCGGTGCCGTACTTCTCGAAGCCGGCCGACAGGGACTGGATGACGGTCGCGAGCGGACGCACGGCGCGCTCGAACTCGATGACCTCGCGGCTCAGCTCGTAGATGCGCCGCGACACCGCGGGGTCGCCGCGGAAGACCTCGGTCTCGATCTCGTCGATGTCGTTGCGCAGTCCCCGGACGACGGGTCCGTAGCCGTCGACGACGCGGTCGAGAATCGCGTAGAGGACGGCCTCGGGTCCGCGGGCGAGCAGCTCCGGGTCGCTCTCGAGGCGACGGCGCACGGCCGAGAGGTCGGGTGCCTCGCTGTGCCGCACGGTGATGACGAAGTCGGGGCCGACGAAGAGGTGCACCTCGCCGAACTCGACCTCCTCGGAGGCATCGACGTAGCGGGCCGCCCGGAGCACGACGAAGAGGGTGTCGCCGTACCGCTCGATCTTCGGTCGCTGGTGGGCGACGATGGCGTCCTCGACCGCGAGCTCATGCAGGTCGAACTCCGCTGCGAGAGCGGCGAGCTCGTCCTGGGTGGGCCGGTAGAGACCGATCCAGCCCACGGACTTGGTGAGCTCCCGCAGGCCGCGGAACGTCTCGGCGAGCGTCACCGGCGACGCCGTGCGCCTCCCGTCGACGTAGATGGCGCTGTCGACCATGCTCGCGCCGGGCCGGCGGTCCTGACGGGTCGACGGGGCGGTCGGCTGCGGGCTGGTGCGGCCGGCGTGCGTGGACGGCGACGGACGGCGCACGCGGCCGGCGAGGGTGCGGATGGGGTTGCGAGGGCGCTCGGACATGACGACTCCCGGGTGGGACGAAGGGGCAGGCGGTCATCGCGACGAGAACCGCCGCGAGGCCCCTTCGGGAGTCTCGAGCGGTCAGCTCTCGTCGGGCCTATGACTGGGAGGCTCGCCGCACATGGCGCCCACCTCCCTGCCGTCGTCGCGCGACGTGCCCGTGTGCCGTCGCCCCGGGGGAGTCTAGACCCGACTGTCGTGTGGCGCCTGGTCTTCGGGTGCGTGCGAACCGGTGATGACGTGTTCGTGGGCATCACATGAACCGGGCCGAAAGTCCTACTCACGTGGACCGCGTTGCCCCTAGTGTTCGAATCAGCCCGCCTCGGGCTCTCGTCACTGGGAGGGAATCGCATGCACTCTGTCCTGTTGCGCCGGTCCACAGGGATGCTCGCTCTGGTCGCCACGTCGGCCATGGTCGTCAGCGCTTGCTCGGCGCCGACGAAGAGCTCCGACACCACCACGGCTCCGGGCGGCAAGAGTGCCGCCACCGCCACGTCGGCAGCGGACCTCGGCGGGATGGACGCGCTCGTCACCGCGGCCAAGAAGGAGGGCGCGCTCAACGTCATCGCCCTCCCACCGGACTGGGCCAACTACGGCGCCATCATTAAGGCGTTCGGCGACAAGTACGGCATCAAGGTCACGAGCGCTCAGCCCGACGCGAGCAGCGCCGACGAGATCACCGCGGCGGACCGGCTCAAGGGCCAGTCGACCGCGCCCGACGTCTTCGACCTCGGTGCAGCCGTCGCCCTCGCCAACACGGCCAAGTACGCGCCCTACAAGGTGGCGACCTTCGCCGACGTGCCCGACTCGTTCAAGGACGCCAACGGCGCGTGGGTCAACGACTACGGCGGCTACATGTCCATCGGCTACGACTCCTCCAAGGTCCCAACCATCACGAGCGTCGCCGACCTGCTCAAGCCGGAGTTCAAGGGCAAGGTCGCTCTGAACGGCGATCCCACGAAGGCCGGAGCCGCGTTCGCCGGCGTCCAGATGGTTTCGGTCGCCCAGGGCGGCACCGCCGGTGACCTCACCAAGGGTGTCGACTTCTTCAAGCAGCTCAAGGCCGCCGGCAACTTCATCCCCGTCGACCCCACACCGGCCACGATCCAGTCCGGCCAGACCCCCGTCGTCATCGACTGGGACTACCTCAACGCCGCCGCCACCGCGAAGCTGCCGTCGTGGAAGGTCGTCGTCCCCGAGGGCGCCGTCATCGCCGGCTACTACTACCAGGCCATCAACAAGGACGCGCCGCACCCCGCGGCCGCACGCCTCTGGCAGGAGTTCCTCTACTCCGACGAGGGGCAGAACCTCTGGCTCAAGGGCGGTGCGCGCCCGGTCCGCTTCGACGCCATGCAGAAGGCCGGTTCGCTCGATGCCGCCGCGGCCGCCGCGCTGCCGAAGGTGAGCGGGACCCCGGTCGTGCCCTCCCAGGCCGACGCGACGTCCGGCAAGGCCTACCTCGCCACGGCGTGGGCGAACGCCGTTGGCTGACACTGCTCGTCGAGGGGCGCTCGCCGGTCGCCGGCCGTCGAGCGCCCTCCTCGGCGTCGTCCCCTTCTTCGTCTACGTCACGGTCTTCCTCCTCGTCCCGACCCTGGTCGTGGTCGTCGGGGCGTTCATCGCGACGGGGCCGGGCGGTCAGGGCGGGCTGAGCCTCGCGAACGTCAGGGCGCTGGCGGAGCCGGCCGTGACCTCGGCCCTCTGGCACTCGCTGATCCTGTCGGCCGTCACCGCCGTGGCCGGCGCCGTCATCGGCGCCTTCCTCGCGTATGCCGTGTCGACGGCGAGGCCGGACGGCGTGCTCCGCCGCTTCACGACCTCCCTGTGCGGGGTGCTGGCGCAGTTCGGTGGCGTGGCCCTGGCCTTCGCGTTCCTCGCGACGTTCGGCGCCACGGGCTACCTCACGAAGCTGCTGGCCTCGACGGGTCTCGACGACACGGGCGGCCTGTGGCTGTACGAGTGGAACAAGGGCCTCATGCTGGTCTACCTCTACTTCCAGATCCCGCTCATGCTCATCGTCTTCCTCCCCGCGGTCGAGGGCCTGCGTCCCCAGTGGCGCGAGGCCGCCGAGACCCTGGGCGGCAGCACGTGGCTCTACTGGCGCAAGGTCGCGGCGCCCATCCTGTTCCCGTCGTTCGTCGGCGCCCTGCTGCTGCTGTTCACCAACGCGTTCAGTGCCTACGCGACGGCGGCCGCCCTTGTCTCGCAAGGCTCCCCGCTCCTTCCGCTTGCGATCGGCGGAACCCTGAACTCAGAGGTCATCCTCGGGCAGGAGAACGTCGGCAAGGCCATGGCACTGCTCATGGTCGTCGTCGTCGCTGCGGTCATGACGTTGTATGCCGCCATCGACCGCCGCGCGTCACGCTGGCTGGCGCGATGAGCGGGATCAGGGCGACCCGGCGTCGTCGCCAGTCGGTCCTGCGCTGGGTCGTGGTGACGCTGTGCATGCTGTTCTTCGCGGCACCGCTCGCGGGCATGCTCGACTTCACCACCAAGGACGCGCAGGGCAACCGGACCGGTGCGACGTGGGCCAAGCTCGTCGACGTGCAGGGCGTCTCCCGGGACTACCCCGACCTGGCTGCGGGCTTCACCGCATCGGTGGGGCTGGCGGTGCTGACGGTCGTCGTCATGCTGGTCCTGCTCGTCCCGACGATGACCTGGGTGCGGTTGCGGCTGCCCGGCCTGTCGCGCACCGTCGAGTTCCTCTGCCTGCTGCCGCTCACGGTGCCAGCGATCGTCCTCGTCGTCGGGCTCACCCCCGTCTACTCGTGGGTGACCTACTTCCTCGGTGAGTCGACGATCTGGCTCGGGTTCGCCTACGTCATCCTCGTGCTGCCCTACGCCTACCGCTCCCTCGACGTCGGCCTGCGGGCCATCGACGTCAAGACCCTCTCCGAGGCCGGGCGCTCGCTCGGAGCGGGCTGGGGCACGGTGATGGTGCGGGTCGTGCTGCCCAACCTGCGCACTGCGGTGCTCTCGGCGGCGTTCCTCGCCGTGGCGCTGACCCTCGGCGAGTTCACCATCGCCAACCTGTTCAGCCGCACCAACCTGCAGGTCGCGATGTTCTTCCTCGGCAAGTCCGACGCACAGGTCAGCGTCGCGGTCGGCCTGGCGTCGCTCGTCTTCGCCTTCCTCGTCCTCTTCGCACTGTCGTTCGTCGGCGGTCGGAGCCCCTCCCGCAAGGAGACCTCATGAGCCGTGGCGTCGCCGTCCAGCTGACCGACCTGCGCCGCACCTACTCGGGGGTGAACGCCCTCGACGGGCTGACCCTGCACCTCGAGCCCGGAGAGCTCGTGGCCCTGCTCGGGCCGTCCGGCTGCGGCAAGACGACGGCGCTGCGGTGCCTCGCCGGGCTGGAGGACCCGGACTCCGGCCGGGTCGAGGTGGGCGGCAAGGACCTGACGAGGGTCCCGACCAACAAGCGCGACATGGGGATGGTCTTCCAGGCCTACAGCCTCTTCCCGCACCTGACCGCGCGGCAGAACGTCGAGTTCGGCCTCCAGCTGCGCAAGCAGGGCGGCGAGCAGCGGCGCCGCCGCTCGACCGAGATGCTCGAGCTCGTCGGGCTCTCGGCCCACGTCGACAAGTACGCCCACCAGTTGTCGGGCGGCCAGCAGCAGCGCGTCGCGCTGGCGCGGGCGCTCGCGATCGAGCCGCAGGTGCTGCTGCTCGACGAGCCGCTCTCCGCGCTCGACGCCAAGGTCCGCACCCAGCTGCGCGACGAGATCCGCCGCATCCAGCTCGAGGTCGGCACGACGACCCTCTTCGTGACCCACGACCAGGAGGAGGCGCTGGCGATCGCCGACCGGGTCGGGGTCATGCGCAGCGGGCGGCTCCTCCAGCTCGCGGCGCCGCAGGAGCTCTACTCCCGGCCGGCAGACGACTTCGTCGCGGACTTCGTGGGACTGACGAATCGGGTCATGGGCACGTCGCACGGGATGACCGTCCAGGTGCTCGGTGCCGACGTCCCGCTCCTGCCCGGCTCGGCGAGCGAGGGGCCCGTGACGGTGCTCATCCGCCCGGAGCACCTGACCGTGACCCAGGACGCCGCCGGGGCGGCTGTCGTCATCAGCTCGAGCTTCCTCGGGGCGCAGGGGCGCGTCGTCGTCAGCCCCGGCGAGAACCTGCACCCGGTGCTCGTCCAGGTGCCCAGTGCCGTCGTGGCCGACTTCTCACCCGGCGACCGCGTCACGGTCCGTCCGGTGGGGGCGCCGGCTCTCGCCATCGCCGCGGGGTAGCCGGGTCTCCCGCCCCGGCGCTGCCGACGGATGACCGCCGCCTTCGTGTGGTTCAGTGGGCCTCGTGAAGATGCTGCTCACGTCCGGCGGAGTCACGAACCCGACCATCAACGAGGCGCTCGTCGACCTGCTGGGCAAGCCGGTCGACGAGGCGACGGCCCTCTGCATCCCCACCGCACAGTGGGGTCATCCGATGTGCGGACCGGTCTCGGCGCGCGGGTTCGTCGCTGGTCTGCCGCCCTGGGGCGGGATGACCTCGATGCCGTGGAAATCGCTCGGCCTGCTCGAGCTGTCTGCGCTGGCGACGATCGGGGAAGAACGCTGGGTGCCGTGGGTTCGTGAGGCTGACGTCCTGCTCGTGGACGGTGGCGAGGCGACGTACCTGTGCCACTGGATGAAGGAGTCCGGGCTGGCGGACCTCCTGCCGTCGCTGTCCGACACGGTCTGGGTGGGCGTGAGCGCCGGCAGCATGGTGATGACGCCGCGGATCGGGCCCGACTTCGTGCAGTGGCCGGGAGCGCCCGACGACCGCACGCTCGGCCTCGTCGACTTCGCGGTCTTTCCCCACCTCGACGTGTTCCCGGAGAACACCATGGCTGATGCCGAGAAGTGGGCGGCCGAGATCGGCGGCCCGGCGTACGTCCTCGACGACCAGTCCGCGATCCGGGTGGTCGACGGGGTGGCCCAGGTGGTGTCCGAGGGGCGCTGGAGTCTCCTGCCTGAGGTGAGCCCGCACTAGCTGCCGGACCTGCCGCTGCGCTCCGGGCTCCTCCCGAATCCCCGCGCCTTGACCCGGAACACGAAGAAGGACCGGACGAAAAGCGTGTCCGGTCTCTCTGCCGTTGGTGGAGCTGAGGGGAGCCGTCGCCCTCCGCTGCGCTCCGGGCTCCTCCCGAATCCCCGCGCCTTGACCCAGAACATGAAGAAGGACCGGACGAAAAGCGTGTCCGGTCCTTCTTCATGTTGTGGAGCTGAGGGGATTCGAACCCCTGACCTTCTCATTGCGAACAGGTGCCGGGCCGTTGTCGTGCTCTTCCTGGTGCTCTGCATGCGTTACCTCGGCACCGTTGCCAGATGGCAGTTTCGTGGCTCGGGGGACACCGGGGGGACACGACTCGAGCACGCGGGTCTGCGCAGTGACGGGAACCCTGCGCGCTGGCAGGTGCCGCGCAGAAGGCGCGTCAGGAAGTCGGCCACGCGGGCTGTCTCGGTCACCAGGCGCTCGAGGTGGGCAGTGGTCCTCCGTGGGGCTGTGCCCGAGCGGCGACGGCTGGGGCCTCCCTCGTCCAGGCGCCTGAGTCCCGGCCGATCGACGAGGGGCCGGCTGCGAGTGTCGTCAGGACGTCGGGCTCCGCCGTGAGCTCGTCATAAAGCGTGGGGGCGGCGGGGTGCGCGAGGACGGCGCGACAGCGCCCGCAGCGCGGGGTCCCTGCCGCGGGTCCCCGCGCTTTTCTGCGCCGCAGGCGCAGCTTGAGCCAGTACAGAAAGTCATCACGAGCCCGGCTGCTGTCTGGATACCGGCCTGGCCTGCGCGAGCCGGCGAGGGGAGGTCTCGTACCGAGACGGGGACCGTTGAGGTCGCGTTCGCGTACGCCGCCGCCGCGAACCTGTCAGCGGCGCCGGTCACGTCCCAACAGGTACGCGAAGTACACAAGTACGATGACGCCGGCGGCGACGAGGATGATGGTGCCTGTCACGTCTCCAGTTCTACCGCAGGCGCCTGGCGTAGGGCGGAGGGCTGCCCCGGACAGAGTTGAGTCACCGTCTTCGGCCGGCCAGCGGACCGGCTTGGGCGTTCTGGTGACCTCTAGACTCAGCGTTCGTGACCATGCACCAACGCGAGCAGTCGTCCCTCCGGCGGTGGCTGCTGGACGCTGAAGAGGCCGACCCCGGCGGCTATTATGAGAAAGAGCGGGAAGCGACCGCCAACGAACATGTGCAGCCGTGGTGGCGGGTCATGTGCCTGACGGGCGTGGACTACTTCTCGACTTTGGGATATCAACCCGGGATCGCCGCTCTGGCCGCTGGGGCCCTCTCACCGGTCGCGACATTGGTCTTGGTCTTGATCACGGTCTTCGCGGCCTTGCCGATGTACCGCAGGGTCGCCGTGGAAAGCCCGCACGGCGATGGCAGCCTGTCGATGCTCGAGCGTCTCCTGTCGTACTGGCCGAGCAAGGTGCTTGTGCTGGTGCCTGATCGGCTTCGTCGCGACCGGATTCATCATCACCATCACCCTTTCGGCGGCCGACGCGACCGCGCACCTGATCGAGAACCCGTTCTTGCACGACGTGCTGAACGGGCGCAATGTGCCGGTGACCTTGGCCTTGTTGGCGGCATTGGCCGCGGTGTTCCTGAAGGGGTTCAAGGAGGCGATCGGGATCGCGGTTGTCCTCGTTGCCGCCTATCTGGGTCTGAGCCTCGTCGTGATCGGCCGCGCAGCGCTCGAGCTCAGGGATCATCCGACGGCTGTGAGCGACTGGGTCTCCGCGATGACTGCGGCCCACTCGGCTCCCTTCGGCATCATCGGCGCCGCGCTGCTGGTCTTTCCCGCCTTGGCCTTGGGGCTGTCTGGTTTCGAGACCGGCGTCGTGGTGATGCCCCTGGTGAAGGGGGACCGGGACGACACCGAGGCCAATCCGTCGGGCCGCATTCGCAACGCGAAGAAACTGCTGACAACGGCGGCGCTCATTATGAGCGTGATGCTGCTCGGCAGCTCGCTGGTCACGACCCTGCTGATCCCGGCCGAGCAATTCCAGCCGGGCGGAGAGGCCAACGGCCGGGCCCTGGCGTACCTGGCGCACGAGCTCTTCGGCGACGCGTTCGGAACTGTCTACGACGCCGCAACCATCGGGATCCTCTGGTTCGCCGGCGCCTCCGCCATGGCAGGCCTGCTCAACATCGTTCCCCGATACCTGCCGCGCTATGGCATGGCCCCGGATTGGGCCCGCTCAACCCGCCCTCTCGTCCTCGTCCTGTCCACCATCGCCGCTGTCGTGACCCTGGCCTTCCGGGCCAGCGTCGACGAGCAGGCGGGCGCGTACGCCACAGGTGTCCTGGCTTTGATGACGTCGGCCGCGATCGCTGTCTTTCTCAGCGAGCTTCGCCGTGGCCACCGCGGCACAGCCGCGTTTTTCGCCGTGGTGAGCGCGATCTTCGTCTATACCTTCGCCGTCACCATCGTCGACCGGCCCGAGGGCCTGCTGATCGCCGGCATCTTCATCGCCTTGATCATCGTCATCAGCGTCTGGTCGCGCATCGCGCGCTCCACCGAGCTTCGGGTGCTTCAGGTCGTCTACGACGAAGCGGCGACGAAGATGCTGGAGGATGCTGTGGCAGGGCCGCAGCCTATGCGGTTCATCGCTAACAAGCGCCAGGCCGGTGACCGCCAGGAGTACCGCGAGAAGTCGCTCGACGTGCGGATGTTCAACCACCTCAACGCCCGTCAGGGTGCGATCTTCCTCGAGGTCGAGATTAGCGACGCCAGCGACTTCGAGACGACGGTTCACGTGACCTCGGCCGTCGTGGGCGGCCATTACGTGCTGCGCGCCATTGGCCCCTCGGTGCCCAACGTGCTTGCGGCGGTGCTGCTGGACGTGCGCGACCGGATGAGCAAGCCGCCGCACGCCTACTTCGAGTGGAGCCAGAAGGCGCCCGGGCAGAACGTGCTGCGGTTCCTCATCGCCGGCGAAGGGGACGTCCCGCCGTTGGTCCACGAGATTCTGCGCCGGGCAGAGCCGGACGAGCGGCGACGACCCCTCATCCACGTGGGCGGCTGACTTGCACTGGTCGGCGTCCGTCAGCGGGGTAGGACCTGGCTACACGCGCAGGGTTGCCGGCTCGTGGGTGGTGGCTGGGCGAAGGTGGTAGGGCACGCTCGTCACAACGACGCCGGGCAGCGTGAGCAGGCGCAGCTTGAGGCGCAGGGCGCTCTGGTTGTGCAGGATGCCTTCCCACCACCGGTCGATGACGTACTCGGGGATGAAGACGACGACCAGGTCGTGCGGGTTGTCCGATCGCAGGTGTTGCACATGCTCCACGAGCGGAGCGGTGATGTCGCGGAACGGAGAGTCGAGCATCGTGAGCGACACGGGAAGGTCGGCCTCAACCCACTGGTGCTCGATGGTGTGGACCTGGTCCGGGTCGACGCAGACGGTGAGGGCCGTGAGTGTGGACGGGCGGGTGGCGCGCGCGTACGCGATGGCACGCAGCGCTGGCTCGTTGACCTGGGAGACGAGTACGAGTGCGTGGACTCGGCTCGGCAGCAGCCGGGCGTCACCGGTGGGGCTCAGCTCCCTGCTGATCCTGGCGTAGTGGCGGTGAATGCCGCGCATGAGCAGGCAGAGCAGGGGCACGGCGATGACGACGAGGTAGGCACCGCCGGTGAACTTGGTGACCAGCACGATGATCAGGACGAGGCCGGTGAGTGTCGCCCCGAACGTGTTCACGAGGCGGGCGGCGTTGATGCGGTGACGGACGCCGGGCGCGATGACTCGTTGGAGCTCCCGGTTCCAGTGCCGGACCATGCCGGCCTGGCTGAGGGTGAAGCTGGTGAAGACGCCGAGGATGTAAAGGTGCAGCAGCTGGTCGACGTCGGCTCGGTAGGCGACGATCAGCAGCCCTGCGATCAGTGCGAGCCCGATGATGCCGTTGCTGTAGGCGAGCCGGTCTCCTCTGGTTCGCAGCTGAGTCGGCATGAGGCGGTGTTGAGCAAGGAGCGAGGCGAGCATCGGGAAGCCGTTGTAGGCCGTGTTTGCGGCGAGGATGAGAACCAGCGCCGTCGAGGCCTGCACGACGTAGAACATGACGCTCCCAGCGCCGAACACTGCCGAGGCGAGCTGGGCGATCACGGTTTGCTGTGGGTCCGTCTCGCAGTTCCCCCGGAAGCCGATGAGGTCGCAGGTGTCGTCCGCGACGTGGACCTTGGCGACGAGGGCGAGGATCGTGATCCCGGCGAACATTGCAACGGCGAGGCCGCCCATGGCTACGAGGGTTCGGGCTGCGTTGCGCGATTTGGGGGTCCGGAAGGCAGGCACTCCGTTGCTGATCGCCTCGACGCCCGTGAGCGCAGTGCAGCCGGAGGAGAACGCCTTGAGCGCGAGGAACAACAGGGCTAGACCGGTCAGGCCCGTCTGCTCGGCATGCACGGCGTAGCCAGCGCTCTCGGCGACCGGGGCAAGCCCGAGGAGTGCCTTCGCCAGACCGAAACCACTGACAGCCAGGATGCAGGTCACGAAGACGTAGGTCGGCACCGCGAACGCCCGTCCCGACTCACGTGTGCCTCGCAGGTTCATGAGGGTCAACGCGGCGATGACCGCGACGGCGATCGTGACACGTTGCGCGTTGAGGCCGGGGACGGCGGAGATGATGTTGTCGATGCCCGCCGCGACCGACACGGCCACGGTCATGACGTAGTCGACCATCAGCGACGCGGCCACGACCATCGCCGCTCGCTGACCGAGGTTCTCTCGCACGACCTCATAGGACCCGCCGCCGCTGGGGTAGGCCATCACGACTTGGCGGTATGAGAGCACGACGGCAACGAGCAGAACGACGACAGCGGCCGCGATCCACGGCGCCAGGTAGAGATAGGCCAGCCCGCCCAGAGTGAGAACCTTCAGAATCGCCTCCGTGGCATAGGCCACCGAGGAGAGCGGGTCGGAGGCGAAGATCGGCAGGGCGATCCGTTTCTGCAGCAACGTCTCTTCGAGGTTGTCGTTGCGCAAGGGCCGTCCGACGAGGATCCGTTTGGCCGTCGAGATTTGGTTCATCACTCTTCGACGCTAGGAGCGAGGCCGCATAGGTCCTGCAAGGGTTCCGGCATGTGCTGCATGGATTGCGCAAGGATGCAGGCGTGAGCCAAGAGGGAATGTTGTTCGGGGTGCTGCCTGAGGTTTCCAGCGTCTCCGCCCTCTCGCGTGCCCGCCGCTTCTTCGGTCTGGCCCTGGCGGTGGTCCTGCCGACGGCGCTTACTGCTGGGTTGGTCTTGGTGGGTCCGGCCATCAGTTTGGCCGGTGACGCGCTCGCGCTCCTGCTGTCCGTCATCGTCACCGCCCTTGTCGGAGGGCTGTGGGCCGCGGTCGTGTGCGCGCTGTTGAGTTCGACTCTGCTCAACTACTGGTTCATCCCGCCCGTGCGCACATTGCAGATCGGCGAGCCCCACAACATCTGGACCGTCGTCGGGTTCGTGGCAGTGGGACTGCTCGTCAGCGCCGTCGTCCACCGGGCTGCATCGACCGCTTCGACGGCGGCACGAGCGGCTGCCGAGGCCCGGACGCTCTCAGACGTGGCTCGAGCGACCCTGCGCGGTGAGGACGCGTTGCCGACCCTGCTCGAGCACATGCGGCACGCCTTCGGGATGACGTCAGCGAGCCTGCTGCGCAGGGAGTCTCCGGCGTCATCGAAATGGCTCGTGATCGACGCTAGCGGATCCGATGCTCCCTCTTCGCCGGAGATGGCTGACGTTCACGTGTCGGCGGGGGATGACCTGGTCATCGCTCTCTCTGGGCGTCCTCTCGGGGCGTCCGACCGGACCATTCTCGGCGCCTTCGCCGCACAAGTCCAGGCGCTGCTCGAGCGTGACGAGCTGGCGCGCGCTGCTGCCTTGGCAGCTCGGCTGGAAGCATCCGAGCGGCTGCGTGACGCGCTGCTGGCCGCGGTCGGGCACGACTTGCGAACGCCGCTGGCGTCCGCCACCGCGGCCGTCAGCAGCCTGCGAAGCCGAGATGTCAGCTGGACCGACGACGAGCGCGACGAGCTGCTTGCCACGGCGGGTGAGTCGCTCGCTCGGCTCGCCTCGCTCGTCTCCGACCTGCTCGACCTGTCGCGGCTGCGCACTGGGGCGCTCACCGTCCTCACCCAGACGCTATGGCTCGATGAGCTGCTCCCTCCGGTGCTCGACGAGCTCGGACCCGACGCGGCGAAGGTCGTCGTCGACCTGCCCGATGACCTTCCCGCCGTCACGGGCGATGCCGCCCTCATCGTCCGGGCTCTGGTGAATGTCATCGGCAACGCCCTGCGTCATGCACCATCCGGAACCGTACCCCCCACTGTGACCGCGCGCCCGCGACGCGACCGCGTCGAGCTCCTCGTCATCGACCACGGACGCGGTATCCCGCCGAGCGACCGAGCACGGATTTTCAGCCCTTTCCAGCGGCTCGGCGACACCGACAACACCGCTGGCCTCGGGATCGGGTTGGCGCTGTCCCGAGGCTTGGTCGAGGCGATGGGGGGAACCCTCACGCCCGCAGATACTCCGGGCGGGGGTCTGACCATGATTCTCGACCTGCCCCTCGACCCAGACACATCCTCATGACCCGCGTGCTCGTCGTGGACGACGATCCGCAACTCGCCCGCGCCCTGCGGATCAACCTGCGCGCCCGCCACCACGACGTCCACGTCGCCACATCAGGCGCGGAAGCGCTCAAGACCGTCGCCGCTGTATCTCCAGACCTCGTCATCCTCGACCTCGGACTGCCCGATCTCGACGGCGTCGACGTCATCCACGGCGTACGGGGTTGGAGCGATGTGCCCATCATCGTCCTTTCGGGCAGGGGCGGAGGCCCCGACAAGGTCGCTGCCCTCGATGCCGGAGCCGACGACTACGTGACAAAGCCCTTCGGCATGGACGAGCTGCTAGCGCGCATCCGGGCGGTCACCCGTCGCGCTCCGTCGGGGGACGCCATAGCCCCTCGTGTCGAGTTCGGCGACGTCACGGTCGACCTCGCCGACAAAGTGGTCCTTCGCGCCCGACAAGCTGGACAGTCGGAGACCGTGCACCTCACGCCGACCGAGTGGAGCCTCCTCGAGGCTCTCGTGCGGCAACCAGGGAAGCTCATGTCTCAGCGTCAGCTGCTCATCGAGGTGTGGGGACCTACCTACCTCAACCAGCAGGCCAACCTCCGGCTCTACATGACGCAACTCCGTCGCAAGCTCGAGACGGAACCCACGAGGCCACGTCACTTCCTCACGGAACCAGGGATGGGATATCGCTTCCGTCCATAGCGGCGCCGCATGGCAGGAGATTGGGCCGCCGCATATCGGCGTGTTTCTTCTTCATCTGGCAGTCCGGGTCTGGATGGTGGGAGTGCGGACAAACCAACACAAAAGCTCACCACTTGAACTGACAAGAACATGAGGGCTTGATGCCCTGGGGTCGGCTCCCCACCCCGGCCAGAGGCCATCCCCACGAATAGCCGCCATACACACGATACGCATCCTCAGGTCCGCCATCTTCTTCGTGATTCTTGACATGACCTGGCGTATGCGCGGCTCCCCGCGACGCCGGCATCTTCTTCTCGATCGTTTCTGGGCCGCCCTTTCGGACCGGGTGTGCCGTGCAGCGGGAGCCGCAGTACCTGCACGGCACACCCACCCGGACCGGATAGGGAAGGGGGTGGCCGACGATGACCCGGGAAACACGAGACCGCGTCTGGGACGCCGTCCCCCTCCGTACCGCCGAGCAGGCTGGTGAGGGTACAGCCGGTGAGGGTCACCCGCTGGACCTCGGCCACCTCGACGCCTGCACCGAGGCGCAGGTGATTGCGCGGTTGCTGTCGCGGGACTTCGACGCCTGGTCCGAGGCCGCCTCCCGGGTCGGTCACTGCGCCAGACCGATCCGCCTCCACGGCCACTCCGACACCGTCGACACGGCCACGGGCGAGGTCGTCTCGTCGTTCTCCTCGGCCGACAGCCCGCTCGGGGTCCTGCACGTGCGTTGCGGCAACCGTCGCGCCGCCGAGTGCCCGTCCTGCTCGAGGTTGTACGCCGCGGACACGTTCCACCTGATCCGTGCCGGGGTAACCGGCGGCAAAGGTGTCCCCGAGCAGGTGGGTGAGAACCCGCTGGTGTTCGCCACCTTGACCGCGCCCTCGTTCGGGCTGGTCCACGGCACCCGCGGCGGCCGCACCTGCCGCCCCTTCACCCCCAAGGGCCAGAACCGGAGCTGCGAGCACGGACGGTCGACGGTCTGCCACCACCGGCACGCCGACTGCGACGAGCAGCTCGGGCAACCGTTGTGTCGGGACTGCTACGACTACCAGAGCCACCTCGTCTGGCAGTGGTGGTCGCCCGAGCTGTGGCGCCGGTTCACCATCGACCTGCGCCGCGCCCTCGCCAAGACCCTCAGCGTCCCCGAATCCAAGCTCGCGCATCTGGTGACGGTGCAGTACGCCAAGGTCGCCGAGTACCAACTCCGGGGCGTCGTCCACTTCCACGCACTCATCCGCCTCGACGGCCCCAAGTCGGTGAACGGGTTCGCCACTGCGCCAGCCGGCCTGACCGCGGGCCTGCTGGCAGACCTGGTCGAGCAGGCCGCCGCCGGGGTGGTCTTCGACGCGCCGCCGCTGCACGAGGGTGACGTGGTGCGCCGGCTCCGGTTCGGCACCCAGCTCGACTCCCGCCCCATCGCCGCCACGCGCCGGACCGACGACCCGGACCGGGCGCTGACCCCGGAACAGGTCGCCGGCTACCTGGCCAAGTACGCGACGAAGTCCGCCACCGACTCCACCAACACCGACAGCCCCCACGCGCGACGGTTGCGGGCCACTATCGCGGAGGTGACCGACCGGATCCACTCCGACGCCCGCCGCGACGGGATCCCGCTGCGGGAGCACCCGTACGGGCTGCTCTTCAAGTGGCGGCACATGCTCGGCTTCCGCGGCCACTTCTCCACCAAGTCTCGTCGCTACTCGGTCACCCTCGGGCAGCTGCGCCGGCGCCGGGTCTGCTACGAACGCGCCCTGACCGCCGCCAACCGCGAGGGCCGAAACCTCCACGTCCGCGACCTCGACGACCTCCTGCAGGACGACACGGAGGAGACCACCCTCGTCATCGGGCACTGGACCTACGCCGGGACCGGCTGGGACACCGACGGCGACGCCGAGCTCGCCAAAGCCGCCGCCGCCCGCGCCCGCGAGTACGCCCAAGAGCGAGCAGCGAAGGCACGAAAAGCACTGACCGAGAAAGGAGCTCAGACATGAAGGAAGATCAGTCAGGGGACCAGCAGCCCCCGCCTCTGCCGGTGCTGCTGACCTCGCGCGAGGTGGCAGTCGCGTTGCAGGTCTCCCCAGCAACGCTGTGCCGCTGGCGCCAGACGGGACACGGGCCGCGGGTCGTGTGGCTCTCGCCGTACGCCCCGCGGTACCGGCCCGAGGACGTGACCAAGTGGCTCGAGCGGATGGCGGCATGAGCATCAGCAAGATGCCCAACGGCCGCTTCCGGGCTCGGCTCAAGAGCGGACGGGTGGGCGTCGCCAGCAAGGTCTTCGACACCCGACGCGAGGCCAAGGCCTGGCTAGACCGGGAGCGGGCAGCCCTGACCGGCGGCGTCGACCCGCGCGCCGGACGGGAGCGGGTCAGGCCCCTCGTCCAACGGTGGCTGGAGGTCCGGCGGGTCACGGTGGCTGCCAAGACGTTTCGCGCCGACCAGGACCTGCCCCGCCTGATGCCGACGAGCATGCTCGCTCTGCAGGTGTCGGCCGTCTCGGGCAGAGAAGTCGCCCGCTCCTTCGAGGCCCTGCTCGCCGTGGGTCTCGCCGAGGGGTCCGTCGTCCGTTTTCGCGCCAGCCTGTCGTCGTTCTTCAGCTGGTGTGTGCGCGAGAAGCTCATCCTGACCAACCCGGTCACCGGCGTGCGCGTCCCGCGGCAGTCCGACGAGCCCGATGAGATGGACCCCTTCAGCGAGGCGGAGCTCGAGGAGGTCTACGCCACCTGGCACTCCACGGCGCCCCGGCTCGCGGACATCCTCCTCGTCCTCGCATGGACCGGCCTGCGGTGGGCTGAAGCCCGGTCGCTGCGGGTCGCCGACGTCGTCGAGGTCCCGACGCCGGGACTGCTCGTCCGTCGATCGCAGCCGGAGGGTGGCGCGGTGAAGTCGACCAAGGGTCGTTCCTCGCGACGTGTTCCGCTCGCCAACCGGGTGCTCCCACTCGTGCTGGCCATGAGCGTCGGCAAGGCACCCGGTGACTTGCTCCTCACAACCGAGCGTGGGTCGCAGCTTCACCGGTCGGCCGTACTGCGCACCCTGCAGTGGCCGGCCACCGGCCGAGGACGCCGGATCCACGACCTGCGCCACACCGCGGCGTGCCTCTGGCTCGCGCGCGGCGTCGACCCGGGAACCGTCCAGGCGTGGATGGGACACGAGTCCATCGGTACGACGAACCGGTACCTGCACTTCCTCGGGACCGGTGCCGATCTGGCGGGTCTGGCGAGGCTCAATGTGACCCCGGGGGACACCGGGGGGACACATCGGCAGGAGACGGGCGGATGACAAAGAGAGAACCCCGCACCCTCCTGCGCGTTTCCGCAGGTGGGACGGGGTTTCCGTCTGGTGGAGCTGAGGGGATTCGAACCCCTGACCTTCTCATTGCGAACGAGACGCGCTACCAACTGCGCCACAGCCCCTTGGTGCGAAGGAACGATAACACCACGCCGACCGGCATACCCAATCGACCCGGGCGAAGCCGACGTCGCCCTCAGACCCAGCTGGGGAACCACATCCGGGCCTGCCAGTCCGAGAGTGGGATGACGTCCGCCACGTAGATCGGGTGGAAGAACGCAAACAACCCGATCGACACCAGCACGAAGGCACCCATGACGCCGTAGCCCACGCGACGACGGGTCAGCGACGCCTCCCGGCCACCGATGATGAGGCCCAGGACGTAGACGCAGGCGAGCACGACGTAGGGCACGAAGGCCACCGCGTAGAAGGAGTAGATCGTCCGGTCGCCGAGGAAGAACCACGGCAGGTAGCCGGCGAAGAGCGCGCACAGGATCGCGCCGGCGCGCCAGTCGCGGCGTAGCGCCCACATGAAGAGCAGCACGAAGATCGCGATCGTGCCGCCCCACCATATCGACACGGTGCCGATCGAGGTGATCGCCTTGCTGCACTGCTCGACGAGGCAGCCGTCCGCGCCCTTCTTGGGGCCCTCGTAGAAGAACGACGTCGGCCGCCCCTGGATGAGCCAGGACCACGGGTTCGTCTGGTACGGGTGCGAGCTCGTGATCGCCTGCGTCGACGCGTACATCTGCTGGTGGTAGGCCCAGAGCGAGCGCCACCAGTCGGGCAGCCAGCCGTGCGCGGTGTCCGGGTTGTTCTCCGCCCACGTGCGGAACGACCCGCCCTTGGTGAGGATCCAGCCGGTCCACGTCGCGACGTACGTGACGACGCCGGTGACGACGAGCTGCACGAACGCATACGGCCCGTCCTTGACGACGCCGCCGACCGACCAGCCGCGCACACCGGCAGCACGTCGCGCACCGAGGTCCCACAGGACGGTGAGCAGCCCGAAGAAGACGAGGAAGTAGAGGCCCGACCACTTCACGCCGGCACACAGGCCGAGCATGATGCCCGCGACCCATCGCCACGGTCGCCAGCCGAGCCACGGCCCCAGCCAGGACGTGGCAGCCCGCGCGCGGTCACCGACCTTGCGGGCCAGGACCTCTCGCGCCTTGTCGCGGTCGATGAGCAGCGCCCCGAACGCCGCGAGCCCGAAGAACATGACGAAGATGTCGAGCAGCCCCGTGCGCGAGTGCACGAAGTGGTGCCCCTCGAAGGCGAGCAGGGCCGCAGCAACCGTGCCGAGCAGGTCGGAGCGGAAGAGCCGCCGGGCGATGCGTCCGAGCATGAGGATCGAGATGGTGCCGGCGAGCACGGCGGCGAAACGCCAGCCGAACGAGTTGAGGATGCCGAACGGCGACTCGCCCCACCCGATGAGCCACTTGCCGACCGGGGGGTGCACGACGAAGTCGCCCTCGGTGCCGTAGACCATCGGGTCGTTGGCGGTGAAGTGCTGGTCGACCTGGTTGGCGTCCTGCAGCAGCTGGTCGTTCTTCATCTCGAACCAGTACAGGACCATCGACCAGCCCTGCTTGACGTAGTACGTCTCGTCGAAGACGAGCTGGTGCGGCGCCCCGACGTGCCAGAAGCGCATGAAGCCGCCGACGAGCATGAAGAAGAGCGGGCCTCCCCAGCCGAGCCAGGCGATGCGCCCGGCCGTGCGGCGGGTCAGGCGGAAGTCGTCGGCCTGGTCTCCGAGCAGGCGAGCGCGCACCTGCCTGGCCGAGTTCATGGGCGCCATCGTATGCAGTGTGGCTGGGTGGGTCGCGCACGCGTCGCCGGGCGCACGGCTGGGTGCACTGCCGGGCGCACGGCCGGGACGCCCGCCGGCGTCAGAGCGAGATGCCGCGGGCCTGCAGGACCGAGTAGCCCACGAAGGCCACCGTGTCGAGGATGGCGTGGCAGACGACGAGCGGCATGACGCGCCGGGTCCGCACGAAGACGAGCCCGAGGACGAGGCCCATGACGATGTTGCCGGCGAAGCCGCCGAAGCCCTGGTAGAGGTGGTAGCTGCCGCGGATCACCGCCGAGAGCCCGATGACGAGGGGCCAGGACCACCCGGACTGGCGCCACCTCGTGAAGAGGTAGCCGACCATGATGACCTCCTCGAGCACGGCGTTCTCGATGGCGGCCAGCACGAGCACGGGCGCCGACCACCACACCGCCTCGAGGTTCGCGGCCGACACCTGCGTGTTGATGCCGATGGCCTTGGCGAGGAAGTAGAAGCCGAGCCCCGGGATGCCGATGACGGCCGCGAGGCCGAGCCCCCGCAGGGCGTCGCGCCCGGGCTCGCGCCGGTCGAAGCCGACGAAGTGGCCGGCGCGCACGTCACCGGCGGGCCGGTGGATGTGGTTCAGCAGGTAGAGGGCGAGCGCGACCGCCACGAGCGGCAGCACGATGCCGGCGAGCTGGTAGGCGAGGTCGAGCCAGGGACGACCCGGCGTCGCCGACTGGTTCATCGCCGTCGTCTGCTGCGACAGCGGAGTGGGTCGGGTCAGCTTCTCGATGATGCTGAGCACGGCGTAGACGGCCGACGAGCCCAGGCTGACCCCGAGGACGAGCACCGTCTCGCGGCGCAGGCCGCGCTGCGCCGCCGGGTCGCTGACCGGGGCGGGATCGCGCTCCGACGGCGCGAGCAGTCCGGCAAACCGTGCGCGCTCCGTGGTCGCTGTGGTCGCTGGGGTCGACATGGCGCCAGCGTAACTTCGTCCTGCTTGACGGACAGCGCGGCGGACAGGAGGCCGGCGTACTGTCGCTGGCATGTCGCTGCTCTCCGGCTGGCGCCGTGGGGCGCACGCGGCCGACGGCTTCGAGTTCCCGACCTACCGCGACGGCGAGGGGCCGGGCGTCATCGTCATGCACGAGAGCCCGGGCCTCACGCCCGAGGTCGTGCGTTTCGGCGGGGAGCTCGTCGACGAGGGCTTCACCGTCGTCATGCCGCACTTCTTCGGCAGTGCGCACGAGGCCCCTCGACGGGCGGAGGCCGCTCGTGTCATCCCACGCCTGTGCGTCGGGCGGGAGTTCACCATGGTGGCGACGGGGCGCACGACACCGGTGGCCGGCTGGCTCCGCAGCCTCTCGCGGCACCTGCACGCCGAGCTGGGGGGCGTCGGGGTGGGGGCCGTGGGGATGTGCTTCACGGGCGGCTTCGCCCTGGCGATGATGGTCGACCCGTCGGTCGCGGCCCCCGTCGTGGCCCAGCCGGCCGTGCCCGTCCCGCTCGGGGTGCGTCGTGCCGCCGACGTGGGTCTCGACGCGGGCGACCTCGTGGCCGTGCAGGATCGCGTCCGCGCCGGGTGCCCGGTGCTCGGGGTGCGCTACCGCGACGACTGGGCCACGGGCACGCGCTTCGAGACGCTCACCGCAGCCCTGGGCGACGGGTTCCGCCGGGTGGAGCTCGACGGGTCGGGGCACGCCACGCTCACCGCCGAGCGGCACCCGGACGCGGTCGAGGCGGTCGTCGGGTTCCTTCGTGAACGTCTCATGCCAGCAGCCTGAACGAAGTCTGGGAAACACCCCTCGCGGACCGAGCGCCGGCAATACGCTGCCGATGCGCGCGCACGTGCCCGCGCCTCGGGGGAGTCCAGCGTCGAAGGGCTTGTCCAATGAGGAAGAAAGTTCTGGCGATACCGGCGGGCGCACTCGCGATCGCCCTCACCTTCGGGTCGTACTCCACGGCCGCCTCGGCCGTGACCGCAGCACCGGGTGCAGGTGGCCCGGGTGCCGAACCGCAGGCCCAGCAGGGGCGCGACAGCCTCGCGCACCCGCTCGGCAAGAAGCAGCAGTCGCTGCGCACCAAGGGCGTCCAGCTGAAGCTGTCGGGCAAGCTCGCCCCGGACACCAAGGTCGCCAAGATCGCCAAGGGCCAGTACGTCGAGCTGGCCCGGACGGGCGAGGACACGATCTGGACCGTGCTCGGCCAGTTCGGCAGCTCGGTCAACACCACCTACGGAGGGGCGCCCGGACCCCAGCACAACCAGATCCCGGCACCCGACCGCTCGGTCGACAACTCGACCATCTGGACCTCTGACTTCAGCCCCGAGTACTTCACGAACCTGCTCTTCGCAGACACGCCTGGTGCCGTCTCGATGCGCAACTTCTACAAGGAGCAGAGCTCCAACCGCTACACCGTCAACGGCGACGTGACCGACTGGGTGACGGTACCCTTCAACGAGGCGAACTACGGCTCGAACTACTGCGGCGGTATCGTCTGCGCCCGCACGTGGCTCTTCGTTCGCGACTCCGTCAACGCCTGGTACGCCGCCCAGGTCGCGGTGGGCAAGACCCCGGCACAGATCAACGCGGCGCTCGCCAAGTACGACGTCTGGGACCGCTACGACTACGACGGCGACGGCAACTTCAACGAGCCCGACGGCTACATCGACCACTTCCAGTCGGTGCACGCCGGCGAGGGCGAGGAGACCGGCGGCGGCGCGCAGGGCACCGACGCCATCTGGTCGCACCGGTGGTACGCCTACTACAACAACATCGGCTTCACCGGCCCGTCGAACAACAAGCTCGGCGGGATCCAGGTCGGCAGCTCCAACCTCTGGATCGGCGACTACACCGTCGAGCCGGAGAACGGTGGCGTCGGCGTCTTCAGCCACGAGTTCGGCCACGACCTCGGCCTGCCCGACCTCTACGACACCTCCGGCAACACCGGCGGCGCCGAGAACTCGACCGGCTTCTGGACGCTCTACTCGTCCGGCTCCTACGGCAGCTCGGGCAAGCCCGAGGACGGCATCGGGACCAAGCCGATCCCCATGTCGGCCTACGAGAAGATCTTCCTCGGCTGGTCGAACTACCAGCTCGTCGGACCCGGACAGTCCGCGGCGGTCAAGCTCGGTCCGGCGTCGGCGACGACGAAGCAGGCCCAGCAGCTCGTGACGGTCCTGCCCGACAAGCAGGTCACGACGGACATCGGCGGCCCGTTCGCCGGCACGTACTTCTACCACTCCGGCTCCGGCAACGACCTCGACAACGCGATGACGCGCTCCGTGACGCTGCCCGCCGGCACGGTCGGGCTCACGGCCAAGGCGCGCTATGCCATCGAGCAGGACTGGGACTACGCGTACCTCACGGTCAACGGCAACCCGGTCGCGACGAACCGCTCCACCGCCACCAACCCGAACGGGCAGAACTTCGGCAACGGCATCACCGGCTCGACGGGCGGGAGCTGGGTCGACCTCACGGCCGACCTCAGCGCCTACGCCGGGCAGACGGTGACGCTCGGCTTCCGCTACTGGACCGACGGTGCGACGGTGGGCGCCGGCTTCGGCGTCGACGACGTCGCGATCACCGGACTGCCCACCGACGGTGCCGAGACCGACCCGGGTTGGGACTACAAGGGATTCACCCGGACGACCGGCAAGATCACGCAGTCGTACTTCAACGCCTACTTCGCCGAGTACCGCAACTACCGTGGCTACGACGCCGGCCTCAAGACCGGTCCGTACAACTTCGGCTTCCCTGACACGAAGCCGAACTGGACGGAGCGCTACCCGTACCAGGACGGCCTCCTCGTCTGGTACTACGACACCTCGTTCGCCGACAACAACGTCGGGGACAACTGCGCGGCCGGGCGGTGCGGAGGGCTCTACCTGCCTGTCGACGCCCACCCGTCCCTGCTGCTGCGTCCCGACAACGGCAAGGTGTGGCGCCCCCGGTTCCAGTCCTACGACTCGACCTTCGGGCTCGAGCGGACCGACCGGGTCTGCCTGCACACGTCGTCGACGACGTCGCAGTGCTACGGCAACCTGCCGGCCAACCCGGTCTTCGACGACTCGAAGAGCTACTGGGTGGCGCCGAACCCGTCGATCGGCAACTTCGGCTGGTCCAGCGTCCCGGTGCCGAGCACGGGCACGAAGATCCGCGTCGTCAGCACGTCGACGCAGGGTGACTTCATGCAGGTGACGGTCAACAAGTAGCAGGTTCAGCTGCACCACACGGGGTGACGGAGCGGGCGGGACACGTCCACGCCCGCTCCGTCATGCCAGGCGCGGTCCAAAATCGTTGGTGCGCAACGCAGCCGACGGCATACGGTCTCGGCATGTCCTCGACGCTGCGAGCTGCCCTGCGGTCCCGTCTCACCACGGCGATGCGCGAGCGCGACCGGGAGGCGGTCAGCGTGCTGCGCACCGCTGTGGCCGCCATCGAGAACGCCGAAGCCGTTCCTGCAGGCGACGGCCGGGCCGGCACCGCCTCCGCCGACGTGGCCGGAGCGGCGCTCGGCCTCGGGGTCACGGAGGCCGAGCGCCGCCGGCTCGACGACGCGACCGAGCGCTCCGTCGTCGCTGCGGAGGTGCAGTCGCTCGTCGAGGCGCAGGCGGCGTATGCCGCGGCCGGTGACAGCGAGCGGGCCCGGTCGGCGGCCGCCGGGGCCGCGCTGCTGCGCTCGGTTCTCGGCGAGCTCGGGTAGCTCGACGGGCTCGAACGGCCCGCCCGGCTGGCCGCCGTCGTCCACAGGGGCGGTGCACAAGCTGTGCACCGCCCCTGTGGACGTGTGGAGAAGAGCCCCCGCTCTGTGGACGACACGCCGTCGTCCTGTGGACCGCCGAGAAGTTTCGGCAAAGCCCTTGCGGACCCCCGCCAGCGGGGATAGAAATCTCTCACGCCCTTCCTTCGGGGAGAGCGGGACGACTCGGAGACGAGGGTCCACCCGGTGGGGCAACCCACCGCGGCAGCCGGGTGACGAGGCGGCCGGGACCGGAGACGACGAGAAGTCGATCGGGAGCGTCACCAACGACCGATCACCCCAGAAGGGCCCTTGAGACTCATACTCCCAAGGGCCCTTCGCCTTGTGCTGCAACGCTTTCCGACTCGCGGCCTCCGTCAGGCGAGGGTCGCGGACGCCGGTCGCCAGGGCTTGAGCCACGGTGTCTCGGGCCACCCCTCACGGGCGGCGACGAGCTCGTACATCGTGGCCCCGTCGATGGTCTCGCGGACGATGTCGGCGTGGCCGGCGTGACGAGCGAGCTCCTCGACGAGGTGCATCGCGACCCAGCGCACCGACCAGGCCTCGACGTCGTGAGGGAACCACGGGGCGTCGCGCGGCACGGGCACCGGGGCGGCCAGGTCCGCGCTGCGCAGCACCTCGCGCGTCACGTCACCCTGGGCCGCCAGTGCAGCCAGCAGGGACTCGAGGGTGTCGCCGTCGGTGACCCGGAAGTCCTCGCCCCAGGCGGTCGCCTGCTCCTCCACGGACCGGTCGGGTGGCGCCGGCGCCTCGGGCGCGGCGGCCATCCGCTCGGTCCAGCCACGCTCGCACGTCGTGACGTGCTTGACGAGTCCGCCGATGCTGAGCGTGCCTGCGGTCGGGGCGAGCCGGATCTGCTCCTCGGTGAGGCCGAAGGCGACGGTGGCAAAGGCGTCGCGCTGCTGGTCGAGATAGGCGATGAGGCTCTCGCGCTCGTCGGCGACGGGTGGGACGTGTGCTGCCATGGCGCTGCCTGCTCTCAGTCGTTGCGGTGGACGTAGAGGTCACGGAGCAGGGCGATCTCCGCGCCGTGGTGGATGAGCTCGCGGTTGATGTGCAGCACGAGCGTGGCTCGCGAGGCCTCGGCGAACGGGCCCTCCGCCGGACCGCACGGCGCGGTCAGCCCCTCGGTGCCCCAGCTGCGCACACCGTCGAACCAGGCGGCATACGCCCCGTCCAGCTGGGCGAGCGCCTGCTCGGCCGTTGCGGCGTAGTCGAAGGTGAAGTAGTCGGCCTCGGGCGCGCCGAAGTGGTGGTGGGCCCGAGCCCCGAGCACTCCGACGATGATGTGGGCCAGCCGCCAGGCGATCGTCGTCACGGGGGTCGGCTCGGGTGCGGGATAGGCCCAGTCGATGGTCATCTCGCCGGAGCCGCCGCCCTGGATCTCCGTGCTGCCTTCGCCGCGACGGTGGAGATTCCAGGCGCCGGGCGTCGGCTCCCAGAGGTACTCCTCGTCGGTCAGGCCCTCGAAGCGGGCGCGGAGCTGGTGCTGCCAGTGCCAGTCGGCCTGCTCGACGAGGGTCTCGTTCCAGTTGATGGTGCTGCGCGTCGTCTCTGTCATGGCTCGACCCTTGCAGCCATATAGGACAGTTCCTGTCCGCAGAACATGCGAGGCTGTCGGCATGTCCTCGACGTCCGACGGCGGCAACGGCACGACGGCCCGCGTGCTCCGCCTGCTCGACCTGCTGCAGAGCCGCCCGGTCTGGAGCGGCACCGAGCTCGCCGAGCGGCTCGGCGTCACGACCCGGAGCGTGCGGCGCGACGTCGAGCGTCTGCGCGACCTCGGCTACCCGGTCAACGCCGCCCACGGCGCCGGCGGCGGCTACCAGCTCGATGCAGGACGACGGCTGCCGCCCCTGCTGCTCGACGACACCGAGGCGGTCGCCGTCGCCGTGTGCCTGCGGCTCGCGGCCGGTGGCACCGTCGAGGGGCTCGGCGAGGCCGCCGTGCGCACGCTCGCCAAGCTCGACCAGGTGCTCCCGGGGCGCCTCCGCGCCCAGGTCGATGCCATCCACGAGGCGACCGTCACCCTCGACTCCGGTGCCACCCCCGTCGACGCCGCGACGCTGCTGCTCCTCGCCCGCGCCTGCCGCGAGACCGAGCGCGTCACCTTCGCGTATGCCGGCCCGCGCGGTTCCGGCGAACGCCGCGTCGAGCCCTATCGCCTCGTCGCCACCGGCCGTCGCTGGTACCTCCTCGCCTACGACCTAGACCGCGAGGACTGGCGCACCTTCCGGCTCGACCGGATGGTCGACGCCGAGACGCGCGGGTGGCGTTTCCGCCCGCGGGACGACGCGCCCGACGCGGCCGAGCACGTGCAGCGGTCCATCTCGCGCGATGCCTACGACCACGTCGCGCGGGTGCGCATCGAGGCCCCGAAAGCACTGGTGGAGAAGCAGATCCCGGTCTCGGTCGGCACGGTGACGGCGGACGGGCCGCACGCCTGCGTCTTCGAGGCAGGCGGCAACCACCTCGGCTTCATGGCGATGCACATCGGCGCGCTGCCGTGGGAGATGACGGTCCTCGACCCGCCGGAGCTACGGGACGTCATGCGCGAGCAGGCGGCCCGGATGCTCCGCGCCGCCGGCGAGTCAGCCGCGGGCTGACCGCACCCACGGGCGCAAGCCCGCCACACGGCATACGCCATCCCCACACTCGAGTGGCCCCGTCGTCACACGGGTGGGTGGGGCGGGGAGGCCACTCGAGTGTCGAGCGGCCCCGTCGTCACACGTCGAACGGGCTCAGCCGGTGTTGCGCAGTCCCGCGGCGATGCCGTTGATCGTCAGGAGCAGGGCCCGCTGGACATCGGCGTCGGGCTCGACGTCGTCGGGCACGGCACGCGAGCGCGCGAGGAGCGAGGTCTGCAGCGCGTGCAGCGGCGCGAGGTAGCTGTCGCGCAGGTCCAGCGTGCGACGCAGCACCGGAGCCGACTCGAGCAGCTCCTTCTGGCCGGTCACGCGCAGCACCTCCTCGACGGTGCGCGCGTGCTCCTCGCGGATGACGTCGAAGACGCCGGCGACCTCGTCGGGCACGAGGGTGCGGACGTAGCCGGCCGCGATGTCGAGGTCCGACTTCGTCAGCGTCATCTGCACGTTCGAGAGGAAGGTGCGGAAGAAGGACCACGAGCCGTACATCTCGCGCAGGGTGCGCTCCCGGCCGTCCTCCCGTGCCGCGGCGAGGCCGGAGCCCACGCCGAACCAGCCCGGCAGGATGATCCGCGACTGGGTCCAGCCGAACACCCACGGGATCGCCCGAAGGTCCTCGAGGCCGCCGTCGCCACCGGGGCGCTTGGCCGGGCGGGAGCCGATGTTCATCTTGCCCAGCTCGTCGACCGGCGTGGCTGAGACGAAGAAGGGCACGAGGCGCGCGTCGCCGACCAGCCCGCGGTAGGCGTCCTGGCCCCGGCCCGCGACGAGGTCCATCGTCCCGTTCCAGCCGTCGAGGACGTCGCGGGGGAGCAGCGAGCGACGGTGCAGGACCGACGCCTCGAGGACCGCCGCGAGGGCGGTCTCGAGGTTGAACCGGGCCAGCCCGGGCAGCGTGTACTTGTCGCTGATGACCTCGCCCTGCTCGGTGATCTTGATCGGGCCGTCGAGGCTGCCGTAGGGCTGCGACAGGATCGCCTCGCCGGTGGGACCCCCGCCGCGGCCGACCGAGCCGCCCCGGCCGTGGAAGAGGCGCAGCGTGACGCCGTGCTCGCGCGCGACGTCACGCAGGGCCCGCTGGGCGCGGTGGATCTGCCACTGCGACGCGGCGATTCCCGCATCCTTGGAGGAGTCGGAGTAGCCGAGCATGATCTCCTGCACGTCGCCGCGGGCCGCGACGACCCGGCGGTAGGACGCGTCGGAGAGCAGCGCCTCGAGCAGCGGGCCGGCGGCCTCCAGCTCGGCGACGGTCTCGAAGAGGGGAGCGAAGCCGATGCGCGCCGTGGCGGGCGTCGACCCGGTGCCGAGATCGAGCAGCCCTGCCTCGCGGGCGAGGACGACGACGGCGAAGAGGTCGTCGACGTCGTGGGTCATCGACACGATGTAGGTCTCGATCGCCTCGGGCCCGTAGGCGTCGAGGGCCTGGCGGATCGCGGTCATGAGCGACAACGAGCCGGCGGCGGCCTCGCCGACGTCGTGCACGCCGAGCCCGACGCCCGTCAGCGGCCGGCGCGAGGCCATCTCCCGCGACAGCAACGCGATCCGGGCCGGGCGGTCGAGCTCCCGGTAGGGCGTGTCGAGCTCGCCGATGCGGTCGTAGAGCTCCGCGAGGGCGGCGTGGTGCTTGGCGCTGTGCTCGCGCACGTCGAGCGTGGCCAGCCCCGTCCCCGTCGCGACGGCGGCGCGGATCAGCCGCAGGATCGCGCCGTCGCCGGTCAGGGTGTCCCCGCCCGCCAGCATCGACTCGCGGATGAGGACGAGGTCCTCGAGCAGCTCGTCGAAGCTCGAGTAGTCGCGGCCCGGCTCGTGCGGCGTGCCGTGCGCGAGCCGGTCGCGGGTGCGCAGCAGGCGCACGCGGATGAAGCTCAGCTTGAGGCGGTAGGGCTCCTCGGCGTTGAGGCGACGCACCGCGTCGTAGGTCACCGGCAGCGCTGCGGCGTCGCGCTCGAGGCTGTCGCGCAGGGCGTCGGTGACCTCGACGAAGCGCGTCGAGGACGACAGCTCGTGCAGCATGTGGTCGAGCTTGTCGACGAGCTCGCTGAGCCCGGCTTCGTGCTGCAGGCCGATGACCGCGAGGGTGACCTCGGGCGTCACGTTGGGGTTGCCGTCACGGTCGCCGCCGGCCCAGGCCCCGAAACGCAGCGGACGCGCCGACGGCGGCAGCTGCACGCCGATGCCGGCCAGGGTCCGGTCGAGCTCGGCGAGCAGGTCGGGGACCACCTGCTCGGCGAGGAAGCGCAGGGTGTGCATCGCGGTGCGCGCCTCGTCGGTGGGCTCCGGTCGCACGATGCGCAGCTCGTCGGTCTGCCACATCATGTCGACGAGCTCGGCGAGCCGGCGCTCGGCGCGCGGCCCCTCGGACGCCGGCCGGCGCGGGTCCTCGAGCTCGGTGACGGTGACGGCGATGCGCCGAAGCAGGTTGAGGACCGTGCGGCGCGTGGCCTCGGTCGGGTGGGCCGTGAACACCGGGCGGTACTCGAGCCGGGCCAGCACGGACTCCAGCTCGTCACGCTCGAGCGTGCCGGCCTCGAGCGCCTCGCCGATGCGCCGCACCGTGCCCGCGAGCGGCGCCTCGTCGACGGCCGCGAGCTCCTGCCCACGGTGCAGCTGCTCGGTGACGTTGACGAGCTGGAAGTAGGCGGTGAACGCCCGGGCCAGGACGACGGCCGTCGGGGCGTCGACGCCGTCGAGCAGCGCGCGCAGGTCGTCGTCCTCGGGCTCGCGGGCCAGGGCGCGGACCTGCTCGACGAGTGCGAGCAGCTCCGGACCCTCGTGCCGCGTGAGCGCCTCGCCGAGGAGGGTGCCCAGCTGTCGCACCGACGCTCGCAGTGCTGCATGCTGCTGCGCCGACGAGACCCCGGAGGCGAACGTCGCGGCGTCCGGCTCGCGGCGGTCGGCCTCGAGGAGCTGCTCGGTCGTGGTGTGGCCGTGGTCGGTCATGGTCCAGTCGTACCGCGTCGAGGTTTCGGACGTGTGTCGTGTCCCACCATGGGGACGGGCGCCGGCACGTCGCCCGGCCGGGGTGACCGCGCCGAGGTCGCGTGGCATGCGGGCCTGCGACCGCTGCGAGGATGACGTCATGAGCACCGGAACCCTCGTCCTTGCGGCCACCCCGATCGGCGACCCCCGCGACGCGGCCCCGCGGCTCGCGCAGGAGCTCGCGACCGCCGACGTCGTCGCGGCCGAGGACACCCGGCGCCTGCGCCGCCTGCTCGGCGAGCTCGCCGTCACGCCCACCGGGTCGGTCGTCAGCTACCACGAGCACAACGAGGCGGCCCGCACCCCGGACCTCGTCGCCCGTCTCGTCGCAGGCGAGCGCGTCGTCGTCGTCACGGACGCCGGCATGCCGTCCGTCTCCGACCCGGGCTACCGTCTCGTCGCCGCGGCGGTCGAGGCGGGCGTACGCGTGACGTGCGTCCCCGGACCGAGCGCGGTCCTCATGGCGCTCGCCGTGTCGGGCCTGCCCGTCGACCGGTTCTG
Source organism: Terrabacter tumescens (assembly GCF_014646815.1). Lineage (GTDB taxonomy): Bacteria > Actinomycetota > Actinomycetes > Actinomycetales > Dermatophilaceae > Terrabacter > Terrabacter tumescens. The sequence goes on from NZ_BMNZ01000004.1 coordinate 378,164, forward strand.
CTTCGACGGCTTCCTCCCGCGCAAGCCGGGGGAGCGGGCCAAGGTGCTGGCCGAGGTCGCCGACGAGCGCCGCACCATCGTCTTCTTCGAGGCGCCGCACCGGCTCGCGGAGACGCTGACCGCGATGCGCGACGCCTTCGGCCCCGACCGGCGCGCCGCCGTCTGCCGCGAGCTGACGAAGACCTACGAGGAGGTCCGCCGCGGCACCCTGGCGGAGCTCGCCCTGTGGGCCGCCGACGGCGTCAAGGGCGAGATCACGATCGTCGTGGCGGGTGCCGAGCGGGTGGTGCCCTCCCTCGAGGACGCGGTTGCCGGCATACGACAGCGGGTCGACGCGGGGGAGCGGCTCAAGGACGTCGCGGCCGACGTCGCGTCACGGACGGGACTGTCCAAGAAGGCGCTCTACGACGCCTCGCTCGCGGCGCGCTGACCCGCGACCACGCCAGCGCGCCGCCGCTCGGGAGCGTCTCGACAGGCGAGCCCCTTGCCGCGAGGGGAACAGCGGGTAAGGCTTGCGTAGTTCTCTCCTCGGGGCCGGCGCACCGCCCGGCCGAGTCGACAGCACAGTGAAGGAGCACGGCATGGCTACCACCCGCACCGCCAGCACGCACTGGGAGGGCTCGCTCTTCGAGGGCTCCGGACAGGTCAGCCTGGAGAGCTCGGGCATCGGCACCTACGACGTCAACTGGCCCTCGCGGGCGGAGTCGTCGAACGGCAAGACGAGCCCCGAGGAGCTCATCGCCGCAGCGCACTCCTCGTGCTACTCGATGGCGCTGTCCAACGGACTCGCCCAGGCCGGCACGCCGGCCACCACGCTCGACACGACGGCCAACGTCACCTTCGTCCCCGGCACGGGCATCACCGAGATCGCGCTCAGCGTCGTCGGTGACGTCCCCGGCATCTCCGCCGAGGACTTCCAGGCGGCCGCCGAGGAGGCCAAGACCAACTGCCCGGTGAGCCAGGCCCTCAAGGCCGTGCCGATCTCGCTCGAGGCACGTCTGGGCTGACCACCCTTCTCACGCCGATCGGCGCCGACCCGCTGGGGTCGGCGCCGATCTGCTTGTGCCGCAGGCGATCTCGACAGGAGCGCTCAGGCGGACTCGACGGTCGTCCGGTAGGCGTCGAGCATGGACTGCCAGTTCTGCCCGAACTGCTCCGCCTGCTCCGGCGAGTCGTTGCCGTCCTGCTCGAGCGTGACGGTCGTCGGCCCGGAGTCGTCGCCCTCGAGCGTGTAGACGATCGTGTGGTAGTTCTCGGGCCGGTCCTCCTGGCCCATGAGCGGGCTGTAGTGCGTGACCGAGAGGCGCCGGGGCGCGTCGACCTCGAGCACCTCTCCCTTGTCCTGGTAGGGCTTGCCGTCCATCTCGCCCTGCCACGTGATCGGGCTGCCGACCTCCCAGTCGGTGCTGAGCTCGGTGCCCATCATCCACCTCCGGACGGTGTCCGGGTCGGTGAGCGCGTGCCACGCCTGCTGGGGCGTGGCGTCGACCGTGACCTTCGCGTGTGCAACATGACCAGTCATCCCCCTGTCCTACTCCCGTGGGGACCTCGAGAGGGCGTATGCCGTGTGCCCACTTCACGTCGGCCGTGACACGGGGGCGTGAGATGGGTCGTGGGATGGGCCGTCGCGCGACCGACCGGAAGGCGCGCGCGGCGGCCGGCGCGGCCCGCCTAGGATTCACGGCATGAGCAATGTCCTGTCTGCCGTCGCCTGGCCGTACACCAACGGCCCGCGCCACATCGGCCACGTGGCCGGTTTCGGTGTGCCCTCCGACGTGTTCAGCAGGTACATGCGGATGGCGGGGCACGACGTCCTCATGGTCTCGGGCACCGACGAGCACGGCACGCCGATCCTCGTCCTCGCCGAGGAGGAGGGCCTGAGCCCGCAGGAGCTTGTCGACAAGTACAACGCCGTCATCGCCCAGGACCTCACCGACCTCGGCCTGTCCTACGACCTCTTCACGCGCACGACGACGCGCAACCACTACGCCGTCGTGCAGGAGATGTTCCGCCAGGTTTACGCCAACGGCTACATGATCGAGCAATCGCAGTTCGTCGCTTTGAGCCCCTCAACAGGTCGCACGCTGCCCGACCGCTTTATCCAGGGAACCTGCCCGACCTGCGGCTTTGCAGAGGCCCGCGGCGACCAGTGCGACAACTGCGGTAACCAGCTGGATCCGATTGACTTGATCAACCCGCGGAGCAAGATCAACGGCGAGACGCCGGAGTTTGGCCAATCGGCCCATTTCTTCCTCGACCTCCCGGCGCTCGCCGGCGCGCTGGGGGAGTGGCTTGACGGCCGCGAGGCCTCGGGCACGTGGCGCCCCAACGTCATCAAGTTCTCCAAGAACCTGCTCAAGGACGTCCGCCCGCGCGCGATGTCGCGCGACATCGACTGGGGCATCCCGATCCCGCTCGAGGGCTGGGAGGACAACCCCACCAAGCGCCTCTACGTGTGGTTCGACGCCGTCATCGGCTACCTGTCCGCCTCGATCGAGTGGGCCCGTCGCATCGGCGAGCCCGAGCGCTGGCGCGAGTGGTGGAACGACCCGTCCGCGGTGTCGTACTACTTCCAGGGCAAGGACAACATCACCTTCCACAGCCAGATCTGGCCCGCCGAGCTGCTCGCCTACGCCGGCCGCGGCGACAAGGGCGGCGAGCCGGGCGAGTACGGCACGCTCAACCTGCCCACTGAGGTCGTGGCGAGCGAGTTCATGACGCTCGAGGGCAAGCAGTTCTCGACGTCGCGCAAGCACGTCATCTACGTCCAGGACATCGTCGCGCGCTACGGCCCCGACCCGATCCGCTACTTCATCTGCGCGGCCGGCCCCGAGAACCAGGACGCCGACTTCTCCTGGGCCGAGTTCGTCCAGCGCAACAACAGCGAGCTCGTGGCCGGCTGGGGCAACCTCGTCAACCGCACGGCCGCGATGATCGCCAAGAGCTTCGGCGAGATCCCGCAGCCGTATGCCGTCGAGCCCGTCGACGAGGAGCTGCTGGCGACCGTGCGGGGTGCGTTCGCGACCGTCGGCGCGTCCCTCGAGCGGCACCGGCAGAAGGCCGCCCTCGGCGAGGTCATGCGCGTCGTCGGCGAGGCCAACGCCTATGTGTCGAAGACCGAGCCGTTCAAGCTCAAAGGCGACGACCAGCGCGAGCGGCTCTCCACCGTGCTGCACACGCTGGCCCAGAGCGTCTCAGATATCAATACGCTGATCTCACCCTTCCTGCCCCACGCGGCCAACCGCGTCCACGCGGTCCTCGGGGGCGACGGCGAGTTCATGCCGATGCCGCGGCTGGAGGTCGTGGGCGACCTCGACGACGACACCCGCAGCTACCCCGTCATCACCGGCGAGTACTCCTCGACGCCGCGCTGGGAGTCGCGTCCGGTCGTCGTCGGGACGCCCATCGCCAAGCCGACCGGCGTCTTCGTCAAGCTCGACCCCGAGCAGGTCATCGAGGACGAGCGGGCCCGCCTCGGCGACAGCGCACCGGGCGGCACGCGCCACCACACCGACCCGCTCGCCGCGCCCAGGATGGCAGCGCCGAAGCAGGCCAAGGGCACCGACGAGGCGCCGACCGCATGAGCCCGCACGCGTCGGGGCAGCGGGGACTGCCGGAGACCCTGCCGGACCCGCTGCCCATCGACGTCGTCGACAACCACGTCCACCTCGACATCACGCGCGAGGGGGACGAGCCGTTCGACGTCGCCGACGCCATCAAGGCCGCCCGGTCGGTCGGGGTGACGCGCCTCGTCCAGGTCGGCTGCGACCTCGACGGCATCCGCTTCACGATGGATGCCATCGACGCCCACGACGAGCTCGTCGGCGGAATCGCCTTGCACCCCAACGAGGTTCCGCGCCTCGCGGCTGCTGGTCAGCTCGAGGAGGCCTATGCCGAGGTCGAGCGGTGCGCGGCCCACGACCGCATCCGCGTCATCGGCGAGACCGGCCTCGACTACTTCCGGACCGGCCCCGAGGGCGTCCCCGTCCAGCAGGACGGCTTCCGCTGGCACATCGACCTCGCCAAGCGGCTCGGCAAGGCCCTCCAGATCCACGACCGCGACGCCCACGCCGACGTGCTGCGGATCCTCCAGGAGGAGGGGGCGCCCGAGCACACGGTGCTGCACTGCTTCTCGGGCGATCTCGCGATGGCCCGGGAGTGCGTCGAGCGTGGCTACTACCTCAGCTTCGCGGGGACCGTGACGTTCAAGAACGCACGCGACCTGCGCGACGCCCTGACGGCCATCCCGCTCGATCGGGTCCTCGTCGAGACCGACGCGCCCTACCTCGCTCCCGCGCCGCACCGGGGGGCCACGAACGCCTCGTTCCTCGTGCCGGTGACCGTCCGCGCCATGGCCGCCGTGCTCAACCTCGACGTGCCCACGCTGTGCCGCGCGGTGTCCGAGAACAGCGAGCGCGTCTACGGTCCGTGGGGCGCCGATCGAACCGGGCAACCCGCCTAGCGCACGCCAGATCGTCGCGTCCAGCGGGACGCGTTGCCGTTACCGAAATTTGACCTTGTCGCCGTCGATCGGTCACTGTGGACGACTGTTGGCCGGTTGCTGCCCCGCATCGACCTCCTCCCGACGACGTGAGGAGGATGGATCGAGAGCGCGTTGCACCCGGATAGATCGACGTTCGGAGTGTTTTGATTTCTCGCAACGCCAAGATCCTGGCCGCCACTGGCGCGGCCGTCGTCCTCACCGGTGGCGCCGTCGGCGCAGCCCAGCTCGACAAGGCCGTCAACCTCTCCGTCGACGGCACCGCAAGCACCGCGCACGTCTTCGGCAGCACCGTCGGTGACGTCCTCGACAGCCAGGGGATCTCCGTCAAGCCGGGCGACGTCGTCGTGCCTGCCGCGGACGCCCCAATCAGCGACGGACAGACGGTCACCGTCAAGTACGCCCGCCTGCTGACGCTCACCGTCGACGGCAAGACCCGTCAGCTGCGCACCACCGAGACCACGGTCGACGGGGCGCTGCTCGCGCTCGGTCTCCGCGGCGAGGGTGCCCGCCTGTCGGTCTCGCGTTCGCAGACCATCGGTCGCCAGGGCCTCGCCCTGACCGTCGTCACCCCCAAGGCCGTCACGGTCGTGGTCGACGGCAAGACGACGACGAAGACCGTCGCGGCGGCCACCGTCGGCGAGGCGCTGACCCAGCTGGGTGTGCGCGTCGGCAAGGCCGACAAGGTCAACCCGCCGGTCACGACGCCCCTGACGCCCGGCCTCAAGGTCGCCGTCCAGCGCGTGCAGACCAAGGACAAGAACGTCACCAGGGCGATCGCCTTCGGCACGACCAAGCAGAAGACCGCCGACCTCTACAGCGACCAGACCAAGGTCGCGCGAGCCGGCGTCGCCGGTCAGCGCACCGTGACGGTCCGCACCACGGTCGTCGACGGCAAGGTCGTCTCCACCAAGGAGATCTCCTCGAAGGTCACCAAGGCCCCCGTCAACCGGGTCCTGCTCGTTGGCACCAAGGCCCGTCCCGCGGCTGCCAAGAGCTCGTCGACCACGACGTCCACGCGCACGACGTCCGGTGCGGGGCTCAACCTCGCCCGCGCCGCCATGTGGGACTCGATCGCCCAGTGTGAGTCGACCGGCAACTGGCACATCAACACCGGCAACGGCTACTACGGCGGTCTGCAGTTCCTGACCTCCACGTGGCTCGCCTACGGCGGTGGCGACTTCGCGTCGCGCGCCGACCTCGCCTCGCGCGAGCAGCAGATCACCGTCGCCAACCGCGTCTACGCGGACAACGGCATCTCGCAGTGGCAGTGCAAGGCCTGACCTGAGCTGATCTGACCTCAGCACGGCGCAGGCACGCGCGCAGAGGCCCCCGACCGCACGGTCGGGGGCCTCTCGCCGTCTGCGTCTCCAGGTATGCCGTGCCCCGCCTTCGTCGAGTGGCCTCGTCGTCCTACGACGAACCTCGTCCACCAGCTCGAGTGGCCCCGTCGTCCCACGCCCGCGGGCGTGGGACGACGGGGCCACTCGAGCTGGGGTCGGAGCGGTGGGCGCGCGGGCCGGCCGGGCGGCATACGCCCTCGGTCGGGGCGCCATAGGGTGGGCGCATGACGAAGAAGGACGCTGCGCCGCACGTCGACGACGCCGCGCTCCTCGGGGCGGCCCAGGTGCGCGAGCTCGCCGAGCGTCTCGAGGTGCGACCGACCAAGCAGTGGGGCCAGAACTTCGTCGTCGACGCCAACACGGTGCGCAAGATCGTGCGCGTCGCGGGCGTCGGGCCCCACGACGTCGTCGTCGAGGTCGGGCCCGGGCTCGGCTCGCTCACCCTCGCGCTGCTGCCCGTCGTCAAGCACGTCACGGCCGTCGAGGTGGACCCGCGGCTCGCCGGGGCGCTCGAGGAGACCGTCCGCTCGCTCCAGCCCGAGAACGCCGACAAGCTGCGCCTCGTCGCGGCCGACGCCCTGACGGTGACGAAGCTCCCGGGACCCGACCCGACGGCCCTCGTCGCCAACCTGCCGTACAACATCTCGGTGCCGGTCGTGCTCTCCTTCCTCCAGCACTTCCCGACGATCGAGCGCGTCCTCGTCATGGTGCAGCTCGAGGTCGCCGAGCGCCTGGCTGCCAAGCCCGGCAGCAAGATCTACGGCGTCCCGAGCCTCAAGGCCGCGTGGTACGCCGACGTCGAGCTCGCCGGGCGGGTCGGGCGCAACGTCTTCTGGCCGGCCCCCAACGTCGACTCGGGCCTCGTGTCGTTCCGTCGCCGCAAGCCCCCGAAGACCACGGCGAGCCGCGAGGACGTCTTCCGCTGCATCGACGCGGCGTTCCTCCAGCGACGCAAGGCCCTGCGCGGCGCCCTCGCCTCCTGGGCCGGCTCCCCGGACGCCGCCGAGCAGGCACTCGTCGCTGCCGGTGTCGACCCGCGCACCCGGGGTGAGCAGCTCGACATCACGACCTTCGCCCGGATCGCCGAGGCGCGCCCCGAGGGCGCCGGGACAGCGCAGCCGCGCGCGCGCCGTCGAGGCCATACGTCCTGACGCCGAGCGATCGGCCCCTAGGGTGGGCGCATGACTGTCGCTCCGACCCTGCCCGGCGCGGTGACCGTGCGGGTCCCGGCCAAGGTCAACCTCGAGCTGCGCGTCGGTCCGCGCAGGCCTGACGGCTTCCACGCGCTCGCGACCGTCTACCAGGCGGTCTCGCTCCACGACGAGGTCTCCGTCGCTCGCTGGGACGACTGGCAGGTCATCGCTGCCGGCGCCTACGCCGACCGCATCCCGACCGACGGCGACAACCTCGCCGTCCGCGCCGCACGTCTCGTGGCCGAGAGGTGGTCCGTCGACGAGTGCCTCTCGATCCGCATCGACAAGGACATCCCGGTGGCCGGCGGCATGGCGGGCGGCTCGGCCGACGCCGCGGCGGCGCTCGTCGCGTGCGACCAGCTGTGGGGCCTGGGCCTCGACCGCGAGGAGCTCGCCGAGCTGGCAGCGACCCTCGGCAGCGACGTCCCGTTCATCCTCTCCGGCGGCAACGCGATGGGCTCGGGGCGCGGCGAGCAGCTCGCGCCCGTGCTCGCGCGCGGCACCTTCCACTGGGTCTTCGCGATCAGCGACACCGGCCTGTCCACCCCGGAGGTGTATGCCGAGTGCGACCGCCTGCGCGAACGTGACGGCATCGACGTGCCCGAGCCCCATGTCAGCTCCGAGCTGATGGCGGCCCTGCGGTCGGGCGACCCGGCGGCCCTCGGCGCCGCGCTGCACAACGACCTCGAGCCGGCCGCCTTCTCGCTGCGGCCCCAGCTGCAGGAGCTGCGCGACGCCGGCGTCGAGTTCGGGGCGCTCGGCGGCATCGTGTCCGGGTCGGGGCCGACGGTCGCGTTCCTCACCGAGAGCCACGAGGCCAGCCTCGACCTGTCCGTGTCGCTCGCGGCCTCGGACCTCTGCCGCGACCTGCGCCGGGCCCGGGGCCCCGTGCATGGCGCCCACGTCGTCACCTCCCCGCGCCACGTCGAGTGAGCACTCCGTCCCACGGGGTGCGCGGCGAAGGTCACCTCTGCGCGTGACTGGTGGGACGGAGTGCTCACTCGACGACCGGAGCGCATAGGGTCAGACACCGATGGCAAACCTGATCTCCCTCGAGCGCGTCTCGCTCGTCTTCGGCACCTCCCACGTCCTCGACGACGTCAGCCTCGGTGTCCTCACCGGTGACCGCATCGGCGTCGTCGGCGTCAACGGCGGCGGCAAGTCGACCCTGCTGCGCGTCATGGCGGGTCTGCAGGAGCCCGACTCCGGCCGCATCACCAAGCAGGGCGGCGCCGACGGCATCCGCATCGGCATGCTGAGCCAGGAGGACGCGCTCGACCCCGAGTGGACGATCCGCGAGGCCGTGCTCGGCGACCTGCCCGAGCACGTCTGGGCCGGCGATCCACGCATCCGCGACGTCCTCACCGGGCTGCTCGGCGGCATCGCGGCCGAGAACGTCGGCGGCCTCGACAGCCGCGTCGGCCCGAAGTCCGGTGGCGAGCGTCGCCGGCTCGCGCTCGCCCGTCTGCTCGTCTCGGACCCCGAGCTGCTCCTGCTCGACGAGCCGACCAACCACCTCGACGTCGAGGGCGTCGCCTGGCTCGCCGACCACCTCGCGACGAAGCGGCCGCGGCCCGGGAACGCGACCGTCGCGATCACCCACGACCGCTGGTTCCTCGACGCCTACGCGACGATGACGTGGGAGGTCGAGAGCGGCAAGGTCAGTGACTTCGAGGGAGGGTATGCCGCCTATGTCCTCGCGAAGGCCGAGCGCGACCGTCTCGCCGGGGTCGTCGCCGACCGGCGCTCCAACCTCATGCGCAAGGAGCTCGCCTGGCTGCGCCGCGGCGCGCCCGCCCGCACGAGCAAGCCGAAGTTCCGCATCGACGCCGCCAATGCCCTCATCGCCGACGAGCCGGCCCCGCGCAACAGTGTCGAGCTCGCCTCGTTCGCGAGCCGGCGCCTCGGCAAGGACGTCCTCGACCTCGAGGACGTCACCGTGTCGGTCGGGACGGCGCCCCACGAGCGGGTGCTGCTCGACCACGTCACGTGGCGCCTCGCCCCGGGCGAGCGCATCGGCATCGTCGGCGTCAACGGCGCCGGCAAGTCGACGCTGCTCCGCGCCCTCACGGGTGAGATCCCGCTCGACGGCGGCCGGCGCAAGATCGGCAAGACCGTCGCCATCGCCCACCTGACCCAGGAGGTCCGCGAGCTCGAGCGCTTCGAGCAGTGGCGCGTCATCGAGGCCATCGAGGACGTCAAGCAGTGGACGATGCTCGGCGACAAGGAGATCAGCGCGAGCCAGCTCGCGACGCGACTGGGCTTCCCGGGCGGTCGCCAGCAGTCGCGCGTCGGGGACCTCAGCGGTGGCGAGCGACGACGGCTCCAGCTCACCCGCCTGCTGCTCACCGAGCCCAACGTCCTCATCCTCGACGAGCCGACCAACGACCTCGACATCGAGACCCTCACCTCGCTCGAGGACGTTCTCGACGGCTGGGCCGGCACCCTCGTCGTGGTCTCCCACGACCGCTACCTGCTCGAGCGGGTCGCCGACAAGCAGCTCGCGCTGCTCGGTGACGGAAAGGTGCGCGAGCTGCCCGGCGGCGTGGAGGAGTACCTCCGGCTGCGGGCCGCGGACATCGCGGGCCAGGCCGCCGCCCGGGGCTCCTCGGGCGCCTCGGGGCCCGGTCAGGTTGCCGCGTCGTCGGGCACGGCGCGCCCGGCAGAGGGCACACCCGCAGGTGCGGCGACGACGGCGAGCCCGGCCGAGGTGCGCGAGGCGCGCAAGGTCATGGCCCGGATCGAGAAGCAGCTCTCACGCCTGCAGGACCGTGAGGAGCGCCTCCACGGCGACATGGCCGAGAAGGCCACCGACCCCGGGGCGCTCGCGGACCTCAACGCGAAGCTGCAGGCCGTCGTCACCGAGCGCGAGGAGCTCGAGCTCGGGTGGCTCGAGGCCGCGGAGATCGTCGGCTGACACCGGTCCCCGATCTCGGGGAAGCCTTGAAAGTATCTTGATATCAAGATACTTTCGGGACATGGAGATGTACCTGCACCACGTCCAGGTGTGCGGCCCGGCCGGCTGCGAGGACGCCATGCGCGCCTTCTACGTCGGTGTCCTCGGCATGGCCGAGGTGCCCAAGCCGGAGCGGCTGCGGGCCCGCGGCGGTGCGTGGTTCCGTGCCGGGGCGGCCGAGGTCCACGTCGGCATCGAGGAGGGCTTCGTCCCGGCCCGCAAGGCCCACCCCGGCATCGCCGTCGATGACGTCGAGGCGCTGGCGCGCGTCGTCGAGGCAGCCGGCTCACCCGTGACGTGGGACGACAACATCCCGGGCCTGCGCCGCTTCCACACCGCCGACCCCGTGGGCAACCGGCTCGAGTTCCAGCAGGCGCAGCGGTGACCGGGAGGGCCGGTCAGCCGTGGCCGTCGCCGCGCCGGCTCTCTCGGGTCTCGCGGGTCTCGCGCGTCTCCAGGGGGGCGAGCATGCGGCGCAGCAGGCCGGCCAGCTGGGTGCGGTCGGCGGCCGACAGCTGCGAGAGCAGCGACTTCTCCTGCTCGATGAGGTCGGCCATCGCGGAGTCCACGACGTCGCGCCCGGCCGGCGTGAGCCGCACAAGCACCCCGCGCCGGTCGCCCGGGTCGGGACGCCGCTCGACGAAGCCGCTGCGCTCGAGTCGGTCGACGCGGTTGGTCATGGTGCCCGAGGTGACGAGCGTCTGCTGCACGAGCTGGCCGGGGGAGAGCTCGTACGGCTCGCCCGCGCGCCGCAGCGCCGAGAGCACGTCGAAGGCCCAGCCGTCGAGCAGGTGCTCGGAGAAGGCCGAGCCGCGCGCGAGGTCCAGCCGGCGCGCCAGCCGGGACACCCGCGAGAGCACCTCGAGCGGTGACACGTCGAGGTCGGGGCGCTCCCGGCGCCAGGCCGCGACGATCTCGTCGACGTCGTCGGCGGGCCTGCGGTCGGCGCTCATGATCCAACTGTAGTCGCCGTCAAGACTCTTGACATCAAAAGAAACCGAGGACGACATGACTCCCACGCCCGACCTGCCCGCCGACGCCGAGGCTGCTGCCTCCACCGCTCCCGCCGCGACCCCGGGAGCCGGAGCCCGCGACACCGACGCGGCCTGGGACCCGCGGCAGTATGCCGTGTTCTCCGGACACCGCGGCCGTCCCTTCGCCGACCTGCTCGCCCGCGTCGACGCCACCGAGCCGGCCCTCGTCGTCGACCTCGGCTGCGGGCCGGGCGAGCTGACCCTCGGTCTGGCCCGGCGCTGGCCGGGCGCGCGGGTCATCGGCGTCGACAGCTCGCCCGAGATGCTCGCCAGGGCGCGCGAGCTCGACACCGACGGCCGCGTCGAGTGGGTCGAGGCGAGCGCCGAGGACTGGGACCCCACCGAGTGCGGCGCCTCGATCGACGTCCTCGTCACGAACGCCACGCTCCAGTGGGTGCCCGGACACCTGCGACTCATCCCGACCTGGGTCGAGAGCCTCGCGCCCGGCGGTACCTTCGCCATGCAGGTGCCCTCGAACTTCGACGCCGCCTCCCACCGGCTGATGCGTGAGGTCGCGGCTCGGCACGCGCGTGCGGCGGACCTGCAGCCGGGCCTCGACCGTGCCCGCGCCGTCGCCCGCCCGGACACGTATGCCGCGCTCCTGCTCGACCTCACGCCGGACGTCGACGTGTGGCAGACGACCTACCAGCACGTGCTCGCCGCGCCCGAGGGCCGGCCGCACCCGGTGCTCGAGTGGGTGCGGGGGACCGGTCTGCGCCCGGTGCTCGGCGTGCTCGACGAGGACGAGCGCGCGGCGTTCGTCGCCGACTACGAGCGCGAGCTCGACACGGCATACCCCCGCAGGTCGTTCGGCGTGCTCTTCCCCTTCACCCGCACCTTCGCCGTCGCGAGGACACCGCGCTGACAGAGCCTGACGGACGGGTCGGTGCTCAGGGGGCCACGTCGCCGCGGTGCCGCTCCTGGGCGACGACCTCGGCGAGGTCGGCGAGGCGGTGGCGCTGCTGGAGCGGGCGGGCCATCCGGTGGTTGCCCTCGAGCCGGTCGGCGGTGCGGTCGAGGTAGGCCCAGTAGCCCGCGGTGAAGGGACAGGCGTCGTCTCCGACGCGCTTCTTCGGGTCGTAGCGGCAGCCGCCGCAGTAGTCGCTCATCGGGTTGATGTAGGCGCCGCCGGAGACGTAGGGCTTGGTCGCCATCGCGCCACCGTCGGCGTGCTGGCTCATCCCGACGACGTTGGCCGGCATGACCCAGTCGTAGCCGTCGACGAAGCGGGTCTGGAACCACTCCGTGAGGGCGTCGGGGTCGTAGCCGCGCTGGGCGGCCCAGTTGCCGAGCACCATGAGCCGCGGGATGTGGTGCACCCAGCCCCGGTCGCGCACCCCGGCCAGCGCGTCGTTCAGGCACGCGGCGTCGACCTCGTCGGCGTCGAGCCGGTCGAACCACTCCGGCAGCGGCGACCGCGCCGCAGGGCGTTGCGGCGGCGGTAGGTGGGGCCGAAGTGCCAGTAGAGGTGCCAGACGTACTCGCGCCACCCGATGACCTGGCGCACGAAACCCTCGACCGACGCCAGGGGTGCGTCGCCGTCCCGGTAGGCCTGCGCGGCGCGGTCGACGACCTCGACCGGGTCGAGCAGCCCGAGGTTGAGCGGCACCGAGAGCAGGCTGTGGGCCATGGCCCAGTCGCCGCGCAGCATCGCGTCCTCGTGCGGCCCGAACGCTCCGAGCCGGTGCGTCACGAAACGCTCGAGCGCCGCCAGCGCCTCGCGGCGGGTCACGGCGAAGACGCGCGGACCGTCGGCGCCGACGGGGGAGAGCAGCCCCTCGCGCGTCCACCGGTCGAGGTCGTCGCGGACCTCGGCGTCGATGTCGTCCTCGCGCGGCCGGTAGGGCGGCGGCACGTCGAGGCGCTCCACTCCCTTGGGCGGGGGCTCGCGGTTGTCCTCGTCGAAGGACCACCGGCCACCGACCGGACGGTCGCCCTCGACGAGCAGGTCGAGGCGCTGGCGCTGGAAGCGGTAGAAGTCCTCCATCCGCACCTGGCGTCGGCTGCCGACCCACCGGGCGAAGTCGGCCCGGGGCAGGCTGTAGCCCGGCGTCGGGTCCACGGACTCGACCATCCCGGACGCGAGCAGCCGGCGCACGAGGCGCTCGGCGGCATACGACGTCGGCTCGTGCACCCGCACGGGCTCGCCCAGCCCGCGCAGCGCCTCGGTGTAGGTGTCGGTGCGCAGCAGGACCGCCGAGTCGCCCAGCTCGGCCGCGCGGTGGCGCAGGGCGGAGAGGACGAGGTGCAGCTTCTGCCGGTGGAACGGTCGGCGGGCCAGCGCCCGGCGGCTCTCCACGAGCAGCACCCCGCCCCGGCCGACGTCGAAGTGCGGCCCGAGCTGGTCGGCGAACAGCCAGCGTCTCGTCATCGGCTCATCATGGCCGACGCCGGCGACAGACTCCGTCAGCTCCGGGCAGACCCGTCAGGTCCGGGCAAGCCGGGTCAGGGGCCGGTCACCGGGCGGTAAGACGTGGGTCTGGTTGACGTCAGCCGGGCGCCGTCAGGAAAAAATCTCCGTCAATTTCCGGCATTTCGCCCCATTTCCGAAAACCGTGTCATGAAATGGGTCCTGGCACGTCATACAGATGACGGCATCGCAGGGGTCTCCCGCTTGGTCAGGGGAGGGAGTGACCCCTACGGGCCTCTTCTGGTGGTGCCGTCAGGTTTCGTCCTTCCGCGTGGTTTCGTGGAGGGGATCATTCGGAAGGACGAAACCTGCCCACCCCGTCGGCGTGACGCGCCTGCCCCTGCTGCCACAGCCGCCACCGACGGGCCCGGACTCCGTCCGCTTCGTCCCGATCGTGGACACGTCCTCGTTCCGACTCGACGCCTGCCCCGCCGCTTGGCAGACTGGCCCGCACCGGGGCCAGTGGAAGGGCGAAGGGTTGTCGGCAGACGCGACCTTGTGGTCGAGCGAGGCATGGGCCTCGGCCCCTGACGCATACCTCCTCCTGCGCACGCGGGAGGGTTCCGCCGAGGCGTTCGGCGAGCTGTGGCGTCGTCACCTGCCTGCCGCGTATGCCGTCGCCGGGCGTCACCGGGGCCGCTCGGCTCCCGAGGACATCGTCGCCGAGGCCGCGGCCCGGGTGCTGGCGCTCATCCGCGACGGCCGGGGACCTGAGGAGCACTTCCGCGCCTACTTCCTCTCGGCCGTGCGCACCGTCGCCATCGACCAGGGTCGTCGGGACCTGCGGGTCGTGCCCGCCGAGCCCGAGGATCTCGAGGAGCTGGCCGAGCCGCACGAGGACGCGCTCGCGGTGCTCGCCACCGACGACGAGGGGCTCGCCCTCGTCCGTGAGGCCTTCGCCGGGCTCTCGGAGCGCGACCAGCGCGTGCTGTGGCACACCACCGTCGAGGGCGCGGCACCGCGCACGGTCGCGCCGGCGATGGGCATGACGGCCAACGCCGTCAGCGCCCGCGCGATGCGAGCGCGCGAGTCGCTCCGGGCCCTCTACCTCGACGCCTGCGCGCAGCGTGGGCTCGCGGACGCGGACAGCGAGGAGTGCCGCTGGACGGTGGAGCACCTCGGGGCCCTCGTGCGCGGGCGACTGCCCAAGCGGCAGACCGAGCGGGCCGAGGCGCACGTCGCCGGCTGCCCGCACGCGGCGGCCATCGCCGACGACCTGCGGCTGGTCCACGACGGGTTCCCGGCGCTGCTCGTGCCGCTCGTGCTCGCGGCAGGTCTCGGCACGCCGGGCTTCGTCGGTGTCGCTGCCCTGCTGGGTCTCTCCGGTGGGGCGGGGGCGACCGGCGTCGTCGGCTCGGCCGCCGCGACCGGCAGCGGGCCTGTCGCGGGTGGAGCTGCCGGCGCTCCAGGTGCCGTCCCCGGCTCGGCCGGCTCGAGCGCGCCGTCGAGTGCGTCGGGTGCGTCGGGTGCGTCGGGTGCAGGCGCGGTCGCCGAGGTAGCCAGCCAGGTGACGGCCCTGGTCGCGGGGCTCGCCGTCACGGCCGGGGTGGCCGGCGCGCTCGCCCTTCCGGCCCCGTCGCCCGCACGCCCGTCCGCGGCGCCGGTCCCGGCGGCGACGACCACGGTGCCCGCGCCGTCGGTGACGTCAGGCCCCGGCGGCGTGACCGCAGGTCTCCCCGGATCGCCCTCGGGCTCGACCGGTCAGCCGGGTGGCGCCCGCGAGACCGTGAGCGCCTCCGGCATCCCGGCGGCCGCCGGCCTGACCGGCACGCCGTCACCGACGCTGGTGACCGCCCCCTCCGCGGGCGCCGGGGCGAGGCAGCCGGGCACCCCGCCCGCCGGGCCCGCCGCTGCGATCGGGAGCGGCGCGAGCCCCTCGTCCACCCCGACCCGGCCGCCCGTGCCTCCGGCTCCGGCGAGCACCTCTGCGCCGCAGCCGCCGACGACGTCCGGCACGACACAGCCGCCCACGCCGCCGACCGTGCCGACGCCGCCGACGACCGTGCCACCGACGACCCCGCCGCCGCAGCCCGGTCCCGCTGCACCCAGCGTCACGGTGCGGCTCGTGGCCGCCGGCGACCCGTCGCGCATCTCGGTGCGCGTGCGCACGCAGGAGACGGGTGCGCTGACGATGCGCATCAGCAACGTGTCCGGCTCCGGCACCCTGACCGTCCGCAACTCGAGCTGGACCTGCGCGCAGGCCTCGCCGTCCTCGGTGCGCTGCACCGGGGGTCGCGGTCAGGCGCTGCTCGAGCAGTCGGGCACGGGCAGTGTCGAGCCGATCCTCGTGCGCATCACCGATGCCTCCGGCCACACGTGGACCGAGACCCTCCGCCCCACCTGAGGCAGCCCCGTCGAGTGAGCGCTGCGTCCCATGCGGTCGCGTGAGGGCTGGGGCTGGTGTGACCGCGCGCTCACTCGATGTAAGCCGTGGGGCGGCGCCCCCTCGATGTGGGTCAGCGGTGGGGGAGCGTGACGAGCCGCGGCGAGCGGTCGAGGCCGGACAGGCCGTTCCAGGCGAGGTTGACCAGGTGCGCGGCCACCTGGTCCTTCTTGAACTTGCGGCGGTCGAGCCACCACTGCCCGGTCAGGGCCACCATCCCGACGAGCATCTGCGCGTGGATCGGCGCCGACTTCGGGTCGAGGCCGCGCTGCTTGAACTCCGCCGCGAGCAGGTGCTCCACCTGGACGGCGACGTCACCGAGGACGCTGGCGAACGACCCCGTCGACTGCCCCGGCGGTGAGTCCCTCACGAGGATGCGGAAGCCGGACGGGTCGCTCTCGATGTAGTCGAGCAGCGCGAGCGTGGCCCGCTCGAGCAGGACCCGTGCGCCCTCCGGCTCCTCGAGGGCCGCGCTGATGCCGCCCATGAGGGCCTGGATCTCGCGGTCGACGACGACGGCGTAGAGGCCCTCCTTGCCGCCGAAGTGCTCGTAGACGACGGGCTTGGAGACGTTGGCCTTGGCGGCCACCTCCTCGACCGTGGTGGCCTCGAAACCCTTGTCGGCGAAGAGCTTGCGGCCGACGGCGATGAGCTGCTCGCGCCGCTCGGGCCCCGTCATCCGGGCGCGCGGGCGTGAGCGGTCGGCTCGGTCGGCAGTCACTCGCACAGTCTGGTGCATGCGCGGGCGGTCCTGCTCCCCGGGCAGGAGTCGAACCTGCGTCGCTTGTCCTGATTCAAAGTCAGGCGGGCCCTGCCGACAGACCAACCGGGGAACGTCCCGGCGGGCCGGGACGACCACAGGTTAGTGCAGGGCCGGGTGGTCCCCGCCCCACGGCATACGCAGTCGGTGACCGCACGGGTGACGAGGACGGATGTGAGTGGGGTCACGGCGCGCCCGTGGCCGGGGCGGCGCCCTTCCTCCCCACGAGTAGCATGGCCGAGGCGCACCCCGGCGCCCTCGTGGGCCGGGGTCGTACGCACCCGAGTGCACCCCGATCCAAAAAGGAGCTGCGCCCTGTGAGCGATCTACGGCCGACCGCCGTGATCGTCCTCGCCGCCGGTGAGGGCACACGCATGAAGTCCACGACCCCCAAGGTCCTCCACACGATCGGGGGTCGCAGTCTCGTGGCCCACGCGATCCGGGCGGCCCGGGGCACGAGCCCGCAGCACCTCGCCGTCGTCGTGCGCCACGAGCGCGACCGCGTCGCCGAGCACGTGCGGCAGGTCGACCCCGAGGCGGTCGTCGCCGACCAGGACGACGTCAAGGGCACCGGGCGCGCCGTCGAGTGCGCGCTCGAGGCCCTCCCCGCAGGCCTCGACGGCACCGTCGTCGTGACCTACGGCGACGTGCCGCTGCTGACGAGCGAGACGCTCGAGGGGCTCGTCGCCGCGCACCACGCGGCGGGCAACGCCGTCACCGTCATCACCGCGACGCTCGAGGACCCGACGGGCTACGGCCGGGTCATCCGTGACGCGGAGGGCTCCGTCGCGGGCATCGTCGAGCAGAAGGACGCCGACGAGCAGCAGCGCGCGATCCGTGAGGTCAACAGCGGGTTGTACGCGTTCGACGCCGCCGTGCTGCGCGAGGCCCTGTCCGAGGTGGGCACCGACAACGCCCAGGGCGAGAAGTACCTCACCGACGTCGTCGCGATCGCGCGTGGTCGGGGACTCGCCGTCCGCGCCCATCTCGTCGCCGACCTGTGGCAGACCGAGGGCGTCAACGACAAGGTCCAGCTGGCCCGCCTCGGTGCCGAGCTCAACCGCCGCACCGTCGAGCAGGCCATGCGCGACGGTGCCATCGTCATCGACCCGGCCACGACGTGGCTCGACGCCGACGTGACGATCGGTCCGGACACGGTCGTGCGTCCCGGCACGCAGATCCTCGGCGCCAGCACCATCGGCCGCGACTGCGTCATCGGACCCGACACGACTCTGACCGACGTCGAGGTCGGCGACGGCGCGAGCGTCGTACGCACCCAGGCCGAGCTGGCCGAGATCGGCCCCGGAGCCAGCGTCGGCCCCTTCTCCTACCTGCGCCCCGGCACCCGGCTCGGCGCCCAGGGCAAGATCGGCGGCTTCGTCGAGACGAAGAACGCCGACATCGGCGCCGGCGCCAAGGTGCCTCACCTGACGTACTGCGGCGACGCGACGATCGGTGAGGGCGCCAACATCGGCGCCGGCACGATCTTCGCCAACTACGACGGCGTCACCAAGGGACACACCAACGTCGGCGCGCACAGCTTCGTCGGGAGCAACTCGGTCATCGTCGCCCCGCGCACCATCGCCGACGGCGCCTACGTCGCAGCGGGCTCAGCCGTCGTCAGCGACGTCGGTCCGGGCCAGCTCGCCGTGACCCGAGCCCAGCAGCGCAACGTCGACGGCTGGGTCGCCCGCCGCCGCGCCGGCACGAAGACCGACGACGCAGCACGGACGGCGCAGGCCGCGCAGGCGGCCACGTCGAGCGAGAGCACCGAGACCACACAGGGCCAGCCGACCACCGAGACGAAGGACGCCCGACGATGAGCGGCATCAACAAGACGACCGAGAAGCACCTCATGGTCTTCTCCGGCCGGGCGCACCCGCAGCTCGCCCAGGAGGTCGCGAAAGCGCTGGGCACCGATCTCGTGCCGACCTCGGCCTACGACTTCGCCAACGGCGAGATCTACGTGCGCTACGAGGAGTCGGTGCGCGGCTCGGACGCCTTCGTCATCCAGAGCCACACCGCTCCGATCAACGAGTGGATCATGGAGCAGCTCATCATGATCGACGCGCTCAAGCGGGCGTCAGCCAACAGCATCACCGTCGTACTCCCCTTCTACGGCTATGCGCGACAGGACAAGAAGCACCGTGGTCGCGAGCCGATCTCGGCCCGCCTCATGGCCGACCTGTTCAAGACGGCCGGCGCCAACCGGCTCATGGCGATCGACCTGCACACCGCGCAGATCCAGGGCTTCTTCGACGGCCCGGTCGACCACCTCATGGCGATGCCGATCCTCGCGGACTACGTCGGCAAGAAGTATGGCCACCTCGACCTCGCCGTCGTCTCGCCCGACGCCGGCCGCATCAAGGTCGCCGAGGACTGGAGCTCGCGCCTCGGCGGCGCCCCGCTGGCCTTCATCCACAAGACGCGCGACATCAACCGGCCCAACGAGGTCGTCGCCAACCGCGTCGTCGGTGAGATCAAGGGCCGCGTCTGCGTCCTCGTCGACGACATGATCGACACGGCGGGCACCATCACCAAGGCGGCCGACGCCCTCATGGACCAAGGCGCCGCGGGCGTCATCATCGCCGCCACGCACGCGATCCTCTCGGGCCCGGCCGTCGACCGCCTCAAGGCCTGCAAGGTCGAGGAGGTCATCGTGACCAACACCCTCCCGATCCCCGACGACCGCCGCTTCGACAAGCTCGAGGTCCTCTCGATCGCGCCGCTCGTCTCGATGGCGATCCGCGAGGTCTTCGAGGACGGCTCGGTCACGAGCCTCTTCGACGGCAAGGCCTGACCCACGGGGGCTTCGCCCCCCGTGCACCCCCCTGAAGACGCGCGTGGCTGGGTTCCGCATGCGCCCCGAGTGCCCCCGAACGACCCGGTCGGCTGACTTCGCTTCACGGGGTGGGCGTATGCCGTCGGGACCCTCCCGACGGCATACGCCCTCGGTGCGTGCTGGGGTGCTCAGACGCGCGCGGCGCGGCGGGCGCGGTAGGCGGCGGTGTGGGCGCGGGCCGCGCAGCCCCCCTCGCAGAAGCGGCGGGAACGGTTGCGCGAGAGGTCGACGACGACGTCGTCGCAGTCGGCCGCCTCGCACACCCGCAGGCGGGCGAGCTCGCCGGCGCGCACGACGTCGATGACGGCGATCGCGGCCTCGACGGCCATGCGGCGGGGGAGGGGCGCGTCGTCGGGGGTGGCGTGGACGTGCCAGCCGACGTCGTCGTGGTCGACGAGCTGCGGGACGGCGCGGGCCTCGGCGAGCAGCTCGTTGACGAGCGCGACGACGCCGGCCTCGTCGTGGTCCCAGAAGCCCCGGAGGCGTGGACGCAGGGCGCGCACCGCCTCGAGCTCGGCGGCGTCTCGGTCGAAGCGCCCGGTCCACCCCTGCTCGCGGTAGAGCTCGTCGAGCTGCTCGAGGCTCGTCAGCCGGTCGGGCGCGTCGTCACCGGGCACGGAGCCCGGCATCGTGTTGACGAGGGCGGCGGCCGCCGCCAGCGCCATGTCGGTGTCATGGGTGAAAAGCATGTTGACTCCTGACGGCGACGATCGCTACTGTCATGAGTCTAATGAGTTTTGCTGATGACATCCGGCAGGCGGGCCACGGCACCGTCGGCGGGGAGCGACGAGGACGGTCATGACGGAACGGGTCGAGGTCGACGCAGCATCAGCGGTCGGGTCCACGGCTCGGAGCGTGCCGTCGACAGGGCGCCCTGACCGCCCTGACCGCCCTGACCGCCCTGACCGCCCTGACCGCCCTGACCGCCCTGACCGCCCTGACCGCCCTGACCGTCCCCGCCGTCCGGTCCGGCACCCGCTCGTGGGGCTGGGCGTGGCGCTCGTGTCGGCCGCCGCCTTCGCCACCTCGGGCGCCTTCGGCAAGTCCCTGCTCGTCGGCGGCTGGTCGCCGGGGGCCGTCGTGACGATGCGCATCACCCTCGCCGCCGTCGTCCTGCTCGGGCCCGCGCTGTGGTCGCTGCGCGGCCGCTGGCCGGCGCTGCGACGCAACGCCTGGGTCGTCGTCGGCTACGGCCTGACCGGGGTCGCCGGCTGCCAGCTCGCCTACTTCAACGCCGTCACCCACCTGTCGGTCGGTGTGGCCCTGCTGCTCGAGTACCTCGCGCCGGTGCTCATCGTCGGCTGGCTCTGGCTGCGACACCGGCAGGCGCCCCGCCGCCTCACCGTCATCGGCGTGGCCCTCGCCGTGGCTGGTCTGCTGCTCGTGCTCGACGTCCTCGGTGGCGGCGCCAGCGTCAGCCCCGTCGGCGTCCTCTGGGGTCTCGGCGCCGCCGTCTGCCTCGTGCTCTACTTCCTGCTCGCCGACCACGTCGACGACGACGTGCCGCCGCTCGCCCTCGCCGGAGGAGGCCTCGCCGTCGGCGCGGCGTCCCTCGGCCTGGCCGGCCTCGTCGGCGTCCTCGACATGAGCCGGGGTGCCGGCCGCGTGCCGCTCGGCGGGGTCGTCGTCGACTGGTGGGTACCGGTCCTCGTCATCGCCCTCGTGGCCGCTGCCTTCGCCTACGTCACCGGCATCGCCGCCGTGCGCATGCTCGGCGCCAAGGTCGCCTCGTTCGTGGCCCTGACCGAGGTGCTCTTCGCCGTGCTCTTCGCCTGGCTCGTGCTCGCCGAGCTGCCCACGACGGTCCAGCTCCTCGGCGGAGTGCTCATCGTCGGGGGCCTCGTGGCCGTCCGCGCCGACGAGGCGCGAGGCGGTGGGGCGGCGGGCGAGGAGACGCCGCTCACCCAGCCCTGCCCCATCCCGTGAGTCCCGCCTAGGCTGCACCCATGAGCTGGCGCCCGCGGGCGGCCATCGCCCTGGCTGCCGTCCTCCTCGCGGGATGCGTCACGTCGACCGCCACCCCCGAACCGCCCGTCGCGACGCCGTCCCCGACGGGCTCGCCGGGGACGCCGGGGACCCCCGGGACGCCCGGGACGCCCGGGACCGTGCACCTCACGGCCGCGGGCGACTACGGCGCCGACCCCGTCGCCTCGGGCCGCGTCCTGACGGCCCTCGCCCGCGTCGGCCAGGACGCGCACCTCGCCCTGGGCGACCTCTCCTACGGCAAGCCCGGGCAGGAGCAGGCGTGGTGCGACTTCGTCACCGCCCGGACCCGGCCGGGCCTGCCCTTCGAGCTCCTCTCCGGCAACCACGAGAGCAACGGCGAGAACGGCTCCATCGGCGCCTTCACCGCCTGCCTCCCCAACCGCCTCCCCGGGCTCGTCGGCCAGTACGGCCGCGAGTACTACGTCGACCTCCCGCAGCCGGACCCGGTCGTCCGGGTCGTCCTGGTCTCGCCGGCCCTGACGTTCCCCGACGGCACGTGGGACTACTCGGCGGGCTCGGAGCACTACGCGTGGACCGAGCGCGCCATCGACGGCGCGCGCGCCGCGAAGATCCCGTGGGTCGTCGTCGGCATGCACAAGCCGTGCCTCTCTCTCGGGAAGTACTCCTGCGACATCGGCCCCGACCTGCTGCACCTGCTCGTGGCCAAGCGCGTCGACCTCGTGCTGTCCGGCCACGAGCACCTCTACCAGCGCACGGCCCAGCTCGCCGAGGGGAGCGCCTGCACCCGCATCGCGATCGGGTCCTACCTGCCCGGGTGCGTCGTCGACCGCGGCACCTCGCTCGCCGCCGGGGCGGGCACCGTCCTCGTCGGGGTCGGCACCGGCGGCGGGCTGCCGTCACCGGTCAGGGCCACCGACCCCGAGGCCGGGTACTTCGCAGCCAGCGCGGGTGCGGGCAGCACGCCGGACCCCTACGGCTACCTCGACGTGCTGGCCACAGCGGGCGACCTGCGGGCGACGTTCGTGCGCAGCGACGGCACGACCGGCGACGCGTTCGTGCTGCGGCACGGCGCGACCGCACCCTGAGCGGGGACGGAGCGGGCACGCAGCTGGACCCGAGCGGGAGTCGGGTGGGAGTCGGGTGGGCCAGTGGACGGGATTTCGTGCCTTGGGCCGCAGTCCCGTAAGATCGAGCAGTTGCCTCGGCGAGGGACGGTGCACGGCTGCCACGGCAGGGCGTGCCGGGGTCCGTGATCGACGCGGTGGCCTGACGTGGAAGCTCTTCACGGTCGGGTTCGCCTCTGCGTGCGGACCACCTCAGCGACCTGCTCCGTCACTGCCGATCACCGCGCGTCGTCCCGCGTCGAGGCCGACCACCGAGAGACCGCCTCATCCGAGATACCCAGGAGATCCCCGTGTCCGACAACACCAAGCTCGTCGCCGAGAAGCGCACCGACTTCGGCAAGGGCGCCGCCCGCAAGATCCGCCGCGCCGGCAACATCCCCGCCGTCATGTACGGCCACGGCACCGACCCCGTGCACATCTCGCTGCCCGGCCACGACACGATGATGGCGCTCAAGCAGGCCAACGCCCTCCTCACGATCGTCATCGACGGCGACGAGCAGCTCGCGCTCGCCAAGGACGTCCAGCGCGACCCGATCAAGCCGGTCATCGACCACGTCGACCTCGTCGTCGTCCGCAAGGGCGAGAAGGTCGTCGTCGACGTCGCCGTGCACCTCGAGGGCGAGGCCGCTCCCGAGACCGTCGTCACGCTCGACCACAACACGCTGCAGGTCGAGGCGCTCGCCACGAACATCCCCGAGAACGTCGTCGTCTCGGTCGAGGGCCTCGAGGCCGGCACGCAGATCCTCGCCGGCGCCGTCGAGCTGCCCGAGGGCGCGACGCTCGTCACCGACGAGGAGGCTCTCGTCGTCAACGTCACGCAGGCCATCTCGGCCGAGGCCCTCGAGGCCGAGCTCGCCGAGGCCGAGGCCGAGGCCGGCATCGAGCGCGAGGAGTCCGACGAGGAGGCCGCCGAGGCCGCCGAGGGCGAGGCTGCCGAGGGCAACGAGGCCAAGGCCGAGGGCGACGAGGCCTGAGCCTCGTCCCCACGTCGCGGCGCCCATCGCGCCGCAACAGCATGACCACGCGTCCACGGGTCCCGTCCGAGCTCCGGCTCGGCGGGGCCCGTGCCCGCACCACGACCTGACCACCTTCCACGGCCACGGCCGCTGACCACCGATCGAGGGACCCGCATGGACACCTGGCTCGTCGTCGGGCTCGGCAACCCGGGACCCGGCTACGCCGGCAACCGGCACAACGTCGGAGCGATGACCGTCGACGAGATCGCCGGTCGCGCCGTGGGTGGCCGCGCCACCTTCAAGGCGCACAAGGGTGCCCGGGCGCGTGTCGCCGAGACGCGACTGCGCGTCGGCGGACCCAAGGTCGTCCTGGCCGTGCCGTCGATGTTCATGAACGAGTCCGGCTCCGCCGTCGCCGGCCTCTCGAAGTACTACGACGTCCCGCCCGAGCGCATCGTCGTGCTCCATGACGAGCTCGACATCGACGCCGGCCTCGTCCGGCTCAAGCTGGGCGGCGGTGAGGGCGGCCACAACGGCCTGCGCTCCATCTCCCGCTCGATCGGCACGCGCGACTACCTCCGCGTGCGCCTCGGCATCGGCCGTCCGCCCGGGCGCCAGGACCCGGCGGACTTCGTCCTCAAGGACTTCTCCAAGGCCGAGCGCACCGACGTCCTGCCGTTCCTGCTCGACGAGGGTGCCGACGCGGTCGAGGCACTCATCGAGGTGGGCCTGCTCGACGCCCAGCAGCGCTTCCACGCCCCCCGCTGACGACGGCGCACCCCGTCCCGCGCTGTCGTCGCACCGACCTAGACTGGACGACTGATGCCGCACCCACTGCTGTCCGCCTTCCGGGCGCTCCCCGATGTCCGTCACGTCCTCGACCAGGTCGGGAGGGCCCGCCTCGTCGACGTGTCCGCGAGCGACGGCTCGCGCCCGTTCCTCGTCGCTGCCCTGGCCCAGCAGGCACAGGCCGTCGGCCCCGATGCCGCGTCCGAGCCTGCCCCCGTCGTCGTCGTCACCGCGACGACGCGTGAGGCCGAGGACCTCGCGAGCGCGCTGAGCCTGTTCCTGGCCGACGAGCGCATCGCCGTCTTCCCGTCCTGGGAGACGTTGCCGCACGAGCGGCTCTCCCCACGCAGCGACACCGTGGGTCGGCGACTTGCCGTCCTGCGAAGGGTCGCTCACCCCGACCCGGACGACCCGGCATACGGCCCCTTCTCGGTGGTCGTGGCGCCCGTCCGCGCCGTCCTGCAGCCGCTGACCAAGGGCCTCGGCGACCTCGTGCCCGTCGCGCTGCGCGCGGGCGACGAACGCCCCCTCGAGGACGTCGTCGACGCGCTGGCTGCGGCCGCGTACACCCGCACCGACCTCGTCGAGCGGCGCGGCGAGTTCGCCGTGCGGGGCGGCATCCTCGACGTCTTCCCGCCCACCGAGGAGCACCCGGTGCGCATCGAGTTCTGGGGCGACACCGTCGAGGAGGTCCGCTGGTTCAAGGTCGCCGACCAGCGGTCCCTCGAGATCGCCGACCACGGCCTGGGGGCGCCACCGTGCCGCGAGCTGCTGCTCACCGACGACGTGAGGGCCCGGGCCCGTGCCCTCGCCGACCAGCTGCCCGGCGTCTCCGAGATGCTCTCCAAGGTCGCCGAGGGCATCGCCGTCGAGGGCATGGAGTCCCTCGCGCCGGCGCTCGTGGACGGCATGGAGTCGCTCCTCGACGTCCTGCCGCCGCGCTCGATCCTGCTGGTCGCCGACCCCGAGCGCGTCCGTCGCCGCGCCCACGACCTCGTCGCCACGAGCGAGGAGTTCCTCGAGGCGAGCTGGGCCAACGCCGCCGCCGGCAACGAGGTCCCCGTCGACCTGCAGTCCCTGCTCGGCAGCGCCTCCTACTGGTCGCTCGCCGACGTGCGGGCCCTCGCCGAGTCCTCCGGTCGCGCCTGGTGGACGCTGACGCCCTTCGTGGCCGACGCCGACCTCGTCATCGAGGACGACGACGTCGACCAGCGGCTCGCCGTGCGCACCACAGACCCCGACACCTTCCGCGGCGACACCGACCGCGCGGTCGCGCACCTGCGCGAGCGCGTCCGCGACGGCTGGGCCGTCGCCGTCGTCACCGAGGGGCCCGGCCTCGCCAAGCGCGTCGCCGAGGTGCTGCGCGAGCACGAGGTCCCCGTGGGGGCCCTCGACACCTCGCGCGACGACTCCCTCGAGGCCGGCACCGTGCACGTCACGACCGCCCCGCTGGGGCGCGGCTTCGTCCACGAGGGCGCGCGCGTCGAGGTGCTCACCGAGACCGACCTGACCGGCCAGCCCGGCAGCGGCACGTCCACCAAGGACATGCGGCGCATGCCGTCACGCCGCCGCAACCAGGTCGACCCCCTCCAGCTGCGGCCCGGCGACCACGTCGTCCACGAGCAGCACGGCGTCGGCCGCTTCGTCGAGATGATGCAGCGCACCGTCGCCGGCGCCACCCGCGAGTACCTCGTCATCGAGTACGCCCCGGGCAAGCGCGGCCAACCGGGTGACCGTCTGTTCG
Organism: Terrabacter tumescens; assembly: GCF_014646815.1. Lineage (GTDB taxonomy): Bacteria > Actinomycetota > Actinomycetes > Actinomycetales > Dermatophilaceae > Terrabacter > Terrabacter tumescens. The sequence goes on from NZ_BMNZ01000004.1 coordinate 404,146, forward strand.
TGCCCACCGACCAGCTCGACCAGGTGACCAAGTACGTCGGCGGCGAGGAGCCCACGCTCAACAAGATGGGCGGCTCCGACTGGACCAAGACGAAGTCGCGGGCCAAGCGCTACGTCAAGCAGATCGCGGCCGACCTCATCCGCCTCTACAGCGCTCGGCAGGCCACCAAGGGGCACGCGTTCGCACCCGACACCCCGTGGCAGCGTGAGCTCGAGGACGCCTTCGGCTACGTCGAGACGCCCGACCAGCTGATCAGCATCGACGAGGTCAAGGCCGACATGGAGAAGCAGGTCCCGATGGACCGGCTCATCTGCGGCGACGTCGGCTACGGCAAGACCGAGATCGCGGTCCGGGCAGCCTTCAAGGCCATCCAGGACGGCAAGCAGGTCGCGGTGCTCGTGCCGACGACCCTGCTGGTCAGCCAGCACCAGCAGACGTTCGCCGAGCGCTACGCGCAGTTCCCGGTCAAGGTCGCCTCCCTCTCGCGCTTCCAGAGCGACAAGGAGGCCAAGGAGGTCATGGCAGGGATGGCCGACGGCAGCATCGACCTCGTCATCGGCACCCACCGGCTGCTCGCCAAGGACGCGAAGTTCAAGGACCTCGGCCTCGTCATCATCGATGAGGAGCAGCGCTTCGGCGTCGAGCACAAGGAGCTCCTCAAGACGATGCGCACGGCCGTCGACGTGCTGTCGATGTCGGCCACGCCGATCCCGCGCACGCTCGAGATGGCCGTCACCGGCATCCGCGAGATGTCCACTCTCGCAACACCGCCCGAGGAGCGTCACCCGGTCCTCACCTTCGTCGGCGCCTACGACGAGAAGCAGATCACGGCCGCGGTGCGGCGTGAGCTGCTCCGCGAGGGGCAGGTCTTCTTCGTCCACAACAAGGTGAACAGCATCGAGAAGGCCGCGGCGCGCCTGCGCGAGCTCGTGCCCGAGGCCCGCATCGCCACGGCGCACGGCCAGATGGGCGAGCACCGGCTCGAGCAGGTCGTCGAGGACTTCTGGGAGAAGCGCTTCGACGTGCTCGTCTGCACGACGATCGTCGAGACCGGGCTCGACATCTCCAACGCCAACACCCTCATCGTCGAGCGCTCCGACGTCCTCGGCCTGTCCCAGCTGCACCAGCTGCGCGGCCGGGTCGGTCGCGGCCGCGAGCGGGCCTACGCCTACTTCCTCTACCCGCCCGAGAAGCCGATGACCGAGACGGCGCACGACCGCCTGCGCACCATCGCGAGCAACACCGACCTCGGCTCCGGCATGGCCGTCGCCATGAAGGACCTCGAGATCCGCGGCGCCGGCAACCTGCTCGGCGGCGAGCAGTCCGGCCACATCCAGGGTGTCGGCTTCGACCTCTACGTCCGGCTCATCGGCGAGGCCGTCGCCGACTTCCGCGGCGACTCCGTCGACGTCCCGGCCGAGATCAAGATCGAGCTGCCCGTCGACGCCCACCTGCCCCACGACTACGTGCCGGGGGAGCGGCTGCGGCTCGAGGCGTACAAGAAGCTCGCGACCGTCGAGACCTTCGAGGCGGTCGACGAGATCGAGGCCGAGCTGCGAGACCGCTACGGCGCCCCGCCCAAGCCGGTCGAGAACCTCCTCGAGGTCGCCCGGCTCCGGGTCGTGGCCCGGGCCGCGCGCATCGGCGACATCGGCGTCCAGGGCAAGGTCGTGCGCTTCGGCCCGGTCAAGGAGCTGCGCGAGAGCCAGCAGCTGCGGCTCATGCGCCTCTACCCGGGCACGCTCGTCAAGGAGGCGCTCGGCACGATCCTCGTGCCGGCGCCGATGACGGCCCGCGTCGGCGGCAAGCCGCTGCGCGACGTCGAGGTGCTGACGTGGGCGCGGCAGCTGATCCAGGCGGTCCTGCTCGACGACATCGCCGCCGCATCGTCCGCATCGTCAGGCGCGGCCAGGTCTGCCGTGGGAGCACCGTAGGATGTCAGACGCATCCGCCAGAGGAGGAATTTCGTGAAGGCTTGGTCTGCTCAACCCGCGAAGCGCGTGGCCGTCGTCGGCATCGTGGCTCTCGGTGCCGCGTCGCTGCTCGGCGGGTGCGGTTTCGAGACGCGCCAGCAGGCCGCCGCCGTGGTCAACGGCACGGTCATCCACGAGTCCGACGTCCGCGAGACGTTCGACCAGCTCAAGGCGGCCAAGCTCGACTTCGCCGAGAACATCGTCGTCACCGCGCTCGTCGCGGCGCCGCTGCTCAAGGACGCCGTCGCCTCCTCCGGCAGCTGGAAGCCCGACGAGACCTACGCCTCGGTCATCTCCTCGATCCCCGGCGCCACCGACACGACGAAGGAGTTCGTCGAGGCGGTCGCCCTCATCCAGTCGCAGAAGATGACGCCGGCCGACGTCGCCGCCTACCGCGCCGACCTCAGACAAGCCGACATCAGCGTCAACCCGAAGTACGGCGCGATCGTCCCGTCCGACCAGGGCCCGGTCTACTTCACCCTCGGTCAGCAGACCCCCAACTGGGTCAAGGCCGGCGCCAACCCCGCCCCGGCCGCGACGCCCGCTCAGTAGTCCTGCCACCCTCGTCGTGACTACCCGCGTCGTCCTGCTCGTCACGACCCCTCGCGTCGCCCCGGGGCTGCTCACGCGGGAGGCGTGGCGCAGCCTGGAGGCGGCGTATGCCGTGTGGGGGCGTCCCGACGAGCCGCAGACGGCCGCTCTGGTCGAGGCGGGGATCGAGGTCCGGCCCCGCGAGGACGGGCATCCTGCCGACCTCGCGCGCGACCTCGTCGCGGCCTCGGAGACGGGCGACGTCGTGTGGGTCGGCTCGTCCGACGGCGACCCCGGCCTCAGCGACGCGATCGCCGTCGAGGTGACCCGGCTGCCCGAGCCGCCAGACGTCGAGCTGCTCATCGGCTCGTTCGACGTGCCCGGCGCGCGCCTGCTCGACGTCGTGGCCGTCATGGACCGCCTGCGCTCGCCCGGCGGGTGCCCCTGGGACGCGGATCAGACCCACGCCTCGCTCGTGCCCTACCTGCTCGAGGAGGCCCACGAGGCCATCGAGGCGATCGAGAGCGGCGACCCGGCCCACATGCAGGAGGAGCTCGGCGACCTGCTGCTGCAGATCGCCTTCCAGTCCCGCGTCGCCGAGGAGCACCCGAGCGATCCGTTCGACATCGACGACGTCGCCGGGGGACTGGTCGACAAGCTGGTCCGGCGCCACCCGCACGTCTTCTCCGACGTCGAGGCCGAGACCGCCGACGCCGTCGAGGCCAACTGGGAGTCGATCAAGGCCGCCGAGAAGCAGCACCGGACCCACCCGCTCGAGGGGGTGCCGGTCTCGCTCCCGGCCCTGGCCCGGGCCGAGAAGTACGTCTCGCGCCTGCAGCGCTCGGGGCGCGACGAGCTCGTCGACGAGGCGGTCGCCGCCGGTGACCTCGGCGCCCAGCTGCTCGACCTCGTGCGTCGCGCCCGCGCCGAGGGCGTCGACGCCGAAGCGGCCCTCCGGGACACCCTGCGTCGGCTCGAGGCCGCCAGCGAGGCGAGTGGGGGAGCGCGCTCCGGCGACTGAGCGCGCCGGACGGCATACGCCCTCGGGTCGGAGAGTCAGTAGGCCCCGCGCGAGCGCACGACCGCGTGGATCGTCTTGGCCATGATCGACAGGTCCTGCACGATCGACCAGTTGTCGACGTAGTAGAGGTCGAGGCGCACGGTGTCGTCCCACGAGAGGTCGCTGCGGCCGGAGACCTGCCACAGGCCGGTCATGCCGGGGCGCACGTGAAGCCGTCGCTGGACGTCGGGCACGTAGCGACGCACCTCGGCGGGCAGGGCGGGCCGCGGGCCCACGAGGCTCATGTCGCCGTTGACGACGTTGATCAGCTGGGGCAGCTCGTCGATGGAGAAGCGCCGCATGAACGCCCCGACCCGGGTGATCCTGGGGTCGCTCTGGGCCTTGAAGAGCACGCCGTCGGCGTTCTGGTTGAGGTGCGTCACCCCGGAGAGCCGCGCCTCGGCGTCGACCACCATGCTGCGGAACTTGAGGCACTCGAAGAGCTCGCCGTCGCGACCCACGCGGGTCTGGCGGAAGAGCACCGGGCCGCCGTCCTGCAGCTTCGTGGCGATCGCGAAGACGATCACGATCGGCGTGGCGATCGCGAGCAGCAGCGTGGCGCCGACGAAGTCGAAGGCGCGCTTGAGACCGCGGGAGGCGCCGAGGCTCTGCGGCTGCTCGACGTGCACGAGCGGCAGCCCGCCGACCGGGCGCATCGCCATCCGGCCCGAGCTGATGTCGCTGAGGCTCGGGACGACCGCCATCTGCACGTGGTGGCCCTCGAGGTCCCAGGCGATGCGCCGGAAGTCGACGGCCGACGGGAAGGCGCCCTCGGTGAAGACGACCATGTCGGCCTTCTCGGCGAGCACGGACTCGGCCGTCTCGGCCGTCGTGCCGACGACAGGGACGCCGCGGGGTGTCGCGGGGGTCGGCTGCGACGAGGGCGTCAGCGCGCCGACGATGCGGTAGCCGAGCCACGTCTCGCGCTCGAGCACGGCGGCGACGTCGTCGACGTGCGAGGCCGAGCCGGAGATGAGCACCCGCGTCACCAGGTGGCCGTGGGCGTGGGCGCGGTGCACGAGACGGCGGGCGTACCAGCGCCAGAGCAGCACGAGCGGCACGCCGATGGCGAAGATCAGCACGAAGAAGCCTCGCGAGAGGTTGAACTTCGTCAGGTAGCTGAGGATGCCGATGGCACCGGCCGTGAGTCCTGCGGCGCTGAGCACGCGGGCGTACTCGATGGTGCCGACGCCGAGGTGGCTGCTCGTGTAGGTCCCGAGCGCCAGGTTGGCGACCATCCACGCGGCCACGATCCACAGGCCGACCGACTGGGCGACCTGGTTGACGTCGTTCGCGACGTCGAAGACGTCGAGACTCGTGCGCCCCACGGCGGCCAGTGCCGTCGCTGCCGTGATGAGGAGCAGGTCCCCACCTGCGATCCCCAGCTGCAGCAGCCGCTGCCCCCGACTCCTCTCACTCAGTGGCTGCGTCACGGGACGCGCACTCACATCTAGAAGAACAACCCCCGACTCGCGCATGGGTTGACCCATGTTGATACCCCGCCCCCGGCACCCACTGGTGCCCTATTACGACCAGCTCCACCCCCCCGGATGGCTAGTTGTGAGTATGCCCGGAAACGGTCAGGCTTTGGTAAGGAAAAAGTAAAAAACTTTGCACTGGAAGGGGTGCTTTTGTCCCGCTGTCCGGTACGTACCGGTCTGTGCCGCTTGGCATTCCACGTGCCCGTATGCCGGGTCGCTCCGTCGGGGTGCGGACCGCACGGGCTACGCTCGTCCCAGCAACCTGACCCGACCCGTCAGCACCCCAGACCACCCCAGAGCAGCACCAGCACAGGAGAGCCAAGTGGCCAGCATTGAGGAGATTGGCGCCCGCGAGATCCTGGACTCGCGCGGCAACCCCACCGTCGAGGTCGAGATCCGTCTCGACGACGGCACGTTCGCCCGTGCGGCCGTCCCGTCCGGCGCCTCCACCGGGGCCTTCGAGGCCTCCGAGCGCCGCGACGGCGACAAGGGCCGCTACCTCGGCAAGGGCGTCGAGCAGGCCGTCGACGCGGTCATCGAGGAGATCAACCCGCGCCTCGTCGGCTTCGACGCGAGCGAGCAGCGCCTCATCGACGCCGAGATGATGGCGCTCGACGGATCCGCGAACAAGGAGAACCTCGGCGCCAACGCCATCCTCGGCGTCTCGCTCGCCGTCGCGCACGCGGCGGCCGAGTCGGCCGGGCTCCCGCTCTTCCGCTACGTCGGCGGACCCAACGCCCACGTGCTGCCCGTCCCGATGATGAACATCCTCAACGGTGGGTCGCACGCCGACTCCAACGTCGACATCCAGGAGTTCATGATCGCCCCCGTCGGTGCGCCGACGTTCCGCGAGGCCGTCCGCTGGGGCGCCGAGGTCTACCACGCCCTCAAGAAGGTCCTGAGCGAGCGCGGCCTCGCCACCGGTCTCGGCGACGAGGGCGGCTTCGCCCCCAACCTCGAGTCCAACCGCGCCGCGCTCGACCTCATCCTCGAGGCGATCAAGGCCGCCGGCTACGAGCCCGGTCGCGACATCGCCCTCGCCCTCGACGTCGCGGCGTCCGAGTTCTTCGAGGACGGGTCCTACGCCTTCGAGGGCGCCAGCAAGTCGGCCGACGAGATGGTCGCCTACTACGCCGAGCTCGTCGAGGCCTACCCGCTCGTCTCCATCGAGGACCCCCTCAACGAGGAGGACTGGGACGGCTGGAAGTCCATGACCGAGCTCCTCGGCGACAAGGTGCAGATCGTCGGCGACGACCTCTTCGTCACCAACCCCGAGCGCCTCGGCCGCGGCATCTCGACCGGCACCGCCAACGCGCTGCTCGTCAAGGTCAACCAGATCGGCACGCTCACCGAGACGCTCGACGCCGTGACCCTGGCCCAGACCAACGGCTACCGCTGCATGATGAGCCACCGCTCGGGCGAGACCGAGGACGTCACCATCGCCGACCTCGCCGTCGCGACCAACTGCGGCCAGATCAAGACCGGCGCCCCGGCCCGGTCCGAGCGCGTCGCGAAGTACAACCAGCTGCTGCGCATCGAGGAGGAGCTCGACGACGCCGCGGTCTACGCCGGCACGGGCGCCTTCCCGCGCTTCGACGCAAGCCGCTTCGGCGCCGAGGGCTGACCCCGTGGCCGACCGCACGCCGTCCCGCCCGGGCCGCCCGTCATCCGCGGGCCGCTCGGGCGGTGGCGCGCGGCCGGCCGCAGCTCGCCCGATCTCGAAGTCCGGGTCGCAGGGCGCCTCGACGTCCGCAGCGCGCGCCCCGTCCGGCCGCTCGGGCACCCGCGCCACGGCCGGGCGCTCGTCGGCGACCCGCCCGGGACAGTCGCGCCCCGGTGCCGCCCGCGCGAGCCGCCCGGGAGCCGGCAAGGAGCGGCCGGCCCTCGCGGCGCGGCCGCGCACTCCCCAGACCACCCCCCCCTCGGCCTCGACGGCGTGGGTGCGGGGCGCGATCCTGCTCGGCATCGTCGTCATGCTCGCCGTGACCATCGTGCCGACGCTGCGCTCGCTCGTGCAGCAGCGCGGCGACACGGCCGCTCTGGCGGACAAGGTCGCCGAGCAGCGCCAGAGCGTGCAGCAGCTCGAGCACGAGGCCGCCCTGTGGAAGGACCCCGCCTACATCGAGGTCCAGGCGCGCGAGCGCCTCAAGTTCGTCCGCGTCGGCGACCGCGCCTACACGGTCATCGACCCCGCTGCGGACCGCGCGAGCACTCCCGCGCCCGCGCGCCCTGTCGTGGCCGCACCCCTGGCCAACGCCGCCTCGCCGTGGTACGGCAAGGTGTGGCAGTCGGTCCAGATCGCCGACCGACCCACGGCCGGGGTCACGCGCACCAAGTGACCGCGGTCCGTCCCGACCGACCAGAAGTGAGCACCGCGTGAGCAACCCCGCACGTCCGTCCCTGCCGCCCGTCGAGACGGCCGACCTCGACGCCGTCGAGCGCCAGCTCGGACGGCGTCCGCGCGGGGTCGCCGCCGTGGCGCACCGCTGCCCGTGCGGCGAGCCCGACGTGCTGCGCACCGAGCCCCGCCTGCCCGACGGCACGCCCTTCCCGACGACGTACTACGCCACGTGCCCCCGCCTCACCGGGGCGGTGAGCACCCTCGAGACGGCCGGCGTCATGAAGGAGATGACCGAGCGGCTCGGGCGCGACGAGGAGCTCGCTGCCGCCTACGCCGCGGCGCACGGGCACTACCTCGCGCGGCGGGCCGAGCTCGGCGACGTGCCCGAGATCGAAGGCGTCTCGGCGGGCGGCATGCCCACCCGCGTCAAGTGCCTCCACGTGCTCGTCGGGCACTCGCTGGCCGCCGGCCCCGGGGTCAACCCCCTCGGTGACGAGGCGCTCGTGATGCTGGGCGACTGGTGGCGGCCCACGTCGTGCGCCGCCCTGCACGCCGCCGAGGATGCTGCCGCAGGTGCTGCCCGGGAGGCCGGCGATGAGTGACACCACGGGCGCCGAGGGCGCGACCGTCCGCGTCGGCGCGATCGACTGCGGCACCAACTCGATCCGCCTGCTCGTCGCCGACGTCGACCCCACCACCGGGGCACTGACCGACGTGCGCCGCCGGATGGAGATCGTGCGCCTCGGTCACGGCGTCGACCGCACCGGCGTCATCGCCCCCGAGTCGATGGAGCGCACCCTCGCCATGACGCGGGAGTATGCCGCGGCGTGCCGTGAGCTGGGCGCCACCCGCGTGCGCTTCGTCGCCACCTCTGCCTCGCGCGACGCGAGCAACGCCGCCGAGTTCATCGACGGCGTGCGCGCCGCCTTCGCCGAGCACTACGGCGCCGAGGTGTCGCCCGAGGTCGTGTCCGGCGACGAGGAGGCCGCGCTCTCGTTCGCGGGGGCGACGGGCGGGCTGGCCGCCCAGGGCGTCTCCGGTCCGTACCTCGTCGTCGACCTCGGCGGTGGCTCCACCGAGCTCGTCCGGGGCGCCGACCACGTCGAGGCCGCCCGTTCGGTCGACATCGGCTGCGTGCGCATGACGGAGCGCCACCTCGTCGGCGACCCGCCCACCGACGAGCAGATCGGCGCCGCCACGCGCGACATCGACGCGGCTCTCGACGTCGCCGAGTCCGCCGTGCCGATCGACGGGGTGGCGACGCTCGTCGGTCTCGCCGGTAGCGTCACGACGATCACGGCGCACCTGCTGCGCCTCACGGCATACGACCCCGAGCGCATCCACCTCGCCCGGTCAGCGCCGGCGGACATGGTCGTCGCCTGCGACGAGCTCCTCGCCATGCCGCGCGCCCAGCGGGCCGAGCTGCCCTACATGCACCCGGGCCGGGTCGACGTCATCGGCGCCGGCGCCCTGGTGTGGAGGCGGGTCGTCGAGCGGGTCGTCGACCGCGCGGGCGTCACCGAGGTCGTCACGTCGGAGCACGACATCCTCGACGGCATCGCGCTGAGCGCAGCACGACGCGCCTGACGGTTGGGGCCGGTCGCCCGTCGCCCGTCGCCGGTCGTCAGCGACGCGGCAGGGCGGCAGCCATGACGGGCTGGTCGGACTGCTCGTGCGCGCGTCGGCGGTTGGCGCGCAGCCGTGCCGCCATCCAGAGCGCCGCCGAGACGCCGAGCGCCCACGTGCCGTTGGAGACCGTCGCGTCGACGACGCCGTAGGTGACGAAGAAGAGCGTCACGAAGACGACGGCGCGCACGTGCTTGGCCGAGAGGCGCACGGCCGCGAGGAGCAGACCGCCCCACAGCAGGTACCACGGGTGGATGACCGGGCCCGAGGCGCACAGGGCGAGCAGCGCACCGGCCGTGGCGAGCACGGGGTTGCGGGGCGCCACCCGCCAGGCGATCCAGGCGATGGCGACGAGACCGGCGACGAGGCCGATGGTCTGGGCGATCGGCACCGGCGCCGACGTCACGCTCTCGGGCATGCCGGCGAGGCGCAGCAGCCACTCGACGACGCTGCCGACGAAGGTGGGCGGGGAGAGCATCGAGCGCAGCGAGACCGGCACGGAGAGGTTGGGGATCCAGCCCCAGCCGAGGCCCGAGACGGCCGTGATCGCGGTGAAGGTGGCCGCGGTGATGCCGCCGTAGACGAGGCCGTGGCGCGCCATCGCCTTGAGGCGCGCGGAGGCACCGGGTGCGAGGTCGGACTGGGCCTGCAGCGCCATGCCCACGATCCCGATGAGCGCGAGCACCGCGGTCTGCTTGTAGGCGGCGGCGGCCGCGATCGTCATGGCGGCCGTGATGAACTGACCGCGGCTGCCGAGCAGGAGCGCGAGCGTCACGAGGGCGACCATGACGGCGTCACCGTGGGCGCCGCCGACGAAGTGCATGATGACGAGCGGGTTGAGCACGCCGAGCCACAGCGCGTGGCGGCCGCTCACGCCGTAGCGCTCGGCGAGGCGGGGGAGGGCGTAGGCGAGCAGGCCGACCGCGAGCAGCGCAGGCACGCGCATGGCGACGGCCGAGACGTAGGCGTTCTCCGGGAAGATGCTGACGACGAGGTGCTGCACCTGGAGTGCGAGCGGGCCGTAGGGGGCGGGCGTGTCGACCCACATGGGGTCGACCTGGTCGGCGAACGGCCCCGGCACCCAGAACGGGCCCACTGCGTACGGGTCCATGTTGCGCAGCACGATCTGGCCCTGCGCGGCGTAGCTGTAGGCGTCGCGGCTGAAGAGCGGCGGCGCGAGCATGATCGGCAGGCTCCACAGCAGCCAGGCCATCGAGGGTGCCTTGCGGCCGTGCACCGGGCGCATCCGCAGCCAGGCGTCGACGAGGATGGCCATGCCGACGGCGAGCAGGATCGTCGTCAGCACCCGTCCCGCGCCGGAGCCGAGCCACACGAGGCCGAAGCGCTCGATGAGCGGCGAGGCCGGCAGCTCGAAGGTGTCGGCGGGCAGGAAGGCGGGGCTGATGGAGCCGGCGGCCACGAGGGTCGTGCCGAGCGTGCCACGACGGACCATCGGGTCGGCCCACGTGCGGCGCAGGGCCGCTGCGAGACGCTGGCCGAACTCCACGACGCGGGGGTCGAGCTCCCAGGACGGGTGCAGGGGCGTGCGCGCGGTAGCGGTCGTCGTCGCCTCGGCGACACGATGCTCCAGCACCCGCTGCTCCTTCATGTGGTCTGAGGGGTTGCACCCGGAGGGTGCGTCACAGTCCATGACGGAGCACGTGAGGGGCCCCTGGACCTCGTTCTCGAAGGTCAGTCTAGGCGGAGCGGGTGGGTGCCCGCCGTACCCGCCGAGGCGTGGGCGTGGCCGTTACCGAACCGTGCCCGGACCAACGACGCCGGTCTCGTACCCCCGGAGGGACTCGAACCCTCACCGTTGGCGATTTTAAGTCGCCTGCCTCTGCCGATTGGGCCACGGGGGCGCGGCCCTCAGTATGCCGTGCCGACGGTCGGTTCCCGGACGACGCGGCGCGCGCAGAGGTTGCGGTCGGGAACCTTCTGGTGGGGTGCGTTCGCTTACTCTTGGGGACAGTCGTCACGCCCATTCGCGGGTCGTGGCACCCAGTGCTTTTAGGAGCGCACTCACATGGCAGGTGGAAACCCGGTCTTCGACCGGCTCAACAAGCAGATCGAGAAGGAGCGCTACGCCGGTTTCGGTGCGCCCCAGGGCAGTCCGCAGCAGCCGGCGCAGCAGGGCACGCAGGCCGCGACGACGGGCTACGCGACCCAGGACGCGATGACGGCCCAGCAGCTCAACGAGATGTACGCGCGCCAGAGCGCCGGTCCGGTCGACACCGGCCGCGTCACGGTCGACGACGTCGTCGTCAAGAGCCTCACGCTGTTCGTCGTCACGGTCGCCGTCGCCGGCGTCTCGTGGTTCTGGACCGACGCCAACACCGACATGACGCTGCCGTTCTGGCTCGGCGGCATGTTCGGCACGCTGATCCTCGGCTTCGTCATCGCCTTCATGAAGAAGGTGTCGGTGCCGCTGCTCATGGTCTACGCCGTGCTGCAGGGCGCCTTCCTTGGCGCCTTCAGCCAGTACATCGCGTCGATCCCGCAGTACGACGGCGTCGTGCAGATGGCCGTCCTCGCGACGCTCTGCGTCTTCGTCGCGATGTACGTCGGCTACGCGACGGGCTTCGTCAAGGTCAACGACAAGACCCGCCGCATGTTCTTCTTCGCGATCGTCGGCTACGGCCTCTTCTCGCTGCTGCAGGTCGTGCTGCTCATGACCGGCGTCATAGACGGCTGGGGCTTCGGTGGTAGCGGCATGCTCGGCATCGGCCTGTCGATCCTCGGTGTCGGTCTCGCGTCGTACTCGCTGGCCATCGACTTCGACACCATCGACAACGCCGTCAAGGTGGGTGCCCCGAAGAAGTACTCGTGGCTGCTCGCGCACGGCCTGATCGTCTCGATCGTCTGGCTCTACATCGAGTTCGTCCGACTCTTCGCGCGCCTGCGCGACTGACGCCCGATGACACCTTCGCGCGCGGGTTCGCCGACCCCGCACGAGGTGTCCGACGAGCTCCGGCGCGTGGTCGAGCGGTGGCACCAGCTGCCGCTCGACCACGCGCTTTCGTGTATGCCGTCCGTCCGGGCCGTCGTGCAGTCGCTCGCCGACCGCGTGGCGGGTGCCCGCGGGCTCGGGTCCCGGCCGGTGCCTGACCTCGGTCCGGCCGTCGTCATGGACCAGCTGGCGGTGATGGTGCACGACGTGTTCGTGACCGAGCCGGACGCCGACCCAGCCCTGGTCGCGGACGCCCTGGCCGGCATACGCCGCTCCCTCTAGGTCGAGGGCTCACGTCCCGACGTGTCGTTCGCGGATGATCGCGCCGATGGTCCTGCATCCGGTGTGGTGATCACCCCACCGGGTGCAGGACCATCGGTCGTTCCATCCGCCGCATCCCTCACACACGTCGAGTGGGCACTTCCCCGCGAAGGAAAGTGCCCACTCGACGTGCTTGGCGCGGGTCCGAGCCTCAGCTGAGGCGCTCGAAGATGACGGCCATGCCCTGGCCGCCGCCGACGCACATCGTCTCGAGGCCGAACTGGCCGTCCCGCTCGCGGAGGGCGTTGATGAGGGTGCCGGTGATGCGGGCTCCGGTGGCGCCGAACGGGTGGCCGATGGCGATGGCGCCGCCGTTGACGTTGAGCTTGTCGTAGTCCATCCCGATCTGGTCGGCCGAGCCGATGACCTGGGCGGCGAAGGCCTCGTTGATCTCGTAGAGGTCGATGTCGCCGATCGAGAGGCCGGCGCGCTTGAGCGCGAGGTTGGTCGCCTCGACCGGGCCGAGGCCCATGATCTCGGGGGAGAGGCCGGTCGCGGCCGTCGAGACGACCCGGGCGAGGGGCTCGAGGCCGAGCTCCTTGGCCTTGGTGTCGCTCATGATGACGAGGGCCGCGGCGCCGTCGTTGAGCGGGCAGCAGTTGCCGGCCGTGACGGTGCCCTGCTGGCGGAAGACGGGGTTCAGGCCCTGCACGGCCTCGAGCGTCACCCCGGCGCGCGGTCCGTCGTCCTTGCTGACGACGGTGCCGTCGGGTGTCGTGACCGGCGTGATCTCCCAGTCGAAGAAGCCGCGGCCGATGGCGGCCTCGGCGCGGTTCTGGGACGTGACGCCCCACTCGTCCTGGCGCTCACGCGAGATGCCGTATGCCGTCGCGACGTTCTCGGCCGTCTGGCCCATCGCGATGTAGATGTCGGGCAGCAGGCCCTCCTCGCGGGGGTCGGTCCACGTCTCGTTGGTCTCGGCGATGCGCTTCGTGCGGGCCTGGGCCTCGGCGAAGCGACCGTTCTGCTGGTCCTCCTTGGCGCCGCCGGCACCGGCCCAGTCGGTGTACTGCGAGACGCACTCGACGCCGGCCGAGATGAAGATGTCGCCCTCGCCGGCCTTGATCGCGTGGAAGGCCATGCGCGTCGTCTGGGCCGAGGAGGCGCAGAAGCGGTTGATCGTCGCGGCAGGCGTCGAGTCCATGTCGAGCAGCGTGGCGACGACCTTCGCCATGTTGGAGCCGTGCCGGCCGGACGGCTCGGCGCAGCCGAGGTAGAGGTCCTCGACGAGGCGCTTGTCGAGGGCGGGCACCTTGTCGAGCGCGGCCTGGATGACCGTGGCGGCGAGGTCGTCGGGGCGGACCTCCTTGAGCGAGCCCTTGAAGGCGCGGCCGAACGGCGAGCGGGCGGTCGAGACGATGACGGCTTCGGTCACGGGGGATCTCCTGGTGCAGCATCGACGGCCCGCGCGGCGGTGCGACGGGCGACTAAGCGCTTGCTCAGTCCCCACGATGGTAGGACGTCCTCGCGCCCGTTGGACAGGCCGCCCGCCATGACGTGCGTCTCTCCGGGCGCGCGACGGTAGTGCGGGCTGGGGGTGCGGCGGGGGTGCTGCGGAGGCCCGACAGCGGTGCAGGGGGGTGTGACGAGGGTGTGACGAGGGTGCGGCCCGCAGGTCGGGTACGACCACGGGGTCCACCTGCACGACCGTTAGGGTGGATCGTCGGCGTCCCACACGCCGACAGGGTCCGGGCACTCACCCCTGACCATCCGACAACCAGGGGGCTCGCCCACCATGAAGACCTTCACGACTCGCGTCATCGCCGTGTCCGGCGCGCTCGCGATCAGCCTCGGCGCCGCCGCGTGCTCGAAGTCCGACACGCCCGCCACCGGCACCAGCAGCTCCACGGGCGCCGGCTCGTCGAGCACCTCGGCGCCCGCCGCGACCTCGTCCACCACGACCGACAGCGGCAGCACGAGCGAGGCCTCGAGCATCCTCGAGAAGGCCAAGACCAACGCGCTCGCCGCCACGTCGGGCGCCTTCGTCGGCCAGGTCGACCAGTCCGGCAAGACCATCAAGATCGACTTCAAGGGCACGAGCGACGGCAAGACCGCCGACATCGCCATCGAGATGGAGGGCGACGGCAAGGCCCGCGTCATCTCCGTCGGCAACGGCGTCTACATCCAGGGCGACGCGACGTTCTGGAAGAAGCAGAACGCGCCGGCCTCCGTCCAGAAGGCGGGCGACAAGTTCATCCAGGCGCCGGCCTCGGCCGCGTCGATGACCGAGAGCCTGAGCCTCAAGAGCTTCCTCGAGAAGGCCTTCGGTGCGGTCACCCCGGAGCAGCTCGCCACCGAGGTCGGCAGCGAGAACGTCGGCGGCGTGGACTGCTGGGTCCTCACCGACAAGAAGGGCAAGAGCGAGGGCGCGCTCTACGTCTCCAAGGACAAGTCCGAGGTCGTGCGCTTCACGGGCTCGTCCGACAGCCCGGGGCAGCTCGACTTCTCCAAGTGGAACGAGGACCTCGGCATCAAGGCGCCCGAGGCGAGCCAGATCATGAAGATCAGCTGACCTCCAGCACATCTCGAAGGGGCCGTCCGCTCGTCGGACGGCCCCTTCGCCGTGCCAGGGGCCGGCTCGCAGGCGTCGGCGTCCAGCGGGTGTCAGCGCAGGACGGCGTCCTCGGTCGGGCCGTCGGCGGCCTCGGAGGGGGCGGGCTCGGTGTCGACGGGCTGGGCGGGCTGGGCGGGCTCCGGGTCGACGATGGCGTATGCCGCGTCGTCCGTCGGGCGCCCGTCGTCCGGGCCGTCGTCCGCTGGAGCGGGTGTCGTGCTCGCCGGGAGGGCCGGTGCCGGCACGGTCGGGCGGATGCGGTGGAGCAGCACCGCCCAGCGTCCGTGCGCGCCGCGGGACTGGCCGCCGACCTCGGCGGGCGCGACCTCGGTGCCGGGCTGCGTGACCGCCTTCGTCGCCGCGACGGCGAGGGGGCCGACGCTCTCGCCGCGGCGCAGGTTGGGCTCGGTCGGTGTGCTGCGCTCGCCGAAGAGGTCGAGGGCGGCGCTCACGGTCGGCAGCAGCGCCGCGGCGACCCGGGCGTAGCCGGCGGGGCTCGGGTGGAAGCGGTCCTTGCTGAACATCACGTGCGGCTCGGCCGAGAAGGCCTCGCTCAGCAGGTCGCCGATCGACACGGCGCGGCCGCCGGCCTCGACGACCGCGACGGTCTGCGCGGCGGCGAGGTCCCGGGACCACCGGCGCGCGAGCAGCCGCAGGGGCTGGGGCACCGGCTCGATGGCCCCGAGGTCGGGGCAGGTGCCGACGACGACCTCGGCTCCGGCCTCGCGCAGGCCGCGCACGGCCATCTCGAGGTGACGGACGGCGACGGAGGTGTCGATGCGGTGGGTGACGTCGTTGGCGCCGATCATGATGACGGCGACGTGCGGCTCGGGCACGGCGGCCAGGGCTCGCTCGAGCTGCTCGTCGAGGCCGGGGGACTCGGCCCCGATGACGGCGACGTTGGTCAGCTCGACCGGTCGGCCGCTGAAGGCGGCGATGCCGTGGGCGATCGTGGCCCCGATCGTCTGGTGCGCGTGGTCGGCGCCCATCCCGACACCGGTCGAGTCGCCGAGCACGAGGAACTGCACCGGGCTGCCGGAGCCGGAGCCGTAGGTGCCGCTGTCGGACGGCGCGCCCTCGAAGGGCTGCCCGACGATGCGGCGCGCCATCATGGCCTCGACCCGCAGGATGCCGTAGCCGAGCGCACCGAGGGCGCCGAGACCCGCGACGCCCACACCGCCGCCGTAGGCGGCAGCCTGTGCGATCTTGCGTGCGCGTCGTGCCCGCCCCATCCCGGTGCCCTCCTCGTGACTGTCGACCCGCTCGTCCGGGTCCACCACGGTAACGCCCGGGCGTGGACGTCCGTGCCCGGTTTGCGCGCAGTCGGAGGGGCGCCGGCGCGGACCGGATGTCTCGACCGGTGGGACGGCACTCCTAGGATGGGCGGGTGAAGTACGCAGAGAACGTCGCCGACCTCGTCGGCAACACGCCCCTGGTCAAGCTCGGCTCCGTCGTCGCGGACGCGGGGGTGAGGTGCACGGTGCTGGCGAAGGTCGAGTACTTCAACCCCGGCGGCTCCGTGAAGGACCGGATCGCCCTGCGCATGGTGGAGGCCGCCGAGCGCGACGGCCTCCTCAAGCCGGGCGGCACGATCGTCGAGCCCACGAGCGGCAACACCGGCGTGGGCCTGGCCCTCGTCGCGCAGCGCCGCGGCTACCACTGCGTGTTCGTGTGCCCCGACAAGGTGAGCCAGGACAAGCGGGACGTGCTCAAGGCCTACGGCGCCGAGGTGATCGTGTGCCCGACCGCGGTCGAGCCCGAGCACCCGGACTCCTACTACTCCGTCTCCGACCGCCTCGTGCGCGAGATCGACGGTGCCTGGAAGCCGAACCAGTACTACAACCCCGAGGGCCCGAACAGCCACTACCTGACCACCGGTCCGGAGATCTGGCGCGACACCGACGGGCGCATCACGCACTTCGTCGCGGGTGCCGGCACCGGCGGCACGATCAGCGGCACCGGCAAGTACCTCAAGGAGGTCAGCGACGGCGCCGTGCGCATCATCGCGGCCGACCCCGAGGGCTCCGTCTACTCCGGTGGCACGGGTCGCCCGTACCTCGTCGAGGGCGTCGGTGAGGACTTCTGGCCGGGCGCCTACGACCCGTCGGTGGTCGACGACGTCATCGCCGTCAGCGACGCGGACTCGTTCGAGATGACCCGCCGACTCGCCCGCGAGGAGGGCCTGCTCGTCGGTGGCTCGTGCGGCATGGCCGTCGTGGCAGCCCTGCGTGCCGCGAAGGACCTGCCGGAGGACGCCGTCATGGTCGTCCTGCTGCCCGACTCCGGGCGCGGCTACATGAGCAAGATCTTCAACGACGAGTGGATGCACTCCTACGGCTTCCTCAACGACCACACCGAGGCGACCGTGGGCTCGGTGCTGCACAGCAAGTCCGGCGACATGCCGGCACTCGTGCACACGCACCCCAACGAGACGATCCGCGACGCCGTGCAGATCCTGCGCGAGTACGGCGTCTCGCAGATGCCCGTCGTCAAGGCCGAGCCGCCCGTCATGTCGGGTGAGGTCGCTGGCTCCGTCAGCGAGCGGGCCCTGCTCGAGGCGCTCTTCACCGGCCACGCCCACCTCGCCGACTCCGTCGAGAAGCACATCGAGCCGGGTCTGCCGCTCGTCGGGGCCGGGTCGCCGGTGTCGGCCGCCCGCAAGGAGCTCGAGGACTCCGACGCCATCCTCGTCGTCGAGGACGGCAAGCCGATCGGCGTGCTGACGCGTGCCGACCTGCTCGGCTTCCTCGCCGACTGACCTCCGTCAGGCTTCGCCTGAGACGACGTATGCCGCTGGGTTCGCTTCCATGAGAGGCGAACCCAGCGGCATACGTGCGAGAAGTGCTGCGGCTCAGGCCTGCTGCTGGGCCTTCGCCTCGGCCTTCTTGGCCTGCTTGAACTCCCGGACCTTGAGGAGCGAGTCCGCGTCGACCACGTCGGCCACGGAGCGGTAGCCGTCCAGGGCGTAGTCGCCCGCCGCGGCCTCCCAGCCCTCGGGGCGGACGCCGAGCTGCTTGGCGAGCAGGGCCACGAAGATCTGGGCCTTCTGCTTGCCGAAGCCCGGAAGCTCCTGCACGCGCTTCAGCAGCTCCTTGCCCGTGGTCGGCTCGGTCCACAGCCGGGTGACGTCACCGTCGTAGCGGCTCTCGACGAGGGAGGCGAGCTCCTGCAGGCGCGTGGCCATCGAGCCCGGGAAGCGGTGGATCGCCGGTGGGGTGCTGGCCATCGCCTTGAACTCGTCGGGGTCGGCCGCCGCGATCGCCGCGGGGTCGAGCGTGCCGAACCGGCTCAGCACCTTGTAGCCGCCCCGGAAGGCGTGCTCCATGCCGTACTGCTGGTCGAGCATCATCCCGACGACGACGGCGAACGGGTGCTCGTCGAGGACCTGGTCGGCGGCCGGCTCGTTGGCGATGTGGAAGCCCATGCAGGCATGCTCTCACGCAGCCTGCGTCCCGCCCGCCGACAGGCGAGCGCTCAGCCGGACACCGTCGTGAGGATGACGGAGCCCCGCGCGACCGACGACGGTCCGGAGCGACGTCGCATGCGGACGGAGGTGGTCCGCCAGCGGGTCAGGTGGCCTCGACCCACGACGGCTCGCCGGAGCTGATCCGCCCCGCACCCGACGTGAGGCTGGCGACGGTGTGCACGACGTCGTCGACCGCCTCAGGAGCGGCCGCGACGTGCAGACGCATGTGGCGCGCGAGGTAGTCGACGTCGACCACGTCCGCGCTCGGCAGCGCTCTGAGGGCGTGCTCGAGCCGTGGCCCGGCCGCGTGGTCGACCTCGACGACGAGGCTCTCGCGCAGCTCCATCGTGACCAGCTGGGCCGACTCGACTGCAGCGGTGACCGCGTCGCCGTAGGCGCGGATGAGGCCCCCGGTGCCGAGCAGCGTCCCGCCGAACCATCGCGTCACGACGGCCACCACGTCGCTCAGTCCGTGTCCGCGCAGGACGTCGAGCATGGGGGCGCCTGCCGTGCCGGAGGGTTCGCCGTCGTCATTGCTGCGCTGCGTGGCCCCGTCGGGGCCGAGGACGAAGGCCGTGCAGTGGTGCCGGGCGTCGCGGCTGCCCGAGCGCACCTGCTCGACGAAGGCGCGCGCGGCCTCCTCGGACCCGGCCGGAGCGACGTCGCACACGAAGCGGGACCGCTTCACCTCGAGCTCGGCGGTGGCGGGGTAGGCGAGGGTCAGGTAGCGGCGTGGCTGGCTCACCGGCATACCTTCTCTGGGCGGGTCGACGGGACCTCCCGAGTATGCCGTGGGCCCGGGGAGTGCTCCCCATTGCACCCGACGTCGTGGTCAGGTGAGGATGGGTCCGGTTTGCAGGGGTGAAGGGGAGATCTGTGTTCTCGAAGGGTGCTGACGTCGACGCGCTGCGCGACTCGGCTGGCCGCATGGCGGCCTACGGCCGTGAGGTCGATGTGGTCCGCGTGCACGGTCAACGAGCCGTGAGCACGATGCAGCGGGCCTGGCAGGGGCCCGACCTGCAGCACCTCGTGGAGCGCTGGCGGCGGGTCGAGCACGACCTGCACCGGATCAGTGCCGAGCTCGCCCGGCTCGGGCAGCGCCTGCACGACAACGCCGACCTGCAGCACCGCTCGAGCGGCACGTCCGCCGGTGGCGGCGCGCACCACGCGAGCGGTGGCGCCGGCGTCCAGCCCCTCACAGGACATGGAAGTGGCGGTGTCGGCCACGCGGGCCACACGGGGACCAACGGCGTCGCTGCAGCCGCTGTGGTTGTGGGCGCTGGAGGTCACGGCAGCGTTGCTCACGTCGGCGTCCACGAGGCGGCGTTCGCGGTGTCCAACGGCGGACGCCCGCACGTTGCACCAGCCGGATGGGCTGATGCCCTCGTCGGTTGGGGGCCGGACGGTGGGAGGCCCGTCGTGACGGCAGGTGTCCCGCAGCCGCTGCACGCCATGGGCTGGGGGCAGTGGATCGGCAGCACCCACGGCGGGTCCGCCTTCGCGTTCGTCGACCCCGCCCACGGCCCGTCCGTTCCGGCGGGCGTGGCAGCGGCAGCGGCGCACCACCTCGGGCTGCCGATCCGTTGACGTCGGCACCGTGGCTTGCCGCGAACCTGATGGTCGCGCGACGACCGCGGGGCGCCCGCTCGCAGTGACCGCCCGGGTCCGGGCCGCGCACGTCCATCGAGGCGGACACGGTCGGTCGGTCGGTCGGTCGCGTCGTGGAGCGGGGCTTGACCTGGTCGATCGTCAGCCGAGGTAGCGGTCGACGACCACGTCCACGAGCTCCTCGGGTGCGGGCTCGCGGGGGAGCAGCAACGGCTCGCTGACGACGTCAGCACCGCACCGGCGCGCCAGGTCGGCGAAGAAGCCCGGTGCCAGCAGATACGTCGCCACGACGACTCGTCGTCCCGGACGACGTTGTGCAGCAACGGCATCCGCGAGCTTCGGCTCCGCCGCAGAGAGGTAGCCGGCGACGACCGGGCGTCCGACCAGCTGACCCAGAGCAGCTGCCACGCGCTCGCAGTCGGCCACCGCCGAGGCCTGCGACGAGCCGGCGGCACCGAGGACGACGACGTCGTCGTCGCGCAGCCCGGCCTCCTCGAGACGACGCCGGAGCAGGCCCGCGAGTCGCTCGTCCGGGCCGAGGGCGGCCGCGACCGACGTGCCCGGCACGGCGGCCGCCGCCTCCGCGAGGTCGACGTAGACGTGGTAGCCGGCCGAGAGCAGCAACGGCACGAGCCGCGCCGGGACGGCCGGGTCGAGCGACGACAGCACGGCGTCCGGACCCGGCGGCTGCACGTCGACGAAGGCCGCCCGGACCACGAGGTCCGGGCGACGCGCCGCGACGGCGGCGACGAGACCCCCGACGGCCGACCGGCCCGAGGCTGACGACGTGCCGTGGGCCACCGCGACGAGCGCGGGCGCGGGGCTGGTCATGGCCCCACTCTGGCAGGTCGGGCGGCCGTCGTGGAGGGGCGCCCGCGAGCGCGACGACCGCGTCCTCGGGGACGCACTCCACGCATACGCCCGGGTGAGCAGGTCGTTACCGAGAGATCGCGGGACGGAAACGCGGGCGAAACACGCGCTTCCTACCGTGGGGACCGACGTGGAACGCGAGCTGCGACGGGAGGCCGCCGTGCTGATCGAGACCGACCTCATGGGGCTGCCCGTGCTCGTCGTGGGGCCGCCCGGGCTGACGGCGTCCACCGTGCGCCGCTACGAGCGGGCCGGCGCCGTCGTGTCCGTGGTGACGGCGCCCGGCGGCGTGACGGGCGAGGCCTGCGCACGCGCCCGGCTCGGTGTGCTCGTCGGGCCGGCGTCCACGTGGGCCACGGCCCGCGCGGCGCTCGCGGGGCGCTGCCCCGTCGTGAACGAGCCGGTCCCGGATGCGCCCCGGGGCCGGGTCGTCCTCGTCGGCGCGGGTCCCGGGGGTCTCGAGCTGATGACGCTCGCCGGGATCCGCGCCCTCGCGGACGCCGACGTCGTGCTGACCGACCGGCTCGCGGAGGTGGGGGACGTCGCGGCGCTGGCGCCCGGCGCCGAGGTCGTGGACGTCGGCAAACGCCCCGGCCATCACGCCGTGCCCCAGGACGAGATCGAGCGACTCATGGTCGAGCGCGCCCTCGCCGGCAGCACCGTGGTGCGCCTCAAGGGCGGGGACCCCTACGTGTTCGGTCGCGGCGGTGAGGAGGTCGCCGCCGCGGTGCAGGCCGGACTGCCTGTGACGGTCTTGCCCGGCGTCTCGTCGGCCGTCGGCGTGCCGGGGAGCGCCGGCATCCCCGTGACCCACCGCGGCGTCAGCCACACCTTCACCGTCGTCTCGGGGCACGTGCCGCTCGAGCCCGAGCAGGCGCGGGCGCTCGCGGGCCTCGGTGGCACCGTCGTGCTGCTCATGGGGATGCACAATCTCGTCCCGCTGACGACGGCGCTGGTGCGCGGCGGCTTGGCGGTGGACACCCCGGCCGCGGTCGTCGAGCGCGGTTTCAGCCCCGACCAGCGCAGCATCGTCGGGACCCTGGGCACCCTGCCCGACCTCGTGAGCCGGGCGCGCGCGTCGTCGCCGTCGGTCATCGTCGTCGGCGAGGTCGTGCGGCAGTCGGCCGTCTGGGCGGCGCGCCGCGTCGTCGCGCCGCCGGCTGACAAGATCGTCCTGGACGTCGTCGCGTGAGCGGGCGTAGCCACCCGCCGACGGCCTGGTCGGCGCAGCTGGGTGGGCCCGACCTCGACGCGGTGCGCGCGGAGCCGGCGGGAGCGGTGCTCGCCGGCTTCCGAATCGGCGTCACGTCCGACCGTCGGTCCGGCGACCTCATCGACGCCTTCGTGCGCCGCGGTGCCGAGGTGATCCACGCGCCTGCCGTCCGCATCGCGCCGATCGACGAGGACGAGATCCTCTTCGGTGACACGCGGGCGATCATCGGGGCCCGTCCCGACGTCGTCATCGTCACCACGGCCTACGGCTTCCGGCGCTGGATCGAGGCGGCCGACGCCGCCGGTCTCGGCGAGGAGCTCGGCCGCACGCTCGACAGTGCCCGGATCATCGTCCGCGGACCCAAGGCGCGTGGGGCCGTGCGCGCGGCCGGCCACGACGACGACGGCATCGCCGACGACGAGCGCACGGCCTCGGCGGTCGGGCTGGCGCTCGAGGGCGGCGTCGCCGGCAAACGGGTCGCGGTGCAGCTGCACGGTCACGAGGACGTCGAGCAGCTCGAGCGGCTCCGATCGGCGGGGGCGACGGTCCTCACCGTCGCGCCGTATCGCTGGGTGCGGCCGACCGACGAGAGCCGGCTGGGGCGTCTGGTGGCATCGGTCGCCGCCCGCGAGATCGACGTCGTGACCTTCACCTCGGCACCCGCGGTCGACGGGCTCGTCTCTGCCGCAGCGCAGCTCGGCATGGACGGCGTGCTCGTCGAGGCACTCCGGTGCGGCGTCACGGCCGCCGCAGTGGGCCCCGTGACGGCAGCGCCGCTGCTCGACCTCGGCGTGACGCCGATCGTGCCCGACCGCTTCCGGATGGGCGCGCTCATCCGCACGGTCGTCGAGCACCTGACGGTCAACGGGGTCGCCGCGGTCGAGACCGCGCTCGGCCCGCTCGTCGTGCACGGGCGCGACGTGACGTTCGGGGGCGAGACCGTGACCCTGGCGCGCGGGCCCCGAGCCATGCTGGCTGCCCTGATGTCCGATCCCGGGGCCGTCCTCTCCCGCGAGCGGCTGCTCGACGAGCTGCCCGAGGCCGAGAACGAGCACGCGCTCGACATGGCCGTGAGCCGGCTGCGGTCGGCCCTCCCGGACCGCCACCTCGTGCAGACGGTCGTGCGTCGGGGCTACCGGCTCAACGTGTAGCGGCCGCGGCTCCGGCCGCCGACGCGGCATCGCTGACGATCGCGGGCGCGTGGTCGGCGATCCAGTCCATGAGCGGCACCATGCGCTGGGCCAGCTCGTCGCCGCGCGCCGTCAGGGAGTACTCGACGTGGGGCGGCACGACCGGCCTCGCGTCACGGTGGACGAGGCCGTCGGCCTCGAGCATGCGCAGCGTCTGGGCGAGCATCTTCTCGCTGACACCCTCGGCGCGTCGGCGCAGCTCGCTCCACCGCAGCGGCTCACCCTCGGCCAGCGCCAGGATCACGAGCGTGCCCCACTTGCTCGTCACGTGGTCGAGGACGACGCGGCTGGGGCAGTCGGAGGCGAAGACGCCGTCGGGGAAGTGTCGGCGCAGGGTGGGACTAACTGTCATGTCAGTACCTTACTTCAAAGTGGGTACTAACTTCTGGGAAGTATGACGGGGGAGGCGTCGTTGGGACGAGTGTCAGCCCCACCCGAAAGGAACGTCATGACCCTTCTCGTCACCGGTGCCAGTGGACAGCTCGGCCGTCTCGTCGTCGAGGCCCTCCTCGAGCGCGGCACGCCCGCCGCCGACGTCGTCGCCATCGCCCGCACGCCCGAGTCCATCACCGACCTCGCCGAGCGTGGCGTCCAGGTGCGACGCGCCGACTACACCGACCCGGCCTCCCTCGACGCGGCGTTCGTCGGCGTCAACCGGCTGCTTCTCGTCTCGGGCAGCGAGGTCGGCCAGCGGATCGCGCAGCACGCCAACGTGATCGACGCGGCCAAGCGTGCCGGCGTGGGCTTCGTCGCCTACACGAGCATCACGCGCGCCGACACCACCGACCTGCTCCTGGCCGCCGAGCACCGCGCGACGGAGGAGCTGCTCGCCGGCTCCGGCCTGCCGCACGCCCTGCTGCGCAACTCCTGGTACCTCGAGAACTACACCGGCCAGCTGCCGACCGTCCTCGAGCACGGCGCCGTCCTCGGTGCCGCTCGGGACGGACGCGTGAGCGCCGCGACCCGCGCCGACTACGCCGAGGCCGCCGCCGTGGTCCTTGCCGGCGAGGAGGACGGGCACGAAGGAGCCGTCTACGAGCTCGGCGGAGACCACGCGTTCACCCTCGGTGAGCTCGCCGAGACGGTGGGTCGGGTCGCCGGTCGCGAGGTCGTCTACCGCGACCTGTCCGTCGCGGACTACACGGCGGCGCTCGTCGCGGCCGGCCTGCCGGAGGGGTATGCCGCGGTGCTCGCCGACAGCGACCGCGGGATCGCCGAGGGTGCGCTGTTCACCGACAGTGGTGACCTGTCGCGCCTCGTCGGCCACCCGACGACCGACCTCGAGACCGCGCTGCGCGCCGCCGTCGTGCGCTCCGCCGCCTGACAGCCCCACTTCCACCCGTCGAAAGGCCACAAGCCGGGCGCCCCTGAGCCGCGGTTTGTGGCCTTTCGACGGTGTTGCAGGGGCCAGACGTGGCCTCTCGACGGGTGGGGACCCGCGAACTTTGGCCTCTCGACGGTTGGGGACCCGCGAAGTTTGGCCTTTCGACGGGTCAGGGGAGGGGGAGGCCGATGCGCACCTCACCGTGCTGGACGCGGACGGCATACGTGGGCAGCGAGACCTCGGGGTCGTCGAGGGCTGCGCCGGTGCGCAGCGAGAAGACCTGCTTGTGCAGGGGCGATGCGACGGTGGGCTCTCCGGACCGGTCGCCCGTGAGCCCGCGTGAGATCACAGCAGCACCGGCATACGGGTCGAGGTTGTCGACGGCGTAGATCATCCCGGTGGGCAGCAGGAAGAGCGCGGCCTGGGCGCCGGCGGGCAGGAGCACCGCCACCCCACGACCGGGCACGAGGTGACTGACGGGGCAGGCGGCCACCCACAGCCTCGCGCCCGGCGCGGGCAGGATGCCGGGGCGGACGAGCGTGCGCACGGTCGGCGCCGCGGTCGGGACGGGGGTGTTGACGAGAGTGGTCATGGTGGGTTCCTCTGCGGCTCAGACGTTCTCGCGGACGGTGGGCAGACCGAGCAGGACCGGGACCTTGCGCGGACCGGTCTCGTCGAAGGCGACCGTGGGGTCGGCCTCCTCGGGGGCGTTGACGAAGGAGACGAAGCGCGAGAGCTTCACGGGGTCGTCGAGCACTGCCTTCCACTCGTCCTCGTAGCCCTCGACGTGACGGGCCATCGCGGCCTCGAGGTCGTCCGCGATGCCGAGGGAGTCCTCGCACACGACGGCCCTGAGGTGCTCCAGACCGCCCTCCAGAGCGTCGAGCCACGGCGCCGTGCGCTGCAGCCGGTCGGCCGTGCGGACGTAGAACATCAGGAAGCGGTCGATGTAGCGCACGAGCGTCTCGTCGTCGAGGTCGCTCGCGAGCAGCCGCGCGTGCGCAGGGGTCTGGCCGCCGTTGCCGCAGACGTAGAGGTTCCAGCCCTTGTCGGTGGCGATGACGCCGACGTCCTTGCCCCGCGCCTCGGCGCACTCGCGCGCACACCCCGAGACGCCGAACTTGATCTTGTGGGGGGAGCGCAGGCCGCGGTAGCGGTGCTCGAGGTCGACGGCCATGCCGACCGAGTCCTGCACGCCGTAGCGGCACCACGACGAGCCGACGCACGACTTCACGGTGCGCAGCGACTTGCCGTAGGCCTGCCCCGACTCCATGCCGACGTCGACGAGGCGCTGCCAGATCGCGGGGAGCTGCTCGACGCGGGCGCCGAAGAGGTCGATGCGCTGGCCTCCGGTGACCTTGACGTAGAGGCCGAAGTCCTGGGCGACCTGGCCGATGGTGATGAGCTGCTCGGCCGTGACCTCGCCACCCGGCATCCTCGGGACGACGGAGTAGGTGCCGTTCTTCTGGATGTTGGCCAGGAAGTGGTCGTTGCTGTCCTGCAACGCGGCCTGCTCGCCGTCGAGCACGTGGTCGCTGCTCGTCGAGGCGAGGATCGAGGCGACGGTGGGCTTGCAGATCTCGCAGCCCGTTCCCGTGCCGTAGCGCGCGAGCAGCCCCGAGAAGGTGCGGATGCCGGTCGAAGCCACGATCTCGAAGAGCTCGGCGCGGCTCTGCTCGAAGTGCTCGCACAGGGCCTTGGACAGCTCGACCCCGGAGTCGACGAGGAGCCTCTTGACCGTGGGCAGGCAACCGCCGCAGGTGGTTCCGGCGGTCGTGCAGCCCTTGATGGCCGCCAGGTCGCACGCGCCCTCGGCGATGGCGCCGCAGATCGAGCCCTTGGTGACGTTGTTGCACGAGCAGATGACGGCGTCGTCGGGCAGGGCGTCCGCGCCCAGCTCGGCGCCGGCGGGGGAGACGAGGGCGCCCGGGTCGCCGGGCACCTCGCGGCCGACGTACGCCTTGAGCGTCGTGTACGCCGACGCGTCGCCGACGAGGATCCCTCCGAGCAGCGTGCGGGCGTCGTCGCTGACGACGACCTTGGCGTAGGTGCCCTTCGTCGCGTCGGTGTGCACGATCTCGAGCGCGCCGGGCGTCGTGGCCATCGCGTCGCCGAACGACGCGACGTCGACGCCGAGGAGCTTGAGCTTGGTGGACAGGTCGGCGCCCGGGAACGTCGCCTCGCCGCCGAGCAGCCGGTCTGCGACGACCTCGGCCATCGTGTAGCCGGGGGCGACGAGGCCGTAGGAGCGCCCCTCGACGGCGGCGACCTCGCCCACGGCCCAGACGTTCTCGTCGCTCGTGCGGCACGCCAGGTCGGTGACGACGCCCCCGCGCTCGCCGACGGCGAGGCCGGCCGTCCGGGCCACCGCGTCCGAGGGCCGCACACCCGCGGAGAAGACGACGAGGTCGGTGAGCAGCGCCGTGCCGTCGGACAGCTCGACCGCGAGGCGGTCGTCGTCCTGGGCGGCGATCGAGCTCGTGCCGGCCCCCGTGTGCACCTGCACGCCGAGGCTGCTGATGAGGCCTTCGAGCACGGCGCCGCCGCCGTCGTCGACCTGCAGCGGCATGAGCCGCGGGGCGAACTCGACGACGTGGGGCGTCAGTCCGAGCAGGCGCAGCGCGTTGGCTGCCTCGAGGCCGAGCAGGCCGCCACCGACGACGAGCCCGTTGGCCTCGCGTCCCTCTGCGTGGGCCCGCTCGATCGCGGCCTCCGCAGCCGTCCGGATGCCGTCGAGGTCGTCGAGCGTGCGATAGACGAAGCAGCCGGCTGAGTCGTGGCCCGGCACGGGCGGCACGAAGGGGTGGGAGCCGGTGGCGAGCACGAGCGCGTCGTACGCGACGACGTCGCCGGCGCTCGTCGTCACCGTGCGGGCGTCCCGGTCGACGCGGTCGGCACGCGTGCCGAGCCTCAGGTCGACGAGGGCGTCACCGCCATACGTGTTGCCGGCGAGCGCGAGCGCGCTGCGGTCCCAGGCCCCGACGTAGGACGACAGGCCGACGCGGTCGTATGCCGCCTCCGCCTCCTCGGAGAGGACGACGACCTTCCACGTGCTCTCGGTGTCACGCGAGCGCAGGGCCTCGACGAAGCGGTGGCCGACCATGCCGTGGCCGACGACGACGACGGTGCGCGTGCAGGTGGCAGCGCTGTTCTCGGGGGTGGTGGACATCAGGCGGCTCCTTCGGTCAGGGCGGCGGGGGCCGACACCGGCTCGTGCGTCGTGGTTTGGTCGGCGTGGTCGGTGGGGGTGGAGGCCGTTGGTCGCGGCTCGGACGAGCGCAGCCACGAGCACAGACCGTCGACGGCGCCCTTGCACGAGCCGCACCCGGTGGTGGCCCGGGTGGCCTCGGCGACCGCCGCGACGGTCTCGGCGCCCGAGCGGAACGCGCCGACCACCGCGGACTTCGTCACGGTGTTGCACCGGCAGATGACCGCACTTCCCGGCATCTCCGCGAGGTTGACGCTCTCGGTCGACCCGGAGCGGGTGATCGCCCGGCCGAGCATGAGCGACAGGCGATCCCGCGGCACGACGGCGCCGGTGTCGTAGAGCTGGGTCAACGCACCGGCGGCGTCCCCGACGCCGAGCAGGATCGCTCCGACGAGCCGGTCCTGGCGCAGCACGAGCTTGGCGTAGCGGCCGCGACTCGGGTCGGTGAAGGCGAGCACCTCGTGCCCGGGGTCGTGCACGTCGACGTCGACCGTGCCCATGCTCGCGAGGTCGATGTCGTGGGCCTTGAGCCGGGTCAGCACGCTCGTGCCCTCGTACGTCGCCCCCGGGTCCGCGCCCGAGAGCACGTCGGCGAGGACTCGCGCCTGGTCCCATCCCGGCTGGACGAGTCCGGGCACCTCACCGCGGTGCTCGCTGCACTCGCCGATGGCGTGGACGTGGGGGGCCGAGGTCGACAGGCGGTCGTCGACGACGATGCCGCGCGACACGGCGAGGCCCATCTGCTCGGCGAGGTCGGTGCGCGGTCGCACGCCGGCCGCGACGACGACGAGGTCTGCGGGGAGGTTGGTGCCGTCGTCGAGGACGACGTGGGCTGGAGCGTGCGTGGTCGCGGCGTGTCGGGCGGCGACGAAGCGGCCCAGGACGAGACGGGCGCCGACGCCGCGCACGACGCGGGAGAGGACCGCGCCGCCGTCCGCGTCGAGCTGGCGGTCCATCGGGAAGTCCTGCGGGTGGACGACGGTGACGTCGACTCCACGGGCGAGCAGCCCACGAGCGGCCTCGAGACCGAGCAGGCCGCCGCCGAGCACCACTGCGGCGCGGGCAGATTCGGCCGCCTCGATGAGACGTGAGCAGTCGTCGACGGTGCGGAAGGCGACGACCCCGGGAGCGAGCGGGGTGTCGGGACCGGGCGCGCCGGCATACAACCCCTCGCTCGGCGGGACGAAGCTCGTGCTGCCGGTGGCGAGGACGAGCTCGTCCCAGGCCATGGCCCGCTCGCCCCCCTCGGCCGTGAGCAGCGCGGTGCGTGTCGCGACGTCGACCGACGTGACGCGCGCACCCGGCACGACCTCGACGTGACGGGCCGCCCACCAGCCGTCCGGCTTGAGCCGCGTGTCGCGGGCGGTGATCCCGCCGGCGACGACGGTCGAGAGGAGCACGCGATTGTAGGCGGCGTGCGGCTCCTCGCCGACGACGGTCACGGCGAAGCGCGCCGCGTCGGGGTCGCGGTGGCGGAGCTCCTCCGCGAGGCGGGCCCCGGCCATGCCGTTGCCGACGACGAGGACGTGGCGGGTGCGGGCGGTCACTGGACGGCCTCCAGGCGGACGGCGCACGCCTTGAACTCCGGCATGCGGCTGGTCGGGTCGAGCGCGGCGTGGGTCAGGGAGTTGGCGCGGCCGTCGCCACCCCAGTGGAACGGGAGGAAGACGACGTCCGGGCGCATGTCGTCGTCCAGGCGCACGACCGCCCGGGTGCGTCCGCGACGGCTCACGACGTCGGTGGTGCCACCGTCGTCGAGGCCCACGGCGGCAGCGGTGTCGGGGTGCACCTGGACGAACATCTCGCCCGCCGCGGCGGCGAGCTCGTCGACGAGACGGGTCTGGGCGCCGGACTGGTAGTGCTGCAGCACGCGGCCCGTCGTGGCGACGAGGGGGTAGGCCGCGTCGTCGGCCTCGACGGGGCCGGCGTGGTCGACGGGGACGAAGCGTGCGCGACCGCCGCGCGTGGCGAAGCGGTCGAGGAAGAGGCGCGGCGTGCCCTGGGGACGCTCGGTCGAGCACGGCCAGTGCAGGCTCTCGCCGGCGTCGAGCCGCTCCCACGTCACCGCGGAGTAGTCGGCCGGACCCCCCGCGGAGGCGCGCCGCAGCTCGTCGAAGACGACCCGCGGGTCGGTGGAGAAGGCTGTGCTGCAACCGATCCGGGCAGCGAGGTCGCTCCAGACGTCGAGCTCGCTGCGGCACCCCTCCGGCGCCGTCAGGGCGCGGCGACGGCGCAGGACCCGGCCCTCGAGGTTGGTCAACGTGCCCTCCTCCTCGGCCCACTGGAGCACGGGCAGCACGACGTCGGCGACGGCCGCCGTCTCCGACAGCACGAAGTCCGACACCACGAGCAGGTCGAGCGCAGCGAGCCGTTCGGTGACGACGCGCGCGTCCGGCGCCGAGACGACGGGGTTGCTGCCGTGGACCATGAGGACCCGGGGTCCGCCGTCGGTGCCGAGCGCCGACAGCAGCTCGAAGGCGCTCCGGCCGGGACCGGGCAGGTCGGAGGGGTCCACGCCCCACACCGCGGCGACGTGGGCGCGGGCAGCGGGGTCGTCGATCTTGCGGTAGCCGGGCAGCTGGTCGGCCTTCTGGCCGTGCTCGCGGCCGCCCTGTCCGTTGCCCTGGCCGGTGATCGTGCCGAAGCCGGTGCCGGGGTTGCCGGGCAGCCCGAGCACGAGCGCCAGGGCGATGAACGCGGTCACCGTGTCGGTGCCACTCGCGTGCTGCTCGCTGCCGCGGGCGGACAGGATGTAGGCGCCCCGCTCGGTGTCACGCGCGCGGGCCAGCGCGGCGACGGTGGCCCGCATCGTCGTGACCGCGACACCCGTGACGCGTTCGACGCGCTCCGGGAGCCACTGCGCCGCAACGGCCCACACGTCCTCGAAGCCGGAGGTGCGCTCGTCGACGAAGCGGCGGTCGGCATACCCCTCGGTGACCGCGAGGTGGAGCAGGCCGAGGGCGAGGGCGGCGTCGGTGCCCGGCCGCAGCTGCAGGTGCAGGCCACCGCCGTCCAGGGCCTTGGCGGCCGTCGGGGTCAGGCGTGGGTCGGCGACCATGAGGCCGCCTGCGTCGGCTGCCCGCACGAGGTGGGTGAGGAAGGGCGGCATCGTCTCGGCGGGGTTGGCGCCGAGCAGCAGCACCGCGTGAGCCGAGCCGATGTCGGTGACGGGGAAGGGGAGTCCGCGGTCGAGCCCGAAGCACCGGATCCCCGCCGCGGCGGCCGAGCTCATGCACCAGCGACCGTTGTAGTCGATCTGGCTCGTCCGCAGCGCGACCCGCGCGAACTTGCCCAGCTGGTAGGCCTTCTCGTTGGTCAGGCCGCCGCCGCCGAAGACCGCGACGGCATCGCGGCCGTATGCCGTCTGCGTCCGCACGAGGGAATCGGCGACGAGGTCGAGGGCCTCGTCCCACGACGCGGGGGCGAGCTCGCCGTCGCGGCGGACGAGCGGCGTCGTGAGGCGACCGGGGGCGCGGAGCAGCTCCGCGCTCGTCCACCCCTTCTGGCACAGGCCTCCCCGGTTGGTCGGGAAGCGGCGGGGCGTGACCGTGAGGTCCTCGGCCGTCGACCCGGTCAGCGTCATGGCGCACTGGAGCCCGCAGTAGGCGCAGTGCGTCGCGACACCAGTCCGGTCGGCCGGAGCGGTCCCGGCGATCGGGCGGGAGGGCGTTCTGAGGTCGGTGGTCATCGGCGGTAGCGCACCTTGGTGAGGACGGCGGCGCCGACGTAGAAGAGGGTGAAGACGACGAACGCGGCCGTGGCCGACTTCGCCGCGCCCTGGTACGACGCGCGCAGGCCGAGGTTGATGAGGACGCCGCCGAGGGCGCCGATGGCGCCGGCGATGCCGATGAGGGCCCCGGACATCGAGCGCGACCAGGCGGCTCGCTCGACGGCGGGGCCGGGGATGGCGGCGGACTTCGTCTCGAAGAGCGCGGGGATCATCTTGTAGACCGAGCCGTTGCCGATGCCGGAGAGGACGAAGAGCAGGACGAAGCCGCCGATGAGCCCGGTCAGCTGGAGGCCGGTCGCCGCGCCGGAGGTGACGTCGTCGGAGCGGGCCGCGAGCGTGACGAGCACGCCGGCAACGGCCATCCCGACGAAGGTCCACAGCGTCACGGCGGCGCCGCCCCGACGGTCGGCGAGCTTGCCGCCCCAGACCCGGCTGACCGACCCGAGCAGCGGGCCGACGAAGGCGATCTGGGCGGCGTGCAGGCTCGCGGCTGCCGTCTGGGCGGGTGTCGGCGCCGCGCCGCCGGTGAGGCCGGCGAGGAAGGTCTGGTTGAGCACCTGGCCGAAGGCGAAGCCGAAGCCGATGAACGAGCCGAACGTGCCGATGTAGAGCAGCGAGATGACCCAGGCGTCGGCGTGCCGCAGCACCTCGAGCATCGCCCTGGGATTGGCCGTCTGGTGGTCGAGGTTGTCCATGAAGCAGGCGGCGCCGATGCTCGCGACGGCGAGCAGCACGAGGTAGACGGCGCAGACGACCTCGGGGCGGCGGTTGCCGAGCGTCGCGATGACGAGCAGGCCGACGAGCTGGACGACGGGGACCCCGATGTTGCCGCCGCCCGCGTTGAGCCCGAGGGCCCAGCCCTTCATCCGCTGCGGGTAGAAGGCGTTGATGTTCGTCATCGACGAGGCGAAGTTGCCGCCGCCCAGACCCGCGAGGCCGGCCACGAGCAGGAAGGTCGTCAGCGAGTGGCCAGGGTTGACCATGAGCCACCACGTCAGGACCGTCGGCACGAGCAGCGCGAAGCCGCTGACGATGGCCCAGTTGCGCCCGCCGAAGAAGGCCGTCGCCATCGTGTAGGGCACCCGCAGGACGGCACCGACGAGCGTCGGGACCGCGACGAGGAAGAACTTGTCGGCCGGGGTGAAGCCGTAGACGGCCTGCGGCATGAAGAGCACCATCACCGACCAGATCGACCAGATCGAGAAGCCGATGTGCTCGGTCGCGACCGACCAGACGAGGTTGCGGCGGGCGATGCGGCTGTTGCCGGCCTCCCACGCAGCGGTGTCCTCGGGGTCCCAGTCGCGGATGACGCGCGACCTCGGCGCCGTGAGCTGACGGAAGCGGCTCGGGGTCTCCGGGACGAGGGTCGGCGTGCTGGAGGGTGCGGCGACGCTGCCGTTCGTGCTGGTGCCGGTGCTGTTTCCGGTGGTGGTGCTCACGGGGTTCCTCCTCGGGAGGCGGGTCGGGGGCCGCTGCGAGAGCGTGGCGCCCACGCTAGGAAGCCGGTGTTGCGCCACGTCCGGCCCGGTGTGACACCTCCGTTACGTCTGCCTCACGGGGGTCCGGCGCGGCCGTGAGGTCCCGCACGACGGCCCACCGTCGCACCCTCACGGGCCACCGGCGGCGGCGTGAGGCGGCCTGCCGCGTAGGCTCCGGGGCATGACGTCGGCTCCCGACCAGGCCTCGCTCAGCACCCTGTCCGTGGGCAGCGCAGGGCCACGGATCGCCTTCCTGCACGGGCTCTTCGGCCAGGGCCGCAACTGGAACCAGATCGCCAAGGCGGTGAGCGGTCCCGACGGCACCGATGCGCGCTGCCTGCTCGTCGACCTGCCCGACCACGGCCGCTCGCCGTGGTCGCAGGAGTTCTCCCTCGACGCGTACGCCGATGCCGTGGCCGCGACGCTGCGCGCGGCGGGCGAAGGGGAGCGCTGGGCGGTCGTCGGCCACTCGCTCGGGGGCAAGGTCGCCATGGTGCTCGCGCTGCGCCACCCCGAGCTCGTCGAGCGGCTCGTCGTCGTCGACATCGCGCCCAAGGGCTACGGCTCGCTCGAGCGATTCGAGGGCTACATCCGCGAGATGCAGGCACTGCCGCTCGCCGAGCTGACGAGCCGTGGCGACGCCGAGGCGCGGTTCGCCGAGCCCGACCCCGGCGTCAAGGCGTTCCTGCTGCAGAACCTGCGCCGGCACGGCCAGTCGTGGCGCTGGCAGGTCAACCTCGACCTCATCGCGGGCGACGCGGCGCTCGGGGTGGACTCACACATCGCGGACTGGCCCGACGCCGTCGACGAGCTCCCGCCCTACGAAGGACCCGTCCTCTGGGTCGCCGGCGGTGACTCGCGCTACGTCAAGCGCGAGGACGGCGACCGCATGCGGCGGCACTTCCCGCGGACCCGCCTGTTCACCATCAAGGGGGCCGGGCACTGGGTGCACACGGACGCGCCCGAGATCATCGTCACCGCCCTGCGCCGCTTCGTCGCCGACCCCGCCTGACGGCATACGCCCCCCAGCTCCACCCACCGAACGCAGCGTTCGGTCGCGAACGCTGCGTTAGAGCACTGAGTTCGCGACCGAACGCGGCGTTCGGTCGGGAAGTGGGGGAGGGGGACAGAGGGGAGGGGCGCTCAGAGGAGGCGGCGGCCCATCGCCCAGGCGGTCAGCTCGTGCCGGCTGCTGAGCTGGAGCTTGCGCAGCACCGAGCTGACGTGGGTCTCGACGGTCTTGACGGAGATGAAGAGCTCCTTCGCGACCTCCTTGTACTGGTAGCCGCGCGCAATGAGGCGCATCACCTCGCGCTCGCGGGCCGAGAGCCGGTCGAGCTCCTCGTCGATCTCGGCGACCTCGCCCGCCGCCGCGCCGAACGCGTCGAGCACGAAGCCGGCCAGGCGCGGGCTGAAGACGGCGTCGCCGTCGGCCACGCGCCCGATCGCGGTGAGCAGCTCCTCTGCGTTGATCGTCTTGGTGACGTAGCCGCGGGCACCGGCCCGGATGACGGCGATGACGTCCTCGGCAGCGTCGGACACCGACAGCGCGAGGAAGCGCACGGGCACGCCCGCCTGCGACTGCACGGCCGTGCACGCGCGGATGACGTCCGCGCCGCCGTGACCGTCGCCACCGGGCAGGTGGACGTCGAGGAGCACGACGTCGGGCTGCTGCTCCTTGATGACCTGCACGGCCGACTCGACGGCTCCCGCCTCGCCGGCGATCTCGAGCGTGAAGGCGCCGTTGCGCGGCGTCGCCGAGAGGGAGGTCAGCTCGGCGCGGACGCCGGTGCGGAACATGTGGTGGTCGTCGACGATGACGATGCGGATGGTCCGCGGGTCGGTCATGAAGCCTGCTCCTGGGTCTGGGGGTCCGGCGTGCTGCCGGGGGTGGGTTGCGATCTCGGGTCGGCGGGCGGCGTTGCGGCAGAGGGCTGCTCGGGCTCGACCGGCTGCCGGACGGGCAGGCGCAGCTCGACCTCCGTGCCGTCGGTGCGGCGTCGGATGCGGGCCGTGCCGCCGTGGCGCTCCATGCGCCCGATGATCGACTCGCGCACGCCGGCACGGTCGTCGGGCACGGTGTCGAGGTCGAAACCGGCGCCGTGGTCGCGCACGAACGCCTCGACGGCGTCGGGGCCGACCTCGACGTAGGTGCTGACGGGCGGGCTCGCGTGGCGCACGGCGTTCCACGTGGCCTCGCGGACCGCCTTGACGAGGGCGTCGAGGTGCTCGTCCATCGGCCGGTCGCCGGTGACGACGAGCTGCACGGGCACGCCGTGGAGGTCCTCGACCTCGCCCATGGCGGCGGTCAGCGCCGCGCCGAGCGTGCCGGCGCGGGCGTCCTCGTCGTAGAGGTAGCTGCGCAGCTGGCGCTCCTGCGCGCGGGCGAGGCGGGCCACCGTCGCGGCGTCGCCGGACTGGCGCTGGATCAGGGCGAGCGTCTGGAGCACGGAGTCGTGCAGGTGGGCGGCGATGTCGGCGCGCTCGGTGGCACGGATGCGCGCCGCCTGCTCGACGCGCAGGTTGCTCCACAGCCGCAGGATCCACGGCGCCGACAGCACGGCGACGCCGACGAGCGCGGCGAGCACGGCGCCGGCGACCTGCCACAGCTCGGTGAGGTTCGTGCCGCGCACGAGCAGCCCGACGAGCCCGAGGATCGTCAGGCCGAGGCCGACGACGAGCCAGATCCAGCGGACCGGGCGCCGCGCGCCGAGGGTGTCGGTGTCGTCGAGCTGGGACCAGAAGAAGATCGCGCCGATGACGATGGCGACGACGGGCAGGATCACCTCGGCGTGCACGTCGAGGCCGGCGCTGCCGAGCCACAGCGCGCCCGCGACGGCGAGGGCCGCGACGCCGAGGAGGGTGATGAGCACGGCCTGGTTGCCGCTGCGCAGCCACGTGCGCAGGCTGGCCAGGTCGACGTGGTGCCGGACGCTCGACGAGCCCGTGCCTGCCGTGGTCGAGGTGGTCGAGGTGGTCGAGCCGGTCGAGCTGGTCGGCGTGCTGACGGGGGAGAGGGGGTCGGTCGGGGCCGCGGGGTCCACGGTGCCGACCTCGCGCATCGTCGCCCAGAGGAAGACGTAGACGGCCAGGCCCGCGCCGAAGGGGATGCTCGTCAGCACGAGCGCGACACGAACGGCGACGACGGGGATCCCCAGGTGGTCGGCGAGGCCCTTGGCGACCCCGGCGATGACCTTGCCCTCCCGCTGGCGCACGAGCGGGGGCCGCGGCGTCGTCCGCCACGACGCTCCCGGTGCTTCCGGGGGTCCCGTGGGACGCGCGGGGCCCGTTCCGTTCTCGTATGCCGTCTGCACCGTTCCATACTCACCCACCCCGACCGCTCGGGGCGACCATCCGGGCCCTCTTTGGGGGTCGCGTCAGGGTGCGCTCAGGGTCGACCCTCATGGATGGGCGCCGTCGGGGGGCCCAATCTGGTGACATGACGAAAAGCAACGACGCCCCCGGTCAGGGGCACGGCCTCGACGGCCTCTACACCGCG
This sequence comes from Terrabacter tumescens, assembly GCF_014646815.1. GTDB lineage: Bacteria > Actinomycetota > Actinomycetes > Actinomycetales > Dermatophilaceae > Terrabacter > Terrabacter tumescens. The sequence goes on from NZ_BMNZ01000004.1 coordinate 440,569, forward strand.
CTGCGACGCCCCGGCATCGTGCGCCAGTCGAACGGCCGCTGGTTCGCCGGCGTCGCCGCCGGCGTGGCCCGGTGGCTCGGCGTCGACCCGCTCGTCGTCCGGGCGGGCTTCATCCTCTTCTCGATCTTCTTCGGGATGGGCGTCGCCCTCTACCTCGTGCTGTGGCTGCTCATGCCCGACGAGCGCGGCGAGATCCATGTCGAGCGCGCCCTCAAGCACGGCGAGGGCAGCTCGGTCTTCCTGCTCGTCATCACGGTGATGGCCGTCCTCGGCGGCGGACCCTGGTGGGGCGGCGACAGCCGCGGCTTCCGCTTCTTCGGCTTCGTGCTCCTCGTCGTCGGGGCCTGGTGGTTCCTGACCCGCACCGGCACCGGCCGGGAGCTCATGGCGTCGGCGCCCTGGAAGGGCCAGCCGGGCGCCCCGAGCCCGACGGCAGCTGCCGGAGGCGCCTCCGCGGGCACCCCGGCCGGGACCACGGCCACCGACCCCGTCACCGGTGAACCGATCACGCAGCCCGCCACGGGGGCCGTGCCGGCAGCGCCACGGCCCCCGACGGCATACGGCTCGACGGGCAACGCGGCGGCCAACGCCGGAGCGACCCTCACCACGCCTCGTCCGCCGGCCCCGACCCCGGTGCGGGAGCGCACGCCCTCGATCGGCTTCGCCGGTGGGCTGCTCGTCCTGGGCCTCGCCATCGTCACCGCCGTCGTCCTGTCGTCGGTGGCGCTGGCCGCCGGGTGGCCCGGCAACCACGTCGCCGTCGGAATCGCCTGCGGCCTCGGCGTGCTCGGCCTCGGCATCCTCGTCGCCGGCATCGCCGGCCGCCGCTCGGGAGGCCTCGCCTTCTTCGCCGTGACCGCCATGATCGCAGCCGCCGCGACCACCGCAGCACCGGTCGGGCTCTCGCAGCCCTGGCAGGTCGGTGACCGCAGCTACGCCGTGACCTCCATGACCCCGGCACCCGGCTTCGAGCTCGGCCTCGGCCAGCTCAACGTCGACCTCCGCAACGCGAACTGGCAGGGGACGAGGGGACAGGACACCGTGAAGACCACCCTCGGCGTCGGCGAGCTCGACCTCGTGGTGCCCGAAGGCGTCAGCGTGGTCGTCAATGCCAGGGCGCGGGCCGGCGAGATCATCGCGACGGGTCCGACCGTGGCCGGCGACGGCATGCGCCGGCTCGGGGCCGACCAGCTCCAGCACGAGGGCGCGAACTGGCAGCAGTCGGTGACGTTCGGACCCACCACGTCGGCCCCCGAGATCGTCGTCGACGCCGAGCTCGGCGTCGGCCAGATCAAGATCACGACGGCCAAGGCGTCATGAGCGCCGACCGGCAGGACCCGACCGGCGACTCGACCACACCCCCGACGACGAACGCAGCGGAGAGCAGCGACATGAGCAGCAACGACGCCCCCGACACCCCCGACACCCCCGACACCCCCGTGCCGGACCCGACGACAGAGTTCCGCGACCCGACCGCAGACCCCATGACGGACCCGCTGGCGGACCCGATGACGAACTCGATGACGAGCCCGGCGCCCGACCCCGCGGTGACGACGCAGATCCCGGCCGCGTCCACGCAGACGCTGCCGACGGCGACGCCCTTCCGGGTCGAGCCCGCGACCCCGGTGCCCGACGACGCGGTCACCGAGGGGTCAGCGCTGCCGCACCTGCCACCGCCGACGACCCAGCCCGCCCAGCCCTACCCGGCGTACCAGGAGCCCGCGCCCCGCCCGGCCCTCGTCACGGTGCGCAAGGGGCCGCGCCCGGGCTCGATCATGCTCGGTCTGCTCTCGATGCTCGTGGCTGCCTACGTCCTCGTGGCCAACCTCACCGACGCCGACCTCAGCTTCCGGCTGGTCGGACCCACGATGATCGGCGCCTTCGGCGGCATGCTGCTCCTCGTCGGGCTCGCTGGCGTCGTGGCCGGTCGGCTCCGCCGCTGACCCCGACTTCGGAGGTCACGCTTCGGAGGTCACGCTTCGGAGGTCACGCTTCAGGTCACCGCGTCGGCGCCCGCGCTGCGTGGTTAGGCTCGGGAGCACGCTCGCCGGTCAGGTCCGGCACTCGCAGTGGGGAGAGAACGTGCTCAGAAAGTCCGGCATCAGCCTCGAGGCCCTCGACCGGGCGACCCGGCCCCAGGACAACCTCTTCAGGTTCGTCAACGGGACGTGGCTCGACACGACGGAGATCCCGGGCGACCGCGCCCGCTTCGGCACCTTCGACATCCTCCGCGAGGAGTCGACGGCGCGGGTCCGCGACCTCATCGAGGAGGCGGCGCAGGCCGAGGAGGGCGCACCGGGCACGCCGAAGCGACAGGTCGGCGACCTCTACGCGAGCTTCACCGACACCGACCGCATCGAAGAGCTGGGGCTGGCGCCGCTGCAGCCCGTGCTGTCGCAGGTGGCCGCCGTCGACAGCGTCGAGTCGCTCGGCGAGGCCCTCGGGCGCCTGGCCCGCGACGGCGTCGCCGGCGTCCTGCAGCACTTCGTATCGCCCGACGAGCGCTCGCCGGAGGACTACGTCGTCTACCTCGAGCAGGGCGGGCTCGGTCTGCCCGACGAGTCCTACTACCGCGAGGAGAAGTACGCCGACATCCGGACGGCCTACGTCGCCCATGTCGAGCGCCTCCTCGGGCTCGCCGGCATCCCGGACGCCGGCGCCAAGGCGACGAGCATCATGGCGCTGGAGACGCTGCTCGCCGCGTCGCACTGGGACACCGTCAGCAACCGCGACGCCATCAAGACCTACAACGCCCACACGCTCGACGAGGCCAAGACTCTGGTGCCCCAGTTCCCTTGGGACGCCTGGCTGTCCGGTCTCGAGGCCCCCGCTGGCGCCTTCGACAAGGTGGTCATCCGGCAGCCGAGCTTCGCCACCGGTCTCGGTGCGGCTCTCGAGACCGTCGACATCGCGGACTGGCGCTCGTGGCTGACGTGGCACGTCCTGTCGGAGTTCGCCTCCGTGCTGCCGCAGTCGTTCGTCGACGAGGACTTCGACTTCTACGGCCGCACGCTCTCGGGCCAGCCGGAGAACAAGGAGCGTTGGAAGCGGGGCGTGGCCGTCGTCGAGGGGTGCGTCGGCGAGGCCGTCGGACAGCTCTACGCCGAGCGGTGGTTCCCGCCGGCGGCCAAGGCGCGCATGCAGGAGCTCGTGGCCAACCTCGTCGAGGCCTTCCGCCGGTCGTTCTCCTCGCTCGAGTGGATGGGGCCCGACACCCGCGCGCAGGCGCTCGACAAGCTCGACGCGTTCACGCCGAAGATCGGCTACCCGGACGTGTGGCGCGACTACTCCACGATCGTGATCCACCCTGACGACCTCGTCGGGAACGTCCGGCGCAGCACCGCCTTCGAGGTCGACCGCAACCTCGCGAAGCTGGGCCGCCCGATCGACCGCACCGAGTGGTTCATGCTGCCCCAGACGGTCAACGCCTACTACATGCCGTCGATGAACGAGATCGTCTTCCCGGCCGCGATCCTGCAGCCGCCGTTCTTCGACCTCGAGGCCGACGATGCCGTCAACTACGGCGGCATCGGCGCGGTGATCGGTCACGAGCTGGGCCACGGCTTCGACGACCAGGGCTCGCGTTACGACGGCACGGGCGCCCTGCGCGACTGGTGGACCGAGGCAGACCGCGAGCGGTTCGACGCCCTCGCGCAGCGGCTCATCGAGCAGTTCAACGCCTTCACCCCGGCAGGGCTGTCGGAGGACCACAAGGTCAACGGCGGCCTCACCGTCGGCGAGAACATCGGCGACCTCGGGGGCCTGCAGATCGGCTACTCCGCGTACCGCATCGCCACCGAGGAGGGCGGCATGCCCGAGCTCGACGGCTTCACGGGCCCGCAGCGCTTCTTCATCGGCTGGGCACAGGTGTGGCGCGGCAAGGCGCGCGAGGCCGAGGCGATCCGCCTGCTCGCCATCGACCCCCACTCCCCGCAGGACGTGCGCGGCAACGCCGTGCGCAACCTCTCCGAGTTCCACGAGGCGTTCGGCGTCAAGCCCGACGACGCCATGTGGCTCGCCGAGGACGAGCGGGTCCGCATCTTCTGACGACCGTCGACGTACGACTGGCCCCGTGGACACGCGTCCGCGGGGTCAGTCGTCCAGCGGCAGCTTGAAACCCACGTGCGACGCGACGAACCCCAGCCGCTCGTAGAAGCGACGGGCATCGGTGCGGCTCGCGTCGCTCGTCAGCTGCACGAGGGTGGCCCCGAGTCGGCGCGACTCCTCGACGGCCCACGTGACGAGCTCGGTCCCGAGGCCCGAGCCGCGCTCGTCCCGGGCCACGCGGACGCCCTCGATGATCGTCCGGGTCGCGCCGCGTCGCGACAGTCCCGGGATGACACTGAGCTGGAGCGTCCCGACGACGGTCCCGTCGCGTTCGGCGACGACGAGGTGCTGGGCCGGGTCGGCGGCCACGCGGTCGTATGCCGCGTCGTACGTCGCCGTGTCAGCCGGGTCCTCGCGTGCCGCGCCGAGGGGGTCGTCGGCGAGCATCGCGACGACCGCTGGCACGTCCTCGCGGGTGGCGGGACGGATCGTCCACTCGCTCATGCGTGCTCGGCGGTGCGCTTGAGCTGTGCCAGGCCCTTCTCGAAGTCGGGGCCGACGAGCTTCTCCATCGACCAGACCTTGCTCATGAGGCGCATGACGACGTTCTGGGGGCCGGTCATGGCCCACTCGACGCGGGTGTCGTCGCCGACCGGCGTCAGGGTGAAGTCGACGCGGTTGTGGGCCTTCATCGGCGCGGCGAAGAGCAGGTCGACGGCCACGTGCAGCGGCTCCGACTCGAGGATCTCCATGCGGCCCTCGCCGGCCTTGCTGTTGCCGCGCCAGGCGTAGATGGCGCCGACCCCGGTGGCCGACCCGGTGTAGGTGCGCTCCATGGCGGGGTCGAGACCCTCCCACGGCGACCAGGCCTGCCACTCGTGGAAGTCGTCGAGCAGCGCGTGGATCCGCTCGGGGCGAGCGGAGATCGTCGTCTCACGGCTGATGTGGAAGCTCTTGTCGGCCATGGCGGCATCCTGCCATCGCCGGGTCCGCGCCGGAGCGTGACGCCACGGAACGGCTGCGACCCGAAGGTGTCCCACGAGTCCCACCCGTCCCGCTATCACCAGATCGTCCGGATTTCCCACGATTCGCCTGACGTGTGACGTGGACCTCACTACCTTGAGCCGAAGGACGGGCGTGGCGGACACGGCTCGCGCAGGGACCGAGCACACGACGCGCCTCCGCATGGGGAGAATCATGGTGCGCAAGTCGATTCGTCGTGCCCTCGGAGCAGGACTCACCTCGCTCCTCGTCGTCGTGGGAGCACTCGCCGGCCAGTCGCCCGCGTTCGCCGCCGACCCCGATCCGGGGGTTGACCGTGTCGTCGCCCTGCTGGGTGGCAGTGGCGGCTCGACGAACCTCGCCACCTGGACGTCGGGCCTTGCCGGGGTCGGTGCACTCGGCGAGCCGATCCCCTTCGTGTCGGCGAGCCCCGGCGGGCTGGCCGGCGCCGACGACCTCGTCGAGAAGGGCGTGGCGACGGCCCTCGCGGGCACGACGACCTGGGCCGACCTCGCGACGTCGGGGGAGTCGGTCTCGCTGCCCGGTGGCCGCAACGGCACTCTCGACGTGTCGGTCGACGACCTCGGCGACGGCAAGCGTGTCCACGTCAACCTCGTGGTGACGCGCACGGCGGCCCAGCAGGCGCTCGTCGTCAGCTCCGCGAGCCCCAAGGTCGAGCTCAGCTCTCCCAAGGGCGTCACGGCCACGGTCGAGGCGACCCTCTCGCTGTGGGTCGTGTGGACGGGCCCGACGACCAACCGCGTCTACCTCGCGAGCGACGTCGCACACGCGCCGCGTCTCGACGTCGACGTCACCGCACAGCTCTCCGCTGCGGCCAAGGCCGCGGTCGGCATCCTCGGTGTCACCCTGAGCAGCACCGACTTCACCGTCCGCGCGCACGCCTACGCCCGCGTCGCCGACCCGAACAACGACGGCGTGCTCGCGTTCGACGCAGCCGGGGCGGGTGACGGCGAGCTCGCCGCCGACGGCTCCCTCGCCGGACTCGTGTCGGCGAGCCTCGACCCGTCCGGCTCCCCCTCCGACCCCGGCACCCCGGGCTCCGTCAACGGGACCCTGTCGATCGCAGCGGACACGAGTGGCCTTGCGGGAGTGAGCTTCCCGACCAACGTCGCGGCGGACGTGTCCGTCGCGTGGGCGAACATCTCCACGGGCGCGCCGACCGTCACGGCGCCCACGCTGGCCGGCCTCGTCGGCAAGTTCCAGAACATGAGCCTGCGCGACCTGGCCGACGGTCTCGCGCAGGTGGCGGTCGCCCTCACGGGGATCCAGCAGGCCAAGTTCGACCCCGACGGCGCCGGCCCCCTCCCGACGACCGGCAATCTCGACCTGCCCTTCCTGCGCGGCACGGTCTCCGACGCGGTCAAGGCCAACCAGGTGCTCGTCGACTTCCTCAAGGCGAACGTCGTCCAGCAGCCCGACCCCGACCAGCCGGCACCGCCGGGCTTCGACGCGACGACCGTCGGCAACCCGACGTTCGACTCGCTCCAGGACCTCATCGCCAGGCTCAAGGCGGCGGGCATCGGCCTCGACGACCTCGCCTGGGACCCGACGACGAGCAAGCTCGCCTTCCGGATGAGGATGGTCAGGGCCGCCCCCGCGTCCGGTGTCGCCATGGACGCCGGCAGCGCGCGCACGTCGCGCCCCTCGGCGACGTATGCCGCGTCCGGCCTGACGCTCGACGACGGGTCCCAGCCGTGGCAGCTGAACCAATGGACCGGCATGCGCGTCATGGCCGGCACGTCCGCCGGGGAGATCGCGTCGAACACGAAGAACTCCCTCACCCTGTCCGGACCGTGGATCGGTGGGCAGCCTTCTGCCAGCACGCCGTTCGTCATCGTCGGACCTGAGGCGCAGCTCGGTGCCGTCACGTTCGGCGACCGGCTGACCGACCAGCCGGTCGCGGGCGGTCCTCGACGCGGCATCCTCCGGGCGAACTCCGCCCAGACCTTCGCCACCGTCAAGCCGTCGTTCGCAGCGGACCTGACGCTCGTGCTGGACCTGCAGGACGCGAGGACCGGTGACGCGTGCATCGGCTTCGAGGGCAACACCGAGGCGTGCCCGTTCGTCCAGAGCACCGGCGCGTTCAAGACGAACGTGACCTCGCTCCCGCTCGGCGCGGACCGCGTCCTCGTGCGCACGGGCAGCCCCCTGCTCACGGCCGACTTCCCGATCGACACCGCGGTGGACTTCACCGCGAACGCCGGCTTCTTCCAGGTCCGCCTCAAGGGCCACCTCGCCGTGTGCAACAGCGCCGCCCCCGCCGACTGCTCGGCGCCCGGTGCGGGCCACATGCTGTCCATCGGTCTCAAGCAGGCCGGTGACGCGCAGCACGACATCCGGCTGCGACAGCTCTTCGCGCAGCTCGTGACGTCAAGCCCGACCGGGCCGAGCAAGGCCGGCGACCTGCTCGACGTCGACGTCAACGTGCGCGCGACCGCGGACCTCGAGGCGTCCATCCCGGACGCCGACGGCTTCCTGCCCGCCGGCACCGACGTCGGTGTGTCGGCGACGTGGAACGACCTCACCCAGCTCTCCGGGGCCGACGGGCCGCAGCTCGACCTCAGCGGGCTCACCCGGATCTTCGCGCTCGACATCAAGCCGGGCTCGCAGGCCGAGCTCTTCGCCATCGTCCTCAAGACCTTGCAGACCCTGGCAGCCCAGCTCGCCGAGGCCCAGCCCGGAGGCGCCACGGGCGTCTACAGCCGGGAGATCCCGGGCACCGGGACCTCGCTGCGCGACCTCATGCAGCGGGACTCCTCGGGCGTCGGGAGCGACGTCAACTACGGCTCGAACACCCTGCAGCACGTGGGCCGCACGTTCGACAGCTCGTTCGTCGGGCGCACGGTCGTCGTCGGCACCCAGGTGGCCGTCGTCGCATCGGTCTCCGGCGACACCGTCACCCTGACCGACACGTGGGCGAGCCCGCCTGCGGACGACACGGCATACACCTTCCGGTCGCCGCTCGACGACGCCATCGACATCATGTCGGTGCACCCGCCGCAGAACATGCAGGACCTCGTCGCCTTCCTCGACCAGCGCCTCGGCACGGGGGCACTGCACTTCCGCTACCTCGACGATGCGGGAACGCCCAGCGTCGTGCTCGACCTCGACTGGAAGCGCGACTACCGGACCAACGCGCCGCTGCGCCTCGACCTCGGTGGCAGCCAGTCGCTCGTCTCGGCCGCGGCGACCGGGCAGGGCTCGGTGCACGTCAAGGGGAGTGTCGACGTCGGCCTCGTCGTGCCGCTCGCGCCGGGCACCGGCCCCGGCGACGCAGCGACCCTCAAGGTCCTCGCCGACTCCAAGGTCAGCGTGGCTGCCGCAGCCGAGTTCAACGGGCGCGTGGCCGGCACCATCGGCCCGCTCACCGTGTCGGCGGGTGACCCCGGCGGCGACGCCGCCAAGCAGGTGTCGCTCAAGGCCGACCTCAGCCTCGACCTCGCGGACACGAGTGCCACGCCGAACACCCCGGTCAGCTTCTCGACGTTCCTCTCGGGCCTCGACGTCAGCCTCAACGCGTCCAACACTCCCGTCGACTGCGGTGAGGGGCTCACGACCAAGCTCATGGTCTGCGGCACCGTCCCGCTCTACGCCATGGTCCCGGGCAGCGCGCCGGCCTCCCTCGGCTCGATCGCACTGCGGCTGCCGGACTCCACGGACCCGGCCGACCTCGCCACCCTCTCGGGCAACCTCCCGGCCCCCGACGCGGCCAAGGCCCGGTTCGAGGTGCCCGACCTGTCCGCGGCCTTTGCCAGCGCGTTCGCCGACTTCACGCAGATCGGCCCCGGCCTCGACGGCTACCTGGAGAAGATCGAGCAGGCGATGCGCCTGGCCACCTTCGACGGCAAGCTGCCCTTCGTCGGCAAGGACCTCCAGCAGGGCGCCGACTCCATCGGCTCGCTCCGGTCGCAGATCAAGAGCAGGCTCGGCAACATCCCGGCCAGCCCGGCGGAGGCGCGCACCTACGTCAACGACAAGCTCGCCGAGGCGATCACCGCTGCCGGGCTGCAGCAGACGACGCTCAAGGTCGACTTCGAGTGCAAGCTCGATCTCGAGCCGACCGGCCCCCCGACCCTCCTCGCGACACCGGCGACGGCGGGCGCGACGAAGTGGCGCTACGAGATCGTCGCGACCCAGGGCGACGGCTCCGGCACGGACGGTGACACCCTCCCGTCGGCACCGAGCCTCGAGACCTCCACCTCGTGGAGCACCCTCGGCAGCGGCAACTCCATCAAGGTCTCGTGGTCCAAGAGCGACGGCGCCGAGAAGTACAAGGTGCTGCGCAGCAAGGACGGCGCGCCCTTCGAGCTCGTCAAGGTCGTTGACAAGACCGCCGACAGCACGCAGACCTGGACCGACGACGGCAGCTCCGCGGCCACGGCCTACACTCCCGTGACCGCCAAGCCCCAGCGGTCGGACTGCCCGACGGCGAGCACCAAGGGGATCAACCTGGCCTTCACCGTCAAGGCCGGCACGGTCACCCCCGAGGACGGCTGCGTCGCCGGATCGGGATGCCTCGGCGACAACAAGAAGCTGCCGCTCGACATCGGCATCCCGGGCCTGGCCCTCAAGGCCGGTGGGGACGACGCCATCACCTACGGCCTCGGCCTCCAGCTGCACCTCAAGGCCGGCGTCAGCTCCGACAAGGGCTTCGTCATCTACACCCACGACGCCTGGCAGGACGGCGCCGCCGCACCGGAGTTCGGTCTCGGCGCCCGCTTCGACATGCCGACCTCGATGAAGGCCCAGCTCGCCTTCCTCGACATCGACGTGCAGAAGAAGAACAGCGCGCCGCTCTTCGCCGGGGCTTTCCTCGTCGACCTCACGTCGAGGGACGCGTCGGAGTCGAGCACCTCCGTGCTGACCGTCGCCGACATCGGCGACGGTGACGCCTCCGAGCTCTTCGGCATCTCCCTGACCGCCAAGATCAAGGCGGACTGGATCGTCAAGGCGTCTGCCGACTCGGTCCTGCCGGGCGTGCAGGCGAACTTCGTCCTCGGGTGGGAGTTCACCAACAAGGACCTCGAGCACCTCGGCGCTCCCACCATCGAGTTCAAGGACGTCGCCATCGATGCCGGCGGCTTCCTGTCGAACCTGCTCGGCCCGGTGCTCAAGAAGGTCAAGTCCGTGACGGGACCGCTCCAGCCGGTGCTCGACACGCTCTACGCGCCGATCCCCGTCCTGTCCGACCTCAGCCGGATGGCCGGCGGGGGCGACGTGAGCCTGATGACGCTCGCCAAGACGTTCAACACGGTGGCCGGCGGGCCGAAGCTCGACTTCGTCGACAAGATCGCGGCGCTCACGACCCTGATCAACAACCTCCCCGACTGTGGGGGCGGCGGACCGTCGTGCCTCATCCCGATCGGCAGCTTCACCGTGAGCGGGGCGAAGGCGCTCGACACGGACGTCTCGCCCACGAGCAGCCTCGAGCCGGGCACGGGCGGCTCGCTCATCGACACGGCCGCCCCGGCCAGCGAGAGCGCCGTCAAGAACGCGCTCAACGCCAAGGGTGGCAAGGGCAAGGTCTTCGGCTCCGCCGGTGACGAGGGCTCGGCCAACAAGTCCGGCTTCACGTTCCCCATCCTCGACAACCCGTCGTCGGTCTTCAGCCTGCTCATGGGCAGCGACGTCTCGCTCGTCGAGTTCGACAGTGGCCCGCTGACGCTCGGCTTCACGTGGCGTCAGTCCTTCGGGCCGGTGTACGCGCCGCCGCCCGTCATGGTGACCCTGTCCGGCTCCGCGTCGGTGACCCTGCGCTTCATGGCGGGTCTCGACACCGCCGGCATCAGGTATGCCGTGGAGGCAGCCCAGAAGGGCACGTCCGTCGACGCCGTGAAGCTCCTCGACGGCCTGTACTTCAAGACGACGGACTCCGCGGGGCGTCCCGTGCCGGTCGTGCAGCTCGACGGCGAGATCGCCGCAGGGGCAGCCGTCACCGCCGTCATCATCACGGTCGGCATCGAGGGTGGTCTGCACCTGACGATCGGGTTCCACTGGAACGACCCGAACAACGACGGGAAGTTCCGCGTCAGCGAGTTCCTCCAGACCGCGGTCAACAACCCGTTGTGCCTCTTCACGACGACCGGACGGCTCAGCCTCTTCCTGCGCCTCTACGTCACCCTCGGCTTCTCGCCGTTCAGCGTGTCCTTCTCGATCAACCTCGCGGACATCACGCTGCTCGACTTCACGGCGAAACCGAACTGCACCCCACCACCACCACGACTCGGGGGGACGACCGGCGACACCCTCGTCGTCTTCGCGGGCCACTTCGGCACCGACGCAGCGCGCGGAAACCCCTGGGGCAACACGGCTGACACCGAGTCGGACGTCGTCAAGGTGACCGCCCTGCGCTTCGCCCAGAAGCCGGGTGACGACGCGGGCACGAACCCCGACTTCGACGGCTTCGCCGTGCAGATGCTCGGCGAGCGACGCGAGTACCTCGACCCCGGCCTCAAGCGGGTCGTCGTCGACGGCCGCGGCTCGTCGACGCCGCTCGTCGTCAGCTTCGTCGGTGACGGGAAGAAGGACTCCGACCCGTCGTCGACGACGAGCGCGGCCGACCTCTCGACGTTCGACAAGGACGCCGTGGTCTTCGGCACGCCCGGCAAGGACCAGATCCAGACCGGCACGGGCAGCTCCTGGGTCGACGGCGGCGCCGGCGACGACCGCATCGTGACGGCTGACGCCGTGGGCAAGGTCGCCCGGGTGGCCGGCGGTGAGGGCGACGACGCCATCACGACCGGTCAGGGCGACGACTACGTGTCGGGTGACGGTCGCCTGTCGAGCGACGGCAGCCTCCCGGCGACCAGGGCCGTCACCGCGGCGCTCAACGACGTCGACGTCGCGAACTCCTCACCGAAGATCACGTCGGTGAGCCTCGGCGACGTCGTCGACTGGAGCACGCTCGACGTCGACCCGACCACCACCGACCCGGCAACGGGCGGCCTCGACGTCATCAGCGTCGGCCTCGGCCGCAACCGCGTCAACGCAGGCCCGGGCGACGACAAGGTCGGCGTCGCTGCCGACCGACCCGGCACCACGGGGACGACGATCCACTCGAAGGGCAACACGATCATCGGCGGACGGGGGAGCGACTCCCTGACCGGTGGCGCCGGCCCAGACACGATCTTCGCCTCGACCGAGCAGACCTTCGGCGTCGACGCGGCCGGTCCTGCCGACACGCTCACGACCCCGTCGGGTCAGCCGACGATCCCCAACATCATCGAGACGGGCTCGGGCGACGACGTCGTCTACGGCAGCCGCGAGCAGGACGTCGTCACGAGCCACTCGGCTCCGTCCGAGAAGGCGCGCCTCCTCGGCGGCGGCGGCGAGGACGCCCTCGTCGGCGGCTACGGTGCCGACGCCGTGTACGGCGGTCCCGACGACGACTACGTCGTGGCCGAGCCGAGCAAGGTCGGTGGGCTGAGGTCCACGGGGACGATCGAGGGCGTGACCTTCGGGCACACCCGTGACGTCGAGCACCTGCCGCTGCCCGCGGGCGCGGCCCCATCGCCCAAGACGCTCGTCGGCGGCCGCGGCAGCGACCACGTCATCGGCGGGGACGGCCCGTCCACGATCTTCGGTGACACGCTGCGCGACGCGGCGACCGCGACGGCCGCCGCCGACGAGACCTGTCGCGCAGGCTCGCCCGTCGCCTCCGACCCGGTGCCCGAGGGCACCTCGGGCGGCAGCGACCCGAGCACCGACGACGGTCCGGACCTCATCACCGGTGGTGCCGGCGTCGACACGATCTCCGCAGGCGGCGCAGCCGACCGCGTGGACGCCCGTGGCGGCGACGACCTCGTCTGCGGCCAGCAGGGTGACGACGTCCTCTTCGGCGGCGACGGCGCCGACTCGGCCTGGGGCGGCACCGGCAAGGACCGTGGCTACGGCGGTGCCGGTCTCGACCGGCTCTTCGGCAACACCGGTGCCGACGTCCTCTACGGCCAGGACGCCGCGGACGTCATCGAGGGCAACGACGGAGCGGACTGGGCCAGCGGCGGCGAGGGGAACGACCTCGTCTACGGCGGCACCCGCGCCTCGGGCCGCACCGACACGGACCCGGCCGACGCCGGCGACGTGCTCTCCGGCGACACCGGCGACGACATCCTCATCGGCGACAACGGCACCGTCGACGACCCGTCGACGTCCGCCGACGCGGCAGCGATCCCGTTCGACCTCGCGGGGACGCCTGTCACCGCGGGCCGCGGCGACCAGCTCTTCGGCGGCGCGGGCGACGACACGGCATACGGCGGCCTCGGGGACGACCGTGTCAACGGCGGGGACGACGCCGACCACCTCGAGGGCAACAACGGCTCGGACACCGTCCACGGTGACCGCGGCGAGGACGAGGTCGTCGGTGGCTCGTTCCAGCAGGCGAGCCCGGGCATCGGCCGCCCGGACGCCGGTGACGTGCTCTACGGCGACGCCGGCCCCGACCTCATCGCCGGCGACAACGCCGTCGTGACGTCAGGCGTCAGCGCGGCGGACTCGGCGCCCATCACGCGCATGCGCGGCTTCGCGGCCACGCACCGCATCGTCCTGCTCGACCTGGGTGCCACCCCGACCGCTGCCAACTCGGGGGCGGACCAGGTCTTCGGCGGCGACGACCAGGACCTCGTGCTCGGCCAGAGCGGCACCGACCGCCTCAAGGGCGACGCGGGCGACGACTACGTCGAGGGCGGCCCGGACGTCGACTGGGTCGAGGGCGACCTCGGCGACGACGACCTCGTCGGCGGCAGCTCCACCCCCTCGGGCGTGACCGGTGCGAGCGTCGGAGCGGCCACCACCGGCCAGCCCGACACCGACGACGCCGTCTTCGGCGGCCCCGGTGACGACGTCCTGCTCGGCGACAACGGGCAGGTCCTGAGGCCCGTCGCAGGCCAGGCTCCCTCGTCCGTCACCGTCCGTCTCGGCAGCACGCCGGGCACGGCCATGGCGCCCCGCGTCATCGAGCCGTGGGACCGCGGGACCGACCTGCTGGCAACCCCGTCCGCGAGCCTCTACGGCTTCGACCGGCTCTCCGGCGGCGACGGGGTCGACGTGCTCGAGGGCCAGGACGGCAACGACGCCGTGACCGGCGACGCCGGCGCGGACCACCTGCAGGGCAACGGCGGCGCCGACCTGCTCTTCGGTGACCTGCCGTTCGGACAGGCCTCGGGCCACGGCACCACGGTCCCGGACGTCACGGCCGCCTGGCCGGGCTCGGCGAGCCCGACCGCGCTGCTGCGCGGCACGAGCTCGACGCCCGGACAGGACGACATCATCGGCGGCACCCCGGCTCCGGGCTTCCGCGACGGCGCCGACGTCATCGAGGGCGACGGCGGCGACGACGTCGTGCTCGGCGACAACGGGTCGCTCCTGCGCACCCTGCAGGGCGGCAGCGGCACGCAGACCGAGAGGGTCTACACCGACCGCTACCCCGACGGGGCCGTGCCGTCAGACGCGACGACGTCGCGCACCCACGACCCGGCTCTGCCCGGGCCGAGCACCCGCTTCTGCACCACGGCGCAGGCGACGTGCGAGGTGGCCGGTGCCTTCGGCGCCGACGTCATCTGGGGTGACGACGGCAACGACGGCATCTGGGGCCAGGACGGCAACGACGTCATCTCCGGCGGCTACGGCGACGACGACCTCTACGGCGAGCTCGGCGACGACCGCATCAGCGGCGACAGCGGCCGCGACGCGATCGTCGGCGACCGCGGCGGCGTCGTGAACCAGCTCCTGAGCGCGGGGGACAGCCCGGCCCAGGCCTCGGTGACGCTCAACAGCCCGCCCAAGGAGACGTTCACGGCCTTCGCACGGGGAGCGTACGACCGACGGGTCGACCTGCTCCACGACGTGGACGGCGACCAATGGGTCGGCGCCTCGACCGCAGCAGCCATGCTGCACAACGGCATGGACGAGGGCGGTCGCGACCTCATCCGTGGCGGCTCGGGCAACGACGCCATCCACGCCGGCTACGGCGACGACGTCGTGGGCGGCGACAGCGGCGGCGACGACGTCTTCGGCGGCGACGGGGAGGACGTCCTCTGGGGCGGCCAGGGCTGCGACGCCGTCCTCGACGCCGCGACGCCCGACTGCCTCGTGGGCGGTGTCTTCACGCCGAGCTCGCGGGGGACCGACGACCGGTTCGTCGACCACCTCTTCGGCGGCGCGGGCGAGTCGGACGCGGCGAAGCAGGACGTGCTCGGTTCGGACCTGCTCGACGTGCGGCCGCGGGGCACCTACGCCCCGGGCAGCGGCTGCACGCTGGGCGACTGGCCGCTGACGTCCGGCGCGAAGAAGGCGACGACCACCGTCGACCCGTGCCTGTGGTTCGAGATGACGGGCCTGGCAGACGCCGACCCGGCCAACGACAACCACCACCAGGGCACCGACTGGATCTACGGCGGCTGGGACCGCGACGTGCTCCAGGGCGACGTCACGGCCAACGGGCCCAACGCGGGCGACCGGCTCATCGACTGGAACGGCGCCTACAACCTGTTCACGCACTGCAACGCGGCCTACGGCGGCTTCAACGACGTGCGCGGCCACTCGCCGGCCATGCAGGGCTGGCTGCAGCAGCTGGCCTGGTCCTCGAGCGCCGGCCGTCCCGGCACCGACGTGACGACCGCGGGGACCTCGGCCTTCCGCGAGCTCGCCATGGTCTACCCGGGGCAGAACGAGCACGGGGCGGGGCAGGCCTACCCGGGCACGCCGGGCCACTTCGACGAGACGGCCTGCACGCCCTGACACCGCCCTGACACAGCGGGGACACAGCGGGGACGCATCGGGACGCACGGACGCCCCCACCCGAGCCGGGTGGGGGCGTCCGTGTCTCGCGACTCGGGGTCTCAGGCGCCGGGCTCGGGGGAGCCTCTCTCCCGGCGGACCTGCTTGGCGCGGTACTCGTCGCGAGCGAGCCGCACGGCATACCACGTGAACAGTCCTCCCATCGCGACGAGGACCAGCCCACCCCACTGGGGACCGTCGCCCCGGGACATGGGGACGACGAACATCCCCACCACGGCCAGCAGGGAGAGCAGAGCCATCGTGACCGCGAGGACGGCCATGCCCCACCACGTCCTGACCTGGGCCTGACCGCGACCGGGGGTGAAGCCGATCTCGTCCGCGGGGTAGCTGTGCAGCTCGCCGGTCGTGGTCCTGCGCAGCACCCGCTTCTCGCCGCGGGCCACCGCCTCGTCGTGCGCGGCGGTCACGGCTTCGTCCTGCTTCAGCCGTTGCAGCTCGTTGCTCATGCGGGGGCTCCTGGGTCGGGGTTCGTGGGGGGAGGTGGGCTGACCGTCGACGCGAGGCCGCGGCGGCGGGTTCCCCGTCGTGACGCACGGACGCGCCCACCCGGTCGGGGTGGGCGCGTCCGT
Organism: Terrabacter tumescens; assembly: GCF_014646815.1. GTDB lineage: Bacteria > Actinomycetota > Actinomycetes > Actinomycetales > Dermatophilaceae > Terrabacter > Terrabacter tumescens. Next base: position 457,002 of record NZ_BMNZ01000004.1, read on the forward strand.
GTCGCGGTGACGGGGGTCAGGCGGGCGGCGCGATGTCCTGCTGCGCGGGCAGCTGGTCCTGGCGCACGATCCCGACGGGGCACGTCATGCCGTTGGGCCCGTGGTTGCAGTAACCGCCGGGGTTCTTGTGCAGGTAGCCCTGGTGGTAGTCCTCGGCGAGGTGGAACGGGCCGGCGTCGTCGGCGGAGCGGATCTCGGTCGAGATCTGTCCGTAGCCGTTGTCGTCCAGCACCTTCTGGAACGCCTCCTTGGTGGCCTCGGCCGCGAGCCGCTGCCCCTCGGTCGTCCAGTAGATCGCCGAGCGGTAGGCGGTGCCGATGTCGTTGCCCTGCCGGTTCGCCGTCGTCGGGTCGTGGTTCTCCCAGAACGCCTTGAGCAGCAGCTCGGCGCTCGTCCGGGTGGGGTCGTAGACGACGCGGACCGTCTCGGCGTGCCCGGTGCGGCCGGTGCACGTCTCCTCGTAGGTCGGGTTGGGCGTGTAGCCGCCCATGTAGCCCGCCGCGGTCGAGACGACCCCGTCCTGCTTCCAGAAGATCCGCTCGACCCCCCAGAAGCACCCCATCGCGACGTAGAGCACCTCGGAGCCGTCGGGCCACGGGCCGTCGATCGGGGTGCCGAGCACGACGTGGGTGGGGTTCACGGCGAACGGTCGTTCCGCGCGGCCGGGGAGGGCCTCGTCGCGGCTGGGCATCTGGGACTTCCTACCGAATCCGAACACCATGCCAGTGTCACATCCTTGCTGCCGGGAGCGTCTTACGTCCCTGTAACGTCCGCGCCCGCCCGCGTATGCCTGACCGCTGGCGTATGCCGTGTGGCGGCGGTCCCGGACAAATCGCTCGCCTCCGCGGTGGCCGGGCCGACAGACTCTGGCCCGTGAACGACGACTTCGAGATCAGGCCCCTCGACCTGCTGGACCCGAGCCGGGAGCCGGCGGCCCGGGACTGGATCGGGGTGCACGCAGCGGCCCAGCGCGACATCTTCGGCGAGCGAGGAAGCGTGTGGACGCTCGAGGAGGTCCAGGGCTTCGTCCGCGGGGCCGACAAGAAGCGAGTGGCCCGGGCCGCGTGGTCCGACGGCCAGGTGGTCGGGGCGCTCGAGGTGCACCTGCCGCTGCGGGACAACCAGCACGCCGCGATGCTCTGGCTCTCGGTGCTGCCGTCGGCACGCGGCCGTGGTGTCGGGTCCGGTCTGCTCGCGGAGGCGGAGCGTCTGGCTGCGGAGCACGAGCGCTCGACCCTCATGGCCGAGACCGAGTGGGTGCAGGGGGGCCGCGACGTGGCGGAGGACTTCGCGACGAGGCACGGCTTCGTCGTGGCCCAGACGGTGCTCCGCAGCGAGCAGGCACTCCCGGCCGACCGGGCGACGCTGCGTGGGGCGGTCGAGGGTCCGGGCGCCGAGGACTACGCCTTCGAGAGCTTCGTCGACGAGATGCCGGAGGCCTGGCTCGACGACCGGGCCGTGCTGCAGCAGCGGATGAGCACCGACGCACCGGCCGACGACCTCCACGTCACCGAGGAGGACTGGGACGCGGACCGGCTGCGTGCGAGCAACGCGCGAGCCGCGGCATCCGGCCGTCGGGTCATCGAGACCGTCGCCCGGCACATGCCGTCCGGCCGCCTCGTCGGCTTCACGACCGTGTCGGTGTCGGCCGGTGAGCCGGAGCTGGCCTACCAGCAGGACACGCTCGTGCTGACGGAGCACCGGGGACACGGCCTCGGGCTGCGCCTCAAGGCGGCGAACGCCCTGCGGCTCATGGACGAGCTGCCCGAGGTCACAGCGGTGCGCACCTGGAACGCCGCCTCCAACGAGCACATGCTCGCAGTGAACCGGCAGCTCGGCTACACCGTCGACGGCTACAGCCGGGAGTGGCAGAAGGTCACGGAGGCAGGCGAATGAGCATGCAGGTCAAGGAGATCGAGCTCGCCGTCGGCGACCCGGCGAGTGAGGCATGGCTCGAGGTGCACCACGCGGCGAACCGCGCCGTGTGGGGCGAGGGCACCTCGCGCACGTCCATCGAGGAGATCCTCGACATCGCGCCGCGCCGGCACGAGGTGCGGCGCACCTTCGTCGTCCTGCAGCCCGGTGCTCACGGTGCCGAGGGTCCCGTCGCGGCCGCCCAGACCATCCGGCGCACCCGCGAGAACGTCGACACGGCGGGCGTGTGGCTCTCGGTGCACCCGGACCACCAGCGGCAGGGAATCGGCTCGCTGCTGCTCGCCCGGTGCGAGCAGTCGCTGCGTGACGACGGGTGCACCCGCATCCACGAGCACAGCGGCGCACCGGTCGAGCAGGGCGATGCCGCAACGGGATTCGCGAGGGCGAGCGGCTACCGGCAGACCCTGCTCGACCTCCGCCAGGACCTCGCGCTGCCTGTCGACGACGCGGCACTGACCGCGCTCGACCCGGGCCCCGACGACACGGCATACGTCATCGAGACCGCCGTGGACGCGCTCCCGGAGGAGTGGCTGGAGGACCGCGCGGTGCTGGCCCGGCGCATGAGCACCGACGCACCGTCGGGTGACATCGACCTCGACGAGGAGGACTGGGACGCCGAGCGGGTCAGGCAGCAGTGGAACACGCCCAGCCCGATCTGGGCGCTCGAGTCCGTCGCCCGGCACGTCCCGACGGGGCGGCTCGTCGCCTTCACCGACCTGCTCGTCCGGCCCGGCCAGCCCGACCTCGCCATCCAGTCCGACACGCTCGTGCTGCGCGAGCACCGGGGCCACGCGCTCGGCCTCGCGGTCAAGCTCGCGAACCTGCGCGCCCTGCAGCGAGAGCGCCCCGACGTCAGGACCGTCCGCACGTGGAACGCCGACACGAACACCCACATGGTCGCCATCAACGAGCGCATCGGCTTCGTCGTCACCGGGTGGACGCGCGAGTGGGCCAAGGAGCTCTGAGTGGGCTCTGAGTGGGCTCTGATTGGGCTCTGAGTGGGCTGGCGGGGGTGGCGTCGCGGTGAACCGTCGGCGCCGCCGGGACGTCATGGGGGACAGGTACTAGGACCAAAGCCCGATGGTGCCTGCCCGTCCCGAGGCCGCACGGTGGACCCACAGCACCCGCTGACCCGCCCACCTCACCGTGAAAGGTCCCACCCTCATGAGACGCCTCACCATCGCCGCCGCAGCGGTCGCCGCCCTCGTGCCGGCCACCCTCGGCCTCGTCGGCAACAGCTCCTTCGCCCAGAGCGTCCCGGCCCGCGTGCCGGCCTCCGCCCAGGTCGTCCCCGAGTCCGGTGACGACAACCCCCACACGGGCACGCCGGTGGCCACGCCCATGCCCAGCCGCACCACCGAGGTCGGTGACGACCACGGCGGTGACCGTCCCCGCGCCTCGCGCACCGAGGCCGGTGACGACCACGGCGGCGACCGACCGCGCGACTCGCGGACCGAGGCCGGTGACGACCACGGTGGCCGGGTGGCCTCGGGGTCGTCGTCGGGCTCGTCGGGCTCGTCGGGCTCGTCGGGCTCGGGATCGTCCGGCTCCGGGTCGTCGCGCTCGGGGGGCGACGACTCGGCGTCGAGGCACTCAGGCTCCGACGACTCCGGCTCGCACCGTTCGGGCTCGCACTCGTCGGGTGGCCACGGCTCCGACGACTCGGGTGGTGACGACCACTGACCAGCCGGCGCCCCGACCGCACAGGCACCACGGACACGGTCCCGATGCCTGTGGCGGCGGCGCGCTCCGGGGAGCCCCAGTCCCCGGAGACGCCGCGCGCCGTCGGCGGGCGTGACCACCACGACCACCCTGACCTCCCCCCGTGGTGGACGCTCGCCGACGGCGTCACGCCGGCGCCCGTCCGACCGCTGCCCAGCCGGCGGCGCATGGTCGTGCAGCTGGCGATCGCGGCGCTGGCCGTGTTCGTCGCCGTCGTCGTGGGCGCGTCGTTCGCGGCGAGCCGCCTCGCCGAGCGCGAGGCCGTCAACGACGCCGCCCACACGACGAACCTGCTCGCGCTCGCAGTGGTCCAGCCCGTCCTGCAGGACGCCCTGCTCACCGGCGATGCCGCGGCCTACGACGCGCTCGACCAGGTGGTGCGCGAGCGGGTGCTGCCCAACGGCATCGTCCGGGTCAAGCTGTGGGCGCCCGACGGTCGCATCGTCTACGCCGACGAGACCCGGCTCGTCGGCCAGCGGTTCGCGCTCGGGGACGACCAGCGGGCGACGCTCGCCCAGCCCCAGACCCGCGCAGAGGTGTCCGACCTCAACCGCTCGGAGAACGAGTTCGAGCGCTACGGCGGCAAGCTGCTCGAGGTCTACCGTCCCGTATGGACCCCGTCGGGGGCCGAGCTGCTCTTCGAGGTCTACGGCGACTACGAGCCCGTGAGCGCGCGGGCCTTCGACCTCTGGCGCGGCCTCGCCGGGGTGCTCGCGAGCAGTCTGCTGCTCCTGCTCGTCCTCATGGCCCCGATCATCTGGCGCCTGCTCGACCGGCTCGGCGCCGCCCAGGCGCAGCGCGAGTCGGTGCTGCGGGCCTCCGTCGAGGCGTCGGCCCGCGAGCGGCGGCGGATCGCCGCGGACCTGCACGACGGGCCGGTCCAGGACCTCGTCGCGAGCTCCCTCGCCGTCAGCGGCGCCGCCGAGTCGGCCCGGTCGGACGGGCGCCCACGTCTCGCCGCGACGATCACGGAGGCGGCCTCGACCGTGCGCGCCAGCGTCGCGAGCCTGCGCTCGCTCCTCGTCGACCTCTACCCGGAGCGGCTCGCCGACGCCGGGCTCGCCGCGGCCGTCGCCGATCTCGCCCGGCCCCTCGCGGGCCGCGGCATCGACGTGGTGGTCGACGTCGACGAGGCCCAGGCCGGGCGGCTCGGGGAGGCCGCCCAGCAGGTGGCGCACCGAGTGACCCGCGAGTGCCTGCGCAACGTCGTGCGCCACGCGGAGGCGCGGCACGTCGTCATCCGGCTCTCGGCCACTGACGCCAGTGACGCCGCCGACGCTGCCGTCGCTGGCGGCGCCGCTCACGTCACGGGCGCCGCTGGCGCCACGGGTGTCGTGGACCCGGCCGACGAGCCCGTCGACCCGAGCCGCCCCGTCGTGCTGACCGTCACGGACGACGGCGTGGGCCTGGACCCTGCGCGCCTGCCGCAGGTCGAGGGACACTTCGGCGTACGCGTGCTGGCGGACCTCGCGACCGACGTCGGGGCCGTCCTGCGGGTCCGGTCGGCGCCGGGGCGCGGCACGCAGTGGCAGCTGGCACTACCCGTGGAGGGGGACCGATGACGACCGTCGTCGTCGTGGACGACCACCGGCTCGTGCGTGCCGGGCTGCGCACCATCATCGACGCGAGCAGCGACCTCCGCGTCGTCGGAGAGGCGGGCGACGGCGCAGAGGCCGTGGCGGTCGTCGGTGAGGTCGCTCCCGACGTCGTCCTCATGGACCTCTCGATGCCCGGCGTCGACGGCATCGAGGCGATCCGACGGCTCCGGGCCACCGGCGCCACGCCACCGGTCGTGGTGCTCACGTCCTTCGCCGAGGCCGATCGGGTGCGCGACGCCGTCGAGGCCGGCGCGATCGGCTACCTGCTCAAGGACAGCGAGCCCGGTGACGTCCTCGACGCCGTCCGTGCCGCAGCGGCCGGGCACGCGCCGCTCGACCCCCGCGTCGCGCGGGCCCTGCTGCCGTCGGCCGAACGGCGCCCGTCCGGCCCGGCGCTCAGCGACCGTGAGCGCGAGGTGCTCGCCCACGTCGCGCGCGGTCAGGCGAACAAGCAGATCGCGCGTGCCCTCGGCATCAGCGAGCGCACCGTCAAGGTGCACCTCGGCAACGTCTTCCGCCAGCTCGGGGTCGGCGACCGCACCTCGGCCGCGCTGTGGGCGCGCGACCACGGGATCGACTGAGGCAGCGCGCCGCGCGCGGCCGACGGGCGTCGGCCGGAACCGGAAGAGCGCGCCGCCCGTCCGTACACCGCAACGCGCCGGTCCCGGCGCCGTCGAAGGGAGACCGCCCGTGGCCCACCTGGCCCGCCCCGTCCGCAGCACCCTCGGTGCCCTCCTTCTCAGCGCCGTCGCGCTCGCCGGCTGCACCACCCCCGACCCGGGCGCCTCGAACGCAGGGTCGTCCGCGACGGTCGGGGCGGACGCCCGGGCGCAGGCCCTGTGGGCCCACCGGACGGCATACGTCGGCGACAACTCCAAGGTCATCGCGCTCGTGGGCGACGCGGGCTTCGGTCCGGCGGGCAGCTACACGCTCTCGCTGTGGACGACGAGGAAGCCGTATGCCGTGACGATCGCCCTGACCGACCCGGCCAAGCCGTTCGAGACGACCGACTTCAGCGCCCCGGCGACCCTGCTGCTCGGCACCGTCACCAATCTCGACGCGGTCCACGTCACCGCGGCCGGCCAGACGTACTCGATGACGGCCGGGGAGGCGAGCACGGCGCTCGGCCACGACGTCAAGACGCTCGGCACCGACCGGGCTGCCCTGGACGAGTACGTGCGCTCGCTCCGGGACTGACGGGCTCGCCCTCACCCCGGCGCGGGGCCTGTCGCCGAGCCCGACACGCCAGGACGGGAATGCGGGCGGCACGGCGGTGGTTGGCACGCGATGGACGACCTCGCCGGATTATGCCCATCCCAAGGTGGGCTTATAGGTTGACGGTCGTCACCATCCCCGACCGATCCACCAGGAAGTGCCCACCATGCGTTCGAGGTCTGTCCTCACCGTCCTGCTCACCACCCTCCTGACCGCCGTGCTCGCGGCGTGCAGCAGCACCGGCGCGAGGGGTGGGTCCGAGCTCCAGGCGGTCAAGGACGCCGGCGTGCTCAAGGTCGGCACCGAGGGCACCTACTCGCCCTTCTCGTTCCACGACCCCAAGACCAACGCCCTGACGGGCTACGACGTCGAGGTCGCCAAGGCCGTCGCCGACAAGCTCGGCGTCAAGGTCGAGTACGTCGAGACGCCGTGGGACTCGATCTTCGCCGGGCTCGCCGCCGACCGCTTCGACGTCGTCGTCAACCAGGTGACGAAGAACCCCGAGCGCGCTGGGCTCTACGGCCTGAGCAGCACCTACACGTGGTCCGAGGGCGTCGTCGCGACCCGCGCCGACGACTCGTCGATCACCTCGCTCGCCGCCCTCAAGGGCAAGAAGTCCGCGCAGAGCCTGACGAGCAACTGGACCAAGGTCGCCAAGGATGCCGGCGCCGAGGTCGAGTCGGTCGAGGGCTTCACGCAGGCCATCACGCTGCTCAAGCAGTCGCGCGTCGACGCGACCGTCAACGACAGCCTCGCCGTGCTCGACTACCTCAAGTCCACCGGTGACCAGGGCGTCAAGATCGCCGCCAAGACCGGTGACGTCTCCGAGCAGGTCGTCGCGACCCGCAAGGACTCCGACCTCGTCGCCGCCATCGACAAGGCGCTCGCTGACCTCAAGGCGGACGGCACGCTGGCGAAGATCTCGCAGAAGTACTTCTCGGCCGACGTCTCGAAGCAGCCGGCTGCCGCCTCCGCCTCGTGAACGACCAGACGATCGCGCTGATCCTCGACTCGCTGGGCCCGCTGCTGCGGGCCACGGTGACGTCGACGATCCCGCTGACGCTGATCAGCTTCGTGCTCGGGCTGGTCCTCGCGCTCGGCGTCGCCCTGATGCGGCTGTCGTCGGTACGCGTGGTCTCGGCCCTGGCGCGGCTCTACATCTCGGTCATCCGCGGCACGCCCCTGCTGCTCCAGCTCTTCATCATCTACTACGGCCTCCCCGCCCTCGGGGTGCGCTTCGACCCCTTCCCGGCGGCGATCCTCGCCTTCACGCTCAACGTCGGCGGCTATGCGGCCGAGGTGATCCGGTCGGCAATCCTGTCGGTGCCCAAGGGGCAGTGGGAGGCCGCCTCGACGGTCGGCATGGGCTACGTCACGACGCTGCGCAGGGTCGTCCTGCCGCAGGCCGCGCGGACCGCGATCCCGCCGCTGTCCAACACCCTCATCTCCCTCGTCAAGGACACCTCGCTCGCCTCGACCATCCAGGTCACCGAGCTGCTCCGCGTGGCCCAGGAGGCCGCGGCACCGACGTACCAGTTCTTCGCGCTCTACGGCGTCGCCGCCGTCTACTACTGGGTCGTCTGCCTCGCGCTCTCCTTCGGGCAGTCCCGCCTCGAGGAACGACAGAACAGGTACGTCGCAGCATGAGCGAGACCCCGAAAACCCCTGCCCCGCAGACCGGTCCGCTGGTGTCGGTGTCCGGCCTCGCGAAGTCCTTCGGTGACCACGAGGTCCTCCGGTCCATCGACTTCGAGGTCATGCCCGGGAGCGTCACCGTCCTCATCGGGCCGTCCGGCTCGGGCAAGACGACGGTGCTGCGGTCGCTCAACGCCCTGGACGTCGCGGACGCCGGCGTCGTGCGCATCGGGGACGTCGAGGTCGACTTCGCCCGGCGCCCGGTCACGAAGCGGCAGGTCGCCGACCTGCGCGCCCAGAGCGGCATGGTCTTCCAGTCGCACCACCTCTTCCCGCACCTGACGGTCCTCGAGAACGTCACGGCCGGACCGGTGCTCGCCCAGCGCCGCGACCGGGCCGAGGCCGTCGCCGAGGCGAAGGAGCTGCTCCGGCTCGTCGGGCTCGAGGAGAAGGCCGACGCCTACCCCTACCAGCTCTCGGGCGGTCAGCAGCAGCGCGTCGGCATCGCCCGCGCGCTCGCGATCCGCCCCAAGCTGATGCTCTTCGACGAGCCGACGTCGGCGCTCGACCCCGAGCTCGTCGGCGAGGTGCTCCTCGTCATGAAAGACCTTGCAGCACAGGGGTGGACGATGGTCGTGGTCACGCACGAGATCCGCTTCGCCCAGCAGGTCGCCGACCAGGTGCTCTTCATGGACGGCGGCGTCATCGTCGAGCGTGGCACGCCCGACGAGGTGCTGACCCGGCCGAGGACCGAGCGCGCCCGCCAGTTCCTCCATCGCATCCTCGACCCGCTCGACTGAGCCGCGCTGACGCGCACCGAGGGCGTATGCCGTGTGGCCGGCTCAGCCGACCGGGCCGACCGGGCCGACCGGGCCGACCAGGCCGGCCGCGTCGACGGCGCGCTCCACGACCCCCGCCATCTCGGCGTAGCCGCGGTCGTTGGGGTGGAACTTGTCCGAGGCCAGGCGCCCGCGCCACGAGCGCGGACCGTCACGCCGCATGTCGACGAGGACGAGCCTGCCTGCGTCGGCCCGCTCGCGGAGCATCGCGTCGACGGCGCGTGCCTCGCGGTGCGGGTTGGGCAGGTTGGAGACCAGGGCGCCGTGCGGCAGCCGGTCGAGCAGCTCGTCGAACCGCTCGACGAGACCCCGCCGGTGCCGGCGCACGACGACGTCGTTCGAGCCGATGACCACCGTGACGAGCGCAGCGGGAGCGGCGCCGGCCGTGAGCGACTCGAGCGCCGGCAGTTGTCGGTCGAGCACGTCCTCGACCCGGGCGCCGTTGACCCCGAGGTTGACCAGGCGGTGGTCCCACCCGCGCGCTGCGAGGCGCCCGCTCAGCTGCCCGACCCAGCCGCAGTCGGGCGCGCTCGCGCCGATGCCCTGCGTCATCGAGTCGCCGAGCGCCACCCACAGGGGCCCGCCACCCGCAGCGGCCACGCGGTTGTGGGACTCCCACCACACGGCATACGGAAGCACCTGATCCTGGACCGCGCGGATGCCGGGGAACGTGGCCGACAGCGCCGAGAGCACGGGGCCGCGCGGCCGCACGCTGCGGTTGCTGTAGTCGAAGTCGAGGGCCACGTCGGCAGCATCTCAGACGAGCGTCGGGCGCGGCTCGGGTCGTTGGGGGCGGTCCCCATCCAGGGCATAGGCTCGGACCCATGTCTGACGAGCACGGCTTCTCCACACGCGCCATCCACGCCGGCCAGGAGGCCGACGAGCTCACCGGTGCGGTGGTGCCCCCGATCTACCAGGTGTCGACCTACAAGCAGGACGGCATCGGCGGCTTCCGCAACGGCTACGAGTACAGCCGGTCGGCCAACCCGACCCGCACGGCGCTCGAGGAGTGCATCGCGGCGCTCGAGGGCGGCAGCCGCGGCTTCGCCTTCGCCTCGGGGCTCGCCGGCCAGGACACCGTGGCCCGGGCGCTGCTCGTCCCCGGCGACCACGTCGTCGTGCCCAACGACGCCTACGGCGGCACGTACCGCTACTTCAACAAGGTCGCCAAGCCCCAGGGCGTCGAGCACTCCATCGCCGACATGGGCGACGTCGAGGCCGTCCGCGCCGCGATCCGCCCGGGGCAGACGAAGATGGTCTGGGTCGAGACGCCGACCAACCCGCTGCTCGGCATCGCCGACATCGAGGCCATCGCAGCGGTCGCGCACGAGGCCGGTGCGGTGCTCGTCGTCGACAACACCTTCGCCACCGCCTACCTGCAGAGCCCGCTCGCGCTCGGCGCCGACATCGTCACGCACTCGACGACCAAGTACTCCGGCGGTCACAGCGACGTCGTGGGTGGCGCCGTCGTGACGGCCAAGACCATCACGGTCCCGGGCTACGAGGACGCCGAGGAGCGGATCGCCTTCCACCAGAACAGCATCGGCGGCGTCGCCGGGCCGTTCGACTCGTGGCTGACGCTGCGCGGGCTCAAGACGCTCGCCATCCGCATGGAGCGGCACTGCGACAACGCCGAGAAGGTCGTCGAGTTCCTCGAGGGCCACGACGGCGTCTCGCAGGTGCTCTACCCGGGGCTGCCCGGGCACGCCAACCACGACGTCGCCGCGCGCCAGATGAAGCGCTTCGGCGGCATGGTCAGCTTCCGCATGCGACGCGGCGAGGACGCCGCCGTCAAGACGTGCGCGGCCGTCAGCCTCTGGACCCTCGGCGAGTCCCTCGGCGGCGTCGAGTCGCTCATCGAGCACCCGGGCCGCATGACGCACGCCAGCGTCGCGGGCACCGAGCTCGAGGTGCCCAGCGACCTCATCCGGCTCTCGGTCGGCATCGAGGACGTCGACGACCTCATCGCCGACCTGCGCGAGGCGCTCGACATCCACGGCTGAGGTCCTCCTTCCGGCTGCCCATGACGATCCTCGCCGTCGACTTCGGGTCGACCTTCACCAAGGGCGCCCTCATCGGCGACGACGGCGCCGTGCTCGGCACGGCGTCGACGCCGACGACGGGCACCCAGGGGCGCGGCGACATCCTCGACGGCTACCGGACGTTGCGGTCCGCGCTCGAGGTCCCGGACGACGCCGTCGTGCGGGCCTGCTCGAGCGCGGGTGGCGGGTTGCGGCTCGCGGTCGTCGGCTACGAGCGCACCGTCACGGCCCAGGCCGGGCACCGCGTGGGCCTCTCGGCGGGGGCCAAGGTCGTCCACGTGGCGGCGGGGGAGCTGACGACCGCCGACGTCGCGGCCGTCCGCGCCGCGCGCCCCGACCTGGTCCTGCTCGTGGGGGGCACCGACGGCGGCAACCGCAACGTGCTGCTGCACAACGCCGCCCGGTTGGCCAAGGGCGCCATCGGGGGTCACGGTGCGCACGCCGTGCCGATCGTCGTCGCCGGCAACGTCGACGCCCGCGACGAGGCGGCGGCGCTGCTCGCGACGACCGGCCGGCCGACCGTCCTCGCCGACAACGTGCTGCCGCAGATCGGCGTCATCGCGCCGGAGTCGGCGCGGGCCGCGATCCGCGAGGCGTTCCTCCGGCACGTCATCGGCGGCAAGGGGCTGTCGCGCGACCCGGCGTTCGCCGCGATGGTCGAGGCGGCCACCCCCGACGTCGTCCTGGGCGGTGTCGAGGTGCTCGCCTCGGTGACCGACGGTGACGTCGTGGTCGTCGACGTCGGCGGCGCGACGACCGACGTCTACTCGTGCCTGACGCCCGAGGGCGAGGACGCCGTCCTGCGCAAGGACGTCGTCGCGCCCCTCTGGCACGCCCGCACCGTCGAGGGCGACCTCGGCATGCGGTGGAACGCCGAGCACGTCCTCGAGGCGGCGGAGTCCGAGCACCTGCTCGCCTCGGTGCCCGACCCCGACGCGCTGAGGGCGTATGCCGCGCGCGTCCACGAGCGGCCCGGCTCGCTGCCCGTCGACGAGCTCGAGCGGTCGCACGACCTCGAGCTGGCCCGGCTCGCGGCGCTCGTCGCGGTGCGGCGTCACGCCCGCCCGGCGCAGCCCACCGAGTCGGCGCGGCCGCTCGCCAACGTCGTGGCCCTCGTCGGCTCCGGGGGAGTGCTGCGGCACAGCGACGCCCTCGGTCGGGACCACGTGCTGGGGGCCGTCCTCGCCGACCACGCGGGCGGCTGGAAGGTGCCGCGCGCGGCCCGCGCGACGGTCGACACGGCATACCTCCTCTTCGCCATCGGCCTCCTGGCCACCGACCCCGGGCACCGGCACCTCGCCGAGACGATCGCCACTCACCTCCTCTAACCGTCGAAAGGCCAAAGTTCGCGGGTCCTCACCCGTCGAAAGGCCAAAGTTCGTGGGTCTTTGCTCGTCGAGAGGCCAACGTCCGCGACCTGTCTGGGCGTTGTCCACATCCCTATGCCGGGGCACGGCGTGACCCACAGGCTCGTCAAGCGCATGGCGCACCGTGCTTGCAGGCGGAAGCGTCGGCCCATGGAATCCCAGGCACTCCCGCCCGACCTGCTCCTGCGGCCGTTCCGCACGCAGGACGCCCTCGCGAGAGGAGTGACGCCCTCTCGTCTCAGGGCGGGTGACCTCTGGACACCCACGCCTGGTGTCAGGACCGCCGAGATCCCGATGAACCTGCGGGAGCGGGCAGCTGCATTCGCCGCCGTGGCGCCGCAGGAGTTCGCTTTCGCCCACGCCACGGCCGCTCGGCTCCTCGGCATCCCCTTGCCGTATGCGTTGGAGGAGGACCCGGACATCCATATCGTCACGTGCACCGCCGCCAACCGCATTCGACGCGGCGAGGTGCGGGGTCACCGCGGGTTGGAGTCGCGCCGTGTGGTCGAGGTGCACGGGCTGCCCGTCGTGGGGCCCGCCGACACCTGGGCGGACCTGGGGGAGTACGTCGGCGCTGGGCTGCCCGTTGGGCTGGACGACCTGATCGTGGCGGGCGATTCGGCGGCAAATCTGCTCGGCGAGCTCGCTCCGCTCAAGAGGGCCATCGAGTCCAGAGTCAGGCCCCGCGGGAAGGTGACCCTGACGTTTGCGCTCCCGCGTGTCCGGATGGGCTCATGGTCACCCATGGAAACCCGCAGTCGTCTCATGGTCATGAGGGCCGGGCTGCCCGAGCCGAAGCTCAATGCGCCTGTTGTGAGCCGTTCGGGCGACTGGCTCGGTTTCGGCGACCTGGTCTGGGAGGAGCAGCGTGTCGTCGGCGAGTTCCTCGGCGTCGAGTTCCACACCCGACTGCGGGATCGCGTCCACGACGGCCTTCGACGCGACCGGGTCGAGCGAGGCGACTGGGCCGTCGTCGAGATCGTCTCGACCGACGTCTTCGAGCACGACGCCCGTGCTGCGAAGCTGCGAGAGCTCGCAGGTTTTCTCGGGGTCAACCCTCATCTGCTCGATGTCATGTCCGCTGCACCGCAGTTCTTCGCGCCCGCGCAGTTCGCTAGGCCTCGTCGTCGACGGTCCTAGCGTGTGCGCACCTGCAACCTTGGCCACTCGACGGTGGGGGACCCGCAAACATTGGCCACTCGACGCTGGGGAACCCGCAAACATTGGCCACTCGACGGTTGAGGGTTTTGGGGAGATGGCGAACGGGCCGGTCCCCTTTTGGGGAACCGGCCCGTTCGGGTCAGACGGGTGTGGCCGTCAGCCGGTGTAGGGCTTCGCGGCCAGGATCTTGACCCCGATGGTCTTGCCGTTCGGGGCCTCGTAGCTCGTGCTGTCGCCGACGCTCTTGCCGTTGATGGCAGCGCCCATGGCCGACTTCTCCGAGAAGACCTGCAGGTCGGAGCCGTCGGCGATCTCGCGGTTGCCGAGCAGGAAGGTCTCCTCGTCGCCGAAGATCTCGACCGTCACGAGCATGCCGGGCTCGACGACACCGTCGTCGGGGGGCGTCTCGCCGATCGTCGCGTTCTGGAGCAGCTCGGTGAGCTGGCGGATGCGGGCCTCCATCTTGCCCTGCTCCTCGCGGGCGGCGTGGTAGCCGCCGTTCTCCTTGAGGTCGCCCTCCTCGCGGGCCTCCTCGATCTTGCGCGCGATCTCGAGGCGACCTTCGCCCGTGAGCTGGTCCAGCTCCGCCTTGAGGCGGTCATGGGCCTCCTGGGTCAGGAAGCCAGCGGCAGTCTCGGTCACGGTTGTCACTCCTTGGATGAACAGCGCCCACGCGGTGCTCGCGTGGGCGCCTGCACAAAAGAAAGGGCCCGAACGGGGTTGTCGACAACGCATGTGCCGGTCGGCGACGGGTCCGGACCCTGGATGAAGCATTCAGGATAACAAAATGAGCAGCAAAGATGCAGTTCACGCCGCATTCGGCCGCGTTTCCCGCCGCTCAGGAGCAGGTCTTGACCTGCCCTGTCACGGCCCGCGACGTCGTGCGCAGCATCGCCGACTCGGTCGTGGTCTCCTCGGCGCTCGCCGCCACCTGGACGGTGCTCGTGCCGACGGGGGCGAAGTCGCGCGCCAGGGCCTCGATCGTGCACGTCATGGCCCGGCCGCCCGGTCGGGTGACCTCGAAGTCGACACGCACCTGCTGGTCGCTGACCACCTTGTAGCCGAGCGTCTGCCAGCTCGGCTGGCCCAGCGTCGACGACAGCCCGAACCAGATGGCGAGGCCGACGCCCGCGAGGATGCCGACCGTGCCGACAACCCACCACTTCAGCTGGCCGGGGGCGGGGCGGGGCAGGGTCTGGCGGGACGGCATACGAGGTCCTGGCGGTTCGAGCCCGTGCATGGTGGGGCGCGGGGGAGTGAGAGGATGGAGAGCGGGTCCAGTGTCTCCCATGACGCAGCGGGAGCCGCACCGACCCGGGCGCCGGGAGGCACGACGAGCACGATCAGCACGACGAGCCACCCGCACCCCCCCCACCGACACTGCAGACGAACAGGGAGCCACGTGGCCGAGGGCATGCGTTTGATGGCGGTGCACGCGCACCCCGACGACGAGTCGAGCAAGGGGGCCGCGACGACGGCCAAGTACGTCGCCGACGGCGCGTCCGTCATGGTCGTCTCCTGCACGGGCGGCGAGCGCGGGGACATCCTCAACGAGAAGCTCAAGGGTGACCCGCACATCCTGCGCGACATCGCGCAGGTGCGCCGTGACGAGATGAAGGCCGCGCAGGACGTGCTCGGGTGCGAGCACACGTGGCTCGGCTTCGTCGACTCCGGCCTGCCCGAGGGCGACCCTCTGCCGCCGCTGCCCGACGGCTGCTTCGCGCTCGAGGACATCGACGTCACCACCGAGGCGCTCGTGCGGGTCATCCGCACGTGGCGCCCGCACGTCATGACGACGTACGACGAGAAGGGTGGCTACCCGCACCCCGACCACATCATGTGCCACACGGTGTCGATGGCGGCCTTCGAGGCGGCCGGCGACCCGACGCGCTACCCGCACGCCGGCGAGCCGTGGCAGCCGCTCAAGATCTACTACAACGGCGGATGGTCGAAGGTTCGCCTCGAGGCGATCCACGACGCCATGCTCGCCGAGGGACTCGAGAGCCCGTATGCCGAGTGGCTGGCCAACTGGAAGCCGCGCCGTTCGGGGCGCCCGACCACGACGATCGCGTGCGGTGAGCACTTCGAGACGCGTGACCGCGCGCTCCTGGCGCACGCCACGCAGGTCGACCCGGACGGCTTCTGGTTCCAGGTGCCGCTCGAGATCCAGCGGCGCGTCTGGGGCGTCGAGGAGTTCGAGGCGGCACTGTCGTACGTGCCCATCGCGGACGGCGAGGACGACCTCTTCGCCGGCCTCGGCACCCCCGCAGAGGCCGACGCGCTCGCGACCCGCACCGACCTCACGCTCGTCCACGACGGCCGCATCACCGAGGAGCCCGAGCCCGAGCTCGAGGAGGGCGAGAAGGAGCACGGTCGCGCCCGCGGCGACAGCTCCGAGACGCACGCCGACGAGGACGACAGCGAGCGCGACTCGACGACGGCAGGCACCCGATGAGCGGCGGCGGCAACCTCCCGGTCGGTCCCGGCATCTGGGGCTTCATCGCCTTCTTCGTGCTGGCGCTCGCGCTGTGGTTCCTCGTGCGCAACATGAACAGCCGCCTGCGCCGGATGGCCTACCGCGACCGCGACCGCGCCGAGGAGTTCGCGGCGAACGCCGAGGTCGACGGCTCGAGGCGCGTCGGTGCCGACGCGGCCACGCCGGCCGACCAGAGCACCGCGCCGACCACCCCGGGCGAGCCCGACAGCCCGGCCGAGCGCGGCGACGACCCCGACGCCCGCGGCGAGGCCACGCGCCCCTGAGACCCGGGCACACGGCATACGCCATCGACGGACGACGAACGCCCCGGCAGAGCCTGCCGGGGCGTCGTCATGTCACGCGGATGCTCAGGTGGCGGCCTGGTAGCCGATCACGGCGAGCATCACCGCGGTGAAGTGCGTCAGGAAGCCGCCGAGCGTGAAGGCGTGGAAGACCTCGTGGAAGCCGAACCAGCGCGGCCACGGGTTGGGCCGCTTCGTGCCGTAGACGATGCCGCCGGCGGTGTAGAGCAGGCCGCCGAGCCCGATGAGCGAGCCGATGAGCGGACCGCCCTGCCGCCAGAACGGCACGACGTAGAAGACCGCGGCCCAGCCGAGCGCGAGGTAGAGCGCCGTGTAGAGCCAGCGCGGCGCGCTGACCCAGAAGACCCGGAACAGCACGCCCGCAACGGCAGCGCCCCAGATGACCGAGAGGAGCACCCGCGCCTGGTCTGTGGGCAGCAGCGTCACCGCGAACGGCGTGTAGGTGCCGGCGATGATGAGGTAGATGTTCGAGTGGTCGAAGCGCTTGAGCAGGACCGACATCCTCGGGCCCCACGTGCCGCGGTGGTAGACCGCCGAGACGCCGAAGAGCAGGGCCGCGCTGATCGTGAAGACGATCGACGCGGTGCGGACGGCTCCAGGGTCGGACAGGAGCACGAGGACCAGGCCGCCGATGACGGCGACGGGGAACATCGCGAGGTGCAGCCAGCCGCGGAGGCGGGGCTTGACGACCGCGACGAGGTCGGAGACCGGAGCGCTCGACGTGGCCTGCGGGGCTGGCTCGGGAGTGGTGCTCATGTCGGCGAGTGTAACCTACGCGACCGTAGGTTACGGAAGCGTAGGTAGCCGTCGGGTCGACCTGCGGCCGACCTCGGGCCGACCTCCGGCCGACCTCCGCGGACGCGCGAGGGGCGGGGGGTACGGTGGGACCGCGGCTCTCCCGGGCTGCCCAGACCTGACCGGCGATGACACGAGCGAGTCGACGAGGAGGCCCCGTGGGGTGGCGCGATGTGGTCTACGGCGCGTACGAGCGTCGAGTCCTCAAGGACCTCCCCAAGGAGGCGCTTCCGCGCCACGTGGCCGTTATGCTCGACGGCAACCGCCGCTGGGCGCGCGCCCGCGGGGCGGGCACGGCGAGTGGCCACCAGGCCGGCGCCGACAAGATCGAGGAGCTGCTCGAGTGGTGCCGTGACGCGGGCGTCGAGTACGTCACGCTCTGGCTGCTCTCCACCGACAACCTGCGCCGCGCCGAGGAGGAGCTCGCCCCGCTCCTGAAGATCATCGAGACCGCGGTCGCCGACCTCGCCGAGTCCGGCAACTGGCAGCTGAAGATCGTCGGCGCGCTCGACCTGCTGCCGCCCGAGACGGCCGCGAGCCTGAGCGCCTCCGCGGAGCGCACCAAGGACGTCGACGGCATGACGGTCAACGTCGCCGTCGGCTACGGCGGACGGCGCGAGATCGCCGACGCCGTGCGTGACCTGCTGCTCGCCCGCGCCGCGGAAGGCGAGACCATCGAGCAGATCGCCGCCGAGCTCACCGTCGAGGACATCGCCGAGCACCTCTACACCAAGGGCCAGCCCGACCCCGACCTCGTCATCCGCACGTCGGGCGAGCAGCGGCTCGGCGGCTTCCTGCTCTGGCAGAGCGCGACGTCGGAGTTCTACTTCTGCGAGGCGTACTGGCCGGACTTCCGTCACGTCGACTTCCTACGCGCGCTGAGGGCGTATGCCGGCCGGCACCGTCGGTTCGGCGGGTGACCGTGGACGAGGGCTGAGTGAACCCAGCGGGCTGAGCGGCCCGAGCGGGCCGAGCGGACACAGGGGAGTGCTCCCCATTGTCCGGCTTGGCCCGGTTGCGTAGGTTGCGGGTGGGCCGAGACGCCCGGGCCCGCACCGGCCCGACCAGCACCGACCAGGACCCGACCAGCACGGAACCAGCATCGACCGGGCCGGACTTTCGACAGCGGCGACGACATCAGGGGAGTACGACAGATGGCGATCTACAAGAAGGGTGCCGATCCGGTGGCCCTGCGGGCCTCGGCGGAGCGGATCACGGGCCACGCGCGCGAGTGCGAGACCGTCAAGAGTGACGCGAGCCGTGCGGTCCACGCCCTGAAGGGCCAGTGGGGCGGCGCCGACCTCGACCACCTGATGAACCGCTGGCCCCCGGTGGAGGCCCAGCTGACGCAGTTCGGGACCGACCTCGGCAAGCTGGCCGAGGCGCTGCGCCGCAATGCGGGCGCCCAGGACACGACGAGCGGTCAGGGCGCCGGCGGCAGCGGTGGCCCCGGGGGAGCCGGCGGCAACGGTGGTCCCGGTGGGGGCAACGGCATCCCCGGCTACGACCTCCTCAAGTCGATCTGGAGCCCGATCAAGGGGCTCGGCACCGCCGTGGGCTTGCTCGGCACGAGCATGAAGATCAGGAACTTCCTGTCCAACCTCGGCAGCTGGGACAGCGCGACCGGGGTGTTCGCCAACCTCAAGAACGCGTGGAAGACCGGCCGGCTGGCCGAGTTCGGCGAGGCGCTGGCGCCGAAGAACTGGGGCTCGCTGTCCCGCTTCCTGCCGTCCCTGGCGGAGGGTGGGGCGCTGGCCCGCAGCCTGGGCACCGTGGGCAAGGCGCTCGGCCCGATCGGCGTCGCGTTCGGTGGCTTCACGGTCGCCAACGACATCTCGGAGGGCAACTACGGGCGGGCCGGCTACGACTCGGTGATGACCGGCCTGGGAGCCGCGGCCCTGCTGACGCCGCCTCCGGTCGACGTCGTGTGCGGCATCGCCGCCGGCGGCATGGCCGTGGGGCAGCTCGTCTACGACAACTGGGACACGATCACCGACTTCACCTCGGACGCCGCCGACGCCGTCGGTGACTTCACGTCCGACGCGGTCGACGCGGTCGGTGACTTCGCCTCCGGCGCCGCTGACACCCTGGGCGACGTCGCCGACGCCGCGTGGCCCTTCTGACCCGGACCGTCGACCCAGGATCCTGACGGGCGCCGGCTGCCCGGGAGGCGAGATCCCGCGCCGCCCGGCATCGTTGGAACCAGGACCTGAGACCGTGAACCGCCCAACCGCAACACCGCCGACCGCGAACGACCGACCGTGAACGACCGACCGTGAACGACCGAGGAGAACCATGGCTGACCCGATGAAGGGCACCCCGCTCGAGGGCTTCGAGCTGCCCGACGACGTCTTCGGGCTGGGGGCCGCCGAGCTCGCCTACCTGATGGCCCGCCACGAGACGCCCGCCGGCGAGCGCTCGCGCCGCCTGCTCATGCTCGACCCGCGGTCGGCCGACGACGCCGCGCTGCTCGCCGGGGCCTCCAGCCTCGCGTCCCGCGGCTGGCTCACCGTGACCGACGACGGCGAGGCGCAGACCCGGTCCAACGCCGCCCTCGTCGAGTACGCCGTGGGCGCGGCCACCCGCTGGACCCGCGTCGGGCTCGTCGGTGAGAACGCCAGCCAGATGGACTTCGCGATCCTCGTCGAGTCCGACACCGTCATCGCGCTCATGCAGCCGCGCCAGCTCGCCTCGTGGTTCATCCGCCTCGGCGAGCGCAACGGCGAGACCGGCGCCCTCGTGACCGGGCTCGTGAAGGAGCGGTTCGCCGCCAACCCCGAGTCCGGCGTCTTCCTCGAGGTGCAGACGCTCGAGGGCAGCTCCAACCTCGCTGTGCGGCGGTCGGGTTCGGGCTTCGAGGCCCTGGCCGACGTGGCCGGCCCCGGCACCGGCACCGGCGGGATCGTCGACGCCGAGGGCCTGCAGGCCGCGGTCTCGGCTCTCTACACCGAGGTGGTCAGCGCATGAGCACCCCGACTCCCCGCGCCACCGGACCGGCCGGCGCCACGCCGCCCAAGGAGCCCTTCTCCTACGTCAGCCAGCAGCGCGGGCTGCTGACGCTGAAGATCCGCGAACCGGTGCTCATGTTCGTCTTCTTCCTCGCCTTCGCCGTCCTCGGCGTCGTCTTCTTCTTCATGGTCAAGAAGGGCGCCGACCAGGGCGCCGAGGGAGCCATGGGCGTGGCCTACCTCATCCTCGCCATCTTCGCGGGGCTGGGCGTCGTCGGGATGGCCATCGCGGCCGTCCGCTGGCGCTGGAAGCGCGAGTACGTCCGCGTCATGGGTCGCTCGCCCTGGGCGTGAGCAGCGACCTGCCGCCGTACGCCTGGCTCGAAGACCCCACCCGGCCGTTCGGCCCGGTGGGGGGTCCGCACGACCGTGGTGCTGGGCGCCGTGCTCGGCGGCGTCGGCCTGTTCTCGCTGGCGTATGCCGTGTTCGGCGGTCCGGACGCGAGGGTGGCCCGGTCGGTGGCCGGCTTCGCGTTCGTCGTCATCGGGGCCGTGGTCGTCCGCATGGGCGTGGCGCGGCGGGCGTGGCGGCGGCGTCACCCCGGCGTGGACCCGCTCGAGGCCGCGACGGCCGCCGGTGGCAACGTCGGCGACGCGTTCGGCAACGACTCGCGGGCGGCGCAGGTCGGGCGCTGGGTGCTCGTGGTCGTCTGCGCCGCCGTCACGCTCGTCATGGTGCTGGCGCTGCGGCGCGCGGTCACGGGGGAGACCCCGACGGATGCCGGCGCCATGGTCGTCATCGTGCTGCTCGGCGCCTTCCCCGCGCTGGTCGGCGTGGCTGCGCTCGCGGCGGGGTCGCGACGGCGCTGAGCCCGACGGCACTGATAGGGCTGGCCCGGCGCCGGCCCGGGGCCGTGCGGCGACCGGAGCGTTACGCCCGTGTGAACACTCGGACGACACGACGACACGACGGCGTTCAATCCCCGCCGCTGTCACCCCCGAGTCGTACCGTCGATCCAACGGCCGACACCCGTCGGACGTTGCCAGGAGGCCTACCCATGGAGCGATCGCTCAGGACGGAGGGCCGGGCACGACGCCACCCTCTGGTGGCCGCCCGGCATCTCGGGAGCGATGAGGCGCGCTGAGCGCGCCGCGTAGGGAGTGGCACATGGCACGTACGACCCGTCAGGTCACGTCGGACCCCGCCAGCACGACTGCCAGCACCACCAAGCCGGCCGCGGCCTCCACACGCGCCACCACACGCACGACGGCTCGTCAGCGCGAGCCCGAGCACAAGACGTACGTCCTCGACACGTCGGTGCTGCTGTCCGACCCGCGAGCCATGCTGCGGTTCGCCGAGCACGAGGTCGTCCTTCCGGTCGTCGTCGTCACCGAGCTCGAGGGCAAGCGTCACCACCCGGAGCTCGGCTACTTCGCCCGCCAGGCCCTGCGCCTGCTCGACGACCTGCGCGTCAGCGAGGGTCGGCTCGACAAGCCCGTGGCCGTCGGCACCGACGGCGGCACCCTGCGCGTCGAGCTCAACCACACCGACCCGTCCTCGCTGCCGGCCGGCTTCCGGCTCGGTGACAACGACACCCGGATCCTCGCCGTGGCCCGCAACCTCGCCAACGAGGGCGCCGACGTGACGATCGTCAGCAAGGACCTGCCGATGCGCGTCAAGGCCTCGGCGTGCGGTCTCGAGGCGGAGGAGTACCGCCACGAGCAGGGCATCGACTCCGGCTGGACCGGCATGCAGGAGCTCGAGGTCAGCAGCGAGGAGCTCGACCAGCTCTACGACCGCGGACGCATCGAGCACGCCGGCGCCGCCGAGCTGCCGTGCCACACCGGTCTCGTCCTGCTCTCGCCGCGGGGAAGCGGTCTGGGGCGGGTCGGGGCCGACAAGCAGATCCGGCTCGTCCGCGGCGACCGCGACGCGTTCGGCCTGCACGGTCGCAGCGCCGAGCAGCGCATCGCCCTCGACCTGCTGCTCGACCCCGACGTCGGCATCCTCAGCCTCGGTGGCCGGGCCGGCACGGGCAAGTCCGCGTTGGCCCTGTGCGCGGGCCTCGAGTCCGTCATGGAGCGCCGGATCCAGCGCAAGGTGCTCGTCTTCCGGCCGCTCTTCGCCGTCGGCGGCCAGGAGCTCGGCTACCTGCCCGGCACCGAGGCGGAGAAGATGAATCCGTGGGGCCAGGCGGTCTTCGACACCCTGAGCGCGCTCGTCTCGACCGAGGTCGTCGAGGAGATCATGGACCGCGGCCTCCTCGAGGTCCTTCCCCTGACGCACATCCGCGGCCGGTCCCTGCACGACGCGTTCGTCATCGTCGACGAGGCCCAGTCCCTCGAGCGCAACGTGCTCCTCACGGTGCTGAGCCGTATCGGACAGAACAGCAAGGTCGTGCTCACCCACGACGTCGCGCAGCGTGACAACCTCCGCGTCGGCCGGCACGACGGCGTCGCGGCGGTCATCGAGAAGCTCAAGGGCCACCCCCTCTTCGCGCACGTGACGCTGACCCGGAGCGAGCGCAGCCCCATCGCGGCCCTGGTCACCGACATGCTCGAAGGGATCGATGTGACCTGAGTCACACAGCGCACCGGCGTCCCCGAGCACGGTTCTCGGGGACGCTGTGCGCTGGGCCACGTGCCCGGTCGTCCGAGATGCGTCTGGGCGGTGGACACCGATTTGCTCCTGATCCGATCGGCTGGCACTGTGTCAGGTTGAAAGGTCTCGGAACGATAACGCTCACCGTGGGGTGTGAGCGCGATCGGCCGGGACCGTGTTCTCACGTCGGGCGCAGCCGTCGACGGGCGGTCGCCCGTACACTCTGCGCCGGGCAGCTCCCGACCCCAGGAAGGCGTGACGTCTGTTCATGGCACGGTATGAAGGCCGGCACCGCAACGCTCCGGCCCCCTCGACCGCTCCGCGCCCGAACCCCGCCACCTCTCCGGCGCGGTCCGGCTCGGCCCGGCGCGAGGAGGTCCCCGCAGTCCCTCGCAGCCCCCGTCCGGCGACGCGTCCGCAGGCCCGTCCGGTCACCCCGGGCGCGCGGCGTGCGTTCGACCCGACCCGCGCCATACCGGTCGTCCCATCGGCCGCCCACCGCGCCGAGCCCGCTGAGGCCGCCACGCCCGCTGAGCCGGCGCCGCGCACCGATCGGACGCACTCCGCAGACCGGACGCCCGCCTCCGCGCCGGCGCACCCCAGCCGCAGCAGCCGCCACACCAAGCAGACCTCCCGCAAGCGACACGTCGGTCGGCCGATCCTCGCCGGCGCCCTCGCCCTGGGTCTCGGCGCGTCGGGCTTCGCCTACGCCAAGGCCACCAACCTCATCGGCGCCGACGCGGCCGCGTTCGTCGTCGGCAGCGGTGTCGTCGCCCAGACCGACGAGCTGGCCCGCGCCTCGACGGTCGACACGACCTACCGCGCCGCCGCCTCCGTCTCGCGCAACGAGCGCCGCACCGCCATTGCCGCCACCGGGCTGCGCACGGCCAAGGAGCTCGAGGCGAAGAAGAAGCAGGAGGCCGCCAAGCAGGCCGAGCTGGCTCGCAAGGCCGCCGCCAAGGCAGCCCTCGCCAAGGAGCGCCAGCGCGCCATCGACAACGCCAAGGACGACCCCAAGTCGGCCGCCCGCGTCCTCATGGCCGACCACGGCTGGACGAGCGACGCGCAGTACAACTGCCTCGTCAACCTGTGGACCGGTGAGAGCGACTGGCGATGGTTCGCCGAGAACGCGAGCTCGGGCGCCTACGGCATCCCGCAGTCCCTGCCGGCGAGCAAGATGTCGCAGTTCGGTGCCGACTACCGCACCAACCCGCTGACCCAGATCAAGTGGGGGCTCTGGTACATCGAGATGTCCTACGGCAACCCGTGCAACGCCTGGTCGACGTGGCAGGCGCGCTCGCCGCACTGGTACTAGACCCTCGGGGGCTCACGGCCGTGGACGGCCTGCGCCCCCGAGTTCCCCCGAAACCACCCGCTCGGTTTGTCGGGCTCGCAGCCCGCCGTTTCGTATGCGTCGGGCTGGCCCACGAAAGGCTATGACCCCCTCGTACGGGGTTGTGAAAGAAGAATGCGGCCTGGCGGCCGGATTCTTCGTTCAGATCTTGCGCAGGCGCACCCGGCGCACCTCGTGGTTGTCGCCCTTGGACAGCACGAGGCTCGCGCGCGAGCGCGTCGGCAGGATGTTCTCGACGAGGTTCGGGCCGTTGATCTCGCGCCAGATCCGGTTGGCGGTCGCGACCGCCTCCTCGTCGGAGAGCACGGCGTAGCGGTGGAAGTACGAGTCCGGGTCGGAGAAGGCGGTCTCGCGCAGGCGCAGGAAGCGCTCGACGTACCACTTGCGCACGTCGTCGACCCATGCGTCGACGTAGACGGAGAAGTCGAAGAAGTCGCTGACGGCGAGCCCCGTGCCGCGCACGGGGTGCACCTGGGGAGCCTGCAGCACGTTGAGGCCCTCGACGATGAGCACGTCGGGCTGCCGCACGACGATGCGCTCGCCGGGGACGATGTCGTACGTCAGGTGGGAGTAAACGGGGGCCGTGACCTCCTCGCGCCCCGACTTGATCTCGGCGACGAAGCGCAGCAACGCGCGCCGGTCGTAGGACTCGGGGAAGCCCTTGCGCTGCAACAGTCCCCGGCTCTCGAGCTCGGCGTTGGGGAAGAGGAAGCCGTCGGTCGTCACGAGCGCGACCCGCGGGGTGTCGGGCCAGCGCGCCAGCATCTCGCGCAGGATGCGGGCGGTCGTCGACTTGCCGACGGCCACCGACCCCGCCACGCCGATGACGAAGGGCGTCTTGGCGGGACGCTCGCCGAGGAAGTCGCTCGTCACCTGGTGCAGCTGCCGCGTGGCCCCGACGTAGAAGTTGAGCAGGCGCGACAGCGGGAGGTAGACCTCCTCGACCTCGGTGAGGTCGACCCGGTCGCCGAGCCCGCGCAGGCGCGCGAGGTCGGCGTCGTCGAGGTTGAGCGGGTGGTTCTCGCGCAACCGGGACCACGCGGCCCGGTCGAACTCGACGTAGGGCGACGGGATCACCGTGCCGTTGGTGGCACTGCTCCCGTCGGAGCCGTTCTCGTCGATCTCGCTGGATGCCTGCGACACGCTGGACATTCTTGCGGACACCACGGCCGGGGGTGGCGTCGGGCCCTCAGGCGTTCCCCTAGGCTGGTCCTCATGTGTGGAATCGTGGGGTACGTCGGGCGGACCGATGACGGGACGGCGCTCGACGTCGTCATGGAGGGCCTGGCGCGCCTGGAGTACCGCGGCTACGACTCGGCCGGAGTGGCCCTGCTCGACGGGGACCACGTCGAGACCCGCAAGAAGTCGGGCAAGCTCGCCAACCTCGTGGCCGAGCTCGAGTCCGACCCGCTGCCGTCGTCGACGACCGGCATCGGCCACACCCGTTGGGCCACCCACGGAGGACCGACCGACCAGAACGCCCACCCGCACCGCGGCGGCAAGGACGGCAAGCTCGCCCTCATCCACAACGGGATCATCGAGAACTTCCACGCCCTGAAGCAGGGCCTGCTCGCCGACGGCGTCGAGTTCACGAGCGAGACCGACACCGAGGTCGTCGCGCACCTCGTCGCGGCGGCCTACGACCGCAAGCACGACCTGACGGCCGCAATGCGGGCCGTCGTCGCCGACCTCGAGGGTGCCTTCACGCTCCTCGCGATCCACGCCGACCAGCCCGGCGTCGTCGTCGGCGCCCGACGCAACAGCCCGCTCGTCGTCGGCCTCGGTGACGACGCCAACTACCTCGGCTCCGACGTCGCGGCCTTCATCGGACACACCCGCCACGCGCTCGAGCTCGCCCAGGACCAGATCGTCACGATCACGCCTGACGGCGCCTCCGTCATCAACTTCGACGGCACGCCCGCCGAGGGCAAGGCCTACGAGGTCACCTGGGACGCCGCAGCCGCCGAGAAGGGCGGCTACGCGACGTTCATGGAGAAGGAGATCCACGACCAGCCGCACGCCGTGGCCGACACGCTCCTCGGGCGCACCGACGCCGAGGGCCGGCTCGTCCTCGACGAGATGAGCATCTCCGAGGAGCAGCTCAATGCCGTCGACCGCATCACCATCGTCGCCTGCGGCACGGCCGCCTACGCCGGCATGGTCGCGAAGTACGCCATCGAGCACTGGACGCGCATCCCCGTCGAGGTCGCGCTCGCGCACGAGTTCCGCTACTGCGACCCGATCGTCAACGAGCGCACGCTCGTCGTCTCGATCAGCCAGTCCGGCGAGACGATGGACACCCTGATGGCCGTCAAGCACGCCCGCGAGCTCGGGGCCATCACGGTGTCGGTGTGCAACACGCACGGCTCGACGATCCCGCGCGAGTCCGACGCCGTGCTCTACACGCACGCAGGCCCCGAGATCGCCGTCGCCTCGACCAAGGCGTTCCTCGCCCAGATCACCGCCTGCTACGTGCTCGGGCTCTACCTCGCGCAGCTGCGCGGCGGCTCCTACGCCGACGACGCCCAGTCGGTCATGAAGGAGCTGGGCGGCGTCCCGGCCAAGATCGAGACCCTCCTCGGCCAGATGGGCCGGGTCAAGGAGATCGCGAAGTTCATGGCCGACACCCGCTCGGTCCTCTTCCTCGGTCGCCACGTCGGCTACCCGATCGCCATGGAGGGCGCGCTCAAGCTCAAGGAGCTCGCCTACATCCACGCCGAGGGCTTCGCCGCCGGCGAGCTCAAGCACGGCCCGATCGCGCTCATCGAGCCGGGCCAGCCGGTCTTCGTCGTCGTGCCGTCGCCGATGAGCGAGCACGGCCTGCACGGCAAGGTCGTCAGCAACATCCAGGAGATCCGCGCCCGCGGCGCCCGCACCCTCGTCATCGCCGAGGAGGGCGACGAGGCCGTGGTGCCGTTCGCCGACGAGGTCATCCGGGTGCCCGCGACCTCGCCGCTGCTCGCGCCGCTGCTCACGGTCGTGCCGCTGCAGGTGTTCGCCCTGTGGCTCTCGACGGCCAAGGGCCTCGACGTCGACCAGCCGCGCAACCTCGCCAAGTCGGTCACGGTCGAGTGACGTGATCGTCGGGGTCGGGATCGACGTCGTGGACATCGAGCGTTTCGAGGCGACCCTCGAGCGCACCCCGGCGCTGCGCGAGCGTCTCTTCACCGCCGACGAGCGCCACCTCGGCATCGCCTCCCTCGCGGCGCGGTTCGCCGCCAAGGAGGCGCTCGCCAAGTCGCTCGGCGCCCCGGTCGGGCTGCACTGGACCGACGCCCAGGTCGTGACCAACGACGACGGGCGCCCATCGCTCGAGATCGGCGGCACGGTGCTGGCCCGGGCCAACGACCTCGGCGTCGACTCCTTCCACCTGTCCCTGTCGCACGACGCGGGTGTCGCGTCGGCCGTCGTCATCGCGGAGGGCTGATGATCCGCGCACACTCCGTCGAGTCCGTCCGGGCCGCTGAAGCAGCCGCCATGGCGCAGCTGCCCGAGGGTGAGCTCATGTCGCGGGCCGCGCTCGGCCTCGCCGAGGTGGCCGCCGCGCGCCTCGCCGACACCGACGGCACCACCGTCGTCGGTCTCATCGGCGCCGGCGACAACGGCGGTGACACGTTGTATGCCGTCGCCCACCTCGCCGAGTCGGGTTTCGCCTGCGCCGTGGTGCTGGTCCCCGCGTCGGGTCGGGAGGGCGTGCACGCCGCCGGCCTGGCTGCCGCCGAGGCTGCCGGGGTCATGGTCCACGAGGCCGCCGGCGCCGCTGCGGCCGCCGCCGAGGTCGTGGCGGAGGCCGACGTCGTGCTCGACGGCATCGTCGGAATCGGTGGTCGTCCCGGGCTGCGTCCGGATGCCGCGCGACTCGTCGACGCCGTCGACGACGACGCGTGGGTCATCGCGGTCGACCTTGCCAGCGGGCTCGACCCGGCCGGCGAGGAGGGCGAGGACGACGCCGTCTGGGCCAACGAGACCGTCACGTTCGGCACGCCGAAGCCCGTGCACCTGCTCCCGGCGGGCGAGGCCGCCACCGGCCGCCTGACCGTCGTCGACATCGGCATCGACGTGGACGACGTGCCCCCAGCTGTCGAGCGCCTGACGTGGGACGACGTCGCAGGCCTCTGGCCCGTGCCCGGCAGCGGCGACGACAAGTACTCCCGCGGCGTCCTCGGCGTCGTGGCCGGCAGCGAGGCCTATCCCGGCGCCGCAGTGCTCACCACCACCTCGGCCGCCGAGGCCGGGGTCGGGATGCTCCGCTACGTCGGCACGCCGACCCCGGTCGGGCTCGTGCACCAGGCCGTCCCCGAGGCGGTCGTCGGTGACGGCCGCGTCCAGGCCTGGGTCGTCGGGCCCGGTCTCGACACGGACGCCGACGACTCCGACGCCCGCACCCAGCTCGACGCGGCGCGCGCAGCCCTGGCGAGCGACCTGCCCGTCGTCGTCGACGCCGGGGGACTGGCGCTCGTCGAGGGCCGGCGCGACGTGCCGACCGTCCTGACGCCGCACGCCGGTGAGCTCGCGCGCCTGCTGACCCGCCTCGAAGCCGCTGCGCAGGGGACCGATGACGCAACTTCGGCTGCTCCCGAGCCCGGCCCGAGCACAGATGACGCCCGAAGCTCCGTCAACCGTCCCGCCGAAGTCACCGCCGACGACGTCAAGGCCGACCGGCTCGGGCACGCCCGGCGCCTCGTCGCCCTGACCGGCGCCACGGTGCTCCTCAAGGGCGCGACGACGCTCGTCGTCACCGATGGTGAGCCCGTGCGCTCGCAGGCCGACGCGCCGCCGTGGCTCGCCACGGCCGGGGCCGGCGACGTGCTCTCCGGCGTCATCGGAGCCCTGCTCGCGGCCGGCCTGACGCCTCATGACGCCGCGTCCCTCGGAGCCATGGTCCACGGCGTCACGGCCGACCGGGTGTCCGGCGGCGGTCCGCTGCGGGCACTCGCGGTGGCACACGGCATACGCCCCACGGTGCGGGACCTGCTGGCCCGCGGACGGTCCGCCCCGAGCTGACCCGGCCCGCGGCGAAGCCCGCCGCCACGCCCCGTTCCCGGACAGCCCTGACGAACTGCGAGACTGCACGCATGAGCGAGATCGACGCCTCTGACGCCGACCGGACCGTGACGGACCCGTCCGGTGACGCTGCCGCGGGCAGCGCCGCGCCGCAGACCCACGGCCTGACCGTGTGGGCCGAGATCGACCTCGCCGCGCTGGAGTCCAACGTGCGTACCCTGCGCGCCCTCGCCCCGTCGTCGGAGCTCATGGCCGTGGTCAAGGCCGACGCCTACGGCCACGGGCTGCTGCAGGTCGCGCGCGCCGCGGTGCGCGGCGGAGCCACCTGGGTCGGCGTCGCCCAGTTCGGCGAGGCCTTCGCGCTGCGCGACGCGGGCCTGACGACACGGCTGCTGACCTGGCTCAGCGTCCCCGGCGCCGACTTCGCCGGCGCCGTCGAGCGCGACATCGACCTCTCCGCGTCGGCGCCCTGGGTGCTCGACGAGATCGCCGCGGCGGCGTCCTCGCTGGGGCGCACGGCGAGAGTGCACCTCAAGGCCGACACGGGCCTGGGCCGTGGGGGTGCCTACGGCGCCGACTGGACCACGCTCGTGCAGCACGCCCGGCGGCTCGAGGAGGGCGGTTCGGTCACCGTGGTGGGCCTCTGGACCCACTTCGCGCACGCCGACTCTCCCGAGCACCCCACCGTGCTGGCCCAGCAGGAGCGCTTCTTCGAGGCCGTCGCCGAGGCCGAGCAGGCCGGCATCCGGCCCGAGGTGCGCCACCTCGCCAACTCCGCCGCCACCCTCGTCCACCCCTCGGCGCACGCCGACCTCGTGCGCCCCGGCATCGCGATGTACGGCCTGACCCCGGTGCCGCAGGTCGAGGACGACTTCGGGCTGCGGCCCGTCATGACGCTCCGGGCCCGCCTCGCCCTCGTCAAGGCGCTCCCGGCCGGTCAGGGCATCAGCTACGGCCATGCCTATGTCCCCGACGTCGACACCGTCGTCGGGCTCGTGCCGGCGGGATATGCCGACGGCGTGCCGCGCAACGCGACCAACGTCGGACCGCTCCTCGTCGAGGGCCGCCGCACCACGATCGCCGGACGGGTCTGCATGGACCAGTTCGTCGTCGACCTCGGGCCCGGCTCGCAGGCGCGCGCAGGCGACGTCGTCACGCTCTTCGGCGGGGCGCCCGGCGAGCCCACGGCGCAGGACTGGGCCGACGCCACCGACACCATCAGCTACGAGATCGTCACGAGGCTCGGCGCCCGCGTGCCCCGGCTCTACGTGGGCGGGCCGGGGGAGGACGCATGAGCCCGCGTCGCAACCCCGTCATCGGCATCGCCGCAGCGACCCTCGGCGTGGCCGCCGGTGTCGCCGCGGGCATCGCCGCGGACCGGGCCGGCAAGCACCGGGCTGCCATGGAGGCCCTCGAGACCCCCGAGCTGCTCGACATCACGCCCGACGAGGAGCGTGTCGTCGTCACCGACGACGGCGTCCTGCTCCACGTCGAGGTCGACCGGCCTGCCCAGGCGGCCGCGCGCGAGGCCGCCGACGGCGCGACCCAGCACGATCGTCCGGAGGAGCTGCCCACCGTCGTGCTGACGCACGGCTACTGCCTCAGCCTGCGCTGCTGGGTCTACCAGCGGCGGGCCCTCAAGGACGCCGGCTACCGCGTCGTCAGCTGGGACCAGCGCGGCCACGGTCGCTCGGGCCGCGGCGAGAAGGACAGCTACACGATCGACCGTCTGGGCCACGACCTGCACACCGTCATCGACCAGGTCGTGCCCGAGGGTGACATCGTGCTCGTCGGGCACTCCATGGGCGGCATGACGATGCTCGCCCTCGGCGAGCACGACCCGGCGTTCGTCGTCGCCCGCGTCGTCGGCGCCGCCTTCGTCGCGACGAGCGCGGGGGGCCTCATGCTGGCCAACGGTGGCCGGGTGGCGACCCTCGGTCGCCTCATGCTCGAGCGACTCGGCCCGGGGGTGCTCGGCTCTCTGGCCCACCGGCCCGAGCTGTTCACCCGGGTCCGACGGGTGGCGCGGGACCTCGAGCACTTCATGGTGGAGCAGAACTCGTTCGCCTCGCCGGTGCCGCGCTCCGTCGTCCGCTACACCGCCGACATCCTGCTCAGCACGCCGCTCGACGTCGTCAACGACTACCTGCAGACGTTCGACGGCTTCGACAAGCGGCCTGCCCTGCTCGAGTTCCGCCACGCCGTCGTGCTCGTCTTCAACGGTCGCGACGACATCCTGACGCCGCCGTCGCACAGCGAGCTCATCGTCGAGGGCATCCCGGGCGCCGAGCACATCGTCGTCAACGACGCCGGGCACGTCATCATGCTCGAGCACCCCGACCTGCTCAACGCCCACCTCGTCCAGCTCGTCGACCAGGCGGCCCGCGCCCGGGCCGAGCAGATCGAGGTCGACAACCAGCCGCGCGTGCGCCGCATCGTCACCGACGTCGCCAAGAACCGCCGCCAGCGCCGCCTGCAGACGAAGGCCGCCGAGCTCGCCCGGGCGCGCCGCGGCAAGCGCAGCCGGCCCAAGGGAGCCTGACCCGTGGAGCGGCAGCTGCGGTGGGCGACCACCGAGGACACCCAGGACTTCGGCCGCCGGCTCGGCGCCCTGCTCCGCGGCGGCGACGTGCTCGTCCTCACCGGCGACCTCGGCGCCGGCAAGACGACGCTGACCCAGGGCATCGCCGAGGGGCTCGGGGTGCGCGGCCCGATCACCTCGCCGACGTTCGTCATCGCGCGCGTGCACCCGTCGCTCGTCGGCGGCCCGGCGCTCGTCCACGTCGACGCCTACCGGCTCGGCTCCGCGCTCGAGCTCGACGACCTCGACCTCGACGCCGACCTCGACGCCAGCGTGACCGTCGTCGAGTGGGGCGCCGGGCTCGCCGAGCAGCTGAGCGACGAGCGCCTCGAGCTCACCATCACCGGCGAGGACGTCCGCACGGCCCACCTCGTCGGGGTCGGGGAGCGCTGGGACGCCGTCCTCGACGCCGTCGCGCCCGAGAGCTGACGCCACCCGGCACGCTCGGCCACCCGTGTGGCCACGCACCCGGCCACGCGCGGACGTCGCTTCGGCTCGCGGCGGGGCACGCGGCATACGACCTCGGGTTCGGGGACCCCGCTCGTGCTCGGATAGCCTGACCGTCGTGCTCCTGCTCGCGATCGACACCTCCACGACCGCCATCACCGTCGGCCTGCACGACGGCGCCTCGGTCGTCGCGGAGGCCACGACCCTCGACGCCCGCGCGCACGCCGAGCACCTCGCGCCGAACATCCGCGCGGCCCTGGCCTCGGCCGGAGCCGAGCCCGGCGACGTCACGGACGTCGTCGTCGGCATCGGTCCCGGACCCTTCACCGGCCTGCGCGTCGGCATCGTCACCGGCCGCACCTTCGCCTTCGCGCTCGGCCTGCCGGTGCGCGGCCTGGCGAGCCTCGACGCCCTCGCCCACGAGGCCTGGCTGGAGGGGCGCCGCGGCGACCTGCTCGTCGCCACCGACGCCCGCCGCAAGGAGGTGTATGCCGCGACCTACAGCCTGGGGGACGAGCGCGCCTGCCGCGTCGGCGAGCCCGTCGTGT
The DNA here is from genome assembly GCF_014646815.1 of Terrabacter tumescens. Taxonomy (GTDB): domain Bacteria; phylum Actinomycetota; class Actinomycetes; order Actinomycetales; family Dermatophilaceae; genus Terrabacter; species Terrabacter tumescens. Next base: position 489,594 of record NZ_BMNZ01000004.1, read on the forward strand.
CGCGTGCCGCCGACCTGCCTGACGAGGTGCGCGGGCTGCCCACGGCGGGGCGCGGTCCGACGCTCTACGCCGACGTACTGCCCGACGCGGTCGGCCCGCGCGACGTCAGCGGGGGAGTCCTCGCCGACCTCGCGGCACGTCGGCTGCGGGAGTCGCCGGCCGGTCCTGCGGACGAGCTGCAGCTGGTCGACCCCGGCCACGGCTTCGACGGGCTCGAGCCGCTCTACCTCCGACGGCCGGATGCGGCGCCCGCCCCGCCGTCGAAGAAGTCGACGCTCGGATGACCGTGGCACAGCCAGAGGCCGCCGCTCCCGGAGAGGTCGTGCTGCGCGACCTCCAGTGGACCGACCTCGCGCACCTCGCCGAGCTCGAGCAGCAGCTCTTCGCCGACGACGCGTGGTCCGAGGCGACGTGGTGGACCGAGCTCGCCGGGCGACCGCGCCGCGACTACGTCGTCGCGACGACGCCCGACGGGACCATCGCCGGGTATGCCGGTCTCGACGTCGCGGGCGACGTGGCCGACGTCATGACCATCGCCACCGCACCCGGGCACCAGGGACGCGGCACCGGTCGCGTGCTCCTCACCGAGCTCGTGCGCCGCGCCGCCGCGCGAGGTGTCGAGGCGGTGCTCCTCGAGGTGCGGGCCGACAACGACGCCGCCCGGCGCCTCTACGACCGCGCCGGCTTCGAGGTCATCTCGGTCCGCCGGCGCTACTACCAACCCGGCGACGTGGACGCGCTCGTGATGCGCCTGCTCGTCACGAAGGGAGACGCATGAGCGACGAGCCCCTCGTCCTCGGCATCGAGACGTCCTGCGACGAGACCGGGGTCGGCATCGTCCGCGGGCAGACGCTCCTCGTCGACACGGTCGCGAGCAGCGTCGAGGAGCACGCACGCTTCGGCGGCGTCGTGCCCGAGGTCGCGAGCCGCGCCCACCTCGAGGCGATGGTCCCCACCATCGAGCGCGCCTGCCGGGAGGCCGGCGTGCAGCTGCGCGACCTCGACGCCATCTCCGTGACGTCCGGCCCCGGCCTGGCCGGCGCGCTCCTCGTCGGCGTCGCCTCGGCGAAGGCGCTCGCGCTCGCCCTCGGCAAGCCGATCTACGGCGTCAACCACCTCGCCTCGCACGTCGCCGTCGACATCGTCGAGCACGGCCCGCTGCCCGAGCCGACGATGGCGATGCTCGTCTCGGGCGGTCACTCCTCGCTCCTGCTCGTGCCCGACGTCACCAACGACGTGCGCTCGCTCGGCTCGACGATGGACGACGCCGCCGGCGAGGCCTTCGACAAGGTCGCGCGCGTCCTCGGACTGCCGTTCCCCGGTGGCCCGCACGTGGATCGCGCTGCGCGAGAGGGCAACCGGATCGCCATCGACTTCCCCCGCGGCCTCACGACCGGCCGCGACATGGAGCGGCACCGCTTCGACTTCTCCTTCTCCGGCCTCAAGACCGCCGTCGCCCGGTGGGTCGAGACCCGTCAGCGCGCCGGCGAGACCGTGCCCGTCGCCGACGTCGCGGCGAGCTTCCAGGAGGCCGTCGTCGACGTGCTGACCCGCAAGGCCCTGCTCGCCTGCAAGGAGCACGACGTCGAGCACCTGCTCATCGGCGGCGGCGTCGCGGCCAACTCCCGCCTGCGCGCGCTCGCCCAGGAGCGGTGCGACAAGGCCGGCGTGAACCTCCGCGTGCCCCGGCCGGGCCTGTGCACCGACAACGGGGCCATGGTGGCGGCGCTCGGGGCGCAGATGGTGGCCAAGGGGCGCGAGCCGAGCGACCTCGGACTTCCCACGGACTCGTCGATGCCGGTCACTCTCGTTCAGGCTTAGTTCCACACCTGCTTGGCTGGGCGCCCTTCGGGCGACCGGCCGCCCGCGCGGCGTGGAGCCTCAGCCGGCCGTCCCTGCCCACGCCCACGTCCGTATGCCGGCGGCCGGCTGCCGATGCCGCGCGGACGGCCGGTCACCCTCGTTCTCGACCCCACGCGCGGCTCTCGTCCTGGCTGGGTGAGTCCCGGCCACGACGTATGAGCAGGCCCCCGCGATCGTCTGGTGGCGCCTGGGAGGTCGGGGCGTCGGTGGGGGCTGGTGACTGTCATGTGTCCGGTTGCCGAGTGCAACCCTGCCGGTGGTCAGCGGCAGTGGGCGAGGCCCATGCGTAGCTTGAGGTCGACGACTCGGATGGCGGCGGTCTCCACCTGCTGGGCGAAGGCGGGGTTCGACTTCATCTTGCTGGTGATGGCGTCGTGCATGGCGGGGACGGTGCTCGGGCGGGCGGTCAGGGTGATGTCGCCGCCGGCCTGGATGAAGCGGGTGGCGCGCTCGCCGACGGGCACGGCGGCCACGGCCTTGGCCGCGCCCACGTCGTCGGTGATGACGACGCCGTCGTAGGAGAGCCGGTCGCGGAGCAGGTCGGTGACGATGGGCTTGGAGAAGACCGCGTTGGTGCCCGGGTCGATGCGGCTGTAGATCGCCGAGCCCACCATGACGAGCTCCACCCCGTCCTGGATGCCGGTGCGGAACGGCTCGAGGTACGGGTCGTCGACGGTCGTCGTGCGGTCGGTGATGCCGCGCGCAGTGACGTCCGTGTTGCCGGTGATCCGGCCGATGCCGGGGAAGTGCTTGACCGTGGCGGCCACCCCGCCGGCGCGCATGCCGGCGAGGAAGGCGCCCACCATCCGGGAGACGCGCTCGGGGTCGCTGGAGAACTGGCGGTCGTACTGGCCGATCGGTCCGTTGGCGCGACCGATCGAGGTCGGGACGGTGTCGGCGACCGGCGCGAGGTTGACGTTGATGCCCGCCGTGCGCAGCTGGTTGGCCCACCGTGTCGCGTCGGCGGTCAGCGCACCCGGCGAGCTCTGGTCCTGGACGCGGGCCGACGGCATACGGCTGAAGCCGTCGCCGCGCAGCTGCTGCACGGCCCCACCCTCCTGGTCGGCGGCGACGAGCAGCCCGAGGCCCGCGGTGTCCTCGGCCGACGCGAGGGAGGACAGGTGCCGCGTCGTCCGGCGGACGCTGTCGGAGCCGCCGGTCCAGCCGCCGAGCAGGATGACGCCGCCGAGGTGGCGTCGCGCCACGAGGGCGTCGAGGCTGGTACGGCTCGCGCCGTTGTCGAGCCCGACCATGAGCAGCTGCCCGGCGCGCTCGCCGGCGTCCATGCGCGCGACGAGGTCCGGCGCGCACGAGGAGGGTGTCGTCGGCGGCTTCGTCGTGGTGGCCGAGCTCGGGGTCGAAGGGGTGCCGCTGCTCGTCGAGGTGCTCGTCGAGGTGCTCGCCCCGGTGGTGGGGACGGTGGAGGTGGCTGTCGGGGGTTGCGCCGTGGTCCCGGGGGCCGAGGGCCCGGCGGCCGGTGGGGTCGTCGAGCACGCGGCGAGTGCCGTCACGGCAGCCGCGAGCACCGTCCAGCTCGGCGTGGACGGGCGGCGGCGTCGGGTCGGGCTCTGGCGCATCGTTCGAGCCTATCCCCGACGGGTCCGAGCGCCCTGCGCCGTGGTGCGAGCCGGTGCGCGCGGGGCGAGCCGGTACGTTGCCGCTGTGACGACTGAACCCACTCCCGTCGTGCTCGACGTCGACACCGGTGTCGACGACGCGTGCGCGCTGCTCCTCGCCGCCCTGCACCCCTCACTCGACCTGCGTGCCGTCTCCTGTGTCGGGGGCAACGCGCCCGTCGACGACGTCGTGCGCAACACCCTCCTCGTCCTCGAAACGGCTGGCCGCACCGACGTGCCCGTCGCGCGCGGCGCCGAACGCCCCCTGCTCGAGACTCCTGTCGATGCCCGACACGTGCACGGCGACGACGGCATGGCCGACCTCGGATGGGGCGCGGCCACCACGGCGACCGTCGACCCCCGACACGCGGTCGAGCTGCTCCGCGACGTCTGTCGCGAGGCCGCCGAGGCGGGCCGGCCGGTGACCCTCGTGCCGCTCGCACCCCTGACCAACATCGCGCTGCTGCTGCGCACCCACCCCGACGCGGCGCGAGGCATCTCGGAGATCGTCTTCATGGGCGGCGCCGCCAACGTGGGCAACGCGACGGCCTCGGCCGAGTTCAACGTCTTCCACGACCCGGAGGCGGCAGCCATCACGCTCGATGCCGCCGCCGACCTCGGGATCCCGGTCACGATGTACGGGCTCGACGTCTTCTACGAGCCGGTCGTCGACCGGGCCGCCGCAGCCGAGCTCGTGGCCGTGGGTGGTCGTGGACCCGCCGAGCTCGGCGGGCGCCTCATGGACTTCCAGCGTGAGCGTCTCGGCGGCGAGCACGCCACGATCGGCGACGCCGGCGCGGTCTGCGCCGTCATCGACCGCGCCGCACTGCGCACCGAGACGCTGCCGCTACGCATCGAGCTCGCCGGCTCCTGGTCGCGCGGCCGGACCATCGTCGACCGGCGCGACTGGAGCGGGGCCATCGCGCACGACCCGCACGGGGAGGCGCCGGTCCGTGTCGACGTCGCGCTCGGGGTGGACGGTGAGCGCTACTCCCGTCTCTGGCGCGACACCTTGCTCGGACGCGGGGAGCGCTGATGGGTCGCGTGGCCGTGCTCGGCTCGCTCAACGTCGACGTCGTGACGCTCGTCGAGCGGCACCCCGTCCCGGGGGAGACCGTCCTCGGCCGGGCCGGCGGACGCTACGCCGGGGGCAAGGGCGGCAACCAGGCCGCGGCCGCGGCCCGCGCCGGCGCGAGCCACGTGCAGATGCTCGCCCGGGTGGGGGACGACGAGGCGGGTGCCGCCTACATGGAGCGGCTCGGAGCGCTCGGCGTCGACCCGTCTGCGGTGTCGACAAGCCACACCGCACCGACCGGCACGGCCCTCATCACCGTCGACGAGGCCGGCGAGAACTCGATCATCGTCGTCGCCGGCGCCAACGCGGAGGCGGACCCGTCGCTGACCCAAGAGGCCGGTCGCCTCGGGCCCGGCGACGTCCTGCTCTGCTCGCTCGAGGTCGACCTCGGCACGGTCGCCGACGCGGCGCGCGCGGCCCGTGCGGCCGGTGCCCGCGTCGTCATCAACCTCGCCCCGTATGCCGGCCTGCCGCCCGACGTCATCGCGCTCGCCGACCCGGTCGTGGTCAACGAGTACGAGATGCGCCAGCTCGCGGACTCGGATCTGCTGCCCGGCTCGCTGCTCGTCACCTTCGGGGCAGCCGGGGCGCGGTGGGGGACCGACGGGGTCGACGGCATACAGGTGCCTGCAGGCGAGATCGGCGACACGGTCGGTGCGGGTGACGCCTTCTGCGGCGCGCTCGCGGCGGCGCTCGCCGACGGCGCTGACGCGCAGCGAGCGCTCGAGGCAGCCAACGAGGCGGGCGCGGCCGCCGTGCGCTGGGTCGGGGCCCAGCCGGACGCCGCCCTCTGAGGCCGCGTTGTGTACCTTGTGTGTTACGTAACCGTAGGGTTACCCTGAGCGGACGCACCCGGCACCCGCGGGTCGAGGACAGGAGCAGGGGATGGGCGAGCTGATGCAGGTGCTGGGCCGGATCGAGCGCGGCAGTGACGGTGACGAGACCGTGGCGGTGGTCTTCGACCGGCACTACGCCACGACGCCCGAGGACCTGTGGCAGGCATGCACCGACCCCGACCGGCTGGCCCGCTGGTTCGCTCCCGTGTCGGGGGACCTGCGGCCCGGCGGTCGCTTCACCATCCACTTCGACGACGCCGACACCCCGCAGTGCCGCGTCCTCACCTGCAAGGCGCCGACGCGACTGGTGTGGGAGTGGCCCGTCGGTGGGGTCGCGTCCGTCGTCACCGCCGAGGTGGCGGCCGACGGCGAGGGCGCGCGGCTCCTCCTGCGCCACGAGCGGCTGACGTCCGCGCAGGTCGCCGGGTATGCCGCCGGCTGGGACACCTACGTCCGCCGCCTCGAGGCCGACGTTGCCGGCAACGCCCTGCCCGACTGGGGCGACACCTGGAGTGCTCTGCACGCGCTGTACGCCGCAGCCCGCTGAGCCGGCGCGGTACCTGGCCGGCCACTGGGCCCGAGGGCCGTGGCGTCCGGCGCCGGGAGCGGCATCGGCGGCGGGCAGCGTGCGCTGGAAGGTCACGTCGCCCGGTTACCGCCCGCCGACGCTCCACGCCGCGAGCGGCGGCGGGCGCGGCGGTCACCGCGGTCACAGGAGCGAGCAGTGACCGAGTCAGGCGGGAGTGACGACGAGGGCGACCTGGCTGCCGCCGATCCGGGTCAGCACGAGCGTCGCCTCGGAGCCGCCCTTGCCGCGTCCGGTCATCTTCAGCTGGCGACGCAGCAGGTCGGCGTCGAGGGTGACGCCGCGCTTCTTGATCGTCACGCGGTCGTGGCCGTGGTCGCGCAGCCAGCGGGCGAGGCGCTTGGTCGACAGCGGCATGGCCTCGTCCACGCGGAAACGCCGCGCCCACGGCAGCTCCCGGGACCGCGCGCTCGTGACGTAGCCGACCCCGGCCGCCAGCTCGGCGCCGTCGACGGCGGCGACGAGCGCGCCGGTCAGCCCGGCCCGGATGACGGCGCGGTCCGGCTCGTAGAGCCACTCGCCGAGCTCGGCCACCGACGTCAGTCCCGGCTGTCCGCTGCCGTCCGCGGCGTCGGCCTCGGTGACGACGGACGTCGAGCTCTCGGTGCACACGGCGGCGGTGCGGCCGACGGTCGCCACGAGCGGTCCCCACCACACGGCGCACTCGAGCACCTCGCCGTGCCACGAGGTCCACTGCGCCTCGGCGCCGCGGGGGACCGAGCCGTGCGGGAAGGCGGGGGAGAGCTTGGCCCCGGTCGCCGGGACCTGCTCGGCGAAGGCGAGCACCTGCGACCAGGACGGCGAGATCGCGTCGAGCGAGAAGACGCGCTTGGTGCGGCCGGTGATGTCGGCGACCCCCGTGACGCGGCGGGCCGGGTCGAGCCACAGGCCGAGGTGGCGACGGCCCTCACCATGCGGCAGGCGTACGTCCTCGGCGAGCCCGTGCGTCACCCGGGCGGACGGCCAGTGGCGCAGGTTCACGGCGGCGACGCGGGCCGTCGTGTCGTCGGCGTCGACGGCGTGGACCGTGAGGTCGAGGCCCGCGAAGGCCATCGCGTCGGCGCCCAGCCCGCAGCCGAGGTCGTAGACGTCGCGGACGCCGGCCGCGGCATACCGGTGCGCGTGGCGGGCGGCGATCGCGAGCCGGCTCGCCTGCTCGAGCCCGTCGGGGGTGAAGAGCATCCCGGCGGCGAAGTCCCCGAACTTGTCGGCGCCCCTGGCGCGCAGCCGCGACTGGGTCATGGCCGCGGCGACGAGGTCGGGCGCGAAGCCCGCCTCGCGCAGGCGTCCCTGCAGGTGCAGCGACTCGCCCTCGTCGTAGGGCGGCAGCGACTGGAGCAGCGCCCAGCCCTCACCTGCGGAGAGGCGATCGACCATGGCAGCGTCCATGGAAGCCATCCTCGCAGCCGACGAGTGTTGGCACTCGACTTGACCGAGTGCTAACGGCATACCTAGATTTCTTCTTGTTGGCACTCTCGACCTGAAAGTGCCAGCGCCCTCATCGAGGGAGGTCGACCCCCGCGACGGCGGCCAGCCTCGAAGAGCCCACAGTCCGTAGTCAGTTTCCGACTGTCCCGAAGGGAAGGTCACCACCGTGTCGGTTTCCATCAAGCCGCTCGAAGACCGCATCGTCGTCAAGTCCCTCGAGGCCGAGCAGACCACTGCGTCCGGCCTCGTCATCCCGGACACGGCCAAGGAGAAGCCGCAGGAGGGCGAGGTCCTCGCTGTCGGCCCCGGCCGCTTCAACGACACCGGCACCGAGCGCGTCCCGCTCGACGTCAAGGTCGGCGACAAGGTCATCTACAGCAAGTACGGCGGCACCGAGGTCAAGTACGGCGGCGAGGAGTACCTCATCCTCTCCGCGCGCGACGTCCTCGCCATCGTCGGCTGACCCAAGCCGTATGCCGTGACCGCACCCCGGTGAGCCCCATCGGGGTCTCGCCGGGGTGCGTCTCGTTTGACCCGGGTCTGCCCGGAATCCCTAAGCACCGCTACGCAATCCGAGCCAAAGGAACACCATGGCCAAGCAGCTGGAGTTTGACGACTCCGCCCGCAAGTCGCTCGAGCGCGGCGTCAACGCGCTCGCCAACGCCGTCAAGGTGACGCTCGGCCCCAAGGGCCGCAACGTCGTCATCGACAAGAAGTGGGGCGCCCCCACGATCACGAACGACGGCGTGACCATCGCCCGTGAGATCGAGCTCGAGGACCCGTACGAGAACCTCGGCGCCCAGCTCGCCAAGGAGGTCGCGACCAAGACCAACGACGTCGCCGGTGACGGCACGACGACCGCGACCGTGCTCGCCCAGGCCATGGTCAAGGAGGGCCTGCGCAACGTCGCCGCCGGCGCCGCCCCGGCCGCGCTCAAGCGCGGCATGGACAAGGCCGTCACCGCGGTCAACGACCAGCTCCTCGCCAACGCCCGCGAGGTCGACGGCAAGGACGAGATCGCCTCCGTCGCCACCCTCTCCGCCCAGGACGCCACCCTCGGTGGCCTCATCGGCGAGGCGTTCGACAAGGTCGGCAAGGACGGCGTCATCACCGTCGAGGAGTCCTCGACGACGGCGACCGAGCTCGAGTTCACCGAGGGCATGCAGTTCGACAAGGGCTACCTCTCGGCCTACTTCGTCACCGACACCGAGCGCATGGAGACCGTCCTCGAGGACGCCTACATCCTCATCAACCAGGGCAAGATCTCCTCGGTCGCCGAGGTGCTCCCGGTCCTCGAGAAGGTCGTGCAGTCCGGCAAGCCGCTGCTCATCATCGCCGAGGACGTCGACGGCGAGGCCCTCTCGACTCTCGTCGTCAACAAGATCCGCGGCACGTTCAACGTCGCGGCCGTCAAGGCCCCCGGCTTCGGCGACCGCCGCAAGGCCATGCTCCAGGACATCGCCATCCTCACCGGTGGCCAGGTCATCGCGCCCGAGGTCGGGCTCAGCCTCGACCAGGCCGACCTGACCGTCCTCGGACAGGCCCGCCGCGTCGTCCTCACCAAGGACAACACGACGATCATCGACGGCAACGGCGAGGAGGGCGAGGTCTCCGGCCGCGTCCACCAGATCAAGGCCGAGATCGAGCGCACCGACTCCGACTGGGACCGCGAGAAGCTCCAGGAGCGCCTCGCCAAGCTCGCCGGTGGCGTCTGCGTCATCAAGGTCGGCGCGCACACCGAGGTCGAGCTCAAGGAGAAGAAGCACCGCATCGAGGACGCGATCTCCGCGACGCGCGCCGCGATCGAGGAGGGCATCGTCGCCGGTGGCGGCACCGCCCTCATCCACGCCGCCTCCGCGATCGACACCCTCGAGCTCACCGGTGACGAGGCCACGGGCGCTGCCATCGTGCGCAAGGCCGTCGCCGAGCCGCTGCGCTGGATCGCCGAGAACGCCGGTCTGCAGGGCTACGTCGTCACCTCCAGGGTGGCCGAGCTGCCCCTCGGCCAGGGCCTCAACGCGGCCACGGGCGAGTACGGCGACCTCATCGCCGCCGGCGTCATCGACCCGGTCAAGGTCACCCGTTCCGCGCTGCGCAACGCCGAGTCCATCGCGTCGATGATCCTCACGACCGACACGCTCGTCGTCGACAAGCCCGAGGACGAGCCGGAGGCCGGCGGCCACGGTCACGGCCACGGTCACTGACCGACGCCGCCACGCGGCATACGGCACGGCGTCCTGACGGGCGCCGCGTCGGCCACGGCAACAGCAGCAAGGGCCGCTCCCCGGTGGGGAGCGGCCCTTGCTGCGCTCGGCCTCCGCGACCCCGTCGTGTCTCGCGGGTGGGCCGAGTGGCTCGTGCCGCCGGCGACGTGTGCCGGCGGACGTCAGGGGGTCAGGACGCCTGCTGGATGCCGTCGTAGAGAACCTCGCGCTCGGCCTCGGTCAAGCCGCCCCAGACGCCGTAGGGCTCACGGACCTCGAGGGCGTGGGAGCGGCACTGGGTCAGCACCGGGCAGGCGGCGCAGACGGCCTTGGCCTGCGCGTCACGGTTGCGGCGGCGAGGTCCACGCTCGCCCTCGGGGTGGAAGAAGACCTCGGGGCTGACGCCTCGGCAGGCCCCGTCCAGCTGCCAGTCCCACAGGTCGGCAACCGGTCCGGGCAGGCGGGTGATCTCGGCCATGAACTCGTCTCTCGGTGGGGCGGGGTTGCCGCCGTGTCGTACCGGCCCCTCGGTGCACGACATGAGTGCGGGACCGCGGAATTGACGCTAACCGGGCGCGCGATCACGGATAAAGAGCGGAATCTTAAGGACTTGTTCAAGAATTGCCATCCGGATGGCATGCTCGTTCCCGAAGGGACATTCGGACCATCGCACTCGTCCCCGAGGTAGACGTCGCACTAGCATGGGTGCGCTCCGGCGAGGGTTGACCGGGGCGCAGACGACGGCGTCGCCAGCACATTCGACAGTTCGGGGGGACGACGACTCTCATGGGTCTTGGGTGGTCCACACACACCGGCGTAACGCCGGGTGGTGTTGGCGCGATGGAGCGGATGGACGCTCCATCGCTTCGTGAGCTTGCGGCGCTCGCCGCGCGTGACTCCAACGCGCGCGACGTGCTCCTCGCCCGTGTCAGGGACATGGCTCTGCGGTACTCCCGCGTCCGCCTCGGCCGCTTCGGAGCCGAGGACACTGCCCAGGACGTCGCTCAGGAGGTGTGCATGGCTGTCGTGACGGCTCTGCCGACCTACGAGGAGCGCGGCCTGCCCTTCGAGGCCTTCGTCTACACCATCACCTCACGCAAGCTCGCTGACGCGCAGCGGGCCGCGATGCGTGGCCCGGCACCTGTCGCGGACCTGCCCGACGGCCCCGACGACGGGCCCTCGCCCGAGTCCGTGGCCGTGATGCGCGACGACGCCGCCACCGCGATGGCGCTCATGCAGCAGCTCCCCGCCCAGCAGCGCGAGATCCTCACCCTGCGCGTGGCCGTCGGGATGAGCACCGACGAGACCGCGGCTGCCCTCGGCATGTCCGCCGGCGCCGTGCGCGTGGCCCAGCACCGGGCCCTGACCAAGCTGCGGGCCATGATCGCCGCCAGCACCGGTGCGGGTGACGTGGCATGAACGACCTGTCTCCCATGAGCGACCTCATCGCCGACGACCTCTTCCTCGACCGGCTGGCTGGTCGGGTCGACGCCGGCTCCGAGCCCCTCGCCGGCCTGCTCGGCGCCCTCGCGACGCAGGCGGACACCCCGCTGCCGTCCCGCACCGGGCGCCGGCGCATCTCCAACAAGCACCGCTACCTCGGCGCCTTCGCGGTCCTCGCGGTCGCGGCCTCCGGCGCAGGGGTCGCAGCGGCCGTCACCCTGCCGGCCAACGGCCCGAGCCAGGCCGACCGAGCACGCATCGTCAAGCTGATGGACGACAGCGCCCGCAGCGACGCCCCGAGCGCGCTGCTGAGCCGCCTCGGCCTGCCGCAGACCTCCCGCAGCGCGCAGGCCCAGGGGCTCGTCCTCGTCCGTCGCGCGGACGGCTCCATCGTGCTCGTCCCGGCCGCCGTGGCGGCCGCGCAGCGCCAGGCGGTCGCGGCCGGCGCCACCCTCGTCCCCGGTGCCGTCCCGGGCGTGCCCGGCACCGAGCAGGCCGCGGGTGGCCGGCCGGGCGACCCCGGTCAGCCCGGCAGCGGCACCAACGGCCTGGCCCAGGGCGGCAACGGCCAGGCGGGCAACGGCCAGGGCGGCAACGGCCAGACCGGCACCGAGGGCACGACGACCGACCAGGGTGACCAGGGCGCCACCCAGACCGGCACCCCGCCGGGCACCAACAACGGCAAGAAGCCGGCGGGCGGGACCAAGGGCGGCAAGAAGCCCACGCCGTCGGTCACACCGACCCCGACGGAGCCGCCCTCCTCGACGAACCAGCTCGTGGCGCCCCAGACGACGCTCGCCCCCTCGACCACGGCCAGGACCAGCACGAACACGACGTCCAAGGCCACCCCCACGGCCGCCCCCAAGGCGACCCCCAAGGCCAAGGTGCGCGGGACCGCCCCCGGGTCGACCGGAGCGTCCGGGTCGACGAGCGACTCGGTCTCGACGGACCCGAACGGGTCGAGCGCGCCGCAGGACCAGACGGCCCCCGGGTCCTCGGCCGGGACCGGTGGCTCGGGCAGCGCTGCCTCGGACCCCGGCAAGGCCTCGGGCAACGGTTCGGGCAACGGTTCGGGCAAGGGCTCGAGCAGCGCCGCAGGCGGCGGCAGCGGCACCGGTGCGGTCGGCTCGCTCGTCGACGGTGTCGTCTCCGACATCCTCCCGGGCGTCGTCCCCGCCGACCCTGCCGACTCTGCCACGCCTCGCGCCGCCGGCCGTACCAGCCCCTGACGCGCGTTCGGAGGCGCTGCCGGGAGCCCGTAGAATCGGGCAATGAGCCTCGGATCGTCTGACGTGCCCGCTGCTTTCGCCTCGATGGGGCTGACGTACGACGACGTCCTGCTCCTGCCCGGCTACAGCGACCTCGCCCCCAACGACATCGACACGACGACGCGTCTCACGCGTGAGCTGTCGATCCGCTCCCCGCTGATCTCCGCCGCCATGGACACCGTCACCGAGGCGCGGATGGCGATCGCGATGGCCCGCCAGGGCGGTCTCGGCGTGCTGCACCGCAACCTCTCGATCCAGGACCAGGCCTACCAGGTCGACCTCGTCAAGCGGACCCAGACCGGGATGATCTCCAACCCGATCACCATCGGCCCCGACCGCACCCTCGAGGAGCTCGACGCGATCTGCGGCGAGTACCGCGTCTCGGGCCTTCCGGTCATCGGCGACGACAAGAAGCTCATCGGCATGGTGACCAACCGCGACCTGCGCTTCACGCCGGTCGCCGAGTGGGCCACGACGCTCGTGCGTGACGTCATGACGCCGATGCCGCTCATCACCGGCCCGGTCGGCATCAGCCGCGACGAGGCGACCTCGCTGCTGCGCCAGCACAAGCGTGAGCGCCTGCCAATCGTCGACTCCGAGGGCCACCTCGCCGGGCTCATCACGGTCAAGGACTTCGTCAAGGGCGAGCAGTTCCCCGACGCGAGCAACGACGCCGACGGCCGCCTCATGGTCGGCGCGGCCATCGGCTACTTCGGCGACGCGTGGGAGCGGGCCACGACCCTCATCGAGGCGGGCGTCGACGTGCTCGTCGCCGACACCGCCCACGGCCACGTGCGCCTGCTCATCGAGATGGTCGCCCGCCTCAAGAGCGACCCCGCCACCCGTCACGTGCAGGTCATCGGCGGCAACGTCGCGACCCGCGAGGGCGCCCAGGCGTTCGTCGACGCCGGCGCCGACGCCGTCAAGGTCGGCGTGGGTCCCGGCTCGATCTGCACGACGCGCATCGTCACCGGCGTGGGGGCCCCGCAGATCACCGCGGTCCACGCCGCCGCCCAGGCGTGCAAGCCGGCCGGCGTGCCGGTCATCGCCGACGGCGGCCTGCAGTACTCCGGTGACATCGCCAAGGCGATCGTCGCGGGTGCCGACTCGGTGATGATCGGGTCGCTGCTCGCCGGCTGCGAGGAGAGCCCGGGAGAGCTGATCTTCGTCAACGGCAAGCAGTTCAAGGCCTACCGCGGCATGGGCTCGCTCGGGGCCATGAGCAGCCGGGGCAAGAAGTCCTACTCCAAGGACCGCTACTTCCAGGCCGAGGTCGACTCCGACGACAAGATCGTGCCCGAGGGCATCGAGGGCCGCGTCGCCTACCGCGGTCCGCTGTCGCAGGTCGCCCACCAGATGCTCGGCGGTCTGCGCCAGTCGATGTTCTACGTCGGCGCGCGCACCATCCCCGAGCTGCAGGACAAGGGTCAGTTCGTACGCATCACCTCGGCCTCGCTCAAGGAGAGCCACCCGCACGACATCCAGGGCATCGTCGAGGCCCCCAACTACACCGTGGGCTGAGCCCACCCCACGATGACGTATACCGTCCCGCCGACTCGGCGGGACGGCATACGTCATCTCGTGGTGGCGTCCGCGCCGCTCAGAAGGTGGCGACGACGCCCGCGGCGGTGAGCAGGTCGACGACGGTGAAGTCGGCCCCGGTGCCGTAGGTCGGGGTCCAGCCCGGGTCCTGGGCGAGGTAGGAGTCGGCGTCGCCCTCGACGAGGCCGAGGAAGACCTCCGCGACGATCCGGCCGCCCACCGGTCCGAGGTGACGGCCCTGCGCGACGACCTCGGCCTCGCGCAGGATGTAGAACCACAGCGGCGTGCGCAGGTCGAGGTGCAGCGGCGCGAGGTCGGCGAGGTCGCCCGGCGCGAGCACCGGCAGCGACATGGCCTTGGCGACGGCCTGGCCCGAGGGCAGCTTCATCGTCAGTGCCCGCAACAGGTTGCGCTGCGCCAGCGACACCGGGGTGCCGGTCGCCTGGCCCATCAGCGCGAAGAGCGGCGACGAGAGCGTCACGTCGATGCGCTTGTTGGGCCGGGCGCGCCCGTCGCCGAAGTCGAAGAACGTCTGCGCCGACGGTCTTGGGCAGGAACTCGTGCAGGACCATCCACTGGTAGTGCCAGCGCACGATCCGCTGGGCCTCGGCGAAGACCTCCTCGACGGTGAGGACGGTGCCGAGGTCGGCCTTGACGTCGGCGACGACCCGGTTGTGGAAGCGGAGCATCGCGAGGTGCAGCTGGCTGACGATGAGGTTCTCGTCGTTGCGGGGGTCGCCGATGAGGGCGACGTTCTGGGCGTTGCGCGGCAGGTCGGTCCGGGTCCCTCCGAGAGACACGGCATCGGACCCGGGGATGGACTCGACGAGGAAGCTCGTGGCGCCGCCGTCGACCGCGTGGTCGTAGAGGAAGGGGCTGACCCCGGGGCCGCCGCCGTAGACGCTGTCGAGGTCGAGCGCCGGGATGCGGAAGTTGCGGATCGACTCCGGGTCCTGGCGCCGGGCGAGCGAGCTCGTCGGGTCGAACGTCATGTCGTGGTCGAGGAACTGGCCGAGGAAGGTCATGCCCGCGGTCAGGTCGGGGTTGTTGGGGTTGTGCGCGCTCTGCGTCGGGTCGACGATGAGCGCGACGGGGTCGGTGCCGTCCTGCGCGTCCATGATCCCGCCGGGCTTGCCGAGCTCCATGAGGGCGCGGCGGACGGTGGGGGTGTCGGCGGAGAAGGGCGCCAGGGTGGGGAACAGACGGCCGAACCGGCCCTGCTCGTAGAACGTCGACTGCGGCGTGAAGACGCCGGCATCTGCTGATCCGTGTGCCATGGGGGTCAGTGCCCGTGCCCGTATGGGCTGATACGTCCGGCGCCCGGCTGTCGATAGGATCGGTCGGTGACCGAGATCGAGATTGGCCGAGGCAAGCGTGGACGGCGCGCCTACTCCTTCGACGACATCGCCGTCGTGCCCTCACGGCGCACGCGCGACCCCGAGGAGGTCTCGGTGTCGTGGCAGATCGACGCCTACCACTTCGACATCCCGGTCATGGCGGCCCCGATGGACTCGGTCGTCTCGCCCGAGACCGCCATCGCCCTCGGCAAGCTCGGCGCGCTGCCCGTCCTCGACCTCGAGGGCCTCTGGACGCGCTACGAGGACCCGACCAGGCAGTTGGCCGAGATCGCGGCCCTCGAGGACGGCGCCGCGACGGCGCGCATGCAGCAGATCTACGCCGAGCCGATCAAGCCCGAGCTCATCACCGAGCGCCTGCGCCAGCTGCGTGAGGCCGGGGTGACCGTGGCCGGCGCGCTGTCTCCGCAGCGCACCCAGCAGCACTGGAAGACCGTCGTCGAGGCCGGCGTCGACCTCTTCGTCATCCGTGGCACGACCGTCTCGGCCGAGCACGTGTCGGGCCGGGCAGAGCCGCTCAACCTCAAGCGCTTCATCTACGAGCTCGACGTGCCGGTCATCGTCGGCGGCGCGGCCACCTACACGGCCGCCCTGCACCTCATGCGCACCGGCGCCGCGGGCGTGCTCGTCGGCTTCGGCGGTGGCGCCGCGCACACGACCCGGACGGCCCTGGGCATCCACGCGCCGATGGCCTCGGCCGTCGCCGACGTCGCGGCTGCCCGCCGCGACTACCTCGACGAGTCGGGCGGTCGCTACGTCCACGTCATCGCCGACGGCGGCGTCGGCACGTCCGGCGACATCGTCAAGGCCGTCGCGTGCGGCGCCGACGCGGTCATGCTCGGTGCGGCCCTGGCGCGTGCCACCGACGCGCCCGGCGGCGGCTACCACTGGGGGCCCGAGGCCCACCACCAGCAGCTCCCGCGCGGCGAGCGCATCGCCCTGGGTGGCCAGGCCACGCTCGAGGAGGTCCTCTTCGGGCCGGGACGCCAGGCCGACGGCGCGACCAACGTCATCGGTGCCCTGAAGCGCGCGATGGCCACGACCGGCTACTCCGACGTCAAGGAGTTCCAGCGCGTCGAGGTCGTCGTGTCGCCGTACCTCGGCAACTGACCCCCGGCCCCTCCCGGGCTCGCTCGGGGAGCGTGTGGCGAAGGTTACTGTCGGTAGCCTGATGCGCCGGCGCTCCCTAGGGTGAGCACATGGAGTTCGACCACGACGTCGTCGTCATCGGGTCCGGCTTCGGCGGGTCCGTCGCCGCCCTGCGGCTCGCCGAGAAGGGCTACCGCGTCCACGTCTACGAGGCGGGTCGCCGCTTCGAGGACGAGGACTTCGCCCGGACGAGCTGGGACGTGCGCCGCTACGTCTGGGCGCCGAAGCTCGGGCTCTTCGGCGTCCAGCGCATCCACCGCCTCCCGGACTGCCTGGTGCTCGCCGGGGCGGGGGTCGGCGGCGGGTCGCTCAACTACGCCAACACCCTCTACGTGCCGCCGGCGCCGTTCTTCCGCGACCGGCAGTGGGGTCACATCACCGACTGGCAGGCCGAGCTCGCGCCGCACTACGCAACGGCCCAGCGAATGCTCGGTGTCACCGTCAACCCGTGCGAGGGGCCGGTCGAGCAGCTGATGCGCGACACCGCGACCGACCTCGGCGTCGGCGACACCTTCCGCAAGACGCCGGTGGGCGTCTTCTTCGGCGAGCCCGGCAAGCGCGTCCCCGACCCCTACTTCGGCGGCGAGGGCCCGGCCCGCACCGGCTGCACCGAGTGCGGCAACTGCATGGTCGGCTGCCGGGTCGGCGCCAAGAACACCCTCGTGAAGAACTACCTCGCGCTCGCGGAGCGACGCGGGGTCACCATCGAGCCGTTGCGCACCGTGACGCGCGTGCGCCCGCTCGATCCGGCTGCGCCGGAGCAGGGGTATGCCGTGACGACCGTCCGCAGCGGGTCGTGGGGTCGCCGCCGGGCGGGGGAGCGCACCGTCACGGCGGCCCAGGTCGTCGTGGCGGCGGGCGCCTGGGGCACGGCGCAGCTGCTCCAGGCGATGAAGGCCGAGCCCGAGGGGCAGGGGCTGCCGCGCCTGTCCGACACGCTCGGCGAGCTGACCCGCACGAACTCCGAGGCCCTGGGCGGCGCGATGACCGCGAAGGTGCCGGCCGAGGTCGACCTGACGAGGGGCGTGGCGATCACGTCGAGCTTCCACGTCTCCGACACGACGCACGTCGAGAACGTCCGCTACGGCAAGGGTTCGAACCTCATGGGAGCGCTCGCGGTCATGCAGGTCGACGGGGGTGGCGGCATACCCCGGTGGTTGCGGTTCGCCGGCACGGCGGCCCGGCACCCGCTCGTGTTCGCCCGGTCGCTGTCGACCCGGCGCTGGAGCGAGCGCACCGTCATCGCCCTCGTCATGCAGACGAGCGACAACTCGATCAAGGTGCGTCGCCGGCGGGGCCCCTTCGGGTGGCACCTGACCTCGTCGCAGGGCCACGGCGAGCCCAACCCGACCTACATCCCCGAGGGCAACGTCGCGGTGCGGGCCATGGCGGAGCGTCTCGAGCAGAGCACGGGCGAGCGGGCCTGGCCCGGGTCGTCGGTCGGCGAGGTCCTCGACATCCCCATGACGGCGCACTTCCTCGGTGGCGCGGTCATCTCCGACTCGCCGGAGCGCGGCGTCATCGACCCGTACCAGCGCGTGTGGGGCTATCCGGGCCTGCACGTCCTCGACGGGTCGGCGGTCTCGGCCAACCTCGGCGTCAACCCGAGCCTGACCATCACGGCCCAGGCCGAGCGCGCCGTGTCGCTGTGGCCCGCCCGGGGTGAGGCCGACCGGCGCCCGGCCCAGGGGGAGGCCTACCGCCTCGTCGACGCCTGAGCTCCCGCGACCGGCAGTCGCCGCCGCGGGCGGGGCTGCTCGTCGTGGCGGCTGGGGTCGCGGCCGCGGTGCGGTGCCCGCGGTGGGTGAGCGTGTTGCTGCTGGCCGCCGCGGTGCCGCTCCTGCTACCCACCGCCGTGACCGGGAGCCTCTGGTACCGCTGACCGGGCGGGGGTCCGCACCCACCCCGGACCACGTGGGGGAGGGTGAGGCCGTCACCCCTCAGAGACGGCCCCACCCGGCGGTGCGGGCCAGCAACCGGTCGAGAAACGACCCGGCACCGCGCTGACAACGAGGCAGCCCGAGGGGGGTTACGGCATCTGTCATTTATTTGCCGAAGTCGTCGAGACCCGTGGCCCGAGCGTGTGACGACGGGGCCACTCGACCTGATGGTCGAGTGGCCCCGTCGTCACAGCCGTCCGGGACGACGCCGTGCGCTCCTCAGCGGGCGGGCTGGGGCTCGTCGCGCCAGGAGCGCCACAGGGCGGCATACGCCCCGTCGGACGCGAGCAGCTCCTCGTGCGAGCCGATCTCGCTGATCCGACCGTCCTCGACGACGCAGACCCGGTCGGCGTCGTGGGCCGTCATGAGCCGGTGCGCGATGGCGACGACGGTGCGTCCCTCGACGACGGCCGCCAGCGAGCGCTCGAGGTGCCGGGCCGCGCGCGGGTCGAGCAGCGAGGTCGCCTCGTCGAGCACGAGGGTGTGCGGGTCGGCGAGCACGAGTCGGGCGAGCGCGAGCTGCTGCGCCTGCGGTTCGGTGAGCCGGTGGCCGCCCGAGCCGACGACGGTGTCGAGGCCGTCGGGCAGCTCGAGGGCCCAGCCGCGGGCGTCGACGGCGCCCAGCGCGTCGAGCAGCTGCTCGCGAGAAGCCCCGGGACGGGCGAGGAGCAGGTTGTCCTCGAGCGAGCCGACGAAGACGTGGTGCTCCTGCGTCACGAGCGCGACCTGCCCGCGCAGCTGGGCGAGCTCGAGGTCGACGAGGCGCACCCCGCCGACGTCGACGCGGCCCTCACGGGGTCCGTCGATGCCGGCCATGAGCCGGCCGAGCGTCGACTTGCCCGCACCCGAGGGGCCGACGATGGCGAGGCGCTCACCGGGGCGCAGGTCGAGCGAGACGCCGCGCAGCACGTCTCGGCCGGCGCGGTAGGAGTAGTGCACGTCCTCGACCTCGAGGTGGTCGTCCGCAGGCTCCTCGCCGGTTGCCGCCCGGTCCGCCGGCACGTCGGCGATGCCGATGACGCGCGCGAGGCTCGTCGCGCCGACCTGGATCTCGTCGAGCCACGAGATGAGCTCGTCGAGCGGGCCGGCCATCTGCTGCACGTAGAGCGCCACGGCGGTGACGGTGCCGGCGGTCGCGACGTCGCGCGAGATGAGGAAGCCGCCCCAGAGCAGCGTGACCGCGACGGGCGCGAAGAAGGCGAACTCGACCGAGGGGAACCACCGCAGGCGCAGCCCCAGCGTGTAGAGCTCGGCGTCGTAGCAGTCGCGCAGGGCGTCGTCCATGCGCCGACGGCGACGCCCGCGCAGGCCGAGGGCGTCGACGGTGCGGGCCCCGTCGGCCGACTCGGTGACGACCCCGTTGAGGACGGCGTACGTCGCGCGCTCCCGGAGGTAGCCGTCGGGCGCGTCCTTCAGGTAGCGCCTCGTCGTGATGACGAGGATCGGCACGCCGACGACGATCGCGAGGGCGACCTGCCACCCCGTGAGGAAGGCGGCCACGACGGTGATCGTCGTCGTCACGGCCCCGACGAAGATCGACGGGATGCCGAAACGGATGACGTACGAGAGGGCCTCGACGTCGTTCGTCGTGCGCGAGACGAGGTCACCGGTGCCGGCACGCTCGACGGTCGAGAGCGGCAGCTCGACGACGCGGCCCATGAACTCCTCGCGCAGCTCGGCGAAGATCGTCTCGCCCATGACGAACGAGGCGCGGCGGGCGAACCACGTGACGACGGTCTGGACCACGACGGCGCCGGCGATCCACAGCGCGAGGCGGTTGACGACGTCGAGCGAGCGGCCGTGGCTGATCTCGTCGACGAGCAGGCCGATGACGCGCGGGGCCACGAGGGCGGCGCACGCGGCCACGGCGTGCAGGCCGACGACGGTGAGCAGGCTGCGACGGTGCCGGCGGAGCAGGCCACGGGTGTGGTCCCGCACGGACTCGGTGTCGGCCACCGGCAGGGTGCGCGTGGTCGGCGCTGGTGTCAGCGACATCAGTCCTCCTCTCCTCGGACGACGGTGCGTCGGTAGTCGGGTTCATCGGCCATCAGGCGGGCGTGGGTGCCGGTGGCGGCGACCGCCCCGTCGCGCAGGAAGACGACGTGGTCGGCCTGGTCGAGGATGAGCGGGCTCGCGGACATGACGACCGTGGTGCGTCCGGCCCGGGCGGCGGTGAGCCGCTCGGCGATGCGGGCCTCGGTGTGGGCGTCGACGGCGCTCGTCGGCTCGACGAGCACGAGGGTGTCGGCCCCGGTCAGCAGGGCGCGGGTCAGGGCGAGGCGCTGGCGCTGGCCACCCGAGAAGGCCCGGCCGCGCTCCTCGACCTCGTTGTCGAGGCCGTCGGGCAGCGCCTCGAGGACGTCCTCGCCGCTCGCGACCGACAACGCCGCGAGGATCGACGCGTCGTCGTGCTCGCCCCAGGGGTCGAGCTCCTCGCGCAGCGTGCCGGTGAACAGACGTGGGTCGGTCTCGGACACGACGACCCGACGGCGCACCTCCGCCAGGGAGGCGTCGGCGAGCCGCGTGCCGTCGAGGCGGACGTCGGTCGGGGCAGCGCCGAAGCGGCCGAGCCGGTCGGCGAGCGCTGCGGACTCCTCGGGCCGCGACGACACGACGACCGTGAACCGGCCCGGCTCGACGGTGACGCCGCTGCGTGGGTCGTGCAGGCGCGCGGGCTGCGCCGGCAACGGCTGCGCGTCCGGGGTCTCGACCTGGTCGGGCTCGACGCGCAGGATCGTCGTCAGCTTGCGGGCGCCGATGTGGGCGCGGGTCGCGCGGTCGACCATCTCGGTCGCGGTGCGCAGCGGGATCACGAGGAAGGCGGTGTAGCCGTAGAAGGCCACGAGCTGCCCCGCGGTGATCTCGCCCGCGATGGCGAAGCGCGCACCGAGCCACACGACGACGAGGACGAAGAGGCCGGGCAGCAGCACCTGCGCCGCGTCGAGCGCCGCCTGGTAGCCGGCGACCCGGTTGCCCACCCGGCGCACGGACTGCGACTGCACGGCATACCTCGTCAGGAAGGTGTGCTCACCGCCGATGCCGCGCAGCACGCGCAGGCCGGCGACGGTGTCGGCCCCGAGGCCGATGAGCTTGCCGGACTCCTCGCGCTGCGCGAGCTGGCGTGCCTGGAGCGGTCGGACGATGAAGGTGAGGCACGCGACGAGCACCGGCACGCCGATGAGCACGACGAGACCGAGGGGCGTCGAGGCGCCGAGGAGGATGAGCGCGACGACGACGTAGGACACGACGGCGCCCGCGAATCGCGCTGACACGTCGTAGAGCCCGCCGATGCGCATCGCGTCCGAGCTGACGGTCGCGACGACGTCGCCGGTCGGGACGGCGCGCGTCAGGGCCTCGCCGGTGTCGGCGGCCTTGTGGCCGATGAGCTGGGCCGAGCGGAAGGCGCCCGTCATCCAGTTCGTCACGGCGTACTTGTGCCGCATGGCGCCGGACGCCGCGCTGACGACGACGAGCCCGATGAGGATGCCGCACCACAGCAGGAGCGAGCCGGCGTCGCCGCCGATGATGCCCTCGTCGATGGCCTTGCCCATCGCGGCGGGGAAGAGCGCCTGGCTGACGAGCCACACGATGCCGAAGGCGATGGCGATCACGAGGGTGCGCCACTGACCCTTGCCGACCCATCGCAGGTAGGCCGTCGGGCTGGTCAGGTCGGGGGTGCCTGGGTCAGCCAGGGGCAGCGAGATCACTTGGTTCATCGTACGTTCGGCAGGACGGCGCCTCACGCCATTTTCCGTCGGGGTCACGTCGCAGACGCTAGGAGCTCGAGTCGCCTTGAGGTCAAACGACGCTCGGGTATGCCGGGTGGCCGGGTCGCGTCAGCGCGCCCGGTCCTCGTCGGCTGCTTCGGCGCGCTCGAGGGCGTCGGACAGCTCGTCGACGACCAGGGTGTCGACGTCGACGCAGCGGTTGCGGTAGGCGGCCCGGCCGACGAGGTGCGCCGAGACGGGGGAGGTGAAGAACTGCGTCGCCGCCAGCAGCACGAGCGTCGTGACGGCCGCCCAGGTGCGCAGTGTCAGGGCGAGGCCGGTGAGGATGAGGATGAGCCCGAGGGTCTGTGGCTTGGTCGCGGCGTGCAGCCGCGAGAGCGTGTCGGGGAAGCGGACGAGGCCGGTGGCCCCGGCGAGGCAGAGGAACGAGCCGAGCAGGAGGCACACGGCCCCGACGACGTCGAGCAGCGAGGTCCAGCTCATGACGGGTCCTCCGCGCGTGGGTCCTGCTGGGCGTCCGGTCCGTCCGGTCCCTCCGGCCCGTCGGGCTCGGGCGTCCTTGCGGAGAGGGGCTGCTCGCGCAGGACGCCCTGCGGCTCGTCGGAGTCGCGGGAGAGGAAGCGGGTGACGGCCACGCCGCCGACGAACCCAACGAGCCCGAGGATCATCAGGAGCGGCAGGTAGGTCGGCGTGCGCTGGCGCGCCGACTCGAGGGCCACCCCCGCGATGACGATGACGAGCAGGATGTCGGCGGCGACGATGCGGTCGAGGTTGCTCGGGCCCCGGTAGAGGCGTACGAGCACGAGCGCGGCCGCGACGCCGAGCATGGCGAGCGAGATGCCGAGGACGACGGTCATGCGAGGTCCTCCTCGTCGGTCGTGTCGGGGCGAGTCGATGGGGTCGCACCGGAGCTCGGGGTGGGCCACGCGCCCCCGGACTCGAGGGCCGCGATCTCCTCGCGCGAGCCCAGAGCACGCACGACGCGTCGCTCGATGGCGAGGACGTGGGCGCGCTGGGTCTCGATCGCGCCCTCGCGCTCGACGTCGAGCAGGTGGAGGTACAGCACGGAGGTCGAGCGGCGCGCGTCGATGACGACGGACCCGGGCACGAGAGCGACGAGCTCGGCCGTGATGGTGAGGTAGAAGTCCGAGCGTGAGCGCAGCTGCACCTCGATGACGGCGTTGCGGGGGCGGCGCCGGCCGAACGCGAGACGCATGACCTGCCACGAGGAGCCGACGAGGTCGACGAGGAAGTGACCGATGAGGAGCAGCAACCGGTGCGGGCGCAGTCGACCCTGGAACTCGATCGAGGGCAGCGGGAAGGCATAGGTGACGAGCAGCCCGATGAGGACGCCGTTGACGACGTTCCCCCACGTGACCCGGTCCCACAGCAGCAGCCAGGCGAGCGCGATCGTCACGACGGCGCGTGGCTGCAGGACTCGACGCCGGCGGCGCGGGGTCGCCGGCCCGCGCGGGGCGGTCGCCATGCGGACGTCGCTCACCGGCGCACCTCCACCGGCAGGACGCTCGTGACGTAGGGCTCGCGGCTCATGAGGTCGGAGGCGGCCCGCTGCGTGTAGGCGAAGAGCGGGCCGGCGACGACGGTGATGAGCACGCCGACGAGGGTCATGGCGGCCGTCGCACCGAGCATCGTGCGCGGCAGGGTCCGGGGGTTCGCGTCGGCGAGCACGGCGCTCGCGGTCGTGGTCTCGGGTCCGGTCCCGGGGCCGGACCCATGTGTGGTCTCGCGAGCTCCGACGAGGGCGCCCTCCTGTGGGGCGGCAGCCGTCTCGGAGGAGCGTGGCGCGTCGGCGAGGGTGCGCCAGAAGGCCTGGCTCCAGACCTTGGTCAGGGCGTAGAGCGTCAGCAGGCTCGTGACGATGCCGCCGACGACGAGCAGCCACGCGAGCGGCGTGCCGAGCTCGATGCCGGCGTGGAGCAGCCCGACCTTGGCGAGGAAGCCCGACAGTGGCGGGATGCCCGAGAGGTTCATCGCCGAGACGAAGAAGAGCGTCGCGAGCACGGGCGAGGCGACGGCGAGACCGCCCAGCCGGTCGAGCGAGGTCGTGCCGGCGAGGCGCTCGACGAGGCCGGTGATGAGGAAGAGCGCCGTCTGGATCGTGATGTGGTGGGCGACGTAGAAGATGGCGCCGGCGGTGCCCTCCGGGGTGGCGAGCGCGATGCCGAAGATCATGTAGCCGATGTGGCTGACGAGCGTGAACGACAGGATCCTCTTCAGGCCCGACTGCGACACGGCGCCGAGGATGCCGATGACCATGGTCAGCAGGGCAGCCCACATGAGCAGGCCCTGCAGGGGGGAGTCGGGGAAGAGGAGTGTCTGGGTGCGGATGATCGCGTAGACGCCGACCTTCGTCAGCAGGCCCGCGAAGACGGCCGTCACCGGCGCGGGAGCCGTCGGGTAGCTGTCCGGCAGCCACGCCGACAGGGGGAAGACGGCGGCCTTGATGGCGAAGGCCGTGAGCAACGAGAGCTGGAGCACGAGCGCGACGCCGGACGGGAGGTCGCCGATGCGGATCGCGAGCTGGGCGAGGTTGACGGTGCCCGTCGCGGCATACACCGCGGCGATGCCGACGAGGAACAGCGCGGAGCTGAGCAGGCTGACGACGACGTAGGTCGTGCCGGCGTGGATGCGTGCGGCGGAGCCGCCGAGGGTGATGAGGACGTAGGAGCTGAAGAGCAGGATCTCGAAGCCGACGAAGAGGTTGAAGAGGTCGCCGGCGAGGAAGGCGTTGGAGACGCCGGCGGCCAGCACGAGGTAGGTCGGGTGGAAGATCGTCAGCGGCGTCTCGCTCTCGATCTCGTCGTCGCTGTCGGCCTGACCCTGGCCGATGGCGAAGACCAGCACGAGCAGGGTGACGATGCTCGAGACGAGCAGCATGAGGGCGCTGAGCCGGTCGGCCACGAGCGAGATGCCGAGAGGCTCCTGCCACGCGCCGAGCCACAGCACCTGCGGGCCGTTGACATCGGTCTGCCACACGAGCACCCCGGCGACGGCGACGACCGCGGCGAGCACGGCGATGCTGACGCTGCGCTGCAGCCGCGGCGAGCGGCGGAAGGCGAGGGTCAGGGCCGCACCGAGCAGCGGCAGCAGCACCGGCAGGGGCACGAGGTCGGGCACGGGGAAGGCGTTGGGACTCATGGCGCTCGGGGGCTCCCGTCATCGGCCGCGAGCTCGTCGGACGTCGTCGTCGACTCCTCGGACGGGTCGTAGGTGGACGAGGTCTGGTCCTCGAGGGCGAGGCGCTGGATGCGGGCGTCCTCGGCGTCGTCGGGGACGTCGTCGGTCCCGGAGATCTGCCAGAGGCGGTAGGACAGGGCGAGCAGGAAGCCGATGGTCGCGAGCGAGATGACGATCGCGGTCAGCACCATGGCCTGGGGGAGCGGGTCGCTGATCGCGGCCGGGTCCTCACCGACGAAGGGGGCCCGCCCGGCGCGCCCGCTGATGACGAGGTAGAGCACGGCGATGCCGTTGCCGATGAGGACCATGCCGAGCAGGACGCGCACGAGGCTGCGGTCGAGCGCGAGCGCCGTTCCGGTGGCGACGAGTCCGACGGTGACGAGCACGAGCGTGATGTTCGGCTGCAGGCTCGGCTCGATGAGCGTGGGGGCGAGGGCGGTCACGACCGGACGCCTTCCTGCGCGCCGGCGGCATCGACACCGGCATCGACACCGGCGTCGTCCTGCGCGTCGTCCTCGTCGTCCGCGGCTTCGGCCTCCTCGGCGATCTGCCGGTCGATGCCGGTGCCGAGGCTGCGCACGATGTCGAGCATCATGCCGACGACGATGAGGTAGACGCCGATGTCGAAGGCGAGCGAGGTCACGACGTGCACCTCGCCCCAGGGCGGCAGGGTGAAGTCGACGGTCGTCGTCTCGAGGATGGTGCCGCCGAACGCCAGTGGTGCGAGCGCCGACCCGACGGCGACGAGCAGCCCGATGCCGACGAGGAGGCCGGCGTCGAACGGCGCTGCCTCGTCGAGCTCGTAGCGGCCGCCGGCGAGGTAGCGCACGACGAGGGCGAGGCCGGCGACGAGCCCACCCGCGAAGCCGCCACCCGGCTGGTTGTGCCCGGCGAAGAGCAGGAAGAGGGACGCAGCGAGCATGATGTGGAAGACGAGGCGGGTGACGACCTCGAAGATGACCGAGCGCTTCTCGGTGCGCATCGTGCGGCCGCCGTGCAGCCACGTGCCGCGGCCCGGGCTCGTCGACGGGAGCGACTTGGCCGTGGCTCGCGAGAGCCGGGTGTTGCGGGTGCGCACGAAGATGAGGCTCGCGATGCCGGTCGCGGCCGCCACGAGCACCGACACCTCGCCGAGGGTGTCCCACGCGCGGATGTCGACGAGCGTGACGTTGACGATGTTCTTGCCGTGGCCGAACGCGTAGGCCTCCGTGGGGAACCCGGCCGACACGGGCTCGCTGTTGCGTCCACCGGACGCGACGAGGGCGATGGCCCCCACCGACGCCCCGACGGCCGCACCGAGCACGATGCGCCAGGTGCGCGACGGTGAGTGCGGGTGCCGCGTGAACTTCGTCGGCAGCCGGCGCAGGGCGAGGACGAAGACGACGAGCGAGACGGTCTCGACGAGCATCTGCGTGATGGCGAGGTCCGGTGCGCCGTGCAGGATGAAGAGCAGCGCGACGCCGTAGCCCGTGGCGCCGACGAGCATGACGGCGGTGAGGCGGCGGCGGGTGACGAGCACGAGCACGGCCGCGGCGACGATGACGATCCCGACGACCGCCTGGCCGGCGTTGTCCCAGAGCCGCACCTGGGGGAACGTGCCGCGCGTGACGGCGGCCGCCCCCGGCAGCGCGACGAAGACGATGAGGATGGCGGCGAGGTAGATGGGCAGCGAGCCGCGCTGGGTGACAGCGGTCGTCTCGACGGCGCCGCGGTCGACCCACCGCAGGGTGCGCGCGAAGCCGCGCTCGCCGTCGACGAGGGCGGGCACGCCGGACTGCACCCGCGAGACGAGGTCGCGCTGCGCGAAGAGCACGAGACCGACGGCCACGGACACGAGGGAGAGCAGCAGCGGGACCGTGACGCCGTGCCACAGCGCGAGCGTCTGCGGCTCGCTCCCGACGGGGAAGCCCACGGCATACGGCATGAGCCACGGTGACTCGAGCGGCGCGAGCAGGCCGAGCAGCAGGCTCGCGACGCCGAGCAGCACGGGCGCGAGGACAAAGCCCGGGTGGGCCGCCTTGACGGGGGTCGGGGCCACGCCCGGCTTCGTCGCGAAGGCGCCCCAGAGGAAGCGTGCCGTGTAGGCGACCGTGAGGGCCGACCCGGCGACGACGCCGATGATCGCGAGCCAGCTCCACGGCGCGGGCAGTGGTGCGGAGGTCTGGACGTCCTGCCAGAGCGACTCGAGCGCGCTCTCCTTGGACACGAAGCCCGCGAGGGGGATGATGCCGGCCATCGAGAGCGCGGCGAGCGTCGCCGGCACCGTGACGGGCAGCAGGCGGCGCCCGACGCCCGAGAGCTCACGCAGGTCGCGCGTGCCGGTGCACTTGTCGACGACGCCGACGGTGAGGAAGAGCGTCGACTTGAAGAGGGCGTGCGCGATGACGAGGGCGAGCGCCGACAGCGCCGACGTCTTGGTGCCGAGGCCCGCGATGGCGACGATGAAGCCGAGCTGGCTGACGGTGCCGTAGGCGAGGAGCAGTTTGATGTCGTGCTGGCGCAGCGCCCGCCACCCGCCGACGAGCATCGTGAAGAGGCCGAGCCCGACCGTCAGCGCGTGCCAGGCCGGCGCGCCGGCGAAGGCGGGGGCGAGCAGCGCGACGAGGTAGATGCCGGCCTTGACCATCGCGGCGGCGTGCAGGTAGGCGCTGACCGGTGTCGGTGCGGCCATGGCGCCCGGCAGCCAGAAGTGGAAGGGCACGAGCGCCGACTTGCTCAGGGCGCCGGCGAGGAGCAGGACGACCGCGGCCATCGTGACGGCGTCGAGCGGAGGCGGGTCGGCGAGCAGCACCGGGATCGAGTAGCTGTGGTGCACGCCGAGCGCGATGATGCCGACGAGCATCGCCAGGCCGCCGAAGGTCGTGACGATGAGCGCCTGCATCGCTGCGCGCCGGTTCGTGGAGCTCGCCGGGTTGTGGCCGATGAGCAGGTAGGAGAAGACCGTCGTCAGCTCCCAGAAGACGTAGAGCACGAGGAGGTTGTCGGTCAGGACGAGTCCGAGCATCGCGCCGGCGAACGCGGTGAAGACCGACGTGAAGCGCCACAGCGTCGGGTCACGGTCGCTGAAGTACCACGTGCAGTAGAGCAGCACGAGGGCCCCGACCCCGGTGACGAGCAGCCCGAGCACCCAGGAGAGGGTCGTGACCCGGAAGTCGAGGTCGATGCCGAGGCCGGGCACCCACGAGATCCGTTGTGTCGGAAGGTTGCCCGAGCGCACGTCGTTCGAGACGGACACGAGCCAGGCGAACGAGACCGCGGGTGCGAGGGCCAGGACCGGAAAGGCCTTCGTGCGCAGGACCTTGGCCAGCCACGGCGCGAGGGCGGCGGCGAGCAGGTGCAGGAGCAGGAGTTGCGCCACGGCGGCCCTTCGGTCGTCGGGTGAGTTGAGCTCGGTCCACATCGGTTCAGGTCGTGACCCGATTCTAGGTGCAGCGAAGGGCCCCGCCGACCAGTGGTCGACGGGGCCCCTCGTGCGTCAGGCCGTTCGCGTCACTTCGGGGCGACGAGGACGTTGAGCGAGTTGCCCTGCTTCGAGGTGCCGACGACGCGGATCGTCGTGCCCGTCTTGGGCACGTCGACGGAGTACCAGCCGGGCTGGTAGCGGCCCGGGTGCGAGCCCGTCGCGCCGTGCTGGTCGGCATTGAACCACCACGTCCTCGTGTCGTCGAAGACCGGCTGGGCCGGCTTGCTCGCGACGGTGCCCGTGGTGCCGTCGGCCGGGTTGTGCAGCGTGATCGCGTCGGTGCGCTCGAGCCCGAAGGTCGAGTCGTAGGACAGGATCCGGTTGCGCATCAGCGTGCCGTTGGACCAGTGCGTGAACTCCGGGTGGGCGTCGACCGGCAGGACGAGGCCCGAGCCGGGGTGGTCGCCGACGTTGTTGTCGTTCTGCGAGCTGTCCCAGTAGCTGATGAGCAGCCCGTTCTGGTACGGGTAGCTCTCGACCATGTCCGGCTTCGTCGGGAACCCGAAGTTGTAGGCCGTCTTCAGGGACGTGTCGTAGCCGTCGTACTGGCGGTTCTCGGCGATGTACGCGTTGAAGAAGGCCCGCTCCACCGATCCCTCCGTGGCCCGGAAGCCGCTGCCGTCGGCCGGGCTGAACGTCCAGCCGGCCGCGGTCTCGGCCCCGTCGAGTGGCTGGCCGGTGATGGCGATGGCGTCGACCTGGAAGCCCGGCGGCGGGGTGTCCACCCCGGGCTGCCCCACCTGGGCGCCGTCGGCCTTGTAACGGAACTGGACCTGCACGGTCTTGCCCGCCCACGGCGAGAGGTCCGCCGTGAGGTCGGTCCACGACGCCTTGACGCCGGTGATGCCCTGGCCGAGGTTGTTGCCGTTCGGGTCGGTCGTGCGCGACAGGTTCGTCGGCACCTGCGTCCATGTGGCGCCGCCGTCGGCCGAGACGCGCAGGTAGGCGTAGTCCCAGTCCTCCTCGATGTTGTAGCGCGCCTTCGCCGCGAGGCCGACCGTGCCGGCGGGCAGGGTCACGGACTTCGTCATCGTCGTGTCGAGGTCGTCGGCCGCGTCGCTGTAGTACATCTTGGAGCCCTCGTACGGGTCGCCCAGCTCGAGAGGCACCATCTTGTCCGGCAGGACGGTGAAGAGGGCCTGGCTCTGCTTCGTCGCCGGGACGTTGGAGCCGATGGTGTGCGACGAGCGCTTGCCGGCGCGCGCGACGTCGTAGAACGGCCCCTGCTTGCCCTGCGGCTGCAGCCAGCCCAGCTGGAAGAGCTCGAAGGCGCCGAGGTCGGTCGGGTCGTCGCCGATCCCGTCGGGGCCGCCGTCGCCGATGTTGGCGCCGGAGCTCATGAGCGTCCAGAACGCCGTGTTGTTCTCCGCGCCACCGGTGTTGCCGGAGGTGTCGTAGAGGTCGGGCAGGCCGAGGTCGTGGCCGAACTCGTGCGCGAAGACACCGAGGCCGCCGTTCTCGGGCTGCATCGTGTAGTCACCGACCCAGACGCCCGTCGGGTTGTTGGGCACGAGCGAGCTCGAGACCAGACCCGTGTTGCTGCCGACGTTGACGCCGGCCCCCAGGGGACCGCCACCCTGCACGGCTGCGAACGAGCGGTGGCTCCAGATGGCGTCGGTGCCCTGGTTGGGGTCGCCGGCCGCCTCGTCGCCGCCCGCGTGGACGATCTGGAAGTGGTCGATGACGCCGTCGGGCTCGTTGAAGTTGCCGTCGCCGTCGATGTCGTAGCGGTCCTGCTGGTCGAACGTCTTGAGGTACGTCTGCACCTCGGCCATCGTCTTGCCGGCCTTCAGCTGCGCGTCGACCCAGACCGCGAGGGCGTCACGCACGAGCGCCGTCGAGGTGTTGCAGACGATGCTGCCGCAGTAGTTGCGGCCGTAGAGCGCCTCGTTGAACGGGACCTTGACCCACTCGGTGACGTCGCCCTCGACCGAGTAGCGGCCGGAGGACTGGCGCTCGTAGTACTTCGCCATCCGGTTGAAGTACATGTCCTGGTAGTGCGCCCGGTTGTAGTCCTTCTGCCACAGCGTCGAGTTGTCGACGGCGCGGTTGGGGGCCGGGATCTCGTTGTGGCGCGGGCCGGTCACGTCGGTGGCGCTGCCGTCCGGCGGAGGCCCCTGGAAGATCGGGTTGGGGTACTGCTGGTCGCCGAACTCGACGATGACGACGAAGATCTTGTCGGTCCCCTCGCGCTCGAGCTGGACGTGCTGTCCCTTGCCGAGCTTGGCGACCTTGCCCTGGGCGCTGGGGTCGCCCTTGAGGCGCTTCTCGAGCGCCTTCTGGCGCATGGCGTCCTGCTTGACCGCCAGTGGCGAGCGCAGGTTGTCGTTGCGGGTCTTGCCCGATGCCGCGTTGTCGGCCTTGGTCTTGCCGACGCTGGGGGCCGCCTGCACCGGGGACGCCGCTACGGCGCCGGTGACGAGGGCTCCCGTGGCGAGCAGGCCGATGAGCCTGCGACGCCCGGAGTGCAGTGATTGCCTCACGAGGACCGTCCCTAGAAGTGTGAGTTTCCTGTGGGATGCCGCACCCGCCGCTGATTCTTGCGCTGCGCCCCCGAGGCGCGACTTTCGCAGTCAAGACCTCGGTGGTCCTGTGTGGCCGTTTCGTACCATCACCGTTATCGATTCGTGATCCGGGGGTTCGGCGGATTCGCCCCGTCCTCGTGCGTTTGCCTTGGTATGCGCCTCAGCGCGTCAGAAGGTGACGAAGCTGTTCCTGGCGATGAAGAAGCCGTGTCGCCCCGCCTCGTCGATGCACGTCATGCCGGTCTTCTCGCTCAGGCAGGCCGTCGTGCCCGACGGCTGGGTGCGCGAGCCGTAGCCGAGCGCGGGCTCCGAACCCGTTCGGATGGTGTCGGTGTTGCAGACCGGCCGCGCCCCGGCCGCACCCAGCTCGATGCGGCCGATGTCCTTCGCGCCGCCCTCCGGGCAGATGGTGGGCAGAGGCGGCTTGATCCGACCCTCCCGCACCTCGCACGAGACGGCAGGACCCGCGCCGCGCCGGCACACGATGTTGCCCGACGGGCTGCGGAAGGCGGCGCCGCCGGACGCCGCCGGCTTCGCCGCGTCGATCCGGCCCTTGGCCTCGGCGAAGGACTTCGGCGCCCCGCGCTGCTTGCCGACCGCGAGGGCCGTCGGCACGGCTGCGGAGGTGGCGCTCGGCGTCGGCGCCGGGGTGCTCGTCGCCGGGGCGCCACCGGACGACGCGGCAGGCGCGTCGACGGTGACCGTCACCGTGCGTCGTGGGGCGGGGATGTCGGTGGCTCCGCAGGAGGCGAGGAGGCACGCCACGGCGACGGAGGCGAGGACGACGACGGAGCGACATGGCATACCTGATCGGCGGTGGCGCGGCGGCGGCATCGGTGACATGGCGAAGGATTCTGGCACGGGTGGCCGCCCCGGGTCAGGTCGGCGCCAGCGAGGTGACCTACCCTTGGGGCGTGTTCCGGCGCCTGCTCACCCCTCGCTGGGTCGGCATGTTCGCCGGCCTGGTCGTGGTCGTCGCCGCGTGCGTCCTGCTCGGCCTGTGGCAGCTCGGCGTGGCCCGCGACTCCGGGCGCCAGGACGCCGTGACTGCCGCGTCCACGCTCGAGCGCGCGCCGCTGCAGCAGGTGACCAAGCCGCACAGCGACTTCCAGGCCGACTACTCCAACCGTGCCGTCACCGTCACGGGCACGTATGCCGCCGAGCGCACCCTGCTCGTCGTCGACCGCCGGCTGGACGGCCGGGTCGGGTCGTGGGTGGTGACGCCGCTCGAGACGCAGGGCGGCACCGTCCCGGTGCTGCGTGGCTTCGTCGACGGCACCCCGGCCTCCGTGCCCCAGCCACCGGCGGGTGTCGTCACCGTGACCGGCACGCTCGGCCCTGGGGAGTCCCCGCGGGACGGCGCCCCGCTGCCCGCACCGCAGGTGCGCTCCATCGACCTGGCCTCGCTCGTCAACGAGTGGCCGGGCGACCTCTACAACGTCGTCGTGCTGGCGTCGGCCGAGTCCACCGGCCCGGCCGCCGGCCTGACCCGCGTGCCCCCTCCGGACCTCGACGCCCCGCTCAACCTGCGCAACGCCGCCTACGCCGTGCAGTGGTGGGTCTTCGGGATCTTCGCGATCTGGATGTGGTGGAAGATGTTCCGAGCAGAGCAGCAGGCGGGCGAGCCCGTCGCCGCACCGAGAGAAGGCGTCACGACGTGAGCACGTATCCCCAGACCCTGGCCAAGCCGCAGCAGATCCGCTCGGCCCTGTCGACCTACCGCGTCCTCGCGATCATCGCCGGCATCGCGCTCTTCGTGCTCATCCTCGAGATGGTCATGAAGTACGGCTTCAAGCAGACCAACGTGCTGACGGAGTACTGGAGCCCCATCCACGGGATCATCTACTTCGCGTATGCCGTGTCCGTCGCCAACCTGGGCCTCAAGGCCGCGTGGGGCCCGGTCCGCATCGTCAAGAACCTCCTCGCCGGGTTCGTGCCCGTCGTGCCGTGGATCGCCGAGCGCCGCAACACCGCCGAGACCGAGGCCCTGCTCTCGCGCGCCTACGTCGCGGGCGACGGGACGCCGTCCGAGGAGCGCCCGTCGGGCCGTTAGGCTTGCGCCCGTGAGCGAAGCGCACCCGACCGACCTGCAGAGCCACCCCGTCCTCGTCGTCGACTTCGGCGCGCAGTACGCCCAGCTGATCGCCCGCCGCGTGCGTGAGGCCCAGGTCTACAGCGAGGTGGTGCCGCACTCGATGGCGGCGGCCGACATCCTCGCCAAGCAGCCGGCGGCCATCATCCTGTCCGGTGGGCCGAGCTCGGTCTACGAAGACGGCGCCCCGCGCCTCGACCCGGCCCTGCTCGAGGCCGGCGTCCCCGTCTTCGGCATGTGCTACGGCTTCCAGTCCATGGCCCAGGCCCTCGGTGGCACCGTGGCCCGCACCGGCGCCCGCGAGTACGGCAAGACCGACGCAGCCATCAGCGACGTCGAGTCCACGCTCTTCGCCGGGCAGCCGCCGAGCCAGACCGTCTGGATGTCGCACGGCGACTCCGTCAGCGCCGCGCCCGAGGGCTTCGCCGTCACCGGGACGACCGCGGGCACGCCGGTCGCGGCCTTCGAGGACGACGAGCGCCGGCTCTACGGCGTGCAGTGGCACCCCGAGGTGCTCCACTCCGAGCAGGGCCAGCGGGTCCTCGAGAACTTCCTCTGGAAGGGCGCCGGCATCACGCCCGACTGGACGCCCGGGCACGTCGTCGAGGACCTCGTCGAGTCGATCCGCGAGCAGGTGGGCGAGGACCGCGTCCTCTGCGCCCTCTCCGGCGGCGTCGACTCGTCCGTCGCAGCAGCCTTGGTGCAGAAGGCGATCGGCGACCAGCTGACCTGTGTCTTCGTCGACCACGGCCTGCTGCGCGAAGGTGAGGCCGAGCAGGTCGAGACCGACTTCGTCGAGGCGACCGGCGTCGACCTCGTCGTCGTCGACGCGCGCGAGCGCTTCCTCGAGGCGCTCGCCGGCGTGACCGACCCCGAGACCAAGCACAAGATCATCGGCGAGCAGTTCATCCGCGTCTTCGAGCAGGCGGCGCGCGACGTCGTCCACGACCGCGGCGACGAGGAGCACCCCGTCAAGTGGCTCGTCCAGGGCACGCTCTACCCCGACGTCGTCGAGTCCGGCGGCGGTGAGGGCGCGGCCAACATCAAGAGCCACCACAACGTCGGCGGCCTGCCCGACGACCTCCAGTTCTCGCTCATCGAGCCGCTGCGCACCCTCTTCAAGGACGAGGTGCGCCAGGTCGGCCTGGAGCTCGGTGTCCCCGAGGTCATCGTGTGGCGCCAGCCGTTCCCCGGCCCCGGCCTCGGCATCCGCATCATCGGTGCGGTCGACGCCGAGCGCCTCGCGATCCTGCGCCGCGCCGATGCCATCGCCCGCGAGGAGCTGACCCGCGCCGGGCTCGACCGCGACATCTGGCAGTGCCCGGTCGTGCTGCTCGCCGACGTCCGCTCGGTCGGCGTCCAGGGCGACGGCCGCACCTACGGTCACCCGGTCGTGCTGCGTCCGGTGGCCTCCGAGGACGCGATGACCGCCGACTGGGCCCGCGTGCCCTACGACGTGCTCGCGACGATCTCGACGCGCATCACCAACGAGGTCGAAGAGGTCAACCGGGTCGTGCTCGACGTCACGAGCAAGCCGCCGGGCACCATCGAGTGGGAGTGACCGCGCCCGCCCGGCCACCCCAGGGCTGAAACCGTCGAGAGGCCACGTCTGGCCCCCTCTGCGCAGTCGAGAGGCCACGTCCGTACCCAGGGCGTGGCCTCTCGACGTGTCCCGAGGGGCACGTCGTGGCCTCTCGACGGTCGAGGAGGGGGCGTATGCCGGGTGGCCGGCCACCCGGCATACGCCCGGGAGCGCTCAGCGGCCGGTCGCGGCGATGTAGGCGCCGGCGTTGCTCAGCGGGTTGAGCAGGACGACGGGTGCCAGGCACCGGGTGGGCAGGCTCACGCGGGTCTCGATCCGCGCGTCACCCGCGGCGCTGAACGGCACGGGCGCCGTCATCATCACGTCCTTGCCGTTGCAGACGACGGTGGCCGAGAGGGTGGCGAGCGGGTTGTCGCCCCGCGTCGGGATGATGAGGCCCTCGACCTCGACCTGGAGGTCGCCGTCGGCGCGCAGGCGTGCCGTGCCCTCGGAGATGACCCAGGGCGCCCCGCCGCGGACGAGACCGAAGAGCGGCGGGTCGCTCAGCTGGCTGCCCTGCAACGGCGCGCGCAGGACGTCCCTGCGCGGCACGCCGCCGCTGTCGGCGGAGGCGCTCGAGGTCGTGGCGAGCGCGGAGACGCCGATGACGGCCCCGGCGAGGAAGGCGGCGGTACGGGAGATCGCGTGCATGTCGTGCTCCTGACGTGGTGGCCGGGGACGGTTGCCCCTCCTCGAGGACGACGGCGCGGCGCGCCACGGTTCACGGCGGTCCTCGGGAGCGGCGAAGGACGTGGAGCCGCGACACAGGCTGCCTCGTTACCGTTGTCGTCATGACCGCCCGCCCGACCGCCCGCCCCGCTACGCAGGAGCAGCGGCGGCCGGGGAGCACGCGGGGGACGGTGAGCACGCCGGAGTCGGGCAGCCCGGATCATCGGCGCTATGAACCCCTCGTCGCGCTGCTGCTGGCGGTCGGACTCGTGCTCATCACCGTGGGCGTCGTGAGCGGCGGCGCGCTCCTCAGGCTCGACGACCGCGTCCTGGCGCTGACGCCGGGCCGGGGCGGCGGGCCTCGGGCTGCCGAGCTCGTGACCCTCGGCATCGTCGACCTCGCGACCCCGGTGCTCTCGGTCGCCGTGCTGTGCGCC
Organism: Terrabacter tumescens; assembly: GCF_014646815.1. Classification (GTDB taxonomy): domain Bacteria; phylum Actinomycetota; class Actinomycetes; order Actinomycetales; family Dermatophilaceae; genus Terrabacter; species Terrabacter tumescens. The sequence continues at coordinate 525,593 of NZ_BMNZ01000004.1, forward strand.
GTCACCTTCGCCGTCTGCCTGCGCACGGGCCGGTGGACGCCGCTCGTCGTGGCCGGCCCGGCCCTCGTCCTCGTGTCCGGGTCGGTCCTGCTCGGCAAGGCCGTCATCACCCGCTCGGCGCCCGACGTCCCCGGGATGCTCGGTGGCGACGGGTCCTACCCGTCGGGGCACACCGCCACCGCGCTCGTGTGTGCCGGGGTCGCCGCCGAGCTGCTGTCCCGGCTGCAGCCCGCTCGGCGGAGGCTCGCATGGGCAGCAGCGGCGACGTGGACGACGCTCGTCGCCGGTGCCCTGCTGTGGCTGCACTTCCACTGGCTCAGCGACGTCGTCGGGTCGGTGCTCCTCGCCACGCTCGTGCTGTGGCTGCTCCTGCGGTGGCCCGCGCGACTGGGGGCCCGGCTCGAGGCCCCTGCGTCGCAGCAGCCCGACGGCCGTCCAGGCGCCGGTGGCGCGGGGCGCGGCCGGGAGGCAGGGCGTCTCGGCCCGCTGTGGCTGGACGGGGATCGGTCCGGGGCCCGTTAGGGTTGAGGCCATGTGTGGAATCGCGGCCTATCGAGGGTTGGAGGCCGACGAGGCCCTCCTCGAACGACTCCTCGCGACGCACCCGGAAGCGGGTCCAGCGGCGACGGTGACCGACGGAGACGCCGGGCTCGGCGTCCGGGAGGGACGTCCCGTGCGGACGTCCGCGTCACCCGAGGACGCCGACCGCGTCGGTGGTGTCGGTGATGCCACCGGCTCCGATGGCGGCCGTGGCGGCGACGTCGCGCGGCTCGCGGTCGCCCCCGGCGGCCGGTTCACGCTGGCCCTCGACGGCGAGCTCTACAACCGGGCCGAGCTGCGCGGTGACCTCGAGACCCTCGGGCACGACTTCGGCGTCGGCAGCGATGCCGAGGTCGCCCTCGCCGCCTTCACCGAGTGGGGCACCGACGGCCTCGACCGTCTCGACGGTGCCTTCGCCGTCGTCGTCTGGGACCGGGACACCCGGCGCATGACGCTGGCGCGCGACCCGTTCGGGGTGCGCCCGCTCTACATCGCCCGTGCCGGTGAGGGCTGGCTCGTCGCGAGCGAGATCGGCGGCATCCTCGGCAGTGGCCTGCACGAGCGCCGCCCCGACGACCGCACCATCTACCGCTACCTTCGCTTCCGCGTCCACGACGACGGGCCGGCCACGTTCTTCGCCGGTATCGAGCGCGTCGGTGCGGGCGAGGTCGTCACCCTCGGCGCCGACCTGCCCGGCGGCATCGAGCGCCACCCGTACTCGCGACTGCGCGAGGAGCTGACGGCGCTCGCGCGCTCGCCGCGGGCCTACACGCCCGCGGCCGCCACCGAGTTCCGCGCGCTGCTGACCGACTCCGTGCGCCGCCGCTCGAGCTCGTCGGGCCGGGTCGGCACCGCGCTGTCCGGTGGCCTCGACTCGGCGGCCATCGCCTCGCTCGTCGACGTGGTCGAGCGGGAGGCGGGCGGCTCGGACGAGCAGGACACGTGGTCCGCGGTCTACCCGGCCTCGCGCATCGACGAGCAGGCGCAGGTCGAGGCGGTCACGGCCTCGCTCGGGTCGCGGGTCGACGCGCACCGCTTCGAGCCGACCCCCTCGGAGTTCAAGAAGGACATGCGCGATCTCGTGCGCACCCAGGAGGAGCCGCTCGGTTCGACCGGCTCCTACACGCAGTACCGCGTGCTGCAGGAGGCCGCGCAGCGCGACGCCGTCGTGCTCGACGGACTCGGCGGGGACGAGCTGCTCGGCGGCTTCGGGGCGCATCACCTCATCCACCTGCGCGGGCTCAAGGGCCGCAGCGCGGCGCTCGCCGCCTCCGAGCTGGGTCGCTCCCTCGACGTGCTCGTCCGTCGCGGTCGTCCCCACGTCGGAGACCGGCTGCGCGGCCGCAAGTCCGTCGCCGTCACCTCGCTCCTCGGCGCCGACTTCGCCCGTGCGCACGCCGGTGAGGCCCACGAGGCCGAGCGCACCGACCTGCGCAAGCGGCTCGTCGACGACCTCTTCGTCGACTCGCTGCCGTCGCGGCTTCGCTCGACCGACAAGAACGCCCGCCGGTTCGGCGTGTCGGTGCGGCTGCCGTTCGTCGACCGCGAGCTGGCGCGCTTCGTCTTCGGCCTCGACGACGCGGCCCTCATCAAGGACGGACTCGGCAAGCGTGTGCTGCGCGACGCGATGCGCGGCCTGCTGCCCGACTCGGTCGTCGAGCGCCGCGACAAGGTGGGTTCGACCACGCCACAAGCCGACTGGTTCATGCGCCTCAAGAACCACATCTACGGCGAGTTCCTCTCCGAGTCGTTCGCGAACCGGCCCTACTTCGACCAGACGGCGGTGCTGCACGCCTTCGAGGGCTGGATCAAGGGCACCAACTCCGTCGACTCCATGACGATCTGGCGCATCCTCAACGTCGAGCTGTGGCTGCAGGAGTTCTTCGACGAGCGCGCCCCCGAGGCCGACGACGTCGTCGAGCACGTCAAGAGCGACTACGAGCCGAACGCCCGCAAGCAGCTCGACCTCGTGACGGCCGACGGCACGGCGGTGCGCCGCTACCCGCTGCGCACCGACCTCTACGCCCGCGAGGACGACCTCGAGGCCAAGACGCTCGGCTACATCGACCGCTTCTTCGCCGGCCTGACCGACGCCGGCCCCGAGCACGACGCCGCCACCGGTGGGCGCTGGTACTTCTTCATCTCCGAGAAGATCGTCGCCATCACCCAGGGCCGGTCCTTCTTCATCTGGGACATCAAGGTCGGCCGCCCGGCGCGGCTGCTGAGCCGCTACGTCACGCGCACCCCCGCCGGCATCGGCCTGGGCTCGCCGTTCACGATGCAGCTGGCCATCGAGGAGGCCGGGCTGCCGCGGGTGCTGTTCGCCTCGGCCGGCGGCGCCGTGGGCAAGGTGCTCGGCAAGCGTGGCCTCTTCTACGACCTCGTCGGGGGCGACATCCGCGCCATCGACGGTCCCACGGAGTACTCCGTCTACCCGGCCAACGTGTCGGCGAAGCTCGGCCCCAAGGACCCCGACGACGTCGCCGCGAGGCTCTCGGCGGCGATCCGCGCGCGGGTGCCCGAGGCCTACCGCGACACGTTCGGTGGCACCGTGGTCATGGACGCCAACGACATCGGCCGCAACGTGCTCGGCAAGGACGCGCCCGGCTCCAAGGAGCGCTACGAGCTGATGTTCGCCGACAACCCGCTCGGGCAGGGCTCCGAGCAGACCCCGATGGCCGTCGTCTTCGAGACGCCCTCTGCCTGAAGGCTTTTCGCGTATGCCGTGTGGCCGGGCGGAGCATGCCCGGTGGCCACACGGCATACGCCCTCTCGTCAGCCCGAGATGAGCGAGTCGCGCACCTGCTTGCGCAGCACCTTGCCGATCTGCGAACGGGGCAGCTCGTCGACGACGACGACACGCCGGGGCACCTTGTAGGCGGCGAGGTCGGACCGGCACCGGGCCTGCACGGCCTCGAGGTCGACGTGGGCGCCGGGCTCGGTCGTCACGACGGCGACGACCTCTTCGCTGCCGTCGGGCTTCGGCAGGCCGACGGCAGCGGCGTCGGTGACGCCGGAGACGGTGCGCACCACGGCCTCGACCTCCGACGGCATGACGTTGAAGCCGCCGGTGATGATGACCTCCTTGATGCGGTCCACGACCGAGACGAAGCCGTCCTCGTCGACGACGACGATGTCGCCGGTGCGGAACCAGCCGCCGTCGAGGAGGGCGGCCCGGGTCTCGTCGGGCTTGCCCCAGTAGCCGCTGAACACCTGCGGCCCGCGGATGAGCAGCTCGCCGCGCTCACCGACGGGGCGGTCGCGGGTCGGGTCCTCCGGGTCGACGACGCGGATGTCGGTGCTCGGGAAGGGGACGCCCACGGCACCCGGTCGCCGCTCCCGGCCGATGGGGTTGCCGACCGCGACGGGTGAGGTCTCGGTCAGGCCGTAACCCTCGACGAGCAGGCCGCCGGTCACCTCCTCCCACAGCTCGAGAGTCTCGCGGGGGAGTGCCATCGCGCCGGAGATCGCGAATCTCGTTGCGGTCAGGTCGATCCCACGATCACGGGCAGTCTTGGCGAGCCGCTCGTAGATGGGCGGCACGGCCGGCAGGAACGTCGGCGGGTGCTTCTTCGCGGCGTCGAGCACGAGGTCGACGTCGAAGCGCGGGAAGAGGACGAGGCGGGCGCCCATGCTCATGGCGAAGGTCAGGCAGAGGGTCAGCCCGTAGGCGTGGAACATCGGCAGGACGGCGTAGACGACCTCCTGTCCCGGCCTCATCCCCGGCACCCAGGCCCGGCCCTGGGCGGCGTTGGCGACGAGGTTGCGGTGGGTGAGCATGGCGCCCTTGGGCACGCCGGTGGTGCCGCTCGTGTACTGGATCGCCGCGAGGTCGTCGACGCTCGGGCGCGGCACGGAGGGGCCGAGGGGTCCGTGGCCCAGCAGGTCGGACCACGGGGTCGTCCCCGTCGACGGGGCGGTGAGCCGGGCGCGCAGCTCGCGTGCTCGCCGGAGCGGCAGCCGCAGAGCCAGTCGCTTCGTCCACGGCATCGACGCGGTCAGGTCGACGGCCACGACGTGCTCGACGCGGGGGAGCCGCGCGACATCCGTGGCCACCACGTCCCAGGCCACCGCGACCGTGGCCCCGTGGTCCTCGAACTGGTGGGCCATCTCGGTCGGCGTGTAGAGCGGGTTGTGCTCGACGACGACCGCCCCGAGCCGGAGCACGGCATAGAACGCGACAATGTGCTCGGGACAGTTCGGCAGCACGAGGCCCACCCTGTCGCCGGCACGCACGCCGAGACGGCGCAGCCCCTCGGCCGCGCGCTCGACGCGACGTCCCAGTTCCGCGTAGGTCACCTCCGCGCCGAAGAACTCGAGTGCCGGTCGATGCGCGTACGCGGCGACGGCCTCGGTGAGCAGGTCGACGAGCGAGCCTGTCGGTTGGGCGATCTCGGCGGGCACCCCCTCGGCGTAGTGGGCCACCCAGGTGTGCTCCAGTCCCGTGGTCATGCCAGCCTCCGTCGCCGGTCTGCTGCCGCGCCGTGCGGCAGGCCCAGTATGGCGGTGATGGGCCGGGACGCGGGGTCGGGCGCGCGCGGTCGGACCCCACGGCATACGCCGTCGGTGCGGTCAGCCGTGGGCACGTCGGCGTCCCGTGCGACCGGCGGGGGAGGGGGTCGAGGGCACGAGCGCGAAGGCACCCTCCTCCTCCTGGCTGTTGTGCAGGCGGCACACGGCGTAGAGGCCGTAGAGCAGGCGGCGCAGCTCCGTCACGTCCTCGGGCGTCACCTGGGCGGGTTCGATGCCGTCGAGCAGCCGGCGCAGCCGCGAGACCTGGTGCTTGATCTCTGCGTGCGTGCGTCGCATGGTCGCCGTGGCGGCGCCGCCGATCGCCCGGGCCACGAGGGGCATCAGCTCGTCCTCGTCGGCCCGCTCGTGCGGCACGAGGTCCTGCTCGAGTCGGTCGAGGAGGGCGTGCACCGGCTCGAGTCGGCAGTCGCGGGTGTGTAGCCCGTCGGCCACGGTGCGGATCTGCTCGACCGCGGCGATGGCGACGTCGTGGCCGTTGCGCAGGCGCTGGGCCGTGGCGACGTCCTCCTCGGACATCGGGACGGTGTGCAGGCGCGTCGGCAACAGGGCGCGCAGCGCGATCCCGATCGCGAGGACGTCGATGCCCTCCTGCAGCACGGCGCCGGCGGCAGGCGGGAGCAGGCCGGCCGCTGCGGCGACCATCGCGACGAGCGACAGGCCCATGCCCACGAGCACGGCCTCGAGCGCGATCCGGCGCGACCGGCGCGCAATGAGGATCGCGTCGGCGATGGCGTCGACCCGGTCGACGGTGAGCACGACGTCGGCGGCCTCGGAGCTGGCCGTCGCCCCGCGCGCGGCGAGCGCGACCCCGACACCGGCGGCGGCGAGGGCCGGGGCGTCGTTGACGCCGTCGCCGACCATGATGGTGCGCCCGGCGGCCGACTCGTCCCGGATCGCGTCGAGCTTGTCGGCCGGGTCGCGGTCGGCGAGGACGGCGTCGACGCCGACGATGCGCCCCACCGTCTCGGCGATGTCGGCGCGGTCGCCGGTGACCAGCACGGTGCGCCGGATGCCGACCTCGCGCAGGGCCGCCAGCATCCGTGGGGCGTCGGGTCGCACCGGGTCCTCGAGGAGGAAGGCGCCGGCAGGCCGGCCGTCGACCGCGACGAAGATCGTCAGGCAGCCGTCGAGCGCAGCCCGGCGCCGCACCTGGCGGAGCCAGGCCGGGTCGGCGTCGCCGACGATCCAGCGCGCCTTGCCGAGCCGGATGTCGACACCGCCGACGGCGCCCTCGAGGCCGTAGCCGTGCACCTCGCGGACATCTGTCGGCAGCACGAGGTCGAGGCCGCGGCTGCGGGCGGCGCCGACGAGCGCGCTGGCGAGGGGGTGGGGCGAGACCTGGTCGAGGGAGGCCGCGAGGCGCAGCACATCGAGGGCGGAGGGAGCATCCGGGGCGGTGACGACGGAGGCCAGCTCCGGCCGCCCGCGGGTCAGCGTGCCCGTCTTGTCGAAGAGCACGACGTCGCCGGCGGCCAGCGCCTCGAGAGCGGCGCCGCCCTTGACGACGACCCCGATGCGCGAGGCCCGCGACAGCCCGGACATGATCGCCACCGGAGCGGCCAGGAGCAGCGGGCACGGCGTCGCGACGACGAGCACGGCGACGGCACGGACGGGCGACCCCGCAATGGCCCAGGCCAGCCCGGCGAGCGCGAGGGTCAGCGGCACGAAGAGCACGGCGAAGCGGTCTGCCGTGCGCACGAACGGGGCCGACGTCGCCTGGGCCTGCTCGACGAGGCGCACGACGTTGGCATACGTCGACTCGGACGCCGACGACGTGGCCACGACGTCGACCGGCGCGCCGGCGTTGACCACCCCGCTGCGGATGTCGTCGCCGCTCGGGCGCTCCACGGGCATGGGCTCGCCCGTCAGGGCCGACTCGTCGAACGTGCCGGTCGCGAGCAGCCGGCCGTCGACGGGGACGACCTCGCCGGTGCCGACGACGAGCACGTCACCGGGGTCGACGTCCTCGACGGGTATGCCGTCGATCCGGTCCCCGTCGCGCCGCCGGGCCGTGCGCGGGGTGCGCTCGACGAGCAGTCGCAGCTCCCGGTCGGCGCGCGCGGCGGCGCGGGCCTCGAGCAGGCGGCCGCTCGCGAGCATCAGCGTCACCATCGCGCCGGCGAACTCCTCACCGACCCAGAGCGCCCCCGCGAGGGCGAGCACGGCGATGACGTCCACCGTCGCGCGCCGCTCCGCGACGGACCGGATGGTCCACAGCAGCGAGAGCGCGAGGCCGAGCACCGTCGCCGTGATCCACAGCGCCCGTGAGAGGGCCCCGGCGCCCGTGACGGCGGCGATCCCGCCGCCGGCGAGCAGGAGGGCCGACGCGACGAAGAAGACCGCGGGTGAGCGGCCGCGCCACCAGGTCACGCCTCCATCATCCGCCGTCTCGGACCACCCGGAGCCCGGTCGGGACCGGCATCACACTCCACCGTCGAGTGGCCAGAGTTTGCGGGTCCTCCACCGTCGAGTGGCCAGAGTTTGCGGGTCCTCCACCGTCGAGCGGCCAGAGTTTGCGGGTCTTGCACCGTCGAGTGCCAACCGCGCCGTCAGGGGAGGTCGGCGAAGACGTCCCTGCGGATCGCGGATCCCGCGGGCAGCGAGCGGTCGACGAACCACTCCCGACCGAAGACGAGGTCGTAGAGCGGGCGGGGGATGCGCAGGAAGGCCGCCAGGGTGCGGTCGGCGCCACCGTCGGCGGTCGCCTGCGAGGCGTGCGCGCGCATCGACGCTCGCTTGGCGGCGACGTGGCGGCGCACGCTGATGCGGTGGGTGATCTCGCTCCGGGCCGAGAAGGCGCGGTCGAAGCTGGACCGGTCGAACTCGGGCGGGAAGCGATAGACCTTCGCGGCCAGGTCGATGGCCCGGCAGATGGTGTCGCGCGGGACCGTCGCCTCGAGGACCCTGGGCGTCTCGGCGATCTCGGCGGCGCGCCGACCGACCACGTGCACCTGCCGATGGTCCGGGTGGCCGTAGCCGCCGTTGGGCTCGTAGTGCAGGAGCACGTCGACGTCCTCCTCGCGCAGGATCGCGGCGAGCCGCTGGGCCGCCTCCTCGACGTCGGCGCGCACGAACCGCGTCGAGCCCGGCGGGTCGGGTGCCACCTCCGGGCCGAGACCGCTGTCCGCGTAGCCGAGGTGCTCGACGCGGGCGACGCCCAGCGCCTTGGCGCTCGCGCGCAGCTCGTCCATCCGGGTGGCGGCCAGGGCGCCCTCGCCGGTGTAGTCGCTCGAGGCCAGGCCGAGCTCACCGTCGGTCGCGACGACGACGATGACCCGGTGGCCCTCCGCCGCGGCGCGCGCCATCGTCCCCGAGGTCAGCAGGGCCTCGTCGTCGGGGTGTGCGTGGAAGGCGAGGAGCGTGTGCGGCACAGTCACCCATCTTGGCCCATGGCACAGTGTCTCCCGTGAAGGTGGCGCTGCTCTCTGACTGTTACCTGCCCCGGCTGGGCGGGATCGAGGTCCAGACGCACGACCTCGCGCAGCACCTGCAGGCGGCCGGCCACCAGGTCGAGGTGTTCACCGCCACGCGCGGCGCGTCCGGCGAGATGCACGGCGAGGTGACCGTCGTCGACGGCGTGCCGGTGCACCGCCTCGCGGCGCGCATGCCGTGGGAGCTGCCCGTCAACCCGTTCGCCCCGGCAGAGCTGCGCCGCCGGCTCGTCGGAGGCGGCTTCGACGTCGCGCACGTGCAGACCGGGGTGGTCTCGCCGTTCGCCTGGGACAGCACCCGGGTCACGGTCGGACTGGGCCTGCCGACGGCCATGACCTGGCACTGCATGCTCGCCGGCGTCGCACCGGTCTTCCGGGCGGCCCGTTTCGTGCGCCGGTGGGCGTCGCGCGGCGTGGCGATGTCGGCCGTCTCCGATGTCGCCGCTGAGCCACTTCGCCGCCTCGTCGGGCCGGGGGCCCGCGTGGGCGTGCTGCCCAACGGCATCGACGTCGCGCGCTGGCGCGTCGGCCCCGTCGTGCGCGAGCCGGGACCGCTGCGTCTCGTCACCGCGATGCGGCTCGCGGCCCGCAAGCGCCCCGCGGCGCTCGTCGAGCTCGTGGCGGCTGCCGAGCGCGTCGCGGGCGCCGGCTCGGTGTCGCTGACGGTGCTGGGGGAGGGCCCGGATCGCCGCAAGGTGGAGTCGCTCGTGCGCGAACGAGGTCTCGACTGGGTGTCGCTACCGGGACGTGTGCCCCGTGACGAGCTGCGCGAGCTGTATGCCGCCGCCGACGTCTACCTCTCGCCCGCGCGTCTCGAGTCGTTCGGGATCGCTGCACTCGAGGCGCGAACGGTCGGGCTGCCGGTGATCGGCCGATCCGGCTCTGGTGTGGGCGAGTTCGTGGACGACGGCGTGAATGGTCTTGTCGTGTCGAGCGACTCGCAGATGTCTGAGGCAGTTGCTCGACTGGCCAAGGATCCCGGTGAGGTGGCTCGGATGCGGGCCTGGAACCTCACGCATGCCCCCGAGCAGGAGTGGTCGCACGTGGCGGCGATGGCCGTGGCCGAGTACGAACGCGCCAGGGCGTTGGTGCGCCGGTGAGGACCAACGTGCCGGGCGGCCTCGTCGTCGTCGCACTGGACGCGGACGGGCGGCGTCTCGCCGAGGCGCGCCTCGGTCACGGCGAACACCCGGACGTCGTGCTCGCAGCCGTCGGCTGGCTCGTCGATTCACCGGTCTTCGCGACCGTGCGCGACGACGGGACGCTCGAGGTGGGCTACCGTGTGCGCCCGCTGGACGGCATACGTCCTCGGGCCGAGCGGGTGTCGCGGGACCCGGGCGTCGGCGACGACGAGGTCGGCGAGCCCTACCAGCGCGTCGCTGCCTATGCCGTCGTGACGAGCGAGCGGGGCGTGCTGCTCACGCAGTTCAACTCCCAGACGCACGTCGCGGGGGACTGGGGGCTGCCGGGCGGCGGACTCGACGACGGCGAGACCCCGGTCGACGGCGTGCACCGCGAGGTGTGGGAGGAGACGGGGCAGCGCATCGAGCTCGGCGACCTCGTGACGGTCCAGTCGCAGCACTGGGTGGGGCGGGCGCCGTCGGGAGCCCTCGAGGACTTCCACGCCGTCCGGATCGTGTACGCCGCAACGTGTCCCGAACCGACCGAGGTCGTCATCCACGACATCGGTGGCACGACGTCCGACGCGCGATGGGTGCCGGCCGACCGGATCGGCGACTACCGGCTGTCGTCGTCGTGGCGGCGCCTGGCGGCCCTGCACGACCTCGCCGGGCACGGCACGCCCTGACGTCGGGAGGGGCCGGCTCGCCAGCAGTACGACGCTCCGTAGGATGTCGGCCATGGACCTCGTCTACAACCTCCTCGTCGCCCTCCACCTGCTCGGCATGGCCGCGGTCGTCGGAGGCTGGATCGCCGTCCGCAGCGGTCGCACCGTCGTCGCGCCTATCGTGTGGGGTGCCCGCGCCCAGCTCGTCACCGGTCTGGCGCTCGTGGGGATCGCCTCGGCGATCAAGGACGACGACCACACGGTCAACAACACGAAGATCGCGGTCAAGCTCGTCATCGCGCTCGTCGTGCTCGCCGCTGCCGAGATCGGGTCCTCCCGCGGTCGCAAGGGCAAGGACACCGGCAACCTGCTCGACGTCGCCGGCGGCGGGGCCGTCGTCAACGTCCTCGTCGCCGCCATCTGGTGATCGCAGCACGTATCGTGACAGGCGGCTGAGATGCGTTGGAACGCAGGCGTTCTCGCCGGCCTGCTCATCGGACTGGTCTGGCTCGTCGTGGGCCTGACCCTCGTCGTCGTCGGGCGCCGTCGCCGGCAGGTGTCCCGTGCCGACGGCGCGGGCAACATGGCCGTCATCGGCATCTTCCTACTCGTCGTCGGCGGACTCACCTGGTTCGCCACGCTCCTGCTTGCCGTCGTCCCCGGCTAGGGCGCGGCGACGCTAGCGACCCGCGGTCGCGTAGTCGGACGACCGTTGGTCGCCTCTGACCGCCCAGCCCGCGTGTCGTCCCTGCATGTCGCCGGATATCGCGACCAATGGTCGTCGTCCGGCTGTGGATGACGCCCACGGCAACGGCCGCGTCCCGGGCACGCTCCGACGATGGACATCGTCACTGCAATGCGCAGGCTCGGCGGCGTCGCCGGCCACGGCGAGCTCAAGGCAGCCGCAGGACGGCAGGCGTTGGACCAGGCGCTCCGCGCCGGAGTCGTCCGCCGGGTGGCTCGAGGACGTTACGTGCTCCCTGAGGTGCTCGACGGCGCACGGGTCGAGGCCCATCGGCTCACAGCAGTTGCGTGTCTTCGAAGTGCTGCGGCCTCGTACGGCTGGTCCCTCAAGACCCTTCCGGACCGGCCGGAGCTCGCCGTGCCCCGAGGGCGCAACGTGACCGCTCATGATCAGGCGCTGAACCGGGTGCGGTGGCAGCGGCTCTCGCCCGGTGACGTCGATGACTGGCGCACGACCCCCGTGCGCACGGTGATGGACTGCGCGACGACGCTCCCCTTCGACGAGGCGCTGGCTGTCGCCGACTCGGCGCTGAGGTCGGGGCTCGTCACGCAGGCGGACCTGATGCGCGCCGCCGACCGCCTGCCCGGACGTGGTCGGGACACCGCGCTGGAGGTGGCGTGGTTCGCCAGCGACCTACCGGCCAACGCCTTCGAGTCGGTCATCCGTGCCATCTCGATCGACGTGCCCGGGCTGCGGCTCCGGCCCCAGGTGCGACTCCGCGTCGGAGGCCGGAGGATCCGTCCGGACCTCGTCGACCGCGAGCTGCGCCTCGTCGTCGAGGCAGACAGCCACGAGTTCCACACGAGCGAGCGAGCCATCGACGCCGACTGCTGGCGCTATGACGAGCTCGTCCTCGACGGCTGGCTCGTCATTCGCTTCTCGTGGGTGCAGGCGATGTTCCAGCAGGAGTGGGTCGCGTCCGTGCTGATGCGCGCGGCGGCCCGCCAGGACCTCAGGCTGGGCGGAGAGCTGCTGGGCCGTCGCGGCGCCCTCCGCCGCCCGACGACCATTGGTCACCGCTGACCGCCCAGCCCGCGTGTCGTCGCTGCGTGTCGTCGGTTCGGGCGACCAACGGTCGTTCGTCGGCAGGCGACTCCCGGCGGGAGGGCGTATGCCGGGTGGCTCAGGACCGCTCGTGGACGAGCTCTCCGCCCACCCAGGTCTGGAGCACCACCGTGTCGCGGATGTCGGCGGGGGAGGACTCCTCGAGGGCCCACAGGTCCCGGTCGACGGCCACGAGGTCGGCGAGCTGACCCGGCACGAGGCGCCCGACGTCGGTGCGCCCGACCGACTCGTGCGCCGCGACGGTGAAGGCGTGCACGGCCTCGGTGAGCGTGACCTTCTCCTCCGGCCGCCAGCCGCCGAGGGGCTGGGCGTCGGGCCGCTGCCTCGTCACGGCGGCGTGCAGGCCGTAGAACGGGTTCGGGTCCTCCACCGGGGCGTCGGAGCCGAACGCCACGCGCACGCCGGCGTCGAGGAAGGTGCGCCAGGCGTAGGACGCGAGCCGGCGCGGCCCGATGATCTCGTCGGCCAGCTCGAGGTCGGCCGTGCAGTGGCTGGGCTGCATCGAGGCCACGACGTCGAGTGAGCGGAAGCGGGGGACGTCGACGGGCAGCACGTGCTGTGCGTGCTCGATGCGGAGCAGGGTGTCGAGCCCTTCGGCACGGACCGCCTCGAAGGTGCCGAGCACGAGGCGGTTGGCCTCGTCGCCGATGGCGTGTGTGACGACATCAAGGCCGTTGCGAGCGGCGAGGAGGGTGCGCTCGAGGAGCACGTCGTAGGGCATCGCCGCGATGCCGCAGCCCTCGTGGCCGATGAAGGGCTCGGTCATGTGCGCCGTGTGCGACCCGAGCGCGCCGTCGCTGAAGAACTTGACCGGCCCGACGCGGAAGACGTCGTCGCCCTGGCCCGAGCGGCGTCCCTCGGCGATCGCGAGCTCGAGGTCGGGGTCCCGGGTGCACTTGGTGACGCGCAGTCGCAACGCTCCGTCGGCGTGCAGCTCGGCGTAGGCCGCCCGCGCGTCCTCGCCGTCGATGTCGGTGATGCTCGTCAGGCCGACCGACAGCAGCCAGTCCTGGCAGCGCTCGAGCCACGGCCGGAGGGGCGACTCGTCGCGCGGGATGACGTCGAGCAGCTCCTGGGCCGACTCGCGCAGGATGCCGGTCGGCTCGCCGGACGCGTCGCGGACGATCTCGCCGCCGACGGGGTCGGGCGTGTCTCGGGTGATCCCAGCCCGTTGCAGCGCAAGCGAGTTGGCCCAGATCGTGTGTCCGTCGACGCTCGACAGCGCGGCCACGCGGTCACCGGAGACCGAGTCGAGGGCGTGCCGGTCGGGCTGCACGGGAACGGCCCAGCGGTTGTGGTTCCAGCGTCCGCTGTGCAGCCACTCATCGTCGGGGAGCCCCTCGGCGTGGGCCCGCACGAGCTCGAGGGCCTCCTCGAGCGACCGAGCCTCGCGCAGGTCGACGGACGACAGGTCGCGCGACAGCCACTCGGTGTGGATGTGGGCGTCGTGGAGGCCGGGCATGACGACGGCGCCCGGCAGGTCGACGCACTCGGCGTCGCCGGCAGCCTCGGCAGTCTCGACCGCCTCGGCACCGATGGCGACGATGCGCCCGTCCTCGACGAGCAGGGCGTCGGTCCAGGGGTTCCCCGAGCGGCCGGTGTCGCCGGTCCAGATGCGGTTGTGCCGGAAGAGCGTGCGGCTCATGCGGTGGGCACCAGGATGAGCTTGCCCGTGGTGCGTCGACCCTCGAGCGCCTCGTAGGCCGCAGCCGCCTCGGACAGCGGGTAGCGCCCGCCCACGTCGATCTTCAGGGACCCGTCGGCGACGGCGTCGAGCACCTCGCGGGCCCGCCACTCGTACTCCTCGCGCTCGGCGACGTAGTGCGCGAGGGTCGGTCGCGTCAGGAAGAGCGACCCCCCGCTGTTGAGCCGCTGGATGTCGAAGGGCGGCACCTGGCCGCTCGCGCCGCCGAAGAGGACCATCATCCCCCGGGGCCGCAGCGACGCCAGGGAGGCGTCGAACGTCGACCTGCCGACGCCGTCGTAGGCCACGTCGACGCCGCGACCGGCGGCCTCGCGCACGGCTGCAGCCAGGTCGTCGACCGTCGAGTAGTTGATGAGGTGCTGCGCACCGAGCGCCCTTGCGATCTCGAGCTTCTCGTCGGATCCGGCCGTCGCCACCACGACACCGCCGCGGGCCGTCACCAGCTGCACCAACAGCTGCCCGACCCCGCCCGCCGCCGCGTGCACGAGCGCGATGTCACCCGGGCCCACGGCATACGTGCTCGTGACGAGGTAGTGCGCGGTCAGGCCCTGGAGCATGGCCGCAGCGGCCACCTCGAGGTCGACGCCGTCGGGCACTCGCACGACGAGGTGCGCCGGCTTGTTGACGACCGTGGACTCGCTGCCGGCCGACTGGCACCACGCGACCCGGTCGCCCACGGCGACGTCGGTGACACCGGCTCCGACGGCCGTGACCGTGCCCGCGCCCTCCTCGCCGAGCACGAACGGCGTCGGCACGGGGTAGACGCCCTGGCGCTTGTAGACGTCGATGAAGTTGACGCCGGCCGCGGCGACCTCGACCTGGACCTCGCCCGCTGCAGGGTCGGGGAGGTCGTGGTCGCGGACCTGCAGCACACTGCGGTCGCCGGGCTCGGAGACGAAGACGCTGGTCGCTCGGATCATGCTTGTCACCCTACGACCGGTGGCGGCGGCGCCTCCGGGCGGAGGGCCCGGCGGCCCCGATCCGCACGAGCACGGCCACCTCGTCCTCGAGCGCCACGAGCAGCGCCTCGGGGTCCGGCACGACCGACTCGTCGGCCATGATCCCGATGCGCACGGTGTCGTCGTAGGTGACGATGCAGAAGCCGAGCGTGTGGCGGCCGGAGCCCGGGACCCAGCCCAGCACGCCGGTCACGGGCACCCCGGCGAGATACCGGCCCTCGCGGGGGCCGGCGACGTTGGTCGTGACCCCGATCGCCTTGTTGGCGAAGAAGTCCACGACCCGTCGCTCGACCGCGGCCGGGAAGCGGCCGATGACCGAGATCAGGGCGAAGGTGAGGGCGGCCTCGGGCGAGGCCTTGAGCCAGTCCATCCGCGCCTTGGACAGGGCGAGACGACCGAGAGGAGTGGCGTCACGGCTCGGGAAGCGCAGGAAGACGAGGGCGAAACGGTTGCCGAGCTCGCGCGGCAGCGGCTCGTCGAGCGGACGCACGTTGACCGGCACCATCGTCACGAGGTCAACCGGCTCCCGGCCGTGCTCGTCCTGGTAGGTGTGCAGGGCGCCCGCGACGGCACTCGTGAGGACGTCGTTGAGGGTGGCGCCGACGAGGCGGCCCACCTGCTTGAGCCCCGCGAGGGGCAGCGGTTGGGTCCAGACGACCCGCTTGCGGTGGCCGGGGGTGCCGCCGACGGCGCTGGTGGGGTTCGTCGTGAGGAGCAGGTCGGAGACGACCTTGCCGGTGCGCAGCGTGAGGCTGGCCGCATCGGTGACTGCGGCCCGAGCGCCCTTGGAGCGCAGGCGATCCCACGCGGAGCGCGTGGTGGCCCTCGCGAGCTTCAGGCTCGAGGCGACCACCCCTGAGGTCTCGGGCGCCCCCAGCGGCAGGGTCGCCAGGTCCATGGTCGCAGGAGGTCCGACGAGGTCCCCCGGGACACCGTCGGCATCCTCGGTGAGGCCGAGCAGCACTCGCGTCAGGGCGATCCCGTCGGCCAGCGCGTGGTGGATGCGGAAGACGAGCGCGGCCCCCGACCCGTGCCCGTCGACGAGGTGCGCCTCCCAGAGCGGCTGGGTGTGGTGGAAGGGGCGTGGCAGCTGGTCCTCGATGTAGGCCTGCAGCTCGGCGTCGGCCTCGGCCGCGGTTCCCTTGCGCGAGAGGGTCACCCGGCGGAGGTGGTGCTCGAGGTCGAAGTCCGGGGCGTCCTCCCAGCGGTAGCCGCCCACGCCGTGCCGGGGCCGTCGGGGTCGCTGGCTGAAGACGGGGTAGGGCTCGATGATCCGGGTCCGCAGCAGCTCGAGCACGCGGTCCCAGTCCGGCACGGACTCGAGCATCACCACCGACACGATGACCATGAGGTTGGTCGGGCGGTCCATGGTGAGCCAGAGGATGTCGGCGGAGCCCATCCGCCGGGAGGTGCCGCGCACCTACGGAGCCGCCAGTCGCGAGAGCGCGTCACCGTCGAGCCGGAACGTCGTCCAGTCGTCGAGCGAGCGGGCGTCGTGGGCGCGGTAGAAGTCGATCGAGGGGGTGTTCCAGTCGAGCACCGTCCACTCGAGCCGGGTCCAACCGCGCTCGACGCACAGCTGCGCGAGGCGGGCCAGGAGCGCCTTGCCGAGGCCGTGCCCGCGGTGCTCTGGCTCGACGAAGAGGTCCTCGAGCCAGATCCCGGCCTGCCCGGTCCACGTCGAGAAGCTGCGGAACCAGATCGCCATCGCCACGACGGCGCCCTCCCGCACCCCCACGAGGGCGTATGCCGTGGGGTCGCCGTGGGCGGGGAAGAGGGCCTCCCGGAACTGCTCGGGTGTCGCCGTGGCCGAGTCGGGCTCCTTCTCGTAGGCGGCGAGCTCCTGCACGAGACGGATGAGGTCGGGCACGTCGGCGGGGTCGGCCTCACGGATCAGTACGTCGGTCACGCGCCCATCCTCTCCCGGCCCGCGCGGCTGTGCGTCGTGGTCGGGGACTGTGGGCGGTTCGACGTAGGCTTGGCCGATCATGAGCACGCTCTTCGACGACCTCCCCATCCCCGGTTTCGAGCACGGCCAGGGCACGCCCTCGGGCGGCTCCGGTCGCCCGGGGCGTGGAGCCGACGTCACCGAGCAGGGCGTCCCCACGTGGGCCGAGGCGGCCGCGCGCGGCGGCGTCGACGCGGCGCCGCAGGACCGCGTCGACCTCGACCCGGCGGTCCTGCTCGAGGGGCTCAACCCGCAGCAGCGCGAGGCCGTCGTCCACGAGGGCACGCCGCTGCTCATCGTGGCCGGTGCCGGCTCGGGCAAGACCCGCGTGCTGACCCACCGCATCGCCTGGCTGCTCGGCGAGCGTGGTGCGCAGCCGGGCCAGATCCTCGCCATCACCTTCACCAACAAGGCCGCGGCCGAGATGCGCGAGCGCGTCGCGGCCCTCGTCGGCCCGCGGGCCCGCGCCATGTGGGTCATGACCTTCCACTCGGCCTGCGTGCGCATCCTGCGCCGCGAGGCCGCCAAGGTCGGCATGAAGTCGACCTTCTCGATCTACGACGCCGCCGACAGCCAGCGCCTCATGAGCCTCGTGCTGCGCGACCTCGACCTCGACCCCAAGCGCTACCCCCCGCGTGGCTTCTCGGCGCAGGTCAGCAACCTCAAGAACGACCTCATCGACGAGGAGACCTACGCCGCGCAGGTCACCGAGGGCAACCACTACGAGCGCACGGTCTCCGACGCCTACACCCAGTACCAGCGCCGCCTGCGACAGGCCAATGCCCTCGACTTCGACGACATCATCATGATGACCGTCAACATCCTGCAGGCCTTCCCCGACGTCGCGGAGTACTACCGCCGCCGGTTCCGGCACGTCCTCGTCGACGAGTACCAGGACACCAACCAGGCGCAGTACCAGCTCATCAAGGAGCTCGTCGGCGAGGTCAAGGGCCCCGAGGGTGCCTATGCCGTGCCGCCGGCCGAGCTGTGCGTCGTCGGCGACTCCGACCAGTCGATCTACGCCTTCCGCGGCGCGACGATCCGCAACATCCTCGAGTTCGAGCAGGACTACCCCGACGCGCGCACCATCCTGCTCGAGCAGAACTACCGTTCGACGCAGCGCATCCTCCGGGCCGCCAACTCCGTCATCGCCCGCAACGAGGGGCGCCGCGCCAAGAACCTCTGGACCGACTCCGGCGACGGCGCGATGATCACCGGCTACGTCGGCGACAACGAGCACGACGAGGCCGCCTTCGTGGCCAAGGAGATCGACGACCTCGCCGACAAGGGCGTCAAGCCCGGCGACGTCGCCGTCTTCTACCGCACCAACGCCCAGAGCCGCGCCATCGAGGAGGTGCTCGTGCGGGTCGGCCTGCCCTACAAGGTGGTCGGCGGCACGCGCTTCTACGAGCGGCGCGAGGTCAAGGACGCCCTGGCCTACCTCCGGGTCGTCTCCAACCCCACCGACACCGTCAACCTGCGCCGCATCCTCAACACCCCCAAGCGCGGCATCGGCGACCGCGCCGAGGCGTGCGTGGCGGCGCTGGCCGAGCGCGAGCGCATCCCCTTCGTCGCGGCGCTGGGCCGGGCGGAGGACGCGCCGGGCATCGCGACCCGCTCGGTCGCCGCCATCAACGGCTTCACCGCGCTGCTCGAGAAGCTCCGCACCTCCTACGAGGCCGACGACAGCGTCGCGGCCCTGCTCGAGATGACGCTCGAGGAGAGCGGCTACCTCGCCGAGCTGCGCGCGAGCCACGACCCGCAGGACGAGACCCGCGTCGAGAACCTCGCCGAGCTCGTCGCCGTCGCGCAGGAGTACGACGACCGCCGCGCCGCCGAGCTCGCCGAGTCCGGTGGTGAGCTCGCGCCGGGCGTCGAGCCCGAGGACGTCGGTCCCGCAGGCGCGCTCGAGGAGTTCCTCGAGCAGGTCTCGCTCGTCGCCGACGCCGACGAGATCCCCGACGAGCCCGAGGCCAAGGCGCAGGGCGTCGTCACCCTCATGACGCTGCACACCGCCAAGGGCCTCGAGTTCCCCGTCGTCTTCCTCACCGGCATGGAGGACGGCACGTTCCCGCACATGCGCGCCCTCGGTGACCCGAAGGAGCTCGAGGAGGAGCGGCGCCTCGCCTACGTCGGCATCACCCGTGCCCGCGAGCGGCTCTACCTCTCGCGCGCAGCCGTGCGGTCGGCCTGGGGCGCGCCGCAGTACAACCCGCCGTCACGCTTCCTCGACGAGATCCCCGGCGACCTGCTCGACTGGCAGCGGCTCGGTCCCTCGTTCAGCGGCGCCCGCGGCTCCGACCGTCCCGCCGTGGCGACGCTCGCCGCCCGCCCCGGCGTGCGCAGCGCCGGCAAGCGGCCGGTCATCTCGCTCCAGTCGGGTGACCGGGTCACGCACGACTCCTTCGGCCTCGGCACCGTCGTGCGGGTCGAGGGTGAGGGCGACAAGTCGATGGCGCACGTCGACTTCGGCGCCGACACCGGCACGAAGCGCCTACTGCTGCGCTACGCGCCGCTCGTCAAGCTCTGAGGGTCCGCAGGGGCGGCAGCCCGTCCGTGCGCCCAGCGTCGACCAACCCATCGCGTATGCCGGGTGGTCGGTCGACGTGCCCACGCGGGCTCCGTTGCGCGGCAACGGCATACGCCCGCGTGGTACAGCACGCGGGGGCGGGCATGAACGCGACGAGGCCCGTCCCCTGAAGGGACGGGCCTCGTGACGAGCTGAGGTGCCGGTCAGAGCATGACGCCGTGCTTGGCGAGCCAGGTGATCGGGGCCACCGCGGCGCCGTCGTCCGGGTGGATCTCGAGGTGCACGTGCGGACCGGTGGAGTTGCCGGTGCTGCCGCTGTAGGCCACGACCTGGCCGGGCGTGACCGTCTCGCCGACGGACACGAGCAGGCGGCTGTTGTGGGCCATCCAGGACACGGTGCCGTCCCAGTAGCGGATCTTGACGAAGTTGCCGTAGCCCTCGTTGGACCAGCCGGCGAAGATCACCGTGCCGCTGGAGAGCGAGTGGACCGGGCTGCCGACGGGACAGGCGAGGTCCTGTGCCGGGTGCATCTTGCCCCAGCGGAAGCCGAAGCCGGAGGTGAGGGTGTAGCCCGCGACGGGGGAGACCCAACGGTGTGCCCTGGCCAGGGCCCGCGCGGCGGCGGCCTGCTTGGCCTTGGCGGCGGCTGCAGCCTTGGCCTTCTGGGCGGCGGCGCGGTCAGCGGCGGCCTTCACGGCTGCGGCCTGAGCCTCGGCAGCGCTCTGGGTGGCGGTCTGCGTGGCGCCGACGATGAGCGTCTTGGCGTCGCGGGCCATGTCGCGGGAGGAGCGTGCACCGGCGCGGTTGGCAGCGGCTGCCGACACCGCCTCGGGGTCTGCCGCGAGGCCGAGCCCGGCGACCGAGTTGGAGACGTTCTTCATGGCAGCGGCCTCGGGGCTCAGCTGGCTCGCTCCGGCGTCACGGATGACGAGGCCACCGGCGACGGTCGAGGAGAGCAACGCGACGGGGACGACGAACTGTCGACCCCGCGAAGGCTTGGCTGCCGGTCGATGCCGGCCGGTGTAACTGGTTTTGGGCACGAAAGAAATACCTATCGGTCACAGGTGATGCGAGCCGTCAGCCTAACGTGACCATTTCGTTATCCAAAATCACGCCACGTCTCTGGACGGTCCAGCATCGCGGTGGAGGGTCGCGACTGCGCTCGAC
The DNA here is from genome assembly GCF_014646815.1 of Terrabacter tumescens. Taxonomy (GTDB): domain Bacteria; phylum Actinomycetota; class Actinomycetes; order Actinomycetales; family Dermatophilaceae; genus Terrabacter; species Terrabacter tumescens. The sequence goes on from NZ_BMNZ01000004.1 coordinate 546,002, forward strand.
ACTAGGGCATCACAACGGTGCGGAAAAGGTTTTGCACAGGCAAATCTGCGCAAAACCTGAAGGCCTGTCGTCGCTGCGCCGGAGGGTCTTCAGCGGGGCTGGGCTGCCCGCCTCGTCGTGCCGGCAGTCCGCGGCTTCCTCACCGGTGCGGCGCGCCGCGTGCCGAGCGAGCTGACCCCCGGGGTGACCGTCGCACCTGAGGTGTCGAGGTGGGCGAGCGCGGTCGAGATGCCGTGCACGACGCTGCTCGTGATGGGCAGGCTCATGTGGCCCACCCCGTGCAGCACGACGTTGTGGACGTTGAGGTCCGGGTGGTGCAGGGCGGCGTTGTGCTGGGGGACGACGACCTGGTCGAGGTCGGAGGAGTAGACGAGGAAGCGCGTCTGGCACTCGGCGACCGGGGCCGCGAGCTCCTTCATGAGCGCGCTGCCCGGGCGCAGCTGCCGGGTCAGGCCGTTGTTCCACGTGTAGGCGAGGTAGCTGCCCTGGTGGGGGGTGCCGAGCGTGACGAGGGTGTGCACGTGGGCGTCGCCGCCGAGCCGGGTCACGTAGTAGCGCGCGATGAGCCCGCCCATCGAGTGCCCGATGACGTGGATGCGCTCGTAGCCCGTCGCCTCGACGATGCGCTCGACCTCGGCGCCGAGGTCGGCCGCGGCGGCCCGGACGTCGCCCGTGAAGATGGAGTAGTTGATCGTCTCGATGCGCCCGAAGCCGCGTCGCACGAGGCCGCGGCGCAGGACGGTGAAGATCGAGCGGTTGTCGACCATGCCGTGCACGAGCAGGATCGGGGTCTCGGCGGCCTCGACGTTCTGGATGGCGAGTCCGCGCTGGCTGGGCGGCAGGTGACCGAGTCGGTAGCCCTGGCGTCGGTCGCTCGCGCGGGCTCCCAGCAGGCCCAACGGGTAGAGCCCGAGGTGCAGCCCCATCCAGGAGGCCTCCACCGCTGCGCCGGCGAGCCCGGTGGGCGTCAGGAGCGCACCGGCGACCTCCCCGACCGCCGCGAGGAAGGCCCGGGGGCCCTTCGCGGCACCCGTCGGGGTGCCTGCCTGCTGCGGCGTCGTCGCCGCACGTGCTGCCAGTGCCACGTCCCGAACGTACCCCGACCGGTGGGCGATGCGTCACTATTGCGGGTCGCGTCTCACGCGGCTGGCTAGAGTGCCCGGCATGAGCGAGTCCCAGGGTGCCGACGCCGTTGCCGTGACTGCCGACGAGAGCGCGGGCGGCGCGGGTCCCGTGTCGACCGACGTCATCCGTGTCGTCGTGGCCAAGCCGGGTCTCGACGGCCACGACCGCGGGGCCAAGGTCGTCGCGCGGGCGCTGCGCGACGCCGGCATGGAGGTCATCTACACCGGCCTGCACCAGACCCCGGAGCAGATCGTCGAGGCGGCCATCCAGGAGGACGCCGACGTCGTCGGGCTCTCCGTGCTCTCCGGGGCGCACCTGACGCTCTTCGCCCGGGTTGTCGAGCTGCTCGCCGAGCGCGACGCGAGCGACATCGTCGTCTTCGGCGGGGGCATCATCCCCGAGGACGACATCGCCGAGCTCGAGAAGCTCGGGGTCGCCAAGGTCTTCACTCCCGGTGCGACGACGATGGAGATCGTCACCTGGGTCCGGGAGCACGTGCACCCCGCCTGACCTCCTCCGCGGGGTTCAGGCCGCGCCGCGCCGCCGGGGCTCGCACGCGCGGTGCGCCGGCCGTTCGGGCCCGCAACCCGCGTGGCAAGCAGCCGACCGCGGACTGTCCGCGCTCGTCCTGCACTGACTGCCGACGTATGCCGTCGACCTCGACACCGTGCACCTGACCTCGCTGCCCCGGCCGTCGGGAGCCCGCGTGCCCAACGCCTCGGCGCACTCCGCGCGTTCGAGGCCCGACCGGACCGCGTACCTGGCGGACGACCCCGCAACCCGCGTACCGGGCGGTAGGCCGCCCACCGGTGTGATCTTTGTCCGGTCGGGCCGACCCGATGCCGTCGCCACAGGTCAGAGCCACTAGAGTCCGAGCGACAGCCTGATTCGGTTGCGCCACGGCGCAGGGCCCGTCCGAGCGCGAGCACGGGTGCCCCGGGACGCCGCAGCGACGCGATCGACGACGACACGAATCGACGACGAGGACGGACCCCACCCGTGGATCTCTTCGAGTACCAAGCCCGCGACATGTTCGAGAAGCACGGCGTGCCCGTGCTGGCCGGCGCCATCGCCACCACCCCCGAGGAGGCCCGAGCGGCCGCCGAGCAGATCGGGCCGAAGTCGGGCGGTGTCACCGTCGTCAAGGCGCAGGTGAAGACCGGCGGCCGCGGCAAAGCCGGCGGCGTCAAGGTCACGAAGAGCCCCGACGAGGCGCAGGCCGCCGCCGAGGCCATCCTCGGCATGGACATCAAGGGCCACACCGTCGGCACCGTGATGATCGCCCAGGGCGCCCGCATCGCCGAGGAGTACTACTTCTCGATCCTGCTCGACCGGGCCAACCGCACCTACCTCGCCATGTGCTCCAAGGAGGGCGGCATGGAGATCGAGGAGCTCGCCGTCGAGCGCCCCGAGGCCCTCGCCCGCATCGCCGTCGACCCCAACGCGGGCATCGACGCGGCCAAGGCGCAGGAGATCGTCGACGCCGCGGGCTTCGACGACGCCGACAAGCCGGCGATCGCCGACGCCATCCAGAAGCTCTGGACCGTCTACCGCGACGAGGACGCGACGCTCGTCGAGGTCAACCCGCTCGTCAAGACCGAGGACGGCGAGATCGTCGCCCTCGACGGCAAGGTGACGCTCGACGAGAACGCCGGCTTCCGCCACGCCGACCACGAGGCCCTCGAGGACAAGGCGCACGCCGACCCGCTCGAGGCGGCCGCCAAGGCCAAGGACCTCAACTACGTCAAGCTCGACGGCTCCGTCGGCATCATCGGCAACGGCGCGGGTCTCGTCATGAGCACCCTCGACGTCGTCGCCTACGCCGGTGAGGAGTTCGGCGGCCAGAAGCCCGCGAACTTCCTCGACATCGGTGGCGGCGCGAGCGCCGAGGTCATGGCCAACGGCCTGCACATCATCCTGTCGGACCCGCAGGTCAAGAGCGTCTTCGTCAACGTCTTCGGTGGCATCACCTCCTGCGACGCGGTCGCCAACGGCATCGTCGGCGCCCTCGACGCGCTCGGCGACGAGGAGGACCGCCCGCTCGTCGTGCGCCTCGACGGCAACAACGTCGAGGAGGGCCGCCGCATCCTGCAGGAGCGCAACCACCCGCTCGTGACGATCGAGCCGACGATGGACGGCGCCGCGCGTCGCGCCGCCGAGCTCGCCGCCCGGCCCTCCAACTGACCCCGAGCCTCCAGAGAGAGAACGACTAACCATGGCTATCTTCCTCAACGCCGACTCGAAGGTCATCGTCCAGGGCATGACCGGGTCCGAGGGCATGAAGCACACGCAGCGCATGCTCAAGTCCGGCACCGACATCGTCGGTGGCGTCAACCCCCGCAAGGCCGGCACGACGGTCGACTTCGAGGGCGGCGTGTCCGTCCCCGTCTACGGCACGGTCAAGGAGGCCATCGAGGCCACCGGCGCCAACGTCTCCGTGATCTTCGTGCCCGCGCAGTTCACCAAGGCCGCCGCGGTCGAGGCGATCGACGCCGAGATCCCGCTCGCCGTCGTCATCACCGAGGGCGTCGCGGTCAAGGACACCGCCGAGTTCTACAACTACGCCAAGGAGAAGGGCACGACGCGCATCGTCGGCCCGAACTGCCCCGGCCTCATCACCCCGGGCGTCTCCAACGCCGGCATCATCCCGGCCGACATCTCGGGCACGGGCCGCATCGGCCTCGTCTCCAAGTCGGGCACGCTGACCTACCAGATGATGTACGAGCTGCGTGACTTCGGCTTCAGCTCGGCCGTCGGCATCGGTGGCGACCCCGTCATCGGCACGACGCACATCGACTGCCTCGAGGCCTTCGAGGCCGACCCCGACACCGACGCGATCGTCATGATCGGCGAGATCGGTGGCGACGCCGAGGAGCGCGCCGCGGCCTACATCAAGGAGCACGTGACCAAGCCGGTCGTCGGCTACGTCGCGGGCTTCACCGCCCCCGAGGGCAAGACGATGGGCCACGCCGGCGCGATCGTCTCGGGCAGCTCCGGCACCGCGCAGGCCAAGAAGGAGGCCCTCGAGGCCGCCGGCGTCAAGGTCGGCAAGACGCCGTCCGAGACCGCTGACCTCATGCGCGAGATCATGAAGGGTCTCGCGGGCTGACCTGCGCGACAAGCGTTCACGAGCGGGCGGTCACCTTCGGGTGGCCGCCCGCTCGCGTGTCTGAAGACGATGGCGTATGCCGCCGGGCCGGGGTCGACGAGGCACGTGACGGCATACGCCCGCTTGCGTTCGACGACGACGTCAGCAGGCCATGAGGCCGATGACGTAGCCGCGCGCCCGCAGCTTCGGGATCAGGATGTCGAGCGCTGCGACGGTCTGGGAACGGTCACCGCCGCCGTCGTGCATGAGGATCCGCGAGCCCGACCGGACGTTGCCCAGGACCCGGTTGACGATGGTCCACGTGCCGGGTCGCGACCAGTCGCGGGGGTCGACGGTCCAGAGGATCTGGCGCTGGCCGCGGTTCGCGATGATCGTCGCGATGCGCGAGTTCGTGGCGCCGTAGGGCGGCCTGACGCAGCGCGGCCGGTAGCCGAGCGCCGACTCCATCCGGTTCAGCTGCGAGGTCACCGACGCGGTGGACAGCGTGGTCAGGTCGGGGTGGCTCCACGTGTGGTTGCCGATCTTGTTGCCGTAGTAGCGCAGGCTGCGCGTGATCGACGGGTACCACGAGACGTTCTGGCCGACCTCGAAGAAGACAGCCTTGACGCCGTACTTGCGCAGGACGGCGAGGACCTTCGGCGTGTAGGTGTAGCTCGGCCCGTCGTCGAAGGTGAAGTAGACGGTCCCGGCATAGGCGACCGGGCCCGCCGCGATCTCCGCGGGCGCCGTGGCCACCTGTGCTGCCGAGCCGGGCGGGGACGCCGGGACGGGGCTCGAGGCAGGAGCTGCCAGTGGAGCGGCGAGCGCGAGTGCTGCGAGCAGGGGCGTCAGGACGTGGAGGATCTTGCTGCTCATGATGATTCATCCCTTTCACTGTCAGTGTGCGCTCCGGTGAGCGCAGGCGTCGGGGAATGCGGCTGATTCGTGCCTCACACCGGGACCGGCCGCCATCGGCGTGGGCGCTCGCTCCGCGACGGGGATCTTGTGACCATGGGACGAACCACCGGACCCACCACCGGCCCGACCGCCCCGCAGCGCAGGAGTGAGACCACTGGCCCCGCCGAGCACGACCACCACGACCGCCGCGGCGACCACCTCGGTGAGCCCCTCGACGGCCATGCCGGCCGCCTTGCGCGCCGGAGCCCTCGCCGCGGTCGGCACGTGGTCGGTCGTCGTGCTGCCGGCGCTCGTCGGCTGGGTCGCCGCCCCGGAGACCTCCGTCGGGTGGTTCTCGGCCGTGTCGGTCGCCAGCGCGATCTGGTTCCTCGGGCACGGCCAGTCCGTCGGTGCCGGCGCCGTCTCGATCTCGATGACGCCGCTGCTCCTCCTGCTCGTCTTCGTCTACGTCGCGGTGCGATGGGCCCGCCGCCTCGCCGCGACCGAGCGGCTGCGCGTCGGCACGGCCGACTGGAGCCGGGTGGCCCAGTGGGGCGTCGTGCCGGGCTTCGTCATCGGCTACGGCCTCGTGTCGGCGGTCATCGCCCTCTTCACCCTCGGTGGCCCGGCGACCCCCGGCGTGGCCGCGGTCATCGGTTCGCTCCTCGTCCCGGTCGCGGCCCTCGGCTTCGTCCTCGTCCGCCCCGACGACGAGGCCGCGCCGGCGTTCGTGCGCACGTGGTTCCGTCGTGGGCCGACGTGGCTGCCCACCGTCTGGCGCACCGGCTGGCGCGGCGCCGGCCTGCTGCTCGCGCTCGGGCTCGTCGTCGCGCTCGTGCGTCTCGTCGCCTCTTGGTCGGCGGTCGCCGACATCCAGGACCAGTACGGCGCCAACGTCGGCGCCCTCGTCGTCATTGCCCTGACGCAGCTCGCCCTGCTCGGCAACACGGCCACGTGGGCGTTGTCGTTCCTCGCCGGCCCCGGTTTCCAGGTCGCGATCGGCTCGGCGATCACGCCGGCCGCCGCGCAGCCCGGGCTGCTCCCGCTCGTGCCCGTGCTCGGTGCCCTCCCGCAGGCGGCCGACTACCCGGCGATGATGTATGCCGTCCTGCTCGCTCCCGTGCTCCTCGGCGCCTGGCTCGGTCGACGGGTCGACGCCCAGCTCGAGTTCTTCGGCAACGCCCGGGCCCGCCTCGCGGCCACGGCCACGGCGGCCGCGCTCGCCGTCGCCGTCGTCGTCGCTGTGACGGCCCTCGGCAACGGGGCTGTCGGCGTCGACCGGCTCTCAGCGGTCGGGGTGCCGCTCGCGGCGTTCGCCGCCGCCCTGCTCGCCGAGGTCGTCGGCGGTGCGCTGCTCGTCGCGGGAGCGCTCGTCCTGCGGGAGCGGCGTCAGGAGCGGAACGAGGCGACGACGGAGGAGCCGTCGACCACCGCGGACCCGGACTCCGGTGCCGGCAGCGGGACGTCCGCCACCGACTGACATCGACTGACACCGGCTGACACCGACTGACACCGACCGACACTGGGCGGGATCGCGGGGTCGCCTCAGGCGGGGTCCGGCGGGGTCCGGCGGGTTCAGGTGGTCAGCGGACGACGAGGCCGAAGAGCCCGGCGTCCCGCAGCTGGGCACAGCTGCCCGCGGCGATGGAGGTCTGCGCCCCGTCGAGGCACGCCTCGTAGGCGCTGACCGAGTCGTAGAAGACGGCCTGCATGGCGAGACCCGACAGCAGCACGCCGGTGATGACGAGCGTGACGACCGGCCAGATCTTCTCCTTGCCCGCGCGGGCCGAGAGGAAGCGCAGCAGGCGGAACGTCAGCACGACGGCGAGCACCAGCGGCAGCACCGCGACGAAGCGCTTCGGCAGCGGCAGCGACGTGGCGATGAGCCCGAGCAGCACGAGCAGCGCTACGGGCAGGGTGCGCTTCGCCTTCTCGCGGGCGAAGGTGATCTCCTGCTCCAGCTGGGGCTCGGTCATGCGGACCATCCTCGCCCATGGCCGGGGCTCGGATGACACGGGGGAGTAGCACGGTCGGGCCGCTAGAGTCTGGCGCGTGACGCCCCCTGCTGCCTCCGGCACCTCCGAGCCCACACCGGTCGTCGTCCTCGTCTCGGGGTCGGGCACCCTGCTGCAGGCCCTGCTCGACGCGTCGGCCGACCCCGCCTACGGCGTGCGCGTCGCCGCGGTGGGGGCCGACCGCCCGTGCGCGGGGATCGAGCGGGCCGAGCGGGGCGGCATACCGACGTTCGTCGTGCGCCCGACCGACTTCGAGGACCGGGCCGCCTGGGACCTCGCCCTCGCGGAGCAGGTCGCAGCCGCGGGACCCCGGTTCGTCGTGACGGCCGGCTTCATGCGGATCCTCGGGCCGGCGACGCTCGGTGCCCAGCCGGTCGTCAACACCCACCCCGCCCTGCTGCCGAGCTTCCCCGGCGCCCACGGCGTGCGCGACGCGCTCGCCTACGGGGTCAAGGTGACCGGCACGACGTGCCACGTCGTCGACGCCGGCGTCGACACCGGGCCGATCATCGAGCAGCGCGTCGTCGCGGTCGAGGACGACGACACCGAGGAGAGCCTGCACGAGCGGATCAAGGTCCAGGAGCGCGAGCTGCTCGTCGACGTCGTGCGGCGCCTGGCCCGTGAGGGCTTCGCCGTCGACGGCCGACGAGTTCGGATCGGCGGCGCCTGACCGCTACGCTGGTCGCACACGACTGGCGCGGGTGGGACACCACCGGGGAGTGACGTCGGGAGCATCGACCGCCTGGGTGCCTCGCGAGAACGGAAGCCGGCGGGTCCGCTGAGATGCAGACCCGCGGCACGCCGCGACCGATGTCACCGAACCAGGAGTGCACCCATGACCGCCGCCCCGTCCGCGCCGAGCACCGACGGCCGCCGCCCGATCAGGCGGGCCCTCGTCTCCGTCTACGACAAGACCGGCCTCGAGGACCTCGCCCGCGCGCTCGACGCCGCCGGCGTCGGCATCGTGTCGACCGGCTCCACCGCGAAGGCGATCGCCGCGCTCGGCATCGACGTGACCCCGGTCGAGGAGCTCACCGGCTTCCCGGAGTGCCTCGAGGGCCGCGTCAAGACGCTGCACCCCAAGGTGCACGCCGGCATCCTCGCCGACACCCGCAAGGACGACCACGTCCAGCAGCTCGCCGACCTCGGGGTCGAGCCGTTCGAGCTCGTCGTCGTCAACCTCTACCCGTTCCGCGAGACCGTGGCCTCGGGCGCGACGCCCGACGAGTGCATCGAGCAGATCGACATCGGCGGCCCGTCGATGGTGCGTGCCGCGGCCAAGAACCACCCGAGCGTCGCCATTGTCACGAGCCCCACGGCATACGACCAGGTCGTCGAGGCCCTGGGGGCCGGCGGCTTCACGCTCGAGCAGCGCAAGCGGCTCGCGGCCGAGGCCTTCGTGCACACGGCCTCCTACGACGTCGCGGTCGCGAGCTGGATGGGCAACGCCTACGCCGACACGGCCGACGGCACCGGCTTCCCGGCCTGGACCGGCGCGAGCTTCGACCGCGCGGCGGCGCTGCGCTACGGCGAGAACCCGCACCAGCAGGCGGCGCTCTACCGCCACTGGCGTCCGGGCGTGGCCTCCGCCGAGCAGCTGCACGGCAAGGAGATGTCCTACAACAACTACGTCGACACCGACGCCGCCGTGCGCGCCGCCCACGACCACGGCGACCAGCCGACCGTCGCGATCATCAAGCACGCCAACCCGTGCGGCATCGCCGTCGGCGCCACGATCGAGGAGGCCTACGAGCGGGCCCACGCGACCGACCCGGTGAGCGCCTACGGCGGCATCATCGCCTCGAACCGTACGGTGACGGCGGCGATGGCGACCGCTGCGAAGCCGGTCTTCACCGAGGTCATCATCGCGCCCGACTACGAGCCCGAGGCCCTCGAGATCCTCACGGCCAAGAAGAACCTCCGCGTCCTGCGCCTGCCTGCGGGCATGGCCGAGGCGGCCGACCCCATCGAGACCCGCGCCGTGAGCGGTGGCCTCCTCGTGCAGACGGTCGACAAGGTCGACGCCGTCGTGCACGGCGAGGGCGACGCCGTGATCGGTGGCGACGACGCCGCGGACTGGCGCCTCGTCTCGGGCGAGGCCGCCGACGAGGCGACCATCGCCGACCTGCAGTTCGCGTGGCGTGCGATCCGCGCCGTGAAGTCCAACGCGATCCTGCTCGCCAACGACGGCGCGGCCGTCGGTGTCGGCATGGGCCAGGTCAACCGCGTCGACTCCTGCTACCTCGCCGTGCGTCGCGCGGGGGAGGAGCGAGCCCGTGGCTCGGTCGCCGCGTCCGACGCGTTCTTCCCCTTCGCCGACGGCCTGCAGATCCTGCTCGACGCCGGTGTGCGTGCCGTTGTCGCGCCGGGCGGCTCGATCCGCGACGAGGAGATCATCGAGGCGGCCAAGGCGGCCGGCGTGACGATGTACTTCACCGGGACGCGCCACTTCGCGCACTGACTCCTGGTGCCCAAGTGCCCACTTGACGTTCACGTCGAGTGGGCACTTCGCCCCCGTCGAGAGGCCACGTCGCCACGCTGGGTCCGTGTGACGGAGAACGCCTCCAGCTCCACGGCAGGATGCCCCGGAGGGTATTAGCGTGGAGGTGAGACCTCGACACGCAAGGAGGACGTCATGAGCCAGGCTTCCGTCGTCACCCGTCCCACCCAGCCGGCCACGGTGTCGGTCAGTCACCTCGGCGGTGACCGCTTCGAGATCGCCGTCCGCGACCACGTCGTCACGGTCGACCAGCCGCAGACGATGGGAGGCGAGGACACCGCTCCCACCCCGACGGAGCTGTTCGTCGCGAGCCTCGCCTCGTGCGCCGCCTTCTATGCGCGCCGCTACCGTCACGACCTGCCCGTCGAGGGGCTGCGGGTCGAGACGAGCTACGAGATGGGCACTCGCCCCTCGCGCGTCACCCGCTTCGACGTGCGCGTGCTGGTGCCCGCAGGTGTCCCGCAGGAGCGGCACGCGGCCCTGCTCGCGATGGTCGACCACTGCACGGTGCACAGCACGCTCCAGCACGAGCCCGTCGTCGACATCCAGCTCGTCACCCCCTGACAGACGCGCCGACGACGTGCCCCCTCGACCTCGGAGGACGTCGGGCGGGCGCCTCGCCACGTCGAGAGGCCACGTCCTGTGAACAGGACGTGGCCTCTCGACTCGCTCAGGTGGGCCGAACGCGGCCTCTCGACGTTCGCCGGCTGTCAGCGGGTCCAGCGGTAGCCGGTGGGCTCGCCCTCGCCGAGGTCGACGATCGCGGCGACGGGGCCGCCGCCGTCGGGGCCCTGGTGCGCGGCCGAGACCGACACGAAGACGGCCGGGTCGCCCGTCACCGACGCCGTGACGCCACCGACGGCCGACTTGATCTGGCGGTGCCAGTGCACGTCGGAGTCGTCGAGCATCGCGTTGCGCCGCCCGTGCACGGTGCCGTCCTGGCTCACCTCGCACTTGAGGAAGACGTTGACGAGCCTGCCCTGGATGTCGCTGCTGTGCGGGCGCTCGGGCAGGTCGAGCCCGGCGTCCTTGATCGCGCCCCACACGCCGTCGGCGTCGAGCGCGTCCTGCATGACGGAGTGGCCGATGCGGTAGCGGCCGCCGACGCCCTTGGCGTTGCCGACGACGACGACCTGCGCCTGGTCGAGCTCGACACCGGAGGAGCAGGATGCGACGGAGGAGAAGAGCGAGCGGTTGTGCATGATGTCCGCGTCGGTCGGCATCTCGATCTCGCCGAGGGCGACGGCGATGCCGAGGCCGGTCGTGCCGTTGGAGAGGTCCATCGACTCGTGCGTGTGCTCGGTCCAGACCTCGTGGCCGCGGGACTTCGCGTCGCGGATCGTGTGGATCGTCAGCAGCGGCGTCTTGGTCTGGACGTAGTGCACGTCGGCGGGGTCGGTGATGCCGGCGCGCTCCATGGCGACCTTGACCGCGTCGGCGACCTTGCTCACCATCGCGACGTAGCCGATCTCCTCGGGCTTGATCGGCTCGCTCATGGCGAAGCCGACGGTGAGGCGCGGCTCGTCGGACTGCTCGGCCTTGTCGGCCGGAACGGTCGCGAAGATCGTGGCGTGGGGGCTGATGATGCCGTCGGTGCCGCCGGACCACACGATCGGGACCTGCTTGACCCGGTCGGCCGGGGCGCCCTTCTCGACGAGCACCTCGCGGAAGGCGCGGTCTGCGATGATGCGCGTGTAGTCGTTGACGCCGCCGTTGCCCTCCGTCTTGCCGATGATGGCGACGACGCGGCTCGCCTCCATGACGCCGTCGTCGATGAGCTTGGCGAGCTCCGACGCGTCGGCGACCGAGTGGATGGGGACCTTGCGCACCTCAATGGCTTCGGGCACGTGAATCACCTTTCTCTTTCAGGGTTTTCGATAACGGTCCCGACGTGGCCGTCGATGGCCGGGGCGAGCTGGTCGAGGGCCGTGATGATCGAGCGGGAGCCGCCCGCGCGGACGAAGCGCATCGCCGCCTCGACCTTCGGGCCCATGGAGCCCGACGCGAAGTGGCCCTGCGCGGCATACGCCTCCATCTCGTCGAGCGTGACCCGGCCGATGTCGTGGGCGTCGGGCGTGCCCCAGCCGGCGACCGCGTGCGCGACGTCGGTGGCGATGACGAGCGCGTCGGCGTGGACCGCGCGGGCGAGCAGGGCGGCCGTCAGGTCCTTGTCGATGACGGCCTCGACGCCGTGGACGGCGCCGTCGCCGTCGCGGACCACGGGGATGCCCCCGCCGCCGGCCGTGACGACGACGTAACCGGCGGCGAGGAGTGTGTGGAGCGTGTGCGTCTCGAGGACCTCGACGGGCTCGGGGGAGGCGACGACACGGCGCCAGCCCTTGTCGCCGCGGTCCTCCCAGCGCTCGCCGTGGTCGATGAGGGTCTGGGCCTGCTCGCGTGGGAGAAACCGTCCGATCGGCTTCGTCGGGTGCGTGAAGCCGGGGTCGTCGGCGTCGACGAGGGTGCGCGTGATGATGGCGGCGACCGGTCGCTCGACGTGGCGGTCGGCGAGCGCGGACTCGAGCGTGTCGAGCAGCGTGAAGCCGATGGTGCCCTGCGTCTGGGCACCGCACCAGTCGAGCGGCACCGGCGGCACGACGTGCGCGGCGAGCTCGTTCTTGACGAGGAGGTTGCCGACCTGGGGGCCGTTGCCGTGGGTGATGACGACCTCGTGCCCGGCTGCGACGAGCTCCGCGAGGTGGTGGCTCGCGACGGCGATGGCGTCGAGCTGCGCCTGGGGGGTGGCGCTGCCGTCGGGGCCCGTCATGGCGTTGCCGCCCAGTGCCACGAGCACTCTCATGGCACGTCCTTGCTTGTCGGGCTTGCCGGGGCCGTCGTCATGGCGTGAGCCTAGGGAGCGCGGACGAGCCCCCGCGTTGTCACCTCCTGCCCAATGAGGGCGCCCACATTGGCAGATGTATGCCGTCGGCCCAGGCGGGGCGACGGGCGATCCGTCCCGACGTGCGCCGTGGTCGTCCACCGGGTACGAGGGGATAATGTCGGTAGGCGCCGTCCGGCGTCATCGCTCGAGCGAAGAGGTGGGCACACGTGGGAGTCGGAGTCCTGCTCGCGGTCGTGGGGGCCATCCTGACCTTCGCGGTCCGGGCCAACACGTCCGTCATCAGCCTGCCCACCGTCGGGATCATCCTCATGGTCGCCGGCGGCCTGCTCATCTGGCACGGGCGCAACGGCACCCAGCGCAAGCGTGTCATCACGCGCGAGGAGCGTCCGGGCGGCGCCACGACGCCCACGAGCACGGTGCGACAGACCATCGAGGAACGCGACATCGACTGACGCGTCGACGGATTCGGCCGTCAGGCCGGCTCGAGCGCCTGCGCCCAGGTCCTGGGCTCGTGCCCGAGCAGGCGGCGCAGCGTCGAGGAGTCGCCCACGAGCCCGCCCCGGTCGTAGCTGGCGAACATCGCGAGCAGGTCGTCCCGCGCCTGCGCGGTCAGGGACGCGCCCGGCCCGGCGACCCACTCGTCGATCTCGACCCGAACGGCCTCCACGGGACGTCCCAGCACGTCCGACGCGACGTGGGCCTGGTCGCGCACGGAGAGGACCTCGGGGCCGGCGAGGTCGTACGTGACGCCCTCGTGGCCGGGGCGGGTCAGCACCGTCGCCGCCACCTCGGCGACGTCGGCGAGGTCGACGTTGGTGAACGGGGAGTCGAGCGAGTAGGGGACTGTGATCCGCCCAGCCAGAGCCGCGTCGACGAGGTTCTGGTGGTATGCCGCGGGGCGCAGCACCGTGGCCCCGGGCAGGTGGGTGCGCACGACCTTCTCGGCCGCCGCCTTGCGCAGGTGGTGCGGCATCGACGGGTCGTCGGGATGCAGCACGGAGTGGAAGACGAAACGGGACAGGCCTGCTCGTGCAGCGGCGCCGGCGACGCGGTCGGCGATGCCCACCTCGTCCCGGTGCACGTTCGGCGCCAGGTGGTAGACCGCGTCGGCCCCAGCGACGGCCTCGTCGAGACCCGACCCCGTCTCGAGGTCAACGACCGAGATCGACCGGGCCCCAACGGCATACGCTGTCTCGGCGCGTCGCGCCGACCGTACGGCAGCGCGCACGTCGACACCACGTGAGGTGAGGGCGGCCGTGACGGCGCGACCGGTCTTGCCGGCCGCGCCGATCACGAGGACCGTCGTCATGGTCAGACCCAGTCGACATCCGCCGCCGTCTGTCCGGCGGCGAGCGTCGCGTAGCCGGGCCCACGGTCGAAGAACGGCTGCTCCTCGGCCCGGTCGCCCCGCAGCTGCTCCCGCAGCGCGTCCGAGGCGGCCGTGTCGATGACCGGGCTCTCGAGGTCACCGGTCGCGACGACGCCGTAGTCGCGGCGCGCGCCGTCGAACGACACCTTGCCCCAGCGGAGGTCGCGCTCGACCTCGTCGTACGGGCGGTCGAGCGGGTCGCCCCACCCGCCGCCACCGGTCGTGCGGATGCGGATGACCTGCCCGGCCTTGACGACCTCGGCGTCGGCGAGGGCGTCGACGGTGCGCTCCTCGGGTCCGCCGACGTCGACGGTCACCTCGAAGGGGCGACCGGCCTTGCCGCCCTTGACGCCCCAGCAGGCGAGGATCGACCGGTCGGCGATCGACATGAAGTTGGCGTCCTTGAGCATGCGGATGTGCTTCTCGTAGCCGAGGCCGCCGCGGTGGCGGCCGGCGCCACCGGAGTCGACGGCGAGGCCGAGGCGCTCGACGATGAACGGGAAGCGGCTCTCGGTGAACTCGGTCGGCAGGTTGCGGCTGTCGGGCACGACGTGGATCGTGTCCTCGCCGTCGGCGTAGTAGCGCCCGCCGGAGCCGCCCCCGAGCACCTCGCGCATGAGGTAGTCGTTGCCGTCGCGGTCCTTGCCGTAGACGCCGGTGTAGCGGATCGTCTCCTGGTCGGCGGGCATCTTGCCGTCGACGGCCTTGGCGACGACGCCGGCGAGCACACCGAGCAGGCGCAGGATGACGAAGGTGCGGGCGTTGGTCGGCGCCGGGTAGATCGGGGTGAGCAGCGTGCCCTTCTCGGGGAACTTCATCTCGATGAGCGGCACGATGCCCTCGTTGACGTCGAGCTCGGCCATCCGCTCGGGGGTGTCGGCGAGGTTGCGCAGGATCGGCGCGAGCCACTTCTTGAGGAAGTTGCCGCCGACGTAGTCGCCGCAGTGGTTGATCGGGCCCTTGGCCTGCTTGGCGGTGCCGGTGAAGTCGATGATCAGCTTCGGGCCGCCGTCGCCGGGGCCGGGGCCGCCGGTCGACTGCTTCGTCAGGGTGATCCGCTGCGTGTGCAGCATCGGCTCGTCCACGCCGTCGTGCTCGGCGTAGTCCTCCCAGACGTAGGTGCCGTCGGGGATCTTGCTGAGGATCTCGCGGCGGTAGGTCTCGGTCGTCTTGTCGAGGATCGCGTCGAAGGCGGCCTCGATGGTGTCGCGGCCGTAGCGCTCGAAGAGCTCGCCGAGGCGGCGGGCGCCCATGAGGCAGGCCGAGCACTCGGCGTCGAGGTCGGCGGCGAGGCTGTCAGGCATGCGGCTGTTGCGCGTCATGATGCGCAGCGCAGCCTGGTTGGGAACTCCCTTGTCCCACAGCTTGATCGGCGGGACCGAGAGGCCCTCCTCGAAGACCGTCTGCGCGTTGCTCGGCATCGAGCCGGGCACGGCGCCGCCGATGTCGTCGTGGTGGCCGAACGCCTGGACGAACGCGACGACCTCGCCTCCGGAGAAGACAGGGACGGTGACGCAGAGGTCGGGCAGGTGGCCGATGCCGCCCTCGGACTCGTAGACGTCGTTGTGGAAGAAGACGTCGCCCTCGCTCATCTCGTCGAGCGGGAAGTCGCGGGCGATCGGGTGCACGAGCGCGCTGTAGGAGCGGCCGGTCAGCTTGCGCAGCTGGCGGTCGTGGATGCCGGCGCGGAAGTCGTGCGCGTCGCGGATCATGGGCGAGCGGGACGTGCGCGCGATGGCCGTCTCGACCTCCATCTCGACGCTGGCGAGGGTGCCCTCGACGATCTCGACGAGGATCGGGTCGACCGAGCTGCCCTCGGGCGTCAGGCGGTTGCCGTGCTCGTATGCCGTGGGGAGCCCTGCCGGGTTCACCGGGGCGCCGTCGTGGGGGACCGACGCGTCAGGGTGCTGCGACCCCGTGGCGGCGTCGACGGGGGCGAGTCGGGTCGCGGCGGTCTGGCAGGAGAAGCACATGTCAGGCCTCCATCTCGGTCGTGGGGGCGGTGGTCGAGTCGGTGGTTCGGGTGATGACGAGGTTGCCGAGCGCGTCGACGCGGACGGCGAAGCCGGGGTGGACCGGCACGGTCGAGCCGAACTCCTCGACGATCGCGGGGCCCTCGATGACGTCGCCGGCGAGCAGGTCCGGGCGCCACCAGACGTCGGTGTCGACGTAGCCGTCCTCCGGGTCGAAGCAGACGGGCCGGACCGAGCGGTGGGCCCGCTCGCGCACGTCGGCGGCGCCGTCGGACGGCGCGAGGTCCCGCAGCTCCGGCCGCGTGATCGGACCGACGCCGGTCACGCGGAGGTTGACCCACTCGACCTGCTGCGTCGGGTCGTTCCGGAAGTCGTAGCCGTAGAGCGCGCGGTGCTCGTCGTGGAAGCGCGAGGCGACGCCCGCGGCATACGCCTCGTCGACGTCACCCTCGGGGGCCGCGACGCGGACCTCGTAGGCCTGGCCGAAGTAGCGCAGGTCGACGGTGCGCGTGTAGCGGTGGCTGTCGCGCGAGAAGCCTTCGCCGTCGAGGGCGC
This sequence comes from Terrabacter tumescens, assembly GCF_014646815.1. Classification (GTDB taxonomy): domain Bacteria; phylum Actinomycetota; class Actinomycetes; order Actinomycetales; family Dermatophilaceae; genus Terrabacter; species Terrabacter tumescens. The sequence goes on from NZ_BMNZ01000004.1 coordinate 562,366, forward strand.
TCGCGGCCTTGGCCGTCAGGTCGTCGAAGGTCTTCTGCACCGCGGCGTGGTCGAGCGAGGAGTGGCGCGAGACGGCGGTCTGGACGTAGTCGTTCTTGACGTCGACGGTGAGCAGGCCGAAGGCCGAGACGTTGCCCGGGTTCTGCGGCACGACGACGCCGGCGAGGCCGAGGATGTCGACGAGGCGGCAGGCGAGCAGCGAACCGGAGCCGCCGAACGTCGCGAGCATGAAGTCGCGGACGTCGAGGCCCCGCTTGACGCTCACCTGGCGCAGCGCGTTGGCCTGGTTCCACGCGGATATCTCGAGGATGCCGGTCGCGCAGCGCTCGAAGTCGAGGCCGAGCCGGCCCGCGAGCTCGGTGATGCCGGCGCGGGCCGCGTCGACGTCGAGGGGGATCTCGCCGCCCAGCAGGTGCGGGGGGATGCGGCCGAGCGTCACGTGGGCGTCGGTGATCGTCGGCTCGGTGCCGCCCTTGCCGTAGCAGAGCGGTCCGGGGTCGGCGCCCGCGGACTGCGGGCCGACCTTGAGCGAGCCCTCGGGGGAGATCCACGCGATCGAGCCGCCGCCGGCGCCGACGGTGACGACGTCGATCATCGGGATCTTGCTCGGGTAGGCGCCGACGCTGCCCTCGGTCGTCAGGGTCGGCTCTCCGGCGAGGACGACGGAGACGTCGGTCGAGGTGCCGCCGCCGTCGCAGGTGAGCACCTTGTCGAAGCCGGCGCGGCTGGCGATGAGGCCGGCGCCCAGGGCCCCGGCCGCCGGGCCGGAGAGGACCGTCGTGATCGGCTGGTGCACGACCTCGTCGGCCGAGAGCACGCCGCCGTTGCTCTTCATGACGTAGAAGGGGAACGCACGGGGGGCTTCGCCCCCCGTGTCCCCCCCGGAAGACGGGTGTGGCTGAGCCAGGAAGTCGGCCAGCCGGTCGTGGATGTTGCGGACGTAGCGCGAGACGTTGGGCTTGACGGCAGCATCGACGAGGGTCGTCATCGACCGCTCGTACTCGCGGTACTCGCGCAGCACCTCCGAGCTGATCGAGACGACGGCCTCGGGGTGCTCGCGGCGGAGCACCTCGCGCATCGCCAGCTCGTGGCTGTCGTCGGCGTAGGAGTGCAGGAAGCAGACGGCGATCGTTGTGATGCCGCGGTCCTTGAACCAGCGGGCCACCGCGACGGCGCGCTCCTCGTCGAAGGGTCGGATCTCGTTGCCCTCGAAGTCCATCCGGCCGCCGACGGTCTTGACGTAGTCGGCCGGGACGATGCGCGGGGGCTTGACCCAGAAGTAGGAGTTGCCGTAGCCGTCGGGGACGGCCTGGCGGGCGATCTCGAGGATGAACTCGTAGCCCTCGGTCGTGACGAAGCCGAGCGCCTCGACCTTGCCCTCGAGCAGCTTGTTGGTCGCGACCGTCGTGCCGTGCGAGACGGCGCTGATGTCGTCGCCGCTCGCGCCCATGAGGTCGAGCACCTTGCGGACGCCGTTGAGGAAGCCGTCGGCCGGGTTGCTCGGGGTCGAGGGGGTCTTGGTCGTGACGAGCTCGCCCGAGTCCTCGTCGAGTGCGACGACGTCGGTGAACGTGCCACCGGTGTCGATGCCGATGCGGATCCGGCGGACGGGGGAGGTGCTCGCTGTCATGGTGAGGATTCAACCGGCGCGGGTACCTGCCCGGCGTTGGCACATCGTGCCAACACCTGCCCGGTTATGGGCCAATCCTCGACAGGGCTCGCCCGATGGCCTCGCCGGGACCGCTGCGCATGTCGAGGGCGCGCCCCGGGCTCCGTCCCCGGGTGAGCGTGCCACGCTGGCACGACGCGACGAAGGAGTGGGACATGACGCAGTACCTCATCGGTGTGGACTTCCAGGCCGGCGACGACCCGGCCCCGATGTCGGACTGGACTCCGGAGGAGGTCCAGGCACACCTCGACTACTACGGCGAGCTCCTCGGGGAGCTCGAGGCCAACGGCGAGCTGGTCTCGTCGACGATCCTCACCGGGCCCGACCTCGCGAAGATCGTCCGGTCGGACGGGGTGGCACCCGTCGTCACGGACGGGCCGTTCCAGGAGTTCAAGGAGTGGCTGGCCGGCTTCCAGGTCGTCGAGGTCGACTCGGAGGAGCGCGCCCTCGAGATCGCGTCGCGCATGTCGGCCGTGCCCGGCCGCGGCGGTGTGCCGACCCGGCAGCCGATCCACGTGCGCCAGGTCATGGAGCAGGCGCCGGCGGACACCGAGGAGATGGACGCCTTCCTGCGCACCGCCGGTGGCACCCGCTGAGCGCTGAACTCACGGTCGACGACCTGCTGCGCACGCTCGCGCCGCAGGTCGTCGGCATCGTCAGCCGGAGGTTCGGCGACTTCGACTCGGCCGAGGACGCAGTCCAGGAGGCGCTGCTCGCGGCCGCCCGCCACTGGCCCGTCGACGGCGTCCCCGGCGAGCCCCGGGCCTGGCTCGTCACAACGGCCTCGCGACGCCTCGTCGACCTGTGGCGCAGCGACGCGGCCCGGCGCGACCGCGAGGCGCGCGTCATCGCCTGGGAGGTGCCGGCGCACGACCCCGCCGACCACGACGACAGCCTCACGGTCCTTCTTCTGTGCTGCCACCCGTCGCTCACACCGGCGTCGGCGATCGCGCTGACGCTGCGCGCCGTGGGTGGCCTGACGACCGCCGAGATCGCGCGCGCCTTCCTCGTGCCCGAGGCGACCATGGCCCAGCGGATCAGCCGCGCCAAGGCGACGATCCGCGCCTCCGGCGCAGGCTTTCGTATGCCGTCCGCTGACGACCGGGACGCCCGCCTGCGGTCCGCGCTGCACGTCCTCTACCTGCTGTTCAACGAGGGATACGCGAGCTCGCACGGCAGCTCGCTGCAGCGGACTGCGCTGTCGGGCGAAGCGATCCGCCTGACGCGGATGCTCGTCGCGGCGGTCCCGGACCATCCGGAGGCGCTCGGGCTGCTCGCCCTGATGCTGCTGCTCGAGGCACGTGGTCCGGCACGCAGCGACGCCTCGGGTCGGCTCGTGCCGCTGCCGCAGCAGGACCGGTCGAGGTGGGACCGCGCCCTGGTGACGGAGGGGACTGAGCTGCTCGGCCGGGCCATGACCCACGCCGCGGTGGGGGAGTACCAGCTCCAGGCGGCCATCGCCGCCGTCCACGACCGGGCGGCGACGGCGGCCGACACCGACTGGGACGAGATCCTGTCGCTCTACGAGCTGCTCGAGGACGTCACCGGCAACCCGGTGGTCACGCTCAACCGCGCGGTGGCCGTTGCGATGGCCAAGGGGCCTCAGGCGGCTCTCGACGTCGTCGACGGGGTCGAGAGCCGGCTCGGCACGACGCACCGGTGGCTGGCCGTCCGCGGCCAGCTGCTCGAGATGGCGGGCGAGGCGGACGCGGCGGCCGACCTGCTGGAACGGGCTGCCGCGACCGCGACCAACGAGGCCGAGCAGCGCCACCTCGCCGGGCGGGCCGCGCAGCTGCGCGCCGCGTCGTCCTGAACCCATCGACCGGCGGGTCGTGGTGGGCCATGTGCCCGGCTTCACTCGTCGAGGGTGATGTCGTGCGCCGCCGCCGGTCGCATGCTGGAGGCAGGACGAGTCACCGGCGTCGCCCGTCCCGGTCGCGGCGCCCGAGCCGATGAGGACGATGCATGGACGACACCGCGGCGCACGGGGTCGGGCGAGCCCGGACCGTCACACGGTTCGCGCCGTTGACGCCGACCGACGTCGCCGACCTGCTGCTCGGGCTCGCCTCGGTCGGCGCTGAGGCTGCCGGCCGGGTCGTCGACCGCGCTCGTCCTCCGGTCCTCCTCACCGCCGTCGCCGGCGTCGTCACGTCGTCGGTGACGTCGGCACTGAGCCGTCTGGGCGACCGTGTCTGGAGCGCCGACCGGACCCAGGACGTGCTCCGGGTCGGTCGGTCGCGGCGTCGGGAGCTCGGCCTCCGCGCGGAGGAGGCGGAGCGACGGGTCGCTGCCGCGGTCGTGGAGGCCGTGCTCGACCTCGTGGACCTCACCGACGTCGTCCTCGACCACGTGGACCTCGACGCGGTCGTGCGGGCGGTGGACCTCGACCAAGCCGTCGAGCGGGTCGACATCGGGGCGATCCTGGACCGGGTGGATGTGGATGCGGTGGTGGCGCGGGCGGACCTGGATCGGGCGGTGGCGCGCGTGGACATCCAGGCCATCGTCGACCGCGTCGACGTGGACGCGATCGCGCAGCGACTCGACCTCGACGCCGTCGTCGCGCAGCTCGACCTCGTGGCGCTCGCCGAGTTCGTCGTCGAGGGGATCGACCTGCCCGGCATCATCCAGAGCTCGTCCGGGGCGATGGCCTCCGAGAGCATCCGCGAGGTCAGGTGGCAGGGCGTCAGCGCGGACGAGCGGGTCGCGCACGTCGTCGACCGGATGCTCCGTCGTCGCCCCCGCACGCCCGGGCCGGCCCTGCCGGGCACCGAGCTCCCGGGCGGTCCCGTCATCCCCGGCACGACGGTCTGAACCGGCAGGCCGCGATGACCTCGCCCACCCCCGATCGCGGTCCGATGTCCCGCATGGTGCTGCCCGGCCCGGCCCGCTCGGTCCAGGGGCACCGCGCCGGGATCGTCACGCGTGCCACGGCGGGGGCTGTCGACCTCGTCGTCGCGGTGCTGGGCGTCGCGCTGGGGTATGCCGTGTGGTCCGGGGCCGTCTTCGTCCTGGGGCCCGCGTCGTTCCGCTTCCCCGACCCGGGCGGCCTGAGACTGCTCCTCCTCGTGCTCGGGGTGCTCACGGCATACCTCACCGTCGCGTGGGCCACCACGGGGCGGACGGTCGGCAACCGCCTGCTCGGCCTGCGTGTCGTCGGCGACGGGACGGGTCGCGTCGGGTTCGTGCGGGCGCTGCTCCGTGCGCTGCTGTGCGTGGCGTTCCCGGTCCTGCTCTTCTGGGTGCTCGTCAGCCCGGAGAACCGGTCGCTGCCGGACGTGCTGCTGCGCACGTCGGTGGTCTACGACTGGACCTCGGGTGGCCGTCGGGGGAGCGAGCCGACGACGACCCCGCCGCCGATCGTGCTGCCCCACGACGAGTGACCGCAGAGGTCGACGTCGCCGAGAACTCTTGACGCACGAGCGCTCTGCGATGCAGAGTGAACGCATCGAGCGCACAGGGGCGCTCCGGTGACGGAAGGACGCTCCGATGAACGAGACCCACCCCACCCCGCCGGCGCGAGCTGCGGAGGTGGCTGCCGCCGAGGAGGCCCTCGCGCGCACCCAGCACCTGCGCCGCGTCGCCCGGCGCGACACCCAGGGACTCGCGATCCCGCTGCTCGTCCTGGGCCCGCTGACCGTGGCCGCCGCTGCGCTGCAACGTCTTTGGCTGTGGTGGATGGTCCGCGACCTCGGCCCGGGGGAGAGCCGCAGCGCGACCGACGGCGAGATGGCCTTCACGAACATCGTCGACACGTACTGGGGCACGGTCGGCGCCCTCGGACTGCTCGCCATCGGCCTCTGGTTCGGCGTGCGCAGCCGGCGGCTCGGTGCCGGCGCCGGAGCCGGTGCGTGGGTCGCGGCGGCCGTCGCGGTCTTCGTCCTCGTGGCCTACAACGGCATCTTCGTGTGGGTCCCGTTCCTCATGCCGCTGACGATGGTGTCGGTGCTGGCGCCCAGCGCGGTTATCGCGTTGGCGCTGCTGCTCGTGGGCTGGCGCCGGCACAACGGACGCCTTGCCGCGTGGGCGCTGGCGTTCGGGGTGGTCACGGTGCTGGCTTCGCTCGGCTTCTTCGACAACCGCCTCTACGACCTGCTGACCCTGGTGCGGCTCCCGACCGACGTCGTCCTGGCGGTGGGTGGCTGGGGAGGCCTGGTCGCCCAGGTCGCCCTCGGTGTCGCCATGGTCGTCGTGGGGCTGCGCGCCCGCCGAGCGGATCAGGGCGCGCCGGTGACGCCGTGAGCGCTCGCGACGCACCACCCGCCGAGGCGAGCGGCAACGGGCCCGTCGGCGGGCACGGCGACGAGACGCCGCACCCCACGAGCGGTCTCGACGACGTCGTGCACCAGAAGGCGCGTCTCGGGATCCTCGCCGTGCTCGCCGAGACGGAGAAGGCCGACTTCACCTATCTCAAGAAGCTGCTCCAGCTCACCGACGGCAACCTCGGTCGCCACATCGAGGTCCTCGCCGGCAGCGGGCTCGTGCACGTCGAGAAGGGCTACGCCGGCAAGCGGCCTCGCACGTGGGTCACCATCACCGGGGCCGGGCGCCGGGCGCTCGACGAGGAGATGGCGGCCATCCGTGAGCTGCTCCGGCGCTTCGAGTCCGGCGGCCCCGGCTGAGCGTCGCCCGAGGCGCGCACGAACGACCGTTGGTGCGCGCCCGGCGCGACACACCGTGCGACACGCCGGTCAGGCAGCACTCGGTCGACCAACGGTCGTCGGTCGGCAGACCCGCGTCGGTCAGCCGGCGTCTCCGCGGTGGATCGGGGCGTGGGGGAACGACGTCTCCGCGGCGCCCTCGAGCTCGGCCCGGTGGTTGCGGATGAGGTCGAGGTTGCGGTCGCGCAGGTGGTCGAAGGCCTGCCCGACGTTGGAGCCGGGCGTCAGCGACGAGAGCGCCTCGGCCGGGTCGAGCCGCGCCGTCACCCAGCCCGGGTGCGTCGCGGCCTTGGCCACGATGTGCCCGATCGGGGTCACGATGTGCGAGTTGCCGAAGTACAGCACCCCGGCCGGGTCGGCGCCGACGGCGTTGGCGCCGATGACGTAGACGTGGTTGTCGTAGGCGCGCGCCCGCGACGTGAGGTCCCAGATGTCGGCCGAGCGCAGCAGCGCCGAGGGTCGGCAGATGACCTCGGCCCCCTGCACCGCCTGGATCCGCGACAGCTCGGGATAGTCGCCGTCGAAGCAGATGATCATGCCGATGCGACCGAGCTCGGTGTCGCACACCGTGACGGTGTCGCCCGGGGTGACCCACCCACCGCCGCTGACGATCTCGAAGCAGAACGGGTGCGTCTTGCGGTAGGTGCCGAGCAGGTCGCCCGACGGGCCGATGAGCACCGAGGAGTTGTAGACGACGCCCCGCTCGGGCCCACGCTCGTAGGTCCCGAAGCAGACGTGCACGCCGAGCTCGCGGGCCACGGCCTGGATCGGCTCGATCATCGCGCCGGGCAGCTCGGTGACGAGGTCCCAGAGCTCCTCCTTGGAGCAGCCGGGGGTGAAGCCGGTGCTCGCCGTCTCGGGCAGCACCACGAGCTCGGCGCCCGTGGCCTCGACGCACCGGCGCGTCATCTCGACGCAGGTCTCGAGGTTGGTCCGGATCGTCTCGGCACTGAGCGGAGCCGGCACGGGAGCGACCTGCACGGCCGCGGCGGTGAACGCGCGCATCGTCAGCCCTTCCGTCCGACGGCCCAGCCGACGACGACGCCGACGAGCGCGACCACGCCGCCCGTGACGACGCCGAGGGCGAAGTCGCGCCCGGCGAACGGGCCTGCGGGAGTGGGCCGGCCGGCATACGACACGGGCGCAGGGGCACCACTGGGTATGCCGGGTGCCGCGGTCACCGGGACGGGTGCGGGAGCGCTCGGGGCCGCGACGCGGACGCCCGAGATGTCGGCGTCGACAGCCGAGAAGAACTGGCCCGCCATCTTCTTCGTGACGCCGGCGAGCATCCGCTGGCCCACGCCGCCGATGACGCCACCGACGGACGCGTCGGCGTCGTAGGTGAGGTCGGTGCCGCCGCCGTTGGAGGGGGCGAGGCGCACGACGACGTCGGCGTCCACGGTGCCCGGCGCGCCGGCACCTGAGGCCTTCATCGTGAAGGAGTCCGGGTGCTGCGGGTCGCGCAGCGAGACCTCGCCGTCGTAGGTGCCCTTGATGGCGGCGACGCCCGCCGTGACGGTCATCGCGTAGTGGTCGGGGCCGAGCTCGGTGAGGCGCTCGCAGCCCGGCAGGCAGCGCGCGAGCACGGCCGGGTCGTGGAAGGCGTCCCACACCTGCTGCGGGTCGGCCGCGAGAGTGGCGGATCCGGTGATCTTCATGCGGACGGCTCCTTCGATGACGTGCGTGAGAGGCGGTGCAGGGACGGGATCTCGCCGTCGGCGTGGCGGCGGCGCAGCTCCCAGAGCTCGTAGGGCGAGATCGGCATGCGGGTGATCGGGAAGCCCTCGGCGTCCTCGATGGCCGAGGCGATGACGGCGGTGACCGGGATGCAGCCCGCCTCGCCGGCGCCCTTGATGCCCAAGGGGTTCAGCGGGCTGGGCGTCTCGAGGTGGTCGGCCTCGATCGTCGGCACCTCGGAGGCGTAGGGCATGAGGAAGTCCATGTACGAGGCGTTGAGCAGCTGACCCGACTCGTCGTAGGCCATCCGCTCGTAGAGCGCGCCGCCGACGCCCTGGGCCACCCCGCCGTGGACCTGGCCCTCGACGATCATCGGGTTGATCATCGTGCCGCAGTCGTGGATGACGCAGTAGCGCAGGATCTTGATCTCGGCGGTGACCGGGTCGGTCTCGACGATCGCCGCGTGCATGCCGTTGGCGAAGGTGGCCTGGGTGGGGGAGTAGAAGCCCTTGCCCTCCAGGCCCGGCTCCTCGCCCTCGGCGACCGGCGGCTTGTCGGGGTCGAAGGTGCCGGCGAACTGGGTTGCGGCCTTGGCCGCCTCATCGAACGCGTAGCGCAGCGGGTTGGACAGCACCGACACCGTGCCGAGGCTCATCGACGTCGCCGGCGCACCCTTGACGCGCACCGTGCCCTCGACGATCTCGAGGTCGTCGGGCGACACCTCGAGAGCATCCGCGGCGATGCGCAGGGCCTTCTCGCGCACCTTGCGGGCGCCGAGGGCGATGGCGCTGCCGCTCATGACCGCGGCTCGCGACGCGAAGGTGCCCACGGCATACGCCATCTTGCGGGTGTCGCCCGTCGTGACGTGGACGTCCTCCATCCGCACGCCGAGCTCCTGCGCGACGATCTGCGCGAAGACGGTCTCGTGGCCCTGGCCCTGGGAGGTCAGGCCGGTCGACACGTTGACGCGGCCGCTCGTCTCGATCTGGATGTGGCCGCCCTCGTAGGGGCCGACGCCGGTCCCCTCGACGTAGCAGCCGATCCCGAGCCCGACCTTGCGGCCCTCGGCCTCGGCGGCGCGGCGGTAGTCGGCGAAGTCGTCCCAGCCGACGAGCTCCTTGAGCTTGGCGAGACTCGCCGGGAAGTCGCCCGAGTCGTACTTGAGCGGGCGGCCGTCCTGGAAGAGCAGGCCGTGGTCCCAAGGCATCTCGGTGGGGAGGATGAAGTTGCGCGACCGGACCTCGGCGCGGTCGAGGCCGAGCTCGTCGGCGATCGCGTCCATCGTGCGCTCCATGGCGAAGCAGCCCTGCGGACGCCCCGCGCCCCGGTAGGGCGTCACGAGGACGGTGTTCGTGTAGAGCGACCAGAACTCGCAGCGGTAGGTGCCCGGCTTGTAGGGCCCCAGCAGCTGGGTCGACGTGATGATCGGGACGATGATGCCGTAGGGGGTGTAGGCGCCGTTGTCGTGCCAGAACTTCACGTCGAGCGCGAGCAGGTGGCCCTCGTCGTCGAACGCGACGGTGACGCGCTGGAGCTGGCCGCGCTCGTGGGCCGAGGAGATGAAGTGCTCGCGGCGGTCCTCGGCCCACTTGACGGGCCGTCCGAGCAGGCGCGCCGCCCAGGGGACGAGCACCTCCTCCGGCCACGGGTGCATGATCTTGACGCCGAAGCCGCCGCCCACGTCGGGCGCGATGCACTCGACCTTGGCCAGCGGCAGCTCGAGCCGAGCGGCGACCGCGGCGCGGACGCCGGTGGAGGTCTGCGTGGAGGAGTACATCCGCAGCTCGCCGCGCTCGGTGTCCCAGCGGGCGTAGACGCCCTTGCCCTCCATCGGCATGCAGGCGCTGCGCTCGATGTCGAGGTCGAGCGTCAGGGTGTGCGGCGCGGCGGCCATGGCCGCGTCGACGTCGCCGACCTCCTGGAGCATGTGCGCCGCGACGTTGCCCGGCACGTCGTCGTGGACGAGCAGGTCGCCGTCGCGCGCCGTCTCGATGCCGACGACGACGGGCAGCTGCTCGTAGCTGACGCGGATGCGCTGGCAGGCGTCTTCGGCGACGTAGCGGTCGGTCGCGACGACCATGACGACGGCCTCACCGACGTGGTTGACCTGGTCCTTGGCGAGGGCGTAGCCCGTGCGCCCGTGGGTCAGGGTCGGGTGTGGGATGAGCAGGGGCATGGGCTCGCCGACGCTGCGGGGCAGGTCCTCGTGGACGTAGATGCCGACGACGCCCTCGACGTCGATGGCGTCCGACGCGTCGATGTCGACGATGCGCGCGTGGGCGTGCGGGCTGCGCACGAAGGCCGCGGCGAGGGCGTCGTGGCCGAGGTCGTCGAGGTAGCGGCCACCGCCGGTGACCAGGCGCGGGTCCTCCTTGCGCCTGATCGGCGCGCCGAACATCTGGGTCGTCATGACTGCTCCTCGCCCGACGCGCCGCCGGCGCGCTCGGCCTTGATCTCGGCGGCGCGGAGGACGCTCTTGACGATGTTCTGATAGCCCGTGCAGCGGCACAGGTTGCCCGAGATCGCCTCTCGCGCCTCCTCGCTCGTCGGCGACGGGTTCTCCTCCAGGTAGGCCGTGACCGTCGTGAGGAAGCCCGGGGTGCAGAAGCCGCACTGGAGGCCGTGGCACTCGGCGAAGGCCTGCTGGACCGGGTTCATCGACTCACCGGTCGGGGCCACGCGGGCGTCCGGCGCCGAGCAGAGCCCCTCGACCGTCGTGATCGCGTGGTCCTGGGCCGTCACGGCGAACATCAGGCACGAGCGCATCGGCTGGCCGTCGACGAGGACGGTGCAGGCGCCGCAGACGCCGTGCTCGCAGCCGACGTGGGTGCCGGTCAGCTCGAGGTCGTGGCGGAGGAAGTCCGACAGCAGGCGGCGCGCGGGCACGGCGGCCGAGTGGCGCACGCCGTTGACCGTGACCGTCACGTCGTGGAGGGTCTCGCTCGTCGTCTCAGTCATCGCTGGCTCCTTCTCCACCGAACGCAGCGTTCGGTGTCGAACTCAGTGTTGTAACAGCGCTTTCGCGATCGAACGCTGCGTTCGGCGCGGTCGTGGCGCGGTCGGCGGCTTGGGGGAGGACCCGGCGGGTCAGCTCCGTGACGAGCATGCGCCGGTAGTCGGCGCTGGCGTGGATGTCGCCCTCGGGGTCGACGTGGTCGCGCACCGCCTCGGCAGCGTCGTCGAGGGCAGAGGCCCACGCGCCCGACCCCGGCTCGACGCCACCGAGCGCCGGCCCCAGGTCGAGCACCGAGGGCACGTCGGTGACGGAGACGAACGAGGCGCGGGCGCCCGAGACGACGCCGTCCGTGACGGTCACCGTCACCCCGACGCCGGCCATGGCGTAGTCGCCGTGGCGGCGCGCGGCTTCGGTGAACGCGGTCCCGGTGCCGGCAGGGAGGCGGCCGAATCGCACTGCCACGGCAAGCTCCTCGGCGGCGAGCGAGGTCTCCAGCGCGCCGAGGAAGAAGTCGGACCAGGCGATCTCGCGCGACCCGGTCGGGCCCGCGACCTCGACGACGCCGTCGGTCAGCGCGAGGATCGCGGGCATCTCGCCGGCCGCGTCGGCGTGCGCGATGGAGCCGACGGTCGTGCCGCGGTTGCGGATGGCGGGGTGGGCGACGTTGACGAGCGCCTGGCGCAGGAGGGGGAGGGCGGCATACGCACTCTCGGAGCGCTCGAGGCCGGCGTGGCGCACGAGGGCGCCCACGCGTACGGCATCGGGCGTCACCTCGACGGTGTCGAGCCCGGCCACGCGGTTGATGTCGACCAGGTGGGCCGGTGACGCGAGGCGCATGTTGAGGATCGGGATGAGGCTCTGACCGCCGGCGAGGACCTTGCCGTCGTGACCGACCTCGGTGAGGACGGCGACGGCCTGCTCGACGGTGAGCGGTGCGTGGTGCTCGAAGGGGGCGGGCTTCACCGAACCGATCCTGCCTTCCGACCCCCGGTGGGGACTAGTGATCGTTGTGAATCGCTGCACGTGGGCTTTTGGCAACTTCTGCCCTGAACGACCGTGGGCCCCCGATCCGAGATCGGAGGCCCACGGGCCGGTGCTCAGGTGCGCTGGTTCAGCGGCGGCGCAGGTCCGGTCCGCCGGGGTGGTCCTGGTAGAGGTCGTCGATGCCGTCGGCGTCGCCGTAGTCCCCTTCCCGTTCGCCCAGCGAGATCATCGTGCCTCCTGCTGCGTCGGCGCGTTCACGCAGGTCGGCCGGAGCGAGGGCGCGGGCCACGTGGAAGGCCACGACGGCCACGATCGTGCCGAGCGCGATGCCGCCGAGCGAGAAGTCCGAGCTGAAGACGAGCGACACGTTGCCGATGCCGATGACGATGCCCGCTGCGACCGGGACGAGGTTGATCGGGTTGCCGAAGTCGACCCCGTTCTCCTTCCAGATCTTCGCGCCCAGCAGGCCGATCATGCCGTAGAGCACGACGGTGATGCCGCCGAGGACGCCGCCCGGGACCGAGGCGACGAGCGCGCCGAACTTCGGCGACAGGCCGAAGACGATCGCGACGATCGCCGCCACGTAGTAGGCAGCCGTCGAGTAGACGCGGGTGGCGGCCATGACACCGATGTTCTCGGCATACGTCGTCGTCGGCGAGCCGCCGACGGAGCTCGCGATGACGGTGCCGACACCGTCGGCGGCGATGGCGCGGCCCATGTACGGGTCGAGGTTCGTCTTCGTCATCTCGGCGACGGCCTTGACGTGGCCGGTGTTCTCGGCGATGAGGGCGATGACGGCCGGGAGCACGAGCAGGATCGCGGCGACCGAGAACGACGGCGCGTGGATGCCGACGATCTCCTTGCCGTCGGCGCCCGTCGTCGTCGACGGCGGGAGGCCGAACCACGGCTGGCTCGCGAGGTTGTCGAAGTTCGTGCGGAAGTGCGTCGTGATCTTGCCGGCGCCCGCGTCGTACGACGTGATCTGGCCGAACATCTTGTCGAAGAGCCACGAGATCACGTAGCCGAAGATGAGCGCGAGGAACACCGCGATGCGGCTGACGAAGCCCTTGAAGGCCACGGCGCAGATGATGGTGAACGTCATGACGAGCAGCGCCACCCACTGGTCCTGGGGCCAGTAGATGTTGGCCACGACCGGCGCGAGGTTGAAGCCGATGAGCATGACGACCGCACCGGTCACGACCGGCGGCAGCACCTTGTGCAGCACCGACGAGCCGAGGAAGTGGATCGCCACGCCGACGAGCGCCAGGACGAGGCCGGCGACGAGGATCGCGCCGGTCACCTGCTGCGAGGTGCCGCCCTGCGCCCGGATGGCCGCGACGGCACCGACGAAGCTCGCCGACGTGCCGAGGTAGCTCGGGACCTTGCCGTTCACGATCAGCAGGAAGCAGATCGTCGCGATGCCGCTCATCATGATCGCGAGTTGCGCGTTGAGGCCCATGATCAGGGGGAAGACGAACGTCGCACCGAACATCGCGACGACGTGCTGCGCACCGAGACCGATCGTCTTGCCCCACGACAGCCGTTCGTCAGGTGCGACGACGTCGTCGGGGCCCATCGTCTTGCCGTCCCCGTGCAGTTTCCAGCCCAAAGCCATTCCGACTCCTATGGTTGCCACATGCGGTGATGTGGGTCACGTCCCAGACCGGGATGGCCGAAAACTACTCCCACCTCAGGGGATTGCGTTCGTCAAACGTTGATACACGCCGACGGAACCCCTCTGGCATGTCATGACGTATGCCGTGTGGCGCGGCCGTCCGCCCCGCGCACGTCGGTCCGTGGCACGACAGCTTTGCCGGGGCGGGGTTGTCGGGGTGGGGTAGGTGAGTGGGCCGCAACAAGTCCGCCGGGGCGGGGTTCTCGGGGTGGGGTAGCGGGTGAGGGCCGCAACAAGTCCGCCGGGGCGGAGGTTTCGGGGGCGCGGCGGTGGTGGGGCCGCATCAAGTCCGCCGGGGCGGGGTTGTCGGGGGCGCGGTGGAGCGTCAGATGCCGCGCATCTGGTGGATCTTGAGCGCGAGGGCGAGCGTCAGGCGCAGGTCGGGGTCGGTGGTGAACGGGCCGAGGATCTTCTCGAGCTTGCCGATGCGGTAGCGCAGCGTGTTGTAGTGGAAGAAGAGCAGGCGCGCGGTCTCGGCGACGTTCATGTTCGTGTCGATGAGGATGCTCAGGGTCTGGCGCAGCCCGGCGTACTCTGGCGAGTCGTCGGTGGCGAGCTCGCGCAGCGACTCGTGGACGAAGCGGCGCAGGTCGGCGCCGTCGGGGATGAGCGCGAGCAGGCGGTAGATCCCGAGCCCGTCGACGTGGGTGAGCGCACCGTCGCCGTGCATCTGCCGGCCGACGGTGACGGCCGACAGGGCCTCGTCGTATGCGTGGGGCAGGCCCGCGGCGGACGTGATCGGCCGCGAGACCCCCGCCGAGAACGACCGACGGCCGCCGCCGCCGTCACCGCGCACGACGCGGACGTACTCGCCGACGATCCGCATGATCTGGTCGGTCTCCGCCTCGGCCGGGACGCCGATGAGCGCGACGACCTCGCGGCTGAATCCCATGACGGGAGAGCGGGCGTCGCGCACCGCCACGGCATGCGTCCAGGCCCGGGCGAAGCGCTGCTGGAGGAAGCGGACCTCGTCGGCGTCGCGCGTCGAGCGGTCGTCGTCCTCGTCCGTCTCGGCCACGACGACGACCATGGGGCGGTCGATGTCCCAGCCGAGCGAGCTCGCGTGGGCGACGGCGTCGACGGGCGATCCGGCGCGGCCGGCGAGGGCGTCGCGGAGGAACTCGGCGCGGTACTTGCTCTCCACCGCCGAGACCGCCTGGTCCTTGGTGATGGCGAGGGCCGCGACCGTCGCGGCGCGCTCGAGCAGGCGCACGTCGTCGACCGTCAGGTGCCGGTGGCTGCAGAAGGCCATGAGGACGCCGTGGTCGAGGTGCCCGGCGACGATGCGCACGGCGGAGCGGTTGGCCGTCGGGCCGTCGGGGCGCGGGCCCATCGGCTCGGCCTCGGTGAGCAGGCGGCCGGTGCGGTCGAAGCACTCGAGCGACAGCGCGTGGTCGAGCTCGCGCTGCGACCCGGCGCGGGCGATGACGCGGCCGTCGGTCGTCGTCACCATCGCGGCACCGTCGAGGAAGCCGACGACCTGCTCGCAGAGGTCGTCGAGCGACCCGCCGGCGAGGACGATCTGCACGAGGGCGCGGTCGGCGTCCTCGAGCCGGCGCAGGATCGCGGTCTGGTGCTCGAGGATCGCGCTCAGCACCTCGGTGGTGAAGGTGGCGATGTGGTCCAGCGGCACGTCGATCAGGGGGAGCCCGGTCGACTCGGCGGCAGCCACGAGGGCCGCGAGCGGACCGCCGCTGAGGCCGGACACGACGAGCCCGGCGGACCCGGAGGCGTCGAGGGTCGCGATGACCTCGCCGATCGTGGCGGCGTCGCCGTCCTGGTCCGCGAGGGCGGCTGCATCGGCGAGGACCAGCCGGTGGGTCAGGCGGGCGCCGCTGCGGGCGTCACGCACCGCCGAGCGCAGCTGCGTCGTGCTGTCGACGCTGACGTCGAGGCGCGGCGGCTCGGCGCGGACGACGCCGTGGGCCGTCGCGGCGAGGCCGGCAATGAGACGCAGGGAGATGCCGGACACCTCGGGCTCGGGGTCGCCGGGACTCGTCGCCGCTGGCAAGTCACCCTCGGACAGAGGCACATCGTTGGCAACTTTCACCATGAGCGCACCATACCCACCGTCGGTAGCGTCACCGCAACGGTCCGGTCCGTGGTCCTGGGCGGCCCCGTCCGGTCCCGACGGTCGCCCGGCCGGGCACTCGACCGAGCGACCGACCGGGACGAGCGGGACGGCATACGACACCGGTCTGACGGGTCGCGCGACACAGGAGGTGCGGATGGGTGCAGGTCTCGACCTGACGCTGCTGCCCGCCGCCGTGTCGCCGCTCGTCGCGGGCGAGGTGGCCGGGGCTGCCCGGCGGTGTCGCGTGCTCGCGGCGTTCCCCACGTGTCTCTATGTCGGGCTCGGCACGCACGAGCGGGTGCTTGCGGTCCTCGCCTCGGACGCGGTCGCGCTGCCGATCGGTCTGCGCCTGGCGCTGCCGTCCACCGAGATCCGTTGGGGCGTCGAGCCCGGCGACCTCGTCGTCGTGGGGGAGGGGCGCGTCCGCCTGCCTCGTGCCGACGTCGTGGCCGCCCGGCTGTCGCGGCCGTCCCCGGTGCGCCCGCTGCCGCGCGGTGCGGGCGTCGCTGCGCTTCCCGAGCCGGGACTCCTCGGCGACCTCGCCCACGACCTCACGACCGCCGCGCTCGCGGTCCGCCCTGTCGACCCGGGCGTGCGTGGCTTGATCGGCGTCGGGCGAGGGCTGACCCCGAGCGGCGACGACGCGCTCTGCGGCGTGCTGCTGACGCTCTCGGCCGTCGACCGGCCGGAGGCGCGCGCCGCCCTCTCGTCGGTGCGCACCGCGGTCCGCCAGGTGCTGCCGTGGACGACGAGCCTGTCCGCTGCCCTGCTCGTCGCTGCCGGGACGGGGTATGCCGTCCCGGACGTCGCCCGCCTCGTCACCCTCGTCGTCGGGGCCGGGTCAACCGACCGGCACGACGGGCCGGAAACCGGCTCACGGGCCGGTTCGGCCGGTTCGGTCCGGTCGACTGACCCGTCGGACGGGGCGATCCTCTCCCTCGTCGACCGGGTGCTCGCCATCGGGCACTCCTCGGGTCGCGACCTGCTGTCCGGCGTCAGCGGCGCCCTGCGTGCCGTCGACGCCCTCCCGTCCGTCTCCGCAACCACACCCCGACCAACACCCCGACCAACACCCCGACCAACACCCCACGAAGGAGCCCACCGTGGCTGACCACGTCGAGCTGAGAACCGGTGCCTACCTGGACTCGGTGACCCTGATGCAGGTCTCACGCACCGTCGCCGCTGCCCCCGGGGTCGAGGCGGCGCAGGTCGCCATGGCGACCGAGCTCAACCTCGAGGTCATCCGGGGGATGGGCTTCGACGTGCCGGAGTCGGCGCCCAACGACCTCGTGGTCGCGATCCGCGGCGACGGGGCCGGCATCGCTGCCGGGCTGGCTGCGCTGGAGGGTGCCCTCACGCAGAACCGTTCTGCGGCAAGCGGTTCCGGCGGTTTCGGTGAGGCGCCGGCGGCGCGGACGCTCGGTGGCGCGATCCGGCTCTCGGGGGCGGACCTCGCGCTCGTGTCGGTGCCCGGTGAGCACGCCGCGACCGAGGCGCTCGACGCCGTGCGGGCCGGTGTGTCGGTCATGGTCTTCAGCGACAACGTGCCCGTCGAGGACGAGGTGCGGCTCAAGGATGCCGCCGCCGCAGCCGACGTCCTCGTCATGGGGCCGGACTGCGGCACCGCCGTCGTCGGCGGCGTCGCGCTGGGCTTCGCCAACGTCGTGCGGCCCGGCTCGGTGGGGCTCGTCGCCGCCTCCGGCACCGGCGCGCAGCAGGTCATGTGCCTGCTCGACGCCGCGGGCGTGGGCATCAGCCACTGCCTCGGCGTCGGGGGCCGCGACCTGAGCTCGGCCGTCGCCGCCCGCTCGACTAAGCAGGCGCTCGCCGCGCTCGCGGCCGACCCGGAGACCACGTCGATCATCGTCGTGTCCAAGCCGCCCGCTCCCGAGGTCCTCGCCGACCTGGAGTCGTATGCCGCCACCCTGGGCAAGCCGGTCCACTGGGCCACGCTGGGGGCCGGTCGACCCGACCTGACCGCCGCGGTCGAGGCGGCGCTGGCCGCCACCGGTCACGACGTGCCCGAGACCTGGCAGACGTGGCGGCCCGGCGTCTCCGACGACGACTGGTCAGAGCTCACGGTCGAGGGGCGGTTCGCTGCCGTGAAGGGGGGCTCGCTGCGCGGGCTCTTCTGCGGTGGCACCCTCGCCGACGAGGCCATGCTCGTTGCCGGCGAGGTGCTCGGCGACATCAGGTCCAACATCCCGCTGCGCCCCGAGCTCGCCCTCGGCGCCGACCTGACCGACCCCGGGCACGTGGTCATCGACTTCGGCGACGACACGATGACCGTCGGCCGCGCGCACCCGATGATCGACCCCTCCCTGAGGCTCGAGCGGATCGCGGTCGAAGCCGCCGACCCGACGTGCGGCGTGCTGCTCCTCGACCTCGTGCTCGGCCACGGCGCCCATGCGCACCCCGCGCCCGAGCTCGCCGACGCGATCCGTGCAGCACGTGAGGCGGCTGCCGCCGACGGCCGTCACCTCGACGTCGTCGTCTCCCTGACCGGCTCCGAGGGCGACCCCCAGGGCCTCGAGCAGAGCGCCGCGCGCCTCGTCCAGGCCGGTGCCGTCGTCATGCTGTCCAACGCTGCCGCCACGCGCGCAGCCGTGCGCCTGCTCGGCCACCACGTCACGGAGCCGTCACGCGCGACGAGCGAGACGGCATACGCGAACGAGCCTGCGGCCCAGGCGAGTGCTGGCGACGAACCGCTCCACGGACTCCTCGGCCACGAGGTCTCCGTCGCAGCCGCCGGTGTGTCGCTCTTCCCGGATGCCCTTCGGGCACAAGCGGTCCCGGTCACCGAGGTCGCGTGGCAGCCGCCGATGGCAGCCACCGCCGGCGACCTCGGGCGCGTCCTCGCCGACCCCCGGCGGGACGCCGCCAACGCCGAGGCGCTGCGCCGGATGACGGCTGCCGGGGCCGACCTCGTCGACGTGCGTCCCGCGCACGAGGCGCTGGGGCTCGAGCGCGGCACCTTCCTGCACGCCGGGCCGCCGATCGAGTTCGCCCGCGCCTCAGGGCCGCTCAAGGGTGCGCTGATCGGCGCGATGCTCTTCGAGGGCCTCGCCGAGACGGCCGAGGAGGCCGAGGCCAAGCTCGAGAAGGGTGACGGCATCACGCTCGAGCCGTGCCACCACCGCGACGCCGTCGGCCCGATGGCCGGCGTCATCAGCCCGTCGATGTGGGTCTACGAGCTGCGCGACGAGGTGCACGACAACACGTCGTGGTGCTCGCTCAACGAGGGGCTCGGCAAGGTGCTGCGCTACGGCGCCTACGGGCCCGAGGTCATCGACCGGCTGCGGTGGATGAACACCGTCCTCGGCCCGATCCTCCAGCAGGCCGTCCGTGCCCTAGTCGAGCAGCAGGGGTCGATCGACATCAAGGCGATCATCGCCCAGATGCTCCAGATGGGCGACGAGGGCCACAACCGCAACCGTGCCGGCTCCCTCATGCTCCTGCGCGAGCTGCTCCCGACCATGATCACGGCCGACGCGTCGTCGACGGACATCGCCGAGGCGGTGCGCTTCTCCGGCGCCAACGAGCACTTCTTCCTCAACCTCGGCATGCCGGCCTGCAAGCTGAGCACCCTTGCCGCTCATGGCATCCCGGGCTCCTCCGTGGTGACGACGATGGCGCGCAATGGCACCGACTTCGGCATCCGGGTCTCGGGCACCGGCGACCAGTGGTTCATCGGGCCGGCCAACACGCCGGAGGGACTCTTCCTCGGGTCCTACGGCCCCGACGACGCGAACCCCGACATCGGCGACTCCGCCATCACCGAGACGGCCGGCATCGGCGGCTTCGCGATGGCAGCGGCCCCGGCGATCGTGAAGTTCGTCGGCGGCGACGTGCCGTTCGCGCTGCGGGCCACGCAGAGGATGTACGAGATCACGGTGGGGGAGCACACGGCCTATCAGGTGCCGATCCTCGAGTTCCGCGGCACGCCGACCGGCATCGACGTCACGTCGGTGGCGAGGACCGGCATCCTGCCCCAGATCAACACCGGCATGGCCGGGCGCGTGGCCGGCACCGGACAGGTCGGCGCCGGTCTCGTGACGCCCCCGGAGCAGTGCTTCACCCAGGCCCTCGCCGCCCTCGCCGGAGCCGCCCAGCACTAGCCGTCCCCAATCGAGTGCCCACTTCTCAACGTGAGCAAGTGAGCGCTCAACCATCGAGTGCCCACGTCTCGACGTCGCGTCGTATGCCGTCAGCGCCCGTCCCGTTCGAGTGCCCACTTCTCGACGTGGCCAAGTGGGCACTCGACTATCGAGTGCTCACTTCTCGACGTGGGCAAGTGGGCACTCGACCAGGGAGTGCCGACTCCGCCGAGCCCGTCTCACGGGGCCGGCTCAAGCGGTCCGAGAGCGCCAGCGGTCGTGCGGGCGATGGCCTCATCGATCGCGTGACGCGAGAAGAAGTGCGGGTCAGTGTCTTGAAGCGTCAAAGACGATTCAGGAACGCCGAGCTCGGTGGCGAACCGGCGGATGGCGGACCAGCGCGCTTGGGTGGTGGCAAGGTCCGTGGCCCAGAGCTCGATGACCACCCAGCCGTCTCTCTCGAAGCGTCGGCGCCGGATCGCGTCGTGGGCCCTCTGCTCGTCGCTCGAGTGGAACTCAGCGCCTTGGTACTCGCCGATGACCCGAACCTCCCGGCCACTCGGGAGGCGAAACTCCCACACCAGGTCGCCGTATCCGAGGATGAGGTCCTCGTTCCAGGAGGCAGGGATGGGCCGGTTCAGTGCAGGCCCAGGAAGGCCTGCACGCACGAGCATGATTCGGGCTTGAGTTTCGCGAGGGGACCAGGAGCCGACCCGAATCAGTTCGAGCGCTTCGGTCAAGAGGGCCTTCCCCCGGGGACGGACGCGTCGTGCAAGCGCCCGGTTCAGGGGTTCCACGCCCTCGAGTGCGGTAGCGCAGGCGTCACCGATGACGATGGCATCGTCGAGACCCAAAGGTTTGCCTCGTCCCGCGAGCTCGCCCAGGTCCACCCACGTGTCCGCGAGGCCGACGACGGGCAAGCCGTGAGTCGTCGTCACCGCCCGGGCGTGGACCGCGCGATGACCGACCACATTCGCTCGACGCAGATGGGGCGCGTCGATGGGTCGGATGACGTGGAGGCGGTCGTCCGCCTCCAGCGCGTAGGACAGCGGTAGGCCGTGAAGGGCTGCTGCCGTGGTGTGCGAGAAGGAGGCGTTGTCCGGCAGCGCACACCGAAGCGCCTGACACTGCTCCACGATCCCGGTTGGTGGGCTGAGGCAGCGAACGCCGCGAAAGGGTCGATCCAGCATCGCTAGTTGTCGGTCGGTCCAGCCGAGGGCTCGACCTTGAGCGACGGTGAAGGGGACGTCCGGAACTGGGAGGGCCATGCGTCCCACGGTGCCGATTAGGTGACGGCCATGGTGGTCGAGCCTCCGACCGGTGGATGATCGCGTCCATTTCCGGGTGGCTGTGGACAGCGTCCGGTCGACGTGACCTTCGACTCCTCGTCAGGAATCGAGCACTCGACGGGATCGGGGTGGCGACACACCGGAGATGGTGCCGGCCGGTGGGCACTCGACGTGCGGTGGCGTCGGGAAGTGGGCACTCGACGTGGGGTGGCGTCGGGAAGTGGGCACTCGACGTTGGGGTGGCGTCGGGAAGTGGGCACTCGACAGGGGCGGCGCAGCCACGATCTCAGCTCTGCGCGAATCGGGCAGAAAATGGGTGGGGTCCTGTCGGCGCACCCACCTAGGGTGGACAGGCCATGCGAGACTTTCCGCCCGAGATTCGGGCCTACACCGACCGCGGCGCCGACGCGCCCGACACCCGCTCGCCGCGGGCCTTCCTCTGGTGGATGGTGCGGCAGAACGGCGTGCTGTTCTGGGTGGGCCTGCTCGTCGCGCTGATCTGGATGGTGCCGCAGACCGTCGGCCCGTGGATGGTGGGTCGCGCGATCGACACCGGCATCGTCACCGGCGACTCGTCCGCCACCACCCGCTGGCTCGTCGCCCTCGCCGTGGTGACGGTGTTCGGCGCGGCGAGCGGCATCGCCTTCCACACGGTGATCGTCCGCGAGTGGCTCATCGCTCTCTACGGCACGACGAAGCTCGTCACGCGCAAGGCGCTCCAGCTCGGACACGTCCTGACCCGGCGCACGCCGACGGGCGAGGTGCTCTCGGTCTCGGGCAGCGACGGCGACCAGTTCGGCGCGCTCATGGAGATCACGACGCGCGCCATCTCGCAGTTGGCCGCCTACCTCGTCGTGGCCGCGATCGTGCTCAGCACCTCGGTGCGCATGGGTGTCCTCGTGCTCGTCTCGGCCCCTCTGCTCGTGCTCCTCGGCACGCCGCTGCTCCGGCCGATGCAGCGCTGGCAGGGCGTCGAGCGCTCGCGCAACTCGGAGCTGACGTCGATGGCCACCGACATCGTCGGCGGACTCCGCATCCTGCGTGGCATCGGCGGCGAGGAGACCTTCGGCGGCAACTACGCCGGCCAGTCCCAGCGAGTGCGCCAGTCGGGCGTCGCCGCCGGGCGGTGGCTCGCGGCGGTCGAGTCCGTCGGCGTCCTGCTCTCGGGCGGGTTCGTCGTGGCCCTGATGTGGCTCGGCACGCGTGAGGTCGCCCAGGGGCGCCTCACCGTCGGGCAGCTCGTCAGCTTCCTCGGCTACGGCCTCTTCCTCATCCAGCCGATGCGCACCTTCGTCGAGTTCGCCCAGAAGTGGACCCGCTCGGTCGTCTCGGCGCGCAAGGCGATCGCCGTCTTCTCCCAGCGTGCGCCGTGGGTGCACCCCGACGAGCCGGCCACGCTCGACACCGGTGCCGAGATCGTCGACAGCGAGTCCGGGGTGACCATCCGCCCGGGCAGCCTGACGATGGTCGTCTCGGCCGTGCCCGACGACTCCGCCGCTCTGGCCGACCGTCTCGGCCGCTACCTCCCGAGCGAGGAGGGGGCGCTCGTCAGCGACGAGATCCCCGAGGACATGAAGGGCCGCGCAGCGCGTCGCGAGCGGTCGGCCCGCGCCCAGGCCCGCGAGGAGCAGGCCCGTCGGGACGAGGAGCGCGCCCGCCAGCCGTGGGGCGTCACGGTCGGCGGCGTCGACCTCTCCCGCGTCCCGCTCGATGACGTACGCCGTCACATCCTCGTGAGTGACACCGCACCACAGGTGTTCGCGGGGACGCTGCGCGCGGCCGTCGACCCGCTCGGACGGTTGACTCGCGAGCAGGCCGAGCGGGCGCTGCACACCGCGGCGGCCGACGACGTCTTCGACGCGCTGCCGGGTGGCTGGCAGGGCGAGCTCGAGGAGCGCGGTCGCGGCCTGTCCGGCGGTCAGCGCCAGAGGCTCGTGCTCATGCGCGCCCTGGCCGCCGACCCCGAGGTCCTCGTCCTCGTCGAGCCGACGTCCGCCGTCGACGCCCACACCGAGGCCCGCATCGCCGCCCGTCTCGGCGAGCACCGGGCCGGACGCACCACGGTCGTCATGACGGCCTCGCCCCTGCTGCTCCACCACGCCGACGAGATCATCCTCCTCGAGGACGGCGTGGCCACCGCCCGTGGGAGGCACGCCGACCTGCTGACGGACTCGGCGGCATACCGCTCGGTGGTCGTGCGCGGGGACGCCGACGCGACCATCGACCTGACCACAGACCCCAGCACCGACCCGACCGCCCTGCCGAACCTGTCCGAGGAGTCCCGATGAGCCGCGCCGACAGCACGGTCGACACGGCCGGCGGCCTCAGCGCCCCGGGCGGGGTCTCGCTGCTGCCCGACGAGCTGGCCGCCGAGTCAGCGCGCACGTGGGACGCGGTCACCCAGGCGCCGGCCGTCCCCGACGAGCTGCGCCCGCCGGAGTCCGCGTCGCCGGGTGAGCGCGTCAGCGCCCTGCACCGACGTCACCTGCTGCGTGAGCGTCGGGCGCAGGAGTTCGTCGCCGACACGATGAACGCCCGCACCGGCCTGCCCATCGCCGACAATCGTCGCGTCGTCCGGTTCATCGGCGAGCTGCTCTCGCAGGAGCGGCTCCTCGTCGTCGCAGTCGTCGTCGCCAACGCGCTGGCGGCGACCGCCGGCCTGCTCGTCCCGCGCCTGCTCGGCGAGCTCGTCGACTCCACGGTCGCCGACGTGCAGGCGGGCCGTGTCGACGCGGCGCTCGCCGGGGCCAACTCGGCCGCGCTCGTCGTCGCCGGGCTCGTCCTCGTCCAGAGCGCGTTCACCCTGGCCGCGAAGTTCTCCTCGACGGTCCTGGGCCAGAGCGTCCTCGCCTCTGCGCGCGAGTACATCGTCCGGGCGATCCTGCGCCTGCCGCTGTCCCGCGTCGAGAGCGCCAGCTCCGGCGACCTCGTCACGCGTGTCACCCGTGACGTCGGCACGATGAGCGAGAGCGTGCGCTGGGCCCTGCCCGAGGCGATCATCGCGAGCATCACCGTCGTGCTGACGCTCGTCGCCATGGTCAGCAACTCGCCCATGCTCTCCGTCCCGTCGATCGTGCTGATGGGCCTCGCGCTGTTCCAGGTGCGCCGCTACCTGCTGCGGGCGGGGAAGGGCTACCTCACCGAGGGCGGCACCTACTCGCGCATCAACACCACGCTCACCGAGACCGTCGAGGGAGCGCGCACCGTGGAGGCGCTCGGGCTCGCCGGCCGCCGTCTGCGTCGCGGCGACGACGACATCGAGGTCTCCGGTCAGGCCGAGCGCTACACGATGACTCTGCGCAACCTGCTCTTCGTCGTCATGGACATCGCCTTCAGCCTGCCGCGCGTGCTCGTCCTGCTGCTCGGGGCGATCGGGTATGCCGAGGGCTGGGCCACGCTCGGACAGATCACGACCGCGATCCTCTACACCGAGGCGCTCTGGGGCCCGTTCGACATGCTCGTGCACACGGTCGACCGCGTGCAGGTGGGCATCGCCTCGACGACCCGTCTGCTCGGCATCGCGACGGTGCCGCCCGACCGCGAGGCGGGCGAGGACCGGCCGACCGGACCCGAGCTCGTCGGCACCGACCTGCGCTACGCCTACCGCGCCGAGCACGACGTGCTGCACGGCATCGACCTCGACCTCAGCACCGGTGAACGGCTCGCGATCGTCGGTCCGAGTGGCTCGGGCAAGTCGACGCTGGGGCGTCTGCTGTCGGGCATCCACGGTCCCCGCACCGGCTCGGTCACGGTCGGCGGGGTCGAGCTGACGTCGCTGCCGCTCGACCAGCTGCGCACCGAGGTCGCGCTCGTGACTCAGGAGCACCACGTGTTCATCGGCTCGGTGCGCGACAACGTCGTGCTGGCCCGGGAGGGCTCGACCGACGAGCAGGTGCGCGAGGCGCTGCGCGCGGTCGACGCCCTCCACTGGGTCGAGCGGCTGCCCGACGGCCTAGACACCAAGCTCGGGTCGGGCCACCAGGTGCTGACGCCGGGGCGCGCGCAGCAGATCGCGCTCGCGCGGCTCATCCTCGCCGACCCGCACACGATCGTCCTCGACGAGGCGACCTCGCTCATCGACCCGCGCACGGCGCGTCACCTCGAGGGGTCGATGAACGCGCTGCTCACGGGCCGCACGGTCGTCGCGATCGCGCACCGGCTGCACACCGCGCACGACGCCGACCGGATCGCGGTCGTCATCGACGGACGGGTCGCCGAGCTCGGCAGCCACGGCGAGCTCGTCGCCCGTGACGGGGAGTATGCCGCCCTCTGGCGAGCCTGGACCTCCTAGCCACCAGGACCGCGACCAGCCCCGCGCGACACACCTTCGTCGAGTGCTCAGTTCCGAACGCCGAGTTCTCGTCGAGTGCCCAGTTCCCAACGTCGGGAACTGGGCACTCGAGTGCGGGATGGGCGTCGGGAACTGGGCACTCGAGTGCGGGATGGGCGTCGGGAACTGGGCACTCGAGTGCGGGATGGGCGTCGGGAAGTGGGCACTCGACTGTTGGGTGGCGTCGGAAACTGGGCACTCGACGGTGGGGGCGTCGGGAACTGGGCACTCGACTGGGGGTGGGCGTCGGGAACTGGGCACTCGACTGGGGGTGGGCGTCGGGTGGCGGGTCTCGACGGGCGGGGGCTCGCGTGTGAAGGTGTGGACATGAGCGACGCGAGCGACACGAGCACGGACACGACCGGGCAGCGGGAGCGGGAGCGCACGGCATACGTCATCGTCGGTGGCGGACTGGCTGCGGCCAAGGCCATCGAGGGCATCCGCGAGAGCGACACGGAGGGCGCGATCGTCCTCGTCGCCGAGGAGGACCGGCTGCCCTACGAGCGGCCGCCGCTGTCCAAGGCGGTGCTCAAGGGCGAGGACGAGATGGAGACCGCGTACACCCACGACCGCGACTGGTACTCCGACCAGCACGTCGAGCTGCGCCTCGGCACGCCGGCCACGTCCCTCGACGCCGAGCAGCACGCGCTGACCCTCGCCGACGGCCAGTCCCTCTCCTACGACAAGCTGCTCCTCGCCACGGGCTCGTCGGCCCGCGCCCTCGACGTGCCGGGCGCTGACCTCGACGGAGTGCTCTACCTCCGCGAGATGCAGGAGTCCGAGGCGCTCAAGGCGCGCTTCAAGGACGGCGCCCGGATCGTCATCGTCGGCGCCGGCTGGATCGGTCTCGAGGTCGCCGCGGCGGCACGCGACGCCGGCTGCGCCGTCACCGTCATCGAGCCGCAGGCCGCGCCGCTGCTCGGTGTCATGGGCGAGCAGGTCGGGGGCTGGTTCGCCGACCTCCACCGTGGCCACGGCGTCGAGTTCCGCTTCGGTGAGGGCGTCGAGCGCATCGAGGGCGAGACGGCGGTGACCGGCGTCGTCACGAAGTCCGGCGACACGCTGCCGGCCGACGTCGTCGTCGTCGGCGTCGGCATCACCCCGAACACCGGGCTGGCGGAGGGCGCAGGCATCCCGACAGAGAACGGCATCGTCACGGACTCCTCGTTGCGCACCTTCGTGGACGGCGTGTGGGCGGCCGGCGACGTCGCGAACTGGCGCAGCGTCACCCTCGGCACCAACGTCCGGGTCGAGCACTGGGCCAACGCCAACGACGGTGGCCTCGCGGCCGGCCGCTCGATGGCCGGCCAGGACGTCACCTACGACCCGATCCCGTTCTTCTTCTCCGACCAGTACGACATCGGGCTGGAGTACGCCGGCTACGTCCCCCGCGGGAGCGACGCCGAGGTGCTGCTGCGCGGCGAGCCGTCGAGCAACGAGTTCATGGCCTTCTGGGTCGTGCCCGAAAGGAAGGGCGTGCGCGTGCTGGCCGGCATGCACGTCAACGTCTGGGACACCATCGACGACGTGCAGCGCCTGGTGCGCGACCGCACCGTCGTCGACCGGGACCGCCTCGCCGACCCGAAGGTCCCGCTCGGCGACTTGACCTGACCGGCCCTCGCGACGCGCCACGACGCGCCGCGACGCGACCCACCGACCACGACCCACCGACCACGACCCACCGACCACGACCCACCGACCACGACCCACCGACCACGACCCACCGACCACGACCCACCGACCACGACCCACCGACCACGACCCACCGACCACGACCCACCGACCACGACCC
>NZ_BMNZ01000004.1:589594-611474 GCF_014646815.1 Terrabacter tumescens
GCGCATCGCGGCTGCCCCGTCCGGCGGCCGCGATGTCCGTTTCGCCCACGCGTGGCGGCTTCCTCTCGTACGCTCGGTCCCGTGGCCCCGGGTCACACGTTCTCGGGGCCCCCGCGCACAGCAGGAGTGAGGACGATGGACGTCAGTCGTGAGCCGGAGCACGCGCCGCCCGTGACGGCGCCGCTCGTCAGCCCGATCGCCCAGCTGGCCTATGTCTTCTCGGAGTACTCCACGACGACCGGCAACGCCATGTCGACGAAGATCAACGCCCAGGCCCGCGCCCACGAGGCGATGGGTGGCCGCACGTTCGTGGTCGTCAGCGATCGGCGTCAGCATGACTACGCCGAGGGCACGCTCGTGCGCTACGCGTCGTCGCGCTCGACGCGGCGCGAGTGGTTCACCGACCTCGAGCGGCGCGTCGACGGCCTCTGCGGCGTCACGCTCGGTCGCCGCCCGTGCGTCGCGCGCTTCCACCGCGACGCCCTCGCCGCGGTCCCGGCAGACGCCCAGGCACTCGTCGTCTACAACTACGCCGGGGCGGTCACCGACCGGCTCGTGCGCAACTTCGGCGGCAAGGTCGTGCTGCACCTCGGCAACGACGTCTTCCGCACCTGGCGGCCCGCCGAGATCCGCAGGGTCATCGAGCGCACCCACGTGACGGTGGCGGTGAGCGACTACCTCGCGAGCACCATCACCGACCGCATCGGGTCGCGTCCCGACAACCTGCACGTGCTGCGCAACGGGGTCGACTCCGACAGCTTCCGGCCGGTCCCGCGCGCGACCGGCGGACCGGTGACGATCCTGTCGGTCGGCAACGTCACGCCGCACAAGGGGGTGCACCACCTCATCGCCGCGGCGCACGAGCTGTCCCGGCGCACCCGTGACTTCCGGGTGCACGTCGTCGGGTCGGCGGGCCTGCGCCCGGCCGACGGCCTGTCCGCCTACGAGCAGGAGCTGCGTCGGGCCGCCGCGCCCCTCGGCGACCTCGTGCGCTTCACCCCGTTCGTCGACCGGCGCTCACTCCCAGAGGTCTACGGCGCGGCGGACGTCTTCGCCATGCCGGTGCAGTGGCAGGAGCCCGCGGGCCAGGTCGTCACGGAGGCGATGGCCTCGGGACTGCCCGTGGTCTCCGCGCCCAGTGGCGGCATACCGGAGTACCTCGGTCCCGACGGCATCTACGTCGACCCACGGGACGCGACGGCGTTCGCCGATGCCCTCCACACGCTCGTCGCGTCGCCGGGAGAGCGCGTATGCCGTGGGCGCGCCCTGCGCACGCGCGCCGAGTCCCTGACGTGGGAGGGCAACGTCGCCCGGCTCATGCAGCTGCTGGCCGACTGAGCCACAGCCACGCGCGCCGGCGCGGGGTGGCAGGATGTCCACCGTGACGGCACAGATCCTCGACGGCAAGGCCACCCTCAAGGCGATCAAGGTGGAGCTGACCCAGCGGGTCGAGCGCCTGCGCGAGCAGGGGGTCGTGCCGGGTCTCGGCACCGTCCTCGTCGGGGACGACCCGGGCAGCCACTGGTACGTCAACGCCAAGCACAAGGACTGCGCCGAGCTCGGTATCACGAGCCTGCGCCGTGACCTGCCGGCGACGGCCACGCAGGCCGAGGTCGAGGCCGCCATCGACGAGCTCAACGCCGACCCGGCGTGCACCGGCTTCCTCGTGCAGCAGCCGACGGGCCTCGACGAGATGGCGCTGCTCTCGCGCGTCGACCCGTCCAAGGACGTCGACGGCCTGCACCCGATGAACCTCGGCTGGCTGGCGCTCGGCAAGCACGCGCCGCTGCCGTGCACGCCGATGGGTTGCATCGAGCTGCTCCGTCGCCACGGCGTGCAGATCGCGGGCGCCAAGGTCGTCGTCATCGGCCGTGGGCTCACCGTGGGCCGGCCGCTCGGGCTTATCCTCACCCGCAAGAGCGAGAACGCGACCGTGACGCTGTGCCACACCGGCACCAAGGACCTCGCCGCCGAGGTGCGTCAGGCCGACATCGTCATCGCGGCCGCGGGCGTCCCGGGCATCGTCACCAAGGACATGGTCAAGCCGGGCGCTGCCGTGCTCGACGTCGGCGTGAGCCGCGTCGACGGCAAGATCGCCGGTGACGTCGCGCTCGACGTCGCCGACGTGGCCGGCTGGATCAGCCCCAACCCGGGCGGCGTCGGGCCCATGACGCGCGCCATGCTGCTCACCAACATCGTCGAGGCCGCCGAGGCCTCGGTCGCGTCGGCCGCGCCCGGCGCCTGAGCGGCCGCGATGCAGTGGCGGGGTAGCGGCTTCGTCGTCCTGAGCTGGTGGTACCTCGTCGCGGGCATCGCTGCCGCCGGCGTGCTCGTCATCGGCTTCGTCGACGTGCGGTGGGGCGGGCGCATCGTCGCCGCGGCCTTCCTCATCGGGGCGCTGATCCGGCTCGTGGCACGCCCGTCGCGCAAGGCCGGCGGCCTCAACGTGCGCTCGCGCACGCTCGACGTCGTCATCCTGCTGGCCCTGGGACTCGGCGTGCTCGTCGCGTCGGCGACCGTCAACCTACGCGCCGACGTGTCCGACCGTACTTCCGTCGGCCGCACCTCGCGCTGAGGCGACCGTCGTGCCGGCGCGGGGGTCCTCGGGAACCGAGACGTCGGAGGCGTTCGAGCACTACCTGCTGACCCGCTTCAGCGCGGCGTTCGTGCCGGGCGTCCCGCCGCAGGAGGACTGGCTGCGCTACCGGCTCGGCTTCTTCGTCGACGCCTGCTGGTCGTCGGTGCGCAGCCAGCAGGACGCGGACTTCACCTGGCTCGTCCTCTTCGACGACCGCTGCTCGGACGACTTCCGCGCCGACGTCGAGACGCTGGCCGAGGGGACGTTCACCCCCGTATGGTCGAGCGAGCAGTGGAACCCGTCGATCTTCGGCCGTGCCATCGCCGAGGCGCGCCCGGCCGGGGCGGTGGGAGCAGCCGCGGCGCCGTGGCTGCTCACGACGCGCCTCGACAGCGACGACGCCATAGCCCGGGACTTCATGGCGTCGGTGCAGCGCGAGTTCACCCCGACCGAGGGGCTCTTCGTCGACTTCCCACGCGGCATCCAGATCGACCGGAGCGGCGCGACGTACCTCTACGACCAGCTCTCGAGCCCGTTCCTCACCCTCGTCGAGCGGCGCCGAACCGATGCGGCGCCGAGCACGGTGTATGCCGCTCGCCACGCCCGCGCCCGCCAGTGGGGTCCCGTGCGCGAGGTGAGCGCGCCGCCGATGTGGGTGCAGGTCATCCACGGCAGCAACCTGCTCAACATGACGGTCGGCGCCCGCGTGTCACCGCGCGTCGTCAACGAGCGCTTCGACCTCGAGCTCGTCTACGACCGCGACATGTCGGTCCCGAAGCTGCTGTGGCAGAAGGCTGCCCACCGGTTCCGGCTCGCACGCGTCTGGGCGCAGCACCCCGGTGAGGTGACGAAGTGGGCCGAGGCGAGGTACTGGCGAGTGCGCGGCACGCACGTGCGGCCTCGCAGTGATGCGCCTCCGCTGACCGATGCTCTCAAGGCCCGGGCCGCGCGACTTCGCCGGCGTCGCTGACCCGGGCACACGGCATACGCAAGGAGAGGGCGCCGCCCACCTCGCGGTGGACGGCGCCCTCTCGTGCTGTTGCTCAGAGGAGTCGGCTCAGATGAGGCCGAGACCCTTGACGGCGTCGCGCTCCTCGGCGAGCTCGGCGACGGACGCGTCGATCTTGCCGCGCGAGAAGTCGTCGATGTCGAGGCCCTGGACGATGCTCCACTGGCCGTCCTTGACGGTGACAGGGAAGGAGGAGATGAGACCCTCCTGCACGCCGTAGGAGCCGTCGGAGCGGACGGCCATGGAGACCCAGTCGCCGTCGGCGGTGCCCTGCACCCAGGTGCGGGCGTGGTCGATGGTCGCGGAGGCGGCCGACGCGGCCGAGCTCGCACCGCGCGCCTCGATGATGGCGGCGCCGCGCTTGGCGACGGTCGGGATGAACGTGCCGGCGAGCCAGTCCTGGTCGCCGACGGCCTCGGCGGCGTTGCGGCCACCGACCTCGGCGTGGAAGAGGTCGGGGTACTGCGTCGCGGAGTGGTTGCCCCAGATCGTCATCTTCTTGATCTCGGTGACCGGTACGCCGAGCTTGGCGGCGAGCTGGCTGATCGCGCGGTTGTGGTCCAGGCGCGTCAGGGCCGAGAAGCGCTCGGTCGGGATGTCGGGGGCGTTGCTCATGGCGATGAGCGCGTTGGTGTTGGCCGGGTTGCCGGTCACGGTGATGCGGATGTCGTCGGCCGCGACCTCGTTGAGCGCCTTGCCCTGCGGGGCGAAGATGCCGCCGTTGGCCTCGAGGAGGTCACCGCGCTCCATGCCCGGCCCGCGCGGGCGGGCGCCGACGAGGAGGGCGTGGTTGACGCCGTCGAAGACCTTCTTGGCGTCGTCGCCGATCTGCACGCCGGCGAGCGTCGGGAAGGCGCAGTCGTCGAGTTCCATGACGACACCCTCGAGCGCCTTTAGCGCGGGGGTGATCTCGAGCAGGCGCAGCTCCACCGGGGTGTCTGGCCCGAGCAGGGCACCACTCGCGATGCGGAACAGGAGGCTGTAGCCGATCTGGCCGGCGGCGCCGGTGACGGCGACCTTGACGGGGGTAGTGCTCACAGGTAGGCCCTTCACATCGGTGTGTCGCTGGACGCTCCGACGCTATCAGTGGCTGCGTGCGTGGCCGGACGGGCGCCCGTGCGTGGGGGAGGGGCCACTGCGTGCGTATGCCGTGGGGCGTGACCACGATCACGCGCGGCCGGTTGGTGGCCGCGTTCGAGGCCGTGTCTCAGACGGTGAGGGCGAGCGAGCCGAGGGCGATGAGCCAGCTGACGAAGCTTCCGACGAGGAAGTACTCGGTGACGTCGTCGATGCCGGCCGGGCCGCCCGAGTAGGAGCCCGAGGTGGGGGAGGCGTTGGGGTCGGTGCCTCCGCTGCCGCCGCTGCCGCCACCGTTGCCGCGGGCGGCGGCCTGGATCTCGGGGAAGCGGAGCAGTCCCTTGGCGGCGATGACGAGGCCGGCGGCGCCGAACTCGCCCGCGACGCCGAGCCCGAGGATGACGAGGCGCTCCATGGGGCCGAGCAGGCGCCCACCCTTGAGCCGGTCGGCGGGCTGGCCCTGGGTCGGGGGAGCGGGGTGCCCGGTCAGGGACGCCGCGGCTGCTGCGGCGGCGTTGGCGGCGGTGACGTCGGAGGGGCGCAGGGCGCCGATGGTGAGCAGCACGAGCCGGACGATGATGTTTGCCGTCGCGACGTTGAAGACAGCGAGACCGGTGAGCAGCAGCACCCGCGAGGCAGGCAGCGGATCGTGACCGGGCAGGTCGGCCCAGTGGAGCCACGTCGAGAGCGGACCGTCGGTCGGCGACGCCGCGCCGGAGAAGGCGAGGAGCCCGACGACGATTCCGGCGAAGACGGCGAGGGCAGCGAGGGCTGCGCGCCCGGTCATCTGGGTGCGCCGGGACAGCTCGGCCCAGGCGGCCCCCGCTGCTGCGGCGAGCACGAGGGCGATCAGGTCGACCCAAGAGCTCAGCCCGGCGAGCAGCGCGAGCCCCACGATGACGACCGGCGCGACGACGTGTCCCACGACGCGGCCGGGCCGCCACGAGGTCGACCGGACGATGTCGCCGACCCCGATGCCGACGAGGACGACCGAGAGCCAGGTCACGGAAGCTCCCCGAGCGTCGCCATCACCACAGCAAGGCCGTGCATCATTCCTCCGAGGATCTCGTCAGGATCGGGTCGTCATGGAGCAAACCATGAGGTCCCGACAGTCGAGGGGCGGCACGCGGCGTTGTCACTGACGCTCGAGAAGCGTGCCGAGACCGGGGATCACGTGCCTGACGGGGTAGGCCGTCTGGATCCATGCCCGCAGGGGGTCGTGCTGCACCCACGCAGCCTCGCCGCCGGCGTTCTTCTCCGCGATCGACGTGACCAGCACGACGTCCGGAGCTCGACCGGTCCGCTGGAACCAGTCGAGGGCCTTCTGGTTGGCGGCGCCGTAGTCCTCCAGCCAGAGCGCCGGCGTCGCCATCGGGCCGTTCGCCGCGAGGTAGCCCCCGGCTGCGCCGAGGATCAGGATGGAGCGCCCGCCGCGGGTGGCGTCATCGACGGTCCTCGTGAGCGTGGCGAGCCGAGCTGCACCGTTGTCGGTCGTGACGAGTCCGGCCCAGGGGCCGGCGGTGATGCGGGTGTCGACGCCGAGAGAGCCTGGCTCGTGGAAAGGCAGGGCGAGGAATCCGAGCGCCATCCCGAGCGTCGGAACGGCCGAGAGGGCGATGGCTGCGCGCATTCGCGCGGTTGTCGGTCTGGGCGCCGCCCAGAGGCTGCGGGCACTGGTGGACCACTGGACCACGAGGACGAGGAGCAGGCCGCCGAGGGCGGCCCCGTGCACGGAGTACTCGGGGCCTGAGCCTGTGGTCGCAGCAATCACCGTCGCCGCGACGAGGCCCGGCACGGCGGCCGCCAACAGGTCCCCGCCGTCGCCCGGGCGCGGCGACCAGCGGAGCTCGGCGATGACGGGCAGGGCGAGCGTCACCACGAGGACGGACTCGAGGGCTGCCACGGTGTTGCCGAACCAGAGCTGCGGCAGGACGCCGAGTGCGGCGCCGACGGTCACGGCCGTGGCCCACAGCATGCCTGCGGCACTGGCCGTGACTCGGAGCGCCCGCCAGCCCGGTCGGGCGCACCCCAGAGCGGTCACCGCGAGGCCCGCGAGGAGCGGCCAGTAGAGGGGGAAGCGCAGTCCCTCGTAGGTCCCGAGGGCCCGGCCGAGGCGTACGAGCGGGGAGATTCCGTCCCCTCGGACGGCGAGGAGGAAGCGCACGGATTCCTCGATCGGGGCCGGCCCGGCGGTGATCAGCAGCCCCACGGCCGCCACGGCGAGCAGGCCCAGGCTCGATGCTGTTGCCACGAGCCGTGGGCGGGTGCCTTCGACCCTGGCCATCCCGATCAAGAGGGCAAGCGCAAAGGCCGGCGCCAGCTGGGGGCTCGCGATGGTGCCGACGGCTGTCGCGCCGCCGAGTACTGCCGCCCAGGCGAGGGAGCGGGTCTGTCGCAGGGCGATGCCCGAGGCGGCCGCTAGCACGAGCGCGAGCACCGGCACCGAGCTGTAGCTGAGGAGTGGAAGCTGGTAGGGGAGGCCGAGCAGGGCTGCCGCACTGGCGAGGGCGGCCGGCCCGGCGGCGTAGCGGGTGCGCAGCGCCCTCGCCGTGAGCAGGCCCACCGCGCCGGCGACGACGACGAACCACACGCGTGAGGCCAGCACGATGCCGGTCGTTCCGACCAGGTGGTCCCAGGCCCAGACGAAGGGGACGGCCAGCAGAGAACCGGTCACCTGGAGGTTCAGCTCGTCCGCCAGGGCAATGTCACCGCGGGAGAGGCGGAGGGCCAACGCGACCGCGTGCCCGTCATCCTCAGGGCTCGCCCCGAGGGTGAGGCGCCAGGCAACCACGGCAAGCGCGGCGACAGCCACGAGGACGGTCGCCAGGCGGGCGGGGAGCGCGTCAACGGAAGCACGGTCTGCCCCTACGCGCACGGTCATCCCCTCATGATGACGACCTAGAGGGCTACATCGCGGATGACGGCACCTGCGAGTTCTGTATTTGTCAGGGCGATCCGGCGCGGGCTCGGCATCGTCTGCGCGGCGGCCTTGATTTGGGGGATGGGCGGGCGACAGCCCGTCACGGAAGCTCCCCGAGCGTCGCCATCGCCTCGAGCGCGACTCCGATGCCGTCGCGGCGCACGCGCTGCGAGACCGCGGACGGGCTGATCCCGAGCCGGTCCGCGACGTCGTGCTGGGCGAGACCGTGCATGAGTCCTCCGAGGATCTCGCGTGAGGTGGTCGACATGGAGCCAACCATGAAGTCCAGGCAGTCGAGGGCCGCGCGCACCGCGGCGACCGTTGCCTCGGGCTCGTCGGGGGCGACGTATGCCGTCCGCGACGTGCGCGTCTGCGCTCGCTGGGCGCGGTCCTCTGCGGCCTCGATGGCCTCGCGGGCGGCCCAGTAGGCGGGACCATCGTGGATGCCGCGCACGGGGTCGAGCGTGGTGACATCGCCACGGCCCAGGCCGAAGCGGACGTCTGCGAGCGGTTGCAGCTCGGCGCGCACGACGAAGCTGGCCTGGAGAGCGGCGCCCAGCGTGGGGTAGACACCCTGGAACTCGTCGCCGACCGTGATGACGGCCGGGTCGTCGACCGGCACGTCGACGTTGGCGCGCGCGATGGCGGCGGCGAACGCGTCGTGCAGCGCTTGGCGCTGCCGGTGGGTTCGCGACTCGACGATGTCACCGATCAGCGCCACGGGTGAAGCCTTGACCTTCAACTGAGGCATGTGAAGATCATATCTTCATCATCAGTAAATGGAGCCCTAACCTTCAGTGGAGTCGACGTCGAGGATGGGACGCCCGGCCTCGTCCACTGCGGCGTTGTCCACCATGTCGGTCGACCCGCTGATGTCCATCGCGTCACGGCGCTCGCCGGTGATCCACGCGAAGGTCGTGCCGGCGATGAGACCGCCGACGATCGGCGCCACCCAGAAGGCCCAGAGCTGCCCCGGCGCGCCGTTGCCGTTGAAGAAGGCGACGGCGGTGGAGCGGGCCGGGTTGATGGAGGCGTTGCTGACGGGGATGGCGACGAGGTGTGCGAGAAGCAGGCCGAAGCCGATCGCGAGCGGCGCAAAACCCTTGGGAGCGTCGTCCTTGGTCGCGCCGAGGATGATGTAGACGAAGAAGGCGGTGACGAGCGCCTCGACGATGAGCACGCCGCCGACCCCGAAGCCGCCGGGGGAGTGGGCGCCGTAGCCGTTGGCAGCCAGGTTGCCCGTGACCGGGCGGCCGGTCGAGGACAGCAGGCCGGCTAGCGCTCCGCCTGCGAGCAGACCACCGACGAGCTGGGCGCCGACGTAGGCCGGGACCTCGCGCCACTCGAACCGCTTCGCGACGGCGATGCCGATCGTGACGGCCGGGTTGAAGTGTGCCCCGGAGACGTGGCCCACGGCGTAGGCCATGGTCGTAACCGCCAGACCGAAGGCGAGGCCCACCCCCAGTAGCCCGATGCCCAACTGGGTGACTTGCCCGTTGAGCCCTTGGACGGGGAACTTCGCGCTGAAGATGGCTGATCCGCAGCCGATGAAGACAAGCCAGAACGTCCCGAGTGCCTCGACGGCGAGACGCGAACTCATCTTGGGGGTGTACATCGGGCTCCTCCAGCAAGGACGTTGAGGCCGAACCGCCCGGGAGGCCCCCGGTGCTCGCAGCGTAGTGGACCTCGTCGTCGGAGCCCGGGATGTTGCGGCAGCATCCGCCGGGCGACGCGTCCACGTTCCAGACATGTCAGGCTCCTTACTAATTCGCGGCTATGCTGCTTGCGCGCGTGGTTTGACCCAAATGACACTTTGGGTGTCGTTCCCGTCGGGTTATCGGGACGAGGTCGTCGCCGTCGCGAAGACCCCCATGACGCGCACAGGACAGTCAGGCACGGCAGGGATAGTGGGGATACAGGGTGACAGCACACGTGCGCAAAGCTCGGTGGCTCAGGCTCGGATGGGCCGCGGTCGACGCGCTGATCTGGTTCGCGATGCTCTTCGCGGCGCTGTGGATCCGTCTCGACTTCTCGATCGACGACAGCTACCTGCGGGGCACCGCCACCTTTGCCCTGGCCGCCATGATCGGCCAGCTAGTCGTCGGCTACATCGTCGGGCCCTACTCGATCAGCCACCTGCTGGGCTCATTCGAGGAGATCGTCGAACTGACGACCACAACGGCGATCGTCACGACGGTCCTCTTCCTGTGGTCGCTCATGACGGCGCCAATCGTCATCCCCAGGGGGTGTCCCGCTGACCGCCGGCGCTCTCGCCATCGCCACGATGTTTGCCCTGCGCTTCATCGTGCGCACCGTGCGCTCGCACAAGGCCATGCAGACGGCAGCAGAGCGCCGCGCCATCGTCCTCGGCGCGGGTGAGGCCGGCCGCCGCCTACTGCGCAGCATGAAGTACGACGGTTCGGGGTCTTTCGTGCCGGTGGCCCTGCTCGATGACGACCGATCCAAGAACCGCCTACGACTCGAGGGTCTCCGCGTGCGCGGCACCCGCGACGACATCGCGGCTGTCGCCGAGCGCTTCGAGGCCGACACGCTCGTCCTGGCCCTGCCGAACGCCGAGGCCGCGACCCTCCGTGACCTAGCGTCGCGCGCCGCCGACGCAGGCCTCGACGTCGTCAGCTTGCCACCGCTCAAGGACATCATGGGCGGGCGGCCCACCCCCAACGACCTGCGCGACCTCGATGTCGCCGACCTGCTTGGTCGCCGCCCGATCGAGCTCGACACGACCGCCATCGCCGAGCAGATCTCAGGTCGTCGAGTGCTCGTGACCGGAGCCGGCGGTTCCATCGGGTCGGAACTGTGCCGGCAGATCGCGCGGTTCGGGCCGTCCCGGCTCTTCATGCTCGACCGCGACGAGTCGGGACTGCAGGGCACGGAGATGAGCCTGTCCGGCCACGGCCTCCTCGACTCCGACGACCTCATCCTCGCGGACATCCGCGACAGTAAGGCTCTTGCGGAGGCTTTCGAGCGAGCACGCCCCGAAGTGGTCTTCCACGCCGCTGCACTTAAGCATCTTCCGCTGCTTGAGGCGTACCCGCTGGAGGCCTGGAAGAGCAACGTGATCGGCACGCTGAACGTCCTGACGGCAGCGGAGGCGGTCGGCGTCTCCACCTTCGTCAACATCTCGACCGACAAAGCCGCCAACCCGACGTGTGTGCTCGGCTACAGCAAGCGTCTCGCCGAACGCCTGACTGCTGATTTCGCCGGTCGCGCCAACGGTCGCTACGTGTCGGTTCGCTTCGGCAACGTCCTGGGCTCGCGTGGATC
Source organism: Terrabacter tumescens (assembly GCF_014646815.1). Taxonomy (GTDB): domain Bacteria; phylum Actinomycetota; class Actinomycetes; order Actinomycetales; family Dermatophilaceae; genus Terrabacter; species Terrabacter tumescens. Next base: position 600,464 of record NZ_BMNZ01000004.1, read on the forward strand.
GGTCGTGCACGCGTTCACCGCTCAGATCGAGATGGGCGGCCCGATCACGGTGACGCACCCAGACGTGCGCCGCTACTTCATGCTCATCCCCGAGGCCTGCCAACTGGTGCTGGAAGCAGCGTCCATCGGCGTCGACGGCGAGGTGATGGTGCTGGAGATGGGTGAGCAGGTCAAGATCCTCGAGGTAGCCGAGACTCTCATCAGGATGAGCGGTCGCCGCGACATCGACGTCGTTTTCACCGGCCTGCGCCCGGGTGAGAAATTGGGCGAGGAGCTCTTCTCGGTCAACGAGAGCCGCCGGACCACGGATCACCCGCTGGTGGACAGCGTCGGCGTTCCCGCCCTCGGCGTCGATGCGGTGTCAACGTTGACGTTCGACTCGCAGGAGCACGCCACGAACTGGATGCGCGACGGCGCCGCCGCCGGCCCCCGTTCAGCCACCGGAGCTATCGCATCGTGAGCCAGGTATGGGTTGCTGCACTCGTAAGCGCAGGACTCACGGTAGTAACGGCGCCGCTGGTCCGCTCTGCGCTGCTGCGGCTCGGTCGCGTCGACGTCCCTAACCACCGCTCGTCGCACACGCTACCGACGCCCCGCGGGGGCGGCCTCGCGTGTCTGACGGGTGTGATCGGTGGAGCGATCACGGCTCAGATGCTGGGTCTGCCGGTCCCCGCCGTCACACTCACGTGCTGTGTGCTCGTGGCACTTGTGGGGCTTCTGGATGACCAGTTCAGCCTGCCTGCTCTTCCGCGCTTGGTCTCGCAGGTCGCGCTCGGCGTTGTGGCGGGTTGGATGACGGGCATCCCGGCCCTGGCCGTTCTCGGCATGATGCTCTTCCCCGTCGTGGTCAACGCGATCAACTTCATGGACGGGATCAACGGGATCACGGGGATGGTGAACGTCGCCTGGGGCGTGACCTCCATCATCCTCGGCGCTCGCTACGGCTCGCCGGCGCTCGGCCTCATCGGGGCCTTGACAGCCGGAGCGGCGCTGGGGTTCCTTCCCTTCAACGCGTTGCGGGCGAGACTCTTCCTGGGTGATGTCGGGAGCTACCTCTTCGGAGCCCTGTGTGCGGGCGGCATCCTGGTTGGGCTTGCCGAGAACGTTCCGGTCCTGCCGCTGGTGGCCCCTCTCGCTCTCTACCTCGTCGACGTGTTCTTGACCCTCGGGCGCAGACTGCGCGCCCGTGAGTCCCTCACCACGGCTCACCGGGATCACATCTACCAGCGACTCACCTCCGGCGGCCTCGAGCACATTCAGGTCGCAGCGATCATGTTCGTCCTCTCGGTGTTCGTCGCGGGGTCCTGGGTCTTTCTGCCGGCTCTAGGCGCATTTCCCCTCACCATGCTGGCCGTGGTGTCCTACGTACTGCTCCCTGAGGTCCGTTCGAGGCGCTTGGCCCAGAAAATCTAGCGAGACCGAGCAATTGTTCTGCCCCTACTGTTATTGGAGTAGTTGAGTGAAGATCGCCGTTGTTGGCGCCACCGGCTTCGTCGGCTCTGCCGTATGCGACGAGCTTCGGTCCACCGGCCATCACGTCACGGTTGTGCGTGCTCCGCGGGTGGCTGCGCGGACGTATGCGCCCCATGACCACGACGAGGTCGTTGACGAGCTTGCGTCACAGTTCGCGGGGCACCACGCCGTCATCAACTGTGCCGGGGTGCCCGATGCGTCCTCCCAAGACGAGCCACTGCTGTTCGGAGCGAATGCCGTTCTCGCTGGCTTGGTGGCTCGAGCGGTGTCCCGGGCGCGGGGGTCGGTCCGTCTCGTGCACGTCAGCAGTGCCGTTGTTCAGGGACGGATGCCCGTGCTCGATGCTTCGAGGCGGACGGATGTCTTCTCGACCTACGCTCAGTCCAAAGCCGCCGGAGAGACGCTTGCTGCCGACGAGCTTCCGGTCGGTCTCGTCGTCTACCGACCGCCGAGCGTGCATGGGGCGGACCGCCGGGTGACCCGAAGCATCTCGAGGATCGCGTCGTCGCCACTGCGCTCCGTCGCAGGCCCGACGGGGCGGCCCTCTCCCCAAGCGCTGATCGGCAACGTCGCGGGCGCCATCGCACATCTCGCGGTGTCTGCCATTACGCCACCCGCGATCGTCATCCACCCGTGGGAAGGCGTGACGACATCGTCGCTGATGGAGTCTCTGGGTGGACGATCGCCCCACGTCCTTCCGGAGCGAGCAGCACGGGCCCTAGTCAGCGCGCTGAGAAGTGTCGGGCGGGTGGTACCTCGCCTCGCGCCGACGGCCCGGCGAGTTGAGATGCTCTGGTTTGGTCAGGGACAGGACGAAAGCTGGTTGACCCAGCAGGGTTGGCGCCCGTCTGTCGGCGCCGAGGGCTGGACAGCACTGCGTCAGCAGGTCTCCACGGTGGCGAGGACCGAGACGGACGCTGAACACGGTACAAGCACGACGTCGCCCGGTGCCGCCTTGGTGTCCACCACGATTCCCATGACGCTGCGTCACTTCTACGGCGAGCTCATCGCGATCATGCGGAGCGACGGCTACGACGTCACCCTGGTGTCCTCGTCAGGAGCGCACCTAAATGCTGCTGTCTCCGAGACCGGTGCGAGGGCACATGTCATCGAGATGTCCAGAGACGTCACCCCGGCACGTGACCTGCGTGCGTGGATGCAGTGGTTCCGCGTCGTCAGGGCGCGTCGGCCCGCCGTTGTCGTGGCGGGAACCCCGAAGGCAGCCCTGCTGGCCATGACCGCCTCCGCGATGTATGGGGTTCCGCGCAGGGTCTACCTCTGCGGCGGCCTTCGACTCGAAGGCTCCACCGGCCTGCTGAGGCACGTCCTGGTCTGGATGGAGCGTCTGGCCATGGGAGCGGCCACTGAGGTAATGGTCAACTCCAGCACCCTGAAGGCGGAGGTGCTGTCGAGCCATCTCGTCTCGCCAGCCAAGCTCCGGCAGACCGTTCCCGGGAGCACTCATGGGGTCAACGCGCGCCACTTCGCCCCGCGCGAGCCGGACGCGCAGTTGCGCGATCAGTACGGCATCGCCGCAGACACGGCCGTGCTTGGCTTTGTCGGCAGGCTCACCCATGACAAGGGCATTGACACACTGATCGACGCGGCGTCGCTGCTCATGCGGGCCGGCACACGCCTGCACCTTCTGATCGTCGGTCCACAGAACGAGCCTGACTCTCAGGACTACCTGTCACGCCTCGAGTCCTCGGGCGTCCCTGTCAGTCTTGTAGGGCCCGTCGAGGATGTCAGGCCCTACTACGCCCTGCTGTCCCTGCTGGTGCTGCCGTCTTTGCGTGAGGGGTTCCCCAACGTCGTGCTTGAGGCCGCAGCGATGGGTGTTCCCACCGTCACGACCACGGCCACTGGCTGCCGCGACTCGGTGATAGACGGGCGAACCGGCCTGCTCGTGGATCCAGGCGATGCCCAGGCGCTAAGCGCCGCCATCGCACGTGGCATCGCCGATCCCGCAAGACTGGCTGAAATGGGGAGAAACGCTCGGTCATGGGTGGAGGCGGAATTCCGCCCGGAGAGAATCGTAAGCACATGGTTCCATTCACCATTGAATGGCGACTGCCGAGGAAAGGCAAACGTAACAAGATGACGCTTCAGGCTTTCTCGTCGTACTCGCTGGCAGCTGCGAGCACCCGCGTGCGCCTGTACGACTGGTTTGATCACCTGGGAGTTCCGGTCATCGCCCATACCTACATTGGGACTCACAATTCCAGGGCGAGTACCCTTCTGCGCCACATACCAGAAGTGGTGAGTGCCGAAGTTGCTCTAAGAAAAGTCGACTATAGTTCGTCCAAAGTGATCGTTTCTCGCGAGGTAAGTCCATTGAGCTCAGGATCCCTCGAGAAGAAGGTGCTGAAAGGCGCGGCACATTCAGTATTTGATTTTGACGACGCGCTATATGCAGATTTGGCGACGGGGAGGCGGCTTCTACGTCAGCGCAGTAAGTGTCAATTGTCGGTCGAGGCGGCCGACGTCGTAATCGCTGGAAACGAGCATCTTGCTGAATGGGCTTCTGCGTTTTCAAAACGGGTTCTCCTAATTCCGTCCTGCGTCGAACCGAGTCACTACCAGTACAAGCAGAACTGGGAACTTCACGATGTCCCGGTAATCGTTTGGCTGGGCTCTCCCGCCACTGAACAGTATCTCGCGCCTCTTTCGGATGCTCTGAATATAGTTCACGCACGCACCCGAGCGCGCCTGCGCGTGATAAGCGGACCGGATGACAATCCGCGCTTGTCCGCTCTGTCCCATATGATTGACCGTGTGCCCTGGAGTCCCACCGTTGTCAAGGACGCATTAGTTACTGGCGACTTGGCCATTGGGCCGCTTAGCGACACCACTTACGCCCGCGGCAAGTGCGCCTACAAACTTCTTCAATACGCGGCCACTGGCCTCCCGATGGTTGGCTCCCCAGTCGGTGCGAATAGAAGGGCACTCGAACGATTTGAAGGCTTGGCTGCCACAACTCAGGCGGAATGGGTGGACGGCCTGACGATGCTATTGACCGAAACAGCCTCGTCTCGCCAAGCGCGGGCGGATGCTGGTTTGGCTGCCCTCGTGCGTCACTACTCCTTCGAAGCATGGAGCAGCGAATGGCGATCAGCCGTCTTGGCGGAGTAGTTGGAAGCCCATCAGATTCTGTGGCTCAGTGCCCGGCGACCACGTCCTTTTCAACGGGGCACTGCGGTTACGTGCAAGGGGCGATGAGGCAGTGATCGTGAAGGTACCTATTCCGATGCAGGTGGTGATCCTGAGCGCTGGCGCGGCGGCGGGACAGGGGGTTACTGCGTTGTTGACAGCAAAATGGCTCGGTGCGAGTGACAGAGGCATTCTGGCGGTTGCACAATCAATCTCGCTCCTGCTGGTATTGGTTGGGGGCCTCGGCCTGATACAAGCTACACGCATGCTTCTGGCTAACGAAGCCAGCGGGGTAACCCTTCAGTTGCACGGCAGATTGTCGACGCAACTTATGGTCCTGCAGTTAATTCTGGCGGCGACAGTTGGGGTTGCTTCATTCTCCAACTTGACTATGTCAAGCGGCTGGTTCCCGCTGTCTTGCCTTGTCGTAATGAGCGTTGCTGGACTTCGTGCGGCCCTTACCAGGGAGGCCCTCCATGGTCTGGGTTGGCATCGGGCGGCCAGCGGTTTGGAGATGTCAGCGTCTTTCGTGGCCTTGGTGACGATAAGTCTGGCCTATGCTCGCAACAGTTTGACATTGAATCTCGCTTTGGGCGCCTTGGCCATGGCGGCGCTGACTCAGAGTGCGCTTCAACAGCTTGTTCTGCGACGCGCAACTCGCGGCACGAGAGATCAAACGCCCAGCGCCAGCTGGACCCAGGATTTACTGAAGTCTCGTCGAGTTTTTGCCCTCTGTCTTCCGGCACTGGTGGCCGCTCTAGGCATGGCACTAGCAACCCGTATGGATCGACTTCTTCTTGCCTACTTCGCGAACGATAAGACGGTTGGGGTTTACGCCACCGCTGCAACCTTGGCCGATCTCCCTTGGATCCTGCCTGTGGCCATGAGCCCAATGATCGTGCGGCAAGTAGCACAGAGTAGGTCTATGAAACATCACGCATCATGGTGGCGCAGAGTCGTTGTCGCCACAGTTGCACTTTCTCTGGTCGTGTTTGTTATGGGCGGCTATCTCATGGAGGTCTTCCTCGGCGGTGACTTTGGAGGGAACCTCTCCCTTTTCGCGGTCCTCCTTTTGGGGTCGGTGGCTATTGCTAGCCTCCAGGTTGATCTTGCGGCCTGCAATGGAATCGGTGATCTGAAATCCTCCGCAGTATCCGCGATCTGGGGTGCTGCCGTCGGAGTCGCGTCATACATAGTTCTAATCCGCATCTTCGGCCTCATGGGCTGCGGATACGCCACAGTCGTGACGTACTCAACCATGGCAATCATAGCCAGGGTTAGGCTGCGATCATCGGCCACCTATCGCCAAACTCGAAAGATGAATTCTCAATGGGCATAGATGTAGATGTGTGCATAGTCACTTATAAGAACGAGGCCACCATAGGCTCACTGCTGGAATCCGTAGCAAAATACCTGCCGACGGCCTCTGTCATCATTCAGGATAACTCTCCCGATGACCTGACTCGCAGGGCAGTGGAGCAAACAGCCTATAGTTCGAGATGCACGATTTTGGATGACGTTGGCAATGTCGGGTTCGGTGCAGCGTGTAACAGAATCGCAGATAATTCAGACGCTGAATGGCTGGTCTTCATCAATCCAGATGCAGAAATATCGAAAATGGACCTAAATTTAGAGCGCGAGTCGGCCCACTCGATCTTGGGTCCAATCATCAGCGAACCCGGTGGAGAAATCCAGCGCTCCTTTGGGCCCCAGCGCACCGTCGGGCAAGAGGCGAAGTTACGCCTTCTTCGCACTGGTGACCGGATCCCTGAAGGACGGATGGCTCATCGGCCAGCATTCGTGTCAGGTGCGGCCATGGCTGTCAGGCGTCTGGACTTCCTTGGGCTCAACGGGTTTGACCACAACAATTTCTTCATGTACTACGAAGATATCGATCTGTGTCGCCGCGCGCAAAATGCCGGCATGAGCGTGACGGTGACTCCATCGTGGCGTGTTACGCACCTTGGTGGCTACTCTGCGAAGATGGCCCACCTGGAGTCCCTGAAGCGGAGTCACATCTCCGCAACCAATTATCATAGGAAATGGAACGGTTCTAACCTTGCGTTTCAATCGATCTGTCTCTTTGAGGCTGCACTGAAGTGCCTAATCGCGACGACGCGTGGACATGTTGGACGAACATCGCGACCCACCCAGTGGGCGTTCTTTGCGTGGCTAGTGAGAGGTAATCGTGAAGTCTAGGCCATCCTCATCCCGGGGCCCAGCAGACTTCGAAAATCTAGCTGCTGTCATCGTTCTATTTCGCCCAGACCAGTCCGTGACCCGAAATATCAGTGCGGTCGCGTCCCAAGTGGACACTGTCTTCATCGTCGACAACAGCCCGGCGGCGGACAGCCAATTGATTGAGAACCTCTCGAGTCAGCACCGCGTGCTGCACTCTGGGCAGAACTTGGGGCTAGGCGCCGCCTACAACTTGGCCTGTCAGCATGCGATCGACCTCGGCTACGAATGGATCATTCTGCTGGATCAGGATACCGAACTGCATGGCGACTACAGGGCCCGAATGAGTTCGATATTTGCAGAGTGGTCCACTATGAATGAAACTGAGATTGGAATTGCTGCACCCAATTTCAGAAACTCGCAGAGTCCCCCATCGGATGCGGGACCTCAGACAACCGTCGCTCACTCTGTCGACGCGGCCGTCTCTTCCGGAAGCTTGGTTAACCTTTCGGCATGGAGCCATCTTGGCGGCTTTCGGGAAGACTTCTTCATTGATTACGTCGACACGGAATTTTGTAGAAGACTAATAGCGGGGGGCTATTCAGTAGCAATGAGTGCTGATGTCCTTATGTCGCATGGGATGGGCCACCCGGCACTAAACCAAGTCCTTGGGTACCGGCGGTACACGTCCAACTACCCAGCCTGGCGCCACTACTTCATCGCTCGCAATTTCGTGCTGACGGTCAAGGCTTCCTTGCAGGGCGGTGACTGGATATGGGCCGCGCGCGAAACCAGGCGTCGTATCAAATTTTCGCTATTGACTGCGGTGATGGAACCTGATCGCCGAGAGAAACTAGCAGCAACCGCCCGCGGGTGTGCTGACGGAATCAGAGGTCGTGTGACCTGCAATCCCGTGCCGCACAACTAGACCCAAACTTCGAGTCAGTCATGTCGGGCACACTTCGTTCAGTCTGGCTGAATCTCCGAGGTAGGATGCAAGCACTGTTTCAAGTACTCTGAAATTGAGGAGTCCGCGATTAGGTGCAAGTTCTCAATGACCGTTTCCATGGGCCAGTCCCACCAAGCAGATTGTTCCATGAGTTCAGCTTCCTCGCTGCTGCAGCGTCGCCTTATGGGGCGCGCTGGATTGCCGCCGACTATAGTGTACGGTTCCACGTTCTTCGTGACCACGGAGCCCGCTGCGACGACACTTCCATTTCCGATGGTGACGCCGCTTACAATCGTGGACCCGTAGCCAATCCATACGTCATGGCCAATCGTGACGTCCCCCTTGGAATAGGGATTGCCGTCTTTTCCCTTGCCGTGCAGGTCAAACCGCATTCGAAATGGAAACGTTGACGTGGAGTCGGTGCGGTGATTGCCACCCAAAAGGATAGTGACATCATCGGCTATAGAACAGTAGTTGCCTATCGAGAGCTTGGTCTGCCCATCGTCGTAACGGAGTAGCTTTGGATTTCCATATGTACCCATGCCCACAGATGCGACTCCCTGACGTTTTGCAATAGCAATGTCAGAAGTCATTTTCGTATATAGATCTGCGGCACGGTTCCAAGCGTAATTAAAGCCAATTCTGGCAATTTGTTGTGGGCTCCGACCCGAAACCTTGCTTCGTAGTGTGTTCTTTTGCGGCCCTGGTCCAGGGGAAATATTCACGTCAGCTCCCATGCGAAAATCCTTTTCAGTCTGGCGACATCAGATACTACCTGACATGAGACGCCGCCGCTCGATGAGGTGCGTCCACGAAGTATCACCTCGTGGAAGCATTTCTTGCATTGAGGATTCGTTCCGCCGGTTGTCCTTCTGTGGTGATCTTCATGCTTCGCGTGGTGTAGAATCCGTGTGGCGTACTGGGAGATGAGGACTAGTGCTGTTTTCTATAACGTTAATGGTCGGCATCGTGTTGACGCGGCGGCTTGGAGCCCTCGTTCTGCTACTGCTGGTAGCAGCACCAGCACGGATCTCAGCGCCTTGGGGCCCGGTCACAGCTTTCGAGGTGTTCATTCTGCCGACTTTGATCGTCGAGATCTTGCTTGCGGGTAAAGGGCATCGGCGGGTGCTGCCCTATATATGGGTCTCAATAATGGTCGCCGCGTTCGTAGGGTGGGCCCTGTTCAGCGCGTTTTGGGTCACAGACGGCGCCGCCTGGCTAACGCGGATCATGGGCATATTAGAGGCGGTTGCAGCAGGCTGGGCGGCGTATCTGGCTGCCGGTCGATTGGGGCCCTGGAGGGCCGTCGGGGTGCTATCAGTGGTTGGAAGCGTTGGAGCTGCGTGGTCACTGGTCTGGTTCTACCTTCTGGACCGTCCCGTCGGATTCAACTTGCAGCCTCCTGCGGAAGCGCAGTCTGCCGTTTCCCAAGCGTTACGATTGGGTTCCCCGCTGCTGGGACCGTCCAATTACTATGCCTCATTTTTGCTTATTTCGATTCCAGTGACATTGGCACTTGCCTATCGGAAGAAGGTGTATCTTCTGGGTGTCGCGGTACAGTTGACTGCGCTGGCTTTCACGGTGTCGCGCGGCGCATTTCTGGCGGCTGGGTTCGTCTGCGTTCTGGCCATTGTGGTCTACTATGGGAGTTCGAGGAGGCTTCCGCACGGTTTTGCGCTTGCAGGCACATCGCTCGTATTCATGATTGGACTTCCGTTTCTAACCCAGTCGGCGACGGCATTGCTAAGCCAAAGGCAACTGTCATCCTCTGGAGATGGTGTCGATGTCAGGACGGAGCTTTGGTCCACAGCGCTTGAGTTGTGGTCCGACCACTTCTGGATAGGGTCTGGACTTGGAAGTTGGGCTTCGGAAGTCGATCTAGCCGGCGGTAGTGGTGCTCACAATTTTTTACTTCAACTAGGGGCAGAGCTGGGCGTCGTGGGCTTCGCTATTGCAGTCATTGCGATCCTTGTGTGCCTCAAGATGGCTTTGGGCGTTAGCGACATGCGCGTTCGTGTGGCAGTGTTTTGCGCAATCCTCGCGTCCGTCCTCAATTGTCTTGTGGAGGCCAGTTTCGAAGGTCGCGTGTACACGTGGGCGTTGGGAACAAGCCTGGGTGTCTTCGTGATTCTCGTGGAGCAATCGCGGATTGTTTTGTCGCAACCCACGGAACCTGTTTTAATTCGCGGATGATGCTCTAGGCGTGTAGATCTTATTTGCGAGCGTGGTATGCAAGGTTTGTCACTAATGGGTTGGTCGGCCATTCCTTAGCGTTAGTCTTGGGTGATCTGTCTTTGGGTGGTCCATCACGGCCTCTGCCGTCGCGGCGGCGCGCAGTCGCTATGCTCGCATGAGGGGAGGTGCAGCGCTAACGGCGCGCAGGCGCATTGAGGTAGGCGCTGCGTGAAAGCCCGCCATTCCGATGGCTGAACGCGTGAGCCTGACGGCCACAATGAAGAGTGCGGTGGGGCCTAAACAGAAGCGGGTTGGGCTAGGGCTGAAGCCCAGCCAACGGTGAGAAGGGCCTTGGCCCGGACCCGAGGCCCGAGCCCGTTGCGTTCCCCTGCTCGACTCGTTCCTGCGCCAGTTGTTAAAGAGCATCCGGGAATGCCTGGGCCGGTGATCGCCGAGCGGATCGGCTGGGCTTGGCCGACCACCTGGCTTCGCGACAACGTCGCAGGGCCGCGCCAGCAATATCGCTCAGTACCGCCCGCCAATCCCGCGCCGTAGCCGGCAGCGGAGCCCTTGACGGGCTCGCGCAGGACCTTGTCGGCTACGACCGAGCTTTAGGCATCGTCGCCCTGCCAGACGCGTACAGCGAGCTGAACTATGTTTGGTAGTCGGCGCGACGCGAGCCGCACCCTGGAGTCCAAGACCGACGCCCTGAGCGGGGTGCTGAAGCATCGACCTACTTGGCGGCAGCGCTGAAAGCGCCTCGGGTTCGGAAGTCAGCAGCAAGGCTGGCTGATCACGCCCGCGACGCCGGTTGGACCCACACGGAATACCTCGCCGCGTGGACCAAGAGATCGCCGCGCCAACGCCTCGGGCACGCAGCGGATCCGCGCCGCAGGGTTTCCGGCGCGCAACGGCCTCAGGCAGTTCGGGTGGGACGCTAACCTGTCGTGCGCCAGCAGGTCGCCAATCAGGTCTCCCGCAGCTTCTGCTCGAGGCAGCAACGTCGTGCTGTCCCGTCCCGGGTCTGATGGAGGCTCTCATTCCACGGAAGGATGAGAGTCATGGCAGCACCGAGAAAGTACCCGG
>NZ_BMNZ01000005.1:0-143753 GCF_014646815.1 Terrabacter tumescens
CGGGTACTTTCTCGGTGCTGCCATGACTCTCATCCTTCCGTGGAATGAGAGCCTCCATCAGACCCGGGACGGGACACCCTGCAGGTCCACGCGAGCTGGGCCAGCAACGGAACCAGCACCGCCCGACGCCACGAGAAGACGCGCTGAGCAACGCACGCTCATTAGCTGAGACGTTGACCGGACTTGCCGCGAACGATTGGTGCGGCCGATCAGCCGCCGAAGTCCTCAATCTCCCAGTACCCGAGACTGAACTGCACACTGACTACTAGGACCAGGCAGCATGGTTCGCTTTGATCTGGTCGCTCACCGACCAGAAGTCTGTTGCCGTCATGACAATCTTGTCGATGAGGCCCACCTTGTTCAGGCTCGGCAAGGCTGCGTTGTGAGCCCTACCGAGGGTCTGCCCCGTTCGACTGGTCAGCGAAGCAACACTGTCGAGACTAGACGTGTAGACCATGGTCGTGCCCCGTCGAAAGATCCGCCACGCCCCTGTCTCGCGCGGCCGCGGATGCGGCTCCCTTGACAGGCACCACGTGGTCCTGGGCGCCGACCCGTTCGGGATGATCCCGTCGCTTCCATAGGCGGGTCTGGGCAGTGCAGCGAAGCCACGTCGCCGAGTGTCGCCTCGCTCATCACGTTGTGCGACGTCATGAGCCTCGAGGTCGGCTCCCTCGTAGCGAGCCCGAGGCGGCCCTCGTGCGCCGTGAGACTGCTCCGGCGATCAACCTCGGCGGCGTCGGCGTCACCGAGCGCATCATGACACCCCGCGGGCAGGCGCGCCTGCAGCTGGTGCACACCACGGCGCAGCCCCAGGCGTCAGGCGGGAAGGAGCTCCACACCATCAACTGCGAGGTGGAGGTCCTCTACATCCTCAAGGGAAGCACCGACATCGTCCTGGCCGACCGCCGGCAGCGCCTGACCGTGGGAGACGCCCGCACCTTCCCCGGTGGGGGGCCCCACACGTGGGAGAACGCGAGCGAGACGCAGGTCGCCGAGATGCTCTGGATCCTCTCACCGGCGCCCTGGAGCGGGAGCTCGTAGGCGGAGCCGATCCGAGGCTGCCGGTCGCCGGTCGGGTCGCTCCTGCCGCGACCCGGCGTCAGCGGTAGGGCGAGAAGTCCGGCGGGCGCTTCTCGGCAAAGGCCTTGGCGCCCTCCATCCCCTCGTCGGAGTGCACGAAGAGATCCAGCCCCGCGAAGGCCACGTTACCGAGCCCGGCGAGGTGGTCCGTGTCGGCGTTGAAGGAGTGCTTGAGGAAGCGGATCGCGGTCGGTGAGTAGGATGCGATCTTGCGGGCGTACTCTCGGGCTTTGTCGAGCAGCTGGTCGGGGGGCACGACGTCGTTGACCAGACCCCAGCGCTCGGCCGTCTCCGCGTCGTAGAGGTCGAGCAGGAACCAGATCTGCCGCGCTCGCTTCTCGCCGACCACCCTTGCCAGGTAGGCGGATCCGTAGCCAGCGTCGAACGAGCCCACCCGCGGGCCGGCCTGTCCGAAGCGGGCGGTGGACGAGGCGATCGACAGATCGCAGAGCACGTGCAGCACGTGACCGCCACCGACCGCGACCCCGTTGACCGCCGCGATGACCGGCTTGGGCAGGTCCCGGATCAGCTGATGTAGCGCCTGGATCTCGAAGAGCCCGGACTCGGTCTCCCCGTAGTGCCCGGTCTCAGCGCGCTCCTTGACGTCACCTCCCGCGCAGAAGGCTTTCTCACCAGCCCCGGTGAGGATGACGGCGGCGACCCGCTTGTCGGCCCAGGCGGTCTTGAAGGCCGCGATCAGCTCGTCGACCGTCCGCCCCCGGAAGCTGTTGAACCGGTCGGGGCGGTTGATCGTGATGATCGCGAAGGCATCCTCCTCGACTGCGTAGGTGATGTCGGTGAACTCTTCGGGCTTGATCACGTGACTCTCCTTCTGCTTTAGCGGGCTGAGCGTGAGGAGGGCGTATGCCGCTCAGCCCGCTCGGCGGCATACGTCATGGTCTGTTCGTGGCTCAGTCCACACGCATCAAGACCGCTTGGCCGAGGCCGACCCCGATGCACGCGGCGGCGACGCCGATGCCGCCGCCGCGGCGCTTGAGCTCGCGGCAGAGGTCGACGACGACGCGCGGTGCGGAGGCGCCGAGCGGGTGTCCGATGGCGATCGCTCCGCCGTTGACGTTGACCCGGTCGCGGTCGACGTCGGGCAGCTCCGACAGCGTGCTCAGCACCATCGCGGCGAAGGCCTCGTTGATCTCCCACAGGTCGATGTCCTTATGGGACAGCCCGGCTCGTGCGAGCAGCTTGGCGATCGCGGGGACGGGGGCAACGGCGAAACGCTCCGGCGACACGGCCACCGTGGCAGAGCCGACGATGGTGCCGAGCGGTTCGGCGCCCAGCTCGGCGGCGACCTCACGGGTGCCGACGAAGGCGGCGAGCGCGCCGTCGTTGATCGGTGACGCGTTGGCGGCGGTGACGCTGCCGTCCCGGGTGAAGGCCGGCTTGAGGCGGCCGAGCGACTCGACGGTGCTCTCGGGCCGGAGGCTCTCGTCGCGCGTGACGTCGCCGACAGGAAGCACGAAGCCGTCGTGCTTGCCGGCATCATAGGCCGCGGCCACGAGCTCGTGGGAGCGTGCAGCCCACTCGTCCTGCTCGCCGCGGCCGATACCTTTCTCCTCGGCGACGCCCTGGGCACACTCCCCGAGCGAGCGGGTCCAGTCGTCGGGGAACTGCGGGTTGACCATGCGCCAGCCCACCGTCGTCTGCTGCAGCGCCATCTGGCGCGGCAGCGCCTCGTCCGGCTTCTGCAGCACGTAGGGGGCGCGGCTCATCCCCTCGACCCCTCCGGCGACGACGAGGTCGGCGTCTCCGGTGGCGACGGCGCGACCGGCCTGGATGAGCGCCTCGCCGCCCGAGGCGCACAGCCGGTTGAGGGTCACGCCGGGGACGGTCACCGGCAGGCCTGCAAGCAGGCCGGCCATGCGGGCGACGTTGCGGTTCTCCTCGCCGGCGCCATTGGTGTTGCCGTAGTAGACGTCCTCGATCCGGGCGGCTTCGAGGCCGGGGTGACGGGAGACGAGCTCGCGCAGGGGCAGCGCCGCGAGGTCGTCGGTGCGGATGCCGGAGAGTCCGCCGCGGTTCTTGCCGAAGACGGTGCGCACGGCATCGATCAGGACTGCTTCACGTAGCTCGTTCATATATCGCAATCTTGACGGTCGTAACGGAAAGATGGCAAGGTCAAGCCGTGGCTGACACCCAAACTATGCCTGTGGCGCTCGTCACGGGAGCCGGCCGTGGCATCGGACGCAGTGTCGCATCCCGCCTCAGCGCGGCGGGTTACCGCGTCGCATTGACGGCTCGCAGCGTGGAGGACTTGGCGGGGACTGCGGCAGAGTGTCCCGGCGAGACGCTCGTGCTCCCTGGCGACATCACCGACCCCGCCTTCGTCGACCAGCTCTACGCCGACATCGAGGCCGCCTGGGGCGCGGTCTCGGTCCTCGTCGCCAACGCCGGCGCGGGAGTGTCGGCCTCCGTCGTGCGGACCACCGACGAGGAATGGCAGCGGATGCTCGACCTCAACCTGACCGCCCCCTTCCGCTGCCTCCGGCGGGCGCTGCCCGCGATGGTCGAGCGGCGCCACGGGAGGGTCGTCGTCATCGCGTCGGTGGCCGCGAAGATCGGCGAGCCCTACATCAGCGCCTACACAGCGAGCAAGCACGGCGTGCTCGGCCTGGTGCGGTCCGCCGCTGCCGAGGTGGCGACCAAGGGCGTGACGGTCAACGCGGTCTGCCCTGGCTACGTCGACACCCCGATGACCGACGCGACGGTGCGCGGCATCGTCGAGAAGACCGGGCGCTCCGAGCAGGAGGCTCGCAGCGCCCTGGCGTCCAAGCAGCCGATCGGGCGGCTCATCACGCGCGACGAGGTTGCCGACGCGGTGCTGCTGTGCGTGACCAACGGGGCCATCACCGGCCAAGGCATCAACGTCGACGGAGGAGCCGTCCCTTCATGACCACCCATTCGCACCTCGACTACGTCAACCCGCCGGAGCTCGGCAGGCCGAGCGGGTTCAGTCACGCAGTGAGCGGGGTCGGTCGGCAGGTCTTCCTCGCGGGCCAAACCGCCCTCAATCCCGAGGGCATCATCGTCGGCGAGACCGTCGTCGAGCAGTTCGAGACGGCGCTGACCTCGTTGCTCGCGGCGCTTCGCGCGGCCGGAGGCGGCCCCGAGCACCTCGCCAGCCTCACGATCTACATCGTCGACATGGACGACTACAAGGCCAACGC
Organism: Terrabacter tumescens; assembly: GCF_014646815.1. Taxonomy (GTDB): domain Bacteria; phylum Actinomycetota; class Actinomycetes; order Actinomycetales; family Dermatophilaceae; genus Terrabacter; species Terrabacter tumescens. The sequence continues at coordinate 4,263 of NZ_BMNZ01000005.1, forward strand.
ACGCGAGATCGGCCGGGTCTGGAAGCGGCTCGTCGGCGCGAGCTACCCGGCGATGGCGGGGATCGGCGTCTCCCGGCTCTGGGACAAGGAGGCGCTCGTCGAGGTGCAGGGGCACGCCGTCATCGCCGACTGATGGCGACTTCCTCTCGCCAGATCGGTCCAGCACGCCGGGCGTCCGTGCACTCGGCGAGGATGAGGCGTATGCCGCTGACCCAGGTCGCGCTTGCGAGTGTCGTGAGCGGCCCGACCGTCACCCCATGCGTCGGAGCCGGGCATCCGAGGGGGCAACACCGTAGCGTCGTCGGTAGAGCGCCGCGAAGCGGCCCATGTGGGTGAAGCCGACCTCGGTCGCGATGCTCGTCACGGTGCGGTCGGTCGACGACGTGAGGAGCAGGTGGTGCGCCAGGTCCAGTCGCGCCTGCACGACGTAGTCGCCGGGGCTGCAACCGTGCACCTCGTGGAAGACCTTCTGCAGGTGGCGCACCGACAGGCCCACCCCCGCGGCCCACCGCGCCATCGTCACGGGCTCGGTGAGCTGCTCCTGCAGCCACTGGACCGCACGGTCTGCGTGCACGGCTGCCGGGGACCGCCGGGCTTGGCCCTCGAGGTGGTGAGCCGCGTCCGTCGGTAGCTCGAGCAGCAACGAGGTCAGCAACACCTCCTCGAGCAGGTCTGCCTGCCGGTCCCAGGCCGCCGGTGCGGCACGCAACGTCCGGGCCGCGTGCCGCCAAGCCGAGTCGATGAGGCCTCGCGCCTCCGGCCGGGCCGGCCCGCTGCCGACCGTCACCCGGGGCACCTCCACCCCACCGGAGAGTGCCCTGAGGTGCCGGGTCAGGCTGTCGGTGCTCGCCGTGATCACGACGGCGCCACGCTCCGGGGAGGGCAGCATCGTCGTGAAGTCGTCCGGGGCCAGGAGGAAGCCCTCCGTTCGCACGGACGGCGGCTGGCCGCCGATGCTGACGCCCATCGGTCCGAGCGGCACGGTCCAGCAGACCAGCGACCCCGTCGGTGCGGCCACGACTCGCGCCGGTGCGCCGTAGCGGACGAACGCGAGGTGTACGTCGCCCAGGCGAGCCCCGGTCGCGAGCCCGTCGAGCAGTCCGGTGAGCGGCTCGACCTCGTGCTGGACCGACATCGAGCGCATCGCATCGCGCAGCTCCGTCGGCGACGCACTCGCGCGGGCAAGGGGGCCGGCCAACGGCGCCTCTGCATCCGCGTGCGTGACGACCGTCATGATCTGACGATAGTCACGACCGCTTCTGGCGAACAGGGCTTCCGGCAACGTGCGACAGGGCTCACCTCGGTGCGCGCAGTCCCTTGGCCTCGAGCCGGGGCATGACCTCCTGGGCGAAGTACTCGAGCTCGCCGACGTAGTCGACGAAGGCCAGCGTCATGCCGCCGAAGCCCGCCTTGGCGTAGCGCTCGATCTCGTCGGCGACGTCGTCGGGCGAGCCGATGAGTGGGCACGTGCCGTGTCCGGCGGCGAAGCGCGACCGGAACATCTCGAGCATCTCCGGCGTGAAGGACTGCGCGTGCAGCCCCTGGAGCCGCATCAGGTTGTCGACCGCGTCCCAGTCGGCGTTCTCGTCGGCGTAGTAGTGCAGGTACTCCTCCGCCTCCTTCGCCGTCGGGCGACAGACGACGTGCGAGGGCGTGAGGACACCGGTCGTGCGGCCCTTGGCGGCGGCATCTGCCTTCACGGTGTCGACGACCTGAGCGCCGTCCTCGGGACCCGCGACGATGGTGAAGACGAAATCGGCGTTCCGGGCGGCATACTCGCGTCCTTGCGTGCTCGACCCCGCGTTGAGGATCGGCAGGCGCCCAGCGGCCGGCTTCGGCACGGACTCCACGCCCTGGAGGTTCCAGAAGCGGCCGGGCAGGTCGGTGCGCTCCCCGGGGGCCCAGAGCGTGCTGACGACGTCGATCCACTCCTGGGCGAGGGCATAGCGGGAGTCGTGGTCCTGCGGGAGGTCCACGCCCATGGCCCGGTACTCCGGCTCGTTCCAGCCCGCGACGACGTTGAGGCCGATGCGGCCCGGCGCCATCTGGTCGATGGTGGCCAGCTGCTTCGCGGTGACGACGGGGTGGTTGAAAGCCGTGTGGATCGTCGTGAAGACGTTGAGCCGCTGGGTGTTCGACAGCAGCCCGGCCGCCCACGGGATCGGCTCGAGGACGCCCTCGTGGAAGTTCGTCGCGCCGCCGTAGCCGATCCACCGGGCGATCGGGAGCATGAAGTCGATGCCGACCTCGTCGGCGAGCCTGCCGAGCCGCAGGTTGTCCTCCCACGAGGCGCTCCAGCGCTCCGGGATCGTCGTGACGGCGAGTCCGCCGGAGCAGTTCGAGGAGAACAGCCCGAGTCGGAAGTCCGTGGTGTCAAGGATGGGAATGCTCATGGGGGTGCCTCTCACAGTGCTTTCAACAAGGGGGTGGGGGGTGCGGCGCTGGGGCGGGGCAGCGTCGTGACGGCCTGGGCCGTGGAGTGCAGCTCGGCGAGCTCGGCCAGGGTGCGGGGCTGCCCGGCGTGGAAGAGCAGTGCAGACACTGGTCCGTCCTCGACCTCGATGACCTCGGCGATGAGGTAGGTGTGGTCGCCGGCCTCGACCTGCTTCCACATCTGGCACTCGAGCCGCACGGATGCCTCGCTGATCAGCGGCATGCCGAACGGTCCCGGCTCCCAGTCGAGCCCGTCGAACTTGTCGCCTCCACTGCGGGCGAAGCGCTTGACGAGGTCCGCCTGGCCCTCGCTGACGACGTGCACGACATAACCGGGGGCCTCGACCCACTCGTCGTAGCGGGTGGACCGCACGTCGACGCACCAGCCGACGAGCGGCGGGTCAAGAGAGACGGAATGGAAGCTGTTGACGGCTTTGCCGAGCGGCAGCCCGTCGCGTCCGACCGTGGTGATCACGGCGACGCCGGTGGTCCAGCGCGAGAGCAGCCGACGCAGCGTCTGCGGGTCCTTGTGGTTCACGATCGCACCTCCTTGAGTCACAACTGTGACGGTCGTCAGGGAAGCGCGACTAGCCAGAATGCGTCAGGCAGTATCCGGATCGCGTCAGCAAGGTCCTTCGGGGCGGAGGTCGAGCTCTCGACCGGGGCAAAGTGCACCTTCGACGCGGGACCAGCGCACCCGCGGCGGGGTCAGCGAGCGAGCCGCTGGCGGAGCGAGGCGAGGCGCCCCTCCCCCACCCCGATGAGCGACTGCGCGACGAGGTGTCCCGAGCCACCCCCGAGACCGGGCCCCGGGTGGGTCGCCGCACCGATGTGCCACACGCCGGGCACGGCGGTCCGGTGCCGCGACGTCGTCGGACCCGGGCGCCACACGAGGTTCTGGTCGAGCTCGGCGGACCCGCAATAGGGGTCGCCGTCGACGCAGTTGACGTTGGCGCGGGTCAGGTCGACGGGCGTCAGCGCCTTCCACTCGAGCACGTTCGCCCTGGTCCCGGGCGCCTGCTCCTCGACGAGGTCGAGCACCCGGTCGACGTAGCCCCGCGTCAGCTCGGGCGTCCACCCGGCGCCCGTGCCGAGCTCACCCCGCGAGTCACCGGTGGGCGCGAAGGGCACCTCCTGCAGCTGCAGCCACAGCATCCCCGCACCGTCGGGGCAGCGCGTGGGGTCGAGCAGCTGCTGCTGCCCGACCACGACGGTCGGTCGCGCGGGTAGCAGGCCTGCCTCCGCCTGCGCACACGCGATGCCCGTCGACGCCGACCCGTCGGACAGGTGCACCAGCGGGATGCCGTCCAGCGCGCTCTCGCTCCACTGGAGCGGTCTCGACAGGGCCACGTGCACCTGCATCGCGGCGCGCCCGTAGCGGTACTGCCGCGCCTCCGTCCGCGCCTGGACCGGGGCGTCGGGGAGCAGGTCGTCGTAGAGCGCAGTAGGGGTCACCGATGCCACGACGGCCCTCGATGCCCGGATGGTCTCGCCACCGGCGACGACCCCGCTGGCGCGGCCGCCGGTCAGGACGATGCGATCCACGGGAGTGCCGAGTCGGATGTCGACCCCGCGCTCGCGCAGCAGTGCCTCGAAGGCGCCGACGAAGTTGCCCTGGCCACCGACGACGACCGGCAGGCCGGCGCCGTGCATGGTGGCGGCCAGGAGCGGGATCATCAGGCCCCCGCTGGCGTTGTCGGGCGCGAGCCCGGCGTGCAGCAGCCACGGCGCCCAGAGGTGGTCGACCTCCCGGCCCTCGAAGTGCCGCGCCGTCCAGCGCCGGCCGCTGGCAGCGGTGTCGCGCGCCCAGGCCTCGAGCCGCGCCTGCCGCCCGCGCCGGGCCAGCGTGGCGAGCGGCCTGAGCGCCGGTAGTGCGCGCAGCTCGGTCCCGAGCAGGCTGCCGATGACGTCGATGTCGGCGCCGATGCGCCCCAGCATCTCCGAGTAGGCCGCCCGGTCGCTCTCAACGGCAAAGGCGGCCGCCGTCACCTCGGGGTCCCGGTGGGCGACGACGTGGCGACCGTCGCGGCCCACCGACGCCGTGACCGCGCCGTCCGTGTTGGCGTAGGCGAGACCGTGACGCGCGAGATCGTCACCCAGGGCGGCATACGCCCCGCCCGTGACGAACAACGGATGCCACGACGAGTACGTGTCGTGGACGTAGCCCAGCCGGGTCAGCTCGTCGGACGCCATGAAGCCGCCGAGGCGGTCGTTGCGCTCGACCAGGCAGACCGACATGCCGGCCCCGGACAGCTCGGCCGCGGCGACGAGACCGTTGATCCCCGAGCCGATGACGACGACGTCGTAGGTCACCTGCCGACCTTCTCACGCTGGCGCCGGTCACGCCGCTCCAGCAGCTTCGTCGTGATCTGGCGGTAGTCCGACGGGCGCACCGGCATCAGCCACTCACGGCGGCGCACCGACGCCGGCATGGTGATGCCGATCTCCTCGAGCACCTCGTCGACGTTGTGCATCGAGAAGGGGATCAGGTTGGTGCCGCGCGCATGGTGACCCTCGGTGCGCTGCTCCATCCACCGCAGCCGCTCGGCGACCTGACGGCGCCGCTCCTCGACCGGCGGCAGGTGGCTCTCCCCCATCAGGTGGTTGGCGATCCAGAGGGCCGCCACCTCCGCCGACAGCGGCGAGAAGAAGGAGGAGTTGTAGCCGCAGAAGGCGAGTCCCGGCACCTCGTGGGGAAGGATGAAGCGGTAGAGCTCGAAGTTGCCGCGCTCATCGGTGATCCGGTCCTGCACGTCCTTGGACAGGAACGGCACGCCCTGCTGCCAGCCCGTGCCGGCGATGACGACGTCCACCGGCACCGTCGCCCCGTTGGACAGGTGCGCGACAGTGCGTCCGTCCTCGACGCCGAGCCGCTCGATCTGGGCGTCACGCATGACCTTCAGCTGACCCGCGTCGACCTTCTCGAAGAAGCCGTCGGTGGTCAGGCTCACCGTGCTGCGGGCGATCCGCTCGAAGTCGCCCGCCGGCACGAGCCCGTTCTTCTCCAGCTTGAGCTGCTTCGTCGCGACCGACTGGAGCGAGCCGAGCATGCCGTTGCGCACGCCCTTGCCCTTGCCGTGCATGAACTTCTCCATGCCCTCGAGCCGCTGGTACTCGAAGAGCGCCTCGCCCATCCGGGTCAGCATGAGGTACTTGAAGTTGAGCACGCCCTGGATCTTCTTCGGCATCTTCCAGATGAGCTGACGCGCGACGACCATCGTGCTCCTGGCCGACCCCGAGATGGCCGCCGCGATGTCGCAGGAGGACTTGCCGTAGCCGACGACGAGCACGTCCTTGCCGGCGACCTCCGTGAGGTCGTGGACGTCGCTGGGCGCGCACAGCCGCCCGCCGGCCGCGGCGAACTCCGAGGCTCCCTCGTAGGCCGGGATGTTGGGCTGGGAGAAGATGCCGTTGGCGACGACGACGTAGTCCACCTCGTCGGTGTGCTCGACGCCGGCCCCGTCCTTGGACCGCACCGTCCAGCGCGGCTCCTCGCCCGACTCGTCGAGATCGGCTGCGACGACCTCCGTGCCCAGGCGCAGCTTGTCCTGCAGACGGAACGTGGCGGCATACGACTCGAGGTACTGCTGCACCTGCTCGCCGCTGGGCCACTCGGGGTAGCTCTTGGGCATCGGCAGGTCGGACAGGTGGTAGGTGCCCTTGTCGTTCTGGGTCGACAGGCCCGGGTAGCGGCGGGTGCGGCTCCACACGCCGCCGACGTCGGGCGCCTTCTCGTAGATCGTCACGTCGTGCCCGAACTGCGTCAGCACCTTGCCTGCGGCCAGCCCGGCGAAACCGGCTCCGATGATCGCGATCCTCATGTCACTCGCCGCCTTCCTGCTGGGTGTCGGGCATGAGCTGTGGGATGGCGGGGACCGCCTGCTCGGGGCCCATGGCCGAGTAGCCGCCGTCGGCCGCCCAGTCCGCGCCGGTGACGACCGACGCGTCGTCGGAGACGAGGAAGGCCACGACCCGGCCCACCTCGAGGGGGTCGCCCACGCGACCGGTGAGGTGGAAGGGCGCCGCCACGGCGTCGGTGCGCTCGCGGTTGCCCTCGCTGAGGGTGTCCATGATCTTCGACCAGGTCCAGCCGGGGCTCACGGAGTTGACGCGGATGCCGTCGGCGGCGAGGTCCATCGCCATGGAGCGGGTGAGCTGCACGAGGGCCGCCTTGCACGCCGGGTAGACCCAGCGACCGGTCTGCGCCACCTTGCTCGAGATGGAGGTGAAGTTGACGACGGCGCCGTGGCCGCTGGTCGAGAGGGCGGTCCGGCTCGCTCGCGTCATCATGACGGCGCTCGCCACGTTGACGTCGAAGGCCTGGAGCCACCCGGCACGGTCGGTGTCGGCGCCGTCGTCGAGGTAGGTGCAGGCGAGGTTGACGACGATGTCGAGGCCGCCGTGCTGCGAGGTCGTGTCGGCGACGAGCCGCTCGAGCGCGGAGTCGTCGGTGATGTCCACCGACGCGACGTGCACGCGCTCACCGAGCTCGTAGGCGATGTGCTGCGCACCGTCCGTGTCGATGTCGGCCACGACGACCGTCGCGCCCTGCTCATGCAGGGCCCTGACGACCCCGTGCCCCACGAGAGTGGCCCCGCCGGTGACGATGGCCACCCGCCTGTCCAGTGAACCGCTCATGCGTGACTCCTTCGTTGCCGGACCTGCGCCGGTCGTCCGTCCACTGCCTCATCGCAGTCGATGGACCGACGCTAGGAACCTCGAGGGTCCTCCGGCTATCCGAATCGCGAGGATGGTATGCCGGATTGCTGGCGACCGCCCCCGACGCGCGATCCCAGCGGGTAGCGTTCGCCCCGGGGGCTGGCTCTACGGGACGCGAGGGGCGGCAGGGCGGTCATGGCAACGGCGCAGATCGAGCGCGACTCGGTGACGACGCAGGACGTCGACGCCGCCCGCGAGCGCGTGGCGGCCGTCTTCTGCCCGCACGGGCTCGAGCCGCGGGGCGCCGTCGACGTCCGACTCCGGGCGGCGCGGGCCGACCAGGTCGGCATCATCCACCTCGACTACGGCGGCGTGGTCGAGATATCGCCGGAGCCGCTGGGCGACTTCTACCTCGTGCAGATCCCGCGCGCCGGCGCCGCCAGGGTGGCCCACGCCGGTCAGGAGGTCCGCTCGGACCGGACCCGCGCCTCGGTGCTCTCGCCGCACGAGCCGACGTCGATGACGTGGTTCGTCGGCAACCCGCAGACGATCGTCTATCTGACGCGCTCGCTCGTCGAGCACGCGCTCGAGTCGCTGACGGGCGTAGCCGCCTCCGGTCCGCTGACCTTCGACGTCGGTATGCCGCTGACGACCCCTCGCGCGCGCAGCTGGCTCAGCACGGTCGAGTGCCTGCGTGCCGAGCTCGAGGACGCGCAGGGCAGCGGTCTCGTCGAGCACGCCGATGCGCTGGGGCTCTCCATCGCGACGCAGCTGCTCGAGTCGCAGGGTCACAGCCACAGCCGGGAGCTGCTGCGGCGCGGGGCGTCGGCACGGACGCTGCGGCGCGCCCTTGACGTCATCGACGGGCGGCTTGGCGAGCCGCTCACGGTCTCCGCGGTCGCGGCCGAGGTGGGGGTGTGCACGCGGGTGCTGCAGGACGCCTTCAGCCGGGAGCTCGGGGTGCCGCCGCTGGCGTACATCCGGGAGCGCCGGCTGCGGGCGGCCCGGGCTCGTCTCATCGAGTCGGCCCCCGAGGTCACGACCGTGACCGACGTCGCGCTCAGCCTGGGGCTGAGTCACCTGGGCCGGTTCGCCGGGGACTACCGGGCCCGCTTCGGCGAGAGCCCCTCCACGACGTTGCACCGCTGCTGACACAAGCGAGCTCGGGCTCCCTGACCCGGTCAGGCCTGGCTCTACCCGGGTGTGCGCAACAGGTCGCGGTGCCGTTGCAGACCCGCCAGGAAGGCGTCGATGTCCTCCTCCGTGTTGTAGCAGTGCGGGGCGATCCGCACGTTGGAGTCCCTCGAGCTGACGACGATGTCCTCGGACTTGAGGACCTCGACCGCGGCGTGCTCGTCCGTGACGGCGACGGCGAGCATCGGGCCATGGCTCGCTTCCGGCGTCATCACCGTGCCACCCATCTCCTCGACCCCGGCCCGGAGCCGCGAGAGAAGTACCTCGACGTGGTCTCGGGTCTCGACGAGGCCGATGTCCGACATCAGGCGCAAGCCCGCCGCCGCCGCGAAGAGGCTGGGCACCGGCGGGGTGCCCGACTCGAAGCGGCGCGCATCCTTGGCGGGGTCGTAGTCGTGGATGTCCATCGACCAGATGTCCCGAGCTGCCATCCACCCGGTCTGCACCGGGATGATGTGCCCGGTCGTCTCGGGATTGGCATAGAGGAAGGCCACGCCCGGTGAGCCGAGAAGGTACTTGAGGAAGCCGCCGGTCACGATGTCGGCGGGCGTCTGCGCCAGGTCGAAGGGCATCCCCCCGAAGGACTGGTAGACATCGACGTGCACGAGGATCCCGCGTGCGTGCGCCAGCTCGATGAGCGGGCGGACATCGACACGGGCGCCGTTGCGGTAGCAGACCTCCGTCACGGAGAGGATCGCAGTGCGTTCGTCGAGGGCTGCCTCGACAGTTGCCAGATCAAGAGTGAGGTCGGAACTGGTCGGGAGGTGGACGACGCGCGCCCCCCGGCGTTCCTGGGCGTGCCAGATCTGGCCCACGGTCGGGAACTCGAGCTCGGTGGTGACTATCGTGTCGCGGCCGTCGGCGAAGTCGAGACCACTCGCCAGCGCCGAGATCCCCGCCGATTCCGACGTCGTGATGGCGCAGGCGTCGGCTGGCGCGCCGATGAGTGTGGCCAGCAGCTGACGCACGTCCTCCTGTCTGCTCACCCAGTACTCCCAGAGCGAGCCCTCGTCATCCATGCCGTCCAGATAGACGGCATACGACTGTCTCACCGCGTCGGACAGGGCACCCTGCGAGCAGGCGTTGAGGTAGGCCTTGTGGGCCAGGACGGGGAACCGGTGACGGATCGCCTCGCCCACCCCGATCGAGGTGCGCTCGGCACCGGTCGTGCCGGTGGGTCCGGTCGTGCCGGACATTCCCGTGGTGGCAGTCTGGTCCCTGCGCTCAGCGGCCAAGGTAGGCCCTCCTCAGTTCATCGTGGTTCGAGAGCTCCTGCGCGGATCCGCGCAGGACGATACGTCCGGTCTGCAGCACGTAGCCCCGGTCGGCGATGGACAGCGCCATGTTGGCGTTCTGTTCCACGATGAGCATCGACACGCCGTCTCGGTGAAGGGTCTCGATCAGCTCGAAGCTCTGCTCCACGAGGCGCGGCGAGAGCCCCATCGACGGCTCGTCCATGAGCATCAGCGATGGTCTCGACATCAGCGCCCTGCCCATCGCGACCATCTGCTGCTCACCGCCGGAGAGGGTCCCGGCGATCTGCGCGCTGCGTTGCTCGAGCAGGGGGAAGAGCTCGAAGACGCGGTCGAGGTCGGCAGGATCGGGTGCGCCGCGAACCCAAGCCCCGATCTGGAGGTTCTCGAGCACTGTCATGGGCGCGAAGAGCCGGCGGTTCTCGGGGACCACCGCCATGCCGCGCCTGACCCGTTCTGACGTCGGCCGGCTCGTGACGTCGACCCCGTCGAAGGTGACAGTGCCGGTGCGCGGGGCAACGAGCCCGAGCGCGGTCTTCAGCGTCGTCGACTTGCCACAGGCGTTGCCGCCGAGGAGGCAGACCAGCTCGCCCTTGCCGACGACGAGGTTGACGTCCTCGAGTATGTGGACCGGCCCGTAGAACGTGTTGATCCCGGACAGCTGGAGGAGGGGAGTGAGCGGGCCCGGGGGCCCGTCAGATAGGGCCGCGCCGGCGGGCTCGGGCTGGGCTCTCATTTCGTCCCTGCCGTGCCGCGACCGAGGTACGACTCGACGACGTGCGGGTCGGTCGCGACGGCCGCATAGTTTCCTTCGGCGATCTTCACCCCGTGGTCGAGCGCGACGACGCGGTCACTGACGCCTTCGACGACGTGCATGTCGTGCTCGATGATCACGATGGTGTGACCGCGCTCCCCACGCAATCGCGCCACAACCTCGGTGATCTCGTGGGTCTCCTTGGGGTTCATCCCCGCGGCGGGCTCGTCGAGCAGCAGGATCGTGGCACCGGTGGCCATCGCACGGGCGATCTCGAGGCGGCGACGGTTGGCGTAGGACAGGCTGTAGGCCGGCTGTTCCCACCGGTAGCCCATCAGCCTGGAGCCGAAGAAGGAGAGCAGCTCCTTGGCGTCTTCCCGCACACGGGCCTCCTCCCGCCGGGCCCGAGGGAGGCCGAGCGCGGAGGCGACGAGACCGGCATGAGTTCGGCCGTACATCGCGGCCATCACGTTGTCGATGACGGTGAGGTTGTGAAACAGCCGCACGTTCTGGAAGGTCCGCGCCACACCCTTGGTCGCGATCGTCGACGGGGCGAGACCGGTCACGTCGTTGCCCTCGACGAGGATGCGTCCCGAGTCGGGCCGATAGACGCCGGTGATGATGTTGAAGAGCGTGGTCTTGCCGGCACCGTTCGGCCCGATGACGCTGACGATCTCTTGGGGGGAGACCTCGATGCTGAGGTCGGAGATGGAGACCAGGCCACCGAAGCGCTTGGTCACCTGCTCGACAGCCAGTGCAACGGTCATCAGAGGACCTCCACCTGGCGCCGGCCGAAGAGGCCCTGCGGACGCACGATCATCAGCACGATGAGCAGTGCACCGATGAGCAGCTGGCGGGTGATGCTCGGGACGTCCGCCAGACGCACGAACCACACGAAGATGCTGAGCCACACGATGGCCGGGAGCAGGATCGGCCGGACTCTCGTCCCGACCAGGGTGAGGACCGCGAGGAGGACGACGAGCCCGACGAAGCCGAGGTTGCCCCAGAGCACCCGGTCCTGCGGTACGAAGAGCCAGTGCCCCAGCAACGTGCTCACGGGGCCGCTCGTCCAGGCGCTCGCCGGCACGCCCTGGACGTGCAGCAGCGTGAAGAGCAGGTTCATCACGAAACCGAACACCACCGTTGCGACCACGACGATGATGCGGTCGCGCCACGATCGGACCGCCAGCGCGAGCCCGGCGACGAGGAGCAGGACGAAGACCATCTCGCTGTAGGAAGGCTCACGCAGCGCCTCGGGGAGGAGGCTGAGCAGGGCCGCGCCGATGAGAGCGCCCTTGAGGCTGCCACTGCCGCCGAGGATGACCGCCGCATACAGCAGAATCAGGAGCGGGAGGTCGAAGCTGCTCGGGAACACGCCACGCTGGACCGCGGCGAAGACCGTTCCCGCCAGCCCGGCGATACCGGCCCCCACCACGAAGGCCATGATCTTCAGTCGGTTGACCGGCATCGTCATCGCCTCGGCCGCAAGCGGGTCCTGCCCGACTGCCTTCCAGGCGCGACCGATGCGCGAGCCGTCGAGTCGGCGAACCGCCAGGGCAAGGAGGACGACGAGGACGACGAGCAGGTAGTAGTACCACCGGTCGGAGCTGAACTCGACCCCGAGGAACGAGAAGCGGTCGACGTCGGTGATGCCGTTGGTGCCGCCTGTGAGGTCGACCTGCTCCGCACGACCGGGCACCGTGATCGCGTCACCAGACAAGGCGAACTCCACGAACATCTGCCCGAAGAAGAGCGTGACGATCGCGAGGTAGTCACCGAGCAGTCGGCGCGCCGCAAGGCCGAGCACGAGACCGAAGATCGACACCGCGGCGACGACGACCGGGACCGCGACGACGGTCGGGAGATGGACACCGAACTTGTCGGAGGCCAGCATCGCGAAGCCGTACGCGCCGAGGCCGTAGAAGGCCACGTAACCGATGTCGAGCAGGCCGGCATACCCCACGACGAGGTTGAGCCCGAGGGCGAGCATCAGGAAGAGGCCGAGGTTGACTCCGACCCGCATGAGGTAGGTGGACCCGATGAGTGGCAGGACGACGGCGACGAGGACGGCGATGCTGCCCCACACCCACCAGGGCAGCCGGCCGAACGTCCGGGCGACCGGGCCCTGAACCTGACCTGAGGTCCGCCCTTCGTGGGCGGCCACCCACTCGTCGGTGCCGATCGCCAGCGACTCCTCAGCCATGGTCACACCTTCACGATCGCGCGTGTGCCGAGCAGGCCACGAGGCTTGAGAAGCATGACGAGGATGAGCACGAGGAAGGACAGCACACTGGCGAAGTTCGCCGAGACGTACGCCGTCGTGAAGGACTCGATGAGACCGATGAGCAGACCACCGAGCATCGCACCCGGGATGGAGCCGATCCCCCCGACGACCGCCGCCGTGAAGCCCTTGAGGCCGGCGAGAAATCCCATGTAGTTGTTGACGTTGAAGAAGACCAGTCCGACCATCACCCCGGCGGCACCTGCGAGCGCCGACGCGACGAAGAAGACCAGGACGATCACCTTGTTGACGTCGATGCCCATCATCACCGCCGCGTCCCGGTCATACGCGACCGCCCGCATCCCGCGACCGAACGCGGTCTTCTCCACGAGGCGGGTGAGCCCCACCATGAGGATGATGGCCAGCACGAGCACAAGGATGCGCACCGGGTTGACCTGGACCCCAGCAACCTGCGGCCCGGCCCCGCTCCAGTAGCGGGGCGTGTCGTAGGAGCGGACCCGCGAACCGAACAGGAGCAGCACAGCGTTCTGCAGGAAGAGCGAGACACCCAGGGCGCTGATGAGCGGCGCGATCCTCGTCGATTCGCGCAGGGGCCGATAGGCGAACCGCTCGATCCCGACGCCGAGCAGCCCGCTGACGACCATGGCTGCGAGGAACATCGCGACGATCATCAGCCACACCGGGACGATCGGCTTGCCGGGCCCCCCGAGGCCGACCATCACGAAGAACCCGGTGAACGCGCCCACCATGTATACCTCGCCGTGGGCGAAGTTGAGCAGCTGCAGCACGCCATAGATCAGGGTGTAGCCGAGTGCGATGAGGGCGTAGACCCCTCCCAACGTCAGCCCGTTGACGAGTTGCTGGACGAAGAGTTCCACATCGTTCTCTCAGTTGACCAGCGCGGGCTTGCGGTCATCGCCGATCTTGAAGATGAAGAACTTGGCGTCCTTGACGTCGCCCTTGTCGGTGAAGGTGATCGGCTGACCGAGGATGGAGTCCGGGATGCTCACACCCAGCACGTTCGAGCTCGTCTTGGCGCGGTCTGCAGTGCCTGTGCAGTCCTTCGCCGCCGCGGTCATGATGACCTGGGTCGCGACGTAGGTGGGCGGCCCGAACGTGCCGAACTCGCCGTACTTGGCCGTGTAGGCGTCGGCGACCGCCTTCGAGCTCGGGATGCCCTTGATGTCCGGGGCGAACGAGCTGACGTACTGGCCGGGGACGTCGAAGTCGGCCGAGAACGAACCGTCGGAGCCGAAAACGACCGCCTTCTTGCTCTGTTGCTGAAGCGTGTTGGCGAGCGCCTTGGTGTTCGCGGCGATCTGGAAGGTCGCGAAGACCACCGAGGTGTCTGCATCCACGAGCGCGACGACGGAGGAGTAGTCCGGCTGCTTCTGGCTGACTTGGATGCGCTTGACGTCGACGCCCTTCTCCTTGAGTGCCTTCTCCACCGCGGACGAGAGCCCCGCTCCGTAGGACGTCTTCTCCTCGACGATGACGACCTTCTTGGCACCGAGCTTCGACACCATGAAGTCGGCATCGGTGGGTCCCTGGACGTCGTCGGTCGGGATCACTCGGGCGAACGTCGGAAAGGCGCCGCTCGTCAGGCTGGTGCGGGTGGCGGATGGGGATACGAATGCCATCTTCGCATCGGCGAAGGCGGGGCCCACGGACTCCACCTCCTGGCTCCCCGCGGGGCCGACGACGCCGATGACGGCCTGGTTGGAGACGAGCTGTGGGGCGACCGTGCTGGCCTGACCGGCGTCGAGCTGGGTGTCGCCCTCGACGATGGAGAAGTTCGTGCCGTTCTTGGCGTTGTAGTCGGAGACGGCAAGCTTGGCGAAGTTGAGCTGTTCGCCGCCGATCGCAGCCGCGCCCCCGGTGATCGGCGCCATCACCCCGATCGCGCCTGTGCACGGGGTTCCCGACGTGGAACCGCCCGCCATGGCCGGTGCCGTCGAGGTCGCCGCCGGAGTCTCGCCGCCCGCGCAGGCGGCGAGCGCCATACCGGACGCCATCATCCCGACCAGAATCTTTGTTGCTGCGCGCATGTGGCCGACCCTTCACGTAGTGCGTAGTGGTGACGGCCGTCACACTACTGGCATGCTTCCCAGCGTTCAACAGAACTGAACATATCCGTTTCTCCTCCGGCTGGGTCCGATGCGTCGAGGCTGGGCCGGAGCCATCCCCGTGCAGGGCTGGCTGCGCCGGGCGCGCCGGGAGCGGGTCTAGTCTCAGCGGCATACGACTGGCTTTGTCCACTGGCTCTGGCCACTGGCTGCATCCACTGGCTGTTCCACGACCGGAGAGGAACGCGACCATGACTCTTGGCCCGCGAATACGTGCGCTGCGTCAGGCTCGCAGCCTCAGCGTGCGGCAGCTGGCTGCCGAGGTGGGAGTCTCCGCAGCCACCATCAGCCAGGTGGAGCGGGACATCAACGACCCCAGCCTCAACACGCTTCGGCGGATCGCGCGGGCGCTCGACACTCCGATCTTCGACCTCTTTACCGCTCCGGCAGTCAGCACACCCCGCGTGATCCGCCACGACGAGCGGGTGCTCGCGCACGCGGCGCACGGCGAGATCCAGTACTGGCGCGTCTCACCGCCGGGGTCGAAGGTCGAGGTGCTCGAGGGCGTTCTCGCGCCCGGGACGGCGTCGTCGGAGGAGGCGTGGGCACATCCTGCAGAGGAGTGCGCCGTCGTGCTGGGCGGCGCTGTGCGTCTCGAGATCGGCGACGAGGTCCACGAGCTCACAGTCGGGGACTCGGCGTCGTTCGACTCCCGCCTCCCTCACCGCTACGTCAACCCGGGCACGCACACCGCGCAGTTCCTCGTCTCGGTAACCCCCCCGAGCTACTGATCCCGGGGCTCAGGGTTGTCCTCCGGCGCGTTGTTGGGGGCCGGGTGCCCATCCGGGTAGTAAGCCGCAGCAGCGGATCCGGCCGGCCGGAAGACACCGAGGATCCACAGATCCTCGGTGGTCTGGGTGTTCTCCACCGCATGCAGGAACCGGGGCGGGACGTGGAAGGTGGAACCGGCTTCGAGGAGGCTGACCTCACCGGCGGCATGGAGCCGACCACGACCCCGGACGATGACACAGATCTCGTCGTAGAGGTGGTAGTGCTCCGGCGCCCCCGAGGGCGGGATGTATCCGACGAACTGGGTGGCCCCGGCGCTGCCCCGCGACGGCCCGTAGAGCACCTCGAACTCTCTCGCCGACGTTGCCGCCTCGCGGGCGGCCTCGCCGAGACGGACGACGGGCTGATATCCGGTCGCCTCCCGCGCGAGAGAGCTCGCGTGGGGCAGCGGCGGTGCTGGGACTGACGTGTCGGTGATGAGCAGCTCGCCCTTCTCTACGACGACCACCCACTCGCGACCGGCCGGAACCAACGCGGCAGTGCCCGCCGCGACCGGCTGGTCCGTGGTGAATGCTCCGTCCGGGCCAGCGAGCAGGAGCCGACCTTCGCCGGACAGGACGAAGAGATAGGTGTCCGCGCCGTCGTCGCGTCGGCGCAGGCTCGTTCCCGGCAGACAGCGCAGCACCCGGTTCGTCATCCCCTCGGCGTAGTGGTCGTCCTCGACGAGGGTGCTGACCTCGACACAGTCCTCGGGACCAGGCGTGAGCGAAGGGTGCACCCACGAGCTGCCTGCGTGCCGGACGATTCCGCTCATGGTGTTCTCCCTGGGGCTTCTCCCCGGCTCGTCGATGCCATATGTTTGGGTCGGTTACGTGACGACCGTCGACAGGAGGCTATACCCTTGAAGATCATCCGCAGGGCGAGAGCGAGCTGGCGAGGACCGGTCCCGACAGGGTCCGGCACGATGGGCCTCGGGCGGGGCGGTGATGCATTTGCCTACTCGCTGCGGTCTCGCACCGAGGACGACGCCGGCACCAACCCCGAGGAGCTGCTCGGGGCCGCGCATGCTGGGTGTTTCTCGATGTCTCTCAGCGACCTCCTCGAGGGGGCCGGCCACCCCGCGACCGAGATCAGCACGACCGCGCGCGTGACGATGGAGGAGAAGGGCGGATCCTTCAGCATCACGACCATCGACCTCGTGGCCAGAGGGCACGTCGAAGGCATCGACGAGGAGACCTTCCGCCGACTCGCTGCGCAGGCGAAGGAGACCTGTCCGGTCTCCCGACTGTTCGCCAGTGCGACGATCACTCTCGACGCCGCCCTCGACGCCTCGCTCGGGGGCTGATCGAGCTTCGGTCGATGCCGCTGCTCATCCGAAACTCTTGCCACCGCGCTTTCCACCCGAGACCCACCCCGACAAAGGAGCACCATGTCCGCACTGAAGGACCTCGTCGACGGCTTGGCCTCGGGCCAGATCCAGATCGTCGACCTCACGGCCCGCCTGTCGAGCGACACCCCGATCATCCAGCTGCCGGAGATGTTCGGCCAGACGCAGCGCTTCGAGCTCGAGGAGATCAGCAACTACGACGACCGCGGACCGGCCTGGTACTGGAACAACTTCCGCAGCGGCGAGCACACCGGGACCCACTTCGACGCGCCCAACCACTGGGTCACGGGCAAGGACCTGGGCGACGTCGCCGACGTCCCGGTCGAGCGGCTGATCCGGCCCGTCGTCGTGCTCGACTTCAGCGCGAAGTGCGCCGAGAACCCCGACTTCCTCCTCGAGGTCGACGACATCCGGGCATGGGAGTCCGAGCACGGTCCGCTGCCCGAGGGTGGCTGGATGATCTACCGCACCGGCTGGGACGCACGGTCGGACTCGCAGGAGGCCTTCATCAACGCCGACGAGAACGGCCCACACACGCCCGGCATGACCGTCGAGTGCGCGCGCTGGGTCGCCGAGGAGTCCCCGCTCGTCGGCGTGGGCGTCGAGACGGTCGGCACCGACGCCGGCGCCGCCCACTCCTTCGACCCGGCCTTCCCGTGCCACTCTTACCTCATGGGCAGCGGAAAGTTCGGCCTCACCCAGCTGCAGAACGTCGCGCAGCTGCCGGCCACCGGGGCGGTGCTCATCGCCGGGCCACTGCCCATCGTGACCGGCTCCGGAGCCCCGGCGCGGGTCCTGGCGCTCGTCGAGCGCTGATCCCGCCGGGTGCGTCACGGCCGGGTCGGTCGGCGCGGTGGGCCGGGTGGACCCCGGCCCACCGCGCCCCCCTCTGGCCCACCCATCGAGAAGCATGACATTTCGTTGACGCTCGTCACTGGGGCGATATAGCGTCAGCCTGAGCCAGTGCGCACACTGGTGACGAGGCGGAGGAGCATCATGGCCGAACGTTCATTTGCGCAGGAAGTCCTCGCGCTCCGGCAGGGTGCCGGCACGACCTTCCGTGGCGAGGGCATCCTCGCTGTCACCAAGGCCCTGCTGCAGTCGGGCGTGGCCTACGTCGGCGGCTACCAGGGAGCCCCGATCTCCCACCTCATGGACGTGCTCGGTGACGCCCACGAGATCCTCGAGGAGCTCGACGTCTACTTCGAGAACAGCGCGTCCGAGGCCACCGCCGCCGCCATGCTCGCCGCCTCCGTGCACTACCCGCTCCGCGGCGCGGTCACCTTCAAGTCAACCGTCGGCACCAACGTCGCCTCCGACGCCCTCGCCAACCTCTCGAGCGGCGGCGTCACCGGCGGCGCCCTCGTCATCGTCGGCGAGGACTACGGCGAGGGCTCGAGCATCATGCAGGAGCGCTCGCACGCCTTCGCCATGAAGTCGCAGATGTGGCTGCTGGACCCGCGGCCCAACCTCACAGCGATCGTCGAGGCGGTGGAGTCCGGCTTCGAGCTGTCCGAGGTGAGCAACACCCCGGTCATGCTCCAGCTGCGGTTGCGCTCCTGCCACCTGACGGGCAGCTTCGTCGCCAAGGACAACAAGCGCCCGCCGATGACGGTGACGGATGCCGTCGAGAACCCCAAGCGCGACGTGAGCCGGATCGTCCTGCCGCCCGCGAGCTTCCTCCACGAACAGGAGAAGATCACCCACCGATGGCCGGCCGCGGTGAAGTTCATCCAGGAGCGCGGGATGAACGAGTTCTTCGCCGAGGACGCCGCGGACATCGGCATCATCGTGCAGGGCGGCCTCTACAACACGCTCAACCGGGCCCTCGAGCTGCTCGGCTGCTCCGACGCGTTCGGCAACTCGGCCATCCCCCTCTACTGCATGAACGTCACCTACCCCATCGTCAACGACGAGGTGCTGCGCTTCTGCGAGGGCAAGCGGGCCGTGCTGCTGCTCGAGGAGGGCCAGCCGGACTACATCGAGCAGTCGCTCAACGCCATCCTGCGGCGAGCCGGGGCCACCGCCGCCCTGCACGGCAAGGACCTGCTGCCCGTGGCCGGAGAGTACACCCCGACGGCCGTCACGCGCGGCGTCGCCGCCTTCCTCAAGAAGTACCGGCCCGAGGCGGTCACGTCCGAGCCGGCGCTCCTGCGGCCCGACACCGACCCCGGCTCGCCCTTCGCCCCCCGCGTCGAGCCGGCCGTGGTCCAGCCCCGGCCGCCGGGCCTGTGCACGGGATGCCCGGAGCGCCCCATCTTCAGCGCCCTCAAGCTCGCCGAGCGCGAGACGGGCCAGCACCACATCAGCGCCGACATCGGCTGCCACCTCTTCTCGATCAACGCGCCCTTCAATCTCGGTGCGACGACGATGGGCTACGGCCTGGGCTCCGCCGGCGGCGCGGCCCTCAACTCCAAGGACGCCGACCGGCGGACCATCGCGATCATGGGCGACGGTGGCTTCTGGCACAACGGCCTGACGAGCGGCGTCGGCAACGCCGTCTTCAACAAGAACGACCAGCTCCTCGTCGTGGTCGACAACGCCTACAGCGCCGCGACCGGCGGCCAGGACGTGCTCTCCTCACAGGCCCAGAGCCCGCTGCGCTCGACCCAGCACCCCATCGAGAAGGCGGTGCGCGGCATCGGCGTCAAGTGGGCGACGACCGTCACCAACACGTTCAAGGTGGCCGAGCTGCGTGACCTCTTCATCCACGCGCTCACCACGGACGAGCCCGGCCCGAAGGTCATCGTCGCCCAGAGCGAGTGCCAGCTGAACCGTCAGCGGCGCGTCGCCCCGGAGCGCGCCCAGGCGATCTCCGACGGCAAACGCATCGTCAAGGAGCGCTTCGGCGTCGACGCCGAGACGTGCACGGGTGACCACGCCTGCATCCGGATCTCCGGATGCCCCTCGCTGACCATCAAGCCGAACCCCGACCCGATGCGTATCGACCCCGTCGCCACGGTGACCGACAGCTGCGTCGGGTGCGGCGTCTGCGGCGCGAATGCCCACGCGGCCTCCCTATGCCCTTCCTTCTACCGCACCGACGTGGTCTTCAACCCGACCCGTCGGGACAAGGCGCTGGCCAAGGTGCGCAATGGATGGATCTCCATGCTGTCCAAGGGCATCGAGCGCCGGGCCGCGGGCATCGAGGTGTCCGGGGACCCAGGGGACCTCACAGTCCTCGACCCGGCCCCGGCGGCCGCGAGAGCAGCGCACTCCTCCCACGCAGGAGTCTCGGCATGAGCTGGACGGACGGGCAGCGGCCCATCACGGTCGCGGTGCTCGCCATGGGCGGCGAGGGTGGCGGGGTCCTCTCGGGCTGGATCGCCTCTCTGGGCGAGGCGCAGGGCTGGACCTCGCAGTCGACCTCGGTCGCCGGTGTCGCCCAGCGCACGGGCGCGACCATCTACTACGTCGAGCTCTTCCCGCCTCACGAGGGCGGTGGCACCGACGCCCGCCAGGAGCCGGTGCTCAGCATGATGCCGACTCCCGGGGAGGTGGACGTCGTCATCGCCTCGGAGCTCATGGAGGCAGGACGAGCGGTCCAGCGCGGCTTCGTGACGCCTGACCGCACCACGCTCATCGCCTCGACCAACCGCGTCTACTCCATCACCGAGCGCAGCACGCTCGGCGACGGGCGCGTGGACTCCCAGGCCCTCATCACCGCGGCCGGCGCCGCCTCCCGTCACTTCGTCGGCGCGGACTTCATGGCCCTCGCGCTAGCGGCTAAGAGCGTCATCAGCGCGTCCCTGTTCGGCGCGCTGGCCGCGAGCGGTGCGCTGCCCTTCTCCCGCGAGGAGTTCGAGGCGGCCATCACCCAGACCGGCAAGGCCAAGAAGGCCGACGCGAGCCTGCGTGCCTTCGCCGCCGGCTTCGAGGCCGCGCAGGGAGCCACCGAGCCCCCGCCCGAGGGAGCGACGCTCGACGGCACTCCGATCACCGTCGATGCCGAGCAGCTCAACGCCCGTCCACGCAACCCCGTCCCGGTCATGCTGAGCCTGCGGCGACCCCCGGACCCGGCAGAGGAGGCCGCCCGGGCCGAGGCCGCCGCACAGGAGCGAGCCCTCGCCGACCCGACCTCGCTCGTCGGTCGTGAGCTGCACGGCCATGCTCGTCGCGTGGCCGCCGACTTCCCCCACGCAGCCCGCCTGATGCTGCTGCGCGGACTGCAGCGCACCGCGCTCTACCAGGACCTCGCCTACAGCGACCGCTATCTCGCTCGGGTGGCGCGGGTCGCCGCCGTCGACCCCGACCGCGACGGCGAGGCCGTCATGACCACCGAGGCGGCACGGCACGTGGCACTCTGGATGTGCTACCACGACACCATCCACGTCGCGCTGCAGAAGACCCGGCAGGAGCGCCTCCAGCGGGTGCGTGACGAGGCCGGCGCCGACCCCGAGCAGCTCATGCAGGTGCGCGAGTTCCTCCACCCCCAGATCGACGAGATCACCGACACCATGCCGACAGCACTCGGTGCGCGCCTGGCGAAGTCGGCCGTCTTCGGCAAGGTCGTGCACGCCGTGACGCACAAGGGCATGGTCGTCAACACGACGTCCGCGTCCGGCTACGCGACGCTGTCGGCGATCGCACGGCTGCGGCCGATGCGGCCCCGCTCGCTGCGCTTCGGGCGCGAGCAGCAGTTCATC
Organism: Terrabacter tumescens; assembly: GCF_014646815.1. Classification (GTDB taxonomy): domain Bacteria; phylum Actinomycetota; class Actinomycetes; order Actinomycetales; family Dermatophilaceae; genus Terrabacter; species Terrabacter tumescens. The sequence continues at coordinate 25,686 of NZ_BMNZ01000005.1, forward strand.
GACGCCTGGCTCGACCTCGCCGTCGACATCGCGCCTCAGGACCCCGACCTCGCGACCGAGATCATCCGCTGCGAGCGCGTGCTCAAGGGCTACGGCCAGACGCACGAGCATGGTCAGGAGAGCTTCGGCCTGCTCATCGAGGCGGCGAAGCGCCTGCGCGGGCAGGAGGGTGCGGCGCGCCAGCTGGCCCGGCTCAAGGAGGCCGCGCTCGTCGACGAGGACGGCGCCGCCCTGCGCAGCGCGCTGGCGAACGTCGGTCTGGCTGACGTCGTGGCCTGAGACCCCCGGCACCGGCGAGGGCGTATGCCGCCGTGCCTCACTGCCAGGCCGAGCCCCGCGCCCAGGCGAAGGGCCGGAGCCTCAGCTGGCGCACACGTCGAGCTTCAGCCCAGCCCAGCTCCGCTCAGGCAGAGACGAGCGCGCGGTCACGCTCGAGGAGGGACCTGACGTCGCCAGGCCATGGCTCGGCGCCGGCCCTCGGGTCGGGCGCGTGGACGACCACGACCCGCCCCTCCGCGCTCAGGTGCCGCGGAGCGGCCGGGTCATCGGGGTCGCCGTCGACCACCACGGCGGAGAAACCGAAGGTGCAGGAGCTCTCACCGACCCGGATCACCCCGACCGTCACCTCGAGCGGCTGGTCGAACCACACCCGCGCGCGGTAGTCCATGTCGAGGTGCACGCGCGGCACCCGCGGCACGTAGTCGACGAGCCCCAGCTCACGCCACAGTGCGTGCTCGCCCTCCTCCAGCCAGCGCACGGCCGAGCTGAAGTGGTTGTGCCCGGCGGCATCCGTCTCGTTCCACCGGAGCCGGCGTCGCATGGTCAGGCGCGCACCGGTGACCTCGTCGAGCACTGTCATGATGTGATTCTTCCATCCGGGTGGTGGAGCGTCGTCCACTCACCCACGTCGGCGCCAGCGTTGGACCGGCCAGGTCAGCTCTCGTCCACCTGTCAGACCGTCGGGGCGCACCATCAGCGCGACGATGAGCGTGGCACCGAGGATGATCGGTCGCGCACCCTCGGGGATCGACACGACGTAGTCGCCCAGCGTCACGCCACCTTGGAGGTAGACGAGCAGCGAGTCGAGCGCCGACCAGACAAGCGTCCCGAGCACCGCACCCCACAGGCTGCGGGTGCCGCCAAGCACGAGGATGGCGATGATCGTGAAGGTCATGCCGACGCCGAAGTGTGACGACTGGACGACCCGGTTCGTCGCCGCCCACAGGCCGCCTCCGAGTCCGCAGACTGCGCCCGAGATCGTGAAGGCGATGACCCGGTGGATGGTGACGTTGATACCCGACCCGGGTGCCGCAGTGAGATCCTCGCGCGTCGCACGCAGCAGACGTGCCGTTCGCGCGTGCTGGTAGACCCAGCTGACGATGATCACGCCGATGGCGACAAGGACCAGCCGCTCCAGCGGGAGGTCTGCGGGCACGCCGACCATGGCCTGCCCGCTGCGAGGTCCGATGCTGGACCAGTAGGTGAGCACCTGCCCCACGACCATGAGCAGCCCGAAGGTCGCGATACCGGCCTGCAGACCGTTGAGGCGCATGAGGAACGGCGCAACGGCAAAGGCGAGGAAGCCGCCGACGGTCGTGGCGACGGCGAGCGCCACCGGCCACGGCGCGTGGACGTCGGCGAGGAAGGAGAAGAGGTCCGGCAGCAGCGCCTTCTTCAGCGTCGGGTCAATCGTCAGCAGCCCGTAGGCCCACGCGCCGACCGCAGTGAAGGCGATGTGACCGAAGGACAGGACGCCTGACGTGCCGGTGAAGATCTGCAGGCCGACGGCCGCAACGAGGCTGACGAGGGCGTAGGCGCCCTGGACCGCCACGGGGCCGCCGATCTGGCTTGCGACGACGGTGCCGAGGTAGACGAGCAGCGCAGGTCCGATGAGCGTCCACATCGTCGCCAGCCGTGCCGAGGAGCCGGACCGACCCCGCCGCCGCCCGAGGTCCCGGCCCCCGACGGTCAACCCCGTGGCCGGTGTCTTCAGCTCGCTCATGTCCGCTCCACCGTCCCCGAGCCGGCGAGCAGCCCCGCAGGTTTGACGAGCAGCACGAGGATCACGAGCAGGAAGACGAATGCGTCTCGGAAGCGCACGATGCCCTCGGGCAGCCAGCTGCTGAAGAAGGAGCTCGCGAAGCCCATCAGGAAGCCTCCGACCAGGGAGCCGATCACGCGGTCGATCCCACCGATGACTGCGCCGACGAGCGCCAGAACCGTGAGCGGCACACCGAAGGTCGGTCCGACGGCACCCGTCTGGACCGTCATGACGAAGGCGACCACCGCCGCGAGGCCGCCGCTGATCCCGAAGGTCAGCATGATGACCCGGTCGGCACGCACCCCGAGCAGTCGCGCGGTGCGGAAATCAGTGCTGGCCGCGCGCACCTGGAGCCCGAGGTTGGTGCGGGTGAGGAAGTAGTGAACCGCGAGGAGCAGGACGGCCGTCAGCGCGATCGTCACGAGCGAGAGGATCTGCAGCCGCAGGCCGAGCACCGTCACGGTTCCTGCGAGACCGCTGGCGACCGGCGCCGTGCGCACGTTGGTGCCGAACAGCGCCTCGTAGACGCGCTGCAGCAGGAAGGAGAGGCCGAAGCTCGCGATGAGCAGCGTCGCAGGCGTCGTCGTGCGCAGGCGGCGGAAGACGAGGAGCTCCATGAGGATGGCGAGCACGACGCCCACCAGGAGCGAGACGAAGACTGACACCACCGGGCCCAGGTGCCACGTGAAGATGAGCGCGTATGCCGCCCCGGTGATGATCTCGCCGTGCGCGAAGTTGGCGAGTCGCATGACGCCGAAGACGAGCCCGATGCCCAGGGCGACGAGCGCGTACAGGGCCCCGAGGGAGAGCGCGTCGATGAGTGACTGGCCGAAGTGCATCATGATCCGAAGTACGCCTTCGTGAGCAGGTCGGCGTCGTGCGCCGCCCCGGGAGTGAGTGCAAGCGTGAGCCGGCCGTCGTGCAGGACGTGGGTCCGGTCGCAGAAGGCGATGGTGAACTCGGCGCGTTGCTCCACGACGAGCACGCTCGTGCCCGCGTCGCGGATCCGGCCGAGAGCATCGAAGACGACGTCAACGGCAGTCGGCGACAGTCCGAGCGACGGCTCGTCGAGGATGAGCATGCGCGGGGCCGCGAGGAGAGTGCGCGCAATGGCGAGCTGTTGCTGCTGTCCTCCCGAGAGCAGCCCGGCGGGGCGGTCACGGAACTCGCCGAGGATGGGAAAGAGCTCGACGACCTCAGCGATGGCGGCCGTGAGCGGCACTTCCGAACGGCGGGCGACCGCGCCGAGGCGGAGGTTCTCAGTGACGGTCAGGCCGTCGAACATGTTGCGGCCCTCGGGCACGAGCGACAGACCCAGCCGCACGACCTCCTCCGGCGAGTGACCGGTCAGCTCGACCCCGTCGAGGGTCGCCGACCCGCTGGAGGCGCGGACGGCGCCGGCGAGGGCGAGCACCGTCGACGACTTGCCGGCGCCGTTGGGCCCGATCAGCCCAACCGTCTCCCCGCGGTCGACATGGAAGCTGACGCCCTTGACGGCGGGCACGCCGCTGTAACGCACCTCCAGGTCGCGGACGTCGAGCAGCGGGGTCTGGGTCGGCGTGGTTGCTGCCACCTTGCCGGGGAGGTCGCTCATTGGGTCCCGCTCCTGCCGAGGTAGGCCTCGACGAGCGCCTGGCTGCCGCGCACCTCGTCAGGCGTGCCCTCCAGGTAGCTGCGTCCTTGCACGATGACGTGGATGCGCTCACAGACCGCCATGATGAGGCGGATGTTGTGGTCGATGAGGAGCACCCCGACCCCGGTGGCAGCGATCGAGCGGATCACCTCGCCGAACTCGCCAATCTCACCCTCGTTGAGTCCGGCCGCGGGCTCGTCCAGCAGGAGGTAGTTGGGCCGGGTCGCCATGGCCCGCGCGACGCCGAGGCGCCGCTCGAGTCCGTGCGGAAGCGTGCGCGCCGGTTGCTCCGAGCGATCGGCGGCGCCGAAGAGCTCGAGCAGCCCGGTGGCGTCGCCGCGCGCCTCCGCGCGGCTGCGACCGGTGGCCAACGCCGCCACCTCGACGTTCTCCCGCACCGAGAGGTCACGGTAGAGGTGCCCGCGCTGGTAGGTCCGCGCGACCCCGGTCCGAGCCAGCCTGTGCGCAGGCCACCCCGTGATGTCCGTGCCGTCGAGCATGATCGCACCCTCGTCCGGACGGTCGTAGCCGGTGAGCATGTTGACGAGGGTCGACTTGCCGGCTCCGTTGGGCCCGATCAGCCCGAGGACCTCGCCGCGACGAAGGGTGACATCCACCCCCCTCAGCGCCTTGACGCCACTGTAGGCCCGGTGGATCCCGACGGCGGCGAGGGCCTCGGACGGATCGCTGATCGTCATCCGAGGGTGACGACCTGCTGGGGTGCCCGCTTCTCCACGACCGCCAGCTTGCCGTCCTTGACCTGCAGAACTCGCATGGGCCGGTCGACCGAGATGTGCAGCTGCGGGGTGAAGCTCGTCGGGCCGGCCATGAGCGGCACCTCCTTGAAGCTCTCCATGGCCGCCGCGAGCTTGTCCCCGTCCCACGACCCTGCCTTGTCGTATGCCGCCTTGATCGCCTGGATGGTCGAAGGGCCGGTGACGAAGCTGCCGACGTCCGGGAACTTGCCGTACTTGGCTTTGTAGGCGTTGGCCGTCTCGTTGACAGCGGGGTCGGGGTCGTTCCCGTCCTTGGCCGCATACGTCACGATGAAGTAGTCCTTGAGGCCGGGGATGGCTCCGAGCCAGAAGTCGCCATCCATGCCGAAGCCGGACACGATCGGGGTGTCCACGCCTCCGTCGCGCAGCTCCTTGGTCACCTGGCCACCGCCCGGGTTGTAGCCGCAGTTGACGATGACGTCCGGCTTGGTACCACTGCTGATCTTCGAGACGGTCTCCTTGATGGAGTCACCCTGCTTGTAGTCGTAGGCGCCGGCGATCGTTCCCCCGAGCGACTGGAAACGCTTCGTGAAGATGTCGCACTGGTTCTGCGTGTACTTGATCGACGTGTCCTTGAGCGTGACCGCGGACTTCCAGCCCTTGTCATGGGCGAACTCGGCCATGATCGAGGACTCGCCAGGAGTGCCGTCTCCCATGGAGAAGCCGATCTTCAGGCCACCCTTGGGGCCGTAGACGGGATCGCCGACGCAAGGCGCGATGTTGAGCACGTTCTTGCCCTCGGCCGCGATCGCGGCGGGCGAGGAGACGTCGTAGTCGCAGGTGACGAGCAGCACCTTGGCGCCGCGGTCCAGGACCTCACCGGCCGCGGAGGCGTAGCGGTCCATCTTGGTCCCGGTGTCGACGACATCGAGCACGATCTTGGAGCCCCCGATGCCGCCGGTTGCGTTCTGCTTCTCGACCTCGAGCTGGAGGGCCTGCAACGCAGGCGTGTCGTAGGGGCTCATGAAGCCGGTCTTGGCCATCACGACCCCGATCCGCACCTCACCACCGGCCGCGGCGGCGCCACCGGTGCCTCGGGCCACGCCAGTCGATCCGCTCGCGGGCGGCGTTGTCTCCGAGGACTTGCTGGCCACGCACCCGGCGAGGCCAGTGGTGGCCACCGTGGCGAGCGCCAGCATCCGGACGGCGTATGAAGCTCTCATGCCCACACCATTCTCCACCGCGACTTCGACTCGGTCGTATGTCGCATTGATTAGTGTCGTCATCGTTACGACATGCGCACGGCGTGTCAAGCACCTATCTTGATCCTTGAATCGGTCTGTCGAAACGGAGGCGAAAGAGCCATGGACGATCCGGACATCGTGATCATCGGAGCGGGCCACCAGGGCCTCGTCTGCGCCGCGACTCTCGCCGAGGCGGGCCTCCGCCCCTTGGTGCTCGAGGCGGCGAGCACTCCTGGAGGCGCAGTCGCGAGCGGCGAACTGACCGTGCCGGGGCTCGTGCACGACGTCTGCGCCACCAACATGAACCTCTTTCTCGGCTCGCCGTTCCACGCCGTGCACGGCGAGAAGCTGGCCTCCCTCGGCCTCCGGTTCGCCCGATCCGACGCGCCCTACGCGTCGGCCTTCCCCGACGGCTCCTCCTTGCGGGTGACGACCGACGAGGCCGCGACGGCGGCCATGTGGGCGGGGCACTCAACGGCTGACGCCGCCGGCTGGCGTCAGCTGCGCGGCGTCTTCGACGACTTCGCCGCGGCCTACCTGCCGATCTACACCCACCCCTTTCCCTCGGTCCAGGCGCGCCACTCGCTCGCAGCTCTGCGCCGCCGATCCGGTGGGACTGAGCTCGGGGAGCTGGGACAGGTGCTCCTGTCCTCGACGCGGGCCCTCGGCGAGCGCTACTTCGCCACCCCGGAGGCTCGCTCGCTGGTGGCCGCGTGGGGGATGCACCTGGACTATGCCCCGGACATCGCAGGCGGCGCCGTCTTCCCTCTCCTCGAGCTGTATGCCGACATGCTCGGCGGGATGTCCATCGTCGAGGGTGGCGCCGGACGCCTGGCTGACGCCCTCGTCGCGCTGGTGCGCGAGCTGGGGGGTGACGTCCGCTGCGACGCCAGGGTGACGGGGATCGACGTCGGCACTGAGGGCGTGCGGGCGGTGCTCGTCGGTGACCAGCGCATCCCCGCACGGCGCGTCGTGTCGACGGCCGTGCTCCCGATCACTGCCGCGCTGTTGTCGCTCGACCGGCGGCCCGCCACCGTGGCACGGTCAGCGCGCGACTATCGCTTCGGGCCTGGCACGTTCATGCTTCACCTGGCGATGGACGGCGAGATCCCTTGGGCCGACCCCCGACTCGGGGCACAGGCCTACGTGCACATCGGCCCCTACGTCGATGACATGGCCCGCACCTACGGCCAGTCGGTTGCCGGTCAGCTGCCCGACGAGCCCCTGCTCGTCGTCGGCCAGACCTCGGTGGTTGACCCGAGTCGCCTGTCCCCCGAGGGGTATCGCGCCGTTTGGATCCAAGTGCGCACAGTGCCGAGCTCGCCGGGCGCCGGCTCGTGGGAGCACCTGGCCGAAGGCTTCGCCGAACAGGTGATCGACAAGCTCGACCGCTACGCGCCGGGAGTCCGTGGCCGGATCGTCGGGAAGGCGCACCTCAGCCCCGCAGACCTCGAGCGCCGGGATGCGAACCTCGTCGGCGGCGACTCGGTCTCCGGAAGCCACCACCTCGACCAGTTCATCGGCATGCGTCCGGGCCTGGCGATCAGCCGTTACCGCACTCCTGTGGACGGGCTCTATCTCGCGGGGGCCGGCACGTGGCCCGGGGCAGGGGTCAACGCCATCTCCGGACAGCTCGCCGCCGAGGCCGTTCTGCGGGACGCCTCCGGACGCCTCGGCCAGCTCCGGCGTCGTCTCCTGCGTCGCTGACCGAACCGGTCCGTCAGGAGTTGTCAGTCGCGGCGGACCTCTTCGACGAAACGGTGCGCCGGGACCTCGAGACGGCGCTTCAGTGCCTGGAAGGTGTTGGCGCTCTCGACGCCGGCCCAGTCCCTCGGCAGCAGCTCGGGGGGCAGGCCGGGGTCGAGGAAGGGCAGCCGCCGCCACTCCGTGATCGTCCTGACGTAGTCGGCGAAGGCCTCGCCCTCGTTGTCCTTGCGCCGACGGCCGCGCCACGACGCGAGCAGCGGCGCGTGCTGCTCGTGGAACTGCCGGTAGAGCGAGCTGATCGTCGCGAGGTCCCACCATGAGCCGATCTCCTGCTCGAGGTCACCGAAGCCGAGGTAGTCCGCCCGGAAGAGGTCGACATAGGCGCCGAGGTCGGCACGCGCGAGGACCTCGCGGGTCTCCTCCTCGAGGTGGGCCGGGGCCACCCACACACCGGCACTCACCGTGCCGTAGCCGAGCCAGGCGAGACGGGTGCGCAGCAGGTGACGCTTGCGCCGCTCGGACTCCGGCACGGAGAAGATCGCGAGGATCCAGCCGTCGTCCGGCGAGGCGGGGCGGTGGTCGAAGATCCGCCGGTCGCCACTGTCGAGGATGACCCGGGCCGACGCGGAGAGCGTGTAGCCGGCGCTGCCGTCGATCCGCTCGGCCTCGAGGATGTCACGTCGCTTGAGCCGCGAGACGGACGACCGGACGGCGGGCTCGTCGATGCCGAGCTCGGCCATGAGGCGGATGACGGCGCTGACGCTGAGCCAGCCGCCCACCTCGCGGGCGTAGAGGCCGTAGATGCTGACGATGTAGGCCCGCGGCCGCGCCTGGCCGAGCGTGGGGCCGGCTCCCCCGGCCAGCTCGAGCTGCTGGTCATCACTCACGATCGCCGAGCCTACTGGTCACCATCGCCCGGCCAGCACCATGCCGAGCCATTGACCCTCGTCACGACGACTGCATACGGTGGCCGGATGGAGCTGGCCCGGTCCGCGCACACCGACACCTTCTGCCGCGACAACCTCCCCCCGCAGCAGCTGTGGCCACAGTTCCGCTTCGACCTGCCCGATGTGCAGTATCCCGAGCGGCTCAACTGCGCCGTGGAGCTGCTCGACCGGGTCATCGAGCAGCACAGCGCCGACCGTCCGTGCCTTCGGAGTCCCGACGGCACGATCTGGACCTACGGCGACCTGTTTGCCCGGGCCAACCAGGTCGCCAACACGCTCGTCATCGACCACGACCTCCAGCCCGGCAACCGGGTGATGCTCCGCGGGCCCAACAACCTGTGGCTGGCGGCGACGTGGTTCGGCGTGCTCAAGGCAGGGGGCGTCGTGGTGCCGACGATGCCGTTGCTGCGCCCCAAGGAGCTCTCGACCATGGGTGAGATCGGCCAGTTCACGCTGGCCGTCTGCGACGCCCGCTTCGTCGACGACCTCGCGGCGTCCGGCATCCCCGACCTCAGGATCATCGAGTACGGCGGCGACTCCCCCGACGACCTGACCCGCACGAGCGCCCGGCACGCCGAGACGTTCGACAACGTCGACACCTCCGCCGACGACGTCTCCATGCTCGCCTTCACCTCCGGCACGACGGGCCGTCCCAAGGCGACGATGCACTTCCACCGCGACGTGCTGGCCAACGCCGACACGTTCAGCAAGCACGTCCTGCGCCCGACGATGGACGACGTCTTCACCGGCACCCCGCCCATCGCCTTCACCTTCGGGCTCGGGGGGCTCATCGTCTTCCCGCTGCGCGTGGGGGCCTCCACCCTGCTCGTGGAGAAGGCGACCCCCGACCAGCTCGCCGACCTCGTCGCCGAGCACGGCGTGACGATCTGCTTCACCGCCCCCACCGCCTATCGGGCGATGATCGCCTCCGGCAACGTCGACAAGCTGCGCACCCTGCGCCGGGCGGTCTCGGCGGGCGAGCACCTGCCGGTCGCGACGTGGCAGGCCTTCAAGGACGCGACCGGTGTCGAGCTCATCGACGGAATTGGCTCGACGGAGATGCTGCACATCTTCATCTCCTCGGCCGACGAGGAGATCCGCCCCGGGGCGACCGGCAGGCCGGTCCCCGGCTACCGCGCCAAGGTCATCGACGTCGACGGCGGCGATGCGCCCGACGGGGAGCCGGGTCGGCTGGCGGTCCAGGGCCCGACCGGCTGCCGCTACCTCGCCGACGAGCGGCAGACCGTCTACGTCCAGGACGGCTGGAACATCACCGGCGACACCTTCATCCGCGACCGGGACGGCTACTTCTGGTACCAGGCGCGCAGCGACGACATGATCGTCAGCTCCGGCTACAACATCAGCGGGCCGGAGGTGGAGGAGGCGATCGCCACCCACCCCGACGTGCTCGAGTGCGCCGTCGTCGGAGCTCCCGACGAGGCCCGCGGCCGCGTCGTCAAGGCGTACATCGTCCTCAAGGGGGGCCTGGACTCCGTGCCGACCGAGGAGGCCCGGGCAGCCAAGGTCACGCAGATCCAGGACCATGTCAAGGGAGCCATCGCGCCGTACAAGTACCCGCGCCAGATCGAGTTCCTCCCGGCGCTGCCCCGCACGTCGACCGGCAAGGTGCAGCGCTTCCGACTGCGACGCAGCGCAGCTGCCGAGTCCGCGCCCGGGACCCCCGACACGCCGCTCAGAGGGGCATGAAGCGGCCACCGTTGACATCGAGCACGACGCCGGTGATGTAGGAGGACTCCGCCGAGGCGAGGAAGAGCACCGGGTCGACGATCTCGCGCAGCTCGGGGAAGCGGTCGAGCGGGATGGCGTCGAGCACCTCCCGCCGCCCCGCCTCCGGCATCTCGTCGTACATCTGCTGCAGCCGCCCGGTGAGGAAGAGGCCCGGCGCCACGGCGTTGACCCGGATGCCCCGTGGCCCCACCTCCCGCGCGAGACGCCTCGTGAGGCCCACGACGGCGGCCTTGGACGCGGCATACGGCACGCCGGTGACGGGCGACGGCTGCCGCCCGCCGATTGAGCTGACCGTGACAATGGCACCGCCCCGCTCCATGTGCTCGAGCGCGGCCTGCGCGCAGTAGAAGGTGCCCTTGACGTTGACGTCGACGACGAGGTCGACGTGCTCCTCGGTGATCTCGTCGAGTCCCTTGGGCGTGCCGAGCGAGCCGCCGGCGAGGGTCACGAGCACGTCGACGCGGCCCAGGTCGCTCACGACCCGCGACATGACCTCGGCCACCTCAGCGCGCGAGGCGACGTCAGCGGCATACGCCATCGCCCGCGTGCCGCTCACCGCGCTGATCTCGGAGGCGAGGCCAGCCGCAGCCTCCTGCAAGGCGGGGACGTCGATCACCGCGACGTCGGCGCCCGCGGCCGCGAAGCCCTCGCACACGGCCCGGCCGATGCCTCCAGCCCCGCCGGTGACGACGACGGCACTGCTCGCGAACCGACGCTCTCGCGACATCATTCCTCATTCCGTTCTGTTGACGACCGTCCGGAATACAACATAGCCTTGGCTTCGCTCCAGGACAATGACAACGCACGCCCCATCGGAGGTCCACGTGAAGATCGCGGTCATCGGCGGTGGGCCGGGAGGCCTCTACTTCTCGGTCCTCGCCAAGCAGCTCGACCCCAGCCACGAGATCACCGTCTGGGAGCGGAACGCCCCCGACGACACCTTCGGCTTCGGCGTCGTCTTCTCCGACGAGACGCTCGGTGGCATCGAGCACGCCGACCCGGCGATCCACGCCGCGATGGAGGCGGAGTTCGCCCGCTGGGACGACATCGACGTGCACTTCCGCGGACAGACGATCACCAGCGGGGGACACGGCTTCGCGGCGATGACCCGCAAGCGTCTGCTCGAGCTGCTCCAAGCCCGCGCAGCGGAGCTCGACATCACGGTGCACTTCCGCGCAGAGGCGCCGGACGCCGACGAGCTCGCCGCGACGCACGACCTCGTCCTCGCCTCCGACGGCCTCAACTCGCTCGTGCGCACCAAGCACTCCGACGAGTTCCGCCCGACCCTCGACGCGCGCAAGTGCAAATACATGTGGCTCGCGACCGACCTGGTCTTCGACGCGTTCAAGTTCTACATCCTCGAGACGCCGTGGGGCGTCATGCAGGTGCACGGCTACCCCTACGACGCGACGGGCAGCACCTTCATCATCGAGATGCACGAGGACGTCTGGCGCGCGGCCGGCTTCGCCGACTTCGACGACCGACAGTGGAAGCCCGGCGACTCCGACGAGCAGTCGATCGCCAAGGTCCGCGAGATCTGCGGCGAGATCCTCGACGGCTACCAGGTGATGTCCAACAACTCGCGCTGGATCACCTTCCGCACCGTGCGCAACGAGCACTGGCGCGCCGGCGAGCGCAACAACATCGTCATCCTCGGCGACGCGGCGCACACCGCGCACTTCTCGATCGGCTCGGGCACCAAGCTCGCCATGGAGGACGCCCTCGCCCTCGTGGCCTGCCTGCACGAGCACGACACGCTCGACGCGGCGCTCAGCGCCTACGAGGCCGAGCGCAAGCCGGTCGTGCTCTCGACCCAGCGCGCCGCTCAGGCCAGCCTGGAGTGGTTCGAGAGCCTGGGTCAGTACGTCGACCAGGATGCGGAGCAGTTCGCCTTCAACATCATGACCCGCAGCCGCCGCGTCACCCACGACAACCTCAGGGTGCGCGACCCCGAGTTCGTCGACCAGATGGACACGTGGTTCGCGAAGTCGACGCCCGGCTCCGAGAGCGGCGCGCCGCCGATGTTCCAGCCCTTCCGCCTCGGTGAGCTCGAGCTCGTCAACCGCGTCGTCGTGTCCCCGATGGACATGTATGCCGCCCACGGTGACGGCGTGCCCACCGACTTCCACCTCGCGCACCTCAGCGGGAAGGCCCTCGGCGGTGCCGGACTCGTCATGACCGAGATGGTCTGCACCTCGCCCGAGGGCCGGATCACCCCCGGCTGCACCGGCATCTGGAACGACGAGCAGACCCGGGCGTGGAAGCGCATCGTCGACGTCGTGCACCACGAGTCGGCGGGCAGGATCGGCATGCAGATCGGTCACTCGGGCCGCAAGGGCTCGACCAGGCTCATGTGGGAGGGCATCGACCAGCCGCTCGACGTCGGCAACTGGGAGGTCGTCGCGCCCTCGCCGCTGCCCTACAAGGAGGGCGTCAACCAGGTGCCGCGAGAGCTGAGCGCCGCCGACCTGGACGCCGTCAAGGCGGAGTTCGTCGGTGCTGCGGAGCGGGCCGTCGCGGCGGGCTTCGACCTCCTCGAGCTGCACTGCGCTCACGGCTACCTGCTCTCCTCCTTCATCTCGCCCGTGACCAACCAGCGCACCGACGACTACGGCGGCTCCCTCCAGAATCGGCTCCGCTTCCCGCTCGAGGTCTTCGCCGCGATGCGAGAGGTCGTCCCGGCTGCGACCCCGATGACGGTCCGCATCTCGGCGACGGACTGGGTCGAGGGCGGCATCACGGTCGACGACGCGTGCGAGATCGCCCAAGCCTTCAAGGACGCCGGCGCCGCAGCGATCGACGTCTCGACAGGGCAGGTGACCCCCGACGAGCAGCCGGCCTTCGGGCGCAGCTACCAGACACCCTTCTCCGACGCGATCCGCAACCGGGTCGGCATCCCGACCATCGCGGTCGGCATCATCAGCTCGTGGGACGACGTCAACTCGATCGTCCTCGCCGGCCGCGCTGACCTGTGCGCCGTGGGACGAGCGCACCTCTACGACCCCAACTGGACGCTCCACGCGGCCGTCGAGCAGGACTACGACGGCCCGGGCGCGGTCTGGCCGATGCCGTGGCGAGCCGGAAGGCGCCGGCCCCAGACCGGCCGCTCGGAGCTCGAGAAGCCGCGCCTGCAGCTCGTCCGCGAGGGCGCGCAGGGCAACCGGCACCGCAGGTGGCAGCCGAATGGCTGATGCGCCACAGCCCTCGGCGGTCCGGGCGCTCTGGGCGGCTCGGGGCGTCGCCGTGGTGGGCGTCAGCGACCGGCCCGGCTCGCTCGGGCAGCTGCCGGTGCGCTTCCTCGAGCGCTACGGCTACCACGGCCCCGTCGCGATCATCCACCCGTCCGGTGGGCAGGTCATGGGCCTGCCGAGCTACCGCAGCCTCCGGGCGGCGCCCGGTCCGGTCGACGTCGTCATGGTGCTCGTCGGCTCCGACCGCGTCGAGGCCGTCATCGACGACTGCATCGCCGCAGGCGTCGGCACGGCGATCATCTGCTCGAGCGGCTTCGCCGAGACCGGAGGGAAGGGCGCCGCGTTGCAGGAGCGCCTCGTCGCGAAGGCCCGCGCAGGCGGCGTGCGGCTGCTCGGCCCCAACTGCATCGGCACCGTCGGTGTCGCGGCCGGTCAGGTGACCTCCTTCTCGCCGCTCTTCTCCGGTGAGCAGACCGAGCTCGTGCCCGGCCCCATCGGCTTCGTCTCCCAGAGCGGGGCGCTCGGCTACGGCGCGGTGTCCCTCGCCTTCGAGCGGGGCCTCGGTCTGGGGTGGGTCGTCAACACGGGCAACGAGGCCGACATCAGCGCGGTCGAGGTCATGGCAGCCATGGCGGACGAGCCGGGGTGCCGCGGCATCCTCGCCTACGCCGAGTCGCTCGGCGACATCGCGGCCCTGCGCGCCGTCGTCGAGCGCGGAGTGCCGGTGGCCGTGCTCAAGGCGGGTCGCTCCGACGCCGGGGCCCGGGCCGCGGCCTCGCACACCGGCGCGCTCGCCGCCGGCGACCGAGTGGTCGGCGCGGCGCTGCGTCAGATCGGTGCCGTGCGGGTCGACGACGTCGACGAGCTGCTCGACGCCGGTGAGGTGATGACCTGCCCGCCGCTCGATGGCGGCCGCATCGCCGTCGTGACGACCTCAGGCGGGTCCGGCATCCTCGCGGCCGACGCGCTGGAGGGGCGCGGCCTCTCCCTCGCCGCCCTCCGCCCCGAGACGACGGCGGACCTCGACGAGATCGTCCCGGCCTTCGGCTCGACCGCCAACCCCGTCGACGTGACGGCATCGGTCATGAGCAACGGCGCCCTCTTCGACCGCACCCTCGACGCCATCGCCGACGACCCGGGCGTCGACGGCATCCTCGCGTGCTTCTGCGTGCTCACCGGCAAGGACGTCGACGACGTCGTCAGCTCGCTGTCCCGGGTCGCGCAGCGCAGCGGCAAGCCCGTCGTGGCGGTGCGCACCGGCGCAGACCACCTGGCGCCCCAGGCGAACGCGCAGATGCGAGCCGCGGGCATCCCCTGCTACCAGACCCCCGCACGCGCGGTCCGCGCACTCGCCGCGCTGCGCACGTTCAGCCGCGAGCGGCCGTCCTCGGCGGCGACGGCGCGGGCCGGACTCGAGGAGGCGCTCGACCGCGTGGAGCGGCCCTCTCCCGCCGCGCCGCGGCGGGGAGCCAGCGAGCAGGAGGTCAAGGACCTGCTTGCTGCGGCAGCCATCCCCGTGCCGGCGGGGCGCTTCGTCGACGGTCCCGAGGACGCTGCTCGCGTGGTCGAGGAGTGCGGCGGCGCTGCGGTCTTCAAGGCGGTGGTCCCGGGTCTCGTCCACAAGTCCGACGCGGGCGGCGTCGTCGTCGGCGTCACCGCCGACCGGGCAGGGACGGCATACGACCAGGTGGCCGGTCTCGGTGGCCGGGTGTGGGCCGAGGAGCTCGTCAGCGGCGGCGTCGAGGCTCTCGTGGGCTGCGCTCCGAGCCCCCTCGGACCGGTGCTCACCGTCGGCGTGGGCGGCGTGCTGACCGAGCTATTCAACGACGTCGCGCTGCGGCTGCTGCCCGTCACCGCCGACGAGGTGGAGCAGATGGTCGACGAGACACGCCTCGGCACGCTCTTGGCAGGGGTCCGTGGGGCGCCGCGAGCCGACCGTGCGGCCCTCGTCGAGGTCGTATGCCGCCTGGCGGAGCTCGTGGCCTCCTGGCCGACCGGCTTCGAGCTCGACCTCAACCCCGTCACGGTCCTGGCGGAGGGACGCGGCGTGCGGGTGCTCGACGCGGCCTACGTCGCGCCGGTCACCACGGACGCCGCGCATCCCGCCTGACACCCACCACTCGCACCGAAGGACACGACCCGCATGGACATCGGCACCCTCGTCACCAGAGCCGCCCACCGCTTCGGCGACCGGGTGGCGGTCGAAGGACCGGACGCCACCCATACGTTCGCCGCGCTGGGTGACCGCGTGACCCGGATCGCGAACGGTCTGCTCGCCCAGGGCCTGCGCCCCGGCGACCGGGTGCTCGACCTGCAGACGAACTCCACGGCATACCTCGAGACGGACCTCGCGATCCGGGCGGCCGGCCTCGTGCGGGCCGCGCTCAACTACCGCCTGCACCCGAGCGACTGGGAGCGCATCGCGCGCGACTCCGGGGCCCGCGGGCTCGTCTTCGCGGCGCAGTTCGCCGACGAGGTCACCGGCTTCCGCGACGAGATGGACGTCGTCGTGCAGTGCGGCACGCGCGGGGACGGATCGACCGGTGCGCTCACCCTCGAGGAGCTGGTCGAGGGTGCCTCGGGCTCCCCGCTGCCGGCGCTCGACCCGGACGCGCTCTGCGGTCTGCACTACTCGTCGGGCACGACCGGCCACCCCAAGGGCGCACAGCGCACCCACCGCAACTGGCTCGCGTCCGTCGTCAACATGACCCAGGACGTGCTCGGCGGCGTGCCTGACCCCGATGCGGACTGCTACGTCCATGCCGGTCCCATCACCCACACGTCGGGCCTCTTCGTGCTGCCCTTCCTCGTGGCCGGTGCGCGCCAGATCATCCTGCCGAGCTGGGACCCCGACACCTTCGTCGACGCCGTGCAGCACCGCGGCGCGACGCACACCGCGGTCGTGCCGACGATGGTGGCGCGGCTGCTCGCCGTCGACGGGATCAACCGCGAGAGGCTGTCGGGGCTGAAGATGCTCGGCTATGCCGGGGCGCCGATGCCTCCCGAGCAGATGCGACAGGCGTACGACCGCCTCACCCCCAACCTCGTGCAGTACTACGGCCTCGTCGAGGCGATCCCACCAGTCACGGTGCTCGACCGCGACCTGCACGCCCGCGGCCTGGCCGACGAGCCGACCCTGCTGTCGTCGGCCGGCAGACCGGCGCTCGGCGTCGAGCTGGCGGTCGTCGACCAGTCCGGGGCCATCGTCGCGCCGGGAGAGCCCGGCGAGATCGTGACGCGCGGCGACCACATCATGGCCGGCTACTGGAACGCCGCGTCACGCGAGGACCTGAGCAAGTCCGTCGTCGACGGCTGGCTGCACACCGGCGACCTCGGCCGGATGGACGAGGAGGGCAACCTCTGGCTCGTCGACCGCAAGGGCGACATGATCATCTCGGGCGGCTACAACATCTATCCCCGCGAGGTCGAGGATGTCGTCGCCGAGGTGCCGGGCGTGGCCGAGGTCGCCGTCGTCGGGG
Source organism: Terrabacter tumescens (assembly GCF_014646815.1). Classification (GTDB taxonomy): domain Bacteria; phylum Actinomycetota; class Actinomycetes; order Actinomycetales; family Dermatophilaceae; genus Terrabacter; species Terrabacter tumescens. Next base: position 42,393 of record NZ_BMNZ01000005.1, read on the forward strand.
TCGCGGACGCGGACTGGGGGCAGCGCGTCGTCGCCCTCGTCACCGAGCTGCCGGGGCAGACGGTGGACACCGATGCCGTCCTGGAGCACTGTCGGTCCCGGATGGCGTCCTACAAGAAGCCGAAGGAGGTGCGGATAGTGGCCCAGTTCCCGCTCAACTCGACCGGCAAGATCGCCAAGAAGGTGCTCCGCGAGCAGCTCGACGCCGAAGCCGCGGGGGCCAAGGCAGCCGGAGCCGACCGATGAACGCCGATCCCAAGCTCGAGTCGGACTACGCACCCGAAGGCTCGGAACGACCCGGCGAGTTCCCTTACACCCGAGGTGTTTCTGACGACCCCAAGCCGTGGATCATGGGGCAGTACGCCGGCTTCGGCACGCCCCGCGAGTCCAACGAGCGCTTCCGCAAGCTGCTCGAGGCTGGGGTCACCGGCTTCTCCGTCGCGATGGACCTGCCGACCCAGATGGGCATCGACTCTGACGACCCGCGGGCCGCGGGTGAGGTCGGGCGCGTCGGGGTGGCGATCGACTCGCTCGCCGACATCGAGATCCTCATGGATGGCATCCCGCTCGAGGAGATCAGCCAGGTCCGCACGACGGCCAACTCGATCGGCTACGTCTGGGCAGCCCTCTTCGTCGCACTTGCAGAGAAGCGGGACGTCGACCCAAACGCGTTCGGCATGTTCATCCAGAACGACGTGCTCAAGGAGTTCATCGCCCGCGGCACCCAGATCTTCCCGCCCGAGCCGTCGCTGCGCCTCGCCGTCGACTGCATCGAGTACTGCGCGGAGCACGTCCCCAACTGGACCCCGCTCGCGATGAGCGGCTACCACATCCGCGAGTCGGGCTCGTCCGCCACTCAGGAGATCGCCTTCACCTTCGCCAACGCCCGCGCCTACCTCGACGAGTGCGTGCGTCGCGGGGTCTCCGTCGACCAGGTGGCGCCGACGCTGTTCACCTTCCTTGCGATCACGACCGACGTGCTGCAGGAGGTCGCGAAGTTCCGCGCCGCCCGTCGCGTGTGGGCGCGCCTGATGCGAGATGTCTACGGGGCCAAGGACCCACGCTCGCAGCAGCTGCGGATCTTCGCCTTCACCGCCGGCTCGACGCTGACGGCGCAGCAACCGCTCAACAACGTCGTGCGCGCATCCGTCGAGGCGATGACCGCGGCGCTCGCCGGCGTGCAGACGATGCATGTCTCTGCCTATGACGAGGCGCTCGGAGTGCCGACGGAGTCGGCTGCGACGCTCGCGCTGCGAACTCAGCAGGTGGTGGCCTTCGAGACCGGACTGACGACGACGCTCGACCCCTTCGGCGGGTCATATGCCGTGGAGTCCCTCACCGATGAACTCGAGTCCTCGATCTGGGATCTCCTCGAGCTGATCGAGGACAAGGGCGGTGCGCTCGCAGCGATCGAGTCGGGTGAGTTCGCCCGCGAGCTGTCGGAGGCCGCCTACGACCTGGCACTCTCGATCGAAAGCGGAAGGCGGACAGTCGTCGGCGTGAACCGCTTCCCCTCCCCTGCCGAGCCGCTCGAGGTCTTCCGGATCGACCCGTCGGCCGAGCAAGGACAGATTGACGCGGTGCGCGCGATGCGGGCCGAGCGCGACCAGGTGGCGGTGGACTCGGCACTGGCCCGACTGCGCGAAGACGTCGCGGCGGGTCGTTCGGTCATGCCGGCGACGATCGCCGCGGTCCAGGCGTACGCGACAATCGGCGAGGTCGTCGACGTGCTGCGGGACGCCTTCGGCGGCTGGACCCCCTCGTCCGCCTTCTGATCCCGGGCCGCGCCACGATCAACCTGGTGCGTCGAACGCTCGGGCGGACCACGCAGCTGGGGTGGTGAACCGGGCACTGGAGTGTCGTCGTTGGCGGTTGTGCCAGATCTCGACGTCGTCAAACATCGCGTTGGCCAGCTCGATCCGAGTCGTCCAGCGTTGACCTCTCTCCACCCGCACCACGCCCCGCTCGAGTTCCACATCCTTGCGCCGCAGCTCGAGCACCTCGCCGATGCGCATGGCGCACCACGAGCAGAGCAGCGCGGTCGCCCGACGGTTCTCGGGAAGTGCGTCGACGATGATCCGCGGCTCCTCGATGGTCGCGGGCCGGATGTCTCGGGCTCGGGGTGCGTTCGATGCCGAACGGATGCGGCACGGATTGACGATCAGATTCTCGTCGGCCACCGCCGTGTTGAGGATCGCCTTCAAGAGCGCGTAGGCCCGAGCGTCGATGGTGGGCGTGTGCTCGTCCAGAGAGACCCACCATCGCCGCACGTGAGACGGAGTGGCCGACCCGTGCCATCGAATGAGCTGCCGGCCGGGTCGGCCGTGCACGTCGTGCGATCCACGTGCGATCCCGGAGTGACTTCTCGCACTTCCAGTCCATCTCTGTCCACGCCACGCAACCGGCCCCATGTCCGCGGAACCGCGGGTCAGGCGCACTATCGAGGGGTTCAAGCACCGAGCTGGCGAGGGGACTCGAACCCCTAACCGCCTGTTTACAAGACAGGTGCGCTACCAATTGCGCCACGCCAGCACGTCCCCGGTCGACGCCGCGGACGGGCGAAAGCGTAACCGAGCCCGACGGCATACGCCCAAACCGACGGCACCCGGAACGAGAGGACGGCCCCGCGCAACCCAGGGGTTGGTCGCGCGAGGCCGTCCGGCTCAGTTGTATCAGGAACTCAGGGCAGACGCAGCGTCTGACCCACGAAGATGAGATTCGGGTTGGTGACGCGAGCCCCGTTGGCCTTCCAGAGGGCCTTCCAGCCGCCGGCCACGTGGTAGCGGGCGGCGAGCTTGCCGAGGGTGTCGCCGCTGCGCACGGTGACCTTGGCGCCCTTGCCGGCGTTGGTCGTCGCCGGCTTGGCCGCGTAGGTCTTCTTCTTCGAGACCGTCTTCTTCTTGGACGTCGTGCTCGTGCTCGCCAGGGGCTTGCGCGTCGTCGAGCGCGAGACGGCCGTCGTCGAGGCACCGCCGTTGGAGCGGGTCAGGCCGGCACGCTTCGAGCAGACGGGCCAGGCGCCCGGCCCCTGCGACGCGAGCACGCGCTGCGCGATCGCGATCTGCTCGGCCTTGGTGGCGAGGTCGGCGCGCGAGGCGTAGGCGCCGCCGCCGAAGCCGCGCCACGTGCTCGAGCTGAACTGCAGGCCGCCGTAGTAGCCGTTGCCGGTGTTGATGTGCCAGTTGCCGCCCGACTCACACGCGGCGACCGAGTCCCACACGGAGGCGGCCTTGGCCGACCCTGCGGTGGTGATGCCTGCGGCGATGGTCGCGGCTCCAGCGATTCCGACTCCCGCAAGACGCTGCTTGACCGAGATCTTCTTGGCGGCAGCGTGCTTGGACATGTACTGCATGGGGTTTTCCTTCCTGACGCGCGCCTGCGGGGTTAGCTGTCGGGTTGGGGCGTCAGGTGCCCTGTCGCAGTAGCGACTTCACCCCCAGGCCAGATCTCGTCCTCTTGTCATGCGCTCGAACACACATGCACTCACTGGCCACACTGGGTCCCCCGTCCTCGCCCGGCCCACGGGTGTGGGCTACATCCCTGGCTGGCGAGGCTCGGCGCGCTCAGGGAACGGATTCAATGGGTGTCCATGTGAAGTTGTGGGAGCGTTCGTGTGGAGCCGGACGCGACGAAGCGAGCCGGGAACCCATCCATGCAGTGCCCGTTCCGACCCGGAGGCCGGTGCTGCCGAGCACTGACGGTACGTGAGGTCGAAGCGCCGCACAACCCAAGTCGAGACACTTCCGTGATCTTTTTCCCAGCAGATCTCAGGGGCTGATGCGCTAGTAGCACAGCAGGCGCACAGAGGCCGCCGGTGACACGCACAGACGCCCCCCAGAACCCCCCGCGCGACCGCCACCGCCGTGTCGGCTCGCAGCACGGCGGACCCTGCCGTCAGCGGACCGCGTCGCTCACGCCCCGAAGGGGTTGCCGGAGAAGGGGTTCCACGTGATGCTCTGGCCGTTCTGCAGCGCGACGAGTGCTGCCGCGATGCCCGCGACGACCAGGAGCCCGGCGACGATCTGGGACGCGAGGCCCGCCGGCACGACGCGCCGCGCGATCGAGCGGGACCCGCGCCGCAGCGAGGCACCACCGGGACCCCACCACAGCATGAGCATCCCGAGGACGCCGCCGACCGCCAGGGTGATCGGCGCACCCGGGCCGAGGTCGGTGCCCTGGGTGCCCGCGAGCAGCAGGGCGCCGGCGAAGATGCCCGCGAGCGCCACGGCGACGGGCAGCAGCATCCCCACGGCCGTCGCGATGACGCCGAGGACGAGGTGCCAGGGACTGGAGACGACGGCGAACGGCACGTCGCTGCGGCGCCGCCCGTAGTCGTAGCGCCGCAGCACGAGCGCCGTCACCGAGCGGTCCGTGGCGCGCGCCAGCACCGACAGCCCGGTCAGCACGAGGATCGCGATGCCGGGCCAGGCCATGAGGGCACCGACCCAGGCGGCACCGAACGCGGCGAGCAGCCCCGTGCGCATGGGCATGCCGATGCGCGGGTCGCCCTCGCGCTGCTCGGGTTCCTCCTCGGCCCACTCCTCGTCGGCCCAGTAGCCGTCCGCCGGAGCGTGCCCGGCCTCCCCCTCGTCGTCCCAGTGGTCGTATGCCGTGGGCTCGGGGGCACGCGGGCCGGTCGGGGGCGGGGCCCACCGCACCTGCGCGTCGGTCGCGGGCTGAGCAGGAGGGTAGGCGGGCGGGTAGGCCGTGGGGTTGACCGTGGGCTGGACCGCGGTCGGCGCGACGTGCGGCAGGACGGCCGTGCTGCCGCCCTGGACGACCTGGGTCTCCCCCGGCACGGCGCCGACCCGGCCGTCGTCCCACGGGGTGCCGCTCGGCGTCGGGACCGTCGCGGCGTGGCCGGCGGCGTAGAGCTCGAGGGCGGCGATGACCTCGTCGGCGTGCGGTCGGCGCCGCGGGTCGGGCGACAGGGACGCCCGGAGCAGCGGGACGAGGCGCGGGTCGACACCGTCGAGATCGACGTCGCCGGCGCGGACGCGGGTGAGAACCGCGTCCATGCGGGCGCGGCCGAACGGCGGACGGCCCGACGCGGCATACGTGATCGTGGCCGCCCAGCCCCACCAGTCGGTGGCGTCGGTGATCGCGGCGCCCTCGACGAGCTCGGGTGAGAGGTAGCCCGGGGTGCCCATGACGAGCCCCCCGACGGTGTGGCGCACGTCGTCCTGCAGGTGCGCGATGCCGAAGTCGATGAGCACGGGGTCGCCGTCCTCGAGCAGGACGTTGCCCGGCTTGATGTCGCGGTGGACGACGCCGCACGCGTGGATGGCCCGGATCGCCTCGGCGATGCCGCGCGCGAGACGCAGCAGGTCGGCGGGCGCGAGGGGCCCGTGGTCCTCGACGACCTCGTCGAGCGCCGGACCGGGCACGTAGCGGGTGACGATGTAGGGGCGCGGGGCCATGACGTCGGCGTCGATGACGCTGGCGACGCGGGCGTCGCGGATGCGCGAGAGCGTGTCGACCTCGCGCGAGAGCCGCTGGCGCGCGTCGGTGTCGTGCGCGACGTGCGCGCGCAGCACCTTGATGGCGACCGCCCGGCCACGCGGGTCGAGGGCGAGGTGCACGACCCCCATGCCGCCCTCGCCGATCTCCTCGATGAGGCGGTAGGGGCCGATCCGCTGCTGGCCGGGGATGCCACCGGGAGCGGGACCGCCGGGACGCTGCGAGACGGGCACGCCGCCCGTGCGCGCGCCGGGCCGAGGGGCGGGCACCCGCTCGGTCCGGTCGTACGCAGTCATGTGCCTACGGTATGCGACGGGCAGCCGCCAGCCCCAACGTCGCGGCAGCGCGCCGCGAAGTGTCCTGCTTCGTCCCGGTCTGCCCGGGTGGTCAGCTGCTGATGTAGTCCCGCAGCTGGTCGCGCTCGGACTGCAGCTCGGACAGGCGGTGCTTGACGATGTCGCCGATGCTGACGATGGCGGCCAGCCTGCCGTCGGCGTCGACGATGGGCACGTGGCGCACCCGCAGCTCGGTCATCGTGCCTGCGAGGTCGGCGATGTTGTCGCCGGCCGACCCGGTGGTGACCTCGCTCGTCATGATCTGCGATACCGGCGCCTCGAGCACCCCCGTGCCACTGCTGTGCAGGTGGCTCACGACGTCGCGCTCGCTGACGATGCCGTCGATGCTCGAGCCGTCCGTGCTGACCACCACGGCGCCGATGCGGTGCTCGGTCAACAGGTCGAGCAGGGTGGACACGGTCTCGTCGGGCTTGATGGTGATGACCTCGCTGCCCTTGTTGCGCAGCACGTCGGAAACCTTCACGGCGACTCCTTCACCTCGGCGCGATGCCCCTCGGGCGGCGCACCCGCGCCGCCAGAGATGCCCTGACTCGACCCTAGAACGGGACCGCACCGGGCGCCACCGTTCGCTCGTTAGAGTGGGACCGATCGTCCCTCCAGCAGCAGGAGTTGATTGCGTGCCGACCCCTCGGCCGACCTACGACCTCGTCATCGCCGCGAACCGACTTCCCGTCGACAAGGTCGTCGGAGACGACGGCGAGGTCGAGTGGCGGCGCAGCCCCGGCGGCCTCGTCACGGCCATGGAGTCGGTGATGCGCTCCCAGCCCGGTGCCTGGGTGGGCTGGGCCGGCGACGCCGGCGAGGCGCCCGAGCCCTTCGACGAGGACGGCATCCACCTGCACCCCGTGCCGCTGTCGGCCGAGGAGGTGCGCGACTACTACGAGGGCTTCTCCAACGACACCCTCTGGCCGATCTACCACGACGTCATCGTGCCGGCGACCTTCCACCGCGAGTGGTGGTCGAGCTACCAGGCCGTCAACCAGCGTTTCGCCGAGGCTGTCGCCGAGGTCGCCGCCGAGGGCGCCACGGTCTGGGTGCAGGACTACCAGCTGCAGCTCGTCCCGACGCTGCTGCGAAAGCTGCGCCCCGACGTGCGCATCGGCTGGTTCAACCACATCCCCTTCCCGCCCGTCGAGCTCTTCGCCCAGCTGCCGTGGCGCGCCCAGCTGCTCGAGGGCCTGCTCGGCGCCGACTTCCTCGGCTTCCAGCGCCAGGCCGATGCCCGCAACTTCGTCCGAGCGTGCCGGCAGCTGCTCGGCGCGCAGACCAAGCGCGACCGCGTCACCGTCGAGGGCTCGCGCCGCCAGGTCCGGGCCGCCGCGATCCCGATCTCCGTCGACTTCCAAGGCCTGGAGGAGCTCGCCAAGCGTCCTGACGTCATGGCCCGCGCACGAGAGATCCGCGCGAGCCTCGGCGACCCCGAGGTCCTCATGCTCGGCGTCGACCGGCTCGACTACACCAAGGGCATCCGGCACCGGCTCAAGGCCTACGAGGAGCTGCTCTCCGAGCGGCGCATCGGACCGCCCGAGGTCACCCTCGTGCAGGTGGCGACGCCCAGCCGCGAGCGCGTCGACGCGTACCGCCTGCTGCGCGGCGAGATCGAGCAGACGGTCGGGCGCATCAACGGCGAGCTCGGCAAGATCGGCGCACCCGCCGTGCACTACCTGCACCACTCCTACCCGCGCGAGGAGATGGCGGCGCTCTTCCAGGCCGCCGACGTCATGCTCGTCACGCCACTGCGCGACGGGATGAACCTCGTCGCCAAGGAGTACGTCACGTGCCGCCACGACCTCGGCGGCGCGCTCGTGCTCTCGGAGTTCACCGGGGCCTGGCACGAGCTGCACCAGGCCTTTGCCTGCAACCCGCACGACATCGAGGGGCTCAAGCAGACGATCCTGCGGGCCATCAACACGCCGGCCAAGGACAAGCAGCGGATCATGAAGGCGCTTCGGCGCCGGGTGTCCGACCACGACGTCCAGCGGTGGGCGGCCCGCTACCTCGCCGCCCTGGCCGCGGCGCCCGAGCTCCCCCAGCCCGAGCCGCGCAACCCGCCCACCCCGCACGCGCAGGAGACGCCGCTCATGCCCGCCCCCAACGAGTCCCGGTCGGCCTCGAGCGGGTCCCGCTCATGAGCGCCGTCGCCCCGGTCGAGGAGGCGCTCGAGCGGGCCGCCACGACGCGCCCCCTGCTCGTGGCCACCGACTACGACGGCGTGCTCGCGCCGTTCGACGCCGACCCGATGCAGGCGACCCCCGTCCCCGGCGCCGTCGACACGCTGCGCTCGCTCGCAGCGCTGCCGGGCGTGCACGTCGCCGTCGTCTCGGGGCGCGACCTCGTGACGCTGCGCACCCTCACCGAGATCGGGGACGACGAGCCGATCGTCCTCATCGGGAGCCACGGCGCCGAGTCCTCGAGCGCGGCCGTGCGCGAGGCCATGGAGGCCGCCGCAGTCACGCCCGAGGACGAGGTGACCCTGGCCGAGCTGCGCTCCGACATCGAGGCGCTCGTCAAGGAGCACCACTCCGAGGCCCACATCGAGCTGAAGTCCGCGGCCGTCGTCGTCCACGTGCGCGGCCTGCCGCGCGAGGTCGGTGACGCCGCGATCGCCGACGCCCGACGCGTCGCGCTCGACCACCCGGGCGTCAAGGTGCTGAAGGGCAAGTCGGTGCTCGAACTGTCGGTCTCGCACGCCGACAAGGGCTCTGCCGTCACGGCGCTCGGCCGGCATGTCGATGCCGTCGCGCGCGTCTACCTCGGCGACGACGTCACCGACGAGGACGCCTTCACCCGCATGCGCCGGCCCGACGACCTCACGGTCAAGGTCGGCACCGGCTCGACCGCGGCCCGCTACCGCGTCGCCGACGAGCCCGCCGCCGCGGCCCTGCTGACGCGCCTGCAAGAGCTCTGCTCGGCCGCGCACGTCTCGGGCTGACGGGCGCGACCGCGCCACCCGGCATACGCGGGCCTCCCACTTCCCCGCCCCGGCGGAGTAGTCGAGGCGGGACGGGGCGTATGCCGTCAGGCGGGGTCGGGCGCGCGGCCTCAGTGCCGCCGGACGGCGCCCGTCGAACCGCGCACGACGAGCTCGGGACGGAAGACGTACTCCGCTCGCGGAGAAGGCTGCCCGGCGATCTCGTCCAGCAGGGCCCGCACCGTGGCAGCGCTCATGGCGTTGACGCTCTGGCGCACCGTGGTCAGCGGCGGGTCGGTGAAGGCGATGAGCGTCGAGTCGTCGTAGCCGACCACCGAGAAGTCCCGCGGCACGTTGAGACCACGCTTGCGCGCCTCGCGGATCGCGCCGAGAGCCATGAGGTCCGAGCCGCACACGACGGCGGTGGCGCCACGGTCGAGCAGACGCCCGGCCGCGGTGGCCCCACCCTCGACGGAGAAGAGCGAGCGCTCGATGAGGTCGTCGACGTCCGAGCGGCCGGTGAGCTCCTGCATCGAGTGCCGGAAGCCGGCGATCTTGCGGATGACCGGGACGTAGCGGTCCGGACCGACGGCCAGGCCGATCTCGCGGTGGCCGAGGCTGACGAGGTGCTCGAGCGCGAGCCCCATCGAGGCGACGTCGTCGTTGCTGATGAACGGCGCGTCGACGCCCTCGATGTAGCCGTTGACGAGGACGAGCGGCAGGTTGCGGTCGCGCAGGGCGATGTAGCGGTCCGGGTCGGTCGTCGTGTCGGCGTGCAGGCCGGAGATGAAGATGATGCCGGCCACCCCCCGCTCGAGGAGCATCTGGACGTAGTCGTCCTCGTGCACCCCGCCGGCCACCTGGGTGCAGAGCACCGGCGTGTAGCCGTTCTGGGCCAGGGAGTTCTCGATGATCTGCGCGAACGCCGGGAAGATCGGGTTGGTCAGCTCGGGCACGATGAGGCCGACGAGCCCGGCGCTCTTGCGGCGCAAGCGACTCGGCCGGTCGTAGCCGAGCACGTCGAGCGCCGTCAGCACCGCCTGGCGCGTCGACTCAGCCACCCCGGGCTTGCCGTTGAGCACGCGCGACACCGTCGCCTCGGAGACGCTCGCCTGGTCGGCGATGTCACGCAGTCGTGCCTTCACGTCACCTCACCCTTCGTCGCACGTGGCGTGGACCGTCGTCGGTGGGGCGCCACGTCCAGATCGACACGGCCGGCCCCGAGGCGCTCAGTGTGACAGCCCGCTTGCGCACCTTGGGCGCCGGTCCGTACAGCGAGGAGCCGGACGCGACGCCGTCGAGGTGTCGCGGGTCGAGGACGACCGGCTCGTGAGCCGCTCGGGCCACGTGCACGAGGGCCACCTCGTCGAGCGTCTCGCGCAGGTAGACCATCGCGTCGCCCTCGGCGTGCACCCACCGCAGACCGCCGCGACGCAGCGCGACCGAGCGCTGGCGCGCCGAGATCAGGCCGCGGTAGACCTCGAGCGTGTCTGCGTCCCAAGCGCTCTCGTCCCACGGCATCGGGCGGCGGCCGTCCTCGCCGAAGGTGCCCTCCATCCCGATCTCGTCGCCGTAGGTCATCATCGGCATCGACGGGAACGTCATGAGCAGGCCCGCGGCCACCTCGACGGACTCGGCACCGACGAGCGTGCGGATGCGCGGCACGTCGTGCGAGCCGACGAGGTTGAATGAGTGCACGAGCGACTGCCACGAGATGCGCGACGTGAAGTCGCGCATCGTGTCGACGACAGCCCCGGCGTCCAGCAGCGGCAGGCGAACCGGGGCGCCGAGGAAGCGCGGGTCCTTGGGCTCCCGGCGCAGCCAGGTCCACGCCGGCTTGCAAAAGCCGGCGTAGTTCATGACGCCGTGCCAGCCGTCGCCGGGCATGTCGGGCGTGTAGTCGTGGAAGTGCTCCCCGACGAGCAGTGCGTCGGGCGCGATGCGTCCCATGACGTCACGCATCTGGCGCGCCACGTCGTGGTTGACGTCGGTGGCGCGCCACCGACCCGTCATGTTCGCGACGTCGACCCGCCACCCGTCGAGCCCGCCCGACCGGCCGAGCCACTTGCGGACGACCCCCTGGGGGTCCTCGAAGATGCGGTGGCGCAGGGCGGCGTTGAGGTGGTTGAGCTTCGGCAGGGACGGGACGCCGAGCCACGCGACGTAGGTGCCGTCCTCCCAGATGTAGTAGTCCCGCTCGGGCGTGTTCCTGCCGCCGGGGCCGGCTGCCTTGAGGAACCACTCGTGGGCGTTGCCCGTGTGGTTCGTCGTGAAGTCGCCCATCACCTTCATGCCGCGCTCGTGCGCCGCCTTGGTGAGTCGGCGCAGCGCCGGGGCACCGCCGAGGAGCTCGTCGATCTGCTCGAAGGACGACGCGTCGTAGCGGTGGTTGGACCGGGCCGGGAAGAACGGCGTCATGTAGACGACGTCGATGCCGAGGGACTCGAGGTGGTCGAGGTGCTCGGTGATGCCGTCGAGGTCGCCGCCGTAGAGCTGGTGCGCGACTCCCGTGGGGCTGAGGTCGACCGGGTCGGTCCAGGCGGCCGGGATCGCCCACTCGGGCGTCTCGTGGTTGTCGGCGCCCTTCGAGCGCGCGAAGCGGTCGGGGAAGATCTGGTAGACGACACACCCCAGCGCCCACTCCGGCGGCGGGCTCGCGTGGGCGACGAGGCGGAAGTCGCTCGCGTCGGGCACGTCCCGCTCGTGGACGCCGGTCCCGTTGAGCCACTGGTACTTCGTCGGACCGCCGGTGAGCAGGAAGCGGTAGTTCGTGACGGGGTTGTGGCACGTCAGCGTCGCGCGCCACCAGGCGTCGACCGAGGTCGTACGCACCTTGCGGGCCACCGTGAACGTGGCCTCGCCGTCGGGCGCGGTGCGCACGTGCACCGCCTCGACGTCCGCCTCGAGGGGCACGCGGACGAGCACGTCGACGCGGTCACCGAGACGGGGCGCCTGGTTGGAGACGTACCGCCCCGACCCGTCGTGGTGCGGCTGGCTGAGCCACGTCTCATGGCGGGTCGGGGCAGGGCTCACTTGACGGATCCCGTGGTGAGGCCGCCGACGAGCTGACGCTGGAAGGCCAGGTAGAGCAGCATGACGGGGATCGAGCCGAGCAGGGCGCCGGCGGTGAACCGCCCGAAGAGGGTGTTCGCGTCGTTGCCGAGCGTCATGCCGTAGAGGCCGACACCCAGCGTCTGCTGGTCGACGTCGGTCAGGAAGACGCTGGCGAGCATGAACTCGCCGTAGAGCCCGACGAAGACGAGCATGAACACCGTGACGAGGATCGGCATGACGAGGCGCAGCGTCATCGTGAAGAAGATGCGGGCGTGGCTCGCGCCGTCGACGATCGCGGCCTCGTCGAGCTCGCGCGGGACCGTGTCGAAGTAGCCCTTGAGCAGCCACACGTTGGCACCGAGCGCGCCACCGAGGTAGGCGAGGATCAGGCCGGTCGTGGTGTTGAGGCCGAAGGCCGGCAGCACGTCACCGATGCCCGCGAAGATGATGTACGTCGCGACGATGGCGAGCAGCGCCGGGAAGAACGTCGTCAGCAGCAGGAACATCATGCCGCCGCGCCGGCCCTTGAACCGCAGGCGCGAGAAGGCGAACGCCGCGCACGCCCCGATGAAGACCGCCCCGAGCGCCCCGACGAGCGAGATGATCATCGAGTTCTTGTACCAGGTCCAGAACGGGCGCGAGCTGTCGTTGAACAGGTCCGTGAAGTTCTTCGTGGAGAAGCCCGACGGCCAGAGACTGGCCGTGTTGAGCGTGCCGCTCGGGTTGGTCGCGGCCGAGTAGATGAACAGGATCGGGAAGAGCGCCCACATCAGGGCGAGGATGCCCAGGGCGTGGCGCCACCACACCGACCCGCCGAGGCCACCGCGCTTGGGCGAGGGAGGGGTCGGGGCGCCGGTCTGCTGCTCGACGCGCGCGTCGATGCGTGGGTCGGCGGGGAGCGGAGCATTCACGGTCGACATCAGTTGACCTCCTCGAGGGCCTTGGTGCGGCGGAAGCCCGGGATGCTCATCAGCGCCACGAGCAGGAAGATGATGACGGACACCGCGGCGGCGAAGCCGTAGTTGGGCGCGCTGCCGGAGAAGGCCAGGCGGAACGCATACGTGATGAGCAGGTCGCTCGAGCCGATGCTCGTGTCGGCGCCGTTGAACGGGCCGCCCTTGGTGAGCAGGTAGATGAGCCCGAAGTTGTTGAAGTTGAAGGCGAACGACGCGAGGAGCAGCGGCCCGACGGCGACGAGGAGCAGCGGCATGATGATCGACCGCAGCGTCCGGAAGGCGTTGGCGCCGTCGATGGTCGCCGCCTCACGCACGTCCTGCGGGATCGACTGCAGCGCGCCCGTGCACACGATGAACATGTAGGGGAAGCCGAGCCACAGGTTCGTGATGAGGATCGCGGCCTTGGCTCCTGCGGAGGTGCCCAGCCAGTCGACACCCAGGCCCAGCGTCTGGTTGATGATGCCGTAGTCCTGGTTGAACATGCCCTTCCACACGAGCGCCGTGACGAAGCCGGGAAGCGCGTACGGGAGGATCAGCAGAGATCGGTAGACGGCCTTGCCGCGCAGCCTCGGGTCGTTGAAGAGCAGCGCGATGAGCATGCCCAGCAGGAACGTCGAGAGCACCGAGACGATGGCGAAGACGACGTTCCAGACGAAGATGCCGAGGAAGCCGCTGCGGATCGTCGGGTCGGTGAAGATGCGGGTGTAGTTGGCGAGGCCGACGCTCTCCTTCCAGCCCTGCGGGAAGCTGACGGTCGGGTCGGCGACGTTGACCCACCGGGCGTCCTTCGGCGCATACACGGTCGGTGGCTGCGTGGACGAGTCGGTGAGCTTGTCTGCGTTGGCGTCGTAGGTGACGGTGGCGCGGCCCTCGAAGGCCTCTGAGAGGCCGACGGGCTTGATGCCGCCACCGTCGGTCGTCGGCACGGCGATGGCGGAGAGGTCCTTGCTCCGGGCGTTGGCCTGCCGCGCGTTGAGGATCGTGTAGCCGGGCGCCTTGGTGATCTTGCCGACCGGCGTCTTCTCGACGCCGGTCGCCGGCAGCGGCTGCAGCCCCGTCTTGTCGCCGACGAACGGCGAGCCGTCCGGCTTGGTCAGCAGCAGCACGAGGTCGGCGGTGGTGGGGTCGCCACCCTCCTTGGTCGCGACCGACATCTTGTAGCGGGGGGTGTCCGCGACCTCCCGCACCGACTGGGCGATGATGTCGGAGACCGACTCCTCCTTGCTGTAGAGGTGGCCGTCGCCGTAGTTCGTCGTCGACAGGCTCGCGGTGTAGAGCACCGGCCACAGCTGGAAGAGGGTCATGAAGAGCAGACCCGGCACGAGGTACTTCAGGGGGACGGCTCGGCGCGTCGCGTAGACGGCGAGGATCCCCATCCCCACGAGTCCCGCGATGACGACCGCCATCGTGTTGCCGGCCTGGGCGAGCTTGGTGGCGACCCACAGGATGCCGGCCATCGTCGCGACGATGAGAACCCACTTGATCGCGAGCGCGAGGGGCTTGGTCATGTGACACGTCCTTTTGCGCCGGACCGGCGCCGTTGCCGTAGATGCACGAAGGGGAGCCCCGAAGGAGCTCCCTGGTGGCCCGTGCTCGGGCCGGGGTTCCGGGGTCTGCCACGGCGGCGGACCCCGGAACCTCTCTCAGACCGAGGGAGATCAGCCCTTGGCGATGTTGGCCGCGATCTCCTTCGCGGCAGCGTCGAGACGCGCCTGCGCACCCGCCTTGCCCGCGATGATGTCGGCGGTCGCCTGCCCGAAGGGGCCCCAGACCGAGTTCATCGCCGGGATGTTGGGCATCGGCTTGCCGTCGACGCCGGCCTCGTACCACGCCTTGACGTCGGGGTCGCTCGCGGCGACCTCGTCGTAGGCCTCCTTGAGGGCCGGCGGACGCTTGCCGACCTCGAAGAGTGCGAGCTGGACGTCCTTGCGCGGGATGTAGTTCGTGACGAACTCCTGCGCGAGGGCGGCGTTCTTGGCCTTGCTCGAGACGTAGAACATCTGGACACCGAGGAACGGCTTCATGGCGCCGCCACCGGCGAGGCTCGGCAGCGGGGCGATGCCGTAGTTGATGCCCGCCTCCTTGGCCTTCGCGACGCTCCACGGGCCGCTGATCATGAACGGCGCGGCCTTCGTGTCGAAGAGCGCGTCCTGGTTCGTGTCGTCGACGTTGGTCGAGAGGACCTTCTCCTTGCCGAGCTCGGCGAGGACCTCGCCACCCTTGACGGAGCCGGGGCTGTTGACGATCAGCTTGTTCGGGTCGTAGTCGCCGTTGTCCTTCGTGGCGAAGATGCCGCCGTCGGAGAAGGCGGAGAGGTACGGGTAGGCGAAGTACGCGTTGCCGACCTTGGAGACGAACTGCGACAGGACCTGCTTGGCCTTGCCCTCCTTGACGAGCTTCTCGCCGGTGGCGACGAGCTCCTCCATCGTCTTGGGCGGGTTCGGGACGAGGTCCTTGTTGTACATGAGGCCGATGTTCTCGACGGCGTACGGGACGCCGTAGGACTGGCCGTTGAACTTCGTGGCCGCGATGGCGCTCGGCAGGAACTTCGCCGCGACGTCGGAGCTGAGGTTGACCGGGGCGACCGTCGAGTTCTGGACGAGCTCGCCGAGCCAGTCGTGGGCGCCGACGATGACGTCCGGGCCCTTGCCGACCTTGGTCGCGTCCTTGAACTGGGCGCGGGTGTCGGTCGAGATCTGCACCTTGACCGAGACACCGTTCTCGGCGGCGAACTGGTCGGCGTACTTCTGCACGGCCTTGGAACGGTCGGCGTCGGTCCAGATGACGAGGTCGACGTTGGCGTCACGGACGGGAGCAGCGGTGCCGCTCGGCGTCTCGGGGGTGCCAGAGGTGGTCGCCTTGCTCGTGCCGGCGGCACCGGTGTTGGACGGGGTGGTGGGGCTGGACCCACCGCAGGCGCTGAGGGCCAGGGCGGCAACACCCGTGACAGCAGCAGCGCCGAGCGCACGCTTGTGCATGGATTCTCCTTTGAAGCCAGGTGGCACACGCCGCCACCGGTGACCCGGAATCTAGCAAGAAGTTGCAGACAGCGGCCACCCGCTTGCAGCAAGTTTTTGCAACGTTCTGGACACGACACGAAACCGCAGGTCAGCGAGGTCCTGGGTGGGCCGGGGGTGGTCAACGTGCCGCGCATGGGACATGATGACGATGCCTGCTCAGCCGGGCAGGCACCTTTACAACGGATCGTCCGGCACGTTCCTGCCGGTGAAGGAAGGCAAAGAAGCCATGGCAACAGTGACGTTCGACAACGCTACGAGGCAGTACCCGGGCAACCCGGTCCCCTCGGTCGACAAGCTCAACATCGAGATCGCGGACGGGGAGTTCCTCGTCCTCGTCGGTCCCTCCGGATGTGGCAAGTCCACCTCCCTGCGCATGCTCGCCGGCCTCGAGGAGGTCAACGGCGGCCGCATCCTCATCGGTGACCGCGACGTGACGAACCTGTCCCCCAAGGACCGCGACGTCGCGATGGTGTTCCAGAACTACGCGCTCTACCCGCACATGACGGTCGCCGACAACATGGGCTTCGCGCTCAAGATCGCCGGGGTCGACAAGGCCGAGATCCGCAAGCGCGTCGAGGAGGCCGCCAAGATCCTCGACCTCACGCCCTACCTCGACCGCAAGCCGAAGGCCCTCTCGGGTGGCCAGCGCCAGCGCGTCGCCATGGGCCGCGCGATCGTCCGCTCGCCCCAGGTCTTCCTCATGGACGAGCCGCTGTCCAACCTCGACGCCAAGCTCCGCGTCCAGACCCGCACGCAGATCGCCTCCCTCCAGCGCCGCCTCGGCGTCACGACGGTGTACGTCACGCACGACCAGGTCGAGGCCATGACGATGGGTGACCGCGTCGCGGTGCTCAAGGACGGCATCCTCCAACAGTGCGACAGCCCGCGCCGGATGTACGACCACCCGGCCAACGTCTTCGTAGCCGGCTTCATCGGCTCGCCCGCCATGAACCTCATGAGCGTCCCTGTCACCGAGGGCGGCGTCGACCTGCACGGCCACACCGTGCCGATCGCACGTGAGGACCTGTCCGGTGTCGGCAAGGACGTGACGCTCGGCGTGCGTCCCGAGGACCTCGAGCTGTCGTCCGACCAGTCGGGCATCCCCGTCACGGTCGACGTCGTCGAGGAGCTCGGCGCGGACGCCTACATCTACGGGTCGACCGAGCAGAAGCTGCTCGAGGCCACCGGCGAGAACGCCGGCGCCGTGCCGTTCATCGCGCGGGTCGACGGTCGGCGCCCCCCGGAGAAGGGCGAGAAGATCTACCTCAAGCCCAAGGTCGGTCACGTCCACGTCTTCAACTCGGAGTCGGGCCTGCGCGTCGGCGACTGAGCCGAAGCGCCTCCGGCGCAAGCAGATCGCGTATGCCGCCGGGCCGGCACCCATCGTGAGTGCCGGCCCGGCGTCGTCGCCTCCAAGGCTCGACAAGGTCAGGCCGCGGCGCCCGGCGAGGCCCTAGGCTCCGCGTGTGACGACATCGCGGATCGGACGCGCCTGGCACACCCTGACGCTGCTCGTGGCGGTCACCGCGCTCGTCCTGCAGCTCTACCTCGTCGTCAGCGGCGAGAACATCCTGGACTCGAGCGCGGTGACGACGGCCCGCCCCGAGCAGGTGCGCCGCTACTTCAGCTACTTCACGATCCAGTCCAACGTCCTCGTCGCCGTGTCGATGTTCCTCATCGTCCGGGACCGGATGAACACCCAGGTCTTCCGCGTGGTGCGGCTCGCCTCGCTCGTCGGCATCACCGTGACGGGCATCGTCGCGGCCGTCGCACTGCCGCCGTCGCCGACGTACACGACGGCCAACCTCGTCTGCGACCGCCTGCTCCACGTCGTCGTGCCCGCGCTGACCTTCGTCGGGTGGGCCGTCTTCGGCCCTCGGGAGAAGGTCACTCGCGACGACCTGCTGCCCTCGCTCATCTGGCCCGTGCTGTGGCTCGCGGCGACGCTCGCGCTCGGCCCCTTCGTCGGCTGGTACCCCTACCCGTTCCTCAACGTGGGCACGATCGGCTTCGGCCGGACGCTGCTCAACTGCGCCGTCATCGCCATGCTCTTCCTCGCTCTCGGGGGCCTTGCGCTGTGGGCTGATCGACGCCTGTCGCGCGAGCGTGCCACGATGAGCGCGTGACGCTCGAGATCACCACCGCCAGGCCCGAGTCCGCCCTGCTCGACCTGCCGTGGTCGACACCGCTGGAGGAGTGGCCCGAGAGCCACCTCGCGGCGCTCCCCCGCGGCATCTCCCGCCACGTCGTGCGCTTCGTCAAGCTCGGCGCACGGGTGCTGGCGGTGAAGGAGATCAAGGACGACATCGCCGACCGCGAGTACGCCATGCTGCGCAACCTGCGTCGGCTCGACGTGCCGTCGGTCGAGCCGTTCGGTGTCGTCCACGGTCGCACGACGGCCGACGGAGAGCCGCTCGACGCGTGCCTCATCACACGCCACCTGCAGTTCTCGCTGCCCTATCGCGCGCTCTACAGCCAGAACCTCCGGCCCGACACGGCGGTGCGCCTCATGGACGCCCTCGCGGTGCTCCTCGTCCGCCTGCACCTCGAGGGCTTCTGGTGGGGCGACGTATCGCTGTCCAACACCCTCTTCCGCCGCGACGCGGGCGCCTTCGCCGCCTACCTCGTCGACGCCGAGACCGGCGAGCTGCACGCGCGCCTGTCCGACGGCCAGCGGGAGCACGACCTCGACATCGCCCGCGTCAACATCGCGGGTGAGCTCATGGACCTCGCGGCCGGTGGCTTCCTCGAGGAGCACGCCGACCCCTTCGAGGTGTCCGCCTCGGTCATCGAGCGCTACCACACGCTGTGGGACGCCCTCACCGGCACCGAGCGCTTCGAGCTCGGTGACCGCTGGCGCGTCGACGAGCGCATCCGGCGCCTCAACGAGCTCGGCTTCGACGTCGACGAGCTGTCGATGACGACCGACATCGGGGGCACCGAGATCGTCATCACCCCGAAGGTCGTCGACGCCGGCCACCACTCCCGCCGCCTGCTGCGGCTCACCGGCCTCGACGTCGGCGAGAACCAGGCGCGCCGCCTGCTCAACGACCTCGACGCGTACACCGCCGCGACCGACCGTCAGGGCGACGACGAGGAGATCGTGGCGCACGACTGGCTCGCCAAGGTCTACGAGCCCGTGACGCGTGCCGTGCCACGTGAGCTGACCGGTCGCCTCGAGCCGGCCGAGATCTTCCACGAAGTGCTCGAGCACCGCTGGTACATGAGCGAGCGCGCCGGGCACGACACCCCGATCGAGGACGCCCTGCGCGACTACGTCACGACGGTCCTGCCGGCCAAGCCGGAGGAGAAGTCCGTCCTCGGCGTCGACACCGAGGAGATGCCGGTCATCAGCCGGTTCGACTGACGACGCCGCCACCTCCCACGTCGAGTGCCCACTTCCACACGTCGAGAACTGCGCACTCGACCCTGCGGGCCGCACCTCCCACGTCGAGTGCCCACTTCCACACGTCGAGAACTGCGCACTCGACCCTGCGGGCCGCACCTCCCACGTCGAGTGCCCACTTCCTCACGTCGAGAACTGGGCACTCGACTCCGCGGGTGGGCGAGGGCGTAGGCCGTCAGTCCTCTTTGGTGCCCAACGCGGACTCCGCCGGCCCCGAGAGGATCTGGCCGAAGAGGACGACGATCCACAGCACGAACGTCACGACGTGGACCGCGGTGCACCACAGGCAGATCGCGTTGATGCGGTAGAGCTCGGCCCACACGAGGTAGAGCACCATGCCGAGGCCGACGGTGAGCCAGCCGAGTCGCGCGGCGTCCAGCCACGCCTCGGGTCGGCGCCACACGCGCGGTAGGCAGAGCGCGAGCGCCACGACGAAGAAGACGAGGCCGAGCAGCGCCACGGGCACCCCCATGAAGGTGCTCCAGGCGCTCGTCGTGACCTTGGCGCAGTCGACGACGCCGCCGATGCTGCACGCCAGGGTGGCGTTGGCCGTGAAGTGCTCGTAGGTCAGGTAGGCCGAGACGAGCAGCCCCACGACCGCGAGCACCACCGAGACGGGTGCGAGCCACGCCGGGCGGGTGCGTCCGGCGACCACCGCGGCGTCGCCCGTGGTCACGTCGTCACGCAGCGAGCTCACGCCGCGTCACCGCTTGAGCAGCACGGACGCGGACTGCACGCCCTGGCTCGTGCAGACGTTGGCGGGCTTGCCGTCGGTCTGCGAGCAGATCTGGGCGGTGATCATGTTGATCGCGGGCGTCACCGTCTTGCCGATGTCGGACGTCGGGTCCTGGATGCCGGCGATGATCTGGTCGTAGGTCTTGCCCTCGAAGGCGTTGGCCTCGACCGTCGCGCCGTCGGTGGCGTGCGTGCCGCCGTAGGTGACCCACGGGATGCCGCCGCCGGGGTTGAACTTCTGGAACAGCGCGAGGTTCTCGCCGTCGAGCGTCTGCAGCGGCTTGCCCTCGCGGTCCTGGGTCTCGATCGCCTGGAAGGCGACGACGTCGCTCGTGAACTTCGCGTCCTTGAACGAGAACGTCGGGGTGTTGGGGTGCACGTCGGTGCTCGAGCTCGTCGTCTCGGTGACGCCGGTGAAGGTGCCGAAGCGCGACAGCGCACCGATCAGGGCCCACCGCTCCATCGCGCAGAACGGGCAGTACTCAGCGCCGATGTAGAGCACCTTCGGCTTGCCGTCCTGCGTCAGCGCGGTGCCGCCCTGCAGCTTGGTCGGCGCCTGCGCGGGCGAGGGCGCCGGCGCCTTGTCGAAGAGGGTCGCGGGCAGCTTCTCGAGGGTGGCGAGCGCGGCGGCTCCCCCGCTGGCAGCCGCGGGAGCGTCCTTGGGCCGGTTGGAGATGACGACCCCGACGACGACGGCGATGATCACGACGACGACGGCCACCGACGCGGCGATGACCTGAGTGCGCTGGCGGTCCTTGCGGGCGGCCTCGGCGCGCAGCTGCGCCGCTCGGGCGGCCGTCTCGGCACGGGTGCTCTTCGCCACGGGTACGTCCTTCGTTCCGGCTGCTCGTCCGCAGCGCTCAGCGTGACGCCCCGGATGGGTACTACAGGGCGTAGTCGACTCGACAGCACTCTAATCGAGCACAATCAGACCAGCGTGGGAGGGCCGTCCGAAGTTCCCCAACTCACAGCCGGGTCCCCGCTGACCCTCGTGCCTGGTCCCGCCCGCTCCCCACTGGCCTGTCGATGTCGGCTGCGCCGAACGGGCGTATGCCGTCCCGCCGGGTCGGGCGGGCCCGTCAGCGTCGGCGCTGGCGGGCGATCTCGTAGAGGGTGACGCCGGTGGCGAGGCCGGCGTTGAGCGACTCGACGGCCGAGCTCATCGGGATCGAGACGATCTGGTCGCACGTCTCGCGGACGAGGCGCGAGAGGCCCTTGCCCTCGGAGCCGGTCACGATGACGAGCGGCTCGGTGGCGAGCGTCAGGTCGGGCAGCTCGACGTCGCCGTCCATGTCGAGGCCGAGGATGAAGAAGCCGGCCTTCTTGAACTCCTCGAGGGCGCGCGTGAGGTTGCTCGCGCGGGCCACGGGGATGCGTGCCGCTGCGCCGGCGGAGGTCTTCCACGCGGAGGCCGTCATGCCGACCGAGCGCCGCTCCGGCACGACGACGCCGTGGCCGCCGAAGGCTGCGACGGATCGCACGATGGCGCCGAGGTTGCGCGGGTCGGTGATGCCGTCGAGGGCCACGACGAGCGGGATGCCGGGCATCTCGGGGTCGATGAGGTCGTTCGGGTGGGCGTACTCGTAGGGCGGCACCTGCAGCGCCATGCCCTGGTGGACGCCGCCGTCGGTGAGGCGGTCGAGCTCGCCGCGGGGCGTCTCGAGGATGGCGAGGCCGCGCTCGGTGGCGATCTTGAGGGCCTCGCGCACGCGGTCGTCGGTGTCGATGCGCGTCGCGATGTACATCGTCGCCACGGGCACGTCGGCGCGCAGGGCCTCGACGACCGAGTTGCGGCCGTAGACCATCTCGCTCGACGCCTTGCTGCCGCGACTCTTGGAGCGCGCCTGCCCACGGCCCCCCGGACCGGCGGCGCCGCCACCGGAGCGCTTGGCGGCGGACGTGGCTCGCTTGTGCGCGGGGTGGTACTCGCGGTCGGCGGCCTTGGGGGTCGGGCCCTTGCCCTCGAGCCCGCGGCGGCGCTGGCCGCCAGAGCCGACGGTCGCGCCCTTGCTGCTCTTGCGGATGGCGCCGCGCCTCTGGGAGTTGCCTGGCATGTCAGCCCTGTGCCTTCTCGGCCCCGGGGGCCGCGGTGGTGGTGTCTTCGGGGTCGTTCGCGCGCGGTGCGCGGGCGAGGGACCACTGGGCCCCCGAGGGGGTGTCGGTGATCTCGATGCCGACGGCCGTCAGGCTGTCGCGGATCTCGTCGGCGCGCTCGAAGTCGCGCTCCTGGCGGGCGACCTGGCGCGCGTCGAGCTGGGCCCGCACGAGCGCCTCGAGCGCCACCTCGGCGGCGGCGTCCTCGCGGCTGCCGCCCGAACCCCAGTGCGCCGCAAGGGGGTTCACGCCGAGCACGTCGGTCATGGCGACGACGGCGCCGGCGGCCGCGAGGGCCGCCTCGTCGTCGTCCTCGTCGAGCGCGCTGTTGCCGGCCCGCACGGTGTCGTGCACGACGGCGAGCGCGCCGCTGACTCCGAGGTCGTCGTCCATCGAGGCGACGAACGCCGCCGGCAGGTCGGTCGCGGCCACGGGCACGATCTCGCCGCGTCGGGCCGCGCGCTCGAGGAAGCCCTCGATCCGCTCGACGGCGCCGGCTGCCTCCTCGAGCGAGCCCTCGTGGTACTCGATCGTCGACCGGTAGTGCGCGGCCGTGAGGTAGTAGCGCAGCACGATGGGGCGGGTCACCTCGAGCAGGTGCGCGACCTCGAGGGCGTTGCCGAGGGACTTGCCCATCTTCTGGCCCTTGACCGTGACCCACGCGTTGTGGAGCCAGTAGCGGGCGAAGCCGAGACCGGCCGCGCGCGACTGCGCCTGCTCGTTCTCGTGGTGCGGGAAGCGCAGGTCGATGCCGCCGCCGTGGATGTCGAACTCGTCGCCGAGCCAGCGCCGCGCCATGGCGGAGCACTCGAGGTGCCAGCCGGGGCGTCCGGCGCCGAACGGCGTCGGCCACGAGGCGCTCTCGGGCTCGTCGGACTTGCGGCCCTTCCAGAGCGCGAAGTCGCGGGGGTCGCGTTTGCCGCGCGGGTCGGCGTCGTCGGCGCTCGCCATGTCGTCGAGCGACTGGCCCGTGAGGGAGCCGTACTCGGGCCACGAGCGCACGTCGAAGTAGACGTCGCCGCTGCCGTCGGGGGCGGCATACGCGTGCCCCTTGTCGATGAGGGTCTCCATGAGCGTGACCATGTCGGGCACGTGCCCGGTGGCGCGCGGCTCGTAGGTGGCGGGCTCGACGCCCAGCGCGTCGAGCGCCTGCGAGGTGAGCCGCTCGTTGCGGTACGTCAGGGCGAACCACTGCTCGCCCGCCTCGGCGGCCTTGCGCAGCACCTTGTCGTCGATGTCGGTGACGTTGCGCACGAGCGTCACGTCGTAGCCGTGCCCGGTCTCGAGCCAGCGGCGCAGCACGTCGAACGCGACGGCGAAACGGATGTGCCCGATGTGCGGCGCGCCCTGGGTGGTGAGGCCACAGATGTACATGCCGACCTTGCCCGCCTCGCGCGGCGTGAAGTCGCGCAGCTCCCGGGTTGCGGTGTCGAACAGTCGTAGGCTCACCCGCCGAAGTCTATCGGCGCGTCGCCACGCGCCCGACCAGTGACGGTCCGGCAGCTGCGGCGGCCTCCGGACTAGGGTCGGGGCCATGGCGCAACCGCGGCTCACGAGCTACGAGCGGCTCGACGGCACCGAGGTCCGCGCCGTCACCCGATACCTCGGCGAGCGCATCGACACCTACCTGCCCCGCCACCCCGGGCTGCGCGCGGCCACCGAGGAGCTCGGCAAGGTCATCGACGCGCTCCTCGACCGGCGCCGCCGCGCCCCCGTCCAGCGGGCCGCGCTGCTGTGGCTCTCGCGCGTGCTCATCGTCGTGGTCGTCGCAGTGTCGGTCGTCGCCGTCGCGATCGCCGTGCGCGACGGCGTGGCCCGCGCGGGCTCGATCGCGGCGTTCGAGTGGCTGCCGGTCGTCGAGAGCCTCATCAACGACCTCGTCTTCGCCGGCATCGCCATCTGGTTCCTGCTCTCGCTCGCCGACCGGGTCGTGCGCAACGACCTCATCCGGCGGTTGCACCGGCTGCGGTCGCTGGCCCACATCATCGACATGCACCAGATGAGCAAGGACCCGGCGGCCCTGCTGCCCGCCACGCGGCCGGGCACCGTGGCCGGCGACGAGGTGGTCAGCCCGCGCACGATGTCGGTGCGCGACTACGCGCTCTACCTCGACTACTGCTCCGAGCTGCTCTCGCTCTGCTCCAAGGCCGCGGCCCTCTGCGCCGAGGAGTCGACCGACGCGCTCGTGCTCGACACCGTGAGCGAGATCGAGAACCTCACGACGGGCATGAGCCGCAAGATCTGGCAGAAGATCAGCCTGCTGCGCGACGCACCCCGCACCTGAGCCCGCGGACGGGCCCGGCGCGGCCACACGGCATACGCCCGCTTGCGTATGCCGTGTGGCGCGGACCGCGCGTCAGTGACCCCTGCGGATCCACTCCTCGACGTCCGGCAGCTCGTCGCCGACGGTCGTGGCGCGACCGTGGCCGGTCAGGACCGTCGTCTCGGGCGGCAGGGAGAGCAGCTTGTCCCTGATCGAGTCGACGATGGTCGGGAAGTCGGAGTACGAGCGACCCGTCGCCCCCGGACCGCCGTGGAAGAGCGTGTCGCCCGTGAAGACGACGGCGAGGTCACGCGCGAAGAAGCAGCACGCACCCGGGGCGTGGCCCGGCGTGTGCAGCACGAAGAGCTCGACGTCGCCGACCTGCACGACGTCCCCGTCGGCGAGGTCCTGCGTCGGCGCGAGATCGGGGTGGGTCCGGTCCCACAGCACCCGGTCGTCGGGGTGCAGTGCGACCTTCGCCCCCGGGTGGGAGGCGAGGAGCTCGGGCACGACGGTGACGTGGTCGTCGTGCGCGTGCGTCAGCAGCACGTGGGTCAGGCGACGGTCACCGACGAGCTCGAGGATCGCTCCGGCGTCGTGCGGGGCGTCGATGACGACGCACGAGGTGTCGTCGCCGATGACCCAGACGTTGTTCTCGACCTCCCACGTGCCGCCGTCGAGGCTGAACGTGCCCTCGGTGGTCGTGTGGTCGACGCGGACGCCGCCCTGCGACGGCCGGACCTGGTCGGCCGCGTCGTCGGCGCTCACAGCTCGACCACCGAACGCAGCACCTCGCCGCGGTGCATCTTCTCGAAGGCCGGCTCGATGTCGCCGAGGCCGATGCGCTCGCTGACGAAGGCGTCGAGGTCGAAGCGACCCTGCTTGTAGAGCTCGACGAGCATCGGGAAGTCGCGGCTCGGCAGGCAGTCGCCGTACCAGCTCGACTTGAGCGAGCCGCCGCGACCGAAGATGTCGATCATCGGCAGGGTCACCTGCTGGTCGGGCGTCGGCACGCCGACGAGGACCACCGTGCCGGCGAGGTCGCGGGCGTAGAACGCCTGCTCGTAGGTCTCGGGGCGGCCGACCGCCTCGACGACGACGTCGGCGCCGTTGCCGCCGGTCAGGCTGCGGATGGCCTCGACCGCGTCGGTGTCCTTGCTGTTGACCGTGTGCGTCGCGCCGAAGTGCCTGGCCTGCTCGAGCTTGGCGTCGCTGACGTCGACGGCGATGATCGTCGTCGCGCCGGCCACCTGGGCGCCGGCGATGGCGGCGTTGCCGACACCCCCGCAGCCGATGACGGCGACCGAGTCGCCCCGGGTCACCCCGCCGGTGTTGACGGCCGCGCCGAACCCGGCCATGACCCCGCAGCCGAGCAGACCGACCGCGGCGGCGTCGGCCTCGGGCACCTTGGTGCACTGGCCGGCGGCGACGAGGGTCTTCTCGATGAAGGCGCCGATGCCGAGGGCCGGCGTCAGCTCGGTGCCGTCGGTCAGCGACATCTTCTGCGTGGCGTTCGCGGTGTTGAAGCAGTACCACGGCTTGCCCTTGGCGCAGGCCCGGCACTGGCCGCAGACGGCGCGCCAGTTGAGGATGACGAAGTCGCCGGGCGCGACGTCGGTGACACCCTCGCCGACGGCCTCGACGTAGCCCGCTGCCTCGTGCCCGAGCAGGAACGGGTAGTCGTCGTTGATGCCGCCCTCGCGGTAGTGCAGGTCCGTGTGGCACACCCCGCAGGTCTCGATCTTGACCACCGCCTCGCCGGGGCCCGGGTCGGGCACGACGACGTCGACGACCTCGACGTCTGCTCCCTTGCTGAGGCTGATGACACCCTTGACGGTCTGCGGCATGACTACTCCTTCGGCCTCGTCTTCACGGTCCCCTGATCCTGCCAAACGTGCGCCCGGCCCGGTCGGGCGGTGGCAACGAAGTGCCCACTCGACTCGAGAGTCGAGTGGGCACTCCCCCACGTCGAGTGGGCGGTCTCGTGCGTCTTCGGGCGCCTCAGCGGTCGCGCGTGACGCCGCCGGTCTCGTCGTGCGCACCCGCGCCGTCGACACCGTCGGTCACGTGGTGCTCGCTGCGCAGCCCCTCGCCGTCGGTCCGGTCGCCGCCGAGAGCCTCGCCGTTGCGGGCCCCGTCGTTGCGCACCTGGTCGTGGCGCACCTGGTCGTCGCCGACCTCGTCGAGACGGTTGGAGTCCTCGTCGATCCGGTAGCCCTCCTTGTCGGTGCGCACGTCGGGGTCGTGCAGGTCGGCCTGCCGCATCCGCTCGTCACGCTCGCGCCTGACCGCCTCGGCGTCACCCGAGTGCTCCCGGGCCTCGGCCTCGAGGCGCTCGGCCTCGATCCGGCGCTTCTCCGCCTCCGCACGGGCCAGCTCCGAGCGGGCCTGGGCCTCGGTCGCGCTGACCTCGCGCTCGCGCAGCGTCTGGTCGTGCTCGGCCGCCTCCTGCCGGATCTCGGCCGCCTTCTCGCGCCGGGCCTCGACGTGCCGTCCGCGGCCGCGCGAGCTCACGAAGGCGACGACCGCGATCACGACGATCACCGCCACGATGATCCAGATGATGGTGCTGGTAGTCATGCCGTCCTCCTGGTCACCCCGATGGGGCAGGCAGTCGCCGCTCCACCCGTCGGCGTACCCGTTGCGTCGCGGCGTCAAGCACCGGTCGACGCAGCTCAGCTGCCGCGGCGGAGCACCACGAGGGCGGTGGCGACGGCGGCGATGCCCTCGGCGCGGCCGGTCAGGCCGAGCCCGTCCGTCGTCGTGCCGCTCACCGACACCGGGGCGCCGGCTGCCTCGGACAGCGCGGCCTCGGCCTCGGCGCGGCGCGTGCCCACCTTGGGACGGTTGCCGACGACCTGCACGGCGATGTTGCCGATCTCGTAGCCGGCCTCGCGCACCAGCCTCGCGGCCTCGGACAGGAGCGTGACGCCGGACGCGCCGGCGAGCTCTGGGCGGGAGGTGCCGAAGTGGGCGCCGAGGTCGCCGATGCCGGCGGCGGAGAAGATCGCGTCGCAGGCGGCGTGCGCCGCGACGTCCGCGTCGGAGTGCCCGTCCAGGCCGCGTTCGCCCGGCCAGAGCAGGCCGGCGACCCACAGCTCGCGGTCCGACCCCTCGATGGCGTACGCGTGGACGTCGACCCCGACGCCGACGCGCGGGAGGGTCGTCACCGGGCGTCCTTCCAGTCGATCGGGCCGCGGTGGAGCTTGTGCGGGGCCGCCTGCGCCACCGGCTTGATCACCATGGTGTCGATGTTGACGTGCTGGGGCAGCCCGACGACGAAGCCGACGCACTCTGCGACGTCGTCGGCCACGAGCGGCCGGTCGACGTCTGCATAGACCTTGTCGGCCGCGGCCTGGTCGCCGTGCAGCCGGGTCAGGGAGAACTCCTCGGTGCGGACCATGCCGGGGCGGATATCGACGACGCGGATGTTCTCGCCGTTGAGCTCGAGACGCAGCGTCTCGGAGACCACCGAGGTGCCGTGCTTGGCGGCGACGTAGCCGGCGCCGCCCTCGTAGACGCGCTCGCCGGCGATGGAGCTGATGTCGACGATCGTGGCGCGGGCCGAGCGGCGCAGGAGCGGCAGCACGGCCTGGGTGACGCGCATCGTGCCGACGACGTTCGTGGCGTACATCCGCTCCCACTCGGCCGGGTCGCCGTCCTCGACACGGGTCACGCCGAGGGCGCCACCGGCGTTGTTGACGACGACGTCGCAGCGGCCGAGCGTCGCAACGCCCTCGCTGACCGAGTCGGCGTCGGTGACGTCCATGACGAGGGCGCGGGCCGAGCCTCCGGCCCCTTCGACGGAGGCCACGACCTCGTCGAGCTTCTCGCGGCGGCGTCCCGAGACGACGACGTCGAAGCCGTCCTGCGAGAGGCGCCGGGCAATGGCCGCGCCGATGCCGGTGCCACCACCGGTGATGAGGGCCAGGGGGCGGGACTGGGTCGGGGTCGTCACATCGGTCACGCTGCCGAGGATAGGCCGCACACCCGTTTGAGGTGTTCGGCGGTCATTTCCGGCCGCGCGTCTACGTCAAACGGGTGGAGGTGGGCCGGCGAGGAGGCGGGCGGCGGCGTCGAGGTCGGCCGGGGTGGTCACCTTGAGGGCCCGCGCGTCACCGTCGACGACGAGGACCCGCTCCCCCAGCCGCTCGACGAGCCCGGCGTCGTCGGTCGCGTCGCTCGAGACGGCGTGGGCTCGCTCGAGCACGTCCCGCCGGAAGCCCTGCGGCGTCTGCACCGCGCGCAACGATGACCGGTCCGGGGTCCCGACGACGAAGCCCTCCGCGTCGACCTGCTTGATCGTGTCGACCACGGCGGTGCCGGGCACCACCGCGACCGCCCCACCGGCGACGGCGGCCACGACCCGGTCGAAGACCGCCACCGGCGTCAGGCACCGCGCCGCGTCGTGGACCAGGACGATCTCGACGGCGTCGCCCAGCACGGCCAGGCCTGCAGCGACGGAGTCCCCCCGCTCGGTCCCGCCGACGACGACGGTGACGGGCGCGGACGAGCCGAGCTCACGGCATACGCCATCGGCCAGGACCTCGGCGTCACCGCGGTGCGCGGCAGGGGCGACGACGACCACCTCGGAGACCGCCGAGCACGACAGAGCCCCCCGCAGGGCGTGCCCCAGCAGGGACACCCCCGCGAGGGGCACGAACGCCTTGGGGACCGCAGCCCCCAGACGCGAACCGGAGCCGGCCGCGACGACGATGACGCCGACGCGACCGGCTCCGGTCTCGTTGTTCAGGATCTCGCCCGGATCAGGAAGCGAGGACCTCGTCGAGGATGGTCTCGGCCTTCTCCTCGTCGGTCTTCTCCGCGAGCGCGAGCTCGGAGACGAGGATCTGGCGGGCCTTGGCGAGCATGCGCTTCTCGCCGGCCGACAGACCGCGGTCCTGGTCACGACGCCACAGGTCACGAACGACCTCGGCGACCTTGATGACGTCACCCGACGCGAGCTTCTCGAGGTTGGCCTTGTAGCGGCGCGACCAGTTGGTCGGCTCCTCGGTGTGGGGCGTGCGCAGGACCTCGAACACCCGGTCCAAGCCCTCCTGGCCCACGACGTCGCGGACACCCACGAGGTCGCAGTTCTCGGCGGGGACCTCGATCGTCAGGTCACCCTGAGCGACCTTGAGCTTCAGGTAGAGCTTGTCCTCTCCCTTGATCGTTCGTGTGTTGATCTCTTCGATCAGTGCAGCCCCGTGGTGGGGGTACACGACCGTCTCGCCGACCTTGAAAACCATCTGCTGTTTTCCCCTTTCGCGACCTCCAGATTATCACGAACCAAGGCACATAGCGATCTCAGGATCCGGCATCGTCGCAGGTCAGAGCCATAGTCGGCCGCTCAGGGCCGACGATTGACGTCTTGACAGAACCCGGTTCGGCATGCATTACGAGCCCCTCGAGACGCACGGACCGGCCCGTCCGGACGACTCCAGGGAGCTTGCGTCGAGGCGCTGCGGCGGGTGCCCGGGCTGCGCGGCGCGGGCGCCGGTAGGCTGTCGCCCGTGAAGCGTCGAATCCCCGCCCCGGCCCCCGCGCGTCGCCCGTCCACCCGCCGGGTGACGACGGTGCTCGCCGGAGTGGCCCTCGCCCTCGCGACGACCGGCTGCCAGGTCAACTCGCCCGTCCAGACCGATGTCGCCTACGTCCCCGCCGACGGCGTGCCGGCCAACGTCGGCGAGCTCGCCCTGCGCGACCTCGCGCTCATCGGCGACGGCAGCGGGACCGTCGTCATCTCCGGCTCCGCCGTCAACCTCGGCGACCAGGACATGACGGTCAAGATCGCCGCCCAGGCCGACCCCAACGCGACGACCGCTCCCACCGGGTCCGAGATCTCGCTGCGTCCGCAGGAGCAGGTCGCACTCGCCTCGAAGGGCCTGCAGCTCAGCGGGGTCAAGACCAAGCCGGGCGGCCTCGTGCCCGTCACGGTCACCTCGAGCGTCGGTGGCACGACCGTCGTCAAGGTGCCCGTGCTGGCCCCCAAGGACTACTACTCGACGGTCACGCCTGCGCCCACGGGCAGCTGACTGACGCCTGACACGACGAGGACCGGCTCCCCCAGGGGGCCGGTCCTCGTGCGTTCTCGGCGGGGCCGCGAGCGGTCACCGATGGCGTATGCCGTGGGCGCACCACTGCGTCTGCGCGTCACCGGGTCACTGGTGACGTCCGACGGCTCAGCCGGCCTCGAACTTGTAGCCGAGGCCGCGCACCGTGACGATGTGGACGGGGTTGGCCGGGTCGGGCTCGACCTTGGCCCGCAGGCGCTTGACGTGGACGTCGAGGGTCTTGGTGTCCCCGACGTAGTCGCTCCCCCAGACCCGGTCGATGAGCTGCATGCGCGTCAGCACCCGGCCGGAGTTGCGCAACAGCATCTCGAGCAGCTCGAACTCCTTGAGCGGCAGCGAGGCGGACCGGCCCGCGACGCTGACGGTGTGGCGCTCGACGTCCATCCGGACCGGCCCCGACTCGAGGGTCGAGGGCAGCAGGTCCTCGGGCTCGGCCAGACGGCGCAGCACGGCCTTGACCCGCGCGAGCAGCTCGCGGCTCGAGTAGGGCTTCGTGACGTAGTCGTCGGCGCCGATCTCGAGGCCGACGACCTTGTCGATCTCGCTGTCCTTGGCCGTCAGCATGATGACCGGGACCGACGACCGCTGGCGCAGCGCCCGGCAGACGTCGACGCCCGACAGGCCGGGGAGCATGAGGTCGAGCAGGACGAGGTCGGCTCCGTTCTTGTCGAACTCGGCCAGACCGTCCGGGCCGGTCTCGGCCACGGCGACGTCGTAGCCCTCCTTCTTCAACAGGTAGGACAGCGGGTCGGAGAACGACACCTCGTCCTCGACGATGAGAATGCGACTCAAGACGGGCCTCTCGGGGTCTGGCAGCGTGGGGCTGGCGGTTGCTCAGGTGGGGTCTCAGGCGCTCACGGACGGGGCCGGGCCGGTGTCCACGGACGGGGTCGGACCCGTGTCTGCGGACGGGGTCGGGCTCGTGTCCACCGACGGGGCGGGGCCCGGGTCGTGCGGCAGGGCGGCATACGTCGTCGGTGCGGCGGGCTCGATGGCGCCGGAGGCGTTGGCCGCGGGCAGCTCGATGGTGAAGGTCGAGCCGCGGCCGGGCTCGGACCAGACCGACACGTTGCCGCCGTGGTTGTCGGCCACGTGCTTGACGATCGCGAGGCCGAGGCCGGTGCCACCGGTCGCGCGCGAGCGCGCCGTGTCGACGCGGTAGAAGCGCTCGAAGATGCGCTGCTGCTCGTCCGGCGCGATGCCGAGCCCCTGGTCGGTGACCGAGACGTCGATGACGCCGGAACGACCGCGGCGCACCATGACGCCGACGCGCGTGCCGCTGTCGGAGTAGGCGATGGCGTTGCCGATGAGGTTGCTGATGGCGGTGGTCACGAGGTCGGCGTCGCCCCACACCTCGCAGCCCTCGTCGACCGCCGTGACGAGCTCGATGCGGTGCTCGTCGGCGATGAGGCGGCTGCGATCGGCGGCGTCGCGGGCACACGCCCCGACGTCGATGAGCGTCGGGTCCTTGATGACGTCGGCGCCCTGCAGGCGGGACAGCTCGACGATCTCCTTGACCAGGCGGGTCAGCCGGTCGGACTCGACGCTGATCCGCTTGGCGAAGCGCGCCACGGCCTCGGGGTCGTCGTGGGCGTCGAGGACCGCCTCGGCGAGCAGGGAGATGCCGCCGACGGGAGTCTTGAGCTCGTGGCTGACGTTGGCGAGGAAGTCGCGGCGGATCTCCTCGACGCGGGCCGCCTTGGAGCGGTCCTCGACGAGCAGCAGCACGTGGTCGGCGCCCAGGGGTGCGACGCGTGCGGCCACGACGAGGCGCCCGTCGCCGATGCCCTTCTGCAGGGTCAGCTCGGCCTCGCGGATGACGCCGTCGCGGCGCACCGCGCGGGCGAGGTGGAGCAGCTCGGGGTGGACGAGCTCCTGGCCGCGCACGAGACCCTGCGCGACCGCAGCCGGCGAGTTGTTGACGACGCGGTCGGAGGAGTCGACGAGGATGCCGCTCGAGCGCAGGACGGCGATGACCTCACCGACGCCCGGGGGCAGCGGCGGGGCGGGAGGGGCCGGCGCCTCGGCCGCCGTCGAGCGGTCCGACAGGCGCACGGCGACCATCGCCAGGCCGCCCAGGGCGAGGCCGGCGATGCCACCGAGCGTTGCCGCGGTCGTCGGGTCCACGACACTCAGCGTACGCATCGACGCGGGAGGCTCTGACCACGCGCGCCGTGCTCGTGCGGTGCACGAACCCACTGTTCACCTCAGCGTCCCCACCCATTCACGAAGCCCTGCCAGCCTCTGCACCAGCGGGGGACGTGTCGACCCGCCCGTATGCCCTCTCGCGCGCGTCGCGGGTGGCAGGCTGGCAGGCACGACGACCCGAGCACGCACGACCGGCGACTGACAGGAAGACCATGCGCGACCAGTTCCACGAGGACCTCGACACCATCTCGGACCAGCTCGTCGAGATGACCCGGCTCGCGGGGTCGGCCATCTCCCGCGCCACGACCGCCCTGCTCGACGCCGACGTCCACCTCGCCGAGTCGGTCATCGAGGCCGACCGCAAGCTCGACGACATCCGCATCGAGCTGGACGAGCTGTCCATCGACCTGCTCGCGCGGCAGCAGCCCGTCGCGACCGACCTGCGCATCGTCGTCACGGCGATGCACATGAGCTCCGACCTCGAGCGAATGGGCGACCTCGCCCGGCACGTCGCCAAGGTCGCCCGCCTGCGCACGCCGGACTCGGCGGTGCCGCCGGAGCTGCGCGCGCACATCCTGCAGATGGGCCAGGTCGCCGAGGCGATCGTGGCCAAGTGCGGCTCGATCATCGCGAGCAAGGATGTCGCCGGCGCCATCGCGCTCGAGAAGGACGACGACGCGATGGACGACCTGCACCGCGACCTCTTCGCGGCGCTCCTCGACGAGAACACGTCGTGGTCGCGCAGCTCGATCCTCGACCTGACGCTCGTCGGCCGCTACTACGAGCGCTTCGCCGACCACGCCGTGTCGGTCGCCCGGCGCGTCGTCTACCTCGTCACCGGCGAGTACGACTCCGAGGTCAGCTTCGACCACGAGGACGACGAGGACGCCGACGTCATCGCCGAGATCGAGCGCGGGCACACCCCCGCCTGACGCCCAGACGCCCGAAAGCCCCGAAAGGCCACGAACCGGAGCCCGGTTCGTGGCCTTTCGACGGTGAAGGCGGTCGGTCAGCGGCCCTGGTTGGCGACGGCCTCTGCCGCGGCGCGGGCGGCCT
Source organism: Terrabacter tumescens (assembly GCF_014646815.1). Lineage (GTDB taxonomy): Bacteria > Actinomycetota > Actinomycetes > Actinomycetales > Dermatophilaceae > Terrabacter > Terrabacter tumescens. The sequence continues at coordinate 75,925 of NZ_BMNZ01000005.1, forward strand.
CGGGGTCGAGGTAGCGCCCACCCGGGGTGACGGGCTTGAACGACTCGTCGAGCTCGTAGACGAGCGGCATGCCGGTGGGGATGTTGAGCCCGGCGATGTCGTCGTCGGAGATGCCGTCGAGCGTCTTGACGAGGGCCCGCAGCGAGTTGCCGTGCGCGGCGACCATGACGGTGAGGCCGTCGGCGAGGTCGTTCTGGATCACGGTCTCCCAGTACGGCATGAGGCGCGTGACGACGTCCTTGAGGCACTCCGTCGCGGGCATCGCATCGCCGAGACCGGCGTAGCGCGGGTCGCCGTGCTGCGAGAACTCGTCGTCGAGCTCGATGGGCGGCGGCGGCACGTCGTAGGAGCGGCGCCACAGCATGAACTGCTCCTCGCCGAACTGCTCGAGGGTCTGCTTCTTGTCCTTGCCCTGCAGCGCGCCGTAGTGGCGCTCGTTGAGGCGCCAGTCGCGCTTGACCGGGATCCAGTGGCGGTCGGCGGCGTCGAGCGAGAGGTTGGCCGTCGTGATGGCGCGGCGCAGCAGCGAGGTGTGCACGATGTCGGGCAGGATCCCTGCCTCCTTGAGCTGCTCGCCGGCGCGCACGCCCTCGGCGCGGCCCTTGTCGGTGAGGTCGACGTCGACCCAGCCGGTGAAGAGGTTCTTGGCGTTCCAGTCGCTTTCGCCATGACGGACGAGGACGAGCGTGTAGGTCATGGCGCCAGCCTAGCGACGGCCGATCAGGCCTCCGACCCGTCGTCCAACAGGTGACGGAACGCGTCGAGGTTGCGGGTGGACTCGCCGCGCGACACCCGCCAGGCCCACTCCTTCTTCATCGAGCCGAGGAAGCCCAGCGCGAGCAGCTCGTTGAAGACGTCGTCGCTCGCCGACAGCACGATGCCGAAGACCTGGTCGAGGTGGTCGGCCTCGACCGCGACGGTCGGGATCTCGCCGCGGAGGTAGACGTCGCCGTCGGAGTCGATCGCGTAGGCGAGCCCCTGCAGCCGGACGTTCTTGCGCAGCAGGGTGCGGTAGAAGACCTCGTGGTTCTCGTCGGGGTTGCGGATGACGAAGGCGCTGAGGCTCGTCGTCCGGTCGCGCACGAGCACCGACACGACGGTCTTGAGCTTCTTCTCGCCGGGCAGCGTGACGACGTACTCGCCCGTGCGTCCGCCGAGCTCCCAGTCGAGCCCGACCGAGTCGAGGTATGCCGTGAGGCGGGCCTCGGCGGCCGCGCGCGGCGTGCCCTCCGCGGGGTCCACCGGGTCCGCCTGGTCCACCGGGTCCAGCTCCTGCGGCTCGGCGCTCACGGGATCACCGCCGTCGGCACGCCGACGAGGCTCTGGCCCTCGTCGATGGGGACTTCGTTGGTGCCGTTGGCGCGCTCGCGGATGGCCTGCCGATAGACCTCGAGCAGGCGGTCGGTCGTCGCGCCCCAGCCGAACTGGGCGGCGTGGGCGACGGCCGCGGACCCCAGCGCGAGGCGCCGGGTGTCGTCGCGCAGCAGGGACTCGACGGCGTCGGTCCAGGCCGGCGTCTCGTGTCCGTCGACGAGGACACCGGCGTCTCCGACGGCGGTGGGCAGGCCCCCGACGTGCGCTGCCACGACGGGGGTGCCGCACGCCTGCGCCTCGATCGCGACGAGGCCGAAGGACTCCGAGTGGCTGGGCACGAGCACGAGGTCTGCGGCGCGGTACCACTGGGCGAGCACCGGCCTGGCCACCGGGCGCACGAAGCGGACGACGTCGTCGATGCCGAGGGCACGCGCGAGCTCCTCGAGCTCGTGGGGCCGGGTCAGGCCACTGCCGCTCGGGCCGCCGAGGACCGCGACGGTGAGACGCCGACGGCGATCCGGGTCGCGGCGCAGCAGCTCGCCGGCCACCCGGAGCAGCACGTCGGGGGCCTTGAGCGGCTGGATGCGGCCGACGAAGAGGAGCAGCTCGCCCTCGACGGGCAGCCCGAGAGCGCGGCGCGCCTCACGACGGTCACCCGGCGTGAAGGTCGACAGGTCGACCCCGGGAGGGACGACGGACACCTTGGCCGGCGGCGCGGCATACAGCTCGATGAGCTCGCGGGCCTCGTCGTCGGTGTTGGCGATGAGACGGTCGGCCGCCTCGACGACCTGGACCTCGCCGATCTCGCGACCCCGCGGCTCGGGCGGGTCGCCCTCGGCGAGGTGGAGGTTCTTGACGCGGGCCATGGTGTGCATCGTGTGCACGAGCGCGACCCGCCAGCGGTCGGCGGCGAGCCAGCCGACCTGGCCGGAGAGCCAGTAGTGCGAGTGGACGAGGTCGTAGTGGTCCTCGGGGACCGACAGGCCCGCCTGCATGATGCCTGCGGAGAAGGCGCAGAGCTGGCCGGGGAGCTCCTCCTTGGCCAGGCCCTCGTAGGGGCCGGCGGTCACGTGACGCACGCGCACGCCCGGGACGAGCTCGGCCTCGACGGGCGTCTCCCCCGTCGTGCGGCGCGTGAAGATGTCGACCTCGACGCCGCGCGCCGCGAGCTCCTTGGCCGTCTCGGCGACGTAGACGTTGAGCCCGCCCGCGTCACCGGTCCCCGGCTGCTCCAGGGGCGAGGTGTGGACGCTGATCATCGCCACGCGTCTCGGCTCGGCCGCCATCGGCATCCCTTCGTCCTGCACCTGCTCGTGCTCTCGTGCTGCTCTCGTCCTGCTCTCGTCGACTCAACCACACCGGTGATTCGATGTATTCCGGCGTGCCCTGGACCGCGGCGATACATCGACCCGCCGAAGGGCCTCGCGTAGCCTGCCGTCGTGCCCCCTCGCCAACGCCCCGTCGGCACGGTGACGCGCGGCACGACGAACCCCAACCGGCTGCGCCGCTGCGACCGATGGATCGCCGGGCCCCAGGCGTGGCGGCTCCGGCGCAGTCCCGGCCCGCCCGTCGTCGTCGACCTCGGCTACGGCGCCTCGCCGACGACCGCCGTCGAGCTGCACGACCGCCTGAGCGCGGTGCGCCCTGACGTGCAGGTCGTCGGCATCGAGATCGACCCGGCCCGGGTGGCCGCGGGCAAGCCGCTCGAGCGCGACGGCCTGAGCTTCCGGCTCGGCGGCTTCGAGGTCCCCCTCGACGGCGGGGCGCGTCCCACGGTCGTGCGGGCCTTCAACGTGCTGCGGCAGTACGCCGAGGACGAGGTGCCGGCCGCCTGGGCCCTCGTCCAGGAGCGCCTCGCACCCGACGGCCTGCTCGTCGACGGCACCTGCGACGAGATCGGACGGCGCGCCGCCTGGGTAGCCGTCGACGCCACCGGCCCGCTCAGCCTCACCCTGTCGCTGCGGATGGGCGGCCTCGAGCGACCGTCGGACGTCGCCGAGCGCCTCCCGAAGTCGCTGATCCACCGCAACGTGCCCGGCGAGCCCGTGCACGAGTTCCTCGCCGACCTCGACCGCGCCTGGGCGCGCCACGCCCCGCACTCGTCGTGGGGGGCCAGGCAGCGCTTCCTCGCGACCGCCGCCGAGGTGCGCGAGAGCTGGCCGCTGCTCGACGGGCCGTCCCGGTGGCGGCTCGGCGAGCTCACCGTCGCGTGGTCGGCCGTGGCGCCGGCCGGGCGGTGACCGCACCCGGGCGCAGACGCAGGTATGCCGTCCGGTGGACCGGACGGCATACGTGCTGTGTCGGGTGGTGCGGAGGTGTCAGGCGTCCTCAGCGGACGTAGTCGTCCTCGAGGCGCTCGATGTCGGCCTCGTCGAAGTGGCCGAAGCCGACCTCGAGCAGGCGACCCGGCTCGCTGCCGGAGTTGCCCATGCGGTGGATCGAGTTGCGGGGGACCCACACGGTCTCGCCGGGCTGGGCGCTCCACGTGCGGTCGCCGACGGTGACGTCGATGGGCACGTCGAGGACCTGCCACATCTCGCCGCGGTGGTCGTGGCGCTGGAGCGAGAGCCGGTGACCGGGCTGGACCGTGATGATCTTGACGGTGACCTGCTCGTTGGAGACGAACTGCTGGAACTGCCCCCACGGACGCTCGGCGACGAAGATGTCCTGGGCGGGGTTGCGGTCGCCGCGCTCGTAGTCGTCGGGCAAGTGCGTCGGGCCCTGGCCAGGCGCCACGGCGGCGCCGGAGCGGTGCTGGTCGGTCATAGGTTCCCCCATCGTCGGTGAGAGCCCAGTGTGCCGCAATCCGTCACGCTGGTGCGCCAGACGAAGCGTAGAGCGCCTACCAGCCGGAGCTCGATCGGCCCCCGAGGCCGCGGACCTGGCGCAGCGCGGGGCGCACGTCGGCGAGGTAGACGGCAGCGCCGAGGAAGCCGGCGATGCCCAGCAGGCCGATCGGGTCGAACACCGAGATCGACCCGAAGACCAGGGCCACCCCGGTGATGATCAGCCAGAAGCGCTTGGTGCGCTTGCCGGCCGCGACGTAGGCGTTCTCCGGGTGGCGCAGGGCGTCGACGAAGGCGAAGACCTCGCAGCCCAGGGCCACCACTCCGAGGACGAGGGTGACGAGGCTCTGGTAGCCGGCATAGAGCTGCATGTGGGCAGGATAACCCGCTCACCCGTGCGTCGACCCCTCCCAGCCGGCTCCCAGACTCGGGCGACGGCGGACGTCCGCGCGCGGTCGGCGGCTCAGACGTCGACGACGAGGGTGACAGGGCCGTCGTTGACGAGCGAGACCTGCATCATGGCGCCGAAGCGGCCCTGCTCGACCTCGATCCCCCGCGCCCGGAGCGCCTCGACGAGGTCGGCGACGACGGGCTCGGCCACCGGGCCGGGCGCCGCCGCGCTCCACGACGGCCGGCGGCCCTTGCGCGTGTCGGCGTAGAGCGTGAACTGGCTGACGACGAGCACCGGGGCCCCCGCGTCGGTCAGGCTCCGCTCGTCGCGCAGGATCCGCAGCTCGGCGATCTTGCGCGCCATGCGCTCCACCTGCGCGGGCCCGTCGTCGTGGGTGACGCCGACGAGAGCGAGCAGGCCGGGGCGGTCGATGGCCCCGACGACCTCGCCCTCGACCTCGACCCGGGCGCTCGTGACGCGCTGGAGGACCGCCCTCACGAGGGGCTCAGACGCCGACGGCGACGACGGCGCCGACCGGCTGCCCGTGGCCGAGCACGGGCTGGTGCTCGAGCACGGAGAGGACCTCGTCGCTGCCGACGCCGATGCGGCGCAGCACCGCGGCCAGCACGACGCTGCGGGCGCGCGAGGAGCCGTCGGCGACCTTGACCGCGATGCCGCGCCCGTCGGACAGACCGACGGCGTAGACGGCCTCGGCGCCGTCCTTGGCGACGAGCCCGTCGACGCCGCGGATGAGCGCGGTGACGTCGCGGTGCGTGCCGCCGAGGTACTCCGGGAAGTCGCGGATGGCCGTCGCGATCTTCGCCTCCGGCCCGTCCGTGGCAGCCGCGAGCCGGCCGAACGACAGCGCGAGGGCGCGCAGCGGCACGGCGTGGATCGGGGCGCCGCAGCCGTCGACGGCGACGGCGCTCGGCTCGGCGCCGGTCAGCTCGCGGACCGTGTCGGTGATGGCGACCTGGAGCGGGTGGCTCGCGTCGCGGTAGGTGGCGAGGTCCCACCCGTTGAGCACGCAGGTCGCGAGCATCGAGGCGTGCTTGCCGGAGCAGTTCTGCACGATCGACTGCTTGGGGCGACCGTCGGCGATCCAGCCGATCCGCGCCGCGTCGTCGTAGGGGTAGTCCGGGGTGTTCTGCAGGTCCGTCTCGGCCAGTCCGGCCCCGGCGAGGATCTCGCGGGCGGCCTCGATGTGGAACTCCTCGCCCGAGTGGCTCGCGCAGGCCAGGGAGAGCAGCCGGCCGTCGGTCGCCAGGCCGCTGCGCACCATCGCGAGCGCCTGGAGCGGCTTGCTCGAGCTGCGGGGGAAGACCGCTCCGCTCGAGTCGCCGATCTCGAGCTCGACCGAGCCGTCCGGCGCCGTGACGACGGCCGTGCCGTGGTGCACCGACTCGACGAACCCGGCACGCACCACGTGCGCGACGATCGGGGCGTCGGTCAGGGCCGCGCTGACGGACGCGGGGGCGGGGACGGACGAGGGCGCGAGGTGATCGGACACGTCCCGCAGTATGCCGGAGCGACGCAGCAGGGCCGCCACCCCTGTCGGGGTGACGGCCCTGTCGCGCAGCCTGCGGCCGGGCGGGACTCAGCTCGTCGAGCTCGTGCTCGTGCTGGGGGTCGAGCTCGAGCTGGAGCTCGTCGTGCTCGAGCTGGCCGTGCTCTTCTTCGCGGTCTTCTTGGCCGGGGTGGCCTTCTTCGCGGCGGTCTTGGCGCCGGCGGTGGCGCTCTTGGCCGCGCCCGCCGTCGTGGCGGTCGCCTTCTTCGCCGACTTCTTGGCCGCGCGCTTGGCCGGGGCCGCCTTGCGGGCGACCGTGGCCTGCGGGTCGTCGGTCGTGGCGGAGCTGCGGGCGGCGACCTTGCGGGTCGTCGTGGCCTCGACCGCGTTGTCCTTGCGCGTGGCGGCGGCCTTCTGCGCGGCCGACTTGCGGATGGCGCGCTGGTGGGCGGCGGTGCGCTTGGCCGGGACCGGAGCGGCGGCGGACTCGACGGCGTCGACCGAGGCCTCGACCTGCGAGCCGATCTTCGAGGCGTCCTTGGCGACGACGTCCATGAGGCTCTTGGCGACCTTCTCGCCCTCGGTGACGGCCGTCTCGGCGACGCGACGCCCACGGGTCACGGTGGCGGTGCCGCGCTCGCTGAGGTCGAACGCGGTGCGCTCACCCTGGGCGCGGAGGTCGGTGACGACCTTCTCGCCGCGCGCGGCGGCGGCGTCGTACTGGTCCTTCGCGTTGCTCGCGATGACGAGACCCTCGTTGATCACGCGGGCCGGGAGGTCCTGGGCCTGCGTGACGAAGCGCTCGGCGTACGTCGTCGCGAGCTTCTGGAGCTCCGCGGTGCGGTTCTGGAGGTCGGCGATGCGCTTCTGGAGGTCCTTCTGCAGCTGGTTCGCCTCCTTCTTGGCGCCCTTGCGCAAATCGGCACCCTTGGCCTGACGGCGGGCGACCTCGAGCTGCTCGCCGGCGGTGCGGACCGTGTCGATCGCCATGTTCGCGGCGCCGACGACGGCGTAGAACGGCGTCGGGTCGACCTGGACCTCGGGCATGCGGCCCTCGACCTGGACGAGCTGGCCGCGGACGTCGGCCACGGCGGCCTCGGCCTGCTTCTGCGCGTCCTTGACGGCCTGGGTGATCTTCTTGCTGAGTGCCATCTCAGTTCTCCTTCTCGGTGGACTCGGTGAGCTCTGGGGTCGCGGCAGCGGTCGTGCTGCGCGACGGTCGCCGGCGTGGTGCTGCCGGCGTATGCGTGGTGCGCGGTGTCGTGGCAGGTGTCGTCTCGCCGCTGCCGACGAACGAGACGTAGATGTCGACGAGCACCGCGCGCTGGCGGTCGGTGAGGACCGGGTCGGCGGCGATGGCGGAGAGGACGTCCGGGGCGGCGGCAGGGTCACCCTCGGTGGCCCGCTCGTCGAGGATGCCGGCACGGACGTAGAGCGACTCGGCGGAGACCTGCAGCCCCTTGGCGATCTGCTGCAGGATCTCGGCGCTCGGGCGCTTGAGCCCGCGCTCGATCTGCGACAGGTAGGGGTTGGAGACACCGGCCATCTCGGCGAGCTGCCGCAGCGACAGCTGGGCGCTCTCGCGCTGCTCGCGCAAGTAGGCCCCGAGGTCGGGTAGCGGAAGCTTGCTCATGACTCCATTGTGCTAACTAGAGCAAGCAAAATGCAAACTCTGGGCAGCGTGAGACGTCCCACACCGCTCCGCACCGACACCGGGGACGCGGTCAGCGGGTGCGGCGGTCCTTGACCGAGAGGGCCTCGCGGGCCTCGGTCGTCGTCATCGGCGGCCGCTGCATCAGGGTCGCGAGCTCGGCGGCCCGAGCCACGAGCTCGCTGTTGTGCACGACGGCCCGGCCCCTGGCATACATCAGGTTGTCCTCCATGCCGACGCGCAGGTGCCCGCCCGCCGAGAGGGCCGCGGCGACGATGGGCAGGTGCGCGCGGCCGATGCCGGTGGCCGACCAGCTCGTCACCTCGGGCGGGAGCATCGCGACGCCGGCGAGCAGGGCCTGCGGCGTGCCGGGCATCGAGCCCGGCACCCCGGTGACGAAGTCGACGTGGACCTTGCCGCCGAAGGGCAGGCCGCACTCGTCGATGAGGCGGCGCAGCGCGTGCACGTGGCCGAGCTCGAACAGCTCGAACTCCGGCACGATCTCACGCTCCTGCGCCTGGCGGTAGAGGTCGACCATGAAGCCCCACGGGTTGAGGAAGACCCCGTCGCCGAAGTTCGTCGTGCCGCACGTGAGCGAGCACGAGTCGGGGTCGGCGTCGAGCACGGTGAGCCGCTTCTCGAGCGGGTCGGTGATCGCTCCGCCCGTCGACAGCTGGACGACGAGGTCGGTGGCCTCGCGCACGCCGTCGACGGCCTCCTTGAGGAAGGCCGGCTCGAGGGTCGGCTGGTGCTCGCGGTCACGCACGTGGATGTGGATGAGCGCGGCCCCCGCCCGCTCGCACGCGACGGCGGTCTCGACGAGCTCCTCCGGTGTCGTCGGCAGCGCCGGCACGTCGGCCTTGGCGCTCTCGGCGCCGGTGGGCGCGACGGTGATCAGGGTGCTCGCGACGCTGCGTGCGGGGCTCATGCGGCTCATCCTGCCAGCGCCGGAGCCGTCGTCGGTCAGGGCGCGACGATGACCGTCTGCGACGCCGAGAGGTCGTCGACGAGCAGCTCGAGGGTGGGGTCGGTGTTGCGCTTGATGACCGCCAGGGCGATCGGGCCGTCGACGTGGTGGCGACCGACGGAGGTCACGCGACCGACGACCCGGTCGTCGACCCGGACCTCGCTGCCCTGCGCCGGCAGGACGTGCCCGGAGCCGTCGAGGTGGAGGAAGACGAGGCGCCGCGGCGGACGGCCGAGGTTGTGGACGCGGGCCACGGTCTCCTGGCCGCGGTAGCAGCCCTTGTGCAGGTGCACGGCGGTGCGGAGCCAGTCGACCTCGTGCACGATCGTGCGGTGGTCGGTCTCCTGCCCGAGGCGGGGACGCCAGGCCGCGATGCGCAGCGCCTCGGCGGCCCAGAGGCCGGCGAGCGGCCGATCGCCCACGGCTGCAACGAGATCCGTGCGCGGGACGAGGACCTCGCGCCAGGCACGCTCGGTGCCGGGGTGGTCTTCGACGGGGCCGTAGGCCGTCGTGTCGCCGACGAGGTCGGGCCACGGGTCGCGCCACGCGAGCGGCTCACCCTCGACCGACTCGTTGGCGTGCGGCTCACCGAGGACGGCCCAGTCGTCCGTGACGAGGGCGACCTCGACGCGGAGCATGAAACGCATCTTGTCGAGCCAGTCGGCGAGCGCCTGCCCGGCGCCCGGCTCGGTCGTGATCCACGTCGTCGTGCCGTCGTCGACGAGGTGGAGCGAGTGCTCGACGTGACCCTTGGGCGTCAGCACGAGGGCCTCACGCGACTGGCGCGGCTCGAGGCCGAGGAGGTGCTGGGTGGTCAGCGAGTGCAGCCAGCTGAGCCGGTCCGGTCCGGTGACCGTCACGACGTCGCGGTGCGAGAGGTCGACGACCGCGAGGCCCTCCTCGAGGAGGCGCTGCTCACGCATCGGGTCGCCGTAGTGGATCGCGACGGAGGCCTCGACCCCTTCGCCGGCCACGGCACCGGGGCGCGCCAGCAGCGGGCTGGTCGTCGCCGGTCGGGTGGGCAGCTCCACGTCGCTCATGCTGGGAGGAACGCTCACGGCATACGCCTCATTCCGTGGTTCCCGGGCTTGGCGTGCGTCACTCGACGCGCTTGAGCGTGGCCGACACGTGGCTCTGGAGCTCCTGTCCCACGGCCGCCATGTCCATGACCCAGAGCAGGTTGGACTCGACGAGGCCGTACATGCGGGTGGCCGCGTTGTACTCCTTGGCGCCGGGCGCGCGCAGGACGCCGTCGGTCTTGAGCTGGATCTTGGCCGGCTCGATCTTGCCGTAGTAGAGCTCGAGGATGCCGGTCGGGTGCGCGAGCAGCAGCTCGACCTCGCCGTTCTCGAGCGGGCGCCAGAAGCCGGACTCGACTGCGGCGGGGCGCACCTTGGCGCCGTTCTCGGAGTCGAGGATCCAGGCGCGGCTCTCCCACTTGAGGAAGCCCCGCCCGTCGTGGGTCACCTCGACCTCCTGGCCGAAGTGCGCCGACTCGATCGTGGGGTAGCCCACGACGCCTGCGCCCTCCCAGCGTCCGATGAGCCAGGCGAGGGGTCGCAGCGGCTCCGGGATGTCCTGGTCGAGGTTGAACATGCGCCCGATCGTAGCCTGATCCCATGGACTCCCCCGCACGCTCGCTCGTCGTCAAGGTCACCGCCGGAACCGAGGCGCCGGAGCGTCTCTCGCAGGCCTTCACGGTCGCCGCGACCGCCGTCGCGAGCGGCGTCGACGTGTCGCTCTGGCTGACGGGCGATTCGACGTGGATGGCCGTGCCCGGCCGCGCCGAGGAGTTCGAGCTGCCGTATGCCGCCCCGCTCGTGGAGCTGCGCGACGCGGTTCTCGCGGGTGGCCGGCTCACCGTCTGCACGCAGTGCGCGGCCCGGCGCGAGCTCACCGAGGACCAGCTCGTCGAGGGCGCGGTCATCAAGGGGGCGACCGTCTTCGTCGAGGAGGTCATGGCTCCGGGCGCCCAGGCCCTCGTCTACTGACCCCGCCGCCCACCGTTCGAGGTGATTCCGCCGCGGCAACCACGGCGGGTTCACCTCGAACGGGTGGCGGCGCGTCATGTGAGGACGGAGAAGAGGCGCACGACGGCGCCGACGACGAGCACCGAGCCCACGCCGGCCCCGACCTGCCCGCGCACCGTCAGCATGGCCGGCTGGAGGGCGAGCACCCGCCGGAACGACCACGACACCGTGCCGGCCGCCGCCCCGATGCCGAGGGACTCGAGCAGGCCGACCTCGACGAAGCCTGACGCCGCGACGACCGCCGCCAGCACCGACGCCGCGAGCGCGACGAAGCCGAGCAGGGGCGCTGCCACCCGCACGCCGGAGAGCAGGTCGGTGACGACGGCAGCTCCGACGGCCGCCATCGCCACCACGGCGACGGCCTGGCCGCGCGCGGTGTCGGCGGCCACGACGGCGGTCGTGCCCGAGGCGATGACGACCAACCCACCGAACGACGACAGCAGCGTGAGCACGAGACCCTCGCGGCCGGTGCGCCGGACGAGCTGGCCGAAGAAGGAGAGGACGATGCCGAACGCCACGGCGGCCGGCACCCAGAGCAGGTCCTCCCGCAGGGCGCTCAGCACGATGGCCACGGACGAGGCGGCGAGCACGACGGTCGTCGCCGTCGGCGTCCACGAGCCGGTGAGCAGCGGCCACCCCCAGGCCACCGCGAGGGCGAGCACGAGGGTCAGACCCAGCGTCGCGGCATACCCCGAGTCCTGCGCCACGAGCAGCGCGACCGCGGCCACGAACGTGGCCGCGATGCTGACCCAGCGGACGCGGTCGGCGGCCACTGGAGAGAGCGGGAGGTGGAGCGACCCGCCGGCCACCGAGCCGCCAGAGACGTCGGGTCCGGGCAGGGCCGCGTTGTCCTCAGGCACGGGGCCATTGTGCATCACCCGCCGGCAAAGGGCGGCAGCACCTCGACCGTGCCGCCGTCGGGCACCGGCTCGTCGCGGCCCACGGAACGCCCGTCGAGCAGGAAGGTCGCCACGGCGGCCACGCGGGCGAGATCGGGGTGGGCGGCGACGGAGGCGTCGACGACCTGGCCGACGGTCGCACCCGCCCGCTGCTCGCTGTCGGTGCCGGCCGCGGCACGGGCCGCGGCCCAGTAGCGCACGGTGACCGTGCGCGACTCGGGTGCACTCGGGGGCATCTCACTCCGTCTCATCGTTGGCGCTGTCCGGTTCGCTGGTGACCAGTCTCGCCTATCCTGCATGAGATGGCCCGCCTGCTGCTGCTCACCAACGCGCTCGCCCCGAGCGCCGAGGTGCTGCCTGCCCTCGGGCTGCTGAGCCACACGGTGCGCATCCTGCCGGCCGAGGCCACCGCGCTCGTCGACTCGCCCGACTGCGACGTCGTCATCGTCGATGCGCGGCGGGAGCTGGCGAGCGCACGCTCCTTGTGCCGGGTGCTGCGCACCACCGGGATCGGCACCCCGCTGCTGGCCGTCCTCACCGAGGGCGGCCTCGCTGGTCTCACGGCCGAGTGGGGCCTCGACGACGTGCTGCTCGACTCAGCCGGGCCGGCAGAGGTCGACGCCCGCCTGCGCCTCGCCATGACCAAGGGCCAGGACGACGACGCCGACCTGGACATGCCGATCACCTCGGGCGAGCTCGTCATCGACGAGTCGTCCTACTCCGCGAAGTTCCGCGGGCACCCGCTCGACCTCACCTACAAGGAGTTCGAGCTCATCAAGTACCTCGCCCAGCACCCGGGCCGCGTTTTCACGCGCGCCCAGCTCCTGCAGGAGGTCTGGGGCTACGACTACTACGGCGGTACCCGCACCGTCGACGTGCACGTGCGGCGCCTGCGCGCCAAGCTCGGGCCCGACCACGAGACCCTCATCGGCACGGTCCGCAACGTCGGCTACCGCCTCGTCCCCGACCGGGCCGACTCCCCGTCCACCGAGACCGCCGACGCCTGAGCGCGGCTCCCGCCTGCGCCTGAGCGCGGTCGAACGCACGGTCCCGGGCTCACCGACGCAAAAGGATGCCGCCCGGCTCGGTGAGCCGGGCGGCATACCCCTGTTTCGCCTGGTGCGTCCTGCGTCAGCTGCCGGAGATCCGGTTCAGCGAACCCGGCGTGTAGCCAGTGGGGTTGAAGGACGTCAGGTAGTTGGCGAACGCGTCGATGTCGAGGCCGCCGTAGTAGACGTTGCTGCCCTTCAGGAAGCTCGGGAAGCCGTCGCCGCCGCCCTGCAGGAAGTTGTTCGTCACGATGCGGTAGGACTGGGTGTCCACGAGGGGGCTGTTGTTCAGCGTCACCGGGCCGAGAGTCGTGCCGGAGTAGCTGTACGAGAAGCCCTTCGAGACCTGGAGGATCTTCTTGCCGCTGCCGGCGTTGCTGCCGGTCCACTGCTGGTTCAGGATCTCCTTGATCTGCGCGCCGGTCAGCGTCATCGACACGAGATAGTTGTTGAACGGCTGGACCGTGAACGCCTCGTCGTAGGTGATGTCACCGGGGGCCTCGCCGTAGGGCGAGGTCGCGTACGTCAGGTCGGCGCGGATGCCGCCCGGGTTCATGAACGCGATCACCGGCTTCTCGCCGCCCGTGACGACCGACGGGTCGGCGAGCTGGGCGTCGGCGATGAGGTCGCCGAGCTGCGACTCACCTCCGGCGTTGATGCCGGCCCCGCCCTTGAGGACGTCCTGCGTGATGTGGCCGATCACCTTCGAGGCGATGGGACGGACGAGCTCCTTGTACTGCTCGATGAGAGCGGTCTGGATCGGGTCCTTCACGTCACGGCCCACGATCATGTTCGTCGCCTCGACGGTGCCGCGCAGGATGTCCCGCGTCTGGAAGTTGTACTTCAGCGTGGTCTCGGTGAAGAGCCGGCCGAACGACGACGCCGACGTGACGAGACGGTCCTTGCCGGCCGGGTCCGGGACGTTGCAGACGTACGGCTGGTGGGTGTGACCGGAGACGATCATGTCGATCTCGGGGTCCAGGCCCTTGGCGATCGGCAGGATCGCCGAGTCCTCGGTCAGGTTGCCGCCACCCTGGCACGTGTAGTCGTACGTCGGGTTGGCGAGGTAGGCGTTGCCACTCGTCGGGTTGGTCCACGGCTGCTTGGCCGGCGTGCCGCCCTGGTGGATGAGCACGACGATGGCCTTGACGCCCTTGCTGCGGAGCACGGGCACGAGGGCGTTGGCGGTCTTGACCTCGTCGGTGAACTCCAGCCCGGCCACGCCGGAGGCGGTGACGATGTTGGGCGTGTCCTTGAGGGTCATGCCGATGAAGCCGATCTTGGCGCCGTTGACGTTCTTGATCGAGTAGGCCGGCAGGATCGTGTTGCCCGAGGACTTCTCGATGACGTTCGCCGCGAGGATGTCGTAGCTCGCCCCCGGGAAGGATCCGGTCGGGCAGGAGTTCTGGTTGTTGGCGCCGTCACCGTCGTTGATGCACCCGCCGTCGGCGAGGCGCTGGATCTCCTTGTAGCCCTCGTCGAACTCGTGGTTGCCCACCGAGGTCACGTCGAGGCCGAGCTTGTTCATCGCGAGCACCGTGGGCTCGTCGTGGAAGGCCGCCGACAGCAGGGGCGAGGCGCCGACGATGTCTCCGGCCGCCACGGTCAGCGTGTTTGGGTGGCCCTTGCGCGCTGCTTCGAGGTTGGACGCGAGGTACTCGGCGCCACCCGCGTCGACGGTGACGTCGGCCGGCTCGTCGGTGTTCTTGTCCTTGTCGACGTCGGCGGTGTCGGGGGCGTGGCCGACCACGATGCGCCCGCTCGACCCGCTCGGCGGCTCGAGGTTGCCGTGGAAGTCGTTGAACGACAGCAGCTGGATGTCGAGGACCCCGTGCGGCCCCTTGACACCCTTGGCCGCGCCATCGCCTGCTCCGCTGCCACTGCTGGCGATCGCGGGCGCCGCGGCCATCGCGAGTGCGGCGATGCCGGCGATGGTGACGCCCGTCAGGCGGCTTGTCCGTCTGGACATGGTCTCCCCTTGCTCATTGGTGGTGATCGGTGCTCCTGGCACCCAGTGGGAGGCTAGTCCCGGATCGGTGCCGAGTGGGGGTTCGCGGGTGAAGGACTGGTGACGATCGCGAGTCTCCCCGGACCGCTGTGGTGGAATCGCGGTATGCCGCGCCCGACGGTCGCCCTGCGCGACGCGACCACCCCGCTCACCGCCGACGAGTCCTCCGCCGTGCTCGCGCTCGCCGAGGAGGCCGCGTCGGTCGACGGCTCGCAGGCGCTCTCGGAGCAGTTCCGGCTCTCCGCGCGGTCGCGCGAGCACGACGGGGTCGACCACCTGCTCGCGACCGACGCCGAGGGCGCGCTCGTCGGCTACGCCCAGTCCCGCACGGGCGAGGGACCGGCGTCGGCCGAGCTCGTCGTCTCACCCGCAGCCCGCCGGTCGGGCGTGGGCACGGCGCTGCTCGCGAGCCTGCCGGACGGCATACGCGTCTGGAGCCACGCGACGGGAGCAGCGGCCGACGCCGCGGCCGCGTTCGCCCGCGCCAAGGGCCTCGTGGCCGTCCGCTCGCTCCACGTCATGGGCCGCTCGCTGCAGGAAGGGCCGTCGTGGCCGGCCGCGTCGCTCGACAAGAGGTATGCCGTCCGCTCCTTCGAGCCCGGTCGCGACGAGGACGCGTGGCTGGCCCTCAACGCCGCGGCCTTCGCCCACCACCCCGAGCAGGGGTCGCTGCGTCGGGCCGACCTCGACCAGCGCATGGCCGAGCCGTGGTGGGACCCGGCCGGCCTGATCCTCGTCGTCGAGGCGGACGCCCCCGACGTGCTCGCGGCCTCGCACTGGACCAAGGTCGACCCGCCCGGAGGAGACGTCGGTGAGGTCTACGTCGTCGCCGTCTCCCCCGACCGCCAGGGCCAGGGACTCGGCCGGGCCGTCACCGTGCTGGGCCTCGACCACCTGCGCTCGCTCGGCCTGGACCGGGTCGTGCTCTACGTCGACGAGGACAACGTCGCCGCCGTGCGCACCTACGCCGCGCTCGGTTTCGTCGACGTCGAGGTGCATCGGCAGTACGCCCGCGAGGACGCGCCGGACACGGCGTCCGAGGCCCCGGTCGCACCGGTCCCCGGCTGAGACGAGTTCACCCCGAGGCCACCTATCGGTGCCACGATGGGCGCATGAGCACCGGCAGCCTCACCACCCCCGACCTCGACGAGCAGGATGCACCGGCCGCGGCCGAGCGGGGCGCCGCACCCGAGGAGCCGACGAGCGAGCCGTCGGAGGTCAGCTCGTTCACGAGCACCGTCCCGACGCGGCGCGTGCCGGCGCGGGCGGCCAACGGCCGCTTCGTCGGGGCGCCCGGCCAGGGTGCCGAGGAGGACGACCTGCCGCCCGACCGCTACCTCGAGCGGGAGCTGTCGTGGCTGCAGTTCAACGAGCGGGTGCTCCAGCTGGCCATGGACCCGGCCGTGCCGCTGCTCGAGCGGACCCGCTTCCTCGCGATCTTCGCCAACAACCTCGACGAGTACTTCATGGTGCGCGTCGCCGGGCTGAAGCGCCGCATCGCGACCGGCCTCGCGGTGCGCACGGCCGCCGGGCTCGAGCCCCGCGAGCTGCTCGAGCGCATCGCCCGCCTCGCCCACGAGCTGATGCAGCAGCACGCCGGCGTCTTCCAGCACGACGTGCGCCCGTCCCTGGAGGACGAGGGCATCACCGTGGTGCGGTGGGACGACCTCGACGAGGACGACCGCGAGCCGCTGCACTACTTCTTCGCCGACCGCGTCTTCCCGGTGCTCACGCCGCTCGCGGTCGACCCGGCGCACCCGTTCCCCTACATCTCCGGGCTGTCGCTCAACCTCGCCGTGCTGCTGCAGAACCCCAAGACCGGCACCGAGCACTTCGCCCGCGTCAAGGTGCCGCCGAGCCTGCCCCGCTTCATCCTCGTCGAGGAGGACGTCGACGCCGACGGCGAGCGCAAGCGCTTCGTGCCCCTCGAGGACGTCATCGCCAGCCACCTCGACCAGCTCTTCCCCGGCATGCTCGTGCAGGAGCACTTCTCCTTCCGGGTCACCCGGAACGAGGACCTCGAGGTCGAGGAGGACGACGCCGAGAACCTCCTGACCGCCCTGGAGAAGGAGCTGACCCGGCGCCGCTTCGGGCCGCCGATCCGCCTCGAGGTCGAGGACGACATCGACCCCAAGGTCCTCGACATGCTCGCCCGCGAGCTGCAGATCAGCGACCGGGAGATCTACCGGCTGCCCACCCCGCTCGACCTGCGGGGCCTGTTCACCATCGCCGACGTCGACCGCAGCGACCTCGAGTTCCCGAAGTTCTTCCCGCGCACGCACCCCGACTTCGCGCCGACCGAGAGCGCCAAGGCCATCGACCTGCTCGCCGCGGTCCGGCAGAAGGACGTGCTCGTCCAGCACCCCTACAACTCGTTCTCGACGTCGGTGCAGGCCTTCATCGAGCAGGCCGCGAACGACCCGAAGGTCCTCGCGATCAAGCAGACGCTCTACCGCACCTCGGGCGACTCCCCCATCATCGACGCCCTCATCGACGCCGCCGAAGCGGGCAAGCAGGTGCTCGCCGTCGTCGAGATCAAGGCGCGCTTCGACGAGGTCAACAACATCTCCTGGGCCCGCAAGCTCGAGGAGGCGGGCGTCCACGTCGTCTACGGCGTCGTCGGCCTCAAGACCCACGCGAAGCTCTGCCTCGTCGTGCGCCAGGAGTCCGAGGGCCTCGTGCGCTACTGCCACATCGGCACCGGCAACTACAACCCCAAGACGGCGCGCGTCTACGAGGACTTCGGCCTCTTCACGACCGACCCGCAGGTGGGCGAGGACCTGTCGCGCCTCTTCAACCTCCTCTCGGGCTTCGCGCCCCGGAGCAAGTTCAAGCGCCTGCTCGTCGCGCCCCGCTCCGTGCGGTCGGGCCTGATCGACCTCATCGACGAGGAGATCGAGCTCCACGAGTCGCGCCGCGAGGGCGCACCGGCCGGACGCATCGTCATCAAGGCCAACTCGATCGTCGACGAGGCGCTCATCGACGCGCTCTACCGGGCGAGCATCGCCGGCGTCCGCGTCGACATCTGGGTGCGCGGCATCTGCGCGCTGCGTCCCGGCGTCGAGGGGCTCTCGGAGCACATCCGGGTCCGCTCGATCCTCGGGCGCTTCCTCGAGCACTCGCGGGTCTTCTGGTTCGACCACGGCGGCGACCCGCAGGTCTACATCGGCAGCGCCGACATGATGCACCGCAACCTCGACCGCCGGGTCGAGGCGCTCGTGCGCATCGCCGACCCCGGCCACATCGTCGAGCTGGCCGACCTCATCGACCTCGCGTTCGCCGACACGACCTCGCGCTGGGACCTCGGCTCCGACGGGCGTTGGGTGCGCCATCACCTGTCCGACTCCGGCGAGCCGCTCGACGACCTGCAGGCCAGGCTCATCGAGCGGCACGACAAGCGGCGCCGCAAGGCACGCCGTCGCTGACCGGCATACGACCACCCCATCAGGCAGACTGGCGCCCGTGGCCTCTGTGATCCCCGCCGCCGGCACGCTGCCCTGGCGCCGTCGCGACGGACGCCTGGAGGTCGCTCTCGTCCACCGGCCGAAGTACGACGACTGGTCGTGGGCCAAGGGCAAGCTCGACCCCGGTGAGCACGCGTGCGTCGCGGCGACCCGCGAGACGCTCGAGGAGACCGGTCTCGTCGTGCGGCTCGGGGTGCCGCTGCCGCCGGCGGAGTACCCCGTCCTCGACCATACCGGCGGCCCGGCCACGAAGAAGGTGCACTACTGGGCGGCCCGCGTCACAGGAGGCACCGGGGCGCTCGAGCACGAGATCGACGAGGTCGCCTGGGTCGACGTGCGCACGGCCCACGACCGCCTCGACTACGCGCGCGACCGCGAGCAGCTGCTCGCGCTCGTCCGCGCCGGCCGGGCCGACGAGCTGCGCTCGTGGCCCATCGCGTTCGTCCGCCACGCCAAGGCGACCCCGCGCGGCAAGTGGGACGGCGACGACCGCAAGCGCCCGCTCGACGCCGTCGGACGCGCACAGGCCGCGACGGTCGCGGCCGTGCTCGACGCCTACGGCGTGAAGCGTGTCGTCTCCTCGTCGTCGACCCGCTGCGTCGCCACCGTCGAGCCGTATGCCGTCAGGAACGGCCTGCGCCTGCGCACCCGTGACGCGCTCTCCGAGGAGGGCTTCGCCGAGAGCGAGGTCGGCGCCGTCGCACAGGTGCAGCGCCTGCTCGAGCGTGGCGACCCCGCCGCGCTGTGCAGCCACGGGCCGGTGCTGCCGACCCTGCTCGGCCTGCTCCACGCCCGGGTCTCCTCCTCTCCCGAGCGCGGCGACCTCGTCGCCGAGCAGCTGCGCGCCGCCGCCGACGAGGCGATGCACAAGGGCGAGGTGCTCGTGTGCCACCTCGTCGGACGCGGCGAGGACGCGCGCGTCGTCGACGTCGAACGCATCGACACCTGAGGCCCGCCCGAACCCTTCATCGTGGGCCGGTCCCGGGCGGGCCGCATCCCGAGGTGACGCCCCGCCCCAAGACGTCGCCCCTCGTTCACCCTGCGTTAACCGCACGTGGACCGCTGGTCATCCTGCGGACCTATGTTCGCCGTGGATCACCATCCAGCAACGTCGCTCGGATCTGACCGACCGACCACCAGGAACACCCCATCGAGAGGGATCACACTCGTGTCTGTTTCGCGTATCAGCGCTCTCGGCGCCATCGCCCTGTCCGGCGCTCTTGCGCTCTCGGCCTGCGCGTCCGAGAACAACGGCGCCACCCCCGGCGCGGGCTCCACCGCGGGCGGCTCGACCGCTGCGGGCGACTGCTTCAGCGGCGACCTCAAGGCCGAGGGCTCCTCGGCGCAGAAGAACGCCATCGACGAGGCGATCAAGGCGTACCAGACGAACTGCGCCGACGCCAACATCGACTACCAGCCCACCGGTTCCGGTGCCGGCATCAAGCAGTTCATCGCCAAGCAGGTCGACTTCGCCGGCTCCGACTCGGCCCTGAAGACCGAGCCCAAGGACGGCAAGATCGAGGCCGACGACGCCAAGGCCTCGTGCGGCTCCGATGCCTGGAACCTGCCCATGGTCACCGGTCCGATCGCGATCGCCTACAACGTCAAGGGCGTCGACAAGCTCGTGCTCGACGCCGAGGTCGCGGCCAAGATCTTCGACGGCAAGATCACGACGTGGAACGACCCGGCCATCGCGGCGCTCAACAAGGGCGTCACGCTGCCCTCGACGCCGATCAAGGTCTTCTTCCGCTCCGACGAGTCGGGCACGACCGAGAACTTCACGAAGTACCTCAAGGCCGCCGCTCCCGACGCCTGGTCCTACGACACCGGCAAGAAGTGGACCGGCAAGGGCGAGGGCAAGGAGAAGTCGGCCGGTGTCGCCACCGCGGTCAAGGGCCAGGACGGCGGCATCACGTACGTCGAGCTCTCCTACGCCCAGCAGAACCAGCTGCCGATGGCCCAGATCGACACCGGCTCCGGCCCCGTCGAGCTGACCGCCGAGTCGGCCGGCAAGACGATCGCCACGGCCAAGCAGACCGGCACCGGCAACAACCTCGCGCTCAAGATCGACTACGCCACCAAGGAGGCCGGGGCCTACCCGATCGTCCTCGTGACGTACGAGATCGTCTGCTCGAAGTACGCCGACGCCGAGACGGGCAAGAAGGTCAAGAGCTTCCTCAAGTCCTTCGCCTCCGACTCCGTCCAGAAGGGCCTCGAGGCCAAGGGCTACGCCCCGCTGCCGGCCGAGGTCGCCACCAAGGTCCAGACCGCGGTCGACGCGATCTCCTGAACCTCCGCCTGACCCGGACGGAGCGATCCGACCGGATCGACCACGCAGGGGCGGGCGCCGCAACCGGCGTCCGCCCCTGCGCCAGTACCACCCGAACGAAGGAAGAGGCCTCCACGTGTCCACAGTGACCGGCGTGTCCGCCGCGGACCAGGCTCCCGGGCCTGACGGGAAGCAGCCCCTGCAGGGCGACCGGGCATCCACCGGCCGTTTCGGCGACCGTCTCTTCGGCGGCGCCGCGACGGTGTCCGGTGTCGTCGTCATCGCCCTCGTCAGCCTCATCGCGGTCTTCCTCGTCGTGCAGGCCGTGCCCGCCCTGATGAACAACTCGGAGAGCTTCTTCACGAGCCGGGTCTGGGCACCGGGCGGCGAGAAGCCGGCCTTCGGCATCCTCGAGTTCCTCTGGACGACGGTGACCGCCTCGACCATCGCGATGCTCGTCGCGGTGCCGGTCGGGGTCGCCGTCGCCCTCTTCATCACCCAGTACGCGCCCACCTGGATGCGTCGTCCGGCCGCCGGCCTCGTCGACCTCCTCGCGGCCGTGCCGTCGATCGTCTACGGCCTCTGGGGCCTCATCGCCTTCGCGCCGGTCTTCAAGCCTGTGCAGGGCTGGATCGAGAGCGCCCTCGGCTGGTTCCCGCTCTTCGCGCCGACCGGCATCAGCGGCGGCACGATCTTCTTCATCGGCATCGTGCTCGCGATCATGGTGCTGCCGATCGTGACCGCGCTCTCGCGCGAGGTCTTCGACCAGACGCCCATCGCCCACAAGGAGGGCGCGCTCGCGCTCGGCGCCACGCAGTGGGAGATGATCCGCACCGCGGTGCTGCCCTTCGGCCGTCCCGGCGTCATCTCCGCCTCGATGCTCGCCCTCGGCCGTGCGCTCGGCGAGACGATCGCCGTCACCTTCCTCGTGTCGGCCCTCTCCGACGGCAGCCCGTGGACGTGGTCGCTCTTCAACGGCGGCGAGACGTTCGCCTCGAAGATCGCCAACAACGCGGCGGAGTTCAGCAACCCGGGCAAGACGGGCGCCTACATCGCGGCCGGTCTGGTCCTGTTCGTGCTGACCTTCGTCGTCAACAGCATCGCCCGCGTCGTCATCGAGCGCAGGAAGGCCTTCACCGAATGAGCACCGCCACCGACCGCCGCGTCCCTGACGACCAGGTGGCTCCGGGCGAGCCCGTGACGCCCCCGGGCGGCCGGCCGGGCCGCGACGCGCTCTCCGAGATGAGCCACCCGCACCGCGGCCGCATGGCCAAGGACGTTGTCGCTCGGATCGTCATGTGGGCCGCCTTCGCGCTCGCCATGGTCCCCCTCGTGTGGATCCTCGGCACCGTCATCGGCAAGGGCTTCCACATGCTCACCACGGCGACGTGGTGGACCGGCAACCAGCGCAACATCAACTCCGACGACTTCGGCGGAGGCGCCCGGCACGCCATCGAGGGCACCCTGACGATGGTCGGCTTCACCGCCCTCATCGCGGTGCCGATCGGCATCCTCACGGCCGTCTACCTCGTGGAGTACGGCCGCGGCCGGCTCGCCAAGGCGATCAGCTTCACCGTCGACATCCTCTCGGGCGTGCCGTCGATCGTCGCCGCCCTGTTCATCTACGCCGTGTGGGTGACGACGTTCGGCCTCGGCCGTTCCGGCTTCGCCGCGGCGCTCGCCCTCGTGCTGCTCATGATCCCCGTCGTCGTGCGCTCGACCGAGGAGATGCTGAAGCTCGTGCCCAACGAGCTGCGGGAGGCGGCCTACGCCCTCGGTGTGCCCAAGTGGGTCACCGTCGTCAAGGTCGTGCTGCGCACGGCGTTCTCCGGCATCGTCACCGGCGTGCTGCTCGGCATCGCCCGCGTCATGGGCGAGACGGCGCCGCTGCTGATCCTGGCGCCGTACACGAAGAACTTCCAGCGCGACCTGTTCAACGGCAACTTCCCGACGCTGCCGATGATGATCAACCAGGACCGCGGCGACTTCGCGCTGTCCACCGCCGCCGAGCGCATGTGGGGCGCCGCCCTCACCCTGATCATCCTCGTCCTGCTGCTCAACGTCATCGGCCGGGTCATCGCGCACTTCGGCTCGGTCAAGAAGTAAGAGAAAGCGAACCCCCTGACATGGCAAAGCGAATCGACGTCACCGACCTCAACGTCTACTACGGCGGCTTCAAGGCCGTCGAGGGCGTCTCGATGACGGTCGAGCCCCGGTCCGTCACGGCCTTCATCGGCCCGTCCGGCTGCGGCAAGTCGACCTTCCTGCGCACGCTGAACCGCATGCACGAGGTGATCCCCGGCGGCCGCGTCGAGGGCAAGGTCATGCTCGACGACCAGGACCTCTACGCCAGCTCGATGGACCCCGTCACCGTGCGCCGCACCATCGGCATGGTGTTCCAGCGGCCCAACCCGTTCCCGACGATGTCGATCTACGACAACGTCGCCGCGGGCCTGCGCCTCAACGGCGTCAAGAACAAGAAGACGCTCGACGGCATCGTCGAGACCTCGCTCAAGGGCGCCAACCTCTGGAACGAGGTCAAGGACCGCCTGAACAAGCCGGGTGCCGGCCTCTCCGGTGGCCAGCAGCAGCGCCTCTGCATCGCGCGTGCGATCGCGGTGCAGCCGCAGGTGCTGCTCATGGACGAGCCGTGCTCGGCCCTCGACCCGATCTCGACGCTCGCGATCGAGGACCTCATCAACGAGCTCAAGAACGAGTTCACGATCGTCATCGTCACGCACAACATGCAGCAGGCGGCCCGCGTCTCGGACCGGACGGCCTTCTTCAACCTCAAGGCGACCGGTGAGCCGGGCCGTCTCGTCGAGATCGGTGACACGACGCGGATCTTCAACAACCCGACCGAGCAGGCCACCGAGGACTACATCTCCGGCCGCTTCGGCTGAGGGTCGTCGAGGCTCGCAGGCCCGCGGGCTTCGCAGCGACGCAGGAGAAGTGCCCACCCGAGGTCTCGGGTGGGCACTTCTCTTATGCCGTGTGGCGTTTGCCGTGTGGCTGTGGCCGCCCGGTGCGCGCCGGTCAGCGCGTGCCGGTCAGCGGAAGATCGACGTGGCGTACCAGGCGACGACGGCGACGAGGCCTGCTCCCGGGAAGGTGAGCACCCAGGCGCCGACGATGTTGCCGGCCACGCTCCACCGCACCGCGGAGAGACGCTTGGTCGCGCCGACGCCCATGATCGCCGAGGTGATCGTGTGCGTCGTCGAGATGGGGGCCCCGAAGGACAGGCCGGCGACGTAGAGGATCGCCGCGGCCGTCGTCTCGGCCGCGAAGCCCTGCGGCGGCGTGAGGTCGATGATGCGGCGGCCGAGCGTGCGCATGATGCGCCACCCACCGGCATACGTCCCCAGGGAGATGACGATGGCCGAGAGCACGAGCACCCAGATCGGGATGCTGTCGTCGGTGTGGTGCCCGGAGATGTTGAGCGCGAGCACGACGACACCGGCGGTCTTGGCGGCGTCCTGCAGGCCGTGGCCGAAGGCCATCGCGGCCGCCGACGCGGTCTGGGCCAACCGGAAGCCGCGCGTGACCCGGCCGGGGTTGGCGTTGCGGAAGATCCAGAAGATCGCCGTCATGACGAGGTAGCCGAGCACGAGGCCGATGATCGGGGAGGCGATCATCGGGATGATGACCTTCTCCCAGATGACGGTCCACTGCACGGCGACGCCGGCGACGAGCGCTGCGCCACCGAGGCCGCCGATGAGGGCGTGCGACGACGAGGACGGGAGCCCGAACCACCAGGTCAGCAGGTTCCAGCCGATGGCGCCGACGAGGGCTGCCGCGACGAGCCAGAGGCCGTCGACGCCCTGCGGCTGCTCGATGATGCCGGAGCCGATCGTCTTGGCCACCTTGGCGCCGAAGAAGGCGCCGAAGAGGTTGGCGACCGCCGCCATGGCGAGGGCCACCCGAGGTGTCAGCGCCCGCGTCGAGACCGAGGTCGCGATCGCGTTGGCCGCGTCGTGGAAGCCGTTGGTGTAGTTGAAGCCCATGGCCAGTGCGATGACCGCACCGACCCCGAGGACGGGGATGGTCGTGTCCATCAGTCGGTCAGGACTCCTTGACCGCGATGCCCTCGACGACGTGGGCCACCTTCTCGAACGCATCGGCGGCGTTCTCGAAGCCGTCGACGATGGCCTTGACCTTGATCACGTTGACCGGGTCGGGCGAGTTGTTGAAGAGGGCGGCCACCATCTTGCGGTGGAGCGAGTCGGCCTGGTTCTCGAGGCGGTTGATCTCGATCCAGTAGCTCTTGAGGTCCTTCATCGAGCGCAGCCGCGGCATGGCCTCGGCGGTCACCTCGGCCATGCGAGCGAGGATCTCGAACTGCTCGGCGAGACCCTCGGGGATCTCACCCATGCGGTAGAGCACGATGAGGTCGGCGGTCTCCTCGATGTAGTCCATGCAGTCGTCGAGGGACGCGGCGAGGTTGTGGATGTCCTCGCGGTCGAACGGCGTGATGAACGAGCTGTTCACCTTGTTGATGAGCTCGTGCGTCGCGTCGTCGGCGGCGTGCTCGAGGTCCTTGAGCCGGTCAGCCACCTGCTGCCGCTGCGAGGGCTCGACCTCGAGGAAGCGGGTCAGCTCCCGGGTCGCCTCGACGAGGAGTTGTGCGGAGGAGGTGAAGAGAGTGAAAAAGCTCGTGTCCTGGGGTGTGAGGCGAAAACCCACGGGGATGCTCCGGTCGATCGAGGGCTGGTCCGGGGAAGATGCTACGGCGTCGAGGTCACTCCAGCGCAACCGAGCGTCAATCCGGCGTTCACCCGGCCGGGTCGACCCCCGCGTCGTCAGCCGTGTCGTCAGCCGGAGCGGGGTCGTCGTCCGCGGTCCCCTGCACCCCGAGCAGCTCGTCGACCTCCTCGGGCGTGAAGTGACGCGGACTGGACGAGGCGGCGACGACGAGGTCGCTCACCAGTTCGATCTCGTCGGCAAGGGCGACGTCGAGCAGGTCACCGGACCGCTCCTCGGCGGGCGTCATGGGTTCAATCTAGGCGCCCGCTCCGGGCCGCGTGGGGGGAAGGCCCCAAGCAAGATGGACATCCGCTCGTGGTACAAGGTTTGTCCCGGGACGGTTGCGCCGGCCATGCGGCGGGGCCGCGTCACGCGGCCCTCGAGCCGCCGCGGATCCCACGACAGGCCGGACGGGGAGGTTGCGTCGGGTCGGGAGCGCCTCTCGGCACAGGGCCGCTCGTAGCGGCTGAATTTGGGACCCGGGGCTACCACGACCCGACGCGCGTTCAAGGATAAAGGCGCCGATACGGATCACCAAAGACGTCAGGACGCAAGGGCCGAAGCCTCCCGGCTGCCGGCCCCACGGTGCGACGCGCGGGTCGGCTCAGTCGAGGGCGTCGGCACGCCACAGCCGGGCGCACACCGTGAGGTCCTCGGCCATGACGAGGACGTTGGCGGCCTGCTCGGCGGCCTCGTCACCGAGCGAGATGTCGGCACGTCCCGCGGAGACGACGCGGCAGAAGGCAGAGGCGCGTTCGAGCGCCACGGCCAGGTCGCCCTCGAAGACGCCACGCAGCACCTCGTCGATGACACGGCTCATCTCCTGGGGCCCAGGCGGCTCGGCGGCCCCGGCGACGGCGTGGTTGGGTCCGGTGAAACGGATGCCCGCGGCATACTCCCGGCTGGCCTCCTCGGGGGCGCGACGGACCCACTCACGCAGCACGTAGAGACGCCACAGCGCCCCGGGGAGCGAGCGAGCGGGACGCTGCGACCACAGCTCGGCGAGGGTCGACAGGCCGATGTCGTCGACGAGCGCGACGAGCTTGCGGGTGACGGCAGGGTCGGCGGCGGCGCGCCCGGCGTGCACGAGAGCCAGCGCCGTCTCGTGGGCGACGTGGATCTGCTCGGTGGGGTCGTAGGCGGGACCGTGCGCCTCGAGGGCCGCCTCGCTGAAGAAGGCCGGCCGTCTGGGGGCGCGGTGGTCGCTCTCGCTCATCCCAGCAGGCTAACCCCCGGCACCGACGCCGCCCGTCTGGCACGCTGCGCTCGTGAGCTCACTGATGCCGCGCCTCGACCGCGTGACCCGCACGTTCTGGCGCACGACGGGACGACCCGTCGACCTCACCGGCGCGCACGCGTGGCTGGACGCGCCCGTGCACGACGGCTCTGTCATCGGCGACGCCTGGCTGGCGAGCGCCGCTGCACGCTGGGGCGGCCACGTGCGCGAAGACGTCGACGGGGCAGGCCTGCTCCCTGATCTCACGGTGCTCGACGGCCCCGGTTTCAGGGCCGCCGACCTGCACCCCGACGTCCGTGACTTCTACGAGCACACGTCGCGCTGGCGGATGGAGGTGTGGACGCAGTGGACCGCCGCCTTCCAGCCCGGCGGCGAGCTCGTGTCACGCTTCTTCGGCCGGCGCGTGCAGCAGCTGGCCCTGCCGATGCGGCCCCTCGACGTCGCGCACGGGATGGACAGCCGGGTCGCCGTCATCACCGACGCGGGCGGCGGTCAGCGGGCCGCCGGCTGGATCCGGTCGCTGCGGTCCACGGGCGAGTTCGTCTACAGCGGGTGCTACGCGAGCCGGGGGCTCCCCGGCGCCGACCGGGCGAGCGTGCACGTGACCTTCCCGCTCGAGGCCGGCAACGTGCAGGTCTTCCTGCGCCCCACGGTGCTGCCGGACGGTTCGCTGCAGCTCGACTCGCCACCGGGCGCCTTCGGCAGCGACGGCGCCTACGTCGTCGTCAGGGGGTCGGGCCGCGACCACGCGTCGCGCGCGCCGATCCACGAGCGCTTCCGCGTCTACGTCGACGGCGAGGGTGTGCTGCGCACGGACCACGAGCTGCGCATGTGGTCGGCGACCGCAGTTCGCTTGCACTACAAGCTGACTCGCGTCGGCTGACCGCTCGGGGACGATGGCGTATGCCGTGTGTCACCCGACGAGGACGACGTGCAGCGTGCGTGGGCCGTGGACGCCTTCGACGCGGTTCAGCTCGATGTCGCTGGTCGCCGACGGGCCGCTGATCCACGTCGTGGGCCGTGACGGGTCGAGCCGGCGCACGGCGGCCGGGACGTCGTCGACGACCTGGCCCGCTCGGACGACACAGACGTGGAGGTCGGGCACGAGCGTCAGCACCCGTCGACCCTCCCCCGGCCCGTGCGAGAGCACGATGGTGCCCGTCGACGCGATCGCGACCGTCGCCGTGGTGACCACGGCCGTGACGGCGTCGAGCTCGGTCGGGGTCAGGGCCGCGTCGGTGACCGCGCCCGGGACGGCATACGGCATCCCCTCGGGCACGACGACCGAGGCGCCGTCGGGCAGCGCCGCAGCGATGGCGGCGTCGACGCCGTCGGGCGCGCACCGCACGACGGTGGCGCGGTAGTCGGCGACGCGCTCGGCGAAGAGGTCGACGTCGGGCTCGCGCTCGGGCCGGTCGAGGGCGGGCACGTCGACGGGGCGCCGGGCGGGGGCGACGGCGGCTCGGACGGCGGCGAGGATCTCGTCGCGCGCCGTCACCGGGTGCCGCCCTCGGTGCGCTTCCACCACGCGCGGAAGGACTCCGCCGGCGGGACGGGAAGGTCACGGGCATCGGTCCACGCCGCGCCAGGGCCGGGGAGGCGACCGAGCAGCCGTCGGCCCCCCGCCCGGCGACCGCGGTGGGTGAGGGAGGAGAGGGCGTCGAACGCACGGCCCGCGAGTCCCGACGCGCGCTCGGCGGCAGCGAGCCGCGCGCCCGAGCTGAAGGTCGCCGCAGTGGCGCGCATCGCGAGCGCCTCGGGCTTGGGCACGCCCGAGCGGTGCGCGTCGACGACCTGGGCGCGCAGGTCCACGAGGACGCTCGGGATGTCGATGCGGACGGGACAGGCCTCGAAGCAGGCGCCGCAGAGGGACGAGGCGTAGGGCAGCGAGTCGGTCTGCTCGTCGTGGCCGACGCCCTTGAGGAGCGGGTTGAGGATCGCGCCGATGGGACCGGGATAGACCGAGCCGTAGGCGTGCCCGCCCGTGCGCTCGTAGACGGGACACACGTTGAGGCAGGCCGAGCAGCGGATGCACCGGAGCGCCTGGCGGCCGACCTCGTCGGCGAGCGCGCGCGTCCGACCGTTGTCGAGCAGGACGACGTGCACCTCCTGCGGCCCGTCGCCGGGCGTCACCCCGGACCACGTGGAGGTGTAGGGGTTCATCCGCTCCCCCGTCGACGACCGCGGCAGCAGGGTGAGGAAGACGTCGAGGTCGGTCCACGTCGGTACGACCTTCTCGATGCCGACCACCGACACGAGCACCTCGGGCAAGGTCAGGCACATGCGGCCGTTGCCCTCGGACTCGACGACGACCAGGGTGCCGGAGTCGGCGACGGCGAAGTTGGCGCCACTCACGCCGACCTTGGCGCGGAGGAACTTCTCGCGCAGGTGCAGTCGCGCCGCCTCGGCGAGACGGGCGGGGTCGTCGGTCAGGTCGGCGGGTGCGGGGCGTCCGACCCGAGCCATCTCGCGCTCGAAGATGGCCCGGATCTCGGCGCGGTTGCGGTGGATGGCGGGCACGAGGATGTGGCTCGGCAGGTCGTCACCGAGCTGGACGATGAGCTCGGCGAGGTCGGTCTCCCACGCCGAGATGCCTTGCGCCGCAAGGTGTTCGTTGAGCTCCACCTCCTGCGTCGCCATCGACTTGACCTTGACGACCTCGTCGACGCCGTGGGCCCGGGCGACCTGCGCCACGACCTCCGAGGCCTCCTCGGCCGTGCGGGCCCAGTGCACGACGGCACCACGCGCCGTCAGGGACTCCTCGAGCCGCACGAGGTGATCGTCGAGGTGGAGCAGGACGTCGTCCTTGATGGCTGCGGCCCGGAGCCGGAGCGCCTCCCAGTCGTCGACCTCGGCCACGACTGCCGCCCGCTTGGCGCGGATCGTCGCCGTCGCGTGCGCGAGGTTGCTGCGCAGCTGCGGGTCGGCCAGGGCCTCACGGGCGGCGGTGGGGAACGGCGGCATGCCGACGAACGTGCGGCTCATCGGTCGACCCCTCGAGCGGTCGACCCCTCGGTCGAGGCCAGCACCTCGGCGAGGTGCATGACCCGGACGCCGGCCCGTTGCCGGGTGAGCACCCCGCCGATGTGCATGAGGCACGAGCTGTCGCCGGCGACGAGCACCTCGGCGCCGGACTCGCGCACGTGACGGGCCTTGTCGGCGCCCATCGCCACGGAGGTGTCGGCGTTCTTGACCGCGAAGGTGCCGCCGAAGCCGCAGCACTCCTCCGCCTGTGGGAGGTCGAGCAGCCGGAGGCCGCGGACGGCACGAAGCAGCCGTTCCGGTCGGTCACCGACGCCGAGCATCCGCAGCGAGTGGCACGTGGGGTGGTAGGTGACCGAGTGCGGGAAGGACGCACCGACGTCCTCCACCCCGAGGACGTCGACGAGGAACTCGGACAGCTCGTGGACGCGGGGCGAGACGTCGGCCACCGCGGCAGCGAGCCCTGCGTCGCCGGATCGCCTTGCCACGATGGAGTGCTGGTGGCGGGCCGAGCCGGCGCACGAGCCGGACGGCGTGACGACGGCGTCGTAGCCCTCGAACGCGCGCACGAAGGTGCGAACGACCGGGACCGCCTCGTCGAGGTAGCCGGTGTTGACCATGGGCTGGGCGCAGCAGGTCTGGGCCGCGGGGAACTCGACGTCGACCCCCAGCCGGCGCAGGAGCGTGACGACGGCCTTGCCGGCGTCCGGGAACAGCGCGTCGTTGATGCAGGTCACCATCAACGCCACTCGCATGCGACCACCCTCGCACAGCACGCGGGCGAGCGGGCGGGAGCGACCAGGCCTTCGGCCAGGGCGCCCCTGTAAGGCCGCTCTCGACCCCGTCCATGTCTAGGGCTTGTGCAATGTTGAGACTTTGTCTAGGGTTCCTGTCGTCGGTCAAGAAGGCGCCGCCACCCTGATTTCTTCGGATGGAGCAGACATGACCGACCTTTCGCGCGGTCCCCGCAAGGACGCCCGCACCCGTGAGCTCATCACCACGTTCCGCACCTCGACCTCCGAGACCGAGAGGTCGGCGGCACTCGAGACGGTGACCCGGCTGCACATGCCGCTCGCCCGCTCCCTCGCCCACCGCTACTCCGGCAAGGGCCTCGACCGCGACGACCTCGAGCAGGTGGCTTTCCTCGCCCTGCTCAAGGCGATTCGTCGCTTCGACCTCGACCAGGCGACGGAGTTCGGCGCCTACGCGACGCCCACCATCACCGGCGAGCTGCGCCGCCACTTCCGCGACCACGGCTGGCTGGTGCGCCCTCCGCGCGGCCTGCAGGAGCGCCGCCAGCTCGTCACCGACGCCCGCACGCGTCTCGAGCAGATGCTCGGCCACGAGCCCACGCAGGCCGACCTCGCCTCGGCGCTCGACCTGACGCTGGAGCAGGTCAAGGAGGCGCAGGTCGCCTCGACGAACCTTCGACCGGCCTCGCTCGACGCGACCACGACGGAGGGCGGTCGCCCCGTGCTCGACCTCGTCGACGCGCGCGCCGACCACCAGACCGACCCCGGGCTCGACGAGGGCATCGTCGTGCGCACCGCGCTCAGCCGGCTGCCCGCCCGCGACCAGGAGATCCTCGAGCTGCGCTTCGCCCACGACATGACGCAGGCGGAGATCGCCCAGACGATGGGGCTCAGCGCGATGCAGGTCAGCCGACTGCTGCGTCGCGTGCTGGCGGAGCTGCGCGAGCACCTCGACTCCGCGGAGCTGCTCAGCGCCTGACGTCGGTCGGTCACCGACCGTTCGTGCCTGCCGGACGTCGAACGTCCGGGACCACTCCTACCGTCGGGTCATGACCACGACACAGACCACGGACCCGACCCCGTGGGAGCCGCCGCTGGCCGGCAATGACGTCGAGCAGCTCGTCGGCTCCCTCGAGCGCATGCGAGCCACCTTCCGGTGGA
This sequence comes from Terrabacter tumescens, assembly GCF_014646815.1. Taxonomy (GTDB): domain Bacteria; phylum Actinomycetota; class Actinomycetes; order Actinomycetales; family Dermatophilaceae; genus Terrabacter; species Terrabacter tumescens. Next base: position 107,135 of record NZ_BMNZ01000005.1, read on the forward strand.
AGGCGGACGGCCTCGACGCCGCCGGACTCGCGGCCCGCGTCGGCGCCTCGAGCCTGACACTCGGAGGACTGCTCAAGCACCTCGCCTCGTGCGAGGACTACACCTTCACGCACAAGCTGCGCGGCGAGCCCATCGGGCCGCCGTGGGACGCGACCGGCTGGGACGGCAGCAACGACTGGGAGTTCGAGTCCGCTGCCCACGACTCGCCGGAGACGCTCTACGCCCTCTTCGACGACGCCGTGCAGCGGTCGCGACAGCGGCTGGCCGACGCCCTCGACCGCGGGGGCCTCGGCCAGGAGGTCCACGCGTCGATGCCGGACGGGCGGCACGCGAACCTGCGCCGGCTCGTCTCCGACTTCGTCGAGGAGTACGCCCGTCACAGCGGGCACGCGGACCTGCTGCGCGAGGCCATCGACGGCACGGTGGGCGAGGACCCGCCCGACGGCTGAACGCCGACGTCCGGTCACTACGCCTTCACGTGACCGGGCCGGGCCGCCGCGACGGGCGACCCGGCATACGTCATCGGTGCTGGGCTCAGTGCTGGTAGGTGCCGTGGATGACGGCGCGAGCGAGGGTCTTGAAGGCGAGGTTGAACGACACGACCGCCGGTGACGCGGCGTCGTCGACGCCGAGGCTCGGCTCGGACACCGCGTGGACGACGAAGAAGTAGCGGTGCGGCATGTCTCCAGCGGGCGGCGCGGCACCCATGAAGCCCTGCTCGCCACCGTCGTTGCGCACGTGGAAAGCCTTGCCGGGCAAGGCTGCCGAGGCAGCCCCGGTGTCGAGAGACGTGACGTCGGCAGGGAGGTCGACCAGCACCCAGTGCCAGAAGCCGCTCGGCGTCGGGGCGTCGGGGTCGAAGCACGTGACGACGTAGCTCTGCGTGCCCTCCGGCGCACCACTCCACGACAGCTGCGGAGAGGTGTTGCCGGCGTCGGCCACCTGGTCGTCCTTGAGGGGGGCTCCGTCGGTGACGTCGGCGCTCGTCACGGTGAACGACGGCACCTGCGGCAACAGGTCGTAGGGGTTGGGGGCGACCGGTCGGTCGAGGCTCATGCTGTCCTCCTGCGAGTCGTTGACGCTTGCACCATACCCACCGAGTCCGTATGCCGCGTCGACACGAGCGCGCCGACCTCGCCTCACGTCCGTGGCCCCTCCACACGTGCTTCACGCTGCTTCACCCCGGGCGGGTGAGGCAGTGACGGGGTGCCGTGCGCGGACAATCGCGCATGAGACGCACCCCTGCCCTGGCCGTCCTGGTCACCGCGCTCCTCGTGCCGGCCGGGCTGGCGGCGTGCTCCGGGGGCGGTTCCATCTCGTTGCCCACGTCTCGGCCCAGCATCAACCTGCCGACCGTCGAGTTGCCGCCGGTCACCCTCCCGACACGGCCCACCGCGACGCCCCCTCCAGAGACCGTGACGAAGACCGAGACGAGGACGGAGACGGCCACGGCCACGGCCACGGCCACGGCCACGGCGACAGCCACGCAGACGCAGACGGCCACCGAGACGCAGACCGTCACGGCGACGCCGTCGACGACCGAGGCGCCCTCCCCCACCGCCACGCCCAGCCCCACCGCGACGCCTGAGGCCGCACCCCGAGCCAGTCCGACGGCGGCGGGACGACCTGGTGGCCCTGGCTGCTGCTCGCGCTCGTCGCGCTGGGAGCGCTGGCCTGGTACCTCATCCGGCGCAGCCGCGCGCAGGCCGAGGTCCGCGCCTGGGACGAGCGTCTCGCGGCGGCCGAGCTCGAGACATCGTGGGTCGAGGACTCACTCGCCGCCCAGGTCCTGTCGGGCACGAGCACCGCTGAGGCACGGGCGATCTGGTCGGCTGCGCAACCGCGGCTCCTCGAGGCCGACGCGACGTTCCACAGCCTGACGACGACCGCCCCGGACGCAGGACGAGCGGAGCGCGCCACGGACGTTCGAGGTCTGCTGCGTGGCCTCGTCGAGGCGGTCGGCGCCGACCTCGCGGCACCGCCCGGCGCCGGACCAGACCAGTTCAGGGCCCGGCGAGCCGTCGTCGACTCCGCCCGTCGTGAGCTGCGGACCACCCTGGGTCCCGTGTCGCGCCAGGGCGATCGGGCAGCCGACGACTGATCCCCCAGGGGTGGCGACGGGGCGCCACGACCGCCGAGCTGGACGTGCGCGCCATCGCCCCTGCGGATCGTTAGTCTGGGACGACGCAGAAAGTGACAAACCAGACAGGGGCCAGGATGCGCAAGGAACGAGAGGCGCACCGCGCCAAGCCGCCTGCGTCTCCGTCCTCCGACGGGTACTCCGACGGGCCAGTCCCGCAGCCGGCGGAGCCCGTGACCGACGTGCCGGTCTTCGCCGTCCGGGAGTGGGCGTCGCGCCTCTACGAGCAGGAGCGGCTCAGGCGTGATGCCGCGTGGTGGCGTCTCGCGTGGCCGTTCGTCGTCGCGCTCGTCCTTGCCGCGGGAGCCGGATCGGTGACCCGGGTCTGGCAGGTCGGCGAGTCCGACCTCGCCCTGGGCGCCGCCGTCGTGCTGGCCGCCGCGGCCGTCGGCGTCACCGTCGGAGGTCTCATCCGGTGGCGGGCGATCCTCCGGCGCCAGGCCGTCGCCGCGGCGCGGCCCGCCACCGTCGAGAGCCTTCCTGCGGCGGCCCGGGCCGTCGTGCTCGACTCGCCGCGCCTCCGCTTCCGCCGCCCCACCGACGGCGCGAGCTTCGCGGCCGTCCGCGACGACGTGGCCGCTGCGGCGCCGATGGGCGAGTTCGCGGCCTCGGTGCTCGTGTGGGCCGTCGTGGTGCGCGACCACGTCGACGGATCGCTCGAGGACTGGGTGCGCGGACGCCGGGACTGATCACCCGGCCGATACCCACCAACGGCGGACCGGCGGACCGCCAGGAGCCGAGCCGCCCCCGCACAGGCGGCCCCTGCACCTGAGCGCGTGCAGGTCCGTCGGTCCGGTTCGGCTGCCCCCGGCCGCTGCGGCATACTGGCGTCGCGGGGTCCTCGACCCCCGCGGGCCTCTAGCTCAGTCGGTAGAGCATCGGACTTTTAATCCGCCGGTCGTCGGTTCGAGCCCGACGGGGCCCACCCGGTAACGCCCGGCGTGCGCCTGTCGTATGCCGTCCGCCTCGACAGGAAGTCACGACCGTGAACGACGCGTTCGTCTACGACGCCGTCCGCACTCCGTTCGGCCGCTTCGGCGGAGCCCTCGCGGCGTCCCGCCCCGACGATCTCGCGGCGCTCGTGGTCCGCGCGGTCGTCGACCGGTCCCCCGGGCTCGCCTCCGACGCGGGCGTGGTCGACGAGGTCGTCTTCGGCAACGCGAACGGTGCGGGTGAGGAGAACCGCAACGTCGCGCGCATGGCCACCCTGCTCGCAGGGCTGCCGACGAGCATCCCTGGCACGACCGTCAACCGGCTCTGTGGCTCGAGTCTCGACGCTGCGATCATCGCGTCGCGCCAGGTCGAGACAGGTGACGCCGACGTCGTGCTCGTCGGGGGTGTCGAGTCGATGACGCGTGCGCCCTGGGTCATGCCGAAGACCGACAAGCCGTACCCCGTGGGCAACCTCGAGCTGTCGTCGACGACGTTGGGGTGGCGCCTGGTCAACCCGAGGATGCCGGCGGAGTGGACGGTCTCGCTGGGTGAGGCGACCGAGCAGCTGCGCGAGCGGCACGGGGTGACGCGTGAGCGGCAGGACGAGTTCGCCGCCCGGTCGCACCGCCTCGCGGATGCCGCCTGGACCGAGGGCTTCTACGACGACCTCGTCGTGCCCGTCCCCGGTGTCGACCTCGCCCGGGACGAGTCGATCCGGGCCGACACGAGCGTCGAGCGCCTGGCGACGCTGCGCACCTCGTTCCGCAAGGAGAGCGGCACGGTGACGGCCGGAAACGCCTCACCGCTCAACGACGGCGCCTCCGCGGTCCTCGTCGGCAGCGGCGCCGCGCAGGAGCGCCTCGGCTTGGCGCCGCTCGCCCGCATCGCCGGCCGCGGGGCCAGCGCCCTCGACCCGCAGTACTTCGGCTACGCGCCGGTCGAGGCCGCGAACCGGGCCCTGGCCCGGGCCGGCATCACCTGGGGGGACGTCTCGGCCGTCGAGCTCAACGAGGCCTTCGCCGCCCAGTCGCTGGCCTGCACCGACGCCTGGGACATCGACCCCGAGATCGTCAACCGGCACGGTGGGGCCATCGCCATCGGCCACCCGCTCGGGGCCTCGGGAGGGCGGATCCTCGGCACCCTCGCCCGGAGCCTGCAGCGCTCGGGTGGACGCTGGGGCGTCGCCTGCATCTGCATCGGGGTCGGCCAGGGTCTTGCGGTCGTCCTCGAGAACGTCACGGCCTGACGGGAGCCGGCCACCCGGCATACGAAAGGCACAACCGCGGCCGTCGCTCAGGGCAGTGACGCGCCGCCGCACATGACCATCGTCTGACCGGTCACCATCGCGCCGGACGGCTCGAGCAGGAAGCGGGTCAGACCCGCGACCTCGGCCGGCTCGACGAGCCGCCCGAGCGGCGGCACGACGGGCGGCACCGACGCGCGGTTGGGGTCCTCGAGCATGGGGGTGCGGGTCGGCCCGGGGGCGACGACGTTGACGGTGATGCCGCGCGGCGCGAGCTCCGCGGCCCACGCTCGGGCCATCGCGGCGAGCGCGGCCTTGGTGGCGGCGTACTGGCTCTTGCCCGGCACGCCGGTCATGGTGCGGCTGCCGACGAGGACGACGCGGCCTCCGTCGGCGAGCACGTCGACGAGTCCGCCCACGAGCAGCTCGGCGCCGCGCACGTGCACGGCCCACATGCGGGCGCCGTCGTCCGGACGGAGCGCACCGACGCCGGCGGAGTACTGCAGGCCGGCGGCGTGGACGATCGCGTCCACGCCACCGGCCGCCGCCTCGCGCACCGCCTGCACGGCTTCGTCGGCTGAGATCACGTCGGCCAGGTCGCACGGCACCCACGTGGCAGCGCTCGGCAGCGCGCCACGTGTGCGGCTGAGCCCGAGGACGTGCCACCCGGCACCGACGAGGTCGTGGGCGATGGCGAGGCCGATGCCCGAGCTGGCCCCCGTGACGACCGCGCTGCGTGTCGCGCGCTCGCCAGATGGGGTGGGAGCCGGCTCGGGCCGTGCCGTGGCCATCGCCTGCATCACCGGGACGGGCCCCGCCGCAGCTGGTCGACGACGTCGGCGGTCAGGTGCACGTGCTTGATGGCGCGGCGGTGGTAGGTGTAGGCGACGTGCAGGTCGCCGTCACGGCCGGGCAGCACCGAGGGATAGGACAGCTCGCGGTTGAGCCCGTCGCGCGAGTTGTTGGACATGCAGTAGCCGTCGCCGGTCTCGAGGTCGACGAGCACCGGCCACGACCGTCCCTCGTCGGGGCTGAGGCCGAGGGTCATCGGGGCACGCGGCGCACCCCAGAAGGCCGTCCGGCGCCCTTGCGCCTCAACGGATTCCGGCGACGGTTCGGCGACGACCGGACCGTCGAGGCCGTCGATGACCCCGTCGTCGTCGATCTCGTCGTAGAGCGACACGCGCCGCTCGGTGGCGTCGAGGGCCGAGCTCCGGTTGAGGACGAGAGCGACCTCTCCCCCACCGACCGCGACGGCCTGGATCGAGGAGTTGTTGTTGGGCAGCTCGGTCGGCGTGGGCTCGGCCCAGGTCAGCCCGTCATCGGTCGACGTCGTCTCCCAGACGTGGTCGGCCCACCGGCTGCGGAAGCAGGCCCAGAGCGAGCCGTCCTGTCGCACGACGATGTTCATGTGCACGCAGCCGAGAGAGCCGGGCACGGTCACCTCGGTCCACGAGTCACCGCCGTCGTCGCTGCACCAGACGCTCGACGTGTCCTCGTTGCCGACCCACTTCTCCCCCGGGACGGTCACGCAGTTGAAGACCGGCAGCAGGATGCGCCCGCTCGCCAGCACGACCGGCGGCTGGCGCACGAAGACTCCACCCGTCTCGGTCGCCGGGAGGAGCACGGTCGGCGGCTCCCACGTCTGCCCACCGTCGCGCGACATGCGGCGACGCACCTCCGACGTGTCCTGGTTGCCGGCGAGCTGCGCCGTGTAGAGCAGCCAGACGTGCCCGTCGGGCGCCGTGAAGAGGATGGGATTCTGCTCCGACCGCGTGGGGTCGTCGCTGAGCGGCACCGGGTCCAGCCACGTGTCGCTGCCGGCGGGCAGCCGTGAGAGGTAGGCGGTGATGTCGCTGACGCCCTCCTGGGTGCCGCCGAACCACACGCACGCGAGGTCCCCACCGGGCAGCCACGCGAGGTTGGCCGCGTGGCACTGCACGGTCGGGGTGGGGAGGTATGCCGTGTGGCCGCCTCCGTCCCGAGCGCGCAGCATGCCGTCGGCGGGGAGCACCTCTGCGGCGACCTCGCTCACGACTCTCCCCGCGCCGCCCTGAGGTGGGCCGTCGCAGCCTGCTCGAGGTGGATGAGGTCGGAGCTGACCGTGGCGAGCGTGAAGCCCTGGCCGAGGCGCTTGGCTGCGACCTCCCCACTGGGAGTGTGGAACCCGGCCGCGATGCCGGCGTCCTGCGCCGCCTTGAGGACCCGCTCGACGGCGGCCTCGAAGACGACGTCGACGGCAGGGTCGGTCGAGGTCGCACCGCCCACGGCGAGCCGCAGGTCGGACGGACCGATGTAGAGCCCGTCGATGCCGGGCGTCGCCGCGATGGCCTCGACGTTCTCGAGCCCCTGGGGCGTCTCGATCATGGCGAGGACGACGGTCGCCGCGTTGGAGTCGGCGGGGTTGGGGCCGATCCGCAGCTGCGAGCGCATGGGTCCGTAGGACCGGATGCCCTCCGGGCCGTACTTCGCGTAGGACACGGCGCGGGCGGCGTCCTCGGCGGTGTTGACGAGGGGCACGATGACGCCCGCCGCGCCCGCGTCGAGCGCCTGCCCGATGAGGAAGGGGTCGTTGGCACCCACCCGCACCATGCCGACGGACTCGCCGCCGGCGTCGATGGCCTGCATGCCGACGAGGATGCCCTTGTAGTCGAGCAGCCCGTGCTGGGCGTCGAAGCAGACGTAGTCGTAGCCGAGACGGGCGAGCCGTTCGGTCGAGACCGGTGAGTCGATGATGACCCAGTAGCCGAGGATGGTCTCGCGCGCCCGCACCCGGCGGGCGTAGTCGAGCACCCGCTCGCGGCTGCGCTCCATCGCGGTCCCTCCGCCGCCTCCCTGCGCGCTCATCGGTTGTACCTCGGCATCGACCCGGCGAGAGCCAGGCCTGCCTCGTCGCACGCGGCGACGACGTCTTCGGGGAGCGGACCGGCTTGTGCAGCAGTGATGTTGGCCTCCAGCTGGTGTGGTTTGGATCCCCCGAGGAGCACCGACGACACGACGGGCTTGCTCAGCAGCCAGCGCAGCGACAGCTCGGGGAGGCTGATGCCGGCCTCGGACGCGATCGCGCCCAGGGCCTCGATGACCGCGAACGTCTCGGCGTTCCAGTAGCGGTCCTTGTACATCGTCGCGAGCGCCGACGAGCCGAAGCGGCCCTCGCCCGGCGACTCCGTGAACGAGTGGCGGCCGGTCAGCAGGCCACCACCCAGGGGGTTGTAGACGATGGTCGCGAGACCCTTCGTCGTCGCGAACTCGGCGTACTCCGCCTCGATGCGGCGAGCGACGAGGTTGTAGAGCTGCTGCGCGAGGATCGGGCGCGGGGTGCCCAAGGCGTCGCACGCGGCGAAGACGTCACCGATCTGCCAGGCGGAGAAGTTCGAGACCCCGATGGCCCGGACCTTGCCCTCGGCGACGAGGTCGTCCAGCGCGGCGACGGTCTCGGCGATCGGCACCGACCGGTCGGGCTGGTGGAGGTAGTAGACGTCGACGTGGTCGGTGCGCAGCCGGCGCAGGCTCGCCTCGAGGGACGAGCGGAGCCCGGCGGCCGACAGCAGCGGCGCGCCACCGGCGTCACCGGGGTAGATGCCCGCCTTGGTCGCGATGGTCGCGGCGTCCCGCCGGCCCGCGAGGATCTCGGCGAGCATCTCCTCGCTGCGCCCCGCGGCATACCCGTTCGCGGTGTCGATGGACGTGATGCCCGCGTCGAGCGCGGTGTCGACCATGGTGCGCGCCGTGTCGAGGTCGACGGTGTCGCCGAACGTCATCGTCCCGAGGACGAGCCGCGAGAGCGGCCGGTCGAGGCCGGGCAGGTCGAGGGTGGGCAGTGTCGTGCTGGTCGTGCTGGTCGTGCTCGTCGGGCTCGTCATGAGGCCTTCTCGGTCTCGGCCGCGCGCGAGGCGGCGATGTGTCGGATGAGGTGTCGCGGCTTGATGCCGGTCATGAGTCCCGGCTCGAGGGCCGAGCGGCGCAGTCGCTGGGTGTACTCCTCCTGCGGACGCGAGAGGAGGTCGTCGGTGCGGCCGCTCTCGACGATCCGGCCGGCCCGCATGACGATGGTGTCCTGCGAGATGGCCCGTACGACGCCGAGGTTGTGCGAGATGAAGAGGTAGGTCAGCCCGGTCTCGGCCTGGATGTCGGCGAGCAGCTCGAGCACCTGCGCCTGGACCGAGACGTCGAGGGCGCTCGTCGCCTCGTCGCACACGAGCAGCTCGGGGCCCGACGCGAGCGCACGGGCGATGCCGATGCGCTGGCGCTGGCCGCCGGAGAACTCCGGAGGCTTGCGCTCGAGCGCGGTGCGCGGCAGCCCGACGCGCTCGATGAGCTCGGCGGCCTTGTCGCGCTGCACCTTCCGCGACCTCTCGCCCCGCACGCGGATCGGCTCGGCGACGATCTCCTGGGCCGTCAGGTGCGGGTCGAGGGAGCCGTACGGGTCCTGGAAGACCATCTGGACGCGGTGGCGCATCGGGCGCAGCTGCTTCTCGCCGAGCTGCGCCAGGTCGGTGCCGTCGAGGTCGATGACACCCGACGTCGGCTTGAGCAGTCGCACGAGGGCCTTGGCGATCGTCGACTTGCCGCAGCCCGACTCGCCCACGATGGCGAGGGTGCCGCCGCGCGGGACGCTGAACGACACGTCGTCCACGGCGCGGAAGACCTCCTTGCCGCTGCGGTACTCGACGACGAGGTTGCTGACGGTGAGCAGGTTCTCAGCCATGGCTGGCCTCCTTCGCGAGCTCGGGCACGGCGAGGGCCGGGTCCTCCCACGGGCCGAGCTCGGGGATCGCCCCGAGCAGCTTCTGCGTGTAGGGGTGCTGCGGGTGGTCGACGACGTCGGTGACCGCGCCGCCCTCGACGAAGACGCCCGACTTCATGACGTGGATGCGGTCGCTCATGAGGCGCGCGACGCCGAGGTCGTGGGTGATGAGCAGCAGCGCGATGCCCGTCTGCTCCTGCAGCTCGAGCAGCAGGTCGAGGATGCCGGCCTGCACCGTGACGTCGAGGGCGCTCGTCGGCTCGTCGGCCACGATGAGGTCGGCGTCGGCCGAGACCGCCATGGCGATGAGCACGCGCTGGAGCATGCCGCCCGAGAGCTGGTGCGGGTAGGCGTCGAACTGCTTCTTCGGGTCGCGGATGTGCACCTGCTCCATGAGCGACAGGGCCCGCGCCTTCGCCTCCGCCTTGCCGAGGTCGGGGTACTTCACGCGCACGGCCTCGGTCATCTGGCGACCGATGGTGCGGATCGGGTTGAGGGCCGTCATCGGGTCCTGCGGGATGAGCGCGACCGCCCGGCCGCGCAGCTTGTCGATGACCTTGCGGTCGCCCGTCACGTTCTGGCCGCCGATGCGAGCCTCGCCCGAGATGACGGCGAGGTCGTCGGGCAGCAGTCGCAGGATCGCCATGGCGGTCGTCGACTTGCCCGAGCCGGACTCGCCGATGATCGTCACCGTCTCGCCCGCGTCGATGTGGAAGCTGACGCCGTCGACGGCGCGGACGACCTTGGTGCCGGTCATCAGCTCGACCTGCAGGTCCTTGACCTCGAGGACGCTCACGACTCTTCTCCCTTCGCACGACGGACCCGGTCGCGCAGGCCGTCCCCGACGAGGTTGACGCCGACGACGAGCAGGGCGATGACGACGCCCGGGATCGTGACGAGCCACCACTTGCCGGTGACGAAGAGCTCGCGGCCGTCGGAGATGATGCCGCCCCAGGTCGGGTAGGGCCGCTGCACGCCCGCGCCGAGGAAGCTGAGCGCGCTCTCGAGGAGCACCGCCTGGGCGAGCAGCAGCAGGACGACGACGAGTACCTGCTGGAGGATGTTGGGGATGAGGTGCCGCGTGATGATCGAGATGCGGTGCAGGCCGAGCACGCGAGCCGCCGCGACGTAGGGCTTCTCCCTCTCGACGAGCACGAGCGCCCGGGTGATGCGCGCGGGCTCGGGCCACTGGGCGAAGGCGATGACGAGCGTGATGACCGGGATCGACGGGCCGAAGAGCGCCACGACGAGCAGCAGCATGAGCAGCAAGGGCAGCGACATCTGCGCCTCGAGCAGGCGCGAGACGATGGTGTCGACCCAGCCGCCGAAGTAGCCCGCGGCCGCGCCCGCGACGATCCCGACGAGACCCGAGACGAAGATCGCGAGCACGCCGATGACGAGGGAGGTCTGCCCGCCGTGCAGGACCCGGCTCAGCAGGTCGCGCCCGTTGGGGTCGGTGCCGAAGAGGTGACCGGCGCTGAGCGGCGGCAGGGACGACTCCGAGAGCTGGCCGATGATCGGGTCGGGCAGCGGCAGCAGCTGCGCGAGCGCCACGGGGACCACGACGACGCCGGCGCAGATGGCCCCGACCCAGATCTTGATCGTGCTGTAGCGCGCCCGACGGGCGGCGGCCGACCGGCGCAGCAGCACCTTGGTGACCGCCGAGTCGCGGCCCAGGATGGACCCGGGGACCTCGCTGAGGTTGGGCACCTGCTGGCGTCCGGGCAGGTTCGTCGAGGTGGTCATGAGCTGGCCTCTCCGAGTCGGACCCGCGGGTCCATGAGCGGGTAGAGCAGGTCGACGAGCAGCTGGACCACGAGCGCGAGGACGACGGTCACGAGGACCGTGGCCTGGATGAGCGGGAAGTCGCGCTGCTTGAGGGCGTTGACGACGAGCTCACCGACGCCCGGCCACTTGAAGACGACCTCGACGATGACGACGCCGTTGAGCATCGCCGCGAAGCGAGTGCCCAGGGCCGTGACGACGGGGATGGCCGAGTTGCCGAAGGCGTAGCGCCACGTCAGTGCGCGCTCCGAGATGCCCCGCGAGCGCGCCACCGTCAGGTAGGGCGAGGCGAGGTTGACGACCATCTCGCGGCGCACGAGCCGGCTGATCAGGGCGATCTGCAGGATCGCGATCGTCACCGTCGGCAGCACGATCGAGCTCGCCGACGTGAAGCCGGCCGGCTCGAACCAGCCGAGCTGCACCGCGAAGAGGATGAGCAGCACGAAACCGATCCAGAAGTCGGGCATCGACTGCCCGGCGATGGTGGCGATGTTCGCGCCGAGGTCCTTGGCGGTGTCGGCCCGTCGGGCCATCCACACGCCCAGCGGGATCGCGACCGCCGCCGTGACGACGATCGCGGCCACCGCCAGCGTGATGGTGTAGGGCAGGCGCTCCATGACGACCTCGAGCGCGGGGCGCTTGAAGAAGAACGACGTCCCGACGTCACCCTGGAAGAGGTGCTGCAGGAAGGTGACGAACTGGACCGGGATCGACTGGTCGAGCCCGAACTCCTCCCGGATGGCGGCGAGCTGTTCCGAGGTGGGGTTCGGCGGGGCGTAGTTCGCCGCCGGGTCACCTGGAGCCATCCGGAGCAGGACGAAGACCGTCGCGGTCGCGAGGAACGCGGTGAGCACGGTCTGCCCGATGCGCTTGAGGACGTAGGTCAACATGGGATCACCTGGAGGTGGGTGGGTCGGGCGGACCCGGTCAGGCCGAGACCGTCACGGAGCCGAGGTCGTAGGAGTTGATGGCGCGCAGCTTGAGCGTCGTGACGCGCTTGCGCTTGGCGAGGACGTTGTTGGGCGTCCAGGCCCACATGGCCGGCCACAGCGCCCAGATCTTCTCCTGGGCCTGCTTCAGCAGGTCGTTGCGCTTGGCCTCGTCGGCCTCGGCGCCGGCCTGGTCGAGCAGCGCGGTGATCTCGGGGACGACGAAGCCGTGGTAGGTGTCACGCGTCTTCTCCTTCTCCGCCGTGCCGCCGTACTGGCCCTGCAGGTTGGTGAGGGCCAGGCCCGTCTGGTTGCCGTAGCCGTTGGCCAGCACGTCCCAGTCGCCGGCCTCGCCGCGGCGCCAGGCGTTGATCTCGCCGCCCTTGGGGATCATCTTGAGCGTCGCGGTCACGCCGACCGCCGCGAGCATCTGCGAGATGGCCTCGAGGACGCGCGAGGCGCCGGCGAACTCGGAGTCCTCCCAGATGAAGGTGAGCTTGAGGTCGCTCGCGCCGGCCGCGGCGAGCATCTGCTTGGCCTTGGCGGGGTCGTAGCTGTAGTCGCCCGTCTTGGCGAAGCCCGCGAGGGTCTTGGGCACGACGCCCTCGGCCGAGGTCACCTGGTTGTTCATCAGGGCCTTGATGAGCGAGTCGTGGTCGATGGCGTAGGTGAGCGCCTCGCGCACCTCGGGCTTGGACAACGGGCTGCTCGCCGGCTTGCGGAAGTTGTAGAAGAGGTGGATCAGGCGCGTGCCCGGCGTCTCGATGACGTCGATGTCGGCGTTGGTCTTGAGCGAGGCGGCCGACTCGGGCGTGATGGTGTCGATGACGTCGGCCTGGCCGGAGGTGATGGCGATGACGCGCGCACCCTCCTCCTCCTGGTAGCTGACGTTGACCTCCTGGAGCTTGGCCTTCTCGCCCCAGTAGCTCTCGTTGCGGGTCAGCTTGTAGGTGCCGGTGCCGCTGTCGGCGCTCGCGATGACGAAGGGTCCGGTGCCGAGGCCGCCACTCAGCTCCTCGGCCTTGTTGTCCTTGGCGGGGGTGATGAGGATGTTGGACATCAGCGAGTTCAGCGTGACGACCGGGGTCTTGGTGGTGAGGGTGAAGGTCTTGTCGTCGACCTTCTTGAAGCTCGGCTGCTCGGGGAACTGCGACGCGACGTAGCCGGCCTTGACCTGGAAGTACAGCTTGAGCGCGGTCTCGACGTCCTCGACGGTGACCGGCGACTTGTCGGAGTAGTGGATGTCGCTGCGCAGCTTGACGGTCCACTCGGTGGGCTTGGTCTGCTCGAAGGACTCGGCGAGGACGAGCTCGGGCTTGAGGTCGTCGCCGATCTTCGTCAGGGCCTCGCGCACGGCGCGCTGGACGGTGACGGCCGCGTCGTACTGGTTCAGCTTGTTGTCGAGGCTGACCAGGTTGCGGTTGAGCACGATGCTCAGTGTGCCCCCGGCAGCCCCTGCACCGGCAGTGCTCGCGGTGTTGGCGGTCTTGGGCCCGGCGCACGCGGCGAGGGCGGGAGCGAAGAGCGCTCCGGCGCCAGCCAGCGAGGCGAATTTCAGGATCGAGCGACGCGAGACCTCACGCGTCGGCTGGTCAGACGTGGGAAGCAGAGCAGGCTGCTGGGGCATCGGGACTCCTCGTTGAGCGGTGGCCTCCCCGTCGGCGGCGCACGCTGCGCCCCTCGGGTTGACCAACCTTCGCACCATTGCGTGATGTGCGCAATACCTGTAGCGTTTTTTGTGAAAGGACGGATCGGCGCACGCCGTCCGGTGCACCCCAGCCCGTCGGCGCACCTCCCTTCACCACCACCGGCAAGGTCGCCAATTCCCTTGCTGCACAAGCGCAACCGGGCATCGAGAGCAGTGAGGAGGAGACATGAGCGGACCGGTCCTGGGCATCGTGGCAGACGACCTCAGCGGCAGCGCAGAGTGCGCAGCACACGCTCTGATGCGTGTTTCGCGCAGCCGAGTCATCCTCTCCATCGACGCGCTTCCGCCCTCGCGGGCACCGCACGCCGCTGTCTACGCCGCCGTCGACGCCGACATCGCCGCCGCCATCGACGCCGTCGTCACGGTCGACACCGACTCCCGGCGGCTGGAGGCCGACGACGCCGTGCGCGCCGTGCGCGCGGCAGCGGCCCTCGTCGCCGGCGCCCCGGTCGTCGTCAAGAAGGTCGACTCGCTGCTGCGAGGGCACGTCGCCGCCGAGGTGGCGGCCCTCGCCGAGGAGCTGCACCGGACCCCGGTCGTGGCCGTGGCCAACCCCGCGCTCGACCGCGTCGTGCGCGACGGCGTGCTCCACGTGGGCGGCACCCCCCTGCACCACACGGACCTCTGGGCGGTCGAGCCGACGGCCGCGCCGTCCCGGGTCGCCGAGGCGCTGCACCCCCTGCGCACGGTGCTCGTCCCCCACACGGTCGTCGCGCTCGGGGTCGACGCCGTGGGCGACGCTCTCGCAGCGGCCGCCGGTTCCGGTCTCGTCGCCGTGTGCGACGCGGTCACCGAGGCCGATCTCGAGGTCGTGCACGCCGCTGCCGTCCGGGCCACGTCCGAGGTCCTGCTCGTCGGGTCGGGCGCCCTGGCGGCGGTCGCGGCCCGCGCCCTCCCGCGCGACCCCGACGGCCTGCCGCTCGACGGTGCCCCGACCGCGGCCACCGGTGCCGGTGCCGGCGCCGGCACCGGCACCGGCACCGCAGGCTCGGTGCTCTTCGTGCTCGGGACCCGCGCGCCGGGCCTCCCGGCCCAGCTGACGCAGCTCTCGGCTGCGCACTCCGCGCAGACCGTGCTCGTGCAGCCCGACGAGCTGCTCACCGACCCCGAGGCCGTATGCGTTCGGCTCGCCGAGCTGAGCCGTGACGGTGTCGCCGATGTCTTCGTCGTCGCCCTCGACCCCACCGCCCCCGCCGACCCGACCCGCTCTCGCGCCCTGACGGAGGCCCTGGCCGACGTGGTCGCGCCGCTGCTCGACGGCTACGACGCGGCGTTCCTCTCCGGCGGCGAAACGGCGCGCGCCGTCCTCGACCGCCTCGACGTCGGCTCGCTCGAGGTCCTCGGCGAGATCGGGACCGGCGAGACCGGGACCGGGAGCGTCGTGAGCCGGCGCCCCGGCGGCCGGCTCGTCGTCACCCGCCCCGGCAGCTTCGGCGACCCGTCCTCGCTCGCGCGCGTCGCCGCGCACCTGCGAGGCGGCGCCCCCTCCACCTCGCCTGCACCCGGTGCAGCGCAGACCACACCGACTCACACCGCAACCCGCGCCGTCCACGACGCGACCACCGAGGAGAACTCATGAGCGCCGCCCTTCCCCGCATCGCCGTGACCATGGGAGACGGCGCCGGCATCGGCCCCGAGATCATCGTCAAGGCCCTCGCCGACCCGCACGTCGCGACGATGGCGCGCACCGTCGTCGTCGGTGACGCCCTGCGCCTCAAGCAGGCCGCCGCGGTCGCCGGGGTCCTCGTCGACATCGTCACCATCGACGACGTCGAGCAGGCGAGCGAGATCCCCGGCCGCATCAACGTCATCGACCTCGCCCTGCTCCCGCCCGACCTGCCCTTCGGCCAGCTGTCCGCGGTGGCCGGCGACGCGGCCTACCACTACATCCGCGTGGCCTCGGAGCTCGCGATGGCCGGCAAGGTCCAGGCCATCTGCACGGCGCCGCTCAACAAGGAGGCGCTGCACGCGGGCGGGCACGTCTTCCCCGGCCACACCGAGCTGCTCGCCCACCTCACGGGCACGCCGGAGGTCTCGATGATGCTCTCGACCGAGAAGGTCAAGGTCATCCACGTCACGACCCACATCGGTCTCATCGATGCCGTCAACCGCATCGAGCCGGGGCTCGTCGAGCGCGTCATCCGCCGCGGCCACAAGGCCCTCGTCGACGCCGGCAACCCGAACCCCAAGATCGGCGTGTGCGGCATCAACCCGCACGCCGGCGAGAACGGCCTCTTCGGCTACGGCGAGGAGGAGTCGAAGATCAACCCCGGCGTCGAGGCCGCGCGTGCCGACGGCATCGACGTGCACGGGGCCCTGCCGGCCGACACGCTCTTCTTCCTCGCCGGGCGCGGCGACTACGACCTCGTCGTCGCGATGTACCACGACCAGGGGCACGGCCCCGTCAAGGTGCTCGGCCTCGAGGCGGGCGTCAACGTGACCATCGGCCTGCCCGTCATCCGCACCTCCGTCGACCACGGCACAGCCTTCGACATCGCGGGCACGGGGGTCGCCGACCACCGCTCGATGATCGAGGCCCTGCGACTCGGCGCGGAGATGGCGCCGCGGCCCGTCGACGCCTAAGGTGCCCAGCGTGGCGAAGCACACCGCACAGACGCGTCGGGGCGAGATCGTCCGCCTCGCCACGACCAGTGGACTCGCGAGCGTGGAGGAGCTCTCCGACCAGCTCGGGGTCACCGCGTCGACGATCCGGCGTGACCTCGCCAAGCTGACCGCCCAGGGCAAGCTGGCCCGCACCTACGGCGGCGTCATGAGCCTCGCTCACCACCCCGAGGCCTCGCTGCGCCAGCGCCTCGGTGAGGCCCACGCCGCCAAGCGCGACATCGCGCGGTGGGCCGCCGACCAGATCGAGCCCGGCGAGACGGTGCTCCTCGACGCCGGCTCGACGATGGGCGCGCTCGCCGACGCGATCACCAAGACGCCGGAGCTGACCGAGCTGACCGTCGTCACCGCCGGCATCAGCGCCATGGCCACCCTGACCGACAGCGTCGGCATCGACGTCATCGCGCTCGGCGGGCGACTGCGGCCGCTCAGCCAGGCCTTCGTCGGTCCGCTCACCGAGGCCGCCGTGCAGCGGATGTCGTTCGACCGCGCCTTCATGGGGGCCGACAGCGTCCATGCCGAGCGCGGCATCTGCGAGGCCGACCTCGAGCAGACCCGCCTCAAGGAGCTGATGATGAGCCGCGCCGAGCACACCTACGTGCTCGCGCACGCCGACAAGCTCGGCCAGTCGCCCTTCCACGCCTGGGCGGTCATGCCGTCGCGGTGGACCCTCGTCACCGACGAGTCCGCCGATCCCCTTGCGCTGCAAGCGTTCCGCGACAACGACGTCGAGGTCGTCATCGCGCCGCGACGCGACTGAGCTCGCTCGTCACCCACCCGACGAGAAGCGGGCGTATGCCGTGAGGCGGGCCCCACGGCATACGCCAGCTTCTCCCGTGGCTCAGTCCTCGACGACGGTCGTCATGACCCAGTCGCGCACCTGCGGCATGTCCTCGAGGTGCTCGACGATGTAGGCCTGGTGCTCGGCCAGCTGGGCCTCGCACCACGCCTTGACCTCGCTCGACCCGCGCACCTGGCGACCGGCGTTGTTGATGGCGTCCATGACGAGGGAGTAGCGGTCGACGCCGTTGCGCACGACCATGTCGAAGGGCGTCGTCGTCGTGCCCTCCTCGCTGAAGCCGCGCACGTGGAAGCGGTCGGCCTCGGGGCGGCCGTGGACGAGCTGGTGGATGGCGCCGTGGTAGCCGTGGAAGGCGAAGACGACGTCGACGTGGTCGGTGAACAGCTCACCGAAGCGCACGTCGTCCATGCCGTGCGGGTGGCTGCGCGCCCGCGGCAGCGTCATGAGGTCGACGACGTTGACGACGCGGACCCGCAGCTGCGGCAGCTTCTCCCGGAGGATCTGGGCCGCCGCGACGACCTCCATGGTCACGACGTCACCGGCGCACGCGAGTACGACGTCGGGGTCGCGGTCGCCGTCGTCGGTGCCGGCCCAGTCCCAGATGCCGGCCCCCGCGGCGCAGTGCGCGATGGCCTCGTCCATCGTCAGCCACTGCGGCTGGGGCTGCTTGTCGATGACGATGAGGTTGACGTAGTTCTTGCTCCGGAAGCAGTGGTCCGCGACGGAGAGAAGGCAGTTCGCGTCCGGCGGCAGGTAAATGCGCGACACCTCTCCGCGCGCGTTGAGGACCGTCTGGATGAGCCCGGGCCCCTGGTGCGAGAAGCCGTTGTGGTCGTTGCGCCAGGCCGTCGACGTCAGCAGGATGTTGAGGCTGGGCACCTTGGCGCGCCAGTCGAGCTTGTTGGCCTCCTGCAGCCACTTGCTGTGCTGCACGGTCATCGACGCGCTCACCATCGCGAAGGCCTCGTACGTCGCGAAGAGACCGTGACGGCCGGTCAGCGTGTAGCCCTCGAGCCAGCCGTGGCAGGAGTGCTCGGACAGCACCTCCATGACGCGGCCGTCGTGCGAGAGCTTGACGTCGTCGTCGGTCACCCGCTCGGCCGTCATCCGGTCGGACACGTCGAACACCGCACCGACCCGGTTGCTGTTGGTCTCGTCGGGACTGAAGAGCCGGAACGTCGTCGGGTTGCGCACGTAGAGCTCGCGCATCAGCTCACCGATGGCACGCGTCGACTCCTCCCGCGTGCTCGCCGGGGACGGCACGTCCCGGGCGAAGTCACGGAAGTCCGGGAGGTCGAGCTCGGTCGTGAGCACCCCGCCGTTGGCGTGCGGCGACGCGCTCATGCGGAGGTCACCCTCCGGGTTCGCCTGCAGCACAAGCTCGCTGGGTCGTCCCGCATCGTCGAACAGCTCCTCGGGCCGGTAGGACCGCAACCAGCTCTCCAGGAGGGCGAGGTGCTCGGGGTTCTCCTTGACCCCTGAGAGCGGCACCTGGTGCGAGCGCCAGGTGCCCGTCACCTTGACGCCGTCGACCTCGGCCGGCCCCGTCCACCCCTTCGGGGTGCGCAGCACGATGAGCGGCCAGCGCGGCCGCTCGCCCATCGTCCAGCCGTCGGCCCGCGCCTCGGCCTGGATCGCGCGGATGCGGTCGTATGCCGTCGCGAGCGCCTGCGCGAAACGCTCGTGCATGCCGGGCACGTCGTCGCCCTCGACCTCGAGCACGTCGTAGCCGTGCCCCTCGAGCAGGCTGCGAACCTCCGCGGGGTCCTTGCGGCCGAGCACGGTGGGGCCCGCGATCTTGGCGCCGTTGAGGTGCAGGACCGGCAGCACGGCGCCGTCACGACGCGGGTTGAGGAAGGAGATGCCCTTCCACGAGCCCTCGAGCGGGCCGGTCTCGGCCTCGCCGTCGCCGACGACCGCGAGCGCCAGCAGGTCGGGGTTGTCCATAACCGCGCCGAAGGCGTGGACGAGGACGTAGCCGAGCTCGCCGCCCTCGTGGATCGAGCCGGGGGTCGTCACCGACACGTGGCTCGGGATGCCGCCGGGCGCCGAGAACTGGCGGAAGAGGCGCCGCACGCCGTCGGCGTCCGTCGTCACCTTCGGGTAGATCTCGGAGTACGTGCCCTCGAGGTAGCCGGCCGCGACGAGCGCCGGACCACCGTGGCCCGGGCCGGTGAGGTAGATCGTCTGCTGGCCCGTGTGGCGGATGACCCGCGACATGTGCGTGTAGACGAACGACAGCCCTGGGCTCGTGCCCCAGTGACCGAGCAGGCGCGGCTTGATGTCGTCCGGCTCGAGCGAGCGCTGGAGGAGCGCGTTGTCCTGCAGGTAGATCTGCCCGATCGTCAGGTAGTTGTTGGCGCGCCACCACGCGTCCATCGCGGCGATCTCGTCGGCGGTGGGGGGCGGCACGGGGTTCGTGCTCGTCGTCTGGCTCGTCGTCGTGCTCGTCGTCACAGCAAGCGCCTCTCGAGGGGGTCGGAGATCGTCGTCCTCGTCGAGCCTCACGGACGCCGGCCGGGCTGGCAAGGGGTCGGTGCCTCCTGACCCGGTCACACGGCATACGTCATCGGGTGGGACGGGCACCGGGCGGGCCGGGACAGAGCAGTGGGCCGGCCCCCGTCGGGACCGACCCACCCCACTCCGGAAGGTCAGCGGTCGAAGGCGTCCTTGACGTCGTCGCCCGCATCCTTGAGCTTCTCGCCCCGCTGCTTGAGGTCCGCCGAGGCCTGGTCACGCTCGCCCTCGGCCTCGAGTCGCTCGTTGTCGGTGACCTTGCCGGTGGCTTCCTTGGCCTTGCCCTTCAGGTCTTCACCCATGTTGCTGGCCTTGTCTTCGATACCCATGTCAGGGCCCCTTTCGCCTTCGATCGGATGCTTCTACCCCTACCCGGTCACCGTGCATCGCCACCACAGCGGCAGGTCCACGACAGGCCCGCGACGCGTCCACGACACGTCGCGACCGGGACGACGGCACACGGCGTCGGTGGCCTTTGCGACACTGGAGGCGTGACCGCGATCCCGAACCCCGCCTCCGAGGTGACCCCGCCGTCCGCCCGTGGACCGCAGACGCGCGACCTCAGCCGGTTCGCCTACCTGTCCATCGTGGCGGCCGTCGTCACGATCACGCTCAAGGTCATCGCGTGGCGCATCACGGGCTCGGTCGGCCTGCTCTCCGACGCGGCCGAGTCGGTCGTCAACCTCGTCGCCGCGATCGCCGTCCTCATCGCGCTCAAGGTCGCGGCGATGCCCGCCGACAAGAACCACCACTTCGGCCACACCAAGGCGGAGTACTTCTCGGCGGCCATCGAGGGGATGATGATCTTCGTCGCCGCCCTCGTGATCATGTACACCGCGGTCGAGCGCTTCCTCAACCCGCAGCCGATCGAGAACGTCGGGCTGGGCCTGGCGATCTCCGTCGTCGCGTCGGCCGTCAACGGCGCGGTCGCGGTGGTGCTGCTCCGGGCGGGCCGGCGCTACCGCTCGCTGACTTTGACCGCCGACGGCAAGCACCTCATGACCGACGTGTGGACCTCCGCCGGCGTCGTCGTCGGCGTGCTCCTCGTCGCCCTGACGCACGTCGAGCGGCTCGACCCGATCATCGCCTTCCTCGTCGGCGTCAACATCGTCTGGACCGGCTGGAAGCTCATCCGCGAGTCCACCGAGGGCCTGATGGACATCTCCATGCCCAAGGAGGACAACAGCGCGATCGCCGAGATCCTGTCGCGCTTCGTCACGCGCGAGGTCCACTTCCACGCCCTGCGCACGCGCGTGTCGGGCCACCACCGGTTCGCCGAGGTGCACGTGCTCGTGCCCGGCGCGTGGACCGTCCAGCAGGGCCACGACCTCATGGAGGAGGTCGAGGACGCCGTCCACCGCGAGTTCGGCGAGATCACCCTGACCTGCCACCTCGAGCCGTCCGAGGACCCTCGCGCCTACGGCGACTACGCCGCCGAGTTCCCCATCCCCACGCACGACGACATCGTCGCCGCGCACGGGACGACGCCCCCGGCACAACCCGGACGGGGCGACGACGACGCATGAGCCCCACGCACGTCGTCGTGCCCTCGCCCATCGGTGACCTGACCGTCGTGGCCGAGGACGCCGCCGTCACGCACCTGCTCATGGATGCCGCGAAGTACCGTCCCGAGGACCCCGACGTCCTCGGTGAGGTCGGCGACCCGGCCGACGAGCCCTTCGCTTCGGCAGCCGTCCAGCTCGCCGCGTACTTCGCCGGCGCCCTGACCGAGTTCGACCTGCCGCTCGCGCCGCGCGGTGACACCTTCCACCAGCGGGTGTGGGCGCTGCTGCGCGAGATCCCCTACGGCGAGACCCGCAGCTACGGGCAGCTGGCCCGCGCGCTCGGTGACCGCAACCTCGCCCAGGCCGTCGGCACGGCCAACGGCCGCAACCCGATCGCCGTCGTCGTGCCGTGCCACCGCGTCATCGGCGCCGACGGCTCCCTCGTCGGGTATGCCGGTGGGCTGGATCGCAAGCGCTACCTCCTCGCGCTCGAGGAGCCTCCGGCCGACCGGTCCGGCCGCCTCTTCTGACCCTCCCCACATCCTCAGTCGAGTGAGCGCCCCGCCCCACATCTGCTCAGTCGAGTGGCCGCCCCGCCCCACATCTGCTCAGTCGAGTGGCCGCCCCGCCCCACATCTGCTCAGTCGAGTGGCCGCCGCGCCCCACATCCGATCAGTCGAGTGGCCGCCCCGTCCCACTCGGGTGGCCGCCTCGTCCCGTCCGCCACACTGGTGACCTCACACTTGCGCAGGCCGGAGCGTCTACAGGACATGTTGCAACCGTTCGAGCAGGCCGTCACCGAGCACGGGGCCGTGGTGCTGCGGGTCTGCCGCGCCGTGGTGGGTCCGACGGAGGCCGACGACGCGTGGTCCGAGACGTTCCTGTCGGCCCTGCGCGCCTGGCCGGACCTGCCCGACGACGCGAATGTCCGGGCGTGGCTCGTCACCATCGCGCACCGCAAGGCGATCGACGTTGCGCGGGCCGGCGCCCGGCACGCGGTCCCGGTCGGCGAAGTGCCCGACGCCACCGCCCCACGCGGCGACCAGCCGGAGGAGGCCCTGCCTGACGCAGACCTCTGGCAGGCCGTCGCCGCGCTCCCCGAGAAGCAGCGCCTCTGCGTGGCCTACCACCACGTAGCCGGCCTGCCCCACCCCGAGGTCGCCCGCATCGTCGGCGGCACGCCCGCGGCAGCGCGCCGCGCGGCCGCCGACGGCATCGCGCGCCTTCGGACCACGTACGCACCTGACGGAAGGGTGAGCCTCCATGTCTGACCTCACGATCCAGCTCCTGACCGAGCCCGCCACCGGAGACCGCGAGCGTTTGGACGCCCTCCACGCGGCGCTCGTCGACCGCGCGTCGGCCGAGTCGTCCCTCCATGCGACCTACCGCGTCGTCGACTCACCCGTCGGGGCCTTGCTGCTCGCGGCGACCGAGGACGGTGTCGTCCGCGTCGCTTTCGAGGTCGAGGACCACGACCGGGTCCTCGAGTCGCTCGGCGCGGCCATCGGTTCGCGCATCCTGCGCGGGGGCCACCGCCTCGACCTGCTGGCGCGCGAGCTCGACGACTACTTCGCGGGCCGTCGGCACGTCTTCGACGTGCCCCTCGACCTGCGCCTGGCCCGGGGCTTCCGACTGACGGTGCTGCGGCACCTCAGTGAGATCCCCTACGGCTCGACCGAGAGCTACGGGGAGGTGGCGGTGGCATCCGGCAACCCCAGGGCGGTGCGGGCGGTCGGCTCGGCCTGCGCGACGAACCCGCTCCCCATCGTCGTCCCCTGTCACCGCGTCCTGCGCTCGGACGGCTCCCTCGGCGGCTACCTCGGCGGCCTGCCCGCCAAGGAACGCCTTCTCGCCCTCGAGCGGGCAGCCTGACACTCCCCCGATGGGACGGGGCGCTCACTCGACTGAAGATGTGGGACGACGGGGCCACTCGACGTGTCGGGGAGGTGGAACGGGGCGCTCACTCGACTCAGAGAGTGGGGCGACGGGGCCACTCGACTCCGGGGCTGGGCTGGGACGGGGCGCTCGCTCGATGTGGCAGGAGGGTGGGGCGACGGGGCCACTCGAGTTCGAGGGGGTGGCACGATCGGGGCATGCGCCCTGGAGAGCCCTCGTGACGTGGCCCGTGCGTGAGACGCGCGTCGTCTACGAGAACCCGTGGATCCGCGTCCGCGAGGACGCCGTCACCCGGCCCGACGGGGGCGACGGCATCTTCGGGGTGCTCGAGGTGCGGCAGCCGGCGGTCTTCGTCGTGGCGCTGACCGACGACGACGAGGTCGTCCTCGTGACTGTCGACCGACACACCGTCGGCCCGTCGGTCGAGGTCCCCGCCGGCGGCACCGACGGCGAGGACCCCCTCGTCGCCGCCCGGCGCGAGCTCGCCGAGGAGACCGGGCTCCAGGCCGAGCACTGGCGCCAGGTCGGCACGATGAACGCCCTCAACGGCATCTGCCGGGCTCCCGAGGTCGTCTACCTCGCCACCGGCCTGTCGCCCTTGGCCGTCGCCGACGAGGCCGCCCGTGCCGAGGAGGGCATCGGTCACGTCCGGCGCGTCCCCGTCGGCGAGGTGCTCGGCATGGTCCGTGACGGCGCCATCGACGACGGCGAGACGGTCGCGGCCCTGATGTTCGCGCTCCTGGCCCTCGGCCGGGTGGGCTGAGGGCGCCCACCAGCGCGAGCCCGGCACACGGCATACGAAAGAAGTCGTCGGCGCCTGCAACGGATCGTGGCGGCCACGTGTCCATAGGGGTGTACGAGAGACTCACACCTTGACGACCGGAACCGGCGGGGACACATGAGACGCAGGGACGAGGCGGCGTTCCGCAGCTTCGTGGAGGAGCGGCAGACGATGCTGCGCCGACGCGCCTACCTGCTCTGCGGCAACTGGGCCGACGGCGACGAGCTCGTCCAGGAGGCCCTCGCCCGGGTCTACGTCGCGTGGCCGCGGATCGGCACGGGCGCCGAGACCGCCTACACGAGGCGCACGATGATGAACCTCTACCTCAACGACCAGCGCAAACGGCGCCGCGAGGTCCTCACCGACGAGGCCCCGGAGCCGGCCACGACCGACCACGACCGCGAGCTCGCGATGACCCTCACCGAGCTGCTGCGCGACCTGCCGGAGAAGCAACGCGCCGTCCTCGTCCTCCGCTTCTGGGAGGACCTCACGGTGCCCCAGATCGCCGAGTGCACCGGCGTCGCCGAAGGCACCATCAAGAGCCAGATCTCGCGCGGGCTCGCCGTCCTGCGCGACCGACTCGCCGAACCACCACTGACCGGGGCGGGAGCCTTTCCATGAGCGACGACACGACGCGGGGCCCCGCCACCGCCCCGGAGGAGGGCGAGCTGCAGCTGCGAAAGGCGCTGTCCACCATGAACGACCTCGAACCACCGCGCGACGACCTCTTCGCCCAGCGCGCCCTGATGCGTGGCCGCGCTCGCACCTCACGCCGCCGCTCCGCGCTGCTCGGCGCTGCCGCGGCGGTGGTCGTCGTCGGGGCCGTCGGCGGCGCGTGGCTGACCGGAACCCATGGCGGATCGTCGAGCGCCACGAGCGCGGGTTCAGCTGAGCTCATGAAGGATTCATCGTCGAGCGCTGGTGCGGGCGACGGCGCCCGCAGCCCGCAGTCGCTCTCGGGGAACGGCGCGGCGGGCAGCCCAGGCATGGCTCCGTCCGTGCCGCCCGCCCGCGACACGACGCGGTGGTTCGGCACCCTCTCGACGCCGCAGACCACCGCGTTCACGGCCGTCGAGCCGACCGTGGCCTCCCGGTGGCCCGACGTCTTCTCGGGGGCGTATGCCGTCGACGCCGCGGGTGCCCGCGTGGCCGTCGTCGTCACCCGCCACGACCCCGCCCTGGAGGACCTCGTGACGCGCGCGATGCCGTCACCGACCGATGTGGAGTTCGTCGTCATGAGCCATACGCTGGCCGAGAAGGAGAAGGTCGCGAAGGAGATCGTCGACCAGCGGATGCTGTGGCGTTCCAAGGGAATCGAGATCATCGCCGTCACGCAGGACGCCCGCGCCGACCAGGTCGTCGTCAGGGCGGACGAGGGCTCCTCCCCCGGTCTCATCGCGCAACAGTACGGCGACATCGTCCGGGTCGTCCCGTCAACGCAGACGGCGCCGGGCAAGCTGCCGGACGGGAGCACGCTGCCGACCCTGCAGCAGTGAGCCCGCACCGCACCGGTCGGCGCGGTTAGGCTGCCGGACATGGAGCAGCCGACCCCTCCGCAGGCCCCGATCAGCCCGATCGACGCGCTGCGCCGCATCTGCTTCCTGCTCGAGCGAGGACGCGAGAGCAGCTACCGCATCGACGCCTTCCGCAAGACCATCGAGGCGATCACCCTCATCAGCGACGAGGAGCTCCGCGAGCGGGTCGAGGCCGGAACCCTCAAGCAGATCAAGGGAATCGGTGACTCGAGCGCCGCGATCATCGGCCAGGCGGTGCGTGGGGTCCTACCGGCGTACCTCGTCTCCACCGAGGAGAAGCACGGGGAGCCACTGACCCGCGGGGGCGAGGCCCTCTACGCCGCGCTGCGGGGCGACCTGCACGCGCACTCCAACTGGAGCGACGGCGGCAGCCCCATCGAGGAGATGGTGCTCGCGGCCGTCGAGCTCGGCCAGGAGTGGATGGCCCTGACCGACCACTCGCCGCGGCTCAAGGTCGCCAACGGCCTGAGCCGGGAGCGCCTCACCGACCAGCTGAAGCGGGTCGACGCGATCAACGCCAGCCTCGGCGACTCCTTCACGCTGCTGCGGGGCATCGAGGTCGACATCCACCTCGACGGCAGCCTCGACCAGGACGACGACATGCTCGACCGGCTCGACGTCGTCACCGCCTCGATCCACTCCAAGCTGCGCCAGCCGTCGTTCGAGATGACCCCGCGCATGGTGACCGCCGTGCGCAACCCACGCACCAACGTCCTGGCCCACTGCACGGGCCAGCTCGTGACCGGCGGTCGGGGCAAACGGCCGCCGTCGCAGTTCGACGCCGAGAAGGTCTTCCGCGCCTGCCTCGAGAACGACGTCGCCGTCGAGATCAACTCCCGCCCCGAGCGGTGCGACCCCCCGGACGAGCTCATCGAGCTCGCCCGTGACCTCGGGTGCCTCTTCACCATCGACTCGGACGCCCACGCGCCGGGCCAGCTCGACATGAAGTCGCTGGGCTGCGAGCGGGCCGAGCGCCTCGGCATCCCCGCCGAGCGCATCGTCACGACGTGGCCCGTCGACGACGTCCGAGCCTGGGCCAAGGGCTGATCCGGCACCCCTCGGAGCGGCCCCGGGAGCCGATTTGGACGGTGCCGGAAACTCCCATATAGTTTCGACGTCCCAACGGATAGGTCGGGCAGGTCCCCATCGTCTAGCGGCCTAGGACTCCGCCCTTTCACGGCGGCAGCACGGGTTCGAATCCCGTTGGGGATACGCAGTACAGTTCGACACGCACCACCCAGTAAGGCCCCGTAGCGCAGTTGGTTAGCGCGCCGCCCTGTCACGGCGGAGGTCGCCGGTTCGAGCCCGGTCGGGGTCGCTCGCACAGAAGCCCCGCTCTCAACAGAGAGCGGGGCTTCTGCCGTTCCGGGGGCCGGCTCGTCTCCTAGGGTGGGCGCGTGCGGATCGCGGTGCTCGACGACTACCAGGGCGTGGCCCTGACCAGTGCCGACTGGTCGGCCGTGACCGACCACCCCCGCACGCCGTGCACCGTCGAGGTCTTCCGCGACCACGTCAGCGAGCCGGACGCCCTCGTGGAGCGGCTCGAGCCCTACGACGCGGTCGTCGT
Organism: Terrabacter tumescens; assembly: GCF_014646815.1. GTDB lineage: Bacteria > Actinomycetota > Actinomycetes > Actinomycetales > Dermatophilaceae > Terrabacter > Terrabacter tumescens. Next base: position 133,845 of record NZ_BMNZ01000005.1, read on the forward strand.
CATGCGCGAGCGCACGCCCTTGCCGGCTGACGTGCTGGCCGCCCTCCCCCGCCTGCGGCTCGTCGTCACGACCGGCCGCCGCAACCCGAGCATCGACGTGGCCGCCGCTAGCGCCGCAGGCATCACCGTCTGCGGCACCGAGAGCCTCGCGACGGCACCGGCGGAGCTGACCTGGGCGCTGGTCCTCGGGCTGGCGCGGCACCTCGTCCCCGAGGCCACGGCCGTCCGGGACGGTGGCTGGCAAACGACGGTCGGGCGCGACCTCAGCGGCCACACCCTGGGCGTGCTGGGACTCGGCCGGATCGGCTCGCAGGTCGCGGCCGTCGGGCGCGCCTTCGGGATGGACGTCGTGGCGTGGAGCCGCAACCTCACGCCCGCCCGAGCCGAGGCCGCCGGCGCCCGGGCCGTCGCGCTCGACGAGCTGCTTTCCGCCTCCGACGTCGTCTCGGTGCACCTGCCGCTCGCCGACGGCACGCGAGGGCTCGTCGGCGACCGCGAGCTCGCCCTGATGCGGCCCGACGCCCTGCTCGTCAACACCTCGCGCGGGCCGATCGTCGACGAGCACGCGCTGCTCGCCGCCCTGGAGCGGGGCCACCTCGGCGGCGCCGGCCTCGACGTCTTCGACGAGGAGCCGCTGCCGGCCGACCACCCGCTCCGCACCGCGCCCCGAACGCTCCTGACGCCCCACCTCGGCTACGTCACCCGCGACGTCTACGCGACCTTCTTCGGCGGCGTCGTCGAGGACGTGACGGCCTACCTCGAAGGGTCCCCGATCCGAGTGCTGTAGCACTCTCACCTCGAGTGCCCAGTCTCCGACGTCGGGACGTGAGCACTCGACCAGAAGCGCGCGACGCCAAGGTCGAGTGCCCACTTCCCGACGCCGTCAGGCCGGGCGCGAGATCGCGCGCCGGGGGCGCCCTGGCGACACCAGGTGCGTGATCTCGCGCCCGACCTCACCCGTCCCGAGGGCGTATGCCGGGTGGCCGCGTCCCGCTCAGCGGTGGCCGGCGCGCAGGACGAGCTCGAGCTCGAACCGCACCTCGGGGTCGTCGAGGGCGTCACCGAAGAGCTCCTTGAGCTGGGCGACGCGGTAGCCGACGGTCTGCTGGTGCACGAAGAGCTCCTCGGCGATCGGGGCGCGCTGGCCCTGGTGGCGCAGCCAGGCCAGGAGCGTCTCGGTGAGGCGTTCGCGGGCAGCCGGGCGCAGGCCGTCGAGCGGCGCGAGGCGCGTGCGCGCCAGGTCGTCGGTGGCGAGGGGCTCGGCGTGCACGACCAGCTCGGCGAGGTGGTCCTCGACCCAGACGGGTGAGGTCTCGGCATCGGCCTGGTCCGGGGCCGGCCCGACTCCGTGCGCGCCGGCGGACGTCGCGAGGTGCAGCGACTCCCCCGCCTGCTGCCACGGCCGGGGCGGCCCGACGATCGCCCGACGACCCCGCAGGGCGCGGTCGAGGTCACGAGGGCGGGCCGAGCGCGCGGCATACGGGAAGACGACGACGACGTCGGTGCCTCGCTCGGCGACCAGAGCATCCGGCCCCAGAGCCGTCCGCAGCCCGTCCACGTGCGGGAACGGCACGAGTGCAACGCCGACGACCTCCGGCAACGTCCACCCGACGGCGGCGGCCAGGCGAGGCACGCCGCCGTCGCTGGAGTCCCCGCGCAGGATCATCTCGAGCAGCTCTCCACGCAGCCGCACCTGCTCGCCGGCCCGCTCGGACTGCTCCTGCGCATAACCCTGCGCGCTCGCCGCCGACAGCTCGTCGATGTAGGCGAAGAGCGACTCCCCCAGCGCGAGCAGCGCGTCGGGCGGCATCTGCGAGACGTCCACCGTGCGCGAGATCGCGCGGAAGGTGACGCGTGCCCCGTAGCGGTAGGCGGCGAGCAGCGACTCCAGACTGCGGCCCGACCGGACCTCGCCGCGGCCGAGGCTCTCGTAGACCCACTTGCCGTCCTCCGACAGGGCCGGCAGACGCGTCCCGGGCAGGTCCAGGAAGCGGTTGAGGGCGATCGTCACGCCCTGGCGCACCCCCTGCCCGAAGCGCCCCTCCATGGGCATCGCATAGACCGGGACGTCGCGGGGTATGCCGTCGATGATGGCCTCCACGATGTCGCGCACGACCGGTCGGAGCACGACTGCCACTTCGGCGGGCAGAGACAACCACGGTGGGTCTGATGTGTCCTGTGCCACGTCGGCCTCCAGCAAATTGTCGTGACGCAACAGTTTCTTGACTCAAAGAGTACGCGTCGCCCCAAGACGCGCGGACCCTGTGAACACCATGATGGGACCATGACTCAGTTCCGTGCTCTCCGACGTGTGGCGTCGCTCCTGACGACCCCGCGCGAGCCCGAGGACTTCCTCAACCTCGTCAACCCGCTGGCGTCGGCCCGGCAGCTGCGCGGCGTCGTCACCAAGGTCGTCCGCGAGACCGCCGACTCGACGACGATCCACTTCCGGCCCGGTCGCGGCTGGAACCCCCACGCCGCCGGCCAGTGGGCCCGCATCGGCGTCGAGATCGACGGCGTCCGCCAGTGGCGCAGCTACTCGCTGTCCGCCGCCGTCGGCCACGACCCGGCCATCACGGTCACCGCCATCGGCGTCGTCTCGACCGCGCTGGCCCGGGACACCAAGGTCGGCGACATCCTCTTCCTCGACACCCCGCAGGGCGACTTCGTGCTCCCCGAGCACCCGCGCCCGCTCCTGATGCTCACGGCCGGCAGCGGCCTGACCCCGGTCATGTCGATGATCCGCACCCTCGTGCCGCGCCGGCCCGACGCCGACGTCGTGCTCATCCACTCGGCACGCACGCGCGACGAGGCGCTCTTCCACGACGAGCTGCTCGAGCTGGCCGACCAGTTCCCCGGCCTCACCGTCCGGCACTGGTTCACCCGCGAGGAAGGCGGCCGGCGCCTCGACCTCTCGGACGTCACCGACCTCGAGACGCTCTGTCCCGACTGGCGCGACCGCGCGGCATACGCCTGCGGTCCCACGGAGTTCCTCGACGCCGCGAGCGAGCTGTGGCTGCGCGACGGCGAGGACCCCGCCCACCCCCACCTCACCATCGAGCGCTTCGCCCCCGTGCTGCTGGAGGGATCCGGCGGCGAGGGCGGCCTCCTGACGTTCGAGAAGTCGGACAAGGAGCTGGAGGTGGGCGGCGACGTCCCCCTCCTCGAGGCCGGCGAGGAGTGCGGCGTCGTCATGCCGAGCGGGTGCCGCATGGGCATCTGCCGCAGTTGCCTCGTGCCGCTCGTGGCCGGCAAGGTCCGCGACCTGCGCACCGGCGAGGTCCACGGCGACGAGGGCGAGCTCATCCAGACCTGCGTCAACGCGGCCGCCGGACCCGTCCACCTGGACATCTAGGAAGGGAAACACCCCATGACCGCCACCACGAACCGACCGACGACGACGCCCACCGGCGCCACCGAGGCCGTCGGTGCCGTTGCAGGCACCGCGACGACGATCCGGCCCAAGAAGCCGGTCCTCGCAGCGTCCGGCGGACCCGTCAAGCGCCCGAGTGCCGCCGCACACCTGTCCGAGGCCGATGTCGAGCGCCTCGGCAAGGAGCTCGACGCCCTGCGCGACCGCATCATCGCGACGCGCGGCGCCAAGGACGCGGCCTACATCCGACGTGTCATCCGCGTCCAGCGCACCCTCGAGGTCGCCGGCCGTGCCACGCTCCTGCTGTCGAAGAAGAAGTCTGCCTTCGTCGCCGGCACCGCGATGCTCTCCGTGGCGAAGATCCTCGAGAACATGGAGATCGGCCACAACGTCCTGCACGGCCAGTGGGACTGGATGCGCGACCCCGACATCCACTCCACGACGTGGGAGTGGGACTTCGTCACCCCGGCAGCGGCCTGGAAGCACACCCACAACGACCTGCACCACACGTGGACCAACGTGCTGGGCAAGGACAAGGACGTGGGCTACTCCACGCTCCGCATGGCCGAGGACCAGCCGTGGCGTCCGCACAACATCCTCAACCCCGTCATCAACGGGATCCTGGCTCCCTTCTTCGAGTGGGGCATCGCGATCTACGACCTCGAGCTCGAGGCAGTCCAGGAGGGCGAGAAGTCGAAGGAGGACCTCAAGAAGGACCTCAAGGCGCTGGGCCGCAAGGTGGTCCGCCAGTTCAGCAAGGACTACGTCGCGACGCCCGTCGCCGCCATGCCGTTCGGCTCCGGCAAGCAGGCCCTCCTCGGCACCTTCACCGCCAACGCGATCCGCAACGTGTGGGCACACTCGGTCATCTTCTGTGGTCACTTCCCCGACGGGGTCGACGTCTTCACCGAGGAGGAGATCGAGGGCGAGACCCGCGGCGACTGGTACATCCGCCAGATGCTCGGCTCGGCCAACATCTCCGGCAGCAAGCTGATGCACCTCATGACGGGCAACCTCAGCCACCAGATCGAGCACCACTGCTTCCCCGACCTGCCGAGCAACCGCTACCACGAGGTCGCCGTCGAGCTGCGCGAGATCTGTCAGCGCTACGGCCTGCCCTACACGACCGGGCCGATGCCGAAGCAGGTCTACCAGGCGTGGGCCAAGGTCTTCCGCCTCGCGCTGCCGAACCGTCCGCGTCCGCTGCCCAAGGGCTCGGCCGACGCCGTCAACGCCCCGGTCCCGCCGCGCCGCGGCGCCGCCCTGCCGATGGTGGCGCGTGTCGGGTGAGGCGGTGGCACGACCCGTGCCGACGGCCGCCTTCTTCGACCTCGACCGCACCCTGATCCGCGGGTCCGCGAACTACCCGCTCGCGATCGCGGCCTTCCGCAGCGGCCACGTGCCGTGGAAGGACCTCGTCAAGGACACCGTCAACGCGATCTCCTTCCACCGCAAGGGATCCACCGACGAGGGCTCGGAGGCGCTGCGCGAGCGCATCCTCCGGGCCGTCGCCGGCATCCGGCAGTCCGACATCATCCACCTCACCGACGCCATCACCCCGGGCATCGTCCGTAAGGCGATCCCCGCGTCGATGACGCTGCTGTCGGACTGCAAGGCGCTCGGCCAGGACCGCATCGTCGTGTCCGCCTCGCCCATCGAGCTCGTCAGCCGCATCGCGACCGCGCTCGGGCTCGAGGGGGCTGTCGCCACCCGGAGCGAGCTCGACGACGAGGGCCGCTACACCGGGCACCTGGCCGGCGAGTTCTGCTACGGCGCCGGCAAGGTCATCGAGATCGAGAAGCTGGCCGCCGAGCGCGGCTACGACCTCGAGCGCTGCACGGCCTACAGCGACTCCGTCAGCGACCTGCCGATGATGGAGCGTGTGGGCACCGCCGTCGCCGTCAACCCCGACGGCGAGCTGCGTGAGCTCGCCCGGGAGCGTGGCTGGCGCGTCGTCGAGGTCGGCCGCAAGCGCCACTGACCCGCGCCGAGGGCGTATGCCGCCCGAGGCCGTATGCCGTCTGCCCCGGTCATGCTCGGCTGCGCCGCGGCTCGCAGTCCTGCACATCGTGGTGCGGATGGTCCTGCAAATGGTGGGGTCCGCCCCCCACTGCACGCAGGACCATCCGCACGTTCTCGACCGTTAGGGGGACCCGAGCGCCGGTTCAGCGCCGCTGAGCGCCCGGTCGTCTGACAGGCCGGCCCGTCGGGTTCGGTCGGGAGACCTGTCAGGCGACCGGAACCGGATCGCCGGACCGGGCCGGACAGGCCGACACGTCCGAGAGGTCACCAGGAGGTGTGCAGCGGGCGACCCTCGGCGAAGCCGGCCGTGCTCTGGAGGCCGACGACCGCCCGCTCGTGGAACTCCTCGAGAGTGCGCGCACCGGCATACGTGCAGCTGCTGCGCAGCCCGGCGACGATCTCGTCGATGACGTCCTCGACGGACGGGCGCGACGGGTCGACGTACATCCGGGCGGTGCTGATGCCCTCCTCGAAGAGGGCCTTGCGCGCGCGGTCGTATGCCGTGTCGCTCGCCGTGCGGTTGCGCACCGCCCGCGAGCTGGCCATGCCGAACGACTCCTTGTACTGCCGGCCGTCGTTGTCGGTGTAGAGGTCGCCGGGCGACTCGAGGGTGCCGGCGAACCACGACCCGATCATGACGTTGGACGCGCCGGCGGCGAGCGCGAGCGCGACGTCGCGCGGGTGCCGGACGCCACCGTCGGCCCAGACGTGCTTGCCGAGATCCCTTGCAGCCGTGGCACATTCGAGCACAGCCGAGAACTGCGGGCGACCGACGGCGGTCATCATGCGCGTCGTGCACATCGCGCCGGGACCCACCCCGACCTTGACGATGTCGGCGCCTGCCTCGATCAGCTCGCGGGTGCCGGCGGCCGAGACGACGTTGCCGGCCACCACCGGCACGCGCGGGTCGAGCGCACGCACGGCCCGCAGCGCCTCGATCATCTTGTCCTGGTGCCCGTGGGCGGTGTCGATGACAAGGACGTCGGCGCCGGTGTCGAGCACCTCGGCGGCCTTGGCCGCGACGTCACCGTTGATGCCGACGGCGGCAGCCACGCGGAGCCGCCGGTCGTCGTCGACGGCCGGCTGGTAGAGCCCGGCCCGGATGGCCCCGCCCCGGGTGAGGATGCCGACGAGCTCGCCGTGCTCGGAGACCACGGGGGCGACCTTGCGGCGCGCGTCCGACAGCCGCTCGAAGGCCTCCTGCGGCTCGACCGAGTCGGGCAGCACGAGCATGTCCTCGCGCATGACGTCGTGCACCTGCGTGTAGCGGTCGACGCCGGTCAGGTCCTTCTCGGTGACGATGCCGACCGGCTTGGTCCCGTCGACGACGACAGCAGCGCCGTGGGCGCGCTTGCCGATGAGCACGAGCGCCTCACCGGCGGTCATGTGTCGCTCGAGCGTGATCGCGGTGTCGTGCACGAGGTGGCGCTGCTTGACCCAGCCGACGACGTCGCGGACCACCTCGACGGGGATGTCCTGCGGGATGACGGCGATGCCGCCGCGGCGCGCGACCGTCTCGGCCATGCGGCGACCGGCGATGGCCGTCATGTTGGCGACGACGAGCGGGATGGTGGTGCCCGACCCGTCGACGGTCGACAGGTCGACGTCGAGGCGGCTCGTCACCGACGAGCGGCTCGGCACCATGAAGACGTCGTCGTAGGTGAGGTCGAGCTGGGGCTGGAGGCCGTTGAGGAACTGCACGGTCACCAACTCTAGGCGCCGCTCCCGGCCCCACCACGCGGGACGGCACGCGGACAGCGGCGGACGGCCTGACCCGGGGGTGACGGCATACGCCCGTTTTGCCTGTGCGGGACGCACCTCGGGAGGACGATGGTCGGTGGACGCGCTTGCGCCCCGGACGGATTGGGGTATCGCCATGACGGATGCACCGCACGTGTGCTTCGACCGGATCCTTCCCAGGGACCTGATGCGCCCTCACCGGCGCGAGCGCGGTCTGCCCGGGCCCAACGGCGCGGACCGCGCGATCTCACCCATCGGCAAGGCGTGGATGAACGGGACGACGCTCAAGGTGCGCTTCCTCGAGGGCACGCCCCAGCAGCAGGCGACGGCGCGCGAGCAGGCTGCCTGGTGGCAGGCGGCGTGCAACATCGCCTTCGACTTCGGCGACCACCCGGACGCCGACATCCGGATCTCCTTCGACCCCAACGACGGCGCATGGTCCTACGTCGGGACCGACATCAAGAGCATCCCGGCCGACGAGGCGACGATGAACCTCGGCTTCCTCGACGGCGGCACGGCGGGGCACGAGTTCGGCCACGCCATCGGGCTCGCGCACGAGCACTCGAACCCGCAGGGCGGCATCCAGTGGAACGAGCCCGTCGTCATCGCGGCCCTCGCCGGCCCGCCGAACCGGTGGGACGAGGCGAAGGTGCGCCACAACGTCTTCATGAAGTACGCGCTGGACCAGATCAAGGGGACCCAGTTCGACCCCGACTCGATCATGCTCTACTCCTTCCCCGCGTCGTGGACGCTCAACGGCGTCGCCACGCACGCCAACGACGTGCCCTCGGCGCTCGACAAGGCGTTCGTCTCGGGCGCCGCGATGTACCCGCGGTCGGCGCCCGTCGTCGGTGACGCCGTGACGCTGACCGTCGACGGGCCGAAGGTCGACGCCAGCATCGGGGCGGCCGGCGAGGAGGACCTCTACGCCTTCGACGTCGCGAGCGACGGCCTCTACGAGGTGACGACGCGCGGCTCCACCGACGTCTTCCTCACGCTCTTCGGGCCGAACAGCGAGACCGACCTCGTCGGCGAGGACGACGACGGGGGCTACGGCGTCAACGCGCGCGTGCGGGCCGGCCTGACGCCGGGACGCTACGTCGCCCAGGTGCGCCACCACGCGGCGAGCGGCACCGGCGCGTACTCGATCCGAGCCCGCCGGCGCTGACCCCACCCCTCCACCGAGGACGTACGACGCGCGGCGGCCACCCGCCGGCTTACGTCCTCGTTCTTCGCCTCGGGCGTAAGGCGTTGACCCACGTTGGTAATCCAGTAATCCTGATTACATGATTACGAACGAAGCACTGGAGCGGGTGCGCGGCTGGTTCGTCGGCCGCCTGCCCGAGGAGTGGCGTGCGACGCCACCCGAGATCACCGTCGACCGCGAGGAGATCACCGTCGTGCTCACGGTCGCCGACGTCGACCTGCCCGACGGGTCGAGCGATGCCGAGCGCGACGAGGCGCGCGCCGGGCGCACCAAGGCCTTCCGCGAGGACACGCGGGCGCGGCGGATCGAGATCGCGCGCGAGGCCGAGCACCGCTTCGAGCGCAAGGTCTCGTGGGCGGTGCGCGTCGGCGACCGCACGGAGCTGTTCACCCACGTCGCGGCGCCGGCGATGACGCGGCTGCGCCAGCGCGAGCGGCTCGTCCTCGACACGCTCGTCGACGCGGGCGTCGCCCGGTCGCGCGCGGAGGCGCTGGCGTGGTGCGTCAAGCTCGTCGGCCAGCACGAGAGCGACTGGCTCGGCGAGCTGCGCGAGGCGATGTCGCACGTCGCGGACGTGCGCACCAAGGGTCCTGCTGCCTGACGTCGCCGGACTCGGCGGGTTTGTCGGGCTCGGTGGACTGCGGGCTCTGCCCTGGTCTGCGCGCTCAGCCTGGTCGGCGGGCTCAGCCCTGGTCTGCGGGCTGGTCGCTGCCGCGCTTGACGGCGGAGATCTCGAACTCGAGCGAGATCTTCTCCGAGACGAGGACGCCGCCGGCATCGAGCGGCATGTTCCACTCGAGGCCGAAGTCGCGGCGGTTGATGCGGCGCGACCCCTCGAAGCCCGCGCGCAGGGCGCCTTGTGCGTCGGTCTGCACGCCCACGAGCTCGATCGGGATCGTGACCGGCTTGGTGATGTCGCGGATGGTCAGGTTGCCCGAGACCATGTAGGCGTTCTCCTCGACCTCCTCGATCTGCGTGCTCTCGAAGCGGATGTCGGGCCACTTCTCGACGTCGAAGAAGTCGGCGCTGCGCAGGTGGTCGTCCCGCTGCTGGTTGCGGGTGTCGACACTGGCGGCCTTGAGGACGACCTCGGCGTAGGACTTGGACATGTCCTCGACGTCGGCGTAGAGGCGGCCGGTCACGTCGTTGAAGGAGCCACGGACCGTCGTCACCATCGCGTGGCGCGCAGAGAACCCGATACGGGTGTGGGCCGGGTCGAAGTCCCAGTCCCCGCTCAGCGCGGATCCGTGGTCGGTCATGATCTCTCCCCTGCGGGTCGGTTGATGAGTCGCGGCATCATCTCACGACCGGGATGCTTGAATCTTCCACTTCCCATGAAGCGATCGCAAGTGCGCCTGGCCCGCGGCCCCCGAACGGCCGTCCTGCCCATACCCGCTCGCGGGCCGGTGGCCCCGGGTGGCGCCGGGTGGCGCCGGCGCAGACGGTTTGCGGGATGGGCGCAGCGGTCGGCTATAGTTCCACTCGTTGTCCCGGCCAGGTAGCTCAGTTGGTACGAGCGTCCGACTGAAAATCGGAAGGTCGGCGGTTCGACCCCGCCCCTGGCCAC
>NZ_BMNZ01000005.1:143776-180370 GCF_014646815.1 Terrabacter tumescens
TCAACGAAGCCGCTGGTCATCCCCCTGTTGACCAGCGGCTTCGTCCTTTTCGAAGGACCTGACTGGCTCTCTCGGGCTGTCCCTTTTGTCGCCCAACGCGCACGTTGATAGCAGCGCTGATAGCAACGTCCATCAGGCGAGCCTCTCCCCGAGCAACTGGAGGGCCTTTCGCTTCTCGTCCAGCGACGTGTGGGCGTAGATCGTCATCGTCACGTCGATGGCGCTGTGGCCCACGATCTCCTGGACGATGTGCGGCGCGACTCCCTCGGTCAGTAAAAGCGTCACGCATGTGTGCCTCAAGTCGTGAAACCGAGGCAGCGGCTCGGGCAGGACCGTGCGCACCCGGTACCAGCTGCGGCGCAGGTTGTCCGGCTCCATCGGGGTGCCCACCTTTGAGGCGAACACCATGTCCGAGTCGTGCCAGTCGGGACCGGCTGCCAGCCGTTCCTTGCCCTGTGCGAGCTTGTGCGCCTTGAGTGCCTCGACGACCGGGGACGGCAGCGGAACTGTACGTCTGGACTTGCGGGTCTTGGGCGCCTTGAGCTGCAGCTGGCCACCTACACGTTGGAGGCTCTGCACGACCTGGAGAGACTCGGCCTCGAGGTCGACGTGCTGCCACTGCAGGCCCAGGAGCTCGCCCCGGCGAAGCCCTAGGTAGAGCGCAACGACGTAGAGAGCATGCAGCCGCTCCGACTTCGCCGCCTCCAACAGCTTCTTCGCCTCGTCAGGGTTGAGCCCATGGCCGACGACGTACTCGGGTGCCGGGATTTGCACTAGCTTGGCGACGTTGCGGGTCAGGAGCTCGTCGCGCATCGCGTTCTGCAGGCCGGCGCGCAGGACCGCGTGCGCGAACTGGACGCCACGGCGTTGCATGCCCTTGGCCGCGAGGTGCTGACACATGAGCCGGACGTCGCGGACGGTCAGGGCGCGGAGCTTCTTGTTGCCGATGAGTGGGCCCAGGTGCAACCGCACGACGAGCTCGTACCCCTGGTAGGTCTTGGGCGCTCGGTTCGGTTTGACCACCGTGTCGAGCCAGTGCTCGAGGTACGCCTGGACGGTCCAGTTCTCGACGGAGACGCGGACGCCGGCGTCGAACTCCTTCTGCAGGTCGCCCAGCTTCTTGCGGGCCTCTGCGCGTGTGCGGCCATAGACCACGACGCGCTTGCGGCCGCCGGTGTTGGTGTCTGCGTATGTCGCGCCGACCCATCGGCCCTGCTTCGTCTCGTAGACCGACCCTTCCCCGTTGGCACGCCGACTCATGCCGACTCCTCGACCATGCGCTTGACCATCTCCTCGCATGCCTGGACGGGCACGAGACGGCGCCGGCCAATCTTGATCGACGCCAGGATGCGCATCCGCATCAGGTCGTAGATCGTCGACCTTGTGACGCCGAGGATCTCGGCCGCCTCCTCTGGACTCAACAGCAGCTTCTCCACTCCACTCACCTCTCCCAGTTGGATTCCTTGTCGTGCGGGCTTCGAACCGTCAGTTGGCTCGTGCCATTGCGGCGGATCGCACGGCCTCGGCGGCTTGATCGAGCTGCAGGTAGCCGCGGCCGACGTAGACGAAGCTCGACACGAGCTCGAAACCCTCGGGAGCCGTCTCGTCGAGGACCTCTCGGATGTCTGCGTCAGGGTCGAGCGCTGCGGTCCGCGCCCGGAAGAGTCGTCGCGCACGCCGGATCTGTCCGAACGTCACGGAGTAGCGCCGCGACTTGGTGATCGGGTGGCCGCGGTAGCCCAGCGTGGAGTAGCGGTCGGCGATCCGGGCGTAGTCATCGCCCTCCCGGCTCAGCGCCTCGGCAGCTTGGATGATTCGCACGACGTGGGGCGTCGCCCCGAGCAGACGAGCATGCACGGCTGACCCGACCGTGCTGGGCAGCCCGAAGTCCTCGGTCGTCTTTGTCAGGTACTTGGCCAGGTAGGCGGCGACCTGTTCGGGGTGGACGCGGCTGCCTCGGCGGCCGGAGTCGCGACCCGCCCCGTCGCTGATCGTGCGTGCGTCTGCCTGCCTACCCCAGCGAAGCCGGTATGAGGCACTGTCACGCAGTGGAGTCGAGTCGAGGTATACCGCGGCGGCGGATGCCGCGACAGACGCCTCGAGTTCGGCAATGGTGAGCGGCAGCGAGCAGGCTGGTCCGTCAGGGCCGGCGGGGCCGTCGAGCCGAATCGGTGCGTGGACGTGGACGAGGCCGCGGGCCTGGAACTCGACGACCTTCGAGTACGAGATCCGACAGGCCCTGCGGAATTGGGTGATTTTGAGACCGGCGCGTTTTGCAAGGTCCCGTTGCAGAGCGATGGTGAAGCGCCGACACAGCTCGGGCGCGTGCCACTGCCACAGAACGTGTCCGAGGTAGTCGTAGCATTCCCAGCACAGGGGCTGACCAACCTGCCGGTCGTCGAGCGCATGACGCTTGCGGCACCACTGAGGACGGCCATGCGCGCACACGGGGCTGTCACGCCGCGCGCGGCAGGGGCCTTTGTCCCGCACCCCATGCACAGGCCCGAACGAGGGAGCGGTAAGCGTGACGAAGGTGCAGGGTCGGTCAGCGACCGACTCGGGCACACCCTTTCCACCCGCGAGACCGCACATGAGTAGGTGCCAGGCATCGCCTTTGTACTCCCGACTGCAGGTCGGACACACGCTGGCACGACGGTTGTTGCACCTGACGTACGTGTGTCCGTCGAGTTCTCCGGCGGAGCTGTACAGGGTCTGCACCTCGCCGGTGGCGGTGTTCACCATTTGCTTCGAGCCCTGCAGGCGCACCGGGCGCGCACAGCCAGAAGCGCGCCGTTCGGCTGACTCGAGCCCGGCTGAGCCCAGGAGCGAGTCAGATGGTCCCGAGTCGCGACGTGTCGCACTCATGCTCGCCCCTCGACATCGAGCGCTCGTGGCTAGCTTCCTCGGGCAGCGGCTTCATCAGGCCGCTCCCTGCTGATCAGTCTGGGTGCGGCGACGGAGGCCGGCGGAGAGGACGTCCCCGAGTGCATGGCCTCGCATCAGCCGGCCTTCAAGTGGCCGACGCTGGCTGGGGGTGAGTCCACCGCTGATGCCGTATTCCTCACGGAAGACCAGAGCGGAAGCGAGGCACATCGCTCGGACTGGGCACTCATGGCAGAGCGAGATGGCACGCCGAGCCGACGAGGTGTCGGACTCCTGGAACCACAGCTCAGGGTCGACGCTCGAGCAGATCGCATCGCGCATCCACGTCGGCTCGAGGAGCGACTGCAGACTCGGCCCACGCTTCGTGTTCAGGCATTTGATCGGCTGGCCGTAGTCACGCAACCAGTTTCCGGGAGTCGCCTGGGCCCGGACGTAGGCCATGGGTTGGCGGTGCTGGGTCGTCGCTCGCACACTCATGACGCCTCCAAGGTGTTGGTCGGCGGGTAATAGCCCTGCCGGCTGATGTCGGTCTGCGCGAAGTCGAGCACCTCACCAAGACGACTTGCGTGTCCGGCCGCGACGCGCATGCTGTCCATGGCGTAGGCGACGCTCTCCTCGGGGTTGCCGCCGTCCTCCTCGAAAACCGCGTAGACCGCCAACGAGGAGGCCAGGGAACGTGCAAGCTGGCGAAGCGCTTGCTCGAGGCCGTAGCCGAGGCACTTGAGATCGCCAAGGATCTCGAACATCTGTGGCGCCGGAATCGCGGGCGATCCCACTGTCAGATGGTTGATGCCACGGATGGCTTCGGTCGCGGCATGGGCGAGCTCGCACTCCTCCGCGCCTGCCGGCCCTGTCGGCTGTTGCATGTCGTTCGTCGTCATGAGGGGCCTCCTTCAGGAGTGGGCCGCATCGTCGCCGGCAGGTCTGCCGTGGTCAGAACGGGCTCACCAGTTTTGTGGGTGTTGGTCCGGTTCGCCCGTTGAGTAGTGACGCCGTCCACCAGGCGAGCGATGGCCTGGTCGTCGAGGTATGCGGCACGGACGCGAAGGATCTCCCGCGTGCCGTCGGTGCGGACGTACGCGACCCCAGGAGTCAGCTCGCTGATCTCGTCGGCTCGCGCGCCGTCGTCGCGAGCGGAGTCGCCCAGGACCATGGCGACCTGGACGGGGTTGTCCAACCGCATGGCAACCCGCGTCGGGAAGAGGTCTCGCCACCCGACGATGTCCTTGCCTGGGTCCTGCACTGCAGCGACAACGGTGATCCCACAGGCCCTGCCCTGCGTCAGGAGCAGCCCGAGGGCCGTGTCGATGCGCCGGGTCACTGAGCGGTCTGCAAACGCCGTTAGGGTCGCCAGCTCGTCCAGGATTGCGATGATGTGCGGCGACTCCGCGGTCCGCTGGTGGAGTCGGGCACCGGAGTCAGCCAGATCCTTCGATCGGGCGTCCTTGACCTCGACCAGGTCCTCGAGGAGACGACACATGTCCTCGGGCGAAGCGTCCTCGTAGCGGCTGAACAGCGCGCGGCCGGGACGAAGTTCCATCCCGCCCTTCGGGTCGACAGCCCAGATCTGCACGTCCTCACTGGCCAGACCGCGCGAGACTCCTTGCAGAAGTGACCACAGGACCGAGCTCTTTCCGGCACCAGTAGCGCCCGCGACCAGAAGATGCGTGCCGGCCAGCTTCAACTGCCAACCCGTCCCGTCCTCGCAGGCTCCGACCGGTACCGCGGCCAGGTCGACGAGGCCCATCGAAGGCAACGGGTCGACGACACCGCGAAGCGTGTCTCTGCGTGCCAGTTCGAGCCAGCAGCGCCCGGGGCGATCCGCCCGAACCCGTGCATGAAGACACCCGGTTGCGTGGGCGATCGCCTCCGCGCGGGCGGCGACGTCGGCCGGGACCAACCCATTGGGCAGACGCAACAGCAGTCGGTCCGTGCCGTGACCCGTGGCGCGGACCCTGAGGACGCGGACGGAGCCATCGGTAGACCGGCGCCCACCCACACGTCCGCTGCGCCCGCGCTGCCCGGGATAAACGACGAGATCTACGCTCCGGGCAATGCGTGGCCAACGGACTCGGTAGTAGGGGGAACGGATCAGCGTCAGCAGGCGCACTGCGACATACCGTCTGTAGCTGGTCGGGTGCCACAGGCGCCAGACGGCGAGGCCGAGGGTGATCGCGACAAGACCAAGGGACAAGCTGCGCCACCCGAAAAAGAGCAGCCATCCAATGGCCACGAGGGCAGCGCCAGCCTGGAGCGGGAAGCGAACCAAGGCCGTCAGCGTGGCCACGACCGCGCGGACGAGGCCCCAGCCGCTCCAAAGGATCGCCTCTAGTGCGATGGCCGGAATGTCGTCGCTGCCGAGCAGCCCCTCCTGTCGGTTGCGATCACGGTGGCTCATCGGCGTACCTCTCTGAGGAGCGCGCGACGAGTTACGCCGATCTCCATCACCATGAAGCTCATGGCGTCGGACAGCCGGCGGCATACGTCTTGAAGCTCCTCGTTGGGCGCGCCCCTTAGGCGTCGGGCGAACCGTGCGTAATCCGCCGCTGCGTCGATCGCATCCCGCTGGAGTGCGCTCATCGCCTCCTCGAGGGCCGAGTTCGACACGTCGAGAAAGCTGCTCCACTCCGGAGCCGTCCCGAGGTCCCGGACAGTCATGCTGAACCTCGGCTGATCTGCCGGATGGCGATCTGCAGGCATTCGACCGCTTGTGTCATCGACCTCGTGGCGGACCTGATCGACAGGAGCAGCTCGTCGTCGGGTGCATCCCTGAACGCTGCGTAGAGGGCACGGAGCTCCTCCTCCATGTCCTGGAGCCGGCGCAGACGTTGCTGAAGAGCGCGATCGACGAAACCGTGGTGGACGCCGAACGCTTCAGCCCATGCAGTGGAGTCAGCCGTGTACATCCCACGTCACCGGCCTACGCGGCCTTGTTCGGCGGGGTGGCTGTCTGCGATGGCTGGCTGTCGGTTGCCTTGCTCGCTGCCGACTTGCCCGGGGCGGACATGCCATCTGCACGCAGGGACCAGGCGGCCTGAGCCGCGCAGCGGTGTGACCGACCGTCCTCGGGGGGCCGGCACTTCGACGAATCCACCCACAGGGTCGCGGTCAGGTTCTCAAACACGACACTCGTGAACGGGGACGTGCCGTCGCCGGCCGGCGGAACCGGCTGGACCTTGGCGAGCATCTTGACCGACACGGTACGGTCCTTCTTCCGTGCTTCGGGGTCAGCGTCGATGACGTCGATCGACCACATGGGAAGGCCTGTGTCAGCGTCGATCTGCTGGACGCGGTTCTCCCTTGTGGAGCGGTCAAAGTCGATGACCGGAACGACCTCCGACACGATGTACGCGCCGTGAGGAAACACCTCGTCGTGGCCGAGCTTGAGCTTGCGTGCGACTGCCATCTCGATCTCCTCAGACTGGCAACGATGCCCTATGCATCACTGCATAGGGCAATGCTATGCACATGTGCATGAATCGCGCGAAGAGACGTCTGCATCTGCGTGTCGGACCGACCAGGATCAGCGGTAGGACCCACAAGGCCGGCTGTCATTTGTCAGCAATTTCCGGACACGGCCGCCCGGCCATGTGCACAGTTGACGTCATGCCGCTGACTGCGCTCCACGCGACCGCAGGCGCCCTTGACCTGACCGCGCCGGATGTGGGCGCGATTCCCTGGGAACAGTTCCATCGGACTCGCCCACGAGCTCCGCTGACATGCCGGGAGTGCGGTCACGGGCTCCATGCGAAGGTGTCCCGTCTGGGCACGCGCTTCTTCGCGCATGACGCCGGAGCGCCGGAGTGTTCGCTGACCGGCGAGACGATGGCTCACCGCATGTTGAAGATGGAGCTTGCCACTGCGATTCGCTCAGCCGGGTGGCATGCCGAGCTCGAAGTCCCGGGCACGGGGTGGCGAGCCGATGTGTTGGCGACAAGTCCGGACGGCCAAACGCGGATGGCTTGGGAAGCGCAGCTGGCGTCGACCACCGCTCAAGATTTGACCAAGCGCACTGCGACGATGGCGGCCGAAGGCGTCGACGTGTGCTGGGTCAGCGACAAGAACACTCCATGGATGGGGCAAGTGCCATCCATACAAGTGCGAAGTCCAGGCGGGAGCGAGCACGCGACGAACAGCGGCCTAGCTGTGATTGCTGGTCCTGCAGTCTTCGATCCGCTGTGGTGCGAACGCCTCCACCGCTGCCACCGAGTCAATACGCCATATGGTCGACCTCCCGGACCGTGCGCCGGGCACGGCCATTGGACGGCACTTGGGCACCCGATGGATTTGCACCGTTTCGTTCAGCACGTCCTCAGAGGAGCCGTGAAGGCGGTTCGAAGCTCGACAGCCTTACACCTAGGGTTCGACCGTTACAACGCCGGTCCATACGTGTGGACCACCCACCCCCACTGGGCTGCCGAACAAAAGCAACTTCAGGCACAGGCCGCAAGGGATGCATGGGTCGCCGACCGCGGACCCCATTGGGACGCCATCCCGTCACAACGCGCCCTGCATGAGGCCGCCAAAGCCGCACTTCTGGCTCGACAGGCTGTCCTTCGTCCCCTAGCGGTGGAGTTTGTCGCTCAACAAGCCGGCGGCCCTGTCGGCGTTCGCGACCCCGACCCGGATTGGGCGATGGGTACACCCCTGTACGTGGATGATCTCGCCCAAGCCGTCATCAGTCCCGTTGCGAGCCGGATCAACGACCAGATTAAGCAGCGCTTGGCGGCGGTGACCGTCATCGTTGCCAGCACGAAGGAGCGAAATCGCCTCGCCAAGGCATGCGCGGATGAGCAGCGATTTGAGCAGTTCGAGGTGGAAACAGCCGAGTCGATGAAGCCATCCACCGCGATCAGTGTCCAGAAAGCTTCAGGCCGCCTCTTTCTGCGCCACTGATGACCGACGAGACCAGGGAGTCATCAGGCTCAAGGTGTGCAGCGTGGGTACTGCCCGCACGAGGAAAGCGGCTTGCTCGGCTGTCGTGCCAGGAGCGGCTAGTCCGGACGTGAGCTGCTGCTAGCGCGGGTGTGACCAACGCGGTCTACCGCGCCGCATCGTCAGTGTGGCGGTTGGCTAGTGCATCGCGGCCGTTGCATCCAGCACCCGTTCGGCGTACCGGTCTGCCGCACGGCGCACCCGCGTCTCGCTCGGAACCAGCCACCACCACATCCCGACCAGAGCGCAGACGCCGGCGAGGGCTAGCGTGGTGCCGACGGAGACGTGGCCGCTACGCGAGCCGACGACAGCGCCTGCCCACAGGGCGAGCACGCCACATCCGGACGTGGTCAGGGCGACGGCGCGAAGCCCCAGCGCGTTGCGTTCGAAGCCGTAGGTCTTCAGCTCCGCCCACACAACTGGGAACTTGGCGCGGTCCCGGGTGTTCTCGATGAGCCAACGCACGGCGGCCTCGTAGGTCTGCACGGTCGAGTCACTCAAATTTGGGCCGGTCGGCAAGCTGATACCACTGACGCGCTCGAGGCGGCCCCGACGCTGGCGCAGCAGCTCCCCGCCCTGGCCATCTGGCGTCGGGATCAACTTCAAGGTGGTTGGAGGCGCTCCCCACTTGGCGAAGAGCGTCTTCTCGACGGCTCGTCCGCGATCGGCGACCTGCTTGGCCACGACCATCGGCGCCCCAATCGCCAGCAGCACTGCGACGATCCCGGCCAAGACGGGGTTGTCCTGCACTCCGAACCCGATCGCGACGAGGACGAGAGGGAGGACTGTGAGCAAAGCCGGCACCAGCCGGGCTTCGCGGTCGTACTCGTCAAGCCAGCGGCCCCAGTTCATCCCTCAGCTCCTTCTCCGTAGGCACGCCCAGTTCATGCGGTTGCCGAGCTGAGCGGCGGCAGGGTGTGCAGGCGGTCCCCATCGCGATCGTCGATCCAGATCTCGCCATCCGCCCAGATGCGGGCGGTGATGGTGCCGTTGTAGCGGGTGGAAAGGACGGTGGCGTCGTGCTTGCGGTACTCGTCGGAGGCGTCGGTGGAGGGCTTCTTCCCAACCGAGCAGATGACGAACTCGGGGTCCATGGCGTTGACGGCGGTCTCGCTGTAGCCGGACTCGCGGCCGTGATGAGCGGCCTTGAGGATGTCGCAGTCGAGTTCGCCCTCGTCGTAGTCGGCTTCGATGCTGTCCCAAGCGGGCTTCTCGGCGTCGCCCGGGAGGATGACTCGGCGGCCGCCGTAGTCGAGGCGCAGCACGTAGGAGGAGTTGTTGTAGTGCTCGATGCGGTCGCAGTAGTCGACCAGGTCCTGCGTGGGACCCAGGATGGTCAGGCCGTCCTCGGTCCAGTAGTCGCCGGTCTCGTCGCGCAGGCGCGCGTGGACGGAGTGCGTGGTGCCGTCGCCATGGTTGCCCTTGCGCAGCTGCTGGTAGGCGAGCCAGTCGTTCCAGTCGTAGTGGTTCTTGTCGAAGCTGGACTCGGTGAAGGTCTTGGCGTGCTGGGTGTCCCAGAAGTTGTACAGGGCGACTTGCTCACCCCAGAACAGCGAGGCAAGCCCACTCATGTGGTCCATATCCGGGTGGGTCTGGATGTACCGGAAGAGGGAGCGGTTGTCGAAGTTCGCGCGCCAGTACTCGCGCGGGTCGTCGAGGAGGCTCTTGTAGTACTCCTCCCAGCTGCGGGACGTGTAGCTGCCGGTTCGGAACTGCGACAGGCTGAGGCCCTTGGCTTCGGCGAGGGCGACCTCGTCGTCTTCGGGAAGGGCCTTGCTGTTGTTGATGTCGATCATCGTGAGACGCCCCGACGGGTGCTCGATGATGGTGCAGTCACCGTGACCGACGTTCAGAAAGTGGATCGTGGTGCTCTCCATGCCGGGACTCCGTCCGCGAGTAGTTGAAGTGATTGCTCAAGTCCGCACTTACATTTTCGACACGATCCTACCCCCGGTTCCGCACGGATTCGGGAGTAACGTCTCGGACATTTCTGGCGAGCGTCTTTGGAACGTGGGGCCGGGCGAGGCAGACTGGCCATGATGGCCGCACCCCCGCGGGAGACAGAAGGAGTTTGGTGGCAACCGTAGGAACGTTCCAGCCGGGCCGGCTCCGGCTCGCTCGGGAGTTGGAGAGCAAGAGTCAGGCGGACCTCAGTGGCCCGGCGGACGTCACGCCGGCGGCCATCTCCCAGTTCGAGTCAGGGGACGCGAAGCCGTCGAGCGACACGTTGGGTCTCTTGGCGCGAGCGCTGGACGTTCCGGTCGAGTTCCTTTGTTTGCCGATGGAGGAGACCCACGAGGGGTTCTTCAGAAGCTTGCGCAAGAGTTCGGTTGCGCAGCGGCGACGCGCTCGTTCCCTGGCTCACCTGGTGCACGACCTTGCGGTCGCTCCGGAGGGAGACTCCGTTCTCAAGCCGCTGTCGTTGCCGCGGTTGGCGGTACACACTCTCGATGTCGACTCGCCTCTGGTTCCCCAAGCCGCGCGCATGGTGCGATCCGCCTGGGGTTTGCCTCGGGGCCCGGTGCCAGATGTCGTCGCTGCACTTGAGGGGCATGGCGTTCTCGTCCTACGCCTGCCCCTGGACGCAGCCGAGGTCGACGCATTCTCACTACCCTTCCCAGACCGTCCGGTTGTCGTCTTAAGTGCCGATAAGGGCGATCGGGGGCGGTCCCGATTCGACGCGGCACATGAGCTCGGCCATCTGGTCATGCACGGCCAGTCCGTCTGGGGTGTGAAGGAGGTCGAGACGCAGGCGCACAAGTTCGCGGCCGAGTTCTTGATGCCAGCGGATGACATTCGTGCCGAACTGCCGGCGCGAGCCGACTGGGCGCAGTTGTTTGAGCTCAAACAGCGCTGGCATGTCTCCATCGCGGCGTTGTTGATGAGAGCCAAAGACCTTGAGGTGATGTCCCCGTCCGCCTACACGACCGCAATGAAGGGCATCTCTGCCCGTGGGTGGCGCCGCTCTGAACCGATTCAGCTTGGCGTTCCGGAGGGCCCAACGATCACGACGCACCTGCTCAAGGTCGCGAACGCGAATGCGACCTGGTTTCCTCGAGCGCTGATGCCTGCCCTGGAGAGGTCCATCTGCAGCTACGACATGTCTCCCCGCTCGCGTGGCTAGGTGAAGATCACGCCGCGGACGACGCCGCCGCGGTAGTTCAGGACGAGCTTGTCGTTACGTGGTGGCGCGCGCCACTGCCTAAGGACGTTGAAGGATCGCTCGATGACGGCCAACGTGGAGTACGGCGGTGGTTGCCGACCATAGCCACCGAGGCCAGCGCGGTCGCAGACCCCACCTCGTCAACTGATGGCTGGCTCGGATATCGCTGTGGCCCACCCACATGACCAGCGCGCTGGCCCCACCGCCACATGGCCGCGCAGTCGCTGCTGCAGGGCACCTCGACCCGGCGTAGCCTCAGCGCCGCTGAGGCCTCCGAGCACACGAGCTGACCATGAGTCGGCACGATAGGGACCGCCTCTCAAGGCAGTCCGGGCGGCGAACGGCGAACTAGGGCTCACTAGGGCTCATCGGCAGATCCGGTTGAGTATTCACTCGCTAACCGCTCACACGTCCTCTGCATAGTGGCTACCTGAGCCCGTTGCTGGCCTTCCTTTGGATCTCAGGGGGAGCCGAACGGCGCATTACAAGCATCAGGAGTGAGCCAAAACCCGCTATTGCGCTGGCGGACAGGATTGGCCAGGCCAAACTCGTGCCGTTGGCAATAAGCCCGCCGCATATCGCCCCAAGCGCCGCCATGCCAATGCCGGCCACGCGGGTTGTGGCACTGACCCGACCCATGAGCGCATCGGGAGTGAGTCGCTGACGCGCCGTACCCCCCAGCACCGTCACGGTCATCGATGCCGCTCCGACCAGCGCGAGAGCAACTCCAGCGATCCATCCGTTGGGCGCAACGAACAGCAGCAACCAACCCAGCCCCTGTGCCAACAGACCCGCTGCGTATATCGCACGTGCTGTGAAGTGTCTGCGTGACTTGGGCACGAGGTAACCGGCCACAAGTCCCCCGACTGCGGACGTCGCCAAGAGCGCGCCAAACCATCCCTCAGGCACGTGCAGGCGGTCACGCGCGAACAGGACCAGAGTTGAGAAGGCGACGTTGTAGATGAAGTTGAATGTGGCCATGCCGATCGTGAGCCGTCGAAGTTCCCCATGGCGCACGAGATAGCCGAGCCCTTCTCGTACGGAACGGAAAACCGGAGGATGCGCGCCCGTGCGAACTGGCGGTGCCATTCGTCCCAGTCCGACAAGCAGCGCAGCGGAGATGAGGAATGCCAGCGAATTGCCGAAGAACGGAATGGAGGCGCCGAGCGCGAACAATGCTGCGCCAAGGGGCGGTCCGATCAGGCTTCGCCCCAAGAGATCCAGGGACCAGATCTGACCGTTTGCGGTGGCGAGCCGGCGCTGGTCGCGGCCCACGACGAGAGGTAGTGCTGATTGGGCCGCGGGGTCGAAGAAGCAACCAGCAACGCCGAGGAAGAAGACGCAAGCAACGAGGACCCACAGCTGCGCAGCCTCGGTTAGGACCGCCACCGCTAGGGCGCCAACGATCAGGGCTCGCGCCAGGTCGGCGACCACCATGGTGATGCGCCGGGGCCACCGATCCACGAGCGCGCCCGCGGGAAGGCCTACGACCAGCCATGCGGCATACGTGGCGGCGACCGTCAATGAGACTTGGAGTGGGTCACTGGTCAGACGGGCAGCGAGCAGCGGCACAGCCGCAAGCACCATGCCTTGGCCTGCGATGGAGACGCCGGTGGAGGCCAGCAGCCGGTTAAGACCTCGCCCTGGCGAAGCATCGACCGACTGCTGGTCTTCCATGGCTTCGGTCATCCCGACGTCTTGAGGGCGTCGTAGTCGAACTCTCCGTCGACGACTCCACCGACGAACGCGCGCCACTCAGCCTCGGTGAACTCGAGGATCGGACCGCGGCCATTAGCCTTCGTGTCCCGGACTCCGATCAGACCTGCAGACTGCGCGACTTCGACGCAGGCGCCCGTGTCGCTGTGCACGGACTTTCGCCAGACCGCGGCGCTCCAGTCGGGTTCCATCACTTCCCCTTTCGTTGGGTCACGTCGCCCAGTGGCGCCGTGCGTCCTCGATCGCCTTGCGTGAATCCGCGGCGTCGAGAGCGTCCTTGTGCAGCCCCCGGAAGAGCTTCTGGTATGCCGTGATGTCGCGTTCAGAGGACAGGTAGAGATCGGCGGTCTGAGCCTCGCAGAGGACAACCGGTGATCCCTTCCTGAAGTCGTAGAGCACGAAGGAGCCGACCGCGAATGTAGGAACTGCTCCGCCGAGCTTGAGCACGCGCACGTCGGCGTAGCCGGCTTCGAGCAGCTCGAGCAAGTGCGACATCTGGTCGGCCATGTCCGCCGACGTCGATCGCGGAGAACGCAGGAGCACGGATTCGTCCAGCACCGCCTCGTAGCGAACGCCGCGACGCTCAGCTAGGAGCCGCTGCCGCTCGAGTCGTGCCGGCACCACCATGTCGGCATTCAGGCCCGCTGCCTGACAGACGGCCGTGGCATACGCGGCGGTCTGCAGCAGTCCAGGGATCCAAGCCGTCTGATATTGCCGCAGCCGCCTGACGCGGGTTTCCACAGCTTCGACCGCCGCCTGTCGCCGTGGAACTCCCCCCGCACTGACGACCCAAGCACCCTCGAGACCGCTGCTTCGAGCCACTGAACCGAGGATCTCGGCCCGAACCTCCTCGGCGACACCGTAGTAGGCAAGCAGCTCAGCCACCTCGCCGACAGACGCCCCGAAGCGGCCAGTCTCCACCCGGGAGATCTTTGACTGCGACCACCCGAGGTCACGGGCCACAGCCGACCCGGAGATGCCCGCTGCCTCCCGGATCCGTCGCAGCTCGAACCCAACGTCTGCCATCTCATCCTTCCATGCACTCATGAATAGGACGACGATATAGACCCTCGGCGTGAGTGGACGAAGGGCCGCGCCGGACGACCTACCGAGGTGCGCTAGTGGTCTCATTCCACCCACAAGCCCTCGGCTGGCAGGTGACCCACCGTCCGGTCCGCCGCGGTGTAGCTGCTCTGATGCCACCGGTACCACTGTGACTCGGCCACCACGGCGACCGCCAGCATGCCCTCACTGCTCATCATGGGTCCCGAGACGGCGCGTAGATCGACGTCATACCTGCCATCTCCCAAGGCGCGTACGACTCGCGCGCCGATGAGATGGGGGCGCCCTGCCACAGGATGCAACGGCTCGATGTGCGGTGCGTTTTGGTCTTCCAGCACTGGTCGAAGCCACGACTCCTCGGTTGAGACTCGCGATCGAGGAACATGCACCAGCTCTTCGACCCAGACGCGGGAGATGTCCACCCAGACAGCCTCTTCGCTCCGCCCCAGGTAATGCTCGCGCTCGTCCACCAGCTGCACTCCCGGCTCCTTGAGTCCAGGGACGTCCCTAAGCTCCGAAGACCCGATTCGCAGATCGGTGCGCCAACCGTGCGCAGCCAACTGCTCCCCTTGGAACGTCGTCATCAGGAACCGTGCCCTAGCGTTCACCGGAACGGCGTCCCCCAGACGAAGACGCCGAACCAACGTCGCTGGCACGCCGCTCGTCAGGTCATCGGACTGGTTGTCCCACCCGAACGCCCCGACGAGGGCTCCAAATCTGCGGTCCACATCTCCGGGCGTCAGCTCATCCACCGTTCGCCACCCCCCGAGCCGAAGAACCGGACCCGCCGACGCGGCCCACGAAAGCCACCTCGCGCTTGTAGTAGTCCACAGTCATGAAGTCATGCACGACCTCGACAGTCAGACCCGGCCGAGGGGCATGCACGATGCCTCCTTGCCCGTCGTACATCGCCACGTGGTGGAAGTAGTCCGGGGGATCGCCAGCCGCGTGCAGAAACACCAGGTCGCCGGCCCGCCAGACCTTGGGGTCGAGAGGCAACCGCTGAACCACGGTGGCCTGCGCGCTGGCCACGCGCGGCAGATCCACGCCCGCCCGATGCCACGCGTACTGCATCAATGACGAGCAGTCGAAGCCGAGGACTCCTGCGCCAGCCCCGAATCCGTTGGTCGGCCCGTCAGGACCACCACCGCCCCAGGCATAAGGCACCCCTACCTGGGTGAGCGCGGCCGCCACGGCCTTTCCTCCCGCACTACCGTCGCTCAAGAAGGCGGCGTTGGCGTAACACGCTGCGGAGAGCACGGTAGGGCTTGCGACAACTTGAGTCGCGAGCCGCTGCCACTTTGCGTACGCGTTCGGGAACGCGCTGCGCTGCACCGCCTGTGCGGCATCCGTGACTGACATCCGCTCGAAGCCGGCGATGTCGACCAGCCCTGGCTGTCCCTGACCGCCTCCGGTGTAGAACATTCGTGCTGACTTGGCCGGAGCCAACCGGTCAGCGGCGCTGCCCCACGCAGTGCGTTGCTGGAAGAGGCCCACGCTGTCGCGGTCCCCGTACGGGATGTTCCTGAGGTTGGACTCTTGCATCGCCGTGGCCACCGCGACGACCCAGCCGTACGAAGGCACGTGGAGCTCGCGTCCGACGGCGACGATCGTCTTCGCGTTGGCAGCTTGTTCAGCGGTGAGCCCCTTCGGTCCTCCGCTTGCGCTCACGCCCTCCACCGCCACCCCCGGGCAGCCCCCTCCCGCGGACGGAACTTCCTGACTGCCCGAACCGCCCACCAGGGCGAGCAACAGCGCCACCGCAAGGGCGGCGACCACCGCGAGAGGGAGAACGGCGATGAGCAGACGGCGAACCCGGCGCCACAGCAGCGCCCGACCTGCGACGACGAGAGGAGCGACCACGTCAGCCTGCCGCCGCCGAGGGGGTCAGCGAGGGCGTCGGCGCACCTTGCACGTCCCCCGTTGGTTCAATGTCGCTGACGACGCAAGCCGAACCCCGCTCCTGCGTCGACGCGTCGACCCGGCCCCCATCCGTTGCGAATCGAAGAACGTGAGCACCTGCCTGGGTCACGACACCTACCGGCCTTCCGGTGACCCTGCTCGCCGGAACACGCGCGGGGTCAGTACGGCTCAGCTGGGTCAGGAGATCAGGCGACGCGAAGGGGCGCATCCCACCGAGCCACTCGTCGGCGGGTAGGTTCGTTCGAACCCAGGCGTTCATGAACGAAGTGGCGACGTCCTCGCACGGGGCACCGGCCTCGGCTGCGTCAGTCGACGAGTGGCTGGCCTGGGGAGCCGGGACAACCGCGGCCGTGGCACTCGACCAGGTCACCGAGCTCGTCGGCGGCGCTGACGGTGTCACCGGCGCTGTGGCGGGCGCTGCGGTGGCCTGAACGCTGAGAGCGTTCGTGGCCTTTCCGACCAGTGCCAATGCGGCAAGGAGGACGACTGTGGTGATCGCGAGATGCCGCCACGACCACAGCGGCCACTCGATCAGTCGATGAAGACGGCTAGACACCTCGTGCACCTCGCTCGAACTCGCCGGGCTTGACCGTGACCATCGACTTGGTGTCTGCGTCGAACATCCGCACCCGCAGTCCCTGGCCAGTGACTTCGGCGTGTGAGTCGTGCGTGCGAGCGATGGGCGTCAGGACCTTGAGGCCAGTCGGGACCTCGTCGACGAGCTGGCCCTCGATGCCTCGATCCGGCATCGTGCCTGTGGTGTGGTGCGCTGCCGAAGGCCGGACTTCCACCGTCTCAGGAACACCGCCACTCGACGGGTGCGCACCCCTCCCGGGGTAGGAGTGCGCCGCTGCGGCGCGTTCAGTGTCGGCTGGCGTCGAGCTTGGAAGCCCCCGCTGAAGCTCGCTGACCCGCCCAGCCACATGGCGTTCGTGGTCCGGCACGTCCGGCTGAGTCCACGTGACGCTGTCGAACCGCCTCCCAATCGACTCCGGAGGCAGGTTGACCCGACGGACGTATCGAGAAGGGCCGGCGTCGTTCGGAAGACCCTGACCCTCCTCATGCGACGTGGTCCCGGCGTGCTTCCCACCGACGATTTTCTTCGCGGCATCCTCCTCGCCGTCCTCCACGGCCTTTCGCCCGACGAAGTACCCCGCCGTGGTGCGGCCGACCTTGCGCAGCAGGGAACGGTGCGAGGTCTGCCCGAGCATGCTCGTCAGCGACAGGAGCGGCATGAGCAGGACGAAGGCAGCGACGGAGACGACCAGGCACAGGATCAGGGACAGGACGCCCATCCCGACTCCGTTGGCCTGCTGAATGATGGCTGCGATCGCCACACTGTGGATCGCGGAGCCGACCCCGAACGCGATGACGTTGACGACGGAGGCACCAGCGATGTTGCCGATTCGCCGGACGATGCTGGCCATCGGAGCGATGACACCGAAGACGGCGGCGGCCGGGAAGAACATGACCAGCAACCGCAGCATGACCAGGCCGGCGAAGACGAAGATGTCAGCGACGAGCCTGAAGACGGCCGTGAAGGTGACTCCAACGAAGGCCATGAAGCCCGCCCCGGCTCGCCCCTTCGCCTTGCCTTGGACTGCGGCATAGGCGAGTGGATCCTGGTCCTGGATCTCCTGGGTGGTGGCAACCCAGTCGTTGGCCTTCTGCTCCGTCTTCTTCTGGACCCCGTCGGGGACGGACCGCGCAGCGGCGAGCTCGGCTCGGCTGAATGTCGACTCCCGGAACAGAAGAGGGCCCCACTTCTTGGCCGCCGGACTGCCTGGATCGCCGAACTCCCCTCGCAACCACGACTGGTAGATGATGTCGTCGACGATGAGGGCACCTTGGGCGCGAGTGGCGTCTCCCGTGTTCGAGCCCGTGAGGTCCGCCGCACTTTGGTTGACCGATGCGACGGAACTGGTGACCGCCTGGTCGAAGAAGCCTGCGACGCGCGTCGGGTACTGGGATACCCCGGACAGAACGACGAGGACGAACAGCGCCCAAACCGCGCCGGACATCAGGGCGGAGAGCCGGCCCTGCAACGAGTAGACGAGCAGCAGCACTGCCACGCCGAGCAGGGAGACCATGCCCCACGGCGACCAGATTGAGTCATGGAGGCGGTTGGTGACCGTGGCGATGACGTTGTCCAGTGGCTTCATGTACTGCTGTGGCTGCGAGACGCGATTGTGAATCCCATTGGTGGCAGAGCTGATCCAAACACCACCGCCCATCAGTGCGTTGCCGATGAAGGTGTCGACGGTCGCGTCCATCTCCCCCAGTCCGCCGACGCAACCGGTGTCGTAGGTGGTCCATCCGAGCCCGGCATACCCGTACTGGTCGTACAGGGTGGTGCTCCGGGGCCGCGCCCACGGGTCACCCTGCGAGGGGATGGGATCCGGCGCCGGATCGAAGAACCCGGGCAGACCAGTGTCTGGCAACGACGCCGTCGGCGCGGACTTGCAGTCCCACGGTGCCGCTGGAAGGGCCGCCTGGGTGGCCAGCGAGGTCATGGGAGTAGCCGACGCCGGTGCGGAGAGGGTGACCAGTGCACCCATGCAGGCCAGTAGGGCGAGCAGCAGGCGCCGACGGCAAGTAGCGGCCGACATCTCAGGCACTCGCTCTCTTGGCATCGACTTCCGACTCGTCTGCCTCGGCGCCGGGGCTCCAATCGCCGGTTTCCAACGTGCCGCTGGCCCGCTCGATGCGGTTTCGAGCCTTGTCGGGTGCAGCGGTGGTGTTGAGAGCCTCGAGCAGGTGCGGGTGGGCCGAGAGGTCCATCCGGATGCGCTCGATGCCGCCGGAGCCATCGCTGAAGACGAACTCTCGAGGTCCCCGCAGCCCGTCCCGGGAGGGGCGCGACAGGGTGCCGAAGATCTGCTCGTAGCCCAGGCCGTCGCGGATGTTGGGAAGAAAGCGCAACGCGTCCGTCTGCGCGTCTTCGCCGGTCAGGCGGCCGATGAACGCGGCGGAGCAAAGGTTGGCTAGGTCGAGCTTGAGCAGGTCGGCCGGGTTCTGGGAAGCCATGAGGACGCGGGTGTTGTGCTTGCGAGAGTCCCGGGCGGCGCGATCGATGAACCGTCGACCGCTCGAGAATGTCGACAGAGCCCACGCCTCGTCGATAAAGATTCCCTTGCGGGCATGGACGTCGCCGAAGTACATGCCGCGTTGAGTCAGCCACGCCGCGAGGTACATGACGCACATCGACAGGCGCTCGTCGAGATCCTCGCCGCCTGTGGTCGCCTCATCGGGCAGCGCCAGGCCGCGCAGCGAGTAGACCGTCAGGAGCGGATCCGCCTCGGTGTCGGCGGCGGGACGCCCTGCGGGGAAGATCAACCGGCCGTGGCTGGTCTTGGCAGCCTCTCGCAGGAAGTCGGCCATGTAGCCGGCGTGTCGGGC
Organism: Terrabacter tumescens; assembly: GCF_014646815.1. Taxonomy (GTDB): domain Bacteria; phylum Actinomycetota; class Actinomycetes; order Actinomycetales; family Dermatophilaceae; genus Terrabacter; species Terrabacter tumescens. The sequence goes on from NZ_BMNZ01000005.1 coordinate 162,858, forward strand.
TAGTTCCGGATCGCCAGTGTGTTCCCCGCTCGGCCCCCGATCGAGTTGAGCCAAGGCCGTGACGACCTGGTCGCACGAGGACCAGGCGTTCGCGGGTACCGAGCCAACCGCTCGCATCAGTGCGACTTCGGAGAGCACATGTTCTTGGAGTTGCTTCGGAAGCATGGCGCGCAAGACGCTGCTCGTGAGGAGCCGTCGGGTGTCCTTGGCCTGTTCCATCGCGGCCCGCCAGCCGGCCTCGTCCGGGTAGTGACGACGATCGGGCTCCGCGATGACACGGTAGGTCGAGAGAGAGCCCGAAGCCGCGTCGAGCAGGTCGACCGCTCGTGAGTACGGTGCCAGCTCGGGCAGCCGAGTGAGGGCGGTCAGCCTCCCGGACGGGTCGAGCACTGTCCACGGAACGCCCTGGATGACCGTGCGGTAGATGATGTTGCCGCCGGCCGTGGACTTTCCGCCCCCGAGCCCTGCACACAGGACCGCCAACCCGGACTCCTCGCCGCGTTCGGTGGCCAGCCAGGGCTCCCACGTCACCACTCGCGCCGATGTTCCGGACGTCTGGCCGAGATGGATCCCGACGCGGTCGCCGACAGTGGCCGTGGCCGCGGGCACCGCCGCAGCAAGTGTCGTGACCGGCATACGGCGCCGGTACGCAGTCGAGCCGAGACGTTCCCCGGGGATGAACTCACGAGCGACGGAGTACTGGTCCTGTGGGCGGGCGATCGTCACCTGTGGCGCGTAGAGCTTGCGAACGAGGCTCGCGCGATCGATCGCCTCATCCTCCGTGGCGCCTGAGACGGCGATCCGATACCACCCGGTCGTGCGGGTCGAGAGCCCGGAGAGGCCCATGGAGATCTCGTCCTCGACCGCGAGGGCACGGGACGCCTGTCGTTCCAGGGCTCCGGGAGCAGGCTCGTGGTGCTCGAGCTCGTAGTGGTTCGCCTGAGCTCGGATCTTCTGGATGTTGCGGCGCATCGCAGCACCCACCTTGGCGGCGTCCTCGACCTGGACGCGTCCAGACCACTCCACCGGAAAGGGGAGCTCGTCCGTGCGCTGCATCCACGGGATGCCTGGCGGGATCTCGAGGTCGGTCATGCGTCCGACGGAGAGCACGCATACGTGTCGTTCGATCCGCCGGTCGTCGTGTTCTCCGACGACACGCAGGGTTCGTCCGTACGGCGTGGCGAACCAGTTCACCCGATCCGTGAACTCGCCAAGGTCATCCACGTCCCACCTCGGCTCGTCGACGCCTCCGAGCGTGAGGGGGGCTGGTAGCCCGAGAGAGCAGGATCGGTGCAACAGCCACTCCAGCTCCCGAGGGGTCGCGGGAGCCGCCTCGATACCCGGTGAGCACATCAGCTCGTCAGTGGCGCGAACCTGCTTCTCGAGGGCGGTGACTTCCCGGTGCGCCGCGACACCGCCCAGGACATCGCTCACGCTGTCCCCGATAGAGCCGAGCGCCTTGAACAGCGGGCTGCGGTTTGGGATCTCGACGCCGAGATAGACCTCCTTGTCCGCCATGGACAGCGACGCGAGGCGCTTCTGATCGGTCGTCAGATGGTTGCCCCACCCCGGGAGCGGGGCCGGCGCGTTCGCATCGTGATCGCGCGCCCACTTGGCCACCGGATACGGGCGCGTGGTCACACGGAGGTGAATCTCACGCTTCGTGAGCTGCGACAACACATCGGCGCCGTCGATGATCAGCTGCTCCCGAACCCTGTCGGGGCGGAAAGACCAGCCCTGCGGGTCGAGTAGGTACCAGGCCATGACCTTCTGAGCGGTCACCGTGCAGTGCCCGGAGATGCGCCGCAGCGCCAGGCCACGCTTGCCAGTCATGAGCTCGTCCCCTCGACGGCAGCGTCCCCTAGGACGGCGGCCTGCCCAGCACGGTGCCGGGCCTTTGCTTGAGCCCGGCTCGGGCGCGAGGGGACGGCACGCACTCGAGCCGGGCGGACTGTGTGCACCGTGACCTTCTGGTCGTCTCGCGGTGCAGCCACCTCATGGGCGAACGCCGCCAGCACGGCACCCAGAGGCCGGTCGGGATTCACCACGGAAAGGATGAGACGCGTCAGCGCGACCGTCCCAAGCAGGCTGTACGCCAGGGAGAAGAAGCCGAGCCCAATGCCGAGACGCCGCTCAACGATCTGCAGCAGCACGAAAACGATCGAGCCGACCATGTATGCGCTGTAGCGGGCTCGGAATGGCAACGTGCGGTTGGGCGGCCCAAGCCAGACCGAGTTGACGTTGTAGATCTCGTCGTCGACAGGTAGTCGCATGATCAGCTCAGCCCGTGATGAGCGAGGCCATCCACGACCCCACGCTGTCTGCCTTGCCACTCGTGGCGAGGCCCAGGACGGCCAGGGCGATGACAACGCCGGCGACCACACGCATAGCCTTGGCGTTGTCCCCGCGCTGCGCCAGGACGAACAGCATCGTCGCGACCAAGAGGAGCAGCAGCGGAATGATGTTGGACTTGATCCAGCCTTGGAGGCCGGTGGTGCCGGCGGCGGTGGCCAGCGTCGCGATGGTGCTCATGGTGTGTCCCCTTCCGGATGGAATCGGGCAGATCGCCCACTCCAGAGCACCGTGACACCTGCGATCGGGAAGAAGAAACACGCCGAGGGAGACGAAGTCTTGAAGCGCCTCACGACGTTGTTCACCTGACGTCTGCCGCATGTCTATGCCGAGGGCCGGGTCTCAGCTAGGCGACGCGTGGGTGCCAGCCACGTTTCAGGCGCCGAGGACGAGGGAGGGAGAGCGCCCAGCTTGGCTCGGTCCCGCGCCCTCACCACTGCCCACCTCAGGAGCTGGGCCGGGATTGAAGACCCGCAGGGTCGAGACGCGTACGGCGCCTCGCGCGAAACAGTGAGTGGTCATCCTCGTTGTTTCACTGCGCAACCCCCTCGTGGTCGCCGCTAGGCTGCTCGGCGACCTTCGTCGTGCCGCCTCGTCACGACTGTCGGAGGGATGACGTAGGGTCAGCGGCGCGACCCGATCGCAGGGATGCTGGCCAGGCGCCCCACGCCAAGATCACGGCCAGCACAGTCCCCCGTTCACCAGCCATGGTGGGCGGGGGCTCCGCTTCGCCAGCGCGCTGAAGAGCCAAAGAGCAGAAGAGCAGATCACGTGGCACTCTGGCCCTGGTCACTGGCCGTGCCCCTGGGCGCCCGCTGTGCACCTCACTTCGATGTGGCGTCAGGTATTGATGGGCGGTGCTCCCCGGTCTCGCAACGGCATGTCCAGGTCCCGCAGGGCGCGTCGGATTGCGGTCTGGGTTCGGTCGGTCTCGGCCGCCAGGACCCGCAACGACTTCCCTTCGAGGTAACCCTTCCCGACGTATTCGAGGAGCCTCTTGCGTTGCTCGGGTGTCTGCCGGTTCGTGGCTGTCCCCAGGAACTGCGGCAGCGGCTCGGGCACCGGCCGCGATGGATAGGGCATGGGCCAAGTCTCGGGCACCGGCGATCGATCCTCCCTCACGCGCATACTGCGCAATCCCCAGATGTCTGACGGGCGTCCACGACGATGGCCGAGCTCGCTCGTCCTAGGCTCGTGACATGAGCAAGTCGGGCAAGACTCCGCGGATGAGACGCGCAGCGAGGGAGCACGCCGCGAGTCTCGGACCAATCCTGAATGTGAAGCCCTCGCGCGGATACCGTGCGGCAGACGACTCCCCTCGGGCGGGGGCCCATCAGGCCTACGTCACCCCGACAGGATCCGTCTTCCACCCGGTGTGGTGCCGCACCGTTGGAGAACGGTGGGACATGAATCCGAACTCCATCCACGTTGTCGACCGCTCAACCGTCGGGCGACGCACCGTGTGCCGCACCTGCGATACCGACGGACCGATCGCGGACTGAGGCCTCCCTGCTCGGATACTCGACGTGCCGGGCTCGTGACCTCCCCCGGGTGCAGAGAACCGTGTGGGTGCGTCCCGTCATCTATGCCAACTCTCGAATAGAGCGCGCTGCCCTACTCGCGCAGCGCAGAACGCAAGGAGGCACGTGCGCTGCGCAGGGTCTGGCGCGTTCAAACCGGTGCAACGAATCGGGCAGCACCCGAGTACTGGCCGACCGGGGCAAGGCACCCGAGAGGGGTTGGCATCCCGTGTCACAAATGCCGAGGCCGGACATGAAGGATCCCCTGCCACACCCTGCAGCGACGCATGTTCTCGACCCCGATACCTACTGCGCCGCGTCGTATTGCCGCTGAACTGCCTTTGGGATTCGGCCACGTGCAGGAATCTCGAGGCCCTCCTTCGCCGCCCACGCACGGATGAGCGCATTTCTCGAGTCCCCCACTGCCTTGATGTTGCGCCGGGCACCCGTCCGGTTCCCAATCTGCCGAGCTTTGCCTGCCCACGCCGCGACGGTTACGCGCAGCGCCTCCGCATTCTTGCTGCTGAGGTCGATCTCGTAGGTAGTGCCGTCTAGAGCGAAGGTCAAAGTCTCCGCCGCTTCGGTGCCATCCACGTCGTCAACAAGGGTGGTGATCAACTTTGTTGCCATGCCGATAGCCTAAACGGTCCACAGTGCGCCGTACCTCGCGATGGGGACGCCGCTGCCCAAGAGCCCGCCATGCCGCGACGTGATTCTCCGCTTCCCGATGTGGCAATTGACGAAGCGTGCGGCAACGGCCGCGCGTCATCTGCTCTCATGCGCTCACGCATGGACCCAGGGCCGGTGGGTCGCGACCGCTCAGTTCGCGGCGTGGACGTGTTCGTCGGCGGCTTCCTCGACCCTATCCGCGTCGACTGTTGGGACCTCTGCGCGTCGGTGTCCTGGCTTGGTGAGTTCCAGGCTCGCCAGGTGCCCCTGCAGCTTCTTGCACATGGGGAGAAAGGTGGCCAACGTCAGGCCGCCGGAGAACAGGGCCCCCAGGAGAGGGATGAACTTCGCAACTCCGCTGGCGAAGACCTTCTTGGTCATCGCAACACCAAGAAGGCCCGCAACCTTCTTCACGATGGGGTAGATCGCGCCCTTGGTGAGCGCCTGCTGCGGCAACTTCTTAACGACCTGGGCCGCGATCATTGCGGACACCTTGGCCACCCCACCCTGAGCGAGTTGCACTCCGAGCATGACCCCAACGAAAAGCGTGAGGATCCCCTCGGTGGCCTCATCCATCTCATCGCCACCATCGGCAAAGAGATCGGGCCAGCTGTAGATGTAGGCGAGCTTCTGGGCAATACGCAGCATGTGGCCCATGTACTGGGCCATGTCGGCGGGCACAGTCCCGATCAGTGCAATGCCCCCCGGCAAGCCCGCCAGCGTGGACGCTCCGGTTGCCTTGCTCGTCTCGTAGGCGATTGACGTGTCTGCAACTTCTTTGATGATCTCGAGCGGGATACCCGCGGCCGCCGGACTCTCGGCAATCGCCTGAGCGATCTGCTCCTCAGTGCAGTGTCGCTTCAGCGCAACGCGGAGATAGGAGGCTCGGTTGATCCGCACGCCAGGGAGTTTGGCAGCGGCGTCCAACACCTGAGTGAACTTCGAGCCGGCGCTGTCCAGTTCTTGCCTCTTGACCATGGGGAGGATCTTAAGCGCGCCCCCGGCCTGCAATGCCGTTTCGCGAGGCGCCAGCCCCAAACGTGTCACTGGCTCCTGACCCCAAGACACTCTGGGACACTTCAAGTCGCCCTGCATTCAGCAAGCGGACTCTGCGCAGTCCAGCCCACCTACCCACGCTCCTCTTGCGAAGAAGCGCGGTGGCCCGGTCCGTGTCCGCCCATGGAGCACCCCTGCAACCGCGCCGCTCTGATACTCGCGCCTTCCGCCCCGTGTCCGGGCGCACCAACGGGTGCAGCAGTCCCCGCCTCACCGGCGGACGGTCCGTTGAGGCGTGGGCCAAGCAGCATAGGAGCAAGGCCGGGCGAAACCGGCAAAAACCGGGCCCGCATGGGGCTAACCTTCGACGCGTGACCGAGCACTGGGTGTCTGCCGACGTGATCGCTGAGCACCTCGGCGTGACCAAGGACAGCATCTACGTCTGGATCGCCAACAGGGAGATGCCCGCTCACAGGGTCGGGCGGCTGTGGAAGTTCCAGATCACTGAGGTGGACGCGTGGGTGCGCGGTGCCGGCGCGCCCGACGCCGCCGACGAGAAGCTCGACTGATGAGGATCATCGACAACCTCAACGAACTCCTCGGCGACGATCTAAGGGGCTCAATTAAGCCCGGGTCAAGGCTGCGGATCGCGGCAAGCACGTTCTCGATCTTCGCCTACGAGGCGCTGAAAGATGAACTCCAGTCGATCAAGGAGCTGGAGTTCATCTTCACGTCGCCGTCGTTCACAACGGCGAAGGCGACCGACAAACCTGCGGCGGAGAAGCGGCAATTCTTCATCCCGAACGACAAGAACCGGGATGCCGCGCTGTACGGCACCGAGTTCGAGATCCGCCTGCGGAACAAACTGACCCAGCGCGCCATCGCGCGGGAGTGCGCGGAGTGGGTGCGGCAGAAGGTCACCTTCCGCTCGAACCGCACGGGCGCACCGATGCAGTCGTTCGCCGTGGTCGACGACACCGCCGCATACGCCCCGCTCCAAGGCTTTACGACAGCTGACCTCGGCTATGAGCGAGGACCGGCCGTGTCGAACATGGTGCACAAGATCGATGATGCGCCGTTCACGCAGCAGTACATCCAGCTCTTCGACCAGATCTGGCACAACCCCGACCAGGTCGAGGACGTGACGACGGCCGTACGCGAGCACATCGCCAGCGTGTACGCGGAGAGCTCCCCGCAACGGGTGTACTTCCAGATTCTGTTCAACCTGTTCAGCGAGTTCCTCGACGACATCAGCGAAGACGTGCTGCCCAACGACCTGACTGGCTACCAACAAACCGAGGCCTGGAAAGCCCTGTACAACTTTCAACGGGATGCTGCGACCGGCGTGATCAACAAGCTTGAGACCTACAACGGCTGCATCCTCGCCGACAGTGTGGGCTTGGGGAAGACGTTCACGGCGCTGGCGGTGATCAAGTACTACGAGCTGCGCAACAAGACCGTGCTCGTCCTGGCGCCGAAGAAGCTCGCCGACAACTGGACGAACTACAACAGCAACTACACGACGAACATCTTCGCCAAGGACCGCTTCAGCTACGACGTCCTCGCCCACACCGACCTATCGCGCGACGGCGGCGCGTCGCTAGGCAAGCGGCTCGATCTGATCAACTGGGGCAACTACGACCTCGTCGTGATCGACGAGTCACACAACTTCCGCAACGCCGACTACGTGCAGGATCGCGAGACCCGCTACCAGCGGCTGATGCGCAGGGTCATCCGCGAGGGCGTGAAGACCAAGGTGCTGATGCTGTCGGCGACCCCGGTGAACAACCGGTTCAACGACCTGCGCAATCAGCTCGCCTTGGCCTACGAGGGCGAGTCGGCGCAACTCGCTGCAAAGCTGAACATCCAGACGGGGATCGAGGAGATCTTCCGGCAAGCTCAGCGCGTCTTCAACGAGTGGTCCGACCTGCCGCCCGAGGAACGCACGACGGAAGCGATCCTTGCCCGGCTGGACTTCGACTTCTTCGAACTACTCGACGCGGTGACCATCGCCCGCTCCCGCAAGCACATCCAGGCGTTCTACGACACCACGGACATCGGCCTATTCCCCGAGCGACTAAAGCCCGCCTCGCTGCGACCGCCCCTCACCGACCTGGCCGAGGCGCCTACATTCAACGAGATCTTCGAGCAACTCCAGCTCCTGACGCTCGCTGTTTACACGCCCTTGGCGTACGTGTTCCCGAGCCGACGCGACAAGTACGAATTGATCTACGGGGCCGGGTCGGGCCAGAACTACATGGGCGGGGAGACCGCAAACCTCGGTGCGGCCAGCCGCGAGCAGGGCATCCGCAAGCTCATGACCGTGAACCTGCTCAAGCGGCTGGAATCCAGCATTCAAGCATTCCGGCTGACGCTGAACCGTCTCGAGTTCACGCTCGCCGAGGCGATCGAGGCCGTCGACAACCACACCGCAAACATTGCAGACATCGTTTCCGCGTTCGCCGACATCGACGCTGACGATGACGACTTTGAGTTCCCGACGAGCGGGAGTGTCGGCCGGAAGGTTCAGATCGACCTGGCCGACATGGATGTCGACTCGTGGAGCCTCGACCTTATAAACGACCGCAAGGTCATCCAACAGCTCCTCGCCTCGATCAGCGGCATCACTCCCGAGCGCGACTCGAAACTGGGCACGCTACGCGAGCTCGTCTCCGGTAAGTTCGCCGAGCCGCTGAACCCCGGTAACCGCAAGGTGCTGATCTTCTCCGCCTTCGCCGACACGGCCGAGTACCTCTACAAGAACCTCGCCCCAGTGCTGAAGCAGCATGGCTATGACAGCGCCCTCGTCACGGGCCAGGGCCACCCATCCACGACGGTCGGCAAGGGCTACGGCTTCCAGCAGACCCTCACGCTGTTTTCGCCCCGGTCGAAGCAGCGGCACCTCGTGATGCCCAAGGAGTCCTCCGAGATCGACGTCCTCATCGGCACCGACTGCATCAGCGAGGGTCAGAACCTTCAAGACTGCGATTTCCTCGTCAACTACGACATCCACTGGAACCCGGTGCGGATCATTCAGCGGTTCGGTCGCATCGATCGCATCGGCTCGACCAATGAGCGCATCCAGCTCGTCAACTTCTGGCCGGACATCTCCTTGGACGAGTACATCAACCTCAAGGAGCGCGTCGAGAACCGCATGGTCATCGCCGACCTTGCCGCGACCGCCGATGACAACGTGCTCACCCAAGAGGCCAGCGACGCGGCCTTCCGCAAGGAGCAGCTTCGTAAGCTCCAGGACGAAGTCATCGAACTCGAAGACGTCCGCACGGGTGTATCGATCACTGACCTTGGCCTGAATGACTTCCGCATGGACCTGCTCGGCTACATCAAGGAGTACGGCGATCTGGCCGGCACCCCGAAGGGCATACACGCCGTCGTGCCCGCGGACAGCGACAAGGGCCTCAAGCCAGGTGTCCTGTTCGTGCTGCGCAACATCAACGCCGACGAGCACATCAACCGTGGCAACCGCCTCCACCCGCACTACCTCGTGTACCTCGGCGAACGGGGCGAAGTAATCGCCGACCACACCGAGGTCAAACACCTTCTCGACCTGGTCCGCGCCGGATGCCGCAACCGCGACGAACCAGCCTGGGAGGTTTGCCGCGTCTTCAACACCGCCACCCGCGACGGTGCCGACATGGCCAAGTACAGCCACCTGCTCACCGAGGCGATCCGCTCCATGGTCGACGTCACCGAGGAGCGCGACGTCGACAGCCTCTTCAGCGCCGGGCACACCACCGCCCTTGTGCAGACCATCGCCGGGCTCGACGACTTCGAGCTGATCGCCTTCCTTGCCATCGTCGAGGAGCCCGCCGGTGCCTGAGGCTGCCCAGACGCCGGTCCTCTTCCGGTGGCCTCCAGCTGCCGCGTTCGGGCGCACCGTGCCGAAGACGAAGTTCTACGAACACGGCAACGTCCGCGCCGGGCTTCGCGAGAAGTTCGTCGAGGAGATTCAACGCGTCGCTTGGGCCTACAAGCTCGCGGACGACACCATTCACCTGCGCGGCACGACCTCAGTGCCCGAGATCCAGGTCTTCATCGTCGAAACCAAGGGCGCGGACGTCTCCGACGACGTCCTCACCGCCATCGACAAGACGGTGCACTTCCCGATCGTCTTCGAGGTCGCCAGCGGCGACCGAGTGCGTACCGTTGCCGCCCAGAAGTCTCTACACGACAGGTCCCCTAGGATCGGCACCTACTTCACCACCGGCTGGCAAGCCGCCGACGCCCAGCGCCGACCTCTGCCCAGCGCACTCGACCTACCTGGCCTGTATGAGGCGATCCTCACGGCTCTGCTGCCAGTAGCGACGCGCGCTGGCGAGACAGTGGCGACAGCGACCGTCAGGCTAGACCGAGCCCGAAAACTTCAGCGCGAGATAGCCGCACTGGAGAAGACGTTGCGCACCGAACCACAACTCAACCGCAAGATCGAACTCCGGAGGCAGATCAAGCAACGCACGGTAGTGCTCACCGGGCTGATTGATCCCGCACCGACCAATAAGGAATGACCGTGGACAAGCTCCAGATGCGCTCGCCAGATCTCACCCAGCGCAAGATCGACCACATCGCCGAACTGTTTCCCACGGTCGTCACCGAGACCCTCGACGCCGACGGCAACCCCATCCGCGCTGTCGACTTCGACGCACTCCGCCAAGAGCTCTCCAACCACATCGTCGAAGGACCCCAGGAGCGGTACCAACTCGACTGGCCCGGCAAGCGTGCCGCCGCCTTGGCCGCCAACGCGCCGATCGCGATGACGCTGCGCCCCGTGCGCGAGGAATCGATCGACTTCGATACGACTAAGAACCTCTTCATCGAGGGGGACAACCTGGAGGCACTCAAACTCCTCCAAGAGTCGTACCTCGGCAAAGTCAAGGTCATCTACATCGACCCTCCGTACAACACCGGCAACGACTTCGTCTACGACGACGTCTTCGCCGAGTCGAGCGCTGACTACCTCGCCCGTTCGGGCCAGAAGTCGGAAACGGGCGACCGCCTCGTCGCTAACACCGAGGCGAACGGCCGATTCCATTCCGACTGGCTCAGCATGATGTACTCCCGGCTGAAGCTCGCGCGTGGCCTGCTGACCGACGACGGGATCATCATCACCGCGATCGGCGACCACGAGCATGCGAACCTCCGCCTACTCCTCGATCAGGTCTTCGGGGCCCAGAACTTCATCTCAGACGTCGTGTGGCAAGGCGGTCGCAAGAACGACTCACGCTACGTATCCAACGGCGCGGACTACATGCTCATCTACGCGAAGAACGAGACGCAGCTGAGCGAGCTCGGTGTGCGGTGGCGAGAGCCCAAGGTCGGTCTCGACACGGCGTTGGCGAAAGCCGCATCGATTTGGTCGACCCGTCAGAGCGACGACGACGCCTCCGTCCAGTGGAAGGCCTGGCTGAAGAGCAAGAAGACCGCCGGTGAGATCACCGATTCGGTAGCGCGGTACGACCAGCTTCAGTCCGGGACGGGCCGACCGATGAACACCTACGGCAACATCACGTGGCCCGGCCGAGGCGGGCCCAGATACGAGGTTCTCCATCCGACGACGCGGAAACCGGTGTCGCTTCCGAAGACCGGCTGGCGCTTTCAGAATGACGAGATGGATCGTCGGATCGCGGCGGGACAGATCTGGTTCGGCGCGGACGAGACAGCGATCCCTCGTGGGATCTCCTTCCTTGACGAGACCAACGAGCAGGTTGCGATCTCCGTGTTCGAGCAGGACCGCAAGGCCGCTAGCACCGACATGCGCAACCTCATGGGCGAGATCGTCTTCGAGAATCCCAAGGACCGGCGCGTCCTTGCGCGTTGGATCCGTCTCGTCACCGGGGGGACGAAAGACGCCGTCGTCCTAGACTTCTTCGCTGGCTCTGGCTCGACTGGCCACGCCGTCATGGACCTCAATGCGCTAGATGGCGGGGATCGCCGATACATCCTTGTCCAGCTTGACGAGGAGGTTCACCACCCTCACTACGACACCATCGCGAGTATCGCCCGTGAACGCCTGCGCCGCGCCGGCGTACAGGCGAAGCAGGCTGCTGGGCTGCTGGGCGCGGATCTCGACGTAGGCTTCCGATCGTTACACGTGGCGACGACCAACATGGCTGACACCCTCGCGACCCCGGACGACCTGACGCAGTACGCGCTCTCCGAGGCAGTCGGCAGCGTAAAGCCCGACCGCACCGACGAAGACCTGCTCTTCCAGGTGCTGCTCGACTGGGGACTCGATCTCGCTGAGTCGATCATGGCCGAAGACATCGGTGGCCGACGAGTGCTGTCCGTCGCCGATGACGCTCTGGTTGCGTGCTTTGCCGACGAGGTCACCGACGCCATCGTGCAGCACATTGCCAACAGGCACCCGCTGCGTGCCGTGTTCCTGGATGCGGGCTTCCCCAGCGACGCCGCGCGGATCAACGCCGAGCAGTTCTTCCGCGAGGTGTCACCCGAGACAGAGGTAAGGGCGATCTGACCTGATGAAGCTCCAGTTCAAGGTCCAGCAGTACCAGACCGAGGCCGTCGATGCCGTGGTCGACGTGTTCACCGGGCAGCCGTATGCCGACGGGGTGAAGTACCGCATCGACCCGGGCAAGGAGGCGGCGATGACCTTGCTGGAGGACGCGGGCCTGCGCAACGCTGCGATCGCGCTGACGCCACCGCAGCTGCTGACGAACGTCCACCGGGTGCAGCAGGCGCGCGGGCTAGAGTTGTCAAAGGATCTGAGAGACCCGGTCAAGAAGTCGGCGGCCCCAATCAATCTCGACATCGAGATGGAGACCGGCACCGGCAAGACCTATGTCTACATCAAGACGATGATGGAGCTTCACAAGCGGTACGGGTGGTCAAAGTTCATCGTGGTCGTACCGTCCGTCGCGATCCGCGAGGGGGTGAAGAAGTCGTTCGACATCACCGCCGAGCATTTCCAGCACTTCTACGGCACCAAGCCGCGCGCATTCATCTACAACTCCTCACGGCTGCACGAGCTGGAGCGGTTCTCGTCCGACTCGGGCGTGCAGGTGATGATCATAAACATCCAGGCGTTCAACGCCACTGGCAAGGACGCCCGCCGCATATACGAGGTGCTTGACGACTTCCAGTCCCGCAGACCCATCGACGTGATAGCGGCGAACCGACCGATCCTCATCATCGACGAGCCACAGAAGATCGAGGGCGATGCGAAGAAGCCGTCGAAGTCGTTGGAGGCGCTCGGGTTGTTCAACGCCCTCTTAGCACTGCGGTACTCGGCCACGCACAAGATCGAGCGCACCAAGGTGCACCGCCTCGACGCGGTCGACGCCTACAACCAAAAGCTCGTGAAGAAGATCGCGGTGCGCGGCATCACGGTCAAGAACTTGGCCGGCAGCAGCGCCTACCTGTACGTCGACGGGCTAGAGGTCGGCAAGGGAACAGAATTCCCAAAGGCTAGGGTCGAGCTGGAGGTGCAGACCGCCCAAGGCATCAAGCGGCAGGTGAAGCGCCTGAGCCGTGGCATGAACCTGCATGACATCTCCGGCGGCATAGAGGCATACAAGGGCCTGTTCATCCGCGACGTCGACGCCAATCGCGACATTGTCGAGCTGAGCAACGGCGACATCGTCAGCGCAGGTGAGGTCACCGAGGACGTCGCTGAGGACCAGAAGCGACGCATCCAGATTCGCGAGGTCATACGAGCCCACCTCGACAAGGAGCGCGAGCTGTTCGCGCAGGGCATCAAGACGCTGTCGCTGTTCTTCATCGACGAGGTCGCCAAGTACCGAGACTACGAGCGCGACGACACGCTCGGCGAGTACGCGCGCGTCTTCGAGCAGGAGTACCAGGCGGTGCTCGACGACTACCTCGGCCAGCTCGACTTCGACGAGGCCGCCGAGCGATACCACAAGCACGTCGAGGCGATACCGGTGCGCTCGACACATGAGGGCTACTTCTCGATCGACAAGAGGACCGGCCGCTCCATCGACGGCAAGATCGCCGCGCGCGGCGACTTCGCCGGTCAGTCGGACGACGTCGACGCGTACGACCTGATCCTCAAGGACAAGGAGCGGCTGTTGTCGTTTGAGGAGCCAGTGCGATTCATCTGGTCGCATTCGGCGCTGCGCGAGGGCTGGGACAACCCGAACGTATTCGTGATGGGGATGCTCAAGAAGAGCGACAGCACCACCACGCGGCGACAGGAGATCGGCCGCGGGCTGCGGCTGTCAGTCGACCAGCACGGCGAGCGAATGGACAATCCGGTCACCGTGCACGAGATCAACGAACTGACCGTCGTGACCGACGAGTCCTACACCGACTACGTCACTGCCCTGCAGAAGGAGATCGTCGAGTCGCTGTCGGCCCGGCCGCGCAAGGCGAGCGTCGACTACTTCACTGGAAAGCAATTCAAGCTGGCCGACGGTTCAACGAGCGTGCTGGAGAAGGCGGTGGCCCAGGCGCTCTACAACCACCTGATCCGTCACGACTACATCGACGATGACGGCCTGGTCACGCAGGCGTACAAGGACGCCCGCACTGACGGCACCCTCGCCGCACCGACCGCCGAGGTGCTCAAGCCGGTGATCGACTTCGCCTGGCCGCTCGTCGATGCGCTATACCTCGACGTTCCCAAGCCGATCGATGGCCGCAAGCCGAAAAAGATCCCGCTAAACGAGGCCAACTTCACGAAGCGCGAGTTCCAGGAGCTGTGGAGCCGCATCAGCCACAAGGCCGTCTACCAGGTCGAGTTCGACTCCGCCGAATTGATCCGCAACTGCATCCGTGTTCTCGACACATACCTGAACGTCACCGTCATGCAGTACCTCGTCGAGACAGGCAAGCAGCTCGTGGGCCTCGAAGTCGAGCAGCTCGAAGCAGGAACCGGTTTCAAGGTGTCTGAGACGAAGGTCGAGCACTCGGCCGTGTCAGCGGGCTCGACGGTCGAGTACGACCTCCTCGGCGAGATCGCGGAGAAGACCCAGCTCACCCGCCGGACTTGCGCGGCAATCCTTGCGGGCATTAACCCCGGCACGTTCGCAAAGTTCAAGCAGAACCCCGAGCAGTTCATCACCGAGACCGCCCGGCTCATCAACGAGCAGAAGGCCGCGGTGATCGTGGAGCACCTCAGCTACGACCCTCTCGACAACCGCTACGACTCCTCGATCTTCACCGAGAACCAGACCGCCCAGGACCTGTCGAAGGTGGGCCAGAAACTGAAGAAGAGCGTCTACGAGTACGTCGTCACCGACTCGAAGGTCGAGAGATCGTTCGTCGAGCAGCTCGACGTGTCCGCCGAGGTCGTCGTTTACTCCAAGCTGCCGCGCGGGTTCTTCATCCCGACACCGGTCGGCGACTACAACCCCGACTGGGCCATCGCGTTCCGAGACGACGTCACGCAGCTCAAGCACGTGTACTTCGTCGCCGAGACCAAGGGCTCCATGTCAACGCTCCAGCTCAAGGGTGTCGAAAACGCCAAGATCGAGTGCGCCCGCAAATTCTTCGCCTCGCTCAACGGCAAGGCCGAGCACGACGGTGTGAAGTACGAAGTAGTCGACAGCTACTCCAAGCTCATGGACCTTGTAACGGAGTAAGGACCAACGGTGACCGAACTAGACCGCACCATCGATGGCGTCGCCAAGACGATCGCTGAAGTACTCGAGAAGAAGAAGTACTCGATCGACTACTACCAGCGCGAATACAAGTGGGAGTCGAAGCAGATCGCAGAACTCGTAGCTGACCTCACGGCCAAGTTCCTCGACCTCTACGAGCCTGACCACGCCCGCAAAGATGTGGCCAAGTACGCCGGCTACTATCTCGGCTCGATCATCATCTCCCAGAAGGGGAGCCAGCCGTTCATCGTTGATGGACAGCAACGACTCACCAGCCTGACCCTTTTCCTTACCTACCTCCGAAGGCTCCAGCAGGGGCGCGAAGAGGTGGTCAACATTGACGAGCTCATCTACTCTGAGAAATTCGGCGAGAAATCGTTCAACCTCGACGTCCCTGACCGTAACGACTGCATGGAGGCCCTGTTCGAGTCTGGCGAGTACGAGGTGCCCCCGGACGCGGCGGAGTCGGTTCACACGTTGGTCGCGAGGTATTCGGAGCTCGATGGGCTGTTCCCTGATGAGTTGAAGGAAGCAGCGCTGCCGTTCTTCATCGACTGGCTGAAGGACCGGGTGCAACTCGTTCAGATCACGGCGTACAGCGACGACGACGCTTACGCGATCTTCGAGACCATGAACGACCGTGGATTGAAGCTCACCCCGGCCGACATGCTCAAGGGGTACTTGCTCGCCAACATGGAGGACGGCAAGCCCCGCACCAAGGCCAACGACCTCTGGCGCAAGCGTCTGCGGGGCTTGGACGAGCATGCGGAGGACGCGAGCTCAGACTTTCTCAAGACCTGGCTCCGGAGCCAATACTCGACGAAGATTCGCGAGCGTAAGAAGGGCGCAAGACCAGAGGACTGGGACCGCATCGGCACTGAGTTCCACCGTTGGCTCCGAGGGGCGCACGACAGCGTGGGCCTGAAGTCGCACGACGCCTTCTACCAATTCGTCGTCCGCGACCTCGACTTTTACAGCCATCACTATGCCCGGATCCTCGACGCGTCCGCCGGCACGTTTAAGTCGGACAGCCCTCTTCGGTTCATTCGCTTCAACGCGGACCTGGGGTTCACCCTGCAGAACCAACTGCTCCTTGCCCCGCTGTGCGTCGACGACAACCTGCCCGTCATTGACCGAAAGCTGGAGATCGTCGGCCGATTCACAGACACCCTGCTTGCTCGCCGCATCTGGAATTTCCGCTCGACGGCGTACTCAACGATGCAGTACGCCATGTTCACCGTCATGCGCGACATTCGTGGCCTCAGTACGGACGCACTCGCGACGGTCCTCCGAGATTATCTGCTGAAGATCGATGAGTCCTTCGACTACGACGGCCTATACGTGCACCAGCAGAATCGGAGCCAGCTCCACAAGATCCTTGCCCGGATCACCGACTACGTCACCGTCAGCGCGGGCCAGGCGTCCAACTACATCGAACTCACCAACGGTGCGAAGGTGAAGTACGAGGTTGAGCACATCTGGGCCGACCACCCCGAGCGGCATACCGACAACTTCAGCCACGAAGCTGACTTCGCCCGCCACCGGAACCGAATCGGTGACCTGCTCCTGCTCCCCAAGCAGTTCAACGCCAGCTACAACGACGAGACCTACGCGCAGAAGCGCCCGAGGTACTTCAGCCAGAACCTGCTTGCCGCCAGCCTGGATCCTCAGGCCTACGAGAAGAACCCAGGATTCCTGGCCTTCGTCAAGCAGTCGGGTCTACCGTTTCACGCCCACGAGGAGTTCAAGGCCGCTGACATCATCGAGCGTGGGGATTTGTACAGGGACGTCGCGAAGCGGCTGTGGAACCCTGACGACCTCGTCGCTCTCGCGACGAGCAGCGAGCCGTGACATGCGGCGATGACGCCGGGGCCCGCGCCTGCCGCCTTCGCGACTCGCTTGGTGAGGATTGTCTTTTCTCCGTCAAGGCGCCGGCTCCGCCGGCGCAGGGCCCAGCTGCGGGCGGCGCTGGCGCGCCGTCCTCGCCCGGGCCCAGGCACAACTCGACCGGGGCACGACGAAGCCCGACACCCCGCAGCCAGATCGTCCGGACCCCGGCCAGCGCGTCAAGGGCGCAAAAGCGTCGCTTCGCGATCGAGCAAGCTCGACCCTTGACCCACTGACCGGGGTCCTGGTGCTGGCCGCTATCGGGGTGCCGGGACAGATGTGGCGCGCGGCTCGCGTTGATAGCGCTTCTGATAGCAACACGACCACACCGAGCCGGCCGTCCCTAGGACCGAGGCGGCCGGCGACAACTCGGGCGACGACAGATCAGGACACCCGCGAAGAACCGCCGACACCTGAAAATCGGAAGGTCGGCGGTTCGACCCCGCCCCTGGCCACCACCGAAACCGCAGGTCAGAAAGCCTCTGACCTG
>NZ_BMNZ01000005.1:180393-414414 GCF_014646815.1 Terrabacter tumescens
CGGTTTCCTCGTTCCTTGAGGGCCCTCTGGCCATTGGCAGCGGACTGCGTTTTGTCCCTTTTGCGACCGGTTGATAGCAGGCGAGCCGCTCCCCCAGCAGTTGGAGAGCCTTTCGCTTCTCGTCCAGCGATGTGTGCGCGTAGATCATCATCGTCACGTCGATGGCGCTGTGGCCCACGATCTCCTGGACGGTGTCGCTGCGACTCGCTCGGTCAGTACAAGCGCACGCAGGTGTGCCTCAGGTCGTGAAACCGAGGCAGCGGCTCGGGCAGGACCGTGCGCACCCGATACCAGCTGCGGCGCAGGTTGTCCGGCTCCATCGGGGTGCCCGCCTTTGAGGCGAACACCATGTCCGAGTCGTGCCATTCGGGACCGGCCGCCACCCGTTCCTTCCCTGGGAGATCTTGTGCGCCTTGGCTGCATCCAACGGCTTCTTCGCCTCGTCAGGGTTCAGCCCATGGCCGACGACCCGCTTGTTCACCTCGCGCAGCGCCTCGGACTCGCTCGCGCTCTTTGCCGGGACCGACGCGCCGGCAGATCGGCGCTCGTCGATCGTCAGCCACCGCTTCAGGCACGAAGGCGAGATGCCGAAGTCCTTCGCGACCTGGGCTACGGAGGCATCCGACTCCCTGCAGACCCGGATCACGTCCTCGCGGAACCCGTTGGGGAACGCCTCGGGCATGGTGCACATCCTTCCAGCGCCGAGACACATCGACGCAGATCAGACGTCACCTATCCGTTCAGCAGACCCCAGATAACGGCCATTGGATGGCGCACCGCCATGGCCGAAAAGCGGCGTGCATTGTGTCGATGTATCCCAACCAGCCGGTGAGGCTCCGTGCATCGCGGCCTGGCTCCCGACATGCTTCTCGTGTCCGGCCTGCGCGTTCTTGCGACGCGAGGGTACGAGGAGCGCAGAACTTGGTGCGACGACATGGAGGATTCGATTGTCTGACGAGGAGATTTGGTCCAGCGCCGACGCGCGGCCCAGAGCCACCAACGATGCCCGCCGGGCCAGACGCCCCTTGCTCGGCCTCCTTCTGCTGCCGGTAGTCCTGCTTCTCGCCGGATGTTCCGGTCAGGGCGGTGCAGAGAGCCAGAACGCCGTGGACGCCGCACTGCGTTTCGCGACCGCAGTGCAAGGCGATGCGGGCACGGCGTGCGACCTCCTGGCGCCCGGGACGCGTCAGGAGCTTGAGGACCAGGACGGCCCCTGTCCCACCGCGCTGCCGGACCAGAACCTGCCACGGGCGTCGGGCCCCGGCGAGGCAGAGGTGTACGGCAAGGACGCCATCGTCCGGCTGAGCGGCGACACCATCTTCCTCGCGCGATTCGACGAGGGCTGGCGGGTCACCGCTGCTGGCTGCGTGGATGCCGGCAAGGACAAGCCGTACAGCTGCAGCGTGAAGGGAAACTGACCGTGCGCACCGTCTTCGTCGGCCTGCTGCTCTTCGTCGCGGTGGGCCTGGCCTACTGCATCACCATCGGGGCGATGAGCCGATGACGCGCTTCGTCAAGGAGAGCTCGCTCACCCTCGTCTTCTTCGTGCTGCTCCTCGCCGCGCTGGTCGGGCAGGCCTTCACCGGGCAGGCGTTCTACAACGAGTCCGCCACGGCCGCGAGCCTGCCCACCCTGAGCATCGGCGAGTACGTCACGTCGTCCCAGTTCACCGTCGACGTGGCCGAGAACTGGCAGTCCGAGTACCTGCAGTTCCTCCTGTTCATCCTGCTCACCGTCTGGCTGGTGCAGAAGGGATCGCCGGAGTCCAAGCCGCTGGATAGCGTCGGCCGTGAGAGCGACGAGGACCAGAAGGTCGGGGCGCATGCCACCGACGCGTCGCCCGCGTGGGCCAAGGCCGGCGGTTGGCGCACACGCCTCTACTCTCGCTCGCTAGGGGTCGTCATGGGCGCGATCTTCGTCCTGTCGTGGCTGGCCCAGCTCATCGCCGGACGCAGCGCGTACGACGCAGACCAATTGCAGAACCTCCAGGAGCCGCTCAGCTTGGGCGAATACCTCGCCGCGCCGGACTTCTGGAACCGGACCTTCCAAAACTGGCAGTCCGAGCTCCTCGCGGTCGCCAGCATGGTTGTCCTCAGCATCTACCTGCGCGAGCGTGGCTCACCCGAGTCCAAGCCGGTGGGAGAGTCCCACATCTCGACGGGCGTCGAGAACTGAGGCGCCGAGCCTGCTTTCACGTCAGGCACGCGGGGGGCCGAGCATCGTCCTTGAGTCCTCGAGCCGGCCCTTCGACGTGCGTCGTGCCACCGCAGCTCGTTGGCGACATTCACCGAGCGGGGTGTCGAATGCGCCCGTGTCAATGACGGTCTCGGACAGGGCGGCGACCTTGATGTTGCGGTTCTGGCTCTCCCTGACCAGGAGATCCCAAGCCGCGTCCAGCGACAGTTGCCTGGTGGTCATGATGATCCCGAGCGCAACGCCGATGTGTCGGCTCGTCCGCAGCGCGGCCTTGAAGTTGTCGACATCGTCCTGACGACGCAGAGCCCGCACGGTGGCCGTTGCCGTGGCGCCGAAGAGCGTCATGAGCGACTCGTGCTCGGACGTGAACGCGTGGGGCCGCGCTGCAAACACGTTGAGTGACGCGTGGCCTCCGTCGTCGACCGGCATGATGTAGCTCAGAAGGCTGCGGATATCTGTTTCGGCCACCAGTCTCGGCCCCAGACGGGCCCAACGTGGGTCTCTGCCGAGGTCATCGACGCGTACGGTGACACCGCCGCGCAGCGCGTCGAGGATGGGCCCTTCCTGCTCCTGGTCCCGAATCATGTCCACCATGGCCGGGACGCCGCTGGTCGCGGCGATGGTGGTGATGCGTCCATGGTGGTCGCTGGCGATGGATGCATGGTCTGCACGCAAGAGCTTGGCGGCGAGGTCACAGATCAGTTCTGGGGTGTGGACGCCTTGCACGCTGTGTTCCTGCAGGACCCGGGCAGCGTCGGCGAACTCCTCGATGGTCTGCCAATTCTGATCCAGGGCGCTCGGCATGGGTGTTCACCTCCCAGCGTGTCCGGGCCGTCCTTCGACTTCGATCCTCTCGCTGCCATTATCGCGAAAATCGTCCCCACATGACAGTCACAATGGCTCGCTGCGCGGAGCCGGCGACCACGAACCCGGGCCCTATGAGGTAGATCGTCTGCGCCGTGAACTGGGGGCGGGACTTCGGCACGAGGTACCCCGGCCGCGAGCCCTCCTATCGCGGAGGCCGCCATGAGCAGCTCGAACCAGGCCTCGGGCACGTGCAGTCGGTCACGCGCGAAGAGGACCTTGGTCGAAAAAGCGATGTTGCATACGAAGTTGAACACCGCCATGCCAACGGTGAGGCGCCGCAGTTCCGCGTGGCGGCCGAGATGGCTGAGCCCTTCTCGCACAGAGCGGAGCACGGGAGCGTGCGCGGCTGTGTCCACGGGGGGCGTCATCGGCCCGAGTCCAACCAGCAGCGCGGCGGAGATGAGGAACGCGAGAGCATGGCCGAAGCAGCCCAGCCGGGCGTGAGGGAGCAACGCTCCATCCGGGGCGAATGACACGGATTCCCACCTTCTCGACCACAGGCGGGGTGCACTCTGGACGTGAGGCCTGATTCAACGAGGCCCTTCGCCAGCTCGTACCGCGGGGGACCGAGGAGGCGAGTGCTGTGCTGCACCCCAACGGAGTCGACGCGACCACCGGCGAGCACCTGCTGCCACCGTTGGTGGAGCAGGACGTGGCTGACGCCTTCGGATCCGCCCCCCTCGACCACGCCTCCATGGCGGCGCTGACGGCCCACCACCGACGCACGACCGAGGACCACCTCGCCCCCAAGCACGGCGTCGACGGCTCGGACCTGAGTCTTGCCGGGTGGGGCGTCATCGCGAGCGAGCACGCCGACCCCGCAGTCCTCGTCGCGCTCCGCCCGCTGCTCGAGCACCGACGCGAGCAGGCCGCGTCGGCTCGGGAGCACCGCTTCCGTGAGCTCACCGGTGCGGACGGCTACCGACAGGACGAGACGAAGCAGGAGTTCCAGACCCGCTTCGGCGCCGGGCCCGGGCCCGTCGACCCGGACGTCCTGCCCTACCACCTTCTCATCGTCGGTGGCCCGGACGAGGTGCCGTTCTCGTTCCAGTACCAGCTGGACGTCCAGCACTCCGTGGGCCGCGTCTCCTTCGCGACGACCTCGGAGTATGCCGTCTACGCGAGGAACGTCGTCGCCGCCGACCGTGCCGCCGGCCGTGACAGACACGACGGTCCCGTCGACGTCTGCCTCTTCGCCCCGCGCCACGACGACGACGCGGCCACCGGGCTGTCCGAGCAGCACCTCGCCCGGCCACTCGCGCACGCCCTGGACGAGGAGGCGCAGCTCTTCCGCGTGTCGCGGCTGCTCGGCGGCGATGCCACCAAGGTGGGGCTGGTGTCGGCCCTGTCGGGGACCCGTGCACCGGGGCTTCTCTTCACCGCGTCCCACGGCCTCGGCTTCCCCAGCGGTCACCCGCTGCAGACCGAGACCCAAGGCGCACTGGTCTGCCAGGAATGGGACGGACCCGGTCACGGGCCCCTCGCCGCGGGCGAGTGGTTCGGAGCGACGGACGTGAGGGCCCTGGACGCGGACCTGACCGGGATGGTCGCCGTCGTCTTCGCCTGCTTCGGCGCCGGGACCCCCCGTGAGAACGACTTCGGACGCGCGCAGTTCAGTGCCGGCCCGCTGGCGCCCGCGCCCTTCGTGGCCGCCCTCCCCCGGGCCATGCTCGGACGTGAGGGGGGAGCGCTCGCCGTCGTGGGTCATGTGGACCGGGCGTGGGCGTACTCGTTCATGTGGCCCGGCGTCGGCGCCCAGACCGAGGTGTTCCACAGCACCCTGCGTGCGCTCGCGTCCGGTGAGCTGCTGGGCACCGCCCTCGAGTTCATGGGCGACCGCCCCGCGGAGGTCGCGACCGAGCTGGCCCAGACCATCGAGCTGCGCGACCTCGGCAAACGCATCGACCCGGCCACCCTCGCGGCGCTCTGGACAGCCTACTCCGACACCCGCAACTACGTCGTCCTCGGCGACCCCGCCGTGCGCATACGGCAGCAGTCGCACACTCCCCCGGTCACCCGGCCGACGGTCGACATCGCTGCGAGCGCCATTTGCCCTCAACCTCGCCCGCCCTTCGCGAAGGAGACCGTCGAGGTCGCCACGTACGTCACCCACGACCCGGCGGCCGTCCACGTGGACCCCGCGACGGGATGTATCACCGGGGCGCGGCTGGCCCTCTACTCCATGGTCCACACGAACGGCGACGCCCAGCACGTCGTCACGACGCCGCTTCCCGGAGCGACGGCCGACGACGACGAGGCGACCGCCCTGGCGGACCTGCACACTCGCCTGCTCGACGTCAGCCTCACCGCGCAGCGGGCGTCGACGGCTGGAGGTGGCGACCCCGATGACTGACTACGCCGACCTCGAGATCGGCCTGCATGCCCGTGACGGAGTCACCTGGCGCGTCGAGCTGCGCTACAGCCAGCCGCGCGCCGACGTCGAGACCCGGCTCGACAGCCGTGGAGCCCAGTTCGCCACCATCGACCCCGATGCCCTCGAAGTCCTCGCTGACGACGAGGAGGCCTACGGGCGAGCGCTGGGCCAGGCGCTCTTCGGGGGGTCGGTCGGTGACGGCTACCGGCAGTGCAAGGCAGCCGCGCAGGCCCAAGGGATCACGATGCGGGTCCGGCTCTTCGTGGGTCCCAGCGCCCCACAGCTCCACGCGGTCCGCTGGGAGACGATCCGGGACGTCGACGACGGATCGCCACTGCTGACGGACGAGTCGGTCGTCTTCTCGCGCTACCTGTCGAGCAACGACTGGCGGCCGGTCGGGCTGCGGCCCCGGAGCCAGCTGCGAGCCCTGGCCCTCGTGGCGAACCCGTCGGACTCGGGGGACTTCGGCCCGGCCGGACTGGCACAGCTCGACGTCGGTGCGGAGGTCAGTACGGCCAGGCAGGGCCTGTCGCCGTTGCCCACGCGCGTGCTCGCCGGGCGCAAGGACGCGACGCTGGACCAGCTCTTCGACGCGCTGCGCGACGGGTGCGACATCCTCTACCTCGTCTGCCACGGCTACCTCGTCGGCGACGCGCCGGTCCTGCTCCTCGAGGACGGCGAGGGCCACGGCGCGCCGATCCGCGGCGTCGAGCTCGTCGAGCGCCTGAGGGACCTCGTGCGCATGCCACGGCTCGTCGTGCTCGCGTCCTGCCAGAGCGCCGGAGCCGGCGACGAGTCCCGGAGCGACGACGGCGGCGCCCTCGCCGCCCTCGGCCCCCGACTGGCCGAGGCGGGCGTGCCCGCCGTCGTGGCCATGCAGGGCAACGTGTCGATGCAGACCGTCGGCCGCTTCATGCCCGTCCTCTTCCGGGAGCTGCAGCGCGACGGACAGGTCGACCGCGCGATGGCCGCCGCCAGAGGCACCGTGCGCGACCGGGCCGACTGGTGGGTGCCGTCGCTCTTCATGCGTCTGCGCAGCGGGCGCATCTGGTACCAGGCGGGATTCGGCGGTTCCGGTGAGGCGTTCGAGAAGTTCCCGGCCCTGATCAACGAGATCCGCGACCAGAAGTGCACGCCCATCCTGGGGCCCGGTCTCAACGACCAGCTCCTCGGCCCGCGCCAGGAGATCGCCCAACGCTGGGCCAAGCACTTCCGCTTCCCGATGGCCCCGCAGTGGCGCGACGACCTCCCGCAGGTCGCCCAGTTCCTCTCCGTGAACCTCGGGCCCAACTTCCCGCGCGACGAGCTCGGGAACTACCTCCGCACGGCCCTGCTCGAGGGCTACGAGGAGCTCGCGACGGCATACGAGGGCCAGAACCGCACCGACATCCCCCTCGGACCACTGATGTCCCAGGCCTGGCAGATCCGCTACCCCGAGGGCAGCGACGACCCGTACGCGTTCCTCGCCGAGCTGCCGTTACCGCTCTACGTCACCACCCAGCCGTGGAACCTGCTGGCCGACGCCCTCCGGCGCGCCGGCAAGGACCCGCAGATCGAGCTCTGCCGCTGGAAGCGGCTCGACAGCGACGACCCGTGGGGCTCCGACGAGGAGTTCGACACGCCTGACTGGGCGTTCGCGACGTTCGACGACGAGGACCGGCGCCGCGAGGCCGTCCTGTCGGGCTGGCCGACCTCGGTGTTCGACCGTGAGCCCGGCTACCGCCCGACCAAGGAACGACCCCTCGTCTTCCACCTCTTCGGGCACCACGCGCGGCGCCGGACCCTCGTGCTGACCGAGGACGACTACTTCGGCTTCCTCATCGGGATCACGCGCGACAAGGACCTCGTCCCTCTCAAGGTGCGGCGCGCCTTCTCCGACACCTCCCTCATGCTGCTGGGCCAGCCAGAGCTCGGTTTCGACACCCGCGTCATCTACCAGAGCATCCTCAGCCAGGAAGGCAACCGGCGAGGCGAGCACACCCACGTCGCCGTGCAGATCGACCCCGAGGAGAGCCGGTCGGTCGACCCGAACCGCGCGCGCAGGTACCTCGAGACCTACTTCCAGAGCAGCAACTTCACCATCTACTGGGGCAGCACCGAGGCCTTCATGAAGGAGCTCCGGGACGCGTGGCGGGCCGCGTCATGAGCACCGACGCGGCCCCGGCCGTCGCTCCCGCGCGCACGAACCCCTACGTCGGACCGCAGTCGTTCCGCCGGGGCGACCAGCTCTACGGACGCGACCGTGAGGCCGCAGACCTCGTCGACCTGCTCGTCGCGGAGCGCATCGTGCTGCTGCACTCCCCCTCCGGTGCGGGCAAGACCTCCCTCATCCAGGCGCGTCTCGTCCCGATGCTCGAGGAGGAGGGCTTCGAGGTCCTGCCCATCGTGCGGGTCAACCGCGAGCCGGCGGACGTCCCCGGCGCACCTGCCGGCATCAACCGCTACGTGCTCAGCACCCTGCTGTCCCTCGAGGAGGGCCTGCCGGCGGCGATCCAGCACACGGTGACGGAGCTGGCCGGCATGACCCTGGCCCAGTACCTGGCGCAGCGCCCGGACATGGACGGCCGCCCGGGAAACGAGGTCCTTGTCTTCGACCAGTTCGAGGAGGTCATCACCGCCGACCCCGTCGACCAGGACGCCAAGGCGGCGTTCTTCACCGACCTGAGCACGATGCTGGCCGACCGGAAGCTCTGGGCCCTGTTCGCCGCACGCGAGGACTTCCTCGCCGAGTTCGCGCCCTACGTCCGCCCCCTGCCGACCCGCCTGTCCACCCGCTACCGCCTGGACCTGCTGACGGCCGACCAGGCGCTCGACGCGATGACGCTGCCGGCGCGGGCCGTCGGCGTCGAATTCGACCACGACGCGGCTCGGCGGCTCGTCGACGACCTCCGCAAGGTGCGGGTGCAGCATGCCGGCACCGTCACCGAGGAGGAGGGCCCGCACGTCGAGCCCGTCCAGCTGCAGGTCGTATGCCGTCTGATGTGGGACCGCCTGTCCCGCGAGGCCCGTCGTGTGGAGATCGCAGACGTCGAGGCGGTCGGCGACGTCGACAAGGCCCTGGCCGACTATTACGCCACCAGCGTTGCCGGGGTCTGCGGCGACACCGGGCTGCCGGAACGATCGCTCCGCGACTGGATCGAGACCGCCCTCGTCACCAACCAGGGCTTCCGCGCCCAGGTCATGCGAGGGCCTGCCGGCCCCGACGACGTCAGCGAGCGCGTGCTGCGCACCCTCACCGACCGGCACCTCCTGCGGGCGGAGTCTCGACGCGGGGCCGTCTGGTACGAGCTCGCGCACGACCGCCTCGTCGAGCCCATCCAGCACGACAACGAGCACTGGAGGCGTCGCCACCTCACCACCCTCGAGCACCGAGCCCGGGACTGGGAGGCACAGGCGCGTCCCGACCGACTGCTGCTGACAGGCCCCGACCTCGCTGCCGCCCACCGGTGGGCCGACTCCGGTTCGCAGCCCCTCACCGAGGTCGAGCTCGCCCTGCTCCACGCGTCCGACGCCGCGGAGCAGCAGCTCGAGCGGCTCACCCGGGCCAATGCCAGGACCCGACGCTGGCTCGTGGCCACCGTCATCGTCTGCGCCCTCGCCCTCGTCGCAGCCGGGCTGGCGCTCCGCTCGAGCACGCGCGCCCGGGAGGCCGCGCAGAGGGCCGCGCAGGCCGGCCTGGTCGGGCAGGCCATGGGTCGTCTCGACGTCGACAACCAGCTCGGGCTCCTGCTCGGCGAGCGGGCGACCAAGATGACCGTCCCGGGCCAGGACGGGAGCTCGTGGCAGACGGAGAACCTGCTGCAGCTGGCCCTGGACGAGACGCCCGTCATGCGCACCTTCCGCAGCAGCCACGGACCGGCGATCGCCGTGACCTACAGCGACGACGGCGCGAGGGTCGGCACCGTCGCCTCCGACGGCACGATCGAGGTGTGGGACGCACAGGGCGGCAGCGTCGTGGCGTCCAGACCGGGCATCGGCACCGCCGATGCACTGTCCTTCAGCCCGGACGGCGACCGCATCGCCGTCGGTGGTGCGGACGGACGCGTCGCCATCTGGACCCCCTCGAAGGCGTCCTTCGTCGTCGTGGTCGCGCCCGCCACCAAGGCGGGCACGGCTACGCACGCCGTCTCCTTCAGCCCTGACGGCAGCCTTCTCGCCTGTGCGTACGACAACGGCACGCTGTCCGTGCTGCGGTCCGACACCGGGAGAGAAGTCCAGCACCTCGTGCGCTCCGGCGCCGTGCGCGACGTGGGCTGGGCCGGCCGGGGGAGCAAGCTCGTCGCCGTGGACGACTCGGGAGAGCTCGCGGCGTGGGACACGGGCAGGACCCAGAGCTCTGGCAGCTGGAAACCGGTCTTCACCTCGGCTGCGTCCCAGAAGATGCCCGGGTCCGCCGTCGCGGTGGCCCTCGACGTCAGCCCGGACGGGTCCCTCGTCGCCACCGGTGCGGGCAGCCAGGTCGTGATCTGGGACGTCACGGGAGGGCGCAAGGTCGTCGTCAAGGCGCTCCGGGCCGCTGCCCTCGACGTCTCGTTCACGTCCGACCCGCGGCGGGTGCTCGCCCTCGACGCCTACGGGAACCTCTCGATGGTCGACACGGGAACAGGCCAGGAGACCGGCTTCTCGTTCTGGGAGACCGGCACGCTGCCGCGAGGCATCGCCGCCGACCCGACCCGCACGGACCGGGCCGTCGTGCAGACCGGCACGGGGGACGCTGCCGTCTGGAACCTGCCCGAGACGCACTCGGACCTGGTGACCAGCCTCGACATGACCGGGGACGGCACCGTCGTGACGGGGGCGTGGGACGGGTCGGTGCGGCTGTGGTCGGTCACCGGCGCACAGGTCACGGCCGTCTCCGCGGCATCGACGTCGGCGTCGGCAGAGGGCAGCACTCACAGCCGGCTCGTCGCACCGGTCAAGGGGCGGGGCGTCCGCATCGTCGACACGGCCGTGGACCCCGGCGGCCGCTTCGTCGTCACGGCCGACACCGCGGGCGCGGTCGTCGTGACCCCGCTCTCGCCGGACGAGACGCGGCCCCAGCTCGACGCCGCAGCGACGCCCAAGGAGGCCATCGGTGCAGCCGCCGTGGCGGTGAGCCCGGACGGCACGCTCATCGCCACGGGCGGCGCCCAGATCGACCACGTGGTGCGCCTCTGGGACGCGGCAACCGGCCTGCTGCTCAGCTCGATGGACGACCACTCGGAGGCCATCGTCGGGCTCGCCTTCGGAGCCGACGGCAAGCAGCTTGTCAGCATCTCCCGGGACGGCACGGCGATCCTCTGGGACATCGCGAGCCACCACGCCATTCGGACCCTCAACGTTGCCGAGAACGTGACCGGTCTGCCGGCTGCGCGCGCCGCCCGGTCGCGCTCCGGCAGCTCGACGGACCCGGGTCTCCAGCTGGGGGACGTCGCGTGGAGCTCCGGGTCGCAGGGCTCCAGCCGGGTCGCCGTCGCGGTCGGTACCGACGTGCAGCTGTGGGACCCCGGCACCGGGCAGCTCGAGAGGACGTTGCGCGGGCACCTGCAGCGGGTCGCCTCCGTGGCCTTCGACGCGACGGGACGACGGCTCGTCAGCGCCAGCGACGACAACACGGCAGTCATCTGGGACGCCGCCGACGGGCACGTGGTGCGCCGCATCACGCATCGCGGCTGGATCGCCGGAGCGAGGTTCGTCCCGGGCGGGGACCGCGTCGTCCTGGCCGGCCGGACCTACCTGCCCACGGTTGCGTGGCTGGATGATGACGCGCTGCTCAAGGACGCGGAGCAGCGGACGACGCGTCGGCTGTCGACGGTCGAGTGCGACCAGTTCCAGCAGCTGGCCGGGGAGGACTGGCAGTGCTCGCTGCCGACGACGCCGGGCACGCCGACCCCCGGCGTCACGCAGTGAGGTCGGTGCCGGACGGCCTGTCGACGGGACGTGGCTTCTCGTCGAACGCGGTGGCGGGCGGGGCCTTGTAGCGGGCCGGCACGACGCCGCCACGAGGGCCGTCCTCGATGTACTGGACCTTCATCCAGGCGATGTCCTCGCCACGGACGGAGACGAACGACCAGGTCGGCAGCATGACGTTCTGGTCCTGCCCCGGACGGCGGTACTGCAGCCGCGGCTGCTCCAGGACGAGCTCACGGTTCTCGAGCTTCTGGTCGGGGGTGTAGTCCCCCACGAAGCCCCACAGCTCCGTCCCGTCCTTGAGGCGCAGGTGGACCCACGGCGTCGCGCCGTCGGGCCGGTGCTGACGGAAGAGGGCGAACCAGACGCTCCCGGGCACGATCCGTCCCGGCGCCGAGCGGCGCAGCAGCCAGTCCGCCAGCAGCGACAGCCCGAGCGAGACGCCGACGAAGACGAGCACGCTCGCCGTCACCTGTCCCAGGTGGGCCGACACGTAGGCCTGTCCGTCGGTCAGCCACCGGCTGCTGTCGACCACCCACGTCGCGCCGAGCGCCTGCGCCACCGCGAGGACCGAGAGCCCTCCGAGGCTGAACAGCATGCTGGTCAGGGCGATCCGGCTCGCCTCGCGGAAGGCGGTCTCCTCGATGAAGGGACGCCGACGCTCGCGCAGCAGCTCGAAGGCGAGACCCGGAGCGATGAACGCCAGGAAGACGAGGATCGCGCCGAGCGTCTCGGGGACCATGTCGCGTCAGTCGTCGGTCGTGCCGCCGGCGGAGGAACCGCCCCCGCCGCCCGAGTCGATGCCCTCGACGTCCGGGCCGCGCGTGCCCCACGACGTCGAGAACTCGTCGAGGTCGCGGGACAGCTCGGCGTCGTCCTCGCCGGGCTCGTCGGCCACCTGCTGCTCCTGCTGCTCCTGCTGGGCGGCGGCCACCCGCTGCTCCGCCGTCTGCGCGGCCTCCACGGCGTCCTTCGTGGCCTCGCGGGCCTCACGAAGCGCGTCGCTCTCCGACCCCTGTTGCTGCTCGGTCATCGGGTCCCCCCTTCTCGCGCTGCTCCTTCCACCATCGTCCTCCCGTCCCGTGGCGTCGGTGGCGAAATGCGGACGGATGCCACGAGACGGGTGCCGGGAGCTCACCGGGTCGGACGCGGGACCGGCTCGGGGCGCGCATCGCCGGCCGGCCGGCCGCTGCCAACGTTGGACAGCGCGCCGACGCGAAAGCCGACACCGACCTAGGGTTGTCCACATGGACGTCGGCCCCGCGCTCGCCACGGTCAGCACCGTCCCGACGATCCTCGAGGGTCTGCGCGCTGGTCGCCTCCTGTCTGACGCGGCCGCTGCCGACTCTGACGAGACCACGGCTGCCCTGCTCGCGCGCGAGGCGCGCACGGGTGACCCGGTCACCGCCATCGCGGCCGTCCAGGCCCTGGGCGCCACCGGCGCCTGGTCAGCAGCGCGGGCCCTCACCGACCTGCTCACCGATGAGCGTCGCTTCGTCGCCGAGCACGCCATCGATGCGCTGCGGCACGTGCCGCTCGACGAAGCGGCTCTCCCCGCCCTCGTGGGCGCCTGCCACGACGGCGGCTTCACCGGGATGCTGGCCCAGCGCACCCTCGAACGGTGGGCCACCGCCGCTCCGGACCAGGTGCGCGCGGCCCTCATCGGCGCACTGCCAGGTGCCGTCGACGCAACAGCGCGCGCGCGCCTGGTCGAGACGCTCGGGCTGGTGCCCGGCGCGGCCTCGACGCAGGTGCTGCTCGACCTCGCCGGCAACGACGCTGAACCCCTCGCCGTCCGCACGACGGCGCTCGCCGCCCTGGGCGACGGTCCGGCAGCCGACCGCAGCGCGGAGCAGCTTCTCATCGCCCTGACCCGCACCGTCGGCCCCCTGGCCCGCACCGCCAGACTCGCCCTCCACGACCTCTCCGTGGCGCCGAGAGGGCCGTCGCCGACGGCCTCGAGACCCGCGGCCGCTCCCCCGGCGGCACCCGGTCGCGCCGGCCTCACGATCGCCCAGCTCTTCCTGCACTCCGACATCGACGGTCAGCTCAACCACGCGGGCCAGGGCGACACGGGCGGCATCGCCACGCTGCTCGTCCACCTCGGTGACGCGCTGCTGCGGCAGCCGGGCGTCGGGCGCGTCATCACCATCTCGAGTGGCACCCCCGACCCCGCGCACTTCCCCGTCGGGCGCGGTGCCGCGCCCCTCGCCGGCCAGACGCCCCCCTCCGGCCTGCTCACGCCCGGCCACCACTACGCCCACGTGCCGCGGTCGGGTGCACCTCTCGGCGTCGCGCAGGCCTGGCCGACGCGCGTGACGACACGACGCGGCATACGCAGGATCCTTCGAGCTGCAGGGCACGTCGACGCCATCCACCTGCGGATGGCCGACGTCGGGTCGATGGCTGCGGCGGAGGCCGCGGCCGAGCTCGGCATCCCGGTCGTGCTGACCCTGGCCCCCGACCCCCACGCCCTCATCGAGGCGCGCGACACGGCGGGGACCCTGACGCGCGCCACGTTCGGCGAGGCCGACCTCGTCGAGCACCTGTGGTTCCGGGACCGCCTCCTGCTCGACCTGGCCGACCGGGCCGACCACCTCGTGCTCTTCCCACGGCCCAACGTCGAGCGCGACCTGCACCGCTTCCTCGGACTCGACCTCACGACGCAGCAGGCGACCGTCGTCGGCGAGGGGATCGACGTCTCGGCGCTGGACCGCGTCGTTCGGGAAGTGCGCGACGAGACGGTGCGCGGGCCCGCCGTCTCGGCAGCCGTCGGGGAGCTCAGGCGCCTCCTCGCGACGTTGCCCGCCGAGCGTCGCGACCTGCCCGTCGTCGTGACGGTCGGCCGCCTCAACGCCGTCAAGGGGATGGCCACCCTCGTGCGCGCCTGGCGGGAGGATCCCGACCTGGCCGCACACTGCAACGTGCTCGTCGTCGGTGGCGACCTGGACCAGCCGAACGACGACGAGGCAGCCGAGCTGGCCCGCATCCACGCCGTCGTCCCTGCCGACGACGCGACCTCGCAGGGGCTGCTGCTCGCGGGCCACCGACCCAACGCCACCGCGACCGCCTGGCTCGCGGCCCTCGGTAGTGCCGCCACCGCCGGCACGCCCCGCGGCGTCTACGTGAGCGCCAGCCTCAAGGAGGAGTTCGGCATCGCCATCCTCGAGGCCATGGCGGCCGGACTCGTCGTCGTCGCGCCCGCGGGTGGCGGCCCGGCGACCTACGTCGCCCACGGCGAGACCGGCATCCTCACCGACACCTCCAGCGCGCAGTCCGTCGCCGCGGCCACCCGTGCGGCGCTCGGCCTGGCCACGTCGCCGGACGCCCCGGCGCGCGTGCGGCAGGCTCAGGACATGATCCACGCGAGGTTCGGCATCGACACGATGGCCGCAGAGCTCACTGCCGTCTACGCCCGACGCGGCTCCCGGGCCGCCCCGGGCGACCTCTCGTCGCCCGTCGCCGAGGAGGGGGCGTCGTGACGCTGCTCGTCATCAGTCCCGACTACGCCTCGCACCTCTACCCGCTCGCCACCCTTGCGACCGCGTGGCGGGACGCGGGTGAGCGCGTCGTCGTCGCCACCGGTCCCGCGACCGACGCCCTCGTGCGCGAGTTCGGCTTCGCCCGCGTGCATTTGCAGCTCGGCCGTGGCTCGAACCCCGGCGTCATCCGCGCCGAGGAGCAGCCAGAGGGTGAGGACGACTCTCTCCGTGGCTTCTTCGAGGCGACGAGGGTCGGCGCCGTCGAGACGCTCGCCTACCAGGCCCGTGCTCGCGGCGACGACCTGCTCTGGAACGCCGTGGGCGTCGCCCGCGCGGTCCACGACGTCGTCGAGCGGGTGCGCCCCGACACGATCATCGTCGACCACCTCGCCTTCGGGGCCCGGCTCGGACTCGCGAGCAGCGGCATCAGCCACGCCGACGTCGTCCTGGGCCACCCCTCGGCCCTGACGCTGGGTGACGAGGTCTACGGCTACCCGCCCGCCTGGCCGCGCGCCATCGAGCCCGATCCCGCCGCGCTCGAGGAGCTGCGCCTGCTGTCCGAGCAGGTGCGTGACGACTTCACCTCGCAGTGGAACTCCGCTCTGGCACAGCTGAACCCGGGCGCGACGCCCAGCGTCGACGCGTTTGCCGAGACCGGCGACGTCCTGCTGCTCAACTACCCCGAGGAGCTGCACGAGCCGCACCGCACGGCGCTGCTGCCGCGCCACACCTTCCTCGGGTCTTCGGTCCGCGAGGAGGCGCCCGACGCGCAGGTCGAGGCCTGGCTGGCGGGCGGTGACGGGCCGGTCGTCTACGTCAGCCTCGGCAGCTTCCTCTCGGCGCGCTCCGACCTGCTGGCGCGGATCGTCGAGGCGCTGCACGGCCTCGACGTGCGCGTCGCCCTCGCCAACGGCTCGACGCCCCGGGCGCTGCTCGGACCCGTGCCGGACTCCTGGCTGGTGCGCGAGATGCTCCCGCAGGTCACTCTCCTGCGGCACGCGTCGCTCGCCGTCTCGCACGGCGGCAACAACAGCGTCACCGAGGCCCTGACCGCGGGCGTGCCCCTGCTCCTGCTCCCCCTGTCGACCGACCAGTTCGCGGGAGCCGCCGCCGTCGAGCGGCGCGGACTCGGTGAGGTGCTCGACCCCAACCGGGTGGGCGCCTCCGAGCTGCGTGCGGCCGCCGAACGACTGCTCGGGGCCGGACCGGACCACGCCGACCGAGCGGCCGGGCTCGCCCGCCTCAGTGCGTCCCTGCGCGCGCGTCCGGGTCCTCACCGTGCGCGGGATGCCTTGTCGGACAGGGCGGTCCGACCGCACGCCTGATTCCGTATGCCGTGTGCCGCGGTCCGCGTCCGCGCGTCGGATCGCGGGGACAGCGGTTCAGACCAGCGGGGCGCGGTGGGTCTCAGCGGTCGCGGGGCCGGCGCCAGCGGCCGGCTGCGATCTGGTCGCCGCCGACCCACACGCCACCCACGTCGGAGGTGGTGCCGAGGGCGAAGACCTTGGACAGCGCATCGTTGGCGGACGCGGCATTGGCCAGGCCGACGGCGAGCGGGTCGCCGGGCTCGGGCAGCACCCAGATGGCGTCGAACTGCCGGCCC
The DNA here is from genome assembly GCF_014646815.1 of Terrabacter tumescens. Lineage (GTDB taxonomy): Bacteria > Actinomycetota > Actinomycetes > Actinomycetales > Dermatophilaceae > Terrabacter > Terrabacter tumescens. The sequence goes on from NZ_BMNZ01000005.1 coordinate 196,805, forward strand.
ACCGACAGCACGCCCACCTCGTCGGCCAGCCCCAGGGCGTCGGCGCCGGCGGCCGTGGACAGCCAGAGCAGGTGCGCCGAGGTGAGCGGCAGGCCCTGCTCGCCGAGCAGCTGCTGCGCGAAGTAGGCCTGGAGGCCCTCCTTGAAGAGGGAGAAGCCGGTGCCCGCACCGACGTCGGAGCCCAGGGCCACCCGCACCCCGGCCTCGACGTGCCGACGCAGGGGGAACAGGCCGCTGCCGAGCGCTGCGTTGCTCGTGGGGCAGTGCGCGACCGCCGTCCCACGGCCCGCGAGGGTGGCCAGCTCCCGGTCGGTCGGGTGCACGTCGTGGGCCAGCACCGACCGCGGGGTGAGCAGGCCGTGCCGGTCGTAGGTGTCGACGTAGGCCGCACCGTCGAAAAGGCTTGCGACCTCGCGGATCTCGTGGACGTTCTCGTTGACGTGCGAGGTGAAGAACGCGCCCGGCACCTCGGCGACGGTCTGCGCGCAGGACTCGAGGAGAGCGTCGCTCGCCGACAGGGAGAAACGCGGCGTCACGGCATACCTCAGGCGTCCCTTGCCGTGCCAGCGGTCGGCGAGCTCGCGTGACTCCGCCCGGGCGCGCTCCGGTGTGGTGAGGAGGGGTTCGGGCAGGAGGCGGTCGGACGTGACGAGCCCGGTCGTCACGCGCAGGCCCCACTGGTCGGCCGCCTCGAACATCGTGTCGACCGCCCCGGCGAAGTGCGCCCCGAAGACGAGGGCGGTCGTCGTCCCGGCGTCGACGAGCCCGGACACGAAGTCGTGCGCGACGCCGCGCGCGTGGTCGACGTCCGCCAGACGCATCTCCTCCGGCAGCGCGCACTGGTCGAGCCAGTCGAGCAGCGGCAGACCGAGTCCACCGATGATGCGCACCTGCGGGAAGTGGACGTGGGTGTCGACCATCCCCGGCAGCAGGATCCCCTCGCGCAGGTTGAGGACCGGCTCGTCGGGATGCGTTGACCGGAGGGTCTCGAACGGTCCACGCGCGGTGATGACGCCCTGCTCGACGAGGAGCCCGCAGTCGTCGTCCGAGCGCAGCCGGCCCCCGGTGAAGGGGTTGGCCGGAGTGTCGAGGACGGACGCCCTGAAGAGCGTCACGACCGTGCGTCCTGGGCGGCCCGCTCGCGGTCGATGGTGGCGAGCAGGTCGGCGGCGACGGCGACGGCGATCACGGCCGGGCTCTTGCCCGCGAGACCGGGGAGGCCGATGGGCGACTGGATCCGACGCAGCGCATCCGCTGAATGGCCTTCTGCCGCAAGGCGTTGCTCGAAGCGCCGCCACTTGGCCGACGACCCGATCAAGCCTGTCGACCCGAGATGGGAGCACCTCAGGGCGGCGTCGCACAGGGCGACGTCCTCGGCGTGGTCGTGGGTCATGACGAGCACGTGGGTGCCCCGCGGGACCTGCCCGAGCACCAGCTCGGGGACCGGCGCGTGATGGAGGTGGATGCGCGCCACGGCGTCGCCCAGACCCGCGAGGCGGTCCGGCTCGAAACGGTCCTTGCGACCGTCGACGAGGTGCAGCTCGAGGTCGTGGCGGCTGAGGATGCGCGCGAGCTCGGTCCCGACGTGGCCGAGGCCGAAGACGGCGACCGAGGGGACGACGGCGAGCGGCTCGAGCAGGACGGACACCTCACCGCCGCAGCACTGCTGGCCGTGCTCGACAAGGGCGTGCTCGTTGAGGGAGAGCGACAGCTGGGTCGGCGCGGCATCAGCGGCGCCACTCCCGGCGCCACCCCCGGCGCCACCCCCGGCGCCACCCCCGGCGCCGAGCGTCCCGAGCAGCTCCCGCGCGCGATCGACGGCGGTGGCCTCGAGGTTGCCGCCCCCGATGCTGCCCCAGGTGCGCTCGGCGGAGACGACCATCTTGGCGCCGGCCTCCCGGGGCGCGTGCCCCCGCACCGACACGAGGGTGACGAGGACGCCGGGCACCCGATCCACCCGGAGCTGCTCGACCGCTGCGAGCCAGTGCACGTCAGCCACCCCGACCGGAGGACTGCGCGACCTGCGCGACCTGCTCGTCCTGTGCGACCTGCTCGGAGCGCGGCTGCAGCGACTGGGCGTCGGCATCCGGCTGCTCCGGGACGACACCGACGCCGCCCTCGAGCACCGCCACCGTGTGCGGGGGCTGCGCGCCACCGCGGGCCTGGCGCACGGCCCAGAAGACCGCCTCGGGGGTCGCCGGCGACGCGAGGTCGACGACCGTGCCGGGCGGACCGAACGCGGATGCCGCCTGCCGCAGCGCCTCACGCACCGAGATCGCGAGCATGAGCGGCGGCTCGCCGACGGCCTTGGAGCCGTAGACGACGCCGTCCTCGTGAGCGCGCTCGAGCAGCGCCACGTTGAAGACCTCGGGCATCTCGGAGAGGCTCGGCAGCTTGTAGGTGCTGGCCGACGCGGTGGCGAGCCGTCCCCTCGTCGGGCCCGACGACTCGTCCCAGCGCAGGTCCTCGAGGGTGAGCCACCCGGCGCCCTGCACGAAGCCGCCCTCGACCTGGCCGATGTCGATGAGCGGGGACAACGAGTCGCCGACGTCGTGCACGATGTCGACGCGCAGCAGCCGGTAGGTGCCGGTGAAGCCGTCCACCTCGACCTCGGCCGCGGCGGCGCCGTAGGAGAAGTACTTGAAGGGTGAGCCCGCCATCGCAGCGGAGTCCCAGTGCAGCCCCTCGGTCCGGTAGAACCCGGCGGCCCAGAGCTGGACCCGCTGGACGTAGGCCTCGGCCACGAGGTCGGACCAGGCGAGCGTCTGCCCCTCGCCGGAGCCGCGCACGAACCCTCCGCCGAAGCGCAGCTCGTCGGGCGGGACCCCCAGCCGGGCCGACGCGACGACCCGCAGGCGCTCGACGACCTGCTCGCACGCGTTCTTCACCGCTGCGCCGTTGAGGTCGGCGCCCGAGCTGGCTGCGGTCGCCGAGGTGTTGGGCACCTTGTCGGTGCGCGTGGGCGCGAGGCGCACGGACTCGAGCGGCACGCCGAGGGAGGTGGCGGCGACCTGAAGCATCTTGGTGTGCAGGCCCTGGCCCATCTCCGTACCGCCGTGGTTGACGAGCACCGAGCCGTCCTTGTAGACGTGCACGAGCGCGCCGGCCTGGTTGAAGGCGCTGAAGTTGAAGGAGATCCCGAACTTCACCGGGGTGATCGCGAGCGCCCGCCTGGTGTGCGGGTGGCTCGCGTTGTGGGTGGCGATCTGCGCCGTGCGCGCCGCCACGTCGCCGGTCGTGAGCACCTGCTCCCAGCACGCGACCGCGCGCTCGGCGTGACGCACGGGCTGGCCGTACGGCGTCTCCTGGCCCGAGGCGTAGAAGTTACGGCGTCGCAGCACGGCGGGGTCGATGCCGAGGCGCGGCGCACACCGACCGATGACGTCCTCGATGACGAGCATCCCCTGGGGGCCGCCGAAACCGCGGAAGGCGGTCTGGGACGTTTTGTGCGTCAGGGCGATCCGCCCGTTGACCCGGACGTTGGGGATCCAGTACGCGTTGTCGACGTGGCACAGGGCCCGGGCGAGCACGGGCTCGGAGAGGTCGAGGCTCCACCCGCCGTCCGACGTCAGGGTCGCGTCGAGCGCGAGCAGCCGCCCGTCGCCGTCGAAGCCGGCACGCCACTGGGCGTGGAAGCCGTGGCGCTTGCCGGTCAGGGTGAGGTCCTGGCTGCGGTTGAGCCGGAGGCGCACCGGCCGGCCGGTCAGGGTCGCTCCGAGAGCGGCGACGGCGGCATACCCGTGCGGCTGCATCTCCTTGCCGCCGAAGCCTCCTCCCATCCGCAGGCACTGCACGGTGACCGCGTGGCTCGACAGTCCGAGCACGTGCGCGACGATCTCCTGGGTCTCGCTGGGGTGCTGGGTGCTGCTCTGGACGAAGACCTGGCCGGCCTCGTCGACGTGGGCGACGGCGCACTGCGTCTCGAGGTAGAAGTGCTCCTGCCCGGCGAGGTCGAGCTCGCCGCTGAAGACGTGTGACGCGCCGGCGAGGGCGTCGTCCACGTCGCCGCGCTCGAGCCTCGGCGCGCCGCCCTGGAAGGAGTCGCGCTCGATCGCCTCGCGCACCGTGATGATCGCGGGCAGCGGCTCGTAGTCGACCTCGACGGCCAGCGACCCGAGCCGGGCTGCCTCGAGCGTCTCGCCGAGCACCCAGCACACCGCCTGCCCGAAGAACATCACCTCGGACGGGAAGAGCGGCTCGTCGCCCTTGACCCCGCCGTCGTTGACTCCGGGGACGTCGTCGGCGGTCAGCACCCGGACGACTCCGGGGACGTCCAGGGCGGGAGCCGTGTGCAGGCGGGTGACCTTGGCGTGCGTGTGCGGCGCCTGGACGGGGTGGGCATGGAGTATGCCGTGGGTGCGCACCGTGAGGTCGTCGGTGTAGAGCGCCGCGCCCGTCACATGCAGGCCGGCCGACTCGTGCGGGATGGCTTGTCCGACAACGGGGTCGGCGGGTCGGAGCGAGAGGTCACTCATGCGTGGTTCCTTCGCCGTCCGGGACGTTCTCCGCGTGCAGGCGCTGCAGGGCGGTGCCGAGCATCGCTCGCCGGTAGGCGGCGCTGGCACGGTGGTCGTCGAGGGGCGTGCCCTCGCTCTCCATGACCTCGGACGCCCTCTGCACCGTCTCGGCGGACCAGGTGCGTCCCTCGAGAGCGGCCTCGGTGGCCAGAGCGCGCACCGGCGTGGCCGCCACGCCGCCCAGCCCGATGCGGGCCCGCTGCACCATGCCGTCGACGACGTCGAGGGCGAAGGCGACAGCGACGCTGGAGATGTCGTCGAAGCGACGCTTGGCGATCTTGTGGAAGGCGGTCGTGCAGGCGAGCGGGAGGGGGATGCGGACCGCCCGGACCAGCTCGTCGGCGCGCCGGACGCTCTGCCGGTAGCCGGTGAAGTAGTCCGCCAGGGCGACCTCCCGCTCACCCTCTGCGCCCACGAGCAGGACCACGGCCTCCAGGGCGAGCAGCGCCGGCGGCAGGTCGCCGATGGGCGAGCCGGTGCCGAGGTTGCCACCGATGGTCGCCCCGTTGCGGATCAGCCGTGAGGCGAACTGGGGGAAGACCTGGTCCAGTAGCGGGACCTGTCCCGCCAGGGCGCGCTCGACCTCGGTGAGGGTCAGGACCGCGCCGATCTCGACCCCGTTTGTGGTGGCCGTGAGCTGGCGCAGCTCAGGCAGCCGGTCGATCCCGATGACGAACGGCGACCTGGCGCCGCGCAGGTTCACCTCGACCCCTCGGTCGGTCGACCCGGCGACGAGCACGGCGTCGGGGTGCTCGGCGAGCAGGCCCAGCGCCTCGGCGAGGTCCGCGGGCCGGGCGTAGGTGCCGGTCCGCCCCTCGAGCCGGGTCGCGGTCGCCTGGGGAGGCGCACTCGTACGTCGGGTGGCGAGGGGGTCGTCGCCACTGGGCTGCCCCAAGGCCCAGGCGGCGTCGCGGATCGGGCGGTAGCCGGTGCAGCGGCACAGGTTGCCCGACAGCGCCTCGAGGTCGAAGCCGTTGGGGCCGCAGGCCCGCGGCGCGTCACTGCTCGAAACGCCCGGACCGGCCTCTGCCGCGCGGCCGTCCCGGTAGTACTCGGCAGCCATCGAGCAGACGAATCCGGGCGTGCAGTAGCCGCACTGCGACCCACCCCGGACGGCCAGCTCGTGCTGCACGGGGTGCAGCTGCGCGGCCGTGCCGAGTCCTTCCGCGGTGACGACCTCCTGCCCGTCGAGCGCTGCCGCCGGAAGGAGACAGGCGTTGAGCGCCGTCCATTCCGTGCCCGAAGCGCCATCGGAACGGGCGACGAGGACCGCACAGGCACCACACTCCCCCTCGGCGCAGCCCTCCTTGGCGCCGGTCAGGCCGAGACCGCGCAGCCAGTCCAGGGCGTTGGTCGCCGGCTCGACCCCGGCCAGTTCGCGCTCGGTGCCGTTGACCGTCACCGAGAGCCGCTGCCCCGGCCTCATCCGCAAGTCCCGTCGTCCACGGACCCATGATGCACCGCCGGGTGCCGCAGTCGATCAGGGTTGGACACGCAGGTGGACCGAAGAAGCCTGCCCCACTCGGCCCGGATGGACTAGTCAAGGACGGATCATGCCCTGCCGGCAGCCATCGTCACGCTCGACCAGACCATCGCACGGGTGGGCGCACCGAGACTGCTCGACGATGCCGAGGCGGTCGAGCAGAAAGAGGACCGCCTCGGCGAAGGGGTTCCCGGACGTCTCGCGGGCCGTGCGCTCCCAGTCCACCTGTTCCCGCAAGGCACGCAGGACCGGCAGCACCGCGCTGACGTCGCAGTAGTGCTCGTCGAGCGAGGCCAGCTTGTGGATCACCAGCTCGGTGGCGTCGAGCACCGGCATCTCGACGGCAAGCACCTGCATCGTCGTGGCACGCTCGACCTCCGAGCGGTCGGTCACACGTCCCACGGGCCCGTGGATGACGTCGACCATCGCGCCGTTGGCGAAGACCTTGAAGAGCCAGTCCTCCGGTGGTTGCACCACGTCGAAACCCTGGTCTGCCAGGAACTGCGCCACCTCGTCCGCATCCTGCGCGGCGATGAGGAAATCGACGTCGTGGTCAGGCTCGGGCCCACCTCGGGCCCATGCGGCATACCCGCCCATCAGCGCGAACGGGGCACCGCTCTGCTTCAGGGCCACGGCGACCGTCTTCAGTGCGTCACGCAGGTCCGGCGCGTCCTCCAGGTCCATGCGGTCCCAGTACCCAGACGGCGTCGGCCTGTGCAGCCCGACGTCAGCCGTGAAGACATCAGGGCTCGGTGGCGTGGACGCCGTCGCGAGACGGGTACGAGCCAGCCATGCGAGTGGCGACCTTCAACATCCTCAACGGACGGGTGCCGACCGACCAGCACGTCGACCTCCAGGGGTTCCGTAGATCGGTCCGCCAGCTCGACGCAGACGTCCTGGCGATGCAGGAGGTGGACCACAACCAGCACCGGTCGGACCATGCCGACCTCACCGCCATCGCGGCCGAGGAGATGGGGGCTCGTGAGCACCGCTTCGTGGCCGCGCTGGCCGGCGGCCCCGGCGCGACATGGGTCGCCGCCACGGGCGAGGAACAACCCGACGCGGCCGCCTATGGGATCGCGCTGCTCAGCAGGTTCCCCGTCCGAGGCTGGCGTATCGTCCGACTCCCACCGGTGCCGATACCCGTACCGATGCGGTTCTCGGGCCGCCTGCGGCCCGAGCTCGTGCGTGACGAGCCGCGGGTCGCGGTCGTGGCCGACATCGAGTCGCCCGATGGCCCCGTCACCGTGGCCAACACCCACCTCTCGTTCATCGACTGGTGGAACGGCAGGCAGCTGCGTCGACTCATGGCTGACGTCGTCGACGAGACCCACCCCCTCGTGGTCATGGGCGACCTGAACATGGAGCCGAACCGCACACGTCACATCACCGGCATGCGGTCCGCCGTCGAGGCGACCACGTATCCCACGGAGGCCCCACGCCAGCAGATCGACCACATCCTCCTGCGCGGGCCGGTGCGGTCGCGGCACGGCGCGGCCATGGCGCTCCCCGTGTCGGACCACCGCGCGCTCACGGCCGAGCTGATCCTGCAAGACGTGTCGGACCACGTCTGAGCCGGACGCGCGCCTCAGACCGTTCCGCGGCGGGTCGCGACCGACTGCGAGCCCGGAGAGGTCCCGAGGTCCATCGTGTGCGCGTGACGCACGACCTTCGTGGCGAGGTAGTGCGCGTTCGCGTCGGACAGGTGCACGCCCGTGGGCACCCGGTGCGCGACGGTGACTCCGAGCCGGCGCAGCTGCTCGGCCTTGTCGGGGTTGTTGCTGAGCAGCGCGACGCGGTCGACGCCGAGCGCGCCGAGCATCTGGGCGGCCACGGTGTAGTCCCGCTCGTCCTCCCCGTAGCCGAGGGCGACGTTGGCCTCGTAGGTGTCGAGCCCGCGGTCCTGGAGCACGTATGCGTCGAGCTTGGGATACAGCCCGATGCCGCGGCCCTCCTGCCGGAGGTAGAGGAGGAAACCTCCCGACGCGTCGAGCCGTTCGACGGACTCGCGCAGCTGGGCACCGCAGTCGCAGCGCTGGCTGCCGAAGACGTCACCGGTCAGGCACTCGCTGTGCAGCCGGGTCGGTGTCGCGCCGGCGTCGCACACCGTCGGTCCGGGTGGCGCTGCCCGCTCGCCGAGCCCGAGCGCGAGGTGCTCGCGACCGTCGGCGAGGCCCTCGAAGGTGAAGACGCGCGCCGTCGTCGTGAAGCCGTCCGCGAAGGCCAGCGGCACGAGCACGTGGGTGCGGATCCGGGCCGGCGCGGGACCTGCACCCAGCGGGGCCCTCTCCCCGGCAACGTCCTTCCTCATCCCGCTGCTCATGGCGCCTCCCGGAAGCGGGGCGACAGGGCATAGCGCAGGAGCACGACGTCCCCGATCTGGCGCACCTCGGCGAGAGTCGCTCGCCTCCCCGGGTGCCACGGGTAGCGACCGTCGCCCACGAAGCGGCAGGCGGCCGAGTCCCCGACGAAGAAGGGCGCCACGACGAGTTGCAGCTCGTCGGCGAGGTCGTCGGTCAGCATCTGCGTGTGCACCGAGCCGCCGCCCTCCACCATGAGCCGCCCCACGCCGCGCTCGCCGAGGTCCTCGCACACGCGGCGCATCGTCGCGGGGTGCTCCACACCGACGACCGTGGCCACCGCGCCGAGCCGCGCACGCAGGGTGGGCACAGCGCTGCTGGGCGCATAGACCATCTTGTCGGCGCCGTCGGGCGCGAAGAACGCTGCGCCACAGTCGAGCCCGGCCTCGCGGGTCACCGTCACCTTGAGCGGCGACGGCGCCAGACCGCGTGCGACCCGTGCTGCCCGCCGCTCCGCCGACCGGACCAGCAACCGCGGGTCGTCGCGGCGGATCGTCGTGGCACCGACGAGGATCGCGTCGCTCGCGGCGCGCTCCTCGTCGACGCGGTCGAAGTCGGCGTCGTTGGACAGCAGGAGCCGCGTCGGGGTCGCCGCACTGAGGTAGCCGTCGATCGACATGCCGCAGCTGAGCAGGGTGTAGGGGCGGTCAGCCACGTGCGACCCCCTCCGCGCAGGCGAGGTCTGCCGACCTCGTCCGGTCACGCCGACCCAGCGTCAGCACCAGCGCTCCCGGCAAGCTGGAGACGAGCGCCATCACGCCGTAGACGACAGCCGTGCCGACCCCGGCAGCGGCGCCGAGCCCTGCTGCACCGAAGGCCCAGGCCGCCGCACCTTCGCGCGGCCCCCACCCGGCGACGTTGAGGGGCAGGCTCATCGCCACGAGCACGACGAGCGCCAGTGGCAACAGGCGGGTGACGGGTGCGGTCACTCCCGCGGCGCGTGCCGCCACGACGAAGGTCGCTGCGTGCCCGACCACGACGGCCGCGGAGCTCCCGATCACACCCGGCCACGTGCGCCGTCCCAGCACGCCACTGCGGAGGTCTGCCGACACGGCCCGCACCATGCGTACGACCCGAGAGTCCGGGCCGTGGGTCCGCCGGCCGACCACAAAGGCTCCGATTGTGACGCTGGCGAGCCCTGCCACGACGCAGACGACGAGGACGCCTGTGCCGGAACGCATCTCGGGCGTGACGGGCACGAGGAGCAGCACGGTGCCGGTCACAGCGGCGAGGACGACCTGGCCGGCCGAGCGCTCCCACACGACCGAGCGCAGCCCACGTCCCAGGTCTCCGCCGTCCCGGCCGTGCCGGACGCCGCGGTGCACGTCACCGAGCACCCCGCCGGGCAGGGTCACGTTGAGGAACTGGGACCGGTACGACTCCGACACGGCCGTGCGCAGCGTCAGCTCGGCACCGAGCCCGCGCGCCACGAGCACCCAGCGCCACGCCCCGCAGACGGTCGTCACCAGGGCGATGGCCGCCGCGACCGCGACCGAACCCGCATCGAGGTGGCGCACGGCGTCGACGAAGGGGCCGGCCCCGACGCGCCAGACGAGGAACGCGACGATGCAGAGCCCCCCGACGGGGCTCAGCCACGACCGGTCGCGGTGCATCTGCTCCGACCTTTCTGCCAGGACCCCCGATGGTGAGGACGTCGGGGGCACGCATCGGGTTCAGGCGTCCCGTACCCCGACGAGCACGGCCGAGACCTGCTCCACGGTGCGCGCCCACGACGACAGGTCCTGCCGGCGCCGTCGGGCCCGCCGCCGCAGCCGGTCCCGCTCGTCCGGGTCGGTCAGCCAGGACCGGAGCGCTGCCGCCAGGACGTCGGGCCGCCCGACCGGCACGAGAAGGCCGGCAGGCCCGTCTCCGGTGTGGCCGAGCGCCTCCGGCACCCCGCCGACATTGCTCGCGACCACCGGGACGCCGTGGGCCAGGGCCTCGGTGACGACCATCCCGAAGGTCTCGACGTGGGAGGGCAGCACGAGGAGGTCGGCGGCGGCATACGCCTCCTCGAGGGCGCTGCCGCGCAGCGCCCCGACGAGCGCCACCCGGTCGGCCAGGCCGGACCGGGCGAGGCGCTGGCGGAGGTCGGCGACCACGGCCGGTTCACGGTCCAGCGCCCCGGCCACGACGCACGACCACGACAGGTCGGCGACGAGCCCGAGCGCGGCAGCGAGGTCGGCGTGCCCCTTGTGCGCGGTGACGGCGGCGACGCAGAGCAGCCGACCACCCTCGTGCGTGCCCTCCGACGCGGCGCCGCGCTCGGCACCCGGCTGGGCCACGTGCACGGCGTCGACGGCGAGGGCGTAGGTGTCGAGGAGCACCCCGCGCGTCCACTCGCTCGTCGTGACCACGGCCGAGGCGGCCAGGAGCACGTCCCGTTCGCCCTGCGCTGCAACGGGATCCGACAGACCCAGCGGGAGGTGGACGAGCACGACGAGGCGCACCCGCCCTACCTCCGGCACGAGCACCGGGGCAGCACAGGACGCGACGAGCCCGTCGACGAGGAGCAGACCACCCTCGGGCACGGCGGCGACGACGCCCGCGAGCCGCTCGAGGGCCGCCGCGTCGGGTCGGGGCCACCCACCCGTCACCGGGCGCTCGGTCACCACCCACCCGGCGGCGCGGAGCCCGTCGAGGACCCGGCGGTCGTACGCGTTGCCACCGCTCACGCGGTCCGGGTCATCGATGTCGGCGGGCACGACGGCGTGGAGCTCCGGGAGCACCTCCCGACGCGCCTTCCCCGGCCCCTCCCCCTGCGCAGGCGCGTCCGTCAGAGGTCGCACTCGTAGGTCGCCCACGCGACGTGCGACTCGTGGAGCGTGACGGCGAGAGCGGTCACCTGGCCCCGCGCCGAGCCGAGGTCTCCGGCCCGCACCCGCTCGGCCACCCGGTCCGCGACGTGGCGGGCCAGCACCTCCGTCGTGGTGTTGACCCCGGCGAAGGCCGGCTCGTCGTCGAGGTTGCGGTAGCCGAGGGCGCCGACGACCGCGTGGACGTGCTCCGTGGCGAGGCCGATGTCCACGAGGATGCCGTCGGCGTCGAGCTCGGGGCCCCGGAAGGTCACGTCGACGACGAAGGTGGCGCCGTGGAGCCGCTGGGCCGGTCCGAAGACCTCCCCCCGGAAGCTGTGGGCGACCATCATGTGGTCCCGGACGGTGACGCTGAACATGGGCTCCCCGCTCAGTCGGTGGCTCGGTAGGTGATCGTGTGGCAGACGGCGGGCAGCGACCCGTCGGCGAGGCGCTGCATCACCTCGGGCAGCTCGTCGAACGGCGAGTCGCCGGTGAGCAGCGCGTCGAAGGCCTCGTCGCGCAGCAGGTCGAGCGCCAGGGCCAGACGCTGGGCATACGTGTAGCGCGAGCGCCGCGCTGCGGCAACGGAACCCACCTGGCTGGCCCTGATGCGCAGCCGGGACGAGTGGAACGACCCACCGAGCGACAGCTCGATTCGGCTGTCGCCGTACCAGCTGAGCTCGGTCACGGTGGCCTCGGGCGCGAGCAGGTCCAGCGAGAGCTGCAGACCGGCGCCCGTCGCGCTCGTGTGGACGACGAGGTCGTGGTCGCCGCGTGACGCCGCGAGGTCCTCCGGCCGCGCGAAGGCGACACCGAGCCGGGCGGCGATGTCGGCGCGGGTCGGGTCCACGTCGACGAGCGTCACGTGGCACCCGGGGATCCCGGCGAGCAGGCGGGCCACGCAGCAGCCCACCATCCCGGCACCGACCACGGCGGCCCGGTCGCCGACCCGCGGCGCCGCATCCCACAGCGCGTTGACGGCCGTCTCGACGGTCCCCGCCAGCACGGCCCGGCGGGCGGGCACACCGTCGGGCACCACGACGACCGACTCGGCCGGCACGACGTAGGCCGTCTGGTGCGGGTGCAGGCAGAAGACGGTCCGCCCGACGAGCTCGGTCGGCCCCTGCTCCACCGTGCCGACGCCGAGGTAGCCGTACTTCACCGGCGCGGGGAAGTTGCCCTCCTGGTGCGGCGCCCGCATGACCGAGTACTGGTCCTCTGGCACGGCCCCGCGGAAGACGAGCGTCTCCGTGCCCCGGCTGACGCCCGAGTGGAGGGCGCGCACCAGCACCTCACCATCCGCGGGGGCGGGCACGGCGACCGGGCGGATCTCGCCCCTGCCGGGCTCGACCACCCAGAACGCCCGCGCATCGGTGGACACGCGACCAGAGTAGATCGGTGTCCGTGAACTGTGAGGGCAACGACGGCGTCCTTGGTTCGAACCCCAATCGGTGAGGTGGAGCAGGTGCGTCAGGTGATCCCTCCCGGCCCCCTCGTCGGGCCCGTGGCCGTGCTGACGCTGCTCGCCGTGCTGCAGGAATCGTCCACCGAAGGCCTCGGGGTCGAGGGATGGGCCGTCGGACTCGCCTGCGCCGCCGCGCTGGGCGGGCTCCTCGGGATCGGCCTGCAGCGCGCCGGGCGCCGGCACCTGACGCCGGCCGACCGGGTGACCCTGACGCGCGCCGTCCTCGCCTGTGGGGTCGCCGCGCTCGTCGCCGCGGGAGTCTCGGGCACGACGGTCTCGACGGCGGTGCTCGTCATCCTCGCCTCGGTCGCGCTCGTGCTCGACGCCGTGGACGGCCGGGTCGCGCGACGCACCGGGACCGTGCACCCCTTCGGCGCCCGCTTCGACATGGAGACCGACGCCTTCCTCATCCTCGTGCTCGGCGTCCACGTCTCAGGCAGCCTCGGCTGGTGGGTTCTCGTCACCGGGGCCGCGCGCTACCTCCTCCTGCTCGTGACGGCCGCGGCCCGCTGGGCGCCGTGGTTGCGGGGTCAGGTGCCGGCCCGCCTGTGGCGCAAGGTGGTCGCGGCCTACCAGGGCATCGCGCTGACGGCCGTGACGTCCGGGGTCCTGCCGCAAGCGCTTGCCACCGTCGCCGTCGCCGCCGGCCTCGGACTGCTGGTCGTCTCGTTCGGGACCGAGGTCTCCACGCTCCGTCGTGGCTCCGTGACGCAGAGGACGTATGCCGTTCGCCCCCTGCCGAGCCCGCCTGCCCTGCCGTCGGGGGTGGTCACGGACCTGGCGTCCGCCCCCGTCGCGACCGCCCTCGACGTGCGTGCGCTCCCATGACGACAGAGCCAAAGGCCCCGTCGCAGACCTCGTCGCAGGCCTCGACGCAGGCCTCGACACAGACCTCGAGGCCGCGCCCCTCCCGGCGCTCGACGCGGCGCCGCGTCCTCGGTCACGTCCTCACCGCCGCAGCGGCACTCCTCGTGTGGGTCGCCCTGACCGCGCCGATGCCGACGCTCGGCTGGTCGCCGACACCGCTGTCGCTGCTGCGCATCCCCGTCGAAGGGATCGTCGTCGTCGCTCTGCTCCTCGCCCTGCCCGGCGCCGTCGCCCGTTGGCTCGCGCTCTCGGTCGGGCTCGTGCTCGGGATCCTCCTCGTCGTGCGGGTCCTCGACACGGCCTTCCTCGACACGCTCTACCGCCCGTTCAACCCGCTGACGGACTGGCGCTACGCGGGGTCCGCCACGGAGCTGCTCGGCGACTCCGCCGGACCGGTCACGGCGGTGCTGGCCGTCGTGGCCGCGGGCCTGCTCGTGGTCGGCATCCTCACGCTGACGCCCCTCGCCGCACAGCGGGTCGGGCGTCTCGTCCGCCGTCACCGGCGAGCCGGGCTGCGCACCGTCGTGGCTGCGGCTGCGGTCTGGGCGGTCTGCGCGGTCCTCGGGATCCGCACGGCCCCGGACCTGCCCGTGGCCGCGTCGAGCGCGGGGTCGCTCGCAGCGCACGAGGTGACCTCGTTCCGGGACGGGGTCCGGGACCGGGAGGCCTTCGCCGCCCAGGTCCCCGTCGACGCCTACCGCGACTCCCCGCCCGGCGACCTCCTCACCGCCCTCCGGGGCAAGGACGTCGTCATCGTCTACGTCGAGAGCTACGGCCGCGTCGCGGTCGACGGGAGCCCTGACGTGGCAAGGGCGCTGACGGCCGGCACGAGCGCACTGGGCGCCTCGGGGTGGACCGCCCGCAGCGCCTGGCTGACGTCCCCGACCTTCGGTGGGGTGAGCTGGCTCGCGCACTCGACGCTCCAGTCCGGGCTCTGGGTGAGCAGCCAGCAGCGATATGACCAGCTGCTCGACACCGCATCGCCGGCGAGCAGCCCCGGCGAGTCGTCAGGCAGCACAGCGAGGTTCACCCTCGCGCGCGCCTTCTCCCGGGCCGGGTGGCGCACCGTCGACGTCATCCCGGCCAACCGTCGCGACTGGCCCGAAGGGAAGGCGTTCTACGGCTACGACGAGGTCTACGACGCCCGGACGCTCGGTTACGCCGGACCGGGCTTCGGCTACGCGCCGATGCCCGACCAGTTCACGCTCGCCGCCTTCGCCCGGCTCGAGCTCCAGCGCCACGTGCCGGGCGGCCGCCCGCCGGTCATGGCCGAGATCGACCTCGTCTCGAGCCACGTCCCTTGGGCGCCACTGCCACGACTCGTCGACTGGGGCAGCATCGGCAACGGCTCGGTCTTCCTCGAGCAGGCCGGGCAGGCGACGCCACGCGACGTCGTCTGGGCCACCACGCAGGGGGTGCGGACGGCATACGGCCAGACCGTGGCGTACTCCCTCGACAGCGTCGTGTCGTTCCTGCGGGCGACCCACGACGACAACCTCGTCGCCGTCGTGCTCGGTGACCACCAGCCGATCAGTCTCGTCTCCGGCGACCACGCGAGCCACGACGTGCCCGTCAGCGTCGTGACGCGCGACGCCGCCGTCCTCGACCGCATCGCCGGGTGGGGCTGGCAGGACGGCCTGCGTCCCGGGCCGGCCTCGTCGGTCTGGCCGATGGACCGCTTCCGCGACCGCTTCCTCACGGCCTTCGGGAGCCGGCCCGGCGGCTGAACCCCCACTCGCCGCAGGTCGTCTTCAGGGAGAGAGTCCGACACCGCGACGCCATCCGGACGGCGCGGCGCGACCCGGACAGGAGCATGACCATGAGACTCCGAGTCGTGGGAGCGGCAGCACTGCTCGTCTCCGCGGGAGTGCACCTCTACCTGTGGTTCGACGGGGTGCGGAACCAGAGCGTGGGACCGATGTTCCTCGTCAACGTCGTCGCCGGCGTCGTCATCGCCGGCCTGCTGCTCCGTTGGCAGCACTGGGTGCCGGCGTTCCTCACCGCCGGCTTCGGCGCGGCGACGCTGGGTGCCTTCGTCATCGCCTCCACCGTCGGGCTGCTCGGCGTGCACACGGTCTGGGCCGGCGGGTCGGTCTGGGCGGCGGCCGTCTCCGAGGTCGTGTGCATCGTCGTCGGCGGCCTCCTGCTGCTGCGCGCGCGCCCCGTGACACCGCAGCTGGCCCTTCCCGGCCGGCGGCACGCCTCCTGAGGCTCACCCGGTCCGGGCGATGCGAGCGCGCGGCGAGCGCGGCACGGTGGGGACACAGGCAGCACGCCTGTGTCCCAGAGGCTCCCGGAGGTCGACATGCCCGCACGGCTGCGCTCGGTCCTGGCGGCCGTGCTCCTCGTCCTCGGGGTCGTGCTCGTGCCGGTCGGGGCGACCGCGACGTGGCTGCGCACCACGGTGACGGACACCGACAGCTGGGTCGAGACGGTCTCGCCGCTCGCGACCGACCCTGCCGTGGCGGCCCTCGTCGAGGACCGCGCCACCGCGCGCGTCATGACCGCGATCACCGACCAACAGCTCGTGCAGCGCGCGCTCGACGCCTTCGAGAGCCGTGGCCTGCCCGGAGCGGCCACCCGGGCGCTCGGGCTGCTGGCCGCGCCGCTCGCCGGACAGGTCGAGCAGGTCGTGCGGCGGGTCGTCACGGCCGTCGTGCAGAGCGAGCAGTTCGCCACCGCGTGGGTCGCGGCGAACCGCGTGGCCCACACCCAGCTCGTCAACGTCCTGTCGGGGTCGACCGAGGGCGCGCTCGTCGACACCGGCACCAGCGTCTCCATCGACATCGGCAACCTCGTCGCGCCCATCGAGGAGCGTCTGGTGGCCGCCGGCGTGCCTCTCGTCGACAAGCTGCCGCCCGTCACCGTGTCGGTGCCGCTGCTCGACAGCGCGGACGTCGCCGGCGCCCGCACCGCCTGGAACGCCCTGCGCGTCGGCGGCATCGCCCTGCCGGTCGCGGCACTCGTGCTCCTCGCCGCCGGGGTCGCGATGGCGCGGGACCGGCGACGAGCGGTCGTACGCGTGGGGCTCGGGGTCGCTCTCGCCTGCATCGTGCTCGTCATGGGGCTGTCGTTCGCCCGCTCGCACGTGACGAGCGGTATGCCGTCCGGCACGTCCGCGGCCGTCGTGTCCGTCGTCGACTCGGTGACCGGCGACCTGCGCCGGCTCGTGCGCCTCGTCGTGGTCGTCGCCCTCGTGGTCGTGCTCGTCGCCCTCGTCGTGGGCCCGTCGCAGGGGGCGCGCCGGGTGCGTGCGCTCGCCGCCGCGGGCTGGGCCGGCGCCCGCGGAGGTGCCGGCCGGGCCGCCGGAGCTCCCCTCGCCCTGCCGGTCGCGGTCGCGATCGCCGTCGTGTGCGTGCTCGTCGTCGTGCTGGCCGGCGACCTCGGCACCGGCTGGACCGTGCTGCTCGTCGTCGTGGCCGCCCTGGCCCTGCTCGTCGCCGCCCTCGCCGCCCGGGCAAAGACGGCGAACACGGCGAACTCGGCGAACTCGGCGAACTCGGCCGACGCGGCAGTCGGAGCCCACGGTCCGGAAGGGCAGGACGAGGCCGGAGGGTCCGACGGGCCGGACCCTTCGCCTCAGGGCGCGGCCGAGGTCAGAGGGCCGGCAGCAGGAGCCTGACGCTGGTGCCGCGGCCCAGCTCGGAGTCGAGGTCGATGCGTCCGCCGTGCCTGTCCACGACGCGCCGCGCGATGCTGAGCCCCAGGCCGGTGCCCGGCACCTGCAGGCTCTGCGGGTTGGTGCCGCGGAAGAACTCGGTGAACAGCCGCTCCTGGTCCTCCTCCGAGATGCCGAGGCCGTCGTCGGTGCACTCGAGCACCACCCGGTCGCGGCGGCTCTCGACCCTGACGGCCACCTGCCCGCCCGCGGGGGTGAACTTCACCGCGTTGCTCACGAGGTTCTGCACCACCCGCTCTAGGTCGTCCGCGCTGCCCCGCACGAGCGGCAGCCGCTCCTGCAGGTCGAAGGTGAGGCGCACCTGCTGGGTGTCGGCCCGCGGCCGGAACATGTCGACGACGTCCCGCGAGACCTCGCCGAGGTCGACGTCGGCCTCGGGCATGGCCCGGTCGGGGTCGCTGACGCGCGACAGCGTCAGGAGGTCGTCGACGAGGCTCTGCAACCGCTCGGTGTTGCGCTCGATGACGCCGAGCGACCAGTCGGGGTTGCCGTCGGGCTCCTGGCGCAGCAGCTCGACGTGACCGACGATCGAGGCGAGCGGGTTCTTCAGCTCGTGCGAGACCGTCGAGAACAGCTGGGTCTTGCTGCGGTCCGCCTCCCGCAGCTCGGCACCCACGCGTCGCTCCACGGCATACAACCTCGCGTTGCGGATGGCGCGCCCGAGGTCACGGCCCATCTCGAGCGCGGCCACGGCCTCGGCCTCGGTCCAGTCCGGGTCGTCGGGACCGCGCGTGCATGCGATGTAGCCGAAGCAGCTCGAGCCCGAGCCCATCGGCGCGACGAGCAGCGAACGCGCCCCCGCGTCGTTGAGGAAGGTACGCACCTGCGAGACGTCGTCGTCGGCCCACAGCGCCGGCGGCTCGGCGTGCTCGGTGCCGACGACCGCCACGACGCCGGCGCGCCAGCAGCTCGCAGCCATCCGTCGCGCGATCGCGACGAGGGACACGGGGGTGCGCACCGGGGCGCCGCTGCGGGCCGAGACGCTCTCGCGCTCGTCGTCGTCCTCACCGGCGAAAGCCCTGAGCCACAGGCCTGCCGAGGCGAGGCCGGCCGAGATGGGCACCGCCGCGACGTCGACGACCTTGGCGGGGTCGAGGTCCTCCTGGGCGATGCGCGCCACCGTCTGGACCGCCTCAACCAGGCGCACCCGCTCGGCCAGCCCATGCCGCTGCCGGGCACCCGAGATCGCGATTCCGGTCTGGTTGGCGAACAGCTCGAGCACGGCGCGCTGCGTCACGTCGGGACGCCGCCCCGTGAGCGGGAGGTCGACGGAGAGGATGCCGAGCAGCTCGCCCACCGCGTCGAAGAACGGCGCGATGAGCGTGTCCTCGGGGTGCCACGCGTCGGGGTCGCCGTCGGGGGTCGGGGCCGTCCAGTCGGGCGACACCCAGCCCTCGGCCGACCCGTCGGGCAGCTCGCCGGCCGGGACGAAGCGCAGGCTCCCCCAGCGCTCGGCCACGGCGAACTCGGCCTCGAGGTTGGCGCGCGGGGTGCGTCGCCCGAGCAGCTCGGCGCGCGCGTCGTCGTCGCCGGCGACGGCCACGACCTCGACGTCACCCGAGGGCACGACGAGGCTGATCGCGGCCACCTTGAAGCCGACGACGTCGGCGGCACCGTCGACGACCATGTCGAAGAGGCTCGAGAGGTCGTCCTGGGCACTGACCCGGTTCATCAGGTCGGTGAGTCGCCGGAGCGCCAGCACCTCCCACATCACGCCGTCGCGCAACCCATGTCCCCTCACGTTGCCTACCCCTGGAGCGCGGCCCCCACCGCCGCTAGGAATCGTCCTGATGGTCACGATATGTCCCAGGCGCGCTCGCGGGGGCCGGTCCGGCAGAACCCGAGACCGGAAGACTGACCGTGAAGGTCGAACCGACGTCGGGGGCCGAGTCGACCGACACCGAGCCGCCGTGCCCCTCGGCGATGGCGCGCACGATCGACAGGCCGAGGCCCGAGCCCTGGATCGCGCGCTCGTTGGCCGCGTTCGACCGGAAGAAGCGGGCGAAGACCCGCTCGTGGTCGGCCTGCGGGATGCCCATGCCGGTGTCGGAGACGACGACGCGGACGGCGTCGGGGCACCGGTCGTCCGGGTGGGCGACGAGCGTGACCCGGCCTCCGTCGGGAGTGAACTTCACGGCATTCGACAGCAGGTTGGTGACCATCCGTTCGAGCGCGGCGGGATCGCCCTCGATCCACAGCGGGCGCGGCGACACGTCGACCTCGCGCACGAGCTCACGCTGGCTCGTGACCGTCTCGACCGAGGTCCACGCGCTGGCGACGACGTCCGAGAGGTCGCACCGGCGCGGGTGCAGCTCGAGGCGACCGGCCTCGATGCGTGAGTGGAGCAGCAGGTCCTCGATGAGCGAGAGCAGCCGGCGACCGTTGCGGTCCACCCGGGCGACGAGCTCGAGCTGGCGCTCGGTGAGCGGCCCGGCGGCGCCGTCCTCGAGCATCTCGGCATAGCCGAGGACGCTCGCGAGGGGCGTGCGCAGCTCGTGGCTGACCGACGAGACGAAGTCGGACTTGGTGCGGTCGAGTGCGGTGAGCTCCTCGACCGCCTGCCGCTCCCGGTCGAGCGCGACCTGGAGGGCCACCTCGGCCTGTCGGCGCCGGGTCACGTCCTCGGCGACGCCGAGGTAGCCGGTGAGCGCGCCGCTCTCGTCGCGGATGCCGCTCATCGTCAGCGACACGGTGCGGCGCGCGCCGTCCTGGCGCACGAACGTCCAGTCGCGCGTCTCGGTCGCGGCGCCGCCGCGCACCCGGTGCACGAGGACCTCGAAGCCGGGCTCGATCCCGAGCTCGTCGGCACGACGCTCGATCTCGGCCGCGTCGTGCACCAGCGACCAGTCGCGCGTGCCGACGACCTCCGCGGCCCGCCAGCCGAGCACGGTCTCGGCGCCGCGGTTGAAGAGCGTGATGACCCCGTCGAGGTCGGTGCCGATGATGGCGGTCGCCGTGGCCGCCTCGAGGACGGCCTCGACGAAGGTGCGGGCCGCCCGCTCGTCGGTGACGTCGGCGCCGGTCCTGACGAGGTGCGTGCGGCGTCCGTCGTCGTCGGTGAGGTAGGCGTTCGTCCAGACGAGGTGTCGCACGCCGAGCCCCTCGATGTGCCAGTCCTGCTCCTCGTGGAGGGGCACCGTGCCGTCCGCGATGCTGCCCCCGCCCGGGCTTGCGGCGTGGCGCACGTCGACCGGGAAGACGTCGGCGGCCCGTCGCCCGACGAGCTGGTCCTCCGGCGCGCCGAACAGGCGCGCCGCGGTGGCGTTGAGGCGGGCGATGGTCCCTGCAACGTCGACGACGATGATGGCGCTGGCCGCCGTGTCGAGCACGACTCCGGACAGCTCGACCTCGCTGCGCAGCTCGGCGAGCGCGGCGCGGCGCTGGGTCGAGGCGACCGCGAGCGCGAGGGCCGTGACGGCCGCGGTCGCGAGGAACGCCTGCGTCAGGGCCCCGACGGTCTCGGGACGGATGGTGCCGACCTCGCGCGCGGCCGCGAAGGGTCCGCCGCCGAGGCCGGTCATCGTCACGGACACGATGCCGACGACGAGCAGCTGCATCGCCACGGTGCGCAGGCCGAGGCGCAGCGCGCCCCAGACGAGCCCCGGGATGGGCAGGAAGGCGAGGGGCAGCGGCTGGTCCTGGTGGAACACCCACAGCGTCACGCCGACGACGGCAACCCACTGGACGAGGTCCTCGGGTGCCGGCCGGCGGACGCGTCGGATGCCGACGGCGATGCCGAGCGGGGCGATGACGAGCACGGCCGCGCCGTGCGAGGAGGCCGCTGCCGACGCGGAGTCGAGGAAGCTCCCGTCGAGGACGAGGTGCGCGGTCAGACCGGCGAGCAGCCCGATGACCGCGGCCCCGGCCAGCGTCGCGGCGATGAGCCGCCAGAGGTCGTCCATCGAGGCGAGCCGGGGAAGGCGGCCTCGGGCGGTCATGAGGCCGTGCACGACCGCGACCTCGGCGGCGTTGGCCACGCCGTAGAGCACGCTGACGAGCCCGGGACGGCCGCCGAAGGCGTTGGCGGCGGCGCTCGAGACGAGGACCCCGATCACGAAGGCGGCCGAGCGTCGCGGGCCCGGGTCCGTGGCGAGCAGGAACGCCACGGCCAGTCCCGCGGCCGGCCACCAGAGCGCCACCGTCGAGCCCGGCAGCGCGAAGTGCACCGAGGTCACACCGAGCACGAAGACCCCGGCCAGGGTCAGGGCCGCCGCGGTCCACCACCGCAGCCGAGGACTCGTGACGCGGCTCATGCGTCCCCGTCGTCGACGCCCGGTCGACGGGCGGCAGCTGTCGCCTGGGGCGTGGACCTCATGCGCTCATGATGGCGCAGCGACCGGCCCAATCCGGCAAAAAGGACTTTTCAGGCGTCGTGTCGCGACAGGCGCCAGGACGAGCGGGTCACCAGCCGGACTGCATGGCGGAGCGCTCCGGGGCGGGTGCGCGGGTCAGCTGGAGGAAGCCGCCGGCCATCTCGCGTGACCGGATCATTCGCCGGGTGAGACCGTGCGCGGCCTCGACGGCCACGCCCTGGTCGACGAACGTCGGCTCGGTGCAGAGGAACTCATGTCCCTTCCACCGGATCGTGCAGCCACCAGCGGCACGCACGTTGCGCACCCAGTCCGTCCGGCGTCCCCACGGCAGCCCGATGAGGAACGTCGACGGGGTCGCGATGACGGCGACGGGCGTCGCGTAGTCCTTGCCGCTCGACCGGCCGCGATGGCGCACCACCGCCCAGATCGGCGGGAAGCGGTGGCCTGCCAGCCGCACGGCGACCTTGTTGAACTGCTTGGCTCCTGCGGGTGGACCTGCCATCCCTCCAGTGTCCTCGCCGGCGCGCGCGGATGGGCCGTTTCGGCGCCCGAGGACGTATGCCGTGTGGCCTGGTCGCGGACGTCGGGCCCGCCGTCACCGGTAGCTGACCACCACCTTCTTCGCGAGTGGGCGCACCGGCGCCTTCACCTTCAGCGTCCGCGTCGCACTGTCGTAGGTCCACGAGCTGGATGAGAGCCGGTGCCCGTCGACCTGGACCACCGCCGGCGCGTCGGCGCCGAGGAAGGTCGCGGTCCACGTGCGGCTCGGCGGCTGGCCGACGTACGTGCCCTCGGTGCGACCGATGGTGAGCCGGTGGTTCGGTCCGTTCTCGGCATAGTCGATCACGGTCGTGGCGCTCCTGCCGAGGTCGGCCGACTCGCCGTCGTCCTCGTAGAGCGACGCTCGCCCCTCGGCTCCCGTCGCGACGGTCACCGTGGCAGTGTCGAGAGGCTTCGCGGCGTCGTTGGCGACGTCGTCGGTGCGTGTCGTCACGATGCCACCGGACCGGACGAAGACGGGCATCGTCGACAGGTCGGTCGTGATCTTCGCGGTCGTGCCGCCCTGGTAGGTCTTGCCCGTGAACCAGTCGGTCCACGTGCTGCCGGTCGGGAACCACACGCTCGTGGTCGCGGTCTCCCCCGGCGAGCTCACCGGTGCGACGAGGACGTCCGGACCGTAGAGGTACTCGCTCCCGGCGAGGGCATAGGACTCCTGCTCTGCCGGGTACTGCAGGTAGAGCGGCCGCACGATGGGCGTCCCGGTCGCCGTCGCCTCGCGGGCGAGCGTGTAGGTGTAGGGCACGAGCCGCTCACGCAGGTTGAGGAACTTCGTCGCCGACGCTCCCGCGACTGCCGGATACTGCCAGGGCAGCCGGTCACTGTGGTTGGAGTGCAGTCTCTGGAACGGCTGGAACGTGCCGAGCTGGACCCAGCGTGCGTACAGCGCTGGGGAGAGCTGCGTCGAGCCCGGCTCGGCACCCGGCAGGCGCTCGCCCCCGGTGTGCCCACCGATGTCGTGCGTCACCGAGGCGTTGCCGGTGGCGACCGACTCCCCTGGGGTGTAACCGATCTCGTAGTGCAGCGTCTGCCAGTCCGAGATCGTGTCGCCGGTGAAGTGCATCGTCGTGCGCTTGTCGGCCCACGGCCCGGTCGGCACCGCTGTCGGGTTACCGTAGCCACCTGCCTGGAGCGAGCCGTAGGCCCGCGAGAAGGCGAAACCGCGCTCCGTGCTCGGAGCGGTCCTCGTGGCGTACTGCTGGTTGATCCACGCGTCCGGGGTGACGCCGGCGAGGCTGCTCGCCGACGAGCTGTCGCAGCACCAGTCGAGCCACCAGAAGTCGAGGTCGGCGTCGAGCGGCTGGTGCAGGTCCAGGTAGGACGTCAGCTGCTTCGGGTCACCCCAGTCGAAGACGTGGCAGTCGCGGGCTCCGCCTCCGCAGTACCCGGGCTTCAGGGCCCCACCGGCGGTCTGCTGTGCCGCGGCGTACCTCGGGTCGTTCCCGCTGATGCTCGGGTGGATGTTGAACGAGGTGTGCACACCCTGGCTGTGCAGGGTGTCGATGAAACCGTCGACGTCGGGCAGCTTCGCGGTGTCGACCTCCCACCCGTTCCAGGGGTTGCCGGCCTTCCAGTCCGTGTCGACGACCATGACGTCGAGCGGCATGCTCTCCTTGCGTGCCCGGTCGAGGATCGCGAGGAACTCGCTCTGGGTCCGGTCGAAGTACTCGGAGTACCAGACCCCGTAGGTCCAGCGCGGCATGAGCTTCGTGGAACCGGTGAGCGTCGAGAGGTCCTGCAACGCGGCGGGGTAGCCCTGCCCGTAGGCGAAGACGTACCCGTCCTGGTAGCCCTCGGCGCCGTGCACGGGTCGCTGGGTCACCTTCTGGGTGCCGGGGTCCCAGAGGGCCGACGCGGTGTCGTCGAGCAGTGACCACCCGTCCTGGTAGAGCAGCCCGGGGGCCGTGCGGGTCTCGCCGTCGACGTTGTCGAGCCCGCGACGATAGCCGCCGAGCGGTGCGTGCGGGGCAAGGAGAGGCGCCGACGTCGGGGTGACCGCCACGGTGTCGAGGTTGACGTTGCAGCTCGTCGTCGGGCAGCCGAGAGCGATGGTGTTGTCACCCGCGACGAGGGACACCTTGGTGCTCACGGTCCGCCAGTTGCGCCAGCTGCTCGTCGCCGGCAGCTCGACCGTCGTCGACTCGCCTCCGTCGGCGGTCACCGACATCGAGCGAGTCTGCAGGGGTGCGCTGCCGGCGAGGTAGTTCGCGTAGCGCAGCTGGAGCGAGTAGGTACCGGCAGCCGGCACTCCCTTCACCGTCAGGGTGTCCGACGACCCGACGCGCTCGAGCCCGGCGACGAACCCGTCACCCGAGTAGCCGTCGTGGTCCGTCGCCGTGCGAGCTCCTCCGGCCAAGATCCCCGAGTCGGCCTCGCAGAGCGCGCCGAAGGAGCAGTCGACCGGAGCCGGGGGCGGTGCTGCGGCCGGGTAGGCGGCTCCTCTCGGCAGCACCGCGACGTTGTCGACGTTGACGTTGCCCGAGTCCGATGACTCGCGGCTGATGCTCAGCGTGTGACGTCCTGCCGTCAGGTGCACGGGGACGCGGGCGACCGCCCACGTGTCCCAGGACGCGGTCGCCGGGAGCGAGATGCTCTGCCCGACGGCGTCGTCGACGGTGGCCGTCAGAGAGCGCGTCACGAGCTGGCCGTCACCGCCACGGTTGTTGGCGTAGCGGAGCGCGACGTCGTAGTCCCCTTCGGCCGCAGCGACGACGGTGAGGTCGAGGGCATCGCCCGTGCCGGAGAATCCGGCAGCGAACCCTGTGCCGGAGTAGCCGGTGTGGTCGGTGGCGAGACCAGGGCCGTCGAGACGCTGGTCCTCGGCCTCGCACCGCACCCCCGTCCGGCACAGCACCTCCGCGGGCCAGGGCGACGCAGTGACCGCCTGCCGCCCCGCTTCGAGGGCGATGTCGAGGTTCGCGTCGTTGAAGGGCCCGGAGTCGAGCCGGTAGCGCAACGTCACCTTCGACGTGGCGATCGTCAGCCAGCCGTCGGCCCGGGTCGTCGTGTAGGCCGTGGGGGCAAAGGCCTCGCGGCCGACCACGTTGAAGGTGCCGGCGTCCTCGAAGCGGCCGTCACCGGCGTACTCCGTACGGATCAGGGTGGGCGAGAGGACCTCGAAGCGGGCCTTGCCGGCCGTGACCGTCGCCGTCCTGCCGTCCCGCACGACCGTCGCCGAGTCGCCGCTCGACGGTGCGCCCACAGCTGCTCCCGCGCCGCCGGTCACGCTGGTCGCGACCACGGCCAGGGCGCTCAGGGCAACCCCCAGACCGGTCGCCCGCACTGCGGCTCCGGGCCTGCGTCTCGCTGCGAACATCGTCGTCCTCCTGCTCCACGACGCGCCCCAGCGCGCGCCGCCCGATCGCCATCGGAGCACGCCACAGCGTCCTCGGCCACGCCGGAACCGTTTGTGTCCGGTTGGCCTGTCCGGTGGTCAGGGCGGGAGAGCGCCGACACGCCGGCCCGGCCCGAACCGGCCGGCGTCGCGAGGACGTATGCCGTGTGGCCGGGTCGAGGACGTCGCGTCAGCCGAGGTGCCCGCGCACCGACACGTGTCCCTTGAGCAGGTTGCGGGCGATGGTGCGGCGCTGGATCTCGTCGGTGCCCTCGTAGATGCGCAGCAGCCGCAGCTCGCGGTACCACCGCTCGACGGGCAGCTCTCTGGTGTAGCCCATTCCGCCGTGCATCTGCAGCACGCGGTCGACGATCTCGTTGGCCTTGACGCCGCCGTAGAGCTTGGCCATCGACTGGGACTGGCGCGAGTCGAGGCCACGGTCGACCTGCCAGGCGGCGGTGAGGACGAGCCAGCGCAGCGCCTCGATCTCGACGGCCGAGTCGGCGACCATCCACTGGATCGCCTGGCGCTCGGCGATGGGCTGGCCGAAGGTGACGCGGTTGCGGGCCCACTCCATGCCCATCTCGACGAGGCGCTCGCACGAGCCGAGCGCGCGGGCCGGCAGCATGTAGCGGCCCTTGCCGATCCACCGCATGGCGAGCTCGAAGCCCTTGCCCTCCTCGCCGAGGATCGCCGAGTGCGGCACGCGGACGTCGTCGAACACCAGCGCTGCCGGCCCCCACTCGCCCATCGTGTCGATGGGCGTGCTCGTCCAGCCGCGGTCGCGGTCGACGAGGAAGCACGTGACGCCGCCGTCGGCGCCCTTCTCCTTGTCGGTCACCGCGAAGACCATGACGAAGTCCGCCTCGTGGCCGCCGGTGATGAAGGTCTTCTCGCCGTTGATGACCCACTCGTCACCCTCGCGGCGGGCGCTCGTGCGGATGGCTCGCGCGTCGGAGCCGGCGCCGGGCTCGGTGATGGCGAAGCACGACTTGCGCGTGCCCTCGATCGTCGGCCGGAGGTAGGTCTCCTGCTGCTCCTCGGTCGCCGAGAAGAGGATGTTGTCGGCCTCGCCGGCGAAGCGGAACGGCACGAATGACCGGCCCAGCTCGATCTCGATGAGCGCCGCGACGACGGCGCCCTGCCCCATGCCGCCGTGGCTCTCCGGCGTCTGGATGCCGAAGAAGCCGGACGAGCGCGCCTTGTCCTGAAGGCTTTTCAGCTCCTCGGCCGTCAGGCCACGCTCGCCCCGCCGCTCACGCTCGAGCACCTGCGGCTCGAGCGGCACGATCTCCTTGCGCACGAAGGTGCGCACCCAGTCACGGATCTCGCGCTCCTCGGCGCTGAGGTCGAAGTCCATCGTCGGTCCCTTCGTCGTGCGGTCGGCTGGAGTGGTCGTGCGGTCGGTGGACGAGCGGAGGTATGCCGTCCCGCGGAGGTCAGCGGGCGGCATACCTCCGCAGCTCGGCCTTGGCGAGAGCGTTCTTGTGCACCTCGTCGGGACCGTCGGCGAAGCGGAGGGTGCGGATGCCGGCGAAGGCGGCGGCGAGCTCGGTGTCCTGGCTGAGCCCGGCGGCGCCGTGGGTCTGGATGGCCTTGTCGAGGATCCACTCGACGGTCTTGGGCGTCGCGATCTTGATGGCCTGGATCTCGGTGTGGGCGCCCTTGTTGCCGACGGTGTCCATGAGCCAGGCGGTCTTGAGCACGAGCAGGCGCAGCTGCTCGATGCGCACGCGGGACTCGGCGATCCAGTCGCGCACGACACCCTGCTCGGCGATCGGGCGGCCGAAGGCGACCCGCTCGGACGCGCGCCGGCACATGGCCTCGATGGCGACCTCGGCGAGGCCGATCGAGCGCATGCAGTGGTGGATCCGGCCGGGGCCGAGGCGGGCCTGGGCGATGGCGAAGCCGGTGCCCTCCTCGCCGATGAGGTTGCTCACCGGCACGCGGACGTCGGTGAAGCGCAGCTCGGCGTGGCCGCCGTGGTCGTGGTCGTCGTAGCCGAAGACCTCCATGCCGCGAACGACCTCGACGCCCGGGGCATCGCGCGGGACGAGGACCATCGACTGCTGACGGTGCCGCTCGGCCGACGGGTCGGTCTTGCCCATGACGATGAAGATCTCGCACTCGGGGTTCATCGCCCCGGTGATCCACCACTTGCGGCCGTTGATGACGTAGTCGTCGCCGTCCCTGCGGATCGACAGCTCGATGTTGGTCGCGTCGCTGCTGGCGACGTCGGGCTCGGTCATGGCGAACGCCGAGCGGATCTCACCGCGCAGCAAGGGTTTCAGCCATCGCTCCTGCTGCTCGGCGTTGCCGAACTGCGCGAGCACCTCCATGTTGCCGGTGTCGGGAGCGGCGCAGTTGAGGACGGCCGGGGCGAGGCGGATGGAGCGGCCGGTGATCTCGGCGAGCGGGGCGTACTGCAGGTTGGTCAGGCCCGCGCCGTGCTCGCCGGGGAGGAAGACGTTCCACAGCCCGAGGTCGCGAGCCTCCTGCCGCAGCTCCTGCAGCACGGGCGCGGTGCTCCACGCCCACCGGTCGGGCAGCGCCGAGACCTGCTCGTCGAAGACGGGCAGCGACGGCACGATGCGCTCGTCCATGAAGGTGAGCAGCGACCGGCGCAGCTCCTCGGTGCGAGTGTCGAATCCGAAGTCCATGTCAGCTCTCCTTGAGGGCGGCGAGGCCGGCCGTGACGAGGGGGACGGTGGCCTCGCCGATCGTGGCGAAGCCGCCGCCGACGGTCTGGCCCTGCGTGTAGCGGTAGTGGATGCCCTCGAGGATCACGGCGAGCTTGAAGTAGGCGAGCCCGAGGTGGAACGAGAGGTGCCCGAGGTCGCGGCCGCTCGCTGCGGCATACCGCTGGCGCAGCTCGGGTCCGCTGATGAAGCCCGGCGCCCGCGAGACGTCGGAGACCGCGACGGAGTCCATGAGGAGCGGCAGCCGCTGGTAGGCCTCGAGCAGCGCGACGTCGGTCAGCGGGTCGCCGATCGTCGCCATCTCCCAGTCGAGCACCGCCGACACCTCGTCGTCGGTCGTGACGAGGAGGTTGTCGAGACGGAAGTCGCCGTGGACGATGGTCGGATCGCCTTGCGCCGGAACGGAACCCGCGAGCTGCTCGTGCAGCTCGTCGATGCCGGGCAGGTCGCGGCTGCGGGAGGCGTCGAGCTGCTGCTTCCAGCGCCGGACCTGCCGCTCGAGGAAGCCCTCGGGACGCCCGAAGTCGGCGAGACCGACCTCGGCGGGGTCGACGGCGTGCAGGGCGACGAGCGTGTCGACCATGCGCTCGCTGATGGCGCGCACCCGCTCCCCGCCGAGCGGCTGGAGCTGCGCCTCGAAGCGGTACGGCGTGCCCGCGACGCGCTCCATGACGTAGAACGGGGCGCCGATGACGTCGGGGTCCTCGCACACGGCATACGTGATCGGGACGGGGACGGCGGTGTCGCGCAGCGCGGCGATGACGCGGTGCTCGCGCACCATATCGTGCGCGGTGGCGAGCACGTGGCCCAGGGGCGGGCGACGCACGATGACGGTGCTCGTGCCGTCGCCCACCTCGTAGGTGAGGTTGGACTTGCCGCCCGCCACGACCCGCCCGGTCAGCGGCCCGTCGAGCAGGCCGGGGGCCTCACGGTCGAGGAAGCCCCGGAGCGCGTCGAGCGGCAGTCCCGGCGGGTCGGTGCGGTCGGCGTCCGTCACGTCAGTCCTTCGGTCCGCCGGCGACGTAGATGACCTGGCCCGAGACGAACCCGGCCTCCTCACGCACGAGGAAGGAAGCAGTCGCAGCGATGTCCTCGGGCTGCCCGACGCGCGCGACGGGGATCTCCTTGGCGGCGCCCTCGAGGAACTGCTCGAAGGTGATGCCCATGCGCTCGGCGGTCTGGCGCGTCATGTCGGTGGCGATGAAGCCCGGGGCGATGGCGTTGGCCGTGACGCCGAACTTGCCGAGCTCGATGGCGAGCGTCTTGGTGAAGCCCTGCAGGCCGGCCTTGGCGGCGGAGTAGTTGGCCTGGCCGCGGTTGCCGAGCGCCGAGGTGGAGCTGAGGTTGACGATGCGGCCGAACTTCGCGTCGATCATGTGCTTCTGCGTCACGCGGGTCATGAGGAACGAGCCGCGGAGGTGGACGTTCATGACGGCGTCCCAGTCGTCTGCGGTCATCTTGAAGAGCATGTTGTCGCGGATGATGCCGGCGTTGTTGACGAGCACGGTCGGGGCGCCGAGCTCGGTGGCGACGCGCTCGACCGCGGCTGCGACGGCGGCCTCGTCGGACACGTCGACACCCACGGCGAGACCCTTGCCGCCCGCAGACTCGATCTCGGAGACGACTGCGGCGCAAGCCGACTCGTCGAGGTCGAGGACTGCCACGGCATACCCGTCGGAGGCAAGTCGCTTGGCGACGGCGGCGCCGATGCCGCGTGCGGCGCCCGTGACGATGGCGGTGCGCTGGGTGGTCGTGGCGGCGGTGGTCGGCTGGTCGGTCATGCGTTCTCCTGGGTCGGGGTGGAGGTCGGGGTGGAGGTCGGGGTGGTGGAGGTCTGGGCCTGGTGGTCGAGCTTCTGCTGGAGCCGGTTCATGCCGGCGAGCCAGGCGTCGGGGTGGGCGGCTCGCTGCTCGTAGTAGCCGCTCACCTCGGGGTGCGGGAGCACGTAGAAGGCGTCGGTCGCGAGCGCCTGCCACGCGGCGTCCGCGACCTCGTCGGCCGTGAGCGTCGCGTCCAGGGTGAGGAGGTCCTTGAGCGGGCCGGAGCCGTCGAGCATCCGGGTCTGCACGCCCTGGGGGCAGATCGCCTGGACAACGATGCCGCGGTGCCGGTAGGTCGCGCTCAACCACTCGGCGAACGAGACCGCCGCGTGCTTGCTCACGGAGTAGGGCGCATCACCGAGCATCGTGAGCAACCCTGCGGCAGAAGCGGTCACGACGAGACGACCACCACCGGCGTCGAGCCAGCGCGGCACGAGGTGTCGGGCGGCGCGCACGTGGGCGAGCACGTTGGTCTCGAGCGTGCGGGCCCACTCGTCGTCGGAGGCGTCGAGCCCCTTGAGGGTGCCGATGCCCGCGTTGGCGAAGAAGACGTCGACGTGACCAAGGTGGTCGTATGCCGTGTCGACGAGGTGGCGCACGCCGGCGTCGGTCGACGTGTCGCCGGGGACGGCGAGCGCCCCCGTCTCGTCGGCCACGGACTGCAGCTCCGCGGCGTCGAGGTCGGCGACGACGACCTGCCAGCCCTCGCGCGTGAGTCGGGTCGCGATGGCGCGACCGATCCCCCGGGCGGCTCCGGTGACGACGGCGGTGTCGGGCATGCTGCTCCTCGCAAGGGGACTAAGCGCTTGCTTACCTTGACGACAGTAGCCCCTCCCCGTCAAGAGCCGCTCCCCCCTCAACCGTCGAGAGGCCACAGTTTGCGGGTCCCGCCCCGTCGAGAGGCCACAGTTTGTGGGTTCCGGCCCGTCGAGAGGCCACAGTTTGCGCGTTCGGGCCCGTCGAGAGGCCACAGTTTGCGGGTTTCGGCCCGTCGAGAGGCCACAGTTTGCGGGTTCCGGCCCGTCGAGAGGCCACAGTTTGCGGGTTCCGGCCCGTCGAGAGGCCACAGTTTGCGGGTTCCGGCCCGTCGAGAGGCCACAGTTTGCGGGTTCCGGCCCGTCTAGAGGCCAGGCTTGCGGGTCCCTCAGCCGGTGACGCGGTGGACGAACGCGACGGCCCGGTCGAGCGCCTCCCGCCCGTCCGCACTGTCGAGGTCGAACTGGAACTCGTGGCCGAGCCGCGGCTCGTGGTCGTCGGCGTAGAGCAGGGCGTCGTGGTCGACGCCGTGCCGGTCGAGAGCCTCGACGAGCGCGTGGGTGTGCGGGAGCAGCGGGTCGCCGTTGCCGGCGGAGACGAAGGTCGGAGGGAACGACGGCGTGACGTGCCCCGGGACGGAGCCCTGGCGGGTGGTGCGCTCGTCGTGGCGCCGACTCGAGCCGAGGTAGGACCAGATGGCCGTGTCGATCAGCCAGCTGCCGAGCCGGGTCGACCCTTGCGCGAGGGTGAACTCGTAGGCGCCGCAGAACAGTACGAGGCCCTTGAGCGCCTCAGCCGGCAGGTCCACGTCGATGCCGACGTCCCTTGCATATGCCGTGTCGCTGACGAGCAGCCCGACCTGCGCGGCGATCTGGGCGCCGGCCGAGTCACCGGCGAGGACGATCCGCGAGGGGTCGATGCCCAGCCGGTCGGCGTGGTCGACGAGGTGGTCCAGGGCGGCCGCCACCTGCTTGACGGGGGTGGGATAGCGCGAGCCGGGGGCGATCGAGTAGTCGACCCCCACCGTCGTGAACCCCCGGCCGGCGAGCACCCGCAGGTAGTTGGCGACGTCGGTCTTGGACCCCGACACGAATGCCCCTCCGTGGACCCAGACGACCGTGGGCAGGGCCTCGTCACGGGCCGGGCGGAAGACGTCGAGCCTCCCGTCGGGGGACGCGATGTCGTAGGCCTCGTCGACGACCTCGACGAGGTCGCCCGGGACGTGCTTCTCCAGGGCGGAGCTCGCCCGTGCCGCTCCGCGGTCGAAGACGGCCCGGATGAGCAGCGCCGACGGCCAGGGCGTCGTCCGGGCGGTCACGAGCAGCGCGCCGGCCGCTGTCGCCGTGCCCAGTCCGACCCTGCGTGCGAGACCGCGGGATCGGTCGACGATGCCTACCATGTCGCGAATCTAGTCCGGTGACCCGCAAACGTCGGCCTCTCGACGGTGGGGCACCCGCAAAGTCTGGCCTCTCGACGGTGGGGCACCCGCAAACGTTGGCCTTTCGACGGTGATGCAGGGGTTGGATGTGGGTGGGAGCGGGCAGGATCAGGTCATGCAGCTCTCGGACGTCGTCGCCACCTCGCACACCGTCGCCGCCACGTCGTCGCGCACGGCCAAGGTCGAGGCGCTGGCCACCTGCCTGAAGCGCGCCGCGGAGGACGGGCCCGAGGTGGTCGAGGTCGTCACGGCGCACCTGTCGGGCACGCTCCCCCAGCGGCGCATCGGCGTGAGCTGGCGCGGCCTGCAGGGCCTGCCCGACCCGGCCGAGACCTCGACCCTCACGGTCGAGGAGGTCGACGCGGCTGCCTCGGCGATCGCCGGCATCGGCGGCTCGGGCTCGGCGGACGCGCGCTCGGCTGCCGTCCGCGACCTCTTCGCGCGCGCCACCGCCGACGAGCAGGCGTGGCTGCGCGGCCTCATCACCGGCGAGACCCGTCAGGGCGCCGGGGACGGGGTCATGCTGCAGGCCGTCGCCAAGGCGGCCGAGGTGCCAGACGCCGCCGTCCGCCGTGCCGTGATGCTGGCCGGTTTCGCCGGTCCCGTCGCGAGCGCCGCGCTCAGCGGGGGCGCCCCGGCCCTCGAGGCGCTGACCTTGGAGGTCGGCCGCCCGCTGCGGCCGATGCTGGCAGGCTCAGCGCCCGACGTCGCCGCGGCCCTCGCCACGCTGGGAGGCGAGGTCGTCGTCGAGACCAAGCTGGACGGCATACGCCTGCAGGCCCACGTCGACAACCGCACGAGCCCCGGCACGGTGCGCCTCTTCACACGCATGCTCGACGAGGTCACCGACCGGATGCCCGAGATCACCGAGGCGCTCGCGGCGCTCGACGTGGAGACGCTCGTGCTCGACGGCGAGGTCATCGCGCTCGGTGAGGGTGGTCGCCCCCAGCCGTTCCAGGTCACGGGCGCGCGCACGGCCAGCAGCGCCGACGTCGAGCGGCTGCGCGAGGAGGTGCCGCTGACGCCCTTCTTCTTCGACGTGCTCCACCTCGACGGCGCGGACCTGCTCGACGAGCCGGCCCACGTGCGCTGGGGCCACCTCGGACGCACCGTGCCGCCCGCGTGGCTCGTGCCGCGCGAGAGCACCGACGACCCCGAGCGGGCCCAGCAGTTCTTCAGCGACCTCGTCGCCGCGGGTCACGAGGGCGTGGTCGTCAAGGACCCCGCCCTGCCGTACGCCGCCGGCCGGCGCGGTCCGGGCTGGGTCAAGGTCAAGCCCCGGCACACCCTCGACCTCGTCGTGCTCGCCGTCGAGTGGGGCAGCGGCCGACGCAAGGGGTGGCTGTCCAACATCCACCTCGGGGCGCGCGACGCCGAGACGGGCGAGCTCGTCATGCTCGGCAAGACCTTCAAAGGGATGACCGACGAGATGCTCGCGTGGCAGACGGAGCGCTTCCGGGAGCTCGCCGTCGACCCGGCCGACGAGAGCGGCTGGGTCGTCACCCTGCGGCCCGAGCAGGTCGTCGAGATCGCCTTCGACGGCGTGCAGAGGTCGACGCGCTACCCCGGCGGCATGGCGCTGCGCTTCGCCCCGGTGCTGCGCTACCGCGACGACAAGCCCGTCTCGGAGATCGACACCGTGCAGACCGTGAGGTCCCTCGCCGGCTGGTGACGCTCGGGCGGAAGTCGCCCTGAGGAGTCGCGCTGAGGAGTCGTCCGGAGCGCGCTGTCCACCGGACCGGTCCTGGCTATCTGTTGCCTACGCCTTGGTACGTAGGTAAGTTCCGCCCAGAAGGCAGAATGCGTCATTTCTTCACATCTTCTGGAGGCACCATGACCATGTCCGATCTCTCACGTCGCTCCGTCATCGCCGGCGGTCTCGCCGCGGCGGCGGCCGGTGCCGCGGCGAGCAGCGCCCGCGCCGCCTCGACCTCCTCCCCGGCGGCGCTCGCCGGGGAGCACGGCTGGGTCACCTCGACGATCGCCCGCATGACGTTGGAGGAGAAGGTCGGCCAGCTCTTCATCCAGAACGTCTACGGCAAGGACGCCACGTCGCCCGACAGCCGCAACCTGCCGCTCTACGGCGTGGCGAGCCCGGCCGAGGTCGTGCAGAAGTACCACCTCGGCGGCGTCATCTACTTCGCCTGGACCGACAGCGTGCAGAACCCCCGACCAGATCGTCGGCCTCTCCAACGGCCTGCAGAAGGCGGCCCTGACGCAGTCGAGCAAGGTGCGCATCCCCCTGCAGGTCGCCATCGACCAGGAGCAGGGCGTCGTCACCCGCATCGGCCCGCCGGCCACCCAGTTCCCCGGGTCGATGGCCCTCGGTGCGGGCCGCAGCGCGCCCGACGCGCGCACCGCCGCCGCCATCACCGGCCGCGAGCTGCTCGCGATGGGCGTCAACACCAACTTCGCCCCCGTGTGCGACGTCAACGTCAACCCGCTCAACCCGGTCATCGGCACCCGGTCCTTCTCCTCGCACCCCGACCTCGCCGCCGAGCTCGTCGCGGCGCAGGTCGCGGGCTACCAGCGCGACGGCGGGGTGTCCTCCTCGGCCAAGCACTTCCCCGGCCACGGCGACACCGCGACCGACAGCCACGTTGCGTTCCCCGTCATCACCCATACGCGCGAGCAGTGGGAGTCGATCGACGCGCCGCCCTTCAAGGCCGCGATCAACGAGCAGATCGACATGATCATGACGGCCCACCTGGCCTTCCCGGCGCTCGACGACTCGGGCAACCCGGCCACCCTGAGCAAGCCGATCATGACGGGCGTCCTGCGCGGCGAGCTCGGCTACGAGGGCGTCATCGTCACCGACTCGCTTGCCATGCAGGGCGTCCGTGATCTCTACGGCGACGCCGAGGTCGCCGTGCGCGCCCTCCTCGCCGGCGTCGACCAGCTGCTCATGACGCCGGCCATGGACGACGCCTTCGCCGCCGTCCTCGACGCCGTCCGCAGCGGCCGCATCCCGCGGGAGGACGTCGACGCCAAGGTCCGCCGCGTCCTGAGCCTGAAGTACCGCCGCGGCATCGTGGCGCGGCCCTACGCCGACCCGAGCGCCGTCTCGTCCGTCGTCGGCACCCCGTCCCACCTCGCCGCCGCCGACTCCGTGTCGGACCGCACGACGACGCTCGTCAAGAACGACGCCGAGGCGCTGCCGATCGCCCCCAAGGGCAAGAAGGTGCTCGTCACCGGCTACGGCGTCTCGACGACGGCCACCCTGGCTGCGGCGCTGACCGCCAAGGGCGCCACCGTCCAGACGGTCCAGACCGGCACGTCCCCCACCGATGCCCAGGTCGCAGCCGCCGTGGCCGCTGCCGCCGACAAGGACGTCGTCGTCGTCACCACGATGAAGGCGTGGGACACCAGCGTCACCGACAAGCGCGGCGGCCAGCAGAAGCTCGTCAAGCAGCTGCTCGCCACCGGGACGACGGTCGTCGTCGTCGCCGTGCGCGACCCCTACGACATCGCCTACTTCACGAGCGCTCCGACCTACGTCGCGACCTACTCCTACAGCCCCGTCGCCATCGAGGCCGCAGCACGCGTCATCGTCGGCGACGTCGCCCCGACCGCGTCGCTGCCCGTCGACATCCCCGTCGCCGGAGACCCGGACACCGTCCTCTACCCCTTCGGCCACGGCCTCACCTACTGAGATGAGCGCCCTGAAGCGGATGGCCGTGGCGACGGCACTCGTCGTCGCCACGGCCACGGCCACGGCCACCGCGGCGCTGCCCGCCAGCGCCGAGCTCGGCGGAGCGAACCCGGCGACCGGCCAGAGCATTCCGTCCGTTCGCGCGGTCGTCGCGACGTACAACATCCACGCCGGGGCGGGCAGCGACAACCTCTACGATCTCGATCGGACGGCCGCCGCCATCCGTGCGCTCGACGCCGACGTCGTCGGCCTCGAGGAGGCGGACGTCCGCTGGGGCGACCGCAGCCAATGGGAGGACACCGTCGCCGAGCTCGGTCGCCGGCTCGGCA
Organism: Terrabacter tumescens; assembly: GCF_014646815.1. Taxonomy (GTDB): domain Bacteria; phylum Actinomycetota; class Actinomycetes; order Actinomycetales; family Dermatophilaceae; genus Terrabacter; species Terrabacter tumescens. Next base: position 232,873 of record NZ_BMNZ01000005.1, read on the forward strand.
TGCGGACCGCCTTCGCCCCGATCTACAGCCTCGCCCCTCCGACACCGGGCGCCCCCCGTCGGGAGTTCGGCGTCGCCCTGCTCTCGCGGCACCCGATCGTCGCCGTCGAGAACCACGACCTGACGCGCCTGTCGACACAGGACCCGAACCCGCTGCCCGCGCCGGCGCCGGGCTTCCTCGAGGCGACCATCCAGATCGGCGGCGCCCGCACCCACGTCTACGTCACCCACCTCGACTACCGGGGGGACCCCACAGTTCGGCGGCTCCAGGTCGCCGACACCGTCGCCGTCCTGGGCGAGGACCCGGTAGGCGCCAACCAGGTGCTCCTCGGCGACCTCAACGCCGACGCAGGCGCCCCCGAGCTCGCAGGGCTCTGGACCCGCCTGCGTGACGCCTGGGCCGTGGCGCCGACCCGTGACGGCGAGCCGGGCCTCAGCTACCCCGCCATCAACCCCACCAAGCGCATCGACCTCGTCGCGGTCTCCCCCGGCATCGACGTCGTCGACGCGACCACCGCCCACGACCCCACCCTCGTCGGCGCGAGCGACCACCGAGCAGTCGCCGCGACCGTCCTGCTCGACCAAGGATCGGAGAGCTCCAGATGACCAACCTCAACCGCAGGCAGCTGCTCACCGCCGGCGCCCTCGGCGCCGTCGCCATCCCCGCCACCGCCGCGGGTTCCATTGCAGCGCAGACCGGCCCGACGGCATACGCCAGCAACTACCCCAACAACCCGGTGACGACGGGTGCCCAGAGCGCGGCCGCCGCGAAGTGGTCGGCCCTGTCGGGACAGAAGGTCGGGGTCATCACCAACCCGACCGGCATCCTCACCAACCTGCGCACCATCGTCGACGAGATGCACGAGTCCGGCGCCGTCGACATCGTCGGCGTCTTCGGCCCCGAGCACGGCTTCCGCGGCACGGCGCAGGCGGGCGACTCCGAGGGCAACCACACCGACCCGCGCACCGGGCTCATGGTCTACGACGCCTACGGCGCCAACGCGGCCAAGATGACGACGCTCTTCCGCACGGCCGGTGTCGAGACCGTCGTCTTCGACATCCAGGACGTCGGCGCGCGCTTCTACACCTACATCTGGACGATGTACACGGCCATGCGTGCGGCCGTCGCCGTCGGCGCCCGCTTCGTCGTGCTCGACCGCCCGAACCCCATCGGCGGCAAGGCGATCGGCCCGATGATGACGACGCCGTGGACCTCGGGCGTCGGCGCCAAGGAGATCGTCCAGGCGCACGGCATGACGGTCGGCGAGCTCGCCCGCTACTTCGACGGCGAGTTCCTCACCGCCGACGCGGGTGGCCGGCTCACCGAGCTGTCCGTCATCGAGGTCAAGGGCTGGCGACGGGACGTGCCGTATGCCGTCACGGGCCTCCCGTGGGTCATGCCAAGTCCCAACATGCCGACTCCCGACACCGCGCTGGTCTACCCGGGCACCGGGATGTTCGAGGGCACCAACCTCTCGGAGGGTCGTGGCACGACGCGGCCGTTCGAGCTCGTCGGAGCACCGTTCGTCGACTACAAGTGGGCTGAACGTCTCGCAGCGCTCGACCTCCCGGGCGTCGGCTTCCGCGAGGCCTACTTCTCCCCGACCTTCAGCAAGCACACGGGCAAGGTCTGCGGCGGCGTGCAGGTCCACGTGACCGACCCCGCGGCGTTCGACCCGATCCGTTCCACCGTCGAGATGCTCGTCGCGGCCAAGGCGCTCTACAGCGGCTTCGAGTGGCGCTACGACTCCTACGACCCGGCCCGGCCGTACTGGATCGACAAGCTGACCGGGTCGCAGCGGCTGCGCACCCAGATCTCAGCCGGCGCCCCCGCCGACGAGGTCGTCGGCGCCTGGCAGGACGAGCTGGCGGCGTTCGACGCCCGCCGCCGCCAGTACCTCATCTACCGCGGCCCGGAGGCCTGAGCGCGCACCCCACGCGTCCCCGACAATCCAGGAGTGACATGCGACTGCGCACCCTCGTCCCGGCCGCCCTCGGCAGCCTCGCCCTCGCGGGCAGCCTCGTGACGGCCGGCCCCGCCGGCCGCGCCGCGGCCGACGACTTCAGCAAGCCCGACCGTGGTTTCGCCCCGCCCAACACCGTCCTGTCCGACGCGAGCCCCGCGTCGGTCGGCCTCGGCCCGGCACCCATCGCCGAGGCCGTGGCGCAGATCCACGGCCACGAGCAGGTCGACCCGAGCGGGCACCCCCTCTTCGCCGGCGCCGTGGGGATCATGGGCCACGAGGGCCGCATCGTCGAGCGCGACGCGAGCGGCTGGGCGCTGCGCTACGCCGACGCGACCACCGAGCTCCCCCGCGACCAGTGGGAGCCGATGCGCACCGACACGATCTTCGACCTCGCCTCGGTCTCGAAGCTCTTCACCTCGATAGCCGTCGTCCAGCTCATCGAGGAAGGCCGCGTCTCCCTCGAGAGCCCGGTCGCGGCATACCTCCCCGAGTTCGCGGCGAACGGCAAGGAGTCCGTCACCGTGCGCCAGCTGCTGACGCACACGTCGGGCTTCACGTCGTGGCTCCCGCTGTGGAGCAAGTGGCCCGACAAGGCCTCGCGCATCAAGGCCGTCATGGACCGGCCGCTCACCAACGCGCCGGGCTCGACCTACCTCTACAGCGACCTCAACCTCATCACCCTCGGCGTCATGGTCGAGAAGCTGCGGGGCGAGCCGCTCGACGCCGTCGTGCACGACCGCATCACCGCGCCGCTCGGCATCAAGGACACGGGCTACAACCCGACCGACAAGGCCCGCACGGCCGCCACGGAGTACCAGACGGCCCCGCCGCGCGGCATGGTGCGCGGCGAGGTCCACGACGAGAACGCCTGGTCGCTCGGCGGCGTCGCCGGTCACGCCGGCGTCTTCTCCACCGTCGACGACCTCGCGGTCCTGTCGCAGGCCCTGCTCAACGGCGGCGCCTACCGCGGCGAGCGCATCCTCAGCCGCAAGAGCGTCGAGGCCCTCATCACCAACTTCAACGAGGCCTTCCCCGGCGACTCCCACGGTCTCGGCTTCGAGCTCGACCAGCGCTGGTACATGGACGCCCTGAGCGGCCCGCGCACCGCCGGCCACACCGGCTACACCGGCACCTCGATCGTCATCGACTTCACGTCGCGCTCGTTCGCCATCCTGCTCACCAACCGCGTGCACCCGTCCCGCAACTGGGGATCGATCAACCTCGCGCGGCGTGAGTGGGCGCACGGGCTCGCCGCGGCGATGGCCATCCGCCCCCGACACGGCGACACCGCCTGGTTCACCGGCGGCGAGAACGCGACGACGACCACGCTCACGACACCGGCCCTGCCGGTGGGCCCACGCGGCGGCCGGCTCGGCTTCGACCTCTTCCTCGACACCGAGGAGACCGACCTGCTCCACCTCGAGCGCTCGACCGACGGTGGCGCCACGTGGACGGGGCTGCCCTTCGACGTCGTCGACCGCGGCACGACCGAGACCGCCGACGGCGTCGTCTCCGGCTCCGGCACCAGGCGCTGGGTGCAGGTCCGGGCCGACCTGCCCGCCGGCTCGCAGCAGCTGCGCTGGCGGCACACGACCGACGGCGGCTACCTCGGCCGCGGCGTCGCCGTCGACGACGTCGTCGTCCAGGGCCCGGGCGGCGTCCTGCTCGACGGAGAGAAGACACCGGACGCCTTCACCGCAGACGGATGGCGCCTGTCCGGTCGCGACGCCGTAGCGTAGGCCCATGCCCAGGACCGAGGACGGGGCCTCGTCCCCCGCAGGCGCCGCGAGCGCATCGCTGCTCATCCGCCTGCGGGGGATCAAGCCCTCGCTGTCACCAGCCGAGGACCGTGTCGCCGACATCGTCCTCGCCGACGCGCGCCGCGCGGCCGGGCTCACCATCAGCGAGCTCGCCACCGCGGCGCGCACGTCCGAGACGACGGTGCTGCGCTTCTGCCGCCGGCTCGGGCTCCCGGGCTACCCCCAGCTGCGGCTCGCCCTCGCCGAGGAGTCGGCGCACCCGCGCACGATGAGCCGCAGCGGCACCGACATCAGCGCGAGCGACACCATCGACGACATCATCGCCAAGGTCGCCTTCACCGACGCGAGCGCCGTGGAGGAGACCGCCCAGCAGCTCGACCGCGAGGCCCTCGCATCCGCCGCCGCCGCCATCGCCAAGGCCGGCCGCGTCGACATCTACGGCATCGGCGCGAGCGCCATCGTCGGCACCGACCTGCAGCAGAAGCTGCACCGCATCGGCATCGTCGCCTTCGCCTGGAACGACCCCCACATCGCCCTGACGAGCGCCACCCTGCTCGGCCCGGGCGACATCGCCGTCGGGATCTCCCACTCCGGCACGACGACGGAGACCATCGAGGCGCTGGCGGCCGCGCGCTCCACCGGCGCACGCACCGTCGCGATCACGAACTTCCCGCTCTCGCGGCTCGCGTCGGGCGTCGACTTCCTGCTCACCACCGCCGCGCGCGAGACGAGCCTGCGCTCGGGCGCGACGGCCAGCCGCATCGCCGCGCTCACGGTCATCGACTGCCTCTACATCGCCGTCGCCCAGCGCAACCTGCGCCGGGCCCGCAAGGCCGTCGCCGACACGCGCGAGGCCGTCGCCGGCCACCACGTCACCGACTGACCCTCCCCGTCGAGTGCCCAGTTCCTCACGTCGGAAAATGCGCACTCGAGCGTCGAGTGCCCAGATCGTCACGTCGGGAAGTGGGCACTCGAGTGGGGTGGAACAGCACGGCGCGACCGTGACCGGAATGTTACTCATTTACAGCATTGACGCCTTAGTCGTAGGAAACTAACCTCGCTCGGGTGAGCAGCGAGGTGACCGTGGACGCCCCCACCGAGGAGCGCCATCCGGGGACGACGTCCATCGACACCCACACCTCCCTCGACATCCTCCGGGCGCTCAACGCCGAGGACGCGACTGTCGCCCGGGCCGTCAGCGAGGTCCTGCCCGACCTGGCCCGCCTCGTCGACCTGGCCGTCGAGTCGCTCCGCGCCGGCGGCACCGTCCACTACTTCGGCGCCGGCACGTCCGGCCGCCTCGCGGTGCTCGACGCGGCCGAGCTGCGCCCCACCTTCAACGCCCCCGCCGGTCTCGTCGTCGCCCACCACGCCGGCGGGCCCGAGGCACTCCTCCAGGCGATCGAGAACGTCGAGGACGACTTCGACCTCGGCCGGTCCGAGGCGGACGCCCTGCGACCCGGAGACATCGCCATCGGGCTCACGGCCTCAGGGCGTACGCCGTTCGTGGCCGGCGCTCTCGCGCGGGCCCGCGAGGTGGGCGCCGTGACCGCCCTGGTCACGGCCAACCCGGCCGCCGAGCTCGCCGTCCACGCCGACATCCTGCTCGCCGTGCGCACCGGCCCCGAGGCCCTGACCGGCTCGACCCGCCTCAAGGCCGGCACCGCCCAGAAGCTCGTCCTCAACTCCTTCTCGACCGCGGTGATGATCCGGCTCGGCCGCACGTGGAGCAATCTCATGGTCGACGTCGTCGCGACGAATGCCAAGCTCCGCGGCCGGGTCCTGCGCATCCTCCGGGAGGCCACGGGCGCCGACGCCGACCAGGCTCGCGACGCGCTGGACGCAGCGGACGGCGAGCTCAAGCCCGCGCTGCTGTCCATGCTCGCCGGCGTCGACGCCACCACGGCCCGCGACGCCATCTCCGCCCACGACGGCTCGGTCGCCCGTGCCCTGGCCTCTCTGGGCGGCCAGGTCTCGCAGGCCGCCGCCGAGCCCACCGCCTGACGCCGCACCCGCCCACACGACCCGACACGACACGACACGAAGCCTCGAGCGCGACCCCGTTACCCCACACCCCCCACCCACGTGCCCGCCCAGGCACCTCGCAAGAACCCGACAGGAGCACCACCATGACGTTCGCCTCACGCCCTCCCGGCTCGTCGCGGCGCGCACGCCGCACGGTCCTCACGATCGCCGCGCTCTCCGGAGCCCTGCTCGTGACCGCCTGCTCGCCCTCCTCGTCGGGCTCCTCGGACTCCACCGGCGCAGGTGGTGACGGCAAGGTCACCCTCACGGTGTGGTCGTGGCGCGTGGAGGACGAGGCGGCATACAACAAGATCTTCGACGCCTACGAGAAGGCCCACCCCAACGTCAACGTCGACTTCAAGGCGTTCAAGGCGACGGAGTACAACAAGATCCTCGCCACCGGCCTGGCCGGCTCGAGCGGCCCCGACGTGCCGCAGGTGCGCTCCTACGGCCAGCTGCAGGGCACCGTCGCGAGCAAGTCGCTGCTGCCCCTCGACGGCAAGGTCGACCTGACCGGCTGGGACGAGAACGTCGTCGCGAGCGCCAAGGGCAAGGAGGACGGCAAGACCTACTCCGTGCCGCTCGCCCGCCAGACGGTCCAGATGTTCTACAACCAGGGCCTCTTCGAGAAGAATGGCCTCAAGGCCCCGACGACGTGGGACGAGTTCCTCGCCGCCAACGACAAGCTCATGGGGGCCGGCGTCACGCCGATCGCCGTCGGCGCCAAGGACGACTGGACGCTGCCGATCGTGCACGAGGTGCTCGCCGGCTCGCGCTTCGGCGGCAAGGCCTTCCAGAGCGAGGTCCTGTCGGGCAAGAAGTCCTTCACCGACCCCGACTGGGTCGCGTCGGTCAAGGTCGTCGGAGACCTCGAGAAGTACATGCCCAAGAACGTCACCGGTGTCGCTCAGACCGACGCCCAGACGCTCTTCTCGGCCGAGAAGGCCGCGATGATCCCGGGCGGCAGCTTCGACCTGTCGGTCCTGCAGAAAGCCAACCCCGGCATGAAGATCGGCATCTTCCAGGTGCCGCCGGCCCCGGGCTCGCCGAGCGGCTCGAGCGCGACGACGGCAGGATGGGCCGATGGCAACTTCGCCGTCTCCGCCAAGTCGAAGCACCCCAACGAGGCCACGGAGCTCGTCACGTGGATGACCTCCAAGGAGTTCGGCCAGATGGTCAACGACGACATCAAGCAGATCTCTGCCGTGCCGGGCGTCGAGCCGACCGACCCGCTGCTCAAGCAGATGAGCGACAACTACAACAACTCCGGGTCGCCGTACCTGCTGCTCACCGACTTCCGCTACGGCGCGCCGTCGGGCACCGACCTGCTGGGCAAGGGCCTCCAGCAGATGCTGCTCGGCTCCAAGGACGCCGCCGGCGTGAGCCAGGACCTCGACACGGGTGTCAAGACCTGGTTCAAGCCGAGCGCGTGACGGATCCCGCATGAGGCGCCGCACCGGCCTGGTCTTCGTCGCGCCGGCGCTCGCGCTCTTCGCGGTGTTCGTGCTCTACCCGATGGTGACGGCGTTCTCCTACGCCTTCTTCCAGTGGCAGGGCACGACCCGCGGAGAGTTCGCGGGGGCCCAGAACTTCGTGACGCTCTTCACCCGGGCCCCCTTCACGACCGACCTGCCGCAGGCCCTGCTGCACAACGTGCTCTTCTTCCTCGGCACGATGCTCATCCAGAACACCTTCGGCCTGACGATCGCCTACCTGCTCTACAGCCGACCGCGCAGTCGGCGGATGCTGCAGACGCTCTACGCGATGCCCTACCTCGTCAGCCCGATCGTCATCGGCTACCTCTGGACCCTGCTGCTGTCGCCGACCTTCGGGCCCGTCAACACGCTGCTGACCAAGGTCGGCCTCGAGTCGTGGGCCCTCCCGTGGCTCGGCGACCCGAAGACCGCGATCTGGGTCGTCATCCTCGTCAGCGTGTGGCAGTGGATCGGCTTCCCGGTGCTGCTCTACGGCGCGGCGCTGGGTGGCGTCCCCGAGGAGCTGACCGAGGCCGCCCGCGTCGACGGCGCGACCAACCGGCAGGCGTTCTTCAAGATCACCCTGCCGCTCCTCGTGCCCGCCATCGGCACGGTCTCGGTGCTGACGTTCATCTTCGCGATGGAGGCCTTCGCCCTGCCGTACGCCTTCGGCGGTTCGACCGGAAACCCCGCGGGCGCAACGGACTTCGTGTCACTGCTCTTCTACCGCACGGCGTTCGACTCCGGCGCGACCGATGCCATCGGCAGCTCGTCGGCCCTCGCGACGCTGCTCTTCCTCATCATCTTCGGCGGCGCCTACGCCGCCACGGCCGTGCTGCGCCGTCACGAGCGGAGGATCACCGCATGACCACCGCCGTCGTCACCACCGAGGCCCCGTCGGAGCAGGCGGTCGTCCCGACGACCCAGGCCCGTCGGGGCCGGCGTCCCTCGCGGGCCAACCGTCCCGTCGGCGGCGCGGGCGCCGGCGTGCTCCTGTGGGGGTATGCCGCCCTGGCGCTCGTGCCGCTGCTGCTCATGGTGAGCAACAGCTTCCGCACGAACGCCGACCTCATCACCGACCCGCTCGGGCTGCCCACTCCCCCGACGGTGGACAGCTACGTCGAGGCGTGGACGACCGGCAACTTCGCGACGTACTTCGGCAACTCGCTCGCGGTGACCGTGGGCGCCGTCGCCATCTCGACGGCGGTCGCGACGATGGCGGCCTACGCCCTCGCGCGCGGTCGCTCGCGGATCTTCCGGTGGCTCGAGTCGCTCTTCCTGTCCGGCCTCATGCTGCCGATCCACCTCGCGATCCTGCCGATCTTCTACCTCTTCGACGGGCTCGGCCTCATCGACTCCCGCCTCGGCCTGATGCTGATGTATGCCGCGTCGGGCATCCCGTTCTCGATCTTCGTCCTCACGACGTTCTTCCGGCAGCTGCCCGAGGAGCTCGAGGAGGCAGCGGCCCTCGACGGCGCGAGCAGCTGGCAGACGTTCTGGCGGATCATGGTGCCGCTCGTGCGACCCGCACTGGCGACCGTCGCGGTCTTCCGCTTCGTGCCGATCTGGAACGACTTCCTCTTCCCCCTCGTGCTGCTGCGCCGCGAGGAGAAGTACACCCTGCCTGTGGGGCTGACGAACTTCTTCGGCGAGAACGCAACCAACTACTCGGCCGTGTTCGCCGGCCTGGTCATCACGACCATCCCGCTCATCCTGCTCTTCCTCGTCGCGACCAAGCAGATCGTCGCGGGCCTCACCGCCGGCATGGCGAAGTGACCGGGTCGCCCGCGTGAGCGAGCCGAGCACGTCCGCGACCGGCAGGGTCGTCGCCGTCGACGTCGGCGGTTCGGGACTCCGCCTGCAGTCGTATGCCGTGGGGCCGGGTCCGGTGCTCGCCGCTCCCGGCGCTCGCGTCGGGGCGGGCGGGATCGACGTGGCCGCCCTCGTGGCCGACGCCCGTTCGCTGCTGGACGCTGGTGACGGCGAGATCGCCTCAGGCGCAAGGGCGCCCGAGGTGCTCGCGTGGTCCATGCGTGGGCTGCTCTTCCTCGCCGACCGCAGCGACGTGCTGCGCACCGTCGCCGAGGGCCTGGGCGCCCGGCGCACGATCGTCGTCAGCGACGCGGTCGCGGGCCTCGTCGGCGCGACCGGCCGCGTCGGGCCCGGGGCCGTCGTCGCCGCGGGCACCGGCGCCGTCGCCTTCGGCACCGACTTCGACCGGCAGTGGCGCCGTGTCGACGGGTGGGGGCACGTGCTCGGCGACGCCGGGTCGGCCGCCGCGCTCGGCATAGCCGGCCTGCGGGCGGCCCTGCGCGCCCATGACGGGCTGCCCGACGGATCGGCCACCCTGCTGTCCGCTGCCGTCGACCTTCTCGGTCCGCCCGAGGGGTGGCCGCGACTCGTCATGACCACCGCCGACGCACCCGAGCGCCTCGCGTCGGTCGCTCCGCTCGTGACGGAGGCAGCAGGCTCCGACCCCGTCGCGCAGACCCTGTGCGTGCGGGCCGGGTCCGACCTCGCCGACTCGCTGCTCCGCGCCGCCGACGGGCTCGAGAGCCCGCACCTCGCCGCGACCGGCGGCCTGCTCGCCGCCACCCCCGTCGCGGACGCGCTCGACCGGCGCCTCGCCGAATGCGGCGCCCGACGCTCCCCCACCCACGGTGGGGCGCTCGACGGCGCCCTGCTCCTCGCCCGGCAGCTGCGCGACACGGGGCACGTGCCCGAGCACCCGGCATACCTCCTGACGCGGTGAACCACGGCCAGCTCGCGCGTGGGACGGGTGGGGCGATAGGGGCCCGTGGGGCCGCTGAGCGCGATACCGTCGCAGAGGTGGCGTAATGGGTGTTTTGTGCCGCGGCGACAGGGACCGCGGCTGGACCGTACGACTGCCGTGACGTTCGAGAGGTTCTGACATGACCGCTGCATGGTGCCGACTCACGGCTCTCGCCGGTGCTGCCGCACTGGCCCTCGGTGGCGCGACCACCGCGACGGCCGAGCCGGTCACGGCCTCGGCGCCGGCCTCGGCCTCGGCCGTGCAGGCAGCGACGGCTGCTGCCCCGGCCCTCCCCGTCGGCACGCGAGCAGTGGACTACCGCGGCGTCCGCGTCTCCGTCCCCGCCGACTGGCCGGTCATCGACCTCGACGCGGACCCCACGCGGTGCCTGCGGCTCGACGTCAAGGCCGTCTACCTCGGCCGGCCCCGCAGCCAGCAGGACTGCCCCGCGCACAAGGTCGGGCGCACCGAGACCGTCTGGCTGCACCCCGGGACCGACCTGGCGACGGCCGCCACGACGTCGGGGACCACTTCGCTCGGCAGGCTCCGGGCGCACACCGGGTCCGACCCCGTGGCCCGCACCAAGACCGCGCGGTTCGCCGCGCAGGACGTGCAGGTCGACGCCACGTGGGGCACCGCCGAGTCGGCCGTCGACGACGTCCTCGCCACCGCGACGACGAGCTCGACCACCAGCTCGACCGCGACCTCGCCCACGACCTCCTCCACCACCTCGTCCACGCCGGGCTCGCGCGCCGGCGCCTCCCTGACGACCGCGTCCACCGGGACCGCTGTCACGACCGCCACCACCGTCGCTGCGTCCGGCCCCCGCACCTTCACCGGCATGGGGTTCGACGCGTGCGCCGCCCCCAGCGTCTCCACCATGCAGTCCTGGCTGTCCTCCCCCTACCGCGCCGCCGGCATCTACATCGGCGGCTCGATGCGTGCCTGCCCCGACGGCAACCTGTCGTCGAGCTGGGTCAGCCAGGTCAGCACGATGGGCTGGGGCCTCATCCCGATCTACGTGGGCGTCCAGGCCCCCTGCGTCAACCAGACCGGGCTGGCCACCATCGACCCGAAGCAGGCTGCGGCCCAGGGCAAGGCGGCCGCTGCGGACGCGGCCGGCCGCGCGGCGTTCTTCGGCCTCGGCGCCGGGTCGCCGATCTACTACGACATGGAGGCCTACGCTCCGAGCGCCTCCTGCACCTCCACGGTCCTGACGTTCCTCACGGCCTGGACCCAGGAGCTGCACGCCCGCGGCTACACCTCCGGCGCGTACGGCAGCACCGGGTCGCTCATGGTCGACCTGTCCAAGGCCGTCGGCACGACGGGCTTCACGGCGCCCGACAACGTGTGGTTCGCCAACTGGAACGGCCTGCAGACCCTGTCCGACTCGGCGAAGTACCCCGCTTTCCGGGACAACTACTGGGCCAACGGCCAGCGGATCCACCAGTACAGCACCGGCAGCGAGACGTGGGGCGGCGTCAACATCAACATCGACGCCAACTGGGTGGGCGGCCGCGTCACCGGCAACCCGGTGCCGATCAGCTACGGCGCCGGCATCGTCGGCCCCGGCGGCCCGTCCTTCCTCTTCACCGGCAACATGTACTACTGGAAGCCCAACCAGGGGCAGGGCCTGCAGGGCCGCGCCTACTACACGTACACCACCTACTCCGCGGACGGCAGCACCGAGGAGAACGGCGCGACGTGGTCGCCCAGCCTCTCGACGGGGTTGTATGCCGTGAGCGCCTACGTCCCGGCGACCGGAGCGACCGCCAACGCCCGCTACGCCGTCACCGACGCGACCGGCACGAAGACGACGTCCCTCGACCAGTCGACCCTCTCCGGCTGGGCTTCCCTGGGCAGCTACTTCGCCCGCAACGGCACGTCCGTCCGCGTCCACGCCAGCGACAGCAGCACCGTCTCCACGACCAAGCAGGTCGGGGTCGACGCGATGCGCTTCTCGCTCGTGGCGACGGCACCGTCCGCGCCCACCTCGGTGTCGGCGGTCCCCGACAACGGCCGGGCGACGGTCCGCTGGACCGCCGCCGCCGCCAACGGCAGCCCGGTCACGGGCTACACGGTCAAGGCGTCCCCGTCGGGCGCGACGACCACGGTGTCGGGGTCGGCCGCGTCCGTGACGATGACGGGACTGAGCAACGAGACCGCCTACACCTTCACGGTCACGGCGACCAACGTCGTGGGCCCCGGACCGGCGTCGAGCCCGTCGGCTGCCGTCCGGCCGTCGTCCTTCTCGCACGTCGTCCCTGTGGCGCCTTCACGCGTCCTCGACACGCGCTACGGAACGAAGGCCAACCCGGTGCGCACACCCATCTCGGCGGGGGCCTCCCTGCCCGTCAAGGTCGCGGGCGTTGCGGGGTCGTCCGTGCCGGCCGGAGCGACAGGCGTGATGGTCGACCTCACGGCGTCGGCACCTCAGAGGACCGGCTACCTCAGTGCAGGTTGGTCAAGCGCAAGCAACAGCTCGGTCATCGACTTCACGGCCGGCCGCGCCGTCACGAATATGCATGTGGGTCGTCTGTCCTCCGGTGGCACCCTGACGATCGTCAACCACTCAGCGGGTACGGTGCACGTCATCGCCGACGTCACCGGCTACCTCACGACCAGCGGGACCACCAACCGCTGGACGAGTCCCGCCCCCACGCGGATCCTCGACACGCGCTCCGGCACGGCCAGCAACCCCGTCCGCACCGCCCTCGCCGCGGGCGCCTGGCTCACCGTCAAAGTAGCCGGCGTCAGCGGGTCGCCGGTGCCCACAGGAGCAACGGCCGCAGCCGTCCACCTGACCACGACGGCGCCACAGAAGGTCGGTTACCTCAGCGTCGGGGCTACCGGTTCCAGTGCGAGCGCGGTCACAAACTTCCCGGCCAACCGCTCTGTGACGAACCTCCTCGTGAGCCGCCTGTCGTCGTCGGGGACCTTGACCATCGTCAACCACTCAGCGGGGACGGTCCACGTGCTCGCTGATGTCAGCGGCTACGTCACAGGGGCTAGCACGTCCAACCAGTGGGCCACGACAGCGCCAACTGCCCTGCTCGACACCCGATACGGCACGAAAGCCAACCCGGTCCGCACCGCCCTCGGCGCCAATGCGTCACTGACTGTCAAGGTCGCTGGCGCCACCGGTTCCCCTGTGCCTGCGGGGGCCAAGAGCGCCGCAGTCAACGTCATCGCCCTGGCCCCGAGAAGCTCAGGTCGCCTCACTGTCGACTCCATGACCGCGAGCAGTACCTCGACTGTCAGCTTCGTCGCAGGGCAGACCGCGGGAAACCTCTACGTCGGCCGTCTCTCCAGCGCCGGCACGGTCACCGTCACCAACCACTCCAGTGGCACGGTCCAGCTCGTAGCCCACGTCACCGGCTACCTGCGATGACCGGGGGCGCTGGCCGGGTTCGCTGATCCGGGGCGCTGGCCGGGTTCGCTGATCCGGGGCGCTGCGACGGGACGCCGAGCCGGTCGACGGGCTGACGGGTCGGGCGGGACGATCGGGTACGACACCCATCGGTCCCCAACCGGCCCGAGCCCGTCGGCTCGGCCGACCCCTCCCGACGTCTGGAGCCCCATGTCCGAGCGCGACACCCCCCGACCCGGACTGGGCTCGATGCCGCACGAGGGCGGCACCGCCTTCCGCGTCTGGGCCCCGAACGCCGACGCCGTCGCGGTCACCGGCAGCTTCACCGACTGGTCCGAGGACGGCCACGCCATGGTCGCCGAGGAGGACGGGCACTGGTACGCCGACGTCGAGGGCGCCGGTCCGGGCGACGAGTACCAGTTCGTCATCACCAACGGCGAGCAGCGCCTCATGCGCATCGACCCGCGGGCCCGCGTCGTGACGAACTCGTCCGGCAACGGGGTGGTCTACGACCGCGAGGCCTTCGACTGGGAGGGTGACACCTTCGGCTGCCCGCCGCACGACGACCTCGTCATCTACGAGGCGCACATCGGCTCGTTCGTCGCAGCCGAGGGCGACGCGGGCGACCTCGGGGGCGTCGCCGGGAAGCTCGACCACCTCTCCGACCTCGGCGTGAGCGCCGTGGAGCTCATGCCGGTCACCGAGTTCGCGGGCGACTACTCCTGGGGATACAACCCCTCCAACCCCTTCGCCGTCTCGAGCAGCTACGGCGGCCCGGACGCGCTCAAGGACTTCGTCAAGCAGGCCCACCGGCACGGCATCGCGGTGATCCTCGACGTCGTCATCAACCACTTCGGTCCGAGCGACCTCGCGCTGTGGCAGTTCGACGGGTGGAGCGAGAACGAGAAGGGCGGCATCTACTTCTACAACGACGAGCGCTCGTCGACGCCCTGGGGCGACACCCGGCCCGACTACGGGCGCGAGGAGGTGCGCGCCTACCTGCACGACAACGTCCTGATGTGGCTCGAGGAGTTCCACCTCGACGGGCTGCGCTTCGACGCCACGCTCTACGTGCGCACCATCGACGGCCTCGGCACCGGCGACGTGCCCGAGGGCTGGGAGCTGATGCGCTCGATCACCGGGGCGGTCCGCGAGAGCCACCCCGACAAGATCCTCATCGCCGAGGACCTGCAGTCCGACCCGGCCATCACCACGGTCGACGACGACGGCGCCGGCTTCCACGCCCAGTGGGATCCCGGCTTCGTCCACCCGGTGCGGAACGTCCTGACCGCCGTGGACGACTCCGAGCGCTCGATGTCCGAGCTCGCCGAGGCCCTGCGCGGCAACGACGAGCCGTTCCGGCGCGTCGTCTACACCGAGAGCCACGACGAGGTCGCCGAGGGCGGCCTCCGGGTGCCCGACGAGGTCGACGGCGGCGACCCCACCGGCTGGGCGGCGCAGAAGCGCGCGACCCTCGGGCTGGCCATGACGCTGACGGCTCCCGGCATCCCGATGCTGTTCCAGGGTCAGGAGTTCCTCGAGGGCGAGGAGTTCCGCGACACCGTGCCGCTCGACTGGGACCGTGCCGAGCAGTTCCGCGACCTCGTGCGCCTCACGAGTGACCTCATCCGGCTGCGCCGCGACGCCGACGGGGTCTCGCGCGGCCTGCGCGGCGAGGGCTTCGAGGTGCTGCACCTCGACGACGAGGCCAAGACCCTCTCGTGGGCCCGCCGCTCGGGCGACGACGTCGCCGTGGTCGTCGTCAACGCCTCGGCCGAGCCGCAGGACATCACGACGGGTATGCCGTCCGCCGGGCTCTGGTCGGTCCGCTTCAACTCCGACGCCGCCACCTACAGCGCCCTCTTCGCCGGCCATGAGACGCACGACGTGGACGCCACCGACGAGCCCGTCGACGACCAGCCCGCCGGTGGCACCGTCTCCGTGGGCGCCTACAGCCTCGTCGTGCTGACGCCGGCCTGAGTCACGACGTCGACATCGGTTCGGATCGGCACCCATCCGTTCCGCATGACGTCTCCGAACCCCTGTGGACGGCCGCCGCCGCACTGAGGGGTCCGGCGGTGGCCGTGCAGGGCGCCCGGTCGCCCTGCCGTTGCGCGGGGGGACGCGCACGGAGGCCCACCTGACGCATTCGTCAGGTGGGCCTTGTGCTGCGTGCACGCCTCCGCCTGCGCCAGGGCCGGCCGGTGTGCTCCGACCGGCCGGCCCTGTCGACGGCCCTGTCGACGGCGCATCGACGGCACGTCAGCGGCGCCTCAGCGCAGCGGGTTGAAGGGCGCGAGCTGCTCGGGCGCGCGGCCGGTGACCATCTGCTCGGCGAGCAGGCGGCCGGTGACCGGGCCGAGGGTGATGCCCCACATGCCGTGACCGCCGGCGAAGAAGACCTTGGGGTTCTTCGACGCGCCGATGAGCGGCAGGCCGTCGACGGTGCAGGGGCGCGAGCCGACCCACTCGTCCTGGCGGTGGTCGAGGTCGGCGCCCTTGAGCAGCGGGCGGGCGGACTCGACGATGGCCTTGACGCGGCGGCGGTCGAGCGCGGCCTCGGGCTGGCGGAACTCCATCATGCCGGCGACGCGCAGGCGGTCACCGACCGGCGTGCAGGCCACGCGGGCGGCCGGGAAGTAGACGGGGCCGTTGGGCAGGTCCTCGACCTCGACGCTGAAGGAGTAGCCGCGGCCGGCCTGGACCACGCGCTTGACGCCGAACTCGCGGGCCAGCTTGCCCAGCCACGCGCCGGTCGCGACGACGACGGCGTCGTAGTGCTCGGCCTGGCCGAAGTCGTTGGTGACGAGGACGCCGGTCGGGGTGTCGGTGATGCGCGAGACGGCGCTGCCGGTGACGATCTTGCCGCCGCGGGCGGTGACGGAGTCGGCGAGAGCGGCGACGTAGGCGCCGGGGTTGATGAAGCGCTGGCCGTGCAGCACGATCGCGGCGCCGATCTCGTCGGACAGGGCCGGCTCGATCGCACGGGCTTCGTCGCCGGTCAGGGCGTCGAAGGTGATGTCGCCACCGGAGGCGTGGATGTGCTCGATCTCCTCGAGGAGGGTCTGGCGCTCCTCGGCGGTGCGGTAGGCCGCCGTGAACGACTTCGCCTCGTATGTCTCGGCGTCGACGCCGCCGGCCTTCAGCAGGTCGAAGCTCTGCAGCGACAGGTCGTTGACGGGCACGAGGGCGCCCATCGCCTTCTTCCACGCCGTCATCGTGCTGTGGCGGGTGAAGCCGGTGACGAACCGCAGGAAGTCGGGACGCGCGCTCGGCGGCACGTAGACGGGCGAGCTCGGGCTGAACACGGCTCGCAGGCCGTACTTGAGCACGGCGGGCTCGGGCAGCGGCGTCGCGATGCCGGGGGTCAGCCAGCCGGCGTTGCCCCAGGACGCGCCGGCGGCCACGCCGTCGCGGTCGATGACGGTGACCTCGACGCCACGCTCCTGGAGGAACCAGGCGGTCGCGAGACCGACCATGCCGGCGCCGACGACGGCGACGCGCTCGGGGACGGGGGTACCGGCGGGGGTCACGGCGGGCATTCGATCGACTCCTGTGTCAGGTCTGGTGGGTGGCCTCGACTCCATGGTGGGGCCGACCGGACTCGCCTCCGTGGTGCTGGGCAACCAACGTCTGCCCTTGTCGTTGTGCCGAGAGCACCATCGCGGGACACAATGGTTGTATGCCGTCCGCCCCGCCCCGCTCGACGCGTCAGTCCGCGACCCGCACCTCCTCGACGACACCGGTCGGCCTGCCCGTCGCGCAGCTCGTGGGCACCTTGGGCGGCGGCCTGCTCACGGTCGTCGTCGACGCCGGCGGTCCGGCCGTCGACGACGTGACCCTCGCCGAGCCCGGGTCCGGCGTCTTCGGACAGGCCGGCGACCTGCTGCTCGGGGTCGGCGTCGAGCGCCCGGCGGACGCGACCGCGCTGCTGGAGGGCGCGGCCGCGGTGGACAGTGGCGCCGTGGTGCTGCGCAGGGCCGCCGCTCGCCACCGCCAGGTGAGGGCGGCGGCGGCCCGCGTCGGCGTCAGCCTCGTGGAGCTCGCCGACCACGCGTCGTGGGCCCACGTCGTGTGGCTGCTGCGCGGTGTCCTGGACCGGGCTGCCAGCGGTCCGGCCGTGCGCGCCGAGGGGCCGGTCCTCGACGAGCTCTTCGTCCTCGCCGACGCCTGCGCGGCACTCGTCGCGGCGCCGATCACCATCGAGGACACCCAGTCGCGCGTGCTCGCCTACTCCTCGACGCAGGACGTCGCCGACCCGGCTCGCGTCTCCACGATCGTCGGGCGCCGGGTGCCCGAGGAGGTCATCGCCGGCCTGCGCGGACGCGGGGTGTTCCGGCGGCTCGCGCGGTCCGACGAGCCCTTCTTCGTCCCGGCCGGACGCGGCCTCGGCGCGCGCGTCGTCGTCCCCGTCCGCGCCGGCACCGAGTGGCTCGGCTCGATCTGGGCCGTCGTCGACGAGGAACCCCCCGAGCCGGTCATGGCCTCCCTGGCGCAGACGGCCGCGGTCGTGGCCCTGCACCTGCTGCGGATGCGGTCGCAGGCAGACCTCGCTCGCCGGGTGTCGGCGGACCGGCTCCGAGCCGTGCTGAGTGGCGACACGCACGAGGCCGAGGGCTGGCTCCCACCCGCACCCTGGCGGGTCGTGGTGCTGGCCGGCGCCCACCGCGACCGCAGTGTCGCCGCGCGCGGGGGCGCACCGCGCGATGCCGAGCGCGAGCTCGACGTCTGGGAGTCCGCCGCGCGCCGCCGGTCGTGGCGACAGCCGCTCCTCGCGATCTTCGACGGCGTGGCGCTGACCCTCGTGCGCGACGTGCCCGGAGACACCTCGCCGGGCTCGTGGGAGTGGCTGCACGGCGTCGTCGAGGAGGTCGCCGGGGTGGCCCCGACCGCCACGGCGAGTGCCGGCGGTCGGGTTTCGCGCACCGTCGACCTCGACCGGTCGCGTCGTGAGGCCACCGAGGTCCAGCGCCTGCGCGACGCAGGCCGCGTCACCGGCACGACGACCACGGTCGAGGACGCCTGGGCCGCCGTCACCAACGCCCGCGCCCTCGGCGGCATCTGGACCGAGGAGCTGCTGGGCCCCGTCGCGACCCTGCGCGAGCACGACGAGGCCCACCACACGGCATACCTCGAGACGGTGGCCGCCTGGCTCGACCACCCGGGCGACCCCCGGGCGGCGGCCGCCCGGATCCACGTGCACCCCAACACGCTCCGCTACCGCATGCAGCGCCTGTCCGACGTCGTCGAGCTCGACCTGCACGACCCCGAGACCCGCCTCGCCCTGCGGCTCCAGCTGCGCGCCCTCGGCCACTGACGCCGGCCCCGACGCCCCGTCACTAGGGTGAAAGCGTGTCGACGTCCGAGAAGCGACCCGCGACGCGCCCTCCGGCCGACGAGGAGCGGATGACCCAGGAGGACTTCGAGAGGGTCTACGGCCCGCTGGACCCCCTGTCCCCGAGCGAGCTGCGCGTGCTGCTCGACGGGCTGGACGTCCCGTGGTGGGTGGTCGGCGGGTGGGCCGTCGAGGCCTTCACCGGCGTGCGGCGCCACCACGAGGACATCGACGTCGCCGTCTTCCGGCGCGACCTGCCCGCAGTGCGCGCCCATCTCGAACCCCACTTCCACCTCTGGGCGGCCGGCGACCGGGGGCTGCTCCACCTGGCGCCCGGACGCGAGATGCCGGAGGACGCGGAGCAGGTGTGGTTCCGAGAGCACGCCCTGGCGCCGTGGCGCGGCGAGGTCCTTCTCAACCGCGACGTCGACGGACGGTGGCAGTTCAAGCGCGACCCGTCGCTCGTCCTCGACCTCGACGACGCCACGTGGCAGCGCGACGGCGTGCGCTACCTGCGCCCCGAGCTCGTCCTCGCCCACAAGGTGAGGTCGACCCGTGCCAAGGACCACGCGGACCTCGAGGCCGCACTCCCCCTGCTCGACAGCGCCCAGCGCGAACTGCTGACGCACGTCGTGAGCCAGCACGGGGCCGACCACCCGTGGCGCGAGCGGCTGGGCTGAGAGACTCAGCTCTCTCCGAGGTGCACCGTGCCGTCGGGGTCGACGTGGAAGCTCGGGTTGTGCACGAGGTCCCAGCGGAAGCCGTCGGGGTCGGCCACGCAGGCACTGACCCCGCCCCAGTTGCGCACGGTCGGCGGCGCGACCGAGGTGGCCCCGGCGGCCAGGGCCGCGGCATACAACCGCTCGACCTCCTCGGCGGCACCGACGTTGTGACCGAGCGAGACGGGCGGGGCGGACGGGCCGTGGGCGACGTCGCCGTACTCGCCCGGCATCTGCGTGACGTCCCACAGCGCCAGGAGCTGTCCGGGCGCGCACTGGACGAAGCTGATCTCGCCGTCGAGGTGGAGCACCGACCGGAAGCCGAGCCCGTCGACGTAGAACGCGCGCGACCGCTCCACGTCCCGGACGCCGAGGGTGATGGCGGTGATGTCGGGAGACGTCGTCATCCCTCCACCGTAGGGCCGGCCACCGACGTCGCCGAGCCGTAAGGCCGAGGTAACCGCCGCGTCATGGAGTTCGCGCCCGCGGAGGACTTGACTCGTGGACGAGCCGGTCAGGGTGATCGGCCGAAAGGTGGAAATCCATGTCTCACAATCCGATTCGGTCCAGCATCCGAGCGATCGCGGTGGCCGCGGTCGGGGTCACGACCGCCCTCGCCGGCGGCGCCGCAGCCCACGCAGGCGGCGTCTCCGGGCCGGCCTTCTACGTCGACCACGAGCTCTACCGGACGGTCGCGACGCCGACCGACCTCAGCCTCACGGGCGCCCCGGCGCAGGCGTGGGACACCATCTACAGCTTCGGCGCCGTCCAGCGCAGCGTCGCGACCGCAGCCCCGGGAGATCCCGGCTACAACGGCGGCCGCTGGCAGGTGCACGCCGTCTCACTCACGGGCACGTATGCCGCCGCCCTGGCCGCGGGCGACCACGACCGCGACGGCGTGCTCGACGCCGCGGACGAGGTGCAGGCCGCGATCGCCGCCGGCGCGCTCGTCGACGACGGCATCGTGAGGTACTTCGTCTGCACGGTCAACCCGGTCCCCCACGGCCAGGCCTGACCGCACACCCGCGCAGCCCGAACAACCGAGCCGGAAGCAGTCGGGGGAGGCGCACCGTGTGGCGCTCCTCCCCCGACGTCGTGACCGGCTACCCCCAACTGTTCGGTCTAGCTCAGTGCCCGCCACCCAGAAGGTCGCGAACCTCTGACTCGCGGTACCTCCGGTGCCCACCAAGGGTCCGGATCGAAGTCAGCTTGCCTGCCTTGGCCCATCGAGTGACCGTCTTGGGGTCCACTCGGAACAGGGCCGCCACCTCGGCAGGTGTCAGCAGCTTCTCGGTCTCGTGTCGATCCTGAGTCGTCATTGTCATATCCCCACCACCCTGTCGCTAGGTGCAGCGACACGCATGCGCCCCAATCGGGGCTCAGTAAAGCAAGGGTAAAGTCTCGGCCCGCCGAATGGCAGTTAAACACTGAAAAGAGTCAAATCGTCCCGGTTTCACAGGACCTGGTGTATAGGAACCCACGCCGTCGGTGGCCTCTGGACGACCTCCTGCCGGCCCGCCGTGGCCGCCGGCTCGGCAACCCGCGCGGTGGCTGTCCCGGTGGCCCCTCCGGTGGCTGCCCTGACGCCTCGGCGAGCCGTGGTCCCGCGGGCGCGGGATTTGCGCCACTCATGTAGCGTTAGGCCCACGAGAACACACACATTCCCGGGACCGCTACGCAGACATCGAAGAGCCATCCGGCACTTCGAGGGGCGATGCCGTCCCGGCACGACGCACGAGGGGGTCACGCCATGGGGCGCGGCCGAGCCAAAGCCAAGCAGACCAAGGTCGCACGGCAGCTCAAGTACTACACACCCGACACGGACTTGAGCGCGCTGGAGCGTGAGCTGCACGGGCCGTCGCAACGCGACGTCTCCAACCAGCCGCGATCCGTCGACGACGACGAGTACGACGAATACGGGAAGTGGGTCTCGGGCGAGCGCTGAGCTCGTCCTCCCCCTTCCGTCTGCACCTCGTGCGTCGGGTGTTCACACCCGGCGCGCGATCGGTGCTGCCCTCGAGGCAGCTGACGCGCCGGCCAGCAGCACCGGTCCGGTCGCGTCGGAGTGACGCATCGATGCCCGCGCACCCTCCTGGGGTGCGCGGGCTCGTCACACCTTCGCGTATGCCGTGTCGCCGGGTCCCGAGGGACGCGGGTCGTTGAGGGCCGGCCGAGTGCACTGGCCCCATGCGCGTGATCGCGCCCGAGGCCGACCCCGCGGCCCCCCTCGGGGCCTGTCTGTCAGGCGGTCGGGTGCTCGCCGACGACCTGCACCGCGCCGCCATCGACGCCCTTGGCGCCTCGCACGATCTCGACGCCGTCCGCGACGAGTCCACCGGCGTGCGCCCGCTCCTCGGTCGCGACCTCGCCGAGCCGCCAGGCCGCGATGCCCCGGGCCTCGCTCACCTCGATGGCGCGGTCGGCCTGGTCGGCGGGCAGCACGGCGACGAAGCCGATGCCCTGGTTGAGGGTCCGCTCGATGTCCGCCTGCGGCACGCGGCCGAGGTCCTGGACCGTGCGGAAGACCGCCGGCGGGGTCCAGGTGCTGCGGTCGACGCGGGCGAACATGCCCGTGGGCAGGACGCGGGCGAGGTTGGCGGCGAGCCCACCACCGGTGACGTGGCTGAGCGCGTGCACGTCGACGCCGTCGGTCGCGATGAGCTCGAGCAGCGGCTTGGTGTAGATGCGGGTCGGCTCGAGCAGCTCCTCGCCGAGGGTGCGGCCGAAGTCCTCGACGTGCCGGTCGAGCTCCCAGCCGGCGCTCGAGACGACGCGGCGCACCAGGCTGTAGCCGTTGCTGTGCAGGCCGCTGCTTGCGAGGGCCACCACGACGTCACCGTCGGCGACGCGCTGCGGACCCAGCACCGCGGCATACTCCACGACTCCGGTCGCGGCGCCGGCCACGTCGTACTCGTCGGGGTGGAGCAGGCCCGGGTGCTCGGCGGTCTCGCCGCCGACGAGGGCGACGCCCGCCTCCTCGCAGGCGCGGGCGATGCCGCCGACGATGGCGGCGATCCGCTCGGGCACGACCTTGCCGGTGGCGATGTAGTCGGTCATGAAGAGCGGCTCGGCGCCGCACACGACGATGTCGTCGACGACCATCCCGACGAGGTCGAAGCCGATGGTGTCGTGGACGTCGAGCGCCTGGGCGATGGCGACCTTGGTGCCGACGCCGTCGGTGCTCGTGGCGAGGATCGGGCGGGTCATCCGGGCGATGGCGCTCGCGTCGAACATCCCGGCGAAGCCGCCGAGGCCGCCGACCACCTCGGGGCGGGTCGCGCGGCGCACCGACGCCTTCATCAGCTCGACGGCCTTGTCACCCGCCTCGACGTCGACACCGGCGGAGGCATAGGTGATGGGGGCGTCGCTCACCCGCCCAGCCTACCGGCGCCACCGGAGCGCGCTCTCGTGCGGCCGGCGTGTGGCCATCGGGAGGTCATCGGGAGGTCATCGCATGGCTATCGTGAGGACCGATGACCCGTACGTCGGACCTGCCGGCACCCCCGTCCCCGAACGGCCGGGAGGTGGTGGTGCCGCGCTCGCGGTCCGCGTGGCGCGCCTGGCTGGCCGAGCACCCCGACCGCAGCGAGGGCGTCTGGGTCGTCTACCGCAAGAAGTCCAGCGGGCTCGACGGGCCCACCTACGACGACCTGCTCGACGAGGCGCTCTGCCACGGGTGGATCGACAGCCGCGGCGGACGGCTGGACGAGCACCGGATGATCCAGTGGTTCTCCCCGCGCCGTCCGGGCGGGCTGTGGTCGGCGCGCAACAAGCGGCGGATCGAGCAGCTGGTGCGCGCCGGCCTCATGGCGCCGGGCGGACAGGCCGCCATCGACCGCGCGGTGGAGGACGGGTCCTGGACCCAGGCCGACGAGGTCGAGGCGATGGTCGTCCCTGCTGACCTCGCGGCCGCGCTGGCCGAGGCTGCCGCGACCGGCGCCTACGAGGCCCTGGCCGACTCCACCAAGAGGCAGTACCTCTGGTGGGTCCACAGCGCCCGACGCCCGGCGACCCGCGCGGCGCGCATCGCCGAGACGGTGCGCCGGATGGGCACGACGGACGCGAGCGCCGACGCCGACCACTGACGGTCGACCGCCAGCGGCCTACGGGTGCTGGAGGGCGTTGGCCCCGCCGAGGCCGACCCCGAGGGTGACGCCCTCGACGTCGACCGAGCGGTCGTGGCCGGTGCGGACCGTGAGCGGGAGCGTCTCGAGCACGTGCTTGCCGATGAGGCCGTCCTCGGGCAGCTCGATCGGGTAGCGACCGGTGAAGCACGCCGAGCACAGCTCGTCGGCCGGCTGGTTCGTCGCGCCGATCATGCCGTCCTCGGAGATGTAGCCGAGCGAGTCGGCGCCGATCGACGCGCGGATCTCCTCGACCTTGAGGCCGGTCGCGATGAGCTCGGCGCGCGTGGCGAAGTCGATGCCGTAGAAGCAGGGCCACTGGACGGGCGGCGAGCTGATCCGCACGTGCACCTCGGCGGCGCCGGCCTCGCGGAGCATCCGGATCTGGGCGCGCTGGGTGTTGCCGCGCACGATCGAGTCGTCGACGACGACGAGGCGCTTGCCACGGATCGTGTGCTCGAGCGGGTTGAGCTTGAGCCGGATGCCGAGCTGGCGCAGCGTCTGCGACGGCTGGATGAAGGTGCGTCCGACGTAGGCGTTCTTGACGAAGCCCTGACCGAACGGGATGCCCGACTCCTGCGAATAGCCAACCGCCGCAGGCACGCCCGACTCGGGGACGCCGATGACGAGGTCGGCGTCGACGGGGTGCTCGCGCGCGAGGACGCGGCCCATCTCGACGCGGGCCTCGTGCACGACCCGGCCGCGGATGACGGCGTCGGGGCGGGCGAGGTAGACGTACTCGAAGACGCAGCCCTTGGGCTGGGGCTCGGCGAACTTGTGCGAGCGCAGGCCGTCCTCGTCGATGACGATGAGCTCGCCGGGCTCGACCTCGCGGATGACGGCGGCACCGATGGTCTGCAGGGCCGCGGTCTCGGACGCGACGACCCAGCCCCGCTCCAGGCGGCCGAGCGCGAGGGGACGCACACCCCAGGGGTCGCGGGCGGCATACAACGTCGTCTCGTCCATGAAGACGAAGGAGAAGGCGCCCTTGAGCTTGGGCAGCAGCTCGAGGGCGGCCTGCTCGGGCGTGCGGTCCTCGTCGGCCGCGAGCAGCGTCGTGACGAGCGCGGTGTCGGACGTGTTGCCTCGGGCGAGCTCGCCGGTGATGCGGGTGCCGCCGAAGTGCTCGTCGACGAGGGCCTTGAGCTCGACGGTGTTGATGAGATTGCCGTTGTGGGCGAGGGCCAGCGTGCTGCGGCCGGCGCCGCCGAGGGTCGGCTGGGCGTTCTCCCACGTGGAGCCGCCGGTCGTGGAGTAGCGCGTGTGCCCGATCGCGATGTGGCCGCGGAGCGAGCTGAGCGCGGTCTCGTCGAAGACCTGCGAGACGAGGCCCATGTCCTTGTAGACGAGGATCTTCTCGCCGTCACCGGTCGCGATGCCGGCCGACTCCTGACCGCGGTGCTGCAGCGCATAGAGCCCGAAGTACGTCAGCTTGGCGACGTCCTCTCCGGGAGCCCAGACGCCGAAGACCCCGCAGGCGTCCTGCGGGCCCTTCTCGCCGGGGATGAGGTCATGGTTCAAACGACCGTCGCCACGTGCCACTCGCCCAGTCTCCCACACCGGTGCGGTCAGTCCGTCCGCGGTGGACGCGAGCGCAGGGGCAGCTCGGCGAGCACCTCGTAGCGGGGCCGGCGCCCGCGGCCCTCGCCGAGGTGGGATTCGACGAGCGCGAGCTCCCCGACCCGCCACGCCGGGCCCTCCCACGCGTCGAGGGCCCGGATCCACCGGGTGGCCTCGGTCGGCCGGTGGAAGCGCCCGAGCGTCAGGTGCGCCTGGAAGCGGGTCCCGTCGGGTGTCGCTCCTGCCGAGGTCGAGGCATTGCGTATGCCGCCCGCCACCGCCGAGAGGTCACCGCGCACCTGCTCGACGCCCGCCCACAGGACGCGGGCGGCATACGGGTTCGGGAAGGCGCCGGCCCCGGCGAGGCGCAGCACGAGCGGGTCGCGCTTGGCGGCGGAGCGGGCGAGGGCCTCGGTGAGGTCGTCGAGGCGGCGTTCGGGCACGTCGCCGAGGAAGGCGAGCGTGACGTGCCACTGGTTGCGGTCGGTCCAGCGGATCTCGGGTCCGGCCTCCCGGCGTGGCTCGAGGTGCTCCTCGAGGTCGTCGAGCACGTCGTCGGGCGGGACGACGGCGACGAAGAGCCTCATGGCCCGTCGGAGGGGGCGGACGCGGCCCCGGAGGTGAGGAGCGCATCGACGTCGTCGATTCCCCACGCCGACAAGGCCGCTCGCGTGTCGGCCCCAGGGGCCGACGGTGGCGTGCCGAGGACGGTCGGGGTGCGCGAGAAGCGGGGCGCCGGCGCGGGCTGGACGACGCCGTGGTGCTCGACGTAGGTGCCGCGGGCCGCGAGGTGCGGGTGGCCGGGGGCCTCGGAGTAGCTGAGGACCGGCGCGACGCAGGCGTCGGTGCCCTCGAGCAGCGCCGTCCACTCGTCGCGGGTCCGCGTGCGGAAGGTGTCGGCCAGCAGGCTGCGCAGGGCCGGCCACCGGCTGGGGTCGAGCCGGTCGGGGGCGGTGTCCGTGAGGTCGAGCAGGCGCAGCAGCTCGGCGTAGAAGGCCGGCTCGAGGGGTCCGACCGCGAGCCAGCCGCCGTCGCTCGTCTCGTAGACGTCGTAGAACGGGGCGCCGGTGTCGAGCAGGTTGGTGCCGCGCCGGTCGGACCAGAGGCCGGCGGCGTGCAGGCCGAGGACGAGCGAGGAGAGGTGGGCGGTGCCGTCGACGATGGCGGCGTCGATCACCTGGCCACGACCGCTGGTGCGCGCCTCGAGGAGCGCTGCGAGCACGCCGACGACGAGGTAGAGCGCCCCGCCGCCGAAGTCGCCGACGAGGTTGACCGGGACCTGGGGTGGTCCGCCGGCCCGGCCGATCGCGTGCAGCGCCCCCGTGACGGCGACGTAGCCGATGTCGTGCCCCGCGGACTGGGCCAGCGGCCCGTCCTGGCCCCAGCCGGTCATCCGGCCGTAGACGAGCCGCGGGTTGCGGGCGAGGCAGTCGTCGGGGCCGAGGCCGAGCCGCTCAGCGACGCCGGGGCGGTAGCCCTCGACGAGGACGTCGGCCCGCTCGACGAGCGCCAGCGCCGTTGCGAGCCCGTCGGGGTGCTTGAGGTCGAGCGAGACGGACGGGCGACCCCGCCGGAGGAGGTCGGCTTGCGGCGGCAATGGAATCGGCAGCGACGGCTCACCCGGCCGGTCGACGCGGATGACGTCCGCACCGAGGTCGGCCAGCAGCATCGCCGCGAACGGCGCAGGCCCGATGCCGGCGAGCTCGACGACCCGGACGCCCGCCAGCGGGCCCGACGAGCCGTCGCCGGCCGGCGAGGTCACGACTGGTCGCGACCGGACCGGTCAAGGAGGATGCCGATGATCCCGGCGACGCCGGTGCCGATGAAGGCACCGAAGGCGCCGATGTAGAGCGCACCGGTGGTCGTCGTGTAGCCCTGCACCTCGTCACCCATGATCGAGATGACGGCGCCCACGATGAAGCCCAGGACGGCGCCCGTGATGAGGAAGCGCTTGAAGTTCGGGATGCGGGGCCGCTCGGGACGCGTGCGCGGCTGGGTGTTCGGCGAGGGCTGGGTCACGGGTCAAGCCTAAGCGAGGAGAGCGGGAGAAGGCCGTCGAGGTGTGCGCGCTGGCCGCTGGCCCGCACGCGCGCGCCGTCGACCGCGGACTCCCACGTCAGGTCGCCGACGGCCAGACGCAGCCAGGTGGCCGCGTCGGTCTCGATGACGTTGGGCGGGGTGCCACGGGTGTGGACCGGCCCCTCGATGCACTGGACTGCGCCGTGCGGCGGGACCCGCACCTCGACGGTGCGGCCGGGGGCTACCGTCGCGAGCTCCTCGAGGGTGTAGCGGACGGCCGTGGCGGTGGTCCGGCGGTCGGCGGCCCAGTCGGCCTCACGGCAGGCGAGGAGAGCAGCGTGTCCCTCGGCGACAGGCGTACGGCGGCGGGGCGGCATACCTCGCAGGCTATCCGCGCCCACCGACGCCGCGTCTCTGGGCCCTCAGACCACGACAGCTCCACCTCGGCGGAGAAGCCGCAACGGATCAGGGCCCCGCGGTCGCCACCGTCAGCGCAGGCGTGGGATGACGTCGGCGACGACCTCGTCGAGGACGTCGAGGGTGCCGAGGAACGGCTCGGTCGTGCGCGGCCAGTGCGTGATGACGTCGGTGAAGCCGAGCTCGGCGGCGCGACCGACGGCGTCCTCGAAGGCCGCGGCGCTGCTCAGCGAGAACGTGGGGGCCGAGTCGAGGTTGAGGTAGCGGCCGAAGCCGGCGCCGTCACGAGCTGCCTCAGCCAACGTGTCGTCGACCCGGCGCCCCAGGCCTGCGACGAGGGCCCACCACTCGTCGTCGGTTTCGGCGTTGCCGCCGTAGGTCATCCAGCCGTCGCCGCGCTCGACCGCGAGCCGGACCGCCTTGGGCCCGTTGGCCGCGACGACGAGGGGCACGCGGTTGCCGGTGCCGGCACCACGAACGGGTCCGGGCAGCGTGCGCACGTCGCGCGCCGAGTAGAAGCGACCGTCGGCGTCGACGTGGTCGTCGGTCAGCAGCCGGTCGAGCAGGTCGGTGAACTCGTGGAAGCGGGCGACCCGGTCACGCAGCGGCAGGTCCTCGCCCATGATCCTCGAGTCGAGGTCGCCGCCCGTGCCGATGCCGAGGAGGAAGCGCCCGCCGGAGATGTCGTCGAGGGCGAGCACCTCGCGCATGAACTGCACCGGGTGGTGGTTGTTGGGCGACGACACGAAGGTGCCGAGCCCGATGCGCTCGGTCACCGCGGCGGCCGCGGCCAGGGTCGGCACGGCACCGAACCACGGCGACTCGGGCAGGCCGCCCCAGACGACGTGGTCGAAGGTCCAGGCGTGGTCGAATCCCATCCGCTCGGCCTCGCGCCACATCGGCGCTGCCTCGGACCAGGGGTGCTCGGGGAGGATGGTGAGTCCGAAGCGCATACCTGCGACCGTAGCCTGTCGGGGTGACACCTCACTCCCCCGAAAGCTCGGCGCCCACGTCCCGCGCGCAGTGGGACGCAGCCGCCGTGCTCGCCGCCTCGGACGCCTGGTCGTGGGTGCCCGACGAGGCTCGCGTGCACCGGACCGACGAGCTCCTCGTCGTCGCCTACCCCGACTACGTGGGCACGCCGACCGTGGCCCGCAGCCTCGGGAACGCGAGAGACGCCGCCGCGCTCGTCGACGAGGCCCACGAGGCGGCGCGCGCCTTCGGGCGTGACCGCGTGTGGTGGAACGTGACCGGCAGCCGCGGGCCGGAGGGCCTCGAGGACGAGCTGCTCTCCCGGGGCGGCGAGGTCGTGCAGCGGATGGACGTGCTCGCGCTGCCGCTCGGCGACGGCGCCCCGGACCTCGGCGTCCCGCGTGGCGTCCCACACGGCGTCACCACGAGGCGTGTCGTCGACGCCGAGTCCCTCCGCGAGGCGCTGGAGGTCAGCCGGGTCGCCTTCGACGACCCTCCGGTGACCGACGACATGGTCGCCGACCACCTCGCGGAGGTGCAGCGCACGGTCGAGGCCGACGCAGGTGCCCGGGTCGTCGCCTACGTCGACGGCCGTCCCGCCTCGACCGGCGGCTTCACCCTCGCCGGCGACGTGGCTCGGCTGTGGGGCGGCGGCACCCACCCCGACCTGCGAGGACGCGGCGCCTACCGCGCCTCCCTGGCCGCGCGGCTGCAGCTCGCCGCCGGCATGGGCGCGACCCTCGCGCTGACGCACGGCCGCATCGACACCTCGTCACCGATCCTCCAGCGGCTCGGCTTCACCCGCTACGGCGAGCAGCGCCAGCTCGTCCTCGACCTGTGAGCGAGCACGTCTCGCTCGAGTGGGACGAGCGCGGCGGCGTCACCGTCCACATGGACGGCTCGCCCCAGTCGCACGTCCAGCCCGACGACCCGACGATCCTCGTCTTCGAGTACGTGCAGCACCTCGCCCTCGCCATCGACGCGCTGCCGCCGGGACCGCTCGGCGTCACGCACGTCGGGGGCGCGGGCCTGACCCTGCCGCGCTGGGTCGAGGCGACCAGGCCGGGCTCGCCCCAGATCGTGCTCGAGCCGGACGAGGCCCTGACCGAGCTCGTGCGCCGGGAGGTCCCGCTCCCGCGGCGCCACCGGATCCGGGTCCGCCCGGTCGACGGGCTCACCGGGGTGCGGGCACTCAAGGACGACTCCGCCGACGTCGTCGTGACGGACGCCTACGCGGGAGGGCGCGTGCCTGCGGAGCTCGTCGGGACGGCATACGCCCGCGAGGTCGCACGGGTCCTCAAGCCCACCGGGCTGGCGCTGTGGAACCTTGCCGACGAGCCCGGGATGCGTTGGGTCGCAAGGGTGGTCGCCACGATGTCCGCCGCGCTGCCCCACGTCGCCGTCATCGCGACGCACGAGGTGCTCAAGGGGCGCCGCTTCGGCAACTCGGTGCTGCTCGCCAGCGCGTCACCGCTGCCGGTCGAGACGCTGCGTCGCGAGGTCGCCCGCGCCCACCTCCCCACCGGAATGCGCGAGGACACCGCTCTCACGAAACTGGTGGCTGGAGCAAAACCCTTCGAAGAGAAGGGAATGCAGAGCCCGCCACCCCCCGAGACCGGGAAGTGGCGGGCGCGCTGAGCCGTTCGGGTCAGCCCCCGAAGACCGCCGGCAGCGTGAACTCGTTCGCCGACTTCAGCTCGGCGACCGACACGGAGAAGTGGCCGACGACGTCGAGGTCGCGACCGCCGGTGACGCCGATGCGCACGTGCGGGACGTCGCCGAGCAAAGCCTCGAACTCCGCGGCGTGACCCGCCGGGACCGCCACGAGGGCGCGGGCGCTCGACTCGGAGAAGAGCGCCGTGAACGCGTCGAGCGGGTTGCCCTCGCCATCGACGCCGACGTGGTCGAGGCCGTCGACGGTCACGCCGACGCCGTGGCGCATGCACGCCTCGGCGAGCGCGATCGCGAGACCGCCCTCGGACAGGTCGTGCGCTGCCTCGACGAGACCCGTGCCGGCCGCCTCGACGAGCACGCGCCCCAGCGCCTGCTCGGCGGCGAGGTCGACCTTCGGAGGCACGCCGCCGAGGTGCTTGTGCACGACGTGCGCCCACTCGGAGCCGTCGAGCTCGTCTCGGGTCGTGCCGAGGAGGTAGACGTGGGCGTCGTCGGTGCGGAAGCCGGAGCCGGAGCGCTTGGACACGTCGTCCATGACGCCGAGCACACCGATGACCGGGGTCGGGTGGATCGGGACGTCGCCGGTCTGGTTGTAGAACGACACGTTGCCGCCAGTGACCGGGATGCCGAGGAACTTGCACCCCTCGGCGATGCCGCGGATCGACTCGCGGAACTGCCACATGACGCCCGGGTCCTCGGGCGAGCCGAAGTTGAGGCAGTCGGTGACGGCGAGCGGGGCGGCCCCGGCCGTCGCCACGTTGCGGTAGGCCTCGGCGAGCGCGAGCTGCGCACCGGCATACGGGTCGAGCTTGGTGAAGCGGCTGTTGCAGTCGGTCGAGATCGCGACGCCACGGCCCGTCTCCTCGTCGACGCGGACGACGCCCGAGTCGTCGGGCTGCGCGAGCGCGGTGTTGCCGAGGACGTAGCGGTCGTACTGGTCGGTGATCCACGACTTGTCGCAGAGGTTGGGCGAGCCGAGCAGCGTCAGCAGCTGGGCCCGGATCTCCTCACCCGTCTCGGGCTTCGCGAGCGCAGCCGCGCCCGAGGCGTTCAGCTCGTCGAGGTATGCCGGCCGGGCCAGCGGGCGGTCGTACGTCGGGCCCTCGTGCGCGACCGAGCGCGGCGGCACGTCGACGATGGTCTCGCCGTGCCAGGTGATGACGAGGTGGTCGCCGTCGGTGACCTCACCGATGACGGTCGCCTCGACGTCCCACTTGTCGGTGATCGCCATGAACTGCTCGAGGTGCTTCGGCTCGACGACCGCCATCATGCGTTCCTGCGACTCGGACATGAGGATCTCCTGCGGCTGCAGGCTCGCGTCACGGAGCGGGACGAGGTCGAGCTCGACCTGCATGCCGCCGTCGCCGTTGGAGGCGAGCTCGCTGGTGGCACAGGAGAGCCCGGCGCCGCCGAGGTCCTGGATGCCGTCGACGACACCCGCGGCGTAGAGGTCGAGGCAGCACTCGATGAGCACCTTCTCGGCGAACGGGTCGCCGACCTGGACGGCGGGGCGCTTGGTCGGGCCGCCCTCGTCGAAGGTCTCGGACGCGAGCACCGAGACACCGCCGATGCCGTCGCCACCCGTGCGGGCGCCGAAGAGGATGACCTTGTTGCCGACGCCGGACGCCTTGGCGAGGTGGATGTCCTCGACGCGCATGGCGCCGACGCACAGGGCGTTGACGAGCGGGTTGCCCTGGTAGCAGTCGTCGAAGACGACCTCGCCGCCGATGTTGGGCAGACCGATGCAGTTGCCGTAGCCGCCGACACCGGCGACGACACCGGGCAGGACGCGCTGGGTGTCGGGGTGGTGGAGGTTGCCGAAGCGGAGCGGGTCCATGACGGCGATCGGGCGCGCGCCCATCGACATGATGTCGCGGATGATGCCGCCGACGCCGGTCGCGGCCCCCTGGTAGGGCTCGATGTAGGACGGGTGGTTGTGGGACTCGACCTTGAAGGTCACGGCCCAGCCGTCGCCGATGTCGACGACGCCGGCGTTCTCACCGATGCCGACGAGGAGCTTCTCGCGCATCTCGTCGGTGGTGTTCTCGCCCCACAGCTTGAAGTGGATCTTGCTCGACTTGTAGGAGCAGTGCTCGCTCCACATGACGGAGTACATCGCGAGCTCGGCGATGGTCGGGCGCCGGCCGATGATCTCGCGGATGTTGGCGTACTCGTCGGGCTTGAGCCCCAGCTCGGCCCAGGGCTGCTCGACCTCGGGCGTCGAGGCGGCGTGCTCGACGGTGTCGAGGACCGGCTGCGCCGCCGTCGGCTCGTGCGGTGCGGTCTGGGTGTCGCTCATGCGGTGGCTGCGCTCTCGAGGGTCTGCTTGATGATCGAGGTGAAGAAGCCGCGCCCGTCGAGGCTCGGGCCGTAGCCCTCCTCGACCGCGTGCTCCGGGTGCGGCATGAGTCCGACGACGTTGCCACGCTCGTTGGTGATGCCGGCGATGTGACGGTAGGAGCCGTTGGGGTTGCGACCCTCGGCGTCGGGGACGTAGCGGAAGACGACCCGCCCCTCGCCCTCGAGCATGTCGAGCGTCTTCTCGTCGGCGACGAAGCCGCCCTCGCCGTTCTTGAGGACGATGGTGATCTCCTGGCCGGCCTCGAAGTCGGAGGTCCAGGCGGTGGAGGCGTTCTCGACGACGAGCCTCTGGTCGACGCAGTTGAACTTGCGGTGGTCGTTGCGGATCAGCGCGCCGGGGAGCAGGTGGCTCTCGGTGAGCACCTGGAAGCCGTTGCAGATGCCGAGGACCGGCAGGCCGCCCTGGGCGGCGGGCACGAGCGCGTCCATGACCGGCGCGAAGCGGGCGATGGCGCCGCAGCGGAGGTAGTCGCCGTAGGAGAACCCGCCCGGCAGGATGACCGCGTCGACGCCCTTGAGGTCGTCGTCGCCGTGCCAGAGCGGGACGGCCTCGCCGCCGCACTCGCGGACGGCGCGCGCCGCGTCACGGTCGTCGAGGGAGCCGGGGAACGTGACGACGCCGACCCTCACTGCTCGCCGTCCTCCGACGCGGCCGCGTCCGACTCGGCCGAGTCCTGCTCGGCCGAGTCCTGCTCGAGCACGTGGACCGACACGACGTCCTCGATGACGGGGTTGGAGAGCAGCTTCTCGGCGGCCTCCTGAGCCGCGCCGAGGTGCTCGTCCGTGACGTCACCGTCGACGGTGAGCACGAAGCGCTTGCCCTGGCGGACGTCGGTGAACCCGTCGAACCCGAGCCGCGGCAGGGCGCCGGCGACGGCCTGTCCCTGGGGGTCGAGGATCTCGGGCTTGAGCATGACGTCGACGACGATGCTTCCCATCGGTGGTCGTTCTCCCTGCGCTGGATGGGCGGTGGCGGCGTCCCGAGGGACGGCCCGAGTCTATCGGGCGCCGCGCGAGCCCCCGGACAGCGTCTCAGCGTGACTGGAGGGCGTCGAGCGCGACGGCCATCGCCAGGCCCACGCGCCAGTCGATCGGCCGTCCGTCCGCGAGCGGCGGCAGGCTCACGTGGTAGACGTCCTTGACACTCGCCTTCTTCGTCGAGCTGAGCGCGAGCGACCCGTCGGGAGCAGCGAAGTCGAAGTGGAAGAGGAACGGCACCGGGATGTCCCCGACGACGGGCACGATCTCCCAGAGGCGCCGGGCGACGGCGACCTTGGTGTTGCGCTCCGCGCCGACGAACTCTCGCCCGTCGGGCAGTCCGAGGGTCCAGGTCGAGCTGACGAGCGAGGCCTTGAAGTGCTTCTTGAACCAGCCGATCGGCCGCCCCTGGCCGTCGGTGACGTCGTAGGTGGAGCCGAGGTCGAGACGCTTGCGGGCCTTGAAGCCGAAGAGCGGGTGCGCCTTGGCCGAGTCGGTGTAGAAGGTGACCTGCTCCTTGGCCGCCATCCGCTTCTGCTCGGCGAAGCACAGCACGCCGAGCTCCCTGCCGTTCTCGTCGGCGCGCAGGATCTCGTAGCGGTTGACCATCATGGTCAGCTTCTGGCGCAGCACGTAGCGCTCGGCAGGGGCGTCGGCGACGGGCTCGGTCATGCGGCCAGCGTCCCACAGCCGCAGGCACGAACCGATGGCGTATGCCGTGCGCTCCGGGCCGCGTGACGGTGCGACCGCGCGCCGCCCGGCCACACCGCATACGACCGGAAACGCCTGCGACAGGGACGTCCACGGCTGACAGGGTGGGCGCATGCTCCCCGACGTGCGCCCCGCCAGCCCACGCGACCTCGAGCACCTGCCCACTCTCGAGGCGGCGGCCGACGCGCTCTTCGCGGCCGCCGGCATCGGGCCGCTCCCGCCGGGCGTCGGCTCCGTGGAGGAGCTCGCCGGGGCGGCTGCCGTCCTCGTCGTCGGTGACCCGGTCGTCGGCTTCGCCCGGCTCGAGCGCGTCGACGGGCAGGCCCATCTCGAGCAGCTGTCGGTGCACCCGTCGGCCGCCCGGCGCGGCGTCGGGGCGGCCCTGCTGGAGGCCGCCGCCGGGTGGGCGGCACGCAGCGGCCACGACGCGCTGACGCTGTGCACGTTCGCCGACGTGCCGTGGAACGCCCCGTTCTACGCCCGGCACGGCTTCGTCGAGCTGACCGACCTCGGTCCCGGCCTTCGACTGCTGCGCGAGACGGAGCGCCGGCTGGGGCTGGACGCGCTCGGCCGGCGCGTCGTCCTGCGCCGAGGCGTGGGCCCGGAGGCGGTGCTCGCCGACCTCGCCGCGGGGCTCGGGGCGGCCCTGGGTGACGACCTCCTCGGGCTCTACACGCACGGGTCGCTCGTCGCCGGCGACTTCGCCCCGTCACGGAGCGACCTCGACGTGCTCGCCGTCGTCGCCCGGGCGCCGGACGACGCGATGCTGGCGGCCGTCGCGCCGGTGCACACCGCGCTGGCGGAGCGTCACCCCGGGTGGCGCGGGCGGGTGGAGGTGGAGACTGTGGCGCGGTCCACGGTGGAGGCCTACGCCGGTCGGCACGTCGATGCCGCGGCTCGGCGGGAGGACCCCATCATGCGGATCAGCCCGGGAGAGGCCCTCCACCTCCTGCCGGCGTCGAACCACCGGGTCCTCACGTGGGCGACGGTGCGCGCGACCGGTCGGGTGCTGTCGGGAGCGCCGGCCGCCGAGGTGCTGCCGGCGTGGCCCGAGCACGTCGTCGAGGAGGCCCTGCTCGACCACGTCCGGGACTGGCCCGACTGGGTCGAGACCATGACGACAGTTGGGGCGCAGGCGTACTCAGTGCTCTCGGTGTGCCGGGCCTGGTGCGCGACAGTCGGGCGTGAGCGGCTGTCGAAGCGGGCGGCCGCCGACCGTTTCGTCGGCGACCACCCGCAGGACGCCGACCTCGTCGTCTGGGCGCGGGACTGGTGGTACTCGGACGGCCCGGACACCGAGCCGAGCCGCTACGACGAGGTGCGGGACTTCGTCGTGCGCACGACCCGGAGCGTCGTGGACGCCAGTCAGAAGGCCTCGCCGGTCAGCCGCTCGTAGGCCTCGACGTACTTCGCGCGGGTCTGCTCGACCACGTGCGCGGGCAGCTCGGGCGGCGGACCGCCGGCCTTGCGGTCCCAGCCGGACTCGGACGAGGTGAGCCAGTCGCGCACGAACTGCTTGTCGTAGGACGGCCGCGGGTGCCCGGGCTCCCAGAGCTCGGCCGGCCAGAAGCGCGACGAGTCGGGTGTCAGCACCTCGTCGGCGAGGACGAGCCCGCCGGAGCCGTCGGGCGCGACCCCGAACTCGACCTTGGTGTCGGCGATGAGGATGCCGCGCTCGGCGGCGATCTCGTTGCCCCGCGCCAGGATCGCGCGGGTCAGCCGCGAGACCTCGGCCGCGACGTCGGCGCCGAGCTCGGCGTCGACCTCGTCGGGCGACATCGGCAGGTCGTGCTCCCCCACCGGCGCCTTGGTCGTGGGGGTGAAGACCGGCTCGTGCAGCTTCGAGCCGTCGACGAGGCCCTCGGGCAGCGCGACGCCGGAGACGGACCCCTTGTCGCGGTACTCCTCCAGGCCGCCGCCCGTGAGGTACGCCCGGGCGATGGCCTCGACCTTGAGCATGTCGAGCTTGCGCACGAGCACGGCCCGGCCGGCCACGGCGTCGGGCACGTCGGTCGAGACGACGTGGTTGGGCACCAGGTCGCGGAGCTGGTCGAACCACCACAGCGACAGCCGAGTCAGCACGGCGCCCTTGTCGGGGATCTCGGGCGACATCATCCAGTCGTAGGCGGAGAGCCGGTTCGAGGCGACGAGGAGCAGCTGGTCGGGGACGACCTCGCCCGTGGCGTCGAGCGGCGCGTAGAGGTCGCGCACCTTGCCGGAGTAGACGTGCTCGTAGCCCGGAAGGTCAAGCGGTAGATCGGTCACGCGCACAGCCTGCCATCTCCGCAGACGATCGGGCACGGCGCGTTCGGGTGGGGTGGGCAGTGGTGTGGGCAGGGTCATGACAGGTCCTCCTCCAGGGCGTCGATCTCGATCACGTCGGTCAGGCTCCTGCGAGCCCGGTGCAGACGGGACTTCACGGTCCCGACGGAGACGCCGAGCGCGTCCGCTGCCTCGGCGAGGGAGCAGTGCGACCAGACGACCAGCTCGATCGCCTCGCGCTGCACTGCGGGGAT
The DNA here is from genome assembly GCF_014646815.1 of Terrabacter tumescens. Taxonomy (GTDB): domain Bacteria; phylum Actinomycetota; class Actinomycetes; order Actinomycetales; family Dermatophilaceae; genus Terrabacter; species Terrabacter tumescens. The sequence goes on from NZ_BMNZ01000005.1 coordinate 269,628, forward strand.
CCGCTGGAGCGCGCGGCGCACCTCGCTCATCTGCCGCTCGTCGTCGACGCGGGCGGCCGTGGAGGCCGCGTGGTCGGCGGAGACGGCGCCGCCGGCGTCCGCCTCGATGCGCCCCCGCAGCAGCCGCTGGCGTCGGGCCGTGCGCGCCACGTTGGCGCACTCCTGGCCGGCCATCACGAGCAGCACGGCGCGCGCCGTCTCGGCCCGCAGCGGGTCCACCGAGCCGGTGCGGGCCCGTCGCCACACGGCGGTGAACGTCGCCTGGACGACGTCCTCCGCCGCCGCCCAGGACGCGGTGCGCCGGAACGCGAAGTTGTGGACGGCGTCGCAGTGCCGCCGGTAGAGCGCCGTCAGGGCCGTGCCGTCGGCCTCGGCCAGCCGGGACCACAGCCACCGGTCGTCCGGCTCTCCGCCGGGCTCTCCGCCGGGCTGAGCCACCGGGTCTCCTCGGGTCGCAGTCAGGGTGCTCATGCCCGGAAGAGTCCGGCTCGGCCCTGAGGGTTCGCCTCAGGAGGCGGTGATCTCCCCGCGCTCGGCGCGCAGCGCGATGTCGGTGCGGTGGTGCGAGCCGTCGAGCTCGATCACGGCGACCGCGTCATACGCCGCCTGGCGGGCCTTGGCGAGCGAGGGCGCCACCGCGACGACGTCGAGCACGCGCCCGCCGGCGGAGACGAGCGCGCCCGAGCCGTCGAGGGCGGTGCCGGCGTGCAGCACCGTGACACCCGGCACCTCGGCCCCGGCGTCGAGGCCCGTGATCGGGTCGCCGGTGCGCGGCGACGCCGGGTAGCCCGCCGAGGCCACGACGACGACGACGGCGTGGTCGTCGGACCACCTGAGCCGGCCGAACTCGGCGAGGCCCCCGGTGGCGGCGGCGAGGAGCAGCTGGGCGAACGGCGTCTCGAGCCGGGCGATCGAGGCCTGGCCGTCCGGGTCGCCGAAGCGCACGTTGAACTCGATGACCTTGGGCCCGCGCGAGGTCAGCGCCAGGCCGACGTAGAGGGCCCCGACGAACGGCGTCCCCCGACGGCGCATCTCGTCGACCGTCGGCTGGGCGACGCGGCGCACGATGTCGTCGGCCAGGCCTTCGGGCGCCCACTCGAGCGGCGAGTACGCCCCCATGCCGCCGGTGTTGGGGCCGGCGTCGTCGTCGCCGACGCGCTTGAAGTCCTGGGCCGGTGACAGCGCGACGACCGTCTCGCCGTCGCTGATGCAGAAGACCGACACCTCCGGCCCGTCGAGGAACTCCTCGACGACGAGCCGCCCGTCGGGCTTGGCGAGGCAGGCCCGCGCGTGCTCGACGGCGGCCTCCCGCGAGTCGGTGACGACGACGCCCTTGCCGGCGGCGAGACCGTCGTCCTTGACGACGTGCGGGGCACCGAGCGCGTCGAGCGCCGCCTCCACCTCGTCCATCGTCGTGCACACGTGGGCGAGCGCCGTCGGCACGTCGGCGCAGGCCATGACCTCCTTGGCGAAGGACTTGCTGCCCTCGAGACGCGCGGCCGCCGCGGACGGGCCGAAGACGGCGAACCCGGCCTCACGGCATACGTCAGCGACACCCGCGACGAGGGGCGCCTCGGGACCCACGACGACGAGGTCGACCTCGTGCTCGCGCGCGACCGCGGCGACCGCGGCGCCGTCGAGGATGTCGACGGGCACGCACAGCGCGGTCGCGTCGATGCCCGGGTTGCCGGGCGCGGCGATGACCGCGTCCACCTCGGGATCGGCCGCGACGGCCTTGACGAGAGCGTGTTCACGGGCACCGGTACCGAGCACGAGGACCTTCACGCCGGTCAGCCTAGGGGGCGTCGAGGCGCGCGAGCAGGCCTGCCCGGACCGTGGGCCACTCGTCGACGAGGACCGAGTGCACGGCCGTGTCGCGCCACGTGCCGTCGGCCCGGCGCACGTCGCGCCGCGTGATGCCCTCGAAGACCGCCCCCAGCTTGAGGATCGCCGCCCGCGACCGCGCGTTGACGACGTCCGTCTGGATCTTGACCCGGCCGAAGCCGCACGTCTCGAACGCGTGCGCGAGGAGGAGGAACTTGGCCTCGGGGTTGACCTGCGTGCCCCACCAGCGCGAGCCGTACATCGTCCAGCCGAGGTGCACGTGCTCTCGCGTGGTGTCGACGTCGCCGAGCGAGCTCGACCCGACCACGGTCCCGGCCGGGCCGAGGTCGCCGTCGGCGACGAGCCTGATCGTGTATGCCGTCCGGCCCGTCCCGTCGTCCGCGCGGGCCGCGACCGCCGCCTCGACGAGCGCCTCGGTGTCGGCCGGGGTCCGGTGGGGACGCATCATCGCGAAACCTTGTTCGTAGCAGCCCGGGTCGGAGTAGACGGCGAACAGGCCGGGGGCGTCATCGGCGGTCGTCACGTCGAGTCGGACGTGGCGGCCGACGAGCGGCACGCCGGTTGGCGGGACACAGACCTCTCTGGGCATGGAGTGACAGTAGACTTGATGGTTCCCGCGCCGCCCGAGGCGTCCCTCAGAGTCCTTGGATGTCAGTGAGCACTTCGAACGCATCGTCACAGCGGAGCAGCGCGCCCGGATCCCGCGGCGCGTCGCCGGTGTCGACCAAGAGCATCCCCGACGAGCTCGCCCGCGAGATCGCCGTCGAGCAGGCGCACGTCGACCGCGTGCACGAGGAGCTGGAGAAGGCCGGCGTGCGCGCCGACAGCGTCCAGGCCGAGGGCCTCGCCCGCAGCCAGTTCGGCCGCCAGGTCGAGGTCGGCGACGCCGAGGGAGCGGCCCTCTTCGAGCGCGACGCCCTGATGTTCCACGCGGCCAAGCGGCGCACCGCCCTCGACACGCAGTACGAGGGGCTCGTCTTCGGGCGCCTCGACATCGACCACGCCATGCTGCGCGCGGCCGCCGCCGAGTCCAACGGCAACGGCCACCGTCCGGCCGACGGGTCGTCGGGCGGCGACCGCGAGATCCGCTACATCGGTCGTCTCGGCGTCCGCGACGACGACTACGAGCCGCTCGTCATCGACTGGCGCGCGCCGGCGGCCTCCGCCTTCTACCGGGCCACGCCCACGCAGCCGATGGGCGTGCTCCGGCGTCGCGTGCTCCGCAGCCGCGGCACCACCGTCATCGGCATCGAGGACGACCTCATGGTGCCGGAGGCGCCCGACGACCTCGTCGTCGTCGGTGACGGCGCCCTCATGGCGGCCCTGACCCGCAGCCGCGGCGGCACGATGCGCGACATCGTCGCGACGATCCAGGCCCACCAGGACGAAGCGATCCGCGCCAGCGCCCGCGGCATCACCGAGATCACCGGAGGGCCCGGCACCGGCAAGACCGTCGTCGCCCTGCACCGCGCCGCCTACCTGCTCTACTCCGACCGGCGCCGCTTCGAGTCCGGCGGCATCCTCGTCGTCGGCCCCTCGGGTGCCTACACGGCCTACATCGAGCGCGTGCTGCCCTCGCTCGGCGAGGACAGCGTCATCCTCCGCGCCCTCGGCGACGTCCTCGACGTCGTGCACACCGAGCGGCTCGACTCCCCCGCCGTCGCTCGCACCAAGGGCTCGACCCGCATCCGCACGCTGCTCGGTGCGGCCGCTCGTGGCCGCGTGCCCGGCACGCCGACCGAGTTCCGCGCGATGGTCGCCGGCCGTCCGGTCCGGCTCGAGGCGCGTGACCTCGACCGCGTGCGCTCGCAGGTGCTGCGCCAGCACCAGCGCAACACGGCCACCGCCGCCGCCCAGGACGCCCTCGGCGAGGTCGCGTGGTCCTCGCTCGGCATCACCGGCGACCGCGACGCGAGGGCCGAGTTCCTCGACAAGTGGGAGGACCACCTCGACGTCGAGGCGTTCATGCAGGTCTGGTGGCCGCAGGTCGACCCGCGCGAGGTCCTGCTCTGGCTCGCCGACCCCGAGCTCGTGCGCCGCCACGCGCGCGGGTCCCTGCGCGAGGACGAGATCGAGCCGCTGGCCGCGTCCTTCCGTCTCGCCCTCGAGACCGGCACGTGGTCGGTGGCCGACGTCGCGCTCATCGACGACATCTCGGCGCGGGTGGGGCCGGTGCAGGAGGCGCCCAAGGAGGAGCGCGGCTTCTACGAGATCGAGGAGCTCGAGGACCTCAGCCAGTACGGCGTGACCGAGGTGCAGCCCGTGGTCAGCGCCGCCCGCGACGCCGGCGCGCCCGTCGTGCTGACCGACCCGCACGAGAAGCTGCTGGCCGGCCGCATCGGCAAGCCCGACGAGTACGCCCACGTCCTCGTCGACGAGGCCCAGGACCTCTCCCCCATGCAGTGGCGCATGATCGGTCGCCGCGGGAGGTATGCGTCGTGGACGGTCGTCGGTGACGCCGCCCAGGCGTCGTGGCCCGACGCCGCAGAGGCCACGGCCGCGCGCGAGGAGGCGTTCGGCTCGCAGGCGCGCCAGCTCTTCCACATGAACACCAACTACCGCAACGCGCGCGAGATCTTCGACTACGCCGCCGAGGTCGTGCGCCGCCAGGTCCCCGACGCGGACATCCCGCAGGCGGTCCGCGAGACGGGCGTCGAGCCGGTCGAGGCCGACCTCGGACCCGATGTCCTGTCGGCCGTCCGGCAGTCCGTCGAGTCGCTGTTGGGCCAGGTCGAGGGGGCCATCGCCGTCATCACGCCGTCGACCCACGCCGACCTGCTCGCGCCCGTCGCCGAGCTCGGTGAGGGCCGCGTCCAGGTCATCGACCCGATGTCGACCAAGGGGCTCGAGTACGACGCCACCGTCGTCGTGGACCCCGAGGAGATCACCCGGGAGTCCCCCGGCGGCGTCCGCGTGCTCTACGTCGCGCTGACCCGCGCGGCGCACCGGATGACCGTCCTGTCCTGACATCTCGGGCGGGGACGCGCCCGTGGTGGCTCGTGTCGCGACGCGCAGGATGGGCGAGTTCGGCCTGCTTTCGGCAAGGTAAAGACTTGTTCAAGGATTCGGTGAAGCATCGACTCACCCCCGAACCGGAGGGATGATTACTCCAACGTCAAGGCGCGCGACACCACCCTCCCCGCCGTCTCCTCCCCCCTGAGACCCTTGACGGTCCGGCGAGGTCCCGCCCCCCAATGTGGAGCTCGCTCCGGGCGAGGGACGAGATGCAACCCCCCTGCATCTCGCCCCTCGCCCGTTCCCATGTCCGGGCTTGTTCCGCGGGCCTGATCTCGGTCCTGGTTGCGGGCCGGCTTGGGCGATCCGTAAAAAGTTGTTCAAGCCGGGGCAAACATTGCCCCGGTTCTCTGGCGTCGCCTCGCGGGACCGACCACTGTTGCCGCAGGTCGTCCGACCGCCCTCGGGGGCACCTCGGTAGCCAGGAGAACGCCTTGAAGAAGAGCTTCATCACGACGTCGGTCGCCACCGCAGCGATCGCCGCCACTGCACTCGCGACGATCGCCACGAGCACCGCGCAGGCAGCCACCACAGCGGCCTCGGGAGCCGGTCTCGACCGGGCCGTCGCCGCCGCCAAGGCCCACGGCGCGGCCTTCGGCCTCGACCAGGACCAGGGTCTCACCACCCGCAGCGTCGCCACCGACAAGGACGGCACCACGCACGTGCGCTTCGACCGCACCTTCAAGGGCCTGCCGGTCGTCGGCGGTGACCTCGTCGTGCACACCGACAAGGCCGGTGGCTGGAAGGGCGTGAACGCCGCCTCCACGTCGGTCCGGGTCGCCTCGACGACGCCGACCGTCGCGCCGGCGACCGCGGCCGCCACGGCCGCGCGCTCGGTCGACTACACGGTCAGCACGAGCAAGCCCACCCTCGCGGTCTACGCGATGTCGGGTCCGGCCCGCCTCGTGTGGAAGACCCAGGTCGACGGCGTCGGCCCCCACGGCGAGCCGGCCGGCACGGTCGTCTTCGTCGACGCGCGCTCCGGCTCGGTCGTCGACTCGTGGGCCACCGAGATCAACGACGCAGGCACGGGCGCGAGCCTCTACCTCGGCACCGTCACGCTGCAGACGACGCTGTCGGGCGGCAGCTACCAGATGATCGATGCGACGCGCGGTGGCGCCCGCACCGAGGACGGCAACAACGGCTCGACCTCCTCGACGACCGGGACGCTCTTCACCGACGCCGACAACGCCTGGGGCACCGGCTCCAACACCAACCGCCAGACGGCTGCCGTCGACGCGGACTTCGGCGTCGGCGCGACGTGGGACTTCTACAAGAACACCTTCGGCCGCAACGGCATCAAGAACGACGGCAAGGGCGCCCGCAGCCTCGTCCACGTCGGCACCAACTGGGTCAACGCCTCGTGGAGCGACACGTGCTTCTGCATGCGCTACGGCGACGGTGACGGCGTCAGCTACGGCCCGCTCGTCTCGCTCGACGTGGCCGGGCACGAGATGACGCACGGCGTCACGTCGGCCACGGCCGGCCTCGCCTACCGCCGCGAGTCCGGTGGCCTCAACGAGTCCACGTCCGACGTCATGGGCACCATGGTCGAGTTCACGGCCAACACGACCGGCGACCCGGGCGACTACCTCATCGGCGAGACCTTCGCGCTGAAGTCGACGGTCAAGCCGCTGCGCTACATGGACCAGCCGAGCAAGGACGGCGCATCGGCCAACTGCTGGAGCAAGACCGTCGGCAGCCTCGACGTGCACTACTCCTCGGGCGTGGGCAACCACCTCTTCTACCTGCTGTCCGAGGGCAGCGGCGCCAAGACGATCAACGGCGTCAGCTACAACAGCCCGACGTGCAACGGCAGCAGCGTGACCGGCATCGGCCGCGACGCCGCCGCCGCGATCTGGTACCGCGCCCTGACGACGTACTGGACCTCGTCGACGAACTACGCCGGTGCGCGCACCGGGATGCTCTCGGCGGCCAAGGACCTCTACGGCGCCGGCAGCACGCAGTACAACGCGACCGCCTCCGCCTGGTCCGCCGTCAACGTCAACTGACCCACAGGCCTGACGCGCGAAAGTGCCCACTCGACTCCCGTCGAGTGGGCACTTTCGTTCAGAAGCTAGGCGCTCGTCAGTGACCGACGAGGGTGCGGACGCGGTCGGCACCCACGGCGAGCAGCAGCGTCGGCAGGCGCGGGCCGGTGTCTTTGGACACGAGCAGGCGGTAGACGAGGACGAAGAACGCGCGCTGGGCCGCCGAGAGCTCGGGGTCCTTGACCTTGGCCTCGGGGTCGATGCCGCGCTGGATCTTCGGCACGCCGTAGACGAGGTGCGTCAGCCCGTCGAGCGACCAGTGCTCGTCGAGGCCGTCGGCGAGCAGTCGCAGCGACTCCTGCTGCGACTCGTCGAGGCTGCCGAGCAGCTCCGTGTCGGGCTCGGTGCGCACGATCGTGCGGTCCTCGGCCGGGACGTAGCCGAGCATCCAGCGCTCGGCGCAGTCGAGGCGCGGACGCAGGTCGTCGGTCGAGGCGACGGGGTTGTCGGGCTCGAGCTCGCTGAGGATCCGGACGGCCTGCTCCTCGTCGCCCTGCGTCACGTCGATGACCGACGCGATGGTGCGGAACGGCATCGGACGAGGCGTCGTGGGCAGCGGACCCCTGGCGGTCGAGGTCGCGCGCAGGTGCGCGGCCAGGTCGCCGGCCTGGGCTGAGCCGTCGGCGACCTTGCGGCCCAGGGCATCCCACTCGTCGTAGAGACGCTGGAGCTCGGGGCCGAAGGCGACGTCGAAGCTCTGGTTGGGCCGGCGGCGGGCGTAGAGCCAGCGCAGCACCGGCGCCTCCATGACCTCGAGCGCGTCGGTCGGGATCGGCACGCCGCCCTTGCTCGAGCTCATCTTGGCCATGCCGGCGATGCCGACGAAGGCGTACATCGGCCCGACCGGGCGCTCCCAGCCGAAGATCGGCGCGAGGTCCTTGCCGACGACGAAGCTGCTCCCGGGGCTCTGGTGATCGACGCCGGAGGGCTCGAAGAGCACGTGCTCGTGGCCCCAGCGCATCGGCCAGTCGACCTTCCACACGAGCTTGCCGTTGGTGAAGGTGTCGAGGTCGACGGTCTCGGAGTGGCCGCACTTCGTGCAGTCGTAGGTCAGCTCGTGACTGTCGTCGTCGTAGGCGGTGACGGTCGTGAAGTCCGTGCCGCACGAGGAGCAGAACGGCTTGAACGGGTAGTAGCCCGCCTTGCCCTCGCTGCCGTCGTCCTCGCTCGCCGCGCCCGAGCCGCGCTCGGCCCCGGTGGCCGCGGCGGCCTGCTCCTCGGTGAGCTTCGCGGCCTTCTGCTGCTGGCCCTTGCCCTTGCCGCTCGACTTCTGGCGCGCGGCCTCGACGGCCTCGAGCGTGCGGTACTGGTCGAGCACCTTGTCGATGGCGAGACGCTCACGCATCGCGAGCAGCACCTGGTCGCGGTAGACGCCCGCGCGGTACTGCTCCGTCTGGCTGATCTGGCGCACCTCGATGCCGGTGGCCTCCATGGCCTCGATGAGCGGCGCCTTGAAGTGGTCGGCCCAGCTCGCGTGCGGCGAGCCGGCGGGCGGCGGCACCGCGGTCAGCGGCATACCGATGTACTGCTCCCACGAGTCGTCCACTCCCGCAAGGTTCTTCGGCACGCGACGGAAGCGGTCGAAGTCGTCCCAGCTGAGGATGTGCTCGCAGTCGATGCCGCGGCGCTTGATCTCGTCGGCGACGAGGTGCGGCGTGATGAGCTCGCGGAAGTTGCCGAGGTGGATCGGGCCCGAGGGGCTAATGCCCGACGCGCAGACGATCGTCTCGCCGGGGTTGCGCTGCTGCGCCTCGGCGATCACGTCGTCGGCCAGACGCGTGACCCAGTCGATCGGGGTGACCTCTTCAGTCATGGGTTTCCTTCAGTTCCAGACGCTTTCGTATGCCGTGTGCTCGGGTGACGCGTGGATGCGTCAGCCCGCGACGGCCGGCTTGAGCGGGAAGCGCTCGATGATCTCGTCGCGGCCGGGGCCGACTCCGATGGCCGAGACCCGGGCGCCGATGAGCTCCTCGACGCGCAGGACGTAGGCCTGGGCATTGGCCGGCAGGTCCTCGAAGGTGCGGCAGGCGGTGATGTCCTCCCACCACCCGTCGAGCTCCTCGTAGATCGGGGTCGCGTGGTGGAAGTCGGTCTGGTTGACCGGCATCTCGTCGTGGCGCACGCCGCCCACGTCGTAGGCGATGCAGACCGGGACCTTGTCGAGGCCGGTGAGGACGTCGAGCTTGGTGACGACGAAGTCGGTGACGCCGTTGATGCGCGTCGCGTAGCGGCCGACGACGGTGTCCATCCAGCCACAACGGCGCGGACGGCCGGTGGTCGTGCCGTACTCGGCGCCCGTCTTGCGGAGGAACTCGCCCTTGTCGTCGTGCAGCTCGGTCGGGAACGGGCCCTCACCGACGCGGGTCGTGTAGGCCTTGAGGATCGCGATGACCGAGTCGATGCGGGTCGGCGGCACGCCCGAGCCGGTGCACGCGCCGGCTGAGACGGCGTTGCTCGACGTGACGTAGGGGTAGGTGCCGTGGTCGACGTCGAGCAGGGTCGCCTGCCCGGCCTCGAAGAGCACCGTCTCGCCCCGGTCGAGCGCCTGGCTCAGCACGAGGCTCGTGTCGGCGACCATGGGAGCGAGGCGGGCGGCATACGACAGCAGCTCCTCGACGACCTCGTCGACCTCGGCGCCGCGCGTGTTGTAGATCTTGGCGAGCAGCTGGTTCTTCAGCTCGAGCGCGGCCTCGACCTTCTGGCGCAGGATGCGCTCGTCGTAGAGGTCCTGGATGCGGATGCCGACGCGGTTCATCTTGTCGGCGTAGGTCGGGCCGATGCCGCGGCCGGTCGTGCCGATCCGGCGCTTGCCCAGGAACCGCTCGGTCACCTTGTCGATGGTGCGGTTGTAGCTCGGGATGACGTGCGCGTTGGCGCTGACGAGCAGCTTGCTCGTGTCGACGCCGCGGGCCTCGAGGCCGTCAAGCTCCTCGAAGAGCACCGACAGGTCGATGACGACGCCGTTGCCGATGACCGGCACGCAGTTGGGGCTGAGGATGCCCGAGGGCAGCAGGTGCAGCGCGTACTTCTCGCGCTTGCCGTCCTTCTCGATGACGACGGTGTGGCCGGCGTTGTTGCCGCCGTTGAACTTGACGACGTAGTCGACGCTGCTGCCGAGCAGGTCGGTCGCCTTGCCCTTGCCCTCGTCACCCCACTGCGCTCCGACGAGCACGATTGCCGGCATCGGTCTGCCTTCCGGTTGTGGTCAAAGCCAACCGCAAGGTTATCGGTTCGAGACCGATGCCCCGGACCCGGCTTCTCCGCCCCGGCAGAGTTGTGGCGGCAGATCGGGCCCCCCGCCCCCGATTCCTCCGCCCCGGCGGAGAAGGTGAGGCGGATCAGGCCACCCGACCCGGGATTGCTCCGCCCCGGCGGAGTTGTGGTGGCGACGATCGCCTCGCCACCCATCGTGCAGTGCGCAAGCGACGAGCCGATGCGGTCCAGGTGCGCAGCGGTCAGTGCGAGGCGAGCCAGTCCTCGAGGTACTCCGCGACGCCGTCCTCGCGGTGGTGGCCCGTGACGACGTGCGCGGCATCGAGCGCCGGCTCGACCGCGTTGGAGACGGCCACCGCCGTGCCGGCCACCTCGAACGCCGAGACGTCGTTGTGGTTGTCGCCGAAGAAGACCGTGTCGGCGAGGTCGATGCCGAGCTCGTCGGCGAGGGCCTGCAGCCCGTCGCCCTTGGAGCAGGCGGCGTTGGCGATCTCGAGGTAGGTCGGCTTGGACCGGTAGGTGACCATGCCGGGGCGTCCGGCGAGTGCCGCCTCGAGCTCGTCGACGAGCGCCGGCTCCCCCATCGCCATGACCTTGTGCGGCGGGTGCGTGTCGACGCGCCCGCTCGAGACGTAGTCGTGCGCCGACTCGAGGCTCGGGTCGACCGCCGTGATCGTCGCCTCGCGCTCGGTCCACTCGTCGGGCCCCCAGGCGTACCAGTCGTCACCGGCGAAGAAGCTCGCGTGCAGTCCGAGACGCGAGCACACGGCATACGCCTCCCGGGCATCGCCCGGCGTGATGGGAACGTCGGTCACGACGGTGCGGTCGGCGCGCAGCACGAGACCGCCGTTGTATGCGATGAGCGGGGTCGGCTCGACGCCGCAGAGCCGCTCGAGCCCCTCCAGGGACGCCGGCATGCGCGAGCTGCACAGCACGAACGTGTGCCCCGCCGACCGCACCGCCCGGATGGCGGCGACGGTGCGGTCGGAGAGGGTGCGTCGGTGGTCGAGCAGCGTGCCGTCGACGTCGGAGCAGAAGAGCGTCATGCGGTCGTGCGAGCCCTCAGAGACCGAGCTCGCGCGCACCCTCGGCCGAGCTGTCGCGCAGGAACTGCGTGCAGCGGGCCTCCTCGTCGCTCTCGCCGATGGCTCGCGCCGCACGGGCGAGCGCCGCGAGCGCGCGGAGGAAGCCACGGTTGGGCTCGTGCGACCACGGCACCGGGCCCTGGCCGCGCCAGCCGGACTTGCGCAGGCTGTCGAGCGCGCGGTGGTAGCCGGTGCGGGCGTACGCGTAGGCCTCGACATCGCGGTCACCGTCGGCGAGCGCGTCCTCGGCGAGGACCGCCCAGGCGAGCGAGCTCGCGGGGTAGGCGGCCGCCACCTGGACGGGGTCGACGCCGGCGTCGAGCTTCTCGGCCGCCGGGTCGACCGCGAGGCGCGTCTCGGGGATGCCGAGCAGGTTGTCGCTCACTGGTGCGTGCCTGCCGAGCGCAGCGCGGTGCAGGCCTCGACGATGCGCACCGCCATGGCCTCCTCGGCCGCCTTGCCCCAGGCGCGCGGGTCGTACTGCTTCTTGTTGCCGACCTCGCCGTCGACCTTGAGCACGCCGGCGTAGCCGGAGATCATCCAGTCGGCGATGCGACGGGTGAAGGCGTACTGCGTGTCGGTGTCGACGTTCATCTTGACGACGCCGTTGTCGACGGCGGCCGAGATCTCCTCGGGCAGCGAGCCGGACCCTCCGTGGAAGACGAGGTCGAAGGGGCGCGCGTCGTCGGACAGGCCGAGCTCCTTGGCGGCGGCCTGCTGGGCCTGCAGGAGGATCTCGGGGCGCAGCTTGACGTTGCCGGGCTTGTAGACGCCGTGGACGTTGCCGAACGTCAGGGCCGTCAGGTAGCGACCGTTCTCGCCGGCACCGAGCGCCTTGATCGTGGCGATGGCGTCCTCGGGCGTGGAGTAGAGCTTCTCGTCAATGGCGCCCTCCACGCCGTCCTCCTCGCCGCCGACGACGCCGACCTCGATCTCGAGGATGACGTTGGCGGCCTTGGCCAGGGCGAGCAGCTCCTGCGCGATCGACAGGTTCTCGTCGAGCGGCACGGCCGAGCCGTCCCACATGTGCGACTGGAACCACGGCGTGCCACCGGCCTGGACGCGCTCGGTGCTCGCCGCGAGGAGCGGACGCACGAAGCCGTCGAGCTTGTCCTTGGGGCAGTGGTCGGTGTGCAGCGCGATGTTGACGGGGTAGTTCTTGGCCACCTCGTGCGCGTAGGCGGCGAACGCGAGCGAGCCGCTCACCATGTTCTTGATGCTCGGGCCGGAGAGGTAGTCCGCGCCGCCGGTCGAGACCTGGATGATGCCGTCGGAGCCGGCGTCGGCGAAGCCCTTGAGCGCGGCGTTCAGCGTCTGCGAGCTCGAGACGTTGATGGCGGGGTACGCGAAGGAGCCGGCCTTCGCGCGGTCGAGCATGTCGGCATACACCTCGGGTGTGGCGATGGGCATTGCTACTCCTGCAGTCTCGTGTGCGGCTTTGAAGATCCGTCGGAAATCCTGCCACGTATGCCGTCCGGTGCCCACGGGTGCCCACCCATCGGTGAGCGACCGCTCAGAGCAGGCGCGCGACGAGCACGGCGAGAGCCCGCTGCTGCTCCCCCTTCTCCCAGCCGCTCCCGTCGAGGGCGGCCCACACGAGGTGCGGGCCGCGGCGCAGCAGGACGACCTCGGCCGAGCCCGCGCCGTACTCCGAGCGCACCGTCCCGACCAGGGCTCCGACGCCTGCGACGGTGCTCGGGGTGGCCTTCGCGCAGGCCCGGAAGGCGACGTCGAGGTGGTCGACGAGACCGCCGGGGTCGCCCGCCACGAGGTCGACGAGGCTGAAGGTCACGACCTTGGTGCCCGCGGAGCTCTCGGGCGGGGCCTGGTTGCCGGCCTGCTTCGGCATCGTGAGGAGGTAGCCCCCGACGATGCGCCGCGCCCCGCTCGCGGGGACGAACTCGTCCGGGAGCAGGTCGGTCCAGGGCACGAGGCCGTCGCAGTGCGGCTCGGCCGGCAGCTCGCCGGGGCAGCGGGTCCGGTCGGCCGCGTCGGGACCCGGCACCGTCTCCTTCGGGTCGGACGTCGCGCTCGTCTCGGCGCCGGGGAAGACGGCGTCGAGCGGCACCTCGCCCTTGCCGGTGAGTCGGCGCGTCGTGGTGCACCGCGCCGCCGCCTCGATCGGGGTCATCCCCGGGTCGGGCTGGGCCGTGGAGGCGCCCGAGCCCAGGGCGGTGGGCGCGGACGCCGTGGATCCTCCCGCGACCGGGTCGAGGGTCTCCGAGGTGCAGGCGCCGAGCGCCGAGGCAGCCAGCGCCAGGGCGGCCAGGGCGGGGACGGTGCGCAGACGTCGTGCCCGCGTCGCCGGTCCTCGACGCGGCACCCTCTTCCCCCTCGTCACCTCAGGAGTGTCGCACTGGGCTCAGAGAGCGGGGTCGAAGACGTAGGGCGTCGTCGTCGCGACGCGGTGCAGCCCGAGCCGGCGCAGGATCGGCTCGGAGTCCGGCGAGGCGTCGACGCGGACGTGGTCCTTGCCGCGCGCGAGACCGAGGCGGGCGCGGTGGAGCAGCGTCGCCCGGTAGAGGCCGCGGCCGCGCCACTCCGGCAGCGTCGACCCGCCCCACAGGCCGCTGAAGCCGCTCTCGTCGTACTCCGCGCGGGCGGCGCAGAGCACCGGCCCCGTGCGGGACTCCTCGACGACCACGACGTCCATCGACGACGGGTCGGTGCGCCACCGGGGCAGCAGGGACTCCACCACCCAGGACTGCGGCTCGTCCCAGACGAGCTCCAGCATCTCGGCCATCCGCACGAAGTCCTCGTCGGAGTCCGCGGCGCGCACGACCACGCCGTCGGGGAGGTCGAGGTCCTGGGCCGCGAGAGGCGCGGCTTCACCGAGGATGAGGGCCTCGTCGTCCTCCTTGACGAAGCCCGCCCTCAGGAGGCGCTCGCCGAGGTCGGCCGGCTCGTCGTAGTCGTAGGTCTTCCACTCGACGCGCAGGCCGAGACCGGCGAAGAAGTCACGCTGTCGCGCGATGACGGCGTCCCACTCGTCCGGGTCGGGACCGAGGCCGTCGGGGCTCTCGATCATGTTCCAGTGGCCGCCGTCGATCTCGTACTCGCGCCGCACGAGGCCGTCGAGCTCGATGGGGCGCTGCGAGGTGCCGAGCCGGATCGGCGCGCGGGTCTCGTCGTGGAACACCTGCAGCAGTCTCTGGGCCACGGACTCTGGATCGCTCTGGAACGAAGAGGGGTTCACAGGCAGCAGCCAAGCATGGTCTGATCCGTCTCGTCATGCCTGTTTTCCCGCTCTCGCCCCGCGCCGCCGCCGCGCTCGCCGACGCCCGCCCCGTCCCGTTCTGGACCGACCGGCCGGAGCGCCCCGACCCGCGCGCGGCCCTGACCGGCGCCGCGCCCCGCACCGACCTGCTCGTCGTCGGCGGCGGGTTCACCGGGCTCTGGGCGGCGATCCAGGCCAAGGAGGCCGACCCCTCGCGCGACGTCGTCGTCGTCGAGGCGGGACGCCTGGCCGACGGCGCGTCCGGTCGCAACGGCGGCTTCATGGCGCCGTCCCTCACGCACGGTCTCGCCCAGGGCGTCTCGTGCTGGCCCGACGAGATGGAGACGCTCGAGCGCCTCGCGGCGGAGAACTTCGCGGCCATCCAGAGGTCGGTCACGGCATACGGCATCGACGCTGACCTCCACGTGCCCGGCGAGCTGACCCTCGCCCTGACCGAGCACCAGATCCCCTCTGTCCGTGAGTCGTTCGAGCTGCACCGCTCGCACGGGGTGCCGGTCGAGCTGCTGGACGCGGACCAGGCCCGCGCCCGGGTCGACTCGCCGCGCTACCTCGCCGGCATGTACGACCCGGAGGTCGCGCTCGTCGACCCGGCCCGGCTCGTCTGGGGTCTCGCGCGCGCCGCGGAGTCGCTCGGCGTCCGGCTCCACGAGCACACGCGCGCAACGGGATTCGACTCCGAGGGTGATGGCGTGCGGGTCACCCTCGACGCGGGCTCGATCCATGCGCGACGCGTCGTCATCGGCACGAACGCATCCCAGGGCGTGCTCAAGCGCTTCAGCGCCTGGGTGTTGCCGGTCTACGACCACGTCCTCATGACCGAGCCGCTGACGCCCGCTCAGCTCGATGCCATCGGGTGGCGCGGCCGCGAGGGACTCACGGACGCGGGCAACCAGTTCCACTACTACAGAAGGACGCTCGACGACCGAGTGCTCTTCGGCGGCTACGACGCCAACTACCACTTCCCGGGACGCATCGACCCGGCGCTCGAGCAGAACGACGCGTCGCACGGCCTGCTCGCGGACCACTTCCTCGACCTCTTCCCGCAGCTCGAGGGCATCCGCTTCACCCACCGGTGGGCCGGCGTCATCGACACGACCTCACGCTTCACGCCCGTCTTCGGCACCGCCCTCGGCGGACGGATGGCGTATGCCGTGGGCTACACCGGACTGGGCGTCGCCTCGACCCGCTTCGGTGCGGCCGTCGCTCTCGACCTCGTCGACGGCAAGGACACCGAGCTGACCCGGCTGGGGATGGTTCGGCACAAGCCGATCCCCTTCCCTCCCGAGCCGATCCGGTATGCCGCGGTGCGGGCCACGCGGTCCTCGCTCGCTGCCGAGGACCGCACCGGCAAACGGAACGTGTGGCTGCGCACGCTCGACCGGATGGGCGTCGGCTTCGACTCCTGACGCCGGTCGGTGTGACGACGGGGCCACTCGACGGGCGTTGGGGGTCGGTGAGTGTGACGACGGGGCCACTCGAGCGTGTGACGACGGGGCCACTCGAGGGTGACGAAGGCGGGGGGGTCCTCGGGTCAGAGGACGGCGAGGTCGGTGGGGCGGGTGTTGAGGCGCTCGACGCCGTGGACCGTCACGGCGACGATGTCCTCGATGCGCGCGCCCCAGCGACCGGAGAGGTAGACGCCCGGCTCGATGCTGAAGGTCATCCCGGCCTCGAGCGGCAGCTCGTTGCCGGCGACGATGTAGGGCTCCTCGTGGACGTCGAGCCCGATGCCGTGGCCGGTGCGGTGGATGAAGTGCTCGGCCAGCCCAGCCGCGGCGAGCACGTCCCGCCCGGCGCGTTCGACGTCCTGACACGTGACGCCGGGGCGCACGGACGCGACGGACGCCCGCTGCGCCGCCTGCAACGCGGCGTAGGCCGTGGCCACGTCGGGCTCGCGAGGGGCGCCCACGGCATACGTCCTCGTGCTGTCGGAGTTGTAGCCCGACGGCAGCGGGCCGCCGATGTCGACGACGACGACGTCACCCTGCTCGATGACGCGGTCGCTGACGGAGTGGTGCGGGCTCGCTCCGTTGGGACCCGAGCCGACGATGACGAACTCCGCTGCGGCGTGGCCCTCCTCGACGATCGCGGCCGCGATGTCGGCTGCCACCTCGGCCTCGGTGCGACCGGCGCGCAGCCACTCACCGACCCGCGCGTGCACCCGGTCGATCGCTGCTCCCGCTGCCCGGAGCTCGGCGAGCTCCGCCTCGTCCTTGCGCATGCGCAGCTCGCGCAGCACCGGACCGGCGAGCTGCTGGTCGACCGCGCCGGCGTCTCGCAGCTGCAGCAGGTGCAGCGCCGGCGTCATGTCGGACACCGCGACGCGGCCACCGGGCACCCCGCCGAGCGCCAGCGCGTAGGGGTCCTCGCCGTCGACCCACGTGCGCACCTCGACGCCGAGGTCGCCGAGCGGGACGTGCCCCAGCCCGGCGTACTCCAGCGCAGGCGAGACGAAGACGGGAGCGACCGCGGGGTCGCTCGGCACGACGAGGGCCGTGAGCCGCTCGAACGACGACCCGGCCACCCCGGTGAGGTAGCGCAGGTCCGACCCCGGCGAGACGACGGTCGTCGTGACCCCCGCATCGGCAGCGTGCCGACGCAGCCGGTCGAGCCGTGAGCGCATGGTCGTGACGTCGAGGACCGTGGAGGTGACACCCATGGGGCCGACCGTACCGCCGACGCCGGCTCCCCCTCGAGGGGGAGCCGCACCGCCGGCCGGCCTGCCTAGGGTGGAGCCCATGGACGGCCGGTGGACTGCCCTCGTGGCGCGGGTGCAGACGTACTTCGGCGTCGACACCGACTGGGAACGCGTGCCGGCCGACCGCGCCCACGTGCGGCGGGTCGACGCGTGGCTCGCCCTCGCCTTCCTCGTCACCGGGTCTCTGGGGGTCGAACTGCTGCGCAGCATCGACGCCCTCGGCTCGTTCCAGGACTCGTGGCTGTGGCCGCACCTCGTGGTCCTCGCCGGCACGGTGCCTCTCGTCTGGCGGCGGCGCTGGCCGCTCGCCGTGGCCGCCGGCCTGTCGCTTCACTTCTTCGGGGTCGGCATCGTCATGCCGGGCGTCGCGGCGTCGGTGCCGATGCAGGTCGTCTACTTCGTCGCGATCTTCACCGGCGTCGCCTGGGCGCGCGACCGGCGCCTCATGATCGGTGTCGTCGTCGGGATCGTGCTGCTGATGTTCGGCTGGCTCACCTGGCAGTTCGCCGTGGGTTCGGGCATCGAGCAGGCTCTCAGCCACGACGGCCGGATGCCCGAGCGGCAGGGCCTGTTCGGGCCGGCCACCGCCTACGTCGTCTACAGCCTGCTCATCAACGCCTTCTACTTCGGCGGCGCCATCGTCGGGGGCCAGGCGGCCTGGCGCTCGGCGCTGCGCCGCGACCGGATGGCCGACCAGGCCCGGACCATCGAGACCCAGGCGACGAGCCTGCGCCGGCAGGCGGTGGTCGAGGAGCGCCTCCGCATCGCCCGCGAGCTGCACGACGTCGTCGCCCACCACATCTCCGTCATCGGCATCCAGGCAGCCGCGGCGCGCCGGGTGCTGCGCCGCGACGCCGACGCGGCCGAGGGCGCCCTCCGCTCGGTCGAGACCTCCTCGCGCGACGCCGTCGCCCAGATGCGCGGCCTGCTCGGCACCCTGCGCACGGACGACACCGAGTCCTCGGGAGGTCCTTCCGGCGGGCCGTCCGACGGCTCCTCCGACGATCCCGCCGGCAGCGGCTCCGTCCCGCAGCCACGCTCCAGGGCTCCCGAGCCCGTGCTCGCAGACGTGCCGGCGCTCGCAGAGGAAGCCGCAGCGCACGGCCTCGACGTCCGGTGCCACGTGGTCGAGGACTCCGTCGGCGCCGTGACGTCCGTGCCCGCACCGCTGGGCCTCTCGCTCTACCGCACCGCCCAGGAGGCGCTCGCGAACGTCCGCCGGCACTCGACGGCGTCGTCGGCGACCGTCTTCGTCCGCGTGGACCGACGGCCCGAGCACGGCTTCGCGCACGGCTACGCCGAGGTCGAGGTGCTCGACACCGGGCGGCCCCGCTCGGGCACGTCGGGCACCGGGCTGGGCCTGCTCGGGGTCCGCGAGCGCCTCGCGACCCACGGCGGCGTCAGCGAGATCGGCCCGCGCGTCACCGGCGGCTACCGTGTCCGGGTGCGTATGCCGCTGCCCGAGGACGCGTCGTGACGCCGCCCACCCGCGTGCTCCTCGTCGACGACCACCGCCTCGTGCGCTCCGGCTTCTCGCTCATCCTCTCCGTCGAGGAGGACCTCGAGGTCGTAGGCGAGGCCAGCGACGGGGCCGAGGCCGTCCGGCTGACGCACGAGCTGCGCCCCGACGTCGTTCTCATGGACGTGCAGATGCCGGTCATGGACGGCATCGAGGCCACCCGCCGGATCGTGGCCGACGACCTCGCCAAGGTCGTCATCCTCACGACGTTCGACCAGGACGACTACGTGTTCGCGGGTCTCGGGGCGGGGGCCAGCGGCTTCCTGCTCAAGAACTCCGATGCCGAGCAGCTCGTCCAGGCGGTGCGCGCCGTCGCCGGCGGTCACGCGCTGCTCGCGCCGGAGGTCACGCGGCGCGTCATCGCGCAGATGGCCGCCGCGCCGGTGCCGGCGGCCCGTCCCGGCGTCCCCGGTCGGCAGGACCAGCGCGACCCGCGGCTCGACGAGCTGACCCCGCGCGAGCTCGAGGTGCTGGGCCTGGTGGGTCGAGGGCTGTCCAACGCCGAGGTCGCCGCCCACCTCTTCGTCGGCGAGGCCACCGTCAAGACCCACCTGTCCAACGTCTTCGCCAAGCTGCACCTGCGCGACCGGGTCCAGGCCGTCGTCCTCGCCTACGAGGCCGGGCTCATCCTGCCGGGGGACGTCGCGGATCCCCCGCGCGACTGATCCGCCGGACGCCCGTCCACGCCTAGCGTGGGGCGCATGAGCGCATCCGGGGAACGACTCACCAGACCACGAGCCACGGCCGACATCGAGCTGCGGCACCTCTCCCGCACGTTCGGCGAGATCCGCGCCGTCGACGACGTCAGCTTCGACGTGCCGGCAGGACTGCTCACCGGCTTCGTCGGCGGCAACGGCGCAGGCAAGACGACGACGATGCGGATGCTCATGGGGGTCCTGTCCGCCACGGCGGGCGAGGTGCTCTGGGACGGCCGGCCCATCACCCAGCTCGACCGCCGCAGCTTCGGCTACATGCCCGAGGAGCGCGGTCTCTACCCGAAGCAGGCCGTGCTCGACCAGCTCGTCTACCTCGGCCGGCTGCGCGGGCTCTCCGCCGCCGCGGCCCGTGCCTCGGTGACGAGCCACCTCGAGCGCCTCGGCCTCGCCGACCGCGCCAAGGACCACGTCGAGAAGCTCTCGCTCGGCAACCAGCAGCGCGTGCAGATCGTCGCCGCGCTGATGGGTCACCCACGCGCCCTCGTGCTCGACGAGCCGTTCAGCGGGCTCGACCCGGCAGCTGTCGACAACATGGCCGACCTGCTGCGCGAGCACACCGCCCGCGGCGTCCCGGTGCTCTTCTCCTCCCACCAGCTCGACCTCGTCGAGCGGCTCTGCGAGCGTCTCGTGGTCCTGGCCCGCGGCCGCGTGGTCGCGTCCGGCACCCCCGAGGACCTGCGCTCGCACTCCGTCGCCCGGCACCGTCTCGTGCTGTCCGGCGACGCGGGCTGGGTGCGCGGGGTCCCCGGCATCCACGCCGTCGACGTCGAGGGCTCGACCGCCCTGCTCGAGGTCGTCGAGCACGGCGCCGAGCGGCGCCTGCTCGAGGAGGCGCTGCGCCGCGGCGAGGTGCACGAGTTCTCACCCCAGCGACCGAGCCTGGCCCAGATCTACCGTGAGGTGACGGCATGACCACCACCGACCAGCGCCCCACCGACCGCGAGCGCGGCCCCGTCGCGGAGACCGCGCTCGCCGACACCACCGACACGGCGGCAGGCGGGCGCGCCTGGGCCGTCGTGGCGGCGCGCGAGATCGTCGTGCGCTTGACGAACCGCGCGTTCCTCGTCTCGACCCTCATCACGCTCGTCTTCATCGCCGGTTTCGGTGCCTTCTCGGTGTGGGAGGGCAGCAGGACGACGACCTACACCGTGGCCGTGGCCGGCTCCGACGGCCGTGCACTCGTCGAGCGAGCCGCGGTGTCGGCGCGGCAGGACGACGACAAGGTGTCGGTCGTCGCGACGTCCGTGTCGGGCGAGCCCGCGGCGCGCACCCTTGTCGACGAGGGGTCGGCCGACGCCTGGCTGCACGAGACGGGCACCGGTTGGACGCTGACGTCGGCCGACGACGCCGACCTCGCCCTGCGCACCGCCGTCGAGAGCGCGTTGCGGAGCACTGCCCTCGAACGCAACGCCGCTGCGGCCGGCACGACCGTCCAGGCCCTCGAGCAGGGCACGACGCTGACGACGACCCGCTTCGACGGCCAGGTCGGCAACAGCGGCTTCGTCAAGGGGGCGACGTTCGCCTTCGCGCTGCTCTTCTTCATGGCGGCGATGATGTTCGGCCAGCAGATCTCGGCGAGCGTCGTGGAGGAGAAGCAGTCCCGCCTCGTCGAGATCCTGGCGACCGCGATCCCCTTGCGGCAGCTGCTCGCCGGCAAGATCCTCGGCAACTCGGTCATCGCGCTGGGCCAGGTGGTGCTCTTCGCCGCCGTCGGCCTCGTGGCCGTGTCGTTCACCGACCTCTCGACGCTGCTGCCGAGCCTGTCGACGGCCGTCGTGTGGTTCGTGCTCTTCTTCGCGGTCGGCTTCTTCGCCCTCGCGTGCCTCTACGCCGTCGCCGGCGCCCTCGCGTCGCGCACCGAGGACCTTCAGTCGACGACGGCACCGATGACGACGATCCTCATGGCCGTCTACGTCGCGAGCTTCGGACTGTCGGGCAAGGCGCTCGAGGTGGCCTCCTTCGTGCCGATCGCGTCGGTCGTGTCGATGCCGGGGCGCCTGCTCGCCGGTGACGCGGCCTGGTGGGAGCCGGTGGTCGCCCTCCTGCTCATGGCCGGCTTCTCGGCGGTGACCGTCGTCGTCGGCGAGCGGATCTACCGTCGCTCGCTCATGCAGTCCGGGGGCCGCGTCTCGTGGAAGCAGGCGCTCACGGCTCAGGACTGACCGGGGCGGCTGCTCCTCCCCGCTGGTGCTCGCCCTCGCCCGTCACGTGACGGTAGGGCGAGCACCAGAGGATGAGCGCCGACGCGGCGAGCCCGACGACGGCCGCCGCGATGGCGGTTCGATTGCCCCACGTGGCCGCCACCCAGCCGCCGAGTGGGGCGGCCACCGCGATGGACCCCCAGTTGAACGAGCGGATCGTGGCGTTCATCCGTCCTCGCAGCCGGTCGGGTGTCACGAGGTTGCGATAGCTCATCTCGAGCGGCCCGCGGACGCCCATCGCGAGTCCGAAGAGCGCGTTGGCGACCAGTGGCCAGAGGAGCGCTGACGGCCCTGGCTGCGCGAGCAGCAGGAGGGCGTATGCCGTGGGGCTCAGCCACTCGGTCGTCGTGACCACCCGCCCGGTCCCGAAGCGCCGTCCGAGGCGCGGGGCGAGCCCGGCGCCGACGACACCGGTGACCCCGGTCGCGGCGAGGACGAGCCCGACCGCGATCGGGCCCAGCCGCAGCTCGGTCGTCGCGAAGTAGACGAGCACCGTCGTCACCATGGCGTTGGCGAAGAACCACAGGTGCAGGGCGATCGCGTACGGCCCGAGGGTGACGTGGCGATAGACCCACGCCGCTCCCTCGCGCAGCTCGCTCCGGAGGTGCCGCTCGGCGGACGGCTCCGGCCTCGCCTCCTCGACACGGAGCGTCGCGAGCACGACGGCCGACACGGCATACGACATCGCGTCGACGAGGATGGCCACGGGCGCGGAGAGCAGTCGCACGAGAGTCCCACCGACGAGCGGCCCGAGGGACTGCGTCGCCGAATACGTCTGTGCCAGGCGGGCATTCGCCGATGCGAGTCCGGGCGCTGGGACGATCGTCGGCAGCAGTGACAGGTGGGCAGCGGTGAAGAACATCGACGCCGAGCCGGTTGCGAAGACGAGGACGGCGAGGATCGGCACCGTCAGGTGGCCGGTCAGCGCGAGCACTCCCACCGCCCCGAGCAGCACGGCGCACAGCACGTCGACCACGACGAGGAGCGGACGCCGGCGCATCCGGTCGACGACGACGCCGGCGAGCAGGCCGAAGAGCAGGTAGGGCAGCCACTGCGCGGACCGCACGATCCCGAGCGCCGTCTGGTCGGCGTGCAGCGTCTCGATGAGGAGCAGCTGCAGGGCCAGCGTCGAGACGAAGGTCCCGAGGTTCGAGACGGCGTCGGCGATCCAGAAACGGACGAAAGCCCCGGACCGGGACGTATCGACCGTCGATCGGGACACGCGTGCCCCCTCCTTACGTGCAGCCGACGATTCCTTGACACCACCTTGTCGAGTTCTGACCTGAACGTCGACCCGACGCGTCGGATCTGCCCTACCGTGGACGTGACGTTCGGAGGGCTCCGGGCGACGAAACCAGCGACCGGATGCTCCCCCGGTCGCGCCGAGCAGGCCCCGGCAACCGGATGCGTCGGGGCCTGCTCGATGCCCTCTCCCGGGCGCGGCGACTCAGGCCGGCAGCGGCGTGCGCGTGCCGGTCGGCACGGGCTGGGGCGGCGGCGGTCCCACGTAGCGCGCGGCGGGCCGGATGATCTTCGGGTCGCGGCTCTGCTCCAGGACGTTCGCCGTCCAGCCGACGACCCGCGCGACGCAGAACGTCGGCGTGAACATCGACGGGTCGAGCCCTGCCAGCTTCATGACGACGCCGGCGTAGAACTCGACGTTGGCGTGCAGCTCGCGACCGGGCTTGAGGTCGGCCAGCGCCTGCTCGATGGCGTCCTCCACCCCGACGGCGAGGTCGACGAGCGGGTCGTCCCAGCCGCGGGCGACCGTCTTGAGCATCTCCGAGCGCGGGTCGCGGGTGCGGTAGACGGCGTGGCCGAACCCCATGATCCGGGCGCCCGACGCGATGCGCTCGCGCACCCAGCCGTCGGCCCGGTCCAGCGTGCCGATCTCGTCGAGCGCCTCGAGCGCGCGGCTCGGGGCGCCTCCGTGCAGCGGCCCGGAGAACGAGCCGATGGCCCCGACGAGGCAGGCCGCGAGGTCGGCGCCGGTGCTCGCGATGACCCGGGCCGTGAAGGTCGAGGCGTTGAAGCCGTGGTCCATCGTCGCGACGAGGTACTGCTCGACGGCCCGGGCGTCGCCCGCGGCGGGCAGCCGTCCGGTCACCATGCGCAGGTAGTCCTCGGCGTGGCCGAGGCTCGGGTCCGCGGGGATGGGCTCGAGGCCCTGGTGCAGCCGGTGGGCCGCAGCCAGGATCGTCGGCGTGATCGCGACCGAGGCCATCGCGGCGGCGAGCTTCTCGTCCTCGTCGCAGTCGTAGAGGGGCCGCAGGCCGGCGATGCCGCCCCACGCCGACAGTGCCGTGCGCAGCACCTGGAGCGAGTCGGTCGTCGTCGCGCAGATGGCCGGCAGCAGGTCGGCTAGCGCGGCCGGAAGGACGCGCAGCCGGCCGATCTCGGCCGTGAACGTCGCGAGCTCGTCGGCGTCCGGGAGGTGGCCGCGCTCGAGCAGGTGCCAGGCCTGCTCGAAGCCGACCTTCTCGGCCAGCTCGACGGCGGAGTACTGCCGGTAGTGGAAGAAGCCCTCGTCGCCGCGGACGTCGCCGAGCTCGGTGTCGGTGACGACGACCTTGGCCAGGCCCTTCGGGACGGTGATGAAACCGGTGGGGTTGGTGGACATGGGGTGCTCCTCTCGGGTTCACTCGTCACTCTCAGCGATGTTGATCAACACCGTCAATGTTGATCGCGTCAACTGTTGACCCGATCAACCCGGAGGCGACATGGCGATGACGTCAGGCACGTGGATCACGACGACGGAGGCTGCCCAGCGGCTCGGCGTCAAGCGCGCGACCCTCTACGCCTACGTCAGCCGTGGGCTGCTCCGCAGCGAGCGCCGACCCGGCCAGCAGGAGAGCCTCTTCGACCGCGCCCAGATCGACGCCATGGCTTCGGCCACCCGGCCGCCGGGAGGTCCGCAGCCGGTCCTGCGCTTCCGCAGCATCGCGACGTCGGTGAGCAGCCAGACCGAGGGCGACCTGCTCTATCGCGGGCACCCCCTGTCGGAGGTCGTGTCCCTCGGGTCGCTCGAGGAGGCGGCTGCCATCGTGCTGGGATCCGCTGTGGCGCAGGGAGTTCCGGGCCCGGACCCCTCGGTGCCGGCCGGTGTCGACCTCTCGAGCCTGCCGCTCGAGCGCCGGATGCCGGTCGCGGTGCAGCTGCTCGCCGCGGCCGACCCGTTCGCGTCCGACACCGACCCCGCACGGGTCAGGGCCGCGGCCGTGCCGACGCTGCGCGCTGCGTTGACGCTGCTCGCCGGGGGTCAGGGCCAGTCGGACCTGGCGGCGCTCGCGCTGGCGGCACTGGGCGGGTCACCCTCGGCACGCGCCGACGTCGCGGCGCTCCGGGTCCTGCTCGTCGCCCTCCTCGACCACGGCCTGACGGCCTCGACGGTGGCGGCCCGCGTCACCGCCTCGACGCGCGCGGGACTCCACGACTGCCTCTGCGCCGCGTATGCCGCGATGGCCGGGCCGCTCCACGGTGCGGCGCCGGTCGCCGCCCACGCCCTGCTCACGGACGGCGTCGACCCGGCTGTCCTCGTCGCGCGCTCGCTGCGCGAGCGTGGTGCGGTGGCCGGCTTCGGCCACTTCCTCTACCCCGACGGCGACCCGCGCGCCGACGTCGTCCTCGAAGCCCTGTGGCGCCGACGCGGCACCACCCGGCTGCGGCGCCGCGTCGAGAGCCTCGCCGCTCTCGTCGCCGAGCGCACCGGCGCGCTGCCCAACATCGACCTCGCGAGCGCGGCCGTGCTGCACGCGTTGGGCCTGCCTGCCGAGTCCGGCGAGGTCGTCTTCCAGGTGGCCCGCACCGTCGGCGTCGCCGCGCACGTCGCGGAGGAGTATGCCGAGGAGCCGCTGCGCTGGCGGGGCCGCGACCCGCAGGGCTGAGCCAGCGGCCGGCGACCGGCGGCCGGCGACCGGCTAGACGTGCTGGTCGAACACGTGCCGACGCACCCACGCGTGCATCGCCACCGCCGCGGCCGCTCCGGCGTTGATCGAGCGGGTCGAGCCGAACTGCTCGATGTGCAGCACGGCAGCGCACTCGGCGCGCATCGGCTCCGAGAGGCCCGGCCCCTCCTGCCCGAAGACGAGGACGCACCGGCGCGGCAGGTCGAAGGTCTCGAGCGGCACCGAGCCGGGCAGGTTGTCGATGCCGATGACGACCAGTCCCTCGGCAGCCGCCCAGGCCGCGAGCGCCGCGGCGTCCGGGTGGTGGTGCTCGTGCTGGTAGCGGTCGGTGACCATCGCCCCGCGGCGGTTCCACCGGCGCCTGCCGACGATGTGGAAGGCCTGCGCGCCCATGGCGTTGGCCGTGCGGATGACCGAGCCGATGTTGAAGTCGTGGCCCCAGTTCTCGACGGCGACGTGGAAGTCGTGCCGCCGGGTGTCGAGGTCGGCGACGATCGCGTCGTGCCGCCAGTAGCGGTACGCGTCGACGACGTTGCGCCGGTCACCGTGCTCGAGCAGCTCGGGGTCCCAGTGGTCGCCGTCGGGCCAGGGGCCCGGCCACGGTCCGACGCCCACCTCTGGTTCCACGCGCCGAAGTCTACGGAGGCGAGGACCCGAGGCGAGGACAGGTGGACCGCGGGAGGACCAGGAGGAGGACGGCACGTCCGCCGTCGCGCCCGCCGGAGCGGGGGCGACCCCGAGGTCCCGGCGCGTCGCCGGCCTCCTCCTGCGCTCCCTGAGCTCATGGTGGCCCGGCCCGGCCCACGGACGGAAGGGACGCCCCCACGATCGATACGTCTTCGAGACCTGCGCTGGGAAGTGGCTGGGAGGCCGGTGGGGAGGCGCTGCGGACCCGCCGGGGAGCCGCTGGACACCCACAGCCCACGGACAGCGAGGATTCAGGGGTTCCCGGGCACACGGCATACCCTGTGACCCATGCACCTACTCGCCGCCCTGCCGGCCGTCGCTCCGGCCCTCGGCCCGAAGTGGATGGACCCCACCTACCTGCTGGAGCAGTACCAGGGGGCGTTCTTCGTCATCGCCCTGGTCATCGTCTTCGTCGAGTGCGGTCTGCTCTTCCCGATCCTGCCCGGCGACTCGCTGCTCTTCGCGGTCGGCCTCTTCATCGCCACGGGCCAGATCGACCTCAACCTCGGGCTCGCCATGGCGGCGCTGACGCTCGCGGCCTTCCTCGGCAACGTCGTCGGCTACGAGATCGGCCGGGCGGTGGGCAAGCCGCTCTACAAGCGGCAGGGGCGGTTCATCAACACCGCCAACTTCGACAAGACCAACGCGTTCTTCGACAAGTACGGCAACCGCGCGCTCGTGCTCGGCCGCTTCGTGCCGATCGTGCGCACCTTCATCACCGTCGTGGCCGGCATCGGCCGCATGCACCGCCAGCGCTTCTTCGGCTGGAGCGCCGTGGGCGCCGTGGCGTGGGTCGTCGGCGTCACCCTGCTCGGCTACTTCCTCGGCCAGGCGTTCCCCGGCCTGACGAAGAACATCGAGTACGCCATCCTCCTCGTCGTGCTCGTCTCCCTCCTGCCGATGGTCTACGAGTTCGTCAAGCACCGTCGCGAGGCCAAGGCGATCGCCGCCGAGACCGCCGACGCCGTGGGCGACATCGCCGAGAACGCGACGGGCACCGACCGCCGCTCCTGAGCCGCCACTCCTGAGCCACTGCTCCCGACCCCACCACTTGCGGCGATGCCGTGACGCCGCACCCGCCACCGGCGCACACTGGTGGGTGCAGGGGTGATGGGAGGACGTCGTGGAGACAGGCACCAGGGCCCGGCAGACCGGCCCCGACCTCGGCGAGAGCTACCGCCGGAGCGTGCAGTGGTGGGTCCAGCAGGTGCACGGCGTCGCCGACGACCAGTGGGACCTGCCGACGCCGTGCAGCGACTGGACGGTGCGTGACCTCGTCAACCACGTCGCGGGCGAGGACCTCTGGACCGCTCCCCTGATGCACGGACGCACCATCGCCGACGTGGGCTCGCGCCTCGACGGCGACCTCCTCGGTGAGGACCCGCGCGGCGCTGCCGCATCGGCGGCGACCGAGGCGGTGGGCGTCGTCGACGAGACGCTCCCCACGCACGGAGCCGTGCAGCTCTCCTACGGCGAGGAGTCGATGGACGAGTACGTCCGCCAGCTCGTCGCCGACCACCTCGTGCACGGCTGGGACCTCGCCGTCGCGACCGGCCGCGCCCGCGACCTCGACCCCGCGCTCGTCGCCGACGTGGCCGCCTGGTTCGACGGGACGGAGGACGCCTACCGCTCCGGCGGGGCCGTCGGAGCGCGTATGCCGTCCGGCGGCGACCCACAGACCGACCTGCTCGCGCGCTTCGGCCGGGACGCGGCCTGGGGACCGACGCACGCCGGCTTCGCGCAGTTCGTCGCGGCGTTCGGGCGCGGCGACGTCGAGGCGATCATGGCGCTGATGACCGACGACTGCGTCTTCGAGGCCACGGGGCCAGCGCCGGACGGCATGCGCCACGAGGGCGCGGCAGACGTGCGCTCGGTGTGGGAGTCGCTCTTCACCGAGACAGGCAGCCCCGCCTTCACGGCCGAGGAGTCGTTCGTGGCGGGCGACCGGGGCGTGCTGCGCTGGCGCTTCGACTGGGTGGCCCCCGACGGCTCGCCCGGTCACGTCCGCGGCGTCGACGTCGTGCGCCTGCGAGACGGCAAGGTCAGCGAGAAGCTGTCCTACGTCAAGGGCTGAGCGGTCAGCCGGCGCAGCAGCTGCATCCCGGACCGCACGAGGTGCAGGAGAGGTGCGGGGCACCCTGTCCGGCCGGCACATCGGCGCGTGGGACGTTGGGGGCGCAGCAGGCGTCTCCGCGCCAGGCGTCGAGTCCCTCGCGCGCAGCGATGGCGGCGATACCCAGGGCCGCGACCGGATCGGCCCATGACCACTCGAACCAGGCGTTCACGGCGAGACCGACGAGGAGCACCGCCGACAGGTAGGTGCACAGCAGAGTCTGCTTCGAGTCGGCGACCGCCGAGGCCGAGCCGAGCTCGCGTCCGGCACGTCGTTGCGCCCACGACAGCACCGGCATGACCGCGAGGCTGACCGCGGCGAGCACGAGGCCGACCATCGAGTGCTGCGCCTCGCCGGCGCCGGCCAGGCTGCGCACGGCGTCGACCGTCACGACTGCGGCGAGGGCGAAGAAGGAGCACGCGATGGCCCGCAGCGCTGGCTTCTCCCGCGCCTCCGGGTCGCTGCCTGCGAACTGCCACGCCACGACGGCCGCCGACGACACCTCGATCACCGAGTCGAGCCCGAAGCCCAGGAGCGCCGAGGAGGAGGCTGCTGCTCCCGCACTCAGGGCGATGACGGCCTCGAGCACGTTGTAGGTGATGGTCGCCGCGACGAAGAGCCGGATGCGCCGCGACAGGATCGCCCGTCGGGCGGGGGACGGCCCCAGCGACAGGGCCGTCACGGTCGCACCGCCTCGCGAGCGGCCCCGGCCACGGAGACACCGCCGCAGCAGTCCGGGTCGACCACCAGGACCAGGTCGATGAGGTCACCGAGGGCGTGGCCGATCTGTGCGTCGGTCAGCTCGTACAGCGCCCGCCGGCCCTCGGGGCGGGCGACGACGAGTCCGCACCCGCGCAGGCAGGACAGGTGGTTCGACAGCGACTGGCGTGAGACGCCCAGCGTCTCGGCGAGGTCCGCCGGGTAGGCCGGGCCGTCCTTGAGGGCCAGCAGGACCCGCACCCTCGTGGCGTCGGAGAGCGCGTGTCCGAACCGGGCCAGCGCGTGCGTCGGCGTCGCGGTGATCATGCGGTTGATGATACACGCGACGATGTATCCACCCCAGACTGAACCAGACGCCGGAGAGGCACGCAGCAGGACGCCCCGAGCGGTGGCTGGGGGCGTCCTGCTGCCATGACGGCCCTCGTCGGCCGCGCAGGCGGGTCAGGCGTTGGGCGTGCCCTGCCCGGGAGCGGAGTCGGTGGTCGGGTCGGGCTGGGCCGCACCGGGCGCCTGGGCCTGCGGGAGCGCGCCGGGCGCGGCGCCGGGCTGGGTCGACGGGCCGCCGACGGCGCCGGGCTGGGTCGAGGGTGCGACGGCCGGCGAGCCCGAGCCGCCGACCGCGTCGCCGCCGAAGCTGACGTTGGGGACGACGGCCTCGGTGGCCGGGGCCTCGAAGTACTCGGCCCGCTTGACGCCGGCCATGTTGGCGACGATGTTCGAGGGCACCGACTCGACCTTGGTGTTGAGCTCGCGCACGAGCGCGTTGTAGTAGCGACGCGAGCTCGCGATGCGGTCCTCGGTGCTCGTCAGCTCCTGCTGGAGGGCGAGGAAGTTCTGGTTGGCCTTGAGGTCGGGGTAGGCCTCGGCGACGGCCATGAGGCGACCGAGCGCCTGGCTCAGCTGGCCCTCGGCCTGGGCCGCGGCGGCCGGGGTCGACGCGCCGGACATGGCCGCGGACCGGGCCTGCATGACCTCCTCGAGGGTGCCTCGCTCGTGGGAGGCGTAGCCCTTGACCGTCTCGACGAGGTTGGGGATGAGGTCGTGGCGGCGCTTGAGCTCGACGTCGATCTGGCGCCAGCCCTCCTCGACCTTGTTGCGCAGGCCGATCAGGCCGTTGTACATGACGACGCCCACGACGGCGAGGAGCACGACGAGGCCGAGCAGGATCCAGACGATGATCATGGGTTCTCCCGAGAGCAGGGCGGTCAGTGTGCCGATCCTAGTGCGGGCGACGCACGTGCGGACCGGGCCGCTGGTGCGACGACGACGCCGCTCTCCCGGTTCCTGTCGGTGCCCAGCCCTACGGTGGGTGCATGACGACCCTCCGCTTCACCGCCGACCTCTGGCGGTGGGAGGCGCAGACCGGCTGGTTCTTCGTGACCGTCGCACCGGACGCGTCGGCGCGCATCCGTGAGGTCCCCAGGCCGCCCCGCGGCTTCGGGTCGGTCCGGGTCCGCGCCACCGTCGGCGGCACGTCGTGGACGACGTCCGTCTTCCCGGACGCCTCGCGCGGCGCCTACGTGCTGCCGGTCAAGAAGGCGGTCCGTCAGGCCGAGGGCCTCGGCGAGGGCGACCCCGCCGACGTGCGCCTCGAGGTGCTCGAGTGAGTGCTCCCAGCGGTCCCGCGCGCAACCGGGTCGACCCGTTCGGCGACGTCGTGGCCGCGCCGGGCCTCGGTGCGTGGATGGGCAACCGCGGACGCCTCCACGACGGGGCCGGCAGCCGCGACGTGCGCCGGCACCACGTCGGCCGGGCCTGGATCACGTGCGCCCTCAACTTCCGCGGGCGCAGGGTGCGCCAGTGGGACCCCGGCCACTACACCCCGCTCTTCTTCCTCGACGAGGCGACCGCCCTCGCCGCGGGCCACCGTCCGTGCGCCGAGTGCCGTCGCGCCGACTACACCCGCTTCCGCGACCTCGTCGCGGCCGCGCACCGCACGACCCACCTGCCGGCGACAGGGCTCGACCGCCTGCTCCACGAGGAGCGCTGGGACACCCGTCGACGCACCCGCCGGCTGCACGCGTACGCGTGGGGTGACCTCCCCGACGCCACCTTCGTGCTGCTGGCGTCGGGTCCGGCCGTCGTCCGGGGCGACGACCTGCTCGCCTGGCAGCCCGACAACACGTATGCCGCGTCCGCCCTCGAGCGGCCGCGCGCCGGGACCGCGAGCGTCATCACGCCGCCGTCGTCGGTCGAGGCCCTGCGCGCCGGCTACCCCGTGCAGGTGGGGCCGTTCTCTCCGGTCGGCCAGACCGGCGCCGGCCCGGGCGGGGCTCAGGCGAGCCCGAGCTCCTCGAGGGAGAAGGCGTAGCGGTACTCCACGCCGGCCTCGGCGGTGATCTTGTCGCCGGCGCCGGTCGCCCGGTCGGCGATCGTCGCGACGGCGACGACCTCGGCGCCGTCCTCGCGAGCGGCCTCGACGGCGGCGAGCGGCGAGGCGCCGGTCGTCGTGGTGTCCTCGACGACGAGCACCTGGCGGCCCTTGATGGACGGGCCCTCGATGCGCTGCTGGAGGCCGTGCGCCTTGCCGGCCTTGCGCACGACGAACGCGTCGAGGCGCTCCCCGGCGGCCGCGGCGGCGTGCAGCATGGAGGTCGCGACGGGGTCGGCGCCGAGCGTCAGGCCACCGACGGCGGCATACGTCAGGTCCTTGGTCAGCTCACGCATGACGATCCCGACGAGCGGGGCGGCCTCGCCGTCGAGGGAGATGCGGCGCAGGTCGACGTAGTAGTCGGCCTCCTTGCCGGAGCTCAGGGTCACGCGACCGTGGACGATCGCCTTGTCCTTGATGATCTCGAGCAGGCGGGCACGGGCGGCGGAG
Source organism: Terrabacter tumescens (assembly GCF_014646815.1). GTDB lineage: Bacteria > Actinomycetota > Actinomycetes > Actinomycetales > Dermatophilaceae > Terrabacter > Terrabacter tumescens. The sequence goes on from NZ_BMNZ01000005.1 coordinate 301,455, forward strand.
GCGTCGATGGTGGTCACGAGGCTCCATCGTAGGGCGCGGGCGCCGGGCGTCCCACCGGTGTGCGCACCGGTGGGACGCCCGGGTGGCTCACGACAGGGTCGAGGCGTCGATGACGAAGCGGTAGCGCACGTCGGAGGCGAGCACGCGCTCGTAGGCCTCGTTGACCTTCTCGGCCGGGATGACCTCGACCTCGGCACCGATGTGGTGCTCGGCGCAGAAGTCGAGCATCTCCTGGGTCAGGGCGATGCCGCCGATCATCGAGCCGGCGAACGAGCGACGGCCGCCGATGAGCGAGAAGACGTTGACGTCGAGCGGCTCGGCCGGGGCACCGACGTTGACGAGCGTCCCGTCGACGGCGAGCAGGCCGAGGTAGGCGTCGAGGTCGATCTTCGCGCTCACCGTGTTGACGATGAGGTCGAAACGGCCGGCGAGCGTCTCGAAGGCGCCCGGGTCTGACGTCGCGAAGTAGTGGTCGGCGCCGAGCCGCAGGCCGTCCTCCTGCTTCTTCAGCGACTGCGACAGCACGGTCACCTCGGCGCCGAGGGCGTGCGCGATCTTGACGGCCATGTGGCCGAGACCGCCGAGGCCGACGACCGCGACCTTCTTGCCGGGGCCGGCCTCCCACTTGCGCAGCGGCGCGTAGGTCGTGATGCCGGCGCACAGCAGCGGCGCCGCCGCGGCGGGGTCGATGCCGTCCGGGACCGTCAGGACGTAGTCGGCGTCGACGACGACGTGGGTCGAGTAGCCGCCCTGGGTCGTCGTGCCGTCGCGGTCCGTCGCGGCATACGTGCCGACCATGCCCTGGGCGCAGTACTGCTCGTCGCCGTTGCGGCAGTTGGTGCACTCGCCGCACGAGTTCACCATGCAGCCGACCCCGACGCGGTCACCGACCGAGTGCCGGCTGACGTCGGCGCCGACCTCCGTGACGCGGCCGACGATCTCGTGACCCGGCACGACCGGGAAGGGCTGCGGGCCCCAGTCCCCGTTGACCGTGTGGATGTCGGAGTGGCAGATGCCGGCGAACTCGATCTCGATGAGGACGTCGTTCGGGCCGACGGCCCGGCGCTCGATCGTGGTGGGAGCCAGCGGCTCTCCGGCGGCGGGGGCGGCGTAGGCGTTGACCTTCATGGGTTCTCCTTCTGGGAGGTGGGTCGTGCGTTTCTGGAGGTGGGTCTGGGGAGGCGGCTCAGCCCTGGGCGGGTGCCGCGGCGTACTCCTCGTCGGTCACCGGCTCGAGCCAGTGCACGACGTCGTGGTCCTCGTCGCCCTCGTTGACGGCGAGGTGGACCATGAGCCGGTTCGGGGCCGCGCCGTGCCAGTGCTCCTCGTCGGCCTCGAAGAGGACGCGGTCGCCGGGGCGGATGACCTCGACGGGGCCGCCGCGGCGCTGGCAGAGCCCGATGCCCTCGGTGACGAAGACGGTCTGGCTCAGGGGGTGGCGGTGCCAGTGCGTGCGGGCGCCGGGCATGAAGTGCACGAGGTTGGCCGAGAGCCTCGACGGGGCGGGGGCGGCGGCCACGGCATCGATGTAGACGTCGCCGGTGAACCAGTCGGCCGGTCCCTTGATGGTGCCGGTCTCGGTGGTGCTGCGGGTGATCTGCACGCTCGTCCTCCTCGGTCGGTGTGCGGGGGTGCTGGTGAGGCATGGCGCAGCGCAGGGCGGCGGGAGCCACGCCGGGGTGGAGCAGCAGGGCGGAGCAGCAGGTGGAGCAGCGGGTGGAGCAGCGGGTGGAGCAGCGGGTGGAACTGCGGGGTGGAGCTGTGGGCCGGGGGCTACTGCGGCCGGACCCGCCTCAGGGCGTCGGCGAGCGCCCGGGCCTGCTCCGAGAGCAGCTCGGCGCGCTCGGGGTCACCGGCGGCGACCGCGTGCCAGTAGTCGACCTTGATCCGCACGTAGCGCTGGCGCAGGGCGACCTGCTCTGCCTCTGCCGCGAGCCGGCGCTGCTGCTCGGTGAGCAGCCGGATCTGCTCGTCGGCCCGCTGGGCGCCGAGCGGTCCGTTGGCGACGTAGCTGCGCATGTCGGCGACGGACATGCCGGTCGCGGCGAGACACGCGACCCACATCAGCTGGTCGAGGTCGCTCTCGTCGTAGACCCGGTGGCCGCTGCTCGCGCCGCGGCTGACGGGGGCGATGACGCCGATGGTCTCGTAGTAGCGCAGCGTGCTGGCCGGCAGCCCGGTCAGGGCCGCGGCCTCCTTGATCGTGTAGGTGTGTCCGGTCGTCGGTGCGCTCACCCCTACGACGGTAGGAACTTCAAGTACTCGAAGTCAAAGGCCGCGCGGGACATCCGGGGTCGCCTGCTGCGGCGCGGGTCAGACAGGTCGGTCAGGGCGCGGGCACGGTCAGGGCACAGTCAGGGCGCGGTCAGCGGCGGACGAGGCGCGCCCGGCTGCGCACCAGCGAGCGCGGGACGACCCGCAGCAGGCCGACGATCGCCTTGTACTGCAGGCCGGGCACCGACAGGACCCGGCCCTTGCCGACGTCGTCGAGGCAGTCGGAGACGAGCCTCGTCGGGTCGAGCCACATGAAGTCGGGTCCGGGCTTGCTGATGCCGGCCCGCTGCTGGAACTCGGTGTTGGTGAAGCCGGGGCACAGGGCCGTCACCGTGACGCCCGAGCCGGCGAGCTCGCTCGCGAGGCCCTCGCTGAAGGTCGTCACCCAGGCCTTGGCGGCGGAGTAGGACCCCGAGGCGATGAAGCCCGCCACCGACGAGACGTTGACGATGCGCCCGCGGCCGCGCTCGCGCATCGCGACCCCGGCCGCGTGGGACAGCACGAGCACTGCACGGGTGAGCACGTCGAACGCCGCCTCCTCGACCGCGACGTCGTTGCGCAGGAAGCTGCGGCGCTGGCCGTAGCCGGCGTTGTTGACGACCACGTCGACAGGCCGGTTCGGGTCGGCCACCCGGTCGGCGACCGACTGCAGCGCCGCCCGGTCGGAGAGGTCGGCGACGAGCACCTCGGCCGACACGGCATACCTGCTCGTCAGCTCTGCGGCCACGGCGTCGAGGCGCGCGCGGTCGCGGGCGACGAGCACGAGGTCGTGCCCGCGGGCCGCGAGCTGCCGCGCGAACTCGTGGCCGATGCCGGCGCTGGCGCCCGTGACGAGGGCCATGGGTCGCGTCGCGCGCTCTGCAGTCATGCGGCTCACCCTAGGCACACGGCGTCGGCGCGGCGGTCTAGGGTGGCCGACTGTGCGCATCGCCACCTGGAACGTCAACTCCATCCGGTCCCGCATCGACCGCGTCGCCGCCTGGCTCGAGCGCAGCGACGTCGACGTGCTCGCGATCCAGGAGACCAAGGCCCGCGAGGACCAGTTCCCCCTCGAGCGGTTCGAGGCCCTCGGCTACGAGGTGGCCCACCACGGCCTCAGCCAGTGGAACGGCGTCGCCGTCGTCTCGCGCGTCGGCCTCGAGGACGTCCGCGTCGGCTTCGACGGCCAGCCCGGCTGGGGCGAGCCGGCCGCGCCCGAGGCCCGCGCCATCGGGGCGCTGTGCAACGGCGTACGCGTGTGGTCCCTCTACGTGCCCAACGGCCGGGCGCTCGACGACCCGCACCTCGGCTACAAGCTGAGCTGGCTCGAGGCCCTCGCGGCTGCCGGCCGGGGCTGGCTCGCCGACGACCCCGACGCGCAGATCGCGCTGCTCGGCGACTGGAACATCGCACCGACCGACGCCGACGTGTGGAGCGTGCCCTACTACGAGGGCCGCACGCACACCTCGCCCGGCGAGCGGGCCGCTTTCCAGGCCGTCGTCGACGCGGGCTACAGCGACGTCGTGCGCCCGCACACGAGCGAGCCGGGCACCTTCACCTACTGGGACTACACCCAGCTGCGCTTCCAGAAGCGCCAGGGCATGCGCATCGACTTCGCGCTGTGCTCCCCCGCCCTCGCCCAGCGCGTCGTCGGCGCCGCCATCGACCGCGAGGAGCGCAAGGGCAAGGGCGCGTCGGACCACGCCCCGGTCGTGTTCCAGGTCGGCGAGGCGTCGGGGTCCGACGCGTGAGGCGCCACGACCGCCGCGGCATCGTCACGCCCGACGGGGCGATCCTGTCCGTCCACACCCACGTCGACCCCGAGCTGCCGCCGGACGCACCGACGCTCGTGCTGGCCCACGGGTGGGCCGTCAACCACGAGAGCTGGCTCCCGGTCGTCGAGAAGCTGGCCGGCGAGCCGGTCCGGATCGTGCTGTGGGACCAGCGTGGGCACGGACGCTTGACGATCGGGCTGCGCCGGACCGAGATCGCCTCGGTGTCGGTCGAGCACACCGGGCGCGACCTCGACGTCGTGCTGCGCAGCGTCGTGCCGCCGTCGTCCCCCGTGCTGCTGGCCGGGCACTCGATGGGCGGCATGACGGTCATGGCGCTCGCGGAGCAGCGGCCCGACCTCTTCGGCTCCCGGGTGCGGGCGGCGCTCCTCGTCGCGACGGCGTCATCCCATGTCGCCCTCGGCGAGCGCACCGGCGAGGCGGCCGTCATGCGCCTGGCCGCCAAGGGCCTGCCGCTGCCCCCCGGGCGGCAACGGCCGGATCCGCGCCCTCGTGCGCGGTCTCTTCGGCGACGGCGCCGACCCGGCGGACGTCGAGGCCGCGTGCGAGCAGGTCGCCGCGACCAAGCTGACGACCTTCGCTGCCTTCTACGGTGCGCTGCTCGGCGTCGACCAGCGCGCCGGCTTCCCCGCGCTCGAACGTGTCCGGGTCTCCATCGTGGCCGGCCGCCTGGACTCGCTCATGCCGGTGACGCGAGCGCGCGCGCTGCGTGTCGCCCTGCCGCACGCGACCTTCGTCGACATCGCCCGCAGCGGCCACATGCTGCCGTGGGAGGCCACCGACGTCCTCGCCGAAGAGGTGCGCGGTCTGCTCGCCGAGATGCGCGCCGGCACCTCGACCGCCTGAGCGGCCCGACCCCGCAACACACCGAGCAGGCGCCAACCGTGACGGCTACAGCCGCAGTGGTTGCCCGCTGCTCGGTGTGTTGCCGGGACGAGGGGTGGGTCAGAGGGCGACGAAGCGAGGCGCGTCGGCGTCGGCCGGCTCGGCCGCGGTCACCCGGCCGCTGACGCCGAGGGTGAACGCCACCGCGGCACCGACGAGGGCGGCGATCGCGCCGCCGAGGAAGACCGTCTGCACCTGGACGACGCCGGCACCGATGAGGGCATCGGTGTCGAGCTGGTCCGGCAGGCGGCGCACCGCCTCGAAGTAGCGGTTGAGCCCGATCGATGTGAGCAGGGCGAGACCGACGACCATCCCGACCATGCGCGCGACGACGACGAGCGAGCTCGCGACCCCGTGCGCGTCGGCCGGTGAGTCCGCGAGCGCGGCGTTGTTGACCGGCGCGAGGGCCAGGCCCATGCCGAGCCCGACGACGACGAGCACGACCGTGGCCGGCAGCGTCTGGCTGACCGAGTCGAGGGTCCAGCGCGACATGACGACCAGGCCGCCGCCGGCGAGCAGGAGCCCGACGCCGGCCACGGCGCCGTCGCCGAGGCGGCGCAGCGACCAGCCGCCGAGGAGCGCGCCGACGGGCACGGCGAGCAGGAAGCGGACCAGCACGAGGGCGGCACCGGTCTCGTCGTAGGTGTCGGTGAGGCGCGCGAGCAGGGGCACGTCGACGACGACCGCCACGAGCGCGGCGCCGACGAGCAGGCTGACGACGAGCGCGCGCAGCCCGCGGGCCCCGACGACCCCACGCGGGATGAGCGGGTCGGCGGCGCGGCGGTGCCACCACGCGAGCACGATGAGGGCGACGGCACCGACCGGCAGCAGGCTGTAGCCGAGCGGTCCGACGACCTCCTTCTCCGGGTCGGACGACGCGAAGGTCAGCACGAGGCTGCCGAGGGCGACGGCCACGAGTGCCGCCCCGACGAGGTCGGCGCGCCGCAGGACGGCCCACCAGCGAGGGGCGGTCAGCACCACGACGACGAGCAGCAGCCCGAGGCCCACCACGCCGATCGGGGTCAGCACCCGCGACGTGCCGCCGAACGGGACGAAGGGCGCACCGAGCGCCACGTCGGTGACGAGCGCCTCGGGCGCCGCGAGCGCGAGCCCGGTGACGCCCAGCCCGAGCACGGTCAGCACCGCCGCCACGACCGGGACGGCCCGCCCTCCGCGGGACCGCGCGGGCTCGGGCGCCGACCCCGACGGGCGCCCGCGGGCGCCGAGGAGGTGGATGACGACATACAGCACGAGGGCCGCAGCGACGTTGAGCCAGAAGATCGCCCGCCAACCCGACCATGCGAGCACGACCGCGCCGATCACCGGCCCGAGCACCGAGCCCAGCTCCTGCACGGCACCGACGACGCCGAGCGGCGTGCCGCGCCGGTGCGGCGGCCACAGGTCAGCGACGAGCGCGAGCGTCGCCGGCACGAGCCCGCCGCCGCCGATGCCCTGGAGCACGCGCCCCGTGACGAGCACCGGCATCTCGACGGCGAGCGCCGTGACGGCCGAGCCGACGACGAAGACGAGGAGGCAGCCGAGCAGGATGCGGCGCCGGTCGAGCAGGTCGGACAGGCGGCCGATGAGCGGCAGCACGGCGATGTAGCCCAGGAGGAAGCCGGAGATGATCGGCGTCGCGCGCTGCAGCGCGTCGATGCCGATGCCGACCCCGGCCATCATGTCGGTCAGGGCGAGGACGACGACGTAGGTGTCGGCGGCGGCCAGGGCCACGGCCGCGGACGCCGCCGAGAGCAGCGCGAAGCGGTGGGTGCCGACGGGCTGGGCGCTGGAGGTCACCGGCAGGTCAGGGCTTGGTGATCGTGACGGGCTTGCCGTACTGGTCGAGAGTCAGGGTGTAGGTCGAGGTCGTGCCGGCCCCGAAGAACGGCCCCGTGATGACGACCTGCCTCAGCTCCTGGGCGTCGGTCAGGCCGTAGGTCGCCGTGAAGGTGCCGTTGGGGTCGCCGATGAGGAAGAGGTCGGTGACCGCCTTGCCCGGCACGCTGCCCTTGATCGTCGTGAGCACCTCGGAGCCACGGCGCACCTGGTCGCCCGCGACCGGCGACGTCGTCGCGGTGAGCAGGGTGGTCAGGCCCTTGTCGGGCGAGAAGAGCACGGCGGGGTCGGGCAGTCCGAAGGCCTTGGGGTCGATCTTGTTGGTGCCCGGGATGAGCGGCAGCTTGGCGTAGACGTCGCCGTCGAGCGAGGTGATCTCGGCGTCGGCCTGCACGCCCTTGAGCGTCACCTTGAAAGTGCCCTTGAACGCCGGCGGGTGCTTGCCCCAGCCGTCGGCCGACACGACGCCGCTCGCCCCCTGGGGCACGTCGGCGCTCGCCAGCGTGAGGTGCACCGACGGCGCGGCGTCGACCTTGGCCTTCGCGGCGGCGAGGCGCTGCGCCGGCGACTGCTGCGTCTGCCCTGCCGAGGAGCCCCCCGGGTCGCTCGAGCAGGACGCCACCGTGACGACGCAGAGCGCCGAGAGGGCGGCGGCGGCGAGCTTTCCCGTGATGCGCATGGGGGTCAGGCTAACCGAGCGGAGCCGCCCCCTCCGGTCGGCCGCGCGGGGCCGCGCTCGGGCGGTCTCGTCGATGTGGGTATGGCTAGGGTCGGGGACGATCACGGCGGGACAACCCCGCCACCTGACGAAGGAGCACGAACCCATGGCCCTGCTCGGAGTGATCCTGCTGCTGATCGGCGCCGGAGCCGGCGTCGTCACCTACCTGGCGACGCACGCCGCCGCCGGGACGGTCGCCGTCTCGGCCTTCGGCTTCACTCGCAACGCGACGCCGCTCGAGCTCGCGATCTACGGCGCCGTCGCGGTCCTGCTCTTCGCGCTCGGCTGGGCGATGGTCTCGGCCGCCGCCCGCCGCCGGGTCCGCCTGCGCCGTGAGGAGAAGGAGTCGGCCCGTCTGGCCGAGGTCGAGGAGAACGCCGAGGCCGCCCGCCGCGACCACGAGCACCGCCTCCAGGAGTCCGGCCTGCGCGACGAGGACCTGCGCCGCCGCGAGAGCGAGCTGGCGGCCCGGCACGAGGGCCTCGACACCCGTGAGGCCGAGCTGTCGCGCCGCGAGGCCGAGTGGCGCGAGCGCGAGGGCCCGTCGGTCGCCGACGTCGTGACTGGTCGCGCCGAGGGCAACGTCCACGAGGGCACCGCGTCGTGGACCGACGACGAGCGCTCCGCCGGCAGCGTCGAGCGCCCGGCCGAGACCCGCGGCAGCCGGCGCACCGACCGGACCGACCAGACCGAGTCGGTCGACCCCACCGGTTCCCACGCCGACACCGGCCACGACACCGGCTCGACCTCCGACTCGACCGCAGACCCCGCCTACGCCGACGAGCGCGCCCAGCAGCGCGACGGGGCGGTGTGAGGGAGCACACGGCATACGTCTTCGACCTCGACGGCGTCGTGCGGGACTTCGCTCCCGGCGACGCGAACCCGGCCATCGAGGCGGCGCTCGGGCTGCCCGCCGGGCACGTCGCGGCGACGGCGTTCCGCAGCGAGCTGCTGCTGCCGACCATCACCGGCCGGCGCAGCTTCGACGAGTGGTATGCCGCCATCTGCGCCGCGCTCGAGGACGTCGTCCCCGAGCCGGCGCGGGTGCGCGAGCACATGACGCGCTGGCGCGAGCACCGCGGCACCGTGATCGACGAGACCGTCGAGCGTCTCGAGACGCTCCGCTCGGCCGGGCACCGCACCTACGTCTTCACCAACGGCACCGACTACGTGCCGCAGGAGATGGAGCTGCTCGGGATCACCCGCCTCTTCGACGGCCTGCTCAACAGCGCGGACTTCGGCGTGGTCAAGCCCGACCCGCTGGCGTATGCCGCCGCCCACCGGGCGATCGAGGCCGACCTCGGGCGCGTGGTGGCCCGTGACGAGGTGTGGTTCACGGACGACCGCGACGAGAACGTCGCGGCCGCGCGTGAGTTCGGTTGGGACGCAGAGGTCTTCAGCCGAGGGTGAGCGACTCCCCTGCGGCGTCGACGCCGACCTGCACGGTGGCGCCGTCGCGGACCTCGCCCGACAGCAGCCCCCGGGCCAGCCGGTCGCCGATCTCGCGCTGGACGAGCCGGCGCAGCGGGCGGGCGCCGTAGGCCGGGTCGAAGCCACGGGCCGCGAGCCACTGGCGGGCGTCGTCGGTGACCTCGAGGGTGATTCGCCGGTCGGCGAGCCGCTCGGCGAAGGCCCGCACCTGCAGGTCGACGATGTGCGCGAGGTCGTCGCGGCTCAGGGCGTCGAAGACGACGACCTCGTCGAGCCGGTTGAGGAACTCCGGCTTGAACGACGAGCGCACGATGCCCATCACCGACTCTCGGCGCGCCTCGGGGCTCAGCAGCGGGTCGGTGAGGAACTGCGACCCGAGGTTGGAGGTGAGCACGAGGATGACGTTGCGGAAGTCGACGGTGCGACCCTGGCCGTCGGTGAGCCGCCCGTCGTCGAGCACCTGGAGCAGGATGTCGAACGTCTCGGGGTGGGCCTTCTCGACCTCGTCGAGCAGGATCACCGAGTAGGGGCGCCGACGCACGGCTTCGGTGAGCTGGCCGCCCTCCTCGTAGCCGACGTAGCCCGGGGGCGCCCCGATGAGACGCGCGACCGAGTGCCGTTCGGAGTACTCCGACATGTCGATGCGCACCATCGCGCGCTCGTCGTCGAAGAGGAAGTCGGCGAGGCTCTTGGCCAGCTCGGTCTTGCCGACACCCGTCGGGCCGAGGAAGAGGAAGCTGCCGGTGGGCCGGTCGGGGTCCGAGACGCCGGCCCGCGTGCGGCGGACGGCGTCGGAGACGGCGCGCACGGCGTCGGTCTGCCCGATGAGGCGGGCGCCGATGTGCTGCTCCATGTGCAGCAGCTTCTCGGACTCGCCCTCCATCAGCCGCCCGGCGGGGATGCCGGTCCAGGCCGAGATGACGTCGGCGATGTCGTCGGCGCCGACCTCCTCCTTGACCATCGGCTCCTCGTCGACGGACGTGGCCGCCGCCTCGCGCTCCTGGGCGGTCGCGAGCTGCTTCTCGAGGGCCGGGATGTCGCCGTAGGCGAGCTTGGACGCACCCGCGAGGTCGCCCTCGCGCTGGAGCCGGTCGGCCTGCACCCGGAGGTCGTCGATCTGCGCCTTGATGTCACCGACGGCGTTGAGGCCGGCCTTCTCGGCCTCCCAGCGGGCGTTGAGGGCGGCGAGCTCCTCGGACCGGTCGGCGAGGTCCTTGCGCAGCCGGGCGAGCCGCTCCTTGCTCGCCTCGTCGGTCTCCTGCTCGAGGGCGAACTCCTCCATCTTGAGCCGGTCGACGGCGCGACGCAGCTCGTCGATCTCGACGGGGCTCGAGTCGATCTCCATGCGCAGGCGTGAGGCGGCCTCGTCGATGAGGTCGATGGCCTTGTCGGGCAGCTGCCGCCCGCTGATGTAGCGGTCGCTGAGGGAGGCGGCCGCGACGAGCGCGGAGTCGGCGATGGTCACCTTGTGGTGCGCCTCGTAGCGCTCCTTGAGCCCGCGCAGGATCGCGATGGTGTCCTCGACCGACGGCTCGCCGACGAAGACCTGCTGGAAGCGGCGCTCGAGGGCGGCGTCCTTCTCGATGTGCTTGCGGTACTCGTCGAGCGTCGTGGCGCCCACGAGCCGCAGCTCGCCGCGGGCCAGCATGGGCTTGAGCATGTTGCCGGCGTCCATGGCGCCCTCGCCGCCGGCGCCCGCGCCGACGACGGTGTGGATCTCGTCGATGAAGGTGACGATCTGCCCGTCGCTGCCCTTGATCTCCTCGAGCACTGCCTTGAGCCGCTCCTCGAACTCACCGCGGTACTTCGCGCCCGCGAGCATGGCTCCGAGGTCGAGGCTGTAGAGCGTCTTGTCGCGCAGGCTCTCGGGCACGTCGCCCTCGACGATGCGCTGGGCCAGGCCCTCGACGACGGCGGTCTTGCCCACGCCGGGCTCACCGATGAGGACCGGGTTGTTCTTCGTGCGGCGGGACAGGACCTGCACGACCCGGCGGATCTCGGCGTCGCGGCCGATGACCGGGTCGAGCTTGCCCTCACGGGCGCGGGCGGTGAGGTCGGTGCCGTACTTCGCGAGCGCCTCGAAGGTGCCCTCGGGGTTGTCGGAGGTCACCGGTCGCCCGCCGCGCAGCTCGGGGATGGCCTTCTCGATCGCGTCGGCGTCGAGGCCGAACTGTCCCGTGCGCGCGATGGCGAGCAGCAGGTGGTCGGTCGAGACGTACGAGTCGCCCATGGCGGTCATGTACTGCTGCGCCTGCTGGATGACGCGCAGTCCCGTGGGCGAGAGCTGCGGCTGCTGGGTGCCGCCGGTGACCTGCGGCATCGAGGCCATGGCGCGCTCGGCCGCGGCCGTCGCGGCGGCGACGCTCGAGCCCGCTGCGGTGAGCAGAGCGGGGGTGGTCGTGCCGCTCTGCGCCGCCAGCGCGAGCAGCAGGTGCGCCGGCTCGATGTTGGGGTGGTGCTTGCCGGTGGCCGTCGTCGCGGCCTGGGCGAAGGCCTCCTGCGCCTTGGTGGTCAGAGACAGGTCCATGCGTGCTCCTGGTAACGGGATGGGTTCACAGGCGTCAACCGGTGCTGACTTGAGTGTATTCCGCTCAACTTCGTGCGTCAGGAGAAGGTGACGTATGCCGCCCGGCGCGCGCCGCCGGGCCCGTTCCCACGCTCCGTCTCCTCCTCCACCTAGTCTCGGGCGCATGGACCGAACCGCTCTCGCCGACGAGCTGCGCACCGCGCGCTTCCGCACGACCCAGTTCCGGGCCGGCTACAAGGAGGACGCGATCGACGACGTCATCGACACCATCGTCGGGCAGCTGACGGTCGGCGCGGCCGACCACGAGATCGTGCAGACGGCGCAGTCCAGCCGCTTCCCGACGACCACTGGCCGGCGCGGCTACGAGATGGCCGACGTCGACGCCCTCCTCGAGCGGGTCGTGACGAGCCTCGGCGGCGCGGCCACCCCGACGTCGCCTCGGGACGGCGCCCCGACGTCGTCGTCGACGCCTCCACAGACGACCTCGACGTCGGCCGAGCCGCTCCCCTCCGCGCTCATCGAGCCGCCCCGCGGCTTCCTGGCGCGCCTCCTCGGGCGCTGACGGCCCCCGACCTCCTCAGGCCCCACCGGCCCCACCGGCTCAGCCGTGCGGGTCGGGGTCGTACCACCCGTCGTGCACGGCGGCGAGCGCCTCGAAGCGCACGGCATACGCAGGGTCGGACGGCGTGCGCACGTAAACCGCCCACTCGTGGGCCTCGGAGTCGTCCTCACCGGCGAGCGCCTCGCGGACGACGCGGACGTCGGAGAGCCCCTCGGCCTCGAGGTCGTCGGCGAGCGACTCGGCCTCGTCCCGCTCGGGCAGCACGATGAGGTGCTCCCTGGTCGCGTTCCCGTCGTCCGCTCGTGCAGTCGTGCCCACGGCGCCAGCGTAGGACGGTCAGACCACCTCGTCCGGCTCGGCACCCGTCTCGATGACGCGCCGGGCCACCTCGCGCAGCTTGACGTTGTGGTCCTGCGACGCGCGACGCAGCACCTCGAACGCCTCCTCGGACAGGATCCGGTGGCGCTCGATGAGGATGCCCATGGCCTGGCCCACGAGCCGGTGGCTCTCGACGGCACGCTCGAGGTTGGCCTCGTTCTGCCGGAAGCGGTCCACCATGACGATGCGGTCGACCGCATGGGCGAGCGAGTGCAGCAGCAGCTCCGCGACGACGCAGTCGGCGACGCCGGGCTGCGCGGTCACGGCGCCCCCCACCCACACCCGGCAGGTGGCGCGGGCGCCCGACGACTCGAGCAGGATCCCGCGCCCGTCCTGGGCGCGGGCCTCACCGGCGGCGGTCGGCGCGGAGAGGACCGAGCGCACCGAGGGCGACAGGGCCGCCGGCGGCACGACTCCGGAGGCGCTCGCGTGCAGGTCGTGCTGGGTCGCCGTCACGCGCAGCACCGCCTCGCCGCCGAGCACGGCGCCGATCGTCGAGGCCGCCACGGCGAGGGCCTCCTCGAGGTCCTCGGAGCACACGAGCAGCCGGGCCGCCGCGGTGACGCGGGCTGCGTGCTCGACGCTGTCGTCGTTCGCAGCCGTCGCCGGTGGCAGGGCGGTCACGGGGCCTCCTGGGTACGCGTGGGAAGGCCCGCGAACTTGGAGGCAGCACAGTGTTGCATCCCGCCCCACCACCGGACAAAACCAGACACGGTGCAATCTCCTGATGGGCACGTCGACGCCCGTCGCAGATGTGCCGGGACGCCGCGGCCCCCGGAGCCGCGAGGGCGCCGGGGGCCGTTGGGGTGCGGGTCGGGTCAGGCCCGGTCGGGGTCCTGACCGCTCTCGACGACGCGGGCCGCGATCTCGCGCAGCTTGATGTTGCGGTTGAGCGACGCCTGCCGCAGCATCTCGAAGCTCTGCTTCGCCGTGATGCGGTGGCGCTCGATGAGGACGCCGACGGCGTGGCCGATGAGCCGGTGGCTCTCGATGGCCTGCTCGAGCTGGTGCTCCTTCTCGGCCCGCGCCTGCTGGGCGACCACCCGGTCGACGGCCTGGCCGAGCGACTGGGCGAGGAGGTCACCGACGATGAGCTCGTCACTGGAGACGTGGCGCGGCTCGTCGAACTGCACCCAGGCCCGGCAGTCGGACTCGTGCGCCGAGGGCAGGAGCAGCAGTCCCTCGCGCTTGTCACCGAGGAGCACCTCGTGGCCGTACGGCGAGGACATCAGCCCCTCGCGCACGCCGTCCTCGAGCTCCGAGACGTCGACCCGTCCGCGCGGGGAGAGCACGACCGGCTTGCCCTTGGTCGGGGCCACCCGCAGCGTCACCCCGCCGTCGAAGAGCACGGTGAAGCCGGTGACGGCGGTCGCCAGCACCTGGTCGAGGTCGTCGGCCGTCGCGAGGTCGGCGGCGATGCGCGCGGCGAGCTCGCGCCGCATGCGCGACTCCCGCTCACGGGTCTCGTCGCGCAGCACGACGATGGTGAAGCCGTCGTACTCGGCCGTGCCGGGCACGCTCGCGGCCCGGACGTGGACCCACGCCTCGCCGCCGCCGCGCCGCAGGATGCGGTAGCGGTCGTCCTCGACCGGCCGGCCCGCCTGCAGCAGCTCCATGCGTCGCTCGTGCTGGCGCCGCTCGTCGGGCGACTCCGACTCGGGGATCCACCACGGGTAGGGCGGCACGAGCGGGCCGTCGGCGAGCGACCACCCGAACGTGCGGGTGAAGACGTCGTTGACCTCCACCACGAGACCGTCGACGTCGGTGACGACGAACGGCTCCTGGATGGCGCCGAGGATGGCCCGCAGCCACGCCGCGTCGCGGGACCGTGACCGGGACCGGACGAGGTTGGCGGCGAGTCGGGCCCGCAGCTCCTCGGGCTGGAACGGCTTGACGACGTAGTCGTCCGCGCCCTGGAGCAGCCCGGTGGTGCTCGCCTCGACACCGGCCCGTGCCGACAGCAGCACCACCGGCAGGTCCCGCAGCGCAGGGTCGGCCCGGATCTCTCGCACGAGCGTCAGCCCGTCCATGCGGGGCATCATGACGTCCGCGAGGACGATCGCCGGACGACGCAGGCGCAGGTGCTCGAGGGCCTCGACCCCGTCGCGCACCGAGACGACGTCGTAGTCGACGACGCAGTGCCGTGCGATGTAGTCGCGCATGTCGTGGTTGTCCTCGACGACGAGCAGCGTCGGCCGGGCTCCCTCGAGCGGCGACGAGCTCGGCGCGCTCGTCCCGGCAGCGGCGCGGGAGGTCGCGCCGGCCGCCACGCTCGCATCCATGCCGGCCGCGACGTCGTCGCGGATCACCCAGCTGCTGGCCTCGTCGATGAACGACTCGGCCGACCGCACCGTGATCGAGGGGCGCAGCGCCGCGCGCGACGCCGGCTCGCCCCACGGGAACGACACCGTGAAGGTGCTGCCTCGGCCGTGGACCGACTCGACCCAGACGCGCCCGCCCATGAGCTCGACGAGCTGGCGCACGAGAGACAGGCCGATGCCGGCCCCCTCGCGCGAGCGGCGGTCCTCGCCGCGGTCGAGCTGCCGGAACCGGTCGAAGACGAGGTCGAGGTCCTTCTCGAGGATGCCGATGCCGGTGTCGCTGACCGCCACGGCGAAGCCCTCGTCGCTGCCGGTCAGCCGCAGCGTGATGCCGCCCCGCGGGGTGAACTTCAGCGCGTTGGAGAGCAGGTTGAGCACGACCCGCTCGAACATGTCGACGTCGACGAACGCCTCGTGGTCGAGCTCGTCGCAGCGCACCTCGAAGGTCAGGCCGGTGCGCTCGATGGCCGGCCGGAAGTTCGCGGCGATGCCGGTCGTGAGCTCCTCGACGTCGGCCGACACCCAGTGCGGCTCGACGGCTCCAGCCTCGACCCTGGTCAGGTCGAGGATGCGGTCCACGAGGGCGGTGAGCCGGTCGGTGTTGCGGCGGATCAGCTCGAAGCGCTGGCGCTGCTCGGGCTCGAGCCCGTCGGCCGCCAGGGCGTCCTGGACGGGTCCCGCGATGAGTGTGAGCGGCGTGCGCAGCTCGTGGCTGACGTTGGCGAAGAAGTCGGACTTGGCGGCGTCGAGCTCGGCCAGGGCCTCGGCGCGGTGCCGCTCGTCCTGGAGGCTGCGGATGCCCCTGAGCGCGCTCGCCACGTGGGCGGCGCACAGCTCGGCGTACGTCTGGAGCTGCGCGTCCCACGGCCGCTGGGGGTTCTCGGTCAGCAGCAGGTGCGCCGTGGGGTCGGCGAGGCCGGGCTCGACGACCGGGACGACGTGCACGCGTCGTCCTTCGTCGTCGACGGCCGGGGTGTCGGCACCGGGCGGACCCCAGCGCAGGTCGGTCGTGACGTGGTCGTGCCGGTGCGCGCGCAGGACGTCGAGGGCGCGGACGCGTACGTCCTCGGGAGTCCCGGCGCCGGCGAGCGCGGAAGCCAGGCTCGAGGAGACCTCGGTGCGACGCTCGGCGAGAACCTTCACCGTCGTCTCGGTGGCCACGTTGAGGATGCCGACGACAGCGCCGGACTCGTCGTGGATCGCGCCGTAGGACCACGTGAAGTAGGCCTCCTCGAGGAAGCCCGCACGGTCGACGACGAGCAGCTCGTCCTCGACCCACGTCGCCGCGCCACCGCCCGTGACCTCGGCGAACATCGGTCCGATGACGTCCCAGACCTCGGGCCAGACGTCACGCACGGGCCGTGCCCACGCACCGGGGTGCTTGCTCTCGCCGAGCAGGGTGCGGTAGCCGTCGTTGTAGACCATGACGAGGTCGGGTCCCCAGCACACGAGGATGGGGAAGCGGGACGACAGGCTGACGTCGACCATGACGCGCAGCGTGTCAGGCCACGACTCGAGCGGGCCGAGCGGCGTCGTTGCCCAGTCGGTGCTCTCGAAGAGGCTCGCCATCTCGCCCTGGTGCGCGGCCCCGTCGGCAGGGAGGTGCGCCGACGATGAAACCGGGAGGTCGCCCTCCGGATGGTGCGGGGTCACACGACCTCCGGGAGTGGGATCAAGATGCAGCCTCCGGCGGCTTCACACGGGCGCGCCCCATCTGCTTGAGGCCGCTGCACAGTCTGTCACATGAGCGCGGCCCGGCGGCCCGCTACGCGGAGGACCACACCGCGCGACGTCGGGGGCGATCCCTCCCAGGGCTTGCGGCAGGGCCTGCGGCACCACTTGCGGCGGGGCTCGGGCCCCGCCTCAGCTCACGCCTGTCGTCCGCGGTCGGGTCGCCAGACGACGAGGGCCTGCGAGGAGGGCGACCGCGGCGGTCGCTGGCCGGGGCGGACGGCCACGACCTCGCCTCGCGGCCCGACGGCGAAGACGCGGGCGCCCGACGACAGCGCGACCTGCGCGGCCGCCAGCTCGGAGCTCAGCTCCTCGACGCGAGAGCGGAGGGCTGCGACGTGGTTCTCGAGGTCGAGGATGCGCTGGATGCCGGCCAGCGACACCCCCTCCTGCGACAGTCGCTGCACCTCGCGGAGCAGCTCGACGTCGCGCGTGCTGTAGCGGCGCCCACCGCCGCGCGTGCGCGACGGGGAGACGAGCCCGAGGCGGTCGTACTGGCGCAACGTCTGGGCGTGCATGCCGGCGAGCTCGGCCGCGACGGAGATGACGAAGACCGGGGCGTCGTCGTCGTGCCCGCCGGTGCGGGCGCTCTTGCGGGCCATCATCGCCACCTCCTCTCGTCGGGCTCTCGTCAGGCGCGTCAGGCTCGGGCGCGCTGGAACAGGTCGGCGCGCGGGTCGTGGCCGTCCTCAGCCGCGGCCATCTTCTCGACGGCCTCGCGCGCCTCGTCGGTCAGCCGCTGCGGGACCACGACCTGCACCTTGGCGAGGAGGTCGCCGACGTGGTCGCCTCGCTTGACCCCACGGCCCTTGAGCCGCAGCACGCGGCCGCTCGGCGTGCCGGGAGCGACCTTGACCTTGACCGAGCCGCCGTCGAGCGTGGGCACGGCGACGGTCGCGCCGAGAGCGGCCTCGGCGAAGGTGACCGGGAGGTCGAGCGTGAGGTTGTCGCCGTCGCGCCCGAAGACCGGGTGCTTGTCGACCGAGACCGTGAGGATCAGGTCACCGGCCGGGGCGCCGGGGTCGCCCTGACGGCCCTTGCCGCGCAGACGGATCCGCTGACCGTCCTTGACGCCCGCCGGGATGCGGGCGTTGATGCGCCCGAGGTCGGGCGAGCTGAGCGAGACCGTGGAGCCCTGCACGGCGTCGCGGAAGGCGATGTGGGTGCTCGCCTGGACGTCGGCGCCCGGGCGGGGGCCGGGCGTCGCGCCGTATCCGCCGTAGCCGGCGCCGGGTGCGCCGCCGCCGAACATCTGGCCGAGGATGTCCTCGAGGTTGGGCTGGCCCCCGGCACCACCGGTGTTGAACCGGACGCGCTGGCCACCGGGGCCACCCGCGCCACCGAAGGCCGAGAAGATGTCCTCGAAGCCGGCACCCTGACCTCCGGCGCCACCCGCGGTGAAGCGGGCACCGCCGTGGGACATGGCACGGATCGCGTCGTACTCGCGGCGCTTCTCGGGGTCGGACAGGACGGCGTACGCCTCCCCGACCTCCTTGAAGCGCTCCTCGGCCTTGGCGTCCCCGACGTTGTGGTCGGGGTGCATCGTGCGCGCGACCTTGCGGTAGGTCTTCTTGATCGTCGCGGCGTCGGCGTCCTGGGGCACGCCGAGGATCGCGTAGAAGTCCTTCTCGAACCAGTCCTGACTAGCCATGGCGCACCTCCTCCTTCGCGGTGACTCTCACGCTGCTCCCATCATCGGGTATGCCGCCGGGCTGCGGGTGCAGCCCGGCGGCGGACGTCTCAGGCGGGGTCGGCAACCGACACCCGCGCGGCCCGGACGAGCCGGTCACCGATGCGGTAGCCCGGCTGCAGCACCTGCACGACGGTGGTGCCCGTCGCGCCCTCGGGAAGCTCGGCCTCGACGTGCATGAGGGCCTCGTGCACGTTGGGGTCGAACTCCTGCCCAGCCTCGCCCAGGCGCTCGACGCCGTAGCGACCGAGGGTGGACTCGAGCTTGTCGGCGATGGCCGCGAACGGGCCACCGGCAAGGTCGCCGGCCTGGCGCGCCATGTGGATGTCGTCGAGCACCGGCAGCAGCGACTCGACGACGCTGCCCACCGCGGTGTGCCGGATGACCTCGCGGTCGCGGTCGACGCGCTTCTTGTAGTTGACGTACTCGGCCTGCAGTCGCTGCAGGTCCGCGAGCAGCGTCGCGGCCATGGTGTCCTCCTCGGCGAGGGCGACGCCCTCCTCCGGATCGGAGGACGGAGCGGAGTCGCCTGCGGGGTGGTCGAACTCGTCCTCGCCACCGGGCTCGGACGAAGCGCCCGGGCCGCCCTCGTAGTACGTGTGGTGGCGCTCCCCGTGCTGGGACTCGCCGGAGCCGCCCTGGGGCGGGGTGCCGGCGGCGTCGCCGCCGGCACCCGTCGCGCCCGTGCCGGTCACATCGGCCTGCTCGCCGGACGTGCCCTGGTTCGGGGACTCGGTCACTTGGCGTCCCTGGCCTCGTCGTCGTCGACGACCTCGGCGTCGACGACGTCCTCGTCGGCGTTGCCCGACGCGTCCGACGTGCCCGACGTGCTCTCACCCGAGGGCGAGCCGTCCTGCGCACCGGCGGCGTTGGCCGAGGCCTGCTCCGAGGCGTAGACGGCCTGGCCCATGGCCTGGGACTTGGTGTTGAGGTCCTCGACCTTGGCCTTGATGTCGTCGGCGCTGGCCTCGGAGCCCTCGGCGATGGACGCCTTGAGGTCGGCGAGCGACTCCTCCACCGGCGTCTTGACGTCGGCCGGGACCTTGTCGCCGGACTCCTTGAGGAAGGACTCGGTCGAGAAGACGAGCTGCTCGGCCTGGTTGCGGACCTCGGCCTCCTCGCGACGCTTCCGGTCCTCGTCGGCGTGCGCCTCGGCGTCCTTGACCATCTTGTCGATCTCTTCCTTCGACAGCGCCGAGCCGCCGGTGATCGTCATCTTCTGCTCCTTGCCGGTGCCCTGGTCCTTGGCACTGACGTTGACGATGCCGTTGGCGTCGATGTCGAAGGTGACCTCGATCTTCGGCACGCCGCGCGGGGCCGGCGCGATGCCGGTCAGCTCGAAGGTGCCGAGCGACTTGTTGTGCTGGGCGATCTCGCGCTCACCCTGGAAGACCTGGATGAGGACCGACGGCTGGTTGTCGTCGGCGGTGCTGAAGATCTCCGAGCGCTTCGTCGGGATCGCGGTGTTGCGCTCGATGAGCTTGGTGAACAGGCCACCCTTGGTCTCGATGCCGAGCGAGAGCGGCGTGACGTCGATGAGCAGGACGTCCTTGCGCTCACCCTTGAGGACACCGGCCTGCAGGCTCGCGCCCATGGCGACGACCTCGTCGGGGTTGACGCCCTTGTTGGGGGCCTTGCCGCCGGTCAGCTCGGTGACGAGCGCCGTGACGGCCGGCATGCGGGTGGAGCCACCGACGAGCACGACGTGGTCGATGTCGGCGACCTTGATGCCGGCGTCCTCGATGACCTTGTGGAACGGCGCCTTGGTGCGGTCGAGGAGCGACTTGGTCATCTGCTCGAACTGCGCACGCGTCAGGGTCTCGTCGAGGTGGATCGGGCCCTCGGGCGTCATCGAGATGTACTGCGCCGAGATGTTGGTGCTCGTCGCGGTGGAGAGCTCCTTCTTGGCGCGCTCGGCCTCGTCCCGGAGGCGCTGCATCGCGATCTTGTCCTTGGACAGGTCCTGGCCCGTCTTGTTCTTGACCTGCGTGATGAGGTGCTGGACGACGACGTCGTCCCAGTCGTCTCCACCGAGGTGGTTGTCACCGTTGGTCGCGCGCACCTGGATCGTGGCGAAGCCGTCCTCGGCGTCCTTGCCGACCTCGAGGAGGGACACGTCGAACGTGCCGCCACCGAGGTCGAAGACGAGGATGAGCTCGTCCTCCTTGCCCTTGTCGAGACCGTAGGCGAGAGCCGCGGCGGTGGGCTCGTTGACGATGCGCAGGACGTTGAGGCCGGCGATCTCACCGGCCTCCTTGGTGGCCTGGCGCTCGGCGTCGTCGAAGTACGCGGGGACGGTGATGACGGCGTCGGTCACCGACTCGCCGAGGTAGGACTCGGCGTCGCGCTTGAGCTTCTGGAGGATGCGGGCGCTGATCTCCTGCGCCGTGTAGGTCTTGCCGTCGATCTCGGGCGACTTCCAGTCGGTGCCCATGTGGCGCTTCACGGAGCGGATCGTCCGGTCGACGTTGGTGACGGCCTGGCGCTTGGCGACCTCGCCGACGAGCACCTCGCCGTTCTTGGAGAACGCGACGACGGACGGGGTCGTGCGCCCGCCCTCGGCGTTCGCGATGATGCTCGGCTCGCCGCCCTCGAGGACGGAGACGGCCGAGTTGGTGGTACCGAGGTCAATTCCGACCGCACGTGCCATGGGTGACTCCTTGTGAGCTAGGTGGAGATCGTGATGCTGATGGTCTGGTGAACAGGTCCTCGCTCAATCTGCTCCGGCCCGGCCATGATTGTCAAAACCGGACTCGCAAATCTTGCGTTCACTCGACTCAACTCTGGGGTCGCCCCGATTGTTCCCGGCGATGGACCGGGGTCATCCCGGAGGGCGCACAGGCTCGCTCGCTACCGTCGGTGACGGAGGTCCCCATGCCCGAGCGCACCGGCCGGGTCGCCCTCGCCGCGACCGTGGCCCTCGCCCTGTCCGCCGCCGCCTGCTCGTCGGGCGCCCCGTCATCCGGCACCAGCACCTCGCCCGCGAGTGGCCCGGCCACGACGTCTACGTCGACCACACCGGCGCAGACACCGTCGACCACACCGGCGACGACGGCCCCGACCCCACCTGCCTCGACGACGACGCGCACCGCCACTCCGTCGAGTCCGGCACCGACCTCGGTCGCCGGCCGCCCCACGGGCAACGCGACGGTGGTGCGCACGCTCGCGACCGGCATCGACGTGCCATGGGGCCTCGCGCGCCTGCCGGACGGCAGGGTGCTCGTCTCGGCCCGCGACAGCTACCGGATCGACCGGCTCGACGTGGCCGCGGGCCGGCTCACCCGGGTCGGCACCGTGCCCGGCGTCGTGTCCAACGTGTCCCAGCAGGGCGAGGCAGGCCTGCTCGGCATCGCGGTCTCGCCGACGTTCACGCGCGACCGCCTCGTCTACGCGTACTTCTCGACGGCGTCGGACAACCGGATCGCCGCGATCCCCTGGGACCCTTCGGCGCCGGCCGGGCGGCAGCTCGGCACGCCACGCGTGCTCGTGCGCGGCATCCCTCACAACGTGCACCACAACGGCGGCCGCCTCGCGTTCGGCCCGGACGGCTACCTCTATGCCACGACGGGCGAGGCGCAGCGGCCCGCACTGGCCCAGGACAAGGGCTCGCTCGGCGGCAAGATCCTGCGGATGACGACCTCCGGCCGGCCGGCCCCGGGCAGCCCGTTCGGCACGCTCGTCTGGTCCTACGGCCACCGCAACGTCCAGGGCATCGCCTGGGACGCGGCCGGGCGCCTCTGGGCCTCGGAGTTCGGCGACCACAGCGCGGACGAGCTCAACCTGATCCGCCCCGGCCGCAACTACGGGTGGCCGCAGACCGAGGGACGCACGAGCCGCGCGGGCATCACCGGGCCGGTCGTCCAGTGGGGCCCGCCGCAGGACTCCCCCAGCGGCATCGCCATCGCCGGGGGCTCGGTGTGGATGGCGGCGCTGCGCGGGCAGCGGCTGTGGCGGATCCCGCTCGACGGCGCCCGCACGACCGCAGCGCCGCAGGACTTCCTCGTCGGCCGCTACGGCCGGCTGCGCAGCGTGCTCGCCGTCGACGACCGGACCATCCTCGTCACGACGAGCAACCGCGACGGGCGACAGGCCCCAGGCGCCGGCGACGACCGGATCCTGCTCGTCCGCGTCACCTGACGCGTCAGCCGGTCGGCAGCCGCACGCTCGAGACCGTCGTCAGCACGGGGTGGGCGTCGTCGCCGTCGCGGACCTCGCCGCCGCGCCAGACGATGGAGAGGTCACGCCCCTGCACGGTCAGCTCGGCGAGGCAGTTGTCGAACCACGGCCCGTCGGTGACCACCCAGGGGTAGGCGGGGTCGGGCACGCGCTTGGACCGCTCGGCGACGAAGCGCATCGGCCGCACCAGCCCCCGCGCGAACGCGGACATCATGACGCGGATCGCCCGTGGCATCGGGTTGCGGATCGGCGAGCAGACGGCCTGGATGACCCGCGAGGTGGCGCCGTGGCGCGTCCTCGCGTCGACGACCTCGGCGACGTAGGAGTTGTGGACGTCGCCGGAGAGGAAGACGACCGTGGCCGGGGCGCGGCCCCGCTCGCCGCGCGCAACCTCCATGACCATGTCGAAGACCTCGACGAAGCCGTCGTTGAAGGCCGCCCAGTGCTCGAGGTCGATGGACTGCCGGGCCTTCTCGGCGACCTGGGCGACGAGCTTGCCGCGCGTGCCCGTCGCGAGCACCTCGTCGATGGCCTCCAGGTCGTGCAGGCCGGGCGGCAGCATGAAGGGCAGCGACGTGCCGATGAGCAGGTGCTCGACGTCGCCCGTCAGCTGCTCGTCGAGCCAGCGCATCTCGTCGGGGTCGAGCATCGAGCGGTGCTGCGGCTCGAGCACGCGCGCGGCCCGGGAGTCGACGACGACGAGCCGGCTGTCGCCGAGGTCGCGCCGGAAGCTCCAGCGGTAGACCTCCGGGTGCCGGTCCGAGCGCCGGGCGAGGTCGAAGACCGCCTCGGTGAGGTCGAGCTCGCCGACCCCGTCGTCGTCACCTGCCTCGCCGCCGGCGATGACCCGCGCATAGATCTCGTCGTCGGCGAGCTGCGCGGGCGAGAGGTTGCCGATGTGCTGGTAGACCCAGTACGACGACAGGCCGCCCATGAGGCGCTCGTGCCACCACGGGGTGCGGTTGATCTCCTCGTGCCAGGTCCACGAGGTGTTCCAGTCGTCGCGGATGTCGTGGTCGTCGAAGATCATGCAGCTCGGCACGGTGGACAGCAGCCACCGGTTGGCGTCGTCCCCCCAGGCAAGGCCGTAGAGGTGGGCGTACTCCTCGTAGTCCTTGATCTCCTCGCCGGGCGGCTCGTCGAGGCTCCGCCGCGCAGCGATGAACTCGCGCATCGCCTCCGACGTCTCGTCGGCGTAGACCTGGTCGCCGAGGAAGGCGACGAGGTCGGGCCACTCCTCCTCGCCGCGCGCGAGCGCGAGGGCGAGGGTGCGCAGGGCATCGACGCCGTTGGTCCGGTGGCCCTTCCGGTCGTGCGGGACGGTGGTGCGGCACGACCCAAAGAGCAGCCGCGTCGGACGCCCACGGTCGATGGTGCGGATGCGCGGCGCCGGGAACGGGCTGTCCGGCTCGGGCCACACGGACGCACCGTCGATGCTCACGGCATACGACCAGTCACCGCCGGGCTCGAGGCCGTCGACGACGACGAGGGCGTAGTGGTGGCCCTTGACCGAGAAGGTCGGCGCCCTCCACTCGCGACCGTCGGCGTGCACGGTGGCCACCCCGGGTCCGGACGTCTCGAGCCACACCGTCGCGTCGGTCTCGCCGACGTAGCGCAGCATCGGGCCGAGGACGAGCGGGCCCCGGCGGGCGGGCGAGCGGTCGGGTTCGGTCATGCCACAGGCTTACTCCACGCGCGCCGCCGCCGGGCAGGAAAGCCCTGTGCGAGACCTGTGGGCCAGAAGCCAGGGAAGCCCGAGGGGCCCGACGCAGGCGCCACGCTCACCGCGCCACGTGCTCGCCGAAGAACGCGAGCGTGCGCTCCCACGCGTCGGCGGCGACCTCGGCGTTGTACTTCGAGGGTGAGGTGTCGTTGAAGAAGGCGTGCCCGACCCCGTGGTAGACGCGCGCCGTGAAGTCGACGCCGGCCTGCTCCATGCGCGACTCGAGCTCGGGGACGCCGTCGGTGATGCCGTGGTCCTCCTCGCCGTAGAAGGCGAGGACGGGGCAGGTGATGGTCGCGGGGTCGGCGTTCTCGGGGAAGGTGCCGTAGAAGGGCACCGCGGCGCGCACCCGCGGGTCGGCGGCCGCGAGGGCATAGGCATACGTCCCCCCGAAGCAGAAGCCGACGACGCCGACGCGCCCGTCGACACCCTCCCCCTGCACGAGCGCGTCGACGACGGCTCGCAGTGCCGGGACGGCCCACGCGGCGAACTCCGGCTGGCGCGCGGGAGTGGTGGCCGCTCGCATCTGCGGCTGCGCGGCGAGCCGGTCCTCCTCGGAGGCGCTGAACATCAGCTCGAAGATGCGCGCCCCGACCTCGGGCGTCAGCCCGACGTGGCCGAGCAGGTCCGGCGCGACGGCGACGTAGCCCTCCGCGGCGATGCGGTCGGCGACGTCCTTGATGTGGTCGGCCAGGCCCCAGATCTCCTGGATGACGACGACCGCGCCGCGCGGCTGCCCGCTCGGGTCGGCGCGGTAGGCGGTGAGGTCGTGCTCGGGGAAGTCGATCATCGTGCCCATGCACCATTCCTACCCCTCCGGCGACAATCAGGTGGTGACCCTGGACACGACCGCCGCGTGGCTCGACCGGCTCGCCGCCGACCTGGCGGGTGGTCATGGCCGCGACCACGGGAATTCCGTGGATCAGGTCGTATGCCGTCTGCTCCCCTCCGGCGCCGAGCTGGCCTTCGTGGGCGGGGTGGTCGTCAAGCTGCACCACCCCCGGACCGACGCCGCCGCGCTGGGCAGGCGCCTGCGCCAGGTGACGAGCGGTGCGGGACCGTCGCTGTGGGTCCAGCCGCTCCAGGTCCTGCCGCGCCGTGCGCCGGACGGGCGCTGCGTGACCGTCTGGCCCCGGGTCGAGGTCGTTGCCCCCGAGGACGCCGCGCTGCCGTGGGCCGACTCGGGCCGGCTGCTCGCGCGGCTGCACCTCGCCTCCGGCGAGGCCGGGGACGCACCCGACCGGAGGCCGCTCCCCCGCCACGGCGGACCCGCACGGGTCTCCCGGGCGCTCCGACGGGCGGGGCGTCTCGACCGTCCAGCGGCTCCGATGCTGACCGAGCTCGGCCGCCGGCTCCTCAAGGAGATCGAGGAGATCGAGGAGATCCCCACGAGCCCGGCGCCGGCGGTCGTCCACGGTGACTGGCACCTCGGACAGCTCGCCCGCACCCCGGCCGGGCTCCGGCTCCTGGACGTCGACGACCTCGGGACCGGAGACCCGGCCTGGGACCTCGCCCGCCCCGCGGGGCTCTGGGCCGCGGGGGCGCTCGAGGACGCCGACTGGCGGACGTTCCTCACGGCCTACCGGACGGAGGGCGGTCCGGGCGTCCCGGCGTATGGCGACCCGTGGCCCCGCCTCGACCTGGCGGCCCGCTGCGCCGTCTACGTGGCGGCTGTCCGGGCCCTCGCCGTCCAGCCGGCTCACAGCGCAAACCCAGCCGAGGCCCTGTTGGAGGCCTGCGCCCGGATGTGAGGATGAGGGCATGAGCCAGCAGCCGCCCCCGTTCCCGCACCAGGACTCGACCGGTGCCGCCTACCAGCCGCAGGGCTTCGTGTGCCCGAAGTGCCGCGGGACCATGCGCACCTACGACCGCAACGGCGTGCACGTCGAGCAGTGCGACCAGTGCCGCGGGATCTTCCTCGACTTCGGCGAGTTCGAGCACCTGAGCCAGCTCGAGAGCCGCTTCGTCGCCCAGCCGCCGCCCCAGCAGTACGGCGGTCCGTCCTGGGGCAACCGCGGCGGCAAGCACTACCGCAAGAAGGGCATGGCCGGCCTCTTCTTCTCGAGCTGACGCCCTCGGGGGACGGCCACATCGCTTATGCCGTGTGAGCGCGTCCCCGAGGGGCGCTGGCGACCTGAGGGTGTGAGGATGACGGCGTGCCCGACCATCCCGCCGCCGTCGACCGGGCTCTCGCACACGTGCGCGCGCTCTCCGTGGGCCCGCCCCTCGACCCGACGCTGCGGATCACGCTGAACTTCCACCCCGACCGGCTCGTGGGCGGCGAGCCCATCCTCACGGCGATGGCCCGGGACGGGGTCTACCGGTCCCAGTTCGAGACCCGGACGAGCAACGGCGGGCTGACGGCGCACCCCGGCGGGGACCGGTGGCGCTGGGAGAGCCGGATCTTCGGGGGCGCCTATGACGACGCCGAGCCCGCGCTGCGACCGAAGTACGGCGCGCTCGACCTGCACCGCCGTCCCCACGGCGCCGCGCCCCGGTTCGGCTCGGCCCACGTGCGGCTCGCGGCGCACACGCTGGAGCGCGCGACGTTCTGCTTCCCCGACAGCGTCTTCGAGCCCGAGCACTTCGGCAGCTCAACGGGATTCGCGCTCGCAGAGCTCGTCGCCGCTGCAGACCACGACCTGCTCGACGACTACGTCGAGGCGCACGTGCACGGGGTGGTCCACCTCGTCGACGACGTCGAGGCGCTCGTCCTCGACCCCGGCTACCGGGGCACCGACGTCGAGGCCGACGCGCTCGCCCTCGGGGTGCCGGTGGAGTGGCACCCCGGCTACCGGCTCGACGTCGCGACGCTGGCTGCGCACCCGGACTACCGCGGCCCCGAGTTCGTCGCTCTCGGTGAGTCGCTGGCCGTCGACGGGGTCCTGACCCCGCAGGTCATCGGTGCCGCGTCACGCGAGGGACGGCACGACGAGCAGGCGCTCAAGAGGGTCTGGCACTACGTCGCCCGCTTCGGCGCCGTCGAGTGCCCAGAAACCCATGTCAGGAACTGAGCACTCGATCCCGAATTTCCGTCGAGTGCCAAAACCCACGTCAGGAACTGGGCACTCGACGGGTCAGGGGGTGACGACCGTCGTCACGACCGAGGTGACCGAGGGCGTCGGCGGGGTCGACGAGAAGCCGAACCGGCACGGCGGGTCGACCCGGGCCAGCGTCCCGAGCGGCGACCCCTCGAAGCTGCCCTCGAGGGACGTCACGGCGTGCAGGTCGGTCGCGCCGTAGTACTCCCGGCGACCCTCGAGCGCCGTGCCGCGGGTTCGCACGCCGCGCAAGGCGACTCGTGCGATCGGGTCGACCGCGGTCGCCCACGACCGGCTCGTCGCGACGCGCGACGGCACGAGCCGCAGGAGCCGACCGAGCGGCATACGCCCACCGACCGTGAGGTCGAGCGTCAGCGACGGTGACTCGACGTGCCACGCGTGGCCTCCAGCGGTCACGGTGATCGGCTCGAGACGCACCTCGTCGAAGGCGTAGGTCGCCCCGATGAACGCCGCCACCTCGGGACTCGGCGCGACGAGCACCCGGTGGCCGGCGGCAGTCTCGACCATCGCGTCGCCGAAGGAGCCGAGCGGCGTCCGCTCCCACGACCCGACGACGACGCGGACACCCGACGCCGACCCGACGCCGGCGATCTGACCGTGGAACCGCTCTGCTGGCACGACCCGAGCGTAGGCGCGCCACTCAGGCCACCCGGTTGACCGTCTCCTCGATGCCCGCGACGAGCTTCGTGTAGTCGTCGGTCGGTGACCCACCGAGCACCGAGCCCCACGCGGGGACGAGCTCCGGGCCGTAGCGGTGGCCGTAGCCGTCGGGCGGGTCGTGTCCGACCGCCATGTCGGTCGTCAGCTGCCAGAACGTCACGAACGGGATCCATGTGACGTCAGGGTTGACGTCGTGCCCGCGGGGCTCGCGCAGCCAGTCCGGCTCGGCGCCGAGCAGGGCCGGGTTCCACCAGACGACGGGGTCGGACGCGTGCTGGGCGTAGACGAAGCGGGGGAAGTCCCACGCGCCGTAGTCGCGGCCGTAGTAGTCGTGGGTCAGCTGGTCGCCGCTCGCCGCGAACCGGATGTGCAGGCCGGCGTCGACGACCGGGACGATCTCGGGCGAGCCCTCGTTGCGCCGGGCGGTCAGCGACCGCCAGATGCCGGTGAAGCTCGGCGTGCCCACCCACACGCCACCCTGGGCGCGGGCCAGCATGTCGTCGGCGCTCGAGAAGGCGGCCTGGCCGCCGTAGGAGCCGAGCGACTCGCCGCCGACGACGAGCTGCGGACGGTCGTCCTCGGGCAGCGTGCGCCACACGGCATACACCTTGTCGAAGAGCGCCTTGCCCGCCTCTCGGGGGGTGTCTCGGTCGGTCATCATCGACATCGCGCTCGGGAGGTAGGAGTACTGCATGGCGGCGATCGCGCTGTCGCCGTTGCTGAGGTACTCGACCGACTGGGCCGACCAGTCGTCGACCCAGCCGGTGCCCGTCGTCGTGAAGACGGCGAGGACGCGGCGGTGGAAGGCGTTGGTGCGCTTGAGCTCCGCGACGACCGCCGCGGCGACGTCGTCGACCGACCGGTCCGGCGTGCGGCCGGCGTAGACGCGGATCGGCTCGATGGCCCCCCGGTCGGTCGCGGCCGTGATCTGCTTCGGCGTCGGAGCGCTCGTGACGAACATCTGCCCCTGGTAGCCGAGGCTGTCCCACGACTCGAGCGACCCCGGCCCGCCTGAGCGCAACGGCGACGTCGGCGCGGCACGGCCGGTGGGCGCGGTGTTGACCTGGGCCGCGACCCCGGCGAAGGCCTGCATGCCACGGTGGAAGAGCACGCTGTCGGTGACCCACGCCGTCGCGGTGGCCACGACGACGACGGCGATGACGGTCGCGATCGTCTTGGGCAGCACGTGACCGGCAGCCTGGGCGAGCTGGTGGGTCGCGCCGCGCAGCCCGCGCGCGATGGCGAGGAAGAGCACCGCGACGAGGGCGGCGAGCGCGAGCGCCAGCGCCCAGTCGACCGGGTCGAGTGGGGCCAGCCGGACGACGGCCGCCGTGCGCGCCTGGGCCCTGACGTTGGCGACCGTCAGGCCGAGGACGGCGACAGCGCCGAAGACCGGGGCCGCGACGAGGAGCCAGTGTCGCGCCTCTCCGCTCACGGTGACGTGCAGGTCGATGAGGTGCGAGACGCGCCTCACCACCCAGGCGACGAGCACGCCGAGCGCGTAGCCGGCGGCGGCGCACAGGCCGCTGATGAGGCCCTGGTAGTACCACGTGCGGGGCAGCAGGCTCGGCGCCATCGAGGTGAGGAAGTAGGCGGCGCCGAAGAACAGCCCGGTGCGCGAGAGGTGCCACCACGCGCGGCCGGCGCCGGGGCGGCCGGGCGTCTCGGGCGCGTCGGGCATGCCTCAACAGTAGGTCGGGGCGGTCACCGCCCGCTTCGGGTTTGTCCCCTACGGGACGTCCCTGACCGGTAGGCGCCCCGCCGGGGCACGATGGGGGCATGGCAGCGCTCGAGCAACGCATCACGACCTTCAGCCGCGACGGGCTGCGCTTCGACGTCACCGACGAGGGCCCGGTCGACGGGGACGTCGTCGTGCTGCTCCACGGCTTCCCCACCGACCGCACGAGCTGGGACCGGGTCGCGGCCCGGCTGCACGAGGCGGGGCTACGCACGCTCGCCCCCGACCAGCGCGGCTACTCCCCCGGCGCGCGACCGGCGGGCGAGGACGCCTACCGCCTCGACGAGCTCGTCGCCGACGTCCTCGCGCTCATCGACGCGTCCGGACGCGAGCGGGTCCACCTCGTCGGGCACGACTGGGGCGGCGCGCTCGCCTGGCTCGTCGCCGGCAACCACCCGACGCGCATCGCCTCGCTCACCGTCCTGTCGACCCCGCACCCGGCCGCGATGTCGCGGGCCTGGCGCAGGGGCCTCGACCAGAAGCGGCGGTCCTGGTACATGGCCGCCTTCCAGGTGCCGTGGGTGCCCGAGCGCGCGCTCGCGGCGGGCTTCAACTCGCTCATGGCGCGCTCCGGCCTCCCGCTCGAGGACAGCAGGAGGTATGCCGCCCGCCTGGCCCGCCCAGACGCGCTCACCGGGCCGGTCAACTGGTACCGCGCCGCCCGCCACTCGGGCGTCGGGGCGCACCGCGTGGAGGTGCCGACCACCTACGTCTGGGGCTCGAGGGACGCGTTCCTCGGCCGCACCGCCGCCGAGCTGACGCGTGAGCACGTCGGCGCCGACTACGAGCTGATCGAGCTCGACGCGGGGCACTGGCTCCCCGAGACCTGCGACGCGGAGTCCGCCGCAGCGATCCTGCACCGCGTCGCGCGGGCGAGCTGAACGGCATACCCCCTCTCACCCGGAGGGTGACGGACGCCTCGCCCGATGCGGGGAACACGACCACGCCCGGGTAGGTTGCACGACCGTGAAGATCGACATCTGGAGCGACATCGTGTGCCCGTTCTGCTACATCGGCAAGCGTCGCCTCGAGGCTGCCGTGGCGCAGTTCGAGCACGCCGACGAGGTCGAGGTGCAGTGGCACAGCTTCGAGCTGGACCGCGGCGCCGCTCCCGTGTCGGAGCAGCCGCTCGTCGACCTCGTCGCCGCGAAGTACGGCACGACGCGCGAGCAGGCAGCCGAGCAGCACCGCTCGATGGCGGCCGCCGCGGCCGAGCTGGGCCTCACGTTCAACTGGGAGCAGGCCCGCTACGGCAACACCTTCGACGCGCACCGCGTCGTGCACCTGGCGGCCGAGCAGGGCCTCGCCGACGCCGCCCACGAGCGGCTCATGCGCGCCTACTTCACCGACGGCCTCGCGGTCGGCGACCGGGACGTGCTCGTCCGGCTCGCCGTCGAGATCGGCCTCGACGAGGGCGCCGTGCGCGAGATGCTCGAGTCCGACGACTACGGCAACCACGTGCGCAGCGACGAGGCGACGGCCAAGATGCTCGGCATCGAGTCGGTCCCGTTCTTCGTGCTCGACCGCAAGTACGGCGTCTCCGGCGCCCAGCCGGTCGAGGTCTTCGCCCAAGCGCTCGAGACGGCGTGGGAGCACCGGCACGAGGTGCTCGAGCCGGTCGCCGCGGGCGGTGGCTGCGGGGGCGGCTGCGGCGCCGGCGGCTGCGGCGGGGTCTGCGGCGCCTGAACCGCCCGACCGCCGCCGTGCGGGCCTAGCGTGGGTGGGCATGTCCCACCCCCAGATGTTCGACACCGGCGACCCCTACCTGCGGCGCCTGCGCGAGATCTGTCTCGCGCTGCCCGGCGCCGACGAGAAGGTCTCGCACGGCCGCCCCAACTTCTTCACCCGCAAGGTCTTCGCCATCTACGGCGGCGTCGTCAAGGGCGACCACGACCCCGAGCCCTACCGCCACGCCGTCATCGTGCAGCCCGACGAGTCCGACCGGGCGGCGCTGCTCGAGGACCCGCGCTTCGTCGTGCCCGGCTACTACGGTCCCTACGGCTGGCTCATGCTCGACCTGCGCAACAACCGCGCCGCTGACGGCGTCGACTGGGACGAGGTCGCCGAGCTCGTCGACGCGTCGTACCGCCGCACCGCGCCGGTGCGCCTGGTCCGCGAGCTCGACGCGCGCTGACTCGCCCGCAGCGACCGGGCGGCGACCGGGCGGCGACGGGGCGGCGACGGGGCGGCGACGGGGCGGCGACCGGGCGGTAGGTCACGGTGACGTGACGATGCGCCGCTACGCCCCTCGCTCATCCGGCTGCATCCCCGCCGGGGCGCGTAAGGTACCGGTCGCTGGGTCGACGAAAGGCGCACATGGGACGGCACACCGATCCCGCGGTCATCGGATCGCGGCGCGCCGCGGTGGTGACCCTAACGGTGTCGGCACTGCTCGTGATCGGCGGCTTCGTCATCCTGGGTCGCTCCGGCGACCTGCGTCTCGGCCCCGGACCGTCGCCGACGGCGCCGGCCACGCCGACGGGACGCATGGGCGGCGTCGAGAGCTCGAGCACCGTCTCGCCGTCCACGTCCCCGACCCCGTCGGCCACGCCCTCCACCTCGCCGAGCTCGACGGGACCGACACCGACGCCGTCGCTGACCACCCGGGCTCCCGCGCCGCTCGTGACGGCGCCCACGCCGACGCGCTCAGCGACCCCGGTCCCCACGCGGACGCCGTCCCCGACGAGCACGGCCGTCGCCGCACCACCTCCTCGCGCGGGCGTCGCCCACCAGGTCGTGGCCCTCGTCAACACCGAGCGCGCCCGGGCCGGGTGCGGACCGGTGTCGATCGACGCGGCGCTCCAGCGGGCGGCGCAGCAGCACAGCGACGACATGGCGACGCGTGGCTACTTCTCGCACACGAGCCCCGACGGGTCGACCTTCGCCGACCGCATCCGCGCGGCCGGCTACCGCGGCGGGGCGATCGGCGAGAACATCGCGGCCGGGCAGCGCAGCGCCAAGGAGGTCATGAGCGGGTGGATGGCGAGCCCGGGGCACCGCGCGAACATCCTCAACTGCGCCTACCGCGACATCGGCGTCGGCTACGCGACGGGTGGCCCGTACGGCACGTACTGGACCCAGACCTTCGGCGGCTGACCACCCGTAGGTTGTCGTCATGCACCCCTGGCACTCGCAGGACCGTCACGTCGTCCGCCTCGACTGGGGACCCACCGCGGCCGAGGCCCTGACGAGGTATGCCGTCGCCGCGGGGTCTCCCGTATGCGCGGTCGTCGTCGACGTCCTCAGCTTCACGACGTGCGTCTCGGTGGCCGCCGACGCCGGCATCCGCGTGCACCCCTACCGCTGGAAGGACGAGTCGGCCCGCGCCTTCGCCGAGGAGCGTGGCGCCACCCTGGCTCGGACGCGGTCGGCGACGCGGGCCGAGGGCGGGGTCAGCCTGTCACCGGCCTCGATCCGCGCGGCCCGTGACGTCAAGGACCTCGTGCTGCCCTCGCCCAACGGGTCGACGACCAGCACCGTCCTCGCCGAGGCCGGCGCGCAGGTCGTGGCGGCCTCGCTGCGCAACCGGGCGGCAGTCGCCGCCTGGATCGTCGACTGGCTCGAGTCGTCGAGCGGCTCCCGGGCCCGGCCGGCGGTCGTCGTGGTCCCGGCCGGCGAGCGCTGGCCCGACGACTCGCTGCGTCCGGCCGTCGAGGACCTCTGGGGCGCCGGGTCCGTCGTCGCGGCGCTCGCCCAACGGCTCGAGCACCGCGGCGGCCCGCTGCTCCTCAGCCCCGAGGCCGAGGCGGCGGGTGCGGCCTGGCTCGCCGTGGAGGACCGGGCCGCGGCGGCGCTGCGCTCCTGCGCGAGCGGGCTGGAGCTCGTGGCGCAGGGGTGGCCCGACGACGTCGCGATCGCCGCCGAGCTCGATGCGTCGGGCGTCGTCCCGGTGCTGACCGACGGTGCGTACACCGGGCACCCCGCTCCCTGACTCACCTGCCGGCGGAAGCGACCTCCTCCCGCCTCATGAGCTGCCACGTCCCCTCGGAGACGACCTCGACGACGCCGTCGACGACGGCGATGGCCGTCTGCCCGTCGATGACGTAACCCGGTCCGGAGATGCCCTGGATCCAGCTCTCCGCCTCGGCCAGGGTGTTGCCGGGCATGCCCTCGGGAGCGACGTGCGGGAAGATCGAGAAGTCGACGAGCCCGAGGGGGCTGATGTCGCCGGTCTTCGGCCTCCACTGGATGAAGTCCTCGCCGACCTCGGGGGTCATCACCATGCTGCCGGCGCTCAGCCCCACCCACACCGTCTTCTCGAGCGACGGCAGCAGATCGGTCAGCCCCGACTCCCGCATCCAGTAGGCGAGGTACAGCACGTCCCCGCCGGAGACCAGCAGGACGTCCGCCTCCTCGACGAGGGGCACCCAGCGGTCGGCGTCGATGCTGGGCAGCGCGGTGAGCTCGAGCACCCCGACGGACTTCCAGCCCAGGTCGACCATGGGGTTCTCGGACGTCCCGCTGATGAACTGCCAAGCCCTGTCGAGGCCGGCCCTCGGGTGCCCGTACATCCCGGTGGGGATGCACAGGGCGTGCGACTCGGCGATCGGCCTGTCCAGCATCCCGACGAGTGCCGCATGGATGCTCGGGTTGGTGACTCCACTGTCTGTCAGCAGGAGCTTCATGGGTCTGGTCCTCCGGGTCTCAACGGTGCGTGGTCACTGGGACCACGAACGACCTGGGGCGAATACGACAGGTCCCGACCAAGAATGGGACATCCGGCCGACTGACGGGGCCGGACCGAGCACGGGACCTGCACGCCGTGCCCGGGCGACACGGCATACGCGATCGGTGGAAGGGACGCGAGTCGCCTACTGGCCCAAGGCGGTCCAGAAGGCCGATGCGGCCCGCGAGGGGCGCCCGGTGCGACGCTCGGACCAGTCGGCCGACGTCATGAGGGCGGTCACCGCGTTGACGCCCAGCCAGCGGAGTGGCTCGGGCTCCCAGTCACGGGAGGTGCGCCCGGCCCACGGCAGGGAGGCGAGGTCGTCCGGGTCGTCACCGCGGATCGTCGCGGCCAGCGTGCGGCCCGCGAGCGCCGAGGTGGCCACGCCGTCGCCGACGTAGCCGCCGGCGAAGGCGAGGCCGGTGTGCCGGTCGTGGCGGACCGAGGGGAACCAGTCGCGCGGCACGCCGAGGTTGCCGCCCCACGCGTGCGTGAACTCCACCCCGTCGAGGACGGGGAAGAGCTCGAGCAGGATCCGGCGCAGGGCGGTGTGGACGCGCTCGTCGCGGTCGTAGAGCGGCGACACCTTGGAGGCGTAGTGGTAGGGAGCACCCCTGCCACCGAAGGCGATCCGGCCGTCACGGGTGCGCTGGCCGTAGATCGTCAGGTGCCGGTTGTCGGCGAAGGTCGTGCGCTTGTCGAGGCCGATCTGCGCCCACGTGTCGTCGGGCAGCGGCTCGGTCGCCGTCATGAGCGAGTAGATGGGCGCGATGGCGCGTCGCCGACCGGCGACGGTGGGCGTGTAGCCCTCGGTCGCGAGGACGACGTGGTCGGCGCGGACCGTCCCGTGCGCGGTGACGACGCGGTGGCTGCGCACGTCGACGGCCGCCGTGCGCTCGTGGATGACGACCCCGCGCCGCTCGACCGTGTCGGCGAGGCCACGCACGAGTCGCGCCGGGTGGATCGCCGCGCAGTGGGGCGTGAAGGAGCCGCCCAGCGCGTCGCTGACCCCGGCGATCTCGGTGACCTCGTGGGCGTCGAGGAGGCGGTGGTCCTCCTCGCCGAAGCCCCACGCACGGTGGTTCGAGACCTCCTCACGGACCCGCTCGAGCTGCGCCGGGTTGCGCGCGACGGACAGGTAGCCGCCCTGGTCGAAGTGGCAGTCGATCCCCTCCGCGGCGGCGACCCTGCCCACGTCGGCCACCGTGTCGTGCAGCAGGTGCTGCATCCGCACCGCCGCCTCACGGCCGCGCTCGGCCGCCATCCGCTTGAGCGAGGCCGGGAAGAGCGCGGAGCACCAGCCGCCGTTGCGGCCCGACGCGCCGAAGCCGGCGACCTCCTTCTCGATGACGGCGACGCGGATCGTCGGGTCGGCCGTGACGAGGTGGTATGCCGTCCACAGGCCTGTGTAGCCGGCCCCCACCACGGCGACGTCGACCTCGAGGTCGGTGGTGAGGCCGGGGCGCGGTTCGATGTCACCGATCGTGTCGTGCCAGAGGCTGAGGCCTCGGTAACCGCTCAAGGGCATGGCCGGGATCATGCCACCTCCGGGGGGCGCGAAACGGACTCGGAACCTGTGCCTTTTCGGTTGAATCCCCTTCCAGCACCTACGGAATCCGTGGTCCTGCAGGGTTTGGGCCATCACTTCCACTGCCGGGCGCCGCACGGCATGATGCGGGCATGAGCACCGTCGATCGCGCCCGTCTCGCCGAGCT
The DNA here is from genome assembly GCF_014646815.1 of Terrabacter tumescens. Classification (GTDB taxonomy): domain Bacteria; phylum Actinomycetota; class Actinomycetes; order Actinomycetales; family Dermatophilaceae; genus Terrabacter; species Terrabacter tumescens. The sequence continues at coordinate 337,320 of NZ_BMNZ01000005.1, forward strand.
GCACGCCCGGGAGCGCGCCGCCTTCACCGCCGCCCGCCCGCGGTCCCGGGCGCTCGCCGAGCAGGCCGCTGCACACATGCCGGGCGGGGTCCCGATGAGCTGGATGGTCAAGTGGCCCGGGGACTTCCCCGTCTTCGTCGAGAGCGCGGAGGGCGCGCACTTCACGTGCGTCGACGGCATCGACCACGTCGACCTCTGCCTCGGCGACACCGGCGCCATGATGGGCCACTCCCCCGCGCCGACGGTCGAGGCCGTGACCCGGCAGCTCTCGCGCGGGATCACGACGATGCTGCCCACCGAGGACGCCATCGCCGTCTCCACCGGCCTCGCCGAGCGGTTCGGGCTGCCCTACTGGCAGTTCACGCTGACGGCTACTGACGCCAACCGGCACGCGATCCGCTACGCCCGCCACCTCACCGGCCGCAGCAAGGTCGTCGTGCACAACTGGTGCTACCACGGCTCGGTCGACGAGGCCTTCGCCACGCTGGGGGCGGACGGCACCACCGTGGACCGACCGGGGAACATCGGCGCCCCGGTCGACACCGCGGAGACGACCCGGGTCGTCGAGTTCAACGACCTCGAGGCGCTCGAGCGGGCCCTGGCCCACGGCGACGTCGCCGCGATCCTCGTCGAGCCGGCCCTGACGAACATCGGCATCGTCCTGCCCGACCCCGGCTACAACGAAGGGGTCCGCGAGCTCGCCACCCGCTACGGCGCGCTCCTCATCAACGACGAGACGCACACGATCTGTGCCGGCCCGGGCGGCTACACCGGAGCCCACGGCCTGCAGCCCGACATGCTGGTCATCGGCAAGTCCATCGGTGGCGGGATCACTTGCGGCACCTTCGGGTTCAGCCAGGACATCGCCGACCGGATCGTCCGGTCGGTCGAGCTCGAGGACATCGACGTGGGCGGCATCGGCGGCACGCTCGCGGGCAACGGCCTGTCGATGGCGGCGATGAAGGCCACCCTCGAGCAGATCATGACGCCGGCCGCCTTCGAGCACATGGTCCCCCTCGCCGACGCGTGGGCCGACGGCGTGCAGGCGGGGATCGACGCCGTAGGGGCCGACTGGCACGTGACGCGGCTCGGCGCCCGTGCTGAGTACAACTTCTCCGGTCGCCCCTCGCACGACGGCCAGGAGGCGCACGACGCCGACGACTTCGAGCTGCAGCAGTACCTCCACCTCTACGCGCTCAACCGCGGCATCCTGCTGACGCCGTTCCACAACATGGCGCTCATGAGCCCGGCCACGACGGCGGCCGACGTCGACGCCCACACGACGATGTTCGAGGCCTGCCTGCGCGAGCTCTTCGCCTGACCCAGCCCGTCCGGCTGGGACGACGGGCTGGCAGTCCACGACGCGGCATACGCCCGCGGTGCGGTGAGCGAGCACTGCTGCCAGCCGGTCGTCACCCCACGCGGGAGGGCCGTCCGAAGCGGGTGGCCACCCCCGGCGACCACAGGGCGCGCAGCCGCGGCCCCGCCGGCACGACACCGCTCGCCCCGAGCAGGTCGTCGGCGAGCTCGACGACTCCCGCGGCATACAACGGCCACGCCTCGTGCTCGTTGGGGACCCACAGCGTGCGCCCGGCGACGCGGGTGTGGGCACCCCAGCGCGCGGTGAGCCACGTCTCGAGCGGCGTCGGCTCGACCCGGTCGCCGACGCGCACGGTCAGCAGGCTCCGCAGCCCGCGGGACGGGGCACGCCGCCGGCTCTCGTACGTCAGGAGGTCACCGTCGCGGCGCAGGCGCATGCGGGCCCACGTGTAGGGGATCCCCAGTCCGGCGCGCGCCGCGGCCACGACGAGCGCGCGCTCGGTCTCGAGCGACCGGAAGAGCACGCCGTGCCGGCCGGCGTCGTCGACGGAGTAGAGACGGATGTTCGTCTCGAGGAAGCTGCCCAGCCACGGCAGGCGCGGCGACGGCGCCCGACCGAGGCGGATGCCGTCCATGACGAACGGCACGAGCGCCACGTAGGTCAGGCCGTCGGCGAAGACGTCCGGCCTCGTGCCCGCCGGGAAGAGGTGGCGCACGGAGTCGGGCTCGACCGGCCAGTGCACGAACGTCAGGTCGCGCCACACCTGGTCGAAGACGACGGGCGGGCGCAGCGGCGGGGGCTGCACCGGGTAGCCGGCCGGCAGCGGGAGGGTGTCGACGGGCAGGTCCACGACACCATCGTCACACGCATCGCCGGACCGACCCTCGACACGGCGCTCGCCGACTAGCGTTGGCGGCACCGGACCGACGGGCGGCCCGGACGACGAGCGACGGAGGACCCCCATGTCCGTGGAGGCACTCGCAGGCGGCACGCGCCGCCGACGCACGACCAAGTTCGGCATCGTCGGGGCGGGCGCCGTCGGCGCCACGCTGGCGTATGCCGCGTTGATGCGTGGCGTCGCCCAGAACGTCGCGCTCTTCGACGTCAACGCCGCCAAGGTGCACGCCGAGGCGCTCGACCTCAGCCACGGCATCCAGTTCGTGCCGATGGCCCACGTCGACGGCTCGGACGACGTCGAGGTGCTCGCGGACTCGGACGTCATCGTCTTCACGGCCGGGGCCAAGCAGAAGCCCGGTCAGTCGCGGCTCGACCTCGCCGAGTCGACGATCGGCATCATGCGCGCGATCCTGCCGCGCCTCGTCGAGGTGGCCCCCGACGCCGTGCACGTCATGGTGACCAACCCCGTCGACGTCGTGACGTATGCCGCCCTGCAGGTCTCGGGACTGCCGCCGGAGCGCCTCTTCGGCTCGGGCACCGTGCTCGACTCGTCCCGGCTGCGCTTCCTGCTCGCCGAGCACACCGGGGTCGCGGCCCAGAGCGTGCACGCCTACGTCATCGGCGAGCACGGCGACTCCGAGCTGCCGCTGTGGTCGTCGGCCTCGATCGGCTCCGTGCCGCTGCTCCAGTGGCGCACCCCGGACGGGCGCATCGCGCTCGACGAGGAGGCCCGCGACCGCATCGCGACCGACGTCGTGCAGTCGGCCTACCGCGTCATCGAGGGCAAGGGCGCGACGAACTACGCCATCGGACTCGCCGCCACGCGCATCATCGAGGCGGTGCTCTACGACGAGCGCCGGATCCTCCCGGTCTCCTCGCTGCTCGAGGACTACTACGGCATCAGCGACGTGTGTCTCTCGGTGCCGGCGATCATCCACGCCGGCGGTGTCGGCGAGCGCATCGAGGTGCCGATGACCGACGCGGAGCTGTCCGGGCTGCGCGCGTCCGCCGAGGCCGTGCGTGGCACCGCGCGACGGTTCGGGTTCTGACCGCGGCGCCGGCGTCCGTCCCGCGGCCGGGTGGCGCGTCTCGTCGAGCGCGGGAGCATGATGGGGGCGTGAGCCCGTCCGCCGCCTTCGACTCCGTCGGCTCCGTCGACTCCCTCGGTGCTGCAGACGGCCTCGACACCACCGACACCGGGGACGCCGTCGACCGCGTCGGCGCGGCCGGGCCCGCCGACGCGACGGGCAGCCCGTCTGGCGGCCCCGCGGCGCGAGGCACCTACCACCACGGCGACCTGCGACGCGCACTGCTCGAGGCCGGGACCGAGCTGGCCCGGGAGGGCGGCCCCGACAAGATCGTGCTGCGTGAGGCGACCCGCCGCGTCGGCGTCTCGGCCAACGCGGCCTACCGCCACTTCGCGGACCGTGACGCCCTGCTCGGCGAGGTGGTCTCGCGGGCCCAGGCGCGCGCCGCCGACGTCATCAGCGCCACCATGGACGCCGTCCCCGACGACCTCGGCCCCGGGGCCCGGGCGCGTGGCCGCTTCCGGGCGGTGGGCGTGGGCTACCTGCGCTTCGCGATGGATGAGCCGGGGCTGTTCCGCGCCGCCTTCGCCGTGCCAGTCGACCTCAGCCGGGCCGCGTCGCCGGACGCGGCCGGCGCCTGTGGGCGCACGCCCTTCCAGCTGCTGTCGGACTCGCTCGACGAGATGGTCGACGCCGGGGTCATATCCGACGACGAGCGCCCCGGCGCCGAGCTGCTCGCGTGGTCGGCCGTGCACGGCATGGCGATGCTGGCCCTCGAGGGCCCGCTGCGCGACCTGCCTCCGGGGGCCGTCGACGAGCTCGCCCCGCGGCTCGTTCGGATGGTCGACCTCGGGCTCGGCCTCTCCGACGTCACCGGCTGACCGCGCTGACCGGGCTGACCGGGCGGGCCGGGCGCCTAGCGACCGGGCGTCCCGCTCAGACCCACTGCACGAGCTGGACGACGATCCCGTTCGGGTCTCGGTACTGCACGAAGCGCTCGCCCCACGGCTCCGTCTCCGGCGGGGTGACGACGTCGACACCCTCGGCCACGAGCCGCTCGTGCCACGCGTCGAGGTCCTCGACGACGAAGGCGAGCAGCAGGCCATCTCGAGCCGATCCCGCCACCTCGGCGGGCTTGAAGCTCGGCAGGCCGGTGCGCAGGAAGACGATGTTCGAGCCGCCTCCGGGCTGGCGGAGCGAGACGAAACCGTCGTCGCGCATCTCGACCTCGAGCCCGAGGTGGGTGACGAGGAACTCGGCGGAGGCGTCCGGGTCGGGGACGTTGAGCGAGAGGGCGGAGCCGATGACTGCTCTGGACATGAGGACCTCTTTCCGTACGGCGTACGGACATTAACGTACGGCATACGGAATCGTTCCCGACGCGATTCCACGGACGGAGGAGTCGACCGGTGGGCACCGTTGCACTGCTGTGGCGACACGAGCACCCCCTCCCGCCCCGCCCGGGCCGACGACCCACGATCACCCTCGACGCCGTGGTCGCCGCCGGCATCCACGAGGCCGACGAGCAGGGGCTGCACGACTTCTCCCTGCGCCGGGTCGCCCAGCGTCTCGGTGTCGGCGTCATGACGCTCTACGGGCACGTCGAGAACAGGTCCCAGCTCGTCGAGCTGATGGTCGACCAGTGCCGCCTCGACATGGAGTGGGCACCACTGACCGGGCCCTGGGCAGCGCGGCTCGAGCAGGTCGCCGACGAGAACCTCGCGCTGCTGGCCCGGCACCCGTGGCTCGCCCACGTCGAGACCGAGCGTGCCGTGCTCGGCCCCGGAACCCTCACGAAGTACGAGCGGGAGCTCGGCGCCGTGGACCCCCTGCCGCTGGACGACGTGGGCAAGGACCAGGCCCTGGCGCTCGTCCTGGACTTCGTCCGGTCGTCCGCGAGAGCCCTCGAGGCGGCCCGCGCCGAGCGCACCGAGGAGACCCCCGAGCAGTGGTGGGCCCGCGAGGGCGCCGAGCTGGCCGCCCTGCAGGTCGAGGAGCGCTTCCCGCTCGCCGCCCGGGTCGGACAGGCCACCGGTGAGGCGACGAACGCCGCCGCCGATGCGGCCGCGGCCCACGTGTTCGGTCTCGCCGTCCTGCTCGACGGGCTCGCAGCTCGAGCGGGCGTCTCCCGGGAGCGCTCGGCACCTGCCTAGGGTGGACCCGTGACCAGCGAGACCCGCGACAGCACGAGCCACGAGCTCGACCGCGACACGGCAGCCTTCTACCGCCGGATCGGCCCCGGGCTCTACGCCCCGACCGTCCACGTGCAGGGCGCGTGGCGCGACGACGAGCAGCACATGGCCCCGGTCAGCGGCATCCTCGCCCACGAGATCGACCTGCACGAGCCGCGCGAGGGCATGCAGCTCGCGCGGATCTCCTTCGACATCCTCGGGTTGATCCCTGCGCGGCCCAGCCGCATCGAGGTCCGTACGACTCGCCCCGGCCGCACCATCGAGCTCGTCGAGGCGACGATGGTCGTCGACGACCGGGCCGTCGTGCGCGCCCACGCCTGGCGGCTCGCCGAGCACGACTCCGAGCCGGTCGCGGGCGTCGAGCTCGAGCCGATCCCGGGGCCCGAGGCCATGGAGCCGTGGGCCGGGGCCGACACGTGGGAGGGCGGCTACATCGAGGGCCTCGAGTTCCGCGTCGACCCCGAGCGCCGGCCCGGACGCACCCGCGCCTGGATCCGCGCAGGTCACCCTCTGATCGAAGGTGAGTCCTGCTCTCCCACAGCCGATCTCGTCCGCCTCGCGGACACCGCGAACGGCATCGCCGTGCGCGTCTCACCCCGCGAGTGGATGTTCCCCAACGTCGACCTCAGCGTCCACCTCTTCCGCGAGCCCGTGCGCGGCTGGGTCGGCTTCGACACCCGCGTCACCATGGGCCCGACCGGGCTGGGGCTGACCTCGACGACCCTGCACGACGAGCAGGGACCCGTCGGTCGCGCCGAGCAGATCCTCACGGTCCGCCGGATGCCCGGCGCCTGACGCACCCGGCGGTCCCGAGCCGCAGGACCGTCCCGGAACCCGGTCGAGGACGGCGACAACTTTCCGGCGGGACGACGCGTCGAGGGTGGTGTCGGTACGCCGCGCCAAAGCGGGTGCCGCCTGCCACAATGAAGGGCGCGACCGCGCCGACACTCACCCGCCGCAACGCGGTCCGGACACAGGGGACACACCATGAGGACCATCCGCATGGCCAGACAACGCACCGTCGGCGGGGTCGCCACGGGACTCGTCATCGCCGCGCTCGTCGCCACCGGGTCGGCCGCGCACGCCGACCCGCTGACGGGCACACCGACCCCGTCGACCAGCTCGTCAGGTTCGACCGCGAGCAGCCTTGCGGCTGAGGGCGATCCGACCGACACGACGACCACCACCACGACCACCAGCGAGTCGACGACCACGACGACGACGGCGACCGAGACGGCGACGACCACGCCGACGACGCCGGTCCCGACCGCGACGGCGACGCGCCCCATCACGCCGAGCCCGGTCGTCATCGCCGCCGGCACCATCAGCGACCGGGTCAAGGACGTCCAGGTCAGGCTCCGGCTCGTCAAGCCCGCCTACTGGACCTACGCGATCAACGGCCGCTACGGCGTACTCCTCGGACAGAGCGTCCTCGCCTTCCAGCGCGACCAGAGACTCCCCCTGTCGGGCGTGCTCGACCAGCGCACGTGGCGCCGGCTCGTGGCCGTCACCGCGACCCGCACCCTGCTGGCGCGCGACAGCAGCGGCAACGCCGTCAAGGACCTCCAGGTCCGTCTGCGCGCTGCCGGCGCCACCTACTGGCCGTATGCCGTCAACGGCTACTTCGGGTGGACCGTGGGCCAGCGCGTGAGCACCTTCCAGCGCGACCAGGACCTGCCGCAGTCCGGCGTGCTCGACCAGCGCACGTGGAGCCGTCTCGTCGCGCTGACGGCCACCCCGGTCGTCCTCAACGCGTCGTCACCGAAGGCCAACCTCCAGGAGCTGCAGCGCCGCCTGGGCGCCAGGGGTCTCTGGCCGTATGCGTTCTCGGGCTCCTACGGCGTGACGCTGGGCCAGAAGGTCCTGGCCTTCCAGCGCGCCTACGACCTCCCGCAGTCGGGCACCGTCGACCGCCGCACCTGGGCCCGACTGGTGGCCCTCACCTACACCGCCGGCACGTTCGACAAGCACCGCTACTACTCCGGCCTGCGACCGCTCATGCCGACGCTCTCCTCGCTCGACCAGCGCTGCCGCACCGGGCGCGTCATGTGCGTCGACAAGAGCACCCGCACCCTGACGTGGGTCGTCGACGGCAAGCCCCTCATGGTCATGTGGGCCAGGTTCGGCGGCCCGGGCCGCGAGACCCGCGAGGGGACCTTCCGCGTCTCGCGCATGTACGAGTACGTCATCTCCAACCTCTACTTCACCCCGATGCCGTACTCCATGTTCTTCTCCGGCGGTCAGGCCGTGCACTATTCGTCGAACTTCGCCCGCATCGGCTATGCCGGCTCGAGCCACGGCTGCGTCAACATCGCCGACCTCGCCCAGGTGAAGTCGCTCTTCTTCAAGGTGCGCGTCGGTGACAAGGTCGTCGTCCACCCCTGACCTGACGCGTCCGGTGGACGAGCGGCGTTGTCAGCCGAGCAAACCCGATCAAGTGGTCGGGTCGGACCAGCGCGCAGGATCGTGACGTGACCGGTTCCCGAGACACCTTCGCCGCCTGGCTGGACGTGCTCGTCGACACCCTCGACGAGCCCGGCCTGACGGGAGAGCAGATCGCGGACCGGCTGCACCTGTCACGGTTCCACCTCGACCGGATCATCAGCGCCGCCGCGGGTGAGGCGCCGAGCGCCCTGCGCCGCAGGGTCCTGCTGGAGCGCTCCGCGTTCCGTCTCGCGGCGAGCCGTCGCCCCGTCCTCGACGTCGCCGTCGAGGCGGGCTACGGCTCGCACGAGGCGTTCACGCGGGCGTTCCGCCGCGCGTACGGCACAACGCCGTCCGCGTGGCGCGCCCGTCCGGGCGTCATCCGTCTCGAGGTGACCAACGACATCCACTTCCACCCACCCGGCGGCATCCGCCTGCCGGCCCAGCGAAGGGTCACCGCCATGGATCTCGTGCAGAAGATGGTCGAGCACCACATCTGGCTCACCAGCCAGCTCATCGAGTGCGCCACCCAGCTCACGGACGAGCAGCTCGACGAGCCCATCGTCGTCAACGTCGACGACGACCCCGACCCGTCGACGCTGCGGCGCATCATCAGCCGCCTCGTCGGGCAGATGGCCATGTGGAACGCCACCATGGCGAGCCGCGAGTACGACTTCTCGCTCGAGGAGCACGAGTCGCTCACGTCGGCGAGGCGCCGGCTCGCCGAGGCGGCGCCGGTCTTCCTCGACCACGTGCGTCAGGCCACCGACCAGGGGCGCCTCGACGACGTGTTCGTCGACGCGACGTGCGACCCGCCCTACGTGTGCTCCTACGGGGCGATGATCGGCCACGTGCTGACGTTCGCCGCTCACCGGCGCACCCTGGCGGTCCGCTCTCTCGACAAGCACGGTGTCGGCCGGCTCGGGTGGGGCGACCCCATCGAGTGGATCGACGCAGCGCACCGCGCCTGACGGCATACGCCCTCGGCCCGTGAACGTGCTTCGGTCCGGCGACCTGTCACCCGAACGGGTGCAGATCGCCGGACCGAAGCGCTGTCTCGGGACCCAGGGGGCCTGCGGTCACTCGACGGTCGTCGTGACCGGCGTGCCCATCTCGACGGTGCGGCTCACCGTGCACCACTCGTCGTGCGAGCGCTTGACGAGCTTGGGCAGCATCTCGCGCGCGGCGTCACCGCCGTCTCCCTCGGGGAAGCGGACGCGGAAGCGCACCTCGATGTCCTGCAGGTGGTTGCCGTGCTCGTCCTTGACCTTGTCGGCCGTCACCTCGATCTCGAACTGCTCGGGCTCGGCACGGCGCGTCGTCACGGTGTCGACGTCGACGGCGGTGCAGCCGGCGATGCCGGCGAGGAGCAGCTCGACCGGCGAGAGCTCGTCGGTGCCGGAGCTCAGCGTGATCGAGCCGCCGCGGTCGTTGCGCGCGGTGTAGCGGCCGACGCTGTCACGGGTCAGCGTGACGCGGCGCAGGTCCTTCGGGTCCCTCTCGGAGGTGCTGGCGGTCGTGCTGTCGGTCGGGCTCTCGCTCATGGGTGCAGCCTCTCAGAGGTCGGGTTCGGGGCGGCGCCGGGTCCGTGGCTCAGCTCCACGCGTCGGCGAGCAGCTCGTAGGAGCGCAGCCGGTCCTCGTGGTCGTGGGCGCCGCACGTGACGATGACCTCGTCGACGCCGGTCGCCTCGACGAAGCCGGCCAGCCCGTCGCGGACCTCGTCCGGCGTGCCGACGAGCGACACACGCGTCATCTCGCTGACGGCCTGGCGCTCGGCCGGCGACCACGTGGCCATGAGGCTCGCGATGTCGCCCTGCGGCTCGGGCAGGCCGGCGCGGCGACCGGTGACGATCCCGTGGAAGCGCTGGAGCACGCTCGTGAAGAGCCGCTCGGCCTCGGCGGTGGTGTCGGCGACCATGACGTTGACGCCGGCCATCGAGCGCGGCGCGTCGAGGCCGCCGGGCTCGGTCGACGGGGTGAAGCGCGAGCGGTAGACCTCGAGCGCGCTCATGAGCGCAGCCGGGGCGAAGTGCGACGCGAACGAGTAGGGCAGGCCGAGGGCGGCCGCGACCTGAGCGCCGCCGTGGCTCGATCCGAGGATCCAGATCGGCACGTGCGTGCCCTCGCCGGGGATGGCCCGCACCTTGGCGTCGGGGTCGGGGTCGCCGAGGTAGCCGATGAGCTCCTCGACCTCGCCGGCGAAGTTCATCGCGGCTGCCTCGTTGCGGCGCAGGGCCCGGGTCGTGAACGGGTCGGTGCCGGGCGCGCGGCCGAGCCCGAGGTCGATGCGGCCGGGGTGGATCGTGGCGAGCGTGCCGAACTGCTCGGCGACGACGTAGGGCGCGTGGTTGGGCAGCATGATGCCGCCGGCCCCGACGCGGATCGTCTCGGTCTGGTCGGCGACGTGCCCGATGAGGACCGCCGTCGAGCTGGACGCGACCCCGCGCATGTTGTGGTGCTCGGCCATCCAGTAGCGCTGGTAGCCCCACTTCTCGGCGTGGCGGGCGATGTCGACCGTCGAGGCGATCGCCTCGCCGGCCGTGCCCCCGTCGAGGACGGGCACGAGGTCGAGGATGTTCAGCTGGGCTTTCGGGGCAGGACTCACGTGGGTGCCAACAGGCAGCGTGGGGCGCGGTATTCCGAGGCCGTATGCCGGGTGCACCCTCCCGCGCCCACGGCGGGCCGGGCCTCCCCTTCCCTCACCCGAGCAGGTGACCGACGCCGATCCCGGCGGCGGCTGCGGCGACGCCGAGGACGAGGGTGGTCGCGGCGTACCCGATGCCGGTGCCCCGCCCTTCGGCGAGCCAGAGGCGCATCGACTCGACCGACGCCGTGCTGAAGGTCGTGTAGCCCCCGCAGAAGCCGGTGCCGATGATCGCCTTGACCGCCGCCCCCGACGAGTCGGCCGACGACAGGGCGAACAGCCCGGTCAGCAGACCGAGCAGGAACGACCCCGTCACGTTGATGACGACGGTGCCGACCGGCATACGCAGGCGGTTCCGGCGGGCGATGGCACCGTCCGTCACGAAGCGGGTCAGGGCACCCGCCCCACCCGCGAGGGCGATCAGCAGCGTCGTCATCGGGTCGGCTCCCCGGCGCGGTGGCCGAAGGCCCGGCGCGCGAGGCGGTAGCCGGCCGCGGCAGCCGTCACGCCGAGCACCACGCTGCCGACGGCGTACGACAGCCCCACGGCGAGGCTCTGCGGGGTCAGTCGTTCGACGGCCTCGACCGCGAAGGTGCTGTAGGTCGTGAAGCCGCCGAGGACGCCCGTGCCGAGGCCGAGACGCGCGACGCGTCGGCTGCCCTCGTCGGGGCCGGTGCGCGCGAGCGACTCGAGAAGCAGCCCCAGCAGCAGGGACCCGACGACGTTGATGACCAGGGTCGTCCACGGCACCTCCCCCGGACGTGCCGGCGCGGCCTGCTCGAGCAGCGATCGCACGAGCGTGCCCACGGCGCCGCCCACGAAGATGACCACCCCGAGCAGCGGCGACCGCCTCAGCACCCCACCGGCGGGGCGTGCGGGCGTCCTTGCAGCAGAGGCGGGCTCGAGGTCGGCATCGACCTCCGGGTCGAGGTGGCGGTCGTCGCTCACTCCCACGGCGCCCGACCCTCCCAGTCGACGACCTCGACGGGCACGACGAGAACCGGCCGGTGCTGGTGGTGCGAGAGGTGCAGGGCCGTCGAGCCGTTGACGAAGTCCTTGAGCCGACGGTGTCGCCCGACGTGGCTCCCGACGACGAAGCCGGCCGCGTCGACCGCCCGGGCCAGGTGCGTCAGCGCCCGGTCGACCCGCCCGGCGAGGTAGCGGAAGTGCCACGGCACGTCCTGCCCGTCCATCCACCCGGCCACGAGGCGGGTCAGCTCCTGCTCCCGCTGCGGCCACGTCTCGTCGTCGATGTCGGGGTCGATCGACAGGTGGCGCACGGTGCCGTCAGGGTGCTCCTCGTCGGCGTAGCGCGAGGTGTCGACGTAGGCGAAGTAGAGCGCCGAGGCGCCGGTCGCCCGGGCCAGGTTGACCGCCGTCAGCGCGACGAGGGCAGGCTGGTCCGGGAGCACGGCGACCACGAGCGGGTGGCCGGCGAAGTCGGTGATGCGGGACGGGTGCGGCTGCGGTGGGACTCGATCGCCCATCGGTGACTCCCTCGGACTCGTCGACGGGCCGGCACGCGCCCGCCCATCGCAACGGTCGCGCGGGACCGTCGATGAACAGGAACCATCAGCCGGTCGGCGGTTCGGACGTCGCAGGACGTCCGGGCGGGATCCATCGCCACGCACACTCTACCGACTGCCACCTGTCGGAGACGTCGCGGTCAGGCCGTGTCCGGAGGTGTCGGGCCGTGCCGGGACGGCGTCAGGGCAGCTTGAGCTGGGCGATCTGCCCGTCGTAGTCTGGGCAGAGGGCCTGCACACCGGCAGCCATGAGCTGCTTCGTGCGCAGCGCGTCGCCGGTGTTGGGCAGCGGCTTGTCGTCGTCGTCCACGGCGATCTGGGCCAGGTCGACGCCGCCGTTCTTGAGCGCCCAGCACGTCGTCGTGCCCGTCTCGATGTCGTCGTCGACCGTGTCGCCGGTGACGGTGGCCCCGAGCTTCTCGGCCGCCAGCACGAACTTCGCCTCCTCGGCGGAGATGCTCGGTCGAGCGCTCGCGACGTCGGAGGGCAGGTCGCTCAGCGTCGGTTGCGAGTCGCCGCACTCGGACAGCGCCAGGGCGACGAGCACGCCGGTGCAGGCGGTGACCACGGGGGCGAGCGCTCGGCGCGGAGCCCGGCGGACGGCATACGTGCTCTCGTTCATCGTTACCCTGAACGCGTGAGCGAGCCCGATCGTCCCCGCGACGCCACGTCCGCACGGCTGGCCGCCGAGGCACCGCTCGCGCGCGGCGCCGTGGTCGCGTCGCTGTCGGCGGTCGTCTTCGGGTTCGTCTTCCTCCCGCAGCTGCTCGGGCTGGCGCTGGCGGGGCTCAGCCTCGCGCGCCGCGAGCCCGGCGGGCGACGGCCCGCGCTGCTCGCCGTCGGCATCAGCCTGCTGCTCACCGTCGTGTGGGGCACCGTGCTCGGCCTGCTCCTCAAGTGGTGGGCCACCTCCCGCTGAGCGCACGAGCCGCTACTGGGAGTACGTCGAGAGGAACTTCTCGAGCCGGCCGACGGCGTCCTCGAGGTCCTCGACGCGCGGCAGGAAGACGAGCCGGAAGTGGTCGGGCGTGGCCCAGTTGAAGCCCGTGCCGTGGACGACGAGCATCTTCTGGTCGCGCAGCAGGTCGAGGGCGAATCTCTCGTCGTCGCGGATGTCGTGGACCTTCGGGTCGAGCCGCGGGAAGAGGTAGAGCGCCCCCTCCGGCTTGGTGACCGAGACTCCCGGGATCTGGTTGAGCATCTCCCACGCGACGTTGCGCTGCTCGAGCAGCCGGCCTCCGGGCAGGATCAGCTCGTTGATCGACTGGTAGCCACCGAGCGCGACCTGGATCGCGTGCTGCGCCGGCACGTTGGCGCACAGGCGCATGTTGGCGAGGATGTCGAGGCCCTCGAGGTAGTTGCGCGCGTGCTCCTTGGGCCCGGTGATGACGAGCCAGCCCGAGCGGAAGCCGGCCACGCGGTAGGCCTTGGACAGGCCGTTGAAGGTCAGGCACAGCAGGTCGGGCGCGAGGGACGCGATCGAGGTGTGCGTGGCGCCGTCGTAGAGGATCTTGTCGTAGATCTCGTCGGCCATGATGATCAGCTCGTGCTCGCGGGCGACCTGGGCGATCGCCTCGAGGACCTCGCGCGGGTAGACGGCGCCGGTCGGGTTGTTGGGGTTGATGACGACGATGGCGCGCGTGCGGTCGGTGATCTTGCTGCGGATGTCGTCGAGGTCGGGCGCCCAGCCGGCCTGCTCGTCGCAGACGTAGTGCACGGCCGTGCCGCCGGCGAGGCTCGCGGCCGCGGTCCAGAGGGGGTAGTCGGGCGCGGGGATGAGCACCTCGTCGCCGTTGTCGAGCAGCCCCTGCATCGCCATGACGATGAGCTCGCTGACGCCGTTGCCGAGGTAGATGTCCTCGACGCCGACGGCCGGGAAGTCGCGCACCTCGTAGTGCTGCTTGACGGCGCGGCGGGCCGACAGGATGCCCTTGCTGTCGCTGTAGCCCTGCGCCGTCGGGAGCTCCTGGATGACGTCGACGAGGATGTCCTCGGGTGCCTCGAAGCCGAACGGGGCCGGGTTGCCGATGTTGAGCTTGAGGATGCGGTGCCCCTCGTCCTCGAGCCGCTTGGCCTCGGCCAGCACGGGCCCACGGATCTCGTAACAGACGTTCTGCAGCTTCTTGCTCTGGGTCACCGCGCGCATACGCCCCAGAGTGACACCCAGGTATGCCGTGGGCCGCGTCATTCCCACGATGTGGCCCATGTCGTGGGTCACCTGGAGTCAGAACAGGCGTAACGGGTGGGGCGGGGCGCTCACTCGTGGTGGGGCCGGGCGCTCACTCGAGTGGTAGGGCGGGGCCACTCGAGTGGGGCGGGGCGGCCACTCGACGAGTGGGGGCAGGTCAGTGCAGGAGGCAGCCGAAGCTGCTGGCGGGGCTGCGCGCCGACAGCGACCCCACGAGCGAGATGTCGCTGGGCGCGAGCACGTCGACCGTCAGCACGTGTCCCTCGGCCGTGCGCGTCAGGCGGGCGTAGACGGGGACGTCGGACGGCTGCTGCGTCCACCCGGACCGCACGAGGTAGTCGACGAGCTCGGCCGGCTGCGGACCCGTCGACGGCGGGTAGCTGCGGGTGATGCTGCCCTCGTCGGCGTCGCGGCACGGCGGGATGTCGCTGTGACCGAGCGGGGTGATCGCGTGGTCGAGGTCCTCGACCTCGCCGGCCAGGGACTCGTAGGCCGCCACGTCGCCGGCGTGGACGCGCGCGGACCACGCCCACGCACCGAAGGCGAGCAGCCCGACGACGAGCGCGACGAACCCTGCCGTCGCGAGCCAACTTCGTCGCGTGGACCTCGCTCCCGAGGCGGGACCGGGCGCTGCCGACGGTTCGGCGGGCAGGTCACGGTGGCGTGGCGCGCGCGGGGCCCGCGGGGGTCGCCCGCCGCCGGGCGGGGCCTCGTCGACGAAGCCGGAGTCACTCACCGGGACAGTGTGGGACACCCGGGCAGGCCCCGGGAGCGGCATCGGCAACTGTCGCCGATCCGTGACCGCCCCGACCTCCGGTTCGAGGTGATGCCGGCACCCACCCGGGCGCCGGGATCACCTCGAACGGGCGGAAGAGGAGCCAGAGGGGCCGGAAGGGTCCGTGGTGGCGGTGCTGCCGGGCTGCCGCACGAGGGGCCGGTCGAGGTCGAGCAGGTGGCGCCAGTCGGTGCGGCGAGCGGTGCGCAGCCCGCGCCGCAGCAGCAGGACGAGGACGACGAGCGCGAACGGCACGCCGACGGCGGTCGTCGTCAGGCCGAGGCTGTAGCCCTCCGGCAGCGTCGCGAAGCAGACGACGGTCGCGACGACGGCGAGCGGCCGCTCGAGCCGCGGCTGCCACAGCGCGCCCAGCGACACGGCGAAGAGCGGCAGCATCCAGAGGTAGTACCAGCCGAGGAAGACCGGCGCGAGCACGACGACGGCGAGCATCGCCCACGCGATCCCGCGCACCGGCCGGAGCCGAGCCTCGGGGTCGGCCACGTCGCCGGCGAGGCCGCGGGTGTCGGCGGGCTTGACCGCCGCCAGCCAGACGAGCACGAGGAGCAGCGCGAGGACGGCGAGCGCCACGAGCCGTGCGGTCGCGATGCCGGTCTCGCGCCACTCGTCGTGGCCGAGCAGGTGCCCGACCGCACCGACGGCGATGCCGACCGAGGTGGGCAACGACGTCCACTGCTCGTTCTTCCCGGGGGTCCCGGTCGGGTTGAGCCACGAGAAGCCGAGCCCGGTCACGACGCCGCCGAGCACCATCGGCACCCCTGCGCAGAGGGCCGTCAGCGCCCCCGCCCGCACCACGTCACTCCAGCGGGCGTATGCCGGGTCACCGGTCCCCGACGCCCGCGCCGTCGCGACGTGGCGGGCCCAGAGGACCGCGACGAAGGGCAGGGCGATGACGGCGGTGACCTTGACCATGGCGCCGAGGGCGATCACGACGCACGCGACGGCGAGCCGCCCCCGCAGGGCGAGGGCCAGGCCGCCGAGCACCGCGGCGACCATGAGCGCGTCGTTGTGCGCTCCCCCGACGAAGTGGGCGCCGACGAGCGGCACGGCCACCCCGAGCCACATCGCCCGCACCGGCGACCAGCCGAGCCGGCGGGCGACGTCGGGCACGGCCCAGGCCATGACGACGACACCCACGACCGCGAGCAGGCGCAGGAGCAGCAGGGCCACCCACAGCTCGCCGGACACCGAAGCGACGGCTCGCGCGAGGAGCAGCCACACGGGCCCGTAGGGGGTCGCACTGTCGAGCCAGGTCGGTGCCGTGGAGTCCCGCCACGGCGAGTCGAGCTCGCGGACCGCGTGGTCGTAGGGGCTGAGGCCCTGGTCCCAGAGCAGGCCCTGGGCGGCATACGAGTAGAGGTCGCGGCTGTAGAGGGGCATGGCGGCGACGAGCGGGGCGAACCACAGCGCGACCGTCACCCACCACCACCGGACCGGGACGTCCGCGTCGCGCAGCCGCCACCAGGCGACGACGAGCAGCGCCATCGCGAGCAGCGACACCGTCGCGAGCAGGGGCGAGCCGCCGCTGGCCGACCACGCCGCCACACCCGGCCACAGCACGTGCAGGTTCGGGCGGGGCAGGGCGCCGGCGCCCCACGAGGCGGCGGCGAGGACGACGCCGGCCGCACAGCCCGCCCAGCGCCACACCCCCGGAGGCGCCGTCTCAGCCATGCGTGACCGGCTCGTCACCCCACGCGAGCAGGCGCCACCCGGTCTCGGGGTCGCCCTCCATCGTGACGACGTGCGCGTTGTCGAGGCGGCGGCCGTCGAAGAACTCGGCGGACAGCCCGAGCGAGGCAGAGCACCAGACGCGCATCGCGGCACCGTGGCTCACGGCGACCGCCGACGCGTGCCCGTCGGAGGCGATGCTCGCGATGGCCGCGTCGTAGCGCTCCATGAAGACGGCGCCGCTGTCGCCGCCGGGGATCGTGTGCTCGGGGTCGTCGCGCCAGCGGACGACGGCGTCGATGTAGGGCTGCCAGTCGGTCGACATCTCGTAGTCGCCGGCCTGGATCTCGCGCAGCCCGGGAAGCACGACCATCTCGAGCCCGAGCAGCTCGGCGAGCGGCGCCGCGGTCTGCTGGGTGCGCACGAGGTCGGAGGTGTAGATCGCCCCGAGGTCCTCGCCACCGAGCCGGTCGGCGAGGGCGCGGGCCTGGGCCCGGCCCTCCTCGGTGAGGTCGACGCCGGGCACGGCCGTGTCGAGCTGGCGGGCGACGTTGGCGTGGGTCTGGCCGTGCCGCACGAGGAAGAGGCGCACGTCAGAGGCCCTTGACCGTGACGCCGCTCAGGCACTCGACGCCCGCGCTCGGTCCGGTGTGGAAGTTCTTGATCGACACCGGCGTCGCAGCACCAGCCGCGAGCTTGATGTCGACCTCCTTGCCGGCCACGTCCGAGCCGTCGGACGTCTTGACGAGGAAGACCGCCACGGTGAACGTGTGCTCCTCGGAGTCCGCGTTGGTCAGCGTCCCCGTGAAGCTCCAGGACTCCCCCTTGGCGGTGCAGCTCGTGCTCGTGAGGCTCGACGCGGCGTCGAAGAGGCCACCGTCGCTCGGCGCGGTCGTGTCGGCAGGATCGGGCACGTCGTCGCTCGGGGTGTCGGCCGTGATCGTCGGCTGCACCGGCACGCTCACCGTCGGGGCCACCGTGTCGGCCGAGGGCGTGGGCTGGCCGCAGCCGGCGAGGGCGAGGACGAGCGAGGCGCAGACGGCCAGCGCGACGGTCGGCACGGCATACGCCCGGGGTGCACCGGGGTGTCCGCTGACGGCTCGGCGAGGCATGGGCACGTGCGGCCCCTTCCTGTCAGGAGGTGTGCGCGGCCCATTGTGCCCCGCGAGGCGCTCAGGGCAGCAGCAGCCGGGCCGCGACGGCGGCGACGATGACGAGAACCCCCGCCCCCAGCGCCAGCGTGTCGGGCAGCCGCCACGGCGCGGGCCCGGCCCACGAGCGGCGCCGCGCCTCGGCGAAGCCCCGCGCGTCCATCGCCAGCGCCAGCGCCGACGCCTGGCCGAGAGCGCCGACGAGCAGGCCACCGGTGACGACGACGGCCTCGCGGCCGCGGGCGACCGGTCCGCGGTCGGCCCGGATGCCACGCACCCGGCGCGTCGTCATGAGCTCGACCCAGAGGGCGTCGAAGGACTGGAGCCGCTGGAGGGCGGCCGTCGCCGCGACGACGGGACGCGCCGGCAGCCGGAGGCGCTGGGCGAGGTGGTCGCCGAGGGCCTCGGGGTCGAGGAAGCCGACGACGAAGGCCGACGGCACGAGCAGGCAGAGCACGCGCAGCGCGGCCCCCGAAGCCACCTCGAGGTCGCGACCACCGAGCAGCCACGCGGACCACGCGACCCCGAGGACGGCGACGGCCGCCGGCGCGAGCCGCGCGAGGACACCGCGCAGGCGTCCCTGAGGAGCACGACCTGCGCCGGGGGCGATCAGACCCACGAGGCCGAGCACGAGCTCCACGGCCAGGACGGCGAGCCCCTGGCGCCACGTGTCGAGCAGCGCTGGAAGGGGAAGCACGCACAGGGCGGCGCCGAGCAGCGCGAGCGGGCCGACACGGGCGAGCACCGGGCGGCGTTCCGGCTCCGGGTCGGGCGGCGGCTGGGCGGGGGCGGTGACGCGGACGACGCGGTCGGCGTCGTCGACGACACCCGGGTCGTGGGTCGTGACGACGACGGCCGCACCCTCGTCACGCGCGGCGGCGAGGACGCCGGAGACGGCCGCCCACGTCAAGCGGTCCTGCCCGACGGTCGGCTCGTCGGCGAGCACGAGGGCCGGGCCGTGGGCGACGGCGGAGGCCATCGCGAGGCGCCGCTGCTCACCACCGGAGAGCTGCCGCGGGTCGGCGCCGGCCAGGTGCGCGAGGCCGAGGGCGGCGAGCAGGGCGTCCGCCCGCCGGCCGGCGACGGCGGGGTCCTGCCCGAGGGCGAGCGGGGTCGTCAGCACGTCGTCACGCACGGTGCGGCCCACGAGCGCGGTCGCCGCGCGCTGCGGCACCCAGGCGACGACGCGGGCGAGGTCGGTCGAGGACCACTCGTCGGGCGGCGCGAGCCGGTCACGCGCAGCGGCGCGGTCGCCGGTCTCGGCCGGGGTGAGCGGCAGCGCCACGTCGACGGTGCCGCGGGTCGGCGCCGTCAGGCCGCCGAGCGCCGACATGAGCGAGGACTTGCCGGCACCGCTCGGTCCGACGAGGGCCACGGACCGGCCGGCCCGCGCCTCGAGGTCGGCACCGTCGACGGCGAGGGTCGTGCGCGACGGGCCCCCGAGCCGCCGGCTCCGGTGCTCGACCCGGACGCCGGATGCGGCCGCGACGACGCGGCCGTGCGGCACCCGTCCGGCCGCGGCGTCCGGGGCGGGGTCGAGGGCCAGCGCGAGAGGCTGGGGGTCGGGAACACCGGGCACCCAGATGCCCTGGGCTGCAAGGGATTCGCCGTGCTCGACGAGGACCTGACGCGGCTCGCCGTCGGCGACGACCGCGCCCGACGCGTCGAGGACGACGAGGCGGTCGACGAGGTCGAGCCACCCGTCGAGGCGGTGCTCGACGACGACGAGCGTGAGGCCGCGCCGTGCGACGACGTCGGCGACGACGCTCCGCACGTCCGCTGCGGTCGCGGCGTCGAGCATCGCCGTCGGCTCGTCGAGCAGGAGCACCGACGGCTCCATGACGAGCGCGCCGGCCAGCGCGAGCCGCTGGGACTCGCCTCCGCTCAGCGTCGCCGGCGGGCTGTCGGGCGACATCGTCAGCCCGACCTCGCGCAGGGCGGCGGCGACGCGGGGCGGCATGGCCGCCCGCGGCATGGAGACGTTCTCGAGCCCGAACGCGACGTCCCGGCCGATGCTCGAGGCCACGACTCCGGCGCCGGGATCCTGCAGGACGAGACCCACCGAGCCCGGAACTGCCTGCGGCTCATGGCCGTCCACGGTCACGGTGCCCGACAGGTCGCCGGCGTCGGCCGTCAGCAGCAGGCCGGCGACGGCGCGCAGCAGGGTCGACTTGCCCGACCCGCTCGGCCCGGCGAGCAGCACGCGCTCGCCGGGCTCGAGGGTGAGGTCGAGACGGTCGAGGACCGGACGCGACCGACCGAAGGGTCGCCACGTCAGACCGGCGACGCGCACGTCCGCGCCGGATCGCACCGGCGCCTCCGCGTCGACGTGCTCGGGTCCTCGCTCCATCGGGGCCTCCACGGGGGCCGGTCAGACGGCGCGCTGCTCGCGGATCTCCTGGCCCGGGGGGAACGGGTTGAGCGCACCCGCGGCGGCGAGCAACCGGGTCAGGCCGACGGCGAGCAGCGAGCCGAAGACGGCGACCGACGCCCCGAGCAGGAAGAGGTAGGAGACCTTGTAGCCCCAGCCCCAGTCGGTCCAGTACGAGTACCACTCGTAGACGGCCTCGAACGCGCCGCCGAGGAAGCCGCCGAGCAGCAGCGGCGCCCAGCGGTACACGGCATACCCGAACGCGGCGAAGCCGAGCTCGACGCCGAGCCCCTGCACGAGGCCGGACACGAGCGTCGTCAGGCCCCACTGCGTGCCGATGAGCGCGGAGACGATCGCCGCGAGCAGCTCGGTGAAGACGGCCGCGCCGGGGCGGCGGATGATGAGCATGCCGACGATGCCGGCGACGAGCCAGGGCCACGCGAACAGCGCGCTGAAGGGGGGGAAGCCCGCCGAGACGGCGTTCGAGGGGACGGCGTAGGCCAGACCCCACGCCCAGTAGGCGACGCCGAAGGCGACCCCGAGGAAGGCGCAGGTGAGCAGGTCGATGGTGCGCCAGCGGGTCAGCGGCCCGCTCGCGGTGATGGTGTTGGACATGGTGTGTCTCCCGGGTTCCAGTGGATACGCGTGGATACGAGTGTATACCGGGGGAAGCCAGCCGGACGGACACGTCGATGACGTGTGCCGTGCGGTGGCCTGAGAAATACCGACTTCCTTCGCCGGTGCTAACCGGAGCAGGTTCGAGGGTCTGCGGCTCGGCCCTTCGGGCTGCCGCACTCTCAGCGCGTGACGCGCTCCCCTGTCGTGATGGGTGGGTGGTGCTCTTCAGTTGTCGGGGGTGACTCTACTCGTCCGGCGCGCGTCCGACGCCCGGGTCTCGTGGGTACAGTCACGACATGGGTTCCAAGGACACGAAGAAGGCTGCCTCCAGGGCTGTCGAGAAGGCCAAGGCCAAGGCTGAGACGCCGCAGCACACCCCGGTCAGCGGCCCGGTCTGGAAGATCCTCAGCGTCGGCACGACGATCGTCGCGACGAAGCTCGCGACCGACGCCGCGCAGAAGGGCTGGAAGCTGGCGACCGGCCGCAACGTCCCGGTCAAGGGGGACTTCGAGCGTGAGCGCACGCGCGACGTCATCCTCTTCACGGCGCTCTCGTCGATGGCCGTGGCCGCGGCTCGGGTCGCCGCCGAGCGCGGCGCCGCGACGTACTACCGCCGCTCGACCGGCCACCTGCCCAAGGCGCTCGAGGACGAGAAGGTGTCGCCGACCGACAAGAAGGCCTCCCGCAAGCTCGCCAAGGGCAAGGCCAAGGCCGAGCGCGCGACCCAGAAGGCCATCGACAAGGCCACCGGCCGCCGCTGAGTCCCCTCTCTCCCCGTCCCGCCCGGTCCCGCCCGGTCCCGCCCGGTCCCGACCCGCTCCGGCTACGCCGGTGCGACTCCGTCCCGTCGGCGCGCACCGGGGCGCAACGCCTTGTGGGCCCGGTCGACGAGCACGACGGCCGGTACCGCCGCCAGCGCGACGACCCACCCCACGGGCGGCGGCACCGATCCGCCGAGCAGGCTGGCGGCAGCCGGCCAGCCGAGGATGACGGCCAGGAAGACGAGCTCGACGGCCACCGCGAGCAGCAGCAGCCGGTTGCCCCGCAGCGAGGGCCGCCCCACCGGTCGGCTCGCGCTCCGGCAGGCGAACGCGTTGGCGAGCTGGCCGAGCACGACCGCGGCGAAGGCCGCCCCCGACGCCGGCGCCAGCACGTGCGCCGGTGCCGTCTGCCCGTAGCTCCAGCCGCCGAGCGTCAGGACGCCGACGAAGGCCAGCATCTCGACGACCGCCTCGGTCGGGCCGAGGACGAGCAGGGCCCGGCGCAGCAGCCCGAGGTCGACGAGCGGCCCCGAGCGCATCGGCTCGATCATGACGCGCGGGCTGGCCGGCTCGGCGCCGAGCGCGAGAGCGGGCAGCAGGTCGGTGCCGATGTCCAGGGCGAGGATCTGCAGCACCGACAGGGCGAGCGGCAGGTGCCCGGCCGTCAGCGACCACAGCACGAACGAGCACTGCCCTTCCACGCTACGCGCGAGCCGCCGGCCGCGGATGGGACCAAAGCCCCTGTCGGGGTCCTCTAGCGCGGACGGACGATGCACGGGAGAGACGGGTGCGGCGCGCCCGGGCCGAGCGTGCCGACCCCGAGCACGCGAAGCCTGGATGACCCGATCACTGGAGGCGCCATGACCACCACACCGGAGCGCACCGCTCGACGAGCCTTCGTGCTGGAGCTGCACGAGGGCGACCGGACGATGGCGGGGCTGCTGGGGGGCAAGGGCGCCGGGCTCGCGGAGATGTCACGGCTGGGTCTGCCCGTGCCCCCGGGCTTCATCGTCACGACCGAGGCGTGCCGGGCCTGGCTCTCCGGAGCCGGCGAGCCCGAGGGTCTCTGGGACCAGATCGAGGCGGCCATGCTCGACCTCGAGCACCGCTCCGGGCTGCGCTTCGGCGACCCGTCCGCCCCGCTGCTCGTGTCGGTGCGCTCCGGGGCACGCTTCTCGATGCCCGGGATGATGGAGACGGTGCTCGACGTCGGGATGACCGACGCGGTGGCTGCCACCCTCGTCGCTCGCGGTGAGGCGCGCTTCGCCTGGGACAGCTACCGGCGCCTCGTGCAGATGTACGGCCGCACCGTCCTCGGCATCAACGGCTCCCTCTTCGACGCACAGCTGACCGAGCTGCGCCGGGCCACCGGGGCCGCGACCGACGCCGAGCTCGATGCGGCCGCGCTCGAGCGCCTGACGGCCGGCTTCCGCCGCATCCTGGTCGAGCACACCGGCGGGGACCTCCCGCAGGACCCGCGCGACCAGCTGCGGCGCGCGGTCATCGCCGTCTTCGCCTCGTGGAATGGCGAGCGGGCGCGCCTCTACCGCGCCCACGAGGGCATCCCCGACGACCTCGGCACGGCGGTCAACGTCGTGCAGATGGTCTTCGGCAACCGCGGCGAGCACTCGGGCAGCGGCGTGTGCTTCACCCGCGACCCGGTGAGCGGCGCCCCCGGCGTCTTCGGGGACTACCTGCCCGACGCGCAGGGCGAGGACGTCGTCAGCGGCAGCCGCAGCCCGATGGACCTCTCGGAGCTGGGCCGCCGCGATCCCGCCCTGCACGAGGAGCTGAGCACGCACCTGCGCACGCTCGAGCAGCACTACCGCGACCTCTGCGACGTGGAGTTCACCGTGGAGCGGGGCCGGCTGTGGATCCTGCAGACCCGGCTCGGCAAGCGGAGCCCCGCCGCGGCCTTCCGGATCGCCGTCGAGCTCGTCGACGAGGGCGTCATCGACCTCGACGAGGCCCTGACCCGCGTCGACGGGACCCAGCTGCAGACCCTGCTCCACCCCACCTTCACGACCGTGGAGGGGCTGACCCCGCTGGCCCACGGACTCGCGGCGAGCCCCGGCGCGGCCTACGGCCAGCTCGTCTTCGACGCGGCCACGGCGATGGAGTGGACGGCGCTCGGGCGCGCGGTGGTGCTGGCCCGGCCCGAGACCAGTCCCGACGACTTCGGCGGCCTGCTCGCCGCCCGCGCCGTCATCACCTCGCGCGGTGGTCTCACCTCGCACGCGGCCGTCGTGGCCCGCGGGCTCGGGCGCACCTGCGTCACGGGGGTCGAAGGACTCCTCGTCGACCCCGTCGCCCGGGTGGCCACCCTCCCCGGGGGCGTGACCCTGCCCGAGGGCACCGTGGTGTCCGTCGACGGCACCGCGGGAGAGGTGTATGCCGGTCAGCGAGACATCGAGCCCAGCGCCGTGTCGACGGCCATCAGCCAGGGCACTGGACGCGGCACGGAGACCTCCGACCGCACCGTGCGGGCCGTGCTGACCCTCCTCGCGCACGCGGACCTGAGGGGTCACCTCGGGGTCATGGCCAACGCCGACACCCCCGAGGAGGCCCGGATGGCAAAGCGTTTCGGCGCAGAGGGCATCGGCCTGTGCCGCACCGAGCACATGCTCCTCGGCGAGCGCCGGGTGCTCGTCGAGCGCCTCGTCACCGACGAGAACCGCGCCGGCGCCCTCGCCGAGATCGAGGCGCTCGCGCTGACGGAGTTCACCAGCCTGCTCGAGACGATGGAGGGCCTGCCCGTCGTCGTGCGTCTGCTCGACCCGCCGATGCACGAGTTCCTGCCTGACCTCGTGGAGCTGTCGGTCACGGCTGCCGTCGCCGCCGAGCGCGGCACGCTCGACGTGATGCTCGAACGCCGCCTGGCCACGACGCGGCGGTGGCACGAGTCGAACCCGATGCTCGGGCTGCGTGGGGTGCGCCTGCTCACCGTGCTGCCGCAGATCATCGACGCCCAGGTGCGGGCCCTCGCCGAGGCCACGCTCGCGCTGCGGGCCCGGGGCCTCGACGTGCGACCCGAGCTCATGGTCCCGCTCGTCGCCGACGTCGCCGAGCTGACGGCGGCCCGCGAACGGATGGAGGGCATCCTCGCGGACGTCGCCCGCGCGCACGGCACGACGCTGCACCTGCCCATCGGCGTCATGGTCGAGCTGCCGCGCGCCGCCCTGACCGCCGCCGCCCTCGCCGAGCACGCCGACTTCTTCTCCTTCGGGACCAACGACCTGACGCAGACCAGCTGGGGCATGTCGCGCGACGACGCCGAGGCCAACTTCCTGGCGGCCTACCGGGAGGCCGGGATCATCGCGACCGACCCGTTCAAGACGATCGACGAGGCGGGGGTCGGCGCGCTCGTGGCGATGGCGGCGCGCGACGGTCGGCAGGCCCGGCCCGGGCTCGGGCTCGGTGCCTGCGGGGAGCACGCGGGCGACCCCGCCTCGATCGGGTTCTTCGCCCGGACGGGCGTGGACTACCTGTCCTGCTCGCCGCCGCGGGTGCCCGTCGTGCGGCTCGAGGCGGGCCGTCAGGCGGTCCTGCTCGCCGGCACGCGGTCGACGTCCGACACCCGCTGAGCACGACCGCGGGGCCGGTTCCGCGCTCTCGAGCGGGCACCATCCGGTGTGCTCCCGCCGGATGGTTCTCTCGGCCGGGTCTTTCCCGAGGTGCCGTCCGGGCCGTCAAGGGGTGCTGTCAGGGCACGAGCACGGCCGCGCCGTGCACGCGTCCCTCCTCGAGCTCGACGAGGGCGCGGTCCGCCTCGTCCAGCGGCACCGGTGTCGTGGCGACTCTCAGACCCAGCCGCTCGGCGAGCAGGAGGAACTCCTCGCCGTCCTGCCTCGTGTTGCTCGTGACGCTGCGCAGCGACCGCTCCCGGAAGAGGTGGCGCTGGTAGTCGAGCACGGGGATGTCGCTGAGGTGGATGCCGGCCACGGCGAGCGTGCCGCCCGGCGACAGGGCCTCGAGGGCGACGGGGACGAGGTCGCCTGCGGGGGCGAAGAGGATGGCGGCGTCGAGCGGGACCGGCGGGGCGTCGGTCGGGCCGCCGACCGAGGCCGCGCCGAGCTCCGTGGCCAGCTCCCGGGCTCCCGCTCCACGGGTCAGCACGTGCACCTCGGCGCCCTGCGCGACGGCGACCTGGGCCGTGAGGTGGGCGCTGGCTCCGAAGCCGTAGATGCCGAGCCGTCCTCCCGGTGGCAGTTCGGCCCGGCGCAGCGACCGGTAGCCGATGATCCCCGCGCAGAGCAGCGGGGCCGCGTCGACGTCGGAGAACGAGGGCGGCACCCGGTAGGCGTACGCCTCGGGCACGACGGTCCACTCGGCATACCCCCCGTCGGCGTCCCAGCCGGTGTATCGCGATGCGGCACAGAGGTTCTCGCGGCCCGCGCGGCACCAGCGGCAGGAGCCGCACGTGCTCCGGAGCCACGCGACGCCGACGCGGTCGCCGGGCGCGAAGCGGTGGGCGCCGTCGCCGAGGAGCGCGACCTCGCCCACCACCTCGTGGCCGGGCACGAGCTGGTGCCGGTGCCGCGGCAGATCGCCCGTGACGACGTGCAGGTCGGTGCGACACACCCCACAGGCGCGCACGCGGACCAGCACGTCGCCGGGGCCGGGCTGCGGGACGGGCAGCTCGGCCCGGACGAGCGGGCGACGCCGTAGCGGCGCCGGCTCGTCGACGACCCACGCCTGCATCGTGCCCACGGCGCCTCCCTCGGGTCGTCGGTCGTGCGAGCGCACCACCACTGCCGATCACACCCCCGGGCGGCGGCCGCGGCAAGGGTCCAAGGTCCCGCCCCCGGACCCGACGGTCCCACCGGGCCGAGCCCTTCGCCCCTGAGCACCCCGACCCGTGGGGTGCTGTCCTGATCTGAGACCCGATCGAGGAGGCCATCGTGAGAGCACACGTCGGAGACCGCATCGTCCTTGCGGCAGAGCACATCGACGAACCCACCCGGGACGGGGAGGTGCTCGAGGTCCGCGGGGCCGACGGCGGGCCGCCCTTCGTCGTGCGGTGGACGGACGGGCACACCGGGCTGATCTATCCCGGGCCGGGGTCGGTGCTGCACCTCGGCGCCGCCGACGACACGGCAGCAGCCGCACCCGCAACCCCCGCAGCCCCCGCAGCCCCCGCGGGCACGACCGGTCACGAGCCGACGCAGCACCTGCGCGAGTGGCAGGTCCGCGTCTCGCTGCTCGAGGCCGGTGACGACACGAGCGCCACGGTGGTGCTCGTCGCCGACCCGCCCGACCGGATCAGCGCCAAGGGGTCGAGCCACCGCTCGGCCGACGACACGGCGGACCGCCGGATCGGCGACGAGGTCGCCGTCGCGCGGGCGCTGCGCCACCTGGCCGACCAGCTGATCGGCGACGCGGAGCACGACATCGAGGAGCGCACGGGCGAGGAGGCGCACGTCCGGACGACGTGACGCGCCGGCCGCCGACAGCAGGGCGCCCGCGGACTCAGCCGTCGCCGATGCGGACGAGCCCCGTCTCGTAGGCGAGCACGACCATCTGCACCCGGTCGCGCAGGCCGAGCTTGGCCAGGACGCGCCCGATGTGCGTCTTGACCGTGGCCTCGGCGACGAAGAGGGCCGCGGCGATCTCGGAGTTGTTGAGGCCCCGACCGACCGCCTCGAGCACCTCGCGCTCGCGCTCGGTGAGCACGTCGAGCCGGTCGAGCCCGGACGGCCGGCCCGGGCTCGCCAGCACGGGCAGGAAGCGGTCGAGCAGTCGCCGGGTGGGACCGGGCGCGACGACGGCGTCACCGGTGTGGACGGCACGGATCGCCGAGAGCAGCTCCGACGGTCCGGCGTCCTTGAGCAGGAAGCCTGCTGCTCCCGCGCGCAGCGCCGCGTAGACGTACTCGTCGAGGTCGAAGGTCGTCAGGACGAGCACCTTCGGGGTCTCGCCGCGGTCGACGATGCGACGGGTCGCCTCGATGCCGTCGAGCCGGGGCATCCGGATGTCCATGAGCACGACGTCGACGGCGCGCCCGGGCAGCGCGTCGAGGGCGGCCTGCCCGTCGGCGCACTCGGCGACGACGTCGATGTCGGGCTCGGCGTCGAGCACCATGCGGAAGCCGGCCCGCACGAGGGCCTGGTCGTCGACGATCATCACCCTCGTCGGGCGGTCGGTCGAGCGGTCCGTCCCGCTCCAGGTCGTGTCGGTCACTGGTCCCTCTCCGTCGGCATCGTGGCGAGCACCTCGAAACCGCCACCGGCGCCCGGCCCGGCCGTCAGGGTGCCGCCGTGCACCGCGACGCGTTCGCGCATGCCGGCCAGCCCGTGCCCGCGCCCGTCGTCGGCGCTGCGCGCCCCGACCCCGTCGTCGCACACGCAGATCCGCATGCGCTCGTCGGTCTGCTCGACGTCCACGACGGCGCTCGCTCCCGGTCCCGCGTGCTTGATGACGTTGGTCAGCGACTCCTGCACGACTCGGTATGCCGCGAGGTCGAGTCCCACCGGTCGCCGCCGTTCGGCGCCCCGGACGGTCAACGTCACCGGCACCCCTGCTGCGCGCACCCCGGCCACGAGGTCGTCGAGCTGGGCCACGCCACCGGTCGGTGCGAGCTCGACACCGGACTCCGGGTCACGGAGCACCCCGACGAGGCGCCGGGTCTCGCCGAGCGCGTCGCGGGCGGTCGCACCGATGGTCTCGAGCGCGCCCACCGAGCGGGCGAGCGCGCCCTCGGGACTGCGCTCGGCGGCATACGCGGCGCCGTCGGCCTGCACGACGATGACCGACAGCGCGTGCGCCACGACGTCGTGCATCTCGCGCGCGACGGCCGCCCGCTCCTGCTGGGCGGCGAGCCGCAGCTCCTGCTCCCGCTCGCGCTCGACGCGCTCGGCCCGGTCCTGGAGGTCGGCGAGGCGCTGGAGCCGGGCCCGCTTGAGGTCACCGAGCGCCCACGCGGCGAGCGACGCGGCCGCGCACGCGAGGAAGGTGAAGGTGAACTCGGCCGCGCCCGGCACGCGACCGGACGGGGCCGTGAAGCGGAGGCCGGCGATGGCGGAGCCGAGCGCCGCGACGCCGAGCCCGGCGAGGCGCACCCCGCGGCGGCGGTCGTAGGCGGCGAGGGAGTAGAGCGCGACGAGGAAGGCGACGTCACCCGGCAGCAGGTTGCTCGTCGGGATGACACGGACGGCAAGCGCGATGCTGACGACGGCGAAGGCGACGGCGGGGTGCGAGCGCCGCCAGATGAGCGCGAGCGACGACACCCCCACGACCGCCCAGCCCCACCCCTGGCCCTCGCCGAGCAGGACGAGGCCCAGCAGCGCGAGGACGACGGCGAGCGGGACGTCGAAGAGGAGCGGCCGCCGCTGCAGCCACTCGTAGACGCGTCCCTCGTTCACGCCCCGAGCCTACGAGGGCCGCTCCGAGCCGTCGTCAGACCACGGTCGCAGACGTGGGACGACCGCACGACGGGAGGCCGAGAGGATGCCCTGTCTCGATCGTCACGCCGTGAACCCCGCCCGGCGCCCACCCGCTCGGAGGACGATGGAGGTGGACCGAGGAGTGGCCATGGACCGTCACGAACGACCTGCGAGACCTGCGACGCCGGCGAGGGCGGCACGCTCCGGACCGGCTCCGGCCCTGACGTTCCTCGGGGCGGCCGGCACCGTCACGGGCAGCAAGTTCCTGCTCGAGGGCGAGGGCGCGAGGCTCATGGTCGACTGCGGCCTCTACCAGGGCGAGCGGCGCTGGCGGGCGCTCAACTGGGAGGCCCCGCCCGTCGACCCGGCGTCGGTCGACGCCGTCGCCCTGAGCCATGCCCACCTCGACCACTGCGGCTACCTCCCCGCGCTCGTCCGGGGCGGCTTCGCCGGCCCGGTCCACGCGACGGCCGGGACCGCAGCACTGGCGGCGGTCATCCTGCGCGACAGCGCGCACCTGCAGGAGGATGAGGCCGAGGGTGCGCGGCGCGGTGGCTGGTCCAAGCACGACCCGCCCCTCCCGCTCTACACCGTGGCCGACGCCGACGAGGCCATCGCCGCCCTGCGTCCCGTGGGCGACGCGGTGGTACGCGTGGGGTCGGCGGGCGCCACGACGGTGACCTTCGTGCCGGCCGGGCACATCCTCGGCTCCTCGAGCGTGCTCGTGGAGATGGGTGAGGCGAGCGTGCTCTTCTCCGGCGACCTCGGACGGCCGGACCACCCGGTCCTGCGGCCGCGGGCCCGCCCGCCGGCGGCGCGCACCGTCGTCGTCGAGTCGACGTACGGCGACCGCACCCATCCCGAGGTCGACCCCGAGCACCGCGTCATGGCCGACGCGATCCGGCGCACCATCCGGCGCGGCGGCAGCGTCGTCGTGCCGGCCTTCGCCGTCGACCGCACCGAGATCGTGCTGCTCGCCATCGCCGACCTCGTCGAGTCGGGCTCCATCCCCGACGTGCCCATCTGGGTCGACAGCCCGATGGCTCTCGCCGCGCTCGAGATCTACCGTGACCCCGCGCACGCGGGGGAGGTCCGTCCCGAGGCCCTCGAGCGGCTGCGCCGGCTGTCCGGGCTGCGCGAGGCGCACAGCGCCGAGGAGTCGATGCGGCTCAACACCCCGGGCACCCCGTGCATCATCGTGTCGGCGTCCGGCATGGCCACCGGCGGCCGGGTCGTGCACCACCTGCGCCACCTGCTCCCCCAGGCGCGCAACACCGTGCTCCTCACCGGCTACCAGGCCATCGGCACCCGCGGCCGCGACCTGCAGGAGGGGGTCCGCGAGCTGAAGATGTCCGGGCACTACGTGCCGGTGCGCGCCGAGGTCGTGACGCTCGACGAGTTCTCGGTTCACGCCGACGCCGACGAGCTGCTCACCTGGATCGGCGAGATGCCGCAACCGCCGGAGAGCGTCCACGTCGTCCACGGGGAGCCGGCGGCCGCACGGGCGCTGGCGGACGGCATACGCGATCGGTTCGACTGTGCCGTCTCGGTGCCCCGCTACTGCGAGCGGGTGCTGCTCGACTGAGGTCGGTCGGTCGCGGCCCGCGAAGTCCTTCCGGAGCGGGTCCGGAGGTGGTGTCCTAGGAGGGGATCCCCAGCGCGAGGAGGTGTGCCATGGAGGCACGGGTCGGTGACCGCATCACGATGGCCGCGGAGCACGTCGGTCAGAGCACGCGCGAGGGGGTCATCCGCGAGGTCAAGGGCGCGGGCGGCGCGCCTCCCTACGTCGTCGAGTGGGCCGACGGGCACACCGGCCTCATCCACCCGGGACCCGGCTCGGTGCTGCGCTGCGAGCACCCCGACGACGAGCCCGCGACCAGCTAGTCAGAGGTCGAGCGCGCGCACGATCGGCACCCCGGCGCGGTAGGCGAGGTGCAGGTGGCTCGGCGCGTCGAGCACGGTCAGCTCGGCCGGCTGCCCCGGCGCGACTCGTCGGTCGAGACCGAGCGAACGGGCCGACACGGCCGTGGCCGCGTGCAGCGCCTCGGCCGGCGTCATCCCCATCTCGCGGACCGCGAGGGCGATGGCGAGCGGGATCGACGAGGAGTAGCACGTTCCGGGGTTGCAGTCGCTCGCCAGCGCGACGTCGACGCCCGCGTCGATGAGGGCCCGCGCGTCGGGGTAGGGCGAGCGCGTCGAGAACTCGACCCCGGGCAGCAGCGTCGCGACCGTCGTCCCGCGCGCGGCGACGAGGGCCTCGACGTCGGCGGCGTCGAGGAAGGTGCAGTGGTCGACGCTGCGCGCACCGAGCTCGCAGGCGAGGCGGACCCCCGGTCCGTGGCCCAGCTGGTTGCCGTGGACGCGAAGGGACAGGCCCGCGGCCCGGCCGGCCTCGAGGATCGTGCGGGCCTCGTCGCCGTCGAAGGCGTGCGCGGAGTGCGGCTCGCAGAAGACGTCGATGCTCTCGGCGAGCGCGGTAGGCCCGTCCGCGACGACCGCGTCGAGCATCGGGCCGGTCACGAGGTCGACGTAGGCCGCCCGCCGCGTCGCGTACTCGCGCGGCACGACGTGCGCGCCGAGGAAGGTCGTGTGCGGGGTGAGCTCGCGGGCGATGCGCAGGCTGCGCAGCTCGTCCTCGAGGGTCAGGCCGTAGCCGCTCTTGATCTCGACGGTCGTCGTGCCCTGGGCGCGCATCTCGGCGACGCGGCCCGCGACGAGGGCGCGCAGCTCGTCGTCGCTCGCGGCGCGGGTGGCCGCGACCGAGACGGCGATGCCCCCGCCGTCGTACGGCGTGCCGGTCATGCGCGCGGCGAACTCCGCCGAGCGGTCGCCGGCGAAGACGAGGTGCGAGTGCGAGTCGACGAAGCCGGGGATGACCGCGCGTCTCCCCAGGTCGCGCCGCTCGTCGGCGTCGGGTGCCTCGGCGGCGGGGCCGACCCACTCGATCCGCGCGTCCGCGCCGGACCCGCTGACGATCACCGCGGCGTCGCGGACGATGCCGAGCAGGGCGTCACCCGGGTCGGTCTGGCCCTCGCCCCGGGCCGCGTCGTTCGTCGTCAGCTCGGCGATGCCGGTGAGGAGCAGGGTCGTGCCGGCACCCGCACCGGCATTCACTCCGTCACTCACACCGTCACTCACACCGGGACCCCGCCGGCGACGCGGTCGATGGCGGCGCCGAGCAGACGGCCCACGTCACCGATCCGGTGGTGGCCGTCGCTGACGACGACGTCACCTCCGACGACGACGGTCGAGACGTCGGAGGCCACGCACGCGTAGATGATCTGGTCGTAGGCGGCGCCGGCGGTGTTGACCGTGTCCGTGCGCACCGTGACGAAGTCGGCGAGCGCGCCCTTGCTCAGGTGACCACCGTCGGACCAGCCGAGGGAGCGGTAGCCGTTGAACGAGGCCGCGAGGAGCAGGTCGTTGGCCGAGAAGCGGTCGCGCTCGTTGGTGATGAGCCGCTCGTGCATCTCGAGACCGCGCAGCTCCTCGAAGGGGTCGATGATGACGTGCTGGTCAGAGCCCAGCGAGAGCGGGCTGCCGGCGTCGTGCAGGGCCCGGGCCGGCCCGATGCCGTCGGCGAGGTCGCGCTCGGTCGTCGGGCAGAAGCAGGCGCCGGTGCCGGTGCCGCCGAGCAGCTCGATGTCGCGGTCCTCGAGGTGCGTGGCGTGCACGGCGGTCGAGTGCGCGCCGAGCGCGCCGGCCTCGTCGAGCAGCTGGGTCGGGCTCGCGCCGTAGAACATCTGGCAGGCGAGGTTCTCGCCGTGCTGCTCGGAGAGGTGGACGTGCAGCGGCAGGTCGCCCGCGGCCTCGACGACCCGGGGCAGGTCCTCGCGCTTGACCGCGCGCACCGAGTGGATGGCCGCGCCGAGGCGCACACGGTCCGTCTCGTGCCGGCGCGAGGACATGCGCTCGGCCCACGCGTCGACGGTGCCGTCGCTGAACCGGAGCTGGCCGGGGTGCAGCTCGACGTGGCCGCCGCCGTTGAGGCCGCCCTCGAGGTAGCACGTGTCGAGCAGCGTCAGCCGGATGCCGGCCTCGTCGGCCGCCTGGCGCACCGCGAGTCCCATGGCGTTGGGGTCGCGGTAGGGCTGGCCGCCGGGACGGTGGTGGACGTAGTGGAACTCCCCCACCACGGTGATGCCGGCCTGCACCATCTCGGCGAAGACGGCCCGCGCCAGCGCGAAGTACGTGTCGGGGTTGAGCTGCTCGGCCGCGGCGTACATCTGCTCGCGCCAGCTCCAGAAGTTGCCGCCGCCGCCGTTGACGCGCCCGCGCAGGGCACGGTGGAAGGCGTGGCTGTGGGCGTTGGCCATGCCGGGCAGGGTCACGCCGGCGAGACGGATGTCGTCGGGCTCGGGGTCGGCGTCGACGAGGACGTCCTTGAGCAGGCCGTCCTGCGTCACGAGGCGCACCCGTCGCGCCAATCCTCCTGTGAGCCAAGCGCTCTCGCACCAGAAAGCAGTCATCGGGCCACGCTCATCGACTCGGGGTCCTTCCCTGTGCACAGCTCGGTCACGACGGCGGTGAGGGCCGTGACCCCATGGTGGCAGTCCTCGGTGCTCGCGGACTCGCTGGGTGAGTGTGAAACACCTGTGGGGTTGCGCACGAAGAGCATCGCGCTCGGCACGCCGTGCGTGGCGAGGATGCCCGCGTCGTGCCCGGCGCCCGTGCCGAGCAGCGGCGCGTCGGGGAGTATGCCGTGCAGCCGCTCCACGAGTCGCGCGTCGAACGTCGTCGTCGGGGTCCACGACTCCTCGGTCGTCGTCGCGCCGGCACGGGCGGCCTCGGACGAGACGGCCTCGACCAACGAGCGGACGACGTGCTCGCTGCTGCCACGGGCGTCGAGCCAGGCCGTGACGTGGCTGGGGATGGCGTTGACGCCGCCCGGGACGACGTCGACCTTGCCCACGGTGGCCACGCAGCCGAGCCCGACGGCATACGACCGCGCGGCCTGGATGACGTCGGCGAGGCCGATCATCGCGTCCCGGCGGTCGGCGATGCGCGTCGTGCCGGCGTGGTTGGCCTCGCCGGGGATGTCGACGCGCCAGCGGCCGTGCGGCCAGATGTCGGTGCCGATGGCCACCGCGCGGGTCGGGTCGGTGAGGTCGTCGCCGCCGTCGGGGGCGAGGGCCAGGGCCTTGCCCTGCTCGACGTGCAGCTCGACGAAGCGGCCGATGCGGCGCACCGTCTCGTCGTCGCGGCCGAGCGTCTCGGGGTCCCGGCCGGCGCTGCGCCAGGCCTCAGCCATGCTGACGCCGTCCGCGTCGGTGAGCGCCCGGGCACGGTCGGCGTCGAGGGCGCCGGTGATGATCCGCGACCCGGCGCAGGCGATGCCGAAGCGGGCGCCCTCCTCGTCGACGAAGTTGACGACTCCGAGCGGCACGTCGGGCTGCACCCCGGCCTCGCGCAGCGCGTCGACCGTGGCGAGGGCGCTGACGACACCGAGGGGGCCGTCGAAGGCGCCGCCGTCGGGGACGGAGTCGAGGTGCGAGCCGATGACGACCCCGGGCGTGGTGTCGGGGTCACCCCACCAGGCCCACTGGTTGCCGGCGCGGTCCTCGACGAGGTCGAGACCGCGGGCCGCGCACTCGGCGGCGAACCACTCCCGCAGGTCGTGGTCGGTCCGGGTCCATGCGAAGCGGCGGTAGCCACCCGTCGCGGCGTCACGACCGAGGGGCTCGAGGTCGGCCCACATCCGGTCGAAGGTCGTCGTCACCTCGATCACCACTCCTCGCAACGCCGGCGTCTGCCCCCGGCTCCGTAACTAGGCTCTGCTCCATGGACCCTGACCGCGATGACACGGCCGAGCGTAGTGACTCCGACACCCCGCGGACGCCCGCGGTCGATGCCGTTCTCGCGGCCGGCATCGAGCACACCGTGACCCGGCACGGCCGCGTCTCGAGCCTCGAGGAGGCGGCGGCCGCCCGCGGCATCGAGCCGCGCGACCTCATCAAGACCCTCGTCGTGCGCCGCGCCGAGGACGACCACGTCTTCGTCCTCGTACCCGGTGACCGCACGTTCTCGTGGGCCAAGGTGCGCGCGCTGCTCGGCACGAGCCGCATCTCGATGCCCGACGCCGACGCCGCCAAGGCCGTGACGGGCTACGAGCGCGGCACGATCACGCCGTTCGGCTCGGCCACCCGGCTGCCGGTCATCGCCGACAGCCACCTCGTGGGCCGTCGCATCTCGATCGGCGGCGGCGCTCACGGGGTGGGCCTCACGGTGCGGGGCGACGACGTCATCCGCCTCTTCGAGGCGACCGTCGCCGACATCTCCGACGAGGAGACCCGCAAAACCCCCTGAGCACGAGCACCCCACCCCCTCACCCGTCGAGAGGCCACTTCTTGCGGGTCCCGTCCCGTCGAGAGGCCAATCTTCGCGGGTCCGGCACCGTCGAGAGGCCACGGTTTGCCCCTCGTGGCGCGTCGAGAGGTCAGGATGCCGGACACTGGTCACCATGTCCCGCACCCCGCTGCCCACCAAACCGTGCGCCCGCTGCGGCCGCACCATCACGTGGCGCAAGGCCTGGGAGCGTGACTGGGCAACCGTGCGCTGGTGCTCCGACAACTGCCGAAAGCGCGGCCTGACCCCCGTCGACATCGAGCTCGAGGACGCCCTGGCCAAGCTCGTCAGGGCGCACGCCGCCTCGGCCACCGTCGACCCGGCCGATGCGGCCCGGGCTGTCGGGGGCGCCGAGTGGGAGACCCTCGTCGAGCCCGCCCGCAACGCGGCCCGACGGCTCGTCGCCGCCGGGCGCGCCCAGATCGTCCAGGGCGGTCGGGTCATCGACCCCGACCACGCGAAGGGCCCGATCACGGTGCGCCGCCCCCGCTGAGCGCTGCACCCGAGCCCTCCCGGCGTCCCCCGGTTCGATGTGTCCGCGCGGCCCAGAGGCCGCGGCAACACATCGAAGGCGGAGACGGGAGCGCTGAACGGCATACGGCCTCTCAGCCCTCCTGCATCGGGATGCGGACGCCGCGCTCGTGCGCGACCCGGTCGGCGATGTCGTAGCCCGCGTCGACGTGACGGATGACGCCCATGCCGGGGTCGTTGGTCAGCACGCGCGCGAGCTTCTGCGCCGCGAGGTCGGTGCCGTCGGCGAGGGAGACCTGGCCGGCATGCAGGCTGCGGCCGATACCGACGCCGCCGCCGTGGTGGATCGAGACCCAGCTCGCGCCCGAGCTCGTGTTGACGAGGGCGTTGAGCAGCGGCCAGTCGGCGATCGCGTCGGAGCCGTCGGCCATGGCCTCGGTCTCGCGGTACGGGCTCGCGACCGAGCCCGAGTCGAGGTGGTCGCGGCCGATGACGATCGGGGCGCTCACCTCGCCGGTGCGGACGAGCTCGTTGAACGCGAGCCCGGCCTTGTCGCGCTCGCCGTAGCCGAGCCAGCAGATGCGGGCAGGCAGGCCCTGGAAGGCGATCCGGTCCTGAGCGCCGCGGATCCACTTGTGCAGGCGGTCGTTGTCGGGGAAGAGATCGAGCACGGCCTTGTCGGTCGCGGCGATGTCGCGCGGGTCGCCCGAGAGCGCGGCCCAGCGGAACGGGCCCTTGCCCTCGCAGAAGAGCGGACGGATGTAGGCGGGCACGAAGCCGGGGAACTCGAACGCCCGGTCGTAGCCGCCCTGCCGGGCCTCGTCGCGGATCGAGTTGCCGTAGTCGAAGACCTCGGCGCCGGCGTCCTGGAACTCGACCATCGCCTTGACGTGCTTGGCCATCGAGGCGCGGGCGCGGTCGGTGAAGTCCTCGGGCTTCTTCTCGGCATACTCGGCCCAGTCCTCGAGCGCGACACCCTCGGGGAGGTAGCTGAGCGGGTCGTGCGCCGAGGTCTGGTCGGTGACGATGTCGATCTCGACGCCGCGGCGGAGCAGCTCGGGGAAGATCTCGGCCGCGTTGCCGACGACGCCCACGGACCAGCCGCGACGCTCGCGCTTGGCGGCGAGCGCCTTGTCGATGGCGTCGTCGAGGTCCTTGGCGACCTCGTCCAGGTAGCGGTGCTCGACGCGGCGGTGCAGCCGGGCCGGGTCGACGTCGACGATGAGGCAGGCACCGTCGTTCATCGTGACGGCGAGCGGCTGCGCGCCGCCCATGCCGCCGCAGCCACCGGTCAGGGTGAGCGTGCCGGCGAGGGTGCCGCCGAAGCGCTTCTCGGCGACGGCGGCGAACGTCTCGTAGGTGCCCTGGACGATGCCCTGGGTGCCGATGTAGATCCACGACCCGGCCGTCATCTGGCCGTACATCGTCAACCCGAGGTGCTCGAGGCGACGGAACTCCGGCCACGTGGCCCAGTCACCGACGAGGTTGGAGTTGGCGATGAGCACGCGCGGCGCCCACTCGTGGGTCTGCATGACGCCGACGGGGCGGCCGCTCTGGACGAGCATCGTCTCGTCCTGCTTCAGCGTCGTCAGCGTGCGCACCATGGCGTCGAACGACTTCCAGTCGCGGGCTGCCCGGCCGGTGCCGCCGTAGACGACGAGGTCGTCGGGGCGCTCGGCCACCTCGGGGTCGAGGTTGTTCATGAGCATCCGCAGCGGGGCCTCGGTGGCCCACGACTGCGCGGTCAGCTGCGTGCCGCGAGCCGCGCGGACGGGTCGTGCACCTTCCATGTCACTCTCCTTCGAGCGGGAAATTCGTTGGTATGCCGTGTGGTCCACCCGTCGAAAGGCCATCTTTTGCGGGTGTGTGACGGTCGAGAGGCCAATCCGATTCGCGATCTTTGGCCACTCGACTGCGCTCCATCCGCAAACTTTGGCCTTTCGACGGTTGGGGTGGGTGGGTCAGCGGAGGGGGCCGGTGACGGACTCGGCGGCGGCGAGGACGACGCCGTCGGTCACGGCCGCGCAGGCGCCCTCGATGTCGGGCGCGAGGAAGCGGTCGGGGCCGGGTGCGACGTTCGTGCGGGCGGCCAGCGCGGCGACGACGGCGCCGGTCGCCGGGGCCGGCTCGAGCGGTGCCCGCAGCTGGATGCCGCGCGCGGCCGTCAGCACCTCGATGGCGAGGACGCGGCCGAGGGCGTCGACGGACCGGCGCAGCTTGCGGGCCCCGGACCAGCCCATCGACACGTGGTCCTCCTGCATGGCCGAGCTAGGGATCGAGTCGACGGACGCGGGCACGGCGAGGCGCTTCATCTCCGAGACCATGGCGGCCTGGGTGTACTGCGCGATCATCAGGCCCGAGTCGACGCCGGGGTCGTCGGCGAGGAACGGCGGCAGGCCGTGGTTGCGCGACTGGTCGAGGAAGCGGTCGGTGCGGCGCTCGGCCATCGAGGCGACGTCGGCCGCGACGATGGCGAGGAAGTCGAGGACGTAGGCGACCGGGGCACCGTGGAAGTTGCCGTTGGACTCGACGCGGCCGTCGGGCGTGACGACGGGGTTGTCGACGGCGGAGGCGAGCTCGGCCGCGGCGACGCGGGCCGCGTGCTCGACGGTGTCGCGGGCGCCGCCGTGCACCTGGGGCGCGCAGCGCAGGGAGTAGGCGTCCTGGACGCGGGTGCACTCCTCGGTGCGGTGGGACTCGCGCATCGGCGAGCTCGCCATGACGGCAAGGATGTTCGCGGCCGACGCGCCCTGTCCCACTTGGGGCCGCAGGGCGTGCAGGTCGGCGGCGAAGACGTCGTCGGTGCCGAGCAGGCCCTCGACGCTCATGGCCGCGGAAACGTCGGCGACCTTGAGCAGGTGGCGCAGGTCGTGGATGGCGAGGACGAGCATGCCGAGCATGCCGTCGGTGCCGTTGATGAGGGCCAGGCCCTCCTTCTCGGCGAGGACGACGGGCTCGATCCCGTTGTCGCGCAGGGCGGTCGCGGCATCCGTGAGGGTGCCGTCGGCGAGACGCACCGGCCCCTCGCCCATGACGGCGAGCGCGCAGTGCGAGAGCGGGGCGAGGTCGCCGGAGCAGCCGAGCGAGCCGTACTCGTGCACGACCGGGGTGATCCCGGCACTGAGCAGGGCGGCATACGCCCTCGCGGTCTCGAGGCGGACGCCGGTGCGCCCGGTGGCGAGCGTCGAGAGGCGCAGCAGCATGAGCGCGCGCACCACCTCGCGCTCGACCTCGGGGCCGGCGCCGGCCGCGTGGGAGCGCACGAGCGAGCGCTGCAGCTGGGCGCGCAGGGCCGTCGGGATGTGGCGGGTCGCGAGGGCGCCGAAGCCGGTCGACACGCCGTAGTGCGGCACGGTGTCGTGCGCGAGGTCCTCGATGACCGCGCGGCTGCGCGAGATCTCGGCCTCGGCCTCGGCGGACAGCTCGACGCGAGCGCCGTGGCGGGCGACGGCGACTACCTCGTCGGGCGAGAGCGGTCCGGTGCCGACGGTGACCGTGCCGGCGGAACCGAGGGGGCCGTGGAGGCCGGCGGTGGCGGGTGCTGCGTTCATGGACCCATCGAACCGCCCCCGCGCTGGCGCGACGGCCCGCCAGGGTGGACAATTGTCTCGGATGCGAGACGTCGTCGATCGCGGACAGGAGGTGGCCCCACGTGTCCAACGCCCCGGCCGCCGCCAACGCCCTCGACGTCCTCGAGCACCTCTCCCGCCACGCCGAGCCGGTGCCCGCCGCGTCCATCGCGCGCGACCTGGGCCTGCCCCGCAGCTCGGTCTACCACCTGCTCAAGGTGCTGCACGGGCGCGGCTACGTCACCCACTACGTGGAGGAGCGGCGCTTCGGGCTCGGCCAGGCGGCATACGAGCTCGGCTCCGCCTACCAGCGGCAGGCTCCCCTCGCCCGCGTCGCGAGGGCCGCGATGCGCCGGCTCGTCGACCAGTGCGGGCGCAACGCCCACTTCGCGACGCTCGACGGGCGCGACGTCATCTACCTCCTCGAGGAGCGCGCGCCCGGCCAGCCGATGCTCGTCACCGACGTCGGCGTGCGCCTGCCCGCCCACCTCACCGCGAGCGGGCTCGCCATGCTCTCGGCGCTGCCGGCGACACAGGTGCGCGCGCTCTACCCCGACCGCGCGTCGTTCGTCGAGCGCAGCGGCGGCGGCCCGCGGTCGCTGGGCGAGCTGCGCAGCGTCCTCACCCGGACGCGGACCGACGGCTACGCCCGCGAGGAGGGCACCGTGACGACCGACCTCTCCTCGGTCGCCGTGCCCGTCCTCGACCGCGCGGGACGTCCACTCGCCGCGATCGCCCTGACGCTGCGCACCGCCGACGCCACGACCGAGCACGTGACGGAGCTCGTCGCGCGGGCGCGCCTTGCCGCCGACGACATCGCACGACGCCTGAGCCCCAACGCCGCCCGTCGCTGAGCCCCCGCAGGGGCCCGACCTCTCCTAGGGTGCCGACATGGACGTCCACCTCATCGGCGGCGGCTGGGACGACGACCTCGCCCCCGCGCTCTACGGCGACTTCGTCGAGGCCGCGGCCCGTCGCGCCGACGCCACCCCGCGCATCCTCCTCGTCGTCATGGGCACCGACCCCGAGTCCCGCGAGTACCACGAGAAGTACGTCCACACCCTCGGGCTCGTCGGCGGCCACGAGCTCGTCGTCGAGCGGGTGCCGGAGGGCTCGCCCTTCGACGAGGCCGCGCTCGACGGGGTCGACGGGCTCTTCGTCGGCGGTGGTCCGACGCCGGAGTACCACGCATCCCTCGCGGGTGCCTACGGCCGCATCCGCACGCTCGTCGAGTCGGGTATGCCGTATGCCGGGTTCTCGGCCGGCGCTGCCATCGCGGGCTCCCACGCGGTGATCGGCGGCTGGCGCCTCGACGGTCGAGCCGTCTGCCCGGAGGACAGCAACGAGGACCTCGACGCCGTGGCGGTCGTCGAGGGGATCGGCCTGGTGCCGGGGTCCGTCGACGTCCATGCCGCCCAGTGGGGCAACGTGTCACGGCTCGTCGCCGTCGTGGCGGCGGGGCTGGCGCCGAGCGGCGTCGCCATCGACGAGGGCACCCGTCTCGGACCGGACGGACGGGTCGTGGGTGCCGGTCGGGTGTGGCACGTCACCCCGGACACGTCGGCCCCGGGCGGGGCGCTCCTTCGCGCGGAGGCCGCGGGTCAATAGGCTCGGCCCCATGCGCGCCATCACGATCCCGGAGCCCGGAGACGCCGACAGCCTCGTCCTCGACGAGGTCCCCGACCCCGAGGTGCAGGCCGGGCAGGTGCTCCTCGACGTCGTCGCCGCGGGCGTCAACCGCGCCGACGTGATGCAGCGGCTCGGCCACTACCCGCCCCCGCCCGGTGCGTCGGAGTACCCGGGGCTCGAGGTCAGCGGACGCATCGCGGCGCTCGGCGAGGGCGTCGAGGGCTGGCAGGTCGGTGACGAGGTCTGTGCCCTCATCGACGGCGGTGGCTATGCCGAGCGCGTCGCGGTGCCCGCCGACCAGCTGCTCCCCGTGCCGCGCGGCGTCTCGCTCGTCGACGCTGCCGGGCTGCCCGAGGTGGCGTGCACGGTGTGGTCCAACGTCTTCCTCGTCGCCAACATCCAGCCCGGGCAGGTGCTCCTCGTCCACGGCGGCAGCTCCGGCATCGGCACGATGGCCATCCAGCTCGCCAAGGCCGTCGGCGCCCACGTCGCCGTGACGGCGGGCAACCAGGCCAAGCTCGACGTGTGCCGCGAGCTCGGCGCCGAGTTCCTCGTCAACTACCGCGAGGAGGACTTCGTCGAGCGGGTGCGCGAGCTCACCAAGGGCCACGGCGCCGACGTCATCCTCGACAACATGGGCGCGAAGTACCTCGCCCGCAACGTCGAGGCGCTGGCGATCAACGGGCGGCTCGTGACGATCGGCCTGATGGGCGGTCGCAAGGGCGAGCTCGACATGGGCATGCTGCTCGCCAAGCGCGCGGCCGTCATCGCGACCTCGCTGCGGGCGCGGCCCGCGACGGAGAAGGCGGCGATCGTCGCCGCCGTCCGCGAGCACGTGTGGCCGCTCATCGAGTCCGGCGCCGTGCGACCCGTCATCCACTCGCGCCACCCGCTCGAGCACGCCGCCGAGGCGCACCGCGAGATGGAGGCCTCGGGCCACATCGGCAAGATCCTGCTCACCACCGGACGCTGACCGGACCTCCCGACACTCGACCTTCGCCCCCAGCAGGACGCGAACAGCCCTGTCTCGCGGAACGATCCGGCCGTGTCGGACTCGTCCCGTGACGGGTCGACCGCGACCGGCGTACCGTCGATCGATGGACCACTTCGGCGCGAAGCGGCCCCCGATCCCACGGGAGGTTCACGGTGTTCATCCAGGTCATCCAGGGTCGGTGCACTGACGCCGACGCACTCCACCGGCAGATGGACCGGTGGCGCGAGGAGCTCGAGCCGGGGGCGCAGGGCTGGCTCGGCGGGACGTACGGCATCACCGACGACGGCGAGTTCGTCGGGGTCGTCCGCTTCGACTCGCGCGCCTCGGCGGAGGCCAACTCGGCGCGGCCCGAGCAGGGCGCGTGGTGGCAGGAGGCGGCCCGGCTCTTCGACGGCGAGGCGAGCTTCCACGACTGCGACGACGTGACGATGATGCTCGACGGCGGCAGCGACGACGCCGGCTTCGTCCAGGTCATCCAGGGCCGGCTCAGCGACCCGGAGCGGTTCCGTCACATGATGGAGCGGCCGATGGACATGCTCCACGAGGCGCGTCCCGACATCATCGGTGGCACCGTCGCGATCGACGCGGACGGCTTCTTCACCCAGACGATGGCGTTCCGCACCGAGGCCGAGGCGCGCGAGGGCGAGCACAAGAGCCCGCCGCCGGAGGCCCGCCAGGAGATGGACGAGATGAGCTCGATGATGCAGGACGTCAGCTACCACGACCTGCACCACCCGTGGTTCGCCACGGCCGGCGCGCACTGACCGGGCGTCCTCGCTTGCCAGCCCTCGGCATACTCGGTATACATGTCCTCACCTGAGGGAATACCGAGTATGCAGGGGGTTCGCGAATGTCCGTCAAGCAGGGGTTGCTCGCACTGCTCGCCGAGGAGCCGATGTACGGCGCCCGGCTGCGCAGCGAGTTCGAGGCACGCACCGGCGGCACGTGGCCGCTCAACGTCGGGCAGGTCTACACGACCCTCGCCCGGCTCGAGCGCGACGGTCTCGTCGAGCCGGTCGGCGGCAGCGACGACGAGGGGCGCATCGCCTACCGCCTCACCGAGGCCGGGCGGTCCGAGATCGAGTCGTGGTGGCTCACGCCCGTCGACCGCGACTCGACGCCGCGCGATGAGCTCGTCATCAAGCTCGCCCTCGCCGTCACCTCGCCGGGTGTCGACGTCCAGCGCGTCGTGCAGACCCAGCGCACCGCGACGCTGAAGCACCTGCGCGACCTGACGCGCCTCAAGAGCCGCGCGAGCGACGAGCCCGACGCGCACGACCTCGCCTGGCTGCTCGTCCTCGAGAACCTCCTCTTCGCCGCCGAGGCCGAGGTCCGCTGGCTCGACCACGTGGAGTCCACGCTGGGTCGTATGCCGTCAGCCGCCCTCCGCGGTGCCCGCGCGGCCGACCCGGTGGCTGAGGACGACGCCCCGCGGGCGGCCACCGCGTCGAAGGGCGGCCGGTCATGAGCGCCGCTGTCACCACCGGTCCGGTGCTCGTCCTCGACGACGTCTCGCGCGTCCACGGCGAGGGCGAGACCGAGGTCGTGGCTCTCAGCCACGCGTCGCTGACCGTCGCCCGCGGCGAGCTCGTGGCGGTCATGGGCCCGTCCGGCTCGGGCAAGTCGAGCCTGCTCAACCTCGCCGGCGGACTCGACCGCGCGACGAGCGGCCGGGTCGTCGTCGAGGGTGTGGACGTCTCGTCCCTCGACGCCAAGGGCCTTGCCGCGCTGCGCCGCCGCTCGATCGGCTTCGTCTTCCAGGACCTCAATCTCATCCCGAGCCTGACGGCCGCCGAGAACATCGGCCTGCCCCTCGAGCTCGACGGCTGGTCGGTCCGCCGGGCCCGGTCACAGGCCCTCGACGCGCTCGACCGGCTCAAGCTGCGCGAGCTCGCCGACCGCTACCCCGACCAGATGTCGGGCGGCCAGCAGCAGCGGGTCGCCATCGCCCGCGCCCTCGTCGGCGAGCGCACGCTCGTCCTCGCGGACGAGCCGACCGGGGCCCTCGACTCGCACACGGGCGAGGGCGTGCTCAAGATCCTGCGCCAGCGTTGCGACGCCGGGGCCGCGGGCCTGCTCGTCACGCACGAGGCCCGGCA
The DNA here is from genome assembly GCF_014646815.1 of Terrabacter tumescens. Taxonomy (GTDB): domain Bacteria; phylum Actinomycetota; class Actinomycetes; order Actinomycetales; family Dermatophilaceae; genus Terrabacter; species Terrabacter tumescens. Next base: position 381,393 of record NZ_BMNZ01000005.1, read on the forward strand.
CGCCGCGTGGGCCGACCGGGTGGTCTTCCTGCGCGACGGCATCATCGTCGACGAGACCGGAGCAGCGGCGACCGCGGACTCCCTCCTCGCAGAGGCCCGCTGACGTGGGCGACGCGAACACCACGGCGCCCGCGTCGCGCCTCGCCCGGTGGCGCGCCGGCTGGCGCGTCTCCCTGCGGATGGCCCGCCGCGACGTCCGCCGCCACCGCGGCCGCAGCCTGCTCGTCGTCATCATGGTCGGCCTGCCCGTCCTGCTCCTCACCGCCGGCAGCACGCTGTGGTTCAGCGAGGACCTCGACACCGCAGAGCGACTGCCCCTGCAGCTCGGCCAGACCCAGGGCTACCTCGTCGAGCCGATGGACATGACCATCCATCAGTTCATCGACCCCCGCACGTCCTACGGCAATGGCCCCGACACCGAGACCACGTCGAAGGTGGTTCCGGGCTACGGCCCCGGTCAGGAGACCGCAGCCTTGGCGCGCCTGCTCGGAGCCACCCTCCACCCCGTCACCCTGTCGAGCGGGACCGTGCGAGTCGACAAGGTCTCGGTCCGGGTGGCCGTCCTGGGCGTCGACGCCCCGTCCGCGGCGAGAGTGTTGTCCCCCAAGGTGTCGCTCGCGTCCGGTCGGTGGGCCCGGTCCCCGGACGAGGTCGTCGTGACGGACCTGGGGCTCGCGGCCGGGCTTCCCCGCAGCGGCACCGTGCAGCTGCGCGTCCCGACCCCCGAGGGACGCACGGAGGCCCGCACCGTGACCGTCGTCGGGGTGGGTACCGGCTACGCCTCCTGGGGCGCCGAGGACGCCCACCCGATCGAGCTGATCGGCCAGCCTGCCTCCAGCCCGAACGACCGCCAGTGGCTCGTCGAGCGCGCCACCCCGATCACCTGGCCCGAGATCGAGCGCCTCAACACCTATGGAGTCGGCGTCTACAGCCGGCACGTCGTGGAGCACCCCGACACCATGGTGTTGCCACCGGGCATCACGCTGCCCTCCGACACGAACGCGCTCTTCGTGGTCCTGGCCGCATCCTTCGGCCTGTTGCTCCTCACCACGATGCTCGCGGGACCGGCCTTCGCCGTCAGTGCCTCACGCCAGCGGCACTCGCTCGCGCTGGCCGCCTCGAACGGCGCCACCCGACCACAGCTCCGTCGCACCGTGCTCGGCCAGGCCCTCGTCCTCGGCGTCCTGTCCGCGGTGGTCGGCGCGGTGTCCGGCGTCGTCCTGGGCCTCGCGGCGGCCTCGGTCACCCACGCGATCCGTCCCGACCACTTCTTCGGGCCGCCCCAGGTCTCGTGGTCGTCCGTGCTCATCGTGGCGGCGGCGGGGATCACCAGCTCCGTCGTCGCTGCGCTGATCCCCAGTCGCGGCCTCGGACGGCTCGACATCGTGTCGGTGCTCAAGGGACAGAACGTCTCGGCGCCACTGCGTCGGCGCGTGCCGATCGTCGGCGCGGCGCTCACCGCCATCGGAGTCGGTGCGGTGCTCTTCGCGTCCTACCGCGCGGCCGATGCCTACTTCTACGTCTTCCTCGGCGGGGCTGCCCTGATCGTCGCGGGCTCGCTGCTGATCGTTCCGCTCGTGCTCTCGCTCGTGGCCCGGATCGCGCACCTCCTGCCGCTGCCGACGCGCATGGCCGCCCGGGAGGCCGGACGGCTGCGTGGCCGCGCCACCCCGACGGTGGCCGCCATCATGGGTGGCGCCGCGGTGCTCGCCACCGTGTGCATCGGCCTCCAGGCCGACACCGAGCGCGGAGCCCGCAGCTACACGCCGCAGCTCCTCGAGGGCCAGGGGATCATCAACAGCCCGGACAACGTGTCACGGGAGGACGCGCAGGCGATCGTCCGGGCCGCCGACCCGGCCCTGCTCACCCTGACCCCCCGGTCCCTGATGCCCAGACCGGACGGCACCGCCGTCGCCCTGGCCGCTGTGCAGCCGGGCTGCTCCTTCGCCGAGACGGCGCCGCAGATCGCCTACGACCCGACCACCGCGACGCCTCCCGGCGACACGCTGCCGCGGTGCGCCACCATCGCGAGCGACGCCTACTTCCCCGGGAGCGGTCTCGTGATCGCGGACGCCGGCGACCTCAGCGACTTCGCAGGGCTCGACGACTCGCAGCGTCGCGCCCTCGCGGCCGGCGGCCTCGCAGTGCTCGACCCTGCCGTCGCCCGGACGCTGCCCCGCACCACGCCCCAGTGGCAGCAGGGCACACCCATCGCCAGGCTGAGGCCCCTCGACATCCCCCTCGACGGCGACACCTCCACCTGGTACCGCTACTCGTTCAGGACCGACGACCGGGGCGTCCCTGTCGCGTCGTCCGTCGAGCAGGCACGAGTCAGCTTCCCGGTGGTCAAGCTCGACCATGAGCAGTGGATGCGCCTGCTCGGTGTCGGCTACGGCGGGGTCGGCGCCTTCCTGACCACCTCGGCCGTGGAACGTCTCGACATCCCGATGATGGACAGCCCGACCCTGGTTCGGGGCCCCTCGCCGATCACCGAGGCGCAGGAGCGCGCCGTCCAGGAGGCGGTCCAGACACGCTCGCCCGATGCCGGCTTCACGGTCGAGCGCGGCTACCAGCGGGACGACACCTTCATCCTGGCCATCGTCATCTCGATCATCGCCCTCGTCATCCTGGTGGCGACGCTCATCGCCACCGCACTGGGGCAGGCGGAGGCCGCACCGCTGCTCGGCACCCTCGCCGCCGTGGGAGCGACCCGCCGGACCCGGCGGGCACTCGCCGCCTCGCAGGCCACGTACCTGGCCCTGGTCGGCGCCGTGCTGGGTGTCCTCGTCGGACTGGCCCCGGGCATCGCGATCTCCCGCATCCTCACGACGTCCTACACCGAGGGCGGCGGGAGCGACTTCAGCACCGTCATCATCAGCATCCCGTGGCTGCAGATCCTGGCGCCCGTGCTGCTCGTGCCGCTCGTCGCCGGCGCGCTCGCCTGGGTCTCGATCCGCCGCGCTCCCGTGGTCGTGCGCCGGGCCACCTGACCCGACGGAGCCGGCCACACGGCATACGCCACCAGCCAGGGGTCCGTGCGCCCGACGGGGGGACGCACGGACCCCGACCCGTGCGGCAGGATGGAGCGCATGAGCGACGACGCGAGCCGACCGGACCAGCACCCCGACAGCACCGCGAACGGCGACGAGCCCCGCATCGTCGTCGTGACGCCCGACGGCATGGGTGTCGCCGACCCCTCGGGCGCCGAGCGGCGCCCCGAGCGCGAGGACGGCCACGCCGAGCACCCCCGCGAGGAGCCGCGCGAGCGCACCAACCCGGCCGACCTCGTCGAGGAGCCGGCCAAGGTCATGCGCATCGGCTCGATGATCAAGCAGCTGCTCGAGGAGGTGCGCAACGCTCCCCTCGACGAGGCCGGGCGCCGTCGTCTCGCCGAGGTGCACCACCGGTCCCTCGAGGAGCTCAAGGACGGCCTCGCGCCCGAGCTCGTCGACGAGCTCGACCGCATCGCGCTGCCCTTCCGCGACGACTCCCCGAGCGACGCCGAGCTGCGCATCGCCCAGGCCCAGCTCGTCGGCTGGCTCGAGGGCCTCTTCCACGGCATCCAGACCGCGCTCGTCGCGCAGCAGATGGCCGCGCAGCAGCAGCTCCAGCAGATGCGCGCCCTGCCGCCCGGACCCGGGGCCTCCTACGGCACGCCTCCCGGCATGCAGCCCGGCGAGGGCCACCCGGGCGAGGCAGGGCCCACGGGCCAGTACCTCTAGGACGGACCCGAGGATCGCGTATGCCGCGTGGTGACGGCCGTCAGAGCCAGCTGGCGCGCTCGCGCTCGGTCGGCACGACGCCGGCGTCCCACTGCGTGAAGGGCCGCTCGAGCCTGTAGCGGAAGTCCGGCTGCCGCAGCAGGACGACCGGCTGGGCGTTCTCGGGGTTGTCGAGCGACTCGAAGTACTCGACGCTCCAGTGGAACCACCGCATGCAGAAGAGGCGCATCGTCAGCCCGTGCGTCACGACGACGACGTTGCGCGGCGCGGACGGCGTCTCGAAGTTGCGGTGCATCGACTCGAGGAACGTCGAGACGCGGTCGTAGACGTCCGAGCCGGACTCACCCTCGCGGAAGCGGTAGAAGAAGTGGCCGTAGCGGTCACGCTGCGCCTTCTGCTCGGCGATGTCGGCGGGGTCCTGGAAGTTGGCCCAGTCCTGCTCGCGCAGCCGCGGCTCGACCCGCACGTCCCGGTCGGCGACCGGCAGGGCGAGCGCCTCGAGCGTCTGCCGGGTCCGGACGTACGGCGAGACGTAGACCTCGACGCTCTCCCCGTCGAGCACGTCACGGATCGCGGTCCCGGTCTGCCGAGCCTGCTCGAAACCCTTGGGCGTCAGGCCGATCCGGTGGTCCGGCAGCCGTTCGTAGATCGTGTCGTCGAGGTTGCCCTCGGACTCGCCGTGCCGCACGAGGATGATCCGGTTCGGTCGGTGCTCGAGGCTCACCCGGTCAGACTACGGTCGCGGGTGTCGCACCGGCGTGCCCCGCGGTCGGCCTCTCGCGGCCCACGGCGCCACGACGAGCACGAGCCACGCGAAGCCGACGACATAGCTCGCGACGAGCACCACCGCACCCGTCCACGCACCGAGGACGTGCGGCCCGACGACGAGCAGGACGGCATACGCCGTCACCGACGTGACGACGACGGTCCTGCGACGTGCCCACACGGCGACCCCTCCTCGCTCCGGTGCGCTGATGCCTCCATGCCAGCACGCCGACGTGAACGCGCGGTGCCGTCCCGGTGACGCGTCCGGGTCCGGTTAGGGTGAGGCGATGCGACAGGTGGGGACCCTGCTGGCCCGCGACAGCCCCTGGCTGCGCCGTGGCTCGCACGTCCTCAAGTGGGTCGCGGTGCTCGCCGCCTGCTACCTCGGCGGCGTGGCCGCGACCAACCTCGCGCCGACCGTGGCCGAGACGTCGCAGTACCGCGCCGTGCTGCGCCTCGACCCGGTGCCCCGGCACTCCCCCGTGCTGCACGCCCCGACCATCGTCGGCGACGTCGACGTCCAGTTCGCCTCTCCCTTGGTCGCGCCCGGTCTCGACGTGCAGGTCGCCGTGCGGGAGGAGATCACCAACCTCTTCACCCGCCCGAACGTCGACATCAAGGCGCTGCAGCCGTCGGCCGACGAGATCTCGTCGGCGATCTCCCAGGCCGCGGTCGGTGTCGGCGTGCGCTTCGCCCTCGGCGCGCTGGCCATCGCGGTGCTGCTCGCACTGGCGTCGCACTACGTGCGGCAGCGCACGACCCGCCGCCACCACGTGCTCTTCGTCGCGTCGGCCATGGTCGTCGCGACCGTCGGCACGTTCGGCGGGATCGCCCTGACCTACCAGCCGAGCCGCTTCGCGGAGTACCGGACGAGTGGCGTGCTCGGCGTCGTCCAGCGCAACGCCGGCCTGCTCGCCGACGTCGAGGCGCGGGCCAGCCAGGTCACGCCCTACTTCCGCAACCTGCTGGCCGTGACCCAGGCGCTCCAGCAGAAGTACGTCGCGGGCAACGTCAACGAGCCCGTGTCGGCGCGCTTGCTGCTCGTCTCCGACATCCACGGCGCCAACCAGTACGCCCTGATGAAGACGATCATCGCGGAGGAGGACATCGACGCCGTCATCGACAGCGGCGACCTGGTGAACTTCGGCCGCGTCCAGGAGGGCGACGCCGCCGACCTCTACCGCTCGATCCAGTCGCTCGGGGTGCCCTACATCTTCACGAGCGGCAACCACGACCAGTCCTCGGCGAGCGACCGGGCCCTCGTCGCACGCCTCGGGCGCATCCCCAACGTCGTGCTCCTCGAGGACGCCGCGGGCTCGCTGCGCGAGCTGACCTTCCACGGCCTGCGGATCACCGGCTTCAATGACCCCCGCTACTTCGGCGACGACAACGCCGACCCCACCGCCAAGGCCAAGCCGGCCGCCGACCGCTACAACGCCGCCCTGGCCGACCAGCCGGAGCCGGACCTCGTCGTGACGCACGAGCCGTATGCCGCCGAGCAGGTCGACCGCGCCCGCCTGCTCGTCAACGGGCACATGCACACGCCCGCGATCGAGGGCAACCGGATCCAGGTCGGCACGTTCACGGGCGGTGGCGTCGTGTCGCACTACTCGGAGGGGCCCGGACAGGAGCTCGACGGCCAGCCCTACGCCTTCGACATCGCCCAGTTCGGCACCTCGTGCGAGCTGACCTCGCTGACCCGCTACTCGTTCCGCAACCTGCTCGAGGGGCGGCCCGCCTACGACAGCGTCCAGGTCATCAGCGGCGCCCGGATCGACCCCTACCGGCCTGCGACGACGACCGCGCAGCAGCCGGGCCAGGACAGGCCCGACCCGGCCAAGCGCCTCTGCAGCCGCATCGACGAGACGACGGTGCGCACGCTGCCACTGGCGTCCCAGGACCCTCCGTCGCCGGGCACCACGACGGAGACGAAGCCGACGGCGGCGACGCCGCCGTCGACCTCGACGATCACGCCGTGACGCTCATCCAGTGACGCTCACCCCTTGAGGTCGGGGAACTGGTCGTCGCGCCACTCGTTCTCGGGCTGCGCGCCGCCGGTCGCGTCGAGGTCGTTCTCGCGCCCCCGCAGCTCGACGCGGCGGATCTTGCCCGAGATGGTCTTGGGCAGCTCGTAGAACTCGATGCGCCGCACCCGCTGCCACGGCGCGAGCTTCTCGCGGGCGTGGGCGAGGATCGAGCGCGCGGTGTCCGCGCCGGGCTCGTGGCCGGGCGCGAGGGCGATGTAGGCCTTGGGCACGGAGAGGCGCACGGCGTCGGGTGCGGGCACGACCGCGGCCTCGGCGACGGCCGGGTGCTCGATGAGGACCGACTCGACCTCGAACGGGCTGATCTTGTAGTCGCTCGACTTGAAGACGTCGTCGGTGCGCCCCACGAACGAGATGTAGCCGTCGGCGTCGACCGAGGCGACGTCGCCCGTGTGGTAGAAACCGCCGGCCATCGCGTCCGCGTTGCGCTGCTCGTCACCCTGGTAGCCGGTCATGAGCGGCACGGGGTGCTGCGACAGGTCGAGGCAGATCTCGCCCTCGCGGTTGCCGTCCGGGTCCGCTTGCGTGACAAGGGTGTTGGTGATCGGGTCGACCACGACGACCGGGCAGCCGGGCAGCGGCCGGCCCATCGAGCCGGGCTTGACGGTCGAGCCGGGCGTGTTGCCGACGGCGGCCGTCATCTCGGTCTGGCCGTAGCCGTCGCGGATCGTCAGGCCCCACGCCTTCTCGACCCGCGCGATGACCTCGGGGTTGAGCGGCTCGCCGGCGCCGATGACCTCGCGCAGCGAGCCGGGCCCGGACGACAGGTCGCTGTTGATGAGCATGCGCCACACGGTCGGCGGCGCACAGATCGAGGTGACCTCGTGGGTGTGCAGCACGCGCAGCAGCGCGGCGGGGTCGAAGCGGCTGTAGTTGTAGACGAACGCCGTCGCCTCGGCCGCCCACGGGGCGAAGAACGAGGACCACGCGTGCTTGGCCCAGCCGGGGCTGCTGATGTTGAGGTGGACGTCGCCCGGCTGCAGCCCGATCCAGTACATCGTCGACAGGTGCCCGACGGGGTAGGAGCGCTGGGTGTGCTCGACGAGCTTGGGCCGGCTCGTCGTGCCGGAGGTGAAGTAGAGGAGCATCCGGTCGTCGGGCCCCGTGCCCGGGTGCTCGGTGGGCGGCACCTCCATGGCGTATGCCGTGTCGTGGCGTTCCCAGCCGTCCGTGTCGGTCCCTGCCGGGTCGGCCCCGCCGACGGCGATGCGGACGTAGTCGCCCGGCACGTCGTCGAACTTGTGCACCTCGGAGGCGTTCGTGATGACCGCACGGGCGGCGCCGCGCGTCATCCGGTCCACGAGGTCACCGGGCCCGACGGCGGTCGTCGTCGGCATGACCACCGCGCCCAGCTTGATGACGGCGAGCATCGACTCCCAGAGCTCGACCTGGTTGCCGAGCATGAGCACCACGGAGTCGCCGCGACCGATGCCGAGCGCGGCCAGCCGGGCCGCCACCTGGTTGGAGCGCCGGGCCATCTCGTCCCAGGACCAGGATCGCGAGGACTCGTCCTGCTCGACGATCGTCAGGCAGGGGCGGTCGTTGCCGCGGGCGACGGCGTCGAACCAGTCGACGCCCCAGTTCCAACGGTCCCCGACGTCGGGGAAGGTGAACTCGCGGACGGCGCGGGCGTGGTCACCGCGCAGGGCGAGGAGCTGGTCACGGGCGGCTCGGTAGCTCGCGGTCACACCGGCTTCGTCGACAGGTGAGGTCATGACCCGACGATGCCACACCGGGTCGGGGCCGGGTACGGGGACCCGACAGGTCAGAGCGGCTGGTCGCTGCCGTCGCCGAGGTCGCGCGGGCGGCGCCGCTCCTCGGCGAGCTCGGGCCGGTCGGGACGGCTGCGCGGGATCGCCGTCGTGTCGCCCTCGTGGCCCCCGGTGCCCCGGTAGCCCTCGTCGCCGGCGGCGTAGGCGGGGTCCGATCCCGGTGCGTCCGGCACGCCCAGGCCGCGACCGAGCGTGCGGCGCCGCAGGTCGTCCTCGTCGATGAGGCGGTTGATCAGCTGCTGGACCTCGTTGCTGCGCGGGATGTTCGAGAGGTTCTCGTCGGGGCTGTCGCCGGCCGACTCGATGTGGAGCGATCCGGAGCGGATGAGCCGGTCGAGCACGGTCTGCTGGAAGCTGACGTCGGTGATCTTCGACAGGGTGATGTCCTTGCCGTTCTTCGTCAGGATGCCGCGGCGGACCATGACGCGGTGCGAGGTGATGACGTAGTGCGTCGTGCGCCAGCGCAGGTAGGGCACGACGACGGCGGGGATCGCGACGACGACGAGCACTGCGACGGCGATCCACTGAATGCGGTTACCGGTCTCGTCGTCGGGCGTCACGACGGCGACGGCGATGCAGGCGGCCGCGAGCAGCAGCCCGAAGATCGTCGGCACGACGACGGTGAGCCAGTGCGGGTGCAGGTCGCGCTCGACCTTCTCGCCCTTGGCCAGCACGTTCTCCGGGAAGCCCACGGTCATCCTCCTGTCGTCACGGTCCGGGTGGACCACGAGTACCCGTTCAGCCTAGGGGGAAACGACTCCCCGGGCGCTGTGCGACCCGGCACGACGCGACGTCGCGCCGGACCCCGACGCGGCGCCGCTCTCGGCCCCTTGCGCGGCCCCTCACCAGCCCCTCGCCGGCCCCTCACCAGCGCTCACCGGGCCAGCAGCGACCCGAGCCCGTCGCCCAGCACCTTGGCCCCGAGCACGGTGAAGAGCACGACCATGACCGTGGCGTTGTTGGCGACGAGCCAGAGCTTCGCCCGGTCGAGCGCCGGCGAGACCCGTTCTCGCGCCACGAGATACGCGACGACGGGCCCGACGACGGTGAGCGAGGCGAGCACGACGTAGACGGCGCCCACGACGACCTGCTGACCTGCCGGCAGGCCGCTCGCCGCGATCGTCGTCCCGGCCGCCACGCCCAGTCCGAGGTTCTTCGGGTTGGCACCGGCGAAGAGCGCCCCGAAGCCGACCGCCTTGGCGGCGGTGAAGGAGTCGATGGAGGCCATCCACGCCGGCGGCTCCGGTTCGGTCCCGGGGGCAGGACGCGAGCGCCACTGCCGCAGGGCGAGCAGGAGGAAGAGCACGCCGACGACGATCTTGACCACGTCGCCGACGACCCGGCCGCCGTCCGACCCGCCCAGGCCGCCGAGCGCGGCGACGACGCCCACGACGGCCGACAGGGCGAGCAGCCAGCCGACGAGGAACGCCGAGGCGTTGCGCGCCGCCGACGGCGAGAAGAGCATGAGGATGACGGCGATGACCGGCACCGGGCTGATCGCCACCCCGACGGCGTTGGCCAGCAGGGCACCGATGGTCGCCCCCACGGGCGGCTCAACCCCCCAGGATGCGTGCCTTCTGCTGCGCGAGCTCCTCATCGGTGAGGATGCCCTGCGCATGCAGTGCCGCAAGGCGCTCGAGTGCGGCGATCATGTCGTCGGCCCCCATCGCGGCGGGCGCTGCCGGAGCTGCGGGCGCCGGCGGAGGAGGAGGCGGTGGCGCCTGGGCAGCCAGTGCCTGGGCGACGGCGGCCTGCGTGGCGGCGGCCTGGGCCGCGGCCTCCTGCTGCTGCCGGTAGGCCTCGGCCTCGGCGGCCTGCTGCGCCTTGGCCTGCTGGCCCTGCTGCATCCTGCCGCTCACGGCGTTGGCCGTGCCGGCGACGACGGCCGTGCGGGCGGCGAGCCCCAGCAGGCCGGGCCGTCCCATGCGTCCCCTCATGACCCCTCCTCGTTCGATGCCTTCGACGAGATGGCAGCGAGCGCCGTCTCGATGTCCTCGTGGGGCAGCCGCTCCATGACGAGCAGCTGGCCGTCGAGCTCACGCACCTCGGCGGCGATCTCCGACGCCCACGCGTTCTCCCAGGCGATGACGAGCACCGTCGTGCCCGGGTCCATCTCGGCGGCGATCGCGAGCGCGTCCTCCTCCCCGACGAGGTCGGGCATGACGGTCGGGAAGCCGAGCAGCTCCTCGGCGCCCTCGGGCGACTCGGCGTCGTACATCCGCACGCTGCCGTCGTCGTCCTTGCGGACGAGGAGCACGTCGAGCACCCGGACGGCGCCCCGGTCGACGGCCCGGGCCACGGCATCGCGTATGCCGCCCTGCCGCAGCTCCCCACGGAAGCCGATGACGGCCAGGTCCACTGGTCCGATCGGCGCTGACGTCGCACTCGACATGGGACTCCCCTCCGGGTTCGTGGCGACGTCGTGACCGACGCCGCTCACCTCATGCTCCGTCGCGTGCCGAGAGCGGGCATCACCCCGGCGGGGTGAGGCCCCCGGCCCCTGCCCGGTGGTGCCATGAGCACATGAGCGCAGGAGACGTCACCCCGACCATCACCGCCCAGCAGCAGGCCGTGCTGGCGCAGCTGCCCTTCTCCGACGAGCACGACGTCGAGGCCGTCGACCGGGGCTTCATCGCCGCGCTCGACCCTGGCGTGGTGACGAATGACGAGGGGCGCACCGTCTGGGACAACGACAGCTACGCCTTCCTGCGTGGCAAGGCGCCCGACAGCGTCAACCCGAGTCTCTGGCGGCAGTCGGGACTCGTCGCACGGCAGGGGCTCTACGAGGTCGTGCCGGGGATCTACCAGGTGCGCGGGCTCGACCTGTCGAACATCTCGTTCGTCGAGGGTGAGAGCGGCGTCATCGTCATCGACCCCCTCATCAGTGCGGAGACCGCCGCGGCGGCGCTGGGCCTCTACCGCGAGCACCGCGGCGACCGGCCGGTCGTCGCGGTCGTCTACACCCACTCCCACGTCGACCACTTCGGCGGCGTCAAGGGCGTGACGACCCAGGAGGACGTCGACGCCGGGCGGTGCCAGGTCATCGCGCCGGCCGGCCTCGTCGAGGAGGCGGTGTCCGAGAACGTCTACGCCGGGACGGCGATGAGCCGCCGCGCGGGCTACATGTACGGCGCCTCCCTCCCCCGCGGCGAGCGGGGACAGGTCGGTGCGGGGCTGGGCCAGACCACCTCGGCGGGCTCGGTGACGCTCATCGTGCCGACCGTGGACGTCACGACGACCGGCGAGGAGCTCGTCGTCGACGGGGTGCGGATGGTCTTCCAGATGGCACCCGGGACCGAGGCGCCGGCCGAGATGCACTTCCACTTCCCGGAGCTGCGGGCCCTCTGCATGGCAGAGAACTCGACGCACACCCTGCACAACCTGTTGACGCTGCGCGGGGCGCTGGTGCGTGACCCGCACGCCTGGTCGGGCTATCTCACCGAGGCCATCGACCTCTTCGGTGAGCAGACCGACGTCGTCTTCGCCGCGCACCACTGGCCGACGTGGGGCCAGCAGGAGTGCATCGAGTACCTCTCCGTCCAGCGTGACCTCTACGCCTACCTGCACGACCAGACGCTCCGGATGCTCAACCGGGGCATGACCGGCTCCGAGATCGCGGAGGAGATCCAGATGCCGCCCGCTCTCGAGGCGGCGTGGCACACGCACGGCTACTACGGCTCGGTCAGCCACAACGTCAAGGCCATCTACCAGCGCTACATGGGCTGGTTCGACGGCAACCCTGCCCACCTCTGGCAGCACCCACCGGTCGAGGCGGGCCGTCGCTACGTCGAGTTCATGGGCGGGGCCGACGAGGTCGTGCGCAAGGCGCAGGGTTCCTACGACGCGGGCGACTTCCGTTGGGCCGCCGAGGTGCTCAGCCACGTCATCTTCTCCGACGAGCACCACGCCGGAGCGCGCGAGCTGCTCGCCGCGACGTTCGAGCAGCTGGCGTACGGCTCCGAGAACGGCACGTGGCGCAACTTCTACCTCTCGGGCGCACACGAGCTGCGTCACGGCAGCTTCGGCACGCCGACCGCGGCGGCGGCGCCGGACCTGCTGGCCCAGCTGACGCCGGAGCAGCTCTTCGACGCGCTCGCGATCCGCGTGCACGGTCCGCGGTCGTGGGACCTTCATCTGCGCCTGGACGTCGACCTGACGGACGGTGACCGCTTCCGCCTCACCCTGCGCAACGGCGTCCTGACCTACTCCTCGGCGACCCGGCACGACGAGCCGGACCTGACCCTGCGGATGCCGAGGGCCGCCCTCGGGGTCCTGATGTCGGGCGCCGACCCCGGCACCATCGACGGGGTGGACGTCTCGGGCGACCCCGGCGTGCTGCAGGCGCTGCTCGGCGCGCTCGACGCGCCGGACCCCGACTTCGCCATCGTCACCCCCTGAGCACGCCGAGCACCCAGAGAGTGCCGAGAGTGTCGAGAGTGTCGAGGCCGTCGTGACCGTGGAGCCCGTGCGACCGGTGGTGGCGCCGCGTGGCGTCCTCATCCTCGTGGCGCTGGCCGCTGGTTTCGTCGTGGCCTTCGGCATCCGTCTGGCGTCGGGCATCGTCGGCCCGCTCTTCCTCGCCCTCGTGCTCACGATCGCCGCGTTCCCGGTCCGCAACGCCCTGGTGCGTCGCGGCGTGCCGGCCTGGCTCGGGACGGTCGCCGTCATCCTCGCCATCTACCTCGGCTCGGTCGCCCTCGCGGTGCTCGTCGTCGTGTCCGGGGCCGAGCTCGCCGGCCTGCTCCCCCAGTACGCCGACGACCTCCGCTCGCTCGTGGCCGGGCTGACGGACTGGCTGGCGGCGCGCGGGATCCAGCCCGCCCAGACGCAGGCGCTCGTCTCGTCCCTCGACCTGGGACGGGTCACGAGCCTCATCACGTCCCTGCTGGCGGACGTGCTGTCGCTCGTGACCAGCCTCGTCTTCGTCCTCGCCCTCGTGCTCTTCTCCGCCATGGACGCCCGCGGCTTCTCGGACACGCTGGCGCGGCTCGAGACGGAGCGTCCGGCGTTCGCGTCGGCGATGACGTCGTTCACCCGCGGCACGCGCCAGTACCTCGTCGTGTCAACGGTCTTCGGCGCCGTCGTGGCCCTCATCGACACCGTGTTCCTGTGGTTCGTCGGCGTCCCCGGCGCCATCCTCTGGGGGCTGCTCGCGTTCATCACGAACTACATCCCCAACATCGGCTTCCTCATCGGCATCGTGCCGCCGGCGATCCTCGCCCTGCTCGAGGGCGGCTGGGGCATGTTCGCCCTCGTCGTGGTCGTCTACAGCGTCGTCAACCTCGTCATCCAGTCGGTGATCCAGCCGAAGCTCGTCGGCGACACCGTGGGCCTGTCGGCCGTGGTGACGGTCCTGTCGCTCGTCGTCTGGTCGCTGCTGCTCGGGGGCATCGGCGCGGTCCTCGCCGTCCCGCTGACGCTGCTCGTCAAGGCGCTCCTCGTCGACGTCGATCCCGACAGCCGCTGGCTCGGGGGGCTGCTCGGGGACCGTCGAGCGCTGACGACTGCCGAACCCTCCTGACCTCCGGCCTCGCCGGAGCGCTGACAGTTCGGCTCGCGGGCCCGGGCAGCCGGCCCTACTGTCCGGTAGTGGGACGTGTGACACGGGGCACATCGTGGGCGCCGGGCGACGCCCCGAGCGGTTGCAGTGCTCAGCGTCAGCAAGCCTTCCACCCACAAAGGAGTGTGTCGTGAAGAGCAGGTCCCTCATGCCATCCACCCGCCGCCGCGCCATCGGCGCCGGCCTGTCCGCGCTCATCGGCCTCGGTGCCGCGCTCGCACTCGGCGCCCCCGCCGTCGCGGCCGGCACCACCTACGTCGCCCTCGGTGACTCGTACTCCTCCGGCACCGGCACCCGGACCTACATCAGTGACGGCACGTCGTGCCAGCGCTCGGTCTACGCCTACCCCTCGCTCGACGCCTCGGCGCTCGGGCTGTCCCTGAACTTCCGCGCCTGCTCGGGAGCCACGGTCGCCGACGTCACGAACACCCAGCTGTCGGCACTCTCGAGCACGACGGCCTACGTCACGATCTCGGTGGGCGGCAACGACGCCGGCTTCGCGAGCGTGCTGACGACGTGTGCGCAGCCGAGCTGGCTCAGCAACTGCAACGGCGCCATCGACACGGCCCAGAGCACCATCAACAACACCATCCCGGGCCGTCTCGCCACGCTCTACTCCTCGATCCGCGCCAAGGCGCCCAACGCGCGCGTCATCGTCGTCGGCTACCCGCGCATCTTCAACGGCGAGGACTGCAACGCCCTGACGTGGTTCTCGCCCACCGAGGAGTCCCGGCTCAACGCCACGGCGGACCTGCTCAACTCCAAGACCGCCACGGCCGCCTCCAACGCCGGCTTCACCTTCGTCAACCCGACGTCGAAGTTCGTCGGGCACGCGGTGTGCGACAGCGTCGAGTGGCTCAACGGCCTGTCGAGCCCGGTCAGCGAGAGCTACCACCCGAACGTCGCGGGCCACCGTGACGGCTATGCCGTGCTGACCAAGCCGGCGTTCGGGCTCGCGCTCAAGCTCTCCGCCGCCCAGGCCGAGGCCAAGGCGGTCGCGTCCGCCGACAGGCTGGCCCGCGACGCGAGGCGGTATGCCGCGGTCGACCGCACGATCACGCCGGAGCGTTTCGTCGCTCCCGACCTCACGACACCGGCCGCCCGCGCCGCCGCGGCCCGCGCCGGGGTCGACCTGAGCAGCCGTGCGAGCATCGACGCCGCCGACCGGCTCTACAACGCCCGGCAGGACGCCGCGCGCCGCTGACCCGCAAGGAGGAGAGTGCCCACTCGACGTCCCAGGACGTCGGGTGGGCGCTTTCGCACCGGTCGAGCGAGCGCCTCGCCACGGTCGCCTAGGGTGAGCGCGTGCGCTACGACGACATCATCATCGGGGCCGGACACAACGGCCTGACCGCGGCCGCCTACCTCGCCCGTGCCGGGCGCCGGGTCCTCCTGCTCGAGCGCGCCGACCACGTGGGCGGGGCCGCCGTCTCGGCCCGCGCGTTCGAGGGCGTCGACGCGCGGCTGTCGCGCTACTCCTACCTCGTGTCGCTCCTGCCCCGACAGGTCCTCACCGACCTCGACCTCGACCTGCGGCTCATCCGGCGCCGGTTCTCCTCCTACACGCCCGTGCCGACCGACCCGGACCGTGGCCTGCTCGTCGACCACGGTGACGAGGCCGCGACGCGAGCAGCCTTCCGCGCGTTGACCGGTGGCGACGAGGCGTATGCCGGGTGGTCCGACTTCTACGCCCGCATGGCCGGGGTGGCCGAGCGGGTCTTCCCGACGGTCCTCGAGCCGCTGCGGTCGCGCGACGACGTGCGGTCCCTCTCGGGCGACGCCGCCCTGTTCGACGCGCTGACGACCCGCCCGGTCGGCGAGCTCATCGAGTCGGTCACGAGCGACGACACGCTGCGCGGCATCATCGCGACCGACGCGCTCATCGGCACCTTCGCCTCGCTCGGCGAGAGCGACCTGCGCCAGAACGTCTGCTTCCTCTACCACCTCATCGGCGGCGGCACCGGCGACTGGGACGTGCCCGTCGGCGGCATGGGCGCCCTCACGGACTCCCTTGCGGCAGCAGCGGTCTCGGCCGGGGCGACCGTCCTCACCGGCGCCGAGGTCACCTCCGTCGACCCGTCGACGGGCGAGGTGGCGTGGTCCGGCGGGAGCGCCGGCAGCGGCCGCGCCGTGGGCGGCTCCCTCGTCGCCGGCTGCGCGCCGGCCGTGCTCAACCGGCTGCTCGCCGCCGCGGGCGCCGAACCCGTCGACACCGAGCCCGACGTCGAGGGTGCGCAGCTCAAGGTCAACATGCTCCTGACGCGCCTGCCCCGGCTCCGCGACGCGGCAGTCGACCCCGCGGCCGCCTTCGCCGGGACCTTCCACATCAACGAGGGCTACTCCCAGCTCGAGCAGACGTATGCCGCGGCGCGCGACGGGCGCATCCCCGACCTGCCGCCGTGCGAGATCTACTGCCACACCCTGTCGGACCGCTCGATCCTCGGACCCGACCTGGCGGCGAGCGACGCGCAGACCCTGACGCTCTTCGGCCTGCACCTGCCCGCGAGGCTCTTCCGTGCCGACAACGAGGCGGCGACCCAGCAGGCACTCGAGGCGACCCTGCGCTCGCTCGACTCGGTGCTCGGCGAGCCGATCGAGTCGGTGCTGGCCCGCGACGGCGACGGCAACCCGTGCATCGAGGTCAAGAGCCCCGTCGACCTCGAGCAGGCCGTCGGCCTGCCGGGGGGCAACATCTTCCACCGCTCGCTGCAGTGGCCGTGGGCCGAGCGCGACTCCGAGGTGGGCACCTGGGGCGTCGAGACGGCATACGACAACGTGCTGCTCGGCGGAGCCGGGGCGAGGCGCGGTGGCGGCGTCAGCGCGATCCCCGGCCACAACGCCGCCCGCGCGATCCTGGGCTGACCGGGCCTAGGCAGGCCAGACGCCCGAGCTGCCTCGCCGGTGGCTGGCGAGCAGGTGCGTGTCGACGATGCCGACGGCCTCCATCAACGCATACATGGTCGTCGGCCCGACGAAGGCGAAGCCCTTCTTGCGCAAGGCCTTCGACAGCGCCTTGCTCTCGTCGGACACCGTCGGCACCTGGGAGTGGTCGTGCGGGCGCGGCGTGTCGGCGGGCTGGAAGGACCACACGAGGTCGACGAGGCCGCCGTCCTCACGGAGCGCGATCGTGGCGCGCGCGTTGGTGATCGTGGCCTGGATCTTGCCGCGGTGCCGGATGATGCCGGCGTCACCGAGCAGCCGCTCGACGTCGTCGTCGGTGAAGGTCGCGACGACGTCGGGGTCGAAGCCCGCGAAGGCCGCCCGGAAGTTGGGCCGCTTGCGCAGGATCGTCGCCCACGACAGGCCGGCCTGGAAGCCCTCGAGGCAGATCCGCTCGTAGAGTCCGCGCTCGTCGCGGATCGGCATGCCCCACTCGGTGTCGTAGTAGTCCATGAGGAGCGGGTCCACGGACGCCCAGGCGGGGCGGGCGAGCCCATCAGTGCCGACGACCGTCATGCCGTGACCCTAGGACACCCGGACGACACCGCACGCGACAGGATGGGGACGTGACGTCCGACCCCTACGCCGGCCTCGACCTCGACGCGCTCGACCTGCGCGAGCAGCCCGAGCTCTACCGCGTCGGCCGTGGCGAGCAAGGCGTGCTGCGGGTGCAGCCCTACAAGGACGAGCTGCTGCCGCTCTGGCGGTTCCGCACGCCCGACGTCGCGCGGGAGAGCGCGGCGGCCCTGCGGGCCAGGTTCGACGACTACGTCGCCGCCGGCGACCTCGTCGGCGCCGACATGGCGCGCAAGTTCCTCCAGATGGGCTACACGCGCTCGCGCCGCTACGCCAACCACGCCGGCGGCCGGAAGTACGACGGTCCGGTCCCCGAGGACCAGCGCGGACGCAGCGGCTCGCACGGGCGGCGCGAGCTGCCCCGCAGCGCGGAGGACCCCGACAAGGCCGAGTCCGCGCGGATCTTCAAGGAGGCGTGGGACGCGATCGAGCAGGTCGAGGCCTACACCGACTGGCGGTCCGAGCACCGGTCGCTCCACGGCTGAGCCGCTACCCCCGCGAGGACGCGCCCGAGGGGCCTGACAGGGCGATGACGAGCTCGCGGACCACGGCCGGGTCGGTGAGCCGGTCGCCGTAGAGCTCGCGCACCTGGCCCATCCGGTAACGCACCGTCTGGGCGTGGACGTGCAGCTCGGCGGCGACCGCGTCGCGTCGACCTTGGTGCAGCAGCCACGACAGGAGCGTCTCGGCGAGCCGGTCCTGCGTGGCCGGCGGCAGGTCGGCGAGCGGCGCGAGCACCCGGTCACGGAGGTCGGCGAGCGCCTCGGGATCGGCCGTGAGCACGAGGTCGGCCAGGTGTCGCTCGGTGTCGACGGCGGCTCCGCTGCGCGGCGGCCGGGCCAGGGTCGCGGTGCGCGCGGCGCGGTCGTAGGACGAGCGGGCCAGGGCCCATGGCCGGGCCGGCCCCACGACGGCGTGCCGGCCGGTGAGCACGCGCAGCAGGTGCACCCGGCCGGGGCCGTCGGCGTCGGGGACGAGCAGGAGCGTCAGCGGGTGGTCGGGATCGGCGTCCGCGATGCCCTCGAGGTCCTCGCCGACCTGGAGCGTGTCGGCGCCCAGCGACGCCAGGGCGCGACGCGCCTCGGCCGCAGGCAGCAGCACGGCCGTGAGCGAGGCCGGCGGTGACCACTCGGCCCGGGCCGCGGCCGCCGTGAGCACGTCGGTGCCCGCGCCGGCGAGCAGGTGCTGGCCCAGCCGTTCGCGGTAGCGGTCGCGCACCCGTCCGCTCGTGGTCAGCTCGTCGGTGTGCCCGGCCACGCTGGCCGCCGACAGCTCGTCGATGTAGGCGAAGAGGAGCTCGGCGAACTTCGCCATCGTCGTCGCGGGCAGGCCGGCATCGGCCGCGGCCAGGGCGAGCTGGCGCCAGGACACCCGGGCACCGACGCGGTACGCCGCGAGCAGGCTGTCCATGGACCGGCCTCCTCGCGCCTCGCCGCGCCCCAGGGCGTAGGCGCCCTCGCGGGTCGGGCCGAGCGGGGTGCTCGGGTCGACGTCTCGGCCACCGCCCGCGAGCTTGAGGAAGCCGGCGATGGCCATCTGGACGGCGCGCTGGATCGTGGCGCCGGCCGTGCCGCCCAGGGCGCCGCGGTAGTCCGGGACCTCGTCGACGACCGCGGCCACCGTCGTGGTCGCGATGGCCGGCAGGCGCTCGCGCAGGGCCCGCAGCACCGCGTCGTCGAGCTGGAGGTCGGCCGCGCCGAGGGCCGTGGCGCTCGCGGTGTCCTTGGCCATCGACTGTTCCCTCCGAACAAGAGTTCCCCCGGACTTCACGCCGTACGGTCAGGATCTTACCCTCGGTCCTCAGTCATGCTGGAGACATGAGCCTGACCGGACTCTCGAAGATCTCGAGCCCCTCGCCCCGAGCACCCCGCCCCACCCTGCGCGGCCGCCTGCTCCAGCTCGCCGAGCGCGCGACCTCGCCCCTGCTGCCCGCGGACTACCTCGACCTCTTCGACCCGCTGCGGCCCGGCGCCGACCTGCGCGGACGCATCGTCGAGGTGCACCCCGAGACCGCCGACGCCGCCACCATCGTCATCCGCCCCGGCGCCGACTGGGCCGGGCACGTGCCGGGGCAGTACGTCCGCATCGGCGTCGACGTCGACGGCGTGCGCCAGTGGCGGGCCTACTCCCTGACCCACGGCCCGCGCGCCGACGGCAACATCTCGATCACCGTCAAGGCCGTGCCCGACGGCCTCGTCAGCACCCACCTCGTGCGCGAGTCGCGACCGGGCACCCTCGTGCACCTCGAGCAGGCCCAGGGCGAGTTCGTCCTGCCGACCGACGGCGGCAAGTTCCTCTTCGTCACCGCGGGGTCCGGCGTCACGCCCGTCATCGGGATGCTGCGCAACCTCTTCCCCGTCGCGGACTCCGGCGTCGTGCGCCTGCCCCGCGCGGCGGCATACGACATCGTGGTCGTGCACGTCGCGCCCAGCGAGCCCCACTCGATCTTCATCGACAACCTCCGCGCGCTCGACGCCGCGGGACTCATCCGGCTCGTCGCGCGCTACGACGACGAGCACGGGGTGCTCGACGTGGCCGACCTCGAGACGCTCGTGCCCGACCTGCACGACCGGCAGACCCTCGCCTGCGGTCCCGGCGGCCTGCTCGACGCCCTCCAGACCCACCACGACGCCCGCGGGCTCTCCCTGCTCACCGAGCAGTTCCGCGCCTCGACGCTCGTCGTCGGCGAGGGCGGCACCGTGGGCTTCACCGGTTCGGGCACGACCGTCGAGGCCGACGGGGCGACCCCCATCCTCGACGCCGCCGAGGCAGCCGGCGTGCTCATGCCGTCCGGGTGCCGCATGGGCATCTGCTTCGGCTGCGTCCTGCCCCTGCGCGAGGGCGCCGTCCGCGACCTGCGCACCGGCGAGGTGACGACCGCGACCCCCGGTGAGACCGAGGGCCGGGGCGTCCCCGTCCAGACCTGCATCTCCGCCGCCGCCGGCGCGTGCGTCATCGACCACTGACCGCCCGGCCGCACCACCCCCACCCGACCCACAGACCCACCCGACCCCGGACCAGAGGAGTCACCATGACCGTCCTGCAGAAGAAGGCCCACAACCCCATCGGGCACCTCAGCCCCGAGGACATCGAGCAGATCGGCGTCGAGCTCGACGCGATCCGCCAGTCCGTCATCGACACCCGCGGAGCCGACGACGCGGCCTACATCCGCAAGGTCATCGCGACCCAGCGCAAGCTCGAGCTCGGTTCTCGCGCAGTGCTGCTCGTCTCGATGTTCCCGCCCGCCTGGGTCGTCGGGACAGCCGGACTCGCCGTCGCCAAGATCATCGAGAACATGGAGATCGGCCACAACGTCATGCACGGCCAGTGGGACTGGATGCGTGACCCGAAGATCCACTCGACGACGTGGGAGTGGGACAACGCGAGCCCGTCGGAGCAGTGGAAGCACTCGCACAACGAGCTGCACCACACCTACACGAACGTCATCGGCAAGGACAACGACCTCGGCTACGGCATCATGCGCGTCGACGAGGACCAGCGCTGGGTGCCGCTCTACGCCGCGCAGCCGCTGTGGAACTTCGTCAACGCCTGCTTCTTCGAGTACGGCATCGCCGCCTACGACCTCGAGCTCGGCAAGAACCTCGCCACCAAGGAGCGCCGCCAGGACCCCGACTTCCGGGCGCGGGCCAAGGTGACGCTGAAGAAGATCCGCAACCAGATGACGAAGGACTACGTCATCCACCCGCTGCTGTCGGGCCCGTCCTTCCTCAGCACGCTCGGCGCCAACGCCACGGCCAACCTCATCCGCAACCTGTGGACCCACTCGGTCATCATGTGCGGCCACTTCCCCGAGGGCGTCGAGACCTTCGAGCGCCGCTCGATCGTCGGCGAGACCCGCGGCGAGTGGTACCTCCGCCAGATGCTCGGCTCGGCCAACATCAGCGGCAGCAAGGCCATGCACTTCATGACCGGCAACCTCAGCTTCCAGATCGAGCACCACCTCTTCCCCGACCTGCCGAGCAACCGCTACCAGCAGATCGCACCGCAGGTGCAGGACCTCTTCCGCCGCTACGGCCTGACCTACACGACGGGCTCGCTGCCCCGTCAGGTCGCCTCGGCGTGGAAGAAGGTCTTCCGCCTCTCGCTGCCCAACGGCGCCCTGCGTCGGGGTCGCGGTGCCACCGTGACCGACCTGCCGGCCTCCGCGCCGGCTCGCGAGCACGCCGCGGCCTGAGGCTCGTCGCCCCTCCCGGAAAGTTCGTGGCTCGACGCGGCAGAAACCGTGTCATGAAACGAGAGCCCGTTCGTCTAACAGGTGAAGGGACGCCCTTGGCGTCCTGGCAACAGCCCGGGTGTTCGTGGAGGGGCGCCCAGGGCTGGCCCGTCGGGGACGGGCAGCACCGAACATAGCCCCCGCTCGCCCACCTGAGCGGGGGCTCTGTGCTGCCCCCTCGGCCACCCTCGGCCACCCGATCGCGTATGCCGGGTGGCGGCGCCGAGCGTGTGCGCCGGGTCGCGGCGTCGCTGCGGGTAAGGATGGGTCATGCCAGACTCCCCGCGCTCGCGCACGCCGGACGACACGATCGGCGCCCGGGACCTCACCGCGTGGCGCACCCGCTCCGGACGGTGGCTCGTCGGGCTCTTCGCCGGCCTGGCCCGCGCCTCGCGGCCGGCGGCGCGCCGGGTCGTCTCGTGGTCGTCGGCGCACCTGGCCTTCGTCGTCTTCGCCGTGGTCGCCCTCGTCGTCATGGCCGCCCTCGTCGAGGGCGTCGAGACCGTCTACGAGGGGGTCGTCGGACGCGACGGGCTGACCGTCGTCGACCAGCCCGTCCTCGACGCCGCGATCACGCTGCGCTCCCCCGGCCTCGACTCGGCCGTCACGGCGTTCACCGACGTCGGGGGCCCGGTCGGCATGCCGATCCTCGCGCTCGTGGCCGTCGCGGTGCTGACGTGGCGCCGGAGGCGCTGGACACCCATCGTCCTGACCCTCATCGCCGCCGCGGGGTCGCTCGCGATGACGATCGTCGGCAAGGGCTTCGTCGACCGGGCCAGGCCGCCGGCCGACCTGGCCGTGCCACCGCTCGAGGTGTCGGCCTCGTTCCCCAGCGGCCACACGCTCAACGCGACGGTGCTCACCACCGTCATCGTCTACCTGATCCTCATCGAGACGACCGCCGCCAGGCAGCGCACCCTGACGATCACGCTCGGCACGCTCTTCGTCCTGGCGATGGGTCTCTCCCGCGTCTTCCTCGGGCACCACTGGCTCACCGACGTCCTCGCGGGCTGGCTCATCGGTCTGGCCTGGGCGCTGGCCGTCATCACCGCGCACCGCCTGTGGCTCACCCTCCGCGAACGACCGGCGGTCGCAGGCTCGCCCGACGGCATACCCCAGGAGGGCGCAGCCTCCTAGGATCGATCGGGTGAAGCCGGCGATCATCCTCGTGTCCGAGACGCGCTCCGACGAGCTGCGGGGCGAGTTCGGGCGCTACGCCCGCGACTACGACCTGCCGACGGCGACGTCGGCCCGCGAGGCCAAGCAGGCGGCGAAGCGCGTCGTCGCCGAGGGCGGCCAGGTCGCGATGTTCGTCACCGAGTCGCGGCTGCCCGACGCGGAGGTCTTCGAGGCCTTCCACTGGTGGCGCGCGACCGTGCCCACGGCGCGTCGGGTCATCGCCGCGCACGTGTCGACCTTCCGCGAGGACGCCGAGAGCCTGCGGGGCGGCATGGCCAAGGGCAAGTACGACGCCTACCTCCTCGCGCCGCGCGGCGCCCGCGACGAGGAGTTCCACACGGCCATCTGCGAGCTGCTGTCCGACTGGGGATCGACCGTCGCCGAGCCCGAGGTCGTCGCCGTCGCGATCGTCTCGCCCGTGGAGGACGCGCTGACGCTGAGCATCCGCGACTACCTCGACCGGATGGGCCTGCCCAACCGCGTCTACCCGCCCGACAGCGACAAGGGCCGGCACGTCCTCGAGCTCCTGGCGGCCGAGGGCGCCGAGCCGGAGTTCCCGGTCTTCATGGACCTCAACCAGCGCGTCGGCAGCGCCCGGAGCGTGCGCGACGTCGCCTCGGCCATCTACGGGCGGCCGGCGGACGTCGACGTCGACCGGGTCGTGGACGTCGCCATCGTCGGGGCCGGACCCGCTGGTCTCGCGGCCGCGGTCTACGCCTCGTCCGAGGGCCTCAGCACCGTCGTGCTCGAGTCGGAAGCCGTCGGCGGACAGGCGGGCACGTCGTCGATGATCCGCAACTACCTCGGCTTCCCGAGAGGCATCAGCGGTATGCGTCTGGCCCAGCGCGCGCGCAACCAGGCGATCCGCTTCGGCACCCAGTTCTTCTCCGGCTGGCCGGTCACCGCCCTCGAGCCGGGCGCGGTCGACGCAGAGGGCAACCGCGAGCCGCACCGGCTGCACACCGACGGCGGCGACCTGCTCGCCCGAGCCGTCGTCGTGTCGGCGGGCGTCAAGTACCGCCGGCTCGACGCCCCCGGGATCGAGAAGCTCGTCGGCCTCGGCGTCCACTACGGCAGCGCCATGACGGCCGCCCGCGAGATGGAGGGCTACGACGTCATCGTCGTCGGTGGGGGCAACTCCGCCGGCCAGGCCGCGATCCACCTCGCCCGCTTCGCGCGGTCGGTGACGATCCTCGTCCGGCGCGAGACCCTCGCGGAGACGATGTCGGACTACCTCGTCGGAGAGATCGCCTACAACCCGCGGATCACGGTGCAGGGCTGCTCCGAGGTCATCGAGGGCGGGGCCGGCGACGACGCCCGGCTCGGCTGGGTCACGGTGCGCAACACGTCCGACGGCACGCAGGAGCGGCGCGAGTGCCGGGGGCTCTTCCTGCTCATCGGCGCGGAGCCGCACTGCGACTGGCTGCCCGACGAGGTCGTCCGCGACGCGCGCGGCTTCGTCCTGACCGGGCGCGACGTCCCGCTGGAGCTCTGGCGCGGGGGGCTGCCGCCCGAGAGCCTCGAGACGACGGTGCCGGGCGTCTTCGCGGCCGGCGACATCCGTGCGGGGTCGATGAAGCGGGTGGCCGCGGCGAGCGGCGAGGGCGCGTCGGTCGTGCCGCTCGTGCACGCCTGGCTCGACCCGTCCCGCTGACCTCGCCGCCACCTCCGCGTCGGGAACTGGGCACTCGACCCACGCGCCTCCCGTCGAGTGCCCAGAGACTCACGGCGCGAACCGGGCACTCGGCCCACGCCTCCCGTCGAGTGCCCAGAAACTCACGTCGGGAACTGGGCACTCGACCCAGACCCCGCCACGGGGTCAGAGGCGGATGAGCTGCCCGTCGCGGAAGGAGTAGCGGTAGGCCGTCGTCGTGGCGGCCGGCAGGTTGGCGGGGTGCGACGCGTGGTGGCGGTGCGGGTGCGGAGCCGGCTGGGTGGCGGTGCCCACCGGCGTCAGGCCACCCGCGACACCGGCGGCGTGCGCCTGGCCGGCACCGAGCGCGGCCGTGCCGACGAAGGCGACGGCGACAGCCGCACCGGCGGCACCGAGGCCACGACGCAACGTGGAGCGGAGGGTCGAGGGGGCGGTGCCGGGGCGCGGTGTCGTGTCCATGGCTCCACCGTCGTGCCGGCTCCTGTGGGGCGTCTGTGCCTGAGGGGTGCGTTGCGCATGCGTCGGGAAGCCCTGCGGCGCAGCGTCTTTCAGCCCGAGCGGCTGGCCGGCGAAGCGTCTAGCCGCGGAGCGCCCGCTCCATCTCGTCCGCGACGAGGTGTGCCACGGCGTCGCCCTCGGCGCGCAGCCCCTCGATCGCGCCCTCGCGGTCGGCGTCGGACCTGTTCTGGCTCAGCTTGGCCTTGCCCTCGACCGACTCGACGACGACCTCGATGCCGACGATGGCGCGCAGCCTGCCCCGGACGTACTTCGCCGGCGCATCGCTGACGGCCCAGGGTTGCTCGCGACCGGACTCGTGCCGCTCGGTGAGCCGGGTGACGACATCGAGCACCCAGTCGGGGTCGTCGTGGACCGTGACGGCGCCTCGGAGCTGGACCTCGCTGTAGTTCCACGTCGGCACGACGCGTCCGTGCTCGGCCTTGCTGGCGTACCAGGCCGGCGAGACGTAGGTGTCGGCGCCGGCGACCACGACGAGCCCCGGCGATGCGGGCGCGATCCGCGTCCAGTGGTCGTTGGCGCGCGCGAGGTGCCCGACGACCCGGTCGCCGTCGACGATCACGGGCAGCAGCGTCGAGTCGGGACGGCCGTCCGGCCCGACGGTCACGAGGTGCGCTGCGGCGTGGGCGGCGAGGAACGCCGACACGTCGGGGTCGTCCATGGCGTTGGCCTTGGGCACGTACATCCTCCGATCGTGCCACGCGCGGATCGCCCCCGGCCGGGCCGTCCCCGCCACCTCCCTGACACGGCAACACACCGAGAACGAGCCAAACCTGACGGTTACAACCGCAGGGGCTGGCGGGTTCTCGGTGTGTTGCGGAGGGGGCGGGGTCAGCTGTGCCGGTGTGGTGCCCGGCGAGGTGCCGCGGTCCACGGCCGCGGGCTGCCGGCGTGCGGCGCCGACACGGGGTGGTGCGGCGGGACGGCTGCCGGCTCGGCGGCCGGGTCGAGTCGCTCGGCGAGGCTGCGGAGCAGGAGCGCCGCGCGGACGTGACGGCGGACGCGGCTCGCGTGGCGGTGGGCCGGCTGCGCGTGGTGCGCCGCGGCGACGCGCTCGACGATGCGCTCGCGGGCCACCGCCTCCTGGAGTGACAGGCTCATGCGAGGCTCACCTGCGCCCGCTTGACGCGGATGTCGCCGCTGCCCGAGTGCACCGTGAGCCGCGCTTGGGCCTCGGCGTCGCCGGGACCCGAGGTGCCCTCGAGGTCGATGTCGACATCGCCGGTCACGGTGTTGAGGTCGAGGTAGGCCGCGACGCCGTGCGCGACGGCGATGGTGACATCGCCCGTGCCCGTCCGCGCCCGGACGTCGCCCCCGTGGACGCCGGCGAGGCTGACGTCGCCGGTCCCGGTGGTCAGCTCGAGGTCGCCGGTCGAGGCACCGATCTGCAGGTCTCCCGACCCGGTCTTGGCCTTGACGGCCGCATCCGAGCGGCGCAGCGAGATGTCGCCGCTGCCCGAGACGAGGTCGAGGCGTCCGCCGCCGGCGCCGACGGTGATGTCGCCGGACCCCGTCTTGGCGTCGAGGTCGCCGCTCGCGGCCTGGAGGGAGATGTCGCCCGACCCGGACTTGAGCCGGGCGGAGGCCACCTCGTGGAAGACGAGATCGCCCGCTCCGGTGCTGGCGCGCACCTCGCCGAGCAGACCGGCGGCAGTGACGTCGCCGGCACCGGTCTTGGCGTCGACCGAGCTGCCCGCGGGGAGCTCGATGTCGACGTCGACCGAACCCTTGGTGCCGAGGGAGAAGAAGCTGTCACGCAGCTTCGGCGCGATGACGGAGACGTCGTTGCCGTGCGCCTCGACCGTGAACTTCTCGGCCATCTCGGCGCCGGACTTGCCGTGCGGGTGGAGGCGGACGGTCGTGGCCGTGCCGGTGCCGACCGTGAGGATCAGGTCGCCGACGAGGAGCTCGACCTTGAGGTTGATGGGACCCGTCGTGTCGAAGCGGGTCTCGAGGGTGGTGCCCATGGGAAGTCCCCTTTTGCTCGTGGTGCGCTGGTGGTGGTCGTATGCCGTGTCGTGCTGCGTGCGCGTGGTGGCTCGGTGCGTGGTGGCTCGCTCGCCCGCTGGTCAGCGGACCCAGCCCTGGACCCGCTTGTTGGACGAGCGGTTGCGGCCGGGGGCGCCGGGACCGAACTGCGGTCCGGGCGGCATCGGCGGGAAGGGCGGCATCGGGCCCGGTCCCGACGCGGTGGCGGCGCGGACCGCGTTGACGATCCACGTGTTGAGCGACTGGCCCCGGCCTGCGGCCAGCTCCTCGGCGCGGACCTTGAGGGCCTCGGGCAGGCGCAGGGTGATCCGGGAGGTCTCGGCACCCTCGTCGTCGGATGACACCACGGTGGTGTCATCGGTGGCGATGGCCTGGGTGTCGTCGACGAGCGCGGAAGGCCCGCCCCCGACGACGACGAAGACGGGCTCGCGGCCTTGGAGGCGGACCTCGACGGACGTGCCCTCGAGCTCGTTCGTGATCTCGGCCGCTGCGTGCGACAGCGCGTCCATCAGGGCGAGGCGGGCGGAAGAGTCGAGCGCGAAGCCGATCCGTTCGGCGGCCTGCTCGGTCTCCGGACCCATCGCCCTGGCCGCCTGGGCGAGATCCCGACGCAGTGCGTCGACGTACTCGGTGATGTCCATACGCATCACTATGACACCATCATGGTGTCACGTCAACACCATGATGACGCGCAATGCGGGCGGGGTACGTTCAGCACACCCCTCGCCCCTCCTGAAAGGTGCCCGATGCGCAGCCTCGGAACCTCCGACCGTCCGTCCGTCCGAGCCCTCTCCTCCGCCATCGAGACGGTCTCCTCGCGCACGCGAGCGCGCCAGTTCGTGCGGGTGATGAACCGGATGGGCGCCTCGCCCGCCGCGATCCTGCCGTTCGTGCGGGACTCGCCGAACTTCAAGGGCCGGCGCTTCGAGGGCGAGGAGCCGTCGCTGCGGCCCCGGGTCAAGGCGCAGACGAGCGCCCTGCTCGCAGCCATCCGCGTCAGCGGCCGCGGTCAGCCCGCCGGCACCGTGCCCGTCGTCACCGCCGAGCCGCCGCAGCAGCCCGGGGAGCTCGCCGTGACCTGGTACGGCCACGCGACGAGCGTGCTCGAGATCGACGGCGCCCGCTTCCTCATCGACCCGGTCTTCAGCGAGCGCGTCTCACCGATCCGCCACTCGGGCCCCAAGCGCATGCACCCGGTCCCGGGCGCCATCGCCGACCTCCCGAGCATCGACGCCGTGCTGCTCAGCCACGACCACTACGACCACCTCGACCAGCCCTCCATCGTGCGGCTCGAGGAGACCCACCGCCCGCAGTACGTCGTGCCGCTCGGCGTCAACGCGCACCTGCTCTCCTGGGGCGTGCCCGAGACGCGCATCACGGCCCTCGACTGGCGCGGCGAGACGGAGGTCGCGGGCATCCGCCTGACCTGCACCGAGGCGAGGCACAACTCCGGTCGCGGGCTCGTCGACAGCCAGACCCTCTGGGCGGGCTGGGCGCTGCACGGCCCCCGGCACACGGCCTACTTCGCCGGCGACTCCGGCACGTCCAAGCGGTTCGCCGCGATCGGCGCCGACCTCGGCCCGTTCGACGTGACCCTCATGCCGGTCGGGGCCTACGACTCGTTCTGGCCCGACATCCACATGGACCCCGAGCAGGCCCTTGCCGCGCACCGCGACGTCAACCGCATCGGCGACGAGGCGCACGCCCTGACCGAGGACGCCGCCGGGATCGCCGACGCCTTCATCGAGGGCGACCAGCGCATTGACACCCCAGGCGGCACGCACGAGGAGGGCGAGCGCACCGAGACGACCCGCACCGTGCAGACCGCCGCCCGCGAGTCGCTGCTCGTCCCGATCCACTGGGCGACCTTCAACCTCTCGATGCACTGGTGGGCCGAGCCGGTCCGTCGCATCCGCAAGGCCGCTGTCGAGGCGCACGTGCCCGTCGCCTTCCCCCGAGTCGGGCAGCGCGTCGACCTCACGACCGGAGACGCCGCCGCGGTCGCGGCCGCCCACTCCGAGCTGTGGTGGGAGGAGTGCGCGGCACCCGAGGACCGCGACTGACGACCCCGGCCACACGGCATACGCCATCGGGCGCGCGCCGGGAGCCCACCGCGGGAACTCGGGCGCTCGCCCCGACGCTGGACGAGAATGACGGCAGCCCGCGCCCGCGTGGCCGCCGAGCCGTGAGGCACGACAGGCAGGAGAAGCCCGTGCAGCTCCCGATCCTCCGCCGGATGGGTGCGTCGACCGCGTCGCAGCGCCAGCGCGTCACCGGATCGCCGCACTACCGTGACGGCGAGTTCCGTTCCCACGAGCCGACGCACGTCGTGGCAACGTCCGAGGCCGAGGGGCCCGGCAGCATGTTCGCCACGATGGTCCGCGAGTTCGGGCGCGGCCGCCCCCGAGGCACCGTGCCGCTCGTGACCCCGCGCCACCCGCAGGAGCCCGCCGACCTGGCCGTCACGTGGTACGGCCACGCGACGAGCGTCGTCGAGCTCGACGGCCGGCGCTTCCTGCTCGACCCGGTCTTCGGCCGGCGCGCGTCGCCGTCCGTCGTCGCCGGGCCCAAGCGTCTGCACCCCGTGCCCGGCCGCATCGCCGAGATCCCGCACCTCGACGCCGTCGTGATCAGCCACGACCACTACGACCACCTCGACGAGCCGTCGATCCGCCAGCTCGAGCGCACCCACCGGCCGCACTACGTCGTGCCCATCGGGGTCGACGCGCACCTGCGCGAGTGGGGCGTGCCGACGGGCCGCATCACGAGCCTCGACTGGCGCGAGGAGACCGAGGTCGCCGGCATCCGCCTCACCTGCACCGAGGCCCGGCACTTCTCCGGGCGCGGCTTCGTGCGAAACCAGACGCTGTGGGCGGCGTGGTCGCTGCACGGCCCGCGCCACTCGGTCTTCTTCGGCGGCGACTCCGGGCCGACGCACCGCTACGCCGACATCGGCGCCGACCTCGGGCCCTTCGACCTGACGATCATCCCGATCGGGGCGTACAGCGTGCACTGGCCCGACATCCACCTCAACCCCGAGGAGGCCATCGAGGCCCACCTCGAGGTCAACAAGGGCGAGACCGACTCGGTGATGCTGCCCATCCACTGGGCCACCTTCAACCTCGCCACGCACTGGTGGAGCGAGCCCATCCGCTGGGCGCGCAAGGTCGCCGCCGAGCGCGGTGTGCGCATGGTCGCCCCGCGCGTCGGCACGCGGATCGAGCTGAGCGACAACGACATCGACGAGGTCGTCGCCGCCCACCAGGACCCGTGGTGGGAGGCGTGCGCGGCCCCCGAGGACCGCGACTAGTCGTATGCGGTCCGCCGGACGGCCCGGCGGACCGCCATCAACCGTCGCTGTGCGGGCTCTCGAGCACGCCGTCGACCACGTATGCCGGGTCGTGGCGGTCCGTGGGTCCGCCGGGTGACGCCCCGGCGGGCTCGGCCGGCTCTGCCGTGACCGGGGTGCGGAAGATCCAGCGCCGCATCGCCACGAACCGGGCTGCCGTCGACAGGACGTTGGCCACGGCCACGACGACCGTCTGCACGACGGTGCCTGCATCGGGCGACACCGCTCCGAGGACGGCGAGCGCGAGGGTCGTGGCGGCATACGTGATCGCGAAGATGACGAGCGCCTGGCTGTGGTGGAAGACGAGCTTGCGACGCCCCGAGACGCCGAACGTCCACGCCCGGTTGAGGGCCGTGTTGAAGAGCGTCGCGAGCACGAGCGCCACCCCGTTCGCCAGCTGCGAGGGGGCACCGCCCCGCACCAGAGCCGCGAAGAGGCCGAGGTGCAGGGCGGTGGACAGGAGGCCGACGCCCGCGAAGCGGATGATCTGCTGGGACAGGCGGACTCGTCGCACCGACAGGGGTCCGGTCGTTGGCGTCGACATGGCGGTCACTGGAGCGGCTGGGTCAGGTCGTAGAACGTCGAGCCGTCGATCGTCACCGAGGTGAAGTTCTCCTGCACCCAGGTGCTGATCTCGGACGAGGCGCTGCTGCCACCGTTCTGGCTGCCGAATCCCCTGCCGCCACTGGCGAAGTAGTGGATCTGGCCATTGGCGACGTACTGCTGGAACTGGGCGAGCGTCGGGCTCGGGTCCGAGCCGTTGAACCCGCCGATGGCCATGACCGGTAGCTGGGTGCCGAGCTGGAGACCGGCCGCGGTCTGCGAGCCGATCGCTGCGGCCACCCACGTGTAGCTGCTGGCGTCGGCCGACAGGGCCGCGACGACGGCGGTGCTCGGGGTCGAGGCGTCGAGCAGACCGCCCATGCCCCCACCGGCGCCACCGGTCTGCGGGCCGCCTTGCTGCGTCGTGCCGTTCGCGCCCTGCTGGGTCGTGCCGGTCTGACCGGGCAGCGTCGGCGGCGTGCCGCCACCCCCGAAGCCGCCGGCGCCACCCGGCCCACGGCTCGAGCCGGCGGGACCGGCCGTCACGATGGACCCGCTGTGACCCTGGGCGGTGGTCGACACGGCATACGCCCCCGGGCCGGCCAGGCCGGCGACGAGTGCGGCGGCGAGGACGAACGGGACCGCGCGGGCGTGCATCCAGCGGGTGGCGAGGATGAGCAGGGCCGCAGCCATGCCGACGGCGAGCACCGAGATGCGCAGCCAGTCGCCGTAGGCCGTGGTGCGCGAGAGGAGGATGAAGCTCCACGTCGCGGCGGCCGCGGTCGCTGCGGCGAGGGCGATCGTGCCGACCGCGCTCGAGCGGCGCTGCCACGCCTCGACCGCACCCATGCCGACGAGGGCGCCGATCGCAGGGGCGAGGGCCACGGTGTAGTACTCGTGGAAGATGCCGGCCATGAACGAGAAGACGAGCATCGTGACGACGAGCCAACCGCCCCACACGAGGTAGGCCGCGCGGCGCAGGTCGGTGCGCGGTCGACGTCCGCGCAGCCACAGGCCGGCCGCGAGCAGGATGAGCGCGCTCGGGATCAACCACGAGATCTGGTCGCCGACGCTCGAGGAGAACATCCGGAACAGCCCGGTCTCACCCCACATGCCACCGCCCGCAGCGCCGCCTCCCCCGCCGACGGAACCGGTCTCGTCACCGCTCAGGCGGCCGAGGCCGTTGTAGCCGAAGGTCAGCTCGAGGAACGAGTTCGTCTGGCTGCCACCGATGTACGGGCGGGCCGAGGCCGGCACGAGCTCGACGATCGCGACCCACCAGCCGGCCGACAGCACCATCGTGCCGACGGCGAGGAGCGAGTGGACGATCCGCTTGCGCAGGGTCGTCGGCGCGGCGATGAGGTAGGCGAGGCCGAAGAACGGCACGACGAGCAGGACCTGGAGGGTCTTGGTGAGGAAGCCGAGGCCGATGAAGACGCCGACGATCATCATCCACTTCGGGGAGGCCTGCTCGATGGCCTTGATGGTGGCCCACGCGCCGAGCGCCATGAGCAGCGTCAGGAGCGCGTCCGGGTTGTTGAAGGTGAACATCAGCGCGGCGACCGGTGTCAGCGCGAGGACGACGCCGGCGATGAGGCCCGCGGCCGCGCCGAACTGGCGCTTGACCGTCGTGTAGACGACGCCGACCGTCGCGACACCCATCAGGGCCTGCGGCAGCAGGATCGCGAACGAGCTGAGCCCGAGGAGGCGCACCGAGAGCGCCATCACCCAGAGCGAGGCCGGCGGCTTGTCGACGGTGATGGAGTTGGCGGCGTCGGAGCTGCCGTAGAAGAAGGCCTTCCAGCTGTCGCTGCCGGCCTGGACCGCGGCGGAGTAGAAGGAGTTCGCGTAGCCGCTCGCCGTGAGGTTCCACGTGTAGAGCACGAGCGTCACGAGCAGGAGACCGAAGAGTGCGGGACGGGCCCACGACGGGTCGGCGTCGGAGCCGCGCCACAAGCGCTTCATCCGACCCGGACGACCCGCACGGGCGGTGGGCTGGGAGGTGTGGGGCCGGGCGTCCGCCGGTCCGGCGGGCGCCGACGCGGTGCCGGTCCCGCCCGTGGTGGTGAGGGTCATCGTGTCCATGTCCCCACCGTCGAGCCCGGGTCTGTGCCCTTCCTATGACATGACTTTGGCGCGCTGATGAGTGCGTGCTCCGGGACGCGAACGCGGCGTTCG
>NZ_BMNZ01000005.1:414443-480276 GCF_014646815.1 Terrabacter tumescens
GTCTCGAACACCGCGGTAGAGCAGTGAGTTCGAGACCGAACGCCGCGTTCGATGAGTGCGGTGAGGGACGGTCAGGGGGCGGCGGGCAGGAGGAGGCTGAAGGTCGTGTCTCCCGGGCGGCTGTCGAGCTCGACACGTCCGCCGTGGGCCTTGCTCACGGCCGCGACGATCGACAGGCCCAGACCCGTGCTGCCACTCGCCCGCACCCGTGCCCCGTCACCTCGGGCGAACCGCTCGAAGACGTTGGGCTGCAACGACTCCGGCACGCCGGGTCCGTCGTCGTGGACGGCCACACGCACCCACTCGCCCTCGGGTCGCACCGACGTCGTGACACGGGTGCCGTCGGGGGTGTGCGTGCGCGCGTTGGCCAGCAGGTTGGCCACGACCTGGTGCAGCCGGGCCCCGTCGCCGGTCACCTCGACCGGCTCGGGCGGCAGGTCAAGGTCCCACCGGTGGCCGGGTGATGCGGCGTGGGCGTCGCTGACGGCGTTGATGACGAGCATCGACATGTCGACCGACGCCGCCTCCAGCGGGCGTCCGGCGTCGAGGCGCGCGAGAAGGAGCAGGTCCTCGACGAGCGAGCTCATGCGGTTGGCCTCGGACTCGATGCGGCCCATCGCGTGCGTGACTGTCTGCGGGACGACATCGGGCTCGCGCCGTGACAGCTCGGCGTAGCCCTTGATCGAGGCGAGCGGCGTGCGCAGCTCGTGCGAGGCGTCGGCGACGAACTGGCGCACCCGCTGCTCGCTCTGGTGCCGGGCGTTGAGGGCCTCGTCGACGTGGTCGAGCATCTCGTTGAAGGCGGCCCCCACCTGCCCGACCTCGGTGCGTGTGTCGGTGTCCGCCGGGGCGACGCGCTCGCCCAGGGCGACCCGACCCGACGCCAGCGGCGTCTGCGAGACCTTCGTGGCCGTGGCCGCGACCCGGCGGAGCGGCTCGAGGTTGCGCCGCACGAGCCAGGTGCCGAGCAGGGCCACGAGGATGATGCCGGCCGCGACGGTCGCGATCGCGATGACGATCATGCGCCCGACGATGACGTCGGTCGGTCCGGTCGAGATGCCGGCCACGTAGGTGCCGATCACCTGGTCGCCGGTCTGGAGGTTCCGGATCGGCCGGGTGGCCGCGACCGTGCGGTAGCGGCCGATCTCGCCGCCGAGGTCGAGCGTCTTCGGCGTCGACCCGAGCCCGGCCGCCTTGACGAGCGCGATCTGGGAGCTCGTCAGACTGGTGCGCACCCCGGATCGGTAGACGTAGCCGGCGTTTCCGTCCGCCGTGAGGTAGACCTCCATCCGGTCCGCCCCCGGGCCGCCACCCGGGCCTCCGTCGTCGTCACCACCCCGGCTGGGGCGGTTGAGGGAGTCGGACAGCTGCTGGTCGACCTGGCCGATGAGGGCCTGGTTGAGCGCGGTCACCGTGAACACGGCGGTCATCATGCTGAGCACGGTGAACAGGGCGAGCATCGAGGCGACGAGCTTGGCGCGCAGGGACCACGCCGACCACGGCCGCACCCGCTCGCGCGTCGAGTCCCACCGCTCGCGCAGCGTCGGCCCGCCCGTGTCCCTCGGACCGGACTTGGACGTGGCCCCGGCCGACCCGGCAGGTGCGGCGGCAGCGGTGCCCGGCGACACGGCATACGCCATCGTGTCGTCGGTGTCGCGAGCCGTACGGCTGTTCTCGTCGGTGAAGCCGACCCCGTCCGCGAAGAGGTCGGGCGCTGCGGAGCCGTCGGCCTCGGGGAGGTCGGCGGGGTCGGGGAGGTCCGTGACGGCGTGGCCGATGTCAGACGGCCGGCTTGAGGACATACCCAGCTCCTCGCATGGTGTGGATCATCGGCTCCCGTCCCGCGTCGATCTTCTTGCGCAGGTAGGAGATGTAGAGCTCGACGACGTTGGCCTGGCCGCCGAAGTCGTAGTTCCAGACACGGTCGAGGATCTGCGCCTTGGACAGCACCCGCTTGGGGTTGCGCATGAGGTAGCGCAGGAGCTCGAACTCCGTTGCGGTCAGGTGGATCTCCTCGCTGCCGCGCATCACCTCGTGGCTGTCCTCGTCGAGGGTGAGGTCGCCGACGACGAGCATCGAGTCCGAGGACGAGACGGCGATCGTCGTGCGGCGCATGAGCGCACGGACGCGGGCGACGACCTCCTCGAGGGAGAACGGCTTGGTCACGTAGTCGTCGCCGCCGGCGGTGAGCCCCGAGACGCGGTCCTCGACGGCATCCTTGGCGGTGAGGAAGAGGACCGGCACGTTGCTGTTGTCGGCGCGCATGCGGCGCAGCACCTCGAGCCCGTCGAAGTCGGGCAGCATCATGTCGAGCACGACCGCGTCGGGGTCGAACTCGCGCGCGGCGCGCACGGCCTCCATGCCGGTGCCGGCTGCGCGCACCTCCCAGCCCTCGTAGCGCAGCGCCATGCCGAGCAGCTCGGTGAGGTTGGCCTCGTCGTCGACGACGAGCACCCGCACCGGGGAGCCGTCGAGCCGCTGGAGTCGCGCTGCTGCGGGCTTGGTCTTCTCGCTCATGTCATCCAGTGAAACCCGAGGGCCTGTGCGATGACCAGTACCTCCCTGTGTGATTCCTGTGGAGCCTCTGTCCCGGTCGGCGCCAAGTCCCAGCCCTCCGACGGCTCTGCCACAGCGCTCGCACAGGCAGCCGCCGGACCGTGATCCCCATGAGCAACGAGTCCATGCCCCAGGTGCCGGCGGAGCAGCCGAAGCCGGCGCTCCCGCAGTTCGACCCGAGCGGCCCGGAGACCGCGGACGACACGCAGCACCTGCCGACGGCGGCGACGAGCGAGATCCCCGTGACCCCGCCGTCCACGCCGTACGCGTATGCCGTGTCGCCGGGTGCCGCGGCCCCCATCGCCGGGCCGGGTGTGCCGCTCTCGCCCACCGGCCTGCCTGTTCGCGAGAACGGGAACTCGGGCGACGGGTCGCGCTGGAGCGCGAAGAAGACG
The DNA here is from genome assembly GCF_014646815.1 of Terrabacter tumescens. GTDB lineage: Bacteria > Actinomycetota > Actinomycetes > Actinomycetales > Dermatophilaceae > Terrabacter > Terrabacter tumescens. The sequence goes on from NZ_BMNZ01000005.1 coordinate 417,395, forward strand.
GCCGTGACCGCCGGGCTCGCCCTCCTGCTGACGTCGGCGGGCGCCGTCGCCGCGGCCGCCGCGATGCCGTCCGGTTCGACCGGGGACGACGGCGGCTTCCGCGGTCCGGGCGGGGGCCGCAACTTCCAGTTCCCGGGTGGTCAGCGTGGCCTGCAGAACCAGCAGGGCCAGCAGGGCCTCCAAGGCCTGCAGAACCAGCAGGGCACGACGCCGCAGCAGCTGCCGAACCTGCAGAACGGCGGGGGCCTGAACGGCATCGACCCCAACCAGCTGAGCCAGCTCGACCCGCAGGACCTGCTCCAGCAGCTGGGCCAGGGCGGACCAGGTTCGGACCCGTTCTCCGACGACCAGGACCAGGACGACTCCGGCTCGAGCACGCCCGACAGCGCCAGGACGACCTGACGCCAGGACCACGGCAGCCAGCCGCACACCCTGCAGCCAGCGGCACGCGGTGCACGGTGTGCCGCTGACCCGGCCGTGTGTCGGCCCGGACCTGCGGAGCAGGCGCGCCCCCGGTCTGGAGGCGACTCTCAGGAGGAGGCGCGCAGCGACCGGGCGTAGTGCTCGAGGGCGGTGACGGCGTGATCCGCCTCCTCGTCGAGGCGCGACAGCAAGGCGTCGTCGGCGAGCTGGCCCGCGGCGCCGAGGTCCTCGATGCTCAAGCACACCTCGGCGAGGGCCGTCGCCCCGAGGTTGGCCGCAGTTCCCTTGAGCGCGTGGGCGATCCGACCCTGGGTGCCGGCATCACCTGAGGCGCGCGCGTCGCGCAGCTCGGTGACCCGCTGGCGGGCGCCCACCCCGAACCGGTCGATGAAGCGCAGCAGCATGGATGGATCGCCGGGGTCGAGGTCGAGCAGCTCCTCGAGCCGTCCGTGGTCGAGGACTCCCGCGCCATCGCCCTTCTCGGGGGCATCGACGGGACCGTCGACGGACGCGGCTTGGTCGGGCGCACCGGGCGCACCGGGCGCACCGGGCGCACCGGGCGCACCCGTCGCATCGGTCGCGGCGCCGACAGCCGTCCGTGATCTCGGCCCGGCCTCGCCACCGGTCCACCGACGCAGTGTCGCCGCGAGCAGCGCGACGTCGATCGGCTTGGTGAGGAAGTCGTCCATACCGGCCTGCAGGCAGCGCTCGCGCTCGCCCGCGATGGCCGACGCCGTCATGGCGATGACCGGCACGCGCCGACCCGTCTGCTCGCGCTCGCGGATGGCGCGGGTCGCCGCGTAGCCGTCCATCTGCGGCATCTGGCAGTCCATGAGGACGGCGACGAAGTCGTCGCCGTGCGCACGGTGCGCCTCGACGCCCTCCACCCCGTTGCCAGCGAGCACGACGGCGTAGCCGAGGCTCTCGAGCACGCCTTGCGCGACGAGCTGGTTGACCTCGTTGTCCTCGACGACGAGGACCGTGCCGAGGTGCCCGTCGGACCCCGGCGAGGCGACCACCGGCCGCACCGTCTCGGCCGCGAGGTGCCGACCGGCGACGTCTGCCATGGCGTCGAAGAGCGAGGACGGCATGACGGGCGCCGTCAGGACCGCGTCGACCCCGGCCTCTCCCGAGCTCGCCGCGTCGGGTGGGGGCACGTGCGCGCAGACGAGCACGACGCGTACGCCCGCGAAGCGCTCGTCCGAGCGGATCATCCGCGCGACCTGGAGCCCGGCGGCGCCCGACGCCGGGTCGTCGAGCACGACGACGTCGACAGGACTGCCGCTGCGGTCGGCCCGGTCGAGCTGGACGAGGCCGTCGACCCCGGAGGCCGCCGACGTCACCGTCATCGCCCACGTGGTCAGCTGCTCCTCGACGCGTGCGCGGTGCAGCACGTCGGCCCCGACGACGAGGACCCGCAGCCCCGACACGGCGGCGGTCTGCGAGGCGGAGCGTCCGGCGGTGCGCGTCGAGGCCGTCCCGAAGCCGGCGGTGAACCAGAAGGTGCTGCCACGGCCCGGCTCGCTCTCGACCCCGATCTCGCCGCCGAAGGCCGTGACGATCTGGCGGCTGATCGCGAGGCCGAGGCCGGTGCCGCCGTACTCGCGCGTCGTCGATGAGTCGCCCTGCGAGAACGACTCGAACAGCCGCGAGCGCACCTGCGGAGCGATCCCGGCGCCGGTGTCGGTGACCTCGACGCGCAGCACCGGGCCCGTGGCCGTCATCCGCTCGAGGCCCAGGTGGATGGTGACGCTGCCCGCGTCGGTGAACTTCACGGCGTTGGTCGTGAGGTTGGCGACGACCTGCCCGAAGCGCACCGGGTCGCCCGACACCATGTAGGGCACGTCGGGACCGTGGGCGACCGAGAGGTCGAGGGACTTGGCGCGGGCCCGCTCGGCGAGCAGCGCGACGCTGCGCTCGAGCACCGCCGCGGGGTCGAAGTCGACGGCCTCCAGCTCGAGCCGACCGGCCTCGATCTTGGACAGGTCGAGGATGTCGTTGACGAGCCCGAGCAGCACCCGCCCGGCCTGGTCGATGCCGTCGGACAGGCGGCGCTGGTAGGTCGTCAGCTCGGTGCGTCCGAGCAGCTCGGCCAGCCCGATGACGCCGTTGAGCGGCGTGCGGATCTCGTGGCTCATCGTCGCGAGGAACTCCGACTTGGCACGCGAGGCCTCCTCGGCGGCGTCGCGGGCCTGCTCGAGCCGCTCGGCCGTCCACTCCCGGTCGACGACGCGCGCGAAGAGGGACGTGATCTGCGAGATCGTCGCGGCGTCGGTCTCGACCGGCGGGGCGGCGGTGCGCATGTCGAGCACGACGACGCAGGCCACGCGGCCCTCGTTGACGACGGGCACGGCGACGATCGTCGAACCCTCGTGCGACGGCCCGGCGACGACCGACGCGCTCGACACCGCCCGGGTCGCGAACTCCAGGCCCGCAGCGACGGACAGGCTGCTCACCTCGACGTCCTCACCCGGCCGGATCGGGTCGGCGAGTCGGCCCTCGACGTCGACGACCGAACCGAGCACCGGCCGCCACGTCGTGTGCCGGGCCACCTCCCGGAGGATCGCGGGGATGGCTTCGTCGAGCGTCGCGGACTCGTTGGCCGCGGTGGCCATGGCCGTCACGAGGCCGAGCGCCTGCTCGGCGTCCTTCTTCTCCGTGATGTCCTGCGTCGTGCCACCCATCCGGATCGCGCGACCATCGGGGTCCCGCGTGACGCGTCCACGACCACGGATCCACGCGATCTCGCCGTTGCTCTGCACGACCCGGGCGTCGAACTCGAAGGAGTCCTGGGACTCCAGCGCGGCGCCGACGACTCGTGCGACGAGGGCCCGGTCGTCGGGGTGGATGCGCGCGAGGAAGCCCTCGTAGGTCGGCGTGAGGTCGGTGCGGTCGAGGCCGTAGATGCGGTAGAGCTCGTCGGACCACGACACCCGGTCGGCGCCGACGTCCCACTCCCAGCTGCCGACCTTGGCGATCGACTGGGCCTCGGCCAGCTGGTCGAGCAGCCTGCGCTGGTCGCTGTGCTCGCTGACCCGGTGCATCCAGCCGCGTCGCGTGCCCGTCTCGTCGAGCAGCGGGGTGTGCGACACGAGCGCCCAGAAGCGGTTGCCGTGGGCGTCGAGCAGGCTGCACTCGATGTTGTCGCCCGCCACGCCCTGCTTCGCGAGCTCCTCGAGGTGGTGGCGGAACTGCTCCTTGCCGATGTCGTCGACCGCGTCGAAGACCGAGAAGCCGACCATGTCGTCGGGGTCGCGGCCGAGCAGCTCGGCCATCCGCCCGTTGGCGAAGAGCGTGTGGCCCGCCTCGTCGAAGACCCAGAGCCCGTCGGGGGAGGCCGCGACCATCCAGCGGTAGAGGTCGTCCCCCACCGTGCCGTCCTCGCCCCGAACGCCCGACATGTCCTGATCCTCGCGCATGTCGGGGCGCCGCGCGAATGTCGCCGTCATCGGCCCGGCCGGGTCGTCAGGTGAGCCTCACCTACCGTGACACCCCAGGGGCCGGGTGCGACGATCAGGGTCGAGCCAGCCTCACGCCAACGTCCCGCTGCCCGTCAGCGACCCCCAGTGAAACAGCGATCGGAGCATCACCCATGTCCGAGGTCCGCGCGTCCGAAGAGCCGACGCCCACCGACTCGAACCACGACCGCGCCGAGCCCCACGACGCGAACGTGGGCAGCCGGCTCAACTGGCTGCGGGCCGGTGTCCTCGGCGCCAACGACGGCATCGTCTCGACGGCCGGTGTCGTCGTGGGTGTGGCCGGTGCCACCGCGGACAAGGGCGCCATCGTGCTCGCCGGGATCGCGGCGCTGTCCGCCGGCGCCATGTCGATGGCCGCGGGCGAGTACGTCTCGGTCAGCACCCAGCGCGACTCCGAGCGCGCCCTCATCGAGCTCGAGACGCGCGAGCTGCGCGAGGACCCCGAGGGCGAGCTCGAGGAGCTGACCCAGATCTACGAGGCGAAGGGGATGCGCCGCGAGCTCGCCGAGGAGGTCGCCGGCGAGCTCACCGCGCACGACGCGCTCGCCGCGCACGCCGAGGCCGAGCTCGGCATCGACCCGAACGACCTGACGAACCCGTGGCACGCGGCCGGCGCCTCGATGCTGGCCTTCGTCGTCGGGGCCATCCTCCCGATGCTGACCATCACCTTCAGCCCGGCGACCTACCGCATCCACGTCACGGTCCTCAGCGTCGCCGCCGCCCTCGCCCTGACGGGCTGGGCCAGCGCGCGCCTCGGGCGCAGCCCCGCGACGCGAGCCGTGCTGCGCAACGTCGGTGGCGGTCTGCTCGCCATGGGCGTGACGTATGCCATCGGCGCGCTCGTCGGGGTCAACCTGGGCTGAGCGCGCCCTCCGTCCACGGCGCGCGCGGCACGGCCACACGGCATACGGCCCGATCCGTGCTGACGGGGCTGTAGAGTCGAGGTGTCCCAGCGCCCGTCCGTGGCGCGTCCGCCGGTCCGGCGCTCGGGGCATCGGGCGCGCGATGGCGCGTCCACCGGGACTCGAGCCGAGTCCGCCGCCGACACCCGCGTCAGGGTGTCGCCCGGGGGCCAGCCCGCTCGACGTCCTCCGCGTCATCAGGAGGAACATGGCAACGCGCGTCCGCCGCCGACCGACCGACGGCCAGGGCCCCAAGCAGGGGTCGAAGCAGGGCTCCAAGCAGGGCCAGAGTGCCGGCCCGCGCAAGACCACGCAGCGCCGGGACGAGCCGGCCCCGCTCATCCCCGTGCTCGCGCGCCGGGTCCGCGAGGTCGAGGCCCGGGTCTCGAGCAAGGGCAAGGCCAGCCCGACGAACCGGACGAAGTTCCTCGTCGTGGCGCTGCTCATGCGCTCGGAGCGCTCCCGCGTGCGTGAGGACACCTCGATCCCGTCGGCCACGCGCGCCGACCTGCTCAAGCGCCTCGACGGCATCGCGACGATCCTCGCCCAGGTCGCCGCCCGGGACACGAGCCTGCTGACGCTCCTCGACGCCAACGCCAAGCCGGGTCCCGCCGCGCAGCAGATGCGCCGCGACTGGCTCCTCGAGTCGGGCGCCGAGCTCGCCGAGGAGGACCTCGTCATCCAGGCCCCCGAGCCCCCGCGGCCGGTCGTCCCGCCGCAGATCGCCGCCCGCCAGGTCACGCCGCAGTCGGTCCCGTCCCGCGCGCTCGCCAACCCGTTCCTGACGCCCGACCTCACCCGCGGGCACAAAGACTACCTCCCCGGCCGCCTCGCCGGGTGGGACCTGCTCAGCCCGCTCTACCGCGCCTTCGAGCAGGGCGCCGGCGGCGAGGCCGCGTCGATGGAGCTGCCGCCGACGCCGCAGATCGACCGCTTCTCCCCGCCCGGCTCGCAGCTCATGGTCCACCAGTCCCGCTTCCTGCAGAGCGTCCAGGAGGGCCACCGCACCTTCCTGCTCGCCGACGAGCCCGGCCTCGGCAAGACGGCCCAGTCGGTCATGGCCGCCTCCATCGCAGGCGCCTACCCGATGCTCGCCGTCGTGCCCAACGTCGTGAAGATCAACTGGGCCCGCGAGGTCGAGCGCTGGACGCCGCAGCGCCGCGTCACGGTCATCCACGGCGACGGCAACGACGTCGACGCGTTCGCCGACGTCTTCGTCGTCAACTACGAGATCCTCGACCGGCACTTCGGGTGGCTCTCGAGCTTCGGCTTCCGCTCGATGGTCGTCGACGAGGCGCACTTCATCAAGAACCTCAGCTCGCAGCGCTCGCAGCAGGTGCTCGCGCTCGGCGACCGCCTGCGCGAGACGACGCCCGGCGGCGACCCGTTGCTCATCGCCCTCACCGGCACGCCGCTCATCAACGACGTCAAGGACTTCGACGCGATCTGGCGCTTCCTCGGCTGGATCAAGGACGGCAAGCCGACCGCCCCGATCCTGCGCCGCCTCGACGAGACCGGACACACACCGGCCGACCGCGCCTTCTACCCCGAGGCCCGCCGCGCCGTCATCGACATGGGCATCGTGCGCCGCCGCAAGGTCGACGTCGCGAAGGACCTGCCCGACAAGCGGATCGCCGACATCACCGTCGAGCTCGACGACGACCTCGGCCGCTCGATCCGCGAGGCCGAGCGCGCCCTCGGACGCCGTCTGGCCGAGCGCTACCGCGCCCTGCTGGCCCAGGGCGAGGGACGCGAGGAGGACGACGAGCCCGACACGGACCTCATGCGTCGCGTCGCCGCCGCCGAGCTGCGCTCGACCTCGGCCGAGAAGGGCACCGACAACGTCTTCTCCCTCGTGCGCCGCATCGGCCAGGCCAAGTCGACGCTCGCTGCCGACTACGCCGTGCAGCTGTCGCACTCGGTCGGCAAGGTCGTCTTCTTCGCCAAGCACATCGACGTCATGGACGCGGCCGAGCGGGTGCTGGCCTCGGCCGGACTGCGCACCGTGTCGGTGCGCGGCGACCAGACCTCCAAGCAGCGGCAGGAGGCCATCGACGCGTTCCAGAAGGATCCGGAGGTGGCCGTCGCCGTCTGCTCGCTGACGGCTGCCGGAGTCGGCCTCAACCTGCACGCCGCCTCCAACGTCGTGCTCGCCGAGCTGTCGTGGACCGCGGCCGAGCAGCAGCAGGCCATCGACCGCGTGCACCGCATCGGCCAGGACGAGCCGGTCACCGCCTGGCGCATCCTCGCCTCGGGCACCATCGACTCCAAGATCGCCGAGCTCATCGACGCCAAGCAGGGGCTCGCCGCTCGCGCCCTCGACGGCAGCGACGAGGACATCACCGCGGGCGACACCCTCCAGCTCGAGGCGCTCGTGCAGCTGCTGCGCCAGGCCCTGGAGTCGCCCCGCTGACGCCCGGCACCCCCCGGCGTGACCGGCGTGACCGGCGCGCCCGGCACGCCCGGCACGCCTGACCGGCCAGCTGCTGCCCCGGGCGACGCAGTGCCGCGGCGGTGATGTCGCTCTGCTCGCGCAGCTGCGCGTACGTCAGCTCCGCCGTCGGCGCCGTGCGGGCCAGGAAGCGGACCGCGACGGCGTGGGCGAGCTCGCCTCGCGCATGCCGGTCGACGGCCTCGTGGGCCATGTTGAGGTGGCCCTCGGCGTCGCCCTGCAGCCAGTCGCGCGCACCGTCCCAGCTGAAGGTCCGCCGCCGCTCCACGTAGTCGCCGACGAGCGGCGGCAGGGAGGGCACGTGCTCGATCGGCTCCCGCTGCGCGGTGCGCCCCTGCACTGCCATGTCGCCCATGAGACCACGGTCCCGCCGGGTCCCGAGGGCAGGTAGGGACCAACGGCCCTGTTTCTCGGGACTCTCGCCGACGTGCACTGGTGATGGCGCCGCGGATGCCGTGCGGCGCGACGACGAGGAGGAGACATGAGCACGAACACCGGGTCGAAGGCCCCTGAGCGCCGGGCCGTCCAGCCGCGGCCGGAGCCGTTCTCGTGGGGCGAGCTGGGACCGTGGGCCGGTCGGATGCAGGACCTCATGGAGCAGATGTGGTCGCCCGGCCTGGGCGTCGGCGACTTCGCACCCGGAGGCGAGCTGCGCGAGACCGACGACGCCTTCACGCTCGAGCTCGACCTGCCGGGCGTGGACAAGAAGGACATCACCATCGACTTCTCCGGTCGCCGGCTCAGCGTGCGCGGCACGAAGTCGACGGAGAAGGAGGGTCGGGGCACCCTGCGCCACACGACGCGCACGTCCGGCAGCTTCATCTACGAGGCGGTGCTGCCGGTCGCGGTCGACGAGTCGGCCGTGGCGGCCTCGCTCGCCGACGGCGTGCTGATGGTGACGATGCCCAAGGCCACCGAGGCCAAGACGACGCACGTCGAGATCAGCTGATCGCCATGGCCTCCAACGGATCCGTCATGCAGGCGCTCGTCTACCACGGCCCGGGCCAGAAGGCCTGGGAGCAGGTGGCCAAGCCGATGATCGAGGACGACACGGACGCGATCGTCAAGGTCGACACCGTCACCATCTGCGGCACCGACCTGCACATCCTCAAGGGTGACGTCGCCGCCGTGACCGACGGTCGCATCCTCGGGCACGAGGCGGTTGGGACCGTCGAGCAGGTCGGCGCCGGCGTCAAGAACGTCAGGGTCGGTGACCGCGTGCTCGTCTCCTGCATCACCGCGTGCGGTGCGTGCCGCTACTGTCGCGAGGGCAGCTACGGCCAGTGCATCGGTGGTGGCGGCTGGATCCTCGGCCACAAGATCGACGGCACACAGGCGGAGTACGTCCGAGTCCCCTTCGCGGACACGTCGACGTATGCCGTCCCCGAAGGAGTGACTGACGAGGAAGTACTCATGCTCGCCGACATCGGGCCCACGGGCTACGAGGTCGGTGTGCTGAACGGCCGGGTCCGTCCCGGTGACGTCGTAGCGGTGGTGGGCGCCGGCCCGGTCGGCCTCTCCGCCATCATGGGTGCCAAGCTCTTCAGTCCGGCGCACGTCGTGGCCATCGACCTGGCCGATGCCCGACTCGAGGCGGCCAAGCAGTTCGGGGCCGACATCACGGTGAATCCCTCGCGCGAGGACGCCGTCGCGATCCTCCGGGACCTGACGCAGGGTCTCGGGGCCGACGTCGCCATCGAGGCGGTCGGAGTGGCACCGACGTTCGAGCAGTGCACCGCCCTCGTCCGTCCGGGTGGCACTGTCGCCAACGTGGGGGTCCACGGCGGCCCGGCCACCCTGCACCTGGAGGAGCTCTGGATCAAGAACGTCACGATCACCACGGGACTCGTCGACACGTACTCGACCCCGACCCTGCTGCGGCTGCTGGCCGCCCACCACATCGACCTGGCGCGGTTCGTCACGCACCGCTTCCCGATGGCCGAGTTCATGGACGCCTACGACACGTTCGCCCGGGCGGCGGACACCGGCGCCCTCAAGGTCGTGCTGACGAGCTGAGCCCAGCTCGTCAGCCGGTCGACCCTCAGAGGTCGACGTGCATGATGCGCAGGCCCACGCGCTCCCCGCTCGGGAGCTCGTGGGCCCGCGGCACGGTGCCGACGACGGTGAAGCCGAGGCTCTCGTAGAGCTTGACGGCACCGGTGTTGGTGGCGACCACCGCGTTGAACTGCATTGCGGCATAACCGGACTCGCTCGCCCAGTCGAGGGAGTCGACGACGAGCGCACGCCCGGCGCCGCGTCCGCGCGCCTCCGCCGACACCATGTAGCTTGCCGTCGCGACGTGCGAGCCGGGCCCGGGGCGGTTGCGCCCCATCTTCGCCGTGCCGAGCACGCGGTCACCGTCGACCGCGACGGTGACACGGCCACCGGGGCCGTTCTCGAGCCAGATGGACCGGGCCTCCTGCTCGGTGAGGTCGAGGGGGAACGGGAAGGTGTCGCCGGCCCGGACGACCTCCTCGATGACCGGCCACACGGCGGGCCAGTCGGCGTCGTCGTAGTCGCGGACGATGATCTTCGATGCCACTCGGATCGCCTTACTTCTCAGGGACGTTCGCGTCGAGCTCGTTGAGCCACGCGACGGAGGTCGCGTCCGACGGCATGCGCCAGTCGCTCCGTGGGGACAGCGACCCGCCGGCGACGACCTTGGGACCGTTGGGCAGCGCGGAGCGCTTGAACTGGTTGGCGAAGTAGCGCTTGACGAACACCTCGAGCCAGTGCCGGATCGTCGCGAGGTCGTATGCCGTCCGCTCGGCCTCCGGGTAGCCCGCGGGCCACTCCCCCGCCTCGCTGTCACGCCACGCGTTCCACGCGAGGTAGGCGATCTTCGAGGGGCGGTAGCCGCGCCGGAGCACGTGGAAGAGCGTGAAGTCCTGGAGGGAGTAGGGGCCGATGACGGCCTGCGTGCTCTGGGGCTTCTCGCCGTCCTTGGACGGGACGAGCTCGGGGCTGATCTCCGTGTCGAGGATCGAGGTCAGGGTCTCACCGACGTGGTCCTCGAACTGGCCGGACGAGACCACCCAGCGGATGAGGTGCTGCATCAGAGTCTTGGGCACGCCGGAGTTCACGCCGTAGTGGCTCATCTGGTCGCCGACGCCGTAGGTGCACCAGCCGAGGGCCAGCTCCGAGAGGTCGCCCGTGCCGAGCACGATGCCGCCGCGCTGGTTGGCGATGCGGAAGAGGTAGTCGGTGCGCAGCCCGGCCTGGACGTTCTCGAAGGTGACGTCGTAGACCTCCTCGCCCCGGCCGAACGGGTGACCCATCCCCTGGAGCATCTGGGTCGCCGCAGGGCGGATGTCGAGCTCCTCCCACGTGACGTCGAGGCTCTCCATGAGGGCGATGGCGTTGGCCTTCGTGTGGCCGCTCGTGGCGAAGCCGGGCATCGTGAACGCGAGGATGTCGCTGCGCGGCCGGTCGAGCCGGTCCATGGCCTTGGCCGCGACGATGAGCGCGTGGGTGCTGTCGAGGCCGCCGCTGACGCCGATGACGACCTTGGGCTGGCCGATGGCACGCAGCCGCTGCTCGAGGCCGGAGACCTGGATGTTGTAGGCCTCGTAGCAGTCGAGCGCGAGGCGGTCCGCGTCGTCGGGGACGAAGGGGAAGCGGTCGACCTTGCGGAGCAGTCCGAGGTCGCCCGTCGGCGGGTCCAGCTCGAGCTCGACGGTGCGGAAGCCGTCGGTCCGGGCGGCGAGCGTGCGGCGGTTGTCGTCGAACGTGCCCTGGCGCTGCCGCTCCTGGCGCAGCAGGTCGAGGTCGATGTCCGCCACCGAGGCGCGAGCCCCCTCGGGGAAGCGCTCGCTCTGCGCGAGGAGGGCGCCGTTCTCGTAGACCATCGTCATGCCGTCCCAGGAGAGGTCGGTCGAGCTCTCGCCCTCGCCGGCTGCGGCATACAGGTAGGCCGCGAGGCAGCGGGCGGAGGCGCTGCGGGCGAGCAGGTGGCGGTCCTCGGCACGCGAGACCGTGATCGGCGAGCCGGAGAGGTTGGTCAGCACCGTGGCGCCGGCGAGCGCGGCCTCGTGGCTCGGCGGGACCGGCACCCACATGTCCTCGCACACCTCGACGTGCAGCACGAAGCCGGGCACGTCGGTCGCGCGGAAGAGCAGGTCGGGACCGAACGGGACCCGGTCGCCCGCGACGTCGATCGTCTGGCCGCGCTGGTCGTCGCCCGGCGCGAAGTGCCGCCGCTCGTAGAACTCGCGGTAGGTCGGCAGGTAGGACTTCGGGGCCACGCCGATGATGCGACCGCGATGGATCACGACGCCGCAGTTGTAGACGCGCGAACCCTTCTCGAGCGGCGCGCCGACGACGACCACGGGGCGCACGTCGGCGGTGGCCTCGGCGATGCGGGCCAGGGCGTCGTCGACGGCGTCGAGCAGCGTGTCCTGGAGGAACAGGTCGTCGATGGCGTAGCCCGACAGGCACAGCTCGGGGAAGATCGCGAGCCCCACGCCGTCGTCGTCGAGGTCGCGGAGCTGGGCGATGACGGCGTCGGCGTTGCGCTCGGGATCGACGGCGACGATCGGCAGCGTGCACGCTGCGACCCGCGCGAACCCCTGGGCCCACGAGCTGTAGAAGTCCATGGGCACAGTCAATCGCACGCCTCGTGTGACAGGGGACTCGTCACACGGCCGGGTGCGTCGGACGCAGTTGTTACTACCATGGGTAGTAGCCAGGCAGTCGCCATTCGGCATACCAAGGAGGTCGCCATGACTGACCACGACCCGGTCCACGTCCTTCACCCGGAGGAGTCCTGGGGCTTCCTGCGGTCGCACGAGTTCGGCCGGCTCGCCTTCCACCTCGTGGGCGAGGTGCACATCACCCCGATCAACTACGCGGTCGACGGGGACCGCCTCGTCTTCATGACCGCCGAGGGCAGCAAGCTCTTCGGCGTCACGGCCAACACCGACGTCGCCTTCGAGGTCGACGAGATCGTCGGCGAGCGCGCGACGAGCGTCATCTGCCGCGGGCGTGCCCGGACGCTCGAGGGGCAGGCCGCATACGTCGTCGAGCGCCTGCCGGTCCGCCCGTGGGTCGACACCCCGAAGTCCGTCGTCATCGCCATCGAGGTCGACGAGATCTCGGGACGCCGCTTCGACCTGACACGGCCCTGGCTGCGGGACCTGCCCACCGGCTGAGCCGGCTGAGCCGGACCGAGCCGGTCAGCCGACGGCGTCCCGGGCCGCGACGAACGCGTCGACGCACGCGCGCACGTCGGCCTCGGAGTGCGCGGCCGAGAGCTGCACGCGGATGCGAGCCTTGCCGCGCGGCACGACCGGGAAGCTGAAGGCGATGACGTAGACGCCGTTGCCGAGCATGTGGTCGGCGATCTGGGCGGCCTGCCGGGCGCCGTCCTCGCCGGGGAACATGACCGGCCGGATCGGGTGCGTGCCCGGCAGCAGCTCGAAGCCGGCCTCGGTCATGAGCGAGTGGAAGAGCGCCGTGTTGGCCTTGAGCGTCTCGCGCTTCTCGGCCGAGTTCTCGACGAGCTGGAGGGCGGCCATCGAGCCGGCCACGACCGACGGCGCCACGGAGTTGCTGAAGAGGTAGGGCCGCGAGCGCTGGCGCAGCAGGTCGACGATCTCCTGGTGCGAGCTGACGTAGCCGCCGGAGGCGCCGCCGAGCGCCTTGCCGAGCGTGCCGGTGAGGATGTCGACGCGGTCCATGACGCCGAAGAGCTCGGGCGTGCCACGCCCGCCGTCGCCGACGAAGCCGACGGCGTGCGAGTCGTCGACGAAGACGAGGGCACCGAACTGGTCGGCCAGGTCGCAGATCTCGTCGAGCGGGGCATACGACCCGTCCATCGAGAAGACGCCGTCGGTGACGACGACCTTGCGCTTGGCGCCCGCAGCGACAGCGGCCTCGAGCTGGGCGCGAAGGTCGGTCATGTCGGCGTTCCTGTAGCGGTAGCGCATCGCCTTGGACAGCCGCACGCCGTCGATGATCGAGGCGTGGTTGAGCTCGTCGCTGATGATCGCGTCCTCGGCGCCGAACAGCACTTCGAAGACACCGCCGTTGGCGTCGAAGCACGAGGAGTAGAGGATCGTCGCCTCGGTGCCGAGGAACTCGCTGACCTGGCGCTCGAGCGAGGTGTGCAGCGTCTGGGTGCCGCAGATGAAGCGGACCGACGCCATGCCGAAGCCCCACTCGTCGAGCGCCTTCTTCGACGCCTCGACGACGGTCGGGTCGTTGGCCAGGCCGAGGTAGTTGTTGGCACAGAAGTTGAGCGCCTCGGCCTTGAGGGTCGTGACGTGCGCCGACTGCGGCGAGGTCAGCTCCCGCTCGTTCTTGTAGAGGCCGGCGTCCTTGATCTCCTGCAGGGTCGCGGCGATCTCGTCCTTGACTGAGCCGTACATCGGTGTCCTTCGCGGGTCGGCGTGGAGGTGGCGCCACCCAGCGTATGCCGTGTGGCGTGGTCCTCAGCGGCCTGCCATCGCGAGCAGGTCGTCGAGGATGTCGCCCATCCGCATGAGCAGCGACACGTGTCCCTCACCCTCGACGAGGTGCGGTCGGGTGCCCGCGACGTGGGCCGCGAGCCACTGCGCGTGGGCGAAGGGGACCATGAGGTCCTCGGTGCCCTGCCAGACCGCCGTCGGCACCCGGACCGCGGCGAGGTCGAAGCCCCACGGGCGGGTGTGGGTGAGGTCATCGTCGCGCCAGCCGACGATGCCCTGGGCGCCGGCGTGGCGCGAGGCCGCGGCGAGGTACTCGCCGAGCTCACCCGTCATGGCGGCCCGGTCGACCGGCGGGAGCAGCCCACTGAGCTCGTCGACGATCTCGTCGGCGGTGGCCCGCAGGACCGGCAGGCCGTGCTCCTCGAGGAAGGCCGTCAGGGCGTCGGGGCCGGCGGCCACCGCGGCGTACTCCGCGACGTTCTCGGGTCCCATGCCCGCCGTGAGGTCGAGCCCCTCGGCGTCCGGCGGGGCGATGCCGACGCCGGACGTCGCGGCCAGACAGCGGCCCGGGAGCATGGCCGCGCACGCGAGCGCCCGCGGGCCACCCCCTGACCAGCCGAGGGTGACGAACGTGTCGTGGCCGAGGGCGTCGAGCACGACGGCCGTGTCGGCCGCGTCGTCCGCGACGGTCGCCGTCGTGGCCGCGTCGGCGCGCGGGGTCGAGCGTCCGTAGCCCGGCCGCGAGCTGGTGATCGTCCGCAGACGACGCTCGGTGGCCGGCCGCTCGAGGATGCCGAAGGGCACCGCAGCCTGCGGGGTGCCGTGGTGGAAGACGAGCGCCAGCCCGTCCTCCGGGCCGGTCACGAGGACCTCGAGGTCGCGGCCGTCGGGGGTGCGGACGAGGTGCCTCTCGTGCGTCTCGGGGGGCTCGTGCGTCTCGGGGATCGACATGTCCTCATGCAACCACGCCGGGCCTAGGCTCGGGCAGGTGGACGAGGACGCGCGGGCGCGGTTCGCGGCGGCACGGGTGGCGCGGCTCGCGACGGTGCGCCCCGGCGGGCGGCCCCACCTCGTGCCGATCGTCTTCGTCGTCAGCGGCGACGTCGTGTGGAGCGCCGTCGACGACAAGCCCAAGTCCACGCGCGCGCTGCAGCGGCTCGCCAACATCGAGGCCAACCCCTCCGTCGCCCTGCTCGTCGACCACTACGACGACGACTGGACGCAGCTGTGGTGGGTGCGCGCGGAGGGCCGGGCCGAGGTCGTCGAGCTGGGGGCCGCCGGGACGGCGGCGGCCCTGGACTCGCTCGCGCAGAAGTACCCGCAGTACGCCGCGCACCGGCCCGCCGGTCCCTTCGTGCGCGTCAACGTCACGCGGTGGTCGGGATGGAGCCACGGCCACTCCTCCTGAACCGGATGTATCAGCGGGCGGGGAGGAGAACACTGGTTCGCAGGGGCCGTCGCGCCTGCCGCACGGCCGCGGGTCGAAGGAGCTCACCATGTCCAAGCGCGCCCTGCTCATCGGCGTCAACGAGTACGCGATCCCGGGGGCGAACCTCCGCGGCTGCGTCAACGACGTGAACGACGTCGCCGCCGCCCTGACCGAGCTCTACGGCTTCGCCGAGTCCGACATCACCACGCTGCTCGACGGCGCGGCGACCAAGGCCGCGATGACCGGGGCGATCAGCGACCTCGTCGACTCGGCCGGACCGGGTGACGTGCTCTACCTGCACTACTCGGGACACGGGTCCAACGTGCCCGACACCAACGGTGACGAGACGACCGACGGCCGCGACGAGATCCTCTGCCCCCACGACCTCGACTGGAACGACCCGCTCACCGACGACTGGCTCCGGACGACGATCGACCGCCTCGACCCCGGGGCCTCGCTCACCGTCGTCATGGACTGCTGCCACTCGGGCAGCAACACCCGCGCGCCGGTCCGCCCGGACGCACCACCGCCCGAGATCCTCCCGCGCTTCCTGCCGAACCCCGACGACGAGGAGCGCGGCGGCGAGCACACGGGCACCCCTCGCCGCAGCCGGAGGCGTCGCCGCCAGGAGGACGTCCACGTCGTCGACATGCCCGAGACCCTCGTGAGCGGCTGCCGCGACGACCAGACCTCGGCGGACGCCTACATAGGCAGCACGTACAACGGCGCCCTCACCTACTACCTCGTGCGCGCCATGCGGGAGGACCCGCAGGCGACCTACCGGCGCCTGCACGCCCGCACCCTCGCGGGCCTCACCGGCAGCTACGACCAGGTGCCGCAGCTCGAGGGCCGCGCCCCGCGCCTCGACCAGACCTTCCTTTCCGCGGGGGACTGAGCCGTGTCGACCCTCGTGGGCGGCCCGTCCCCGACGCAGCCCGAGCCGTATGCCGTCACGCCACCCGAGGGAGCACCCGTCCTCCCCGAGCAGCTCCATCCCGAGCCCACCGAGCAGGCCGAGCTGTCGGAGCCGACCGGGGCGACGGAGCCTGATGGGCTCGCCAAGCTGCCCGGGGAGCGTGGGCCGAGGCCGGTGCCACCCGCGCTTCCGGCCCCAGCGGCTCCACCGCCGCCCGCGCCCCCGGCCGCAGCGGCTCCGCCCCCGCCACCTGCTGCTCCCCGGTCGTCCCGCCTGCCGCCCCCGCTCCTGCTCCGTCGGTGGCACCACCGGCCCGGACCGCGCCGGCGACCGAGGAGGTCGACCCCGACGCCGACCCGTCGCGACCCCTGACCCGCGTGCGGATCTCGCACGGCGACCTGCGCTTCGCCCGCCACCACGTCCTCGTCGGCCACTACCCGGGCAGCACCCTCGTCGGCGGCGAGGGGGCCCTCGACGAGCTGCTCGACGGCCGGCTGTCCCGCGCCGCGACGCTTGGGATCTACCCCGGGCCGATCGAGACCTGCCAGGTCTTCACCGACCCCGAGCAGTGGACCCGGCCGCCCGGCGCCGTGGTCGCGGGCCTCGGCCCGATCGGAGGCCTCAGCGCGGCGACGCTCGCACGCGCCGTCGCACATGCGTCGCTGACCGCGGCGCTCGGCCACCTCACCGGCGGGGCGTCCGCCACCCACACCGAGGTGCTCCAGCTGCGCCTCTCCAGCCTGCTCATCGGCACCGGTCAGGGCGGCCTGCCCGTGCGCGACAGCGTGCAGGCCCTGCTCACCGGCGTGCAGCGTGCCAACGACCGGCTGGCCGACACTCAGCTGGGTGTGCACATCGCCGAGCTCGAGGTCATCGAGCTGTGGCAGGACCGCGCGCTCCAGGCAGTCGAGGCGCTGGGGTCGTCCCTGACGAGCAGTGAGCTCGCCGACTCCTTCACGGCCGACCTTCGGCTCGAGGAGCGCCCCGGACGGCAGCGCCGGCTGCTCTTCTCCGAGCCATCCGGCTGGTGGCAGCAGGTGCGGGTGCGCAGCGAGGCCGACGGGAGCCTCACCTTCGAGGCCTCCACTCGCCGGGCGGGCACCCCGACGCGCACCGTCCCGACGCAGCGGGCCCTCGTCGACCGGCTCGTCGAGTCGCTCGTCGACTCGCCGTCGCCCGACCCGTCGGCGGCGCGGACCCTCTTCGAGCTGCTCTTCCCCAACGACCTCAAGGCGCAGGCCCCCGACACCGACAACCTCGTGCTCCTCGTCGACCGCGGCTCCGCGCACTACCCGTGGGAGCTGCTCGACGACCAGGGCACGCAGGAGGACCGCGAGCCGCTCGGCGTGCGCCGTGGCCTCGTGCGACAGCTCGAGGGCTCGTCGATGCGCAGCCACGTGCTCTCCGCCACGAGCAGCCGCGCCCTCGTCGTCGGCGACACGGCGAGCGGCCTCAGTGCCCTGCCGGCCGCCCAGAAGGAGGCGCGCAACGTCGCAGAAGCGTTGCGGGCCAGCGGGTTCGACGCCGAGCCGCTCATCGCCGAGAGCGGCACCAAGGTCGTCCAGGCGCTCTTCGCGTCGTCCTACCGCGTCGTCCACCTCGCCGGCCACGGTGTCTACGAGTGGCCGCTCGGCGACGGCACCGACGCCACGGTCACGGGCATGGTCCTGGGCAACGGGATGTACCTCACCGCGGGCGAGGTGGGCCAGATGAGGCAGGTCCCCGAGCTCGTCGTCGTCAACTGCTGCCACCTCGGGTCGATGGGCCCGGCCGCCCCGATCGGGGCCGTCGGCACCGGCGGCCCCGGCGGTCCCGCCGGCCCGGGAGGCGTGCCGGGCCCGGGTGGCACGAGCGGCCCGGCGCCGCGCACGGGCAACTACCACCGGCTCGCAGCGAGCTTCGCGACCGAGCTCATCGACATCGGTGTCCGCGCCGTCGTGGCCTGCGGCTGGGCCGTCGACGACGGTGCGGCGTCGACCTTCGCGACGACGCTCTACGACCGGATGCTCTCGGGACTGACCTTCGGCGAGGCCCTCGGCGCGGCCCGGTGGCAGACGTGGAACGACTACCCGGCCGTCAACACGTGGGGCGCCTACCAGTGCTACGGCGACCCGGACTACCGGCTGGCGCCCGACGCCGTCGTGCACCGGGCCACCACCGTCCGGCGGGCGCCCGCGAGCGCCGAGCAGGCGCGGGTCGAGATCGAGAACCTCAGCCAGTCGGTCGACGTCAGCCGCAACACCCGCTACGGCCTCGACCGCCTGCGCGAGCTCTACGAGGCGCTGACGCCCGAGGACCGCGAGGACGACGCGCTGCAGGTGCTCATCGCCCGGACCTACAACAAGTTCGGCGACTTCGCCCACGCCACGCAGTACTTCGAGCAGACCCTCGAGCGCGGTGGGACCGCCCTGACGGTCCGCGACTTCGAGGTCTGGATCGACCAGGTGGTGCGGGCTGCGGCCACGAGCGAGGACGCCGTCGACGACGCGGTCGCCACGATCGAGTCGGCCATCGAGCGCCTGCGCGCCCTGCTCGACAACCCGGCATCCCTCGTCCTCGGTGCCCACGCGCCGGAGCGGACGGCCTTCCTGCCGGGCGACACCCACCCGTCGCCCGGCGGGGTCGGCATCGACCGGCTGTGGCGGGTGGCCAGCGCCTACAAGCGGCTCGCGCTCGTCACCTGCCCCGAGCGCCCGGGCGGCCCGCACACCGGCGACTGGACGCAGACCCACCAGGCCCTCGTCGCGATGTCGGAGTGGTACGCCGCGGCGCGCACCGCCTCGGGGGCCACCGACCGGCGTCGCCACGGCGCGCTCGCCAACTGGCTGGCCGCCGAGCTGGCGCTGCGCTGGCGCCCGGTCGAGGGCCGGACGGCGCTCGACCGGTCCGAGGCCCGCGACCTCATCGACGACGCCCTCGAGGCGGCGCGCGAGGAGGCCTACCTCGCCCCGACCTTCTGGACCGTCGCGGTCTACGCCGACCTGCTCGTGCTCGCAGCCCTGTGGAGCCCGCGCGCCACGGCGGACGAGGCGCAGCAGGCCCTCGACCTCTACCGCCGCGCGAGCGAGCTGGGCAGCGAGGAGCAGCTGCGCCAGGTCCGCGACCAGGTCGACTTCCTGCTCGTCATGGCCGGCACCGAGGCGCACCGGCGCGTCGCCTTCCTGAACACGCTCCACGACGGACTCGTCGCCCTCGACACCCCCACCGACGGCACGACGGAGCCTGCGGACGGGGAGGGCGCGGAGGTCGCCGGGGGCACGGTCACCGCCTGACGGCATACCTCACGTACGTCGTGCCGCCCGCGAAGCGGCGCTCGTCGAGCAGCTCGAGGTCGAGGCGTATGCCGTCCGGCAGGGCCCGCGTGCCCCCGCCGACGACGACGGGCACCGTCAGCAGCTGCAGCTCGTCGACGATGCCGGCGCGCAGGGCCTCGGCCGCCAGCGTCGGGCCGCCGATGCTGACGTCGCGGTCGGCCGCGGCGACGAACCGGGCGACGGCCGTCGGGTCGAGGTCGCGCTCGAGCGTCGTCCGCTCGCTCGCGACCGCGTCGAGCGTGCGGGAGTAGACGACCTTGTCGGCGGCCTGCCAGATCCGGGCGTAGTCGTGCCCGATGTCGTCGTCGGGGTCGCCGGTGTCGTCGGTCGGGGCGGTCTCCCAGTAGACCATCGTCTCGTAGAGGCGCCGACCGCAGAGGTAGGTGCCGACGTCGCGCTCGAGGTCGTTGACGAAGGCGTGCACCTCGGCATCGGGTGCGGCCCAGGCGAATCCGCCCGACGCGTCGTTGACGTAGCCGTCGAGGGAGGCGATCGTCGTCATGCGCAGCCGGGCCATGTGTCGACTCTGTCACTCCCGCACGCTCAGGGGCACCCTTTCGAGTGGGGCCCGGGCGGCGCTGCCCTCTAGAGTTGTCGGCGCTCGCGTCCCGACCACCTCCGGGCGCGACCCCTCCATCCCCCACCCTCAGGGAACGCTCTCGTGCTTCGACGTCTGCTCCTCGCCTGCACCACGGCGACCGTCGCCCTCCCCCTCGCCGCCTGCGGCGCCAGCTCCCCGGCCTCCTCCCCCGAGGCCGGCGCGCACCCCACCTGGGCCGTCGTGGCCGAGCTCGTCTGCCCGTCGAGCGGAGACTCCGAGGGCTCGCTGGCCGACCACAAGATCACCTGCGCGAGCGCCGACGGCAAGCCGCTCGAGGCCGCCTTCTACGACGAGGCCGTCCAGCTCGACCGCCGGGTCAGCACGTTCGAGTGCAAGACCGGCACCAAGTCGGTGGCCGGCAAGGACTGGATGGTCCCGGCCGTCACCGACGAGAAGGTCGTCGCCAAGCTGCTCGACGCCGGCGGCATCAACCTCTGCTGAGCGCCCGGCTGGTCGACGGTGCCCGCGGGACGCCGGAGCGAGGCACTCAGTCGAAGTCGCGCAGGGCCCGGTTCTCGATGTCGCGCAGCACCTCGTCGGCGCTCACCGCGGCGACCTCGCCACGCCTCCGGGCGGTCAGCACGAGCTGGCGCTCGACGTCGCTGGCCCGACGCAGGACGGCCTCGAGCTCGCGGCCCGGCTGGCCGGGCTCGTCCGACGCCCCCGTGCGGGTGCGCACGATGGTCTCCTGGGCCGCGATGTAGCCCTGGTACTGGGCGATGGCCGCGCGGCGCACGGCCCCGTCGAGCTCGGGCCCCTCGCTCCTGATCTGCTCCAGCGCCGCCCGGCTGGCCCGCAGCCTCAGGCCGGAGATCTCAGCCCTCTCGTCGACGTCGCTGCCGACGTGGAGGTATCTCGTGAGGGGGGTCAGCGTCAGTCCCTGGACCACGAGCGTCAGCAGGACGGCGATGAGCGCGACCGTCACGACCTCGTCGCGGTAGGGCAACGCATCGCCGCTGGCGACGACCGTCGGCAGGGCCACCGCCGTCGCGACGGTGACGACGCCACGCATCCCGGCCCACGCGACGACGGTGGACTCGCGCCATCCCGTCGGGACGGGCACGTCGCGGCGCCGCGCTCGCAGGCGGCTCAGCCACGCTGCGGGATAGACCCAGGCGGCCCGGAAGACGACGAGGGTGCCGACGACGAGCAGCGCCAGCCTGATGGTGCCGGCATCCGTCGCGGTCGACCTGATCACCGCGACGAGCTCGAACCCGAGCAGGGTGAACACCAGGCTCGTGATGAGGAAGTCGGAGTAGGACCAGACCGCACGGCCGAGCAGCCAGCCGCCCGACGTCGTGGCGTCGTGGGCGTACGTGCGCAGGTACAGACCGAGCACGAGGACCGCGAGGACACCTGAGCCGTTGACCTGCTCTGCGCCGACATAGGCCACGAACGGCACGAGCACGGTGACCGTCGTCTCGGCATGGCCGTCGTGGATGCGGGACAGCACGAAGCGGGAGATGAAGCCGAGCAGGAGGCCGACGCCGAGCCCCAACCCCACCGCCTCCACGAGCTCGAGCGCGATGTCGCCGCCCGTGATGTCTCCCGTGACGGCCGCCACGATCGCGACCTTGTAGGCCACGAGCGCGGTCGCGTCGTTGAACATCCCCTCGCCCTCCAGCACCGTCACCAGACGGTGGGGCAGGCGCAGGCGCCGGGCCACGGCGGTCGCGGCCACGGGGTCCGGCGGCGAGACGATCGCACCGAGGATCCAGGCCATCGACCACGACAGCCCCGCGGCGTGGGCGACGATCGCGACGACCGCGACCGTGGCCAGCGTGAGGCCGACGGCGAGGACGAAGACGGCACCGGCGTGCTCTCGGAACTCGTTGACCGTGGTGCGCTGGGTGGCGGCGAACAGCAGGGGAGGCAGGACGACCGGCAGGATGAGGGCCGGGTCGAGGTCGAGCGGGTTGGCGGGGGTCGCCAGGGCGATCGCAAGACCGAAGATCGTCAGCAGCACCGGCTGGGGCACGCGGATGCGGTCGGCCACCGGAGTCAGCACGATCACGCCCAGCACCATCACGAGAGCCAGCACGAGTCCGTTCATCTTCGAGACCCTAGGCCAGCCGGTCGTGGCTGCGCAGCCGGGCGAACTCCCCCGTCCGTCAGGAGCGCCCGCTCACGGCTCCGGCCCGTCGAGGAAGGCGTGCGTGAGGTCGGCGAGCTCGCGCGCCGACTCGGTGTTGACCAGCGGTCCGGCACCGTCGATGACCTGGACGCGCGCATCGGGCAGCTGCTGCGAGAGCTCTTGTGCCGCAGCGACGCCCGCCTTGTCCTTGGACCCGGCGACGACGAGCGTGGACGCCGTGACCGAGCGCAGCGACTCCGTGCCGTCGAAGCCCTTGAGGGCGTCGAGCACCGCGAGCATCCGGGGGCGAGAGACTCCGGCGTCGACGAGCTTGCTCTCCGGCACGAGCCGCATCGCGAGCCGCTGCACGCGCAGCGCGCCCTTGGACGGTCGCACGAGCGCGCCGGCGAGCACGAGGCGCCCGACGAGCTCGGGCCGCTCGACCGCGAGGCGCAGCGCGACGCTCGCCCCGACCGACACCCCGACGAAGTCGGCCTGCCGCACCCCTTGCAGCTCGAGCTCGTCCGCGACGCCGGAGGCCGCGGCCCCGAGGTCGAAGCCGACGGGGTCCTTGGGCTTGAGGCCCTTCATCCACGGGGCCGTCATCGGGCGGCCGGCGCCGTAGGCCGAGACGAAGTCCTGCCACGCGATCGGTGACTGGCCGAGGCCGTGGAGGAGGACGAGCGGACGGGGACGATCCTGCGGGTCGGGAGCGGACGGCATACGAAAGCCCTTCAGCTCCAGTCGAGGACGACCTTGCCGCACTGGCCGGACCGCGCGGTCTCGAAGGCCTCCTCCCACTGTTCGGCCGGGAAGCGGTGCGTGATGACCTGCGAGACGGCCGACCGGAAGCGCTCGGACGTCGCGATCATCTGCGACATGGCGTACCAGGTGTCGTACATCTCGCGGCCGTAGATGCCCTTCAGCGTGATCATGTGGGTGATGACCTTGCCCCAGTCGAGCTCGTAGGACTGGTGCGGCAGCCCGAGGAGCGCGATGCGGCCGCCGTGGTTCATGTTGGCGATCATGTCGCTCACGGCCGGCGCGGCACCCGACATCTCGAGGCCGATGTCGAAGCCCTCCTTCATGCCGAGGTGGGCCTGCGCGTCGGCGAGGCTCTCGCGCGTCACGTTGATCGTCAGGTCGGCGCCGGCGTGCTCGGCGAGCCCGAGCCGGTAGTCGCTCGCGTCGGTGACGACGACGTAGCGGGCGCCGGCGTGGCGCGCGATCGCCGCGGCCATGACACCGATCGGCCCGGCGCCGGTGATGACGACGTCCTCGCCGACCATCGGCCACTGCAGCGCCGTGTGGGTCGCGTTGCCGAGCGGGTCGAAGACGGCGCCGAGGTCGGGGTCGAGGTCGGCGGGCTGGACCCACGCGTTGCTCGCCGGGATGACGACGTAGTCGGCGAAGGCGCCGTCGCGGTTGACGCCGATGCCCTGGGTGCGGATGCAGAGGTGGCGCCGACCGGCACGGCAGTTGCGGCAGCGACCGCAGACGATGTGCCCCTCGCCGGACGCGCGGTCACCGATCGCGACACCCGTCACGTCCTCGCCGACCTCGACGACCTCGCCGTAGAACTCGTGGCCGATGACGAGCGGCGGCTTCACGGTGGCCGCCGCCCAGTCGTCCCAGCCCGCGAGGTGCAGGTCGGTGCCGCAGAGGCCGGCCCGCATGACGCGGATCTTGACGTCCGCAGGCCCGCACTCGGGCTCGGGGCGGTCGACGAGCGAGAGGCCGGGGCCTGCGGTCAGCTTGGTGAGTGCGCGCACGGGGAGAGTCTGCCACTGCCGATAATGGGCAGGTGTCCCCGTCCCCCGAGAGCGCGCGCGACAGTTCGCGCGACAGCGCGCCCGACACTGCCCGCGTGGCCGGCGCCGTCTCCCGGCTGCGGTCCGCGGGTGAGCGCGTCACCCCGGCGAGGTATGCCGTCCTGCGCGTCGTCGACGCCGCCGACCTCGCCGACGAGCACCTGACGGCCGAGCAGATCGGCGCGCGCGTGGCCGACGTCGAGCCGACCGTGCACCGGGCCACCGTCTACCGCACCCTCACCTCGCTCGTCGAGACCGGCGTGCTCTCGCACGTGCACCTCGGCGGCGCGGCCACGGTCTACCACCTCACCGAGGCGCCGGCGGGCCACGACCACGACGCCGCCCACCAGGCCCACCTGGCCCACCACGCGCACGTCCAGTGCCACACGTGCGGTCGCGTGCTCGACGTGCCGCCGCACACGTTCGACGCGGTCGCGGCGCAGCTGCGGGAGCAGCTCGGCTTCGTCCTCGACACCGGGCACGCGGCCCTGCTCGGCACGTGCCGCGAGTGCGCCGACGGAGGCATCGCTCACACCTGAGCGCCGGGCCTCTCGGCACGGAGTTGACTGGAGGGGAGGCGCGCTCGCGCCCAGCAGCGCGCCACGCGGTCGACGGGATCGGGAGGCGAGGAGCATGGCCGCCATCGAGGTGCGCGGGCTACGCAAGGTCTACGGGGAGGTCGCCGCGGTCGACGGCATCGACCTGACGGTGCAGGAGGGCGAGGTCGTCGCCCTGCTCGGCCCCAACGGCGCGGGCAAGACCACGACGGTCGAGATCCTCGAGGGCTACCGGGCCCGAGACGGCGGCACCGTGTCGGTGCTCGGGCACGACCCGGGCTCCGGCGGCCGGGCCTTCCGCGAGCACATCGGGGTCGTGCTGCAGGAGGCTGGCTTCGAGGACAGCTTCACTCCCCGGGAGCTGCTCCGGCTGCACGCGGGCTACTACCCGCACCCGCGGCCGGTCGCCGACGTCATCACCCTCACCGGCCTCGAGGAGAAGGCCGACGCGCGCGTGCGCACCCTCTCGGGTGGCCAGCGGCGCCGACTCGACCTCGCGCTCGGCATCGTCGGCGACCCCGACGTGCTCTTCCTCGACGAGCCGACGACGGGCTTCGACCCGTCGGCCCGGCGGCGGGCGTGGCAGCTCGTCGAGGGACTGCGCGACCTCGGCGCGACGATCCTGCTGACGACGCACTACCTCGACGAGGCGGAGCACCTCGCGGACCGCGTCGTCGTCATCGACCACGGCAGGGTCCTGGCCGAGGGCACCCCCGACGAGCTGGCGGCGGCCGCCGGCGCGGCGACGGTCATCTCCTTCCGCCTCCCGACCGGCCTCGAGCCCGACGACCTGCCCCCGCTCGGCCTCGAACGCCGCGTCGCGGGCAGCGTCGTGGAGGTGCGCACCGAGACCCCGACGGCCGACGTCGCGGCCCTCGCCACGTGGGCGCTCGGCCGCGGCCAGGAGCTCGAGGCCCTGACGCTCATGCGCCCGCGGCTCGAGGACGTCTACCTCGACCTCGTCGGTGAGGCCGGCCGGAACGGTACCGAACCAGACCCCGACCCCGGCTCCGGCTCCGGCTCCGGCTCCGGCTCGGCAGACTCGGCCGACCCGGCAGACCCGGCCGTGCCGCTCACGCGAACCGGGGCCCGCACGGAGGCCCGGTCATGACCGCCCTCGCCGCGCGACCCGGCGCAGGCACCGGCACCGGCAGTCCGCACGTCGCGGAGGCCGCCATGCTCGGGCGCCAGACGCGGCACGAGCTCGTCAGCCTCGTCCGCACGCCGGTCACGCTCATCCTCAGCATCGGCCTGCCCCTGCTCTTCTTCGTCCTGCTGTCGGCGCTCATCGGCAACGAGGTGCTCGACCCGGTGCAGGGCGTGCGCCTCGTCCAGTTCCTCGCACCGGGCATGGCCTCGTTCGGGGTCGTCATGGCGACGTTCTCGTTCCTCGCCGTCGGGCTCGCCGAGGCTCGCGCCACCGGCGTCGTCAAGCGCCAGGCCGGCACGCCGGTCCCGCGCTGGGTCCTCGTCGGCGGCCGTGTCTGCGCGGCTCTCGTCCTCGGGCTCGTCGCCGCCGCGCTCGTGCTCGTGACCGGGGTCCTCTTCTACGGCCTCGTGCTGCCCGGGCGCTCGATGGTCGCGGTGCTCGTGACGATGCTGGTCGCGTCGGCCAGCTTCAGCGCGCTCGGACTCGCGCTGGCGACGGCCCTGCCGACGATGCAGCTGACGCTGGCCGTGAGCAACGGCGTCGTCATCCCGCTCGCCTTCGTCAGCGACATGTTCATGGTCGGCGCGCAGATGCCGCCGGCCCTCTCGACGCTCGGGTGGATCTTCCCGCTCAAGCACCTGACCGCGATCTTCTCCGACGCACTCAACCCCTACCTCACGGGCTCGGGCTTCCAGCTCGGCCACCTGGCCGTCATCGCGCTCTGGGGGCTGCTCGGGGCGGTGGTGGCCACGGCGCTGCTGCGCCGCGACGAGGACCGCAGCACCGCACGCGGTCGGCGCGCGGCCGACGCGACCGGCGCCCACGCGGACGCGAAGGTGGGTGCGCACGTGGGCGCCCGGGCCCGCCGCCGGGCTGCGGACGCCGTCCCCCGTCGCAGCGGATCGCCCTCTGTCGTCGAGCTGCTCGTCGACCAGCTGCGGCACGCGCAGGCGCTCCTGTGGCGCGATGCATCGGCCGTCTTCTTCGCGGTGGCGTTCCCCGTCGTGCTCGTCGCCATCATCCCGTCCGTCAACGGCGGCGGTGACCGGCTGATGGCGAGCGGACTGGCGCTCGGCACGTTCTACGCCGGAACGATGGCGGTCTACGGCGCGGCCGTGACGGCCTACGTCAACATGCCGCAGGGTCTGGCCGAGGACCGCGAGCGCGGCGTGCTCAAGCGCACCGGCGGCACTCCCCTGCCGGCGGCGGCACTCGTCACCGGGCGCGTCGCCGGAGCGGTCGGTGTCGCCCTCGTGACGGGTCTGGCCATCGCCGTGCTCACCGCGCTCGCCTACCGGCCCGCGTGGCCGCCTGGACTGGCGGCGGCCGTCCTGACCCTCGTCGTCGCCACGGTCTGCTTCGCCGTCGTCGGCCAGGCCGTCATGACGTTCGTCCGCTCGGCCCAGGCGGTCATCGGGGTCACCCTCGGCACGCTCCTGCCGCTCGCCTTCGTCTCCGACATCTTCGTCGTCGGAGCGAAGTTCCCGACCGTGCTCGAGTGGGTCTCGTGGATCTTCCCGTTGCGGCACGCCTCGGCGGCCATGGCCGAGGCGCTCGCGCCGGACGTCACCGGCACGGGCCTGGCGTTCGGCCACCTCGGCATGCTCGTGGCGTGGACCGCCGTTGCCGCCGTGGTGCTGTCACGCCGATTCCGCTGGGAGGCAAGGGAGTCCGGTCACACCGCCCGGACGTCGAGGAGGTAGCCCTGGGCCGGTCCGACGACCGGCACGGGCAGCCCCACGCCGACCAGGACCGAGCCCGGCACGACGAGGCCCTCGTCGGCGAGCGCCAGGTCCCACCACGGCGGACCCTGGTGCTGCACGACGGCGGGGAGCCCGGCCTCGGCACGGACGCGGACGGCATACGACCGGCTGGGGTCGAGGCCCGGGAGCGGCAGCGAGCCGGTCACCGCGTCGCGGCCCGTCACGAGCCGGGCGATCGTGTATGCCGCGTGGCTGCGGTCCGCGTCGACCGTGCCCGTCACGAGCACCGTGCCGTCAGGGCTCTCGGAGCGCACGAGGTCACCGGTGTGGAGCAGCGGACGCAGCTCGCGCGCGAGCGACGTCCACCTCGTGAGCGCCTCGAGCTCGTCGTCGGAGCACGTCGTGATGTCCCACTCGAGGCCCGGGTGACCCTGGAGCGCCATGAGCATGCGGAAGCCGAGGTCCACGGTGCGGTGCGTCGTGTGCGCCGTCCCCGGGCCGATGTGCGTGCCCATGAGCTCGGCCGGCACGAGCAGGCTCGTCCAGCGCTGGATGTTCGCCCGCTCGAGCGCGTCGTTGCAGTCGCTCGTCCAGATGCGGTCGGTGTGGTCGAGCACCTCGAGGTCGACGCGTGCGCCTCCGCTGCTGCACGACTCGATCTCGAGCCGCGTGTGACGGGCCCGGAGGTCGTCGAGGAGGCGGTAGTAGGCGAGCGTCTGCTCGTGGACGGCGACGGCGTCGATCCGCCGACCGCCGGGGGCACCGGGGTCGCCGACCGTGTGCACGGCCTCGAGGAGGTCGCGGTTGTGGTCCCACTTGATGTAGTCGATGCCGAGGTCGGCGACGAGTCCGCTGATCCGCTCGAGCAGCTGGTCATAGGCGGCGGGGTTGGTGAGGTCGAGCAGCTGCTGCCAGCGCCACTCGCGCGGCGCACCGGCGGCCGGGCCGAGCACCCACTCCGGGTGCTCGCGCACGAGGTCGCTGTCCTCGTTGACCATCTCCGGCTCGAACCACAGCCCGAACTCGAGGCCGAGTCCCTTGACGTGGTCGACGAGGGGGTGCATGCCCTCGGGCCACACGTCGGTCGAGACGACCCAGTCGCCGAGCCCGGCGCGGTCGTGCCGCCGGCCGCCGAACCAGCCGTCGTCGAGGACGAAGCGCTCGACCCCGATACGGGCGGCCTTGTCGGCCAAGGCCTTCAGCTGGTCGAGGTCGGTCTCGAAGTAGACGGCCTCCCACGTGTTGAGCACGACGGGTCGCGGTCGCGAGGGGTGTCCGGCTCGAGCGCGGAGGCTGCGGTGGAGGCGGCGCGAGAGGCCGTCCAGACCGTCGGTGGAGTGGACGAAGACGACCGTCGGGGCGGCATACGACTCCCCCGGCGCGAGACGGACCTCGCCGGGTGCGAGCAGCTCGCCGCCGCCGATGACGGCGTGGTGGCGGCCCGCGCCCTCGGGGAGCGCCTCGACGAGGTGCTCGTGGTTGCCGCTCCACGCGGTGTGCACGGCCCAGACCTCGCCACTGCCCCAGTCGAACCCGCGGGTGCCGGCCATGAGGAGCAGGGTGGCGTCGTGGCCGGTGCGACCACGACGGCTCGCCCGCAGGTGGGTGCCGTGGTCGAGGGCGCTGCGCTGCGGCGAGCGCTCGCGGCACCAGCGACCCGTGAGGTCGAGGATCTCGTCGGCGCGCAGCGGCAGCGGCAGGAGCGCCCGCAGCGCGGCGACGTCGAGCGGGGCGGAGTCCTCGCCCGTGTTGGTGACCGACGCGTCGACGCGGAGCACGCCGTGCTCGTCGAGCGCGTGCCGCAGCTCGAGGCGTATGCCGTCCGGCGAGCTCGCGCGCGTCACGATCGCGCCGCCCTCGGCCACGCAGGTGACGTCGTTCCAGCGCACGGCGCCGGCGCTGCCGGCCCGGTGGCCCGCCCAGCCGGGCGTGCCCTCCCAGCCGTCGGCCTCGCCCGGCAGCACCGTGAGCGGCCACGGCTCGTCGAGCGAGCTCGGGGGCCGCGGCGCCGTCGTGAGCGCGGCCAGGGCGGCATAAGCGCTCGCCCCGCCCTCGAGCACGGGACCCCAGTGGAGCACCTCGGGCAGGCCGGAGCCGCCGGGGCGCGGCTCGAGCACGAGCGCGGTCCCGGCGGACTCCAGGTGGACGATGGGCTGGTCGAACAGGTCTGTCACGTCATCCCTTGGTCGCGCCGAGCGTCAGGCCCGCCACGAAGTGTCGTTGGAGCACGAAGAAGATCACCAGGGTGGGGATCGCGATGATCATCGACCCTGCCGCAACGAGGTTGTTGTCGGTGAAGAACTGTCCCCGGAGGTTGTTGAGCGAGCTCGTCACCGGGTACTTGTCGCCCTGCTGGAGCAGCACCGTGGCCCAGAAGAACTCGTTGTAGATCCACGTCGTCTGCAGCACGGCCAGCGCGGCGAGGGCCGGACGGCAGAGCGGCAGCGTGATCTGGAAGAACTGCCGCGTCACGCTCGCGCCGTCGATGACGGCCGACTCGTAGAGCTCCTTGGGCAGCGCCTTCATGTAGTTGCTGAGCACGAAGGCGCAGAAGCCCGTCTGGAACGCGACGTTGACGAGGATGAGGCCCTGGAAGCTGTTGAGCAGCGTGCCCGACTCGCTGAACCAGAACGGCACCTCGATGGAGCGGAACATCCGGTAGACCGGGATGAGCAGCGCCTGGGGCGGCAGCAGGTTCGCGGCCATGAAGAAGCCGAGGAGCGCGAGGTTGATCTTCCACGAGAAGCGCGCGACGACGAAGGCGACGCAGGCCGATAGGAACAGCGTCAGCAGCACGGCCGGGACCGTGATGATGAAGGAGTTCCAGAAGTGCAGGCCGAAGTCGCCCTGGCTCCAGGCGTTCTTGTAGTTGTCGAGCGTGAACCCGCCCCACGAGATGTAGCCGTTCTTCGCCGTGAACGCGTAGTCGCGGAAGGAGTTGACGAGTGCGAGCAGCAGCGGGAACAGCCAGATGAGCGAGATGACCGTGAGGATCACCGGCAGGAACCAGCGACGCCCCGACTGCGGACCGCCCTCGCGAGGCTTGAGCAGCGCCTGCGTCCGGTCCTCGACCGGGTCGGCAGTGACGGACATGTCAGTCCTCCTTCATGGCGATGCGCAGGTAGATGAAGACGAGCACGCTCGAGATGGCGAGCATGATCGTCGCGAGCGCCGACCCGAAGCCGATGCGACTCGCCTCCCCGACGACGTTCTGGGTGACGAGGGTCGAGATGAGCTCGAGCCCGTTGCGGCCCTTGTTGATGACCCACACGAGGTCGAAGGCACGCAGCGACTCGATGAAGGTGACGACGAGGACGATGATGTTGATCGGTCGCATGACCGGGAAGACGACCCGGAAGAAGGTCGTCGTCTCGCTCGCGCCGTCGATCTTGGCGGCCTCGCGCAGCGACGGGTCGACGCCCTTGAGGCCGGCCAGGTAGAGCAGCATGATGTAGCCGGAGTGGCGCCACGTCGCCGCGACGAGGGCCGCCCACAGGTTGACGTCCGGGTCGCCGTACCAGTCGGTCGTGCCACCCGTGATCGCGTTGAGCAGGCCCTGGTCCCGCGAGTAGATCAGCTGCCAGATGAAGCCGATGAGGGCCAGGGACAGCACCACCGGGAGATAGATGCTCGTCTGGTAGAACCGCGTCCCGGCCACCCCGCGGTCCACGAGGATCGCGAAGAGCATGCCGAGCGGGGTGGCGATGAAGAACATCACCGCCAGCCAGATGAGGTTGTGCTGGATCGCCGGCCAGAACGGCGGATAGATCGTCGCGATGTCCCGGTAGTTCTGCAGCCCGACCGACTTGATGCCGGAGAGCGGCCCGATCCCGTCCCAGTTGGTGAAGGAGAGCAGGACCGAGCCGATCGCCGGAAGCCAGACGAGCCAGAGGACCAAGAGGGTCGGCACGACGACCATGAGCGCGACGACGATCTTGTCGCGTGCGGAGAGCTGGTCGATGCCTCTGTACCTGCGCTTGCTCGCCATGGTCAGTCGCCTCCCGTCAGGAACCGAAGATGCTCTTCTTCTGGGCCTGGATGCTGGTGCACAGGCCGTCGATGTCCTTCGGGTTCTTGATGAAGCTCTGGATCGCCGGGATCATGACCGTCGAGGCGAAGTCCGGACGCGTGTCGCGGTCCATGAACTGCGTGATCGACTTGGCGGACTTCACGAACTCGGCGGACTTCTTCTGCAGGGCCGTGTAGCCGCTCGTGTCGGCCTTGTCGTTCGTCGCGATGACGCTCGGGTCGGCCTTGAGGGCGAGGAGCTGGGCCTCGGGCTGCGAGATGTACTGGAGCAGCTTCTTGGCGGCCGGCTCGTTCTTGGGACGGGCGCTCATCATGTAGCCGTCGATCGGGGCCTCGACGGCGTCGGTGCCGATCGTCGAGTCGATCTCCGGGAAGCCGAAGAAGTCGAGGTCGTCCTGCTCGGCGCCCTTGGTGAACTGCTGGGCGAGGAACGAGCCGAGGACGTACATGCCGGACTTCTTCTGCTGGAGCGACTGCGCCGCCTCCTGCCACGTGCGGCCGAGCGAGTCGGACTGGTGCAGCGGGAGGATGCCTGCCCAGGTGTCGAAGACCTTCTTGACCTTGGGGTTGGTCCAGTCCTCCTTGCCGGCCATCAGGCTGACGTGGAAGTCGTAGCCGTTGACGCGCAGGTTGATCTGGTCGAACGTGCCCATGGCGGGCCAGCCGTCCTTGTCACCGAAGGCGATCGGGTCGAGACCGTCCTTCTTCATCTGCGCGCCGAGGGCGTTGAGGTCATCGAGGGTCTTGGGGACCTCGTAGCCCTTCTCCTGGAAGACGCTCTTGCGGTAGAAGACCGCCCACGGGTAGTTCGTCATGGGCACGAAGTACTGCTTGCCGTCGGCGCCCGTCGACGCCTTCTTCAGCGCGTCGCTCATGCCGGTGATGTTGGCCCACACGTCGGAGATGTCCCCGGCGAGGCCCTTCTCGGCGAAGAACTGCATGCGGTAGCCGGCGAACCACGTGAAGACGTCGTCCGGCGAGCCCTGCAGGTAGTTGTTGATGTTCTCCTGGAAGGAGTTGTGGTCGACGGTGTTGATCTTGACCGTCGTGCCCGAGTTGGCCTTCTGGAAGGCGTCCATGTACGCCTGGACGGCGGCCTTCGGGACGGCGTCCGACTGGTTGGACCCGACGGTGACGGTGCCGGTCACGGCACCCGTCGGGACGCCGGTGCCGCCGCCGTCGCTGGAGCCGCAGGCGGCGAGGCCGCCGGCTCCGAGGAGGGCGCCGACGCCGAGGGCGCCGCGCAGCAGGGTCCGGCGGTCGACGCCGCGGACGGAGGGGGGAACCATGCGGGCCAGGTACTCGGCCTCGTTCGAGGGGCGGGTCATGTGCGGTCTCCTTTGACGCTGTGCCGGGTTCGTTGTGGGCGAAGGGGACAGAGTCGAACATCCGTCACCAGAAACCTCCAACAACAAACAGAGGATGTCGGCGCGCGGTGGCGCTGTCAAGGGATTCGTCGAGACCCACAGAGGTCCGCGACCGAACCGAGACCTACCGTTCCGGGCACCTCGCGGATTTACACCGTTGTAAACGGAATTCGTGCACAAACGCGGGCATCGGGGCCTTCCGGCCGCTCCCGGCGGTGGCGCGGAGCGGTCGCCACTACGCCCTCCGTGCCACTCGTCGCCTGACCCGTGCAGGCGCGGGACACGCCGCGACGAATGTGTTTGAAAATGTTGACATCGCGCCGAGCGAGGCGACACCCTGTGTCCCATGCGCTCATGGCCGACGAAGACCCTGGCACTCGGTGGCGACTACAACCCCGAGCAGTGGCCCCGCCCTGTCTGGGACGAGGACATCGAGCTGATGCAGCGAGCCAACATCTCGTTCGTCAGCCTCGGGATCTTCTCGTGGAGTTGGCTAGAGCCGGCCAAGGGCGAGTACGAGTTCGAGTGGCTCGACACGATCCTCGACAAGCTGCACGCGGGCGGCATCGCCGTCGACCTCGCGACCGCGACCGCGACCCCGCCGCCGTGGCTCTCGGCCGCGCACCCCGAGATCCTCCCCGTCGACGTCGACGGCCACACGCTCTGGCCGGGCAGCCGCCAGACGTGGTGCCCCACCTCGCCCGTCTTCCGCGAGTACGCCGTCGCCCTGACCCGGCAGCTGGCCACGCGCTACCACGAGCACCCGGCCCTCGCGATGTGGCACGTCTCCAACGAGTACGCCTGCCACAACCTGCCCTGCTACTGCGACGAGTGCGCGCGCCACTTCCGCACCTGGCTCCAGCGCCGCTACGAGGGCCTCGACGTGCTCAACGACGCGTGGGGCACGGCCTTCTGGAGCCAGCGCTACACCGACTGGGAGCAGATCCTGCCGCCGCGCCGGTCGACGACGTTCAACAACCCCACCCACGTCCTCGACTACAAGCGCTTCAGCTCCGACGCCCTGCTCGAGCACCTGCGGGCCGAGCGTGCCGTCCTCGACGAGCTCTCCCCCGGCGTGCCGGTCACGACGAACTTCATGACGCTCGACCACTTCCGTCACCTCGACTACACGCAGTGGACGCCCCTCGTCGACGTCGTCAGCACCGACCACTACATCGTCGACGCGCTGCCCCACCCGCGTGCCGAGCTCGCCTACAGCGGCGACCTGACGCGCGGTCTCGCCGGCGGCGCCCCGTGGATGCTCATGGAGCACTCGACGAGCGCGGTCAACTGGCAGCCGACCAACCACGCCAAGGACTTCGGCCAGACGATCCGTGACGCGCTCGCGCACGTGGCCCGCGGCGCCGACACGATCGGCTGGTTCCAATGGCGCCAGTCGCGGGCCGGCTCGGAGAAGTTCCACAGCGCCGTCGTGCCCCACGCCGGCGCCGACAGCGCGCGCTTCCGCGAGGTCGAGGAGCTCGGTCGCATCGCCGGCCGTCTCGGCGAGCTCGTCGGCAGCCGCGTCGAGTCGCGCGTCGCGATCCTCCACGACTACCAGGCGATCTGGGCCGCCGAGGGCCCGTGCATGCCGAGCTCCGAGCTCGACGCCCTGACCGCCGCCCAGGCGATCCACCGGGCGCTGCACGACCGCGGGGTCACGGCGGACGTCGTGCACCCCTCGGCCGACCTCACGGCATACGCCGTCGTCGTCGTGCCGCAGCTCTACCTCGTCACCGACGAGCACGCGGCTGCCGTCGCGGCTGCGGCCGCGGCGGGCGCGCAGGTCGTCGTCACCTACTTCTCCGGCATCAGCGACGAGAACGACCACGTGCGCCTGGGCGGCTACCCCGGCGCGTTCCGCGACCTGCTCGGCGTCCGCGTCGAGGAGTTCTTCCCGCTCGGCCCCGACGGGACCGTCGCGCTCGCCGACGGCACCGGCACGTGGTGGAGCGAGGACGTGACCGCCCTCCCGGGCACCGACGTCCTGACGACGTATGCCGCAGGCCCCCTCGTCGGCCGCCCCGCGGTGACGCGCCGGGCGGGCGAAGGCGACGCCGGATCCGCTTGGTACCTCAGCACGCTCCCCGACGACGCGACCCTCGGAGCCCTGCTCGACGACATCCTCGCCGCCGGCGGCGTCGAGCCCGCGGTGGCCGACCTCCCGCGCGGTGTCGAGACGACGCGGCGCAGCGACGGCCCCCGGTCCTGGCTCTTCCTGCTCAACCACACCGACGCGGAGCAGGTCGTTGCGGCGAACGGGTACGACCTCGTCGCGGACGCCCCTGTCGACGGCCCGGTCCGTCTCGCCCCCGGTGGCGTGGCCGTGCTCAGGGAGGACTGACGATGCTCGCCAGCCAGCGGCGCTCCGTCATCCTCGAGCTCGTCGAGGAGTCGGGGGCGGTCAAGGTCTCCGACCTCGTCGAGCGTCTCGGCGTGTCCGACATGACGATCCGCCGCGACATCGAGCGCCTCTCGAGCGACGGCCTGCTCGAGCGGGTGCACGGCGGCGCCCTGGCGCTCGGCGACGCGCGCAGCAGCGAGGAGCCGGGCTTCTCGGCGAAGTCGCTGCTCCAGCTCGCGCAGAAGCAGGCCATCGCGCGTGCCGCCGCGCAGCGCGTCGAGGTCGGCAGCGCCATCGGCATCTCGGCCGGCACGACGACCTACGAGCTCGCCCGTGCGGTCAAGGACATCCCCCAGCTGACCGTCGTCACGAACTCCGTCCCCGTCGCGCAGCTGCTCCACGAGTCCGGCGCACCCGGGCAGACGGTCGTGCTGACGGGCGGCGTGCGCACCCCGTCCGACGCCCTCGTCGGCCCCGTCGCCGTCGCGGCCCTGCGGGCGCTGCACGTCGACCTGCTCTTCCTCGGCGCGCACGGCGTCGACGACCGCACGGGCCTGACGACCCCCAACCTCGTCGAGTCCGAGACCAACCGGGCGCTCGTGTCGTCGGCCCGCCACGTGTGCCTGCTCGCCGACTCCTCGAAGTGGGGCACCGTCGGGCTCAGCACCTTCGCCGACCTGGCCGACGTCGACCTGTTCGTCACCGACGACGCCTTCCCGGAGCGCGCCCGCGCCGCCGCGCGCGAGGTCGTCGGCTCCCTCGAGATCGCGGAGGCATGATGTCCATCCCCAGCCGGACCAGCATCCGCTTCACGTCGCGCAGCCTCGCCGACGGTCGCGAGATCATCTACGTCGACGAGCCGGGCACCCCCGAGCGCACGGCGCAGGACCCGCGCCCGGTCGAGCCGCGGGTCCAGTCGGGCGAGCTGCGCCACGACGCGCTCGTCGACGACTGGGTGGCCGTCGCGGCCCACCGCCAGCACCGCACCTTCATGCCGCCGAAGGACGAGTGCCCGCTCTGCCCGGCCGGGCACGGCTCGGTGCCGTCCGAGATCCCCGAGAGCGACTACCAGGTCGTCGTCTTCGAGAACCGCTTCCCGTCGTATGCCGTCACCTCGGTCGGCGCCGACGTCCCCGACCCGACGGGGATCTTCGGCACCCGCCCGGCCGTGGGTCGCTGCGAGGTCGTGTGCTTCACGAGCGACCACGAGGCCTCGTTCAAGGACCTGCCGGTCGAGCGGGTGCGCACCGTCATCGACACGTGGGCCCAGCGCACCGAGGCCCTCGGCGCGATCCCCGAGGTCGAGCAGGTCTTCGCCTTCGAGAACCGTGGCAAGGAGATCGGGGTGACCCTGCCGCACCCGCACGGCCAGATCTACGCCTACCCCTACGTGCCCGACCGCACCAAGGCCCTGCTCGAGGCGGCCCGCCGCCACCACGATCGCACCGGCCGACTGCTCGGCGCCGACATCCTCGCCGCCGAGCGCGCCGACGGCTCGAGGGTCGTCGTCTCGGGGACGCACTGGACGGCATACGTCCCCTTCGCCGCGCGGTGGCCGGTCGAGGTGCACCTCGCCCCGCACCGGGACGTGCCCGACCTCGTCGCCCTCGACGACGACGAGCGCGACGAGCTGGCCGTCATCTACCGCGACCTGCTCGGGCGGCTCGACCGCTACTACGTCAACGAGGACGGTTCGCCGGTGAAGCTGCCCTACATCGCCGCGTGGCAGCAGGCGCCGGCGCGGGTGGGGCGTGACGTGTCCCGGCTCCACCTGCAGCTGATGTCGGTGCTGCGCGGCCCGGGGCGGCTGAAGTTCCTCGCCGGGTCCGAGTCGGGCGTGGGCGGATGGGTCAACGACGTGGCCCCCGAGCGGGCCGCCGCCCGGCTGCGCGAGGTGGCCCTGTGAGCGAGCGCACCCCCGGCGAGGTCGTCGACGCCGTGACGTCCGCCTTCGAGGCGGCCTTCGGAGCCGCTCCCACCGGCGTGTGGTCGGCGCCCGGCCGGGTCAACCTCATCGGCGAGCACACCGACTACAACGGCGGTCTGTGCCTGCCGATCGCCTTGCCGCACAGGACGTATGCCGCCGTGTCCCGACGCGACGACGACGTCCTCCGGATGGCCTCGGCGCAGCAGGACGGCGTCGTCGAGGTCGCGCTCGACGACATCTCGCCCGAGCAGCCCGGCGGCTGGGGCTCCTACGTCGCGGGCGTGCTGTGGGCGCTGCGGCGCGACGGCCTGCCCGTCGGCGGTTTGGACGTGCTCGTCGACTCCACCGTGCCGCTCGGGGCCGGGCTCTCGAGCTCGGCCGCCCTCGAGTGCGCCGTGGCCGCAGCCGCGAGCGACCTCTTCGACCTCGACCTGCTCGGCACCGCCGAGGGTCGGGCCCGGCTCGCGGCGCGCTGCGTCGAGGCCGAGAACGAGATCGCGGGCGCCCCGACCGGTGGCATGGACCAGTCGGCGTCGCTGCTGTGCGACGAGGCCGCCGCGCTGCTGCTCGACTGCCGGTCGGGCGAGACCCGCCAGGTGCCCTTCGACCTCGACGCCGCCGGCTACGTCATGCTCGTCACCGACACCAGGGCCGAGCACGCGCTCGTCGACGGGCAGTACGCCGCCCGGCGCGACGCCTGCGAGGCGGCAGCGCGCGACCTCGGCGTCGGGACGCTGCGCGAGATCGACCCGTCCGGGCTCGACGCGGCGCTCGAGCAGCTCGGCTCCGACGAGGTGCGCCGCCGCGTGCGCCACGTCGTCACCGAGATCGAGCGGGTGACTCAGGCGGTCGCCGCGCTGGAGGCCGGTGACCTCGACGAGGTCGGCCGGCTCTTCGACGCCTCCCACGCCTCGCTGCGGGACGACTACGAGGTCTCGTGCGACGAGCTCGACGTCGCGACGGCGACCGCGCGGTCGAAGGGCGCCCTCGGTGCCCGCATGACCGGCGGCGGCTTCGGAGGCTCGTGCATCGCCATCGTGCGCGCGTCTGAGGCCGACGCCGTGGCGGACGCGATCACGGCGGCCTTCGCCGAGGCCGGCTTCACAGCGCCGGCATCCTTCACCGTCACCGCCTCGGGCCCCGCCCACCGGGACGCCTGACGTCCGGGAGTGGGCACTCGACGACACGCCCGTCGAGTGCCCACTCCCCGACGCGGCACGGCTGCCGACGCGGCATGACTGCCCCGACGCGGCACGACTGCTCTCCCGGTGACCGAGTGACGCGGCATACCGGAGCAGTCGACCGGTGACCGGGCAGTCGACGGATGGCCGGGCACTCGGGCGCCGACCCGGCAGTCGACGGATGGCCGGGCACCCGGGCGCCGGCCGGTCAGTGGGCGAGGGCGCGAACCGGGTCCACGGCGAAGCGGCCACCCGGGTGCGCGCACTCACTAGGGTGCGGGCATGACCTCGGCGACGACGCCGGCCTCGAGCCCGCCCCTGCCCGCCTCGGTGCGCCGCGGCTACGGCCTCGGCTCCGTTGCGACGGGGTCGTTCGGCACCGTGCCGGGACTGCTCCTGCTGCCTTACCTCACCGACCGGCTCGGGGTGCCCGCAGCCGCGGCGGGCGTCATCGTCTTCGCCCCCAAGGCGTGGGACGTCGTGCTCAACCCCGTCGCGGGCCGCATCAGCGACCGCTCGACCCACCCGGACGGCCGTCGACGTCCCTTCCTCATCCGGGCCGGGCTGCTCCTCGCCGCGGCGTTCGCGCTGCTCTTCCTCGGCCCCACCGCGCCGCAGTGGCTGGCCGCCGGGTGGGTCGCCGTCGCCTACCTCGCCTGCGCGACGGCCTACAGCTTCTTCCAGGTGCCCTACGTCGCGATGCCGGCCGAGATCACCGACGACTACGACGAGCGCACCCGGCTCATGACGTGGCGGGTCGCGATCCTCGCGCTCGCGATCCTCGTCAGCGGCGGCGCCTCACCTGCGATCCGTGACGCGCTCGGCCCCGAGTGGGGCTATCGCGCCGTCGGCTTCTTCGTCGCCGGGCTCATCGCGCTCGGCGCGTGGGGAGCCTGGCGCAGCACCAGGTCCGCGGTGGTCCGCACCGGCGTCGTCACGAGTGCGACCTTCGGCGACCAGCTGCGGATCATCCGCTCCGACAGGCCGTTCCGGCTCCTGCTGACGACGTTCGTGCTCCAGGCCCTGGCGACCGGCGCGATGCTCGCCGGCGTCGACTACGTCGCACGCTGGGTGCTCGGCACGCCGCTGTCGGCGACGCTGCTCTTCGTCTGCTTCGTGGCGCCCGCCCTCGTCGTGACGCCGCTCTGGCAGCGCTTCGGCACCGCCCGGGGCAAGAAGCCCGGCTACCTCGTCGCGTCGCTGCTGCTCGGTGGTGGCGCGCTCGCCCTCGTGCTGCTGCGAGCCCTGCCCGAGCCGGCCGTCTACGCCTGCGTGGCGGTCGTCGGCATCGGCTACGCCGGCGCGCAGATGTTCCCGCTCGCCATGCTGGCCGACGTCGCGAGCCGGACCGCCGAGGCCCGCACCCGCGTCGGCCTCTACACCGGCGTCTGGACGGCTGGCGAGACGCTCGGCCTGGCCCTGGGACCTGCCGTGTATGCCGCCGCGCTGGCCCTCGGCGGCTACGAGTCCTCGGGGGCCGGCTGGGTCGCGGTCCAGGGCGAACGCACCCTGACCGCCATCGTCCTCGGCTTCTCGCTGGTGCCGGCGGTCCTCGTCGCCGCCTCCCTCCTGGCCCTCCGAGCCTTCCCCTCCCCCGCCCACCCCTCCCCCGGTTCGAGGTGATCCCGGCGGCCGCCCCGGTGTCGGCATCACCTCGAACCTGCCCCGGAAAGGACGTCAGGAGCGCATGACGATGGACCACGACGAGATCCGGAACGCCTTGCAGGCCATGCGGGCCCGCGACCTGCCGACCCACGGTGGTCGCACGCTGGCCTACGTCTACGACTCCGGCCTGGCCTCGGCCGACGCCATCGGTCGCGAGGCCCTCGCCGCCTTCGCCTCGACCAACGGCCTCGACCCGACCGCCTTTCCCTCCCTGCTGCAGATGGAGAACGACCTCGTCGGCATCGCCGGCCGGCTCGTCGACGCCCCGGACGGCTTCGCCGGCGTCGTGACCTCGGGCGGCACCGAGTCGATCCTGCTCGCGGTGCTCGCAGCCCGCGATGCCCGCCCCGACGTCGCCGCGCCGCGGATGGTCCTGCCGACGACGGCGCATGCCGCCTTCCACAAGGCGGCCCACTGGCTCCGGGTCGAGCCGGTGCTCGTCGACGTCGACCCCGCGACGAAGCGCGCCGACCCGGCGGCGATGGCGGCCGCGATCGACGACCGGACCGTGCTCGTCGTCGCCTCGGCGCCCTCCTACGCCCACGGCGTCATCGACCCGGTCGAGCCGATCGCGGCTGCGGCCGCTGCCGCCGGCGTGCGCTGTCACGTCGACGCGTGCATCGGCGGGTGGGTGCTGCCCCACCTGCGCGACTCGGAGGCGGGCCAGCTGCCGTGGACCTTCGGCGTCGAGGGCGTGACGAGCCTGTCGCTCGACCTGCACAAGTACGCCTACACCCCCAAGGGCGTGTCGGTCCTGCTGCACGCCTCCGCCGAGCTGCGCCGCACCCACCTCTTCGCGTCGGCCCGGTGGCCGGGCTACACGATGCTCAACACGACGGCCCAGTCGACGAAGTCGGGCGGTCCGGTCGCCGCCGCGTGGGCCGTCGTGCACCACATCGGGGCCGACCGCTACACCTCACTCGCCCGCGACGCACGCCAGGCCACGCTCGACCTCGCGACTGCGGTGGACGGCATACCCGGTCTGTCGGTCGCGGCTGCCCCGGACTCGACCCTGCTCGCCCTCGTCACCGACGACTCGTGCGACGTCTTCACCATCAGTGACGAGATGCTCGAGCGCGGGTGGTTCGTACAGCCCCAGATGCGCTTCCGCGACCTGCCGGCCACGCTGCACCTCACCTTCAGCGCGGCGACCGCCGCGTCGTCGGACCTCATCGCCACCGACCTCGCCGACGCGACGGCGGCGGCCCGCGCCGCCGGACCTGCCGCCCTGCCGGCCGAGCTCGTCGCGATGGCCTCGGCGATCGACCCGGCCACCCTCGACGAGGCGACGTTCACCGGGCTGCTCGCCGCGGCCGGGCTCGCCGGCGGCGACGGCGAGCTGGTGCTGCCCGAGCGGATGGCCCCGGTCAACGCCCTGCTCGACGCACTGCCGCCCGAGCTGCGCGAGGTGCTGCTGCTCGGCGTCGTCGACCGCCTCGCCCGCCCGACCCCACCGCGCTGACCGACTGCTCCCACTCCTGACGACTGCTCGCCCGGTGACCGGGGGACACGGCATACCAGAGCAGTCGCACCAGCGCAGAGCAGTCGGTCCCACACCGGGCACGGGTCCCTCGCGTCGCCTAGCATCCGGGCATGACGCGTACACAGGGGATCACAGCACGCGCGCTCGGACTCGCCGTCGCAGCAGCCCTGCTCACGGGGTGCACCAGCGCCACCTCGTCGCCGCCCACCGCGACGCCAACCTCGACCCAGCCGCTGAGGAGCACGTCACCCGCAGGGGGTCCGTCGCCGGCGACCGACGCGGGCACGGCCACGGCGCTGGCCTGCGGCACGGCCCCGAATGCCCTGATCGACCGGGCCGGCGTGTCCCTCGCCGCGCATCCGGGCGCCATCATCGGGACGACCTACGTCTTCGCCGCCACGACCGACACGGGCGACTGGTACGTGCTCGGTGTCGACCGGGCGTACGTGCACGACGACGGCACCCCAGCCATGGGCCCTGAGGGCGGCGAGTCGCGGACGCTAGCCCTGACCAACCCGGCGCGAACGACTGACGGCTCGGTGGCGATGATCCCCCTGACCGTGGCTGTCTCGGAAAAGCTGCCGGTGTCGTGGGAGCGCGTCTCGTGGACCGGCGACACGCTCGCGGCCGGCAAGCGTGCCGCGGCACGCGCGCAGGACTGCCTCGACGCACAGCGCCGGACATGACGAAGGGCGGGCACCGTCGGGCGCCCGCCCTTGTCGTGTCGGTCGTGGTGACCGGGATGCTCAGGCCGGGAGGATGAGTCCCTTGGTGGCCTTGGCGCGCTCGAGGCGGGCGGCGACGTCCTCCCAGTTGACGACGTTCCACCAGGCCTTGACGTAGTCGGCCTTGACGTTCTCGTACTGCAGGTAGAAGGCGTGCTCCCACATGTCGAGCTGGAGCAGCGGGATCTGGCCGACGGGGATGTTGCCCTGCTGGTCGAACAGCTGCATGATGTGCGGCCGCTCGGCGATGGTGTCCCACGCGAGGATCGACCAGCCAGAGCCCTGGATCGCGTTGGCGTTGGCGTTGAAGTGCGCCTGGAACTTCTCGAACCCGCCGAAGTACTCGGTGATCGCCGCGGCGACCTCACCCTCGGGCTGGCCACCACCGTCGGGGCTCATGTTCTTCCAGAAGACCGAGTGGTTCGTGTGACCACCGAGGTGGAAGGCGAGGTTCTTCTCCACACCGTTGAGGGCGGCGTAGTCGCCCGACTCGCGCAGCTCCTCCAGCTTGGTGACGGCGGCGTTGGCGCCGTCGACGTAGGCCTTGTGGTGCTTGCTGTGGTGCAGCTCCATGATGCGAGCGCTGATGTGGGGCTCGAGGGCGGCGTAGTCGTAGTCGAGCTCGGGAAGCGTGTAAGCCACTTGTCGTTCCTTTCTGGAGACCATCCGGCTCCGTCCACTCTATGCCGCGCCGTCGGGGCGCAAACAGGGGTGTCCGTGAGCAGGGCTGTGGGTCACGTACCCACTTCAGCCACCCTCCGACTTCAACCCCGGTTGAGGTCAAATCGACAGGGGCTCAGGCGCGGTCGCGCGCGAGGAAGGCCTCGAGGGTCTCGACGACGAGCCGGTGGTCCTCGCGCTGCGGCAGGCCGGACACGGCGATCGTGCCGATGCAGCCGACGCCGCGGACGATGACGGGAAAGGCACCACCGTGCGCGGCGTAACGGCCCGGGTCGAGCCGCGAGCTGTCCTCGAAGGCCTTGCCGCCCGCACGGAACTCCGCGCCGACGTAGAGGGAGGAGTGGCCGTAACGGTCGACGACGGCGCTCTTGCGCTCGAGCCACCCGTCGTTGTCGGCGGTCGCGCCCGGCAGGGCCGTGTGGAAGAGGCGCTGTCCGTTGCGCCGGATCGAGATCGCCACGGGCGCCTTTGCGGCAGAGGCGGCTTCGCGCAGCGCGACACCGAGCTCCCACGCGGTGTCGTCGTCGAAGCGGTCGAAGACGAGCCGGGCCTCCTGGGCCGCGAGCTCGTCGAGGGTCGGGTGCTCGGTCACCGCCCGATTGTCCACCCGGACCGTCAGGACGTCACGACCACGTCAGTCACGACCACGTCAGTCACGACGACGTCAGTCACGCCAGCGTCAGCAGGTCGCGCACGTCGTCGGCCGTGATGGCGCCCGAGAGCGAGCCGCCCTCGTCGACGACGCGCTGGAAGAGGTCACGCTTGCGCTCCTGGAGCCCCACGACCTTCTCCTCGATCGTGCCCGCCGACACGAGGCGGTAGACGGTGACCGGACGGTTCTGGCCGATGCGGTGGGCACGGTCGATGGCCTGCGACTCGGCGGCGGGATTCCACCACGGGTCGAGGACGTAGACGTAGTCGGCCTCGGTGAGCGTCAGCCCGAAGCCGCCGGCCTTGAGGCTGATGAGGAACGCGACCGCGTCACCCTCACGGAAGCCGCGCACCACCGACTGCCGGTCGGTCGTCGACCCGTCGAGGTATGCCGTGTGGAGCCCCGCGCGCGTCAGCGCGGCCTCGACGATGCGCAGGAAGCCGGTGAACTGGCTGAAGACGAGAGCCCGGTGCCCCTCGGCCGCGAGCTCTCGCAGCTGGTCGACGAGGAAGTCGATCTTGGCGGCCGTCGCCTTACCGGCATGGACCTCGTCGACGAGGACGGGGTCGAGGGCGAGCTGCCGCAGCCGGGTCAGCGCGGCAAGGATGGCGACGCGGTTGGCCTCCGGGTCGTCGAGCAGGCCCAGGACGCGCTGGCGCTCACGCTGCAGGTGCTGGTCGTAGATGTGCCGGTGGACCGGGTGCGGGTCGAGGGACATGACCTGGATCTGCTTGGGCGGCAGGTCGACCGCCACCTGCTCCTTGGTGCGGCGCAGCATGAGCGGCCGGATGCGCCGCCGGAGCAGGTCGAGCAGCTCGGGCCGCTCGCCCGACTCGATTGGCTTGCGGTAGCTCTTGGTGAAGACGTCGGGTCGCGGGTAGAGCCCGGGCGCCGTCAGCGAGAGCAGCGACCAGAGG
Source organism: Terrabacter tumescens (assembly GCF_014646815.1). Classification (GTDB taxonomy): domain Bacteria; phylum Actinomycetota; class Actinomycetes; order Actinomycetales; family Dermatophilaceae; genus Terrabacter; species Terrabacter tumescens. The sequence continues at coordinate 461,584 of NZ_BMNZ01000005.1, forward strand.
TCCATGAGGGAGTTCTCCAGCGGGGTGCCGGTGACGGCGATGGTGAACGGGGCGCCTAGCCGGCGGACGGCGACGTGGGTCTTGGCCTGCCGGTTCTTGACGAACTGCGCCTCGTCGAGCACGACCCCACCCCACCGGACGCCGTGGAAGGCGGCGTCGTCGAGGCGCAGGACGGCATACGAGGTGATGACGACCTCGGCGTCGGCGACGACCTCGGCAAGCGGCACTCCCCGCTTGCGCTCGGTGGCGGTGACCGCGACGGCGCGCAGATGCGGCGCGAAGGTCTCGAGCTCGCCCATCCACGTGCCGACGACGCTCGTGGGCGCGACGACGAGCACCGGCCCCCGCGCGTCGGGACCGTCGCTGCCGAGCTCGCCGCGGTCGTGCGCACGGACGAGCGCCGCGATGACCTGGAGCGTCTTGCCCAGGCCCATGTCGTCGGCGAGGATGCCGCCGATGCGGGCGTCCCAGAGGCGGGCGAGCCAGCGGTAGCCGTCGAGCTGGTAGGGGCGCAGCGTGGCCCGCAGGTCGGGCGGGACCTCGGCGAGCGGGCCGGACTCGAGGGAGCCGAGCGCCTCGACGTTGGCCGCCCAGCGGGCGCTCTGCTCGTCGACGACGCCGAGGGCGACGAGCTCGTCCCAGAGGTCGGCGTGGTGGGCGCTGAGGCGCAGGCCGCCGGTCTCGGGGTCGGCGATGTCGCGGGCCTCCTCGATGAGATCGCGCAGCCGGTGCAGCTCGGGCCGGTCGAGGCGGAAGAAGGCGCCGGAGTCGAGCAGCATGATGTCGTCGCCGCGGGCGAGTGCCCCGAAGAGCGGCTCGAAGGGGACCTCCTCGCCGTCGACCTCGACGGAGACGCGCAGGTCGAACCAGTCGCCGGGCTCCGTGTCGCGGCGCTCGGACCGCGCGCCGTCCCCACCGGCCCCACCGGCCCCACCGTGCGAGGCCTCGGTCGCGCCGAGGCGCACGACGGGCGCCGAGGTGACCTCCTCGTAGGCGGGGACGTCGCCGTCGACCTCGACGGTGACGTGCTCGTCGGCCTCGAGCAGGGGCAGGGTGTCGGCGACGAACCGGGCCGCGGCGAGGCCCTTGAGCACGAGGCGGGGCACAAGGTAGGCGTGCCCGACGATGTCGGAGCGCAGCGCGCCCGGCACCGACTGCAGCGACGTCGCGGCCTGGACGGCTGCGGCCTCGGCGTCGCGGTCGCGCCCGCCGACGGTGCCGAACCGGGCCGTCGTGAACGGTCGGGGTGTGCCGTCGTAGGCGTGCCCGAGGTCGAGGCGCAGCTCGCCCGGCACGTCGCTGACGACCTTCACGTGCACGGTGACGACTTCGGGCTCGGCCTCGTCCGACGGCTCGGGCGCCGGAAGCGGCACCTCCGAGCGGACCCGCAGCCGCTGCCGCAGGCCCGGCACGACGGAGCGCAGGAACCGCCCGCGCTCGTCGGCGGGGACCCGCAGCCCGGCGAGCGCCGACGCGAGGGCGTCGGGCCCGAGGTCGAGCTCCTGGTCGAGCGGCACGAACGTCAGCGACCCGTCGTCGCCCTCGACCGCCACGGCGTGCACGGGGTCGCCGAGGTAGAGCCGCTCGCCGGTGACCTCCGGGGGCAGGCCGTCGAGCTCGACGTCGAGGTCGAGGTCGCCGCTGCCGTCGGCGGCGCGCTTGACGAGCAGCACGAGAGAGGCCGCGTCGTCGACGACGTGGACCGGACCGGTGACACCCTCGCCGGGCATCACCTCGATGCCGGCAGCGCGGGCCTCGCGCAGCAGCCCCCACACGTCGGGGCTCGCGTCGAGCGAGAGCGGGGGCGTGGCGGAGAAGTACGTCGTGCCGCCGGACCCGTGCCGCGCGACGTCGTGCAGGCGCCCCATGATCCGCTCGTGCTCGGGCAGGAAGCGGATGCCCGGCCGCCACTGGGGCAGGGCGTCGTGCCACGAGAGGGTGCGGTGCCAGGTGCCGGCGCGGGTCCACCGGGTCGGGCGCAGGCCGTAGCTGAGCTCGGGGACGCCGCGTCGACCGCGCTGGTCGCGATAGACGGTGTCGACGAACAGGCCCGCCGGCATGAGGTCGCCGCGCGGCTCGGGACGGGCGGGCGCCGAGGTCGCCTCGACCGGGCGCGGACGGACGTGACCGAAGACGTCGGCCCAGTGCGGGGGCACGACGAGCGGCGCCGCCTCGGCCACGGCCTGCGCCTCGGCGCCCTCCGCCTCGTCGGCGGCGCGCGGCTCGACGACCTTGCCCTGCGCCACGTCGCGCGCGGTCAGCATGAGCGCGACGACGTGCTTGCAGTCGGCGGCCACGGGGCAGCTGCACCGGCCGCTCCACAGGTGCGAGCGCCCCTTCGGGTGCGGCCGCGCCTCGATGATCGTCTGGTAGGTCTCGCTGCCGCTGCCCTCGATGGTGCCGAGCAGCATCATCCCGTCGGGGCGCGTGGCGAGCGAGCGCACCCGCCGCTCGAGCGCGTACGCCCTCCCCCGGTCGAAGGTGCGCGTGCCGACCTGCTGCGCGATGTCGGGGTCGGTGACCTCACCCACCCACGTCGCCCGACCCACGCTCCATGCCACTCCAGAACTCTACGTTCGCCCGCCGACACCGAGGCCCGCCGTCCACAGCGTCCCCGCGTCACGGCATACGCCGTCGGGCAGGATGGGCGCATGCCGAGCACGCCCGACCCCCGTGACCTGACGCTCGCCGACTTCCCGGTGCACCGGCCGGTGACGACGCGGTGGTCCGACAACGACATGTACGGCCACCTCAACAACGCCGTCTACTACGAGCTGTTCGACTCGGCGATCAACGGCTGGCAGGCCGAGCACGTCACGGTCGACCCGATGACCGATGCGACCCAGGGCGTCGTCGCGGAGTCGTCGTGCGCCTTCTACGCCGAGGTGGCCTTCCCCGCGCCGCTCGTCGTGGGGGTCCGCGTCGTGCGGCTGGGGCGCAGCAGCGTCACCTACCAGCTCGGCCTCTTCGTCGACCCGGAGCGCAGCGCCGTCCCCGACCCGGCGATCAAGGCGCTCGGGCACTGGGTTCACGTCGAGATCGACGCCGCCACCCGCCGCCCGACCCCCATCCCGGACCACCTGCGCGCGCTCATGGAGACCGCGGTCGTGGAGGTCCCGGCATGACCGACGGCCCGCTCGAGGAGTCGTGGGAGGCCTGGAGCGCACGCATCGGCGCCGACCTCGCGGCCCTCACCGAGGACGACTGGATGACCTTCACGGTCCACGTGCCCTCACAGACCACGAGTGCGTATGCCGGCACGCGGGCTCCGCGTGGATGGCGCCGGTCGGGTGGTCGGTCGGGTGCTCGGACCCGCGTGCCCGACGTCTTCGTGCAGGCGCGCCGCCTCGACGGCGTGCTCGCGCTCGAGTGCATCGGGGACACGGAGTTCGAGGGCGTGACCGACCTCAGCCCGGAGCAGCAGGCGGCGCTCGCCGAGCTCGGCTGGGAGCGGGAGGGCCGGGACCCGGAGTTCAGCCGCACCTTCACCGACGGCCGCGAGGCGGCCGACCTCGTGCACGTGAGCCTCACCGAGGTGCTCGGCGCCGCGACGCCGGCGGACGTCGACCTGCGGCGCGCGCCCCGGCCGTGAGCGCGCCCGGCCGTCGGTTTCTGCGACGGCCGGTGCGGCGCCCGGCGCCGGCGTGTTCCGCCCGGCGCGCCTAGACCGCCCGGGCCACGAGCACCGCGTGCGGCCGTCGCTCACCCTCGTGCCCACGCTGACGGCGCTCGACCTCCACGAAGCCGGCCGCCGCCAGGCGAGAGGCCATCTCGTCCACGGGCCACCGGTAGGCGTGGATGACCTTGTGGTCGAAGGCCTCGCGGACGGGTCCCTCGAAGAAGCCCACGACCACGGTGCCGTCGGGCGCGACGACCCGGCGGATCGCGGCCAGCGCGGCATCGAGCTGGTCGGGGTCGAGGTGGATCAGGGAGTACCACGCCAGCACGCCGGCCAGCGAGGAGTCCGGACGGCTCGCATCGGTCAGCGACCCCACCTCGAACTCGACTCCCGGATGCGCCTGCCGAGCATGGGCGACGAACTCGGGCACGAGGTCCACGCCGCTCACCTCGCACCCGATGGAGTCGAGGAAGCCGGTCAGGTGGCCGGGGCCGCAACCCGCGTCGAGGACCGGGCCGTCGACGGAGCCGAGGTGGCGCTCGATGAGCCGGAGGTCGTCGGGGTGCACGATCTCCACCGACCCGAGCCGCTCGATGTAGAGCTGCGAGAGCAGCGAGTAGGCACGCTGCACGTCGACCGGACCGGTGGCCGCGGGTCCGGCCGTTGCGCCTGCCGCCCCGGCGTCCGGGGCCGTCTCGTCCACGTTCACTGGCCGGTGCGGCCGTCGACGCACTCGCGGAGGAGGTCGGCATGTCCGCAGTGCCGGGCGTACTCCTCGACCAGGTGCACGACGACGCCGCGCACCTGGTACGGCTCTTCGAGGTCGGTGTAGCGGGTATAGACCTCGCGCGAGTGGGCGACCTCGCGACGCCACGACTCCCAGGCGTCGGCCACGCACTCCTCGGTGCCGACGGCGGTCTCGAAGTCGAGGTCCGGCTGCCCCTCGGCCTCGTAGAGGACCGGCAGCGTCGACTGGCCCTCGAGCGTGCGCCGGAACCAGTGGTGCTCGATCTTGGCCAAGTGACGCACGAGGCCCAGCAGGCTCATGGTGCTCGGCGGGACCGACCGGGCGGCCAGCTGTTCGGGCGTCAGGCCGTCGCACTTCATCTCGAACGTCATCCGGTAGTGGTCGAGATAGTGGGCCAGCGTCGCCACCTCGCCGACCGGGGGCGCCGTGAGGTTGCGCGGGTCCGTGTCGGGGTCGACCCAGAAGGCCCGGCGGGGGTCTGCGGTCTGGCCTGTCGGCTCGTCGGTCACGGGTGGCAGCACATCAGGCAGGGGTCGGTCCGGCAAGCCGGGCGCCGCCGGGTCATGGACGGTCACCCGGCGAGGTGGGCCCAGCGCTGCGACAGCTCGCGCCAGGGTGCCGTCTCGACGACCCGGCCCCGCTCGAGCACGACGACGCGGTCGGCCTGGGCCAGGGCAGCAGCCTTGCTCGTCGCGCCGATGACGGTGGCCCCACCGGAGCGCAGCGCGGCCCACAGCTCGATCTCGGTGGCCGCATCGAGCGCCGACGAGACGTCGTCGGCGAGCAGCAGGTCCGCCTCGCACGCGAGCGCGCGAGCGAGTGCCAGACGCTGCACCTGACCGCCGGAGAGCCGGACGCCGCGGTGGCCGACGAGCGACTCGGGTCCGCCGGCCTCGGCGACGTCTCGCTCCATGCGGGCCGTCGCGAGCGCCGGCTCGACCTGCCGGTCGGGGTGGTCGAGGGCGATGTTGCCGGTGAACGTGCCGGAGAGGACCCGCGGCACCTGGGCGATGTGCGAGACCCGACCGGGGCGCAGCTCGACCTCGGGCTCGGTCAGGGCACGCCCGTTCCAGAGGACCTCACCGGTGTGCGACGTGAGCCCGGCCAGCGTCGAGAGCAGGCTGGACTTGCCCGAGCCGACCTGGCCCAGCAGGAGCACCAGCTCGCCCGCGCCGACGGTGAGGTCGACGTCCTCGACGCCGATGGTCCCGTCGTCGTGCACCGCCGTCAGCCCTCGCAGGGTCAGGCTGCGCAGCGGCTCGCGCGACCCGGGCTCCGGGTCGTCGGCCGTGCCGTGCACCAGGTCCATGCCCCAGGGCAGGTCCATGAGGTCGCCGCCGCCGGCGAGCTCGCTCGTGGCGTTCATCCAGGCCCGCACGCCGGGGGCCTCCGTCACGACCGAGCCGGCGACCCGGCCGAACCAGTCGAAGCCGCTGACGGCGTTGGCGACGAGCAGGGTGACGGCGAGGGGCCACGTGCCGTGCAGGAAGCCTGCCCACGCGGCGACGACGCCGCACTGGACCATGACGACGGGCACGCCGTCGAGCAGGGCCTGGACGCGGTGCTCACGGACGGCGGCGTCGACGCGTCCACCGTCGACCTGGTGGAGGTGCCGGTGCACCTGGGGGGTGGCCGCGGCGAGCTTGACCGTGCGGATGGACTCGAGGGCGGAGACCAGCGAGCGGCCGAAGTCGGCGCGGGCCGTCGAGGCCGCGGCTGCCGAGCGCCCGGCCACGGGCCGCCCGAGGGTGGAGGCCAGCGCCGAGGTGACCATGACGACGAGCAGGACGGCACCGGCCAGCCAGGTGCCGGCGATGAGAGCCGTCAACGACGCGACGACGAGCCCGTTGGTGAAGTCGACCCAGCGGTCCGTGTAGCGGGCCAGTCGGTCGGCGTCCATCGTGCGGGCGACGACCTCGCCGGGCGGGGTGCGCACGAGTCGGCGCTGCGAGGTCTGACCCGCGAGGACGGCGGCGCGCACCCGCAGCCGGACCTCGATCCACCAGTGCGGGTAGGAGCGGAAGGCCTGAGAGAGCAGCAGCGGACCCACGAGGAGTGAGGCGACGAGGGCCGCGGTGACCCAGCCGGGGTTCTCCCCGGCCTGCAGGCGCGTGACGACCAGGCCCCAGGTCCAGCCGGTGAGGGCGCCGAACGCACCGGTCAACGACGCGAGGAGGAAGAGCGAGGCCCCGAGCAGGCCCCAGCGGGGCTGGATGCTCACGGCGTGCAGGACCTGGCGCGCCAGGCTCGGGCTCGGGGCCAGCACCGGCGGCGGCGGCGGGGCGGTGCTGCGCCGCACCGAGCCGATCGCGGCGTCGTCGTGGTGGTGCTCCTCGACGGCGACCTCGTGCGCGGCTGCCTCGAGCAGGCGGCGGAAGGGGCCGTCGGCTGCGGCCAGCTGGCCGCGCGGGCCGTGCTGGACGACGCGGCCCGACTCGAGGACGGCCACCTGCTCGGCCCGCTCGGTCGTCGACAGGCGGTGGGCGACGAGGATGCCGGTGCGCCCGGAGATGAGCCGGTCGGCGGCCCGGACCACGCGCGCCTCGGTGACGGGGTCCATGCGGGCCGTCGCCTCGTCGAGGACGACGACGCGCACGTCGCGCACGAGCAGCCGGGCGAAGGCCACGAGCTGCTCCTCGCCGGCCGAGAGCGTCGTCCCACCCGGGCCGAGCATCGTGTCGAGGCCGCCGGGGAGGCCGGCCACCCAGTCGGTCAGGCCGAGCTCGGCGACCGCTGCCTCGACGCGGGGGCGGGGCACGTCGCCGAAGAGCGTCATGTTCTCGGCGAGGGTGCCCGCGAGCACCTCGGTGCGCTGGGTCACGACGCCGACCGCGGCCCGGAGCTGCTGGAGGTCGAGGTCCCGGACGTCGGTGCCGCCCAGCAGCACGGTGCCGTCGGGCGGTTCGACGGCCCGTGAGAGCAGCGAAGCGAGCGTGGACTTGCCGGAGCCCGTGCGGCCGACGAGGGCACACGTGTGCCCAGCGGGGACGACGAGGTCGACGTCGCGGAGCGCGAACGTGCCTGTGCCGTAGCTGAACTCGAGACCCCGGAACTCGACGTCGAGCGGCCCGTCGGGCAGCGGCAGACCGCCGACGGGCTCTGCCGGGGATGCGAGCATGGCGCGCAGCCGCAGGACGGCGCCGAAGCCCTCCTGCAGGTCGGGCAGGTGACGCGCCAGCATGTCGACGCCGCCGACGAACATCGTCGTCACGAGGAAGAGGGTGACCAGGCGAGCGGTGGTCATGTCGTCGGCGAGCACGAGCGCGGTGCCGACCACGGCGACCGCGGCCAGGGCGCCGTGGAGCAGGCCGCCACTGCGACGGGTGATGCGGACCTCGACCTGGAGCACCCTGTCGAGGGCCGCGTGGACCGTGGCGGCGAGGCGGGCGTTGCGGCGCAGGACGTGCGCCTGGCCCAGGGCGGTGCGCAGGTCGTCGCGGGCGGCGACGCCCTCCTCGGTGGATGCCGCGTGGTCGGTCCAGGCGGCCTCCTCCACGACCTTGCGCTCGGCGACCTGCGGCAGCAGGCGGCGCACGACCCAGTAGGTCGCGAGACCCGTCAGAGGGAAGAGCACGGCCGCGGGCCACCACGCGAGGCTGGCGACGACCCAGAGCGGCCCGGAGGCGAGGAGGGTGCGCACGGCCTGCCACACGCCCCACCGCATCAGCTGGCCGACCTCCCAGGTGTCGTCGTCGATGCGGTCGAGCACCTCCCCGACGGCCTGCTCGGACAGCTCGGACAGGGGCTGGGCCATGGCGGCGTCGAGCAGGTCGGCGCGCAGCCGCCCCTCGGCGCGGTCGCAGACCGTCGCCCACATCGTCTTGGCGACGGTGTCGATGACGGCTCCGCCGACGACACAGAGGGCGAGCAGCACGACGAGCATCGAGGTGGCGTGCTCGGCCAGACGGCCGGCGACCATGGACCCCAGCGACGCAGCGATGGCTCCGAAGAGGGACATCGTGAAGCACACGATCGTGAGCGGGCGACGGACCCGGCGCCAGTCCACGGGGACCCGACCCTGCGGCATACCGCCACCGCGTGGAGCGCCGTCGTGCGTCGTTCCCCGTGCGTCGTCGTGCCCCACCGTCGTCATCGTCACAATCACTGGACGGTACCGACCGGCACCGACACCACGCCTCCTGTTTTAGGCCCCCCCGCCGGCTGCAACCTGAAGAAGCGGACCCACCCGATGGAGCAGCGGCTTCAATGGGGACCGTGACGACGACGAGGCCGACCCTGTTCCTGACCGTGGGGCTCCCGGGCACCGGGAAGACCACGGCGGCGCGAGCCATCGAGGCGGAGGAGAACGCTCTCCGTCTGACGAAGGATGAGTGGGTCAAGGCCCTGTTCGGACCGGCGAATCCTCCCGCGGCCTCGGACGTGGTCGAGGGACGGCTCATCGACATCGGGCTGCGCGCTCTGCAGCTCGGCATCAACGTCGTGATCGACTACGGTCTCTGGGGCAGGGACGAGCGCTCGGCCCTACGAGCCCTCGCCGCCGACCTCGGGGCTGCGGTGGAGCTGCGCTACTTCGAGCTCACGCCGCCCGAGCAGCGCCGACGGCTCGACCGGCGACAGGCCGAGGAGCCCCACACGACCTGGCACATGTCGGACGCCGAGCTGGCCACCTGGGCCGAGATCATCAGCATCCCGACGGCCGGAGAGCTGGACGGCACCGAACCCGTCGATGACCCGCCGGCGGGTTTCCCGACGTGGGAGCAGTGGCGCAGGCACCGCTGGCCCTCCTCGATCGGGTGACATGACACGACCTCAGCGGCCTGCTGCCACCCGCTTCGCCGCTCGCTTCATGACGGCTGTGTAGGCGGGTCGGGCGAACCGCTTGGCGCGCCACGCGATCCGGCCGTCGCGATCGGTGAGGATGACGTCGCGTCGGGCGTCGATGCCGCGCACGACGATGTCGGCGACCTGCTCGGCCGAACGCTTCGAGCCGCTGACCATCTTCTTGCCCGCGGTCTCCATCTCGGTGTCGGCGCCCTGGAACGACGAGCCGAGGTTGGTGCGGAAGAACGACGGGCAGACGACCGACACGTCGATGCCGTGCGGGGCGAGCTCGTGCGACAGCGTCTCACTCAGGGCGACGACGCCGGCCTTGACGGTGTTGTAGGCGGCCATGCCGGGTGCGTGGACGAGCCCGGCGAGCGAGGCGGTGTTGACGATGTGGCCGCTGCGCTGCTCCTTGAAGAGCGGCGTGAAGGTGCGACAGCCGCGCACGACGCCGAGCAGGTTGATGTCGACGATCCAGTGCCACTCGTCCATCGTCGCGACGTCGATGCGCCCGCCCGCGGCGACGCCGGCGTTGTTGACGAGCAGGTCGAGGCCGCCCCACGTCTCGCGCACGTGGGCGAGCGCTGCCGCCCACGCCTCGTCGCTGCGCACGTCGAGGGGGAGGTATGCCGCAGCCTCGGGGAGTGCGTCGGGCCGGTCGGTCTGCACGTCGGTCGCGAGCACGTGGTCACCCCGGGCGACCAGGGCCCGCACGAGTGCGAGCCCCAGCCCGGAGGCACCGCCCGTCACGAGGACGCGCCGGGGGGACGTCGGGGCGGACGAGCGAGCGGACGCGCGGAGCGGCAGGGACGGCATACGCCCCAACCTACTGGCGGACGGTGAGGGTCACCTTGCCCTGGGCGCGTCGCTCGTCGATCTCGGTGAGCGCCGCGGCGATGTCGTCGAGCGGGTGGCGCGAGCCGATGGGCGGGGCGAGCGCGCCGGACTCGAGGAGCGGCAGGATCGACTCCCACTGCGTGCGGAGGTAGGAGGGGTCGGGCATCCAGAAGGCGCCCCACCCGACACCGACGACGCTGATGTTGTTGAGGAGCAGCCGGTTGACCTTGACCTCGGGGATCTGGCCGGCCGTGAAGCCGATGACGAGCAGACGCCCCTCGGGAGCGAGGCTGCGGAGGCTGTCGGTGAAGCGGTCACCGCCGACCGGGTCGACGACGACGTCGACCCCACGTCCGTCCGTGAGCTCCTTTGCGGCAGCGAGGAACCCGTCGGCGAGCACGACGTGGTGGGCACCAGCGGCGCGGGCCGTCTCGATCTTGTCCTCGGACGAGACGACGGCGATGACGCGGGCGTCCATGGCCCGCGCGAGCTGGATCGCGGCGGTGCCGATGCCGCCGGCCGCACCGTGGACGAGAACGACCTCGCCGCGCTCGAGCCGGCCGCGCTGGGTGAGCGCGAAGTGGACGGTGAGGTAGTTCATCGGCAGCGCGGCGCCGACCTGGAACGGCACGGCGTCGGGCAGTGGGAAGACCATCGCCTCGGGGACGGCGACCGTCTCGGCAAAGGCTCCGAGCACTGGAAAGGCAGCGACGCGGTCGCCCGGACGGAACGCGCTGCCCTCAGCGGCTTCGCGCACGACGCCCGCGCACTCGGCGCCGGGGACGAAGGGCAGCTCGGGGCGCATCTGGTAGAGCCCTCGGGTCATGAGGACGTCGGGGAAGCTGACCCCCGCCTCGTGCACGTCGACGAGGACGTGACCAGGCTCGAGCGTGGGCTCGGGGACCTCGTCGACGGTGACGGTGGACGGGCCGCCGAGGCTGGTGACGCGCGCTGCTCTCATGCCTGCGAGCCTAGTCAGGCGGAGCCCTCCGGCGTGATGGTGAAGGTCACACGGAGCAGGTCGGCGTCGCGGGAGCTCGGGCCGACACGCAGCTCGAACTCGCCGGCCTCGACGACGCGGCGACCGCCGGCGTCGACGATCGAGCACGCGGCCGCGGGCACCTCGACGCGTGCCCGCACCGACTCTCCTGCCGGCACCGTCACCCGCTGGAATGCCTTGAGCTCCTTGGTCGCCCATGTGACGCTCGTGACGACGTCGGTGACGTAGGCCTGCACGACCTCGTATGCCGTCCGCTCGCCCGTGTTGGTCAGCGTGACCTCCGCGACCAGGACGTCGTCGTGCGCGAGCTCGGCAGCCTCGAGGGTCAGGTCGGACCACTCGACGGTCGTGTAGCTCAGGCCCTCGCCGAAGACGAACTGCGGCTCCTGGGTCAGGTCGGCGTAGCGGTGGCCGTGCTGGCCGCGGACCTGGTTGTAGTAGGTCGGCTGCTGGCCGACGTGCCGCGGCACGGAGACCGGCAGGCGTCCGGAGGGCTCCATGTGGCCGAGGACGAGCTCGGCGACGGCGCGGCCGCCGCGCATTCCGGGGCTGAACGCCTCGATGATCGCTGCCGCGCGGAGCGCACTGGGCGGCAGGACGTTGGGCTTGGAGTGGAGCAGCACGACGACGACGGGCGTGCCGGTGCTGTCGAGCTCGTCGACGAGGGCGTCGAGGAGGGCCACCTGACCGCCCTGCAGGTCGAGGGTCGCGGTCGAGCAGCCTTCTCCCGTCAGGGCGATCGTGTCACCGAGCACGACGACGGCGAGGTCGGCCGTCTGGGCCGTGGCGACGGCCTCGGCGAGCTGGGCCGGGTCCACCGGCGCGGGCGCGGACACGGGTGGGCGCGGCTGGCCGTCGGGGAAGAGCGGCCCCTCGGGGTCGGGCACGAGCGTCTCGATCTCGGCGCCGCGGGCGTGCGTGACCGTCCACGTGGGCGGGACGACGGCGCGGAAGCCGTCGAGGACGGTCTCGACCGTCTCGCGGGGGTGTCCGTCAGGCATCCAGTCCACCTGTCCCGACGCCCCGGCCCAGTCGCCGAGGTTGGCCTGCGGGTCGTCGGCGTTGGGGCCGAGGACGGCCACGGTGCGCGGGACGTCGCCCACGGCATACGGCAGCGAGCCGTCGTTGGTGAGCAGGACGAGCGAGCGACGCGCGACCTCGAGGTTGAGCGCGGCGTGCTCGGCCGAGCCGATGACCACCCGCTGGCGCTCGACGTCCGGCGGACGCGGGTGCTCGAAGAGGCCGAGCTCGAGCTTGACCCTCAGCACGCGGCGAGCCGCCTCGTCGATGCGGCCCTCGTCGAGCAGGCCGCGGGCGACGGCCTCCTGGGCAGCCTCGAAGAAGGCGGGCGTCGTCATGACGAGGTCGTTGCCCGCGCGCACCGCGACTGCCGCCGCCTCGACGTCGTCGGCGCAGACCTTCTGCTCCCAGACCATCCGGCCGACGTTGTCCCAGTCGGTGACGAGGGTGCCGGTGAAGCCCCACTCCCCCTTGAGCACCTCGTCGAGCAGCCACCCGTTCGCCGTGACGGGCACGCCGTCGATGGCCTGGTAGCCGAGCATGAAGGTGCGGCAGCCCTCCTGGACGGCGCGCTCGAACGGCGGCAGGAACCACGACGTCAGCTTGCGGCGGCTGAGGTCGGCCTCGCTCGCGTCGCGACCGCCCTGCGTCTCGGAGTAGCCCGCGAAGTGCTTGGCGCACGCGAGCACCGCTGTGGGATCGGTGAGTCCGTCTCCTTGGTAGCCGCGGACCATCGCCGCCCCGAGCTCGCCGATGAGGTGCGGGTCCTCGCCGAAGGTCTCGCCGACGCGGCCCCAGCGCAGGTCGCGCGTGATGCAGAGCACCGGCGAGAACGTCCAGTGCACCCCGGTCGCCGAGACCTCGACGGCGGTGACGCGTGCGGCCTGCTCGATGAGCTCCGCATCCCACGAGCAGGCCATGCCGAGCTGGGTGGGGAAGATCGTCGCGCCGGGCCAGAAGGAGTGGCCGTGGATGCAGTCGTCCGCCGTGAGGAGCGGGATGCCGAGGCGGGTCTGCTCGGCGAGCGCCATGGCCCGCGGCAGGTCCTTGGGCGAGGCGTGCAGGATCGAGCCCGCGAGCTTGCCGTGGACGATGTCGGTGAGGTCGCCCCGAGCGTCGAGCTGGAGCATCTGGCCGACCTTCTCGGGGAGCGTCATCCGCCCGATCAGGTCGTCGAGCCGCTCCTCGACTGTGAGGGACGGATCACGGAACGGCAGGTCGGTCGGGGCGTCGGCGGGCACGCTCCGACGCTAGTCGACCTACGCTGGAGAGGTGATCGAGCCCCTGACGCGACTGCCCGACGGGACCATCAAGCAGGTGAACCCCATCACCGGCACCAAGGTGTGGACGCTCCCCGGCAGGGCGGCCCGTCCCCTGGGGCAGCCGAGCCGGCACCCGCTGCCCATCGACCCCCTCGACCACGACCGGCACTGCGCCTTCTGCTGGGCGCGCATGCGGGAGACCACCCCCGAGATCGCCCGGCTCGTCCACGACCCCGACGGCTGGCACGACGTGCGAGGCCTGCTGGCCGAGGACCTCGACCACAGCACGCCGCAGTTCCGGCTCATCCCCAACCTCTTCGAGATCCTCAGCTACGACTACTGGCACCTCGCGCACGGCTGGCAGCCCACGGCCGACTCGCGAGCCCGCCGGACGGCATACCTCTCCACCCCCGGTGGCCGCGAGCACGTCACGTCCCTCGCGCGCATCCAGATGCGGGCGCGCGGCACGGTCGGCGCCGACGCCGAGCCGCTCGCCGAGGAGGACCTCGAGCGCGAGGCCGTCGGGCTCTTCGCCGGCAACCACCAGGTCGTCATCTCCCGGCGCCACTACGTCGACGACGCGACGGACGACTCCCAGCTCGCCGGGTCGGGGACCCTGACACCCGAGGAGCACTGGAGGTACACGAAGTTCACGATCCGCGCGATGCATGACCTCTACCGCGACAACGAGTGCGCGCGCTACGTGTCGGTCTTCCAGAACTGGCTGGCCCCCGCGGGGGCGTCGTTCGACCACCTGCACAAGCAGGTCGTCGCCATCGACGAGCTCGGCGCCCAGAAGGAGCGCGAGATCGAGCGGCTGCGCACCGAGCCCGACATGTTCGCCCGGTGGGGCGCGGAGTATGCCGCGTCGCAGGGTCTCGTCGTCGCGCGCACCGAGCACGCGGTCGCGTTCGCCGGCGTCGGGCACCGGTACCCAGCGCTCGTCGTGCACGTCACCGACGGAGACGGCTGCCCGTGGGAGCTGGGTGAGGCCCAGGTGCGCGACTTCTCGGACCTCGTCCACGCCTGCCACGCCGCGACCGGGGTGCACGTCCCCTCGAACGAGGAGTGGCACCACCGGCCGCCGTCCGTCGACGTGCCGATGCCGCTGCGAGCCGTCATCAAGTGGCGGATCTCGACGCTCGCCGGCTTCGAGGGCGGCACGAAGATCTACGTCAACACCATCGACCCGTGGGCCGTGCAGCAGCGGGCTGTGACGCAGCTGCGGCGGCTCGCGGACGACGGTCTCGTCTCCGACCGCATCGAGATCGCCTGACCGACGTCAGGCGATCTCGGCACGGCCCCGCTCAGAGCTCGCTGCCGTGGCCCTCGGTGCGGCCGACGTTGCCGTCCGCGCCGATGGGCCCGTTGCCGGCGTCGGCAGTGCCGGCGCTACCGGCGCTCCCGGCGCTGTCGGCGCCCCGGCCCGTCGACTGCTGGAGACGGTCGATGTGCTCGGAGGCCTGGGCCTTGGTGAGGTCGCCGGGCAGGGTCTCGCCGGCCTCGCGGGCCAGTGTCTCGAGGTAGCTGCGCTGGGCGCCGGTCATCGGCTCGTCGCCGGTCACCCAGTCCTCGGGGTCCTTGACGGCGGAGTCGCCTCCGGCGTCCGCTGCCGCGCCGGTGGCGCCGATGACGTCGTCGTTCGAAGGTGTGTTCGCTTCGCTCATGCCGGCTCCGTACCCGATCATCACCCGCCCGGCACGGAACCCTCGACACGCCCCTGCGGGCGCCCGGTCAGCGACCGAACGACATCGCCTCGGTGACGTCGCTGCGCAGCATGTCGCGCCGGTCGAGCAGGTAGTTCTGCCGCATCAGCCAGGGCGCGCCGTCGCCCTGCTGCGGCAGGTCGGCGGCGGCCCGCTGGACATAGCCGGAGGCGAGCGGCAGCAGGGGCCGCCCCTCCATGCCTTCCGGTGCGTGCGGCGTGGCCACCCGCCAGGCGTTCTGCTCCATGTGGCCCAGCAGCCGGCACACGTAGCGGTTGGCGAGGTCGGCACGCAGCGTCCACGACGCGTTGACGTAGCCGACGCACACCGCGAGGTTGGGCACGCCGGCGAACATGACGCCGCGATAGACGGTGAGATCGCCGGTGGGCCGGGCCTGCCCGTCGACGGTCATGGCGATGCCTCCGGCGAGCTTGATGCGCAGGCCCGTCGCGGTGACGACGACGTCGGCGTCGAGCTCGCGTCCCGAGTGGAGGCGTATGCCGTGTGGCACGAACGTCTCGATCGTGTCGGTGACGACGTGGGCGCGTCCACTGCGCACGGCCTCGAAGAGGTCGCCGTCGGGGACGACGCAGAGGCGCTGGTCCCAGGGGTCGTAGGTCGGGGTGAAGTGGTCCGCGACGAGGTCGGTCGAGCCGAGCGACTTCGCGGCGCCCTTGGACAGCATCGACCGCATCACGGCAGGGCGGCGGCGGCTCAGCTCGTAGACGCCCATCGTGCCGAGGACGTTCTTGTAGCGGGCCGCGGTGCCGGCGGCGCGTCCCGGCAGCACCTTCTGCAGGACGTCGCGGACCCGGTCCTGCCTGGGCAGGGATGCGATCCACGTCGGCGTGCGCTGGAGCATCGTCACGTCGGCGCCGGCGTCCGCGAGCGACGGCACGAGCGTCACGGCCGTGGCACCGGAGCCGATGACGACGACCTTCCGGCCCGACACGTCGAGGTCGTCGGGCCAGAACTGGGGGTGCACGACCTGGCCCTCGAAGGTCTCGAGGCCCGGCAGCTGCGGGTCGTGCGGGCGCTCGTAGTCGTAGTAGCCGCTGCAGAGGTAGAGGAAGCTGCACGTCAGCTGCCGTCGCGTCCCGGCGTGCTCGACGGTCACCGTCCACAGCGCCTCGTCGCTCGACCAGTCGGCCGCGACGACCTTGTGGCCCAGACGGATCCGCTCGGTGATACCGTGCTTGTCCGCCGTGCGGCGCAGGTAGTCGAGGATCTTGGGCCCGTCGGCGATCGCGTCCGGGTCGGTCCACGGCTCGAACGGGAAGCCGAGCGTCATCATGTCCGAGTCCGAGCGCACACCCGGGTAGCGGAAGAGGTCCCACGTGCCGCCGAGCGAGTCCCGCGCCTCGAGGATCGCCCATGTGCGGGTGGGGCTCATGGTGCGGAGGCGGTAGCCCGCGCCGATGCCGGACAGGCCGGCTCCGACGACGAGGACGTCCAGGTGCTCGAGATCGCTCACCTCGCCATTCTCACCCACGCCTCCCGCACTGTGACGCTGGCCGCCTGAGCGGCTACCGAGCGGTAACCAGCGGCTACCCTCGGGCGGGTGACGACGGCATACCCCCACCTGCTCGAACCGCTCGACCTCGGCTTCACGACGCTGCGCAACCGCGTCGTCATGGGCTCGATGCACACCGGCCTCGAGGACCGCGCCAAGGACTTCGACCGGCTCGCGGCCTACTACGCCGAACGGGCACGCGGCGGGGTCGGCCTCATCGTCACGGGCGGCTTCGCGCCCAACCTCGCCGGCTCCCTCTACCCGGGCGGCTCCGTGCTCGTGACGGAGCGCCAGGCTCGTCGCCACCGGGTCATCACGAACGCCGTGCACCGCGAGGGCGGCAAGATCGCCCTGCAGATCCTGCACGCCGGACGCTACGCCTACCACCCGCTGGCCGTCTCGGCGTCGGCCCTGAAGTCCCCGATCTCGCGCTTCACCCCGCGGGCGCTCAGCGCGCGCGGCATCCGGAGCACGGTCGCGGCCTACGCCCGCTGTGCCCGGCTGGCGCGTGAGGCCGGCTACGACGGCGTCGAGATCATGGGCTCCGAGGGCTACCTCATCAACCAGTTCCTCGCGCCGCGCACCAACCAGCGCACCGACGAGTGGGGCGGCTCGCCCGAGAACCGCCGACGCCTGGCGGTCGACGTCGTCCGTGCGGTGCGCGAGGCCGCTGGTCCCGACTTCGTCGTCGTCTACCGCCTGTCGATGCTCGACCTCGTGCCCGAGGGCCAGTCGTGGGACGAGGTCGTCGCCCTGGCCCACGAGGTCGAGGCCGCGGGCGCGACGATCATCAACACCGGCATCGGCTGGCACGAAGCGCGCGTCCCGACGATCGTGACGTCGGTGCCCCGCGGCGCCTTCACGCGCGTCACCGCCAAGCTTCGCCCCGAGGTCGGCATCCCGGTCGTGACGAGCAACCGCATCTCGATGCCCGACCTCGCCGAGCAGGTCATCGCCGACGGCAGCGCCGACCTCGTCTCGATGGCCCGGCCCTTCCTCGCCGACCCGGACTGGGTGGCGAAGGCCGCGGGCGACCGCGCCGACGAGATCAACACGTGCATCGCCTGCAACCAGGCCTGCCTCGACCACACCTTCTCCAAGCAGACGGCGACCTGCCTCGTGAACCCCCGCGCCGTCCGCGAGACGACGCTCGTCCTCGCCCCGACCCGCCGCTCCAAGCACGTGGCCGTCGTCGGGGCAGGGCCGGCCGGCCTGGCGACCGCCGTCGCCCTGGGTGAGCGCGGCCACCGGGTCGAGCTCTTCGAGGCGGGTGACGACCTCGGCGGCCAGTTCGCCCTCGCCATGCGCATCCCCGGCAAGGAGGAGTTCGCCGAGACGATCCGCTACTTCCGACGTCGGCTCGAGCTCGGCGGGGTCAAGGTCCACCTCAGCCGTCGCGCGACCGTCGACGACCTCGCGGACTTCGACGAGGTCGTCGTCGCCACCGGGGTCGAGCCGCGCGTGCCCGACGTGCCCGGCATCGACCATCCGAAGGTCGTGACGTATGCCGCCGCCATCCGCGGCGAGGCACCGCTCGGTCGGCGCGTGGCCGTCATGGGAGCGGGCGGGATCGGGGTCGACGTCTCGGAGCTGCTGACGCACGTCGAGTCGCCGATGACCGTCGAACAGTGGATGGCCGAGTGGGGCGTCGGCGAGCCGGACGCGTCGCGCGGCGGGCTCGTCGAGCCGCACCCGTCACCGTCGCCGCGGGAGGTGCACCTGCTCCAGCGCAAGGCCACCCCCATCGGCAAGGGGCTCGGCAAGACGACCGGCTGGGTGCACCGGGCGGCATTGAAGGCCAAGGGAGTCCACCACCACGTCGGCGTGAACTACGAGCGCGTCGACGACGCCGGCCTGCACATCAGCCACGGCGAGGAGCACTCGGACCCTCAGGTGCTGGACGTCGACACGATCATCGTCTGCACGGGCCAGGAGTCGGTCAACACGCTCGGGCCTGAACTCGTCGCGGCCGGGGTCAGGGTGCACGTCATCGGCGGGGCCGACGTCGCGGCCGAGCTCGACGCCAAGCGCGCCATCCGTCAGGGCACCGAGCTCGCCGCGACGATCTAGACGTCTTCCCCCATGTCGAGTGCTCACTTCCGCACGTCGAGAAATGGGCACTCGACGGCGGTTTCAGGGCGTGTGCGCAACGGTGAGTAGTTCGTTGAGTTTATGGGCGGGGGTGTGGAAGCCGAGGGTGGCT
>NZ_BMNZ01000006.1:0-247728 GCF_014646815.1 Terrabacter tumescens
CGAAAACCTGACTGAAGTCGAACAACCAGCTCAAAAAGAGTTGATCATTCAGTTTCAACCAAAGGATAATTCGCACCGAAACACCACACCCACTCCCCGAACGGGAAGCGATGATGCGATCCTCGGGACGAGGTAATTGGCATCGATTTTTGACACGCTGTTGAGTTCTCAAGAATCGGACACACACCATCAACCACCTCTGCGAGGAGGCCTCCGGGGCAACCCTTCAAACTTACCCGCCTCACCGATCCGAGTCAAACCCGTGGTCCGCCCCATCGGGGCGACCCAGGCGACCGGCTCTGGACGAGCGGTTCCTGCTCTCCAAGGCTACCCGACTCCGTCAGGTGCCTCAGACCAATCTCGCCAACCCCGGGACCGGCCAACTTCGCTCGCGATGACTCGCTCCGCGGTGGCGTCCGTTTCTCCCTGTCGGGCTGACGAAGAGAACGTTAGCCCGCCCCTCCGGGCAAATACAAATCCGCCCCGGCTCGAGGTGGTCCTGACAGCGCGAAAGGACGGATCCCGTTGTACTAGAAGGAGATCCGCCCCTCCGGCGGTCGGCATCGGCTCACCGAGAGCCGTTCCCACGCACGAATCACGCCCGACGGGCCGCCGCGAGGTTGCGTCGTCCGCGCTTGATGACGGCGACCGTGCCGTGCAGGAAGTCGTCCTCCCCCAGCACGCGCTCGGGATCGGTGACCTTGACGTTGTTGAGCGACGCCCCGCCCTCCCCGATCGCCCGCCGTGCGCTGTTGCGGGAGTCGACGAGGCCGACCGCCACGAGGGCGTCGACGACCGAGGTACCCACGGCCACCGGGGCACCCGGCAGCTCGGAGGTCGCGTCACCGAGGGTCTGCGCGTCGAGCCCTCCGAGGTCGCCCTTGCCGAACAGTGCCTCCGACGCAGCCTGGACCGCGGCGGTGGCCGCCGCCCCGTGCACGAGCGTCGTGATGTCGGCTGCCAGGGTCTTCTGGGCCGCACGGCGGAAGGGCTCCTCGGCGACCTGCCGCTCGAGCTCGGCGACCTCCTCGGGCGAACGGTCGGTGAAGACCTTGAGCAGCGACGCCACCGATGCGTCCTCGATGTTGAGGAAGTACTGGTAGAAGGCGTACGGGCTCGTCATGTCGGCGCTCAGCCAGACGGCGTTGCCCTCCGACTTGCCGAACTTGTTGCCGGCGGCGTCCGTGAGCAGCGGGGTCGTCAGCAGGTGCACCGCCTTCCCCTCGGCGCGGTGGATCAGGTCCACGCCGGCCGTGAGGTTGCCCCACTGGTCGCTGCCACCGGTCTGTAGCGTGCAGCCGTACTCGCGGAAGAGGTGGAGGTAGTCGAACCCCTGCAGCAGCTGGTAGCTGAACTCGGTGTAGGAGATCCCCTCGTTGCTCTCGAGCCGGGTGGCGATCGCGTCCTTCTTGATCATCTGGTTGACGCGGAAGTGCTTGCCGACCTCGCGCAGGAAGTCGAGGGCCGTCAGCGACGCCGTCCAGTCCAGGTTGTCGACGAGAATCGCGGGGTTGTCGCCGTCGAAGTCGAGGAACGGCTGCACCAGGGTCTCGATGCGCGCGACGTTCGCCGCCGTCTGCTCCTTGGTCTTGAGCACGCGCTCCGACGTCGGCTTCGGGTCGCCGATGAGACCGGTTGACCCGCCGACGAGGCAGATGACCCGGTGCCCGGCGCGCTGGAAGTGCCGCAGGACGACGAGCTGC
Source organism: Terrabacter tumescens (assembly GCF_014646815.1). Classification (GTDB taxonomy): domain Bacteria; phylum Actinomycetota; class Actinomycetes; order Actinomycetales; family Dermatophilaceae; genus Terrabacter; species Terrabacter tumescens. Next base: position 1,704 of record NZ_BMNZ01000006.1, read on the forward strand.
ACGAGGTTGCCGAAGTGCAGCGAGGGCGCGGTGGGGTCGAACCCGCAATACAGCGTGAGGGGTCCCTCAGCGAGTGCTTCGCGCAGCGCCGCCTCGTCGGTGGACTGTGCCACCAGGCCGCGCCACTGCAGCTCGTCGAAGATGTCCGTCACGGGTATCGGTGTCCTCTCGTCAGCGTGGGCTCACTGCCCACCCGGACACAGCCTGCCGTATGCCGTGACGGGCGGGCCACCGAGTACCGCGCCGGTCCCGGATGCCGGGCGTCAGCCCGACGGGCGAGAGCGACGTCGTGTCGCGCCCGGGCGGTACGCCGAGACCGTCGGGTCGCCGTCGTGCCAGAACCGCCACGGGTATGCCGTCCCGTCCCCACCGGGGCCGCGGACGCCCACCCGTGGCCCGGTGCGCACGACGGCTCCGGGGTCCGCTTCGCCGGGTTCGAGGACGAGCTCGGAGCCGCTCGCGCAGGCGTCGACACCCGAGAGCGAGCCGCTGACCCCGAAGGCGCTCGTCAGCCGACCCGGTCCGCGGCACCAGTCCCTCTCACGCACACCCGGCCGTCGCTCGGACGCGACGGCGTGACCGGCCACGACCTCCCCCGCCCGTAGGAGGACGACGTCGGGCACGCCCACGTCGCCGGTCACGACGCAGAGCATCCAGTGGTGGCCGTAGGTGAAGTAGACGAAGGCGTGCCCGGCCGGGCCGAAGACGGGCGCGTTGTGCCGGGTCGGCCGGCTCAGCACGCGGGACGCCGGGTCGACGAGACCGGCATACGCCTCCGTCTCGGTAATCCGGACGGTGACGCCGCCGTGGCGGACGTGCCGTCCGAGCAGGTCTGCAGCGACCTCGAGCACCGGCCGCGCGAAGAAGGCCCGGGGGAGGCGCGTCACGTGCGGCGGCGCCGGACGACCCCGGGACGGTAGGCCGACACGTTCGGGTCGGCGTCGACCCAGAAGCGCCACGGGAACGCCTCCCCGTCTCCCCCGGGACCGCTGACGCCCACCCGTGGCCCGACGCGCACGCGCTCCGGATCGACCGGCTCACCCTCGGACACGACGAGGTCGATGGGCTCCCCGACGAGGGGCCGGCAGAAGTCGCGGCCCGTGTGCTCCTTCGTCATGGCGAGCGCCTGACCGAGGCGTCCCGGCCCACGAGCCCAGTCGCGCTCGCGCACCGGACCGCGGCGGGAACGCACGAGGTCGTGGCCGGCGACGACCTCACCGGCACGCACGAGCACCGCCGAGGCCGAGCCCTCCTGCCCGACGACGAGGTTGACGCACCAGTGGTGCCCGTAGGTGAAGTAGACGTAGGTGAACCCGGGAGGACCGAACATCGGGCGGGTCCGAGGCGTCTCACCCCGGTAGGCGTGCGACCCGGGATCGACCTCGCCGGCATACGCCTCGAGCTCGGTCAGGCGCAGCACGACACCGCCGAACGACAGGTGGCGACCGAGCAGCTCGGGCGCGACCTCGACGGACGGTCGGGCGAAGAACTCTCGGGGCAGCCGGGCGTCGACGGGACTCACCGACGACACGCTAACCGTCGGCTCAGACAGTCGTGGACGTCCAGGCACGGGCCTCGGACAGACGGCCGCGCGCTGCGGCGAGCTGCTCGGCCACCCGGACGGGTGCCGTGCCCCCGGCGGCGTCGCGCGACGCGAGGGACCCCTCGACGGACAGCACGGAACGCACCTCCGGCGTCAGGTGCTCGCTGATGCGCGCGAAGTCCTCGTCCGTCAGGTCCCACAGCTCGATGCCCCGCGGCTCGCACTCGCGCACGCACGCGCCCGCGACCTCGTGGGCGACGCGGAACGGAACGCCCTGTCGCACCAGCCATTCCGCGATGTCGGTGGCGAGGGCGAAGCCCTGCGGCGCGAGCGACTCGAGCCGCTCGGTGTTGAACGTCAGGGTGTCGACCATCCCCGAGAACGCCGGCAGGAGGACCTCGAGCGTGTCGACGGCGTCGAAGACCGGCTCCTTGTCCTCCTGCAGGTCGCGGTTGTAGGCGAGCGGCAGGGCCTTGAGCGTCGTCAGGAGGCCTGCGAGGTCACCGACGAGACGGCCCGCCTTGCCGCGCGCGAGCTCCGCGACATCGGGGTTCTTCTTCTGCGGCATGATGCTCGACCCCGTCGAGTACGAGTCGTGCAGCGTGACGAAGGAGAACTCCTTCGTCGCCCAGAGCACGACCTCCTCGGCGATCCGCGAGATGTCGACGGCCGTCATCGCCGACACGAACGAGAACTCCGCGACGAAGTCGCGCGAGGCGGTGCCGTCGATGGAGTTCTCCACGGCGTGGGCGAAGCCGAGGTCGTGGGCGACGGCCTCGGGGTCGAGACCGAGCGACGAGCCGGCGAGGGCTCCGGAGCCGTAGGGCGAGGCGTTGGCGCGGACGTCCCAGTCGCGCAGTCGGTCGACGTCGCGCAGCAGCGCCCAGGCGTGGGCGAGCAGGTGGTGCGAGAGCAGCACGGGCTGGGCGTGCTGCAGGTGGGTGCGCCCCGGCATCGCGACCCCCAGGTGGCGGTCGGCCTGCGACACGAGCGCGTCGACGACGTCGAGGACGAGGCCACCGACGACGCGCGCGTGCTCACGGAGGTACATCCGGAAGAGGGTCGCCACTTGGTCGTTGCGCGATCGGCCGGCACGCAGGCGGCCGCCGAGGTCGGTGCCCACGCGCTCGATGAGGCCGCGCTCGAGGGCGGTGTGGACGTCCTCGTCGTCCTCTGCGGGCGTGAACGCGCCGGAGAGGACGTCGGCCTCGAGCGCGTCGAGGCCCTCGAGCATCCCGGTGAGGTGCTCGGCGGACAGCAGGCCGGCCGAGTGCAGCACGCGGGCGTGCGCCCGCGAGCCGGCGATGTCCTGCGGGGCGAGGCGCCAGTCGAAGTGGGTGCTCTTGGACAGGGCCGCGAGCGCCTGGTCGGGACCGCCGGCGAAACGGCCGCCCCAGAGGCTCACCCGCGCGGCGCCAGCGCTCTGCGCGCCCTTGGCGCCCTCGTCGCCGTCGTCGGCACTCGTGCGGATGGGGTCGGTCATCGCGGGGTCTCCTCGTGGGTGGGGTCTTCGTCGGTCGCCGTGGGCGGCGGTGCGCCCGGCCAGGCGCCCGGCGGGGCTGGGTCTGGTTCAGTCTCGCGTGCCCGCGAGGGTCTGGAGGCGTTCGGCCACCGCTGCGGCCTGGTCGGCGCTGCCGGTGACGAGCAGGATCGTGTCGTCGCCGGCGATGGTCCCGACCACCTCGGGGTCCCGCGCCTGGTCGATGGCGGACGCGAGGTAGTTGGCCGCACCGGGCGGCGTGCGCAGCACGACGAGGTTGACGGCGGCCACGGCCGAGACGAGCAGCTCCTCGCACGTGCGTCGCAACCGGGCCGAGGCCGCGTCGCCGATGGACCCGACCGCGGCCACCTCGCCGCCCTCTCCAGGGACGGCATACGCCAGGGCGCGACCGCGCCGCACCTTGACGGCGCCGAGCTCGACGAGGTCGCGCGAGAGGGTCGCCTGGGTGACCTCGGTGCCCTCGGCGGCGAGCAGGTCGGACAGCTCACCCTGGCTGTGAACCTCGTGCGCCCCGAGCAGCTCCACGATGCGGCGCTGGCGCTGCCTGCGGCTCACGGCGCGCCCTCCGCTGCCGCACGGGCGTGCTCGAGGATCGCCGGGAGGGCGTCGAGGAAGCCCTGCAGCTCGTCCTCGGAGATGACGAGCGGGGGCGTCAGGCGCAGGGCCGTGGGGGTGACGGCGTTGACGATGAAGCCCGCGTCACGCGCGGCCGCCATCGCGGCAGGAGCGGGTATGCCGTCGAGCTCGATCGCGCGCAGCAGGCCGCGTCCCCGGGTGCCGGCGACACCGTCGACGTCGACGTGGTCGAGCAGGGCGCCCACGTCACGCACGTGCTCGAGCAGGTGGTCGCGCTCGATCGTGTCGAGGACGGCGAGCCCGGCCGCGCACGCGAGGGGGTTGCCCCCGAAGGTCGTGCCGTGCTGCCCGGCCGTCAGCATCCCCGTGACCTCGGGACCGAAGGTGACGAGGGCGCCGATCGGTACGCCGCCGCCCAGTCCCTTCGCCAGGGTCATCGCGTCGGGCACGATGCCAGAGGCCTGGTGGGCGAACCAGTCGCCGGTGCGGCCGATCCCAGTCTGGATCTCGTCGACGACGAGGAGGGCCCCGTGTGCGCTCGTCAGCTCGCGCGCCAGCCGCAGGTAGTCGGCGGTCAGCTCACGCACGCCGCCCTCGCCCTGGATCGGCTCCACGAAGAGGGCTGCGGTGCTGTCGTCGATCGCCGCCCGGAGCGCGTCGTCGTCGTTGGGCGGCACGAAGACCACCCCGGGGATGAGCGGCTCGAACGGCTCGCGGTAGGCCGCCTTGTGCGTCAACGCGAGCGCGCCCGTCGAACGTCCGTGGAACGAGCCCTCGAGCGCCACGATGCGGCTGCGGCCCGTGCGACGCGAGAGCTTGATCGCGGCCTCGGTCGCCTCGGTGCCGGAGTTGGCGAAGAACACTCCTGAGCCGGCGGGCGCCGCCGCGACGGCGAGGATGCGCTCGGCGAGGGCGATGGCCGGCTCGGACGTGAAGAAGTTCGAGACGTGGATCGCGGCCTCGGCCTGCTTCGCGACGGCCTGCACGAGCGCGGGGTGGCCGTGGCCGAGGGCGTTGACGGCGATGCCGGACAGCAGGTCGAGGTAGCGCCTCCCGTCGACGTCGGTGACCCAGCAGCCGTGACCGGAGTCGAGGACGAGCTGCGGCGTGCCGAACACCTGGACCATCGCGCCGGCGTAGCGGTCGATCAGGTCGTGTCCCGCGGTCATGAGGTCTCCTCGGCGGTCGGTGTCGGTGTCGGCGTCGACGAGCTCGAGGAGTCGCTAGACGAGGCGCTCGACCGGGATGACGCAGGAGCGGGCTCGGACCCGGTGATGTCGGGCAGCACCATGGTGCCGATCCCCTCGTCGGTGAAGATCTCGAGCAGGATCGAGTGCGGCTGGCGGCCGTCGACGACGTGCGTCTGGGGCACGCCACCCTCGACGGCCCGGATGCAGGCCTCGAGCTTGGGGACCATCCCGTGGTCGACGCGCGAGAGCAGCTCGCGGGCGGCGCTCAGCGTGATCGTCGACAGCAGGGACCCGCGGTCGGGCCAGTCGGCGTAGATGCCCTCGACGTCGGTGAGCACGACGAGCTTCTCGGCCCCGAGGGCGACGGCGATGGCGGCCGCCGCGGTGTCGGCGTTGACGTTGAGCACCTGCCCCTCGACGTCGAGGTCGGGAGCGACGGTGGAGACGACCGGCACGCGTCCGGCGTCGAGGATGTCGATGATCGCCGAGGGGTTGACGCTCTCGACGTCACCGACGAGGCCGAGGTCGACCTCCTCGCCGTCGACGACGGTGCCGCGGCGGCGGGCGCCGAGCAGCGACGCGTCCTCGCCGGAGAGACCGACGGCGATGGGGCCGTGCTGGTTGAGCAGTCCGACGAGCTCGCGCCCGACCTGACCGGTGAGCACCATGCGCACGACGTCCATGACCTCGGGGGTCGTGACCCGCAGGCCACCCTTGAACTCGCTCTCGAGTCCCACGCGTTCGAGCATGGCCTTGATCTGCGGGCCGCCGCCGTGGACGACGACGGGACGCAGGCCGGCATACCGCAGGAAGGCGATGTCCTCGGCGAAGGCGGCCTTGAGGTCGTCGTCGACCATGGCGTTGCCGCCGTACTTGACGACGACGAGGGCGCCGCGGAAGCGCTCGAGCCAGGGCAGCGCCTCGACGAGCGTCGCCGCCTTGCCCGCTGCGACCCGGACGGCGGCGGCGTCGATGAGGCCACGCACGTGGGACGGCGTGGCGCCCCGGTCGGCCGAGGGCGGCGGCGTGACCGGACCGGTGGCCTTCGGGCGGCTCATGTGCTGTACGCCGAATTCTCGTGGACGTAGTCGTGGGTGAGGTCGTTGGTCCAGATCGTGGCCGCCTCGGGGCCGGCGTGCAGGTCGACGAGGACGTGGACCTCGCGCTCGGTGAGGTCGACGAGCGAGCGGTCCTCGCCCACTCCCCCGGACCGGCAGACCGCGACCCCGTTCATCGAGACGTCGAGCGCGGCCGCGTCGAAGGCGGCGCGGGTCGTGCCGACGGCGGCCAGCACCCGGCCCCAGTTGGGGTCGTTGCCGAAGATCGCGCACTTGAAGAGGTTGTTGCGGGCGACGGCACGGCCCACCTCGAGCGCGTCGTCGACGCTTGCGGCTCCGATGACCTCGATGGCGATGTCGTGGGCCGCACCCTCCGCGTCGGCGATGAGCTGCCGGGCGAGGTCGGAGCACACGTCGGTCAGCGCCTCGGTGAGAGCGGCCCGGTCGACGGACACGCCCGATGCCCCGGACGCGAGCACGACGACGGTGTCGTTGGTCGACATGCAGGCGTCGGAGTCGATCCGGTCGAAAGAGACGGTCGTCGCGGCGCCCAGGGCTGCGTCGAGGTCCTCGCGGTCGACGACGGCGTCGGTCGTCACGACGACGAGCATCGTCGCGAGCGCCGGGGCGAGCATGCCCGCGCCCTTGGCCATGCCGGAGACCGACCAGCCGGCGCCGGCGTGCGAGGCCACCTTGTGCACGGTGTCGGTCGTCTTGATCGCGACCGCGGCGTCCTCGTGGCCCTCCGACGAGAGAGCCGCGGCGGCGGCGTCGACCCCCGAGACGATCTTGTCCATCGGCAGGAGCTCGCCGATGAGACCCGTCGAGCAGACCACGACGTCGCCCGCGGAGAGGCCGAGGACCTCGGCGACGTGCTCCGCTGTGCGGTGGGTGTCGAGGAAGCCCTGGCCACCGGTGCACGCGTTGGCGCCACCGGAGTTGAGGACGACGGCGTCGACCCGTCCGTCGGCGACCACCTGGCGCGACCAGGTCACGGGCGCCGCCTCGACGCGGTTGGTCGTGAAGACCGCAGCTGCGTGGTGCTCGGGCCCGTCGTTGACGACGAGAGCCAGGTCGGGGGTGCCGCTCGCCTTGAGCCCGGCGGTGACACCGGACGCCCGGAAGCCTGCGGGCAGCCGGACGGTGCCGGCGGTGGTGCTCGTCATGGTGCGACTCCTGCGATCGGGAGGCCGAGGGTCTCCTCGAGGCCCAGGGCGAGGTTGGCGCACTGCACGGCCGCGCCGGCGGTGCCCTTGGTGAGGTTGTCGATGGCCGACACGACGACGACCCGGCCGAGGCGCTCGTCGACGGTCACCTGGAGCTGCACGTGGTTGCTGCCGACGACCGAGGCCGTCGCGGGCCACGAGCCCTCGGGCAGGACGTGGACGAACGGCTCGTCGGCGTAGGCCGACTCCCATGCGGCGCGCACCGACGCGGGGTCCGTGCCGGGGCGCAGACGAGCCGTGCACGTCGCGAGGATCCCTCGCGGCATCGGCGCGAGAGTGGGCGTGAACGAGACCGTCACGGTCTCCCCCGCGGCGCGGGAGAGGTTCTGCTCGATCTCGGGGGTGTGCCGGTGGACACCACCGACGCCGTAGGGCGACATCGAGCCCATCACCTCGCTGCCGAGCAGGTGCGGCTTGAGGGACTTTCCGGCGCCGGACGTGCCGGAGGCCGCGACGACGACGACGTCGTCGGGCTCGAGCAGGCCGGCGGCGAAGCCGGGTGCCAGCGCGAGGGAGATGCCGGTCGGGTAGCAGCCCGGGACGGCGATGCGGGTCGCGCCGGCCAGCCGCTCGCGCTGCACGGAGCCGGCCGGCCCGGGGAGCTCGGGGAGCCCGTAGGGCCACGACCCGGCATACGCGGTGTCGTAGAAGGAGGTCCACGCGCTCTCGGACTCGAGGCGGAAGTCCGCACCGCAGTCGATGACGACGACGCCGTCGGGCAGCTGGGCGGCGAGGGCGCCCGAGTGCCCGTGCGGCAGCGCGAGGAAGACGACGTCGTGGCCGGCCAGCGTGTCGACGGTGGTCGGCTCGAGCACGCGGTGCGCGAGCGGGACGAGGTGCGGGTGCACCGCCCCCAGCCGCTCGCCTGCGCTGCTGGCCGCCGTCACGGCGCCGACCTCGAACTGCGGGTGGGCGAGCAGCAGCCGGAGGATCTCTCCTCCGGCGTAGCCGCTCGCCCCCGCCACTGCTGCCCTGATCACAATGCATGACTATACACGCCTATGCATATTCGTGCATTCAGGGTGTCAGCGCTGCACGGCCCCCGTCGCCGTGGCCGCCGCCGCGACCGCCGCGTCGCGGAAGCCGTTGACCTCGTCGGTCGTCAGCGTCCGGTCGGCGGCACGGAAGGTGAGGCGGTAGGCCAGGGACCGGTGCCCCGCCTCGATGCGCTCGCCCTCGTAGACGTCGAAGAGGACGACCGACTCGAGCGAATCCCCCGCACCGGAGCGCAGGGCGGCCTCGACGTCGGCTGCGGCCACGTCGGTCGCGACGAGCAGGGCGATGTCGGTCATCGCCGGCGGGAACGTCGAGAACGCGCGGGCCTGGACGGGCTCGGCGCTCGCGGCGACGAGCACGTCGACGTCGAACTCGGCCGCCACGGTGCGAGCCGGCAGGTCGAGGGCGGCAATGACCTTGGGGTGCAGCTCACCCGCGTGGCCGACGAGCGTGCCGTCGGCGAGGGTGATCCGCGCGCACCGTCCCGGGTGCCACGGCGCGTGGCCCGGGTCGTTGGCGACGACGACCGGCACCGCGAGCGCTGCCGCGGCCGTCTGCACCGCAGCGACCATGTCGCTCCAGTCGGCGGCGCGTCCGGGACCCCACCAGCCGGCCTGCTCTGCCTGACCGGTCGCGAGGATGCCGGCACGACGCGGCTGGGCGGGCACGGCGGCATACAGCTGCTCGAGCGTCCCGGCGTCGGGCCGCGCGGCCACGCCCGGGATCGGCGCCGTGCCGAGCGGTCCGCCCGGACGGAAGACGAGACCCAGCTCGTAGATCGCGACGTCCTTGTGGCCGCGGGCGACGTTGCGGCGCAGGGTGTCGACGAGGCTCGCGAGGACGGACGTGCGCAGCAGCGGCCGCTCCTCGGACAGCGGGTTCGCGAGCCGGACGGCCGCCCGACGGTCGTCGTCAGCCGGCAGCATGAGCTGGTCCGCGAGCTCCTCGGAGACGAACGGGTAGCTGAGGACCTCGGTCAGCCCGGCGCCGGCGAGGGCGTCGGCGACCACCCGCCGGGCCTTCTGCTCGTGGGTCAGGCCGCGGCCGTCGCTGGGCGTCGGGGTGATCGACGGAATGTTGTTGTAGCCGTCGATCCGCGCGACCTCCTCCGCGTAGTCCGGAGCGTCGACGAGGTCGGGGCGCCACGACGGCGGCGTCACGAGCACGTGCGTCTCGTCAGCGCCCTCGCCGGACTCGTCGACCCGGCAGCCGAGGTCGCGCAGGATGCCGACGACGCGCTCGCGCGGGTAGTCGACGCCGACGATGCGGGCGGGCTCGGTGACGTCGAGGAGGTATGCCGTGCGCTCCGTCGTGCGGTCGACGTCGGTCACGCCGTCGTCGACGGTGCCGCCGCCGTGCTCGACGAGTAGGTCGACCGCGAGCTGCGCCGCGGCCGCCGTCACCTTGGGGTCGACGCCGCGCTCGAAGCGCTTGGACGCCTCGGTGACGAGACGGTGCCGCCGCGACGAGCGCGCGACCGTGGTCGGGTCGAAGTGCGCCGCCTCGATGAGGACGTCGGTCGTCGCGTCGGTCACCTCGGAGGAGGCACCGCCCATGACGCCGGCGATGGCGAGCGGCTGCTCGCCGCCGTCGGTGATGAGCAGGTCGTCGGCGTGCAGGGTGCGCTCGACGTCGTCGAGGGTCGTCAGCTTCTCGCCGACCCGTGCGCGGCGCACGACGATCGAGCCGGAGAGCCGGTCGACGTCGAAGGCGTGCAGCGGCTGGCCCACGGCGAGCATCACGTAGTTGGTGACGTCGACCGCGAGCGAGATGGGACGCATGCCCATCTGCGTCAGGCGCTTGCTCATCCACGCCGGCGACGGGCGCGTCGGGTCGATGCCCCGCACGATGCGCGCGACGTAGCGGTCGCAGCCGTCGTTGCCGTCGATGGGCGAGTTCTCCTTGAGCTCCACCGGGTAGCCCCCGGCGGTGGCCGGCGGCGCCGCCACGTCGGCCGGGTCGCGGTAGCCGCCCTCCGGGCTGCCCTGGGCGTGCCAGTACTCGCGGGCGAGGCCGCGCACCGAGAAGCAGTAGCCGCGGTCGGGCGTCACGTTGGTCTCGACGGTCTCCTCGCCGAGCCCGAGCAGCGCGATGGCGTCGTCGCCGGGCTGCACCGTGGCGGCCTTCTCCTCGCCGAGCAGGCGGCTGAGCACGATGATGCCCTCGTGGTCGTGGCCCAGGCCGATCTCGTCCTCGGCGCAGATCATCCCGTTGGAGACGTGGCCGTACGTCTTGCGCGCGGCGATGGCGAAGCCACCGGGCAGCACGGCGCCGGGCAGGACGCACACGACGAGGTCGCCGACCTCGAAGTTGTGGGCGCCGCAGACGATCTCCTGGTGCTTGCCCTCGGTCAGCATCTGGCCGTTCTGGCCGACGTCGACGGTGCACCAGCGGATCGTCTTGCCGTTCTTCTGCGGCTCGAGCTCGAAGGACAGGACGCGGCCCACGACGAGCGGACCGGTGATGTCGCCACCGTGGAGGTCCTCCTCCTCGAGACCCACGCGCACGAGGCTGGCGGCCACGTCGGCGCCCCGGGCCCCGGGCGCGAGGTCGGTGTACTCCGCGAGCCAGCTGAGCGGCATACGCATGTCAGACCCCCATCCCGAACTGCTGCGAGAAGCGGACGTCGCCCTCGACGATCTCGTGCATCCCCTGGACCCCGTGGCGCAGCTGGAGCGCCCGCTCGATGCCCAGCCCGAACGCGAAGCCGGAGTAGACGTCGGGGTCGATGCCGCACGTGCGCAGCACCTTGCGGTTGACCATGCCCGAGCCACCGAGCTCGATCCAGCCCGAGCCGCCGCACGTGCGGCACGGCTCGGCGCTCCCCCAGGTCTCCTCGCCGTGGCAGGCGAAGCAGAGGAAGTCGGTCTCCATGCTGGGCTCGGTGAAGGGGAAGTAGTTGGCGCGGACGCGGGTGCGCGTCTCCTCGCCGAACATGATGCGGACGAACGCGTCGAGCGCGCCGCGCAGGTGGGCCATCGTCAGGCCCTTGTCGATGGCGAGGCACTCGATCTGGTGGAAGACCGGCGTGTGCGTCGCGTCGAGGTCGTCGGTGCGGAAGACCTTGCCCGGGGCCACGATGTAGATCGGCGGCTCCTTCTCGAGCATCGTGCGGATCTGCACCGGCGACGTCTGCGTGCGCAGCACCAGGCCCGAGTCGACCGGGTCGAGGAAGAAGGTGTCCTGCATCTGCCGCGCAGGGTGGTCCGGCCCGAGGTTGAGGGCGTCGAAGTTGAGCCACTCGCTCTCGAGCTCGGGGCCCTCGGCGACCTCCCAGCCCATGCCGACGAACGCGTCGACGAGGCGCTGGGCGACGAGTTCGATGGGGTGGCGGGCGCCGGGCTCGCGCCGGAGCGCGGGCACGGTGACGTCGACCCGCTCCTCGACGAGGATGCGCTCGTCGCGCTCGGCCTCGAGCTCGGCCTGGCGGGCCGTCAGGGCCTGGCCGACCCGGCCCCGGGCCTGGCCGACGCGCTTGCCGGCCTCGGCCTTGGCGCTCGGCGGCAGCGCACCGATCTCGCGGTTGGCGAGGGCGAGGGGGCTCTTCTCCCCCTGGTGCGCGATGCGCACGGCCTTGAGGTCGTCGAGGGACGCGGCCGCGGCGATGGCCGACAGGGCGTCCTGCACCGCTGCGTCGACGTTCGCCGGGTCGAGCGCGGAGACCTCGACCGGGTCGTAGTTCGTGTTGGGTCCGGACATCGGCGTGCGTTCGCTGCTCTCGCTCGGGTGCTGGAGGGTGGCTGGTGGGGCCTGTCGTGCGGGTGCCCAGTCTAGGGGCGTGCTCGACGTGGCCGGCCGGGCGTCCCGCCGAGGCGGCGCGGTCAGTCGCCGACGACGTCCGGCAGCCCGGCCGGGAGGGCGACGACGAACCGCGCCCCGCCGACCTCGCTGTCGGCGACGACCACCGAGCCGCCGTGGGCCTCGACGAGCCCGCGCACGACGTAGAGGCCGAGCCCGGTGCTCGCGTTGGAGGGTCCGTGCCAGAAGCGTCCGAAGATCTTCTCGCGGTCGGACGGGGGTATGCCGTCCCCCTCGTCGTCGACCTCGACGACGACCGACTCTGGTGCGTCCCCGAGCGCTCCTCCGCGGTCGAGGGTCACGGTGACCTTGCCGGCGCCGTGCAGCAGGCCGTTCTCGATGAGGTTGAAGAAGATCTGCTCGAGGCGGTCGGTGTCGGCCCACATCGGCGGCAGCCCGTGCTCCCGGGCGCGGTCACCGAGACGCAGCTCCACCGTGCCCGTGGACCGGCCCAGCTCGTAGCGCACGACGTGCGTCGTCAGCAGGGCGTGCAGGTCGACGGGCCCCAGCCGCAGGTTGAGGCTGTCGGAGTCGAGCCGGGAGATGTCGAGCAGCTCGGTGATCAGGCGCGTCAGGCGGGTCGCGTCGGCCTCGATCGTCTCGATCATGAGGCGCTTCTGCTCGTCGGTGAAGCGGTCCCAGCGGCGCAACAGACTGCTCGTGAAGCCGGTCACCGACGTCAGCGGCGCCCGCAGCTCGTGCGCGACCGTCGAGAGGACCGAGGCCTGGTCGCGCTCGGCGCGCTGGCGGTCCTCGGCGTCGCGCAGGCCGAGGATGACACGCTCGACGGTGTGGTCCCCGTCCGCACGGACGTAGCGGGCGGTGACGAGCACGTCGTGGCCCTTGGGTGACACCAGCAGCTTCTCGCGGTGGCCCGGCCGGCTGGGGAGCCCCTGCCAGGGGTCGGTGTGCGTCCACCAGTCGCGGCCGTACTTGTCGGTCAGGGGCAGGCCGTCCGACAGGCCACGGCCGACGAGGTCCGCCGCATCGCAGTCGAGGATGCGCAGGGCCTCCGCGTTGGCGAAGTGGATCCGCCGGTCGGCGCCGACGACGACGACCCCGTCGGGCAGCAGCTCGGCCATCCCGGCCACCGGGTCGTGCGCCGTCATCTCGCCTCGGGCGCGGACGCGCCGGTCCCGTCGACGGAGGTCATGGCCCCGAGGATAGCCACGGGCACACCGGTCCGGGGTGGTCAGGTCCGGTCGGACCTGTCCAGACCTGCTCAGAGCCGGCCGGACTCGCTCAAACTCGGTCAGCGAGCCTCAGAGCGAGGTGCGGCGCGCCTCGGCAGACGCGTAGAGACAGATCGTCGCCGCCATCGCGAGGTTGAGCGACTCGGCGTGACCGTGGATGGGCACTCGCACGACGTCGTCGCACGCGTCGCGGACCTCCTGCGGGAGGCCCCAGGCCTCGTTGCCCATGACCCAGGCGTGCGAGCCCGAGAGGTCGGCGTCGTGCAGGAGGGTCGTGCCCGCACCGTCGGCCGCGAGCAGACGGACGCCGCGCTCGCGCAGCGCCCGGAGGATGTCCGGAACCGCGCCCCCGACCGAGATCGGGACGTGCCACAGCGAGCCGACGGTCGAGCGGACGACCTTGCTGTTGTAGACGTCGACGCTGGCGTCGCTGACGATCACCGCGTCGGCGCCGGCGGCGTCGGCGCCGCGGATCACGGTCCCGGCGTTGCCGGGGTCGCGGACGTTGGTCAGGACGCACACGAGCGCCCTGGACGGCAGGTCGGCGAGGAGGTCGTGCAGCGGGAGGTCGAGCACACGGCACACGGCCGCGATGCCCTGGGGCGACTCGGTGTCGCACATGGCGGCGAGCACCTCGGGCGTCACCTCGTTGACCCAGAGGTCGCCGCCCCGTGCGGCCTCGACGATGCCGGCGTGACGCTGGGCCGCCTCCTCGGTGACGTAGACGTCACGGACGAGGTCGGGCCGGAAGGCGACCGCCTCGCGGACGGCCTGCGGCCCCTCGGCGAGGAACTCGCCGGTGCGAGAACGCACCGAGCGCCGGGACAGCGCCCGCACTGCCTTGACCCGATCTGATCGGGGGTTGGTCAGCACGGGGTGTCCCGGCGCTCGATGACTGCGATGTGCGTTCGGACGACGCTCAGGCGGCGTCGCCGGCGACCTTCGCCTCTGCCTGGGCAGGGACGTTGGCGCGGGAGAGCTCCACGAGGGTGGCGAACGCCGGAGCGTCGTTGACGGCGAGGTCCGCGAGGATCTTGCGGTCGACCTCGACACCGGCGGCCTTGAGGCCCTGCATGAACCGGTTGTAGGTCATGCCGTTGGCGCGGGCCGCAGCGTTGATGCGCTGGATCCACAGGCGACGGAAGTCGCCCTTCTTGGCGCGACGGTCACGGTAGGCGTAACCCAGCGAGTGGGTGACCTGCTCCTTGGCCTTGCGGTACAGACGCGAACGCTGACCGCGGTAACCGCTGGCGCGCTCGAGAACGACGCGACGCTTCTTCTGGGCGTTGACCGCCCGCTTCACGCGTGCCACGTGAATACTCCTTCTCTGCTTGACGCAGTGCTTGCTGCTGCTGGCCTACCGGGGACCCGGCTGCTCAGCGAAGTGCTGATGGGTGGGGGTCCCGGCTCACTTGCCGAGGAGCTTCTTGGCCTTCTTGGCGTCCGGCTTGGCGAGCTCGACGTCGTTCGCGATGGAACGCATCTTCTTGCTCGACTTGTGCTCGAGCAGGTGACGACCGCCGGCCTGCTCACGCATGACCTTGCCGGTGCCGGTGAGGCGGAAACGCTTCTTCGCACCGCTGTGCGTCTTCATCTTCGGCATGGGGGCCGATCTCCTTCGTGTTGCGTGCGTCAGTGGACGCACGTGGTGTGTCGGGCCGGGGGCGTGCACCCTCGGCTGCTCACCGACCGCCGATCACTCGGCGGCGGCGGTGGCCTGGTCGGTCTGCGGGGCCTGCGCCTCGGGCTGCCCGTCGGCCGGGGCCGGCTGGGCTTCCGTGGAGGCATCCTCGGCCGGACGCTGCTCGTGCTGCTCGTGCAGCTCGCGGGAGCGGCGCTGCTCCGCCTTGGCCTCGGCCTTCTTCTTCGTCGGGCCGATCACCATGATCATGTTGCGGCCGTCCTGCTTCGGAGCCGACTCGACGAAGCCGAGCTCGGCGATGTCCTCGGCGAGGCGCTCGAGCAGACGACGACCGAGCTCCGGTCGGCTCTGCTCGCGACCGCGGAACATGATCGTCACCTTGACCTTGTCGCCGGCCTTGAGGAACCGCTCGACGTGGCCCTTCTTGGTGCCGTAGTCGTGCGGGTCGATCTTCGGTCGGAGCTTGATCTCCTTGATGACGGTGTTGACCTGGTTCTTGCGCGCTTCCCGTGCCTTCATGGCGGCTTCGTACTTGAACTTGCCGAAGTCCATGAGCTTGGCGACCGGCGGCTTGGCCATGGGGGCCACCTCGACGAGGTCGAGGTTCGCCTCCTCGGCCAGACGCAGCGCGTCCTCGACGCGGACGATGCCGACCTGCTCGCCGTTGGGGCCAACCAAGCGCACTTCCGGGACCCGGATGCGCTCGTTGATGCGAGGCTCGCTGATGTGGTGCTCCTAAGTTCGAGAAATGGTGTGACCAGACGGGATGTTGCCTGTCCTGCTGCGACCACAACGAGAAAAGGGCTCCCCGTGTGTGCACGAGGAGCCCAAGGGTCGCGTATGCCGGACGGTCGCCGTCGCGTCACACGGCTCGGCAGGCGCACCGCAGGCGGCGGCCGGTCGAGCAGACCTTGACCCGGCGACCGTGAGGTCGACGCGGGTGGAAGCGAGCTTCTCTTGCACGTCGTCACCGGCGTCCGCCGGAGCGGGAGCATGGTGACGGCTGGTCAGTGATCGATGTTAGCAGCCGCGAGGCCGTGCACCGAATCGGTGCGGGCGGTGCGGGCGGAGCGCCCGCCCCGGCGCCGGGCGGCCCGAGAGCCGACGAGACCTGCCGCGGCGATGAGGACCCCGAGGGCGGAGACGACGACGAAGCCCCACTGCCACCCGCCGTGGTCGATGGCGAAACCCGCGACCGGTGCTCCGACGGCCGACCCGGCCGTCATGGCCGAGCCGTGCCAGCCCATCATCTCGCCGCGGAACCGCTCGGGGACCTGGCGGCTCAGCTGCTCGACCGTGGCCGTGATGGTCGGCGCGCAGAGGAAGCCGGACACGGTGATGAACACGGCGAAGCTCGGCACACCCGCGGCGAGGGCGACGGGAGCCGTCGTGGCGGCGAGGCCCGCGAGCAGCCAGAACACCGAGAACGAGCGGTGCCACGCGCCGTAGAGGAGGCCGCCGATGAGCGATCCGGCGCCCCACAGCGCCAGGACCCAGCCGATCGAGCCCGTCGCCTCGAAGGAGCGCAGGGCGGCCACGATCCCGACGTCGGTCCCGCTGAGCACCAGGGTCGAGCAGGCCGCGGCGAGGTAGACCGCGGCCACGGGAAGGGTGATGAAGCCCCGGACCGCCCGTCCGCGCGGGGCGTCGTCGGACACCGCGGCGCCTGCGGCGATGGCCTCGGCGCGCCCGGCCTCGCCCGGCTCGTCGGCGGCGACCCGCTCCCCCGTCGTGGCGCCGACCGTCTCGCCGGCCGTCTCGACGGCCGTGTCGCCGGCCGGGGCCCCTTCGGCCGCACCCGAGGTGAGCGGTGGGTTGACGACCCACAGGACGAAACCGGCTGCGACGGAGGTCAGCTCGCACACGAGCAGGGCCCAGCCGGTGTCCCACGACGTGGCCAGCCAGACTCCGATGGCCGGGCCCGCCATGAAGGACAGCTCGGTCGCCGACGAGTCGAGCGAGAGCGCCGTGCGTCGTTGGTCGGCGGGCACGGACCGGATGATGACCTGACGCAGGATCGAGAAGGTGGGCACGACGAAGAGGCCGGCGAGCGCCGCGAACCCGATGAGCGGCGCGTAGCCCACCCACGGCGCGATCGACCAGCACACCGCCTGCACGACGAGCGAGGGCCCGACGGTGCGGCGCAGGCCGATCCGGTCGAGCAGCCGCCCGCGCCACGGCCCCGAGACGGCGACGGCGACGGTGGACGCGGCCGTGACGAGGCCGGCCTCGCCGTAGCTGCGCCCGAGCGACGACACGACGTGGAGGGTGAGGATCACGGCGCCGGCCCACATCGGGACGCGGATGAGGAAGCCGAGCAGCAGCGCGTCACGCGTGTCGCGGTTGGCCAGCACCGGCCGGTACGCCCCCAGGTCCATGGCGTCAGCCTGTCACCCACCGCCGACGCCGCGCACCCGGGTTTGCCGACCGGACCACGGCGCCACTCCTCGCGGGCCACGGCGAAGGTGGCGCGCGGCATACGCGGAAGTCTTGTGACGGCCCCGCGACAGGAGAAGGGTGGAGGCATGGCAAAGATGCCCGGCAGATCAGACCTTCCTGCGGCCCCCAACCCCGCCTCGCCGCAGGACATCCGCAACGTCGTGCTGGTCGGACCCGGCGGGGCCGGCAAGACCGCACTCTTCGAGGCGCTCGTCGCGGCGCGCGTGCCCGGTCAGCGCACCGGCACGGGCGACCACGTCCGCACGACGACCCTCGTCGCCGCGTCCTTCACCTCGGGAGCGGTCACCCTCAACCTGCTCGACACCCCGGGCTACCCCGACTTCGTCGGGGACCTGCGGGCCGGCCTGCGGGCCGCCGACGCCGCGGTCTTCGTCGTCTCCGGCGCCGACGACATCGACCGCCCCGTCTCGCTGCTCTGGCGCGAGTGCGCGGCCGTCGGCATGCCACGCGCCGTCGTCGTGACCCACCTGGACCAGCCGCGGGCCGACTTCGCCACGACGGTCGAGACGTGCCGCCGCAGCTTCGGCGACGCCCGCGCCACGCACTGGCCGGTCATCGACGGCGGGTCGGTCACCGACGTCGTCGGCCTGCTGACCGGCGAGACCTCCGAGGAGCACGAGGACGCGCGGGCCGCGCTCATCGAGTCGGTCATCGAGGAGTCCGAGGACGCGGGGCTGCTCGACCGCTACCTCGAGGGCGAGGACCTCGACACCGAGTCGCTGCTCGCCGACCTGAGGACCGCCATCGCGCAGGGCACCTTCTTCCCCATCGTCCCCGTCTCGTCCCTGACCGGTGCAGGCGTCGAGGAGCTCCTCAGGATGGTCGAGCGGGCCTTCCCCGACCCGACCGTGCACCCGCTCCCTGCCGTGACCTCGCCCGTGGGCGGCACGGTCACCGGTGTCGCGTGCGACCCGTCGCAGCCCCTCGTCGCGGAGGTCGTGCGCACCACCACCGACCCCTACGTCGGTCGGCTGTCGCTCGTGCGCGTCTTCTCCGGCACCCTGCGCGTCGACGAGCCGGTGCACGTCTCGGGCCACCTCGGTGACTTCGTCGGGCACGAGGTCGCCGGACACCCGGCCCACGACGACGACGAGCGGGTCGGACCGCTCGCGTCGCCGTTCGTCGAGACGCACCGGCCGCGGGGCACCGCCGTCGCGGGCGACATCGCCCTCGTCTCGAAGCTGACGCGCGCCGAGACGTCCGACACGCTCTCCTCGCCGGACCGGCCGGTGGTCGTCGCGCCCTGGCTGCTGCCGGAGCCGCAGCTGCCCGTCGCGATCCGGGCCGCGACGAAGTCCGACGACGACAAGCTCGGCGGCGCCCTGCAGCGGCTCGTCGCCGAGGACGTGACCATGCGGATGGAGCACTCGACCGAGACCGACCAGGTCGTGCTCTGGACCATGGGCCAGGCCCACGTCGACGACCTCATCGCCCGGCTCGCCGACCGCTACGGCGTCACCGTGACGGCCGAGCCCTACCGCACCTCGCTGCGCGAGACGTTCGTGCGCCGGTGCTCGGTGCAGGGCCGGCACGTCAAGCAGTCGGGCGGCCACGGGCAGTACGCCGTGTGCTCGATCGAGATCGAGCCGCTCCCCCGCGGCTCCGGCTTCGAGTTCGTCGACAAGGTCGTCGGCGGCGCGGTGCCGCGCCAGTTCATCCCGTCGGTCGAGAAGGGTGCCCGCCTCCAGCTCGAGAAGGGCCTGCTGACGGGCCACCCGGTCGTGGACGTGCGGGTCACCCTGACGGACGGCAAGGCGCACTCGGTCGACTCCTCGGACGTCGCTTTCCAGACCGCGGCCGCCCTCGCCCTCAAGGAGGCGGCCAATGTCTCGACGATGGCGCTGCTCGAGCCGATCGACCGGGTCGACATCACCATCGCCGACGAGTACCTCGGCGCCGTGATGTCCGACCTCCGCGGTCGTCGCGGACAGGTGCTCGGCACGGAGCCGGCGGACGGGATGGGGCCCGAGGGCGGCTGGACGGTCGTGCACGCCGAGGTGCCGTCGGCGGAGCTGTCGCGCTACCCGATCGACCTGCGGTCGGTGTCGCACGGCACGGGCTCGTTCGTGCGCGAGCCGCTGCGCCACGACCTGCTGCCTGCCGACAAGGCCAAGGAGCTGCTCGGCAGCTGACGACCCGGGCACGCCGGAGGGGCGGGTGCCCGTGGCGCCCGCCCCCTCCGTGTGGTCCTGCTCGCCTCAGAGGCGCACGAGCATCTTGCCGACGTTCTCGCCGCGCAGGACGCCGAGGAAGGCGTCGACCGCGTGGTCGATCCCGTCGTTGAAGGTCTCGCGGGAGGTCAGCGACCCGTCGGCCATCCAGCCGGCCGCGCGCTGGGCGTACTCGCCCGCGAGGTCCCAGTGGTCGCCCACGAGGAAGCCGGTGATCGTGCCGCGCGTTTGGATGAGGCGCGCGAGGTTGCGCGGGCCGGGGGCTGCCTCGGTGTTGTTGTAGACCGAGATCGCACCGCAGATCGCGATGCGGCCGCCGAGGCGGAGCGAGCCGATCGCGGCCTCGAGGTGGTCACCGCCGACGTTGTCGAAGTAGACGTCGATGCCGTCGGGCGCCGCCTCGCGGAGCAGGTCGGACACGCGGCCGTCCTTGTAGTTGAACGCGGCGTCGAAGCCGAGGTCGTCGATCAGGTGGCGGACCTTCTCGTCGGAACCGGCGCTGCCGATCACGCGGCTCGCACCGAGCGCCTTGGCGACCTGGCCGACGACGCTGCCGACGGCGCCCGCGGCGCCCGAGACGAAGACGACGTCGCCCTCCTTGAGCCCCGCGACGCGGGTCAGGCCGGCGTATGCCGTCAGGCCCGTCATGCCGAGCACGCCGAGGTACGCCGAGGCGGGGGCCACGGCCGTGTCGACGACGCGGACGGCGGAGCCGTCCACGACGGCCTCCTCGCGCCAGCCGAAGCCGTGGAGCACGTGGTCACCGACGGCGACGCCGTCGGCCCGCGACTCGGTGACGACACCGACGGCGCCGCCGTGCATGGCCTCGCCCAGCGCATACGGCTCGGCGTAGGACTTGGCGTCGCTCATGCGACCGCGCATGTAGGGGTCGACCGACATGACCTCGTTGCGGACGCGGACCTGGCCGTCGGCGAGGTCGACGGGCGCGCTCTCGACGAGGGCGAAGTCGTCGTGGGTGGGCCAGCCGACGGGACGGCTCTTGAGCTGGACCTCACGGGGATTCGTCATCGGGTCTCCTTCTGGGACAGGGGTGCTGGGTGCTGGGTTTCGGGGTGTCGTGCAAAGGGTGGCCGCTGACGCGGCCCGGCGGCCTCAGTCGATGACGATCTCGACGGGGATGTTGCCGCGGGTCGCGTTGGAGTAGGGGCACACCTGGTGGGCGGTGTCGACGAGCTCACGGCCGAGCTGCGCGTCGATGCCCTCGGGCAGCTCGACGTGGAGCACGACACCGAGACCGAAGCCGGTGCTCGAGGACCCGGAGAGGCTGACGTCGGCGGTGACCGCGACGTCGAAGTCCTCGACCCGGCGCTTGCGGGCGACGAGCCCGAGAGCGCTGGCGAAGCACGCGGCATACCCGGCGGCGAAGAGCTGCTCCGGGTTGGTGCCCTCTCCGCTGCCGCCGAGCTCGCGCGGGGCGGCGAGCGTGACGTCGAGGCGACCGTCGGAGGTGACGGCGCGGCCCTCACGTCCCGAGGCGGTGGCCGAGGCGACGTACTGGGCGGTCTGGGTGGTGGTGCTCATCGAGGCTCCTTGCATTGCTGGCAATTAAGTTGTGCGCAATTTGATAGTACGCTTGGGCCATGAGCCCGTCCAATCCACCCGCCGCCGCCCCGAGCCCCCTCAGCCTCGAGCGGCAGATCTGCTACGCGATGCACACCACGGTGCGCGCGTTCGACGGCGTCTACCGCGAGCTGCTGGCGGAGCACGGGCTGTCGTACCCGCAGTACATCGCCCTCATGACGATCGGGGAGCACGGGCCCGTCACCGTCGGGCGGCTCGGCGAGCTCATGCGTCTCGACTCGGGCACGCTCTCTCCCCTGCTCAAGCGCATGGAGGGCGCGCGGCTCGTCGGCCGGGCTCGGGACCCGGAGGACGAGCGTCGCGTCGTGGTGTCGCTGACCGCCGGCGGGAGGGAACGGCTCGACTCGCTCGGGGACGTGCCGCACCGCGTCGCCGAGCGCAGCGGCCTGTCCAGGCAGCAGCTCGTCGACCTGCACCGCACGCTTCGCCAGATCACCGAGAGCCTCGACTCCCCGGCCTGAGGTCAGAGGACCGGAGGCGTCACTCCACCCCTTGTGGGTCTGCGCCGAGATCCCTCGCGGACGTGGGTGGTCCGTCCCGGCCACGTTGCACCGGTCCGCAGACGTCCTGCGCGTCTAGTCGATCGGGTTGATGTGGACGATGACGACGTGCTTGCCCGCCGCTCCGTCGTAGCGCAGGTCGTAGTTGACGGAGACGCCGGTGGAGGTGCCCGACGTGATCGAGAAGCTGCTACGCGTCTGGGGGTTGGTCTCGACGGAGGCGATCCAGTCCTCCGCGGACCTGCCGTCGATGCCGTATCGCCTGACGCCGTCGCGGATCACGGTCGAGAGCTCCTTCAGTGACGGTGCCGTCAGGAAGTAGGTGATCTCTCGGAAGTCCGTCCGGCTGGCAGAGGTGTCGAAGCGGACGTAGTCGGTGTCGTCACTCACCTCCCCCGTCGGCGCCGCGATGACGAGGTGCAGCTTGCCGGTGCGCCGGGTGTCGATGTCGGGGCCGAACTCGCGGGCGGCGTCGAGGCCGACGGACGCCTTCTCCAGCCGCCCCGAGCGCATGTCGAGCCGCAGCGTGCGGCTGGCCTTGACCTGCGCCACACCGGCCTCGTCGAGCGAGGAGTACGCGCCCGCCGCCAGGGAGCGGGGTGCCGCCTCCTGTCGTCCGGACTGCCAGGTGCAGGCGCTGAGGAGCAGGGCGCAGGCGAGCGCCGCCGTGGCGGCGCGGCAAGGCACATCGAGCCTCTGCCGGCGTCGGCCGCCCCCCAAGGAGGCGGAAGCTCTCACGACGGCCATGGGGGGCTCCTGTCGGTCGGTGGGAACGGAGGGACGCGGCCAGGCGGCACATCCTGCGGGCTCGGGCCGCGCCGGGGCCCGCTGGTCAGGGCAAGGGGAAGTGGGCGACGAACCAGAGGCTCACAGCCGAGAAGACGATGAAGAACGGCACCAGACAACCGAGGGTGGCGCGCTCCTGTGACGAGACGACGAAGGACTCGGCGGGGTTCCGTGGGTCGTAGGCCACCTGGAGCAGCTCCCCCGGCGCCCGCTCCTGCACGTCCGAGACCTGCGACTCACCGGTGAAGGGGATGCCGGCCGAGTCGGTGAACTGGTACGTCGGCCAGTAGCGGCGCCTCCGGGTCGTGTTCCCGACACCGCTGGTCCACCCGGCCCGCGCACCGGTGACCACTGCGTCCACTCGGGGCCAGTCAGCCGTCCGCTGTTCGTGCCGCCGGTGCCCGCGGACGACGTCAGTGAGCGAGAACGCGGCGCCGAGCACGAAAAGTGCCCACACGGCATACAACACGGCTCTCACGTGGCTCCCCCTGGTTCGAGCGAGCATCATGTCAGGACAGGTCCTGGTTCCTCCCCCGGGGGCCTCCCGGGGGGGAGTCGAGTCAGGAGGGCAGCACGATCGAGACGGCGTGGATGAGCATGCCGATGAGGCCGCCGACCAGCGTGCCGTTGATCCGGATGAACTGCAGGTCGCGCCCCACCTGCAGCTCCACGCGCTCCGCGGTCTCCTTGCCGTCCCAACGGTCGACGGTGTCGCTGATGATGCGGGTGAGCTCGGTGCCGTAGCGGTCGACCGCGTAGATCGTCGCGTCACAGATGCGGGCGTCGATGCGCTCGCGCAGGGGCTCGTCGGCGAGCAGCCGCTCGGCGAGCGCCGTCACCTCGCGGACGGCGCGGGTGCGGACCGGACCGCCCTCGTCCTCGAGGGCCGCGATGACGACCGCGCGGAACGAGGCCCAGAGCGACATCGCCGTGTCGGCGACCTGGGGGTGGGAGAGGACTCGCTCCTTGAGTCGCTCGGCCTTGGCCTGGGTGACGGGGTCGTGCTGGAGGTCGTCGGCGAGGTCGATGAGCAGCTTGTCCAAAGCCAGGCGCACGTCGTGACGGGGGTCGTTGCGGATGTCGGCGAGCCACTTGAGCGCCTCGACGTGGATCTTGCGCGCGACGAGGTCGTTGATGGCGTCGGGGACCCAGGCGGGCGCCCGCTGCGTGATGAGCGACTCGAAGAGGTCCTCGTTGTCGACGAGCCAGACCCGGAACTCGTCGAGCGCGAGGTCGACGAGCCCGACGTGGGCCTCGTCGCGGACCACCTGGTCGAGCAGCCCGCCGGCGAGCGAGCTGATCGGCTCCTGCGCCAGGCGCGGGAGGACGGCCTGCTCGATGACGGCGCGGACGTCCTCGTCCGGGATGCGGTGCAGCGCGTGCACGGTGACCGTGGCCACCTCGTCGACGAGACGCTTGGCGTGACCCGGCGCGAGCGCCCACTCGGCGGCGCGCCGCGTCGGCTCGGCGTCGAGCACCCGCTCGCGGATGATGTCCTCGCGCATGAAGTTCTCGCTGACGAACTCCTCGAGGCTGCGCCCGATCATCTCCTTCTTGCGCGGGATGAGGGCGGTGTGCGGGATCGGCAGACCGAGCGGGTGCCTGAAGATCGCGGTGACGGCGAACCAGTCGGCGCAGGCACCGACCATCGAGGCCTCGGCGCCGGCGTTGACGAAGCCGAGCAGGCCCTCGTCGTGCCCGCGTGTCACCACGTAGACCACTGCGGCCAGGACGAGCAGGCCGGTGGCCACGAGGCGCATCTGCCGCAGGTCACGCCGACGCTGGGCGTCGAGGGCCGGGTCGACGATGAAACCGAGCGGGCCGGAGCCGGCGGTACCGCCGGTACCGCCGGGGCCGCTCGTGCCACGCGCGCCGCCGGAACCGCTGCGATGCCCGGACCCGCTCGGAGCCGCTGCCGGCGCGGCGCCGAGGGCGCCGGCCGCCGTCGGGTCGTCCCCGAGATCGGGCTCCCGGGTCGCCTGGGGTGTGGTGTCCACGTCCGGCACCTCCGCTGGTGGTGTGCTCAGCGCGCCGCTTCGAGCGCGAAGGTCAGAGCATCGATCCTCGCACGGGTCTCGCCGTCGGTTGCGATGCGCTCGCCGATCCGGGTGGCGACGGCTCCGACGTGGGCGGCGTCGAGGCCGGGCTCTAGCGCCAGCACGACGCGCAGCACCCCGGCCCCGGCGGGCTCCCCCGCCTCGACGCGATGGCCCGTCACCTCGGGCTCCGACTCGACCGCCGCGGCCACGGCCGCCCGTACGTGCGGGTCCCGGTGGCTGGGCTCCCAGGCCCGCTCCTGGGCAAGCGCCCAGAGCATGCTCGGCCGGAGCACCGTGGCGTGCGAGGACGCGACGTCCACGACGAGGACCTGGCACTCCTCGCTGATCGCCGCCTGCGCCGCGGCCGCGGCGCGCACCGGCACCGGCCGCGAGCTCGCGTCCCAGGCAGCGAGGCTCTCGAGCGAGGTGAACATCGGCAGCGCGCGGGAGCCGTCCGGCGACGTCAGGGTCACGGCGGCCATGTCGCTGCGGGTGTCCACGGCGTGAGCGCCGGAGTCGTCCACCTCGGCGGCGACGGCGACGACCGGGACGAGCCAGCGTGCCTGCGCGACCTGCCGCAGCAGCGCGACCTCCGTGTCGTCGGTGGGTGAGTCGTGCGCGGCGGCCACAGCCTCGAGCAGCGCGGCGTCGGCGAGTCCGGTGTCCCCCGAGAAGCCGTGCGACGGGATCGACTTGCCCTCCCACGCCTGGCCGGCGGAGTCGGCGGGCCGGCCCTCGGCGTCGTGGTGACCCGCGGCCGGTGTCGGTGCGGTCATGAGCCGGGTCGTCCGGCGACGTCGAGCGCCTCGGGGAGCGTGAACGCGCCACGGTAGAGCGCCGAGCCGACGATGGCGCCCTCGACCCCGTCGCCGACGAGCGTGCGGATGGTGGCGATGTCGTCGAGCGTCGAGACGCCGCCGCTCGCCACGACGGGCCGGTCGGTGCGCGCACAGACCTCACGGAGCAGCTCGACGTTGGCGCCCTGCAGCATGCCGTCCTTGTTGACGTCGGTGACGACGTAGCGCGCGCAGCCCTCGGCGTCGAGCCGGGCCAGCGTCTCCCACAGGTCGCCGCCCTCGCGGGTCCAGCCCCGGGCCGCGAGCGTCGTGCCGCGGACGTCGAGGCCGATGGCGACGCGGTCGCCGTGCGCCGCGATGATCGACGCGGTCCACTCGGGGTCCTCGAGGGCGGCCGTGCCGATGTTGACGCGGCGACAGCCCGTGGCAAGGGCCGCGTCGAGGGACTCGGTGTCGCGGATGCCGCCGGAGAGCTCGACCTGGAGGTCGAGCCGGCCGACGATCGAGGCGATGAGGTCGCGATTGCTCCCGCGCCCGAAGGCGGCGTCGAGGTCGACGAGGTGGATCCACTCGGCGCCCTGCTCCTGCCACCGCAGCGCGGCCTCCCACGGGTCCCCGAACTCTCCGCCGCTGCCGGCGACGCCCTGCACCAGCTGGACGGCGCGACCACCCGCGATGTCGACAGCGGGCAGCAGCTCGAGACGTGGCTGGTCGGTCATGGCGTAGGGGCTCCTCGGGTCGTGACGTGGCCACCCGAGTATGCCGCGCGCCTCCTCCCCGAGGTCCCCCGGGCCCACGAGGTGGTCGGCCCGGTGGCGGAGGCACCGGATGCCTCGGCCACGACCGGGCTCAGGTCTCGGCGGGCGGCGCGGGCGGCGCGGGCGGCGCGGATGTCTCGGTGGTCTCGGCCGCGGGCGGCGTCCCGGTCGCGTCCGCGCCGCTGCCAGCACCCGCCCCCGCGGCGATCTCGGCCCGGTGCCGCCACAGGACGTAGGCCAGGCCCACGACCAAGACGACGGCGATGAGCGCGAGGCGCACAGGCCAGGACAGGTCGAGCAGGGTCGTCACGACGAGAGTGCCCAGGGCCGTGCCGACGGTGGTCGGCAGCCCCGGTCGGCTGGTCCGTCGACGCGGGTAGAGCGAGCCGGACGACGTGCGTCGCCGAGTGCCGGCCGTCGTCGCGCGCCTCGTGGTGCTGCGGGCACGTGCGCTCGTGCTCTTCGTACTCCGGCTGGTCGCCGACTTCCTCTTCGCCACGGGCCCTCCTCGTCGGGGCCGAGGGCCACCGTCAGACGGTGCCGCTCGGCGCGGTCACAGGCTACGGACCCAGTTCTCCAACAGGTGGAGACCGGCGTCACCGGACTTCTCGGGGTGGAACTGGGTCGCCGCCAGGGGCCCATTCTCGACCGCGGCGACGAACTTCGCACCGTGACTCGCCCACGTGACCCGCGGTGCGACCCGCACGAACGCGCCGGTGGCCTCGAGCGTCCAGTGCTGCACGGCATACGAGTGGACGAAGTAGAAGCGCTCGTGCTCGACGCCCGCGAACAGGCTCGACCCCTCGGCGACCTCGACCTCGGACCATCCCATGTGCGGGACGACGTCGGCTGGGAGGCGCTCGACGGTGCCCGGCCACTCGCCGAGTCCCTCGAACGGGTGCTCGGACGGCTCGGTCGAGCCGTCGAAGAGCACCTGCATGCCGACGCAGACACCGAGGACGGCCCGGCCGCCGCTGATGCGGCGGCCGATGATGCGCGGTCCGTGGGCGGCGGCCAGCCCGGCCATGCAGGCGTGGAAGTTGCCGACACCGGGCACGAAGAGCCCGTCGCACTCCAGGGCTCGGTGCGGGTCCGAGGTCAGGGTGACCGCGGCGCCGACGCGCTCGAGGGCGCGCACGGCCGAGCGGACGTTGCCGCTGCCGTAGTCGAGGACGACGACGTCGGCACTCATCGACGGGCCACCATCGTCAGAGCGCTCCCTTGGCGCTGGGGATGCCGACGACGCGCGGGTCCGGTGCGACGGCGGCGCGCAGGGCTCGCGCGACGGCCTTGAACTGGGCCTCGACGATGTGGTGCGGGTCGCGCCCGGCGAGCACGCGCACGTGCAGGCAGAGCCCGGCGTTGTAGGCGAAGGACTCGAGCACGTGGCGGGTCATCGAGCCGGTGAAGTGCCCGCCGATGAGGGCGTACTGCTGGCCCTCCGGCTCGCCCTCGTGCACGACGTACGGGCGACCGGCCACGTCGACGACGGCGTGGCACAGGGCCTCGTCGAGCGGCACCGTCGCGTCGCCGAAGCGGGAGATCCCGGACTTGTCGCCGAGCGCCTCGCGCAGGGCTTGGCCGAGGACGATGGCGGTGTCCTCGACCGTGTGGTGCACGTCGACGTCGACGTCACCGGTCGCCTTGACGGTGAGGTCGATGAGCGAGTGCTTGCTCAGCGAGTGGAGCATGTGGTCGTAGAACGGCACCCCCGTGGAGATGTCGGACGTGCCGGTGCCGTCGAGGTCGAGCGTCAGCTCGACGGACGACTCGGACGTCGCGCGGGTGATCGTCGCGGTGCGGCTCATGCGGGGGGCTCCTGCCGGTCGGCGCTGTCGGAGGACACGTGGGTCGGGGCGAGACGGGCCATGGCCTCGAGGAAGGCGGTCGTCTCGTCGGGGTCGCCCGCGGTGACGCGCAGGTGGTGCGCGATCCCCATGTCACGCACCAGCACGCCCTCGTCGAGGAGGGCCTGCCACGTGGCCTTCTCGTCACGGAGGCCACCGAAGAGGACGAAGTTGCTGTCACTCGCGACAGGGCGCGCCCCGAGCTGGGCCAGGCGGTCGACGATGCGGTCGCGCTGGTGCTTGATCACCTCGACGGTGCCGAGCATGACGTCGGCGTGCTCGAGCGCGATGCGCGCGATCGTCTGCGTCGGGCTGCTCAGGTGGTAGGGCAGTCGCACGAGGCGCAGCGCGTCGACGAGCTCCGGGGCCGCGACGAGGTAGCCGAGGCGACCACCGGCGAAGGCGAAGGCCTTGCTCATGGTGCGCGTCACGACGAGCCGCGGGTGGTCGGCCAGCAGCGTGAGCGCGGATCGCGTTCCTGGGCGGGCGAACTCGGCGTAGGCCTCGTCGACGACGACGATCGCGTTCGGCGCCGCGTCGAGCACCGCGCCGATGACGTCGAACGGCAGCGCCGTGCCGGTCGGGTTGTTGGGCGAGCACAGGAACACGATCGACGGGTCGTGCTCGCGCGCCTGCGCTGCCGCGGACTCCGGCGTCAGGTCGAAGGCGTCGGGCTCGGTTGCGGCGGAACGGAGTCCGTCGACCCAGGTCGTGCCGAGGGTCTCGGTGATGATCGGGTGCATCGAGTAGCTCGGGGTGAACCCGAGGGCGACGCGGCCGTGCCCACCGAAGGCCTGGACGACGTGCGAGAGCACCTCGTTGGAGCCGTTGCCCGCCCACACCTGCTCAGGCGTGACCGTCACCCCGGACTGCTTCTCGATGTATGCCGTCAGTGCCTTGCGCAGGTCGGTGAACTCGCGGTCGGGGTAGCGGTTGAGCGAGGCCACGTCGTCGGCGAGCGCCGCGACGACGGCGTCGACGACGACCTGCGGCACCGGGTAGGAGTTCTCGTTGGTGTTGAGTCGCACCGGGACGTCGAGCTGCGGCGCGCCGTAGGGCGTGCGCCCGCGCAGGTCGGGGCGGAGCAGGCGCTGCACCTCCCGTGCGGCGACGGTGTCGTCCGTCACCGTGGCACCTCGTCGCCGAATCGTGCCGTCACGGCCTCACCGTGGGCCGGGAGGTCCTCGGACTGGGCGAGGGTCACGACGTGGCGAGCGACCTCGCGCAGGGCCGGCTCGTCGTAGTCGACGACGTGGATCCCGCGGAGGAACGACTGCACCGACAGGCCGCTGCTGTGGCAGGCGCACCCGGCGGTCGGCAGCACGTGGTTGGAGCCGGCCGCGTAGTCGCCGAGGCTGACCGGGCTGTGCGGCCCGACGAAGACGGCACCGGCGTTGCGCACCCGGGCAGCCACGTCGGCGGCGTCGCGGGTCTGGATCTCGAGGTGCTCGGCGGCGTACGCGTTGACGACGTCGAGGCCCGCGTCGAGGTCGTCGACGAGGACGATGCGCGACTGCGTGCCCTCGAGCGCCTCGGTGACCCGCTCCGCGTGCTTCGTCGCCGGGACGCGCCGTGCCAGGGCACGCAGGGTCCCCTCGGCCAGCTCCTCGCTGTCGGTGACGAGCACCGAGGCCGCGAGCGGGTCGTGCTCGGCCTGGCTGACGAGGTCGGCCGCGACGTGGTCGGGGTCGGCCGAGTCGTCGGCGAGGATCGCGATCTCGGTCGGGCCGGCCTCGGCGTCGATGCCGATGAGGCCCTTGAGGAGGCGCTTGGCGGCCACGACCCAGATGTTGCCGGGACCCGTGACGAGCGACACCGGGTCGCACACGACGGGCTCGCCGTCGACCTCACCGAACTGCGGGTCGTCGTCGACGAAGCCGTGGGCGAACATCGCGACCGCCTGGGCGCCGCCGACGGCATACACCTCGTCCACGCCGAGCAGGGCGCACGCGGCGAGGATCGTCGGGTTGGGGTAGCCCGCGAACTCGCCGACGTTCTCGCGCTGGGGCGGGGACGCCACGGCGAGCGAGCCGACCTCGGCGAGCTGCGCCGGGACGACGTTCATGATGACGCTGCTGGGGTAGACGGCCAGACCGCCCGGCACGTAGAGACCGACGCGGTCGACCGGAACCCAGCGCTCGGTCACGGTGCCACCGGGCACCACCTGGGTGGTCGTGTCGGTGCGGCGCTGGTCCGCGTGGACGATGCGGGCGCGACGGATCGACTCCTCGAGGGCGGCGCGCAGGTCGGGGTCGAGGCGGTCGAGGGCGGAGCGCAGCACGGCCCGCGGCACGCGCAGGTGCGTCGGACGCACGCCGTCGAAGCGCTCACCGAGCTCGCGCAGCGCCGCAGCGCCGCGATGCTCGACGTCCTCGCAGATCGGTCGCACCTGCTCGAGGGCGGCCGTGACGTCGAACTCGGCTCGGGGCAGCGCCTGCCGCAGGAAGCGCACGTCGAGCGTGCGTCCGCGCAGGTCGAGAGAGGACATCATGGGTCACCAGTCTAGAAGGCGCCGCCCGGGGCTCCGACCACTGTCCAGTGTGCGGAGCGTGCCGGACCGCCGCCGTGGCGTCGGGGGCGGGACCGACCCCGCCTGCCGAATCTTGGATCGGCCCTGACGAAGGGCAGACCAACGACAGACCCGGGGTTCACGGGTGATCCGCCACGCTCGTGAGGCCGTCCTCCGAACCGGTCGACCGGCACCCGAATCCCACCTGACTCCCCCGCCCGACAGGAGAACCCGTGCCCGTCGTCATCCCCCGGCGTCGCATCGCAGCCGTCGTCACCGGCCTCGCCGTCGCCCTCGTCCCGCCCAGCCTCGCGCTCACCAGCGCCGCCGGGGCGCCGGCCGCGGGCGCGCTGCCGGTCCCGCACGCGGCGGCGGCCCCCGCGCTGGTCGCCGCCCCGCTCACCGTCTCGCAGGCCGTCGCCTCGCAGACCGGCCAGAGCGCCACCGTGCGCGGCTACGTCGTCGGCCAGCCGACGGCCACGAGCACCGTCGTCCGGTCGAGCTTCCCCAACGACTACGCCCTCGCCATCGCCGACTCGGCCGCCGAGACGTCCACGAGCAGGATGCTCTACGTCCAGATCCCGTCGGCGTTCCGGTCCGCGTGGGGCCTGAAGAGCAACCCCTCCCTCATGGGCCGGCAGATCGACGTCACCGGCGCCCTGTCGGCCTACTTCTCCCACCCGGGCATGACGTCGACGACCGCCTTCGCCTTCAGCGGCACCTCGACCACGACCACGAGCCCCACGAGCACCACCACGAGCCCGACGACGAGCCCGACCGGCACCACGAGCCCGTACGACTCCACCTACTACGCGTCGGCGATCGGCAAGACCGGCACGGCGCTGCACACCGAGCTGCACCGGATCATCTCGAGCGGCGTCACGACCCTGACCTACGACCAGGTCTGGACGGCCCTCAAGGACACCGACCAGGACCCGGCCAACAGCAACAACGTCATCGAGATCTACTCGGGCCGGTCCATCGCCAAGTCCGACAACGGCGGCGGCGTCGACCAGTGGAACCGTGAGCACGTCTGGGCCAAGAGCCACGGCGACTTCGGCACCGTCAACGGCCCCGGCACGGACGTCCACCACCTGCGGCCCGAGGACGTCACGGTCAACAGCACCCGCGGCAACCTCGACTTCGACCTGGGCGGCTCACCCGTCGCCCAGTGCACCGGCTGCCTGAGCGACGGCGACTCGTTCGAGCCGCGCAACGCCGTCAAGGGCGACGTCGCCCGGATGATCCTCTACATGGCGGTCCGCTGGGACGGCGGCGACGGCTTCGCCGACCTCGAGCCGAACAACCTCGTCGGCAACGGCACGGCCCCCTACATCGGCCGGCTGTCGGTGCTCAAGCAGTGGAACCTGCAGGACCCGCCGGACGCCTTCGAGAAGCGCCGGAACCAGGTCATCTTCGACACCTGGCAGCACAACCGGAACCCGTTCGTCGACCACCCGGAGTGGGTCACGGCGATCTACGGCTCCTGAGCCTCGCCGGCCTCCCGCCGACCCCCGCCCCCTGCCGAGGCGGCCGTGCTCACGACGTCTGGTCGATGAGCACGGCCGTCTCCCAGGCCCACTCGCGCCAGAGGTCGTAGCGGCCCGAGCGGCCTCCGTGACCGGCCGCCATCTCGGTGCGGAAGAGGATCTGCGCCGGGTCGTCGACGCCGAGGTCCGCGTGCCGCAGCGCCGCGACCCACTTGGCCGGCTCGGTGACGTAGACGCGCGTGTCGTCGAGCCCGGCGGTCACGAGCAGGCTCGGGTGCCGACCGGGGGTGACGTTCTCGTAGGGCGCGTAGGACTTCATGAGGGCGTATGCCGCGGGGTCCTCGAGCGGGTTGCCCCACTCCTCCCACTCCACGACGGTGAGGGGCAGGCTCGGGTCGAGCACCGTGGTGAGCGCGTCGACGAACGGGACCTGGGCGTGCACGAAGCGGAAGCGCTCGGGGGCGAGGTTGACGACAGCACCCATGAGCAGCCCGCCGGCCGAACCGCCCTCTGCCGCAAGGCGGTCGGGGGCGACGACCCCGGTCTCGACGAGATGATCGGCGCAGGTCACGAAGTCGGTGAAGGTGTTTGGCTTGGACTGCAGCTTGCCGTCGTCGTACCAGGACCGCCCCATCTCGGACCCGCCCCGCACGTGGGCGATGGCGAAGACCCAGCCGCGGTCGAGGAGCGAGAGGCGCAGCACCGAGAACCACGGGTCGCTCGAGATGCCGTAGGCGCCGTAGGCGTTGAGCAGGCCCGGCGCGGTGCCGTCGCTCGGCACGTCGTGGCGGTGCACGATCGAGATCGGGATCCGGGTGCCGTCGGCGGCCGTGGCCCACTCGCACCGCTGCCGGTAGCGCCCGAGGTCGACGTCTCCGCGGACGTGCTGCTGCTTGAGCAGCGTGAAGGTGCGGGCGTGGACGTCGTAGTCCTCGACCGTGCGGGGCGTGACGAGCGACTCGTGCACGACCTGCAGCGTGGGGGTGGACGCCTCGGGGTTCACCCCGACGTGCAGGGTGCCGATCGGCTCCCCGACCGCGATGTCGTGGGCCTCCCCCAGACCGTTCGGCGCGGCCGGGTCGCGGAGCACGACGCGCACCCCGGTAGCGCCCTCGCGCCGCAGGGAGACGGCGATGAAGTCGTCGAAACCCTCTGCGCCCGTGACGTACTCGTCCTTCGTGGTGACCTCGAGGGGCACCCAGTCGTCCGCCGAGGTGCTCGTCACGGGAGCGGTGGCCAGCTCGAAGTTGACCCGGTTCGCGTTGTGGGTGACGAGCAGCTGGTCGCCGAAGGGCTCGATGTCGTACTCGACGCCCTGGCGACGCGGCGCGACCGTGCGCGGGGTGCCGAGAGGGTCGTCGGCATCGAGGATCCGGAACTCGCTCGTCGTCTTGGAGCCGATGGCGATGAGGACCAGGCGGTCGTCGCGCGAGGTGCCGACGCCGACGAAGAAGCGCTCGTCGGTCTCCTCGTGCACGAGCACGTCGGCGGAGGCGGGCGTGCCGACCTCGTGACGCCAGACCTGGTGCGGCCGCCACGCGTCGTCCACACGCGTGTAGAAGAGGTGCCGGGCATCGAGGGACCAGGCCAGCGAGCCGCCGGTCTGGCGCACGGTGTCGTCCAGGACGGTGGCGTCCTCGATCCGTCGCACGTACACGTCGTAGCGCTCGTCGCCGACGACGTCCACGGCATACGCCAGCAGGTCGCCGGACGGCGACACTTCGCTCGCCCCGACGGCGAAGAACTCGTGGTCGCGCCCCTCCTCGTTCTGGTCGAGGAGGACCTGCTCGCCGGCGGGCGGCCGACCCCCGTCGAGGGTCGGGCGCCGCGGGTGCTCGGCGACCGCCACACGGGCCTCGACGGCGTACTGCTCCCCCTCGACGGTGCGCGAGTAGTACCACCAGCGGTCGTGGCGCACCGGCACGGAGAGGTCGGTCTCCTCGATGCGCGAGCGGAACTCCTCGAAGACCTGCTCGGCGAGCGGGCGCAGGTGCTCGGTCCGCTCGGTGGCGTAGGCGTTCTCGGCGACGAGCAGCTCGCGCAGCTCCGGGGAGTCCCGGTCGGCCATCCAGGCGTAGGGGTCCTCGAAGCGGTCACCGTGGTGCTCGCGGATGACCGGGTCACGTCGGGCGGTCGGGGGACGGCGCATTCGCGCAGTCTAGGTCGGCGCGGACGACGAGCGGAGCCCGGTGGGCCGTGGCCCGCCGGACGCCGCTCGTCACGCCGCTTGGGCGCTGTCAGGAGGTGGTCAGTGGATCTTGACCTGCCCCTGGACCCGCTGGGTGCGGCTGTCGTAAACGACCGTGCCGGCGCTGTCGCGGACGACGACGCGCACCGTGTCGGGCGTGGCGTCGGTCGCCGTCAGCTCGAAGCGGTAGCCGGGAGCGCCGTCGACGGTGGCCGTGCCCGCGAGCCGGGCCGTGCCACCGGTGACGACGAGCCAGTCGAGGCCCGTGGAGGCGAGCGTCAGGCCCGGCGTCGTCAGGGTCAGCGAGCCGTCGGGGCGGCTGGCGCCCGTCTCGTACTTCGCCGACACCGAGAACTGGCCCTTGCCCGTCGCCGACGGGGAGCCGGCCACGGCACCTGCCGGCGAGACGAACCATCCACCGCCCGTGAGGAACCCGGCCGCGGCGTCGTAGACGACGACGGTCGTCGTGCCCGTGTCGGCGTTGCCCCACTGGTCGGTGACGGTCACGGTGACGGTGTAGACCCCGGCAGCCGAGTAGACGTGGCTGCCGCTGACCGTGCCGCCCGTGACCGTGGCCGCCGTGGTGCCGCCGTCGCCCCACGCGATGCTCGCCGTGTGCGTGTCGAGCGGGTCGGCGTCGGTGAACGTCGCGCTGACGCCGGCCGGGGCGCCGACGGAGACCGCCGACGACGGGCCGGTGACCGCACCCACGACCGGGGCGGCGTTCGTCAGGTCGAGCCCGACGACCACGGGGTCGTGGTCCGAGATGCGGAACTGGTCGGGCGCGTAGAGGCTCGTGACCTGCGCCGGCGTCTTGAACTCGGTGTTGTAGTCGAGGATCGAGGGCTCGTCGGCGTTGACGTGCCAGTCGCCGACCCCCGTCACCTGGCGGTTGATCGACGCCGAGCCGAGGGCGTGGTCGAGGTAGCCCCACTGGCCGTCGAAGGCGTAGGAGTACGCCTCGCGCCCGTTGCGCTGCTCGATGAGGTTGGCGTAGCCGGCCTCCTCGAGCGTCGTGATCGGGTCCTCCTTGGCGTAGGAGTTCATGTCGCCGAGGATGAGGACGTCGGGGTCACCGGTGCCCGTCGGGTCACCGGCCAGCCAGGCGGCCAGCAGCTTCGCCGAGCGGACGCGCACCTCGGTGCAGTTGCCCTGCCCGTCGCCCGCGTCGGGCGTGTCGCACGCGCTGCCCTTGCTCTTGAGGTGGTTCGCGACGGCGACGAACGTGCCGCCGCTCGTGTTGTCGCGGAACGCCTGCGCGAGCGAGGGGCGGTTGCGCGGTCCCGAGTCGCCGCCGTTGACGAAGTCGACGGTGTTGAGCGCCGCCGTCGTGCCCACGGGCCTCACGGCCTTCGGCTTGTAGAGCATGCCGACCTTGATCGCGTCGTTGCCGAGGGCATCGGTCTGGCCGGTGCGTGCGTCGGCGTCGATGAACGCCCACGTGCCGGGGCCGTCCTTCTCGTTGAGCTTGCCGACGAGGAACTGCTCGGCGCTGTCGGCGCCGTAGCCGTCGTTCTCCATCTCCATGAAGGCGACGACGTCGGCCTGCGTGACCGAGACGGCGGCGACCGTCTTGCGCCACTGCCGGTCGAGCTCGGTGGCGGTGTTGGCGCCGCGGCAGTCCATGATCGCGCCCGTCAGGCCGCCACGGCAGTTGTTGCCGGTCGTGTCGAGGGTGTTGAAGAAGTTGAGCAGGTTCATCCCGACGACGCGGGTGTCACCGCCCACGGCGGGCGGGCTCGTCGGTCGCGGGTTGGTCGGCTGGAAGTCGACCGTGGCAGCCGGCGAGACCGGACGGATGCGGTAGGCGTTGGCGCTGGACGCGTTGCCGCCCCACGTCCAGTTCAGGACACCGGTCAGACCGGTCACCGTGTCACCGCCGCGCAGCGTGTTGCTCGCGCTCAGCGGCTGGCCGCCGCGACCGAAGACGATCGGGTCGACGTTCTGCGCCTGCGACGTGTCGTCGAGGATGATCTTGCGCAGGTTGTTGGACTTCTGGAGCGCAGCGGCGTCGGCACCGGGGGCGACGACGTTGGTCGGCTGCTCCAGGCGGCCGCCCTCCGAGAGCGTGACCTGGCCGAAACGGCCGAGCTGGAAGTGCTCGGTGACCGACATCTCCTGCGGGAGGGTGACGAGCATGCCCTCGTAGCGCTCGAGCGTGGTGGCGTCCTCGACGGGGAAGCGCACCTCGGTCGGGGCGACCGTGCCGGTGCCGCAGATCGTGATCGCGGCGGCGCTGACCTGGGTCTGGCCCTGGTTCTCGCCGGCGTTGCCCGTCACGGTGACGAGGTCACCGAGCTCGACGGAGTCGGCGTTGCTGCCCTCGAAGACGAAGATGCCGTCGGACGTCGCGGCGTTGCCGTCGCCCGTCGGGTCCTGGATGAAGAAGCCGCGCAGCGCCGGCGACGCACCCTCGTAGTCGCCGACCACGACGCCGCGCGTCGTGACCGACCCGGTGACGGCAGCCGTGGCGCCACTGCCCTGGATGGCCGGGATCGTGGTCGTCGTGACCTCGCACGGGTTGGCCGCCGGGACCGAGAAGCGCACGACGACGTCGGCGTCCATCGTGTCGGGCGGGTCGATGGCGTCCTCGTCGGTGACGGCGGAGGCGGCAACGGTCAGGGTGCAGGCGTCGCCGAGGGCGAAGTCCGCGGACGGGTCGAGCGTGAACGTGGTCGGACCGCCGGTGACCGAGAGGGTCTTGGCACCGGAGATCGAGCAGGAGAGAATGAAGGCTCCCCCGGCCTTCACCGGCTCGGAGAAGGTGACCGTCGGGCTGGCGTCGACGGCGACCGTGGAGGCGCCGCTCGCCGGGGTGGTCGAGGTGACGCGGGGGGCGGCGTCGGGGGCCGGGCCGCCGTCCACGGTGTGGCTGCCCAGCCCGCTGAAGGTGTCGACGGCGAAGCCGTCCCACTCGACGGCGGGGTCGAAGGCGTCGGCGCCGTTCGTGTCACCCGCGGTGACCGAGGACTTGCGGCGCAGGGTGTTGTCCATGGTCGAGGTGAGGCCCGTGCCCCACTCGGTGCCGGGGTCGAAGCCGACCTTGCCGAAGACGTCGACGACGGCCCCGTCCTTGCGCAGCACGACGGCGTCGTCGCCGTTCCAGTTCGCGCTGCCGCTGGTCTGGTCCGCCTGCGTCAGGATGGCGCTCACGGCCGAGCTGTTGGCCAGCACGTAGACGTCACCCGAGGCGACGGCGCCGGTCAGGGGGATGGTGCTGGTGGCGGACGTGCCGCCGTTGGCGAAGACCTGCACGTCGTACTTGGCCGCCGACAGGTCGGCCGGGGCGCCCGTGCCGTTGTAGATCTCGAGCGCCTTGTTGTTGCTCGAGCCCTCGACGTACTCGCTGATGAACAGCTCCGACGGGGCTGCCGCGGAGGCCGGTGCGGCCGCCACGAAAGGGGTGATGCCCACGGCGAGCGCAGCGGTGGTGACCGCGGCGACCCGGCGCAGGGCAGGACGAGATTGACGCATGGATTTCCTCCCTGGGACCGGCTCTTCCGCACGGTCTGCGGGTCACCCTAGACCGCGGTCGACCGTCTCGCGCGTCGAGATGCCTTCGGGATCCTGAACGCCGGATGACATCGCAACGACGCGTTCGTCACTGCTCCGGCGCGGGGCCCGCGTCGAGCGGCCACGGGCCCGGCCAGCGTGCCAGCCGCCGGCGGGTGACGAAGCGTCGCGGCGTGCCGTCCACGGGGTCGTCGAAGGACAGGACCGCCGCGAGCAGCTGCAGGGGAGCGCTGAAGTCGTCGAGGGCGACGTCGCGCTCGACCGGGTAGAGCGGGTCGTCGACGATGGGGATGCCGAGGCCCTGGAGCTGGCACCGCAGCTGGTGCGTGCGCCCGGTGCGCGGCGTCAGCCGGTAGAGCCCGAGGTCCTCCTCCCCCGGGCGTCCGGCACCGGACGCCCGGCCGACCAGCTCGACGAGCGTCTCGGCGTTGGGTTCGGCGCCCTCGACCTCGTGAGCCTGGTGCGTCCCGTGCTCCTTGACGAGGTGCGTGCGCCGGACGAGCGGCAGCACGAGGTCCTCGCGGAGGGGCGCGACGGCGAGGTACTCCTTGTGCGCGAGCGCCGCGGCGAAGACACCCTGGTAGGCGCCGCGCCACCGCTGCTCGGTCGTGAACATCAGCACGCCCGCCGTCGACCGGTCGAGGCGGTGGGCCGGGGTGAGGCGGCGCTCCCCCGTCAGGACCCGGGCGCGGGCCAGGGCGCTCTGCACGACGTGCCGGCCGCGAGGCATGGTCGCCATGTCGTGCGGCTTGTCGACGACGACGATCCGCTCGTCGCGGTGCAGCACCACGAGCTCCTCGGGGTGCACGACCTCCTCCGGCAGGTCACGGTGCGCCCAGACCGCCGACTGCGGCACGAACGGCGCGTCAGGTGCCACGGCGCGGCCGTCGGCGTCGACGAACTCTCCCGCCGCGAGCATCCGGTCGACGTCGTCGGGCGTCAGCCCCGGCGCGAGGCGCTCGACGAGGTGGTCCCGCAGCGAGACCCACGGGCCGGCCTGCGGCATGCGGAAGCGCTGGGCGTCAACACCGTGGCGCGGCGGCAGCGGCGATGGTGGGACCGGGCCGCGGGCCACGTCAGGTGCTCCGGTCGGCCGGCCCGACGCGTACGACCTCGGCCTCGGTGCCCAGGAACGTGCCGTAGGCAGCGGCCGTCGTCTCGACCTCGCGCCACCGGCGCGTCGACAGCTCGGCGAACGGCGAGACCTCGATGACGACGTGCGCGCGCTTCTGGACGCGGCGCCACGTGCCCGCGACCTCGCCGTCGACGACGAGGGTCGGCTTGAAGACCATGTTGCGGCCCGGCACGACCTTGACGAAGTGCTCCGTGGGCAGACTGACGTCGCGCGACTTGAAGCCGAGGAGGAGCTCGTCCCACTGCGGCAGCAGGTGCACGCCACCGGGTCCCTCAGGGACGTCTCGGGCGTCGACGTGCGTCAGCCACGTCTGCCCGTCGAGCTCCTCGCGCTGGATCCGGTCGTCGACGAGCGCGAGCGCCTCGCGGGTCAGCCCGAGCGGCTTCAGCAGCCAGCCGGCGAGGTCCTTCTCGGTGACGGGCCCGTGGCTGCGGACGTAGCGCTCGACCACCGTCGCCAGGCCTTCTTCGCGAGAAGGCTTGCGGGAGTGAGGAACCCACGTGTCGATGAGGACGAAGCTCGGCTGCTTGCCGATGATCGGGCCCTGGCAGATGAGTCCGCTCATGCAGTGGTGGCCGATGAGGTGGTAGTTGCGCTGGCCGGTGGGGTCGATGCCGTGCTCGACGAGCAGCGCCGCGACCTCGGGCCGGCTCATCGGCTCGCGCAGGTGCTCCTCGAAGAGCCGACCGGCCAGCTCGACGTCACGCTCGGTGAGTCCCAGCTGGGCGAACCGGGTGGCCAGGCTCGTGCTGCGCGGCGCAGCGAGCAGCTCGCACATCCAGCGGGCGTCCTCGGCCGGCACCCAGTGGATCGTGCCGCGCATCGGCCAGGTGCGCACGACCTCACGGTCGCGCACGGCCTGCTCGACCTGCTCGAGGGTGAGGCCGGAGCGCACGCCGAGCGACCACGCGCCGCTCGCGTAGTCCTGGGCCTGCAGCGCCCCGAGCTCGCGGGCCACGTCGAGGGCGGAGACGGGGCCGCCGGCGTCGAGCCGGGGAGCGAGACCGAGCGCGGCCATGCGCGCCCGGCGCAGGCGGCGGCGGTCGCTCTCGCGCATCACGCCCGCATCACTCGCGCATCAGCTGAGGCAGGCCGGACCGAGCAGGGCCTTGAGGTCGCCGAAGAGCGCGGACGTCGCGTTGACCCGCAGCGAGTCGTCGAGGGACATCAGCACCGAGCGGCCGGGCTGGGTCAGCTTGACCTGCACCTCGGTCGCGCCGGGGTGCTCGCCGAGCACCCGCTTGAGGCTCTCGGCGACGGCCGGCGTCGCCCGACCGAGCGGCAGCGTCAGCACGACGGGCCCGCGCGGCCCCTCCTTGATGTCGGGGATCGTCAGCTCCTGGGCGAAGATCGAGATCGAGTCGTCGCGGGCGCTGATGCGGCC
The DNA here is from genome assembly GCF_014646815.1 of Terrabacter tumescens. Classification (GTDB taxonomy): domain Bacteria; phylum Actinomycetota; class Actinomycetes; order Actinomycetales; family Dermatophilaceae; genus Terrabacter; species Terrabacter tumescens. The sequence goes on from NZ_BMNZ01000006.1 coordinate 41,606, forward strand.
CTTCACGGCGCACACGGTGTCCTGCGCCAGCATCGTGGAGTAGGTCATGTAGGCCGACGGGAAGAAGAGGCACTCGATGGCGCCGTCGAGGTCCTCGACGGTGGCGATGGCCCAGAGGTCGCCCTTCTTGGTTCGCTTCAGCTGCAGGCTCGTGATGAGACCGGCCACGGTGACGGGCGTGCCGTCGGCCTTGGGGTCGTCGCCCATGAGCGAGGCGATCGAGGTGTCGGCGTGCGTGGCGAGGATGTGCTCGATGCCAAAGAGCGGGTGGTCGCTGACGTAGAGGCCGAGCATCTCGCGCTCGAAGGAGAGCAGGCTGGCCTTGTCCCACTCGAGCGTGGGCACGGGCGGCAGTCCGTCGAAGGCGCCCGGCCCGTCGGCGGCGCCGGCGTCGGTGTCGTCGCCGAAGCTGCCGAAGAGGCTGTCCTGGCCGATGGCCTCCTGCTTCTTCACCTCGACGAGGGCGTCGATGTAGCGCTCGTGCACCTCGACCATGCCGCGGCGGCTCTCGCCGAGCGAGTCGAACGCGCCGCCCTTGATGAGCGACTCGATGGTGCGCTTGTTGCAGACGACGGCCGGCACCTTGGAGAGGAAGTCCTTGAACGAGGCGAAGGCGCCCTTCTCCTCGCGGGCCTTGACGATCGCCTGGACGACGGGGAGGCCGACGTTGCGGATGGCGGCGAGGCCGAAGCGGATGTCGGTGCCGACGGCGGCGAAGTTGGCGATCGACTCGTTGACGTCGGGCGGCAGCACCTTGATGCCCATGTGCCGGCACTCGTTGAGGTAGAGCGCCGACTTGTCCTTGTCGTCGCGCACGCTCGTCAGCAGGGCCGCCATGTACTCGGCCGGGTAGTTGGCCTTGAGGTAGCCCGTCCAGTACGACACGAGGCCGTATGCCGCCGTGTGCGCCTTGTTGAACGCGTAGTCCGAGAAGGGGACGAGGACACCCCAGAGCGCCGCGATCGAGGCCTCGTTGAAGCCCTGCGACTTCATGCCCTCGGAGAAGGGGACGTACTCGGCGTCGAGGACCTCCTTCTTCTTCTTGCCCATGGCGCGACGGAGCAGGTCGGCGTTGCCGAGCGTGTAGCCGGCGAGCTTCTGGGCGATCTCCATGACCTGCTCCTGGTAGATGACCAGGCCGTAGGTCATCCCGAGGATCGGGTCGAGGGCGTCGATCATCTCCTGCTGGAGCTTGCCCTTCAGCTGGGGGTCGAGCGGGACGACCTCCTGCTTGCCGTTCTTGCGCAGCGCGAAGTTCGTGTGGGCGTTGACGCCCATCGGGCCCGGTCGGTAGAGCGCGAGGGCGGCGGAGATGTCCTCGAAGTTGTCGGGCTGCATGAGGCGCAGCAGCGAGCGCATGCCGCCGCCGTCGAGCTGGAAGACGCCGAGGGTGTCACCGCGGCCGAGCAGCTCGTAGGTGGCGCGGTCGTCGAGGGTCTTGGACAGCTCGTCGAGGTCGATGTCCTCGTCGCGGTTGAGCTTGATGTTCTCGATGGCGTCGTCGAGGATCGTCAGGTTGCGCAGCCCGAGGAAGTCCATCTTGACCAGGCCGAGCGACTCGCAGCTCGGGTAGTCGAACTGCGTGATGATCTGGCCGTCCTGCAGGCGGCGCATGATCGGGATGACGTCGACGAGCGGCTCGCTGCTCATGATGACGCCGGCCGCGTGCACGCCCCACTGGCGCTTCAGGCCCTCGAGGCCGAGCGCCGTCGCGACGACCTCCTGGGCCTGCGGGTCCTCGTCGTGGACGACGCGGAAGTCGCCGGCCTCGTTGTAGCGCTTGGAGTCGGGCTTGAAGACGTCGGCGAGCGGCATGCCCTTGCCCATGACGTCCGGCGGCATCGCCTTGGTGAGCTTCTCGCCCATCGCGAAGGGGTGGCCGAGGACGCGGCTCGCGTCCTTGAGGGCCTGCTTGGCCTTGATCGTGCCGTACGTGACGATCTGGGCGACGCGCTCCTCGCCGTACTTCTCCGTGACGTAGCGGATGACCTCACCGCGCCGGCGCTCGTCGAAGTCGACGTCGAAGTCGGGCATCGACATGCGCTCGGGGTTGAGGAACCGCTCGAAGATCAGACCGTGCGGCACCGGGTCGAGGTCGGTGATGCCCATCGCGTAGGCGCACATCGAGCCGGCGCCCGAGCCACGGCCCGGGCCGACGCGGATGCCGTTGCGCTTGGCCCAGTTGATGAAGTCGGCGACGACGAGGAAGTAGCCGGGGTAGCCCTTGGAGACGATGACGTCCTCCTCGAAGGCCGCCTGCTTGCGGGCGTAGTCCGGCACCCCTCCGGGGAACCGGCGTGCGAGGCCGGTCTCGACCTCCTTGATGAACCACGAGGTCTCGTCCTCGCCCTCGGGGCAGGGGAACCGCGGCATGTAGCGGCCCTCCCCCTCGGTGAAGGAGACCTCGCAGCGCTCGGCGATGAGCAGGGTGTTGTCGCACGCCTCGGGCAGCTCGCGCCACAGGTGGCGCATCTCCTGGGCGGACTTGAGGTAGAAGTCGTCGGCGTCGAACTTGAACCGGTTGGGGTCCATCAGCGTCGAGCCGGACTGGACGCACAGCAGGGCCGCGTGCGCCTTGGCGTCCTCGGCCCGCGTGTAGTGCAGGTCGTTGGTGGCCACGAGCGGCAGCTTGAGGTCGCGCGCGAGCCGGATGAGCTCCTTCTGCGTGCGCCGCTCGATGTCGAGGCCGTGGTCCATCAGCTCGACGTAGACGTTCTCGTTGCCGAAGATGTCGCGCAGCTCGGCCGCGACCTCGCGGGCCTCGTCGTACATCCCGAAGCGCAGCTTGGTCTGGATCTCGCTCGACGGGCAGCCCGTCGTGACGATGAGGCCCTTGCCGTAGGTCGAGAGCAGGTCCCGGTCGATGCGGGGCCACTTCGTGTAGACCTGGTCGAGGCTCGCGATGGAGCTCATCCGGAAGAGGTTGTGCATGCCCTGGTTGTTCTGGGCGAGCATCGTCATGTGGGTGTACGCGCCACTGCCCGAGACGTCGTCGCGGCCGCCGTCACCCCAGCTGATCTTGGTGCGGTCGGTGCGGTGCGTGCCGGGGGTGATGTAGGCCTCGACGCCGATGATCGGCTTGACCCCCGTGCCCTGCGCCTTCTTCCAGAACTCGTAGGCGCCGAACACGTAGCCGTGGTCGGTCGTCGCGAGTGCCGGCATGCCCATCCGCGCCGCCTCGCTGAAGAGGTCGCCGATACGGGCGGCCCCGTCGAGCATGGAGTACTCCGTGTGCACGTGGAGGTGCACGAAGTTCGGGTCGTTTCGCGGGGCGGCTTCGGTCGACATCGTGGACGAGTCTAAGCCTCCCCGCGGACACTCCTCGCGTGTCGGGACAGGGTGTCGGACCGGGGTTGCGACGGCCACCCGGTACCCCGCTCACGCGCCCCCCGAAGGCGCGCTGACGGCATACGCCATCGGGCTTCACCCTCAGGTCGAAGGTGCAGGTCTCAGAACGTCGAGACGATGTCGAGGGCCCGCTGGAGGTCCTCCGGGTAGGGGCTCTCGAAGTGGACGTACTCCCCCGTGCCCGGGTGCTCGAACCCCAGCCCCACGGCGTGCAGCCACTGCCGCTCGAGCTTGAGCCGCGCCGCGAGCTTGGGGTCCGCCCCGTAGGTCAGGTCGCCGCAGCACGGGTGGTGCAGCGCCGCGAAGTGGACGCGGATCTGGTGGGTGCGACCCGTCTCGAGGTGGATCTCGAGCAGGCTCGCGTGCCGGAACGCCTCGAGCACCTCGTAGTGCGTGACCGATGGCTTGCCGCTCTTCATGACCGCGAACTTGTAGTCGTGGCCCGGGTGGCGTCCGATCGGCGCGTCGACGGTGCCGACGACGGGGTCGGGAAGCCCCTGCACGAGCGCGTGGTACGTCTTGTCGACGGTCCGGCTGCGGAAGGCCTGCTTGAGCCGGGAGTAGGCGTACTCGCTCTTCGCCACGACCATGAGGCCCGACGTGCCCACGTCGAGACGGCTCACGATCCCCTGGCGCTCCGGCGCCCCCGAGGTGGAGATGCGGTAGCCGGCGGCGGCGAGGCCGGACACCACGTCGGGCCCGCTCCAGCCCACGCTCGGGTGGGCCGCGACACCGACGGGCTTGTCGACGACGACGATGTCGTCGTCGTCGTGGACGATCGACATGCCAGGGACCGGCTGGGCGATGACCTGCAGGCTGGGGCTCTCCTCGGGCCGCGGCAGCGACACCTCGAGCATCGAGCCGGCCGAGAGCCGCTCGGACTTGGCGACGGACTTGCCGTCGAGCACGACGTGGCCCTCGGCGGCGAGGTCGGCGGCCTTGGTGCGCGAGACCCCGAAGAGTCGGGCCACCCCGGCGTCCACCCGCTCGCCCTCGAGCCCGTCCGGCACGAGCACGGTGCGCACGTCAGGCATGCTCGCCCCCCGGACGGCGCTCGTCGCGCGGGTCGGACGCCTCGGGCATCCGGTCGGTCTGTCGGGTCATGTCGTGGTCGCCGTTCGCGGTGGTCTGGTCGGTGGGTCCGTGGGTGGGTTCGTGGGTGGGCTCGTCCGTGGCCCGGTGGCTGGAGTCGCCGTTGCGGTCGTCGGTGTCGGCGGTGTCGGCGGTGGGGTCCTCGCCGCCCCGACCGGTCGGGGCGGCGACGGCCGCGCCACGGCCGTGGTCGCGGCGCCCGTCGACGCCGATCCCGACGAGCGCGAGGATCACGATGAGCCCCGCCGCCGAGACGATCCAGATGTCGGCGACGTTGCCGATGAACCACCGGTTGTAGTCGATGAAGTCGACGACGTGGCCCTGTCCGCCGCCCGGCGGTCGGACGAACCGGTCGGTGAGGTTGCCGATCGCGGCGCCGAGCAGCAGCCCGAGCGCGATGGCCCACGCCCGCGAGCCCAGCTGGCGCGCCACGACGATGATCGCGACGAGCACCGCGAGGGCGATCCCGGTCATGACCCACGTGTTGCCCGCGCCGAGCGACAGGGCCGCCCCGGGGTTGCCGATGAGCTTGAACCGGATGACGTCGCCGATGAAGGGACGTGGCTCGCCGTCGGCGAGGACGTCGAGCGCGACCATCTTCGTGGCCTGGTCGGTGGCGTACGCGAGGACGGCGACGACACCGAGGACGACGAAGAGCCGTCTGCGGCGCTCGGGTCCCGGGCGGCGCTCCTCGGCGGTCCTCGAGCTCACGGCCTCATCGGTCGTGGACGGGGTGGTAGTGGTGGACGCGCCGTCGACCCCCGCTCGGGGGGTCGACGTGGCGTGTTCGGGCGTCAGTGGCGGTCCTGCTTCTCCTGGCATGTCATGCACAGGGTCGCACGAGGACGGGCCTGAAGTCGAAGCTTGCCGATCGGGTTGCCGCAGTTCTCGCAGATGCCGTACGTCCCGGCCTCCAGCTGCTCGAGCGCGTGCTCGGCCTGGCGCAAACTCGCACGGGCGTTGGCGGCCACGGAGATCTCGTGCTCTCGCTCGGCGGTCTTGGCGCCGGCGTCGGCCTGGTCGTCTCCCGAACCGTCACCCGAGGCGCGCAGGAGGTCGTCGAGCTCGTCCTCGGCCAGCTTGAGCTCGACGCGGTGCTGCTCGATCTCCTCGAGGAGCACGCCGCGCACCTCGCTGATCTCGTCCTCGCTCCACGGGCTCTCGTCGTCCTTGACCCGGAGCTGCTCAGCGATCTTGCGGGCGCTGGGGCGGTTCGTGCCGGCGGCCTTCTTCGCGGCCGTGCGGGATCCTGCGGTGGAGCTCGTCGTCACTGCTGCCTTCTTGGTTCGGGTTGCCGGGGCCTTGGCTGCGGGCTTGGCGGCCGCGGCTCCTGCTGTGGTGGTCTTGGTGGCCCGCTTCGTCGCGGGGGTGGGCTTCGTCGTCGACGCCTTGCCGGCCGGGGCAGCCTTGGTCGCCGCCGCCTTCTTCGCGGGCGCCGCCGTGACGGCTGACACCTTCTTCGCGGGGGCCTTGGTCGCCGGCGCCTTCTTGGCCGGTGCAGCCTTGGTCGCCGCCTTCTTCGCCGGCGCAGCCTTGGCGGCGGAGGCCTTGGTGGCCTGTGCAGCCTTGGCGGCCGGCGACTTCTTCGCGGGCGCCGCCTTGGTGGCCGGCGCCTTCTTCGCGGGCGCCGCCTTGGCGGCCGACGCCTTCGGGGCCGGCTTGGCCTTCGTCGTCAGCGCCTTCGCGGTGGTGGCCTTCTTCGACGCAGACGTCTTGGGAGCGGGCGCGGCCTTCGTGGCTGCGCCCGTCGTCCTGCTCGTGGTTGACCGCCGGGCCGCGGTCGTCGCCGCTGCCGTCTTCTTAGCCGCCATCGGACCCTCCGTCGGTCAAGCCGTCGACGCTGACAAGTGGGGCTGACAATAAGCCCCGCACGGGTCGTGCACAAACGCGAAACGCGCATGAGGGCAAAGTGTTCGCCCCTCAGGACGACGAAGGCCGTCCGGGATGGTTCCCGGACGGCCTTCGTGCGTCTGTTCGAGGTGGGACTCAGCCCTGGTTGCCGTCTCCGGCGCCGACGTGGGCCGGCTCCTGGGCACTCGAGTCGAGGTCGTGGAGCTGACCTTCGATGTAGGACTTGAGGTTGCTGCGGTAGTTCTTCTCGAAGCCCCGCAGCTCGGCGATCTTGCGGTCGAGCAGGCCCTTCTGCTTGTCGAGCTCCTCGAGCAGGGCGGCCTTCTTCTGCTGGGCCTCGGCGACCATGCCGGTCGCGCGCTCGCGGGCCTCGGTCAGCATCTCGTCGCGCTCGGTCGTCGCCTCGGCGATCATCTGGTCGCGCTGCGAGGTGGCCTCGGCGATCATCTGGTCACGCTGGGCGGCCGCGGCCGCCGAGATCTGCTCGGCCTGCTCGGTGGCCTCCTTGTGGCGGTTCTGACCGGTGCTGATCAGCTCGTCGTGACGAGCCTGCGCCGCGGCGAGCATCTCGCGGTGGCGGTTCTCGGCCTCGGAGATGAGCTCGTCGCGTCGGATCTCACCCGCAGCCACGTGCTCGTCGTGGAGACGCTGCGCGAGGGCGATGACGCCCGCTGCGTCGAGGTTGCCCGAGGCGGCGGCCGGGGCCGCGGCTGCCGCAGCGGCGACCGGCGCCGCAGCAGGAGCCTGGGCGGCCTTGGCGGCCTGCTCACGCAGGCGGGCGGCCTCGGCGGCAGCAGCTTCGGCGTCGGCCTGGGCCTTGGCGGCACGCTCCTCGGAGGCGCGGGCGTTCTCCTGGGCCTTGGTGAGCTTGGCCTCGGCGTCGGCGACCTGCGAGTTGAGGCCGTTGAGCTTGGCCTGCGCGTCGTTGAGGGCCTGGGAGTCCACCGCGGACTTGGCGGCAGCCTCGGCGCGGTCGGCCTCGGCCTTGGCGCGCTCGATGCGCTCCTTGGCGACGCGCTCGGCGTTCTCGGCGTCGGCCTTGGCCTTGGCGGCGCGGTCCGAAGCGGCCTTGAAGGCGCGCTCTGCGTCCTGGATCTTCGCCGTCAGGCCACCGAGCTTGGCCTCGTCGCCGGGGCGACCGACGGCCGGCATGGCCGCGGTGGCGCCGTCGGCACGGACGGCCGACTGGTTCTTGCTCGCGCGGCAGTCGTTGAGCTGCTTCAGGTAGTCGTCACGCTGCTCGATGAGCGAACGCATCTCCGCCACGATCTCGTCGAGGAAGTCGTCAACATCCCGCTCCTCGTAGCCACGACGGAACTGCGTGGTCTGGAAGTGCTTGTTGAGCACCTGTTCAGGCGTAAGCGCCATGTGTCACCTCGATACAGACGTAATGGTTCGGGTCAACGGTATCTAACGTTCCGGTCACGAACCAAAGCCATGCTCACCGATCGGCGTGTGGACCCCGTGGCCCGCACGTGTCAGACGAGGGGACGAGGTGGCCGCCGGTCGGTCAGAAGAAGCTCGGCACGTTGAGAGCGAGAGAGGTCAGCAACATCAGGACGAGGAAGCTGAGGTCGAGTCGGACGCCACCGAGGTTCGGCGACGGGATCACCTTGCGCAGGGCGCGCAGCGGCGGGTCGGTCACGGTGTAGACGGCCTCGGCCAGGACGAGCACGACCCCGGAGGGCCGCCACGACCGAGCCAGCACCTGCACCCAGTCGATGACGAAGCGACCGATGAGGGCGATGAAGAAGGTGAAGACCACCACCCCGTAGATCGTCCAGAACACGTCCATGTCCGTCAGTGTCCCTGATCCGGGGGCAGGAGTGTGAACCGGGGTGCGGGAGGACGTCGTCGCGGCACGGGTTCCTGCTCAGGACTCGCCGCCGCGCCGCTCAGCTCTGGTTGAAGAATCCGCGCGTCGAGGCGGCCGGCGCCTCGGGCTCGTCGGCGGAGATCTCGACGTGGGCCGGCGAGAGCAGGAACACCTTGGAGGTGACCCGCTCGATGGTGCCGTGCAGGCCGAAGACGAGGCCGGCCGCGAAGTCGACGAGTCGCTTGGCGTCGGCGTCGTCCATGTCGCTGAGGTTCATGATGACCGGGACCTGGTCACGGAACCACTCGCCGATGTTCTTGGCCTCGTTGTAGGTCCGCGGGTGGATCGTCGTGATGCGGTTGAGCGAGCCGACCTCGACGTCCCGCACGACGGCGGCCACGGGTCGCTTGGTGGGCAGCTGCGTCACGGCTGCGGTGTGCTCGGTCTCGTCGTCGTAGCGGTCGGAGTCGTCATAGGCGTCGTACTCGTCGTAACGGTCGTGACGATGGTCCTCCTCGCTGAGTCCGAGGTACACCATCGTCTTGCGCAGTGCCCCTGCCATGGCCAACTCCCAAAACGTCGGATTGTGATCGTTGACGACGTTACAGAAGTGACGGGCGTGAACCGAGGATTGCGGTGCCGACACGCAGGTGTGTCGCGCCGTGCCGGAGGCCCGCCTCCAGATCGCCACTCATCCCGGCGGAGATCCAGTCCGCGTCCGGGTGACGAGCACGTATGCCGTCAGCGACGTCGTGCAGCCGAGCGAACGCCTCGTCGGGGTCGGCGCCCAGCGGCGCGACGGCCATGACGCCTCGCAGATCCAGAAGTCCTTGTGCCGCAACGACGTCCGCCATCTCGTCGGCCTGCTCCGGCAGCACCCCGCCGCGAGAGGCCGCGCCGTCGAGGCTCACCTGGAGGAGCACCTGCAGGCGTCGGTCGGCGGCGTGCGCGCCCTTGGCGAGAGCCGTCACGAGCTTGGCGCGGTCGACGGACTCGACGACGTCGGCATAGCCCGCGACGTGGGCGGCCTTGTTGCTCTGGAGCTGCCCGATGAAGTGCAGCGTGAGGTCGGGCTCCCCGGCGTCAGCCAGGGCGCGACGCACCTCTGCGAACTTCTCGCCGGCCTCCTGGTCGCGGTTCTCGCCGAAGTGCCGCACCCCCAGCCGGTGGAGCAGCAGGACGTCCGAGGCCGGGAAGTACTTCGTGACCACGACGAGCGTGACGGCGCCGGGGTCGCGCCCCGCCTCGGCACACCCGCGGGCGATGCGCTCGTGGACGGCCGCGAGGTTGGCGCGCAGCTGCTCCACCCGGGCCGCGGCGTCGGCGGTCATGACGGCGCCCCGCGTCGCACGACGACGCCTGCGAACCGGCCCGTGCGGCCGTCGCGACGGTAGGAGTAGAGGTCGCCACTCTCACGCGTGCAACCCGGAACCCATTGCACGGCAACGTTCTCGGCAGCCAGCTGCTCGACCACGCCCGCCGCGACGTCGATGGCGTGGGTCCCGGTCCAGGACCGCGCCACGGACGACGCCGCGGCCTCGGCAGCCGCGCGCGCCAGGTCGTCGGGGACCTCGTAGCAGCGACCGCAGACCGACGGGCCGACGGCGGCGGACACGGACGTCGCACCGAGGTCGCGCATGGCGTCGACGGCTCGTCCGACGATGCCTCCGACCATGCCGGGCCGGCCCGCGTGGACGGCTCCGACGACCCCCGCGTCCGCGTCGTGCAGGAGAACGGGGACGCAGTCCGCCACGAGGACCGCGAGGGCGAGGTCCGGCACGCGACTGACGATCGCGTCCACCTCGGGCGCCTCGCCGTCCCAGGGCGCGTCGACCTCGACGACGTCGCAGCCGTGCACCTGGTTCATGAAGAGCAGGCGCTCGCGGGCCACGTCGACCTCATGGGCCAGGGCGACCCGGTTGCCCTCGACGTCGGCGACGTCGTCCCCGACGTGACCGCCGAGGTTGAGCCCGGCATACGCCCCGCTCCCCAGGCCCGCCGAGCGGCCGGTGAAATGGAGGTCGACCGCCGGGCCGCCGCTGTCGTCGGGAGTGCTGGAGCGCCAGTAGAACACGGTGACCAACCTACGTCGAGTGCTCACTTCCCCACGCCGCGACCCCGGTGCGGACCGGTGAACGCGACGGGCGTGGGGAAATGAGCACTCGACAGGGCCTACTTGAGGAAGTCCGGCACGTCGAGGTCGTCACCCTCGTCGAAGGTCACCTGGCGCGGCGGCTGCTGCACTGGCTGCGCGGCCGGAGCCGGAGCGTGGTGCTGCGGCTGCTGTTGGTGGGCCGGCGCCGTGGCCGGCTGCTGCGTGGGCAGCTGCTGCCCCTGGTGCTGGGGCTGGTGCTGCTGGGGCTGGTGCTGCTGCACGGGCGCGGCGTGCACCTGCTGCGAGGCGGGCTGCGGCACACCGTTGGTCTGGTGCTGCTGCGACTGCTGCGACTGCTGCGGCGACGGAGCGGCGGCGGGACGCTGCTGCTGGGCCTGCTGGGGACGTCCCATGACCTGTCCGAGCGCACGGTCGTCGTGACGCTGGGTGGGGCCGCCGCTGTCGAACCCGGCCGCGATGACCGTGACGCGGACCTCGTCGCCGAGGGCGTCGTCGATGACCGCACCGAAGATGATGTTCGCCTCGGGGTGCGCGGCCTCCTGGACGAGTCGCGCCGCCTCGTTGATCTCGAAGAGGCCGAGGTCGGACCCGCCCTGGATCGACAGGAGCACGCCGTGGGCGCCGTCGATGGAGGCCTCGAGGAGGGGGCTGCTGATGGCCAGCTCGGCGGCCTGGACGGCACGGTCCTCGCCGCGGGCGGAGCCGATGCCCATGAGCGCCGAGCCGGCGCCCTGCATGACCGACTTGACGTCGGCGAAGTCGAGGTTGATCAGGCCGGGCGTCGTGATGAGGTCGGTGATGCCCTGGACACCGGAGAGCAGGACCTGGTCGGCCGATCGGAAGGCGTCCATCATCGAGACGTTGCGGTCGCTGATCGACAGGAGGCGGTCGTTGGGGATGACGATCAGCGTGTCGACCTCCTCGCGGAGGCTCCCGATGCCCGACTCGGCCTGGTTGGCTCGGCGTCGGCCCTCGAACGTGAACGGACGCGTCACGACGCCGATCGTCAGGGCGCCGAGCTGGCGGGCGATGCGAGCCACGACGGGCGCGCCGCCCGTGCCGGTGCCGCCGCCCTCACCGGCGGTGACGAAGACCATGTCGGCCCCCTTGAGGACCTCCTCGATCTCTTCGGCGTGGTCCTCGGCGGCCTTCTTGCCGACCTCGGGGTCGGCGCCCGCACCGAGGCCGCGGGTGAGCTCGCGGCCGACGTCGAGCTTGACGTCGGCGTCGCTCATCAGCAGTGCCTGGGCATCGGTGTTGATGGCGATGAACTCGACACCCTTGAGGCCGACCTCGATCATGCGATTGATGGCATTGACGCCGCCGCCGCCGATGCCGACGACCTTGATGACGGCCAAGTAGTTCTGCGGTGCTGCTGCCACGAGAGTGGGCCTTCCTGACTGGTGGTGCCGGTGCTACGGGTGGTCTGGGGGACGAACAGGTGCGGGTGGTGCGTGCCGAGCCGCGGACTGGGCGCCGGGGCCGGGCGGGATGGGGCTGTGGAGATTGGTGCGGCTCGCGCCGTGCGTGTAGCCCTCAAACCTTAAACGTAGACATAAAGGTTACAGTTTGGTCACGAACCAGTGCCCTGACGGTATGACGAGGCACAGGGTCGTTCAACCCACGCTGCGGCGTGTCGCTACGGGGATTGCCCCAATTCCGGGAGCGGTGCCCCACGGGCCACATCAGCACCAACCGGCACCAGCCTCCCACGCCCGCAACGACTCTCGGCGCCGGGGCCCGAGGCCGTACCGGAGCCACACCCGAGCCGGTCCCGATCAGCGGGTCACCGGGGACGACGGGACGCTGACGTCGATCGTCGAGCCGGGCTGGGGCAGCAGGATCTCGACGAGCTCGGCCTTGCGGCGGCCGTTGTCGGCGCCACCCCAGACGACCGTCTTGCGCTTCTCGCCCTTGGCCTTGACCGTGAAGGACACCTGGTCGGCGGTCGACACGGAGACGCCCGAGACGTCTCCGCGAAGCGACGGGGACAGCGACCCGAGGGCCGCGAGGGCCGCGTCGACGCCGGCCTTGGTGACCTGGGCCGCGCCGGAGCTGACGAGCGGCACACCGTCGGGCGCGCTGCCGACGGTGCGGAAGGTGAAGCCCTCGCGGTCCACGACGTCGACCTCACCTCGAGGGTTGCGCACGGCGAGCACGGCGACGCGAGGGGTCACCGTGACGACGACGGTGTCGGGGAGGCTCCGGCTGACCGAGACGCTGCTCCAGGCCCGGCCGGCGAGCAGACGGGCGGTGACGGCGTCGGTGTCGACGCGCATGAGGGGGCCACCGAGCGGCACCTGGGCGACGGCACGCACCTGTCCGGCCGCAGCGGGAGCGACTCCGCGGACCTCGACCCGGGAGGCGGTCAGGACGGTGCTGAACCACCCGAGCCAGGCGGCGAGGCCGGCGACGAGCAGGAGCGCGACGAGGACGCCCGCGACGAGGCGCGGACGGCGGCGGGCCGCCGCCGCCCGGCGCTCGAACCGGGTCCGCGACGAGGCGAGCCCGGTGCCGGCTACCCGGCGTCGGGTGCCGCCCCGTTCGAGCATCACGGCGTCCCTCCTCCGAGGGCCCGCAGCACCTCCGGGCCGATCATCGTCACGTCGCCGGCGCCGACGGTGAGCACCAGGTCACCGGGCCGCGCCAGCGCCGCCACCGTGGGAGCCACCTCGGACCAGGAGGGCACGTAGTGGACCTCGACCTCGGGCCGGGCAGCCGTCACCGCGTCGGCGACGAGCCGGCCGGACACCCCGGGCACGGGATCCTCGCGCGCCGCGTAGACGTCCATGACGAGCACCACGTCCGCGGGCGACAGACCCGCACCGAGCTCGGCGGCGAAGTCACGCGTGCGGCTGTAGAGGTGCGGCTGGAAGACGACGACGAGACGGCCGCTGTCGCCGACGAGGTCCTTGGCCGTGCTGACGACCGCGGCGACCTTGCCGGCGTTGTGGGCGTAGTCGTCGACGACGACGACTCCCCCGGCCTCGCCCTTGGGCTCGAACCGGCGGCGGGTGCCGGTGAAGGACGCGAGCCCGGACAGGACCCGCTCGGGAGCCTGGCCGAGTCCGTGGACGGCTGCGACGTAGGCAGCCGCGGCGTTGAGGGCGTTGTGGCGGCCGGGCACGCCGAGCGTCATCCGGCGCTCGACCCCCTCGTCGCGCAGGGTCACCGACGAGGTGACGCCGTCCTGCCGGTGGTCGCCGAGCACGACGTCGGATCCCGGGTCGAAGCCGTAGGTGAGCACCCGCGTGCCGGCAGCCCGGGCCCGGTCGGCCAGCGCCACGGCCCCCGCGTCGTCCGCGCAGGTGACGAGCAGCCCGCCGGGCCTGATCGTGTCGACGAAGGCGTCGTAGGCGGCCTGCACAACAGTGAAGTTCGAGTAGAAGTCGAGGTGGTCCGGCTGCACGTTGGTGACGATCGCGACCTCGGGCCGGTAGACGACGAAGGACCCGTCGCTCTCGTCGGCCTCGACGACGAAGATGTCGTCGGAGCCGTCGTGGGCGTTCGTGCCGTGCTTGGCCAGCTCGCCCCCGACGGCGAAGGACGGGTCGAGTCCGCAACCCTGGAGGGCCACCGTCAGCATCGAGGTCGTCGTCGTCTTGCCGTTGGCGCCGGCCACGGCGACGGGCCGTCGGCCGTGCATGAGCGCGGCGAGGCCCTGGGCCCGGTGCAGGACCGGGACCCCCCGTTCCCGGGCGGCGACGAGCTCGACGTTGTCGTCACGGATCGAGGAGCTCATGACGATCGCGTCGGCGCGCTCCTGGTGCCCCTCGTGGAACCCGACCCAGACGCCGGCCCCCTCGCTCTCGAGGGCCTTGAGCACCGGCACGTCCTTGGCGTCGCTTCCGGTGACGCGGATCCCCCGGGCGAGCATGATGCGGGCGACACCCGACATCCCGGCGCCGCCGATGGCGAGGAAGTGCACGCGACCGAGGTCGGCGACGTCGGGCACCGGCGCCCTGAAGTCGAAGCGGGCGGCGGCGAACGGGTCGTCGACGGTCGGCGGGTGCGGGGTCTGGGTCACGAGCGGTTCCTGCCTTGTTCAGCGTCCTGAGCAGCGCGGTCGACGAGGTCGGCGAGCGTCTCGTCGGCCGTGGGCTCGCCCAGCGTCCTGGCGGCCGCCGCCATCGCGGTCAGCCGGTCCCGGTCGGTCGCGAGCGGGAGCAGGACGGTGTCGATCCACTCCGGCGTGAACGCGGCGTCGTCGACGAGGACGCCACCACCCGCGGCGACGACGTCGGATGCGTTGAGCACCTGCTCGCCGTTGCCCACCGGCAACGGCACGTAGACCGCGGGCAGGCCGACCGCGGTCAGCTCGCAGACGGTGTTGGCGCCCGAGCGTGCGACGACGAGGTCGGCGACGGCATACGCGAGCTCCATCCGGTCCGCGTAGGGGACGACGACGTAGGGCGCGCCCGAGGAGGACTCCGGGACGAACTCCTTGCCGAGGCCCGTCACGTGGAGCACCTGCACCCCGCTCTCGGAGAGCCGGGCGACCCGGGCCCGGAAGGCGTCGTTGAGCCGCTGCGCGCCCAGCGAACCGCCGGTGACGAGCACCGTGGGCCACTGCGGCTCGAGCCCGAAGTGCTCGAGCGCCTCGGACCGGACGGCCGCCCGGTCGAGGGTGCTGACCTCGCGGCGCAGGGGCATGCCGACCCTCTGGGCGTGCGGCAGGGACGTGCTGGAGAACGTCGTGGCCACGGCGCTGGCCCAACGCGCGCCGAGGCGGTTGGCCAGTCCCGGGCGGGCGTTCTGCTCGTGCACGACGATCGGCACGCGGCGACGGCGTGCCGCGAGGTAGGCCGGGGTGCTGACGTAGCCGCCGAAGCCGACGACGACCTCGGCGCCGGTCTCGTCGATGGCGGCGCCCGCGGCGTCGACCGCGGCCTTGAGGCGACCGGGCAGGCGGAGCAGGTCAGCGCTCGGACGGCGGGGCAGGGGCACCTTGGGAACGAACCTCAGGTCGTAGCCGCGCGCCGGCACGAGGCGCGCCTCGAGGCCCTCCTGCGTGCCGAGCGCCGTCACCCGCACATCCGGGTGACGGCGGCGCAGGGCGTCGGCGAGGGCGAGGAGCGGCGACACGTGGCCGGCACTCCCTCCCCCGGCGAGCAGGACGGAGGTGGGCGAGGACAGCGGGATCACCGGCTTCTACGACGTTGCGGGACGTTACGGACGCGGGACGGTAGCACCGCGAGGGATCGGCGGACCAGGCTGGGACGGGCGTCGAGCAGGGCCTTGCAGCCCGGCTCGTGGCGCGCGAAGGACAGCAGGATGCCGAGGGCGACCAGGGTCGTCACGAGTGACGAGCCGCCGGCCGACACGAGCGGGAGCGGGACGCCGATGACGGGGAAGAGACCGATGACCGCGCCGATGTTGATGATGGCCTGACCGAGCAGCCACGCCATGATGCCGAAGCCGGCGATGCGCACGAAGCGGTCCTGGGTGCGGCTCACGAGCCGGAAGCAGGCCCACGCGAGGATGCCGAAGAGCAGCAGGATCATCAGGGTGCCCGGGAGCCCGAGCTCCTCGCCGATGATGGCGAAGATGAAGTCGTTGTGCGCCTCGGAGAGCCACTCCCACTTCTCCTTGGACGCACCCAGCCCGACGCCCCACCAGCCGCCGTCGGCCAGCGCGTAGAGACCGTGGACCGACTGCCCGCACCACCCGTCGGGGTCGGCGTTGCAGGCAGGGCTGAGCCAGTTGGAGATGCGGCTCGTGCGGTTGCTGCTGCCCGTGACCATGAGCAGGACGCCGACGGCCGCGAAGCCACCCGCGATGGCGAAGACGCGCTTGGGCGCGCCGGCCACGAGCAGGACCGCCGCGACGATGACGAGCACGACCATGGCCGTGCCGAGGTCGTGGCCGGCGAGGATGAGGCCGATGACGACGGTGGCGATGGGCACGAGGTAGGGCAGCACGACGTGGAGCATGCTCGTCATGCGCGAGGACTTGTTGGCGAAGATGACCGCTCCGACGAGCACGAGCCCGACCTTGGCGAACTCGGCCGGCTGGAACTGGACCGGGCCGATCGCGAGCCAGTTGCGGTTGCCGTTGACGCTCCGGCCGAACGGGATGACCGCGGCGAGCAGGACGACGGACACGAGCATCGTCGGGAAGGCATAGCGCTTCCACGCCGCCACCGGGACCCGGCTGGCCACCGTGGCCGCGACGGCACCGATGACCGCGAAGAGCAGCTGGCGCAGGAAGACGGTGTAGGAGGCCTCGTCCGCGAGCAGCTGCTCGACGCTCGAGGCCGAGAAGACCATGATCAGGCCGAAGACGACGAGCGTCGAGGTGGCGCCGAGGATGAGGTAGTAGGTCGTCAGCGGCGACTCGAGCTTGCCGATGACCGGCAAGGACCGCGGACCGCTGGTGTCAGCCGCCGCGCCGCCCTTGCCCGGCTTGGTGGCCGTCTTGGCGCGCGCCTTCGGGCTGGTCTTGACGCCGGACTTGGCACCCGCCTTGTCGTCGGCCGTCGTCGTGCTCACTCCAGACCCCCGTGTGCCTCGAGGTGGCGCCGGACCGCCTCCTCGAAGGCGTCGCCGCGGGCCCCGTAGTTGGTGAACATGTCCATCGACGCCGCAGCAGGCGCGAGCAGCACGACGTCGCCCGGCTGGGCGAGGCGCGCGGCCTCCCTGACGACTCGGTCCATGACTCCAGTGTCGGTCTCGGACAGGTCGACG
The DNA here is from genome assembly GCF_014646815.1 of Terrabacter tumescens. Classification (GTDB taxonomy): domain Bacteria; phylum Actinomycetota; class Actinomycetes; order Actinomycetales; family Dermatophilaceae; genus Terrabacter; species Terrabacter tumescens. The sequence continues at coordinate 58,515 of NZ_BMNZ01000006.1, forward strand.
ACCGGGACATCCGGCGCGTGTCGGGAAAGGGCCTGGGCGATCTGGTCACGGTCCGCACCGATGAGGACGACCCCGCGCAGCCGCGAGGCCATCTCCTCGACGAGGCTGTCGACGTCGGCGCCCTTGAGCAGGCCGCCGGCGATCCACACGACCGAGTCGAAGGACCGGATGGCCGCCGCTGCCGCGTGCGGGTTGGTGGCCTTGGAGTCGTTGACGAACCGGACGCCCTTGACCGTCGCGATCTCGGCGATCCGGTGCCGGTCGGGACGGAAGGCGCGCAGACCGTCGCGCACCGCGATGGGCCCGACTCCGTAGGCGCGAGCCAGGGCCGCGGCGGCGAGGGCGTTGGCGATGTAGTGCGGCGCGATGGACGGAGCGTCGCCCTGGAGGTCGGCGATCGTGCAGAGCTCGGCGGCGGAGCGCTGACGCTGCTCGACGAAGGCCCGGTCGGCGAGGACGTCCTCGACGACCCCGACCATCGAGGGGGCCGGGATGCCGGTCGTGAACCCGACGGCGCGGCAGCCCTCGACGACGTTGGCCTCCATGACGAGCTGCTCGGTCTGGATGTCCGCGACGTTGTAGATGCAGGCGAGGTGGGTGTTCTCGTAGATCTTGCCCTTGGCCCGGAGGTACTCCGCGTAGCTGCCGTGCCAGTCGATGTGGTCCGGCGCGACGTTGAGGACCGCCGACGCGACGGCCGAGACCGAGCGCTGCCAGTGCAGCTGGAAGCTCGACAGCTCGACCGCGAGCACGTCGTAGGGCTCCGGGTGGAGCACCGCCTCGAGCAGCGGGGTGCCGACGTTGCCGGCAGAGGTGGCGCGGAGCCCGGCGTGACGCAGGATCGAGGCGAGCATGTTGACGGTCGTCGTCTTGCCGTTGGTGCCCGTGACGGTGAGCCACGGCGCGGCGCCCTCCTTGGCGCGCATGCGCCAGGCGAGCTCGACCTCGCCCCACACCGGGATGCCGGCGGTGGCCGCAGCGAGCATGAGCGGGTCGTGCGGCGGGACACCCGGGGAGGTGACGACGAGCTCGGTCCCGGGCGGCGGCGACACCATGTGCTCGGGGCCGAGGCGGACGTCGACGTCGAGGATCTCGAGGATCGTCGCGCGCTCCCGGATCGCCTCGGTCTCGTCGCGCGAGACCGCGACGACGTGCGCGCCGCGGTCGGCGAGGGCGTCGGCGGCCGCGAAGCCGGACACTCCCAGGCCGACGACGAGGACGTTGACCCCCGACCAGTCGGCGTCGCGGTGGGTCAGTCCCTCACGGGGCTCGTAGAGCGGGTCGTAGCTCACTGGGACCCCACCACCCACTCGGCGTAGAACACGCCGAGGCCGAAGGCGGCGAAGAGCCCGGCGATGATCCAGAAGCGGACCACGACCGTCACCTCGTTCCACCCGACCATCTCGAAGTGGTGGTGCAGCGGTGCCATCCTCAGCACCCGTTTACCGGTGGTCTTGAACGAGGCGACCTGCGCGACGACGGAGAGCGTCTCGAGGACGAACATGCCCCCGAGGATGACGAGCAGCAGCTCGGTGTGGGTCGTGATGGCGAGGCCGGCGAGGGCGCCACCGAGGGCGAGCGAGCCGGTGTCACCCATGAAGATCTTGGCGGGCGTCGCGTTCCACCAGAGGAAGCCGAAGCAGGCCCCCATGCCGGCCGCGGCGACGAGCGCGAGGTCATGGGAGTCGCGCACCTCGTAGCACTTGATGCCCGGGTTGGTCTGGCAGTTCTGGTTGTAGGTCCAGATGCTGATGAGGACGTACGCACCGAAGACCATCGTGGACACACCGGTGGCGAGGCCGTCGAGACCGTCGGTGAGGTTCACGCCGTTGGACGCCCCCGCGATCATGACGTTGGCGAAGATGACGAAGAGGATCACCCCGACGACGGTGCTGCCACCGAGGGCCAGGCTGATGTTGGTGTCGCGCACGAACGACACGAGCAGCGACGCGGGCGTGCGGTACTGCTCGTTGGGGAACTGGAGCGCGAGGCCTGCGAACGTGACGCCGACGAGGGCCTGCCCGAGCAGCTTCTGCTTGGACCGGAGGCCGAGGCTGCGCTGCTTGCTGATCTTGATGAAGTCGTCGAGGAAGCCGACGAACCCGAGCCCCGCCATGAGGAAGAGCACGAGCAGACCGCTCGCGGTCGGCGGGTTGAGGGTCAGCAGGTGGGCCAGGAAGTAGGCGCCGAGCGTCGCGGCGAGGATGACGGCGCCGCCCATCGTCGGCGTGCCGCGCTTCGTGTGGTGCGAGGTGGGGCCGTCGTCGCGGATGAACTGGCCGTAGCCGCGCTTGACGAGGAACTTGATGAACAGCGGCGTGCCGAACAACGAGATGAGCAGCGAGACCGACGCTGCGAGCAGGACGCCCTTCACGGCCGCGCCCCCTCTCGGGACGTCGGTGCGACCGGTGTCGCCGCGACGTCCCCACCCTCGGCCGCGAGCCGTTCGCCGAGCCAGCGCAGTCCGCTGTCGCGGCTCGACTTGAGCAGGACGACGTCGCCGGCGCGCAGACGGGGGGCGAGCAGGTCGTGGGCGGCGTCGGTGTCGGGCACCCACTCCGAGCCGGGGAACGCGTCGGCGAGCGGCCGGGCGCCCTCGCCGACGGCCACGACGTGGTCGAAACCGAGCGACGCGGCATACGACCCCACGCCCGCGTGCTCGACGTCGCTGTCGGGACCGAGCTCGAGCATGCCGCCGAGGACCGCCCAGCGCTCCCCCGCCACGTGCATGGCGGCGACCGCGTCGAGCGCGGCCCGCATGGAGTGGGGGTTGGCGTTGTAGGCGTCGTTGACGACGACGACCCCGTCGGGGCGGTCGGTGATCTCCATGCGCCAGCGGCTCGCGGGCTCCGCGGCGACGAGGCCGGCGACGACCTGGTCGAGCGAGAGGCCGAGCTCGAGCGCCGCGGCAGCGACGGCGAGCGAGTTGCCGACGTGGTGGGCACCGCTCTGCTGCAAGGTGACCCGGGCGGTGCCCTGCGGGCAGACGAGGGTGTATGCCGCCCTCCCGCGCTCGTCGAGGTGGACGTCCTCCGCGCGCACGTCCGCCTGCGGGGCGAGCCCCACGAGCTGGACGCGGGAGGCGAGACCGGCGGCCATGGCCGCGACGAGGTCGTCGTCGGCGTTGAGGATCGACAGGCCCTCCGCCGGCACGGCGCGGGGCAGCTCGGACTTGGCGCGGGCGATGTTCTCGCGCGAGCCGAACTCGCCGATGTGGGCGGTGCCGACGTTGAGCACGATCGCGACCTGGGGAGGCGCGATGCGCGTCAGGTAGTCGATGTGGCCGATGCCCCGGGCGCCCATCTCGGCGACAAGGAAGCGCGTGGTGGGGGTGACCCGGCAGACGGTGAGCGGCACGCCGATCTCGCCGTTGAGCGAGTTGACCGGCGCGACGGTCTCGGCGACCGACGACAGGACGGCGGCGAGGAGGTCCTTGACGCTCGTCTTGCCGGACGAGCCGGTGACGCCGACGATGCGCAGCTCGGGCGCCCGGTCGACGACGCCGCGCGCCACCCGCCCGAAGGCGGTCTGGACGTCGTCGACGACGACGCACGGCACCCCGTCGACGGGACGGGAGGTCAGTGCCGCCACCGCCCCGGCCTCGACGGCGGCTGCGACGAAGTCGTGACCGTCGGCGGTCTCGCCGACACGTGCGACGTAGAGGCTGCCCGGCCCGCACTCGCGCGAGTCGGTGGTGACGGTGCCGTCGATGACGACGGTCTCGGGGCTCTGGGTGCCGTGCACCTCACCGCCGGTGAGGTCACGGATCTCGCTGAGCGACAAGGAGATCACGACGTCACCCCCGACGAGGTGACGGCTGCGAGGGCGGCGCGCACGGCGTCGCGGTCGTCGAACGGGTGCTTCACTCCGTGGATCTCCTGACCCTTCTCGTGTCCCTTGCCGAGCACCACGACGGTGTCGACAGGGCGGTCCTCCCCCGCATCGACCACCGCGAGCGCGATGGCCTCGGCGATGGCGCTCGAACGCGCTCCACCGTCGATGATCTCGGTCGCCCCCGCCGCCCCGTCGAGGCCCCCGTCCTGTCCCGTGTCCCGGACCGCCTCGCGCGCCCCGGCGATCACCGCTGCCCGGATCTCGCCCGGGTCCTCGGAGCGGGGGTTGTCGTCGGTGACGACGACGACGTCGGCCCGACGCGCGGCCGCCGCGCCCATGGCGGGACGCTTGCCCCGGTCGCGGTCCCCGCCGGCGCCCAGGACGGCGATGAGCCGCCCCGGGGTCGAGCCGCGGAGCGCTGCGAGGGCTGCGTCCACGGCATCGGGGGTGTGCGCGAAGTCGACCACGCACCGCGGACCCTCCGGTCCACCCGGCGCGACGACCTCCATGCGTCCCGGCACGTCCGGGGCCACGGACATCGCCGCCTCGACCTCCGCCGGTGACAGGCCGATCTGCAGCAGCCCGAGGGCGGCGAGGGCGGTGTTGGCGACGTTGAAGTCGCCGGGCAAATGCGAGACGAGTCGCAGCACGCGACCGGTCGCCGGCTCGCGCAGCGAGAACGCACCCGGTGCGTCCCCCTCGCCGGCCTGCTCGGCGACCCAGTCGGTCTCGCTGCCACCCTCGGACTTCGTCGCCAGGGTGGTCGTCGGCACGGTGGCCTGGCCAGCCAGGCGCCGGCCCCAGGCGTCGTCGACGCACACGACCGCGGCGCGGGAGCGCTCCGGCGTGAAGAGGGACGCCTTGGCGGCGAAGTAGTCCTCCATCGTGGGATGGAAGTCCAGGTGGTCCTGGGAGAGGTTGGTGAAGAGCGCCACGTCGTAGACGACGCCGTCGACCCGGCGCAGCTCGAGGGCGTGGCTCGAGACCTCCATGACGCAGGCGTCGAGGTGTCGCTCGCGCATGAGGCCGAGCAGCGCGTGCAGGTCGGTCGCCTCGGGGGTCGTGCGCACCGACTCGATGCGCTCGTCGCCGATCCGCGTCTCGACCGTGCCGATGAGGCCGGTGCGCTGCCCGTGGGCGCGCAGCGCCGACTCGACGAGGTAGGCGGTCGTCGTCTTGCCGTTGGTGCCCGTGATGCCGACCATCGTCAGCTCCTCGGACGGGTGCCCGTAGACCTCGGCGGCGATGGCGCCGAGGACCGCACGGGGGTCGTCGGCCACCACGACGGGCACGTCCGACGCCACGGTCGTCGACAGCTCGGCGAGGCCGGCCTCGTCCGTGAGGACCGTCACGGCGCCGGCGGCCACGGCGTCGCCGGCGAAGCGGACGCCGTGCACGTTGAAGCCGGGCAGGGCGGCATACAGGTCACCGGGGAGGACGGCACGGCTGTCGAGCGTCACACCGGTGACGACCACGTCGGCACCGTCGGCACCGTATGCACCGTCGGGCCGGGCGTCGCGCAGGCGGGAGCCGGTCCCGATCCGGGCGGTCAGGTCGCGAAGGAGCACGCCCGAGCTGGCGGGTCGGAGAGGGGAAGGTGACACGTCATCCCAACTTACAGGCCATCCCGCTTGGCCCGCGCATTGCTGATGACCGCAGGGTCGTCGGACGACAGCGGCTTGTCGGCCCAGACGTGGTAGTCCAGGTTCGACTTCGGGCTGGGCGGAGCGGCGGTGCGCTCGAGGAGGTAGGACATCACCTGGTTGAAGACCGGGCCGGCGAGAGCGCCACCGAACATGCCGGCGCTCGGCTTCTGGATGAAGACGGCGACGACGTACTTGGGCGCCTCGGCCGGCGCGAAGCCGATGAAGGAGGCCGTGAAGCCGTTGTAGCGCTTGAGCTTGTCGTCGTAGCGGTCGGCGGTGCCCGTCTTGCCGGCGACGCGGTAGCCCTTGATGCGGGCCGCGCTCGCCGTGCCGTTCTCGCCCGTGACCTCCTCCATCATCCGCGACAGCTTGACCGCGGTGTCCTCGGTGACGACGCGCGAGGGCGTCGTCGCGGGCGACGGGATGAAGGTGCCGCTGTCGTTGACCGTGCCCTCGACGAGGGACGGCGGCACGCGTACGCCCTTGTTGGCGATGGCCTGGAAGACACCGGCCTGCTGGATGGCCGTCACGGCGTAGCCCTGGCCGAAGAGGATGGTGTAGCGGCGGGTCGAGACCCAGTCCTTGGCGCCGGCGAGCAGGCCGGCCGACTCGCCGGGGAAGCCGACGGGAGTCTTGGAGCCGATCCCGAACTTGCGGTAGTACGCCTCCATGATCGCCGGCGAGACGCGCTCGCCGATGAGCATGGTGCCCATGTTGGAGGACTTGGCGAGCACGCCGGTCGCGGTCATGTTCTCGACGCCGTGGGGCTCGTTGTCCTTGAAGTTCGTACCGGCCCGCGGCAGCCGCGGCGGGACGATGACGCCGGTGTCGGGGGTGATGACGCCCTGCTCGAGCGCAGCGGCCATCGTCATGAGCTTGCCGGTGGAGCCGGGCTCGAACGCGTCGTTGAAGGCGTAGTTGCCCAGGGCCGCGGACTTGGCGTCCGCGAGGTCGTTGGGGTCGAACGTCGGGTAGCTCGCGGCGGCCCTGACCTTGCCGGTGGCGACCTCCAGCACGACGGCGGTGCCGGACTCGGCGCCGACGGCGGTGACCTGCTTGGCGAGGGCGTTCTGGGCGTACCACTGCAGGTCGGCGTCGATCGTCAGCTTGACGTCGCGCCCGTTGACGACGGGGGTGTCGACGCGCTGGGAGCCGGGGATGATGTAGCCGTCGCGGGCCCGCTCGGCGACGCTGCGCCCGGGGGTGCCCCGCAGCGCGGTGTCGAGCATCTGCTCGATTCCGCCGGCGCCGCTCTGGTCGTCGGGGCGGACGAAGCCGACGAGCTGACCGAGGGCCATGGAGGTCGGGTAGATCCGCTGCGCCGTGCGCTCACCGGTGATGCCGGGGATGCCGAGGGCCCGGATCTCGCGGTAGATCGCCGGGTTGACCTCCTTCTTGATCACGACGTAGCGCGTCCCCGAGCGGGTGAAGAGCTTGGTCAGGGCGGTCGGCGTCATCTGGAGCAGCGGCGCGAGGTCCGCGGCGGCGCGGGTCACACCGACCTTGGTGCGCACGCCGTCGATCCGGACGACGTACTCGGGGATGATCGTCGGGTCCGCGGCGATGGTGAAGCGCTCGACGGAGTCGGCGAGGACCTGGCCGTTGGTGTCGAGGATCTGGCCGCGCATGGCCGGCGTGATGGTCTGGACCGAGCGCTTGAACAGCGCCGCCTCCTGCGTCGCCGACGCGTCGAACGCCTGGATGCGTAGCAGCTGGCCGGCGAAGATCGTGAAGACGAAGAGGATCGCGACGAAGATGACCCGCGCACGGCGGCGCGGGTTCGCGCGCGAGATCCGCAGCTGGCGGCGTGGTCGACGAGGGCCCCGAGGTCCACCCGGACCCGACGCGGCCCCGCGCTTCGGCGCCGGCCCGCGGCCCCGGGCAGCGGGCGCCGACCTGGCAGGTGCCGGCCGACGGGCCCCGGGCGCTCCGCTCCGGGTCGGCGCAGCACCCCGGCCGGCCGACGTCGCTCGCGCCGCGGTGCCCGCCTTGGGGTTGGTGGGACGGCCGCCAGCGCCCTGACGGACCTGGCCGGGCTGGGCGGCGCGGCCCTGGGTCGTGCGCCCCTGGCCGGTGCGTGCCTGGGTCGTGCGCCCCTGGGCAGACCGTGGCTGGGTCGCTCGTGCAGGCGCAGCGCCCCGACCGGTCCTTCGTGGATCGGTCCCTCGGGTCTGCGTCACGGGATCACCTCACCGTCGTCTGCTGGGCCTGCCCGCTCGGGTCCGACGTGGCACCGCCCGTGGGCCGGCCCGTCGCCGCACCCGGCGTCGTGCCCAGTGTGGGTGCTGCGGTGGCCTGCGCCCCGGCACCCGGCGTCGTCGGCGTGGCGGCCGACGCCGCCGACGCGTTGGCTCCGACCTTGGTGGCGGAGGACAGGATCTTCTTCACCGAGGCGGTCACGGCCGGCGGCGTCGGGCTCGTGACGATCGGGAAGGCGTTGTTCTTCGTCGCCGCCTCGGGCTCGCCCGTGACGGTGCCCTTCGCCAGGTCTACGTAGCCACGGGTGTTCATCCGCACCATCCCGAGCTCGGCGGCGCTGCGCGCGAGCGCGCCGGTCGCGGACGCCCGGTCGATCTCCTCCTGGAGGTTGCCGGCGGTGTCGCTGAGGCGGGCGGACTCGCGCTGAAGGTCACCGAGGGCGAGCGAGCCCTGGGCCAGGGCGGTGTTGAGCAGCAGCAGGGCGATGAGGCCGGCGATGAGCAGCGCGATGCACGTCGTGGCGAAGGCGCCGTTGCCCGTGCGCGTGATGCTGCTCGGGATGACCCGGAGCGGAGTCGGGGCTGGCCCGCGCCGCGGCGCGCGGAGCGGCCGGGCCGTGGCGGTCATCTGGCTCATCGGGTGGTTCCCTTCCTGGTCCTGCTGTCCGTGGTGCCGGCTGAGGTGCTCGTGGAGGTGTCGCGGATGCGTTCCGCGACGCGGAGTCGGGCCGACGCGGCCCGGGGGTTGGTGGTGACCTCCTCGTCCGACGGCGCCTCGGCGCCGCGCGTGACGAGGGAGAGGTATGCCGCGTGCTCGGGGAGCTCGACGGGCAGACCCGGCGGGGTGCTGGAGGTGGCACCCGCTGCGAACGCGCGCTTCGTCGCGCGGTCCTCGAGCGAGTGGTAGGACAGCACCGCGATCCGGCCGCCGACGGCGAGGACGTCGATCGCCTCGTCGATGGCACGGCGCCAGACCTCGAGCTCGTCGTTGACCTCGATGCGCAGGGCCTGGAAGGTCCGCTTGGCCGGGTGCCCGCTCTGGCGCTGCGAGGCCGCCGGGATGACGCGCCGCAGCATCTCGACGAGGCGGCCCGAGGAGGTGTAGGGCTCGATCTCGCGGTCGTGGACGACCGCCTTGGCGATCTTGCGGGCGAAGCGCTCCTCGCCGTAGTCGCGCAGGATGCGGGTGAGGTCCTCGACCGAGTAGGTGTTGAGGACGTCCGCCGCGGTGATCCCGCTCGACTGGTCCATGCGCATGTCGAGCGGTGCGTCGACGCGGTAGGCGAAGCCGCGGTCGGCCTCGTCGAGCTGGAGCGAGCTGACACCGAGGTCGAAGAGGATGCCGTCGACGGCAGGCACGTCGAGGTCGGCGACGACCTGCTTGATGTCGTCGTAGACGGCGTGCACCGGCCGGAACCGGTCGCCGAAGCGTGCGAGGCGCTCCCCCGCGAGCGCCAGGGCCTCACGGTCGCGGTCGATGCCGACGACGGTGCACTCCGGGAAGCGCTCGAGCACGCCCTCGGCGTGGCCGCCCATGCCGAGCGTGCCGTCGACGTGCAGGGCGCCGGGACGCTCCAGGGCGGGCGCGAGCAGGTGGAGGATCCGGTCGCGCATGACGGGGACGTGGCGTCCCTGCGCCGGTCCTCGATCGCTCATGGTGCGTCCCTCTCACGGTGGTGCTGCGGATGCCCGGTCGGTCGTGCGCCTGTGGTGCACGGGGGCTGTGTGGCTGGTGTGGCTGGTGTGACCGAGACGCGGGTAGAGCCCTGCTCTCGGTGCGGGGTTGGGGTGGCCGGTCGGCCGGTGCTGGCGACGATCAGGTGGAGGGTGCTGATCGCTGCCGGATGGGGAGGTGGTCGTGCTGCTCGTGTCCACCTGGGGGCTGGTCCCCATCCGCTACCTCGCCCGGGACGGGGGAAGTCGTCCCGGGAGCGGAGCGGCTGGAGGCCGGCACTCAGGTGCAGTCGGTCGGGGTGTCGGTCGGAGGTGGTCGGGTGCGGTGGGTGGCTGGTCGGGGGCGGCGGTCCGGGGCTCAGAAGAGCCCGGGGATCACCTCCTCCGCCGTGTCGGCGAAGCTCTGCTCGGTCTGCTCGAGGTAGGCGTTCCAGACCGCGCTGTCCCAGACCTCGAGGCGGGAGCCGGCACCGATGACCGTGACCTCGCGGTCGAGGCCGGCGTACTGGCGCAGGTTGGCCGGGATGGTGAAGCGCCCCTGCTTGTCCGGGATCTCGTCGGAGGCACCGGAGAGGAAGACGCGCATGTAGTCGCGAGCGACCTTGCTCGTCGTCGGGGCCTGGCGCATCTGGTCGGCGACCCGGACGAACTCGTCCATCGGGTAGATGAACAGGCTGCGCTCCTGGCCGCGGGTGACGACGAGGCCACCGGCCATCCGCTCGCGGTACTTCGCGGGCAGGAACAGTCGGCCCTTCTCGTCGAGCCGGGGTGAGTGCGTCCCGAGAAACATGGACCGCCACCTCCCCTTTGTCGACCCTCAGGCGCACCCATTCACTACCTTGATGCTCCACGATACTCCACTCTCCTCCACCGTCAACGACGTTTTACCCAATTTGGTCCGGCGAGTTGCACGTTTGCGCAGGTCAGATGCGGTGGAGCGAAGTGGAGTGCTGCGAGCGCCACGCGTGACGCAGGCGACGCAGCCCCGCCGCCCGCTCCCCCGTGGCACGCGCACGAGCCACACGGCATACGCCCGGGAACGAACCGAACGCCTCCCCCGGACGTTGGAGGTGGAGGAAAGTGGAGACAGGGTCGTCGGCCCTGTTCCCCCAGTCCCCTGCAGGTCTCCATCCGGTCACGACCGGGTCGGCCCTACCGGTGACGTGGGTCCATGGGAGAAGATCACCTGACGGGTGGCCAGCCCGCCACGAACGGCTCTGCGCCACGACATGGGGACGACAAGCGGAGGACAGTGTGACGACGACGGACACGGGGCTCGAGACCACGGCATCGGCCGGCTCGCCCGCGGGCGCCAGCGGTGACGGGGCCGACCTCGGCCTGATCCACGACGTGGCCGACCGCCTCATCGGTGCGATGACGAGCGTCATCGAGGGCAAGGCCGACGTCGTCCGCACCACCGTGACCGTGCTCTTCGCCGGTGGGCACCTGCTCATCGAGGACGTTCCCGGCGTCGGCAAGACGATGCTCGCCAAGACGCTGGCCCGTTCGATCGACGCCACGGTGCGCCGCATCCAGTTCACGCCGGACCTGCTGCCGAGCGACGTGACGGGCGTCAGCATCTTCAACCAGGACGCGCGCCGCTTCGAGTTCCGGCCGGGCGCCATCTTCGCCAACGTCGTCGTCGGCGACGAGATCAACCGCGCCTCCCCCAAGACCCAGTCGGCGCTGCTCGAGTCGATGGAGGAGCGCCAGGTCACCGTCGACGGCACGACCTACACGCTGCAGGCCCCCTTCATCGTCATGGCCACCCAGAACCCCATCGAGATGGAGGGCACCTACCCCCTCCCCGAGGCCCAGCGCGACCGGTTCATGGCCCGCATCTCGATGGGCTACCCCTCCCCCCGCGCGGAGCTCGACCTGCTCGAGACCCACGGCTCGACCTCGCCGCTCGACGCGCTGACCCCGGTGACCGACGCCGAGACGATCAACCGCGTCGTGCAGTCCGTCAGCCACGTCCACGCGAGCCCGGCGGTGCGCCAGTACATCGTCGACCTCGTCACCCGCTCTCGGTCCACGACGGCGCTGCGGCTCGGCGCGTCCCCCCGCGCGGCCCTGCACCTGCTGCGTGCCTCGCGGGCGTACGCCGCGCTCGAGGGGCGCGACCACGTGATCCCCGACGACGTCCAGGTCCTGGCCGGTCCCGTGCTCGCGCACCGGCTCATGCCCTCGAGCGAGACCCAGCTCGCGCGCCGCACGACCGCCGAGGTGGTCACCGACCTGCTCCGCCAGGTGCCGGTGCCGCCCACAGCCCGCTGAGCGGGGACGCGAACATGCGCTCGCTGTGGAGCGTGCTGACGACGCGGGGCCGGGCCTTCATGGGCTCCGGCGCCGTCCTCGTGCTCGCCGGCGTCATCTTCGGCTTCCGTGACCTCACGCGCTTCGGGGTGCTCCTCGTCGCACTGCCCATCATCTCGGCGGTGCTCGTGCGCACGCGCAAGACGCGCATGCGCATCGAGCGGCACACCCACCCGGAACGGATCAGCGTCGGCCAGGACGCCCACGTCACCCTCTCCTTCGAGAACGTCTCGAGCGCCACGACCCCGATCTTCCTCGCGGAGGAGCGCCTCGACTACGTCCTCGGTGACCGGCCGCGCTTCGTCGTCGGCCGCATCCCGTCCGGACGGGTACGCGCCATCGACTATGCCGTCCGCTCCCACCTGCGCGGACGCCACCACCTCGGCCCCCTCGGCGTGCAGGTGCAGGACCCCTTCGGCCTCGCCAACCGCAACGCGGTGCTCGAGGGGACGGCGGACCTCATCGTGCTCCCCGCCGTGCACCCGCTCTCCTCCAACCGTCAGCCGAGCGCCGGAGTCGGCTCGGAGGGCGAGCAGGCACAGCTCATCTCCCTGCACGGCGAGGACGACGTCACCATCCGCGAGTACCGCGACGGCGACGACCTGCGTCGCATCCACTGGCCGGCGACGGCCCGCACGGGTGACCTCATGGTGCGCCAGGAGGACCGACCGGCCCAGCGTCGCGCCGTCGTCATCATCGACCCGCGCCCCTCCGCCCACGGTGGCACTGGAGCGAGCAGCTCGTTCGAGTGGGCGGTGACGGCCGCGGCCTCCGTGGCGGTCCACCTGTGCGACTCGGGGTATGCCGTCCACCTCGTCTGCGCCGAGACGGTCGAGACGTCGCGGGCCGCCGAGACGATGACGCCCGACGAGATCCTCGACGTGCTGGCCGTGGCCACGACACGGGACGACACCGGTGAGGACGAGATCCTCCGCGCCGGGCAGGCCCTCGCCTCTGCGGGCGGCTTCCTCGTGGCCATCGTCGGCCCGTCCGGCCGGGACGTCACCTCGCGCGTGGCGAGCCTGCGCCAGCCCGGCACCACCGGGCTCGCTCTCGTCCTCGACGCGCGCAGCTTCGGCACCACCGATGCCGAGGAGGCCGAGCCGCACGTCGACGCGCTGCGACTCGCCGGCTGGCGAGCCGTCGCCGTCCAGCGCGACGAGGACGTCGCGCACGCCTGGGCCGTGCTGACGGCCGCGACCGTGGGAGGCAGCCGATGACCCGTCGTCGCTGGAGGATCACCGTGCTCGCCGCACTCGCGACGCTCGGCGCGGTCTACCCCATCACCAGCCTCTTCGTCGAGACGACGTGGGTGCCGCAGGCTGTCTTCGTCATCGCGCTCGTGGCCGGGCTCGGCCTCGTCGGCCGGGGACTGACCCGGTCACGGGTGCTCGTCGTGCTCGCGCAGGTGCTCGTCACCGGCTACGTCATCCTCGCCCGTTGGACCGGGGAGACGTTCGTGCTGCTCGTGCCCACGCCCGCGACCCTCGAGGCTGCCAACTCCCTCGCGCTGCAGGCCCTCGAGACGATCAACCGCTACTCCGCGCCCGCACCGCTCAACGACGGCATCACCTTCTGCCTCGTCGTCGCCGTCGCCCTCGTCGCGATCGCGGTCGACGCGATGGCGGCGACGTGGCGCAGTCCCGCGGCCGCAGGGCTCCCGCTGCTCACGGCCTACCTCATCACGGCCGCCAACGGCGAGGCCGCGCTCGCCCTGCGCTTCTTCCTCGTCCCCGTGGGCCTGTGGCTCGTCATGCTGCACACGACGGCACGCGCGCAGTTCGGCCGCTGGGGCACGGCCAGCGCCGCGGGGCACAGCGAGATCGACGAGGCGGCCCACGACCGGGACGCCCTGCGCTCCTTCACTGCCGGCGCGCTCAAGCTCGGCGCCGCCGGGGTCGTCATCGCGCTGCTCGTCCCGGCGGTCGTGCCGCACTTCCCGCCCCGCTACCTCACCGAGGGCCTCGGGCGCAGCGGCGACGGTGGCGGCGAGGGTTCCGTCGGCTTCAACGACACCCTCGACCTGTCCCGCAGCCTCAACAACCAGGACCAGTCACCCGTCCTGACCTACACGACGACCGCGTTCACCCGGGCCCCGCTGCGCGTGCTCGCCACGTCGTACTACTCCCGCGGCGAGTGGAGCGTCGTCGGCGCGACCGGTGCGCGCCCCGAGAGCCCGACACCCCTGCCGCCGCAGGACAAGCGACGCGACTACGTCATCACCGTCTCGGACAACACCCTCGCGGCACCGCGGATCGCCGCCCCCTACCCGGTCGTGGCCGTGGCCATGGAGGGCACGCCGTGGACCATCGACCCGGTCACCCGCGACGTGCGGGTGGGCCGGGCGGTCAGCAGCTACCGCGTCACCTACGCCGACCTCGCCCCCACACCACCCCAGCTGCGCGAGGCGGGCTCGCCGGACTCCCCCGACATCACCGAGGACGACCTCAACGTCCCCGAGCGCTCGCGCGACCTCGTGCAGCGCTGGTCCGACGAGGTGACCCGCGGCAAGGACAACGCGCTCGACAAGGCCATCGCGATCCAGAACCACCTGCGCGACACGAGCCGCTACACCTACTCGCTCGACCTCGGCGAGCAGCTCCGCGACAGCGAGGGCCGTCCGCTCGAGCCGATCCAGAGCTTCTACCAGACCCGGCGCGGCTACTGCGTCCAGTTCGCGACGGCGATGATCATGATGGCCCGGGCCCAGGGCATCCCCGCGCGCATGGCCATCGGCTTCCTGCCTGGCCAGCTGTCCGACGAGCACTACGTCGTCCGGGCCAGCGACGCCCACGCGTGGCCCGAGCTGTACTTCCAGGGCTACGGCTGGCTGCGCTTCGAGCCGACGCCGGGCGCCCGCGCCGGGACCCCGCCCCCGTATGCCGTGGTCGGTTCGGACTCGGGCGCGACGGGCGGCGGCCGCGAGGTCAGCGAGTCGGCCTCGCGCAGCGCCTCGAACACCGTGCCCACCACGAGCACCCAGGCCACGGCCGCCCCGGTCCAGCAGCAGCGGGGCCTGCTCGACACCATCGGCGCCGCGTTCACCGTGCGCAACCTCCTGATCCTCGTCGCCGTGCTCGTGGGACTGCTCGCAGCCTTCGCCATGCCCATCACGGCGTGGCTGCTCCGGCTGCGACGGCGACGAGCCGCCGTCACCCAGCAACAGCTCATCGAGGCCGAGTGGGACGACCTCACCTCGCACCTCGGCGACCTCGGCATCGACGCTCCCGAGGGGGTCACGCTGCGACAGCTGCGCGAGCGCTACGTCACCGACGGACACCTCGACGAGGAGAACGCCACCGCGATGCGACGCGTCACGGCGACGCTGGAGAAGTCCCGCTACGACCGCCCCGAGCGGACGACGCCGCAGGAGGCGGTCCGGTTGCACGACGACATCCGCTCGATCCGGCGCCAGGTGGGCCGCACCCGGGCGTGGCAGGCCAGGGCCAGGTCGTTCTTCTGGCCGGCGGTCGGCGTGTCGTTCTGGCGGTCCCTGCCCGAACGCCTGCTGGCCCGGCGCCGCTGACCGCGGCTCACGGCATACGGCACATGGCGGCGTCGCACGGCAGACGCGAAGGAGCCCACGACGGTCTGTCGTGGGCTCCTTCGTCGTGTCCGGACCTGTACGCACCTGTCCGGTGCGCGACCTCTCTCAGTCGAGGTAGTCGCGCAGGACCTGGCTCCGGCTCGGGTGACGCAGCTTGCTCATCGTCTTGGACTCGATCTGGCGGATGCGCTCACGCGTCACGCCGTAGACCTTGCCGATCTCGTCGAGCGTCTTCGGCTGGCCGTCGGTCAGGCCGAAACGCATCGACACGACGCCCGCCTCGCGCTCGGAGAGCGTGTCGAGGACCGAGTGCAGCTGCTCCTGCAGGAGCGTGAAGCTCACGGCGTCGGCCGGGACGACGGCCTCGGAGTCCTCGATGAGGTCACCGAACTCGCTGTCGCCGTCCTCGCCGAGCGGGGTGTGCAGAGAGATCGGCTCACGGCCGTACTTCTGGACCTCGACGACCTTCTCGGGCGTCATGTCGAGCTCCTTGGCGAGCTCCTCCGGGGTGGGCTCGCGGCCCAGGTCCTGGAGCATCTGGCGCTGCACGCGGGCGAGCTTGTTGATGACCTCGACCATGTGGACCGGGATGCGGATGGTGCGCGCCTGGTCGGCCATGGCGCGGGTGATGGCCTGACGGATCCACCACGTCGCGTAGGTCGAGAACTTGTAGCCCTTGGTGTAGTCGAACTTCTCGACCGCACGGATGAGGCCGAGGTTGCCCTCCTGGATGAGGTCGAGGAAGAGCATGCCGCGACCGGTGTAGCGCTTGGCCAGCGACACGACGAGTCGCAGGTTGGCCTCGAGCAGGTGGTTCTTGGCCTTCTTGCCGTCCTGGGCGATCCACCACAGCTCGCGCTTGAGCTTCATGTCGATCTTGTCGCCGGAGTTGAGCTTCTCCTCGGCGAACAGGCCAGCCTCGATGCGCTTGGCGAGCTCGACCTCCTGCTCGGCGTTGAGGAGGGCGACCTTGCCGATCTGCTTGAGGTAGTCCTTGACCGGGTCGGCCGTGGCACCCGCGGTGACGACCTGCTGGGCGGGGGCGTCGTCCTCGTCGTCGTCACGGATGACGAAGCCGGACTCCTCGGTCTCCTCGGTCTTGGCGGCAGCGGCCGGGGCGGCGCCGTCCTCGGCGTCCTCGTCGGCGTCCTCGACACCCTCGACGGGCTCGACGACGACGTCCTCGAGCTCACCGACGGGGGCGTCGTCGGGCTCGGCCTCGTCGCCCTCGTCACCGCCGGCGGTGACGCCGTCGGCCGAGGTCGTGGCCTTCTTGGCCGCGGTCTTGCGGGCAGCCGTCTTCTTCGCGGCCACCGGCTTGGCCGCTGCCTTGGCGACGCCGGCGTTGGTCGCAGCCTTCTTGGCGGTGCGCGGCGCGGCGGTCGTGGCGGCCTCGTCCTCGGTGGTCGCGGCCGTCTTGGTCGTCGCCCTCTTGGCGGCGGTCTTGGTCGTCGCGGTCGTGGTGCGCGTCGCGGACTTCGTCGCGGCGGCGGTGCTCGTGCGTGCGGTGGCCACATTGCCTCCCTTGGTCCCTGTTCGGGTCTTCTTCGTCGTGGTGACGTGCGGAGCGTCGACGACGATCTCGATGTCGTGGGCCTCGAGGGTCACGAGGACCGGCTTCATCTGCTTCAGGTCGAGTCCGGCGTCGACCTGGGCTCGAGCGATCTCCGTTCCCGTGATGGTGCCACTACTGCTGCCCTTGACCAGGAGCTGCATGATCGCCTCGTGCTGGAACACCTTGGGCAGGGTTTTGGGAGCTCCAGCGGTTGTTGCCTTGGGCACGGATGCAGTCGCCTTTCGTCGCAGGTCTCGTCATGATCGACCCGGTTCCGGGCATGCATCATCACAACGAACGAGAATGGGGGTTGGTGCCGGAAAGGCTTGGCCAGTTGGAGTCGATCCCTGTTTCGAGCTCTCGGTGCGCCTTGTGCGATCCCGTACTCCGACATTATAAAACGGCACACGCCTCCGGAGCGAACGCACGCGGAACACGCGCATGGCGCGAGCACGTCGAGGGGCCCTGCGAGACCCGTCGTGAGGTGCCGGTCGAGCTGGCCGTGAGGCGTCAGTCGCCCTTGACCGCGAGCACGGGACAGCTCGCGTCGAGCAGGATGCGCTGCGCGTTGGACCCGAGGATGAGCTTGCCCACCGGGCTGCGACGACGGAGACCGATGACGATGAAGTCGGCGTTCTCCTCCTCGGCGACCGAGATGAGGTCCTCGGCGGGGTCGTTGCCCCGGACGAGCTGACGCACCTCGTGCTCCAGACCCTTCTCCTCGAGAACGGCCTGCACGCGGGACAGCTCGGTCTCGAACTGCCTGGCCTCGTCCGCGTCAAAGTCCTTGCCCCCTCGGTGGGAGCTGATGACGACGAGCTTCGCACCGCGCAGGACGCATTCCTCGGCAGCTCTCTTGAGCGCCGCACGACCTTCCTTGGTGGCGACATAACCAACGACGATGGCCACTTTCCCGGACCTCCTTGGGACGGAAACAACCAGTGCTCGCACCGTACCCGATATCGAGTCACCGGGCGCGTCCCCCGCGCGCACTGCCGACACGCCTTCGTCACATCCTGTCGGCCGGTCTGCCGGCCGGCGTCCGAGAGGCGAACCGGCCCGTCGCGCAGCAGGGTTCAGTCGCGACGCCGGTCGAGCGCGTCGCGGATGATGCGCCCCACCTGGTCCTCCTCGATGAGGAAGCCGTCGTGGCCGAAGTCGGAGACGATGTGCGCCCGACGCGAGACGGGAAGCGCGTCATGCATGTCATCGGACAGACGCGGCGGGTAGAGACGGTCGGTGTCCACCGAGACGATGGTGCAGTCGGCACTGACGCGTCCGAGCGCCGCCTGCACGCCGCCGCGGTCGCGACCCACGTCGTGGGAGTTCATCGCCTCGGTCAGCACGAGGTAGGAGTTGGCGTCGAACCGGCGGGCCAGCTTGCCGGCGTGGTGGTCGAGGTAGGACTCGACGGCGAACCGGCCGCGCTCCCCCGCCTGCAGTGGGTCCTCGCCGAGCTGGTGCGAGCGGCCGAAGCGCTCGTCGAGCTCGCTCTCGGTGCGGTAGGTGATGTGGGCGATGCGCCGGGCGAGACCGAGTCCGGTGTCGGGGCGGCGGCCGGTCGAGTAGTAGTCACCGCCCGCGAAGTCCGGGTCGTGCCGGATGGCCAGCAGCTGGGGCTGGCACCAGGCGATCTGGTCGGCCGTGGCCCGGGGCGTCGAGGCGAGGACGATGCAGCGGTCGACGTCGTCCGGGTGCGTGACGGCCCACTCGATGGCTCGCATGCCACCCATGGACCCGCCCACCACCGCAGCGACCCGGCGGATGCCGAGGTGGTCGAGCAGCAGCCGCTCGGCGGCGACCTGGTCGCGGACCGTGACGTAGGGGAAGCGGCTCCCCCAGGGCTGCCCGTCCGGCGCCGGGCTCGCCGGCCCGGTGCTGCCCTGGCAGCCGCCGAGGACGTTGGACGCGATGACGAACCACTCGTCGGGGTCGACGGGACCGCCGGCACCGATGAGGGAGTTCCACCAGCCGGGTGAGGCGTGTCCGGGTCCGGCCTCTCCGACGACGTGGCTGTCGCCGGTCAGGGCGTGCTCGACGAGGACGACGTTGTCGCCGGCCTCGTTGAGCCGGCCCCAGGTCTCGTAGGCGATGCGGACGTCAGGTAGCACGCCGCCGCGCTCGAGCTCGACGTCGCCGACATGGGCGAACTGCCTCCGGCCAACCGGGTCCCCGATCCGCCAGGCACCGTCGGGAGCCGACGGTCGGGACGTCGGAGCCGAGTCGACCGCGTCGTGCTCACGATCGCGCGTCGCCTGACCGGGCACCGTGGGGCCGTCGGTCGAGGCGCTGCCAACGGTCGCGTGCCGCGCGGGACGGCGCGTGCTCTGCTTCCGGTGGGTGACGGTCATCGGGGTACTCCTCGGTCCTCGCGCTTGCACGCAACCGGGACGGGTGCGGCCAGGTCCTCACCCGGGGCACCCCACCGCGAAGGAGGGTTGCCGACCAGCGAGCCGGGGCTTGTCGCTGGTACTCGTGACCTGCCCCAACCATACGCGAGGGCGCCCCGGCACGAGATCCGCCGTTCCACGACATGGACGCGCGCGTCCCCGTGCCGGGCCTGTACCGGCCCGGATGGCCCGGCACGGCCACGGTCCGGCGCTCAGGCGCAGCGGGACGGCCGGATGCCGTGGTCGAGCGACTGACGCACGAGGAGGCTGAGCCGGTGGTCCGGCTCGAGGTCGAGCGCCTGGTCGACGGCCACCCCGGCCCGGGCGCCGTCACCGCACCACCACGCGAGCGACGCGACGACGGACAGCAGCGGCGCCGCGTGCGCTGCAGGGGTGAGCCGGCACACGTGCTCGAGACGTCCGAGCAGCAGGCGCGGCAGGGTCGCCTCGTCCCAGTCCTCCCAGCTGTCGCCCGTCACCTCGTCGGTCATGTCGTCGGTCATGTCGTCGGTCACATCGCCGGGCAGGTCGGTCAGATCGGTCGGGTCGGTCAGGCTGGAGCCGGCCGGTGCCCCGCCGGGAGTGGCCGTGGACGACTCGAGGTCGAGCAAGGCGTGGAGGGCCCGCAGCGCCTCGACGTCCGACGCCGCCAGTCTCGAGATGACGTCATCGCCCGTGCCGATGGCGTCCCAGTCGGGCCCACCGGCGAGCTCCTCGTCCCACTCCCCCTCAGGCTCCCCCTCACAGCCCAGACCGCGGTCACCGTCACGGCCCGCGTCGCCGCCCGCGGGGACGAGACGCAGCTCCGGCCCGAGCAGGACGTCGAGCATCACGACGAGGTCGGCGGGGACGTTCTCCAGGGGCACCGTGCCCGGGCAGAGCCACCCGATGAGGGCGTCCCGGAGCTCGACGTCGCGCAGCGGTCCCACGAGGGACGGCAGCCAGTGCTCGAGGCCGTAGCCCTCGATGTCACCGCGCAGCGCCCCTCCCCACGCGACGAGGAAGTCGTTGACGAGGAACTGGCGGGCGGTGAGCTCTCCGCCGTCGAGGAGCCCGACCCCCTCGGCGGCCGGCCACGCCCGTCTCGCGGACCGGCGCCGCTGCGCGGGCTGTTGCAGGTCGCTCAGAGAGCCGCCGGCGGCGCAGTAGCGGCGCTGCCAGTCCTCGATGGCCGTGCGCGTCAGCTCGTGCCGCAGGTCCGTCGCCGGTAGCGGCTCGACCAGGCGGGCGAGCTCGTCGCGGTCCGGCAGCACCGCGTGGCCGAGCGCGACGTAGCTCGCCACCGCCGGCACGTCGGACGTCTCCGGCAGGAGCCATCCCTCGTCGGGGCAGCAGTCGCAGCCGACGGAGTGCCAGCGACCGCCGCGCAGGACGAGACGCTCGCGGACCACGACACGCTCCGCCTCGACGCCGGAGGCGAGGGCCTCGAGCAGCGGCAGGGACTCGTCGGGGATGTCCTCGAAGCCCACGAGCGCGACGGACGACGGCTCGCCCTGGAGCAGCGTCGGCAACGTCTGGGCGGCGGCCTCGGCCGCCAGGCCGGCATCGACGACGTCGAGTCGCGCCATCAGCCCGAGGCGCTTGCCGTGGAAGCAGACCACGACGACGCTGCGCACCGGCTGGAAGCCCAGGTGGAAGGGGATGATGGTCAGCAGCTCGGCCGGCCCGGACAGTGAGATCTTCGGCATGCGCCGAGCCTCGCCGCCCCGGGCATCCCTGGGCAGAGTCAGGAATCCGCCTGTGGACGAACGGCCGTCGGCCCGAGGGGATGTGGACCGAGCCGCCAGGTCGGGCCGTCGACCCGTGCCCGCAGGCCGGTCTCAGCGCTCGAGGCGCTTGCGCACCGACTCGAGCACGTAGTCGGTCGCCGCCTGGCGCGTGCCCTCCGGCAGTCCGACGTGCTCGTCCCCGCCGGGGCGCGCTCCCCCGGCTCGCACGCGCGAGAGACCAGGGAGGCGGCGCGGGGCCGCCGCACCGGTCCTGTCACGGTCACGGCGCAGGTGCGCATCCTGGCCCTCGACCCGCACCACCCCGAGCGACCCGTCCGAGGCGCCCGCCGAGGCTCCCAGCGGGGCGACCGGCGCGGTACCCGTCGGGCGCGCTGCGTCCGACGGCGCACTCGTCCACGTGGACCGTCCACCGCGGTCGGCCGACGGACGTGCACCGCGCCCACCCCGGCCCGCCTCCCACGCGAGGAACCGGTCGGTCTCCTCGAAGAAGGCCCGGACCGCCCACGTGACGACGACGGCGTCGTCGGCCGCCCCGACGACAGGCATGAAGGCGTCGGGCACCAGGTCGACCGGCGACGCGACGTAGGCCACCGCCCCGGCGACGAGCCCGAGCCGCTTGAGGGTCGTGCCGGCATACGTCCGGTCGAGCGTGCAGCGCACGAGGCGCGGTACGGCCTGCACCCGCTCCGGCAGGCTCGGGGCGCCGGGACGCGTGGCAGCGCGCACGACCGACGCGACGGTCGCGGCCATCTTGATGCGGGACGCGGTCTTCATGCCCGGCCCAACGAGCAGGCGACCGGCGCCATTCCCTGCTGGTGTCGGCGATGCGAAACGGTGATCTGCGGGCTCCTCACGAGCAGGGTCCGGCGCTGGGGCGCTGGATCAGCGGCCGAAGGTCTCGACCGGCGGGAACTCCTTGGCGGCCTGCTTGCCGATGCGGTTCAGCATGTAGACGTCGACGCCCGCGCCGATGAGGCCACCGACGAGCGGCACCGCGCGACCGAGCCTGGCGAACGTCCCCTGGCCGATGCGGCCGAGCAGGCGGAAGCCCACGGCCTTGTTGAGGACCATGAGGGCCGGCGCGGGCAGCCGGTCGAACGCCACCGAGGAAAGCTTGCCGCCGGCGGCCGCGAGCCCGGCCTTCTTGAGCAGGTCGTCGCTGTCGGCGCCGGCGAGGGTCAGCAGGATGGCCGAGCGGATCTCAGGCTGGTCGATGTCGTAGCCGCGCACCTTGGCCGTGGCCGCCGTCATGCGCGTCGCGAGGAGGTAGAACTCGAGCACGTTGGCCGGGAGCGACACCGGCATCGTGAAGAACCCGCCGAGCCCCGTCGCGAAGCCGCCCACCGCGCCGAGCTGGCGGTGGTCGCGCACGATGACGCGCAAGGCCTGGTCGGCGTCGGAACGGGCGTGCTTGAGGGCGCTGGCGGCGACCTCGTGGGCGGAGTCGAAGGGGCCCTTGCCGTCGATGCCGACGTCGAGGAGGCGCTCGACGAGCCGCGTCGCGGCCCCGGACAGGCCTCCCTCAGCGGGCAACGCGGCGCGCTCGAGCGCACCGGCGTCCTTCGATCGCCGCAGCTTCGCGGCGGTCGCGTCCGATGCCGCGACCGTCTCGTCCCTGCTCCAGCCCAAGATGCCCACCAGTTCCCACCCTCTTCGTCCGACGTCGTGTGTGTTTCCGGCTCCTACTTGCCGCCGACGACACCGTATGCCGCAGCGGTCGCCCGTGGCAGCCTCGTACCCACTCGCCCCCGCGGCGGGACCGCGCGAGACGTCGTCGGTCGGCTCTCGTAGGGTCGCCCCATGGGTGAGACGACAGCGCAGCCACCGATCCTCGGCGTGCCGTTGGCCGACCTCCGTCGTGACCGCACGTCCGTCAAGTGGGGCGTGCACGGCCCCGGCGTCATCCCGATGTGGATCGCCGAGATGGACTGCGCCCCGTGCCCGGCCGTCGTCGACGCGGTGAGCGCCGCCGTGGCGCGGGGAGACACGGGCTACGCGCTCACGGAGGAGTATGCCGCCGCGGCCGCCGCGTTCGCCGAGGCCGAGTGGGCGTGGGGCTTCGACCCGCGCACGACGACGCGCGTGGCCGACGTGCTGACCGGCGTGACGCACCTGCTCGGGCTCTTCACCGACCCCGGTGGCCCGGTGGTCGTGAGCCCGCCGGTCTACAACGCCTTCTACGAGGTGATCGAGGCCTGCGGCCGACGCGTCCTCGAGGCGCCGCTCGGGCCGGACCACCGGCTCGACGTCGAAGGTCTCGCCGAGGTCTTCGCCCGCGTGACCGCCGATGGTTCGCGGACGGCATACCTCCTGTCCAACCCGCACAACCCGACGGGCACCGTACACACGCCGGTCGAGCTCGCGGCGCTCGCCCGCGTGGCCGACGAGCACGGCGTGCGCGTCGTGTCCGACGAGATCCACGGACCCCTGGTGCTGCCGACGAGCACGTTCACGCCCTACCTGACGGTGCCGGGCACCGAGCGCGGCGTCACGGTGACGTCGGCTTCCAAGGCGTGGAACCTCGCCGGGCTCAAGGCCGCGATCATCGTGCCCGGCGACGACGCCGTCGACGACGTGCGTCGGCTGCACCCCTACGTCACGTTCGGGGCGAGCCACATCGGCGTCATCGCGCAGACGGCCGCCTACCGCGACGGGCGCGACTGGTGCCACCGCCTCGTCGGCGAGCTGGACGCCAACCGTCACCTGCTCGCCGAGCTCGTCGCCGGCCACCTTCCCGGCGCCAGTCTCGTCGTGCCCGAGGCCACCTACCTCGCGTGGCTCGACCTCTCCGGGCTGGGACTCGGCGACGACCCCGCCGGTGAGGTGCTGCGCCGCGCCCGAGTAGCGCTCTCCCCCGGCCCCATCTTCGGCTCGGGCGGTCAGGGGCACGCGCGCGTCAACTACGCCACCTCGCCGGAGATCCTGCGCGAAGCCGTGGGCCGGATCGCGAGCATCGTTGCCTGACAAGGATTCCGGGCCGCCGCTCGTCGCGCTCGTGGTCGGGCCACGGGGGGCGTATGCCGTGGGGCCGGGCCTCGACGACCCGTGGCCGCTCGACGACGTCGTGGCACGCTTCAGGCAGGCCACCGAGGAGCTGGGCCCGCGATGGGTCGTGTGGTCCGCTGCGTCGACGCTGCGCGGGGTGGTCGGCGCAGGCATCGACGTCCCGCGCACGTGGGACCTCGCGGAGGCGCACCGCATCGTCCACGGCGGCTGGTGGGCGACGCCGGGCCACGTCGTCGCGGGGTGCCGCGGTCTCGACGAGGCGACGGTTCCGGCACCACGCGCACCGCGCCTCAGCGGCTTCGACGGTGACCTCTTCGACGTGGCGGCCGGCGACGACGTCGCGCTCCTCACCGCCGACGGACACCTGCGCGCCGACGCCCTCGGCTGGGCGACGGACGACACGCGGCTGCGCGAGCTCGCGGTGCTGGCGCTGGAGTGCCAGCAGGCGCAGCGCGAGGCGCTGGGCCGCATCGGCGGCTCGCACCTCCCGCGCCTCGAGCGCACCGTCTGGTCCGAGTCCGCGGCCGCCGTGCTGTGTCTCGAGCTCGAGCGCGACGGGCTGCCCGTCGACCGGGCAGCGGCCGAGGACCTCATCGCCGCCTCCGCCGGAGCCCGACCGGTCGACGACGCGGACGCCGCACGCATCCGCGCCGAGCGCGACGCCCTCGTCCTGCGGCACGCGCCCGGCCGCGAGCGCACCGACCTGCGCAACCCCACGCAGGTGCGCGAGCTGCTGCTCTCCGCCGGGGTCGGCGTGCCCAACACCCGGGCCTGGGTGCTCGAGCCCTACCGGCACACCCACCCGCTCGTCGACGCCCTGCTGCGGTGGCGCAAGGACGAGCGGATCGCGACCACCTACGGCTACCGCTGGCTCGACGACCACGTCGGCGCCGACGACCGGCTCCGCGGTGGCTGGACCGCCTGCGACGGTGCCGCCGGGCGCATGACGGCCCAGAACGGCCTGCACAACCTGCCCGCCCCGCTGCGTCCGGCCATCTGCGCGGCGCCCGGGCACATCTTCGTCCGCGCCGACCTCGGCCAGATCGAGCCCCGGGTGCTCGCCGTCGTCAGCGCCGACCGGGCCTTCGCCGAGGCGACCCGCGCCGACGACCTCTACGCCCCGGTCGCGGCCAAGCTCGGCGCCGACCGGCCCAAGGCGAAGATCGCGGTGCTCGCCGCGATGTACGGCCAACGCTCCGGCGCGGCGGGCGAGGCCCTCAAGGACCTCGAGCGCGCCTACCCCGTGGCCATGGGACTGCTCGACCGGGCCTACGCCGACGGGGTCGCCCGCCGACCCGTGCGCACGTGGGGTGGGCGGCTCATCCGTTTCGGCGGGGTGCCCGTGCCGCCACTGGAGCCGGGCGCGCCGGAGCCGTCGGGCAGCGCCGAGTTCTCGGCCACCGGCGCCGACGGCGCGCGCGGGCGCTATGCGCGCAACGCGATCATCCAGGGATCCGCCGCCGAGCTGTTCAAGGCCTGGGCGGCGACGGTGCGACACGCGGTGCGCCCGCTCGGCGGTCAGATCGTGCTGTGCCTGCACGACGAGCTGCTCGTCCACGTCCCCGAGCAGCACGCTCCGGAGGCGGCGGCGGCGGTCGAGCACACCCTGACGAGCGCCGCCCGCACCTGGGCCGGCACCGACGAGGTCCGCTTCATCGCGGACACCTCGATCGTCCGGCGCTGGAGCGAAGCCAAACCCTGACGGGCCTCTCGACGTTTGATGCCCGGAGCCCTCCCCTACGAGAGCGAGCGGGACGCGGCGGCGGGAGCGGCATCGGAGGCGGCCCACGGCATACGAGAGGCGAGGCCGCGCTGGAAGCAGGCCGCCGACGCTCCACGCCGCGAGCGCCGTCGCGCCCCGGGAGCGCACCAGGCCCGAGCGCCGGGGATACGACGAAGCGGGCCCGACCGTGAGGTCGGACCCGCCGTTGTCAGAGTGGCTCAGTCGCGGTCGTCGCCGCGCTCGTTCCCGTGTTCGTCGTCCTCGGTGACGTCCTTGAGGAACGCCTCGAACTCCGCGCCGATCTCGTCGGCCGTCGGGAGGTCGGACAGGTCGGTGGCGAGCAGGTTGCGCTGCTGGCGCCCCTCGAGGAAGGTGTCGTACTGCTGCTCGAGGGCCCGGACCACCGCAGAGATCTCGTCGGACTCCTCCATCTGGCGGCTGATCTCGGCCCGGTTGAGGCCGGCGGTTGCGGCGAGCTCGCGCAGGTCGAGGTCGAGCCCGGTCGCGGCACGCACCCGCTCGAGCCCGAGCACGGCGGCGTCGGCGAACTCGCTCTGGCCGAGGTAGTGCGGCACGTGGACGGCGAAGCCGATGGCGTCGAGCCCGGCCTCACCGAGGCGGAACTCGAGCAGCGACGAGAAGCTGGCCGGCACCTGGACGGTGCCGAACGCCGGGTCGTTGCCGGTGACGAGCCGCGGGTTGGTGCCGTGGGCGGTCACGCCGAGCGGGCGCGTGTGCGGCACGGCCATGGGGATGCCGTGGACGCTGACGGTCAGGTCGACGCCGAACGTCTTGATGAGCGTCGAGGTGGCCTCGACCATGCGGTTCCACTGGTAGTCCGGCTCGGAGCCGACGAGGAGCAGGAAGGGCACGCCCTCCTTGTCCACGACGCGGTGGAGCAGCAGGCTCGGGTCGTCGTAGCTGCTCCAGTGGTCGCGGTCGAAGACCATGACGGGACGGCGGCCGCGGTAGTCGAGCAGCTGGTCGACGTCGAAGGAGGCGATGACGCGCGACTCGTGCGTCTCGAGGATGTGGTCGGCCATGAGTCGCTGGGTGTGGCCGGCGTCGATGAATCCGCCGAGGGCGACGACGAGCACCGAGGCCTGCAGCTCCTGGAGCTGGCTGGGCGAGGTGTCGCTCTCGAACTGGAAGAGCTCGGTCGGGTCCTGCACGGGTCTGGCCTTTCGTCGAACGGGGTCGAAGGGTGCAACGCCCCGCTCCATCCCATGATTCCCTGCCGACGGACGGGCGGACAGGTCAGGCGGCGACCTTGGCGATGGCCTTGAGGATGCGCTGCGGGGAGACGCTGTATGCCGTGCCCACCGTCTGCGCGAAGAGCGAGACCCGCAGCTCCTCGATCATCCAGCCGATGTCGACGATCTCGGCCGCGCCGCGCTGGGCGGGGCGGAGGGAGTCGAGCAGGTCGGCGTAGCGGCCCTCGACGAGGTCGACCTGGTCGAGGGCCTGCGCGTCGCGGGACAGGTTGGCCGGCGCCTTGTCGAGCCGGTGGGCGATGGCGCGCAGGTAGCGGTCGAGGTCGGGCAGGCGGCGCAGGCCGGTGTCGGCGACGAAGCCGGGCCGGACGAGCTCACGAAGCTGCGCGCGCACATCGGCGAGCATCGGCCGGATCGCGGGGCTGCTCGAGCGGTCCAGCTCGGCGAGCCGGTTGGTCAGCGCCAGGTGCTTGGCGAGGATCGGCTCGACGAGGCCGACGACCTGCACGACCTTGGCCGTCGTGTGGGTGCGCACGGCGGACAGCGCCCACTCGAAGTCCTCGCGACTGCGCACCGCGTGGTCCTCGCGGTCCGTCACCGCGTCGTCGCGGATCGCGTCGACCGCGGCGGCCAGGCAGTCGTCGAGCAGGGCGGGGACGCTGCCGTGCGGGTTGTGGCCGAGGGCGAGCTTCTGGGTGTTCGTGAGGCGGGCGAGGATCTGCTTCCACGGCGGGGTGATGCCGAGCAGCAGCAGCCGCCGCACGCCGAGGCGGTGCTCGGCGTCGGCCTCGGCCCGGGTCGGCAGCACCCGGAGGTCGACGGCCGACCCGGTGTCGACGAGGGCCGGGAAGCCCTGGATGCCCTGGGCGCTCTCGAAGGTCTCGGGCACGCCCGCGTCGGGGAACGACGTGAGCCCTGCCTGCTCGACGCGCGAACCGGCCCGGCTGACCTGGCGGCGCAGCTGGGGCGTGGCGCTGTCGCGCACGGCCTCGAGGTCCTTGCCGGTCGCGACGGCGCGGCCGTCGGACCCGTCGACCTGGAAGGTGACGGTCAGGTGCGCGGGCACCCGCTCGAGGTCGAAGTCGGCCGGGGTGACGGCCACGCCGGCGCGCCGCCGCAGCACCGTGGCGAGCGCCACGAGCAGCGGCCCCGACGTCGGGTCGAGCTCCGGCAGGACGGCACGAGCATGGTCGGGTGCGGGGACGAGGTTGCGGCGGATCCCCTTGGGGAGACTGCGGATCAGGGCGGTGACGAGCTCCTCGCGGAAGCCGGGGACCTGCCAGTCGAAGCCGTCCGGCGTCACCTGGTTGAGGCGCTCGACGGGGATGTGGACGGTCACGCCGTCCTGTGCCGATCCGGGCTCGAACTGGTAGGTCACGGGCAGGACGTTCTCGCCCTGCGTCCACGTCGTCGGGTGGTCCTCGTCGGCGAGGCTGCCCGCGCTCTCGCGCAGCAGCAGCTCCTCGGTGAAGGTGAGCAGCTCGGGGGTCTGGCGCCGCGTCTTCTTCCACCACGAGTCGAAGTGGCGCCCCGACACGACGTCAGCGGGGATCCGCTTGTCGTAGAAGGCGATCAGGGTGCTGTCGTCGACGACGATGTCGCGCCGCCGGGTGCGGGCCTCGAGCTCGCCGAGGCGCTCGACGAGGGCGGCGTTGTCACGCAGGAACGCGTGCTCGGTGTGCCAGTCGCCCTCGACGAGGGCGTGCCGGACGAAGAGGTCGCGGGCGAGCTCGGGATCGACGCGGCCCAGGCCGACGACGCGGCCGACGACGAGCGGCACGCCGTAGAGCGTGACCCGCTCGGTCGCGACTGCCGACCCGCGCTTGCCCGACCAGCGGGGCTCTGAGTACTGCCGCTTCACGAGGTGCTCGCCGAGCTGCTCGGCCCACACCGGGTCGATGCGCGCGTTGACCCGGGCCCAGAGGCGACTCGTCTCGACGAGCTCCTCGGCCATGACGAACTGGGGCTGCTTGCGGAAGAGCGCCGACCCGGGACTGATGCCGAAGCGCGTGCCGCGGGCGCCGGCATACTCCCGCTTCTGCTCGTCCCGGACACCGACGTGCGAGAGGAGCCCGGCGAGCAGCGACTGGTGGATGGCGTCCGCGTCGATCTCACCCTCGCCGACGTGGACGGTGCCGCGACTGACGTCGAGACCGGCCTGCTTGGCGGCCTGCTTGACCTGGCTGTGGAGGTCCTGCCACTCGCGGATGCGCAGGTAGTGCAGGAACTCGGCCTTGCACATCCGGCGGAAGGCGCTGCTGCTCAGCTCCTTCTGCTGCTCCTTGAGGTAGGCCCAGAGGTTCAGCCACGTGACGAAGTCGCTCGTCTCGTCGGCGAAGCGCTTGTGCGAGGCGCCCGCGAGCTCCTGCTTGTCCTGCGGCCGCTCGCGCGGGTCCTGGATCGACAGCGCCGCGACGATGACGAGCACCTCGCGCAGCACGCCGCGCTTGTCGGCCTCGATGACCATGCGGGCGTGGCGCGGGTCGATCGGCAGCGTCGCGATGGTGCGGCCGTATGCCGTGAGGCGGCGTCCCGGACGTCGCCTCCCTCGCCCGGTGGCGGGCTCGTCGTCCTCGGGAGCGAAGGCCTGCAGCTCCTCGAGCAGGCGCACGCCGTCGGCGATCTGGCGGCTGTCCGGCGGGTCGACGAACGGGAAGCGCGCGATGTCACCGAGGCCGAGGCTCGTCATCTGGAGGATGACCGAGGCGAGGTTGGTGCGCAGGATCTCGGGGTCGGTGAACTCGGGGCGGTTGTCGTAGTCGTCCTCGGAGTAGAGCCGGATCGCGATGCCGTCGGCGACGCGGCCACAGCGGCCCGAGCGCTGGTTGGCCGACGCCTGGCTGACCGGCTCGATGGGCAGGCGCTGGACCTTGGTGCGCTGGCTGTAGCGGCTGATGCGCGCCGTGCCGGTGTCGATGACGTAGCGGATGCCCGGCACGGTGAGCGAGGTCTCGGCGACGTTGGTGGCCAGGACGATGCGTCGACCGGTGTGCCTCGAGAAGACGCGGTGCTGCTCCGCGGCGGACAGCCGCCCGTAGAGCGGGACGACCTCCGTGACGGGCAGCTTCATCCCGTTGAGCGCGTCCGCGGCGTCACGGATCTCCCGCTCGCCGGAGAAGAAGACGAGGATGTCGCTGCTCGTGCCGGAGTGCCGCTCGGTCCACAGCTCCTCGACGGCCTCGCAGACACCCGTCACCATGTCGCGCTCCTCCGCCTCGGGGCGGTCGGGGTCGACGAGCGGGCGGTAGCGGATCTCGACGGGGAAGGTGCGGCCGGAGACCTCGATGATCGGGGCCGGCTCGCCCGTGGCCGGGTCGGCGAAGTGCTCGGCGAAGCGCTGCGGGTCGATCGTCGCCGAGGTGATGATCACCTTGAGGTCGGGCCGGCGCGGCAGCAGCTGCTTGAGGTAGCCGAGGATGAAGTCGATGTTGAGGCTGCGCTCGTGGGCCTCGTCGATGATGATCGTGTCGTAGCGCCGCAGCTCGCGGTCACGCTGCATCTCGGCGAGCAGGATGCCGTCGGTCATGACCTTGACGAGGGTGTCCCGGCTGCTCTGGTCGGTGAAGCGGACCTGGTAGCCGACGGCGCTGCCGAGCTCGACGGCCAGCTCCTCGGAGAGGCGCTCGGCGACGGCACGCGCTGCGATGCGGCGCGGCTGGGTGTGCCCGATGACGCCGTCGAGCCCGCGGCCGAGCTCGAGGCAGATCTTGGGGATCTGGGTCGTCTTGCCCGACCCGGTCTCGCCGGCGATGACGACGACCTGGTGGTCGCGGATCGCGGCGGCGATGTCGTCGCGGCGCTCGACGACCGGCAGGTGCTCCGGATAGGTGATCGGCGGGACCGTGGCGGCGCGCGCGGCGCGACGGGCCTGCTGCTGCTCGGTCGACGGGGCGCCCCCACCCTGCGGGGTCGGCCGACGGCGGCCGCGACGCCGCGGTGGCCGCGAACGTGCAGGGGCGTTCGCGGGCTGGTCGGACATGGTGGACAGGATAGGCGCGGGAGGCCGGTGGCTCCGAACGGATATCCCGGCAGCGGGTGCGCGTCCGGGTGCGTCCGGTGACCGCGGGTCGCACCTGGCGCGTCCGGCTCGCCGGGCTCACCACTGCGGCCGTGCCGGGGCGGGCGATGGTTGGATGGGCGGACCGTCACCACAACCAGGGGATTGCCGTGACCGACCAGACCGTGCCCGAACCGCCGTCGACCGCCGACCCGCTGAGCTCCGACCCGCTCGCGGACGACTACGGCACCGTGGTGCCTCCACCTCCGATCGGCTCCGCGATCCCGCCCGCGCCTCGGACGCCGCCGCGCCCCCTGCCCGACCCGACCACCGACCGGTTCTCGGCGTTCGACGACCCAGCGGCGGCGCCTGCGAGCGCCTCCGGTTCCGGTGCCGCGAAGCCTGCGGGGCCGCCTGCCGGTGGCAGCAAGCCGAAGCGGCGGAGGAAGCGTAGTGGGGCTTCCCGACCCGGCCCCGCGGCGACGCCGCAGCGTGGCACGTCCGGACCCGTGAACACGCCTGTCACGCAAAAGGGTTCGCCCTCCACAGTCAGCGGCACCAAGAAGACGAAGTCGCGACTCGGCCGCGTGGTCCTGGTCGTCGTCGGAGCCCTCGTCCTGCTTCCCGTGGTCGTGGGCGTCCTGCTGAGCCGCTTCGTCGGCGACAGCGACACGAAGCGCTCCCCCGACCCGGCCGAGCGTTCGCTCGTCGCCACCGAGGTGGCCGCGTCACCCTCCACCGTGGCGGAGCTGCCCGCGACCGTCAGGACCCTGCGGGTCGAGTTCCAGGGGCTCGGGCGCACGGCCGACGTCCGCCTCTACACCCCGGAGGGCTCGAGCAACCTCGCCAACCGGACGCTGCCGTATGCCGTCGACCTGCCCGTGAGGTCGGACGACGCCTACGTCTCGGTGTCGGCCGACGACTACGGCTACCGCGGGAGCCAGCCCATGCGTTGCACCATCTCGGTCGGGGACACCGTGCTGGCGACGGCGGTGGGGACCAAGAGCGTCGACTGCAAGGTGACGGACGGGACCTGGCGCCGCGACCGCTGAGGGAACGGTGTGCGGACCGGCATGGTCTGAGATGCGACGACACCAGCACCTGAGGACCTACCGTGGTCCCCACCCGTCGAAGCGAGGCACCGTTGTCCGACCCCGACCAGAGCCGTCCCAGCCTGCCGGACCCCCAGCGGGACCGGCACGTCGCCTTCGCCGGCGACGGCCCGGACAGCGGCCCGGACAGCGGTACGGACAGCGGTACGGACAGCGGCCCGGCCGGGCAGGACTCGCACGAGGCCGCGACGACGTCGACGCCCTCGACATGGGCCACCGCGCTCCCCGTCGCCACCACGCTGCCGCCCGAGGCGTGGGCGCCGCGATCGTCCACCCGCGAGTCCTCGTCCAGCACTCCCTCGTGGAGCCGGGACCCCGGACCCGCGCCCTCGGTCCTCACCACGCCCCCGGTCCGGCCGGAGACCGGCCGTCGCCGACCGCGCTGGCTGGCGTTCCTGATCGTGCCACCGCTGCTCATCGGCCTCGCCAACGCCCAGGACGACGGCAGCCAGACTGACGGCTGCACGATCTCCGACGAGACGGGGACCTACGACTGCGCCTCCTACGACGGGCCGGCCGGCGGCGCGAGCGGCATGGGAGCGGAGCAGGGCGTCGTCGGGGTCTGGGCCGACGACGTCACCGAGTCGACCAAGCCGCTGGCGCCGCTGCTCCAGGGCTCACCGAAGGTCTCCCCCGTGCCTGCCGACGCCACGGTCCTGCGCGTCGAGATCGTCTCGAGCACGGACGCCGTGGCGTCGCGTGGCGACTCTCCATCAGCTCCCCTGCAGACGCAGGTCGACACGAGCGCCGGCGGCATGCCGATCGACGCGTGGGACCAGGGCACCCCTCATGCGCTCGACGTGCACCTCGACGAGCGACCCACCGACCTGCAGGTCTCCGTGACGGTCACGGCAGGATCGGGCACCGTGCAGTGCCGGGTCTATGCCGGCAGCACGCTCGTGGCCGTCGACACCTCCACCGCGACCGCCATGTGCACGCCCGAGCTCTGACCACCGCGACCCTGCGACCAACCCAGCCAACGATGCACGAGACAAGGGGACCCCGTGTCAGACATCCCGCCGTACCAGCCGGACCCCACACGCGACGTGACCGGCGACGCGATCGTTGACACGACCGGCGGCGCGATCGGCGACACGATGGATGGCCTTGGTGAGGTCGTCGAGGACACCACCGCGGTCGCGCCAGTCCACAGCGACGGTGCCGCGGACCCCGCCGACCTGCCCACCGCGACGTCGGCACCCGAGGGGGTGACGGCATACGACACGACGTTCGGTCTGCAGCAGGCACCGTCGCCCAGCTGGCTGCCGCAACGCGCCGGGGGCCAGGCCCCACCGCCGGGGCCGAACGTCACCGCCGCCCCCACCGTGCCGACCTCTGCCGCAGCGCGCACCGTCACGCTGCCCAGTGCGGCGAGCCGCCTGCTCGGGGGCAGGCTCCAGGCGTGGCACGTCGTCGCGGTCGTCGTCGGGCTGCTCGTGCCGATCGGCTTCTGGGCCGCGACGGGTCTTAACGACCTCGACCCGGTGGCACGGCCCGTCGTCAGCGTCACCCGGCACCGTCCGCTCGTGACGCCGACGATCCCCCTGCCGACGATCAGCCCGGTGGTCCCGGGGCAGGGGCTCCCCCGTCCGGGCGCCACGAAGTCCCTGACCGTGCCGCCCCGCCCGTCGACGCCGGCCATGCCCCTGCAACCCACGCTGGTCACGGTCCCCGGCATCCCCGTCACGCCCGTCCCCACCAACGCCCGCAGGATCCGCTTCGAGACGTATGCCGAGAACGGCGCCCGCATCGAGGTGTCCCTCGCCAACGCCAGGCACCAGCGCGTCGACTTCCCGGTGCAGGCGGCCCCGCTCGCCTTCGAGACGCCCGTCGACCCGGGGGCGAGTAGCAGTGACTACTACAGCCTGCGGGTCCGCATCAGCGACCCGACCGGGTCTGGTGTCCGCGGAGCGGTGTCGTGCCGCGTCCTCGTCGACGGGATCGTCATCAGGACCGAGCAGGGGCAGGGCTACGCGACGTGCTCGATCAGCCCCTACTTCGACATCCGGCGACGCTGAGGCGCCGCCCGGTCGGACGCCGCCTCAGATGTCAGGTCAGATGTCGGCGGAGTCGGCGGAGGCGCGAGCAGCCTTGCGGCGCTTGTTGATCGCGATGCGTGCCGCCATCGCCCGCTCGAAGGCGAGGTGCCAGAACCGGCTGATGACGAGCTCCCGCTCGCCCACCATCTCGACGACGTCGGCGCCGGCGCCGAGCTTGAACAGGAGGAGCCCCGTCAGCGGGCTCGTGGCACCGAGCGAGGTGTTGAAGCCGCGGAAGTCGTAGGCCTCGCAGCCGGCGGCCGCAGCGTCGCGCATCGCCTGCCACTGCAGCGCGTTGGAGGCGCGCGCGTCGCGGTTGCGCTCGGTGGAGCCGCCGTAGAGGTAGGAGAACGTGCGGCCGAAACGGATCATCAGGGCCGACGCGAGCACGTCGCCGTCGACGTGGGCCTCGTAGAAGCGGGCCGACACGGCGCCGCCACCGCCGCTGCCGCCCTCGCCCCGCTCGGAGTCGAACGAGCGGGCCATGACGTCGAAGTAGGACTTGGGGCGGGGCAGGAAGTTGTCGCGCTCGGCCGACTCGACGTAGAGCGCGTGGAAGGTGTCGAGGCCCTCGGGACCGACCGTGCGCACCTGCACCCCGGCCTTCTCCGACTTCTTGACGTTGCGGCGCCACTGCTGGTTCATGCCCTTGAGCAGCTCGGCGTCGGTGCGGCCCCTCAGGTCGACGACGCAGAGCAGTCGGGGCTGGCCGACCGCGACGCCGTCGGCGCCCAGCGGGAGCCAGTGGTTGGCGTCCAGCCAGGCCTCGAGGCGGCGGGCGGCGGGGTTGTCGACGGCGGTCGGCAGGCTCGTGAAGCTGAGCAGGCCGTTCTCGACGACCTGCTTCTTGACCGGCTCACGGTCCCAGATGCGCGAGACGACGGGGTAGCCGAGACGGAGCGCGAACGCCTTGTTGGCCTTGGCCCAGTCGACGAGCGGGTCGATCCAGGCGGCCGGGTCGGTCGACACGACGTCCCACGGCAGACCCGGGCCCTCGGGCAGGTAGGCGTAGGAGCGGGACAGGCGCGGGATGGTGCGCGAGAGCACGAGACCGGCACCGACCCGGAGGCCGGAGGCGTCGAACCAGCCGAGGTGCGTGCGACGCCACCCCGCCTTGGCGCGGCCCCAGGCCGGGGTCTGGAGGAAGCTGCCCCCGAGCGCGAGGAGCGTCTCGACGGCCTCGTCGGCGCTGATCTCGCGAACCGTCAGCGGGCCGGCGACGGGCGCGGGCGAGTCGGTCGTCGACACAGGGGCAGGGCTCTGCTCGGTCATGGCGGACACCCTATCGGCGTGGGCTCAGTGCGCTGACCGCGCCACGTCGGCATCCGCGGCGGCGCCCGCGCGGGCCGTGCGGCGGATCCACCAGAGGCCGACGAGCGGGAGCACGAGGGGCACGTAGCCGTAGCCCTGACCGAAGTGCGACCACACGGTCTTCTCGGGGAAGGCTGCCTTGTCGGCGAGGCTCCAGGCCCCGACCGTGAGCACCCCGACGAGCTCGACCGTGAGCGCGATGGTCGCGAGGCGCACCGAGGCGCGGTCGCCGCGGGCCAGCCCGATGGTGGCCACGAGGTAGATGACGGCTGCCAGGGCCGACAGCAGGAACGGGACGGGCGCCCGGTCGAAGTACTCGACGATCTGCAGGATCGAGCGGCCGGTCGCCGCGAGCGCCAGCAGGCCGTAGACGGCCACGAGCAGGCGTCCGAAGCCGTGCCCGGTGTGCGGGCGCTCCGGGACGGCCTCCGGCGACGAGGACGAGGACGAGGACGGGGACGGGGACGGGGTCGGTTCAGGCATTGAGGCTCCAGACCTGTTGCAGGCGAGCGACGAGGATCGCCACGACGAGCGCGCCGCCGAGCACGACCGCCATGGCCCACTGCGTCTTCTCCTTGACGGCGATGACGACGCTGGCGGGGATGACGAGCAGCACGGTGAAGAGGTAGGCGATGAAGGTCGCCCGCTC
This sequence comes from Terrabacter tumescens, assembly GCF_014646815.1. Taxonomy (GTDB): domain Bacteria; phylum Actinomycetota; class Actinomycetes; order Actinomycetales; family Dermatophilaceae; genus Terrabacter; species Terrabacter tumescens. Next base: position 94,456 of record NZ_BMNZ01000006.1, read on the forward strand.
GGCGCCGTCGGCGATGGCCGAGGCCTTGGTCAGGCCCACGACGAGCTGGACGAGCAGGGCCAGCTCGATGACGGCGCCGACGATGATGAGCGGGTCGTCGACGAGACGGCCCCGCAGGAGGTGGTGGGCGGCCAGCACGCCGAGCACGCCGCTGGCCACGAGGAGCACGACGGTCAGGGGTTGGAGCACGCGAGAAGCCTACGGCGTCAGCGCCGCCGTCCAGCACGCGCGTCGAGGGTCGGACCGCCCGGGCCGAGGGCGGACGTGGACGGTAGTTTCATCCGGACCACCAGCCGCCGTGCCAGAGGAGCAGCCGTGCCGAACCGCCCCATCGCTGTCGACCGCGCGGCCGGGGTCCTCGTGGGCGAGGCCTGCGGCGACGCCCTCGGCGTCCCCTACGAGATGGCGGCCCCACCCGTCGGCGAGGCCGTCATGAAGGGTGGCGGGCTCGGCCCGTACGACCCGGGTGAGTGGAGCGACGACACGCAGATGACCCTGTGCATCGCCCGGGTGGCGGCCCAGGGCGTCGACCTCGCCTCCGCCGAGGGGCTGGACGCCGTCGCCGAGGCGTTCACGGCGTGGCTCGACGGGGGCGCCACCGATGTCGGGACCCAGACGCGGCACGTCCTGACCGAGGCGAAGCAGCTCCCGGGCGCTCCGCACGAGCGCCTCACCCGCGCGAGCGAGGCCCTGCACGAGCGCACCGGGCTGACGGCCGGCAACGGCGCGCTCATGCGTACCTCCATCGTCGGCATCTCGGCTCTCGGGGACCGGGAGGCCACCGCGCGGGCTGCCCGAGCCATCGCCCTGCTCACCCACGCCGACCCGCTGGCCGGCGACTCGGCCGTGCTGTGGTCCGAGGCGATCAGGGTCGCGGTCACGGAGGGCCGTCTCGACCTGGCCGCGGGCCTCGACCTCGTCAGTCCCGCCCACGTCGGCCACTGGGGTGACTGGATCGAGGCGGCGACGGGTGCCGAGCCCGGCGGGTTCGGCGACAACGGCTTCACCGTGACGGCGCTGCAGGACGCCTGGGCCGCCATCACGACGACCGATCGTGGCGACGGCTCTGCCATGCACCTGCAGCGCGGCCTGCAGGCGGCCGTGCGCGCCGGCCACGACACCGACACCGTCGCGGCCATCGCCGGCTCGCTGCTCGGGGCGCGCTACGGCGTCTCGGCCGTGCCCACGCAGTGGCGTCGGATGGTGCACGGGTGGCCGGGGCTGCGCGCCCACGACCTCGTCGAGCTCGCGGTGTCGACATCCGGGGGCGGGCGACGGCACGGCGAGTGGCCGTCGGTCGCTTCCATGGGTGACCCGCAGATCCCCACCCTGGGCATCGCGCACCCCATCGACCCCGACATCGTGCTCGGCACCATCTCGGACCTCGGCCGGGTCCGCGAGCTCGACGTGCAGGCCATCGTCTCCCTCTGCGCGCTGGGCCTCGACGACATCCCGGCCGCGGGCATGACCGCGCGTGACCACATCGAGTTCTGGATCAACGACGAGAGCCAGGAGGAGACGAACCCCCACCTCGACTTCGTCCTCGACGACGTGTCGTCCGCGCTACGGCAGTTCCGGGCCGAGGGCAAGCGGGTCCTCGCGCACTGCCGACACGGTGTTCAGCGCACTCCCGCCGTGGCGCTTCGGTATGCCGTCGATCTCGGTGTCGCTCCCGAGCTCGCCGAGCGCTCGATCCGGGCCGCCCTGCCGGCCATCCGCGGTGAGGGCCGCCTGTGGGAGGTCGCGGCCCACGGGGCCTGACCGTCTCCGACGGCGCGCGCGGCCTTCTCCACGCCGGGTCGTCGCGCTAGGTTCCGGGCATGGGCGATCTCGACCACCGGCAGCTCGGTGTGGACCTCTACAACGCGACGTGGGACCTGTTGGGGCGTGATGACCGGTCGGCCGAGGAGGACGACGCGATGCTCGCCCGGGCCTACGCGTCCTTCCACCACTGGGGCCAGGTCGCGGGCGTGCGCCCGGAGAACGTCGGCCGCGGCCACTGGCTGTGCTCCCGCGTGCACGCGGTGCTCGGCCACGCGGACGCGGCCGCTCACCATGCCGCGCGCTACGTCGCGATCGCGCGCGCCGGGGACGTCGCCGACTGGGACCTCGCCGCGGCCCTCGAGGCCTCCGCCCGCGCCGCTGGGGTGGGCGGGGACTTCGACGCGGCGGAGCGCTTCGAGGCGGAGGAGCGCTTCGAGGCGGAGGCCCGGCAGGTCTGCGCTGATGTCAGCGACGCCGAGGACCGCGAGGTGGTCGAGGCCGACCTCGCCACCCTCCCCCGCCGTCCCTGATCGCGGCTGGGTCGAGCTTCATCAGACGGTCTTGGCCTCGTCGACGTAGCGGCACAGCGCGTTGACGGCGCGCAGCTCCTCCGGCGTGTGGACCTCGGCGTCGGTGAGCAACGGGCTGCCGACGATGACCGCCATGACCCTGGCCCGTGAGATGGCGACGTTGAGACGGTGCAGGTCGTAGAGGAACGAGACCCCGCGCGGGGCGAGCGCCGCCGTGGTGCTCGCCATCGAGTAGATGACCACCGCGCCCTGCTGGCCCTGGAACTTGTCGACCGTGCCGACCCGCGCACCGACCGGCAGCTCGGCGGCCAGGGTCGCGACGTGCGCGTTGTAGGGAGCCACGACGAGGATCTCGTCGAGGCCGATCTGCCGCGAGTCCCCTTCTGCCGTGGTCCAGCTGCCCCTCAGCAGGTCGTCGACGAGGTCGCGCACGACGAGTGCCTCCTGGCGGCTCGACTGCTCGCTCAGCACCTCGTGCTCGACCGGAACCCAGCGCAGGCCGTCGCCCGACAGCGCGCCCGGCGCCTCGACCGAGAGCCGCTCGCGCCCCGGCGCCGACTCGAGGCGGCCCTCGTAGGCGAGCTGCGAGACGAACGCCGTCAGGCTCGGGTGCATGCGATGCGTGCGGTCGAGGAAGACGCCCCGGTCGTCGGGGATGACGTCGTGGACGATCTCGTCGTCGGTGGTGCGGAGGTGGTCGAGCGCGGACACGCCTGACCCGTAGGGGTGGACCGCCTTGGTCGGCTGGGTCAGCTGCTGAGGGTCACCGAGCAGGACGAGCGAGCGCGCAGCCGGTGCAACGGCGACGGCGTTGGCGAGGGAGAACTGCCCGGCCTCGTCGATGACGAGCACGTCCACCGCGTCGACCATGTCGTCCCGCGACCAGAGCCAGGCCGTGCCGCCGACGAGGTTGGCCTCGCCGCTCGCGAGAGCGGCCGCGATGGCGCCGTTGTCGGAGGTGTGTCGGATCTGGGAGCCGGTGTCGTCCGGCTCGTCGCCCTCCTCGGCGTTGGTGCCGTCCTTGTGCCACGCGGGCCGAGCCACCTCGCCCAGCAGGTTGAGCACGACGGCGTGCGACTGCGCGGTGACCCCGATCCGCAGTCCCGAGTCGAGCAGCTCGCGGATGAGGGCCGAGCCGGCATACGTCTTGCCGGTGCCGGGCGGACCCTGGACCGCGAGCACCTCACCGTCCAGCGAGCGCCCGACCCGGACGACGACGTCCTTGGGCGTCTCCCCCTCCCGCGCGGCTAGCACGTCGCCGGCGGGCACGACACGCTCGATGAGCCGCGTCGCGAGGTTGGTGCCTCCGCCGAGCGCGAGCTCACCGGTGCGGGCGATGCTGGCCCGCAGCACCCCGTCCATGACCGGTCCCGGGCCGCCCAGCCCGCGCGGTCGCGGCGGGTCGAGCGACTTCTTCATCGACAGCTCGACCCAGCCCTCGACCGGGTCGAGGGCGACGACCTTGCCCACCGGGGCGTGGGTGTCGACGTCGGGGACGTACTTGCCGACCGACACCTTGCAGTCCTGCGGTGGGAACGGGTAGCGCCAGACCTTCGAGAGCTTGACGACCCTCATCTCCTCCGGCTCTCCGAGGTCACCGATCGCGGTGCCGTCCTCGACGAGCTCGGGCGTCTCGAGCTCCTTGTAACGGAAGAAGTCCCACCACTCGGGGCGCTTCTCGCGCCGGTGCCACCCGACGAGTCCGGCGAGCAGGTCGTGCCCCTCGTCGACGAGTCGCTCGGCGAGCGCGATCTCGGCGCGCTCCTCGTCGGAGATCTCGCGCAGCTGCTCCGGGACCGGACGCGACAGCGTGTGGCCGGACCGCTGGAGCTCGCCTCGCCGATGCTCGAGCCACTCGTGCAGGGCCAGCGTCGACCGGACGTCCTCCTCGTTGTAGCGACGGATGTCGTCGAGGATCGTCTGGTCGGCGGAGCCGTCGTCGCGGCCGGCCAGCCAGCGTTCGTACTCGACGACCGACGACAGGCCGTCGGCCACGCCCGCCCCGTCGGCGGATCGCGTGTGGCCCCAGTAGAACTCCTCGAGCTTCTTGATCGAGTAGGAGCCCTTGCTGATGCGCACCCCCTGGCGCACCACCGCGTAGAGGTCGACGAACACCTCGTGTCGCAGCAGCTGGTCGAGCTCGGCCTCGCGGGTGGCGTGCTGCCCGACGAGCCGCTTGAGCGCAGTGGTCTCGTACGGCGCGTAGTGGTAGACGTGCAGGCCGGGGTGCCGGCGCCACCGGTCGGTCAGCCAGTCGAGCAGGTCGGAGGTCAGGCGGCCCTCCTCGGCGAAGTCGTGGGCCCAGAACTCGACGAACTCGCCCTGGCGGGTCCAGATGCCGGCGAGGTACTCGCGCCCGGCACCGCCCTCGGCCCACGGGTCTCCCTCGAAGTCGAGGTAGACGTCACCCTCGTCGGGCTCGGGCAGCATCTGCAGGCCACGGCCCGGCTCGGGGTCGAGCAGCTCGTACTGCGCCTGACCCGTCTCGCGCTCGGCGAGCTGGAGGCGGGCCTGCTGGAGCAGCCGCCGGCGCGTCACGGTCGACAGGGCAGGCGCCAGCTGCTCCTCGCTGGAGTGCGCGAGCGACCGCAGGGTCGGGATGCCGAGGTCGACGAGGGCCGCGCGGTGGTCGGCGCGCATGCCCGCGACCTGGATGAGGTCGTCACGGTCGAGCCACTCCTGGGCGCACCGCTCCTTCCAGCGGCACTGCCCGCAGTGCTGCACCCGGGCCGACTCGGTCTCGCGCGGGCTCGCGATCGCGTCGAGCAGCTCGGCGCGGCGCCGGCGCGCGTAGGGCGCGACGTCGACGAGCCGCCACGGGTGTGACTCGGCGTCACCCGTGACGACGGTCAACCACTGCGGAGGGACGCCCTGGAGCAGCTCGAGGCGGGCGGCATACGTCGCCATCTGGAGCAGGGCCGGGACCTTGAGCCGACGGGCGAGTTTGGTGTCGGCGATGTCGTAGTGCCACGGACCCAGGTCGCTCGGCTCGTCAACGCGCAGCAGGAAGTCCGCGAGCCCGACCCAGTGACCGTCGTAGAACGTCGCTTGGTAGATGACGTCGACGCCGCGCCGCATGGCATCGACGGTGGCCGCCTCGGCCTCGGCGCCCCGCAGCCCGAGCGCCGCGAGGTCCTCGACGACGCGTCCTTCGGCGCGGAGCCGCTCGAGGTAGGCGCGCTCGTGCTCGAGCCCCTTGGCGAAGACGAGGTTGAGCGAGTCGTCGGTGCCGCTCGCACCGACGTCGGAACGACGCGCAGAACCGACGGCTGAGGCGTCGAGCGCCTCGAGGTCGAGGGTCGTGATGTGCGCGCACGCGACGTGCTTCGTCAGGTCCGTGGGACTCAGGACGAGGTGACCGTCGATGCGCTGCATGGAGCCGAGTATGCCGTCCGGCACCGACAGGGCCCTCGGCCGCCGTCCGCCTTCGCAGACCTCCAGACCGCCCTACGGTCCGGGCCCCGGGACGGGTTCTGCGAGTCGCCGCGCGGGACCGCCCCGGCGGGGATAGGTTGCACCCTGCGTGGCAGGCAAGTTCGGGGGCGAGCGTCCCTGCGCACGCGGTGCCTCGGCGTCGCGTGCGATCGGAGCTGCGCGAGGAGGATCTGTTGTCCGACAACACTCGGGGACCGCGGCGCTCGCGCCGTGGCGTGATGTGCACGGTGAGCGCCGGTGCCATCGCGGCGCTGGCAGCCACCAGCGTCGGGGCCACGCCGGTGTCGGCGAGCCCTGACCCGTCCGTCCGGCACCGCAGCGACCGCAGCGTGCCCGACCGCGTGACGGGAGCCGGCTCCCTCGGCCTCGGCACCCAGCGCATCTCCGCCGGCGACGTCGACCAGACGCTGCGCGCGGCCAAGGGGCCCGTCGACGTCATGATCGAGCTCGACGCCGCACCGGCGACCACGGCCTTCGGCCAGGCCCGTCCCCGAGGCCTCACCGCCGCGCGGGTGGCCGGCCGCGCGCAGACCTCCGCCGTCAAGAGCGCCCAGCGGTCGGTCGAGTCCCGTTTCGGCGCCGCCGCGACGAAGGCGCGCACGCTCTACCGCCTCCACACGGCATACGCAGGCATCGCCGTCCGCACGGACGCCTCCCACCTCGCGTCGCTCGCAGCGATCCCCGGTGTCAAGGCGATCCACCGGCTCACGCCCAAGCAGCCGACCAACAGCTCCTCCGTGCCCCTCATCGGCGCCCCCAAGGTGTGGCAGGCCCTGTCCCAGACCGGCAAGGGCGTGCGTGTCGGCATCATCGACACCGGCATCGACTACACCCACGCCGACTTCGGCGGTCCGGGGACCGTCGAGGCCTTCAAGGCGGCGGGCGCGTCCAACACCTTCACGCCGACCGCCAAGGTCGTCGGCGGCTACGACTTCGCGGGCGACGACTACAACGCCGACCCGAGCTCCGACACGTTCGACCCCGTGCCCCAGCCCGACGCCAACCCGCTCGACTGCAACGGGCACGGCTCGCACGTCGCCGGCACGACCGCCGGTCTGGGCGTCGCCTCCGACGGCAGCACGTGGACCGGCGGCTACGACAAGGACATCGACCCGGCGAGCCTCGAGATCGGCCCCGGCGTCGCGCCGGAGGCCAGCCTCTACGCCCTCAAGGTCTTCGGCTGCGACGGCTCGACCAACGTCGTCGGGCAGGCGCTCGACTGGGCGGCCGACCCGAACGGCGACGGCGACCTGTCCGACCACCTCGACGTCGTCAACATGTCGCTCGGCAGCTCGTACGGTTCGCCCCAGGACCCCGACGCCGTCGCCGCGAACAACCTCGCCGCGCTCGGCACCGTCGTCGTCGCCTCGATGGGCAACTCCGGCGACGTCTACGAGGTCGGCGGCTCCCCCGGCAACGCGCCGCGCGTGCTCGCCGTGGCCGCGTCCGACGACGGCAACGACGTCGTCGACGGCATCAGGGTCGACGCGCCCCCCGACATCGAGCCGGCCGACACCGTGGACGGCAAGCAGGACAACGTCTTCGGGGCGCTCAAGTCCGTCGACTACGACTGGGTGGGCAAGCCCGGCGTGAGCGACACCGCGGTGGCAGCCGTGGGCGACTGGTCCGCCGCGTCGTCCGCCACCAACAACACCGACGGCTGCGACCCCTACTCGGACGCCGACGCCGCCCGGATCGCCGGCAAGGTCGTCCTGCAGATGTGGCTCGACGGCAACGGCCGCCGCTGCGGCTCGATCGCCCGCGGCGCCAACGCCGAGGCGGCGGGCGCCGCCGGCATCATCTACGGCAGCGACGTGAACGCCTTCTCCGCCGGGGTCACCGGAAGCAAGGTCCTCCCGGCCATGCTCGTCGTCGACCAGGCCACCAAGGCGATCAAGGCCCAGCTCGACGCCTCCGCCGAGGTGCGCGTCACGATGACCAACGAGCTCCGCAACGCCGTCACCATCCGCAACCCCCGGGCGATCGACCAGCTGGCGGGCTTCTCCTCGCGGGGTGTCGGCGTGGCCGGCGGCGTCAAGCCAGACGTCACCGCCCCCGGTGTCACGACGTTCTCCGTGGCCGTCGGCACGGGCAACGAGGGCGTCGCCGAGAGCGGCACCTCGATGGCCTCGCCGCACGTGGCCGGTGAGGCCGCCCTCGTGCGCGGGTCGCACCCGTCGTGGACGGTCGAGGAGGTCAAGGCCTCGATCATGAACACCGCTACCCAGGACGTCTTCGTCGGTCCCGACCACACGGGCGACGTCTACGGGCCCGAGCGCGTGGGTGCCGGGCGGGTCGTTGCGGACGCCGCCGTGGACACCGGCACGCTCGCCTACGTGACCGAGGACAAGGGCGCCGTCAGCGTGTCCTTCGGTCCGGTCGCGGTGACCGCCCCGAGGCAGACCAGGACCAAGACGGTGCGCATCGTCAACAAACGTCCCCTGCAGCCGGCGTCGTACGTCCTGACCTACGACGCCGCGCACCCGACACCGGGCGTGACGTACACCTTCAACCCGTCCCAGATGCGCGTACCGGCGGGCGGTTCCGTCGACGTCCACATCACCGCGACCTTCACGCGGTCGGCCCTGCGGGCCGTCCCCGACCCGACGTCGGACCCCGACCCGATGGGGATCGACCTGGTGCGCAGCTACCGCGCCGACGCGAGCGGCCGCATGGTCCTCGAGCCCGTCCAGGGCACGCCGGGCGGCGAGCTGCGCGTGCCGGTGTGGTCGGCGCCGCGCGCGGCGTCCCGCATGTCGTCGCCCACGAGCACGACCGTCACGCACCAGGCCGGTATGCCGTCCGGCGTGGCCACCTCGACGCTGCCCCTCGTGGGCGTCGGCGTCGACCAGGGCGACGGCACGACGTCCTACGTCTCGTCGGTCTCGACGTTCCAGCTCCAGGGCACGAGCCCGCGCAAGGCGGCCTGCTCGCCCACCCGCGTGGTCGACTGCATCGGCACGCCCGACGACCTGGGGGCCGACCTGCGCTACGTCGGGGCCGCGTCGGACGCGCCGCTCGTCTCCGGGCTGGACCAGGCGACGCTGACCTTCGGCATCAACACCCACGGCCCGTGGCGCACGCCGGCGACCTCCACCGAGTTCGACGTCTTCCTCGACACGGACGCCGACGGCACCGCCGACGCCGCGGTCTACAACACCCGCCTGAGCCAGTCGGACGACTTCGACTACTTCGTGGCCGAGCTCGTCGACCTGCGACCGGGCGCCGGCCACGGCGACGTGCTCGACGACGCCCTCATCAACGGCATCGACGGGTCGTTCGACACGAACGTCTTCAACAGCGACTCGCTCGTCATGCCGGTCTCGGTCAAGGCGCTCCAGCAGGCCGGGCTCGTGACCGGGAGCGCGCCCAGGGTGCGCTACTGGGTCAGCTCGCTCGCGCAGGGCGTGGCGGTCGACACCGTCGGCTCGGCGGCGCGCCCGATGACGGTCAGCATCGCCTCCCCCGGTCTGATGGCCTACGGCGACTTCGGCACGCTGACGAGCACCGACCTGCCGGGCGAGAGGCTCGAGGTCCGGCGCGACGACGCCGCTGCCAGGGTCGACCGGCCGCAGGGTCTGCTCCTGCTGCACCACCTCAACAGCGACGGCTCCCGCGCCGTGGTCGTCACGGTGCGCACGACGTCGACGACGAAGCTCACGGCCAGCCCGACGAGCTTCACCCAGGGGGGCCGCACGGTCCTCACCGCGACGGTCTCGCCGTCGAGCGCCACCGGCAGCGTGACGTTCCGCAAGAACGGCGCCGTCCTCCGGACAGTCGCCCTCTCGGGTGGTAAGGCCCTCACGACCGTCACCGGACTCCCCCGGGGCACAGCGACATTCACCGCCACCTACAGCGGTGACAGCGGCGCAGCCGGCAGCACGTCGAGCGCGGTCAAGGTCACCGTCAGGGGCGTGGCGTCCGCCACGTCGCTGCGAGCCAGCAGTACGACCTACCGCTACGGCGGCCGGCCGACGCTGACCGCGACGGTCGCGCCGTCGACGGCCACCGGCACCGTCACCTTCCGTGACGGCTCACGGGTCATCGGCACGTCGACCCTCTCCAAGGGACGGGCCACCCTGCACGTCCCGGTCCTCTCGCGCGGCACGCACACCGTGACCGCGACCTACAACGGCTCGACGCGCTACGACCCGTCGGCCTCCTCGCGGGTGACGCTCCGCGTGAGCTGAGCGACCGCCCGCACCATCCCGACGACGTATGCCGTCCGGCCGACCTGGCCGGACGGCATACGTCGTCGTGGGGTGGGCGGTTCGGGCGGGGGCAGCAGGAAGGCGGCCCTCCGAGGAGGACCGCCTTGCTGCTCGGACCCGGGGGCCCGTGCTGGTGACCACGTCAGGGACGGTGGCCACCGACCCACTCACCGCAGGAGGCCGTTACCGACGTGGCGGCCCCACCACTTGCCAAGGCCCCAGGTGTCCCCGGCGAGCGTCGTGGCGAGAACCGCGATGCCCAGTGCCTCGATCCAGTGGCTGTCGAAGAGCGGGTTGGTGTAGGCGCCGGTGGTGCCGAGGGGGAACTCGGCGAGGTACATCAGCGCGAGGAGGACGGCACCTGCCATGGCGGCGAGCTTGAGGCCTGCGCCGGCGAGGAGGGCGATGCCGATGCCGAGGAGCCCGGCCATGAACAGCCAGTCGGCCCACGGGCCGGCGATGCTCTTGAAGAAGCCGGCGAAGGGGCCTTCGGCGTTCTTCATGAAGCCTTGGGCGGGCGTGCCGCCGTGGATCCAGGCCCTGGCCGACGGAGTCATGTAGCCGAGGCCGAACATCTTGTCGATGAAGGGCCAGAGGAAGGTGAAGCCGAGCACGATGCGGAGACCAGCGAGGAACTTACGAGCAACGGCCGAACGGACCACCTCCTCCTGGAAGGTGACGACGCCCCTGGTGGGGTCGTGCGGGCTGACTGGCGCCGTGGTTTGCGCGTGCGTGCCGCGAGGGATGGTGCTCATTGATCTCAACTCCAGAACTCGGTGTGTGTTCCGGCAGCTTCTCTGTCGGTACTACAAAGCGTAGTAGTGGGTTCCTGACAGGCGCTACACAATCGCGTGTGATCTAGGGGACAACCGTTCGCGGGGGGCGCGGCTGGGCCCGGAGAGCGCGAGTGAGCGCATCAGGGCGCGCGGCTCATCGCAGCCGGACGCATGGCCCGGGCGCCTCCCCTCCCGTCAGCGGCGGGCGCGGATGAGGGTCGGGACCTCGAACTCCCCTGGCGCGTCGGCGAGCTCGCGCACCAGCTCGGCGAGCGAGTCGAGCGACTTGCACACGGCGGCATACGACCCGTCGAGACGGATGGGGCGGCAGAGGATGCGGGTGCCGGCGTTGCGGATGACGATCTCGGTCTCCGGGGCGCGGTCGCTGTTGCAGTGCACGAGCAGGCCCGTCGGCAGGCCCATGGCGCTCGTGTAGGCCACGAGCTCCAGGTAGTCCCGCGAGGCGACGTAGCCGTCGGCGCCCATGGAGTACTTCGCGTCCCCGACGAGGACCACCTCGCTGCCGCGGCGCACGACGAGGTCCGGGGCCATGGTGAGCGCGCGCCCCTCGTCGAGCCAGACGTCCTCGTCGCGCTCGATGCGCATCTCGGGCGCGAGGCGCAGGTCGAGCTCCTGGGCGATCCAGCGCTGGAAGAGGTCGTCCATGTCGACCATGAGGCTGTTGGCCTGCTGGTCGCCCGCCTCGTGGCTCAGCGACATGGCCTGCAGCACGAGGCGACCGAGACGCATCGCGTCCTCGTAGTGCTCGTTGAGGCGCGTGATCGGAAGTGGCGCAGCGTGTTTCGTCGCCGGAGTGTCGGAGACGCCGTCGAAGCGCCCGAGGACCCGGAGCGCCTCGCGGCGCACGTGCGGGGCGAGCTGGGGCCAGCTGAGCATGGCCTGCAGGGTGCAGCGGAAGAGCTGGTTCTCGACGATGTCGGCGGTGAAGTCGTCGAAGCGGCACTGAGGCTCGGCCGCGCTCCAGGGGCGGCGGGCGAACTCCTCGACGAGGAGGCGGCCGCGGATGGTGCGCATGCGCTCCTCGCGCGGGACGTAGCCGTGCACGAGGCCGCGCATCGTCGCCGAGTCGATGAGCCGGATCGCGAAGTAGGCGACGCCGTCGATGAGCTCGTCGGTGTCGCTCCACGTGACGTGCTCATGGTCGAAGGCGTCCGGCGAGACGCCCGCGCCGAGCATCGCGAAGAAGTTGGTGACCGAGACCTTCGGCATGACGCGCACGACGAGGCCGGGGACGGCGAGCGCGCCGACCCAGCTCGTCGCACCGATGGTGACGACGTCGGGGTCGGCCGTCGCGTGGATGACGAGCCGCTCCCCCGCAGCCGCGACGAGGGCCGCGCGCGTCTCCCGGGTGAGCCGGACGGGCCCCGAACGTCCGTGCTCGGGGATCGGGGCGAGCTCGATCGTCATCGGAGGGTCAGCTCCACGGTCACGGCCTCGTGAGGTCGAACTGGCCGTAGCGTGCCCGGACGTTCTCCCAACGGAACTGGGCCAGCTCGTGCTCGCGGCCGTAGAGCTGGTCCTCGATGAAGGGGTAGACGTTGTAGTCCCAGATGCGGCGCAGGGTCGCCTCGTCGCCGTCGAGACCCGGGCGCATGAAGTAGCTGTGCCCGATCTGTAGGTGCGGCCCCCGGAGGGCGCGGCGCAGGTCCTCGTTGACGCGGTCGACGAGCTCGGCGACCCAGACCGGGCCGTCGTGCGCCTCGAGCCAGCGGCGCAGCAGGCCCTCCATGGGGCCGTCGTGCGGCATGAACGGCACGAAGTCGAAGCGTCGGCGCAGGGCGGCGTCGACGAGCGCGATCGAGCGGTCGGCGGTGTTCATCGTGCCGATGAAGTAGAGGTTCGGCGGCAGCTCGAAGCCCTCGTCGGGCCGGTAGCTCGTCTTGACCGAGTGCGAGCGGTACTCGAGGAGGAAGAGCAGCTCACCGAAGACGCGCGGGAGGTTCGCGCGGTTGATCTCGTCGATGATCATGATGTGCGGCGTCAGCGGGTCGGCCTCGGCCGCCTCGGCGAGGAGGGCGAGAGGTCCCTTGCGCAGCTCGTAGACCATCTGGCCCTGGTGGTCGATCTGCGGGCGGAAGCCCTCGAAGAAGTCCTCGTAGCTGCTGCTCGGGTGGAATTGGACGATGTCGCGCTTGGCCGGGTCGGGCTGCAGGGCGGCCGCGAAGCGCTGCGCGAGGTAGGTCTTGCCGGTGCCGGGAGGGCCGTAGAAGATGACCTGCTTCTTCTCCTCGAGCAGGCCTTGGATCTCGCGGAGGAAGTCCTCCTCGATGAGCAGCTCCTGGGCGGCCTCGCCGAGCGCGTCGTGGTCGGGCATGAGCGCCTTGTCGGAGCGGCGCATGAGCCAGTAGGCGAGTTGCGCCTGACCCCACGGGTCGTCCGGGAGCAGCGGGTCGAGGGTCTGCTTGAGCAGGGCGTTGGTCTCGACGTGCGTGCGGCCACGGGACTTACCGTCGGTCCAGCGCGCCGGGCCGCCGAGGCGGCCGAGCATGGCGATCTTGCCCGAGTCGCCGCTGAGGGCGAAGAGCGGCAGCCAGTGCTCCGGGTGGGCGATCGCGAAGAGCTTGAGCACGACGCTCTCGCCGAAGCCCTGGACGGGCACGTCGTCGGAGCCGAGGACGCGGTTGATCCGCTCCTCGTCACGGCCCTCGCCCCACAGGAGGTCGCGGACCATGACGCGCAGCTCGTCGATGCCGCCGGCGTCGAGGGCGTTGATGCTGCTGATGAGCACGGACTGGGCGCCGATGTCGCCGTAGCCCCGCGTCGACACGATCCGCTTGAAGGTCGGCAGGTCGAAGTCCTCGAGCCCCTCGCGGGAGAGGCAGGCTGCGAAGACGCGACGCTGCTCCTGGTGCCACGCGTCGCGCTCGCTCGGGTAGGGGCGCTCCGTCTTGAAGATCTCGACCTCGGTGTCGAGGTCGACCATGGCGGCGAGCTCGAGGCTCGGGTCGTCGAGCGGACCGCGTTGGCTCGAGGTCATGAATCGCAGCAGCGGCGTCAGCGCGCGGGCGGTCGTGATGATGTCGTCGGCGAAGTCGGCGCGGCCTACGGCCTCCTCGCCCTTCCACCAGCGACCGACGAACGTCTCGCCCCCGGGGTACTCGCGGCCGACCGGCTCGAGCCGGTCGGTGCGGCCGTCCTCGTGCACGCGCAGGAAGCTGAGGCCGCGGGGCAGGTGCTCCTGGACGATGGTGCCGACCTCGCGGTGCTGCTGGTCGGACTCGCCCTCCCAGCCGCCGTGCAGGCCGAACGCGACACCGGCCGCGGTGACCCAGAGGCGGAAGCCCGGGGCGCCGGCGCCGCCGACGAGGATCCACGCGGCATACAGGTCGGAGCGGTAGGCGGCGTCCTCGCCCGCGTGCTGCTGCAGCGCGAGCGTGGGCGCCTCGAGGTAGAGGCCGGTCTCGGCGGAGAGCCGCTCGATGAGGCTGTCGGAGATGTGGTCGGCCTCGCCGCGCAGCTGGCGGGCGAGGTCGGCGGCGCGCTCCTCGCGCCTGGCGTCGCCGTAGCCCGTCGACGCGCGGAAGTCCGCCGCGATCTCGGCGGCCTCGACGCACACGTCGAGCGCCTTGGGGGCGATACCGACGAACGCCTCGGTCTCCTTGAGGTACCAGAGGATGCGCGCGGCGTACTTCGGGTCCTCGGGGCGCAGGGCCGCACAGAGGTCGGCGAAGGCGACGTAGCGCTCCGCATGGCTGAGGCCGCGCTCGAGCCAGCCGAGGCGCTGGAGCATGTGCGGAGCGTTCTCCCACATGAGCGGCCACTCGCCGCCGTCGTCGGTCGACCAGAAGAGCGAGAGCACGTATGCCGTGTGGCCCGGTCCCGGGGCGCGCTGGCCACGCGAGCCGCCGCGGGCCAGGAAGGCCTCCATGGCCTGGAGCTTGTCGGCGGCGTCCTGGGGGGACGCAGGGGTCTGGAGGGCGAGCTTGAGCAGGCCGACGACCTCGGCGTACTCCTCCTCGGCCCGGCGCACGAGCGCCGCGAGCCACGGGCCGCCCACGGGACCGAACCCGACGTAGGGGCCGTCCTTGCGCGTCCACTGGTTCATCGCCTCCTTGAAGGCGACGAGGTCGCTGGAGGCCACGAGGTCCGCGAGGATCTCGCGCAGCTCGCCGTTTCGGGCGCTCCGCTCGGAGTCGAGCTCGGCGAAGAGGGCCTGCGCGTCCTTGTCCGCCTCCGCAGCCCGCTCGATGAGGGCGTACTTGGCGCGCCAACGCTTGACGTCGACGGTGTCAGTGCGAGACATGAGGCTCCTTGCACGCCCACTTCTAGGGCGCATAGCTACTGCGCGCGTGGAGGTGCGAGCAGGACCGCGAGAAGGTTACCTGCCAGTCGCCCATGCTTCGAAACTCATGGAGGTGGCGCCATCGACCCCCAGGAATCGCAGCGTCGAACGGCCCCTGACGGCAGCGAATCGCCACCATTGTCACCCACGATCCTCAACGTTCGGTGCCCGGGGTGCCTGTGGATGACCGGCCACGCTCGGGATGCGGGTGCTGGAGGATGCCCGTAGGTTTCCAACGGGGAACGAAGGGCACGAAACGCTCTTGAGACCATGCAACCGCACGATGATCGACGATCGACAGGGGACGCCGATGACCGCCGCCGCACGCCCACACCGACCACTTCTTGCGTATGCCGCTGCCTCCGTCGCGCTCGCGACGCTCGGCGCGTGCTCGGGCGGGGACCCCGGCCCCGCGGACACGACCGCTCCCCCGGCGAGCTCCTCGGCCAGCAGCTCATCGATCCCACCCACGACGACCACCTCGGCCGCCCCAAGCCCCACGCCGTCCGTCGATCCCATGATCGCCAAGATCCCGGCCGCAGCCCGCCCCCAGACACAAGCAGGAGCTGAAGCGTTCTCGCGCTTCTACATGGAGCAGGTCAACCGTTCATTCGTTCAGGGGGACCCAGCGCCGCTGAACGGACTTGCGTCCGGTTCGTGCTCAGTCTGCGGAGAACTGAGCAGTTCCGCCAAGGAGTTGCGAGATAAGGGCCGTCACCACCAAGGACTCTCGATCGAAGTGACGTCTGCGTCGGCGAACAGGTATGACAAAGAGGTTCGGTCTGTTCTGGTTTCGATCGAGCAACACCGAGTCCCCATAGTTGACATGGATGGTGTGACCGTTGATCACACCAGCGCAGACAAGGGAGCCTTTTTGGCTACCTTAAAATTCGATGGTCGTTGGCAGATCGCTCGCTTGCAGGTCGCCAAATGAAGGTGATCGCCCGGGCTGTCGTGGCCATTCTGGGCTGCGCCACGATAGGAATTTTGACGCCCCTTGCAGCCCAGGCTGGATGTGACAAATCAGTACTTAAGACCTGCGCGACCAATGAGCAGGCGGCGACGCTCCTGACGCGAGAACAAGTCCTCGCGCTAGAGAAGTTTCCGGGCGACACCGGCGGACAGATAGTTGAGGTTCGACCAAAGGAAGCCCCTGTATACCAATACATGTCTTTGAACGATTGCCTGCCCGCCCGGCCAGGCACTGCGTCGGAGCAAGTCACTTGCACGCATGCCCTCAGGGATTGTCCGCCTGAGGAACTCGGACCACTTCTCCGGATCTGGCGGCGGACGATGGAGGCTGGCGTTGAGATCGAACCCTGGAGCCCCCGGGGCTTAACTTGCGCATCCGATGTCGCGCCTGGAGCGAGACCGACACTCACCATGGCCGACCTCAAAGGTCAGTTCATGCGCACACCGTGGTCAAAGCCGCAGATCTCGAGCCAGCCGGCCGGGAACACCACCCTCGTGAACCTGCGCACCTTCTACAAGGTCAACTGGTCGGGCGCGGGTTTCCAGCCGGGCGAGGTCGACAGGTCCGTGCTTCGGGGAATCCCGGTGCAGATCCGTCCCAAGCTGATCGGGTTCACCTATCTGTTCGGGGACGGATCGACCGTTGGGCCGACGACCTCCACCGGCGGCGTCTACCCCGACGGCGACATCACGCACGTCTACCGGTCCAAGGGAGAGTTCCCCGTGCGGGTCGACACGACGTTCGGAGCCGACTACAGCCTCGACGGCTCGACCTGGGACGAGATTCCCTCCACCGTCACCGTGCCGGGCCCGTCGACGACGGTGACGGTGCGTGAGGCGAAGGGCGTGCTCGTCAACCACTGACGCCGACGCCCACGAGGCGGCAGGTAGGCGACGCCGCTCAGACGGCGGTGCCGCCCCGCTCCTTCTTCGGCTTCTTGGGCGGCTCGGGTTCGTCGTCGAAGGTCAGCTCGCCCTGCTCGTGTCGTGCCGCTGACTGACTGACGCCCGCGACGTCTCCCGTAGAGGACGAGTCGCTGGCTTGGCCCGCAGCCGCGGACTGCTGCGCCTCGACGTGCCCGTCGACCTCGGCGACCTCGGCGGGGTTGCCGACTCCGGCCAGGTCACCGTTCGGAGTGGCATCGACGACCGGCGGGACGTCCTCCTCGGACTCGGCACCAGGATCCGACGCCTCCACCGCAGATGCTGGCATGAGGGCGTCCTCGTCCTGCGCGTCCCGGTCCCACTCCTCCGCAGCGCCCGGCGCCTCCGAGGGCTCGGTGTGCGACCCGCCGAAGCGGCTCGCGTTGTCCGCGTCGTCCTCGCCTTCCTCGCCGTCCTCGTCGTCCACGGCCGAGTCGGCAGCCTCGGAGGTCTGCGAGATCTCGGGAGCCTCGGCCGCCAGGACACCAGCCCCAGCCGCGGCGGCCAGGTCCGCGCCACCGGCGACGCCGACCGCTCCCGCGACGGGCTCCCCCGGTGAGACCACCGGGGTGAGGTCGGGCTCGGCCGCTTCCACATCGGCCGCGCCGTCGTCCACGGACACGGTCCGGGTGACGCGCTTGACGGTGAGGAACCACGTGATCGCGGCGCCGAGGACGAACGCGAGGAGCATCAGCAGCCACTTCATCGCGCGCCCCCTGCACCGTCGACACGCACGAGACCGGCGAAGGCCTCGTCCTCGGACCTCGCCGGCACGAGACGACCAGCCAGCGCGATCGCCACGAGCGAGCCCACGACGAAACCGACGATGCTCCACAGGAAGACGCTCCAGAAGCCGCTGTCGCTGCGCCCGACGAAACCGAGCAGAACGGTCACGACGAGGAGGGCCGTCCACCAGGCACCGCCGATGCCCTGCCGGTACGAGCGCGTCACGGGCTGCCCACTGCTGGGGGCGTGCTGGGCCATCGGTCCTCCGAGGGGTCAGGACGACGTCGCCGCGGTCGCGACCACGGCTTGGACGCTACCCCGACCACCCCTGCGGAGCGAGGGAACGCCACGGCATCTTCCCCACGCCGTGGCCTTCTCCTCGCCCCACCTCAGGCCGCCGCGCAGTCCCCCTCTGCCGGCAGCACGGCCACGTCGTCCAGTGCCGCGATCGCCACGGCGTGCAGCGTGAATCCAGCACCGCGACAGGCTCCTTCGAACGCCGCTCGCAGATCGCGGTCACGCGGCGTGGGGGTCACCCGTCCGGGCCGCGCGATGACCATGACGACGTCGCGCACGTCGTGGCGCGAGACCTCCGTCAGCAGCAGGCGGACACCGTCGAGCACCTCGCCGACATCCATGCGGCGCGGCTCGTCGGGCAGGCAGATCGGCTGGAGCAGGTGCCGGTTGGGGTGACACAGCAGCAGGTAGATGGCCCCGTCTGATCGCGACTGCTCCGTCACGATGAGGTCGACCACCCCCTCGAAGACGTCGGGGTCGGTGATCGGTCGTTGGGCCCAGTCCCGGGGCAGCTCGTCGAAGCGCATGCCACGAGGATGGCTGCGACCGGTGACAGTGGGTGCGCGTTGTCCACACGCGTTAGCGTGGACGCCTGCCCGGGTCGTGGAGGCCGCGGGCACGCGAGAGGAGGCCGTCGTCATGGAGCGTCCTGCCGCCCGGACCGCCACCGACCTCCTCCTCGCGTATGCCGCGGGCTCCCTCTCGCCCGTCGACGTCGTCCGCGACGTGGCCGAGGTCGTCGCTTCGCGCGAGCCGACCCTCAACGCCTTCCACGTCCACGACCTCGACGCCGCCCACGAAGAGGCCGAGGCCAGTGAGCGCCGCTGGCGGGACGGCATACCTCAGGGTCCCCTCGACGGCATCCCGGCCACTGTCAAGGAGAACCTCGGCCGCGCGGGCGTCCCGATGCCCCTCGGCAATGCCGGGGTGACCCCGGTGGTGCCGGTGCGCAGCTGTCCCGTCGTCGAGCGCCTCGAGGAAGCGGGGGCGATCCTGCTCGGCTCGACGGTGATGCCGGACTGGGGCATGCTCAGCTCCGGCGTCTCCAGCCTGCACGGGATCACGCGCTCCCCGTGGGACGAGTCCCTGACGACCGGCGGCTCCAGCTCCGGCGCCGGCGCTGCTGCCGCGGCCGGCTACGGACCGCTCCACGTCGGCACCGACATCGGCGGCTCGATCCGCCTCCCGGGCACGTGGCTCGGCCTCACCACGCTCAAGCCCAGCGCCGGACGGGTCCCGCTCGACGTGCCCTACCTAGGTCGCGTGGCCGGGCCGATCACGCGCAGCGCCGACGACGCAGCACTGCTCCTCTCGGTCATCAGCCGCCCCGACGCCCGGGACTGGACGAGCCTGCCGCCCGAGGTCCTGCCCTCCACCCCAGACGTACTCGACCCAGTAGGCCTGCGCGTCGGACTCCACCTGGACGCGGGCTGCGGCCTCCCCGTCGATCCGGACGTCCGGACGGCCGTGGAGGAGGCTGCCGCCGTCTTCGCGGACGCCGGCGCCGTGGTGACGCCGCTCGAGCCCTTCCTGCGCCAGTCCTGGCTCGAGGACCTCGACCAGTTCTGGCGGGTCCGCTCCCTCGTGGACCTCGACGCACTGCCCGCCGCGGCTCAGGAGCGCGTGCTGCCCTTCATCCGCCGCTGGGCCGAGGGCGCTCGCAAGGTCGACGGCGTCGACGTGCTGCGCGACTACACGAGCATCATGGCGATCCAGCAGGCCACGGTCGCGGCGACCGAGCGCTACGACCTCGTGCTCTCACCCGTCGCCCCGATGCCGGCCTTCCCGGCCGAGTGGCCGATGCCGTGGGGTGACGGCGATGCGGCCATGCCCCACATCGGCTTCACCGCCCCCTACAACCTGTCGGGGCAGCCGGCGGGCACGACGAACTGCGGCTTCACCGCCGACGGCCGCACGATCGGCGTCCAGGTGTCGGGTCGCCGCTTCGACGACGTCGGCGTGCTCGCCGCCCTCGCCTGGTTCGAGGCGCACCGGTCCGAGGCCATGCTCCCCAGGTGGCCGATCCGATCCTGACCGCCCCGTCCGCGTGCCCCGCGCGCGGCTCGCCGCCGGTGCACGGCAGAATGCGTGGCTCGGTGTGTCGTCGACCAGCAGGAGAACAGCCGCAGTGAACGTGCAGGTGAAGGTGCCGTCGATCGAGCGTCGAATCGCGGAGGAGCTCGGCGTCCGCGACGGACAGGTGACCGCGGCCGTGGGCCTGCTCGACGGTGGCTCGACCGTCCCGTTCGTGGCGCGCTACCGCAAGGAGGTCACCGGCGGGCTCGACGACGCCCAGCTGCGCACGCTCGAGGAGCGGCTCGGCTACCTCCGTGAGCTCGAGGAGCGGCGCGCTGCCGTGCTCGCATCCGTCGAGGAGCAGGGCAAGCTCGACGACGCCCTCCGCGGCCAGATCATGGCCGCCGAGACCAAGGCGCGCCTCGAGGACATCTACCTCCCGTTCAAACCCAAGCGCCGGACCAAGGCCCAGATCGCCCGCGAGGCGGGACTCGAGCCGCTCGCCGAGCTGCTGCTCAGCTCCCCCGACACCGAGCCCACCGCTGCTGCAGCGGGATTCGTCGACTCCGACCGCGAGGTGGCCGACGCTGCCGCTGCCCTCGAGGGCGCCCGGGCCATCCTCGTCGAGCGCTTCGCCGAGGACGCCGACCTCATCGGCGACCTGCGCGACCGCGTCTGGAAGCAGGGCCACGTCGGTTCCCGCGTGCGCTCGGGCAAGGAGGAGGAGGGCGCGAAGTTCTCCGACTACTTCGACTTCTCCGAGCCCCTCTCCAAGCTGCCGTCCCACCGCATCCTCGCCCTGTTCCGCGGCGAGAAGGAGGACGTCCTCTCCGTCGAGATCCACCCCGACGACCCCGCGGCCGAGCAGCAGCCCGGCCCCACGGCATACGAACGCGCCATCGCGCGGCGCTTCGGCATCGAGAACCACGACCGGCCGGCCGACGAGTGGCTCGCCGGGACCGTGCGCTGGGCGTGGCGCACGAAGATCCTCGTCCACCTCGGGATCGACGCCCGGATGCAGCTGCGCCGGGCGGCCGAGGAGGAGGCCGTACGCGTCTTCGCCGCCAACCTGCGCGACCTGCTGCTCGCGGCCCCGGCGGGGGCGCGCGCCACGATGGGCCTCGACCCGGGCTTCCGCACCGGCGTCAAGGTCGCCGTCGTCGACGGCACCGGCCGCGTCGTCGCCACCGAGGTGATCTACCCGCACGTCCCCCAGAACCAGTGGGACCGCTCGCTCGCGACCCTCGCGCGGCTCGCCAAGGAGCACTCCGTCGACCTCATCGCCATCGGCAACGGCACGGCGTCACGTGAGACGGACCGCCTGGTGGCCGACCTCATCAAGGCGCACCCGGAGCTGAAGCTGACGTCGGCCGTCGTGTCCGAGGCCGGCGCCTCGGTCTACTCCGCGTCGGCGTTCGCGTCGCAGGAGCTGCCGGGCATGGACGTGTCGCTGCGCGGGGCCGTCTCGATCGCCCGCCGCCTGCAGGACCCGCTCGCCGAGCTCGTCAAGATCGACCCGAAGTCGATCGGCGTCGGGCAGTACCAGCACGACATCAGCCAGACCGCGCTCTCCCGCTCCCTCGACGCCGTCGTCGAGGACTGCGTCAACGCTGTCGGCGTCGACGTCAACACGGCCTCGGCTCCCCTGCTGACGCGTGTCTCGGGCATCACCCCCGGGCTCGCCGACAGCATCGTCGCCCACCGTGACGCCGCCGGCCCGTTCCGCACGCGCAAGGCCCTCAAGGACGTGCCGCGGCTCGGGCCCAAGGCCTTCGAGCAGGCCGCCGGCTTCCTCCGCATCCCCGGAGGTGACGACCCGCTCGACGCGTCCGCCGTGCACCCGGAGGCCTACCCGGTCGTGCGCCGCATGCTCGAGTCGACCGGACAGAAGCTGACGACCCTCATCGGCAACACCACTGCGCTGCAGTCGATCCGGCCCGCCGACTACGTCGACGAGACGTTCGGACTGCCGACCGTCACCGACATCATCAGCGAGCTCGACAAGCCGGGTCGCGACCCGCGACCGACGTTCAAGACGGCGACCTTCAAGGAGGGTGTCGAGGAGATCAAGCACCTCAAGCCGGGGATGACGCTCGAGGGAGTCGTCACCAACGTCGCAGCTTTCGGGGCCTTCATCGACATCGGTGTGCACCAGGACGGCCTCGCCCACGTCTCCGCCCTGTCGAAGAACTTCGTCCGCGACCCGCGCGAGGTCGTGAAGCCCGGTGACGTCGTCATGGTGAAGGTCCTCGACGTCGACGTCCCGCGCAAGCGCATCTCGCTCACCCTCCGCCTCGACGACGAGGTGACGCCCGGCGGCTCCAAGGAGCGCGGCCAGGGCGCAGCCGGGCAGGCGCGTGGCGGCCGTGAGGGTCAGTCACGTGGCGGTCAGTCGCGGGGCGGTCAGCAGCGTGGCAACCAGGGCTCGTCGGGGCAGGGCAACCGGCCCCGTCGGGACGAGGCACCGGCCAACAGCGCCATGGCTGACGCGCTGCGCCGGGCGGGCTTCACCGGCTGAGGTCCGGGCCGGAGGCCGCGACCTCACCCGCCGGCAGCCCATCGGGTCTCCGGCGGGCTCTCAGGCCTCCGGCGGGGCGCGGTGGAAGACGGCCTCGACGTTGTTGCCGTCGGGGTCGCGCACGAACGCGCCGAAGTAGCCGGGGTGGTACTCCGGCCACAGGCGGGGCTCGTGCAGCGACTCCCCGCCGAGCTCGACGGCCGTGGCGTGGAAGGCGCGCACCGACTCGACGCCGTCGGCCTGGAAGGCGCAGTGCATCTCCCGGTTGGGCTCGTGCCCCTGCCACCGCGTGATCCAGAAGTCGGGGTGTCCTTCGGTCCCGTAGCCGATGGCAACACCGACGTCCATCTGGCGGCTGTAGCCGAGGACGCCGAGCACCGCGTCGTAGAAGCGCGCGCTCGCGTCGAAGTCCGAGCAGTTGATGCCGAAGTGGTCGATCATCTCCCTGAGACTAGGGCCGAAGTGGTCCAGCCGAGCCATTGTCATCCGGCCCAGTCTTTGGTCGACTGTCTGTGGTGGGTCCGGCCCATCAGGGGCCGGTCCGAGCGACCCGGAGGTGCCCATGAGCAGTTCAACGCAGTCGATCCCCGAGAACTCCGCGGAGGCGGACGCCGAACTCGAGGGGTCTACCGCCGGCGTGCACTCGAGCCTGACCGTGGGTGCCCCGGTCGAGCAGGTGTGGCAGCACCTCATCAGTGCCCGCGGCACGGAGGCCCTGCTCGGCCCCGGCGTCACCCTGGGCAGCAAGGGCGAGTCATGGCACAGCACGGACGGGCCGCACGGGGTCGTGCGCAGCTACCACCCGATGGAGCAGGTGCGCGTGTCGTGGCACCGCGACGAGGACGGCCCGCTCAGCATCGTCGACCTCCAGCTGAAGCCGGACGGCGAGGGCACGCGCGTCGACCTCTACCACGAGGGTGAGGGCATCGCCGAGGACGGCGCGGGCGACAAGTCCCACTGGGACGCCGCGTTGGGTCGCTTCGCGGAGGCGCTCGGCTGAGCGCCCGCCGGCGACACGCGGGCCCCGGGGCGTTGTCTGAAAGCGCCTCTGCCCGAACGGATCTCGTCAGCGCACGACCATGACCGGGCAGGTCGCGTCATGGATGACGCGGTGGCTGACCGACCCGAGGAGCATGCCGGTGAAGCCGCCGTGCCCACGCGACCCGACGACGATCAGCCCTGCCGTCGCGCCGAGGTCGGCGAGCGACTGGCCGGGATCGCCGTAGAGCACCTCGGTCGTGACGATGACCTTCGGGTGCAGCGCCCTGACCCGGTTGGCCGCCCGCGTCACGGACTCCTCGGCGTGGTCGCGGATCGCGTGGGTCTCCTCCGTGCCTCCCTTGGCGGTCTCGGCGTAGGTCCAGGCCTCCATCGACGGCGAGTGTGCGACGCGGACGATGTGCAGCACTGCGTCCTCGCGCTCGGCGACCTCGACGGCGGCGTTGACGGCCCGCACCGCGGCGTCCGAGTCGTCAATCCCGACGACGACGTCGTGGCCACGGCCCGGCCGCGCCGGCATCGGCACGTCGTCGGGCGTCTTGCCCTCAGGGCCGCGCACGACGACCACGGGGCACTGCGAATGGGCGGTGACGGCATACGACGTCGATCCGAGCAGACCGGCCAGCAGGCGCCCGCGCCCACGGCTGCCGACGACGATCAGCTCGGCGTCACGGGAGGCGTCGATGAGCTGCGCGGCCGGGCTCCCCAGCCAGTACTGCGTCTCGATCTGCGACGCGTCCAGGGTCGCGCCGGCCCGCTCGGCGCCCTCGTCGACGAGTGCCTTGGCGGCGTGCTCGAGCGTGGGCTCCATCTGCGAGAGGTCCATGGCCGGGAAGGCGGGCACGCTGGCCAGGTTGACGCTGTGCACCAGGGTCAGGTGCTTGCCCTGCTGGCGAGCCGTCTCTGCGGCCCACTCGAGCGCGAGCTGTGATGCTGCCGAACCGTCGTAGCCGACGACGATGCCGTACGTGGTCCGTACCTGGCCGTTCATCGTGCACCCCTTCCCTGGGTCCCGGGACCGGGCCACTCGCTCCGGCCACCTCCATCCTCCCGCGGAGGACCACGTGGCCGGGGCCTTTGTGACCACTCAGACAGGCGAGACGGGGACGACGGGGTATGCCGCCGGGCCGGGTCGGGTGCCCCGGCCCGGCGGCACACGTGGTGTGCTCAGCCGACCGCCTTGAGGGCGTCGATCTCCCCCGCCCCGAACCAGCTGTTCTGGGTGAGGGTGCCCTCGCAGGTCTGCGCCGCTCCGCCGTCGAGGGCCGGGAAGAACGCGTAGGCCGAGACGTCGGTCGGGCACGGGATCGGGTTGACCGCGTCCTGCAGGGCGGCGGACAGCGCGCCGCCGGTCTTGCCGGTGACGCTGGCGATGAGAGCCGCGACACCCGCTGCGTGCGGCGAGGCCATCGACGTCCCTTGCTGGTAGCAGTACGCGGCTCCGCTCGCATCGATGACGCGGCGCGCCGGGAGGCACGTCGAGGTCAGCAGGGAGGCGGGCCAGGTCGACAGGACCCGGCCGTTGGGTGCGGCCGCGGTCTGCTGGAGGATCGAGTCGCCTCCAGGAGCTGCGACGTCGACCTCGGAGATGCCGTAGGAGGAGTAGAACGACTTCATCTGCTTGTTGCCCGTCGCGCTGACGCCGACGACGCCCGGCACCTCGGTCGGGACGACGGCGCACGCGTTGGAGATGTCCCGCGTCACGGGCGTGGTGTCGTCCGGGCTCGTGGCGTCGACGGTCGGGTGCGACAGGTCGTCGGCCTGGTTGCCCTCGGCCGCGACGACGAGGACGCCCTTGGACTGGGCGTACTTGATGGCGCGCCGCTCGGCGGTCCAGATCGCCCGCTGCTCGGCGTCGTTGCGGCAGTTGAAGAGCCACGGGTCGGCGAAGTAGCTGTTGTTGGTCACGTCGACGCCGTGGTCGGCCGCCCACATGAACGAGCAGACGACGGCCTCGGGGAAGAAGAAGCCGGCAGCGTTGCCCGCCTTGATGCCGGCGATCTTGACGCTCGGCGCCACCCCGACCATGCCGATGCCGTTCGCCGCGGCCGCGATCGTGCCGGCCGTGTGGGTGCCGTGGCCGTTGTCGTCCATGGCGGCCACCACCCCGGCCACCGGGACACCGCTGACGCAGTTGACGCTCGCGGCCGCATCGACGTTCGGCGCGAGATCGGGGTGGGTGTAGTCGAGGCCGGTGTCGATGTCACCGACGAGGACCGTCGGTGAGCCGGTGCTGACGGCGTGCGCCTCGCCCACCTTGATCTGCGTCATGTCCCACTGCAGGCCCGACAGCGAGTCATTCAGTCCTGCAACGCCGTTGGCCGGCACGGACGGCGCGTCCGTCGTCGTGTCCCCCGTCGCCGACGCATCCGCCCCGACGGCTCCGCCGTCGACGGCGCTGGCGAACCTCGTCGTGGCGACGGCGCCCTCGACGCCCTTGACCGCACGCATCCTGACCGCGAAGTCGGCGCTCGCCGAGCGGGCGACGACGACACTGATGGGCGCATACGTCGCGACGAGCTGCCCACCGGCCGCCGACACCGCCTTGCCGGCACCGCTCGTCGACGTCTTGTCCTTGTAGACCACCAGATAGGTGGACGTGGCACCGGCCGCCGAGGCGTCGCTGGACGCCACCGCCGTCGCCAACGCGGCAGCCGCGACGACCGCGACCGCTCCGAGCACTGCAGTTCCCCGAGACCCACCCCGACTTCGTGACACGGACATGGTTGTCTCCTTCGCGGCGGCGGCATGAGCGTCCCGCCGCTGGGCCGACTCCTGTGGCGGCCCAGCTCACCACGTTAGGACGTCGAGCCCGTCCGTAGAACCGACTCCGACGAACCTGAGTGCCCGTGTGCCCGAGGTCCGGTGCGGTTCATCCCCTTCGACCCTTTGGGGATGAGAACGTCAGGACGGCAGAGGGATTCGTCAGCTCGACTTCTTGCGCGCCGCAGCGGTGGCACGGTCGTTGGCCCTCTGGATCGCCTCGACGAGCTCGTCCTTGTTCATGCGGGTCCGGCCACGCACGTCCAGCCGTTTCGCGACGTCGAGCAGGTGGCTCTTCGTCGCGTTGGCGTTGACGCCGCCTGCCGAGTCGCCGTCGTTGCGGTGGGTCCGGGCCTCGGCTCCCCGGCGCTCTGCCTGGACGTCGCTCGGGCCCTTCTCGTCCTTGGGCTCCCAGTGGTCGCCCACCTTCTCGAAGGAGTGCTTGAGCGAGGCGAACGCGGTCCGGTGGGCGCGCTCGCCCTCGCCGTACTCCTCGACCGCGGCGTCGTGCGTCGCCAGCCACGTCTCCTGCGCCTTCTTCGGCGACCGCTCGAGCGTGGACGGCAGGTCGGTGTCCGACCTTGTGGTCGAGCGCTTCTTCGCAGGCATGTCCGGACCTCCTTGATCGGTGTTCACCCGGAACGTACCCACGACGCGTGGGCAGTCGCACGCGCGAGTCCGTGACGGCATACGCCATCGCCGTTCGGCTCGCCCGCGGTCGGGTACGGGTGGCGCATGGACACCTCACGCGCGGCCGACTCGAGCACCCCGGACCCCAGCGAGTTCGACGGCGGCCAGCCCGAGAGCACCGACGCGGAAGAGCTCGCGACGGGCCGTCCCGACACGGACGGCCCCGACGTGCTCTTCCCGGACACCCTCCGTCCGAGCGCCACGGAGGGCGCACTCCCCGCCGCGGACGAGGGCGACCTCGTCGAGCAGCAGGTCGACGTCCCGGAGGACGACGACGAGGACGAGCGCCGCGACTGAGCGTCCCCGCGGCACTGGCGGGCGAAAGACTCCGGTTGTCCGGAATGTGTTGCGGCGCGTACCCGAGGGGGTACGAGTCCCCGCGGTGAGGACGCGGCGCCGCGCGCCCTGACCCGACGGTTCACAGCGATTCGGATCGAAGGAGATGGGATGAGCGAAGCTGTCGCACAACGCATGGACGGGGCCGTCAGGAGTCTGGTGCCCGCCCGCATGGACCGACTTCCGTGGACGAAGTTCCACTGGTCGGTCGTCTTCGGGCTCGGGATCTCGTGGATCCTCGACGGCCTCGAGATCCAGATCGTGTCCGAGTCGGGCTTCCAGAAGACGCTCGGCATGTCGGCCGCCCAGGTCGGTCTGACCGGCACGGTCTACCTCGTCGGCCAGGTCGTCGGAGCGCTGACGTTCGGTCGGATGACCGACCGGCTCGGGCGCCGCAAGCTCTTCATCATGACGCTCGTCATATACCTCGTCGGCTCGGGCCTCGCCGGCCTGTCGCCGAACATGTGGTTCCTCTGGGTCTGCCGGTTCATCGCCGGCATGGGCATCGGCGGCGAGTACACCGCGATCAACTCGGCGATCGACGAGCTCATCCCCTCGCGCTTCCGCGGCCGCGTCGACATCGCGATCAACGGGACGTACTGGTTCGGCGCCTTCTTCGGCGCCCTCGCCAACCTCTACCTGCTCAACCCGGACAACGTCGCCGAGAACATCGGCTGGCGCCTGGCCTTCTTCATCGGCCCGATCCTCGGCCTGTCGATCATCTGGCTGCGCCGGCACATCCCGGAGAGCCCGCGGTGGCTGCTCACCCACGGGCGCGCCGAGGAGGCGGAGCGCACCGTCGACGAGATCGAGGAGCGCGTGCGTCGCGAGGGCGGGGAGATCCCCGAGGTCGACGAGAGCAAGGCGATCCTCGTCAAGGCCGAGGACCGCATGGGCTTCAAGGTGCTGTGGGACGTCTTCATCCATCGCTACGGGCGCCGCACGATGCTGGGCCTGACGATGATGGTGACGCAGTCGTTCCTCTACAACGCGATCTTCTTCACCTACGCACTCGTGCTCACGAACTTCTACGGCATCAGCAAGGCCGACACCTCGCTGTACTTCCTGCCGTTCGCCGCCGGCAACCTGCTCGGCCCGCTGCTGCTCGGCCACTTCTTCGACACCGTCGGCCGCCGCAAGATGATCTTCGGGACCTACACGGTCGCGGGCATCGTGCTGCTGGCGTCGGCGTGGGCCTTCCACGCCGAGCTGCTCAACGCGACGACGCACACGATCTTCTGGTGCGTGGCGTTCTTCTTCGCGTCCGCCGGCGCATCGGCCGCCTACCTCACCGTGAGCGAGATCTTCCCGCTCGAGGTGCGTGGCCAGGCGATCAGCTACTTCTTCGTCGTGGCTCAGTGCGCGGGCGCCGTCGCGCCCGTGCTCTACGGCGCGCTCATTGGTGAGGGCAAGGACCGCATGCCGCTCACGTGGGGCTACGTCGCCGGTGCCGTGATCATGATCTTCGGCGGCATCGTCGCCCTCGTGATCGGCATCGACGCGGAGCAGAAGTCGCTCGAGGACGTCGCCGACCCGCTGAGCAAGGTCTCGGAGGAGTCGGGGGCCACCGCATGAACGTCGCTGACCTCGGGCGCGTCCACACCATCGTCGTCGGGGTGAGCCCCACCAGCGGCTCCCCCGGCGCGTTGCGGTGGGCGGTCGAGGAGGCCTCGCTGCGCGGCGGCCGGGTCGTGGCCGTGCGGGCCTGGCGCCCGCACGCACCGGAGACGGCGACCGGCGGCCGCGTGCCGTCGGTCGTCTCCGACGACGGCGCCCGCGCCGTCGAGGCAGCGCGCCTGGCCGAGGACGTCGCGCGCGTCCTCGGACACGACCACGTCGTGGAGACGAGGGTCGTGGCGGGCAAGCGGCGCGCGGTCCTCGTCGAGGAGAGCCGCAACGCCGACCTCGTCGTCATCGACGCCGGCCAGTCCACCGAGGTCGGTGCGCGCTGGCTGGGCAGCAGGCTCGTGCGGGCCTCGCACTGCCCCGTCGTCGTCGTGCCGCCGGCGCTCGGCGGCCGTGGGGTGAGCGCCTTCAGCGCCGCCGCCGGTCGGCTGGGTCGGTCGGTCGAACGCGCCGCCGGCACCGCCGGGCGGCCGGGCTTCCAGCACCCGCCCACGTCCTGACGTCTCCCCTCCTGCCCTGCGGCCGTATGCCGTGTGGCCCGGTCCCGGGACCCGAATCCCTTGCGAGTTGCACCGATTCGGGCCCGGGACCCACGCCTCCCTGCCTAGAGTCTCCGCCTACAGGGATCACAGGGGGCTGTGGATGGCGGCAGGTGGTTCGGCGCAGGCACGCGCCGAGGAGCTCATGGCTCAGGCAGCGCAGGCACGCGCTGCGGCGGACGCCTTGGAGACGGAAGCCGGCGCCTGGACGGCCGGCGCCGACGGCGAGCGCCGCGTCGCAGACTCCTTGGCACAGCTGCCTCCGGGTTGGCACGTGCACCATGACCGGCTGCTGAGGCCCGGGCGTGCTCAGACGAACCTCGACCACGTGGTCGTCGGGCCATCCGGCGTCTATCTCGTGGACACGAAGAACTGGGCGGGTGGGACCAGCGTCCACGACGGCAACCTGTGGCAGCACACGCAGAGCAGCTCGCCCAAGGGACGCGAGCTCGACAACGTCAGCCGGTTCGCGGCAGAGATGGAGCGGGGTCTGGGCCTGCCGGTCGTCCCGGTGATCGCGCTCGCCGGCAGCAGGGCATCGTCCTTTCCCCGCCAGCGGGTGCGCGGCGTCGAGATCATCCCTCGGGACGAGCTCGTCGGCTGGCTCGTGGCGCAACCGGCAGCCTCGAGCGACGACGGGGTAGAGCTCCTCGCACGACGCGTGGCCCATGCCCACCCCCCAGCATCGCTCGACGAGACCAACAGAGCGGACTCGAGCCCCTTGACCGTGGCCGACGTCCTCGGCGCCGACCCGGTGCGACGTGCGCCCGCAGGACGATCGAGTGGGCGCGGTGTCGATCGAACGCCGAACGGGACACCCCGCCGCCGTCAACGGCCTCGCCGCGGTTCGATGGCCTCGGCGCTCTTCGGCCTCGTTGTCCTGATGGCCGCCAGTCAGCTCGGGCCGGGGATCGTCCCGCACCTGCTGGGCCTGGCCCCCGGCCCTTCCCTGTCGTCGACACCGGGTTCAAGCTCGACCCCACCGGTGACGGACGCGAAGCAGTGTCATGCGCTGTCGAGAGCGACCATCGTCCGGGTGAGCGGATCCAGGACGGTTCTGGAGAAGCCACAGCCCGACGTCGACACGTGCACGTGGTGGCTGATGAAGCCTCGCTTCGCGACCCAGACGCCAGACGTGTGGGTGCAGACCGGAGCGGCCGCACGGCGTCGCTTCGCAGCGAGCGGCACCACGGGGTCGCGGGTCGACATGCTGCCCGGCGAGGTCTCCGCGTGGCTGCCCGAGAACACGGCGCTGGCGGGTTGGGCGTCCAAGGCTCGGACGTCGCAACCCTTCCTCATCACCCTCAGGTTCCGGTATCCGGAGGGGGCGAACCAGAAGACCGCTCTCGCCGCCGAGGCTGCCGCGGAGAAGAAGGTGAGCCGTCTGGCGGAGGAGCTGGCCATCGCGCTCGCCCGCCGCGGGCGCAGTTGAGCAGCTGCCGGCGGCGCGGCCGGCTCAGTGGACGAGCATCACCGGACAGGTGGCGTCGTGGATGATGCGGTACGCCGGGGTGCCGGCGAGCACCGCTGCCACGCCACCGGTGTGCGGCGCACCGATGACGAGGAGACCTGCGTCCCGGCTCGTGCGCGTGAGAGCCTCAACCGGGTCACCGAGCAGGGTCTGGGACCTCACCTCGAGACCCGAGTGGCAGCGCACCAGTCCGTCGGTGTCGTAGGGAACCGGGCGTGGTCCGGCACGTCCGGGACGTCCGGGACGTCCGGAGGGACCGGACGCCGTCGACGGGAGCACGGTGACGAGGCGCAGCGGCGCCGCGCACCCCACCGCGACCCCGGCTGCAGCAGAGACCAGTCGCTCGACCCGACCCTCGTGCGCGATGTCGGCGGCTGGGGTCACGGCGCAGACGACCTCGCAGCCCGGACCGGGCACCGCGACGTCGCGACGGGCCCCCCGGGCCGGGTGCGCGAGGTCGTGCAGGACGACGACCGGGCAGTAGGCGCGGGCCGCCACGGCGCTCGAGACCGAGCCGATGAGCGCGCTGCGGGCCCGCCCGCGACCACGCGTGCCCAGCACCACGAGGTCGGCCGTCATCGAGGCGTCGACGAGCTCCCCCGCAGGCCCGCCGAAGGCGTGCACGGCTCGCACGCGCGAACGCGCCAGCGGTTTGCCGGGCCACGTCGACGGTCCCCCGACCATCGTCTCGGCGACCATCTCGAGCGAGGGACTCAACGGCCGCAGGGCATGGCTGCGGCGTCCCGGCAGCAGGTCGAGCTCGACGGCGTGGATGATCCGCAGCTCGTCACCGAGGTCACGTGACACCGCCGCGGCCCACACGAGCGCACGCTGCGACGCGGCCGAGCCGTCGTAGCCCACGACGACGAGGCCATCGGCAGACCTGGATGGGTACATCCGGAGCTCTTTGCAGGACTGTCGAACCGGGTCGACGTCCGCGTCAGTGGATGACCATGACGGGGCACGGTGCGTCGTGGACCACCCGGTGGCTGACGGACCCGAGGAGCATCCCGGTGAAGCCGCCGTGGCCGCGCGATCCCAGGACGACGAGGCCGGCCTTGACGTCCACGGCGTAGGCCGCGATGGCGGCTCCCGCGCCTCCTCCGAGGAGGTTGGTCTGCACCTCGAGACCGGGGTGGGCGCGCTCCGCGTCGTCCGCGACGTGCTTCAGCGTCTCTCCGACGCGGCGGTGCATCTGCTCCATCATCTCCTCGCGCCCGAGCATGGTGTCGGTCTCGGGCCAGGCCTCCAGGCCGCCCACGTTGTCGACGGCCACGACGTGCAACGGAGCCTCGGCGGCGACCGCGACCTGGATCGCGGTCTCCAACGCCTTCTGCGCGTTCTTGGAGTCGTCGAAGGCCGCCACGACCGGGTGCGAGGGACCGGCGTGCACGACAAACTGCCCGCGCACGACGACCGCGGGGCAGTGCGCGTGCGCGGTGACGGCATACGACGTCGAGCCGAGCAGACCACCCGAGATGGCGCCGTGCCCACGGGAGCCCGTCACGACGAGGTCGGCCTGCGACGAGACGCCGACGAGCTCTGCTGCGGCGCTCCCGATGACGCTGAGGGGGTGGATCTCCTTGCGGTCCAACGTCTCTGCCGCAATCTCGATCGCCTCGGCGAGCACTCCGCGGGACATCTCGTCGTACGCCTGGGCCTGCACGCCGGGGTCGTAGGCACGGAAGGTCGGCGTCATGGTGAGCCCGACGCAGTGCAGCAGGGTCAGGGGACGCTCGTCCCGCTTTGCGGTCTCGACGGCCCAGTCCAGCGCCAGTCGAGCACCCGGCGACCCGTCGTAGCCCACGACGATGCCGTGGCTCGTGGTCTCATTCGCCTTGCTGACTGCGGCGTCCATCGCTCTCCCCTTCCCATGAGGTCGGGGCCGCATGCTCCGGCCACTCCCATCGTCCCGCGTCGTGGCGGGTGTGGGGGCGACTTGTGACAGCCCCGACAACGCAGGGAGGACCACCACGAGTCGGACGGCGGCAGGACGCTCGTCGCACCCTGCCGCCGTCTCACCTCACGTGCCGAGCAGCAAGCTCACCGACGTGTTTTCGGTGCAGTCCGGGATCTCGCGGATGGCCCACCTGCCGCGCACGCCGTTGCCCCCGAAGTTGGACTCGGCGTCGCGCTCCTCCACCTCACCTTCGGAGCCCGTCCACCCGCGGGTGGAGTACGCGCCCTGCATGTCCGCCAGAGTCTGCTCGAACGGTTTGGGCGCGACCGCCGTGACGACCGTGCGGCCCCCGCTCCGGGACTGGACTCCCGTCACCACGTAGCCCTCCGGGAGCCTCGCCTGCACGGGGAACGAGGCCGGCAGGTCCACGGGCTTCGCGTCCTTGGCGCAGACCAGGGCGGCCGGCGTCGCGGTGCTCCCCGGCTCTGCCATCGCCGACTCCAGCTCGTCCTCCCCGCACCCCCCGAGCACCGTCACGGCGGCGAGGGCGCAGAGTACTGCCGCGGCCATCGGCCTCACCCGTGCGAGCCCCTTCACCGGATGACCTGCGTCGCTCGGCGGTTGTCGGCCTCGTCGGACTCGCGGATGCGGCCGTCCGGGTCGGCCACGACGACGACCGCGTGGGTGCCCTTGCCGAGACGCACGCCGGGGAAGGCGACCGAGGCCGAGCGGCCTGCCGCGAGATCCACCGGGGTCGACGTGGCGACGTTGACCCCGTCGACGAGCAGCCGCGTCGTGACACCGGCCGCGGTGGCCCTGCCGGGGTTCGCGACGGTCGTCGAAGCGACGTACAGTCCGCCGCTCTTCGTCACGGACAGGGCCGTCGGCGTGAGGTTGGGCAGGGCGTCGTATGCCGCATACAACGTGGTGCCCGTCTGCTGGCGCGCGATGGTGGCGTACGCGTCGAAGTTCTGGGCACCGCCGGGCTGGGCGCACGCGCCCGTGCAGCCGTCGGCGTAGCCGACCTCGACGCGTCCGGTGCGGTCCACCGTGGCGTCCATGAAGTCCAGCAGGTTGCGGTCGTTGCCGCAGGTGGTGCCACCCGTGCAGATGGAGCCCCGCTGGACCGGGTCGCTCGGCGTCGTGTCGACGGTGACCCAGCTCTTGCCGCCGTCGTAGGTGGTCGAGACGTAGAGGTGCCAGTCGCCCGTGAAGTTCGTCGCGTCCTGGTAGTTGCCGGGCGTCGTCGTCCCGATGAAGGCGAACGAGGCCCGGTCGTCGTCACCGGCCACGACGACCGGGAAGACGGTGTTGTGCACGCCGAGGCTCGCACCGACGTTCTGGTCGTCGGTCCACGTCTTGCCCTTGTCGCGACTCACCGCGACGCGGGGCGTGCCGTCGGCGGCCTGGTAGCCCATGTAGACCGTGCCCTTGGCGCCGATGCCGACGCTCGGGTCCGAGTCACCGGCCGTGCTCGCGGGGTTCTTGCGGACCGACCACGTGGTGCCGCCGTCCTCGGAGACCGCGACGGCCTGGTTGCCCCCGCAGGACTTGTTGGGGACGTAGACGGTGCCGTCGTCCGGAGCGACCTTGACGTGCCCGTGCAGGCCACCGCAGTCGAGGAGCGAGTACATGGGGACGGCCGGCCCGAAGGTCACGCCCCCGTCGTGGCTCGACGCGCAGTTCGCATCGGCGATGTCCTGGCTGCAGTAGTAGACGGCGTTCGGGTAGGTCGAGGTCGGCAGCGCCCCGACTCCGGCGGCCGAGTAGGGACCGCCGCCCACCGTCTGGTGGTCGACTCCAGAGTTGAGGCCGCCGCCCTGGCTGGGTGACCACGTCCTCCCCTCGTCGTCCGAGTAGCACATGAGCGAGGTCTTGCCCGCGAGCTGGCTCTCGAAGACGCGGCCGGTCTTCGGGTCGGTGAACCCGATCGGGTCGAGCGAGGTCGAACCGCCGGTGGCGCACCCGTTGGCAGGTGTCGCCGACACGTTGGTCCAGGTGACCTTCGAGGGGGTGACGCTGTCGTCCCATGTGGCCCTGTAGGTGTCGTAGAGCGCCTGGTAGAAGGTCGCGCCTGTCGGGTGGCTACTGCCGATCGAGGGCTCCCCCGCGTCGTGCGCCCGACCGAAGGACTCGGGGGCGCCGTACTGGCTGTAGGTCGGTGGCGTGGCCGTGCTCGGGGCGGGGTTGGCCGGGACCTCGGTCAGGGTCGCGGTCCCCGTCACGGACTCACCCAGGGGCGCGTAGGGCACCACGCGCACCGTGTAGTCGCCGGCCGTCGGCGGCGTCACGATGGTCTCGGGGTCCGCGCTCGAGGCAGAGGAGGCCACGACCGCGCCCGTCCGGTCGAGCAGGTAGATGTCGAAGTCGGCGGCCGCGTTCGCCCAGCCGACCTTGACCGTCAGCTGGTGGGTGTCGCCGTAGGTGCTCGGAGTCGACACGTGCAGGGCGAAGTCGTCACAGAGACCAGGCCCGCACGTGACGTCACCGGCCGTGCCGGTGACGTTCGGCGCGGCGAAGGGCCCGGCGGTCCACTGCACGCTCGGGCTGGTGTCGGACACCGTCCCAGAGTCGGGCGTCGCGGCGAGCGCCGGGGCCGCCACGCCCAGGGCCAAGACGAGGCCGGCTGCGGCGACGACCGGGAGGGAACGGGATGGGGTTCTAGGGGACAGCGTGGGCAACATGCGAGCAGCTCCTGGATCCAAGGAAGGGGACACCCCCGAGATGTCCGGCCGAGGCCGTCGAGCGACGACCGGCGTCCTCGCTCGACCTGTGCAACGACTCACCCGGGCGGGGGGCTACGTGCCGGAAGGTCAACAGGTGGTCAGCAAGTGCTGGGTGCACGCTGGGAGAGCGCTGGATGCAGGTCTGACTTCCAGGGTCGGCAGGGACGGCCGGCTCGACGCGTCCGCGTGTGCGGGTGACCAGACAGACACGTGGCACCGCTCGCAAACGGTGGTCGCCGACGGGCGCCCGGCCTAGCGTCGAAGCATGCACATGGGCCATCCCGGGCGGGCACGCCCGGCGACGAGCGACGTCGACCGGATCAGCGCCGGAGACCTGACGACCCTGGTGAGCGACCGCGGGGCGGCAGCGATGAACATCGCCGCGGTGCTGGTCGTCGACCACGGTGCCGAGCTCGAACCGGCCCGCGTGACAAGGGTGCTCGCGGCCTGGACGGACGCCGTTCCGAGGCTGCGACAGCGACTGCGACGCGCCCCTCCCGGGTGCGGGCGACCGTACTGGGCCGACGACCCGCACTTCACCGTCGACCGGCACGTCGGCTGGCACCACGTCGCGGAGGACGAGGACCTCTTGGACGTCGCAGCTGACGCCACGTGCCGCAGGCTGCCGCGCGATCGACCGTTGTGGCGCTGCATCTGGGTCACGGGGCTGGACGATGGTCGCGCGGCTCTCGTGGTCGTCGTCCACCACGTCCTGGCAGACGGGCTCGGCGGCCTGGCGATGCTGGGAGCGCTCGCGGGCTCCTCGTCCGTCGAGGCCGGGTCTGGCGGGCACGCTCCCCGTCAGGTGCCCTCCGCGCCGGACCTCGCTGCTGAGGCGTGGCGGTCGAGAGCCGCGGGTGTGACGTCGCTGGCGGCCCGCGCCCGCCTGGCTCGCTCGGGCCTGCAGGACCTGGGGCTCGCACGCACGCGCCCCCGCCTCTCTCCCCGCACCTCGCTCAACCGGCCGACGGGTGCCCGTCGTCGTCTGCATGTCGTCACCGTCCCGCTGACGGACCTGGTCGCCACCGGCCACCGGCTGGGCGTCACCGTGAACGACCTCGTGCTGGCGGCCGTGGCCGACTCGCTGTCAGGACTCCTTCGCGACCGAGGCGAGTCCGTCGACTCGCTCGTCGTGTCCGTGCCCTACTCCGGTCGCGCGGGGACCGAGGCCGGCCGTCTCGGCAACGACACCGGCGTCGTCCCCTTCCGGATCCCCCTGAACGTCGACTCCGACACACGACTGCAGACCATCGCGCGCCTGACGCGTGACCAGCGCCGTCGCCCTCGTGCCGCCTCGGCTGCCCCGCTGGGTGTCGCGTTCCGCCTGCTCGCGAGGCTCGGGGTGTTTCGCTGGTTCGTCGACCGCCAGCGGCTCGTCAACACCTTCGTCACGAACGTGCGCGGACCGGCGCAGCCGTGGCGGTTCTGCGACCGCGTCGTCAGCAGCGTCGTCCCCGTCGCCGTGACGCCGGGCAACGTCGCCGTCACCTTCGACGTGCTCTCGTATGCCGGCACGCTCGGAGTCACCGTCGTGGCCGATCCCGACGTGGTGCCTGATCAGGCACGCCTCGCCGGCTACCTCCATGAGGCCCTTTCCGACCGGATGGGCGCCTCGGACTGAGCGGCGCTTTACGACGGGCGGGGCCGAAACGCGCTGCGGACGGTCTACGTCGCGTGTGCGCGCCTCAGGCGTCACGCGCGGCTCTGAGGATGGCGTCCGCCGAGACATCGATGTCGGCCTCCGTCGTCGTCGCGTTGGACACCGACACGCGGATGAGCCGCTGGCCGTGCCAGGTCGTCGCACCCACCCAGCACGTGCCCTCACGCTGCACGGCGTCGACCACGACGTCGGTGCCGGCCGGGTCGCCGATGCTGACCAGGACCTGGTTGAGCACGACGTCGTTGTGGATGGTGGCGCCACCCGCTTCGAGGCGCGACGCCATGCGCCGGGCCAGGGCGCAGCACCGGTCGACGAGCTCTGCAACGCCATCGGAACCCAGCTCTCGGATCGCAGCCCAGACGGCGAAGCCCCGTGCACGCCTGGAGGACTCAGGCGTCAGGTCACCCAGGACGGGGTCTGAGAGGGC
The DNA here is from genome assembly GCF_014646815.1 of Terrabacter tumescens. Taxonomy (GTDB): domain Bacteria; phylum Actinomycetota; class Actinomycetes; order Actinomycetales; family Dermatophilaceae; genus Terrabacter; species Terrabacter tumescens. The sequence goes on from NZ_BMNZ01000006.1 coordinate 132,065, forward strand.
GCCGGACCCGGTGAGGTACGACGCGGCATACGACATCGTGGCGGCATGAAGCGTCGCGTCGGCGCAGAAGGCGAGTCCGCAGTCGTAGGGCACGTTGAGCCACTTGTGGGCGTCGGTGCCCCACGAGTCGGCCAGCTCGACGCCGTCGACGAGGTGCGCAGTCCGGGGGCTCGCGGCGGCCCAGAGCCCGAAGGCGCCGTCGACGTGGACCCACGCCCCGCGATCGTGGGCCAGCGTCGTCGCCGCGCGGAGTTCGTCGCAGGCTCCGGTGTTCACGTTGCCGGCCTGCAGGCACACGATGAGCGGCCGGTCCCGAAGCGCGTCGAGCGTCGTGCGCAGACGGTCGACGTCAATCGCCCCTTGCGACGTCGAGGCGACGGGCTCGATGCTGCTGGTGCCGAACCCGAGCAGACGGGCGGCCCGGTCGACGGTGGCGTGGCGCTCCTCGCTCGCGACGACCGCGACCCGCGGCGCGCCGAAGAGGCCGTCCCGGGCCACGTCCCATCCGCGATCGGCTAGCACGCGTTGCCGCCCCACGGCGAGGCCCACGGTGTTCGCCGCCTGCGCGCCGGTGACGAAGCCGACGGAGGCCGTCGCCGGGAGCCCCAGCAGCTGCTTGGCCCACCCGCCGGCAGCGCGCTCGGCCGCCGCGGCGGCCGGCGAGAGCACCTCGTTGTAGGCGCACTGGTCCCAGCCGGCGGCGAGCATGTCAGCGGCCGTCGCGGCGGGCGAGGCGCCCCCGATCACGAAGCCGAAGAAGCGTGGACCCACGGTCCCGACCAGGCCGGGGCTCGCGGCTGCGACGAGCTCCTCGACGACGCGACGGGCGTCCGCGGGCCGGACCGCGAGCGGCGTCGTGAAGGCTGCGTCCATGGCTTCCCGGTCCACCCCGGGGTGGACCGGTCGGTCGGCGACGGTCCCGCGATGACGAGCGCTTTCGGCTGCTGCGAGGGCGAGGAGCTGCTCGATGTCGACGTCCATCCCCCGCACGCTCCTCTCCGGCAGGCGAGGAACGCAAGGGTGGATCCGTGTCGTTCGGTCGGGGCCCTTCCCAACCCTTGACCGTGAGTCGAACACATGTTCGAATGGACCATGGACGGCGCGATGGCGGTGAGCACCCACTCGGTGGTCGGTGCTGCCCACGCTGGCGACGCCGTGGTCGACCTCGACCGCTTGGCCGACCTCTATCGCGCACGCGCTGCCGGTGGTGGACGACGGCGCCAATGCGACCTTCCTCTCCTCGAGCGGACCCTTCGCCGCGAGGTTGCCGGGTCGGTCCTCGCGCACGTCCTGCCCGCCCTGGTGACCCAGCTCATCGACGCCGTCGCCGACGACCTCTCCCCGATCGAGGCCGGCGATGCGCTCACGGAGCTGGAGTCGGAGGCGGATTCCGACCTCCGGGTCTTCGAGTCCGTCGAGCGCTGCAAGGCCGTGCTCGACGCCGTCGGACTCGAGGCACTCGCGCGGCTGCGTTCCACCGTCGAGTCCAGCGAGCTGACCCGCTTCGCGGGCCTCGGCCGCCCCAAGCCGCCCGGCTGGGTCGATGCAGACGAGCTGACGGCCATGGAGGTGAGCACGTGCACCGGCCTGGGCCACCACGAGGTCCGCGCCCGCCTCGATCTGGCGACCGCCCGCACTCCGGGCGCCGCCGCCCTGCGAGGACGGCTTCAGCGGGGCGAGGTGTCGCTCTACCGCGCGTGCACCATCCAGGGCGAGCTGGCGTCGCTGCCGGTCGAGTGCGGACCGGGCATCGTCGAGGCGTCGCTGCGACTCAAGGATGGCGCCCCTCCCTCTCCCACGCTCTTCCGGCAGCGGCTGACCCGAGCCTGCCTCGCGGCAGATCGCGACGCAGCCGAGCGCCGGCGGACGGCCAGGCGCCGACGCGGAGCGCACGCTCAGATCACCGGTGACGGCCTCGGCATGCTCACGGTCATCAACGACGCCGACAAGATCGTCGCCGCCATGGAGCGGGCCGACGCGGTGGCCCGGGCTGCGCGTGCAGATGGCGACCCCCGCGACCTCGACACCCTGCGCGCCGACGTCATCACCGACACCCTCATGTTCGGCTGGCCGACAGACCCCTCCCCGACGTCTCCGACGGCTGGTTCACCTGCGGCCGGCGCGACGCGCGATGAGGGCTCGTGTGAGAAGTGGTACTCCCGACTCGGACGTCGGCCCGCCGCGGCCATCACCCTCGTGGTGCCGTTCACGACAGCCTTGGGCCTGACCGACGCACCGTGCGAGGTGCGCGGCCATGGTTGGGTGACGGCCGAGCACGCGCGCCAGATCATGCTCAACGACGGCTCGACCTGGCGACGCCTCGCCGTCGACGCGGACACCGGCGCCGCTCTGCACCTTGAGACGAGGGCCTACCAGCCGACGCCGGCCATGCGGGCCCATGTCGAAGCCGTAGACGGCACCTGCCGCGCTCCCGGCTGCACCGTGCCCGCCGCCCGCTGCGACCTCGACCACGACACACCGTGGCCGGAGGGCCGGACCGAGGTCGCGAACCTCTCGAGCAAGCACCGCGCCCACCACAACCTGCACACCCACGGTCACTGGCTGGTGAGTCGTGAGGGCGATCGGGTTCGCTGGCGCACCAAAGCTGCTCGCCGCTACGACACCCATCCGAAGGACTGGCTCGAGGCCGTTCGTGATGCCGCGGTGATCACGCCACCACCGGTCTCCGACCCACCGCCGTTCTGAACCACACCCTCGATCTGACCCGCCACACGACGAGCAGACGAACCCGTCCCGTCCTGAGCCGGCTTCTCTGCCGGACTCGTGCCGGCCCGCGGCCGGGCCCTCACGCGCCTCGGGCGGGACCTGCCGTCAGGATGCAGCCGAGAGCGGGTCGGGCAGACGGACGACGCCGTCGGCCGTCGCGAGGAGGTAGCCGAGCAGACCCACGCCGTGCGCCGCACAGCTGTCGATCGCCATCTGGTGCCACGCCCGCTCGGTGTCGTCGGGAGCGGTCCCCTGAGGTCGACCACGACCGATGAGGACCGAGCCGTCCCTGGCGGCGACGAGCGGGAGCAGCATCTCGAGCAGCCGCTCGAGGTCCCCGATCGCGGCGCCCACCGGCACGTCGTGGAGCAGGATCGGCTGGATCCCGCGATCCTCGGAGTCGCAGACCATGACGGCGACGCACCCGACCTCGCGGTCGGCGTCGCCGATGATCAGGTCGATGACATCAGCGGCGACTCGCCGGTTGGTCAGGGGTATCTGGCTCGCCCGAGGGGGCAGGTCTTCGAACGTCATGCCGTCATGGTCGTCCGGACGAAGGCACCCGTGCCGACGTTGTCCCCAGCCCGGGTGGGCCCGGACCACCAGGTGACCGTGGCGGGACCGTCGTGGACGGGGGACGACAAGGGGGGCGTATGCCGTCCACGCGGCGGACGGCATACGCCCTCGGTGGTGACGACCCCTACGGGAGGGGGTCAGGCGACGCGCTGCTGGGGCGCGGTCTCCTTCGTCTTGCCCGGGTCCTTCTCGACGATGTCGCCGAGGACGTCGTCGATCTTCGTCATGAGCTCGGGCTCGAGCTTCACACCGGCGGCCTTGACGTTCTCGGCGACCTGCTCGGGACGCGAGGCGCCGACGAGGGCGGCAGCGACGTTGGGGTTCTGGAGCACCCAGGCCACGGCGAGCTGGGCCATGGTCAGGCCCGCCTCGTCGGCGATGGGCTTGAGGTTCTGCACGCGGGTCAGGACGTCGTCGTTCATGAAGCGCTTGATCATGTCGGCGCCGCCCTTCTCGTCGGCCGCACGCGAGCCCTCGGGCGGCTGCTGGCCGGGCTGGTACTTGCCTGTGAGCACACCCTGGGCGATGGGGCTCCACACGATCTGGCTGACGCCGAGCTCCTCGCACGTCGGCACGACCTCACCCTCGATGACGCGCCACAGCATCGAGTACTGCGGCTGGCTCGAGATGAGCTGGAAGCCGAGCTCCTTTGCGAGAGTGACGCCCTCGCGGATCTGGTCGGCCGTCCACTCGCTGACGCCGATGTAGAGCGCCTTGCCCTGACGGACGACGTCGGCAAACGCCTGCATCGTCTCCTCGAGCGGCGTCTCGGTGTCGTAGCGGTGGGCCTGGTAGAGGTCGACGTAGTCGGTCTGGAGCCGCTCGAGCGAGCCGTTGATGGACTCCATGATGTGCTTGCGGGAGAGGCCGGTGTCGTTCTTGCCGCCAGGCCCGGTGGGCCAGTAGACCTTCGTGAAGATCTCGAGGCTCTCGCGCCGCTCGCCCTTGAGGGCCTCACCGAGGACGGTCTCGGCCTTGGTGTTGGCGTAGACGTCGGCCGTGTCGAAGGTGCTGATGCCGGCGTCGAGCGCGGCCTGCACGCACTTGGTCGCGACGTCGTTCTCGACCTGCGAGCCGTGGGTGAGCCAGTTGCCGTAGGTGATCTCGGAGATCTTGAGTCCGCTGTTGCCGAGGTATCGGAAGTTCATCCTTCCACCGTATGCCGCCCGCCGATCGCGCCAGAGGCGCCCGGTCGAGGCATGAGACGGGTGCCGATGGAACTGTCGTCGCGGGTACGACGTTCCTCAGTGACCGACGGTCCGGCTCGCCGGGCGATCGGAATCTTCAAGTACACGTGAACGTTGAACGGCACGTGGAACCCGTGGGCACCGTGCCCACGACGAACCCGAAGGGGGTGCACCATGAGGCGAAGGAAGTACGAGGAGTTCGAAGAGGACAACGGAACCGTGCTGCGCTACGCCCGCCACGACAACGGTGGTGGTTTCGTCGAGTCGCACGCCCACGTCGACCGGACCGCCTACGTCGGTGAGTCCGCCTATGTCGACCGCGGCGCCGTGGTCGGCCCCGACGTCCGCGTCGCGAGCGGCGCCTGGATCGAGCGCGGGGCCACGGTGCACGCCGGGGCGACCGTCGGGACCGGCGCCCACGTCGCGGCCGGTGCCGTCATCGGACGCGATGCCAGGATCGGCCCCCGCGCCAAGGTCGGCACCGAGACCCACGTCTGGGACGGCGCCCGCGTCGACACCGACGAGGTCATCCCACGGGGTGCTGTCGTGCGTACCGGCACCCATCGGCGTCACGCGGCCTGACGGACGCGTCCCCACTCAGGACGCGGCATGGTGCGCGACCTCGCGCACCGATGTCCGGGGCAGCCACGGGTATGCCGCGTGGCCGGCCGACGCGTCGAACCGCAGGTCGGCCCGGTCCATCCCCAGGCCGGTCCGTGCCAGTCGGGCCAACGACGGACGGACCGGTCGGGCCACCTGACCCATGACCCGTAGGGCGAGGCGGGGCACGTGGCGCGGCGCCCGGCCGGGGCACACGAGACGAGCCAGCTCGTTGAAGGTCAGGTCTTCACCTCCGACCTCGACGACCTTGCCCCTCAACGTCCGGTCGGTCGCAGCACGCGCCACCGCGGCGGCCACGTCCTGCACGCTGACGAAGTTGAGCGGGTTCTCGCCGTGGCCGAACACCTGAGGCCCCTTGCCGTCGTGCGCCGACTGCTCGAGCGTCTCGACCCACATCTCGGCGAAGGCCGAGGCCCGCACGATCGTCCAGTCGACGCCGCTCGCCCTCAGGTGCTCCTCCGCCGCCCACTTCATCCGGTGCAGCTCGATCGGGTGGTCGGCGGACGCACCGACCACCGAGACGAGGACCACGTCCGCACCCCGCACTCGGGCCGCGTCGATGAGCGCGATGTTCCCGTCCCGGTCGACCTCGCCCGGCGACTCCCCCGCCACCGGGTCCATGCCGTGGGCCGCCGCCACGACGAGGTCGGCTCCGTCGAGAGCAGGTGCCAGGGTCGACGGCCGGCGCAGGTCCGCGGCGACGAAGTGCGCTCCCGGCACTCGTGTCGCAGGAGCCGAGCGAGCGACCACTCTGACCTGCTCACCCGCCTCGACGAGGTGTGCGGTGACGAGACGACCGAGGCGGCCGGTGCCGCCGATGACCGCGATCATGGCCACTGTCCTTCCGGGGGACTGCCCAGCTACGGGCTCGTGGCGCGGGATGGTTCTCGCGTCCCTCTCAGGCTCTCACCGCGTCCTGACGACTGGTGCGACTCCTCCTGACCCGCTCGTCACATCGGTGCGTCGCGGCGGTTGCGCGGCAGCCGAGGACGTATGCCGCTCAGCCGGGTGACCGGGTCAGGGCGAGGAACTCGGCCCGGGAGCGGGAGTCCTCCCGCAGCACCCCGAGCAGGCTCGACGTGATGGTCGTGGTCCCGGGTGCCTGCACACCGCGCAAGGTCATGCACAGGTGCTCCGCCTCGATGACGACGCCGACGCCGACGGGTGAGAGCTGGGCTGCCAGCCAGTCGGCCACCTGGACCGTCAGCCGCTCCTGCACCTGGGGCCGCGAGGCGAAGTGCTCGAGCACCCGGGCCAGCTTCGACAGGCCGAGGATGCGGGCGCCCGGCAGGTAGCCGATGTGGGCGGTCCCGACGAACGGCAGCATGTGGTGCTCGCACAGCGAGCGCAGCGGGAGGCTCCTCGCGACGACCATCTCGTCGTAGCCGCCGTCGTTGGGGAACGTCGTGAGGTGGAAGGGGCGGGGGGTCATCAGCTCGGCCAGGGACCCGGCCATGCGTTCGGGTGTGCGGGCGAGCGACTCGTTGTCGAGGTCGACCCCCAGGGCCTCGAGCAGGAGGCGCGCACCGACGGCTGCGCGTTCGAGGTCCGGCGCAGCGACGGCGCCGGTGCCCGACCACGACGGGCGAGCGCGTTGGTGGGGCCTGTGGGATGGGTCCGGCCGGGACAGTGACGGATTCACAGTTTGAGCCCTTCCTGTGGCGCATCGGATCGTCGATGCTGGTGCGGTCGATCGAGGTGGTCGGCTCGGCTGGATGTCGCCTCGGAATGGGTGTGCAGGGCGAGGACGCTCGCGTCGTCCTGAGCGCTCTCGCCGTGCCGGGCCTCGAGCCATTCCCTGGTGCTCTGGCGCGCTCGACGCACGAGGAGCGAGGTCTGCGTGAAGTCGGCCGGCGACACGGAGAGCGGGCAGAGCGGCGGGACGACGTGCAGCCGGGAGGTGCCGGTGTAGCCCCGGACCTGGGCGATGAGCTGGCGGTGCAGCAACAGGCTCAGAGAGCTCAACGCGATGCCGAGGGCCGTCCTCGGCGGAGTCCCCGCGCAGGGGTAGCCCGCGGGCAGGAGGTAGATGTCCGTGACGCCGTGCGCTGCCGTGTGGGCCAGGACGTCGAGGTCGCCGATCGCCCCGTCGACCAGGGTCCTGCCGTCCCGGACCACCGGTGGCAGCACGCCGGGCACGGCCGCGCTGGCACGGACGGCGCTGACCGGGGACCCGGTGCTGAGGACCAGCCCCTTGCCCGTCACGAGGTCGGTGGCGGTCACTTCCACGGGGATGTGCCCCCGTTCGAGGGTGTCGTAGCCGAGGTGGCGCTGCAGCAGCCGTTCGAGTCCCGTCCCCGGGAACATCGACGGCTGCCCACCACGCGCCGCGGCCAGCCAGCGCCGCGGGTCGAGCGGGAACACGTCATGGCGCCGCATGTTCAGCCACAGCCGGGTGAGCTCCTCGAGCCGCCAGGCCGTGCTCGAGCCGCTGCCGCGCCCTGCGGCGCCTGCAGGTCCGGCCGGACCTGCGAGGTGGGCGGCGTTGACCGCCCCGACGGACGTGCCGACGAGCAGGTCGGGCTCGACCCCGCACGCGTGAAGAGCAGCCAGCATGCCGACCTGCACGGCGCCGAGACTGCCACCGCCCGTCAGCACGAACGCCGTGGTCACGGCTCAGCCCCGGCCCAGGGGCCACAGCAGCGGGCGGGGGTCGAACCGGGTGGCCAGGCGCTGCAGTGCCACGGCAGCGAGCAGCAGCCCGAAGTCACGCAGCGCCACGTCATAGAAGCCCGGGAGGAGGAGCAGGTTCAGGATGATCCCGCCGAGCCAGGCGGCCACGACGAGGGCGCCGAGGCGCGGGTGGAAGGCGACGACGAGGCCGGCGACGACCTCGACGACGCCCACGGCATACATGGCCTGGTGCGGTGTGACCGGCAGCGGCCGGGAGAGCACCGGGGCGAGGTACTGGTCCCACTGGACGAGGACGTTGCTGAACTTGTCGAGGCCGAAGACGATCGGCGCGACCACGAAGGCGGTGCGCAGCACGGCATACGCCTGGTACGCCGGGTCGCTCCCCTGCGGTCGGGTGGGTTCGTGGCTCTCGAGGATCGAGCGGTGGCTTCCGGTGGTGACCATGGGTCCTCCTGAACGGGTGGTGCGGTGTCCGAACCCGTCGCTCCGGAGACACCGGGGCTCGGGGGTGGGACGCTGACGGAGTGTTAGCGCCATCAGCGGTCGCAGGTCTTACCGACGGTCGAGCGCCCGTCGTCGGTAAGACAAGAGCCCCTCGCGGCGGCAAACAAGGCATGTTCACCGACCAGTCCCGCCCGCACGTCTCTCCTGCGCCCTGCCGTTCGCCCGGACCGCCGCTCGACGTCGTCGAGTGGCGGCGGTGCCGGCTGCGCGAAGCCGGTTTCCCTGCGGCCCTCGCCAGGTCGTTGTCCCGCCAGCGTGTGGACCTGCACGCCCTGCTCGAGCTCGTCGACGCCGGCTGCCCGCCCGAGCTCGCCGCCCGGATCCTCGCGCCGGTCGACGTCGACGTCGACGAGCCCCGGGCGCTCTGATGACGGCGGTGCGGAGGGACTCCTCGCGGGACGCCGAGGCTCCGCCGGCGTCGCAGGCCGACTCGCGTGCTCCCGTCGGGGACCCCGAACCGCGGGACTGGGTGTCGGCGCTCGGCGGCACCGGCCCGGAGCAGTCGACGGCGCTGCGCGAGCTCCACGCGCTGATGATCCGCGCGGCAGGTCACCAGGTGTGGCGGATGCGGGCGGCGCTGCCCGACCCGTCGCCCGGCGCCGTCGACGTCATCGTCAACCAGGCCGCCGACGAGGCGATGACCGCCCTCCTCGGCAAGCTGCACACCTTCCAGGGGCGGAGCCGCTTCACGACGTGGGCGTTCAAGTTCGCCATCCTCCAGGCTGCGACGGAAGTGCGACGCCTGCAGTGGCAGCACCGCGAGGTCGAGCTTCGCGACGTGGAGCTGCGACCGTCGCCGGCGCACGAGGGGCCGGAGCTGTCGGCCGAGGGCATCGACCTCGCGGGAGCCGTGGCCCGGGCCATGAGCCGCGTCCTCACTCCCTACCAACGACGCATCGCCGTCGCCCTCCTCGTCGACGGCGTCCCGATCGACGTCCTCGCCGAACGCCTCGGCAGCAGTCGAGGGGCCCTCTACAAGACGCTCCACGAGGTGCGCACACGCCTGCGGGCCGAGCTCGTCGCAACCGGCTATCTCCCTGTGTCACAAGCGGGCCCAGCCCGACTGCCGCAGGCGTCCCCGATCTCCCCGACAGACCACGAGGTCTCCCCCACTTCTTCGGCAGGCACGCGATGAGCCAGACACCCGGACCACGTCCCGACGTCCTCACCGACCCCGCGGTCGAGTCACTCCTGCAGGACACGACGCCCTGGCTGTCGTGCGAGGAGTGCTTCGAGCGGATGGACACCTACGCCGAGGCGGCCGTCCATGACCCGCAACACCTCGACGAGGCCATGACCGCGCACCTGCGCGGGTGCTCCGCCTGCGACGAGGAGGCCCAGTCGCTCATCGACCTGTTGCGGGCCTCCTGACGACGGAGACCTGACGACCCGTGCGACGGAGCTGACGCGTCTGCACGGTCACGGCTTCGACGGACCCGCGACACGGCATACGGCAGCGGCCACCGCTGGTGCCACGGAGGCGTCGAAGACGCTCGGGATGATGAAGCTCGCGTTGAGCTCCTCGGGATGGACCGAGTCGGCGATGGCCGTGGCCGCCGCGACCATCATCGCGTCGCTGATGTCGGACACGTGGGCGTCGAGCAGCCCGCGAAAGAAGCCGGGGAAGACGAGGACGTTGTTGATCTGGTTCGGGGCGTCCGAACGGCCGGTGGCGACGACGGCGGCGTGCTCGCTGGCGGCGATCGGGTCCACCTCCGGGACGGGGTTGGCGAGGGCGAAGACGATCGCGTCGGGTGCCATCGTGGCGATGTCGTCGCCTGTGAGCAGGTCGGGAGCGGAGACACCGATGAAGACGTCGGCGCCGACGAGCACCTCCTTGAGGGAGCCGCTCTCGTGTCGCGCGTTGGTGTGGTCGGCGATCCACTGGCGGAAGGGCTCCATCCCCTCGTTGCCGTTGTGGACCGCTCCCGTGCGGCCGCACGCCACGATGTCCCGCGCCCCCTGGGTGAGCAGCAGGCGGATGATGGCGTGGCCGGCCGCACCGACGCCGGAGACGACGATGCGGACGTCGTCGATGGACTTGTTGACGACGCGGAGGGCGTTCTTCAGCGCAGCGAGGACGACGATGGCCGTGCCGTGCTGGTCGTCGTGGAAGACGGGGATGTCCAGCAGCTCACGCAAGCGCGCCTCGATCTCGAAACACCTTGGGGCAGAGATGTCCTCGAGGTTGATGCCGCCGTAGACCGGGGCGATCGCCTGGACGGTCGCGACGATCGCGTCGGAGTCCTGCGTGTCGAGGCAGACCGGCCACGCGTCGACGCCGCCGAACTGCTTGAAGAGGGCGGCTTTGCCCTCCATGACCGGCAGCGCCGCGAGCGGGCCGATGTTGCCGAGGCCCAGCACCGCCGACCCGTCGGTGACGACGGCAACGGTGTTGCGCTTGATGGTCAGGCGACGGGCGTCCTCGGGGTGCTCGGCGATGGCCCGACAGATGCGCGCGACGCCGGGCGTGTAGGCGCGCGAGAGGTCGTCGCGGTGCTTGAGCGGCACCTTGGGGTTGACCTCGATCTTGCCGCCCAGGTGGAGCAGGAAGGTCTGGTCGCTGACCTTGTGCACGACGGCGCCGGGGATCGCCGCGATCGCCTCGGTGATGAGGTGCCCGTGCGCCTCGTCGCGGGTGTCGCAGGTGACGTCGACGACGAGGCGGTCGGTCCGGCTCTCGGCGACGTCGAGGGCGGTGAGGGCACCGCCGGTCGAGGAGACGGCGGTCGTCAGGGCGGCGGTCGCGTTGGCGGCGGCAGGCAGCTCGACCCGCACGGTGATCGAGTAGCCAGGACTCGGGATGGCCATGTCAGTCCTCTCGCGCGGAGCAACGTCCCCGACCGCACCATCCTCCACCCGTGGCCGCGATCGGGTCAGGAGGTCGCGACTGTCTCGTCGAGCACATCGGCGACCCAGACCGGGCCGTCGGGCGTGAAATGGAGTGGGAGGAACCATGACCGGCCGCATCATGCGGCTGCGGCTCTTGACCGCTGCCGCGACGCTCACCGTGGCACTCGGCGCGTGCCAGGGTGCGAGTGGCCCCACGCCCGCCACGCCGGCACCCTCCCCCACGCTCAGCACGTCCACCTCCCCGTCGCCCTCCACCGCGGCCACGAGCTCCCGGTCCAGCACCGTTCCCACGACCCGACCCACCTCGAGCGCCGCTCCCCGACCCACGACCGGTGCCACCACACCGCGGCCGACGACGCCACGGCCCACGACGAGCGCCCCGACCCCACGACCGACGGTCACGCCCACCAGGACGACAAGCCCACCGTCGACCTGCTCCATACCGTCGCGGTTGCTGGGCAGGGACCTGACGGCGCTCGGCACCGAGCGCAAGGTCGTGGCCCTGACCTTCGACGCGGGCAGCGGCAACGAGGCCGTCGCCTCGATCCTGCGCACCCTGGCAGCCGAGGGCGTGCCGGGCTCCTTCTTCCTCACCGGGCAGTTCGTGGACGACTTCCCAGCGAGCGCCCGAGCGATCGCGGGCCGCTACCCCGTCGGCAACCACACCTACACCCACCCGGACCTGACCACGCTGACGTCCTCGTCGGTGCGCGCCGAGATCAGGAAGGCGGCTGCGCGTATCACGGCCGTGACCGGGCAGGACCCGAGGCCGTGGTTCCGCTTCCCCTTCGGCGCCGTGGATGCGCGCACCATCTCGGTCGTCAACGCCGAGTGCTACGTGCCCTTCCGGTGGACCGTCGACACGCTCGGTTGGAAGGGCACCTCGGGCGGGCAGTCCGTGGCCTCCGTCGTCTCCCGGGTCGTCTCGGCCGCACGGCCGGGCGAGATCGTGCTCATGCACGTGGGCGCACATCCCACCGACCACTCCACCCTCGACGCCGACGCGCTGCCACGGATGATCCGTGAGCTGCGTGCGCGCGGGTACTCGTTCGTGACGCTCTCGGCGGTGATCGGACCAGCGCCGTAGTGCACCGCTGGTGACCACCGGGCGGGAACGGTCGACCAGGTTCACGGCCTGGCAACCCCTCACGATCGCCGAGCGATGGCAAGCTGCCGGCTGTGACCACTGACGGGGGAAGCCTGCTCGAGGGCGTATACGAAAGTCTCATCACCGCTCACCTGCAGCGACGCCTCGATGAGGCGGGCGCAGTCGACGCACCTCGCGCGCCGGTGGCGGACGCGGATGAACCCGAGGTCCTGAGCCGGCACGTGGCCCAGGCGGTGGCCCGCGTCCTGCGCAGGGAACGCAACCCTGAGGCCCGGGTGGGTCTCGTCAACCGCCTGCTCACCGTGTTGGGATCCGACGAGGACGCGGTCGTCGACGCCTCCCGCCAGCTGCTCGCCGTCTCCTACTCGGGCGACCACGGGCGGCACCTGTCGACCCTCAGGCCCGCGACGCCGTTGTCGGACGCAGCCCTCCTGACCAATGCCTCCGGGGAGCCAGGCATCGGACACGAGCTGCGTGCCGAGATCCCGACCGCAGACCGCGTCGACGTGATCATGGCCTTCGTCAAGTGGCACGGTATCCGGGTCATCGAGAGCCAGCTGCGTGAGCTCCGAGCTCGCGGTGTGCCGCTGCGGATCATCACCACGACGTACATGGGCGCGACCGAGAGGGCCGCTCTGGACCGACTCGTCACGGAGTTCGGCGCTCAGGTGCGAGTCCAGTACGACGCGCTGCGCACCCGGCTCCACGCCAAGGCCTGGCTGTTCCGACGCAACACCGGCTTCGACACGGCATACGTCGGCTCGAGCAACCTGTCCCGAGCCGCGCTGCTCGATGGGGTGGAGTGGAACGTGCGTCTCTCGGCGGTGGCCACGCCCGCGCTGATCGAGAAGTTCCAGGCCACGTTCGACAGCTACTGGCACGACGCCACGTTCGAGCCGTACGACCCCGAACGGGACCGCGACCGCCTCGACGACGCACTGGCCGAGGCGTCCGGCCGCCGCACGCACGACCGCGTCACGCTCTCGCTCTCCGGCCTCGAGGTGCGCGCCTACCCCCACCAGACGGAGATGCTCGAGCAGCTCGACGTCGAGCGGATCGTGCACGGCCGTCACCGGAACCTCGTCGTCGCGGCCACGGGCACCGGCAAGACGGTCGTCGCTGCCCTCGACTACCGGCGCCTGTGCGAACGGACCGGAGACCGTCCCACACTGCTGTTCGTCGCACATCGACGCGAGATCCTCGAGCAGTCGCTGCGCACGTACCGCGAGGTGCTGGGCGACGCCGACTTCGGTGAGCTGTACGTCGGCGGCACCCGACCCGAACGTTGGGGCCACGTCTTCGCCTCGGTGCAGTCACTCACCGCCTACGGCATCGCCAACCTGCCGGACGATGCCTACGCGGTCGTCGTCATCGACGAGTTCCACCACGCGGAGGCCCGGACCTACCGCGCCATCCTCGACCGCCTGCATCCCGACGAGCTGCTCGGCCTCACCGCGACGCCCGAGCGTGGTGACGGCACCGACGTCCGCGCCTTCTTCGACGGCCGGGTCGCTGCCGAGCTGCGTCTCTGGGACGCGCTGAAGGCAGAGCTGCTTACTCCCTTCCACTACTTCGCCGTCGCCGACGGCACCGACTTGCGCTCGGTCGACTGGACCAACGGCGCGTATGCCGTGCAGTCCCTCTCGCAGCTCTTCACCGGCAACGACGCGCGGGCTCGCCTGATCCTCAAGGCTCTTCGCGACAAGGTCCTGGACCTCGACTCGATGCGGGCCCTGTGCTTCTGCGTCAGCCGCGACCACGCGCGCTACATGGCCGAGGTCTTCGGTCGGGCCGGGATCGCATCGGCCACGGTCCTCGGCGACACTCCAGCACCCGAGCGCGAACGCCACGTCGCGGACCTTCGGGCCGGCCGCGTCCAGGCGCTCTTCACGGTCGACGTCTTCAACGAGGGTGTCGACGTGCCCTCGATCAACACCGTGCTGTTCCTCCGGCCGACCGAGAGCTCGACCGTGTTCCTCCAGCAGCTCGGTCGTGGTCTCCGACGGGCACCCGGAAAGGCCGTCCTGACGGCCCTGGACTTCGTCGGCCACCACCGCAAGGAGTTCCGCTTCGACCAGCGCTTCCGAGCCATCACCGGAGCCACCCGAGCCCAGCTCGCGCACGAGATCCGGGAGGGCTTCCCGTTCCTGCCCACCGGCACCCAGCTCGTCCTCGACCGACTGAGCGAGGAGCTCGTCCTGCGCAACATCCGCGAAGGTGTGACCGACCGTTGGGCCACCATCGTCTCGGAACTGCGCGCCCATCCCACCGACGACCTCGCGGTCTTCCTGCGTGACTCCGGCGTCGAGCTCGCCGACGTCGTGAGGTCCGACCGGTCCTGGAGCCGGCTGCGGCGCGACGCCGGGATCTCCGTTGCGGCGCCCGGCTCCCTCGAGCCCAGACTGCTCAAACGCGTCCGCAGCCTGACCCACGTCGATGACCCCAGCCGCGCCGGGGCCTACCTCGCGTTGCTCTCAGACGATGCACCGGCATACGACAACGCGGACGCCCAGCTTCAGGCATACGGCCGAATGCTCTTCTTCTCGCTCTTTCCCGACGGCGGAGGGTTCCAGTCCTACGACGAGGGACTGCGCGCCGTCCGACAGGAGGGCGCCGTCCGTCAGGACCTGCGCGCCGTGGTCGAGCTCGGGCTCCAGCGTGCGGCTCACGTGACCCACCCTCTCGCCGGCGACCTCGCTTCGCGTCCGCTGCGCGTCCACGCCCGCTACACGCGGGAGGAGGCCGTGGCGGCGCTCGACTACGTAGCCGTCGACGGCCGCAAGCCGAACAGCTTCCGCGAGGGCGTGCTGTTCTCGGCCGAGGCTGACGCGGATGCCTTCTTCGTCACCCTCAACAAGTCGGAGGCCGACTACTCACCCACCACGATGTACCGCGACTATGCCATCAGCCCGACGCTCTTCCACTGGGAGTCGCAGTCGAGCACCACGGTCGCGTCGAGGACCGGCCAGCGCTACCTGCACCACGAGCGGCTCGGCAGCCACGTCCTGCTCTTCGTCCGCGAGTCGAAGGTCACCGACTTCGGTGGCGGTGCGCCATACCTGTTCCTCGGCGAGGCCCGCTACGTCGAGCACCGCGGTGAGCGGCCGATCGCGATCACGTGGCAGCTGCACACGCCGATGCCGGCTGACCACTTCGCGGCAGCCAGCGTCGTGGCGTAGTGCAGCACTGTCTCGCGAGAGGCACGGACGCTGCCAGGCGCGGCCCAATGGTGACATCGGACGTCGTCACAGGCACTCCGACCGCAACGCTAGAATCTGCGCATGGATGCAAGTACGCAAGGACCGGCCCTGCCCGACGAGCAGGTCGAGCTGGCGGTCGAGATCTTCCGGATGCTCGCGGACGGCACCCGCATCCGACTCCTCTGGGAGCTGCAGGACTCGGAGCGGTCGGTGAGCCAGCTCGCCGACGCCGTCGGAAAGCCGGGTCCAGCCGTCTCCCAGCACTTGGCGAAGCTCCGGATGGCACGCATGGTCCGCACCCGTCGCGAGGGCAACCAGGTGTTCTACCGGGTCGAGAACGAGCACATCGCCGGTCTGGTGCGCGACGCGATCCACAACGCCGAGCACGCCTCGGACGGCATCCCGGCGCACCACCGTGCTGCCGAGTCGACGATCACCCCGATCATCCCGATCACCGGAAGTGGGCAGCGTCGTTGAGTTCTTCTGAGCATCGCCGCAGCCACGCCGTGGATCCTGAAGCCCGCGGCCACGAGGATCACGGTCACGGCCAGAACCACACCGACGACCACAGCCACGCACACGACCACGACCACGACAGCGGGCTGTGGGCCCGGCTCAGGCACGCGGTGACTCCGCACTCGCACGACGCCGCGGACTCGATCGACTCGGCACTGGAGTCGAGCGCCCGCGGCATCCGCGCGGTCAAGATCAGCCTCGTCGTGCTCGGTGTCACGGCCGTGGCGCAG
This sequence comes from Terrabacter tumescens, assembly GCF_014646815.1. Taxonomy (GTDB): domain Bacteria; phylum Actinomycetota; class Actinomycetes; order Actinomycetales; family Dermatophilaceae; genus Terrabacter; species Terrabacter tumescens. The sequence continues at coordinate 148,221 of NZ_BMNZ01000006.1, forward strand.
CTCGCCGTCGTCTACACCTCCGGGTCCGTGGCGTTGCTCGCCGACACGATCCACAACTTCTCCGACGCTCTGACCGCTGTGCCGCTCTGGATCGCGTTCGCCCTGGGTCGGCGGCCCGCCACCCGGCGTTACACCTACGGATACGGACGGGCCGAGGACCTCGCAGGCCTATTCGTCATCGCGATGATCGCCTTGTCCGCCGTGGTCGCCGGGTGGGAGGCCGTCAACCGGCTGCTCCACCCCGCCCCGGTGGGCAACCTCGGTTGGGTCGCCCTGGCCGGCTTCGTCGGCTTCCTCGGCAACGAGGCGGTGGCTCTCTTCCGCATCCGTGAGGGCCGGGCGATCGGCTCGGCGGCCCTCGTCGCCGACGGGCACCACGCGCGCACCGACGGGCTCACGTCCCTCGCAGTGCTCGTGGGCGCCGCCGGCGTGGCCGTCGGGTGGACCTGGGCAGACCCTGTCGTCGGCCTCGCCATCACGGTCGCGATCGTGCTGGTGCTTCGAACTGCAGCCCGTGACGTGTTCCGCCGTCTCATGGACGGCGTCGAGCCCGAGCTCGTCGAAGCCGCCGAGTCCACCCTCGCGGCGGTCCCCGGCGTCACAGCCGTGCGCAGCGTGCGGATGCGCTGGATCGGCCACGAGCTCCACGCCGAGGCCGAGCTCGACGTCGACACCAGCGCAAGCCTCCTCGAGGCGCACGCGTTGGCGCATCGAGCCGAGTCGGACGTGATGCGGACGACGCCCAGGCTCCGGGCCGTCGTGGTGCACGCCTACCCGGCCCACCACGACGCCTCAGTGACTCCCGTCGCGTAGGCCCGAGGGATCGAGAGCGCCACCAGGCCACCGCTGACGGCACGCGAATCGTGCTGTGCCAGAACCGTGCTCAGCCGCTGCCCATGCGGTAGCCGACGCCGCGGACGGTGTCGACGTAGCGCGGTCGGGCGGGATCATCGCCGAGCTTGCGCCGGAGGTGGGCGACGTGCACGTCGACGATGTGCTCGTCGCCCACCCAGGACGGGTCCCACACGGCATCGATGATCTGTCGTCGCGTGAACGCCAGACGCGGACGGGCACTGAGCGCCGCGAGCAGGTCGAACTCGGTCCGGGTCAGCTCCACCGGCTCGCCGGCGAGCGCCACCCGGCGGGCCTCCGTGTCGACGGAGAGGTCACCGAAGACCCTCAGCTCGGGGCTCTCGTCCCGCGCCACCGCGCCTCTCGGACGGCGGAGCACGACCTGCACCCGGGCGACGAGCTCGCGGGGGCTGAAGGGCTTGGTGAGGTAGTCGTCAGCGCCCACGGACAGGCCGACCAGCAGGTCGACCTCGTCGGCCCGGGCGGTGAGCATGAGCACATAGCAGTCGGAGAAGGTCCGCACCTGCCGGCAGACCTCGATGCCGTCCAGCCCCGGCAGGCCCAGGTCCAGGACGATGACCTCGGGCTCGATGAAACGGGCCTGCGCGACCGCCTCTCGCCCGTCGTGGGCGACGTACACGTCGTAGCCGGCACGCTCGAGGTAGGCCGCAACCATCCGGGCGAGGTCCGTCTCGTCCTCGACGACCAACACGCGCGACGGACCGGGCTCACTGCTGTGGCTCATGGCTTCAGTCTGCTGGCCGCAGCTGCGAAGGGTCGCCGCCGACCTCGCCCAGATGCGCATCTTCGTCAGATCTTCATGAAGGCAATGCCAGGCCGACAGGCGGGCGGTGGATCGTGGTGCACATGATGTGGAACACCGGCATGGCATGGGGCCCGTGGATGTGGCTGGTCATGGGCGGCGGCACCGTCGCCTTCTGGGCGGCCGTCGTGCTCGCGGTCCGATGGGCATTCGGCGGCCAGAGCGGCAGGCTCGCCAGCGGACGCGAAGGTCGCGTGGTGGAGTCCGCCCGGACTCCGCTACCCGCGGAGGGTCCGAGCCGGACCCCGGGTCCGCTCGAGGTGCTGCAGGACCGGCTGGCGCGAGGCGAGATCGACGTCGACGAGTACACCCGCACCCGCACGGCGCTCATAGAGAGTGACCCGATGCTGGGTCGAGACCGCACCGACGCGGCCCCGAGGTGACTGAGGCTCCCAGTGTCGGGCCGGCCGCGTCGTCGCCGGCCGGTCATGGGAGGGCTGGCCGTTGGAGGGCTGGTCAGGAACCGACCGGGAGGGAGAGGGTGAAGGTTGCACCGTGCCCGCGCCCGGGGCTGGTCACCGTGAGTCTGCCTCCGTGGGCCTGCGCGATGGCCTTGGCGATCGTGAGACCGACGCCGCTGCCGCGGGCATCCCGGGTCCGCGCGGCGTCGCCGCGGTAGAACCGTTCGAACACGTGGGTGAGCTGGTCGGGCTCGAGCCCCTCGCCGCTGTCCTGGACGACGAGACGCACCTCGCCGCCGGACTGCGTCGCGGACAGGATGACCTCTCCCCCCGCGGGGGTGTGGCGCAGGGCGTTGGCGAGGAGGTTGGCCAGGACCTGGCCGACGCGCTCCGGGTCAGCCACCACCCGCGCGTCGGCGCACTGTCCCAGCTCTAGACGCACCCCTTTCGTCGAGAACCCCGACCGGACCTCCCGTTTCGCGGTCTCGAGGAGCTCGCGGACCTCCACGTTGCTCCGCCTCAGCTCCAGGCGCCCCTCCTCCGCGCGGGAGACGGCCGACATGTCGTCGCACAGGCGGGCCAGCCGTTCGACGTTGGACCGGAACAACGAGGAGGTCGGTTCGTCCCACGCGACGACCCGGTCGTCGAGGCCGTCCAGGTAGGCGGCCAGGGTCGCGACCGGCGTGCGCATCTCGTGCGCGACGTCGCCCACGAGTCGGCGTCGCGTCTGCTCGGCGTCGCCGAGCCGTCCGGCCATGGCGTTGAACGCCTCCGCGAGGCTCGCGAGCTCCGGCCCCGCGTCGGAGACCGTGGCCCGTGCGGCGTAGTTCCCCTCCCCCATCTCGTGGGCCGCCGCGGTCAGCACCGCCAGCGGACGCGTCAGACGGCCCGCCACATACCAGGTCACTCCCAGCGCGCAGAGCACCGCGATGACCAGCGCCACGGCGAGGGAGACGAAGCTGGCCTCGTTGTATGCCTGCTCGACGTGTGCGAGCTCGGACGCGCTCGCGGACATGCCTGCCCGCAGCAAGTGGTCGTGGAAGAGCGGCGGCCCGATCAGGGCGGCGACAGCGCTGGCCGTGACGATGCCGGCGACCACGACGGCACCCTGGGCCACCATCAGCCGCGTGCCAAGTGATCGGGCCGCCCACCGGGAACCAGGGACATCAGGACGGAAGGCGCGCACCATGGCCCCAGTGTGGCGTCGCCGCCACGGATACGCGCCGCGCGGGAAGGGGCCGACGGCGATCTTGACCGAACCTTCAGGAAATCGCAGTCGGGTCTGAACGTCGCCCGGGCAGCCTCGGACGCAGGACCCGCCGGCCCAAACGTTTTGCTGCCCGGTCTCCCTGGCCAACCTCCCGGGAGACCGGTCGGCACCCAGAGACCGCACGGACCGCCGGCGAGGGCCTGCAACCTGCACCCGACGACGAAGGAACTCCCGTGACCCGCACCCTGAAGACCCTTGCCGCCACGGCCGCCCTGGCCACCTCTCTCGCTGTCGGCGCCTGCAGCTCCAACGACACGACGTCCGGCCACCAGATGCCGGGCGACTCGATGACGGCGATGGGCTCCGCGCCGGCGACACCCTCAGGAGCCGCCTCCGCCGCCTCCGCCCACAACCAGGCCGACATCACGTTCGCCTCGAGCATGGTCCCGCACCACCAGCAGGCCATCGAGATGGCCGACCTGGCCCTGCGCCAGGCCACCAGCGCCGACGTCAAGAAGCTGGCGACTCAGATCAAGGCAGCCCAGGACCCGGAGATCGCCACCATGACCGGATGGCTCACGTCCTGGGGCGCCGCGCCCATGCCCAGCGGTGACCACGACATGGACGGGATGAGCATGGACGGGATGATGAGCGCCGAGGAGATGTCGGCCCTGGAGAAGGCCTCCGGGTCGGGCTTCGACCGGATGTGGCTGCAGCTGATGATCAAGCACCACGAGGGGGCCGTGACGATGGCCAGGACCCAGCTGTCCCAGGGGCAGAGCGGCGACGCCAAGGAGCTTGCCCAGGCCGTCATCGACGGACAGACGAAGGAGATCGCCACGATGACGGAGCTGCTCAAGACCTCCCTCTGATCACGCAGGCGCCAGCGCCCCGCAAAGGGCCGGACCCGTCGACGACGGGTCCGGTCCTTTGCGTGTCCACGAACGCGTGCGAGAGCGCGAGAACCGGGTCCATCCCCTTGCATATATACCCCACGGGGGTATCCTGAAGCCATGGACACGCACAGCGAACACTCGATCTCTCCGACGGGCTCGTTGGTGCAGGACCCCGTCTGCGGCATGGACGTCGACCCCGCCACCACCGAGCACCACCTCGAGCGGGAGGGCCACGACCACTACTTCTGCTCCGCCGGGTGCCGCGCGCAGTTCGAGACCCAGCCCGACGCATACGCACTCGGTCCGGCAGGACGTGCGGGCACCGGTCACGACCACGAGAGGCACCAGCACGGCGGCCGCCCACACCACGACCAGCCCTCGGGCGCAGCAGCATCCGCCGACGCCGTCACGGAGTGGACGTGCCCCATGCACCCGGAGATCCGACAGCCGGGCCCCGGCACCTGCCCCATCTGCGGCATGGCCCTCGAGCCGGTGACCGTGACCGCCGACAGCGGCCCCAACCCCGAGCTGGCCGACATGACCCGCCGGTTCAAGACGGCGGTCGCGCTGACCATCCCCGTCCTCATCCTGTCCATGGGGCGCGACCTCGTCCCCGCCCTGCACGACGCCATTCCCAGCGACGTGGCCACCTGGGGGCAGCTCGTCCTCGCGACCCCGGTCGTGCTGTGGGCCGGATGGCCGTTCTTCGAGCGCGGGTGGACCTCCGTCCGCACGATGAAGCTGAACATGTTCACCCTCATCGCGATGGGCACCGGTGTCGCGTGGCTGTTCAGCGTCGTCGCAACCGTCGCACCCCAGCTCTTCCCGGAGGCCTTCCGGATGGACGGGACGGTCGCCGTCTACTTCGAGGCGGCCGCCGTCATCACGACCCTCGTCCTGCTCGGGCAGGTCCTCGAGCTTCGCGCACGGGAGAGCACCTCCGGCGCCATCAGGGCACTGCTCGACCTCACCCCGAAGACCGCCCACAGGGTCGCGCCGGACGGGACCGAAGCCGACGTCAACCTCGACGAGGTCCAGGTCGGCGACCTGCTGCGCGTCCGGCCAGGCGAGTCCGTCCCCGTCGACGGCGCCGTGCAGGACGGGCACTCCACCCTCGACGAGTCCATGGTGACAGGCGAGTCCATGCCGGTCACCAAGCAGGCCGGCGACTCCGTCATCGGCGGCACCGTGAACCAGACCGGCTCGATCGTCATGCGCGCCGGCAACGTCGGGCGAGACACGATGCTCGCCCGCATCGTGCAGATGGTCGCCGACGCACAACGCTCCCGAGCCCCCATCCAGCGGCTCGCCGACCAGGTCTCCGCCGTGTTCGTGCCCGTCGTCATCGCCGCCGCGGTGGTCGCATTCATCGTGTGGGCGACCGTCGGCCCGGACCCGCGCCTGGCGCACGCGCTCGTCGTCGCCGTCAGCGTCCTCATCATCGCCTGCCCCTGCGCCCTGGGGCTCGCAACGCCCGTCTCGATCATGGTCGGCGTCGGCCGCGGCGCCTCCCTCGGCGTCCTCATCAAGAACGCCGAGGCACTCGAGCGACTGGAGAAGGTCGACACGCTCGTCGTCGACAAGACCGGCACCCTGACCCAGGGCCGACCCTCCGTCACCCACGTCATCGCCGTCGACGGCATGGATGAGGACGAGGTCCTGCGCCTTGCTGCGAGCGTCGAACGCGCCAGCGAGCACCCCCTCGGCACGGCCATCGTGCGGGCCGCCACCGACGCCGGACTGGACGTCCCTGCCGCCGCGGACTTCGACGCGCCCGTGGGCAAGGGCGTCACCGGCACGGTCGACGCACGACAGGTCCTCGTGGGCAGCCAGCGCTTCCTCGCCGGACACGACGTCGACACTCACAGGATGGACGCCGAGGCCGATCGGCTGCGCGCCGACGGCGCCAGCGCCGTCTACGTCGCGATCGACGGTCGCGTCGCCGGGGTGCTCGCCATCGCCGACCCCGTCAAGGACACCACCGCAGCCGCGCTGCACGCGCTCCGCGCGGACGGCATCGCCGTGGTCATGCTCACCGGCGACAACCAGGTCACCGCCGCGGCCGTCGCCCGCGGCCTCGGCATCGAGCGCGTCGAGGCCGAGGTCCTGCCTGACCACAAGAGCGACGTCGTTCAGGCACTGCGCGCCGAAGGCCGCGTCGTCGCCATGGCCGGTGACGGCGTCAACGACGCCCCCGCGCTCACGGCCGCCGACGTCGGCATCGCCATGAGCACCGGCACCGACGTCGCCATCGAGAGCGCCGGCGTCACCCTCCTCAAGGGCGACCTGACCGGCATCGTCCACGCCCGGGCGCTGTCCAAGGCCACCATGTCGAACATCCGGCAGAACCTCGTGTTCGCCTTCGTCTACAACGCCGCCGGCATCCCGCTCGCCGCCGGGGTCCTCTACCCGGCCTTCGGGCTGCTGCTCTCGCCGATGATCGCAGCGGCCGCCATGGCTCTGTCCTCCGTCAGCGTCATCAGCAACGCCCTCCGGCTGCGCCGACAGCAGCTCTGACCACGTCGCGCCCGACGCGAAGGGGCCCGGACGGCAATGCCGTCCGGGCCCCTTCGTCACACCGTGATCGTCAGCTGCAGCCGCTGGTGCTTCCGCAGCCCTCGCAGACGTAGCAGGAGCCGGCGGGACGCATCTTCGTGCCGCAGGTCATGCAGATCGGCGCGTCGGCCGTGATGCCACCGAACTTCTCGAGCAGCTCGGCCGAGCTGTGCACGTCGTTCGAGATCTCACGGGCAGAGGCAGCGCCCGCACCCGACTTGACCTCGGCAGCAGCCGCCGGCGACTCGGCCTTGCTCGCCTCGTCCGCCTTGACCTCGGCCTTCTTCGAGACCGGAGCCGACTGCTGGAGCGACTCGAGCTCGTCCTCGAGGTCCTCGTCGGACTCATCGGACTCGATGGCCTCGTAGGAGCCGGTCTCGACCTGGCGGGCCCGCTCGGCGGCCGTGTGGATGCCCATGAAGGAGCGGGTGTCGAAGTCGAGGTAGTCGAGCGCCAGACGGCGGAAGACGTAGTCCATGATCGACTGCGCCATGCGCACGTCCGGGTCGTCCGTCAGGCCGGCCGGCTCGAAGCGGAGGTTGGTGAACTTCTCCACGAAGGTCTCGAGCGGCACGCCGTACTGCAGACCGATCGACACGGCGATCGAGAAGGCGTCCATCACGCCGGCGAGGGTCGAGCCCTGCTTGCCGAACTTGAGGAAGATCTCGCCGAGCTGCTGGTCGTCGTACGTGCCGGCCGTGAGGTAGCCCTCGGCCCCACCGACGGCGAACGACGTCGTCTGCGAGCTGCGGCGCTTGGGCAGACGGCGACGGACCGGGCGGTACTCGATGACCTTCTCGACCTTGACGTGGGCGGCAGCGGCGTCGGCGGCGGCCTTGTTGTCCTTGGCCGTCGAGCCGCCGTCGGACAACGGCTGACCGACCTTGCAGTTGTCGCGGTAGATGGCGAGCGCCTTGATGCCGAGCTTCCAGCCCTGCATGTAGACGTCCTGGATCTCCTCGACCGTGGCGGTCTCGGGCAGGTTGACCGTCTTGGAGATGGCACCGGAGAGGAACGGCTGCGTCGCGGCCATCATGCGCACGTGGCCCATGGCCGAGATCGAGCGCGCACCCATTGCGGTGTCGAAGACCTCGTAGTGCTCGGGCTTGAGGCCGGGCGCGTCGATGACGTGGCCCTTGTCGGCGATGTACTCGACGATGGCCTCGATCGACTCCTGCTGGTAGCCGAGCTTCTTGAGCGCACGCGGGATGGTGAGGTTGACGATCTGCATCGAGCCGCCACCGACGAGCTTCTTGAACTTGACGAGCGAGAAGTCCGGCTCGATGCCGGTCGTGTCGCAGTCCATCATGAAGCCGATGGTGCCGGTCGGCGCGAGCACCGACGCCTGGGCGTTGCGGTACCCGTGCTTCTCACCGAGCTTGACGACGTCGTCCCACGCCTTCGTCGCGAGCTTGTGGACGTCGGAGTCCATCGCGTCGAGGGTCTTGATGTTGTCGTTGGCGGCCTGGTGCTTGCGCATGACCTTCTTGTGGGCGTCCGCGTTGCGGGCGTAGCCGGCGTAGGCGCCGACGACCGAGGCCATCTCGGCGGAGCGCTTGTAGGCGGCGCCCGTCAGCAGCGAGGTGATCGAGGCAGCGAGCGCACGGCCACCCTCGGAGTCGTAGCCGTGGCCGGTCGCCATGAGGAGGGCGCCGAGGTTGGCGTAGCCGATGCCGAGCTGGCGGTAGTTGCGCGTCGTCTCACCGATGGGCTCGGTCGGGAAGTCCGCGAAGCAGATCGAGATGTCCATCGCCGTGATGACGAGCTCGACGACCTTCTGGAAGGTGACGGCGTCGAAGGTGTCGTCGTCGCGGAGGAACTTCAGCAGGTTGAGCGAGGCGAGGTTGCACGAGGAGTTGTCGAGCGACATGTACTCCGAGCACGGGTTGGAGGCCGTGATGCGGCCCGTCTCGGGGTTGGTGTGCCACGCGTTGATCGTGTCGTCGTACTGGATGCCCGGGTCGGCGCACTCCCACGCGGCCTTGGCGATCTTGCCGAAGAGCTCACGGGCGTCGACGGTGTCGATGACCGAGCCGTCCGAGCGCGAGCGCAGGCCGAACTCGGTGCCGTCCTCGACGGCCTTCATGAACTCGTCGTTGACGCGGACCGAGTTGTTGGCGTTCTGGTACTGGACGGAGACGATGTCCTTGCCGCCGAGGTCCATGTCGAAGCCGGCGTCGCGCAGGGCGCGGATCTTGTCCTCCTCGCGCGCCTTCGTCTCGACGAACTCCTCGATGTCGGGGTGGTCGACGTCGAGCACGACCATCTTGGCCGCACGACGCGTGGCGCCGCCCGACTTGATGGTGCCGGCGGACGCGTCGGCGCCGCGCATGAAGGAGACGGGGCCCGAGGCCGTGCCGCCGGAGGAGAGCAGCTCCTTGGAGGAGCGGATGCGGGAGAGGTTGAGGCCGGCGCCGGAGCCGCCCTGGAAGATCTTGCCCTCCTCCTTGTACCAGTTGAGGATCGAGTCCATCGAGTCGTCGACGGAGAGGATGAAGCAGGCCGAGACCTGCTGCGGGCTCTTCGTGCCGACGTTGAACCAGACCGGCGAGTTGAACGAGAAGACCTGGTGCAGCAGGGCGTGCGTCAGCTCGTGCTCGAAGATCTCGGCGTCCTCGGGCGAGGAGAAGTAGCCGTTGCTCTTGCCGGCGGCGACGTAGGTCAGCACGACACGGTCGATGAGCTGCTTGAGCGAGACCTCGCGGGCCGCGGTGCCGACCGCGCCGCGGAAGTACTTGGTGGTGACGATCGTGCTGGCGTTGACCGACCAGAAGTCGGGGAACTCGACGCCGCGCTGCTCGAAGATCGTCTCGCCGGTCTTCCAGTTCTGCTGGACGACGTCGCGCTTCTCCCAGGTCACCTCGTCGTAGGGGTGCACGCCGGGCGTGGTGTAGATGCGCTCGATCTTGACGCCCTTGGCGCCAGCCTTCGAGCGTGAGCTGCGGTTACCGATCTCCGTCATGTCGTGCGGCCTCCCTGACCGAATCTGCTGCTGGTGATGAGTCTTGCGGGGAGCACCGACAGTGGGTGGTGCTCCGGTGGTGCGTGGAGGGTGGTTACCGCTGGGCGTCGAACCGGGCGGGAGCGGTGGGCTCCTCCCCCAGCGCGTCGCGCTCGGCTCGAAGGAGCGCGATGGCTCCCTCGAAGTCCTCGAGGCTCTCCCACGCCTGGTAGACGCTGGCGAACCTGAGGTATGCGACCTCGTCGAGCTCGCGGAGCGGTTCGAGGACGGCCATGCCGACCTCGTGCGCCTCGATCTCGGCGTTTCCCTGCGACCGAATGGCCTCCTCGACCTTTTGGGCGAGAAGGGCCAGGTCGTCCTCGCTGACGGGCCTGCCCTGGCATGCCTTGCGCACACCGGTGAGGACCTTGGCCCGGCTGAACGGCTCGGACGCGCCCGACCGCTTGATCACGTTGAGACTCGAGGTCTCGAGCGTGGTGAAGCGGCGGTTGCACTCGGGGCACTGGCGGCGGCGCCGGATGCAGGCCCCGTCGTCGGTGGTGCGTGAGTCGATGACCCGCGAGTCGGTGTGGCGACAGAACGGACAGTGCACGTCCGGGTCACCTTCCTTCCCGAGATCCGGTCGTTCATCGATGGACAGGCTTCCCGTATGCCGTGCCGGGCCGTCCCAGCGACACGGCCGGTGTTCGTGGGACCGGTCGGGGCTGGGGACGAGCCTGGGGACGACGTGGGGATGACCTGTGCGTAACCCCAGTCTTCCTGGGGACTACATGTGGACGTCTTACATCTGTGTAACTACTAGATGTAGGGGTAACTGTAGGCACGCTGTGACCCCCATCGCAAGCGAATCGCCGCGGTCCGGCGTGGCGTGTCGCTGACCTGCGCAAACGTCACTCAGGCCACGTAGGCACCGGGCGTGTCGTCACCGTCCGCCCCCACATCTAGGGGTGCGCGCGACTCGCCGACCCCTCATCTACGGCCGCCTGCACCGGCGCTCATCTCAGCCGGGCGATGCCGGGGCGCGTCGCGAACCACAGGCACAGCACCGACATGGCGGCCCCGTAGACGACGGCGGCGGTCAGGACCGAGGTGGCGGTGGCCAGCGCACCGAACGCCGGTATCGCGAGCGGCACGAGGGCCATGTCCCCGAGGCTCGAGACCGAGGACACGCGCCCGAGGTGGCTGGGCGCAATGGTCCTCTGGTAGGTCCCGGAGAGCCACACCGAGGCTGCCCCTGCGGCGACCCCCACCAAAGTCATGGCGGCCATGAGGATGATGCGCGAGCCGATCCCGGTGGCGGCGATGCAGAGGCCCTGCGCCACGAGGACGGCGAAGCCCGCCTGCGCCGGCCTCCCGACGCGCCGGCGGATGCTGACGACGCTACCGGCGATCGCGCCGAGGGCGAACGCCGCCTCGGCGGCACCGAGCCAGGCCGGGCCCCACCCCGATTCGCGGACCCGCAGGGCGATGCCCAGGGCGATGACCGGCGAGACGAAGACGTTGAGGGCGGCCAGTCCCAGCACGAGCAGCCGGGCCGACTCGTCGCGACGCAGGTATGCCGCCCCGTCCCTCAGGCTGGCCGCCCACGACGCGTGGGGTGCCCGCGGCATCCGATAGCGCGGCCGCACCACGAGCGCGAGGACGCCGGCGATCGCGACGAACGTGACGGCATCGGCAAGCATGGCCCCGGCGGGGCCCACTGCAGCGACGGCCAGACCCCCGGCGGGAGCGCCGAGCAGACGCGCGACGCGGCCGCCGATCTGGTTCCAGCCGCTCACTGTAGCGAGGTCGGCCGGACGCACGAGCTGTCGCGCGAGGGTCGAGCCGGCGGGGAGGGTGAGGCCCGTGGCGGTGCCGAGCAGGACCCCCATCGTCAGCAGGAGCGGCGCGCCCCGCACGCCGGTGCCCCAGGCGGCGGCGCCGCCGAGCAGGACCGCGCCCTGGAAGAGACGGCCCGTCACGAGGATCCGACGCGTGTCCCACCGGTCGGCGATGACTCCACCGACGAGGACGAAGACCGCTTGCGGCAGCGTCTCGGCGCCGAGCACCACGCCCGCCGTCGCCGGCGACAGGGTGTGCACGGCCGTCCAGGCCAGCGCGACCGTCCACACGGCGTCGCCGAACCAGGACAGGGCCATCGCGGCCACCCAGGTGTGGACCATCCGGTCACGGGTGAGACCGGGAGGCTCGGCGCCGAGCAGCGTCGGCTCGGCGTGCGGAGAACGAGCCGCCGGATCCGCTGTCGTGGCCAGGCCGGTGGTGGTGGTCGTAACCTCGCCCGCGTCGCTCACGGCTTCACCGGACCGCTCGGGAAGACCCGCGCCGACACCCGCACGGGAAGTCTGCGCACGTCCGGTCGCACCTCCGCGTCCGCGCGACACTCCTCGCCCCATTCGACAACGAGGTCGGTGAGCCGGCGGCTGAGCTCCGCCATCTGCTCCACGGTGGCGGCGACGAGCGAGTCGGTCGCCACCGCGGCGTGACGCACCTCCGCCGGCGCCGTCTCCCCCTCGGCGAGCCAGCGCTGGACGGCGCGCACGTGGTGACGGAAGTTCTCGGCCTCGGCGCTGGAGGCGATCCGGCGAGCCACCGTCCCCTCGCCGAAGTCGGTCGCGTCCCAGGACACCTGGCGCGGTCGGCTGCGCCACCAGCTCTCCCGGGTGTCCCGGGCCAGGTCCGGCGCCGGCTCGACGAACCCGTAGCGGTGCAACGTCCCCAGGTGATGACTCACCGACCCCACCGCGAGCCCCGTGCGGCTCGCCAGGCGGCCGACCGTGGCGGGGCCCTCGACGGCCAGGAGCTCGCACAGCCAGCGTCGCGTCGGGTGGTGGAAGGCGGTGAGGACGTCGAGCAGGGCGCTGCCGGTCTCGGCCCCGATGTCGGCGGTGGCGGGAGTGGTGGCGACGTGGCGCTCGGAAGCGGTACGGCGAGGCATGCCGACCAGCCTCCGACGGGTCCAACGGATTGCACAAGACCTCTTGTATGACTCTGTTCCGCCTCTCCGGCGATGAGACGGGGCGAGGCGGTCCTTGCCCGCGGCGCGCTCATGACGGAGGCTCCTACCGTGACATTCCGGACAGCAGTGCAGGACGTTCTCGACCCCGCACAGCGGCGTGAGGAGGCGCTCGCGGGCTACGACGTCCTGGGCAACGCGCCGCAACGCGAGCTCCAGGCGCTCGTCGACATCGCGGCCCAGGTCTGCGCCGTCCCCCGTGCCGCGATCAACATCATCACCTCGACGCAGCAGCAGCAGATCGCCACGACCGGCTTCGCCGCCTCCATCTGCGCCCGCGAGGACTCGATGTGCGCCGCAGTCCTGGAGCACACCGACCGGGTCGTGGTGCCGGACGCCAGTCTCGACGCGCGCTTCAACGAGAACCCTTTCGTGACAGGCATCCTCGGCAACGTCCGCTTCTACGCCTCAGCGCCCCTGACCACGCCGGACGGTGTCATCATCGGCCGCCTGTGCGTCTTCGACTCGCAGCCGCGTGAGCTCGCCGAGGCGCAGGAGGACGCCCTGGCCGCGATCGCCGAACGCGTCGTCGACGTCCTCGAGCTGCGCCTGCGGACCCGTGAGCTCGAGGACTCCCTCGCCACCCTGACGCAGACGAGGGACGAGCTGCACCGCTCCAACGAGGCGCTGTCAGTCTTCGCGGGTCAGGTGAGCCACGACCTGCGCACCCCGCTCACCGCGATCATGGCGAGCACCGAGATGCTCGGCCAGCAGCCCGCCGTCTCGGGCGACGTATGGTCCGAACGTCTCGTTGCCACGGCCCACCGGTCCGCCACCCGGATGGCCGGGATGATCGAGCAGATCCTCGCGCACGCCCAGGTCGGGGCCGAGCTCCACCGGGCCGACACCGACCTGGCGCTCGTGCTGGCCTCGGTGCTGGAGGACCTCGCCCCCACCCTCGAGGCACGGGCGGCGAGCGTCGCGGTGGGTGAGCTGCCGACCCTGCCCGCCGACGAGCAGCAGCTCTACTCGGTGATGCTCAACCTCGTGTCCAACGCGGTGAAGTACGCCCGCCCCGACGTCGCGCCCGTCGTCGAGGTCACCGCCGAGCGTCGAGGCGAGAAGTGGCGCCTCTCGGTGCACGACAACGGGATCGGCATCTCGGCAGCGGACCGGGACCGGGTCTTCGGGCTCTTCAACCGCGTCGAGACCTCGGTCGACGGCAGCGGGATCGGCCTGGCGACCGTCAAGCGGATCATCGAGGCGCATGACGGCACGATCGGCATCAGCTCGCCGGAGGGTCCGGGGACCGTCGTCTGGTTCGAGCTGCCGGCACACGCGCCGGGGCAGATGGCGCCGGCACCACCGCCTGCAACGCTCGACGCGCCAGACACCGGCCACGACGACTGAGGGTGGCTGTCACGGGACCAGTCCCGGCACGCGCAACGGGTCCAGGCCGAGACTCGGACCGATCGTCGTGCAGGCCCGCTCGTCGGCGCCCTGGAGCACCCGAAGATCCGGTCGGCCGGCGGCGATGACGGCAAGGTTGTGCGCGCTGTCCGTGCCCGCACGGAGATAGTCGGAGTGACCGCTCGAGGTGCGCCCCACGTCGACGAAGTCCGTGCGTGACCGCAGGAAATGGTTGCAGCCGGTCCCGGCCTGCTTGAGCGCGAACGTCGAGAGCCGGGTGGCGCCGGCGACCTCCGCCGGCGAGGTGCCGTGCACCCGCCAGCCGTAGTCGAAGACGTCGTCACCGATGGCCCCGAGCACGTTGAGGGAGCCCGGCTTGAGCGCCGTGCGTGACACGTCGGAGAACGGCAGTCCGGGCGCGCCGAACACCGCGACGTCGTCGACGGCGCTCGTGCGCAGGGACGCGAAGCCCGCGAGCGTGCCGCCGTAGGAGTGCGCCCACACCGTCTGGTGGGCCGGCCGGTCGCGGGCCGCCTCGATGCCTGTCGCGAAGTCGGCGAGGGCACCGGCGTTCTCGCGCGCCAGCTTGCCGTTCAGGACGTTGCGGTCGATCGACGTGGCGATCTCGCGCACCTGCGGTGCGTCGTAGCCCATCCACGTCACGATCGCGACGTCCTGCCCCGATGCCACCGCCCGAGCCTCGGAGCGCATGCGCACGAAGGTGTCGTCGTAGCGGGCCAGGTCGGTGCCGACCATGGTGGACAGGCCGCCGACGAAGGTCACGACGTGCTCGGCACGGTCGACGTCCCCGACCGCGACCGCGGCCCTGACGTGGAGACTCGTGGTGTCGACGAGCAGGAGGCGCCGCTGCCCTCCGTCGCGACGAGCCAGGACCTCGCGGATGGCCTGGAGGGCGGCCACCTGCTGCTCTGCGAGCTCACGCTCCGGCTGGCTGCCGACCCATCCGCCCGCCAACGACCGGTCGAGGCGCGCCCGCGCGGCCTCCTCGGCCCGCCCGAGCAGCACGAGGTTGGCCTCGTGGCGCGCGGCTGCTGGGACACCGTCGCGGGAGCCCACCCACTCGGGCCGGTCGCGCAGGACGGCGCGTCGCTCCTCGTCGGTCAACGATCGCCACCACGCCGCCGACGCGAACACCTGGGCACCGACGCCACCGGCGGCCGAGGCGGTCGGTGGTGGCGCCGGCAGCATGGCCGGGCCCGGGGCCCGGGCACCGGCCCCGGACGACGAGGTCGCCCCGCGAGCCGACGAGAGCAGGGCCCGGAACAGGTCGTCGTCGGTCTGGGACGCGGCCCGGCGCGCCTGCAGCAGGCAGGAGTGGACCTCGGCGCGCAGCAGCTCGTCGAGCCGGGCGCGGTGCGCCTCCAGAGCCGGGTCACCCAGCGAGGCACGCACGGGGAGGAAGAGCTGCCCGTCGTCGTCGACCCATGCTCCCTCCTCGGCCGCCCGCCTGTCGGCCCGGCCGACGAGGTCGATCGCGGACTCCATGCGACCGGCGGCGTGCCCGACGGCGTGGCCGGCGACCGCGATGCTCGCGGCCAGCCGCCCGAGGCCGGCGACCACCGTCCCGTAGCGGTCTGCCGCAGCCGAGGACGCCGCGCCCGACCAACGGGAGGTCGCCGACCGGCGCCACAGCACCAGCTCGGCCAGTGCGAGCACCCGCTGACGGCGGCCCTCGAGGCCTCTGCTGACGGCTGCCAGGGACTGGGGCCGACTCGAGCGGATGTCACGGACGGACATCAGAGGACCACCTGCGACGCTCACGAGGAGGCCCCGAAGGAGGCGTGGACGCTCAGCCGTGCCGACTGCTCGACGGCGTCGTAGGTGTCGGCCGCGACGGCCAGCCCGCGCCCGAGCTCCTGCAGGTCCCCGCGGGTGGCAGCCAGGCGGGCCTCCCAGGCCGCAGCGACCTCGTTGAGCCCCGGACCACAACGGCCACCCGGCAGCGCCGAGGCGATCGGCCTCAGCCCCTCCGCGATCCCGAGGCCCCGCACTTTCACCAGGACCTCCTCGATGGAGAGGACGTCCTCACGCAGTGCGGTCGTGTCCACGTCGTAACGCATGCTGTGCTCCTTCCCGAGGACAGCAACGCTAGGTCGCGGGCGGCGAGGTCGTGCGCGTCATCCACAGGGGCCGGCCACCCAGTCGTGCGGATCACGGCAGACGGCTGCCGGCGGTGTCGACCGGACGGGATCGGCTGCGCCGCAAGGGCGGTGGGAACAGCAGAACGCCGCACCCCCGATGAGGGGTGCGGCGTCCGGGCAGGAGCGACGGGGTCGAAGCGCCGCTCGCGCCAGCCGCTGAAGGTGGAGCCAACGCGGCAGATCGGGTGGGGGCGGTCGACGCGCGGCCGGGACACGGCATACGCGATCGATCCGGCCCCGAGGGGCACGTGAGGTCAGCGTGCGGGGATGACGAGCTGCTGGCCGGCGTGGATCGCCGCGGTGCTCAGGCTGTTGGCGAGCTGGAGCTCGACGACCCCGTCGGCGACGGGAAGCTCCGGCAGCTCACGGGCGGCGACCCCGGAGAGGGTCTGGCCCGACTGGACCGTCACCGTGCGCGGCTCACCGGAGGCGGACGCGAGCTGACCCGCCAGGCCGACACCGAGGACCGAGACGACTCCGGCGACCAGCAGGGACACGACGAGGCGGCCGAACCGGGTCAGCCTCAGGGGCGGCTGCGTGGCCCGCACCGCCCGCGCCTCCCGGACCGCCTCGGCCCCGGTGGGCACGAGGACGAGCCGAGGTCGACCGGTCGACAGAGACCCGTCGGGCCCCTCGGTGTGCTGCTGGCGAACGGCCTCGAGGACGATGGCGCTCATGGTGACCTCCCCTTGCTCCTGAACTTGCGAACACATGTTCGATAGAACGTCTGTACGAGTTGTAGCACGTATGTTCGATGAAGTCGAGACACGCATCGAACAGGTGTTTGGCAACTGTGTTCGAACTCCGTAGTCTTTCCTCACACCACAGACCTCACCAGCCACCACTGACACTGGCCCCTCACCAGCGTCACTCCACGGGCCGGCGGGGCCTCGAAGAGCCGACGAAGGGGACACCATGGGCGTGACCGAGCTTCCCGATCGCGAGACCGGCGACGGCCTGACCGTCCGCCAGCGGCGGGTGCTCGAGGTCATCCGCAACTCCGTCGACCGCCGCGGTTACCCGCCGAGCATGCGGGAGATCGGTGACGCGGTCGGCCTGGCCAGCCCCTCGAGCGTCTCCCACCAGCTCAACGCGCTCGTCGCCAAGGGCTACCTGCGACGCGACCCCAACCGGCCGCGCGCCCTCGAGGTCGTCTCCCCCGACGCCAAGGCGGAGGAGCTCGGCTACCGCGCCGGCGACGCCACGCCGCCGGGACCCAGGGGCGACCAGTACGACACCGAGACGGACTCGGGCGACGCGCGTCCGCAGGCCTCCTACGTCCCCGTCCTCGGACAGATCGCGGCGGGCGTGCCGATCACGGCAGAGGAGGTCGTCGAGGACGTCTTCCCCCTGCCCAAGCAGCTCGTCGGCGAGGGCGACCTCTTCCTGCTCAAGGTCAACGGCGACTCGATGGTCGGCGCTGCGATCTGCGACGGCGACTGGGTCGTCGTGCGCCAGCAGCAGCACGCCGACAACGGCGACGTCGTCGCGGCCATGCTCGACAACGAGGCGACCGTCAAGACGTTCAAGCGCAAGGACGGCCACGTGTGGCTCATGCCGCACAACGACGACTTCTCCCCCATCGACGGTGACCACGCCACGATCCTCGGCAAGGTCACCGCGGTCCTGCGCCGCATCTGAGGCCCGGGCCGGTGACCTCGTCGCGCACGCGGGACGTCGTCCTCACCTACCGCTACCTGCGTGGGGCGATGATCGCGCTGCTGCTCATGCTGCTGCTCTCCGTCGGCTACCAGTGGTGGTGGGAGACGGGCCACTCGTGCTGGCTCGGGTCGATCAGTGCGTACTACTACACGCCGGCGCGCGCCGTCTTCGTCGGGTCGCTGTGCGCCCTGGGCGCCAGCCTCATCGCCTACAAGGGGCACTCCCCCGAGGAGGACGTGCTGCTGGGCTTCTCCGGCCTCATGGCCTTCGTCGTCGCCCTCGTCCCGACCGTGCCCGACGGCCGCTGCGGGCCCAACGCCTACAGCCAGACGCCGGCCGAGATCGCGGCGGCCGTGCGCAACAACGTCTGGTCCCTCATCGTCGTGGCGGTCCTCGCCGCCGGGGTGACCGCCTGGCTCAAGCGCGGCGCGATGACGCGTGACCCGGCCGAACGACCGACTGCGAGGTCGGTCGTGGCCATGGTCGTCTGCGGCGCGGTCCTGCTGGGCGAGCTCGTCCTCTTCCTCGTGCTGCGCGACCGGTTCATCGCCCTGAGCCACGGCGTCGCAGCGGGCACGATGGTGGCGGGAGTCATCGCCGTCATGGTGCTGAGCGCCGCCCGCGCCGAGGACCGGCACCGCGGCGCCGACGAGGCCGCCGTCTACAAGCGCATCTACATCGCCATCGCGGTGGCCCTCGCCGTGGCCCTCGGCGTGACGGTCCTCGCGGCCCTGACGGTGAACGGCTTCGACCACCTCGTGCTCATCTCCGAGGTCATCATCATCGTGCTGTTCTGCACCTACTGGGGCGTGCAGACGAAGGAGCTGTGGGACCTGCGCGCCATCGACGGCGCCGAGGCCCGGTCGGCCCGGTCCGTGGCCGAGTAGTCCTCGGCGACGAGGCAGCCCCGCCGCCGGTCAGTGGCCGAGAGCGACGCGCAGGTCCTCCAGCGTCGGACCGAGCGGCGCGTGCAGGCGCAGCGTCGCCTCGGCGTCGCCCCGGGTCGCCGACTGCGTGACGATGGCGACGGGCACGTCACGCTGGTGCGCGCGCCGGACGAAGCGGTAGCCACTCATGACCGACAGCGACGACCCGAGCACGAGCACGGCCCCGGCGCCCTCGACGAGCGAGAAGCACTGCTCCACCACGGCTTTCGGCACCGACTCGCCGAAGAAGACGACGTCGGGCTTGACCGTGTCGTTGCCGCAGACGAGACAGCGCGGAGCGTGGAAGGACGCGACGAGCGAGTCCGCGAGCACGATGTCGCCGTCGGGTCGCACCTGCTTGCCCCACTGCGAACCCACCGACTGCGCGGCCTCGGCGAAGCGCTCCATGAAGCCGGGGTTGGCCTCGGTCATCCTCTCGTGCAGGCCGACTCGCGTCGTGTACTCGCCGCACGTGAGGCAGACGGCGCGGTCGAGCGACCCGTGCAGCTCGATGACGTCCGTGGCCCCGGAGGCCTGGTGGAGGCCGTCGACGTTCTGCGTGATGATCGGCCCGACGTAGCCCGCGCGCTGCAGGTCGGTGACGACGCGGTGTCCCTGGTTGGGCTCGGCCGCGTTGAAGCGCTGCCACCCGATGTAGCTGCGCGCCCAGTAGCGTCGACGCGCCTCTCCGGACCCGGCGAACTCGCCGTAGGTCATGGGCTCGACGCGGCGGGTCCCGTCCGGCCCCCGGTAGTCGGGGATGCCCGACTCCGTCGAGAGCCCCGCGCCGGAGAGCACGACGACCCCGCCGGCGCTGACGAGGTCGACGAGGTCGTCGAACGTGCCGAGGTCGTGCGTCTCGAGCGGCAGGGTACGTGACGTGGACAGCCGGGTCGTGGCCGTCACCGTGGGAGCCGTCGCCGGCGTCGCCTGCTGGGGTATGCCGTTCGCCTGCTGCACCCGGTCAGCCTACGTCGGCCCACGCGTCCTCCCGGTCACGCGTCGAGGGTCTGCGGGCGCGATGCCGCCCCGTCGGGGACGCGAACGCCGTGCACGCAATCTCACAGATTGCATAATCATCGGTTATGATCGGGGCATGATCGATGCTGCCGGCCTGCGGGTCATGAAGGCCATTGCCGACGAGGGAAGCTTCACGAGCGCCGCCAACGCACTGGGCTTCACCCAGCCGGCCATCTCGCAGATGGTCCGACGCCTCGAGCAGCGCACCGGGACGGTCCTCGTCGAGCGCTACGGCCGCCAGGTCCGGCTCACCGAGGCGGGTCAGGTGCTGGCGCGCCACGCCGTCGGCGTCCTCGCCGCGCTGGACGCGGCCGAGGAGGAGATCACCGCCATCGCCGGGCTGCGCGCCGGACGCGTGCGCCTCCAGGCCTTCCCCAGCTCGTCAGCCACGCTCGTGCCCCGCACGCTCGCCATCCTCAAGGCCCGCCACCCCGACATCACCGTCACCTTCACCGAGGCCGAGCCGCCCGAGTCGCTCGCCGCCCTGCGAAGGGGCGACTGCGACGTCGCCGTGGCCTTCGCCTACGAGGGGGGTGACCTCGGCGAGCTCGAGGAGGACCTCTCCCTGCTCGTCACGCGTCGCCTCATGGACGACGAGGTGCGACTCGTCGTCCCCCGTTCCCACGCTCACGCCGGCGATGAGGCCGCCACGCTCTCCGACTTCTCGGGCGAGGAGTGGATCGCCGGCTGTCCGCGCTGCCGCGGGCACCTGCTCTCCCTCGCCGACACCGCGGGCTTCCGCCCCAACGTCGCCTTCGAGACCGAGGACTACGTCGCCCAGCTCGGGCTCGTGACCGCCGGCCTCGGCGTCGCGCTCGTGCCCGACCTCATCCTCAACGCCGCCAAGCACGACGAGGTGGCCACCCTGCCGCTCGCCCCCGCGTCGCGCCGCCAGATCCTCGCCGTGACGACGCCCGACCTCCTGCGGGTCCCCGCCGTCGCCGCGGCGCTCGACGCGCTGTGCGAGGCCGCCGGCGCCGACCCCAAGGTCTCCCCCGCGCAGCTCGTCGGCGCCAAGGGCTGACCGAAGCCCGTCGCAGGGCGCGCCACGGGCGCGGAGCCCGCACCCGGCATACGGTGGCCTCATGGGTGACCGCGAGCGCATCTCCTACCTGCCCGTGCCCGGGCGCGACGACGTCCCGGAAGGCGTGAGTCGCCTCTGGGACAAGGCGCAGGAGGCGTTCGGCTTCGTGCCCAACGTGTTCCGCGCCCAGGCGGTCAACGGCGAGCAGTTCCTCGCCTGGTGGGGCTACTTCAACCTCCTCGTCAACAAGGACGGGCACCTGAGCAACGCCGACCGCGAGCTGCTGGCCGTCGTGGTCAGCAGCGTCAACCGGTGCACGTACTGCGAGGTGAGCCACGGGGCAGCCCTCCGGGAGCACTCCGGCGACGAGGTCACGTCCGACCTCGTGGCCTCCAACTGGCGCCAGGCGGGGCTCTCCGAGAGTGAGTACGCGATGGCCTCCTACGCCGAGAAACTGACGCTGCGCCCCGCCGAGGTCACCGAGTCCGACCTCGAGCCGCTGCGCGCGGTCGGCCTGGACGACCACGAGATCGTCGAGCTCGTCCAGGTGGTCGGGATGTTCAACCTCACCAACCGCGTGTCGACCGCGCTCGGCTTCGTGCCCAACCCGGAGTACCACTCGCTCGGCCGAGCGACCTCATGACCCGGGTCGCGCTGGCCGCCCCCGGCCCGGCCGCCCTGCAGGCCGGGCTCGAGGTGGCCGACGAGGGCGGCAACGCCGTCGATGCGGCGATCGCTGCCTCCCTCGCCGCCATGAGCACGGAGCCCGGCGTCGTCAGCCTGATGGGCGGGGCCTTCGTCAACGTCTGGATGGCGGACGCCGATCCGGTCGTCGTCGACGGCAACGTCGAGATGCCAGGACGCGGACTAGATCCGTCCGCCTTCGGGCGCGGCGTGCGACAGGTGCCCACCGACTACGGCGGTGGGGTGACCATCGGCGCGGGGCACGGCGCGGTCGCGAACTCCGGTGCGCTGCAAGCACTCTCACTCGCCAGGGACCGCTACGGATCGGCGCCGTGGCGGCGTCTCGTCGAGCCCTCGGCGCGCGCCTGCCGTGAGGGCTACCGCGTGGGCGCCGCCGCGGCCCTCTACCTCGGTCTCGTCCGCGACACGCTCTTCGGCGAGGACCCCGAGGCCCACGCGCTGGTCACGGGGGCCGACGGCGGCCCGCTCGAGCCCGGCGAGACCTCTCTCAACCTCGACCTCGCCGACATCCTCGACCTGCTTGCGGCACAAGGGGTCTCACTCTTCACCACCGGTGCGGTGGCTCGAGTGCTCGTGACGGACATGGCCGCGAACGGTGGCCTCGTCACGACCGCCGACCTCACGGCATACGAAGCCGTCGTGCGCAGCCCGACGATGCGGACCGTCGGGTCCTGGGACATCGCCCTCAACCCACCCCCGTCGGTCGGCGGCCCCATGCTCGCAGCCATGCTCGGCCAGCTCGCGCGTCACGAGCACTGGACGTGGGCCGAGGTCATCGAGATCCAACGACGAGTCCTCGCCTACCGGCTGTCCGTCCACGACCGCTCCCGCGACCTCGAGGCCGACGGCCACGCCCTCCTCGAAGCGGTTGAGCGCCATGGGCTCGCGGGCCTGCCGACCTCGGCGTCCACGGCACACGTCTCCGCCGTCGACGAGCACGGGAACGCTTGTGCCATCACGATGTCCGCCGGCTACGGCGCCGGCATGGTCATCCCGGGCACCGGCATCCTGCTCAACAACGCCCTCGGCGAGCCGGAGCTGAACCGGCTCGGGCTGCACGCCGTCGCACCCGGCACGCGGCTCGCGTCCAACATGGCACCGACGACCGGACGCGGCGCCTCGGGGGCGGCGCTGGCGGTCGGCTCCCCCGGCGCCGACCGCATCACGACGGCGCTCATGCAGGTGCTCGGCCGTGGCTTGCTGCGCGGCGACGACCTCCAGCACTCCATCGACGCCCCGCGGCTGCACGTGCGCTTCATGGACGACGGGTCGCCGCGCGTCGAGCACGAGCCGTCCGACGACATCGCGGCCGCGGTCGAGGCCAGTGGCCTGCCGTCGCACCGCTATCCCGGACCGCACATGTACTTCGGTGGGGTCGGCGCGGCCGTGCTCGGCCCCGACGGGCTCGTGGCCGCGGGGGACGCGAGACGCGAGGCGGCCGTCGGGGTATCTCCATGAACACGCCGAGAACAGTCCCATCCGCGCGCCGGACGGCACCGAATCATCTCGAGTCGACCCCCAACGAGAGGCCACCCCGATGACCATGACCGACGACCGCCCCGACGCTCCCGCCCCCTCCGCGGCGTCCTCCCGTCCGAACGGCATCGCCGCTCGGCTGGCGGCCGTCGTCACTCCCCTGCTCGGTGGGCAGCTGCCCGTGCGCCTCAAGGCCTGGGACGGCACCGTCGCGGGTCCGGCCGACGCACCGACCGTCGTCCTGCGCGACCCCGCCGCCCTGCGCCGCCTCGTGCGCCACCCGGGCGAGCTCGGCCTCGCCCAGGCCTACGTGACCGGCGAGCTCGACGTCGAGGGTGACCTGCTCGACGGGTTCCGCCGCGTCTGGTCGACCGCGCGCGACCTCGCCGGGGGGCGTCCCTCGGCGGGCACCGTGGCCGCCGTGGCGAAGAACGGCATCCGCACCGCCTTCGACCTCGGCGTCGTCGGGCTGCCGCCCGAGCCCCCCGTGTCGCAGGCCCGTCTGCGCGGGCGCCTGCACAGCAAGAGCCGCGACCGCAGCGCCATCGAGCACCACTACAACCTGTCCAACGACTTCTACTCCCTCATCCTCGACCCGCACATGGCCTACTCGTGCGGCTACTGGACGAGCACCGACCCCGGCTACACCGTCGAGGACTCGCAGCGCGACAAGCTCGACCTCGTCTGCCGCAAGCTCGGCATCGAGCCGGGCGGCCGCCACCTCGACATCGGCTGCGGCTGGGGCTCCCTCTCGCTGCACGCGGCCGAGAAGTTCGGCGCGCAGGTCGTCGGCGTGACGATCTCGAGCGAGCAGAAGGCCTTCATCGACGAGCGGACCCGCGAGCGCGGCCTGCAGGACCGCGTCGAGATCCGGCTGCAGGACTACCGCGAGGTCCCGGACGGTCCCTTCGACACGATCTCCTCGATCGAGATGGGCGAGCACGTCGGGCAGAAGAACTACCCGACGTTCACCGGCCAGATCCACCGCCTCCTGCGACCGGGAGGCCGGGCCCTCATCCAGCAGATGTCGCGCACGACGCGGCCCGGCGGCGGGCCGTTCATCGAGGCCTTCATCGCGCCCGACATGCACATGCGGCCGGTGGGCGAGACCGTCGACCTCATCGAGCAGGCCGGCCTCGAGGTCCGTGACGTCCACGCGATGCGCGAGCATTACGTGTGGACCGTGAACGCCTGGTACGACACCTTCGAGGCCAACTGGGACCGGGTCGTCGCCATGGTCGGTGAGGAGGTCGGACGCGTCTGGCGGCTCTACCTCGTCGGCGGCGCGCTTGCCTTCGAGGAGGGGCGCATGGGCGTCGACCAGATCCTCGCCGTGAAGCCGACGACCGACGGCCGCAGCGGTATGCCGCCCGTCCGGGCCTGGTGACCACGGTGTCGTCGGTCTGGACGGCGTTCGCCCCCGTCGTGGCTCCGGCCGCCGAGGCCGCGGGCTTCGACGGCGGGGCGTTCGGGCGCACTCTGCTGGCCACCGCGGTCGCGGTGGTCGTCGTGCTCGGCATCACCTTCGCGGTGGCGCTGCGCGTGGGCAAGCAGGCCGTCATCGACGTGACGTGGGGGCTCGGCTTCGTGGCCATCGCCCTGACGGCGTTCGTCACGAGCGGCGGCCACGGGGACGGGCTCCGGCGCTGGCTGGCGCTCGGCCTCACGGCCGCGTGGGGGCTCCGGCTCGCCGGGCACATCTTCAGCCGATCGCGGGGCAAGGGCGAGGACCCCCGCTACGAGGCCATGCTCAAGCGCGCCGACGGCAACCCGAACGTCTACGCGTTGCTGCACATCTACGTGCCCCAGGGCCTCATCATGTGGTTCGTCTCCCTCCCGGTGCAGATCGCGATGTTCGTCGAGGGCGGGATCGGCTGGGTGCTGTGGCTGGGCGTGCTCGTCTGGGCCGTCGGCTTCTTCTTCGAGTCGGTCGGTGACCTCCAGCTGACGCGCTTCCGCAACGACGCGTCCAACAAGGGGAAGGTCCTCGACACCGGCCTGTGGCGCTACACCCGCCACCCGAACTACTTCGGCGACGCGAGCGTGTGGACCGGGCTGTTTTTCGTCGCGGCGAGCGCGTGGCCCGGCGTGCTGACGATCCTCTCGCCCGCCGTCATGGTGTGGAACCTCTACGGCGGCACCGGCAAGAAGCTGCTCGAGAAGGACATCGGCGATCGCCGCCCCGAGTACGCCGACTACGTGCGGCGCACGAGCGGCTTCTTCCCCTGGCCGCCGAAGCCCGCCGACCCGTCGGTGCGCGACTGAGCACCAGCGCTGCAGGTCGGGGATGATGGGCGACATGCGCCCGCACCTCGCCGACGTCCTCGACCTGCAGCCCCACCCCGAGGGCGGGTGGTACCGCCAGACGTGGGTCTCCCCCGAGACGGTGGCCCTCCCTGACGGACGCGTGCGCGCCACGGCCACCCTGATCCACTTCCTGCTGCCCGCGGGCGAGTCCTCGGCGTGGCACCGCGTGGCCTCGGACGAGGTCTGGCTGGCGCACACCGGCTCGGTCGTCCTCGAGCTCGGCGGTGCCGGTCCCCGTCCACCGGCCGACGGCGACGCCGAGGCCGTCGTGCTCGGCGTCGACCTCGCGGCGGGCGACGTGGCCCAGGCCGTCGTCCCGGCCGGCGTCTGGCAGCGCACGGTGCCAGGACCGGCCGACGCTCTCGTCAGCTGCCTCGTGTCACCCGGGTTCGACTTCGCGGACTTCGAGCTCGTCGCCGTTGACGAATCCGGCCACGGGCCGGCCACCGATTCCGACCCTGGCGCTGGCCATGACCTCGACGAGGTGCAGCGCGCATCGGCCGGCCCCGAGGACCGCCCGGTCGACCCCACGGCACCGACCAACCCCGCCTGACGGACCTGCCAAGCCGTACCGACCTGGCCGACCAGCCCCGGCCGACCATCTGAGCGCGACCGGGCCGCCCTGACCAACCTCCCCGGAGGTACATCACCGGCCCACGGCCCGCACCTCCCCACCGTCGGCGACGACGGCGACGTCACCCTCGAGGTCGGTGCGATGGACGTCGAAGCCCCTGTCCTGCAGGGCTTTCATCGTCGCCGGCGCCGGGTGTCCGTAGTCGTTGCCCTCGCCCACGCTGATGAGGGCCAGCCGGCCGTCGATGCGGTCGAGGAGGCGGTCGTCCCGGTTGCTCGACCCGTGGTGGGCGACCTTGAGCACGTCCACGTGCCCCCAGCGTCCCGGGTCGCGCCCCACCTCCTGGAGCACCTGCGCTGCGGCCTCCCGCTCGATGTCGCCCGCGAGCAGGACGGTCACCCCGCGGACGTGCAGGGTCAGGACCACGGACCCGTTGTTGGGCACCGACCCCGCATCGATGCGACGTGCCGGCCACCAGACGTCGGCACTCACCGCGCCCACGACGAGTCGCTGGCCGGCTCGCAGCTCACCCATCGGCACCCGGGACGCCGCAGCCAGGCGGGCGACGCGGTCGGCCTCGGCGGGCGGATCCAGCACCGGTGAGGCACGGATCTCGGCGACCGGCCGCTCGAGGACCGCAGCCAGTCCGCCGACATGGTCGGCGTGGTAGTGCGTCAGCACGACGAGGTCGACGGCGGTCGCGCCGAGCCGGTCGAGACAGGCCCGCATCGGCTCGGGGTCCGGACCGGCGTCGATGACGACGACGTGCCCGTCCCCGTTGTCGGCGACCAGCCCGTCCCCCTGGCCGACGTCGCAGACGATGAGGACCCAGCCGGGCGGAGGCCACGCGATCGGCGCGGTCGGCAGCCCGAGCCCCGCCGTGAGCACGATGACGGACACGGCCACCGTCGGCCGGTGCCGGCTGCGGTGCCAGGCCCAGGGCGCGGTGGCGATGACCCCGGCGGTGAGAACCCCGAGCAGGATCGCAGCGCCGGCGGAGTCGCCCCAGCCGATGCTGCCGAACGGCAGGTCCGCGGACCATCGGGCCACGGCCGCGATGGCCTGGGCGGGGAGAGCAGCGGCCCACGCGAGCCACCCGGCTCCCGTGACCCAGACGACGGACACGAGTGCGACGACGACGCCGACGAGGGTCGTCGGGGCGACGAACGGCGCAGCCAGAAGGTTGGCGAGGACCGCGACGACGGAGACGCTGCCCTGGAGCGGGACGACGAGCGGGGCACAGACGACCTGGGCCGCGATCGGGATGGCGAGAACCGGCCCCAGGGGCCGGAGCAGGACCGGCAGCCGACGGGCGATGGTGCGTCCCCAGGGCTGGGCCAGCACGAGCAGCCCGAGGGTGGCGACGCTCGACAGGGCGAAGCCGTAGGAGCGGGACAGCCATGGGTCCCACACGAGCAGGACGACGATCGCGGCGGCGAGGGCGGGCACCCCGGCACGTCGTCGTGAGGTCGAGAGTGCCAGCAGCCCGACCAGGCCCATGACGGCTGCTCTGACGACGCTCGGCTCCGGGCGGGCGAGGATGACGAAGCCGAGCAGACCGAGCGCTGCTACGGGTGGACGCCACCGGCGCCGAACGCCGACGAGGCCGCCCAGCCACAGCACGGCGGCGAGCACGAACGTCACGTTGCTCCCCGACACGGCGCTGAGATGGCTGAGTCCGGTCTCGAGCATGACCGCCCTCAGGTCGGGCGGGGTCTGCGAGGTGTCCCCGACGACGAGGGCGGGGACGAGCCCGCGGGCGTCTGGCCACAGCGACGCGGTGGCCGAGCGGAACCGTGCCCGCACGACGTCAGCCGTCTCGAACACACCACCGGGCCCGGCGAGCACCCGCACCGCGTCCTTGGGCGTCGCCACTGCCACGACGTCGTCACCGGGTTCAGCCGGGGCGAGCCGCACGACCGCCTGCAC
Source organism: Terrabacter tumescens (assembly GCF_014646815.1). Classification (GTDB taxonomy): domain Bacteria; phylum Actinomycetota; class Actinomycetes; order Actinomycetales; family Dermatophilaceae; genus Terrabacter; species Terrabacter tumescens. The sequence continues at coordinate 176,069 of NZ_BMNZ01000006.1, forward strand.
GTGGTCGTGCCAGCGCAGCCCGGCCCAGTCGGGGCCACGGCCGATGACGAGGACCGGGCTGTCGACCTGAGTCGTGCTCCCCCGCCCGGACACCTGCGTCACGTCGAGGCGCACCACGGTGACCACGGGACCCGCCGGGCCATCCTGCGCTGCCCCGCCGGGCGCCTTCACGGCGCGCGGTTCTGCCGCGACGGTGGCCTGCAGGGTGACGACGGCGCGCTCGGCCGCGAGGTCGCCGACAGGGCCTGCGGCCCGTGTCGCCCGGTGACCGGCGGCGGCGCCCAGCACCAGCGCGAGCACGGCGCACACCGCTGCGACCCCTCGAAGGCCCGGAGGTCCTGCGCGCGAGGGCGTCCCTCCCGGCCCCCGGCGGCGGGGACCGATCATGGGACGCGAGTGCCGCAGGCTCCTGTGCTTCCACCGCTTCGCCCCATTCCACGGGGCCCCCACGTTCCTCGGGGAAGCGCCCGCGGCACCCGTGAGCACCCCGATCGCCAGAGCCACCACGGCAACTGTCGTCACGAGCCACACCGGGGCGACGAGGCCCCAGAATGCAACGGCCGGCCACGCGAGCACGACCGGCACGAGCAGCCGGAGGTCCAGCCGCGCCGGCGAGCGCGGCCGGACCCGACGCAGCGTCTCGCGCCCGGTCAGGACGACGAGGGACGGACCCCGCGGTCGCTGCTCACGCTCGCGGCCGGGTGGAGGGACCGGGGCGGTCACAACGTCACCTTCGGCCGCAGCTGCGCCATGAGCTTGTCGCCGATGCCGCTGACCTCGCCGAGCTCGTCGACGGAGGTGAAGCGACCGTGCTCCGTGCGCCAGTCGATGATGCGCTGCGCCAGGACCGGTCCCACGCCCGGCAACGAGTCGAGCGCAGCCACGTCGGCCGAGTTGAGGCTGACAGGCGCTCCCGAGCCGCCCGACGACCCGGCCCCTCCCGTCCCCGCACCACCACCCGAGGCACCAGCCGCGCCACCGGACACGCCACCGGACGCGGCCACGGCCTCCCCGGGTCGGGGCACCCGGATCTGCTCACCGTCGACGACGAGTCTCGCCAGGTTGAGCGCCGCCAGGTCGGATCCTGAGCGGGTGCCCCCGGCCGCCGTGATCGCGTCGGCCACCCGGGCCCCCTGCCTCAGCCGGACCAGGCCGGGCCTGACCACCTGCCCGACGACGTGCACGACCAGCTCAGCGCCCACCGTCGGAGTCGGCTCACCGGCACCCGAGGAGCTCGTCGCGGCGGCCGTTCGGCTCGTCGCCGCCGCGGTCGCTGCCGCACCACCGACGACCTGCACCGACCGCGACGGCCCGGGGGCGACGTCGGGGACCGATGCCGAGCGTTCGGCCCAGAGCACGCGCAGCACGAAGGCGCAGCCGACCGCGACGACGAGGGCGAGCAGCGAGACCACTGCTGCGCTGCTGACCGAGCGCCGACCGGCGCGCAGCTCGTCGGGCATCGTCAGCACTCCCGGGCGGCGGGCGCGACGCAGGTCGGCGTCGAGCCGCGCCACCTCGTCGTCCTCCGTCGCCCGCTGCTGCAGGCGGCGCACTGCCGCGACCACCGAACCGGCCGCTTCGCCCGCACCCGACCCTGCACCCGAGCCCGAACTCGAGGCCGAGCCCGATCCCGATCCCGCTCCCGATCCCGATCCCGATCCCGATCCCGAACGCACGCTCGCGTCCTGGCCCGCGTCACGGTCGCCGTCCGAGTCCGCGTCCCCCGCCCCATCCACGGCCCACACCTCGGCGTCGTCGGCCACGGCCACGTTAAGGACGTCAGCCACGTCAGCGACGTCAGCCACGTCGGCTGTCGGCGCACGCGGCACCCAGCCGCCACGCTCGTGACCCACCAGTGGGAGGAGGACGTCACCGGCCGACTCATAGGCGCTGCGCCGGGCTACCCCGGCGCCTCGGGACCCGAGCACCCGGGCCACCCGCTCGAGGTCAGGTGGTCTCTGGGACGGTCGGAACGGCATACGACGACGCTAGGAACCCGGCCACCCACCCGCCCGCGCCCCAGCACCCGCTGGGGACAACCCGTCCCGCGTCCGAGGGGGTGTGGACGGCCACAGCCCGAGACGGCCCGCGCGTCGATTCACTCCCCCGCGCCCGCCTGGTCCAGACTGCTCCAATGGCTCGGCACATCATGACCCTCACCTGCGACGACCGACCCGGCATCGTGGCGGCCGTCTCCGCGGCGCTGCTCGCCGTCGACGCGAACATCGTCGAGAACCAGCAGTACTCCGACGAGGACACCGACCTCTTCTTCATGCGCACGGTTTTCGACGCCGAACCGCACGAGGTCGAGCAGGTGCTCGCGGCGATCCGCGACAGCTCTGCCATCGCGCACCACCACCTCTCCGCGCGGCCCGAGGACGAGCACTGCCGGACCGTCGTCCTCGTCAGCAAGTTCGACCACTGCCTGCTCGACCTGCTCTACCGCTGGAAGTCCGGCGACCTGCCCATCGACATCGTCGGCGTCGTCAGCAACCACGAGGACTGCCGCGGGCTCGTCGAGTACTACGGCCTGCCGTTCACCGTCATCCCCGTCACCAAGGACACCAAGGCCGAGGCCGAGGCCGAGCTGCTCCGTCTCGTCGAGGCCGAGGGCGTCGGGCTCGTGGTCCTCGCCCGCTACATGCAGATCCTCAGCGACGACCTGTGCCGTGCCCTCGAGGGGCGGGCCATCAACATCCACCACTCGTTCCTGCCGGGCTTCAAGGGCGCGAAGCCCTACCACCAGGCGCACGACCGAGGCGTGAAACTCATTGGCGCGTCAGCACATTACGTCACCGCCGACCTCGACGAGGGCCCGATCATCGAGCAGGACGTGGTCCGCGTCACGCACGCCGAGTCGCCAGACCGGCTCGTGGCGATCGGCCGCGACGTCGAGCGGCGAGTGCTCTCACGCGCCGTCCGCGACCACGCGGAGTCGCGCGTCTTCCTCTCCGGCCGACGCACCATCGTCTTCTGACGGGGATCGGTGGCGTGCTGCCGTGAGTGGGTCCAGCTTCGTCGTCGGCCAGCCGCACTTCGGGCGGTACACGCGGACCCCGGAGGAGAACGAGGGTGCCGTGGCCGACGCCCGCGCCGACCTCACGTCAGCGGTCGAGGCCTCGCCCGGTGACTCCGCGGGCGCCGCGGTGCTCGACGCCGCCGTCGACCTCGCCGAGGCACTCACGATCGCAGGACACGAGGACGAGGCGGTCGCGCTCGCCGGCCCGGCTGTCCAGGTCGCCCGGGAGACCGGGCGTGACGAGAGCCTCCGCTGGGCCCTGCTCGTGATGGCGACGGCCGAGCACTACGCCGACGCCATGCCCGCGGCCGAGACGCACTTCCGGGAAGCGCTGGACCTCGCCCGTGCGGCGGGAGACCGGGTCGTCGAGCACTACACGCTGCACCACCTGGGCCGGTTCCTCGTCGACGCGGGGCGGACCGATGAGGCGGTCACGTGCTTCGAGGCGTGTCTTGCCATCCGCGAGGAGCTCGGAGAGCCTCGCGCCGAGTCGACCCGCGCCGCCCTCGCCGCGTTGACCGACGCCTCCTGACCCCGAACCCCTTGCGTATGCCGTCAGCCCGAGTCCGCGGGCGTGGTCTGCTCCCGTCGTGGTGGGCACCACGACGGGAGCAGGAGTGACAGCTCAGCGCAGCGCGAACGCGTACAGCTTGTTGTTCGGCGTGCCGAAGCCGAAGTTGCTGTAGCCGGACCCCCAGTAGACGGTCCCGTCCGAGATCGCCGCACCAGAGAGGCACGAGCCGCCGCTCGCGAACGACCACAGCACCTGGCCGGTCGCGGCGTTCAACGCATACATCCAGCCGGCAGCGTCGAGCGAGCAGCCGAAGACGACGCCGTTCGCCGTGGTGGCCGGGCCCGACGTGGACCCGCCGTGCGGCGGTCGGGTCTGCCACAGGACCTGGCCCGTGGCGGCGTCGAGGGCCGACCACACGCCGTCCGTCGAGCCCTGGTACGGAACGAAGTTGCTGTTGGCATTCGCGGTGTAGACCCGCTTTCCGTCCACGGCCGACCCCCACTGGAGGCCACCGGCCGTGCCGCCGGGTCCTGCGGACGTCTTCCACACCACGGCGCCGGTGTCCGGGTCGAGCGCCCAGTAGTCGCCGCTCTTCTGTCCGGTGCCGAGCAGCTCACGCCCCTTGGCGGGTCCGGCTGCCACTTTGTAGAGGGCCGGCGCCTGACCGAAGTCGTAGTCGGGACCGGACGGCTGCGGGCAGTTGCTCGGGTCGCCGAAGATGCACGACACGGTCCAGGCGTCGAAGGGCAGCGCGCGCGTGGCCCACTTGACCGCGCCCGTGGCCAGGTCGAGGGCGACGATCGAGTCGAAGTGGTCGTCGGGCGGCAGGCACGCCGCCTGGGCCGCGGTGTCGGTCCCGGCTGCCGTGATGCACGCGAGCACAGTGTCCGGGACGTCGTAGTTGTTGCCCGTCGCGATGTAGAGCGAGCCGCGCTTGGCGTCGACGGCGGGCGAGCTTCCCCAGACCGCGGTCCCCGGGTAGTCCGGGCCTGGTGTCATGTAGGTCTTCCAGAGGATGTCACCCGTGGCGAGGTCGAGCGCCGCAATGCTTCCGCGGAAGCTGCAGCAGGTGTACGGCCCCGCGATCCCGGACGCGAGGAGCTCCTCCTGAGAGGCCACCCCGACGTAGACGACGCCGCGCCAGATCGTCGCCGACTGGGTGATGATCGCCGCCGGGTGGTCCTCGACCTGGGTCTTCCAGAGCAGCGCCCCGGTGGCCTTGTCGATCGCCATCACCTCGCCGCCGTGACCGAGCGGTCCCTGGTTGCCGACGACGATGGCCTTGTCACCCACCGCCGGCGTGGCACGGGCTTTGTCGCCCGGGATGCCCGAGTAGTCGGAGATCCGCGTCTTCCAGGCCACCTTGCCGCTCGCGCGGTTGACCGCGTAGAGGTTGCCGGCCCAGTCGGGCGCGTAGACCTGCTTGTCGTCCACGGAGGGCGTCGCGGAGACGTCACCCTCCGTCGCGACCGCCCACTTGGCTCCGAGGCGGCCGACGGTCGTGGGCGAGATCCTGGTCTCGTCCGCGGCGTACCTCGTGTTCTGCCGGTCCCCGCCGGCCGAGCTCCATCCTGTGCTGCTCGGAGCAGCGGCGGCCTGTCCCCCTATCAGCAGGGCTCCTGCGATCCCTGCTGTCACCCACAGCCGTGCATGACGCATCATCCTGGTCATCTGGACTCCTGTGCCTGACGACCCTCGGGGGCCGTCATGGTGACCCCCGAGTGGACGTCTTTCAACGTAGACCTGCGGGATCGGCTCGGTCCGGCGTTCCGGGCAGACTGCCCCAGAATCGTGGGACGCAGTGTGCGAAGTGGGGCGAGCCGCTCAGGCGACGTGTCGTTGACGCCACCAGCCGACGACGTTGTTCTTGTGGCGGGCCAGCACGAGCAGCCCGATCGCCATGAGCCACAAGCCGGTCCACACGTCGCCGGGTGCGTGACCGGTCCAGATCAGGACGGCCACGACGAGCATCGCGAGGGCCCCGAAGATCGACCCGGCCGCCACCCATCGGGTCAGCGCGACGGCGATGGCGAAGACCACGACGACGACCAGGGCGACCCACGGGTGCACCCCGAGGATCGCGCCGAGCGTCGTGGCCACGCCCTTGCCGCCGCGGCCCTTGAGGAAGGGTGACCAGATGTGCCCGAGCACGGCCGCGATGCCGACGGCGTATGCCGCGTGCGCACCGAAGAGGTGACCTGCGACGAACGTGGGGACGAGTCCCTTGAGGACGTCGAGCACCCCGACGACGACTCCCCACTTGCGTCCCAGCACCCGGCCGGCGTTGGTCGCGCCGGGGTTGCCTGACCCAGACGACGCGAGGTCCTTGCCGAGCAGCCGCGCGATCATCGTCGCGGGGTTGAGCGCGCCGACGAGGAAGGCCGCGAGCACCCCTGCGGCCCAAGCGAACACGTTGCCGACGGTCACGACCCGGAGGCCTCACTCTGCACGGGGGTCTCGGGCAGCGGCTCGCCCGGACGAGGCGAGACCGCGATGGCGACGGTGCCCGGCCCGACGTGGGCACCGACGACCGCGCCGAGCTCGACGACGACGACCTGCGGCGAGCCGGGGACCATCGTTCGCAGGTCGGCCGCGATCTGCTCGGCGCGGGCCGTCGCGTCGAGGTGGTGCACGGCGATGTTCACGACGTGGCCGCCCTTGTGCACCTGCTCCACGACCATGGCCTCGATGCGGGCCACGGCACGTGAGGAGGTGCGCACCTTCTCCACCGGCACGATGCGTCCGCCCCGGACCGCAAGGATCGGCTTGATCGCGAGAGCCGAACCGAGCAGGGCAGAGGCCGCCCCGATGCGACCACCGCGACGCAGGTGCTCGAGGGTGTCGACGTAGAACAGCACGCCCGACGGCTCGAGGCGTGCACGCACGGCGTCGAGCACCGTTGCGGCATCGGCTCCCTCGGCGGCCTCCTCGGCGGCTGTGACGACGGCGAACCCCATGGCCATGCCGATGGTCTCGCTGTCGACGACCTCGACGGGCACGGGCGCGTCGGCCGCCGCGAGCCGCGCCGCCTCGACGGTCCCCGACATCTGCGACGACAGGTGGATCGAGACGATCTCCGTCGCGCCCTCGTCGGCAAGACGCTGGTAGGTCTCGGCGAACACCTGCGGGGTTGGGCGCGAGGTCGTGACGATGGTGTACTCGCGCAGGGCGGCCGCGACCCTCGCGGCCGAGATGTCCCGGCCCTCGACGTGGTCGCGGCCCCCGACCACGACGTGGAGCGGGACGACCTCGATGCCGTGCCGCTCGACGACCTCGGTGGGCAGGTAGGCCGTCGAGTCGGTGACGATCCTCGTGGTCACGTCCCGCTCCTTCCGTCGCAGTGGGTGCGTCGCTCGTCCGCCGCCGTCAGACGGTCACATCGGCACGACGTTGACGAGCTTGGGCGCCCGCACGATGACCGTGCGGATGCCGCCCTCGGTCGCCGCCCTCACCTTGTCACGTCCGAGCGCCAGCTCGCGGAGGTTGTCCTCGGAGATGTCGGGGCTCACCTCGACCCGGTCGCGGACCTTGCCCTTGATCTGGATGACGCAGGTGACCTGCTCCTCCACGATCTTGGCGGGGTCGCTCACGGGGAACGCGGCATACGCCACCCCGTCGTCGTGACCGAGGCGCTGCCACATCTCCTCCGCGATGTGCGGGGCCATGGGCGCGAGCATGAGCACCATGGCCTCGACGACCTCGCGCGGCGGGGCGTCGAGCTTCGTCACGGCGTTGTTGAGCTCGATGAGCTTGGCGATGGCGGTGTTGAACCGCAGCCCCTCGAAGTCGTCACGAACCCCGGCGATGGTCTGGTGGAGCTGCGTCGTCAGCGCCTGGTCGAGGGCCGCGTCGACGACCCGCACCTGGCCGGTCGCCTCGTCGACGACGTTGCGCCACAGGCGCTGCAGGAAGCGCTGGCTGCCGACGACCGCGCGGATCTCCCACGGCTTGGACAGCTCCAGCGGCCCCATCGACATCTCGTAGACGCGGAAGGTGTCGGCGCCGTACGCGTCGTACATCTCGTCGGGGCTGACGGAGTTCTTCAGCGACTTGCCGATCTTGCCGTACTCGCGGTTCACCGGCTGCCCCTGCCACGTGAACGTCGGCTCGGCGCCGTGGCTGCCCGGGTGCTCCTCGACCTCGGACGCGGTGACGTACTGACCGCGGCTGTCGGTGTAGGCGTAGGCCTGGATGTAGCCCTGCGAGAAGTACTTCCGGAACGGCTCCTCGCTGCTCACGTGGCCCAGGTCGAAGAGGACCTTGTGCCAGAAGCGCGCGTAGAGCAGGTGCAGCACCGCATGCTCGACGCCGCCGACGTAGAGGTCGACGCCGCCCGGGTCACGCGTGCCGGCCGGCGCGCCCTCGACCGGGGTGTCGTGCCGCGCCAGCCAGTACGCCTCGTTGGCGGGGTCGACGAGGCTTTCGCGGTTCGCGGGGTCGAGGTAGCGCAGGTAGTACCAGCACGAGCCGGCCCAGTTGGGCATCGTGTTCGTCTCGCGACGGAACTTCCGCAGCCCTCTGCCGTCGCCGAGGTCCTTCTCGACCTCGACCCACTCGGGGACGCGGGAGAGCGGCGGCTCGGGGCTGCTCTGGGCGTCGTCCGGGTCGAACGTCTTGGGGCTGTAGTCCGGCACGTCGGGAAGGGTCAGCGGCAGCTCGTCGTCCGGGACGGCATACGCCACCCCGTCCTCGTCGAACATGATGGGGAACGGCTCGCCCCAGTAGCGCTGGCGGCTGAAGAGCCAGTCGCGGATGCGGTAGCTGATGGTGCCCTCGCCGGTGCCCTCGGCCTCGAGGAAGTCGATGATCTTCGCCTTGGCGTCCGCGACGTGCAGGCCGTCGAGGGAGATGCGGTCGTTGGCGGAGTTGATCGCGACGCCGTCGCCGAGGAACGGCTCGTCGTCGGGGTGGCCCTCGGCCGGCTGGACGGTGCGGACGATCGGGATGTCGAACTTCTCGGCGAACTCCCAGTCGCGCGTGTCCTGCCCGGGCACGGCCATGATCGCGCCGGTGCCGTAGCCCATCAGCACGTAGTCGGCGACGAAGACCGGGATGCGCTCTCCCGTCAGGGGATTCGTGGCCCACGAGCCGGTGAAGACACCGGTCTTGTCCTTGCCCTCGGTCTGGCGCTCGACGTCACCCTTGCGCGAGGCTGCGAGCTGGTATGCGGCGACGGCCTCCTTGGGGGTCGCGCTCGCCTCGGTGTCCGCCCCCTTCCAGGCGTCCTTGGTGCCGTCGGGCCAGTCACCTTGCGGCACCAGGGAGTCCACGAGCGGGTGCTCCGGCGCGATGACCATGAAGGTCGCACCGAAGATCGTGTCGGGGCGGGTCGTGAAGACGTCGATGCCGTCCTCCTCGCCCGTGCCGGTGACGACGGGGAACGTGACGCGTGCACCCTTGGACCGGCCGATCCAGTTGCGCTGCATGAGCTTGACCTTCTCGGGCCAGTCGACCCCGTCGAGGTCGTCGGCCAGCCGGTCGGCATACGCGGTGATCCGCATCTTCCACTGGCTGAGGTTGCGGCGGAAGACCGGGTAGTTGCCGCGCTCGGACCGCCCCTCGTTGGTGACCTCCTCGTTGGAGAGCACCGTGCCCAGACCGGGGCACCAGTTGACCGGCGCCTCGTCGGTGTAGGCCAGGCGGTGGCGCTCGAGGACCGCGGAGCGCTCGGTGGCCGGGAGGTCGGCCCAGCCCCGCCCGTCGGCCTCGACGACGGCGCGGCGGCCCGACTCGAACTCCTCGACCAGCTCGCTGATCGGACGCGCCTTGCCGCGGCCGCCGTCCTCGCGGACGGCGTCGGCGTCGTACCAGGCGTCCCAGATCTGCAGGAAGATCCACTGCGTCCAGCGGTAGTAGTGGTCGTCGATCGTCGCGAAGGTGCGGCGGTTGTCGAAGCCCAGCCCGAGGCGGCGCAGCTGGCGCTTCATGTTGGTCATGTTCTCCTCGGTGGTCTTCCGAGGGTGCTGTCCGGTCTGGACGGCGAACTGCTCCGCGGGCAGGCCGAAGGCGTCGTAGCCCAGGGCGTGCAGGACGTTCTTGCCGAGCATCCGGTGGAAGCGGCTGTAGACGTCGGTCGCGATGTAGCCGAGCGGGTGGCCGACGTGCAGGCCGACGCCGGAGGGGTAGGGGAACATGTCGAGGACGATGAGCTTCTCGCCGCGGGCGGCGACCTTCTCGGGCTCGGCCCACGGACCGGCGGGGTTGGGGGCGTTGAACGTGCCCTCCTCCTCCCAGCGGTCCTGCCAGGCGGTCTCGATCTGCTGCGCCATCGCGGCGGTGTAGCGGAACGGGGTCTCGTTGCTCTGCTCGCTCATGTCGTCTCTCTCGTCGCTGCTGGGCCCGGGCAAAAGAAAACCCCTCACACAGGAGGGGAAGCCGCGTTGATGTCGGGAGTCCCGACCTTCGTCAACGCGGCTGCGGAAGGAGCAGCAGGCCAGCCATGGCCCAAGGTTAGCGCAGCCCCTCCCACCGTCCCCGTCGACCGCCCTCCCCGCCATCGACACCCGAGCAAGCACGCCTCCCCAACTCGAGTGAGCGCCCCACCCCATCCTTCGAAGATCGAGTGAGCGCCCCGCCCCACCGTCGACAGTCGAGTGAGCGCCCCACCTCATGGATTCATGCTTCGCTGGATGGCCAGATCGATCGCGTGACGAGCAAAGAACTTGGTGCCGACCTCCGCGAGATCCAGCGCCTCAAGAGGAATGCGCAGGCTCGAGGCCACTTTCGCGACGAGCGCCCGCCTCGACGCGTCTCCGGTCACGTCGGCGCGCCAGATCTCGTGGACGATCCAGCCGTCGCGCTCGAAACCTCGTCGGCGCCACGCGTCGTGCGCTCGTTGTTCGGGACTGGCGTGGAACTCCTCGCCCTGGTACTCCCCGATGACTCTGATGGGCCGCTGGCCGGGCCGGTCGATGCGCCACACCAGGTCGCCGAAGCCGAGGAGGCGACCAGAACCGTCCGCCGCACGCACGGGTTCGTTCAGCAGAGGCTCCGGCAGGCCGACCCTCATGAACATGAGTCGGGCAACGGTCTCCATGGGCGACGCAGAACCGAGGCGAACCAGTCCGAGGGCCTCGGCAAGGGTCCTTTTCCCCCGAGGTCTTATCCGGCGGCCGAGCGCTTCATGCAGTGGCGCCACGGCCCCGAGTCGCGTCGCACACGCATCTCCGAGGATGACGAGATCATCGATCCCGATCCGTTTGCCTCGTCCGACGAGCTCGCCCAGGTCGACCCAGGTGTCCGCTGGACCGACGACCGGCAGGTTGTGGATGTCGACCAGTCCGCGCGGGTGGTGAAAGCGGTGTCCCACCACGCCCTCGATCCTCGTCTGGGCACAGGCAATCGGTCGGACTGCGTGCAGGCGAACGTCTTCGGTCACGGCATACGGCAGTGGAAGGCCCAGGAGCTGCGCTGCGGTGACATGAGAGAAGGCACTGAGTGGCGGCAGCACGGCGAACGCGGCGCGACAGCGATTTACCAGGGCCTCATCGACCCTGGGGTCCGGAAGCTGAAGTCTGAGCACTCGTTCACTCTGGCCGGCGGATGCCTCTCGGCGACCCGACGACGTGGCTCCTGTGGATGCTGACGATCGAGGTCGAACGGGTGTGGACAAGCGCTCACTCGACGGGGACGGGCTGGGGCGGGGCGCTCACTCGACGGGGACGGGCTGGGGCGGGGCGCTCACTCGACTGTCGTCTGTGGGGCGGGGCGCTCACTCGACTGTCAGCGGTAGAGGGCTACGAGGATGAGGACCTGGGCCACGTGGTAGGTCACGATGACGGTCAGGGGCGCCCAGCGACGCTCACGCACGAAGCGGTCGTGGCCCAGCACCGCGTCGGACGTCACGAAGACCGCGCACCCCGCCACGAGCAGCCAGTCCCCCTTCCACGCCGCGACGAGCACGAGCGCGGTGAGGACGAGCTGGTAGACGAAGACCGGCACCTTCTGCCCGCCGGAGTGGCGCACGATGTCGCGGCCGACCTTCGCGTGCAGCAGCACGAGCGCCGGGACGGCAGCCAGCAGCGGCCACGGGAAGCCCTCGGCCCCGGGCGTCTCGAGGATCGCCCAGATGTAGGCGACGTGGGCGAGCAGGAAGGCGCCGAGGCCGACGAGGAAGCGTGCCTCCGTCGCCCGCAGGAGCGCGACGTCGCCGACCAGGCAGAGCGCGAGCGCCACGACGACCGGCAGCAGGGGCGGTGAGCCCGGCACCCAGCCCTCCCAGTGCAGCGACCAGGCCAGGGCCATGAGCAGTAGCACGACGAGTGGCTTGGTGAGCCGTTCGACGACGACGTCGCCGCGCAGCACGGAGCGCCAGTTGAGCAGCGCCGTCACCCCGAGCGCGACGCTGATAACCCACAGATGGGTGGTCACGAGGCCAGATTTGCAGCCAGCACCCAGTTCGGCGGCACGGACACGCTGCACGAGCCCACCACCTGTCGAGACGAATCGGCGAACGTCCAGTTCTCTGCCAGACTCGTCCAATGCCCATGCGCAAGTTCCAGCACACGGTCACCGCCGACGACACGTCCGCCCAGCTCGGCAGCGGTGACCTCGACGTCCTCGCGACGCCGCGTCTGATCACGTGGTGCGAGAGCGCCGCCTTCCAGGTGTGCAAGCAGACCATCGACTCCGACCACACGACGGTCGGCACCACGGTGAAGATCGAGCACGTGAAGGGCAGCGCGGTCGGCTCCGAGATCACCGTCCTGTGCGCGGAGCCGATCAACGACGGTCGTCGCCTCGTGTGCCACGTGACGGTCAAGGACTCCGACGGCGAGGAGCTCGCCAAGGGCGAGATCCACCGGGCCGTCGTCGACCCGGACCGGTTCATGAGCAAGTGCCAGCGGGTGCTCTGACCCGCAGTCCTCTCCCAGCCGCGCCTGCCACGATGGCCGCGTGACGCTCGGACTGCTCGGCGCCCTCGTCGCGGCGCTCGCCTACGGCGCGGCCACCGTCCTGCAGGCCATCGGTGTCCGCCGAGCCGGTGCGCTGCCGGCCGGAACCCCGCTGACCGGCCGGGTCCGCGCCGCGTGGCCGTATGCCGTGGGGCTCGGCCTCGATGCCGCCGGCTTCCTCGCGTCCGTGGCGGCGTTGCGCACCCTGCCCCTCTTCCTCGTCGAGTCCGCGGTCGCGTCGTCGGTCGCCGTCACCGCCGTGCTGTCGGTGCTCGTGCTCCGGGTCCGCCTCGGGGCGGCCGAGGTCGTCGCCCTGTGCGGGGTCGGCGCCGGGCTGACGGGTCTGGCGCTCGCTGCGGTGGACGCCCCGGCTGTGAGTCCGGGCCCAGGAGCGGCCTGGGGGCTGGCGGGCGCCGCCGCGCTCGTCGCGGCACTGCTCGGCGTGGGGGTCCTCGACCACGACCGGCGCCGAGGCGTGGTCCTGCTCAGTGTCGCCGCAGGTCTGGGCTTCGGCGGGGTCGGGGTCGCAGCCCGGCTGCTCGAGGTCCCCTCCCCCGTGTGGCGGCTGACGACGAGCGGGCTGGCGTGGGCACTCGTGGTGCACGCGGCCCTCGCGACCGTGGCCTATGCGGCCGCACTGGGCCACGGCCGGGTGACGACCGTTGCCGCGCTCACCTTCGCCACCGAGACGGTCGTGCCGGCAGCGGTCGGCCTCTTGGTGCTCGGCGACCGGGTCGCGCCGGGACGGACGCCCTTGGCGGCCGCCGCCTTCGTCGTGACGCTCGCCGGATGCATCGCCCTGGCCGGGCGTGCCGAACCGGCCGACGCGGCGCCTTCGGACCCGGCTTCGGCCCACGGAGGCGTCAGCGACGACGCAGCCGCTCCATCTCGCTCTCGATCTGCTCCTCGGTAGGCGTGTCGACGACATAGGCGTCGAACGCGTTGGCCACGAGCCCGATGCCCCAGCCGCCGAGGACGAAGGCGGGCCAGAAGAAGCCTGAGCCGGTCATCGCCCAGATGAGGATGATCACGCCGTTGACGAGGAGGTAGATCAGCAGGTGGGTGCGGAAGTCGGCCTTCTTCTTCAGCCGGCCGAGTGCTCTGCCGCGCAGGTCGTCCTCCGGGACGACGCGGTCGACGGTCGGGTCGGGCGCGTCAGGATGGGGTTCGACCGGGAACTGGTTCGCGGTCATGGTGCTCACCGATCCTTCACGGGCCTCCGTGCGGCAGACCCACACGGCTCCCTGTCCCAAGCCTAGGCCGATGAGGCCCGGCTGACCGACGGGCGTGCGGCGGATCACCTACTCTCCCAGGACATCCGAGACGAACTCGGCACGTCACAGCACGTAGGCGTCCCCGTCGCGGCGGAAGCCGAGGCTCTCGTAGTAGGGCTCGACCATGTCGGGGGGCGTGAGTACCCGTCTGAAGCCGCGCCGCCGGAACGGGCCCTCCGGACCGAAGACGAACTCACCGGGCGTCAGGTCCCGGTGGCGCGGCGTCACCCAGTCGAGCAGCAGCTGCGCCGTGCCCTGTCCCGCGTCGCGCATGAGCACGACCCCGACCGTCTCGTCGCCGCGCAGGACGAGGTAGGACGGGTCACCGGCGAACGGGTCGTGCACGAACTCGGGGTTGTAGAGCCGGATGTCACCCTCGTGTACGCGCAGCACGTGGCGCAGGTACGTGTCGTCGCCGGCGACCTCGAGCACCTCGTAGACGCCGGAGTCGTGCTTCTCCCGGGACATCCGCGTCAGGTAGTAGACGTTGATGCCGGCCAGCACGACATTGAGCCCGACCATCGGCCAGACGTGGTTGACGGCGTTGTAGGCGATGAGCACGACGCAGCCCACGAGGTTGATGAGCCGCAGCCGGCGCAGCTGCGTCTGCAGCAACGACCAGACGAGGACCGCCGAGCCGGCCCAGCCGACGGCCTCGAGCCACCACGAACCCATGGGCCGACCCTAGTGCGGGCGGGGCCCCTGCCGGCCGGAATCGGCAGGTGCCCGCACCGGGTGTCGACGCCTGCTCAGGCGTCGGGCGCGACGAACTGCGGCAGGACCGACTCGAAACGCGAGTCCAGCGTCAGGGACGGCAGGACCTGCCCCTGCTTCTGCGCGTCGGCGGCGACCGAGGCACCCCACGTCGAGGCCCGCAGCCGCTGGTTGGGCGTGCCGTGGTGACCGGCGCTGGTGAAGGAGCAGTCGCCGACCTGGTAGAAGGACTGCTCGGCCTCGAGGACGCGCTTGGTGTTGAGGGCGAGTCCCCGCTTGTGGGTCACGAAGTACGTGCCGAACGCGTCGGCCATCAGCTCGGTGCGACGCGTCGCCTCGGGACCGGTCAGGGGTGAGGCGAAGAGGTCCTTGTCGTACTGCACGTGGTGGCCGTACTCGTGGCCGAGGACCGCTCGCGGACCGACGTCGCCGACCCCGATGGCGTCCAGCGCCTCGAGGATGCCGTCGCCGAAGACGAGCTTGTCGGGCAGCGAGGAGATGATCGGGTCGGGGTCACCCGCGCCACTGAACGCGAACGCGTTGAGGGTGAAGATCGGGTTGTCACCGCCGTCCAGCCCGGGGTCGCTCGTCACGACGTCGACGACGAGGCCCGCCAGCTCGGCCGCGTCGGAGTCCGGGACGCCGTAGAGGACGGCGATGAGCCGCGTGAGGCGGGCCGGGTCACGCATGACGTCACCGTGCATGGCCATGAGCTGGATGTCGGAGCCGTCGGTGTCCCAGAACTTCTGCGCGGCCCGGAAGGAGCTCGTCAGCTCGTTGCGCGAGGACTTGGTCAGCGCGTGGAGGGCATCACCCTGGCTGCCGAAGAGCAGGGCGTCGTACGTCGGGAAGTCGAAGCCGCCGAGCATCGACAGCACGAAGAGGCTCGACGGGTCGATGTCGGCGATGATCCCGTCGACGAAGGCGTCGAGCCGGGTCGGGGCGCACTGGTACTGCGTGGGGTCGATGGCGCGACCGAGCGCGTCCTGCGCCGCGGACGGCTCGACCCCGAACCGCGACAGCGCCGCTGCCTGCCGCGCCCGCCAGTCCGCCGGCAGGAGGCTGCGGACCTTGGCGAGGAGGGCAGCGGCACGCGGGTCGGACGTCGTGCCCGACGCGTAGTCGTAGGTGTGGCCGTCGGCGGCGACGAAGGCCGAGCCTGCCCGGGTCTGGCTCTGGGTCTGGGTCTGCATCTGGGGGGCGGAGGCCGCTGAGGCGGCCGCAGCTCCGGTGATCCCCGAGATGGCCAGCGACGCGACGATGGCGGTCGTCCAGGTCGTGGTCATGCGCACGTGAGTGCTCCTTCGTGTCGTGCCCGCGACCCGATGCCGCGGGCGACGGGCCCATCATCACCGCCAGGGGCGACATCGGGCCGCACACCACGCATGTCCGGCCCGACGACAGCCCGACGACAGCCCGAGGACGACCCGAGGTCTCATTCCGCGGGAGCCTCGTGGCCCACGAGCTTGAGGCCGACGACCGCGCCGACGATGCCGGCGAGGAGCACCACCTTGACGACGGAGAACGCCTCGTTGCCCGACGCCATGGCCCACGACACGGTGAGCGCGGCCCCCACACCGGTCCACACGGCATACGCCGTCCCGATCGGGATGGTGCGCACGGCGCGGGCCAGCCCGACCATGCTGAGGGCGCCGGCGACGAGGAAGAGCGCGGCAGGCGCGGGGCGCGAGAGGCCCTCGGACGCCGCCAGCGCCGAGGCCCACACCGCCTCGAGGACGGCGCTCGCGAGCAGGACGACCCACGGCATCACGCCACCGCCTTGAGGCCGGCGACGCACGCCACGAGAACGACGAGCAGGGCGGCACGGGCCGCGCCGAGACGCTCCTCGCCGCGGGCGACGGCCAGCAGCACGGTGCCCACGGCCCCGATGCCGACCCACACGGCATACGCCGTCCCCGCGGGCAGGGCGGTCATGGCCCACGCGAGGCCGACCATGCTCAGCACGAGGGCGAGCGCGAACAGCGCCGTCGGGCGGGGCCGACGGAAGCCGTCGGACGCAGCGAGCGCGGTGGCCCAGACGGCCTCCAGCGCGCCGGAGAGGATGAGGACGAGCCAGTGCACGGCGTTCCGATCTGGCCGTCTTGTCGCTGTGCGGGTACGGCTCCCTCGTCCGCGAGCGCGGCTCGCGTGCTCAGGCACGATCCTACCGAAGGGGCACGTCCCGGTCGAAACGTCGTATCAGCGCGAGGCCCCCGGCGTACTGTCGAGTGCAGGCGCGCTCCTGCGGACAGAGGATCGCCATGAGCCGTGAGTATCTCGACTTCGACGTCGCCGTCACCCCCGAGGGACAGGGGTATGCCGCCCACGTCCTCGCGTCGCCCGCGGGGCAGGCGTCGGCACCCTTCACGCTCCCCTTCGCTGCCACCGACCTCGCCCAGTTCATGATCGCGGTCGGGCCGCCCCGCGTCTCCTCCCGCCGGCTCGTCCCGGCCGAGGCCAGGGTCGTCGACGTCAAGGAGTACGGCCGCCGGCTCGGTGACGCCCTGCTCTCCGGCGACGTGGGCACGGCCTTCCGGTCGAGCCTCGCGACGGCCCGCGACAGCGGCCGGGACCTGCGGTTGCGGCTGCGGCTCGACGCGGCTCCCGACCTCGATCCCGTGCCGTGGGAGTACCTCTACGACGCCACGCTCGGCCGCTTCCTCACCCTCTCGCAGGAGACGCCCGTCGTGCGTCTGCTCGACTCGCTGGAGCGGCCGCCCGTCGTCCAGGTCGACGCGCCGCTCCGCGTCCTCGTCATGATCTCGAGCCCGAGCGACATGCCCGAGCTCGCCGTCGAGCGCGAGCGCCAGCTGCTCACGGCCACGACCGGCGACCTCGTGGCGAGCGGCCGACTCACGGTCACCGTCCTCGAGGACGCCACCCTGACCGGCCTGCAGCGCGCCCTGCTCGACGACTTCCACGTCTTCCACTTCATCGGTCACGGCGGCTTCGACCAGAAGGCCCAGGAGGGGGTGCTCGTCCTCGAACGCGAGGACGGCACCGCTCACCGCGTCTCGGGCGCCCGCCTCGGGACACTGCTCCACGACGCGCGCACCATGCAGCTGGCCGTGCTCAACGCCTGCGAGGGGGCGCGCACCTCCGGGCGGGACGCGTTCTCCGGCGTCGCCCAGGCGCTCGTGCGCCAGGGCCTGCCGGCCGTCGTCGCGATGCAGACCGAGATCTCGGACCGCGCGGCCCTCGTCTTCAGCCACGAGTTCTACTACTTCCTGACGCGGGGCCTCGGCATCGACGCCGCCATCTGCGAGGTGCGCAAGGCGATGGCCGTGTCGGACGAGGCGTCGGAGTGGGGCACGGCGGTGCTGCTGCGCTCGGGGGCCGACCAGCCCTTCTCGTTCACCGCCGGGACCGAGACGCCGGCGGTGCGACCGGAGAGCCGGCTCGAGTCGCTCTACGGCGCGGCCAAGGGGGCGCTCCAAACCGGCGCGCAGGCGACCGCCCTGCCGCTGCTCGAGCAGATCGCGACCGAGCACCCCGACTACGAGGACGTCACGCAGCTGCTCGAGCGGATCCGCCCGGACCGGACCGCGGGCGGCGGTCCCCTCTCCCGGCCGGACGACCTGGTCCTGGAGCGGCCCCTGCCGCTCGTGCCCAGACGTCCCGAGCCGCAGCCAGAGCCGCAGCCAGAGCCCGAGCAGGAGGCCGAGCAGGAGGCCGAGCCGCAGCCCGAACCGCGGCTGCGACCCCAACCCGAACGCGAGCCCGATCGGCCCCACGACACCGCCCCCGAGGAGAACCGGCGCCGCCGCGGCAACGGCTTCGTCCGCAGCGTGGCCGGGCTCGTCGTCCTCTCCGGGCTCTTCTGGCTCGGCGCCACCCAGGTGCCGAAATGGTTCAAGGGAGCGGCTCCCGACGTCGCGGCCGCCTGCGGGCCCGCACCTGCAACCGCCGGCGCGGGTGCGGGAGGAGCCGGGGCAACGACCTTCGTCGCCGGCTGCGCCACGACGACCCCGGTCATCGACGGCGACTTCGCGGACTGGGACGGCGTGCCCACGAGCAGCATCTCGCACGTCATCGCCCAGCGCGGCACCCCGCAGCGCGAGTTCGGCGGCGACTGGCAGACGGTGTGGGACAGCAGCGCGCTCTACCTGCACGTCCACGTCGTCGACCCGGACCTGCGCAGCGTCGACGTCGCCAGCCCCGGCGCCTACTTCAACGGGGACGGCTTCTCGTTCGAGTTCGGCCCGGACGCACGCCAGCTGGACCGGAAGGCGACGACCCGCCGCGGCCAGGACGTCCACGTCATGGTCGGCCTCTCCCGCGATGCGCCGACCTCCGGCGTCGCGTCGATCAACCCTGCAGCACGCGGCACGTTCACGACCGGCACGCGCCACCCCGAGATCACCGTCGCTCGCGCGGACAGCCTGACGGGCTACGACCTCGAGGTCCGGGTTCCGTGGTCGGCCCTGCAGCTGAGGTCGGCACCGGCGCGTGGCTCGGTCTTCTCGATGAACGTCAACCTCAGCGACGCGACGAGCTCGTCCGCCGCCTGGGGCCTGCGGACGATGAAGAGCACCAACGCCGCTCGGACGGCCGACACGCAGGGCTTCCCACACGGCTGGCAGACCATCACCCTCGCCGACGCGGCGTCCTGAGAGGACGTCGCGACATGACAGCCCGCGTCTACGCCCTCCTCGTCGGGGTCGACGCCTACCCCGCGCCCGTCCCGGCGCTGACGGGATGCGTCAACGACGTCACCGAGTTCGCCGAGGTGCTGCGCGAACGGGTCGGTCCTGACGCGGCCGACATCGTCGTGCTGACTGACGCCGAGGCCACGAGGACGGCGGTCACGACGCAGCTGGCCGAGCACCTGGGCCGCGCCACGGCGCAGGACGTCGCGCTCTTCTACTTCAGCGGGCACGGCTCGCAGCAGGCGACGCCCGAGGATCTCTGGTCGGTCGAGCCCGACCACCGCAACGAGACGATCGTGTGCGTCGACAGCCGCTCCCCCGGCAGCTGGGACCTCGCCGACAAGGAGCTCGCCGGACTGCTCGACGGCGTCTCGGCGTCCGGCTGCCACACGCTCGTCGTGCTCGACTGCTGCCACTCCGGCGACGGCACCCGTGACGCCGACGAGGTCGTGCGGCTCGCGCCGCCCGACCCCCGGCCGCGCCCCTCGTCGACCTTCGTGGGGCTCGACCTGCCGGCGGGCGGGGGCGGGGCGGTCGGACGGGTGCGCGGCACCCCTCGGTGGACCCCGGGCGGCCGGCACGTGCTGCTCGCCGCCTGCCGGTCCTCCGAGCAGGCCAAGGAGGTGACCGCCGGGGGCCGACGCCACGGCGCCCTGTCCGCTGCCCTCACCGCCGCCCTGCTCGGCTCCGAGGGGCGCCCCACCTACCGTGACGTGCTGCGCATGGTGACGTCCGACGTGACGAGCCGGGTCGCAGGTCAGCACCCTCAGGTCGAGACCGCCGACGCGACCGAGCTCGACCGTCCCTTCCTCGGCGGAGCCATCGCGGCGACGCCCCGTCCGCTCACCCTGAGCCGGTTGCCGGACGGGTGGTCGATCGACTCGGGCGCCGTGCACGGGGTGCCCGAGCCCGTCGGCGAGGACACGACGGAGCTCGCCGTCTACCCGCTGTCGGGTGAGACGTCGGGCTCGCCGCTCGCGACCGCGCTCGTCACGAAGGTCCTCCCCGACCGCAGCCTCGTCGAGCTGATCCCGGAGCTCGACCCGGCCTACGTCTACCGGGCCGTCGTCACCTCGATCCCGCTGGCACCGCTGCGTGTCGCCGTCGTCGGCGACGCCGCGGGCACCACGGCCCTGCGCCGGGCCGCCGAGCAGGCCGACGAGACGCTCGTCGACCTCGTCGACCTCGGGGAGGACGCCGCGGGCGGGGGCGGCGCCGACCTGCTCGTGCAGGCCACGCCGCTCGGCTTCGTCATCACCCGACCTGGCGTCACTCGACCGCTCGTGCCCGTCGTCGGGGGCGACGGACGCGAGGAGCGCACGATCCTCGCCCTCGAGCGCGTTGCCCGCTGGCTGCGCCTGTCCGCCCTGTGCAACCCGGCGACGAGCCTCGCCGACGACGCCGTCCGTGTCGAGGTCGACGCGGGGTCGGGCGCCGTGCGCGCCGGCGGCACCCTGGCGATCACGTATGCCGGCAGCGACCCCCCGCGCTTCACCGTCCGTCTCGCGAACACCACCTCCACCCCGCTGTGGGCAGCCCTGCTCGACCTGACGGAGACGTACGGCATCTTCACCGACGCCTTCCCCGCCGGCTCGGTCGCGCTCGGTCCCGGGGAGTCGACGCAGGTCGACCTGCTCGGGCAGGTGGCGGACCCGTTGTGGGAGGCTGGGACGCTCTCGCTGCGCGACCAGCTCATGGTCGTCACGAGCACGCTGGAGTTCGACCCACGGTCGCTCCAGCAGGAGGAGCTGGACGTGAGCGCGGCCCCTGGCGCAGCGACGAGGAGCGCCGATCCGCCACCGGTGGGACCGTCCAACCTCGACCGCGCGCTGGGTGCCACGCGCACGCGCCGCCTGGGCCCGAGGCCCGGCGAGGCGGTCGTCGCCGACTGGCGCACGGACTCGGTGTTCGTCGTGACCGTGCGGCCTCGGTGAGAGAACCGGCGGTCGCCGTGGGCGAGGCGGTTGACAGCGACACCGAATCGGCGTGGGCTGGTATTCCATGACGGAGGGTTGGGCGTTCACCGGTGGTCCGCCGGTGTCGGGGGCCGTGTCCACGGTCTCGCTCGTCGAAGGCCGGTGCTTCTGCATGTCCGGACCGTCCGGCGACATCGGGACGGCCGGCGGCCACGGTCTCGTCGTCAAGGACACCCGCTTCCTGAACCACCTCGAGCTGCGCGTCGACGGCGAGCCGCTCGAGCCGCTGACGGTGGAGCCCATCGGGCCGCATGCCGCGACCTTCGTCACCCGACGCCGCCCCCGGCAAGGGCTGGCCGACAGCACGCTGCTCGTGGTGCGACGGCGCTACGTCGGCAACGGCATGGTCGAGGACGTCACTCTCGAGAACCTCAGCGGCGCGGAGGCCGACGTCACCCTGACACTCACCGCCACCACTGACTTCGCCGGTCTCTTCGACGTCAAGGAGGGGCGTCTGGGCACCCGGAAGAGCGAGGTCGAGACCACGACCGACGACGGCGTGCTGCGTCGTCGCCTCGACGGTGCGGAATCCCGCGCCGTCGAGCTCAGTGCGACGGGCGGAGCCACCGTGTTCATCCACGGCCTCGTGTGGCACCTGTCGGTCCCTGCCCGAGGCACGAGGACCTTCACGGTCCGGGTCGTCCCCTTCTTCGAGGACGTCCCGCTGGACTCGCCCTACCGTCGGGGAGTGTCCCGGCGCGAGAGCCACCCGGCGCTCGAGCACCGGCGCTGGCGCGAGCGCAGCCCCGTCGTGGCGGCGGCGGACGAGCGCCTGGACCGCCTCGTGCGCACCTGCACCGACGACCTGGCCGGACTGCGGATCACCGACCCGCACCACCCGCATCGGATCGTCCTCGCAGCCGGGGCCCCGTGGTTCATGACGCTCTTCGGCAGGGACTCGCTGCTGACGGCCTGGATGCTGCTCCCCCTCGACGCGAGGGTCGCGCGCGGCACCCTGGAGACGCTGGCCGAGAACCAGGGGAGGCGAGTGGACCCGCGCACCGAGGAGCAGCCGGGACGCATCCTGCACGAGGTCCGCTCCGGGCTCGTCGACCAGGCGCGAGAGGGCGAGGACACCATCTACTACGGCACGGTCGACGCCACGCCGCTGTTCGTGATGCTCGTCGGCGAGCTGCACCGTTGGGGGGCCTCCAAGACGGAGATCACCTCGCTCATGCCGCACGTCCACCGGGCGCTCGCCTGGATCGAGCGCTACGGCGATGCCGACGGCGACGGCTTCGTCGAGTACGAGCGGGCCACCGGCCGCGGGCTGGTCAACCAGGGCTGGAAGGACTCCTTCGACGGGATCACGTACGACTCGGGGGAGGTGGCGCACCCGCCCATCGCCCTGGCCGAGGTCCAGGGCTACGTCTACGCCGCGCTGGTGGCGGGGGCTGAGCTCGCGCGGGCGACCCACCAGGCCGAGCAGGCGCGTGAGCTCGACGACCGCGCCGCGACGCTCAAGCGCCGGTTCAACGAGCGGTTCTGGCTGCCGGAGCGCGGCTACTACGCCCTGGCGCTCGACGGCGACAAGCGGCCCGTCGATGCCCTCGCCTCCAACATGGGCCACTGCCTGTGGACCGGGATCGTCGACGAGGAGCGCGCCCCGCAGGTGGCCGCCGCGCTGCTGTCGCCCGAGATGTTCACGGGCTTCGGCGTGCGCACCCTGTCCTCCAAGGCGGGCGCGTACAACCCGATGAGCTACCACAACGGTTCCGTCTGGCCGCACGACAACGCCATCATCGCGGCAGGCCTGCGCCGCTACGGCTTCGTGGCCGAGGCCAACAAGATCATCATGAGTCTGCTCGACGCGGCCTCCGGGTTCGGGCACCACCTGCCCGAGCTCTTCTGCGGCTTCGACCGCCGCGAGTTCACTCACCCGATCCCCTACCCGACGTCGTGCTCCCCGCAGGCCTGGGCTGCGGCCTCCCCCCTGCTTCTCGTGCGAACCCTGTGCGGACTCGACGTCGACCTACCTCGTGGCCTGGTGCGACTCGACCCCCAGGTGCCCGAGGCGCTCCTGCCACTCTCAGTCTCCCAGCTGCACGTCAAGGGCGACCTCGTCGAGGTGTCGGTCGACGGGTCGGGCTGGCTGGCCTCCGGGCTCACGGACGGCCTGCGGGTCGAGCGCGGCTCGAGTGGGGAGTCGGCAACGCAGGCCGGGTGAGGGACGAGGATGCGTCCCCCATCCACGTTTGGGCCCCCCGGTGGTGGGTACCCTGCAACCGAGTCCAACGGCAGGGCGGTGTGGGGCCGTCCCGGGCTCTGGGGATGGTGACCGTGACGACCACATCGACGTCCGCCATGACGCCACGCGTCGTGCTCCGGCAGCGACCTCTGCGCATCGCCATGGTGGCGCCCCCGTACTACACGGTGCCGCCACAGGGGTACGGCGGCGCCGAATCCGTGATCGCCGGCCTCGTGGACCGCCTCGTGGCGCGTGGGCATCACGTCATCCTGTTCGCCGCCGGCACCCGGGGCACGGCCGCGCAGGAGTTCGTGCGCACGTGGGAGACGCCTGCCGCCGCCCAGCTGACGCTGGCGCTCCCCGAGGTCGTGCACGCGGCCCGCGTCGAGGCCCTGCTGCGGGCGCACACCGTCGACATCATCCACGACCACACGCTCGCCGGGCCTCTCACCGCTGGTGCCCGACGGTCTCCGACCATCGTCACCGTGCACGGCACCATGGACGACCTGGCGGAGGTGTACCGCCCACTCGGGAGCGCCGTCAGCCTCGTGGCCGTCTCCCATGCCCAGCGCAGCCGCGCCCCGGACCTCAACTGGGTGGCCACGGTGCACAACGGCATCGACGTCGACAGCTTCCCCTACCGCGAGGACAAGGACGACTACGTCCTCTTCCTCGGGCGCTTCCACCCGCAGAAGGCGCCGCACCTCGCGGTCCAGGCCGCGCGCCGTGCAGGCGTCCGCATCATCCTGGCCGGCAAGTGCACCGAGGAGGTCGAGCACGACTACTACCGGGACGAGCTCGCCCCGGTCCTCGGACCCGACGCGGTCGAGGTCGGAGTCGCGGACCCGGCCCTCAAGCGCCGGCTGCTGGCCGGTGCGCGGTGCCTCGTCTTCCCGATCCGGTGGGAGGAGCCGTTCGGGCTCGTCATGGTCGAGGCGATGGCCTGCGGCACGCCCGTCGTCGCGCTGGCCCGGGGCGCCGCACCGGAGGTGATCGCGCAGGGACGGACCGGGTTCGTCCTCGACCGACCCGAGCAGCTCGCCGGCGCCATCACGGACTGCGCCTCCCTGGAGCCGGCCGACTGTCGCCGCCACGTCAGCAGCCGGTTCAGCCTCGACGCGATGGCGACCGGCTACGAGAACGCCTACCGGCGGGTCCTCGCCCGCGGCGGCGGCTCGACGGTGAGCAGCGGGACGACGCAGGTCTCCACCGGGGTCTGAGCCCCTGAGCCCGCGGGAGCCGACCAGCGCGATCTGGCCGGCAGGTCCCGGTAACGCGAGAAGGACCGGACACCTGGTGTCCGGTCCTTCTCGTTCGGTGGAGCTGAGGGGACTCGAACCCCTGACCCCCTGCATGCCATGCAGGTGCGCTACCAGCTGCGCCACAGCCCCTTGCGGTTTGTCACCTCGTCGAAGCGACTGCGTAACCATAGCGGGTCCGCGCCCGTGAGCCAAAATCGGGGGCAGCCTTTGGGGTCAGACGTTCCAGGGCCCGAGGTTCCAGCCGCTGATGCGCCAGCGGGTCACCTCGGAGAAGCTCTTGCCCGACTCGACGAGCTCGATCCAGTGACAGTTGTCGAGGCCGCGGAAGACCGCGTCGGAGGTGTCCTGGTCGAGCCCCACGAGGACGCTCGCGGCGACGCGGGCGCTGACGCCGTGGGCGACGACCACGGCGGTCTGCCCGGGCAGCAGCTCGTGCACGATCTCGCGCAGGGCGGCACCAGCGCGTTCCGCGACCTGGGCGCGGGTCTCGCCGGTGACGCCCCGAGGGGCGTCCTCGCCGCGGTCGAGCGCAGCGATGACGTCGGGGTAGCGCTCGCGCACCTCGTCGGCATGCAGGCCCTGCCACTCCCCCACGTGCACCTCGCGCAGGCGTGCGTCGAGACGCACCTCCAGACCGGTGAGGCCTGCGATGGCGTCGGCGGTCGAGGCCGCCCGACGGAGGTCGCTCGAGACGATGAGCGCCGGCGCGTACGCCGCCAAGTGCGGGGCGGCGGCCTGCACCTGCTCGCGGCCCCGCTCGGACAGCTCGGTGTCCTTGTGGCCCTGCCAGACCCGGGCCGCGTTGTCGACCGTCTCGGCGTGGCGCACGACGACGACCCGCCGCGGGCCGGCCGCAGCCGGGAGTTTGGCGGTCGCGGACCCCGCGGAGGTCACGCCTCCTCGACCTCGGCGGCCTCGTCGCCGCCCGGACGGGCCGGGGCGGACACGGTCGCGAGGTCGATCTCGGGGCAGTCCTTCCACAGGCGCTCGAGCGCGTAGTACTCGCGCTCCTCCTCGTGCTGGACGTGCACGATGATGTCGCCGAAGTCGATGAGGACCCAACGGCCCTCGCGCTCGCCCTCGCGCCGGATGGGCTTGCTTCCGAGCTCGCGCAGCCGGTCCTCGACCTCGTCGACGATGGCGCCGACCTGGCGCTCGGACGGGGCCGAGGCGATGACGAACACGTCGGTGAGCGGCATCTGCTCGCTCACGTCGATGGCGAGCACCTTCTCGGCGAGCTTCTCCTCGGCGGCCAGGGCGGCCACCTTCGCGAGCTGGATGGAATGATCTGCTGCGGTCACGAATCTCCTTGGGGCGCGAGCGCCCCGGTTGCTTGCACGGGCTGGGCCACGCGGCTGGTCTGGTGGTGCACGAGGGACGGTGCCCCGAACGTGTCGGCGCTGGTGTCGTCGCGGGGGTCGGCGTGCGGGCCGGCGTAGAGGCGGTACTTGTTGATGTACTGGACGACCCCGTCCGGCACGAGGTACCAGACCGGCTCGCCGTCGGCCACGCGCGCGCGGCAGTCGGTGGAGCTGATCGCCATGGCCGGCACCTCCTGGAGCGTCACCCGCTGCTCGGGCAGACCCTTGTCGGACAGCTCGTGCCCGGGCCGGGTGACGCCGATGAAGTGGGCCAGCTCCCACAGCTGCTCGGCGTCCTTCCACGACAGGATCTCCGCGAGGGCGTCGGCCCCGGTGATGAAGAAGAGCTCGTCGTCGGGCCGCTCCGCCCGGATGTCGCGGAGGGTGTCGATCGTGTAGGTCGGGCCGGCCCGGTCGATGTCGACCCGGCTGACGGTGAAGCGCGGGTTGGAGGCCGTCGCGATGACGGTCATGAGGTAGCGGTCCTCGGCGGGCGAGACGTAGCGGTCGGCCTTCTGCCACGGCTGGCCCGTGGGGACGAAGACGACCTCGTCGAGCGCGAAGCGCGACTGCACCTCGCTGGCGGCCACGAGGTGGCCGTGGTGGATCGGGTCGAAGGTCCCACCCATGACGCCGAGGCGCATGGTCAGTGGTGGGCCCCGTCGGATCCGCTCGAGCTGCCGTGCGTGCCCTCGGGCCGGGCCGGGCGCGGTGCCTGGATCTTGTAGGCCGTGTTGCGGAAGCTCCACGTGACGCCGAGGGCCACGAGGAACAGCGCGAACGTGATGAGGAAGTAGGCGATCACCGGCAGGGGAAGCTCGCGCGCGGCTTCCTCCCCCTCGGTGACGAGTGCGAGGACACGATCAGACATGCGCCCAGCCTAGCGCCCGCCGCCCGGCGCCGACTCCCCCGCGTCCGCACGACGCAGCCAGGCGTGTCCCACCGACGCGAACGGCTCGTCGCCGGCGGCCACCGAAGCGAGGACGAGGTCGCGCCAGCGCTCGGCGAGCGCCACGATCTCGGCGGGGTATTCGAGCTCGACCTGGTGCTCGGCGAACTCGTCCTCGTCGTCGACGAAGAGGTGCCCGTCGCGGGTCAGCACGACGTCGAGATCGAGGTCGACCATCGTCACCTCCCACTCCACCGCGCCCTCGCCCTCGGCAGCGCCGTCCCCGTCGACGACCTCCCGACGCCGCCACTGCGGCTCGGTCGTCATGTCGACGTACACGCTCACCTCACGGTGGGCGAGGTAGAAGCCCACGGCATACGCCCCCTCGTGCGGTGCGAGCGAGACCCAGCTGCTCGTCGAGACGAACTCAATGCCGGGGCGCGCGCACCGCGTGCCGGCCGGCGCGTACCACCAGTGCCCGTGCTCGTCGGCGCCGAGGTAGCGGCCCACCCACTCCCAGTGCCGGCCACCGCCCCACTTCGTGAAGCGGCCGGCGACCGGTGTGCCCGGCGCCAGGCCACCGGGCGTCATCCCTCGTCCCGGAGGGTGGGGCGTGCTCGGCTCGCTCACGCCGGGAACCCTACCGGCGCGCCTGTCGCCGGGCGCGTCGTGGACGGCACAGTCACGGCACAGTCACGTGACAGCGGCAGCCCATTGGCAGCCGTACGCTAGTTCGCATGGTTCCTGAGTTGTCCGTGGTCATCCCGATGTACAACGAGGAGGAGGTGCTCCCCCTCCTCGTCGAGCGGCTCCGACCGCTCCTCGACGCCATGGGCACGACCTACGAGGTCGTCGCCGTCGACGACGGCAGCAAGGACCTGACGGCCGCGCTGCTGCAGCGCTACCACCGCGAGTGGCCCGCGCTGCGAGTCGTGCGACTGCGCGCCAACGCCGGCCACCAGGCCGCGATCTCCGCAGGGCTCGTGAGCGCGCTCGGCGACTACGTCGTCACCATCGACGCCGACCTGCAGGACCCGCCCGAGATCATCCCCCAGATGCTGGCGGCCGCGAAGGACGATGGCGTCGACGTCGTCTACGGCGTGCGCAACGACCGCTCCACCGACACGTGGTTCAAGCGGGTCTCGGCGCGGGCCTTCTACCGGTTCATCGGCCTGATGTCGCAGACGTCTGCGCACGCCGACGCCGGCGACTACCGCCTCATGTCGCGGGCCACGGTCGACGCCATCAACAGCCTCCCCGAGCACAACCGCGTGCTGCGCTTCATCGTGCCGGCCCTGAACTTCCCCTCCGACACCGTGCACTACAAGCGCGAGGAGCGGGCGGCCGGCGACTCGAAGTACCCCCTGCTGAAGATGATCAAGCTCTCGCTCGACTCCCTGACGGGCTTCTCGACGGCGCCCCTGCGGCTCGCGACGTTCGCCGGCTTCGGCGGTGCGGTCCTCGCGGTGCTGCTCGTGCTCTACACGTTCATCTCGCGCTCGCAGGGACACACCGTGGCCGGCTGGACCTCGACCGTGGCCATCGTCGCCGGGGTCGGCGCCGTGCAGCTCGTCTGCGTCGGCATCCTGGGCGAGTACATCGGCCGGATGTACGGCCACATGCAGGGCCGACCGACCTACTTCATCGCCTACGACTCGATGACCGCCGACAGCGGGGCTCACGGACCGACGGACACCCCGCTGCCCGCGCAGCCGTCACACGGCCACATCCAGGCGACGTCCGTCGGCGCGGACGACCACCCGGCGCAGACCGCCGAGCCCGGGCTCGCTCAGCCGACTCAGCCCGCTGAGCCGACTCAGGCCGCCCAGCCCACCGAGCCCGAGCCGAGTCAGCTGCGCGGCTGAGCCCGCAGCAGCAGGCTGACGCCCGGCAGGTTCTTGACGGGCAGATAGCGCTCGGCCGTGATGATGGTGCGCAGCCCCCAGTTCACGACGGGGTGCATGTCGTCGAGGTCCGAGCCCGAGCTCGTCTTGCGGCGCATCGCGACGACCGGGCGCAGGAGCACGTTCCACGAGCGCACGTCGGTGACCTCGAAGCCACCGCGCTGGAGCAGGTCGACGAGCCCGTCCCGCGTGTAGCGGCGCACGTGGTCGACGGCCTCGTCGTGGTCGGACCACAGCCGGGGGTCGGCCGGGACCGCGACGAGGTAGGTGCCGCTCGGCTTGAGCACGCGGCGCACCTCGGCGACGGCGGCGTCGTCGTCGACGAGGTGCTCGAGCAGGTCGAAGGCCACCACGAGGTCGAGCGAGGAGTCGGCCAGCGGCAGACGGGTCGCGTCACCACGAATGGTGGCGAGACCGCGGCCGTGGGCCACCTCGGCACCGTCGGCGCCGTACTCGAGCGCGACGGCGTCCCAGCCGTGCTGGCGCAGGACGCGGGTGTTGCCACCGCCGGCGGCGCCGATGTCGATGGCTCGTCCGGGAGCCAGCCCCGCGATCGCCTTGGCCAGGAGGTGGCGTCGCTCGCGATACCACCAGTGGTCGTCCTCCAGCTCAGCGAGCTTGCGGACCTCGGTGCCTTCCATGGTGCGACATCATGCCATCCGGGTCGGCCCGACGCGGACAGGGTGCCGGGGTCGGTCGGAACGGCGTCAGGTCGCCGTCAGCGCAGGCTCAGCGGATGTGCCCGTCGCCCTCGACGATCCACTTCGTCGTCGTCAGCTCGGGCAGCGCCATCGGCCCGCGCGCGTGCAGCTTCTGCGTCGAGATGCCGATCTCGGCCCCGAAGCCGAACTCCCCGCCGTCGGTGAAGCGGGTGCTCGCGTTGACCATGACGGCCGCCGCGTCGACCTCCGCGGTGAAGCGGCGCGCGGCGGCGCGGTCCTCCGTGACGATCGCCTCGGTGTGGCCGGTGCCGTAGCGGCGGATGCGGTCCATCGCCTCGTCGATGTCGTCGACGACGGCGACGCTCATCTCCAGCCCGTGCCACTCCGTGCCGAAGTCCTGCTCGCTCGCTAGGGCGTATGCCGCCCCGGCCGCCTCCGCGTAGTCCGTGACCTCGGGTGCCACGTGCAGTCGCACCCCCGCGCCGGCGAGGTCGGTCAGGGCCTTGGGCAGGAAGTCGGCGGCCACGTCGCGGTGGACGAGGAGCGACTCCGCGGCGTTGCAGACGCTGGGGCGGTGGGTCTTGGCGTTGAGGGTGATGGCCTGCGCCTTGTCGAGGTCGGCGGCGCGGTCGACGTAGACGTGGCACACCCCGACGCCGGTCTCGATGACGGGCACGGTGGACTCGCGGACGACCGTCTGGATGAGGTCGGCACCACCACGCGGGATGACGAGGTCGACGTGGCCCCGCGCGGTCATGAGCGCGCGAGCCGCGTCCCGGCCGCCCTCCTCGAGCAGCGTGATCGCGTCGACTGGAAGCCCTTGTGCGGCAAGGGACTCGCGCATCGCCTCGACGAGCGCATGGTTGCTGCTCGCGGCCGCCGAGCCGCCACGCAACAGCACGGCGTTGCCCGACTTGAGGCAGAGGCCTGCGGCGTCGACGGTGACGTTGGGGCGCGCCTCGTAGATCATCCCGATGACCCCCATCGGCACGCGCACCTGGCGGATCTGCAGCCCGTTGGGCAGCGTCGAGCCGCGCACGATCTCGCCGACCGGGTCGGGCAGCGCAGCGACGTCGCGCAGTGCCTGGGCGACGGCGCCCACGCGGGCCTCGTCGAGCCGCAGGCGGTCCTGGAGGCTCTCGCTCATGCCGGCGGCGCGGCCGCGCTCGATGTCCTCGGCGTTGGCCGCGATGACGGCAGGTGCAGCCGCGTCGACGGCGTCGGCCAGCACCAGCAGTGCTGCGTCCTTCTCGGCGCGGGACATCAGGGCGAGCCGTCGGGAGGCGACGCGGGCCTTCTCGGCGAGCGCCGTCACGTGCTCGACGACGGCGGGGTCGATCGTCTGGGACATGCCTCCAGCGTAGGTCGTCGTGCTCGGCAACGGTCCGGCGTTCCCGGGTGGTGGACCGCCGGACCGCCACGGCCGGGCAGGACCGGGCAGGACCGGGCTCGCGCAGGCGTGCCGGGCTGCGCCGCGGCCCCTCGTGGCGGTCCGTCGGCACCCCAGGCTGCCCCGCGGACCGGCCGGGATGGACTCGCCTGCAGGCGCCACGGTCCGTCACTAGAGTTCGAGATGTGTCGCCCCACTCCGTCATCAGCAGCGCCAGACGCCTCGTCGTCAAGGTCGGCTCGAGCTCGCTGACGGGTCCCGACGGCGGCATCGACCACGCCCGCCTCGGCGCCCTGTCCGACGCGCTGGCCGCCAACCACCTCGCGGGCACCCAGATCGTGCTCGTGAGCTCGGGTGCCATCGCGGCCGGCATCCACCCGCTCGGGCTGCGCGCGCGGCCGCGCGACCTCGCCACGCAGCAGGCCGCGGCCTCCGTCGGCCAGGGCGCGCTGCTCGCCGCCTACACCCACGCCTTCGCGGGGCACGAGATCACCGTCGGCCAGGTGCTCCTCACTGCCGACGACGTGACGCGCCGGACGCACTACGCCAACGCCCGGCGCACGCTGGAGCGGCTGCTCGACCTCGGGGTCCTGCCCATCGTCAACGAGAACGACACGGTGGCCACGAGCGAGATCCGCTTCGGCGACAACGACCGGCTCGCCGCGCTCGTGGCCCACCTCATCGACGCCGACGCCCTCGTGCTGCTCTCCGATGTCGACGCCCTCTACGACGGGCCGCCGAGCCGCCCCGGCGCGCAGCGGGTCCCTGTGGTGCGCGGGCCCCACGAGCTCGCCGACGTCGAGATCGGCGGGAGCGGGTCCAAGGTGGGCACCGGCGGCATGGCGACGAAGATCGAGGCGGCCCGGATCGCGACCGCCGCCGGCGTCGTCACGTCCATCACCGCCGCCGACCAGGTGACGAGAGTGCTCGCGGGCGAGGACGTCGGCACCGTCTTCCTGCCCATCGGCGTGCGCGGCCGGTCACGCCGGCTGTGGCTCCAGCACGCGACGACGGCGCGTGGGCGCCTCGTCGTCGACGAGGGGGCGGTGCTGGCCTTGGTGCACCGCAAGAAGTCGCTGCTCCCGGCCGGCATCACCGCCGTCGAGGGCACCTTCCACGACGGGGACCCCGTCGACGTCTGTGGGCCGGACGGGACCGTCGTGGCCCGGGGCCTCGTCAACTACACCTCGGCGGAGCTGCCCGCCCTGCTCGGCCGCTCCACCAAGGAGCTGGCCCATGACCTCGGCCCGGAGTACGAGCGCGAGGTCATCCACCGCGACGACCTCGTCGTCATCTGAGAGACCGATCGACCGACCCCGCCGGCGTCAGGGGCCGCCAGCGAGGTAGCGGCTGGCCGGTGCCGGGGCCGCGGAGGGTCCGGGGACGCCGCCCTCGGCGGGCTGGCCTCCCGCACGGCAGGCCAGCCGTCCGCTCGTGCGCGGCAGCCGCGCCCGGGTCGTGACGAGCGCGGCGACGACGGCGGCGAGCACGCAGAGGGCGGCGAGGACCGCGACCTGCTGCCCGGTGTCGGCGGCGAGTCCGACCGCGGAGCCGAGCGCCCGGCCGACGAGCAGCCGCGCGACGAGGGCGCCCGCGGCATACGCTCCGACCGTCACGGCCCGCGGGGCCGAGCGGACAGCGCCGCCGACCAGCGTGAGCACCGGCACGCCCACGACGAGGGTGCCGAGCAGCTCGGCGCCGACCAGCCCCACGAGGCCCACGCGCCATCCCGAGCCGAGCGCGTCGACGACCCCGGTGAGGATCGCGAGCAGGACGGCGAACCAGACCCCGGTCACGGCGCCGCCGGCGAAGCCTCGCCCGGGTCGCCAGGTGTAGGGGTCACGGTCGCGCTTCGGGTCGGTCGGCATTCGGTTGCTCCCTGTCCGGTGGTCCGCCCCGCACGGCCCGTCGACCACTACGACGGTGCAGACCATCGAAAGGTTGTCATGACGCACGCGTGCCGTCGCGACGAGTGCACCCGGAAGCACCGGCGACCGCGCACACCCTGGGTGTGCGCGGTCGCCGGTGGGGGCGACGGCTGACGCCGCCGCAGCTGCTCAGTGGTGCGTCGCCGTCTCGGCGCCGTGACCGGTGAGCGAGCGGACCTCCATCTCGGCGTACTTCGCCGCGTTGTACTCCTTGCTCGTGACCGTCCCGATGTAGCCCAGGACGAAACCGAGCGGGATCGAGATGATGCCGGGGTTGTCGAGCGGGAACCAGTGGAAGTCGACGCCCTGGAGCATCGACGGGCTCTTGCCCGTGACCTTGTCGATCGCCTTGCCCGACACCACTGGCGAGAAGACGATGAGCGTGATGGCGCTGACCAGGCCGCCGTAGATGCTCCACAGCGCACCCCTGGTGTTGAACCGCTTCCAGAAGAGCGAGTAGAGGATCGTCGGCAGGTTCGCGCTCGCCGCGATGGCGAAGGCGAGCGCCACGAGGAAGGCGATGTTCTGCCCGAGGGCGAAGATGCCGCCGACGATGGCGATGGCGCCGAGGACCAGCGCGGCGATCCGCGCGACCTTGACCTCCTCCTCCGGCGTGGCCTTGCCGCCCTTGACGACGGTGTTGTAGATGTCGTGCGACAGCGACGCGCTCGCCGTGATCGTCAGGCCGGCGACGACCGCGAGGATCGTCGCGAACGCCACCGCCGAGATGATCCCGAGCAGGATCTCGCCACCGAGCTCGAAGGCGAGCAGCGGAGCGGCGGAGTTGACGCCGCCGGGAGCGTTCTTGATCTCCTTGGCACCGACGAGGTCGGCCGCGCCGAAGCCGAGCACGAGCGTGAACAGGTAGAAGATGCCGATGAGCCAGATCGCCCAGACGACCGAGCGACGGGCCTCGCGCGAGGTGGGCACCGTGTAGAAGCGCATGAGCACGTGCGGCAGGCCTGCGGTGCCGAGCACGAGGGCCATCGACAGGGAGATGAAGTCGACGGGGTTCTTGTACTGCAGGCCGGGCTGGAGCAGGTCCTTGCCGCCGGCGTCCTGCGAGGCCGTCGTGGCCTCACCGAGGAGGCTGGAGAGGTTGAGGCCGAACTTGCCGAGCACCCACACCGTCATGATCGCGGCGCCGATGATGAGCAGGACGGCCTTGATGATCTGCACCCAGGTCGTGCCCTTCATGCCGCCGTAGATGACGTAGAAGATCATGATGATGCCGACGACGACGATGACGAGCCGCTGGCCGAGAGCGCCCTCGATGCCGAGGAGCAGCGCGACGAGACCGCCGGCGCCGGCCATCTGCGCGAGCAGGTAGAAGAACGACACGACGAGCGTCGAGATCGCGGCCGCGATGCGGACCGGGCGCTGGCGCAGCCGGAAGCTGAGCACGTCGGCCATCGTGTACTTGCCGACGTTGCGCAGCAGCTCGGCGACGAGGAGCAGCGCGACGAGCCAGGCGACGAGGAAGCCGATGGAGTAGAGGAACCCGTCGTAGCCGTTGATGGCGATGGCGCCGGCGATGCCGAGGAAGCTGGCCGCCGAGAGGTAGTCACCGGCGATGGCGATGCCGTTCTGCCGCCCGGTGAAGGCGCGGCCACCGGCGTAGTACTCGGCGGCGCTGCGGTTGTTGCGCGAGGCCCGGATGACGATCGCGAGCGTCACGACGACGAAGAGGGCGAAGATGCCGATGTTGATCGCCGGGTTGCCGACCGTCGTGGCCGCCGGTGCGAGCGACGGCACGAGCGACGGGGCCGAGGTGAGGAGCGCGCTCACTGCTGCCCTCCCATCTTGCGGGCGAGGGCTTCGGCCTCGGGGTCGAACACGCGGTCGGCCCAGCGGGCGTAGACCATCGTGATGGTGAAGGTCGAGACGAACTGGAGCAGGCCCAGGATCAGGCCCCACGTCACGTTGCCGATGACGCGCGTGCCCATGAAGTCCTTGGCGAACACGGACAGCAGGACGTAGAGGAAGTACCACGCGAGGAACAGCGCGGTCAGCGGGAACACGAACTTGCGGAACTTGCTGCGCAGCTGCGCGAACTCGGGTGAGTCCTGCATGGCGACGTTGGGATCGTCCACCACGCGCTCTGGAGCGTCTTTGCTCACTGGGCCACCTCCGGGGCGGTTGGTCGTGCCTGGGTGTCTCGGTCGGTCGGCGCGGTCCTGCCGCCGTCGACGCTCCCCCGCCCGTGCGGTGGTGAGTCGACGCCCCTGTCGCTCCGCGCTGCCGGCCACACGGCCGGCGAGAGCAAAGGTAGGAGCCCGCGCGGCCTCCCGGCAGGCACAGCGCAGGCGGCATCGCCCAGCGGCGCCGACCGTTCGCCGTGCGTGGGCTCAGTCGCGACGAGCGGTCGGCTGCGAGCGACGAGCGGTCGTGTCCCCGCTGTCGTATGCCGTGTGCTGCGTCCCGCTGTCCGTGCCCTCGGTGGTCGCACCGTTCGCCGCGGACGACTGGTTGACGTGGGTCACCGGACTCACTGGGCTCACCGGGCTCACTGGGGCCGAGGCGCGGCGGTACCAGCGCTCGGGATGGAACGAGCCGCGGTTGAGATCGATGTGCTCGGGCGCGTGCAGGCGCACCATCGTCCGGGCCACGTGCTCGGGGGCGCTCGCGCGGGTGGCGACCGACACGAGCACCATCGTCGCGAAGGACAGCGGGACGCTGACCGCCGCCGGCTGGGTCATGACGACGCCGAACCAGCCGCCGGTGGCGATGCCGAAGGTCGTCGACACGACCGCCCCCATCGACAGTCCGCCGCCGACGACCATGCCGGCGATGGCGCCCCGCGCGGTCAGGCCGCGCCACCAGATGCCGAGGAGCAGCATCGGGCAGAAGGTCGAGGCGGCCACGGCGAAGGTCAGCTCGACCGCGTGCGCCACCGGGACGCCCGCCGAGACGATGGTCAGCAGCAGCGACACCGCGACGACCGCCACGGTCGACAGGCGGAAGGTCCGGATGCCCTGCCGGTGCCCGGCGCCCCAGCGCACGAGGTCCTGGCTCACGACCCCCGCCACCGAGACCACGAGACCGGTGGACGTCGACAGGAACGCCGCGAAGGCGCCGGCGGCGAGCAGCGCGGTCAGCCCCTCGGCCACCGGTCCGTCGAAGAGCCGGCTCGGCAGCTCGAGCACGACGGAGTCGGCGCGTCCGGCGGCGACGAGGTCGGACGCGACGTAGCGACCGATGACGCCGTAGAGGACGGGCAGCAGGTAGAAGCCCGACAACAGCACGAGCACTGCAAGCGTGGCCCGTCGGGCGGCCCGGCCGTCCCGGTTGGTGTAGAAGCGCACGACGACGTGGGGCAGGCCCATCGTGCCGAAGAAGGTGGCCAGGACGAGCGAGTAGGTCAGGTAGAGCGCGTGGTCGCCGCGCAGCGGCTCGACCCAGTCGGCGACGAACACGGCGCCGACGTCCGGGTCGCCACTGCGGCCCCCGAGCGCGCCGAGGAGGAAGAAGAGCGGTGTCAGCAGGGCGAGCAGCTTGAGCCAGTAGTGGAACGCCTGCACGAGGGTGACGCTGCGCATGCCGCCGGGCAGGACGTTGAGGCAGACGACGACCGCCACCGCCAGCTGGCCGACCCACGACGGGGCGCCCGTCAGGGTGCGCAGGGTGAGGCCTGCGCCCTGGAACTGCGGGATGAGGTAGAGCAGCCCGATGGCGACGACAAGCAGGCTCGAGGCCCGCCGCGCGACGACGGACTCGAGTCGCAGCTGGGCGAAGTCGGGCAGCGTGTAGGCACCCGAGCGCCGCAGCGGGGCGGCGACGAAGACGAGCAGCAGCAGGTAGCCCGCGGTCCACCCGACCGGCAGCCACAGCATGTCGACGCCGCGGGCCAGGATGAGGCCCGCGACCCCGAGGAACGATGCGGCAGAGAGGTACTCGCCGCTGATGGCCGAGGCGTTGAGGACCGGGCCGACGCCCCTCGAGGCGACGTAGAAGTCGCTCATGGTGCGCGAGAGTCGCAGCCCGAAGGCCCCGACGGCGAGGGAGGCGATGGACACGAGGACCACCGCGACGATGCTGGCGGCGTTGCTCACCGGTCACGCACCTCGGTCACCGGCCCTCGAGCAGGTCGCTGAAGTCGTCCTCGTTGCGCTCGGACTGTCGCACGTAGAACCAGCCCAGCCCGATGATCTCGACGAAGGCGACGACGGTGAGTAGCACCCAGGGCAGCGGCACGCCGAGCAGGTCGATGTCGGCGATCGCCGGGACGGCCCGGAAGGCAAGCGGCAGCAGGCCGAGCGTCGAGGCGAGGATGACGAGCACCGTGAGCGCCAGGCGGAGCTGGCTGCGCATGAGGGAGGTGATGTAGACCTCGCCCAGACGGGTCTGCTCGTCGATCTCGGACGCGATCGAGACGCTCCGGGTGCGGGCCGCGGACGTGCGCGGGCTCGTGACGCGCACGCGGGTGCGGCTGCGCGGGTCCCCCGCCACACCCGCACCCGCGCGGGGCCGCCCGGCCTCGGCGGACGGCATACGCCCTCGTGCGTCGGCCCCCGGCTCCGGCGCCTCGGAGGAGGTCATGACCCGCCGCGTCCGAGCGGCTGCGCGCGGCGCACGAGCAGGTCCCGCAGGGCCCGCGTGTGGCGGCGGCTCACGACGAGCTCGTGGCCGCCGACGACGACGGTCGTGCGGCCGCTCTCGGTGCGCCATTCGCTGATGTGGCCGAGCGCGACGAGCGAGGAGCGGTGGATGCGCACGAAGCCCGCCTCACGCCACTGGTCGGCGAGCGTCGTGAGCGGCACGCGGACGAGGTGGCTCTCGGTGGCGGTGTGCAGGCGGGCGTAGTCCCCCTGGGCCTCGACGAAGAGCACCTCGGAGCGCGGCACGAGCCGGCTCACCCCGGCCAGCTCGACGACGATGCTCTCGTCGGCGGACGCCGCGACGGGCTCGCGACCACTGACCTGGCGCACCACCCGGCGCACCGCCTGGTCGAGCCGCTCGTCGCGGACCGGCTTCAGGACGTAGTCGACGACGTTGAGCTCGAAGGCGTCGACGGCGTGCTGCTCGTGCGCGGTGACGAAGACGATCGGCGGTTGGGTGGTGAAGCGCGAGAGCACCCGCGCGAGGTCGAGACCGCTGAGGCCCGGCATCTGCACGTCCATGAAGATCGCGTCGACCTGCTCCTCGTGGAGCACGCGCAGCGCAGCCTCGCCCGAGCCGGCCGGCACGACCTGGCGCACGCACTCGTGACGGCCGAGCATCCAGGCCAGCTCGTCGAGGGCCGGCGCCTCGTCGTCGACGGCAAGCACCTTCAGCAGCGGCGCCACATCGGGCGAGGACGGCGCGTCGCCGTGGGCCTCGGTGGCGTTGGCTGGTCCGGTCACACGTGCACCCCCGGTCGGAACTTCGGCAGCCGCACGACGACCTTGGTGCCGGCGCCGGGCGCTGTCTCGACGACGAGGCCGTAGTCGTCGCCGAAGGCCGTGCGCAGCCGCTCGTCGACGTTGGCCAGCCCGACCGAGTCGCTGCCCGGGTCACCGGCCAGCACGCGTCGCACCCGCTCGGGGTCCTCCCCCACGCCGTTGTCCTCGATGGTCACGACGCACTCCTGGTCGGCGTCCTGGGCCAGGATGCTGATCTCGCCACTGCCCTCACGACCCTCGATGCCGTGCTGGACGGCGTTCTCGACGAGGGGCTGCAGGCACAGGAACGGCACGACGACCGGCAGCACCTCGGGGGCCACGCGCACGGTCACGGTGAGCCGGTCGCCGAAGCGGGCCTTCTCGATGACGAGGTAGGCCTCGATGGAGCGCAGCTCCTCGGCGAGGGTCGTGAACTCGCCGTGCCGGCGGAAGGAGTAGCGCGTGAACTCGGCGAGGTCGAGCAGCAGCTCGCGCGCCCGCTCGGGGTCGGTCCGGGTGAAGGACGCGATGGCCGTCAGCGAGTTGTAGATGAAGTGCGGGCTGATCTGCGCGCGCAGGGCCCGGACCTCGGCCTCCATGAGCCGGGTGCGCGAGGCGTCGAGCTCGGCGAGCTCGAGCTGCCCCGACACCCAGCCGGCCACCTCGTTGGTGGCCCGGACGAGCCCCGCCGAGGCGCGGTCGGTGAAGACCTGCAGCGTCCCGACGACCTTCTCGTCGACGTCGAGCGGGGCGACGATGGCCTGGCGCACGACGCAGGACGGCTCCGTGCAGGACACGTCGGCCCCGTCGACGACGGTCGTGCGACCGTGGGCGAGCGTGCCGGCGGAGATCACGGCGGCCTGCGGGGCGTGGTGCGACCGGCCCCCGTCCCACGCGAGCAGGCCCGTGGTGTCGGTCATCGCCACGGCGGGCGCCCCGAGGAGCGCGCGGAGGTGCTTGAGCGAGCGCTCGGCCGCCGCCGGCGTGAGGCCGCTGCGCAGCGCCGGAGACGCGAGCAGGGCGGTGTGCAGGGTGCGGTACGTCGCCCGGTCGGCCTCGGTGCCGAGGTGACCGCGACGCAGCAGCGCGCCCCACGAGCTCATGGCGACACTGTATGCGGCCCGCTGACGCCCGACGGGCTGGTTCGTTCGATGTAGGTGCGCGGCCCTGGGGCCGCGCCCCTACATCGAACGGGTGGTCAGAGCGGAGGCGGCTCAGGCCTTCTGGTCGTCGTCCTCGTCGGCCGCGACGTGCCACAGGCCCGACCGGCGCTCGGCGTCGAGCTCCTCCTGCGTCGCGGCGCGGGCCGCGTAGCGGTCCTTCTGCGCCTCGCGCTTCTCGTCGCGGGTCGGGCGCGAGGACTCGGACAGGCGCAGGTCGGTGCCGCGCGAGCCGAGCAGCTCGGCGCCGGCCTGGAGCGTGGGCTCCCAGTCGAAGACGACGGCGTCGTCGGTGGCCCCGATGACGACCGTGTCGCCGGCGACGGCGCCGACCTTGTAGAGCTCGTCCTCGACCCCGAGGCGGCCGAGCCGGTCGGCGAGGTAGCCGACGGCCTCGTCGTTGCTGAAGTCGGTCTGGCGCACCCAGCGGACGGGGCGCGCGCCGGTGACGCGGAAGAAGACGCCGTCGGGGCCGTTCTCCTTGGTCACCGTGAAGCCCTGGTCGTCGACCGAGCGCGGTCGCAGCACGACGCGCTTGGGCACGGCCTCGCCGATCTCCTTGCGGGCGGCGTCGACGTGGCGGGCCATCGCGAAGCTCAGCTCGCGAAGTCCCTCGTGCGCAACGGCCGAGACGATGAAGACCTCGATGCCGCGGGCCTCGAGGTCGGGCTTGACCATCTCGGCCAGCTCGCGCGCCTCGGGGACGTCGGCCTTGTTGAGCACGACGATGCGGGTGCGCTCGGAGAGCGGGCGACCGCCGAGGTCGGCGTCGGGGACGTAGAGCGAGAGCTCGTTCTCGATGACGTCGAGGTCGCTCATCGGGTCGCGGCCCGGCTCGAGCGTGGCGCAGTCGATGACGTGCACGAGCACCGAGCAGCGCTCGACGTGGCGCAGGAACTCCAGGCCCAGGCCCTTGCCCTCGTGCGCGCCGGGGATGAGGCCGGGCACGTCGGCGACGGTGAACCGGCTCGACCCAGCGGTGACGACCCCGAGGTTGGGCACGAGCGTCGTGAACGGGTAGTCGGCGATCTTCGGCTTGGCCGCCGAGAGCACCGAGACGAGCGAGGACTTGCCGGCGCTCGGGAAGCCGATGAGGGCCACGTCGGCGAGCGACTTGAGCTCGAGCACGATGTCGACATCCTCGCCCGGCTCGCCGAGCAGCGCGAAGCCCGGCGCCTTGCGGCGGGCGCTCGACAGCGCCTTGTTGCCGAGGCCGCCCCGACCGCCCGCGGCGATGACGTGCTCGGTGCCCATGCCGACGAGGTCGACGATGATCTGGCCCGAGGCGTCCTTGACGACGGTGCCCTCCGGCACGGCGAGCACGAGGTCGTCGCCGTCCGCGCCGTTGCGCTCGTCACCGGCGCCCGGTGCGCCGTTGCCGGCCTTGCGGTGCGGGTGGCGGTGGTAGTCGAGCAGCGTCGTGGACGAGGGGTCGACGCGCAGGATGACCGAGCCTCCCCGGCCGCCGTTGCCGCCGTCGGGGCCGCCGAGCGGCTTGAACTTCTCGCGCTTGACGGAGGCCACACCGTGCCCGCCCGCCCCGGCGCTGAGATGCAGCACCACGCGGTCGACGAAGGTCACTGCCATGGGAGGTCACTCTTCCAGATCAGGGTGGGCGGACGGCATACGCGATGTGGCTGGAGCCGAGGAGGTGGCACTCGCGAGCGTGCGAGGGACTGCCACATCATTTCGGAACGCCGGGTCGCCCGGGAAAGAAAAACGGAAGGGCGGGCCACGCGGGCCCGCCCTTCCGGAAAAAGCTCAGTGCGTGATCGTGGCGATCACTCAGCGGCAGCGGTCTCCGGCTGCTCGATGTTGACCGTCTTGCGGCCGCGCTTGGTGCCGAACTTGACGGCGCCGGCGACGAGGGCGAACAGCGTGTCGTCGCCACCGCGACCGACACCCTCACCCGGGTGGAAGTGCGTGCCGCGCTGACGGACGAGGATCTCGCCCGCGTTGACCTTCTGGCCACCGAAACGCTTGACGCCGAGGAACTGTGCGTTCGAGTCGCGACCGTTGCGGGTCGAGGACGCACCCTTCTTGTGTGCCATGTCAGTCCTTCTCTCGTGAGTCTCTGGGTTCCGGGCGGATCACGCGTTGATGGCGGTGATCTTGACCTGGGTCAGCGGCTGACGGTGGCCCTGACGCTTGCGGTAGCCGGTCTTGTTCTTGTACTTCATGATGACGATCTTGGGGCCCTTGGCGGCCTTGACGACCTCGGCCTTGACCGACACCTTCGACAGCTTGTCGGCGTCGGACGTCACGGTCGTGCCGTCCACGAGGAGCAGCGGCGTGAGCTCGATGGCATCGCCGGGCTGACCCGTCACCTTGTCGACGAGCAGGACATCGCCCACCGACACCTTCTCCTGGCGACCGCCAGCGCGAACAATCGCGTACACAGTGAAACTCACTCTCTCATCAAGGGGTGGTATCGCCACTTTCGGCACCGGCCCGTCAACACGGGCCCGGTGGGCGCACCAAGGGACAAGATTACCGGCTGGGAGGTCCCAGCTCCAAACCGAGGTCAGGCGCCGTCGGCGGGACCGGACTCGTTGCTCGCGCGGGGCGGGCCGGCCGGGGCGACGACGCGTCCACGGCGGCGCCGGCCGCGGGCGGCGGGCTGCACCTCGACCTGCGCCTCGACCGGTGCGGCGCCGGTGGTCTCGACGCTCACCTCAGGCTGCTCAGGCTGCTGGGCCTGCTCGGGCTGCTGCGTCTCGTCGCCGGCCGCGTCGGTCACGTCGGACTCGAGCTCGACGTGCGAGCCGCCCTGGGTGGCCTGGTCATCGGCGCTGTCGACCTCGTGGGCGTCGTCACCGGACCAGGGGCCCGCGTCGAGGGGGAAGCCGTGACCGGCCTTCGCCTCGCCGGCGGCCTCCGCCGCGATCTCGGCGACGGCCTCGGCTGCCGCCTCGCCCACGGGCTGGCCGGAGGCGCTCTTGACCGCGGCGGCGTGGGCGGCCGCTGCGATCTGGGCCGCGGTGGGCCCGTTGGCCTTGGACTCCGCGTGCGCCGACTGCGCACCCGACTGCAGGCCGGACTGCTGGCCGGAGCCGTTGCCGCCCTGGTTGTTGCCGTTCTGGCCGGCTCCCTGGCCGCGGCCGCGGCGGCTGCGGCTGCTGCCGCCGTCGCCCTGACCCTGCTGACCCTGCTGGCCGTGCTGGCCCTGCTCCTGCGGGTGCGCGCCCTTGTCGACGGGGTCGGTGTGGATGATGAAGCCGCGCCCGTTGCAGTGGTCGCAGGTCTCGGAGAAGACCTCGATGAGGCCCGAGCCGACCCGCTTGCGAGTCATCTGGACCAGGCCGAGCGAGGTGACCTCGGCGACCTGGTGCTTGGTCCGGTCGCGGCCGAGGCACTCGAGCAGGCGACGCACGACGAGCTCGCGGTTGCTCTCGAGGACCATGTCGATGAAGTCGATG
Organism: Terrabacter tumescens; assembly: GCF_014646815.1. Taxonomy (GTDB): domain Bacteria; phylum Actinomycetota; class Actinomycetes; order Actinomycetales; family Dermatophilaceae; genus Terrabacter; species Terrabacter tumescens. The sequence continues at coordinate 218,632 of NZ_BMNZ01000006.1, forward strand.
ACGATGATGCCGCCGATGTCGCGCAGCCTGAGCTGGCGCACGATCTCCTCGGCCGCCTCGATGTTGTTCTTCGTCACCGTCTCCTCGAGGTTGCCGCCCGAGCCGACGAACTTGCCGGTGTTGACGTCGACGACGGTCATCGCCTCGGTGCGGTCGATGACGAGCGAGCCGCCGCTCGGCAGCCAGACCTTGCGGTCCATCGCCTTGGACAGCTGCTCGTCGACGCGGTGGTGCGTGAAGAGGTCCTCCTCCGACGTCCACTTCGTGACGCGGTCGGCGAGGTCGGGGGCGACGGAGCTGATGTAGGGGTGGATCTCGTTCCACGCCTGGTCGCCGGCGACGACGAGCTGCTTGAAGTCCTCGTTGAAGACGTCACGGATGACGCGGACCGTGAGGTCGGGCTCGCCGTGCAGGAGCATCGGGGCCTGGCCACCGGTCGCGGAGCCGGCGGCGCCGTTCTTCTTCTTGCCCTTGCTCTTGCCGGCACGCGGTGACGAGGCCGCCTCGGCCTTGGCCTGGATGTCCTCCCACGTGCGGGTGAGGCGCTCGACGTCGGCGCGCAGCTCCTCCTCGCTCGCGCCCTCGGCCGCGGTGCGGACGATGACGCCGGCGGAGTCCGGCACGACGTCGCGCAGGATCTTCTTGAGGCGGGCGCGCTCGGTGTCGGGCAGCTTGCGGCTGATGCCGGTCATCGAGCTGTTCGGCACGTAGACGAGGTAGCGGCCCGGCAGCGAGATCTGCGACGTGAGGCGTGCGCCCTTGTGGCCGATCGGGTCCTTGGTGACCTGCACGAGCACGGTCTGGCCGGAGCCGAGGGCGTTCTCGATGCGCTTGGGCTGGTTGGCCTCGAGGCCGGCGGCGTCCCAGTTGACCTCACCGGCGTACAGCACGGCGTTGCGGCCCTTGCCGATGTCGACGAAGGCGGCCTCCATCGAGGGCAGGACGTTCTGGACCCGGCCGAGGTAGATGTTGCCGGCCATCGAGACGTTCGTGGCCTGGTCGATGTAGTGCTCGACGAGGACGCCGTCCTCGAGGACGCCCATCTGGGTGCGCCCGTCCTTGTTGCGCACGACCATGACCCGGTCGACGGCCTCGCGGCGGGCGAGGAACTCCGCCTCGGTGATGATCGTGCGGCGACGGCCGGCCTCGCGGCCCTCGCGGCGGCGCTGCTTCTTGGCCTCGAGCCGGGTCGAGCCCTTCACGGCGACGGGCTCGTCGCTCTGGCTGCGCGGCTGGCGCACCCGGGTCGAGACGTTGGGTGTGTCGTCCCCGGAGTCGGCGGCCGAGCCGGCGCGGCGGCGACGACGGCGACGACGGCTCGACACACCCTCGTCGTCGGTGTCGGACCCGTTGTCGGAGTCGGCGTCGGTGTCGCCCTCGTGGTCGGCGTCGCCCTCGTCACCGGTGTCGGCTGACGCGCCACGGGAATCACCCCAGCCGCGGGAGTCGGACGGCTGGTCCTGGGCGTCGTCCTCGTCGTTGGCGCGGCCCCGGCGGCCCTTGCCGCCGCGGCGGCGACGCGAGCGCCGGGGGCTGCTCTCCTCGTCGTCCTGCTCGTCTGAGCGGACCGTGGCGTCGGCGTCGGGCTCGTGGTCCTGGACCTCCTCGACGGTCTCCTCGACCGGCTCCTCCTCCGCCTCCTCGACGTGCTCGACCGGCTGGGCCGGAGCGGATGCACGACGACGGCGCGTCGGCGTCGCCTGGCTCGCGTCGGGCGCCTGGAAGAGCACGCTGAAGCTGGGGACGACGGCGGACGGACGGGAGTCCGCGTCGCCGGCGTCGAGCACGGGCAGGTCGTCGGTGCTCTCGGTCTCGTCGAAGGCGTCGACGTCGACGACGGCGGCGGCCTCCGCCGCCTGCACGGGCTCCGCGGACGCGGCGGCCTCCACGGACGGCGCTGCCTCGGGCTCGACGGCTGCCGGCGCCTCGCCCTGGACCCCCGCGACGAGCTCCTCGACCGCGGCACTGGCGCGGGCGGCCTTGCTGCGCGGGGCGCGCTTGGCGGCCCGGGGCGCCGCAGCGGCGGTGGAGTCGGCGGGGGCACCGGCGGCGTCGCCGGTGTCGGCCTTCTTGCGGGTGGCGCGCTTGCGTGCCGGACGCTTGGTCTCGGTGGCGTCACCGACCTCGTCGGTGCCCGGGGCGCTGGGGGCCTCGACTGCATCGCTCGTGGGGGCGGCCGCGGCTGGCTCCATGGGCGACTCGCTGACCGGCTGGGCGGCCGGCTCGATGGTCGTCGCCTTCTTCGTGCTGCGGCGCGGGGCGCGGCGGCGTGGCGTCGGGGCGTCGGCCTCGGGGAACAGGGTCGCGTCGTCGCCGGCGGTGGTGTCGTTGGGTGCCATCAGGCAGTCTCCCGTCAGGTGCGGTGCGACCCACACCCGGCCGGAGCCGCCGACACCGCACGAGTGCGGTTGCAGTCGTCGCGCCGCGTGTGCGACGGGACGGAAGTCGTCTCGCTACACCCGAAAACGGTTCGCGCTGGGCGCGGCCCCGTGATCGAATGCCGTCGGCGTCCTGGTCGGCAACCGGTTCGTCGTCATGACCTGGCAGGTCATTCCAACGGGTCGGTCACCCGCACGTTTGCGGTGTCGAGCGGTCCCTGCGCCAGACGCGTCACCAGTGGGGGACGCGGAGGCTGCAGGTCGGCGATCTCACGCAGCGCGGTCAGAATGTCGTCGGGGCGTACAGCCGGTGTGGTGTGCCGTACGACCATGCGCAGTATCGCACAGTCGGCCCCGACAGCGTGAGACGTGACCGTGTCGGCGAGCGCGTCGCCCGGTGCCAGCACCCGGGCGGAGACGATTGCGGCGCGCACGTCGAAGGTGCGCGGACCGGACTTCGTCAGGCGGGTCACCTCGGCCGTCTCGCGCTCGAGCAGGCGGTCCACCGCCGCCGCGAGGACCTCCAGCGACACGCCCCCGAACTCGAGGAGCCAGTCGCTGGCCTCGAGGCGGTCGGCGAGCGCACCCGAGGCGGCCTCGACGACCTGGAGGATGTCGATGCCCTCCGGGAGGGCCTCGTCCAGGGCGATGCGCACCGACTCCGGCTCGACGCGCTGGGTCACCGAGATCTCGAAGTACTCCGCCTCGCTGCCCGTGCCCGTAGCGGCGGCGTTCGCGTAGCTGATCTTCGGGTGCGGGTGGAAGCCCGCGGAGAACGCCATCGGGACGTCCGCGCGCCGCAGGGCACGCTCGAGCGCACGCTGGAAGTCGCGGCTGGAGGTGAACCGCAGCCGTCCCCGCTTCGTGTAGCGGATCCGGAGCTTCTGGACCGCGGGGTCCGGTGCCGGTCCCTCGGGGACGCGCTGACGTGCCTGACGAGCCATGCCCGGAAGGCTACCGGCGCCGCGGGGCGGCGCCGTCAGTCGGTCGGGAAGCCGCGCTGCTCGTCGGCCCGGCGCTGGCGCTCGGCCGACTCGGCCTCGTCGAGCCGGGTCGCCTCGGCCAGCGTGGGGGCGGTGCCGCCCATGCTCGCGGGCAGGAACTTGAGGTCCGGGCCGGTGAGCGGCTCGTAGGCCGCCCGCGCGATGTCGAGCATGTGGGCCATGACGGCCTTGTAGCGGGCAGTCACCTCGTCGGGGTCGGCGTCGGCGGCGACCGGGATGGGCTCGCCGACCGACATGATGATCGGCACGTTGGTGCGTCCGAGGCGCTTGGGGTGGCCCTTGGTCCAGACCCGCTGCGAGCCCCAGATGACGACGGGCAGGATCGGGACCCCCGCCTCGATCGCCATCCGCGCGGCGCCGGTCTTGAAGTCCTTGAGCTCGAACGAGCGCGAGATCGTGGCCTCGGGGAAGACGCCGACGATCTCACCCGCCCGCAGCGCCGCCACGGCCGCGGCATACGACGCCGCGCCGGCGGTGCGGTCCACGGGGATGTGGTGCATGCCGCGCATGAGCGGACCGCTGACCGGGTGGCTGAAGACGCCGTCCTTGGCCATGAAGCGCACGAGGCGCCCGGACTTCTGGGCGGCGAGCCCGGCGTAGGCGAAGTCCATGTAGCCGGTGTGGTTGATCGTCATCACCGCTCCCCCGGTGCGTGGCACGTTGTCGTCGCCGAGGATGGTGAACTTCAGTCCCTGCATCGCGAACACCCCGCGGGCGAAACCGATGACGGACGAGTAGACGGGCTCCATGGGGACACTCTGCCCTGCGTCGCTACGCTTCGGCACGCCGATGCCGGCAACCAGGGGTGCCGACGAACGGGAGATGACCGTGAGCACGAGCGTTGCAGTGATGCACGCCACGCAGGCGAGGGTCCCGAGCGGCCTGCCGGACCTCGCAGACCTGGCGCATGCCGCGACGCCGGCCCTCGTCGACCGGGACACCTTCGTCGGCGCCGCCGTCATCGGGCTCGTGCCGATCCTGCTCGCGGGCCTCGTGGTGCTCGTCAAGTGGTGGCGCGGTCGCGACGAGATGTTCGACGACCTCACCCCGGGCCTGGTGCCGCAGGACCCCGCGACGGCGCCCCGCCACCGGGTGCGCGGCGGCGAGTGGTCGGGCACGGTGGCGCCGGCCTTCGCTCCCCCGCGGGACGTGCGCCCGGGCGTCGTCGGGACCGTCGTCGACGGCGTCGCCGACCCCCACGACGTCAGCGCGACCCTGCTCGACCTCGCCGTCCGCGGCTGGTTCCGCATCATCGAGGTCCCCGGGGAGCGGGACGGCCGTCCGCGCGACTGGGAGCTGCGACGCGTCGACCCGGCGCCGATCGAGAGGCTCACAGCCTTCGAGCAGCTCCTGCTCGACCGGCTCTTCGAGGGTGGCGACGACGTGCGGCTGTCGACGCTCAAGGGCTCGTTCGGCCTCACGATGCGCGAGGCCCAGATCGGGCTCTACCGCGAGGTCGTCGACCGCGGCTGGTACGCCCGCCACCCCCGGGCCCGCAACGGGCGCACCCGCGCCGTCGGGCTCGCCGTGCTCGTGCCGCTCGTCCTCGTCGCCGCGGCCCTCGTCGTGACCGGCCTGGGCCACGCCCACGACTGGTCGCTGACGCCGGTGCTCGTCGGCCTCGTCGTCGCGCTCGTCGTCCTCGCGCGCTGGGGCGGCGCCCGGACGCCGCGCACGGCCGAGGGCACCGCGCTGCGCATCGAGGCACTCGGCTTCCGCGAGTACCTCGCCACCGCCGAGGCCGACCGGCTGCGCTTCGAGGAGAAGCGAGCCCTGCTCAGCAGCTACCTGCCGTATGCCGTCGCCTTCGGTCTGACGGCCCACTTCGCCGACCTGCTCCGCCACCTCGCCAAGGACAGCCACTGGACCGACTACGTCGACGGCCTCGACTGGTACGACGTCGGCGGTTCCGACGGCGGCGACCTCTCCCTCGGTGACGCCCTGTCCGACATCGGCGACGCCACCACGTGGTGCACCGACCCCGGCGACCTGTTCGACGGTGTCGACGGTTTCACCGACGCCGCCGACTCGCTCTTCTCCTTCGACGGCCTCGCCGGGTGCGGCGACGGCTGCGACGTGCCGGGCTGCGGCGACGGGTGCGACCTGCCCGGCTGCGACTTCTGACGGGCACCCGCCCGGCCACACGGCATTCCGAAATGAGGTGGCAGTCCCTCGCAAGCTCGCGAGTGCCGCCTCCTCGGCTCCAGCCATCGGCCGTGCGGCCCACGGCCGGGAAGGCGGTCGAGGGCACCCCGTCGCGTCTGGAAGGATTGGGCGCATGACTGACGCACCTGACACCACGACCTCGCGGATCCCCGAGCGGCCCACGCTCGACGGGCTCGAGGAGAAGTGGATGCAGGTATGGGCCGAGCAGGGCACCTACGCCTTCGACCGCGAGAAGGCCCTCACCCTCCCCCGCGAGCAGGTCTTCGCCATCGACACCCCGCCGCCCACGGCGAGCGGCAGCCTGCACGTCGGTCACGTCTTCAGCTACACCCACACCGACTGCATGGCCCGCTACAAGCGCATGCAGGGCCTCGAGGTCTTCTACCCCATCGGCTGGGACGACAACGGCCTGCCGACCGAGCGCCGGGTGCAGAACTACTACGGCGTGCGCGGCGACGCGAGCCTGCCCTACGAGGAAGGCTTCACGCCGCCGTTCGAGGAGGGCGTGGACGCCAAGGGCAAGGCGATCAAGGCCGCCGACCAGCGCCCGATCAGCCGCAAGAACTTCATCGAGCTGTGCGACGTCCTCACGGTCAAGGACGAGGTGACCTTCGAGTCGCTCTTCCGCCGCCTGGGCTTCAGCCTCGACTGGAACATCACCTACCGCACCATCGACGAGCGCTCGCGCGCCGTCGCGCAGCAGGCGTTCCTGCGCAACCTCGCCCGCGGCGAGGCCTACCAGAGCGAGGCCCCCGGCCTCTGGGACGTGACGTTCCAGACGGCGGTCGCGCAGGCCGAGCTCGAGGCGCGCGACTACCCCGGCGCGTACCACCGCGTCGCGTTCCACCGTGCGGGCGGCGAGCCCGTCCACATCGAGACGACGCGTCCCGAGCTCATCCCGTCGGTCGTCGCGCTCATCGCGCACCCCGACGACGAGCGCTACCAGCCGCTCTTCGGCACGACCGTCACCTCGCCGCTCTTCGGCGTCGAGGTGCCGGTGCTGGCGCACCGCGCCGCCGAGATGGACAAGGGCGCCGGCATCGCCATGTGCTGCACGTTCGGTGACCTCACCGACGTCATGTGGTGGCGCGAGCTGCAGCTGCCGATCCGCTCGCTCATCACCCGCAACGGGCGCCTGCAGGCCGAGACTCCCGAGTGGATCGCCGGCGGCCCCGGCGAGGCGCTCTACGCCGAGTCCCTCGCGACCAAGACGACGTTCAGCGCCCGCGAGGCCGTCGTGGCCGCGCTGCGCGAGTCCGGCGACCTCGACGGCGAGCCGCAGAAGACCCAGCGCAAGGCCAACTTCTACGAGAAGGGCGACAAGCCCCTCGAGATCGTCACCTCGCGCCAGTGGTACATCCGCAACGGCGGCCGCGACGAGGCCCTGCGCGGCAAGCTCGTCGGGATGGGCGACGAGGTCGACTTCCACCCCGCCTTCATGCGCTCGCGCTACAAGAACTGGGTCGAGGGCCTCAACGGGGACTGGCTCATCTCGCGCCAGCGCTTCTTCGGCGTGCCCTTCCCGGTCTGGTACCCCGTGACGGCCGAGGGCGAGACCGACCACGAGCACCCCATCGTCGCCCCCGAGTCGGCGCTGCCCGTCGACCCGCAGATCGACGTCCCCGAGGGCTACGACGAGAGCCAGCGCGGCGTGCCGGGCGGGTTCGTCGCCGACCCCGACATCATGGACACGTGGGCCACCTCGTCGCTCACCCCGCAGATCGCGGCCGGCTGGCCGGTGCGCGAGGGCGAGGGCCTCGGCTCGGACGAGGCGCTCTTCGCCTCGATCTTCCCCTACGACATGCGCCCGCAGGCGCACGACATCATCCGCACCTGGCTCTTCGCCACGGTGACGCGGTCGTACTTCGAGCACGGCGTCGCGCCGTGGCGTCACGCCGCCATCAGCGGCTGGATCCTCGACCCCGACCGCAAGAAGATGAGCAAGTCCAAGGGCAACGCCGAGACGCCCGAGGACGTCGTCAAGGCCAACGGCGCCGACGCCGTGCGCTACTGGGCGGCCTCCGGACGCCTGGGCACCGACGCCGCCTACGACACCGGCCAGATGAAGGTCGGCCGGCGCCTCGCGATCAAGGTGCTCAACGCGAGCAAGTTCGCCCTGGGCTTCGGCGACGTCGACGGCGACCTGCGCACGGCGGTCACACACCCGCTCGACCTGTCGATGCTCGCGGCGCTCGCCGACGTCGTCGACAAGGCCACGCAGGGCTTCGAGAGCTGGGACTACACCCGCTCGCTCGAGGCGACCGAGACCTTCTTCTGGACCTTCTGCGACGACTACCTCGAGCTCGTCAAGGACCGCGCCTACGGCGGCCAGGGCGAGGAGGCCGCGGCCAGCGCACGTGCCGCCCTGCGCCTCGCGCTCGAGACGCTGCTGCGCCTGCTGGCGCCGTTCATCCCCTACGCGACCGAGGAGGTCTGGTCGTGGTTCGGTGACGGCTCGGTGCACCGTCAGCCGTGGCCGACCGGCGCGGAGCTGCCGGCCGGCGGCGACGCCGCGCTGCTGCCGTCGGTGGGCGCCGCCCTCGCCGGCGTGCGCAAGGTCAAGTCCGAGGCCAAGGTCGGCATGCGCGCCGAGGTGCGCACCATGACCCTCGTCGCGCCCGCCGCGTCCGTCGCGCACGTGCAGGCGGCCGAGGCCGACCTGCGGGCGAGCGGGCGCATCAGTGAGCTCGCGTATGCCGAGGGCGAGGCCGTCGAGGTCCGCGACGCCGAGCTCGTCCCCGTCGAGAAGCCTCCCGCGCAGGGCTGACCCACCCACCACGCCGTCGGTCGTTGCCGTCCTGACCTCTCAGGACGGCAACGATCCGCGCGCTACCGGACTGTCGGGCTCCCTGCTGGCATAAGGTCTCTCGCATGTCGAGACGGGGGGTGCAGCTCACCTTCGCCGGTGCCGCCGTCGTCATGGCCGCCCTGGTCGTGGCTGCGCTGGGCCGGCCGCTGTCGCTGCTCTCGCGCCCGACCGACACGCAGACGTTCACGCCCCTGCCCACGGTCACCTCGACGCCGTCGAGCCTCACGCTGCCGGCCACGACGTACACGACCAACCCGGCACCGTACGACCCATCGCCGGTGCTCATCACGCTCGTCCAGCTGATCCTCGTCGCCACCGGCCTGCTCGTCGCCTTCGCGCTGGTCCAGCTGGTCCGCTCGCTCCTGCGGCGACGCCCTCACCTCGAGCTGCACGAGGAGCCCGACTTCGCGATCCCCGTCGTGCCGGGCGAGCTGCTCGAGGCCGCCCGCGAGCGTCTGCGCGACCTCGAGTCCGGTGAGCCGCGCAACGCCATCGTCGCTGCGTGGCTCGGCCTCGAGACGTCCGCCGCTGCCACCGGCCTGCCCCGGTTGCCGGCCGAGACCTCGAGCGAGTACACCGAACGCGTCATCGGGGTCTGGCCCGTCGACTCCGAGCGGCTCGGCGACCTCGCGGCGCTCTACCGCGAGGCCCGCTTCTCCGTGCACGAGCTCGGCGAGGGTCACCGTGACCGCGCCGTCACCGACCTCCGGGTGCTCATCGCCGACCTCGAGCGCGTCGCCTCCCGCCAGGCCGCGGAGCGGGCCCAGCGGGAGGCCGAGCAGCAGGCCGCTGCCTCGTCGTCCCCGGGGAGGGAGCGGCCGTGAGCAGCCAACCGGACGGCACGCCTCCTCAGACCCGACGTGAGGCGCGCGAGGCGCGCGAGGCGCGCGAGGGCGTCCCGAAGACGAGCGTGCGGCCGCTCCCGCGCGGTGCGGTTCGCGGCGAGCAGACCGGGAGGCGGGCACTCGTCGCCGCGCTGCGCCCGTGGCGGCGGCGGATCGTCTGGCTGCTGCTGACCTGGGTGGCGCTGTCGGCCCTGACGGCCGCGCTCGGCCTGGCACCGGACGTGCCGGTGCTCCTCGCGATCGTCGTCGCCGTCGCGATGCTGGCCTGGCACCTGCTCGACCACACCGAGCCCCACGAGCTGACGCTCTGGCCCCTCGTCGACGGCGGCTTCGGCGGTCACTCGCGCGGCAACGACTTCCGGGTCACCAACCTCGCGGCGCGCCTCGAGGCCGCCGACCGCCGCAAGGAGGGCCGCGAGAGCGTCGTGCACGACGTGCACCTCCAGCTGCAGGTGCTCATCCGCGAGCGCCTCTACGCCAAGCACGGCATCGTCGCCGAGGAGGAGCCCCGGTGGGCGCAGGGCGTCACCCCGCCCGAGCTGTGGGACCTGCTCGTCGGCCTGCCGCCGCCCGACCTCTACCGCCCCCAGCGCCTCGACCCCATCCTCCGACGAATCGAGCAGTGGTAACGCATGACCGAGATGAACCTGACCCGGGTCAGTGAGCTGAGCAGCGCCGTCCTCGACGAGGTCGACCGCGCCGTGGTCGGCAAGCGCGAGGCGCTGCGGCTCGTGCTCTCGGGCATCCTCGCCGGTGGGCACGTGCTCATGGAGGACTTCCCGGGCCTGGGCAAGACGCTCGCCGCGCGCAGCTTCGCCCAGACCCTCGGGCTCGACTTCAAGCGGGCCCAGTTCACCCCGGACCTGCTGCCCGGCGACATCACCGGCTCGTTCGTCTACGACCAACGCGAGGGCGAGTTCGAGTTCCGGGCCGGTCCGCTCTTCGCCGGGATGCTCCTCGCCGACGAGATCAACCGCACCCCGCCGAAGACGCAGGCGGCGCTGCTCGAGGCGATGCAGGAGAAGCAGGTGACGGTCGAGGGTCGCACCTTCCAGCTGCCCCGCCCCTTCCACGTGCTCGCCACGGCGAACCCCGTCGAGTACGAAGGCACCTACCCGCTGCCCGAGGCCCAGCTCGACCGCTTCCTCATGCGCATCTCGTTCGGCTACCCGACCCTCGACGAGGAGTGGGAGATCCTGTCCAACCGCATGGCCCGGCAGCGCGAGGAGCAGACACTCGAGCCCGTCGTCGACCCGCAGACGCTCCTCGCGATGCAGGCCGCGGTCGAGGCGACCGTCGTCGACGAGTCGGTCGGGCGCTACTGCGTCGCGCTGACGGCGGCGAGCCGCACCCACAGCGACGTCCTCATGGGCGCCTCGCCGCGTGGCGCGCTCGGGCTGCTCCTCTGCGCCCGGGCGTATGCCGTCATCGACGGCCGCGACTACGTGACGCCCGAGGACGTCAAGGCGGTCGCGGTCCCGGTCCTCGCGCACCGGATCACGGTCAAGCCCGAGCTGTGGATGAGCAACGCCTCCGGCCACAGCATCGTCGAGAGCCTGCTGCGCACCGTCGCCACCCCGTCGGCCCGCGAGCACCTCGTGGCCGACCCGACGACGGGCGCCTGAGCGAGCATGCCGGAGTGGCGCCCCCAGCGGATGGTGACCCGACGCCTCGGCACGTGGGAGCCGACCGCTGCCCACCAGCGCGCCATCGTCCTCGGGGCTGCGGGCGCCATCGTCGCGGTCATCGGTCGGCGGGCCGACCTGCTCGTCATCGTCGCCCCGCTCGTCGTCGCCGCCCTGTGGGGTCACCTCGCGCGGCCCCGGAGCGAAGTCACCGGCACCGCCCGCCTCGGCGACACGACCTTCCGGGAGGGCTCGGTCACCGGCGTCCGGGTGACCATCGAGCCGTCCCCGCCCGAGGTCCACGGGATCGTGACGCTGGCCCAGGCCCCGTGGGTGGAGCGCAAGCCCTCGAGCGGTGTCGTCGAGCTCGAGGACGGCGCCGCCACCCTCGGCGTGCGGTCCACGCGCTGGGGACGGCGCCGCGTGGGCACCGTGGGCATCGCCCTCGTCAGCACGTGGGGAGCCTTCCGCGTCGGCCCGGTCGACCTGCCCGACCTCGCGTCGGCGACGCTGCCGGTGCCGGCGGCCTTCGACGCGAGCGCCCCGACGCCGCACCCTCGCGGCATCGTCGGGCTCAACCGCTCCAACCGGCCCGGCTCCGGCTCCGAGTTCAACACGATCCGCCGCTTCCACCCGGGCGACCGGCTCCGGCGCATCCACTGGCCCGTCTCGATGCGCACCGGCACGCTCCACGTCACCTCGACCTTCACCGACGAGGACGCCCACGTCTTCCTGCTCGTCGACTGCTTCAGCGACCTCGGGCCGCGGGAGGGCATCGACGGGCACCCGACGAGCCTCGACGTCACGGTCCGAGCGGCCGGCGCCATCAGCGAGCACTTCCTGCGCAGCAACGACCGCCTGACGCTGCGCACGGTCGGCGCGGCGGAGGTGCCGACGCTCGGCGTCGGGTCGGGCACCAACCACCTGCGCCGGGTGCTCGACACGCTCGCCGCGATCTCCCCCGCGACGGAGAACAGGGACACTGGTGACCGTGCCATCCGGGGCGTCGACCCGAACGCCCTGTGCCTCGTGCTCTCGCCGCTCATCGACCCGACGATGGTGGGGCTCGCGCACACCCTCGCCGCTCGCGGGATGACCGTGGTGGTCGTCGACACCTTCCCGGACCACCTCGTCACCGACACGACCGACGTCTACCAGTCGCTGGCCTGGCGCATGCGCCTGCTGTCGCGTGACTCCGAGGTCCATGCCCTGCGCCTGCGCGGCGTGCCCGTCGTGCCGTGGCGAGGTCCCGGCTCGCTGGACCAGGTGCTGCGCGACATCGCCCGGCGGGCGTCCGCGCCCCGGATGGCGAGGCGGTGACCGTGCCCGAGCCGCAGCCACAGCCCCAGCCACAGCCCCAGTCACCGCCACAGGCGACGAGGGCCAAGCCGGTCCGGGTCCGGCGCACCGTGCACTTCGGGGCCGGGCCGGAGTGGTCGCTCAGCCAGGTCGGAGCGACCCTGGCGGCAACGGGTGGCGTGGCCGTCTTCCTCGCGAGCCTGTTCCTGTCCACCGGAGGCTTCGACGCCATCTGGTGGGCGCTCGTCCTGCTGCCGCTGGTGACCATGACGTGGGCCGGCTCGGCGGCGCCGCTCGCCTACTGGGGACTGCTCCTCTTCGGCTGGTTCATCCTCACCCCCGCCGGCTCCTTCTCCTGGTGGTCGCTCCCCGCCGCCGCCGGCTGCGTCGTGGGCCACGCCGCCACCGCCCTGTCCGCCTCGGCTCCCCCGGCTGGCTCGTTCGCGGCTCCGACGGCGCGACGGTGGGTGCGTCACACCGCGATCGCCTTCGCTGCCGCCGTGCCCGTCGCCGTCCTGGCGGGGCTGCTGGCCGGGCGCTCCCTCGGACTCGTGCCCGCGGCATACGTCATCGGTCTGGGAGGCGTCGCTGTGGGTCTGTGGATGGTGCGCACGAGCCCGCCCGTCGGTCGCCCGTGAGCAGCCGGCGCGGCGACGACGGGCGAGACCGGGAAAGACGTTTGCCATTCGCCCGGACTCGACCTACGCTTCCGATGAAACGAAACAGTTTCGTTTCATCGGGGGTAGGAGCGGGTGAGCATGAGCACGACCGACACGGCCGGCAGCACGACGGACATCGCGGACACGGCGCACGCCAGCCGTCCGCGCGTCGCCGGTGACCGCGAGGTCGAGATCCTCGAGGCCGCGATCGACGTCCTGCGTGAGGCCGGCTACGACCGACTGACGTTCGACGCCGTCGCGAGCGCGGCGCGGGCGTCCAAGGCGACGCTCTACCGCCGGTGGCCCCACAAGCGCGACCTCGTCATCGACGCGGTCGGGCTGTTCATCGACTGCCCCGCCGAGCAGGACCCCGACACCGGGAGCCTGCGCGGCGACCTGCTCGCCCAGGCGTGCGCCGACGGCGGCCTCGACGACGAGGTCGTCATCGGCACGTGGGGGGCCCTGCTCCCCGTCATCCACCGCGAGCCCGAGCTGGCGAGCGGCATCCACGAGCGGTTCCTGGCCCCGAAGATCGAGGCCACCCGCACCATCTTCGAGCACGCCCGACAGCGCGGTGAGATCGGCGCCGACGCCGACCTCGACACCCTGCTGATGATCCTGCCGTCCCTGTCGATCCACGAGGCCTTGCTCTCGGGACACCTGCCGGGACCGCACCGCATCGCCGAGTTCGTGGACAGCGTCGTCCTCCCGGCCTGCGCCGCCACCCTCGCGTCCACGCCCAGCACCCGCTGAGCCCGACCGCGACGAGGCGTCACACCACCATTCCTGCCTGTCCTCGAGAGGAACACCCATGTCGTCGACCACGGTGGAGCAGGTGAACGAGCCCTCGGGCGAGTTCACCTCCCACGACACCCCGCCCAAGCGCCTCGGACTGGCGCTCTTCGTCATCTGCGCCGCGCAGCTCATGATCGTGCTCGACGGCACCATCGTGAACATCGCGCTCCCCCACATCGAGACCGACCTCGGCTTCAGCCAGGCCAACCTCCAGTGGGTCATCACGATCTACACCCTCGCCTTCGGTGGCGCGCTGCTGCTCGGCGGGCGTCTCGGTGACCTCTACGGCCGGCGCCGCATGTTCGTCTGGGGCATCGTGCTCTTCACGATCGCCTCGCTCGTCGCGGGCATCGCGCAGAACGAGACGATGATGCTGGCCGCGCGGGCGGTCCAGGGCCTCGGCGGCGCGCTCGCCGCGCCCAACGCGCTCGCCCTCATCACGACGACCTTCCCGGCCGGCAAGGAGCGCAACCGCGCGATGGGCGTCTTCGCCGCCATGTCCGGTGCCGGTGCCGCCATCGGCCTCATCCTCGGCGGCGCGCTGACCGAGATCGACTGGCGCTGGAACTTCTTCATCAACCTGCCCATCGGCATCGTCGTCGCGTTCCTCGCGCAGCGCATCCTCACCGAGTCCGAGGACGGCCGCGGCTCGCTCGACGTCCCCGGTGCGATCACCTCGATCGCCGGCCTGTCCACGCTCGTCTACGGTCTGACCCACGCTGCGAGCACCTCGTGGAGCGATGCCACGACGATCACCTACCTCGCCGTCGGCGTGGCCCTGCTCGTCGCGTTCGTCGTCATCGAGACCCGGGTCGCGCACCCGCTCCTGCCGATGCGCATCCCCGGCGACCGCACGCGCGGCACGTCCTACTTCGTCATGCTCATCGTCGGTGCGGGCATGTTCGCGATGTTCTACTTCCTCGGCATCTACATCCAGAGCATCCTCGGCTACTCGCCGCTCAAGACCGGTCTCGCGTTCCTGCCGTTCTCGGTCGGCATCGTCGTGGCCGCGCAGGTCGCGAGCTTCCTCATCGCCAAGGTCGACCCGCGCTGGATCTCCGGCGCCGGCGCCGGATTCGCGACGCTCGGCATGTGGGGCTTCACCCACCTGACCCCGCAGAGCACGTATGCCTCGGGCCTGCTCCCGTGGATCGTCGTCCTGGCGTTCGGGCTGGGCCTGATCTTCGTGCCGCTCACGCTGACGGCCGTGCACGGGGTGGCGCACGAGGACTCGTCGGTGGCCTCGGCGGTGCTCAACACGATGCAGCAGGTCGGTGGCACGCTCGGTCTCGCGACGCTGAGCACGATCTTCGTCAACAACCTCAACGACAAGGTCGCCGAGCTGACCGCGAAGATGCCGCAGGGCGGCCCGGCTCCCTCGAAGGAGCAGCTCGCCGCGGCCCAGAAGATGATCGCCGACGAGGCGTTCACCTACGGTGCCAGCCGGGCCTACCTCGTCGCGGCCATCATGATCGCGGTCGGCGGCGTCGTCACGCTCGTCGCGCTGCACGTGCGCCACCAGGAGCTCGCGACGGACGGAGCCGCCCCGGCCCACATGGGCTGATCCGCTCCAGCCCTACCGTCGAGAGGCCAGAGTTCGTGGCCTCGGGGTCACGTCGAGAGGCCACTGTTCGTGACGAACAGTGGCCTCTCGACGTGCGCAGGGCCGCAAAGAATGGCCTCTCGACGGTCCCAGGCTGGGGCCAGCGGGCTGGGGTGCCCGTCAGCGGGGGCGGCTGTCCCAGACGGCTGCCCACGGGACGTCCCAGCCGGCGACCGCGAGCCGGCGCTCGACGAAGGCATGCTGCGGCAGGTCGACGACGCGGCCGACCGAGGGCTCGTAGACGTCGAGCTCCTGCTCCCCCGTCGGCGGCAGGACGAGCACGACGTGCCGCGGCGACCACGCGTTGCCGACGTAGAGCAGGGCGGGACGGCCGGGACGCACCCGACGGCGCAGGTCGGCATACGTGTGACCGAGCCCCACCCGCCCCCGGTGGCGGAACCACGCGACGGCGTAGTCGGCGTCAGGGTCGGCCGCGCCGTGCTCGAGCTCGTGGAGGCCACCCCACGGCGGCGTGCCGAGGGCCCTCGGCCACGGCAGCTGCAGGCGTCCTCCCGCACCGAGCAGCGCATTGGTGCGCGAGGCGACGACCTGCTCGTAGGCGGCGAAGCGCTGCGCCTCGGTGCCTGCGTCGGGCACGTCGCCGTCGCGGGCGTCCTTGCGGATGCCGTCCCGGATCCACTGCGCGAACGCCGGGTTGGCCAGCATGCGGGCGACCGTGAGCGACGCCGAGCCGCACGTCGTGCTCGTCTGCTGCACGGGCGCGCTGTCGCCGGCGACGAGCCGGAAGGGAGCGACCACTGACCAGCCTCCGATCACCCGAGGGTGCCGCGATCACGCACTGCCGTCAGGCGGATTCCTTGCGTGGCCGCTTGGCACGGGGCTCGGCCTCACGGCGCACGATCGTCGGGTTGACGTTGTCGAGGACGACCTCGCGGGTCACGACGACGCGGGCGATCTCGTCGTCGCTCGGGACGTCGAACATCACGGGGAGGAGGACCTCCTCCATGATGGCGCGCAGCCCGCGGGCGCCGGTGCCGCGCAGCAGCGCCTGGTCGGCCACGGCGGCGATGGCGTCGTCGGTGAACTCGAGGTCGACGCCGTCGATCTCGAACATCTTCTGGTACTGCTTGACGAGCGCGTTGCGCGGCACCGTGAGGATGTTGACGAGCGCCTGCTGGTCGAGCGGCGCGAGCGTCGTCAGGACCGGAAGGCGGCCGATGAACTCGGGGATGAGACCGAACTTCAGCAGGTCCTCGGGCATGACGTCCTGGAAGCTGTCGCCGAGGTCCTTGGGGTTGTGCAGCGGCTGGCCGAAGCCAAGGCCCTTGCGACCCGAGCGCGACTCGATGATCTTCTCGAGGCCGGCGAAGGCGCCGCCGACGATGAAGAGCACGTTGGTCGTGTCGATCTGGATGAACTCCTGGTGCGGGTGCTTGCGGCCACCCTGCGGCGGGACCGACGCCGTCGTGCCCTCGAGGATCTTGAGCAGCGCCTGCTGCACGCCCTCGCCGGAGACGTCGCGGGTGATCGACGGGTTCTCGCTCTTGCGGGCGATCTTGTCGACCTCGTCGATGTAGATGATGCCCGTCTCGGCCTTCTTGACGTCGTAGTCGGCGGCCTGGATGAGCTTGAGGAGGATGTTCTCGACGTCCTCGCCGACGTAGCCGGCCTCGGTCAGGGCCGTCGCGTCCGCGATGGCGAACGGCACGTTGAGCATCTTGGCCAGCGTCTGTGCGAGGTAGGTCTTGCCCGAGCCGGTGGGCCCGATGAGCAGGATGTTGGACTTCGCGATGTCGATGTGGTCGTCGTCGCGCTTGACGCCCTCGCCGGCCTGGATGCGCTTGTAGTGGTTGTAGACGGCGACGGCGAGCGACTTCTTCGCGACGTCCTGGCCGATGACGTAGTTCTCCAGGAAGTCGAAGATCTCGCGCGGCTTCGGCAGGTGGTCGAGGCCCAGCTCGCTGCTCTCGGCGAGCTCCTCCTCGATGATCTCGTTGCAGAGGTCGATGCACTCGTCGCAGATGTACACACCGGGCCCGGCGATGAGCTTCTTGACCTGCTTCTGGCTCTTCCCGCAGAAAGAGCACTTGAGGAGGTCTCCGCCTTCTCCGATGCGTGCCACCGATTCGCTCCTGGTCCGTCGGCGCCGAACGCTGGGGTGCACCCGGCCGGCCCCGAAGGGGGCCGACTCCTATTAGACGACGGCGGGGGCCACCCCCGCTCGCGCAACGCCGTTTGTCCGCTGATGGCGGACAAACGACGAGGCTGTCACTTGAACGTCGTTCCACCCGAATCAGGCTGTGCCCCACGGTCTTCGCCGCCGTCGAGGCGACGGCGGCGACGCGTGAGCAGGCCCAGTCCCACGGCCAGCGCGAGCCCGCCGAACATCACGACGAGCAGCCCCACGAGGGCGATGACGAGCATCGTCGTCCCGGACATGCCACCTCCTGCGAGCGTCAGCCGGCCGTGAGATCCCGGACGATGGCGACGTACTGCTCCTCGGCCGCCTCGGGCGAGGTCCCCGACAGCTTGGCCCACGCGTCGTACTTGGCGCGGCCGACCGGGTTGGTGAAGCCGGGCCGCGAGCCGGTCGCATCCCCGGCCGTCGCCTGCTTGAACAGCCCGTAGAGACGCAGCTTCACCTCGTTGCCGGGGTCGGTCGTCAGGCCCTTGACCGCCTCGACCGCCTGCTCGAACTCCGCACCCGCCATGACAGCACCTCCACGCTCGACGTCCGGTTCACCAGCCATCCAAGCAGGTATGCCGAGGGCCGGGTCCCAGCGGAACCCGGCCCAGCGGCATACGTGCTCGACAGCGAGCGGGAGCTCAGCTCTCGAGCGAGGCCTTGCGCGAGGCGAGCACCTCGTCGATGAGGCCGTACTCCTTGGCGTCCTCGGCGGAGAGGATCTTGTCGCGCTCGATGTCGCTGCGGACCTGGTCGGACGTGCGGCCCGTGTGGTGCGCGAGGGTGTCCTCGAGCCACGTGCGCATGCGCAGCACCTCGTTGGCCTGGATCTCGATGTCCGAGGCCTGGCCGTAGTCGCCGCCCGAGAGCGCCGGCTGGTGGATGAGGATGCGGGCGTTCGGCAGGGCGAAGCGCTTGCCCGGCGCACCGGCGCCGAGGAGCACCGCGGCGGCCGAGGCGGCCTGGCCGATGACGAACGTCTGGATGTCGGGCCGGACGAACTGCATCGTGTCGTAGATCGCCGTCATGGCGGTGAACGAGCCACCCGGGCTGTTGATGTACATGAGGATGTCGCGGTCGGGGTCGAGCGACTCCAGCACGAGCAGCTGGGCGATGATGTCGTCGGCCGACGCGTCGTCGACCTGCACGCCGAGGAAGATGATGCGGTCCTCGAAGAGCTTGTTGTAGGGGTCGGAGCGCTTCATGCCGTAGGAGGTGCGCTCCTCGAACTGCGGCAGGATGTAGCGGCTCGACGGGGCGGGCACCGCGAGGCGGTTGGTGGGTTCGATGTTCATGCGTGTCTCCAAGTCCTGTTCAGGCCGCGGTCAGTTCTCGCCCTTGGCGTCGGCCTGGCCGACACCCTTGCCCTCGACCGCCTGGTCGGACCGGCTGAAGACGTGGTCGACGAAGCCGTACTCCTTGGCCTCCTCCGCGCTGAACCAGCGGTCGCGGTCGGAGTCCTTCTCGATCTGCTCGACGGTCTGGCCGGTGTGCTCGGCGATGAGCTGCGCCATCTGCTTCTTGACGTAGAGCATCTGCTCGGCCTGGATCTTGATGTCGGTGGCCGTGCCGCCGATGCCGCCCGAGGGCTGGTGCATCATGACGCGGGCGTGGGGCGTGGCGTAGCGCTTGCCCTTGGTGCCGGCCGACAGCAGGAACTGGCCCATCGAGGCGGCCATGCCCATCGCGACGGTGGCGACGTCGTTGGGGATCCAGTTCATCGTGTCGAAGATGGCCATGCCGGCAGAGATCGAGCCGCCGGGGCTGTTGATGTAGAGCCAGATGTCCTTCTCGGGGTCCTCGGCCGACAGCAGCAGCAGCTGCGCGGCGATGGCGTTCGCGTTGTCGTCGCGGACGTCGGACCCGAGGAAGATGATCCGCTCCTTGAGCAGGCGGTTGTAGATGTGGTCGTCCAGACCACCCGGCATGCCGTTGCCGTTGGCGGAGGTCTCCGAAATCACCATGTCTCCATCGTCGAAGTGGTCCAGCCTCTCGCCACGGGATGCGGCGCCGGCTGGCTCGTCACTGACCCTAACGCCCGACCCCTCGGGCAGATTTCCCGAACCGCGCCGTGTTCGCCGTGAGCGCACAAACCTGAGCCGGGCGGGCGCAACCACACGCACGGGCCCCACCGGTCGTATGCCGTCCGGCGGGGCCCGTGACCGTGTGCGGTCAGCTGTTCAGGCCGTTGTCCTGCCCGGAGTCGACCACGTCGGACTCGGCGCCGTTGGGCCGGTCAGAGACGTCGTCGAACGAGCCGTTGCCGCCGGCCTGCTCGAGCGAGCGGTCGCGCGGCTCGTCGACGGCGTTGCTGCCGTCGAGGTTGCCACGGTCTGCGTCGTCGCCCGAGCCCTGCGCCGCGGTGCTGTCGCGCTCGGGCGGGTTGGTGCCCTCGGGGTCGGTGCTGTTGATGTCGGTGTCGGCCATGCCGGCGCCCGACTCGTCGGTGCTGCTCATCTCAGGCTCCCTCGTCGAGGTGCGAGCCGCCGGACGGCGACCGTCGGTGACGTACCCCGAGCCTCACCCCCGGCAACCCCGGGTACGCGTGAGGCCGGCTCCCGAGCGGGAGCCGGCCTCACGGCATACTTTCTGTGCAGGTCAGGCGTCGGCCTTCTCGGCCTGCGTGTCGTCGGCGTCGGCCTCGACGGCCTCGACGGCCTCGTCAGCGGCGTCGGCCTCGTCACCCTCGGTGCCGGGCACGGCCTCGTTGAGGTCGATGACGTTGCCGGCGGTGTCCTTGACAGCGACCTTCTCGAGGACCGTGGCGAGCGCCTTGCGGCGGGCGACCTCGGCGACCATGGCGGGGATCTGACCCTCCTGGTCGAGCGACTGCGCGAACTGGTTGGGGTCCATGCCGTACTGCTGCGAGCTCATGACGAGGAACTCGATGAGCTCCTGCTGCTCGACCTTGACCTCTTCCTTCTCGGCGATCGCGTCGAGCACGAGCTGGGTCTTGAGGCCCTTGCGGGTGCTCTCGCCGACCTCGGCACGGTGCTCGTCGTCCTCGAGACGACCCTCGCCCTCGAGGTGGCTGTGCACCTCGGCCTCGACGATGCTCTCGGGGATCGGCACCTCGACCTTCTCGAGGATGGCCTCGAGGAGCTTGTCGCGGGCCGCGACGCCCTGGGCGAACTTCGCGTCGATCTCGGCCTTGGCCGTGAGGTCGGCCTTGAGCTCGTCGAGCGTGTCGAACTCCGAGGCCAGCTGGGCGAACTCGTCGTCGAGCTCGGGCAGCTCGCGCTCCTTGACCGCGGTGACGGTCACGGTGCAGTCGGCCTCCTGGCCCTCCTGGTCGCCGCCGGCGAGCGGGGCGGTGAAGCTCTTGGTCTCGTCGGCCGTCATGCCGATGAGCGCCTCGTCGAGGCCCTCGAGCATGTTCTTGCTGCCGACCTCGTAGGAGACGCCGGTCACCTCGTCGATCTGCTCGCCGTCGATCTCGGCGGACAGGTCGATGGAGACGAAGTCGCCGTCCTGGACGGCGCGGTCGACGCCCTTGAGGGTGCCGAAGCGGGCGCGGAGGTCGGTGAGACGCTGCTCGACGGCCTCGTCCTCGACCTTGGCCTCGTCGACGGTCAGCTCGATGTCGCTGAAGTCGGGCAGGTCGATCTCGGGGCGCTTGTCGACCTCGGCGGTGAAGACGAAGTCCTCGCCGTCGGTCGCGGGCACCTGGAGGTCGGTGATCTCGGGCTGGCCGAGCGGGCGGACCTCGTTCTCCTCGAGTGCCTGGCCGTAGAAGGTCGGCAGGGCGTTGTTGACGGCCTCCTCGAGGACGGCCGCGCGGCCGACGCGCTGCTCGATGATGCGGGCCGGCACCTTGCCCTTGCGGAAGCCGGGCACCTGGATGTGCTCACCGATGTGCTTGATGGCCGCATCGAGGCTCGGCTTGAGCTCCTCGAAAGGGACCTCGACGGTCATCTTGACCCGGGTCGGGCTGAGGGTCTCGAGCGCACTCTTCACTGCGGGTTACTCCATTGGGGTGGTGCCGACGTGGTCGTCGACGGTGAACGGACGGGCCAGCGCACCATGCTATAGGGCACGCGGCCGATGGCTAAATGCGCGGATCGTCC
This sequence comes from Terrabacter tumescens, assembly GCF_014646815.1. Classification (GTDB taxonomy): domain Bacteria; phylum Actinomycetota; class Actinomycetes; order Actinomycetales; family Dermatophilaceae; genus Terrabacter; species Terrabacter tumescens. The sequence goes on from NZ_BMNZ01000006.1 coordinate 240,028, forward strand.
GCCGCACTCCCACGCCTATGCTCGGGACCCATGAGCACCCCTCCCGGACCGTTCGCCTCCCCCGAGAGTGCCGCCCTGCGCCCCATCCAGATGGTGTCGATCGCGGTCGGCATGGGGGCGCTGATGCTGAGCGCCGTGCGCATCATCGTCGACCCGTCGGCTCCCATGCCGTCGCCGTGGGCCGTGGGCATCGTGCTGGCCACGCTCGTCGCCTCGGCCACGCTGATCCGCTACGTCGGGTATGCCGTCCCGTCCCTCCCTCACGGCCTGCCGCGGGAGAACGCCGAGACCACGAGCCTGCGCTACTTCACCTCGACGACGACCCTGCGGACCGCGCTCGCGGAGGCTCCGGTCCTCGTCGCGTTCGCGTGCTCGTTCGCCTTCACCCCCCACTCGTGGCTGCCGCTGCTCATCGCGCTGCCGGGCGGTCTGGCGCTGTTCTGGGTGCACGGGTGGCCGTCCGCGCGAACGGCCGCGGCCGTCGAGGCCGGCCTCGAGGCCGACGGCGCCGAGAGCTGGCTGAGCGAGGCCCTCGGCTTCCGCTGAGCCCCGTCTATCGATGGCGTATGCCGGGTGGCCGGGTCAGTCGACCGTGCCGCCGCTGCGCCAGTACCGGCCGTCGGCCCGCTCGAGGAAGCCCTCCTCGACGAGGTAGCGCCGCAGGGCCGCGACATCGGGGTGGAAGGCGCGCAGCCGGTTGTTGACCTGGCTCTCGTCGTACCTCTCCCCCGGCTCGAACTCCTGCGCGAGCAGGTCGAGCACGACGAGGCGCTTGCGGATCTTGGTGGGGATGCTCGTCAGGGAGCCGTCGGGCGCGAGGAACGAGCGGAGGACGGCGTCGCGGTCTCGGAGGGCGTCCTGCAGGTCGGGGCGGAACATGCGGCCCACGCTAGGAAGTGGGCACGCCCGCGGGCAAAGGCTTTTGGAGCGGGCGACGAGAATCGAACTCGCGTGATCAGTTTGGAAGACTGAGGCTCTACCATTGAGCTACGCCCGCACGGCGCCGGCGGTGCCGGCGATCCGAGGTGCAAGCGTACTGGGTCGTGCACGGTCCGCCGAAATCGGGCCGATCCGGCGGCGGGGCCGGGGTCGCTCCCCACTCGTCCGCTACGATTCCGACGCCACGGGGTGTGGCGCAGCTTGGTAGCGCATTGCGTTTGGGACGCAAGGGCCGCAGGTTCAAATCCTGTCACCCCGACATCTCGCGGAGGCCGAGCTCGGAGCGACGAAGTCGCCCGAGCTCGGCCTCCGCTCGTGTCGGGGTGGACAGGATGCCGGGAGCCGGAGCGCACCGCCGCGAGGAACGAGCGACGGGACGCGACGGCGGCGTCCTGTCACCCGCGAGGCATCGAGCCGAAGGAGCCGCAACAGTCGCGGAGACCCACCGGCACCAGGTGCCGATCAGACTCCTCGACCGTTGGCCTCGCACTCACGGCAGCAGGTCGAGACGCAGCTCGTTGATCGTGCGGCCGACGGCAATTCCCTTGGCCTCGAAGCCGTCTCGCGGACGCCACTCCGGCCGGGCGACCCGACGCGCGTCGAACCGCGGGTGGGCGGCGACCTCGGCGAGGGCATGCTCGGCGTAGAAGTCCTGGTCGGTGGCGATGAGCACGTGGCCGCCGGGCTTCAGCACCCGAGCGAGCAGGTCGAGGTTGGCGGGGCTGACGAAGCGCCGTTTCGTGTGCTTCTGCTTGCGCCACGGGTCGGGGAAGAAGAGGTGCACGGCGTCGAAGGTGGCGTCCGGCACGCGCTCCTCCATGAAGAGCACGGCGTCGCCGATCTCGACCCTGAGGTTGGGCACGCCCGCCTCGTCGGCGTCGGCGAGCATGCGGGCGAGCCCGGGGGTGTGGACATCCATGGCCACGATGTCGTGCTCGGGGAAGGCCGCGGCATACGCGATCGCCGCGTGCCCGTGGCCGCACCCGATCTCGAGGACGACGGGGGCACGGCGCCCGAAGGCGGCCTCGGCGTCGAAGCTGCCCTCGGGCAGCGACCGGGCGGGCGCGAGGCGCTCGACGCGGTCCTTGGTCAGCGAGGACAGCCGGCCACGGCGCACGAAGGTGCGCACGCGCGCGGGCGTGACACCCGGGGGCAGGTCGGGCACGACGTGCTCCTTGCGCCGGTCGGTGCCGGCCTCGCGGGTGCTCGCTTCGGTGGGGTGCTCACTCACGCAGGCATCGTAGTGACGCCGGGCGCTGTCCCGAAGTTCGCTGCGGCCCGGCCCCTCCCGGCCGACGACGGGAGGGCTACGTTGGAAGGCGCACGAGGGCCACGGAGCGGCCCTCGACGACCGAGAGGCAAGCCATGGGCGTCTTCGACAACATGAAGGACAAGGTCGGCGACCTCGTCGACCAGCACGGCGACCAGGTAGGCGACGGCGTCGACAAGGCCGGCGACTTCGTCGACGAGAAGACGGGCGGCCAGTACGCCGACAAGGTCGACCAGGGTCAGGAGGGCCTGAAGAACGGGCTCGACGGGCTCGACGGCCAGGACGACGACATCCGCTGACGCAGACACCGACGTGGAGGAGGGTGGCGGCCGGACGGCCGTCACCCTCTTCGCGTCAGGTGCGCCAGATGGTCACGACGGCACGGTCGTCGCCCAGACCGGCCGCGGCCTGGTCGCAGAGGCGCTGGGCGAGGCCCTCGAAGCCGGTGCGGATGAACGACTCGGCCCGCCCGAGCATGCGGTCGATGCCGTCGACGAGCGCCTTGTCGCGGGCCTCGATGACCCCGTCGCTGTAGAGCACGAGGGCGTCGCCGCGGCGGATCGTGCCGGTCTCGCGGGGGTACTCGGCCTGTTCGATGACCCCGAGCAGCGGCCCGCGGCCGCCCGAGAGCATCCGCCACCGGCCCGAGCCGGCGGCGAACTGCGCGGCAGCCGGATGGCCGGCGTACCCGATGGTGAAGTCGCCGGTCTCGAGGTTGACGGCGACGTGGACCGCGGTGGCGAAGCCCTCGGGCCAGCGCAGCCGCAGCAGGTGGTTGTTGGCGGACTGGAGGAAGCCGCCCTCGCTCATCTCGCCGAGCAGCCCACCGAGCGCGCCGGAGAGCAGCAGCGACCGGGTGCCGGCGTCGCGGCCCTTGCCGGAGACGTCGACGAGTGCGATCTCGAGGGTGACGCCGTCGGTCGAGCGGCTCGCGACGACGAAGTCGCCGGCGAAGCCGTCGCCGTAGGCTGACTCGAGCGCGACCTCGGCGCCCCACTGGCGCGGGAGGGGAGGCAGCTCGCCCTGCGCGCGGAGTCGGTCACGCATGTCGACGAGCATCGACTCGCCGCTCACCCCGACGACGCCCACTTGGGCGCGCGCGTGCGAGAGCCACAGCATGAGCATCATCGTGGCCACCGTGACGACCTGCGCCCCGGTGGTCGTCGACTTCTGCTCACCGAGGTAGGCCCCGAGGATGGCCATGGCGAGGAAGAGCCCGATGTAGACGACGAGCAGCAGCCGGGGCTCGAGGAAGAGTCCCGCGAGCACGACGATGAAGCCGTACACGCCCCACGGCACGCGGTCGGGCCAGATCGCCACGGCGACCGTCGCGGCGACGCTGAGCGCGAGGAACGCGCCGACGAGCACCCACGGGGCACGGCTCAACCACGGACCCAGCAGCCGGAGGCGCCGGATGGGGCCGGCAGCATACCGGGAGCGCCGAGAGACGACGCTCTCGTTGTGGGCCACGTGCCTCCCTAGCGATGGAGGGGGACGGTGGACGGCATGCGGTCAGCGCACGTCCGATTCCGGCAAAGCCGGCAAGTCCCCCGTGTTCTCGTACGCGGAAACCATACCCAGACGGCGGCTGTGCCGGGCCTCATCGGTGAACTTCGTCGCGACGAAGGTGTCGACGATCTCCTTGGCCACGTCCTCCGCGGTGAAGCGCGCTCCGATGGAGACGACCTGGGCGTCGTTGTGCTCGCGCGCCAGGCTCGCCAGCTCGGTGCTGTAGGCGAGGGCCGCGCGGATCCCGGCGACCTTGTTGGCGGCGATCTGCTCGCCGTTGCCCGAGCCGCCGAGCACGACCCCGAGGGAGCCCGGCTCGGCCGCGACCGCCTCGGCCGCGCGAAGCACGAAGACCGGGTAGTCGTCCTGGGCGTCGTAGCCGAACGGGCCGTGGTCGACGACGTCGTGGCCGGCCTCGCGCAGGTGCGTCAGGAGCGTCTGGTGGAGGTCGTATGCCGCGTGGTCGCCGCCGATGTGGATGCGCATGTCCGTCCTTGGGTGCGTCGAAGGTGGTGCCGGGATTGGTGCGGAGTTGGTGCGAGGAGCTGCGGAGGGGAAGGGCCGCCTCAGCTGAAGATGGGGCCCTCGGTGCGGCTGCGCTTCAGCTCGTAGAAGCCGGGCGTGCCGGCGACGAGGACGCAGCCGTCCCACAGGCGGGCGGCGGCCTCTCCCTTGGGGGCCGGGGTCACCACGGGGCCGAAGAAGGCGACACCGTCCACGGCGATGATCGGCGTGCCGACGTCGGTGCCGACGAGGCTGATGCCGCGCTTGTGGCTGCGGTGCAGGGCTGCGTCGAACTTCTTGTGGTGGGCGTCCTTGGCGAGCGCCGCGGGCAGGCCGACCTCCTCGAGGGACTCGCGGATGACCTGGTCGAAGTCGTTCATCCTGCGCAGATGGATCCGGGTGCCCATGGCGTCGTAGAGCGGCTTGACGACGGAGTCACCGTGGGCCTCGGCGGCGGCGATGATGACGCGCACCGGTCCCCAGGCCTCGTCCATGCGCGCCCGGTAGGCGGCGTCGAGGTCGTGTCGGTGCTCGTTGAGGACGGCGAGGCTCATGACCGACCACGTGACGTCGATCTCGCGGAGCGTCTCGACCTCCATGAGCCAGCGGGACGTCATCCACGCCCACGGACACATCGGGTCGAACCACATCTCCACAGGGGTGCGGCTCGTGCTGGGGCTGTCGTTCACATCGGCCATGCGGCCCATCATGGCACTGCCCGCCGCGGCCCCATTGCGGTGGTGGACCGGTCGGGGTTCCGTGCGAGGATGGCCCGCGACGACGCCGTCCGACCGACGCTCCGTCGTGCCCACAGCACCCTTCCCAGGAGGTCCCTACGTGCCCGGCAAGAACCTGACCCGCGACGAGGCGGCGAGCCGCGCCGACATCCTGCGCGTCGACTCCTACGACGTCCGTCTCGACCTCACGACGGGTCCGGAGAACTTCCACACCGTCACCACGGTCACGTTCACCTGCTCCGAGCCCGGCGCCGACTCGTTCATCGACCTCATCGCCGACTCCGTCGAGAAGGTGACGCTCAACGGCGTCGACCTCGACCCGGCCGAGGTCTTCGCCGACTCGCGGATCGCCCTGCCGGGCCTGGCCGCCGAGAACGAGCTGACCGTCGACGCGACCGGCCGCTACACCAACACCGGCGAGGGGCTGCACCGCTTCGTCGACCCGGTCGACAACGAGGTCTACCTCTACACGCAGTTCGAGGTCCCGGACTCCCGGCGCATGTACGCCGTGTTCGAGCAGCCCGACCTCAAGGCGTCCTTCCGCTTCACCGTGACCGCGCCCGCGCACTGGAAGGTCATCAGCAACTCCCCCACGCCGACCCCGGAGGCCGCCGGCGTGGCGGACGGCGTCGAGCGCGCGACGTGGTCGTTCGAGCCGACGAAGCGCATCTCCTCCTACATCACAGCGCTCATCGCCGGGCCCTACGACGAGGTCCGCGACGAGGTCTCGACCCGCAAGGGCGTCGTGCCGCTCGGTGTCTTCTGCCGCAAGTCGCTGACGCAGTACCTCGACGCCGACAACATCTTCGACTGCACCAAGAAGGGCTTCGCGTTCTTCGAGGAGGAGTTCGACCAGCCGTACCCCTTCGAGAAGTACGACCAGATCTTCACGCCCGAGTACAACATGGGCGCGATGGAGAACGCCGGGGCCGTGACCTTCGTCGAGGTCTACGTCTTCCGCTCCAAGGTGTCCGAGGCGAAGATCGAGCGCCGGGCCCTGACGATCCTGCACGAGCTGGCCCACATGTGGTTCGGCAACCTCGTGACGATGAAGTGGTGGGACGACCTCTGGCTCAACGAGTCGTTCGCCGAGTGGGCATCGACGACGTGCCAGGCCGAGGCCACCGAGTGGACGAGCGCCTGGACGACGTTCGGCACGTCCGAGAAGGCGTGGGCCTACACCCAGGACCAGCTCTCCTCGACCCACCCGATCGCCGCCGACATGCGCCACCTCGAGGACGTCGAGGTCAACTTCGACGGCATCACGTACGCCAAGGGCGCGTCCGTGCTCAAGCAGCTCGTGGCATACGTCGGCCGTGAGCCGTTCGTGGCCGCGCTGCGCGAGTACTTCCGCAAGCACGCGTGGGGCAACACCACCCTCTCCGACCTGCTGGGTGAGCTCGAGAAGGCCTCGGGCCGCGAGCTGACCGAGTGGAGCAAGCTGTGGCTCGAGACGGCCGGCGTCAACACCCTGCGCCCGGTCTTCGAGGTCGATTCCGACGGTCGCTACAGCTCGTTCGCGATCACGCAGACCGCGACCGAGGAGTACCCGACGCTCCGTCCCCACCGCATCGGCGTCGGGCGGTATGCCGTCCGGTCGGGCGACGCGGGCGATGTGCTCGAGCGCACCGGCTACGACGAGGTCGACATCGCCGGCGAGCGCACCGACCTCGCCGAGCTCGTCGGCCAGGAGCAGCCTGACCTGCTGCTGCTCAACGACGACGACCTCGCCTACGGTAAGATCCGCCTCGACGAGCGCTCGCTCGCGACGGCGCTCTCGCTGCCCCGTGGTTTCCAGGACTCGCTCCCCCGCTCGCTCGTGCTCGGCGCGACGTGGGACATGACCCGGGACGGCGAGATGCCGGCCCGCGACTTCGTGCGCTTCGTGCTCGAGTCGATGCCCGGCGAGACCGACTCGACGCTGCTGCGCGTCCTCCTCAGCCAGGTGTCGACGGCGGCCCGGCTCTACACCGCTCCGGAGCACCGCGCCGAGGTGTCGGGCCTGCTGACGTCCTCGCTGCGCTCCCTGGCCGAGACGGCCGAGGCCGGCAGCGACGCCCAGTTCCAGCTCGTCGAGGCGTGGGCCGCGGCGACGTCCGACCCGGCGGACGAGGCGCGTTTGCGGGCGCTGCTCACCGGCGCCGAGTCGCTGCCGGGCCTGACCGTCGACACCGAGCTGCGCTGGACCTTCATCAAGGCCCTCGCCGCCCTCGGGGTCGCCGACGAGGTCGAGATCGCCACCGAGCTCGACCGCGACCCGACGGCCACGGGCAAGGAGCGGGCCGCCGAGGCCCTCGCCGCCCGCCCCACCGCCGAGGCCAAGGCCGACGCGTGGGCCAAGGCGGTCGAGCGCAACGACCTGTCCAACCAGATGGTCGAGGCCGTCAGCGCCGGCTTCCGCCGCAGCTCGGACCTCTCGCTGCTCGAGCCCTACGTGGAGAAGTACCACGCGATGCTCGTCGACGCGTGGGCGCAGCGCAGCGTCGCCATCGGTGAGCGTGTCGTCGGCGGCTTCTACCCGTTCTCGCTCGCGAGCCAGGAGCTCAAGGACGCCTCCGACGCGTGGCTCGCTGCCAACCCGGACGCGGCCCCCGGCCTGGTGCGCACCGTCGCCGAGAACCGCGACACCATCGCGCGGGCCCTCGTCGCCCAGGAGCGCGACCGCCGCGCCTGAGCGCTTCCGTGCGGGGCCGTCCGATCCGGGCGGCCCCGCACGGCCACTCCGGCCGACCCCCCCCCCCC
>NZ_BMNZ01000006.1:247804-296945 GCF_014646815.1 Terrabacter tumescens
GACTGAGACCCTGTGATCGACGCCTTCACGAACCTGACCGCTTCCCTGCCCCGCGCCCTCGCCCCGAGGACGTCCACCCCGACGCCGAACCCGACGCCGAGTCCGTCTCCCTCGCAGGAGCTGCCCGTGAACCTCTCGATGCCCGACCTGACCGGCCTCACGTGGGCAGGCGTCGGCGACTGGCTCGTGGGCACCCCGCTGCTCGTCCTCACCGTGCTCGTCGTCGGACTCGTCGCCCGCTTCGTGCTGCACCGGCTCATCGACCGGGTCGTCACGACGGCCACCTCGCGGCGGGCCGAACGCCTCGCGGCCATCCCCGGCGCCGGCCGCGCGCTGCAGGCGGTCGGGGTTGCCAACGTCCGCCACGTCCAGCGCACCCAGACGATGGGCGCCCTGCTCAAGAGCATCACGACGTTCATCGTGCTCGGCATCACCGCCCTGACGATCCTCTCGCTCGTCGGCATCCCCCTCGGTCCGATGCTCGCCTCGGCGAGCGTCGGCGGCGTCGCGCTCGCGTTCGGCGCGCAGAGCCTCGTCAAGGACTTCCTGTCCGGCGTCTTCATGATCGTCGAGGACCAGTACGGCGTCGGCGACGTCATCGACACCGGCGAGGTCGTCGGCACCGTCGAGAACGTGTCGCTGCGCGTCACCCAGCTGCGCGATGCCGGCGGCATGACGTGGTACGTCCGCAACGGCGAGATCATCCGCATCGGCAACAAGACGCAGGGCTGGTCGACCGCCATCGTCGACATCCCGGTCGCCTACGACCAGGACGTCGAGAAGGCGATCTCCGTCATCCGTGAGGTCGTCAGCGTCATGGACGACGACGACGCGTTCAAGGACATCCTGCTCGAGGAGCCCAACGTCGTCGGGGTCGAGTCGATCGCCAACGGCGCCATCACCCTGCGCGTCATCGCCAAGACGATCGCCAACGAGCAGTTCGGCGTGCAGCGCGAGATCCGCGAGCGCGTCAAGATGGCCTTCGACCGGGCCGGGGTGCGCAGCCCGATGCCCATGATGCCGCCCTACGGCGGGACGGGCGCGAAGTGAGCGCGACCGCCGCTCTGGGAGACTGTCCGGCGTGACGTACTACGACGACTTCGGCGGACACGAGACCTTCGACAAGCTCGTGCGCGAGTTCTACCGAGGCGTCGCCGAGGACGAGCCGCTGCGCGCGCTCTATCCCGAGGAGGACCTCGGGCCGGCACAGGAGCGTCTGCGGATGTTCTTCGAGCAGTACTGGGGCGGCCCGACGACCTACTCCGAGCAGCGGGGCCACCCGCGGTTGCGGATGCGTCACATGCCGTTCCAGGTCACGCCCGACATGCGCGACCGCTGGCTGCTGCACATGATGAACGCCGTCGACACCCTCGAGCTCTCAGCCGAGAACGACGACCGCCTGCGCGACTACCTCACGCGGGCGGCATACTCCCTCGTTAACGCGCCCGGCCCGGACGGCACCTTCTGACGTCGAGCTGACGTCGAGCCGCTCCAGGGACTCACAGCAACTCACAGCCCATTCACGGCTCGGCGGTGCTGGCCGGGGTGTTCTCTGGACCTAGGTGAACTCACGGTCGGGCGAGCGCCCGGCGACCACGACGGAGGGACGCACATGGTGTCGATCAACGGCAAGTCGCTCAACAGGAAGGCGGCCGGCATCGCCGCCGTCGGTGCGGCCGCGGCCGTCATCGGGCTCGGCGTCAGCCAGGTGGCCCGCGCCGACGACGCGACCACGACGACCCCCACGCCTTCGGCGACCTCGACCCAGGGCGACCCCAACAAGGGCACGACCGACAGCGCCCCCGGCATGCCCGGCAACGGCAGGGGCTGGGGCCCCGGCGGTCGCCACGGCGGCCCGGGGATGGGGATGGGCATGGGGATGGGCAAGGGTGCGGACCTCTCCGCCCTCGCCACGAAGCTCGGCGTCGACCAGAGCAAGCTCGAGGACGCCCTCAAGGCCGTCCGCGACGAGCTGCGGGCCGGCCGCACTCCCGGCAAGCCCCCGACGACCAAACCGGACCCGGCGACGATGCAGGACGAGCTGGCCACGAAGCTCGCGAGCAAGCTCGGCATCGACGCCGCCAAGGTCAAGGCGGCCTTCGCAGACCTCCGGGCCGCCCACGAGGCCGACGAGCAGAAGGCGTTCGACGACCGGCTCGCGCAAGCCGTCAAGGACGGCAAGCTGACCCAGGCCGAGGCCGACGCCGTGAAGAAGGCGGCCAAGGCCGGAGTCATCGGCATGCACGACGGACCCCGCTGACCGAGCCTTCCGACGAGGGCGTCCCCGTCTCGGCGGGAGCGCCTTTCAGCGTGTGGCGAGGTGCGCTCGGAGCGAGGGCACGACGTGGTTGCGCAGCAACGGCGCCAGGTCGGCGGGCAGGTCGTCGTCGAGACCCAACCAGCGCTGCTCGGCGATCTCGGCGAGGGGCTCCGGGGCGTCCTCGGGCCGCAGGTGCGTGACGTAGACGGTCGCGTCGACCCACGCGTCCGGCTCGTTGGCGGCGATGTCGCGAAACTGTCCCAAGGGCTCGCCGACCGCCGAGACGTCGACACCGACCTCCTCCATGACCTCGCGGACGGCTGCCTCTCGAGCGCTCTCCCCCGGGTCGATCTTGCCGCCGGGCAGCATGAACCGGCTCGACCCGGACTTGCGGACGGTGAGCAGGCGCCCGTCACGCACGAGGCAGAACGCAGCGGTCACAAAGGTCGTCATGCACCCGACCGTAGTGCCGGGCGGGAGTGGGCTCGGAGGGCACCCGCGACCGCGGGCCCAAGCGCTCGACGGTGGGCCCAGGCGCTCGACGGCGGTCCACGAGCGACGCGTTGCAAGAAGTTGCAGAAATTTCTTTGAGTTTTCGGTCCGATGAGGAACGATGGTGGCCCGTGACGCCATCAGCAACCCAGACCCTGAACGACTCCGAGCTCGTGTCGGCGCTCGACTCGACGCACGACGTGGTGATTCGCGAGGACGCGACCCCCGTGCACGCCGCGGACCGCCCGGACGCCGCCTGGTGGCGGCACGCGGTCATCTACCAGATCTACCCGCGCTCGTGGGCCGACGCCGACGGTGACGGCATCGGTGACCTGCCCGGGATCACCTCCCGGCTGCCGCACCTGCGCGCTCTCGGCGTCGACGCGATCTGGCTCTCGCCGTTCTACACCTCGCCGCAGGCCGACGCCGGCTACGACGTCGCCGACTACCGCGACATCGACCCCATCTTCGGCTCGCTCGCCGACGCCGACACGATGATCGCCCGGGCGCACGAGCTCGGCCTCAAGGTCATCGTCGACATGGTGCCCAACCACTCCTCCGACGAGCACGAGTGGTTCAAGGCCGCCCTCGCCGCGGGTCCCGGCTCGGCCGAGCGCGAGCGCTACATGTTCCGCGAGGGCCGCGGCGAGCACGGCGAGCTGCCCCCGAACAACTGGGAGTCCGTCTTCGGCGGCGCCGCCTGGACGCGGGTCACCGAGGCCGACGGCACGCCGGGCCAGTGGTACCTGCACATCTTCGACACGAAGCAGCCCGACTTCAACTGGGAGCACCCCGAGGTGCGCGCCGAGTTCGAGTCGATCCTGCGCTTCTGGCTCGACCGGGGTGTCGACGGCTTCCGTGTCGACGTCGCGCACGGCCTCATCAAGGAGCAGGGCCTGCCCGACACCGAGGAGGAGCGCACGACGATGCTCGGCCACGCCGAGCACGAGCACGCTGAGGGCGAGCACGTCCCGGCCGAGGAGGCGCCGCGCATCGACCACACGAAGCGCAGCCCGATGTGGGACCAGGACGGCGTCCACGAGATCTACCGCGCCTGGCGCAAGATCCTCGAGTCCTACGGCACTCCTGACCGCATCCTGTGCGCCGAGGCCTGGGTCGAGCCGCAGGAGCGCGCCGTCGCCTACGTCCGCCCCGACGAGATGCACCAGGCGTTCAACTTCGACTTCCTCACGGCCTCGTGGATCGCCGAGGACCTGCGTGCGGTCATCACCTCTTCGCTGCACGCCGCCGACTCGGTGGGCGCGCCCTCGACCTGGGTGCTGTCCAACCACGACGTCGTGCGCCACGCGTCGCGTCTGGGCTACGCCCCCGGCACGCCGCGCATGAACGGCATCTCGGCCACCGACCCGCAGCCCGACCGCGCGCTCGGCCTGCGCCGCGCCCGCGCGGCCACGGCCCTGATGCTCGCGCTGCCCGGAGGCGCCTACATCTACCAGGGTGAGGAGCTCGGTCTGCCGGACTCGACCGACATGCCGGCCGAGTTCCGCCAGGACCCGACCTTCGCCCGCACGGCCGGCGCCGAGACGGGCCGCGACGGCTGCCGCGTGCCGATCCCCTGGTCGGCCGACGGGCCGTCGCTGGGCTTCGGTCCGAGTGCCAGCACCTGGCTCCCCCAGCCCGACGTCTACGCCGACTACGCCGTCGACCGGCAGGAGGGCGTGGCCGGGTCGACGCTCGAGCTCTACCGCTCGCTCCTCGCCGCGCGCCGCGAGCTGTCCCTCGGCACGGGCTCGCTCACGTGGGTGCTGGGGTATGCCGCTGACGTCGTCGCGCTGACCAACGGCTCGTCCCAGCACGGCCGGGTGCTCGTCGTGGCGAACCTCGGTGCAGAGCCCGTAGCGCTGCCCGAGGGCGCCGAGGTCATCGTCGCCTCGGGTCCGCTCGAGGCCGGCCTCGTCCCGACCGACACGACGGTGTGGGCCCGCTGGTCCTGACGCATCTGAAGGTGGCTGCCTGAACGGCCACCCGCAGGTGAGGCCCCTGTCCCTCGGGACGGGGGCCTCACGGCATACCAAGGCCTGTGGATGACGGCCAGGGCGACGCGGCCGGCTCTCCTACGGTCGGTGCATGACGCGCTACTCCTTCGACACCCACGGTGTGTCCCGCGAGCGTCTGGCCCTGTCGCACGACCCGGCCGAGCTGAGCGCCTGCGCGTCGGCCGTGGCGTCTGCCGGCACGGCGGCTGCGGTCGCCTTGGGCGACGGGGCCGAGGGCCTGAGGGTCGCGGTCGAACGTTTCCGCGTCGTGCACGCGCACGCCTTCGACGCCCTGGCCGACGCGGCGGCTGCCCTCGGTGACCGGCTGGACAGATCGACCCTGGAGATGCGCTCCGTCGAGCTGCTCGTCACCGCGGGTTTTTCAGCTGTCACGACGGACGTGCCTGCCGCACATGGCGATTCGACTCGGCCGGAACTGCGGTGAGCCGGGCACCCGAGGCCGGGCACTCGGCCGCAGCGATCGCTGGAGAGCTCGCCCTTCCGCTGCCGTCCGGTGACGTCGCCTCCTTGCGCGCCGCTGCGCGGTCGCTCGACCGTACAGCCGCACGCGCCCGCGCGACCACGACCGTCCGCGGCACGCTGGGACCTCGCCTCGGTGCGGTCTGGACCGGTGAGGCCGCTGCGGCGGCCCGGCTCGAGGCCGACGAGCTGGGCGCCCGGGCGCGCCGGGTGGTGGAGGCGCTCCCGGGCGCATCCCGGTCCCTGCTGACGTATGCCGCGGCACTCGAGCACGCCGTCGCTCGAGTGCGGTCGCTGCAACGGCAGTGGGACGCGCTCGATGCCGAGCACGCCCTGGCCGTCCTCCGGCTCGCTGCGCTGCCCGACCCGACGGGGGCCGTCGGCGTGCTGGGTGCCGAGCGAGCACGGTCCGACCAGCTCATGGGGCGGGCACGGCTCAGCCGTTCCTACGCCGGCGTCGTCCAGGAGCTGCGCGCGACCGCCCGGCGGTGCGCGGGACTCGTGGCCGCGGTCACCGACACGACGGCGCCGGCCGGCACGGCGACCAGCGCAGCAGCCGTGCGGACCGTCGTGACCGGCGGCCTGTGGTTCGCCGACGGAGCGGTCGCGGCACGGGCGTCGCGAGACGCGGCGATCGCCGACGGGTTGCTGGCGCGGCGGCTCATGGCCGCTGCCGCACCCGTCGGCGGCGGGCTGGCCTCGGCTGGCGACATCGACGCTCTGACCGCCAGACTCCGGTCGCGGGGCGAGGATCCCGTCTACGCACAGGCCCTGATGTCCGAGCTCGGCGGCGACGGGCTGTCCCGGCTGCTCATGGCGGCGGGCATGGCGCAGTCGGCGTCCGGGACGAAGGTCGACCGGGTGCGTGCCCTGTTGGGCGCCCTCGGCTCGCTCGTCGTCAGGGCGACGAGCCACGCGGCGCCGACCGGCACCGACCCGAGGACGCGAGCCCAGCTGGCTTCAGGTGCAGCCCTGATGGCCGACGAGCTGGTCGCCGGCCTCGACACCGTCCACACCGACCCGAGCGGCGGCCGCGCTTCGGGCGCCTGGCTGCTCGGTCAGCTCCTCGCCGGCGCACGAGCCACGGGTGATGACCGTCTTCTCCCGGCGCGACTGGCGCGACGAGCCGCGGCTGCGGCCGCCACCTCGGAGATCGCCGAGACCCGTGATGCAGACACCGCACTCAGCCACGGCAGCACCCTGCTGCCCGACGCCGGACAGTCGTTCTCGTCGTGGTTCGACGACGCCGCCCAGACCGGCGACGCGCTCCACGTGCTGCTCGGGCACGTCGGCGATGACCCTTCTGCCGCGGCCGCCCTGCTGGCCGAGCCGCTCCCCGACTCCGCAGTCGCCGGACGCGCACTCGCCAACTCCCGCGGTGACCGGCTCACGGTCGGCGAGCACCTTGTGCGACGGTGGATCACCCACGAGGCCAACGGAATCGAGACACATTCCGACCTCGGGCTCGCCTCGGACGCCGACCTGAGATCACTGCTGACGAGCGCCTCATCGGCTGCGGCGGACGGCACAGACGGCGAGGCGACGGGGATGGCCGAGACCCGGGCTCGCATCATGCTCGAGGTCTCGCGCACGAGCCGCTTCGCGATGCTCGACGCCTCCACCACACGGATCTACTCCCGCGCCACAGCGCCGCTGGAGACCCTCGTCGTCGAGTGGCTCTCCGCGATGCGCGACAACGTCGACCTCGCACTGACCACGCCTGCCCTCGGAGCCCCGGCAGCGCGGTACGCCGCGCCCACCTCGACCGGAGCGCAGCCCTGGCTGGACACGCACGAGCTGACCGGAATCGTCGGCGCCTTGGCCGTCGACACCGGGATGGGCCTGCACGCCAGGGACACCGGCGCGGCCTACGACCGCCTCGTCGAGCACGAGCTCGACGAGACCCGACGGGCGGTGGAGGCAGGGTCCGACGTGGGCCACGACGTGGTGCGCCTCGGGTTCTTCGACCAGTCCGCGTCCGCCGCGCTCGTCGACGTGGCTCGACGTCAGGACGTGCTCAACCGGAGGGCCTGGCAGGGACTCGCGGAGGCGGCGCATGTCATCGCGATGATCTTCCGGGGCGGAGTCACGGGGCTGTTCTCCACGGCGCAGACGTACGCCGAGGGCGGGACGCTGCGCACCGCCCTGGACGACCTGGTCATCTCGATGGTCCGCTCCAACGTCGAGCTCGCCCAGACCGAGCGCAACGACACCCGTCGCTCGGAGCTGGCGAACCGCATCGCGGCGATCACCGGCACCCGCGACACCGTCCTTCCCGCCATGGCCGTCGGGGCAGCGCGGGGCCCGGCGCTGCCCACGGCCGAAGCCGTGCGCACGGCACGGGCCGCGGAGATCCGCGCTGCTGCCGAGGCCGCCCTTCAGGAGGCCGAGTCCGGCTCAGGGTCCACGGCCGTCGACCGGCTCAAAGATCGCCTGGGCCCGACGGACCGGGTCCCCGTGATCGCGTCACGGGGGACGATTCCGGAGCTGGAAAAGCTGCCACGCGGTAGGTCGCGCGGCGTGCTCATGGTTCCTGACGAACAGTCGCTCCGCCATCTGTTCGACCGGTTGACCGTGGGCGCCACGCGACGCATGCGGCCAGGCTACGCCGGCGAATGGTTCGAGCGTCCTGACGGCATCCAGGTGGGCCTGCGGGCCAGCTCGCGCAGCGGCGGTGCGACGATCGACGTGCGCTACGCCGACGACCAGATACGGAAGGTCCACATCCAGTGACGCTCGAACATCCACAGCGGTCAGTCGTCGAGGACCTGCTCCTCGGAACGATCTACGACTGGATCGATCTCGGGCTCGTCCGGTCCACCGTTCGAGAGATGCTGGGGGTCGAGGACCCCGCTGAGCTCCACGCGGCCGTCATGGAGGTCATCACGCAACTCGTCGGGGAAGGCTTCGTAGCGGCCGGAGACGTCGACCGGGACGGCTTTCACGCGTGGGACTGCACCCGGAGCCAAGCCATCTCCCGCATCGACCTCCAGTGGCGCGCAGAGCCCGACCCTGAACTGTGGCCCTTCCAGGTCGCCGCGCTCGCCCCGACTCGTCGAGCCCTCGACATCATCGAGTCGGTGATGTCACGCGAAGGAGACGACGGCTCCTGGCGGGAACGCATGTCGCGCACCCCCCTGGCACTTCCTCACGCCGACGGCGAATGACGGTTGCTCGCCCGCGCTCGTGCGTGACCTCACGGAACTGACCTCCGGACCCTGCCAACTCGTTCGTCTAGCCTCATGCCATGACGACGCGGGCCTATCTCTCTCGTACGCCCGTGGCACTGGCCCATCGGGGCGGGTCGCTCTACGCGCCGAACCTCGGGCTCGAGAACACCATGACGGCCTTCGGCAACGCCGTCGACCTTGGCTACACGCACCTCGAGACCGACGTGCACCTCACCCGCGACGGTCGGCTCGTCGCCTTCCACGACACGCGCCTCGACCGCGTCAGCAACGCCCGAGGCCTGATTCGCGACCTCCCGTGGTCGGAGGTGTCGCACGCCGAGGTCGGTGACGGTGGCCACGTCCCCCTGCTCACCGACGTCCTCGACGCCTGGCCCGACATCAACCTCAACATCGACCTCAAGGCCCCCGGCACGGCGGAGCCCCTCTGGCGCCTGATCCAGGAGCGCGGCCTGCACGACCAGGTGTGCGTCGGCTCGTTCTCCCAGCGCAACATCTCCCAGTTCCGTCGCCTGGCGCGCGGCACCGTCGCCACGGCCGCCGCCGAGGTCGGCACGGCCCTCGCTCGCTTCGCCCCCGGGGCCCTCACCAGGATCTTCCGCACCCCGGCTGACGTCTTCCAGGTCCCGCCGTCGATCCCCATGCGGGGCAGGCCTGTTCGCATCGTCACCGCCCAGTTCGTCGAGACGGCGCACCGTTACGGCAAGCAGGTCCACGTGTGGACCATCGACGACGCCGACGAGATGCGGCGCCTGCTCGACCTCGGTGTCGACGGGCTCGTCAGCGACCGGATAGACGTGCTCAAGGAGGTCCTCGTCGAGCGCGGGACCTGGACGGGTCGCACCTGACGGACGGGCGCCCGAGGCGACGGACCATCAGCCCCGCCACACGGCATACGCCATCGGTTCAGCGGACGAGGACGTGACCTCGCGACGTGCTGAGACGGGTCCACCGACCGTGGGTAGCGATCGACGCACGCTCCCCGGCAGCCGTGAACCCGAGCACGTGAGCCCCGAAGGCGAGTCCGGCCGCGATCGGCGGGACGGTGTCACTCATGGCGCCCCACGTGCGCCTCCGGAGCGACTCGACTGCGTGACCGCCGGCATTCTCCGGAGTGCCTTCGGCGACCTGTGAGATCCCTTGTCGCGCAATGGAGTCGACGACCTCACCTTCGAGCTGTCCAACAGGCTCCCAGCCGTCTCGCGGGGGTGTCAGCCCGCTCCACGGGGCGCGGACGGTCGTCGGCGGGACGCTCAGCACCGACCCCGCCCCGTCGCGGGCGAGCCGGTCACTCACCGACGCGAACGACACCGTCGCGTCCACGGCGTCGGACGGTGCGATCGTGACGACGCGCATCCCGAGCACGGTGCCCTCACCCAGGAGGCCGGTCCCCTCGATGACCGCGACCGTCGTGACGAGGAGGTTGCCGAGCACCTGGAGCCGGACGGCGCCGGCGGGGTTGGCGCGGCTCGCGCGCGCGAGGTAGGTGCCGAGATCGGCGAGACCGCGCGGGTCGCCGAAGTCGATCTGCGGGGCGGCGCTCACCGGCGACGCCTCCGGAAGGGAGCGGGCTCGCCGAGGTGCGCACGGACGGAGGCGCGCTCCTCGGCGCGCATCCGGCGGGGCGACTCGCTCGCGAAGTCGTAGAGCGCGAGCTCGGTCTCGGCGACCGCGTAGACCGGGCGCTCGCCCTCGCCCACCCCCTCGGGGTCGGTGACGATGTAGGCGACGTCGAAGCCCGCACCGCCGACCCGTGAGACCCACATCTGGATCTCGACGGGCGCGTGCCGGAAGCCGAGGGGACGGCGGTACTCGATCTCGTGACGCGACACGAGCACGCCCTCGTCGAGCAGGGTCTTGTCACCCGCTCCCCCGCCGTCGAACCAGTCGCGGAAGGCGATGACGCGGGCGTCCTCGAGCAGCCGGAGGAACTGCACGTTGTTGATGTGCGCGTACGCGTCCATGTCGGACCAGCGCAGCGACACGTGCGCGGCATAGGGGCTCGCCTGCGGTTCGGTCTGCGTCATGGGCCCATCCTTCCAGCCTCGCCAGGTCGCGCTCGTCCACATCCCCTCGCGTGGACAGCCCCGGCGTCCACAGCCTGCGTATGCCGTTCGGGCGTGTCCGTGGGGCCACGTAGGTTGGGTGCCATGACGTCACCCTCCACCTCGGCACCCACCGCTCCGTCCGTCGCCGACGTCGACCCCGGACTGCGCGAGCGGGCCACGACGGCGCTGCGGCGACTCGTGGGCCGTGACGACGTCGACTTCCGCGACGGCCAGCTCGAGGCCATTAACGAGCTCGTCGCCGGGCGCCGTCGGGTGCTCGTCGTGCAGCGCACGGGGTGGGGCAAGTCGGCCGTCTACTTCGTCGCCACCGCCCTCCGCCGCGCCGAGGGCGCCGGCCCGACGGTCATCGTCAGCCCCCTCCTGGCCCTCATGCGCGACCAGATCGCCGCCGCCGAGCGAGCCGGCATCAAGGCCGTCACGCTCAACTCGACGAACGCCGACGAGTGGGGTGCGGTGTCCGGCTCCCTCGCTCGCGGTGAGGTCGACGTGCTGCTCGTCAGCCCCGAGCGCCTCAACAACCCCCGCTTCCGCGACGAGCAGCTCCCCGCGCTCGCCGAGTCGTGCGGCCTGCTCGTCGTCGACGAGGCGCACTGCATCAGCGACTGGGGCCATGACTTCCGGCCCGACTACCGCCGCATCCGCGACCTGCTCACAACGCTGCCCGAGCGCACCCCGGTCCTGGCGACGACGGCGACCGCCAACGCGCGAGTCGTCACCGACGTCGTCGAGCAGCTCGGCGCCGGCGGCCGTGACGTGCTGACGCTCCGCGGGCCGCTGGCCCGGGCGTCCCTGCGACTCGGGGTGCTCCCGCTCGCCGCGCCCGAGCAGCGGCTGGCCTGGCTCATCGCCCACCTCGACGAGCTCCCCGGCTCGGGCATCGTCTACGCGCTGACGGTCGCCGCGGCCGAGGACGTCGCCGTCGCGCTGCGCGACGCCGGGCACCAGGTGGCCGCCTACACCGGTCGCACCGAGCCGTCCGAGCGGATCAGGCTCGAGGAGGCACTGCGCGACAACGAGGTCAAGGCGCTCGTGGCGACCTCCGCGCTCGGCATGGGCTTCGACAAGCCCGACCTCGGCTTCGTGCTGCACCTCGGGGCGCCCTCGTCCCCCGTCGCCTACTACCAGCAGGTCGGTCGAGCCGGTCGCGCGACCGAGCGCGCCGACGTGCTGCTCATGCCCGGCCCCGAGGACAAGGACATCTGGCGCTACTTCGCCTCGGCCTCGATGCCGCGGCAGGACCAGGCCGACGCCGTCGTCCGTGCCCTGTCGGAGTCACCCAAGGCGCTGTCGACCGTGGCCCTCGAGACGATCGTCGACGTCCGCCGCACCCGCCTCGAGCTGCTCCTCAAGGTGCTCGACGTGGACGGGGCCGTCCATCGCGTGCCGGGTGGATGGACCGCGACGGGCGAGCCGTGGACCTACGACGCCGAGCGCTACGGCCGTGTCAGCGAGGCACGGGAGCGCGAGCAGCAGCTCATGGTCGACTACGAGCGCACCGACCGCTGCCGCATGGCGTTCCTGCAGGAGACGCTCGACGACGACTCCGCCGAGCCGTGCGGGCGCTGCGACCGGTGCGTCGAGCCCTGGTTCGATCCGACGATCCCCGAGGCCGCGGTCAACACCGCCCGTTCGCGACTCCAGCGCCCCGGCGTCGTGCTCGAGTCCCGCGCCCAGTGGCCCCCGGGCATGGACCGTCTGGGCGTCCCGCTGAAGGGCAAGATCGCGCCCTCGGTCGCCATGGACGAGGGTCGGGCACTGGCCCGCCTCAGCGACCTCGGGTGGGGCCAGCGGCTGCGCGAGCTGCTCCGCGGCGAGGACCGTGAGGTGCCCGCCGAGGTGCTGCGCGCCTGCGTCGAGGTCCTCGCCGGATGGGGATGGCAGGAGCGTCCTGCCGCGATCGTCTCGGTCCCGTCTCGCCGGCGTCCCCTCCTCGTCGGGTCGCTCGCCGCGGGACTGGGCCAGCTCGGCCGACTGCCCTATCTCGGCGCGCTCGACCTCGTCGAGGGCGGTCCCGTGGGCGAGACCGGAGGCAACAGCGCCTTCCGGCTGGCCAACGTCTGGGGTCGCCTCGCCGTGGGGGCCGAGCTCGCCTCGTCCCTGAGTGGCATCCCGGGACCGGTGCTGCTCATCGACGACGTGAGCGACTCGCGCTGGACCCTCACGGTCTGCGCCGGCCTGCTCCGAGACGCCGGTGCGCCTGCGGTGCTGCCCATGACCCTGGCCATGGAGGCGTGACCCCGGTCGCGGGCCGCGACTACCGCTCGGACGGGACCACTAGGGTCGTGCTGTGACTGCAGACGCCCCCTCCGAGCCGCGCCCGCTCCCCCCGCTCGAGGACCTCCTCGAGGTGCTGACCCTCCGAGACGTCGGGACCGCCCAGATCGCCGTCACCGACGTCCAGGGACGCGACGCCGCCGAGTCGATCGGGGCGTCGTCCGCCCGGGTCTTCGAGGGCCGGAGCCAGAAGATGCCCCATGGTCGGGTCTTCGGCGGGCAGGTGCTCGCCCAGTGCGTCATGGCCGCCGGCATCACGGTGCGCGACGTCAACGACGGCGACGGCGCGCGCCCCATCCACTCGCTCCACGGCTACTTCATGCGGCCCGGTGACGACACGCTGCCGATCCGGTTCGCCGTCGAGGAGATGCGTGACGGCAACTCCTTCTCCACCCGGCGGGTGCACGCCGTCCAGAAGGGGGCCCCGATCATGTCCATGACCTGCTCCTTCCAGGAGCGGGCCGGCGGTCTCGACCACCAGGACACGATGCCCGCCGTCGCGGGTCCGGACGGGCTCGCTTCCCTGGCTGACGCCTTCCGCGGCGTCGACCACCCGGGTGCGCGCCACATCGCCGAGTCACGCCCGATCGAGCTGCGTCCCGTCGAGAGCAACATGTTCCTCGACGCGGGTCCCGAGCAGGTGGCGACCAACCACGTGTGGATGCGCGCCGTCGAGCGGCTGCCCGACGACCCGCTGCTCCACGCCGCCGTGCTGGCCTACTCCAGCGACTACTCGCTGCTCGAACCGGTGCTGCGACGGCACGGCCTCGTCTGGACCGACCGGCGCCTGCGGGTGGCGAGCCTGGACCACTCGATGTGGTTCCACCGGGACGTCCGCGCCGACGAGTGGCTGCTCTACGCCCAGCAGTCGCCGTCGGCCGTGAGCGGACGCGGCCTGTCGATCGGTGAGATCTACAGCCAGGACGGCACCCTCGTCGCCACGACGGCCCAGGAGGGCATGGTCCGCGTCAAGCAGTCCTGACCCTGACGCCCCCGTAGCCCCACGCGCCCACTCGAGTGGCCGCTCGGCCCCACGCGTCCCACCCCTGCCTGGGGCAGGAGTGACGCAGCGGCCACTCGAGTAGGCAATGGGCGGACGCGCGCCGCCACTCGAGCGGCCACCGGCCCCACGCCCACCATCCCGCCTGGGGCAGGAGTGACGCAGCGGCCACTCGAGTAGGAGACGGGCGACGCGTGCTGCGCACTCGAGTGGCCATCCCGCCCCACGCGCACCATCCCGCCTGGGGCAGGAGTGACGCAGCGGCCACTCGAGTGGGCGTTTGAGGTGGGGGTTGCTCAGATGGTGGTGGTGCGCAGGACCGCGACGTCGTGGCCATCGAGGCGCACGCCGTTGCTGTCGACGATCGGTGCCCGGCCCCACGACGCGAGGATGTGCTCGACCTCGCCGTCGAAGGGGATCACCTGCGAGCGGCCCGCGAGGTTGGCGACAGCGTGGACGGCACCACGCGACAGGATGAGCCACTTCGCGTCCTCGTCGAAGCGAACCGACGTGGCGCGCAGGTCGCCGGACGCGACGTCGGGCTGCGTGCGGCGCACCTTGATCAGCTCACGGTAGAAGTGGAGCATCTCGTTGTGCCCGGGCGCGGTCGGCTCGCTCCAGTCGAGCACGCTGCGGGCGCGCGTCGCCGGGTCCTGCGGGTCGGGCACGTCGGCCTCGTCCCACCCGTGGGCCGCGAACTCCGCGCGCCGGCCCGACCGGACCGCGTCCGCGAGCCAGTCCTCCTCGAAGGAGGTGAAGAACGCGAACGGGGTGCTCGCGCGCCACTCCTCCCCCATGAAGACCATGGCAGTGAACGGCGAGAGCAGGTAGAGCGCGGCACCGACGGCCTGCTGTCCCGGTGAGATCTGGTCGCTGATGCGGTCACCGGTGGCGCGGTTGCCGACCTGGTCGTGGGTCTGGAGGTAGGCGAGGAACTCGTGCCCGGAGCGCGCCTCCTGGTCGACGCGGGAGCCCCAGACGGCGCCCCGGAACGTCGACATCCGACCGTCGTGCAAGAAGGCATCGGAGAGCGTCTTGGCGAGCACGGAGATGGGTCCGCCCTCGGGCCACGCCTCGGTGCCGCCGGCGAAGTCGGCGTAGTAGCCCTGGGTCTCGCCCGTCAGCGCGACGTGGAGGGCATGGTGGATGTCGTCGTCCCACTGCGCGGTCATCCCGCGGCCACCCTCGGCAGTCGGGGTCACCATGACGGCGTCGTTGAGGTCACTCTCGGCGATGAGGTCGAGCGGACGACCGAGCTGCGTTGCGAGAGAGGCGGTCTCGTCGGAGAGCTCGGCGAGGACGTGCCGCTCGGACTCGTCGCGCAGCTCGTGGACGGCGTCGAGGCGCAGCGCGTCGACGTGGAAGTCGCGGAACCACCGGAGCGCGTTGTCGATCACCCAGCGGCGGACCTCGGTGCTGCCGTCGGCGTCGAGGTTGACGGCCGGCCCCCAGGGGGTCGTGTGCGTGGCGGTGAAGTAGGGCCCGAACTCGGCGAGGTAGTTGCCCGTGGGTCCGAGGTGGTTGTAGACGACGTCGAGGCACACCCCGAGACCGCGCGCGTGGCACGCGTCGACGAAGCGCTGGAACGCGGCCGGGCCCCCGTAGGCCTGCTGGACGGCATACGGCGCAACGCCGTCGTACCCCCAGCCGTGCGTGCCGCCGAAGGCCGCGACCGGCATGACCTCGACGACGTCGACCCCGAGGTCGACGAGGTGCCCGAGGTGGCCGATGGCGGCGTCGAGGGTGCCCTCGGGGGTGAAGGTGCCGACGTGCAACTCGTAGACGACCCCGCCCAGCACGCCGCGGCCGTCGCGGGTGCCGCGCCAGTCCCCGTCGCCCCAGGTGTGCGCGGCGGGGTCGAAGGTGCGGCTCGCACCGTGGACTCCGTGGGGCAGCCAGGCACTGCGCGGGTCGGGACGCGGGTCCCCACCGTCGAGGCTGAAGGAGTAGTCGAGCGTGCCGGCGTCGGGCCTCGTCCACGACCACCAGCCGCCGTCCTCGGCGGTCATGGCGTGGCACCGGGCGGCGGATGTCGGCTCGCGCCGACCCTCGACCGGCGTCACGAGGACGTCGACGCGCGACGCGAGCGGCGCCCAGACGCGGATGGTGCCGGTGTCGGGAGCGGTGGGGGCGTTCATGCCTCGTCCCCTACCCGCACGAGCAGGGCGACCGGCAGGCCGTCCGGGCCGATCACGTCGGCGAGACGGGTCGCGCCGCCGTCGAAGGCGCGATCGGAGAGCACGTCGCGCCACCGGCCGTCGGGCAGCTCGAGCTCGGCGTCACCGAAGCCGCCTGCGTCAGCGAGCCTCCCGGCGAGCCGGGTCACGACGGTCACGACATCGACGCCATCGCCCGTGCCGCGTGCGAAGGCCACGGCGTGCTGCGACGTCGTGCCGACGGGCAAGTAGTTCGCGGCTTCGCCGGTGAAGGACGCCGAGCGCTCGCGGCGGGTGCGCAGCGCCGCACTCGTGACGAGGAGCTTCTCGTCGTGGAGGTCGGCCGGGGATGCGCCGCCGTCGAGCCGCGCGAGGCGGTCGCGTCGCTCCGCGTAGTCGACGGCGCGACGGTTGTCGGGGTCGACGAGCGACAGGTCGACGAGGTCGGTGCCCTGGTAGACGTCGGGCACGCCGGGCATCGTCAGCTGCACGAGCTTCTGGCCCAGCACGTTGGTCCGTGTCTCGAGCCCCGTCGCCTCGACCCAGGCCTCCACGTGAGCGACGATCTCAGGCGTCGTCACGACACCGGACACGAAACGCTTGACGGCCGCCTCGTACGCCTCGTCGGGCTCGGTCCACCGCGTGTGGAGCTTCGACTCGCGAATCGCCTTGAGCGCGTAGGCCTGCAGCCGTTCCTCGGTGATCGGCCACGCACCGACGACGGTCTGCCAGAGGAAGTACTCGGTCAGCGCGTCGAGCTCGTCCGCTCGCACCGGGCCGGCGAGCTCTCGAGCCGTGCGCACCCAGGTCGCCCACGCGTCGGGGCGCTCGGCGAGCACGAAGAGCCGCGCCCGCACGTCCTCGGCGCGCTTCGTGTCGTGCGTCGACAGCGTGGTCATGGACTGCGGCCACTCCCGCAGCAGGCTCTCGGCGAACCCGTGGAACTCAGCTGTCGCCAGCCCCACCCGCGTCGGGTCGCCGCCCACCTCGTTGAGCCCGACGAGCCGCACGTAGCGGTAGTACGCCGTGTCCTCGATCGCCTTGGCCATGGCCGGCCCGCACGTCTGCTGGAAGCGCACGACGAACTCGTCACGCGCGGCCTCGTCCCGGACGGCGCCCATGCCCAGTGCCAGGTCGACGACGCCGCGCACCGTGGAGGCGTCGAGCGCAGCCTTTGCGCTCTCACCCCCGTGCGCCGCGGCGGCCTCGAGCTCCTCGCGGTCCGCGGCCGCGGCGGGGGTGCCGGGCCGCAGGTAGACGCGGTAGCGGTCCATCCCGACGAGCATCGCCTCCAGCACCTCCCGGGCCGCGGACTCCTCGAGGTCGGGGCGCGCGCGGGCCACGAGCCGCATGAGGCGGGTCACCTCGGTGGCGAGCATGACCTGCACCACCCACCGCTTGGACTCGGTGACGATCTCGGCGAGGTCCTGCCGCTCACCGAGCAGCTCGGTCGACAGGTCGTCGAGCGGGGCGGCGCCGGCGTGGTCGACGAAGAGGCCGCCGATGCGCAGCAGCGCGTCGTAGCCCGTCGTCCCGGCCGTCCGCCACGCGTGCGGCAGCTGCTCGTCGCCCTCGAGGATCTTCTCGACGACGACCCAGGCGTCGCCGGTCGCGTCGCCGAGGCGCTCGAGGTAGCCCCCGGGGTCGGCGAGGCCGTCGGGGTGGTCGATCCGCAGGCCGTCGATGGCGCCCGAGCGGATGCCGTCGACGAGCAGCGCGTGCGTCGCGTCGAACACCTCGGGCTCCTCGACGCGCACCGCGATGAGGGACGTGACGTCGAAGAAGCGGCGGTAGTTCAGCTCGGAGTCGCCGACCGTCCACGACGCGAGGCGGTAGTGCTGGCAGTCGAGGAGGTCACCCAGCGGCATACGCGCGTCGGTGCCCGGGGCGAGCGGGAAGACATGGTCGTAGTACTGCACGACCGGCTCGCCCTCGTGCTCACCCACGGAGATCTCGCCCGCGGCGAGCACCTCCTCGAGCGGGGCGCCGAGCACGGGCATGAGGATGTGGCCGTCCTGGGCGTCCCAGTCGACGTCGAACCACGTGGCGTATGCCGACTGCCGGCCCTCGCGGAGCACCGACCACAGCGGGCGGTTGAGCGAGAGCGGCGTCGGGGTCGTCATGTGGTTGGGCACGACGTCGACGACGATGCCCAGCCCTGCTGCGTGGGCGGCCTCGACGAGCCGGGCGAAGCCGGCGTCGCCGCCGAGACCCTCGGCCACCGACGTGTGGTCGGTGACGTCGTAGCCGTGCTTCGAGCCGACCGTCGCCTGCAGGATCGGCGACAGGTAGAGGTGCGTGATCCCCAGTGCCGCAAGGTGATCCACCTGTGCCACCGCGTCGTCGAGGGTGAAGTCCGGCTCGAGCTGGAGCCGGTGGGTCGAGACCGGTGCGCTGGAGTACCTCACGCCGTGGCCTCCTCCGTGACGCCCGGGATGATGGCCGAGACGATCTCGCGCGGACACCGCAGGACGACGATGCTGCGCGGCTGGACCTGGATCTGCCACGTCGGCTCGAGCGGGTTGGCCTCGACCTCGTGCAGCGCGGTGTCGATCACGGGGAGCCACTGGGCGCCGTACTCCTCGTCGGGCAGCGTGAAGGCGAGCGGCTCGTCGTGGGCGTTGAACATCACGAGGAACGAGTCGTCGAGGATCTGCTGCCCGCGCGGGTCCGGCTCGGGGATGGCCGAGCCGTTGAGGAAGATCATGAGCGACTTGGCCTGGCCGTTGCTCCAGTCCTCCTCGTCCATGTGCTGGGCCTCCGGCGTGAACCAGGCGATGTCACCGAGGTCGCTCTCGCCGCCGTGGTCGGCGTTGCCGGCGAAGAAGCGGCGGCGGCGGAAGACCGGGTGCTCACGGCGCAGCTTGACGAGCGACTGCGTGAAGACGAGCAGCTTCTGGTCGTCCTCGTCGAGGACCCACTGGATCCACGAGATGTCGTTGTCCTGGCAGTAGCCGTTGTTGTTGCCGCCCTGCGTGCGGCCGAGCTCGTCGCCGTGGAGCATCATCGGCACGCCCTGCGAGAAGAGGAGCGTGGTGAGGAAGTTGCGCTGCTGACGCATCCGCAGGTCACGGATCTCGGGGTCGGTGGTCGGCCCCTCGACGCCGCAGTTCCACGAGCGGTTGTGGCTCTCGCCGTCGTTGTTGCCCTCGCCGTTGGCGTCGTTGTGCTTCTCGTTGTAGGACACGAGGTCGCGCAGCGTGAAGCCGTCGTGGGCCGTGACGAAGTTGATCGAGGCGATCGGCTTGCGGCCCGAGTGCTCGTAGAGGTCGCTGGATCCGGTGAAGCGAGAGGCGAACTCGCCGAGCGCGCCGCCCTCGCCGCGCCAGAAGTCGCGCACCGTGTCGCGGAACTTGCCGTTCCACTCGGTCCACAGCGGCGGGAAGTTGCCGACCTGGTAGCCCCCCTCGCCGACGTCCCACGGCTCAGCGATGAGCTTGACCTGGCTGACGACCGGGTCCTGCTGGATGAGGTCGAAGAACGCCGACAGCTTGTCGACCTCGTGGAACTGGCGTGCCAGGGTCGCGGCGAGGTCGAAGCGGAAGCCGTCGACGTGCATCTCGGTGACCCAGTAGCGCAGCGAGTCCATGATGAGCTGCAGCACGTGGGGGCTACGCATGAGCAGGCTGTTGCCGGTGCCGGTCGTGTCGTAGTAGTGCGACAGGTCGTCGCTGACGAGGCGGTAGTAGCTGTTGTTGTCGAGGCCACGGAACGCCAGCGTCGGGCCCATGTGGTTGCCCTCGGCGGTGTGGTTGTAGACGACGTCGAGGATGACCTCGATGTTCGCGGCGTGCAGCGCCTTGACCATGGCCTTGAACTCGAGCACCTGCTGCCCGCGCTGGCCGCCGGCGGCGTACTCGTTGTGCGGTGCGAGGAAGCCGATGGTGTTGTAGCCCCAGTAGTTCGACAGCCCCCGGTCCACGAGCGGCGCGTCCTGGACGAACTGGTGGACCGGCATCAGCTCGATGGCGGTGATGCCGAGGTCGCTGAGGTGCTTGATCATCGCCGGATGGGAGATGCCGGCGTAGGTGCCGCGGATCTCCTCGGGGATCTCCGGGTGGAGCATCGTCAGACCCTTGACGTGGGCCTCGTAGATGATGCTCTCGTGGTACTCGTGGCGAGGCGGGCGGTCGTCGCCCCAGTCGAAGAACGGGTTGATGACGACGGAGTGCATCGTGTGGCGCACGTTGTCGTCGGTGTTGATCTTCGTCGTGGTCGCGGCCTCGGGGTCGCCGAAGGTGTACGAGTAGAGCGACTGGTCGTTCTCGGCCTGGCCCTCGATCGCCTTGGCATAGGGGTCGAGCAGGAACTTGCTCGGGTTGCAGCGGTGACCGTTCTCCGGGTCGTAGGGCCCGTGGACGCGGAAGCCGTAGCGCTGCCCGGGCTGCACGTAGGGCACGTAGCCGTGCCAGACGAAACCGTCCGTCTCGGGCAGGTCGAGTCTCGTCTCGGTGAGGTCGTCGTCGAGCAGGCACAGCTCGACTCGCTCGGCCGCCTCGGAGAAGACCGCGAAGTTGACCCCGGAGCCGTCGTACGTCGCTCCGAGGGGGTAGGGCTTGCCCGGCCAGATCTCCATGGACCTACTTTCCGTCGTTCGGTCGCGGCGCAGAGCCGCGGCGCCACGGCGTGGCGACCTGCGGACGACGGTGGCCGCTCAGCGCATTCTCCCCTGTCGACGCCCGTCGCGCGCAAGGCGGTCGTATGCCGGTCGGCGCGCCGCGTCGTGGCGCGCCGTGCGGACGTGGCAGGGAGAGCGCTGGTCAGCTCGCGCGTCCCTGCTTCCAGTACCCCATGCAGGCGACCTGCGGACGCGCATCCCACCCTCGCCGACCACGAGTGAGCCGCCGGCCGGCCGTCGCGCACGTCGGGCGGGGGCCGCAGGCGGTGCCGACGGGGGACCTATGACCCTGCGAAGTCCCGGCGCCGAGTGGTGACATGAGAGGTGGGTGAGCCGGAGGGCTGAGCCCTCGAGAGGAGATGTCCGATGAACCACCAGCTGTCAGCTGCCGCACCGAGCACACCATGGGACGAGGTCGACCTCGTCTCGGTCGAGAGCCTGCTCCGGCTCAGTGAGGCCGACGGTCCCTGCGTCAGCATCTACCTGCCGACGAGCGTGCAGGGCCCGGACGTCAGGCTCGGCCCGTCGCGACTGCGCACCCTCGTCCGGCAGGCCGCCGCAGACCTCTCCGAGGCCGGTGTCGACGACCGGGTCGCCACCGAGCTCCTCGCCCAGCTGAGGGCCCTGGAGAGCGACGACGACTTCTGGCAGGTGCGCGCTCCCGGTCTGGCTCTCTTCGTCGCACCGGGGTTCGCGCTGCATGCACGGCTGCCTGTCGCCCCGAGCGAGCAGGTGGTGGTGGGAGAGGCCTTCCGCCTCCGTCCCCTCATCCCGCTGGTGACGCCCACCGGCGGCTTCCTCGTCCTCGCGCTGGCGCAGAACCGGGTGCGGCTGCTGCACGGGACCCGGGAGACGGTGGCGGAGCTGCCGCTCTCGCAGGTCCCCTCCTCGATGCGTGAGGCCATCCCGCAGGAGGAGACGGAGCGACACGGCCAGTCCCACTCGGGCGGACACACGGGCGGACGCCCCGAGCAGCAGGTGCACGGTCAGGGCAACGAGGCCGACTACGACAAGGCGGCTCTCGAGCGCTTCTTCCGGGCCGTGGACGAGCCGCTCACCCAGCGGTTCGGCCGTCGGGGCGAACCCCTCGTGCTGGCCTGCGTCGGCTACTACCTGCCGATCTACCGGCAGGTGAGTCGCTACCCGGCGCTCGTGGACCGGGCGGTCGAGGGCAACCCCGAGCACCGCACGGCGGGTGAGCTGCACGCTGCAGCGTGGGAGCTCGTCGCCGCCGACATCGCCGAACGGGAGCAAATGCTGCAGAACCGCTTCCGCGAGGCCGATGGGACGGGGCTGACCGCGAGCGACCCGGAGCAGCTGCTCGCCGCAGCCCGTGACGGTCGCGTCGACACGCTCTTCCTGGCCACGGACGCCACCACGGACACCACTGCGGGCGCAGTCCCGAACGGAATGCTGACGTCCGCGCCCCCGGACGACGACGGGCTCATCGACAGTGCCGTCAGGGAGACCATCCGACACGGTGGCCGGTGCCTCCCGCTCACCGTCCTGCCGGTGCCGAGGAAGGCCGCTGCCCTGCTGCGCTACTGACGTCGCACAGCAGACGACCTCCCCGGCCCGGCTTCGGATGGTCCTAGAGGGAGCCGCCCAGCGTCACGCCGCCGTCGACGGTGAGGGTCTGACCGGTGACCCACGACGCGTCGCTGCTCAGCAGGAAGCTGACGGCGCCGGCGACGTCCTCGGGCAGGCCGAGACGCTTCATCGGGTAGGCACGCACGACCCTCTCCTCGCGCCCCTCGTAGAGCGCCTCGGCGAACTTCGTCTTGACGACGGCCGGCGCGACGGCGTTGACGCGCACGTCCGGACCGAGCTCGTAGCCCAGCTCGGTCGTCAGGTGGATGAGCGCCGCCTTGGACACGCCGTACCAGCCGATGACGCCGCTCGCGCCCTGACCCGCGACCGAGGCGAGGTTGACGACCGAGCCCGGGTGGGTCTCGTCGCCGAGCCCCGCGGCCACGGCCTTCTTGATCCACGAGAAGGCGGCGACGACGTTGACGTCGAGCACCTTGCGCGCGATGTCGAGGTCCGAGTCGAGCATCGGCCCGTAGACCGGGTTGATGCCGGTGTTGTTGACGAGCAGGTGGAGGCCGCCGAAGGTCTCACGCGCCTTGGCGATGACCTCGTCCTGGTGCGCCTCGTCGGCGGCGTTGCCGGCCACCCCGAGGGCGTTCGCCGCCCCGCCGAGCTCCTCGACGGCGGCGGCAAGGGCCTCCGGCTTGCGCGCCGTGATGACGACCTTGGCGCCCTCGTCGACGAGACGGTGGGCGATGCCGAGGCCGATCCCCCGACTGGCACCGGTGATGATCGCGACGGCGCCCTCGTGGCGTCCGCCGCTCGCGGGAGCCGCCATCAGAAGCCGAGGTCCCGGCCGATGAGCTCCTTCATGATCTCGTTGGACCCGGCCCAGATCTTCGTGACGCGGGCGTCGCGCCAGGCGCGGGCCACGCGGTACTCGTTCATGAAGCCGTAGCCGCCGTGCAGCTGCACACAGTGGTCCAGCACATCGTTCTGCACCTCCGAGCTCCACCACTTCGCCTTAGCGGCGTCGACCGCCGAGAGCTTGCCCTCGGCGTGGGCCGCGATGCAGTCGTCGACGTAGGCCTCGGCGACCTCGATCTTGGTGACGAGCTCGGCCATGAGGAACTTGTTGTGCTGGAACGCGCCGATCGGCTGGCCGAAGGCCTTGCGGTCCTTGGCGTACTGGATCGTCTCCTCGAGGATCGCCTTGGCGTGGGCGACGTTGGAGACCGCGGCCCCGACGCGCTCCTGCGGCAGGCGCTGCATCATCGAGATGAAGCCCATGCCCTCGGGCCCGAGGCGGTTCTCGTCGGGGACCCGGACGTTCTCGAAGAAGAGCTCGGCGGTGTCGGACTCGTCCATGCCGACCTTGTCGAGCTTGCGGCCGTTCTGGAAGCCCTCCATGCCGCGCTCGACCATGAGCAGGGTGATGCCCTTGGCGCCCTTGGACGGGTCGGTCCTGGCCGCGACGATGACGAGGTCGGCCTGGTAGCCGTTGGTGATGAAGGTCTTGGAGCCGTTGAGGATCCAGGCGTCGCCGTCGCGCACGGCGGTCGTCTTGAGCGCGGCGAGGTCGGAGCCGCCGGACGGCTCGGTCATCGCGATGGCGCAGATCAGCTCACCACTCGCCATGCCGGGCAGCCAGCGCTGCTTCTGCTCCTCGGTGCCGAGGTCGACGATGTAGGGCGGGCACACGTCGGAGTGGATGCCGAAGCACGAGCTCGTCGCGGCGTTGAAGCGCGACATCTCCTCGGCGACGACGGCGTTGAAACGGTAGTCGTCGACGCCGGCGCCACCGAACTCCTCGGGGATGTCGAGGCCGAAGAAGCCCTGCTTGCCGGCCTCGAGCCAGATGTCGCGCGGGATCGACTTGCCCTCGATCATCTCCTCGGCGCGGGGTGCGAGGGTGCGCGCGACGAACTCGCGGGCGGAGGCGCGCATCGCCTCGTGGTCCTCGTCGTAGATGTTGCGGGGCATGGCGTCCTCCATCGGGCGTGCTCACGGGTGCGACGCGCCGGTACCCATCGGTAACTAAGCGCTTGCTTAGTTTCCCTCCACTGCGGCATGCTGTCAACGTGCCGCAGCCCACCACGACCCCGCCGACCTCCGGAGCCCGGACGTCCGACCCGGACGCCTCGACGGTCGAGCGGCTCCTGCAGGCCGCGGCGCACGCGTTCGCCGACAAGGGCTTCCACGCCACGACGACCCGCGACATCGCCTCGGGCGCAGGCCTGTCCCCCGCCGGCGTCTACGTGCACTTCGGCTCCAAGGAGGAGCTGCTCTTCGCCCTGAGCCGCAGCGGGCACGAGTCCGCCCTGCGGCTGCTGCGCTCGGCCATCGCGGACGGGGCGACGCCTCGCCAGCAGCTCGTCGCCGCCATGGCCCGCTTCACCGAGTGGCACGTCGAGCAGTACCAGGTGGCCCGGGTCGTGCAGTACGAGCACCACCACCTCACCCCCGAGCACCACGCCGAGGTCCTGGCCCTGCGCAAGGAGATGGACTCGCTCGTCCGGGACGTGCTCGACCGCGGCGTCGCCGACGGCACCTTCTCCGTCGACGACAGCGCCGACACCGCTCTCGCCCTGCTCTCGATCGTCGTCGACGTGGCCCGGTGGTACTCCCCGACGATCCGCCGCACGCCCACCGAGATCGGCGCGACCAACGCCACCCTCGCGCTGCGACTCGTGGGCGCCGGACACTGACCGCGATGCCGGCCGCGCTCCCGGCGACCCCCTCGAGCGGGAAGGGTCACTCGGTCCTCCAGGTGCCGGTGCCCGAGCTGGAGCCGTTCGTGCTGGACCGCACGCGGCACTACGACACCGACTACGTGTCGACCGACCCGGGCTTCGTCCACGCCCACGTCACGGCGCTCGCACCGTTCCTCGACGCGCCACTCCTCACCCCGCGAGTCCTCGCTCGAGTCGCCGAGGTCGCCTGCGCCACGGCGTCCTTCGACTTCACCCTCGAGCAGGTCGACACGTTCCCCAACGGCATCGTGCACCTCCTCCCGGAGCCGGCGACGCCGTTCGCGACCCTGACCGCCACCCTGTGGGACGCCTTCCCGCAATGCCCTCCGTATGCCGGCCGCTTCGGTGACGTCGTCCCGCACCTGACGCTCGACGCCCTGTCCGACGACGTGACGCGGGAGTCGACCCGCTCCCTCGTCGCCCCGCACCTGCCGGCCCGGTGCCGCGCTGAGCGGATCGACCTCGCGTGGTACGAGCCCGGCGCCTGCCGGATCCTGCGCTCGTGGCCCCTCGGCTGCGCCTGACCGCTCAGGCGCCACCCAGCGCCGAGGTCGGCGCCACCTGGGCTGGCTCGACGTCGCGCACGGACGCCGACCGGCGCGGGTCGAGGTCGACGGTCAGCCGCGGGAGGAAGAACTGCACGAGCGGTCCGATCGACACGGCATACAGCACCGTGCCGAGGCCGACGGGGCCACCGAGCAGCCAGCCGACCGACAGCACGACGACCTCGATCGTCGTGCGCACCAGGCGGATCGACAGGCCCGTCCGGCGCGCGAACCCCGTCATGAGGCCGTCGCGCGGGCCGGGGCCGAGCTGGCTGCCGATGTAGAGGCCACCCGCGACGCCGTTGAGGACGATGCCCGAGCCGAGCATCAGCACCCGTGCCCACAGTGCGTCCGGAGCAGCGATGAGCGCGAGGCCGGCGTCGGCGGCGAGGCCGATGACGACGACGTTGGCGACCGTGCCGAGTCCGGGCCACTGGCGCAGCGGCACCCAGAGCAGCAGGACGAGGGCACCGACGATGATCGTCACCTGGCCGAACGACAACGGCACGTGGGTCGCGATGCCGGCGTGGAAGACGTCCCACGGGTCGAGCCCGAGCGTCGAGCGGATCATCATCGCCATCGAGACGCCGTAGAGCGTCAGCCCGGCGAGGAGCTGGGTGATCCGTCGGGGCAGCAGCCCGGCCCGGAGCTGCTGGCGGGGGCTGAGGTTCGCGAGGGGGACGTGGCGTCGCATGGTGTCCAGCATGGCGGCTCAGTGGACTCCCTTTTAAGGGCCAATCGTGGGACAGTGGACCGATGCGCACCGTCTCGGCCCGCTCACTGGCCCTGCTCCTCGGGTCCGGCCCGCTCCCCCGCCCGGCCTACCGCGGGCTCGCCGACGGCATCCGCCGCCTCGTCTCCGACGGGCGGCTGCTACTCGGCACGCGGCTGCCGAGCGAGCGGTCCCTCACGACCGAGCTGGGCCTCAGTCGCACGACGGTGGGCGCGGCGCTCGACGCCCTCCGCGACGAGGGCTTCGTCGCGACCCGCCGAGGCTCCGGCAGCGTCGTGTGCCTGCCCACGGGGCCGTCCGGGCTCGCCCTCTCCCAGGCCGGGCTCATCCCCACCGACGTTCCACCCGACGTCATCGACCTGACGTATGCCGCCCTCCCGGCCGCCGCCGGGGTCACCGCAGCCTACGAGAGGGCGCTCGCCGAGCTGCCGCGCCACCTCGCGACCGCCGGCTACGACCCGCGCGGGCTCCCCGGGACCCGCGCCGCCGTGGCCGACTGGTTCGAGGGGCGGGGCCTGTCCACGTCGCCCGAGCAGGTCGTCGTCACGTCGGGCGCGCACGGTGGCCTGTCGGCGGTCCTGCGAGCCCAGCTGGACGTCGGCGACCGGGTCCTCGTCGAGAGCCCCACCTACCCGAATGCCATTGTGGGAGTTCGCCGCTCGTCCTACCGCGCGGTGCCCGCCCAGCTCACGGCCACGGGTTGGGACGTCGAGGCGATCGAGGTGGCGCTGCGACAGAGCGGCGCCAGGGCGGCATACCTCATCCCCGACCACCAGAACCCGACCGGGCTCGTCATGGACACCCCGACACGCGAACGCCTCGCCGACGTGCTCCACCGCGCCCACGCCGTGCCCGTGGTCGACGAGACGTTCGTGGAGCTCGGGCTCGACGACGCGTCGGGCACGACGCGGCCGGCGCCCTTCGCGGCATCGTCCCGGCAGGCCCACACCCTCGGCAGCGCCGGCAAGACGTGGTGGGGCGGCCTGCGCGTCGGCTGGGTGCGGGCGCCCGCGGGCAGCACAGAGTCCGTCATCGAGGCGCGCCACAGCCTCGACCTCGGCACGGCCATCCTCGAGCAGCTCGTCGTCACCGACCTGCTCCAGCAGGGCGACGCGCTGCTGCACGAGCGGCGCCGCGAGGCGCGAGCGAGGCGCGACGCCCTCGTCACGGCGCTGCGAGCCCACGTGCCCGACTGGCGCTTCGTCGTCCCGTCCGGCGGGCTCAACCTCTGGTGCGAGCTGCCCGAGGCCCGCGGCGACGAGCTCGCCCGGGTGGCCGAGTCCGCCGGCGTCCGGCTCGCAAGGGGCGGCCAGTTCGGCGTCGAGGGAGGCTTCGCCCGGTGGGTCCGCGTGCCGTTCTGCGTCGCGCCCGACGAGGCCGACGAGGTCGGGCGC
Organism: Terrabacter tumescens; assembly: GCF_014646815.1. Lineage (GTDB taxonomy): Bacteria > Actinomycetota > Actinomycetes > Actinomycetales > Dermatophilaceae > Terrabacter > Terrabacter tumescens. The sequence goes on from NZ_BMNZ01000006.1 coordinate 275,294, forward strand.
CGGCTCGCGACAGCCTGGCAGCTCGCGCTCGGCGAGCGCCCCACGACACACGACGTCACCCCCCTCATCGCCTGACCCCGACCACCCACCGCCAGACCGCGCCCCAGACGCCGCCCCCTGACGCGCCCCAGACCCGCCCAACACCAAGACGCCACCTCTCCCCCGCAACCCCCGCGAGTGGCCCCGTCCCCCCACCCACCCCACATCCGCGTCGAGTGGCCCCGCCGTCCCACCCACCCCACCGTCGAGCGAGCGCCTCGTCCCACGCGCCACACCCACAACACGCCGACGTGTGACGGGTGTGACGGGAGGGCCACTCGAGGAGGCGTGGGCTGCGAGACTTGGGGCGTGAGCAGCGACGGAGCCGGACGCATCACCTCCTGCCGGTGGGAGCACGGCAAGGTCGTCGACGAGGCCTTCGGCCTCGACGAGGTGTCCGAGCTGCTCGAGCGGGACGGGTCCCTCATCTGGGTCGACCTCTGCGAGCCCGACCACGCCGGCCTGCGCGCCCTCGCCGACGAGCTCGGCCTCGACCCGCACGCCGTCGAGGATGCGGTGTCCGCCGGCGAGCGCCCCAAGGCCACGCGGCACGCCAACCACACCTTCCTCACCGTCTACGCGACCCGCCTCGTGCCGTCCGACGACCCGTCGGTGAGTGCCGCCGATCCTGAAGCGTCGGGTCGCGAGTCCCGCCTGCGCACGAGCCGGATCTCGGCGTTCGTCCTGCCCCGGGGCGTCATCACCGTCCGCGGGGACGACGACGTCGACATGGGACAGGTGCTCGAGCGGTGGAACGACGACCCCGAGCTGCTCCAGCTCGGGGTGGGGGCGCTCGTGCACGGGCTGCTCGACGCCGTCGTCGACGGGCACTTCGACTCCATCCAGCAGCTCGACGACGCCATCGAGGGGCTCGAGGACCTGCTCTTCGACGAGCGCGGGCAGGTCCACACCGTCCAGGTGCGCACCTACCGCCTGCGCAAGGAGCTCGTCGAGCTACGCCGCGTCGTGCTGCCGATGCGCGACGTCGTCAACGCCGTGCTGCGGCACCGCGGCGAGCTCGACCAGCGGCACACCGCGCTCGACGGCTTCTACGACGACCTCTACGACCACGTCCTGCGCGCCGCCGAGTGGACCGAGTCGCTGCGTGACATGGTCACGACGATCTTCGAGACGAACCTGTCACTGCAGGACGCGCGCCTCAACACCGTGATGAAGAAGCTCACCGGGTGGGCCGCCATCATCGCGGTGCCGACCGCCGTGACCGGCTGGTTCGGTCAGAACGTGCCCTATCCCGGGTTCGGCCGGCCGTGGGGCGTGCTCTTCAGCGCGGCCGTCATCGCCGCGGTGGCGGTCACCCTCTACGGCGTCTTCCGGCGCAAGGGCTGGATCTGACGGCTAGGTCTGACGGCTAGGTCTGACGGCTGGGTCTGACGGCTGGATCCGACGGCTGGATCTGACGCAGGAGGGCCGGGGTGCGATGCACCCCGGCCCTCCTGCTCGTGCCGTGTCGCCCCACCGTCGGCCGGTCGGGACCGGTCCGTCAGTCGCGCGTCAGCTTGCGGTAGGTGACGCGATGCGGCCGCGCGGCCTCGGGGCCGAGGCGCTCGACCTTGTTGGCCTCGTAGGACTCGAAGTTGCCCTCGAACCAGTACCAGCTCGCGGGGTTCTCCTCGGTGCCCTCGTAGGCGAGGATGTGCGTCGCGACCCGGTCGAGGAACCACCGGTCGTGGGTGATGACGACGGCGCAGCCGGAGAACTCGAGCAGCGCGTTCTCGAGCGAGCCGAGGGTCTCGACGTCGAGGTCGTTGGTGGGCTCGTCGAGGAGCAGCAGGTTGCCGCCCTGCTTGAGGGTCAGCGCGAGGTTGAGACGGTTGCGCTCGCCACCGGAGAGGACGCCCGAGAGCTTCTGCTGGTCGGGGCCCTTGAAGCCGAACTGCGACACGTAGGCGCGCGACGGGATCTCGACGTTGCCGACCTTCATGTGGTCGAGGCCGTCGGAGACGATCTCCCAGAGGTTCTTCTTCGGGTCCAGGCCCTCGCGGCCCTGGTCGACGTAGGAGATCTTGACGGTCTCGCCGATCTTGACCTCGCCGCCGTCGGGCTGCTCGAAGCCCACGATGGTCTTGAAGAGCGTCGACTTGCCGACACCGTTGGGGCCGATGACGCCGACGATGCCGTTGCGCGGCAGCGAGAACGAGAGGTTGTCGATGAGGACGCGGTCGCCGAAGCCCTTCTTGAGGTTCTTGACCTCGATGACCGTCGAGCCCAGACGCGGGCCCGGCGGGATCTGCAGCTCCTCGAAGTCGAGCTTGCGGGTGCGCTCGGCCTCGGCCGCCATCTCCTCGTAGCGGGCCAGACGCGCCTTGCTCTTGACCTGACGACCCTTGGCGTTGCTACGGACCCACTCGAGCTCGGTCTTGAGACGCTTGGCCAGCTTGGCGTCCTTCTTGCCCTGGATCGTCAGGCGCTCGGCCTTCTTCTCGAGGTAGGTCGAGTAGTTGCCCTCGTAGGGGTAGAGCCGGCCACGGTCGACCTCGGCGATCCACTGCGCGACGTTGTCGAGGAAGTAGCGGTCGTGGGTGACTGCGATGACGGCGCCGGGGTAGGTCTCGAGGTGCTGCTCGAGCCAGAGCACCGACTCGGCGTCGAGGTGGTTGGTGGGCTCGTCGAGCAGCAGCAGGTCCGGCTTCTGCAGGAGCAGCTTGCACAGGGCCACGCGGCGGCGCTCACCACCGGAGAGGTTGGTCACCGGGGAGTCCGGCGGCGGGCAGCGCAGGGCGTCCATCGCCTGCTCGAGCTGGCTGTCGAGGTCCCACGCGTCGGCGTGGTCGATGTCCTCCTGCAGCTTGCCCATCTCGGCGAGCAGCGCGTCGTAGTCGGCGTCGGGGTCGGCCATCTCGGCCGAGATCTCGTTGTAGCGGTCGAGCTTCGCCTTGATCTCGCCGGCGCCCTCCTCGACGTTGCCGAGGACGGTCTTGTCCTCGTTGAGCGGCGGCTCCTGGAGCAGGATGCCGACCGTAGCGCCCGGGGCCAGACGAGCCTCGCCGTTGCTCGGCTGGTCGAGCCCGGCCATGATCTTGAGGATCGTCGACTTGCCGGCGCCGTTCGGGCCGACCATGCCGATCTTCGCGCCGGGGTAGAAGGACATCGAGACGTCATCGAGGATGACCTTCTCGTTGTGTGCCTTGCGCGCACGGGTCATGGTGTAGATGTACTCGGCCATGCGCAGAAGGCTATCTGTCGGCGAGCGCGGCACCGAATCGGTGTCCGCACCCGCCGACCACCGCCGCCGTCAGGCCGAAACCCGCTCGACCACCTCGTAGTCGTCGGTCTCGGGGTCGCCGGTCGCGAGCGCCGCGTCGCCGCCGTCGTGCGCCGACGACAGGACGTCCGACTCGGGGTCGTAGTCGTCGTCGACGACGCCGTCCGCGTCGACGTGGGCAGGGCGCAGACCAGTGGACGCCGACTCGCCCTCGGCCATGGCGCGGATCGTCGCCTGGACGTCGGGGTCGGCCGTCCGGTCGTGGCCGAGGGCAGCTGCACGGCTGACCCGCTCGAAGCTGGCCCGGCCCCAGGAGAGGTCGTGACCGATGCGCGCGGCATCGATCTGGGGCGACTTGCCGGGCGTCCCGTCGTTGCCGACGTACGTCTTGATGGCCAGGGTGCCCTCGATGAGGACGGGCTGCCCCTTGCGCAGGGCCGAGGCGGCGTTGGCGGCGAGCGCGTTGAACGCGATGACGTCGTAGAAGCTCGTGTCACCGTCGACGAAACGGCCGTCGGCCGTGCGGCGGTAGGGCGTCGTGGCGACGCGGAAGGTCGTGTAGGGGCTGCCGTTGCGGGCCTGTCGCTCGACGGGCTCGCTCACGACGTTGCCGTGGAGGGTGATGCGGATCTCGTTCATCGGTGCTCCTCAGGGAGGTTCCAGAGGCGGCCTCGCGCCGCCTGGACCCACCTTCGAACCCAGCCGTCGCTCCCGACAGGGCCCGACCCCAGCCTGTGGACACCGCCACGTCTCGCCGCGGGGATGTGGACGAAGAGCGTGGAGCCGCGTGATTCCCGGCGTCAGCCGGCAGCGGCCGACGTCAGCCGACGTCAGCCGACGTCAGCCGGCAGCGGCGTCGAGGTGCTCGCGGGTCTCACGGTGGCGCAGGAGCACCTCGTCGACCGGGATGAGGACGTGCTCGTCGGCGACCGTGGCCACCGACTCGGTGAGCCGCTTGCCGACGACGGTCCTGCGGTGCCGGGCTCCGATGCGTGCCCACCACCGGGACAGCACGCCGAGCCCGATGCCGATGAGGACTCCGACGACGAGCATGACCAGGGGCAACGGCAGGATGCCGACCGACGGGGTCTCCGGACGCGGGAGCTGCAGGAGCGCGAAACCCCACAGGACGGCATACCAGACGAGGCCGGCGAGGGCCACGAGCCCGAGCACCCACTGCAGGATGTTGACGACGAACCACCAGACCGGTCGGCGTGCCCGCAGGGACGTGCCGATGACCGCACGGTCGAGCGAGTCGGTCAGGGCGCCGTCACCACGGTCGACGGCCTCCTCGGCGGCCTGGGCCCAGCGCACCGGCAGGCCCTCGGACGCCTCGCGCACGAAGCTACGAGTCGCGAGGTCGACCGCCGACACGGTCGAGACCGTCGGCGCCGGGATGGAGGACCGACCGAGCACGGCGCGCACGTCGGCCCCGTCGATCTCGACGTGGATGGGCGGTCGACCGCCGGTGCGGTCGAGGCGCAGACGTCGGAGCGGGTCGGCGGCGAAGCCCTTGGTCCACCGGGCGAAGAGCCAACCGGTGTGCGCGAACGCCTCGCGGCGGTAGTCGCGCGCGACGGCGTCGAGCACGATCGGCACGCCGGCCGCGCGGGCCAGCGAGGCGTCGAGCTCGTCGCGCGGCACCCGACCCACGTCGGCCTCGGAGTCGGCGACGCCGGGGCGCAGTCGCAACGACGCACCGACGATGTCCGCCTTGAGTCGTTGGCGCGAAGCGGCGTGTCCCGCAACGGCATTGGCCAGACGCTGCTTGAGCTCGGGGATGCCCTGACCGGTCACGGTCGACGTCGCGAGCACCTTGGCGTCGGTCACGCCGTCGGCGACGAGGAGCTTGCCGAGGTCCTGGGTCAGGGTCTTGACGGCGTCGGGCGCCAGCCGGTCCGACTGGTTGAGCACCGCGAGGGTGACGGCGTCGTGCTGCGAGAGCAGGCTGACGAACTCGTCGTGCAGCCGCGCGTCGGCGTACTTCTGGGGGTCGGTCACCCAGACGAAGACGTCCACGAGCTCGAGCACCCGCTCGGCCTCGCGCCGGTGCTCCAGCTCACGGGAGTCGAAGTCGGGGAGGTCGAGGAGCACCAGGCCGTCGAGCGAGCCCACGACCTGACCTGCCGCCGCTGGCTTGGTCGATGCGGCAGGCGCCGCCTTGCCGCCCTCACCCTTCGGGGCAGTGCCGGGCAGCTCGACGACATGGCGGGCGGCCACGCCGAGCCAGTCGAGCAGCTCGGACGGGTCGGAGTCGCCCCACAGGCCGGCGGTCGGCCGCGACGTCGTCGGCCGGCGCGCACCGATCGTCGCGACGTCGGCCCCGACGAGGGCGTTGAAGAGCGAGGACTTGCCGCTGCCGGTCGCGCCGGCGAGCGCCACGACCGTGTGGTCGCCGGCGATCCCGGACCGCTCGACCGCCTTGTCGACGACGCGCCGCGCGACCGCGACGCCCGACGGGTCGAGCTCGTCGGCGCCGGAGACGAGCGCCATCGACAGCTCCGTGGTGCGGCTGCCGAGCTCGGCGGCCGAGACCGGGGTGACCGTGGCGCGGCCCATCCTGATGGGGCTCATCGCGCGTCCCTCACCGCAGCGGCGGCCGTGGTCAGGCGCTCGGTCTGGTCGGTGTCGACCTGCAACGTCGTGACAGCTCCTTGGTAGCGGGCGAGCTCGGCGGCATACAGCTCGTCGACGCGGTCGGTCAGCTGCTCGCGCGCCTTCCGGGCGAGCTCGCGGACGGCCTGGTCGCCGAAGACCGCCTCGAGCAGCTTCTGGCCGACGACGGCGGTACCGCCGGCGATGCCGACCTCGGCACCGGTGATGCCGGCGGTGCTCGCGAACGTCACGAGCATGAGGACGACGCCGAGGCCGTTGACGCCGTAGGCCATGATCCGCGCCGTCGTGCGGCGGTCGCGGCCCTCGTCGCGGACCATCTGCAGGATGTCTCCCTGCCAGTCGCGCACGAGGCGCTGGATGCGCCGGTCGACGTCGGCGCCGGAGCGCCCGAGCGACGGGTCGGCCGTCAGCAGCTGGTCGCCGCCGGGCAGCGTGCGCCAGGCCCGCGCGATCGAGCCCGCTGCGAGCTCGGCGTGGTTGACGACGAGCGACTCGACGCCGGACTGGAGTGCCTCGCCGAGGTGGTCGGCGCGGGCCGGCTCGCCCCGGAGGAAGGAGGTGAAGCGGTCGCGCACCCGCGAGACGGTGGACTCGACCTGGCGGAAGAACTCGCCCGTGCCGACGAACTCCTGCCAGCGAGCGAGCACCTCGCCGCGCAGCAGCGTGCCGTCGAGCATGCCCTCGTGCACCTGCTCCTTGGCCTGGGCGTAGGCGTCCGCGGCGGTGTCGACGAGCGCCTGCCCTGCGGCGGTCTGCTCCTTGGAGGCATCGACCAGTGACGCGGTGCGGGCGTCGAGGGAGACGAGCGCACCCTGGAGCGTCTGGCGCACGACGTCGGCGCGCGCCTGGGCGTCACCGGCGAGCGCCGCGAGCCACCCGCGCAGCCGCTGGGTCTGCTCGGCGGGCAGGAGCCCGTCCTCGAGCTCGGACTCGACGACGGTGAAGATCGGCGACTGGTCGAGACCCTGCTCGCGCAGCATCGAGGCGAAGTGCGTGCGGATCTCGTCGACGGCGGCCGGGGGCACTCGGTCGAGGACGACCGCGACGGCCGTGCCGCGCTCGGACGCGTCGCGCAGCAGCTCCCACGGCACCGCGTCCGCGTAGCGGGCGGCCGTCGTCACGAAGACCCAGAGGTCCGCGGCGGCGAGCAGCTGCGCCGCGAGGTCGCGGTTCGCCTCGACGACGCTGTCGATGTCCGGCGCATCCAGCAGGGCCAGGCCGGCGGCCACCTCGTCCGTCGAGACGAGGCGCACGGCGCCCGGGCCGTCGGACGAGGAGTGCCGTCCGGTGATGCGGGCGAGCCCCGGCAGGATGCGCGGCCCGGAGAACCAGGCGGCGTCCGACGGGTGGTGGATGAGCACCGGCGAGCGCGTGGTCGGGCGCAGGACGCCGGGCAGCGTCACCTCGCGCCCCACGACGGAGTTGACGAGCGTGGACTTGCCCGCGCCGGTGGATCCGCCGACGACGGCGAGCAGCGGCGCGTCCAGCGACGTCAGCCGCGGGATGACGTAGTCGTCGAGCTGGGCGAGCAGCCGGGCTCGAGCCGTCCGAGCCGATGGAGCAGCGGCGAGGTCGAGCGGCAGGGTCGTCTCGGCGACGGCAGCCCGAAGTGCCTGCACGCCCGCGAGGAGCCGGGCGTTGCCCACCCCTGAATCACCTGTCACGCCCGTATCCTTTCGTGTCGCGTTGGCACAACCAAACCGAAAGGCGGCGCGCCCCCACGACGTACCCCGAGTCGTGACCTGACGGTCCCCCGCGCGGCCTGCACCTGCGCGCCGAGGGTGGGTCACGGCATACCGCGTCGGTCCTCGAACGACCCTGCGTCACGGGGGTTTCCCGACGACGTATGCCGTGTGGCCGGGTCAGCCTTCAACGTCACCACGCCGACGGCGCGGCTCCGCTGGGACCGGCCGGCACCCCGGAAGGACTCCGGCGTCCTCCTCGTCCCTCGGAGGACGCCTCCCCGAGTCCCTCGGGGAGCGCAATGGACAAGGCCGAACCGAGCGGCGCTTCGCGCCATCGGATCGGCCTTCTCCGTTGGCGCCCCCGGCAGGATCCGTCGCACGCTCCTCCCGATTCCTGCCCGGCCGCCTCGCTGACCGTCCCGTCGGACGCGCTTCGCAGCCTCCCACCGGCACGGTCCTGCAGGCGCCCCCGGCAGGAATCGAACCTGCGACCAAGAGATTAGAAGGCTCTTGCTCTATCCGCTGAGCTACAGGGGCCGTCGCCCGATCCGGGCGCCGTCCAATGATAGGCACCTCCGGCGGGCGGGCCGATCACGTCACGGGAGAGCCGATGAAGTCGCGGCGGTGGGCCGTGATCGACTCGAGCAGCACCATCTCCCGCTCCGAGGCTTCGTCCTCCGCCGTCCCGTGGACGAGCCGGGAACGCAGCAGGGCAAGGTCGCTCGCGCTGTCCTGGAAGGCGTCCATCGACTGCTTCGCGACCCGTCCGCCGGTCTGCCGGGCCCAGGACCGCGCCGCCCGGCGCAGCCGGAGGTTGGAGAGCATCGCGACCTCGGCGTGCGTCAGCCACCCGGCGTCGGCGTACGGCGAGAGGTAGCGCCCGATGAGCCGGCCCTCACGGCGCCGGAGCCAGACGAGGAAGCCGATGAACGCGAGGAACAGCGGCACCTGGTAGGTCACGTAGGCCGCGAAGAAGCCGTCCATCCCGGCGAGGGCCGAGAGGTTCCACAAGCCGTGGAGCAGCATCGCGCAGACCCACCCGACGAGGATGGCGAGGACGCGCACCGCCGGGCGGCGGGCGGTCACGGCGATGCCGATGCCGATCCCGGTGAACGAGGTGAAGAGCGGGTGACCGAACGGGCCCATGAGGCCCCGGACGAGGAAGGTCGAGGTCAGGCCCTCGCTGCCGTACTCGTTGTAGGCCTGGCCGAGGTAGAGGATGTTCTCGCTGAACGCGAAGCCGGCGCCGATGAGCCCGGCGTAGACGATGCCGTCGATGATTCCGTCGAACTCGCGGCGACGCAGCAGGTAGATGAGCAGGATGCCGAGGCCCTTGAGGGTCTCCTCGGTGACCGGCGCGAGGTAGACCGCGCCCGTCTCGAGCGGGTCGGTCCAGCGCGACTCGACGAGCAGCTTGAGCCCGAAGGTGTTGAGGAAGAAGGCGCCGACGACGGCCACGAGCGCGCCCCAGAGGAACGCGAAGACGATGTAGCGCACCGGCTCGGCCTCGTAGCGGTCGAGCCAGAGGAAGGTCGGGACGATGACGAGCACCGGGATGATCGCCATGAGTGCCGACGTGACGAGCGTCTGCGTCGTCAGCCGCTCGCCGAGGATGCCGAGCAGGATGAGCAGGCAGACGAGGAAGACCGAGGCGGCGACGCCGATCGTCAGGGCCGTGCGCAGCAGCGGTCGCCGGGTCGGGTTGCGCACCGGACTCCATTGCTGCGCCTGACCGCCCGGGCTCGAGCCTGGACCCTGCGTCGTCACGTCCCCTGAAGTCATGACGGCAGGCTAGTGCAGCAGGGCGGCTGCGCACCCGCCTGTGCGTGCCCGTGCGTGTGCGACTCGCGGGGGCGCCTCCCCCGCAGCCTCTATGGTGGACCGGTGAGCGACACCAACCACCGAGCCATCGCCGACCGGATCATCTGGATCGACTGCGAGATGACCGGCCTGTCCCTGAAGTCCGATGCCCTGGTGGAGGTGGCGGCCCTCGTCACCGACTTCGAGCTGAACCAGCTCGGCGACGGCATCGACGTCGTCGTCAAGCCGCCGGACGAGGCCCTCGAGCAGATGGACGACTTCGTCCGCGACATGCACACGAGCTCCGGCCTCATCACCGAGCTCGACTCCGGCGTGACGCTGCAGGAGGCCGAGCACATCGTCCTCGACTACATCCGCACGTTCGTCCCCGAGCCGCGCAAGGCTCCGCTCGGCGGCAACACCGTGGCGACCGACCGCGGCTTCCTCTCGCGCGACATGCCGGTGCTGGAGTCCTACCTGCACTACCGGATCATCGACGTCAGCTCGATCAAGGAGCTGTCGCGCCGCTGGTACCCCCGCGTCTACTTCAACGCCCCGAAGAAGTCCGGCGGCCACCGCGCCCTGGCCGACATCCGCGAGTCGATCGCCGAGCTGCGCTACTACCGCGAGGCGGTTTTCGTGCCGCAGCCCGGGCCCGACAGCGCCACCGCCAAGGCGCTCGCGTCGCCCCACGTCATCGAGCACTGAGCTCGCCGACCGCGCCGGACGGCATACGACCACGCATGGCGTATGCCGTCCGGCCGGGGTGGTCACGAGCACCTGACGAGAGCCTGTAGCATTGTCGACGCCGTGACACGGCGCCGAGCCCTCGGGCCCGGCTCGTGTTGTGCATGGTGGGTGTAGCTCAGCTGGTAGAGCACCTGGTTGTGGTCCAGGTGGCCGCGGGTTCAAGTCCCGTCACTCACCCCATGGTCCTGCCCCGCAGGACGCAGACTGTGGCCCGGTCCCCCTCGTGGGGACCGGGCCACAGTCATGTGCGGCCCCGCTCATCCCGTGCTGTCGCTTCGACCCCGTCGGGTCCGATGCCGCACAATGGGGCGCATGCTCATGGGGAACAAGAAGGCCCAGCGGATCACGGTCGGCGTCATCATCGGCGTCATGGTGGTGAGCCTCGCGCTGTCGCTCATCTCGTCGGCGTCGGCGACGCCCTAGGCCGGCGAATCCGCCCGCAGCACCGGGACGCTCGCGCTTCGCAGCCTCCCGTGGAGCTGCCCGCAGGCGGTCGAGGCCGGGCTCCCGACGGCTCCGCGACGGCCGATTTTGTCCCGGCCCGGGACGGCTGCTAACGTTTCACCTCGTTGCGCCGCTAGCTCAATTGGCAGAGCAAGTGACTCTTAATCACTGGGTTCGGGGTTCGAGTCCCTGGCGGCGCACTTCAGAGAGGCCCCCGTTCGGAGAGATCCGGACGGGGGCCTCTCCCATTCCCCCGGGCTGTCGTCTGCCCTACCTTCGCCGGGAACGACAGGACCCGGCCACGTCAGACGTGGCCGGGCCCTGGGACGGTCGGGGGACGGTCGGGGGACGGTCGAGTTCAGCGGCGCCGGCGGAGCAGCCCGATGGCCACCACGACGACGACTGCCGCGGCGACGACGGCGCCGATGCGCTCGACGCGAAGCTCGCCGTCCTCGGTGTGCGTGGCGGCGTCGAGCCGCAGTCGCAGGCCCTGGAGCTGGCGCTGCGCGATGACCTGGGGCTGGGCGCGGTACGCCAGCTCGTTGACGGTGCCCTCGAGGCGCGCGCGGGCGGCCTGGATGTCCTTCTCGATGCGTGCGGTGTCGCTCATCTGGCTTCCTTTCGGGGGACGGTTGCGACTCTAGTCGGCGATGCCGAGGTCGCGACGGAGCTTGGCCACGTGGCCGGTCGCCTTGACGTTGTAGAACGCGTGGCTGACCTTGCCCTCCTCGTCGACGACGAAGGTCGAGCGGATGACACCCTCCACGGTCTGGCCGTAGAGCTTCTTCTCACCCCAGGCGCCGTATGCCGTGTGGACCGCGAGGTCCTCGTCGCTCAGCAGCGGGATGGTGAGGTGGTCGCGCTCGCGGAACTTCGCGAGCTTGGCCGGCTTGTCCTTGGAGATCCCGACGACCTCGTAGCCGTCCTTCTTCAGCGAGTCGAGGGACTCGCTGAAGTCGCACGCCTGCTTGGTGCAGCCGGGGGTCATGGCGGCCGGGTAGAAGTAGACGATGACCTTGCGGCCGGCGAAGTCCGCGAGGCTGACCGTCTGGCCGGCGTCGTCGGTGAGGGTGAAGGCCGGGGCCTGCTCGCCGGGCTCGAGTCTGGACGTCACGCGGGGCTCCTTCGTCGTGGTGTGCCGGGCTCGTACCCGTTCCGAGCGCCCGACGGCTGCGGATGGTGCGGGCGGGTGCGGGGAGGACCGGCTGGGTGCTGCCGAGTGCGGACGGCGGGACTCGAACCCGCACACCTAGGGCACAGGAACCTAAATCCTGCGTGTCTACCAGTTCCACCACGTCCGCTCGCGGGGTGCGCGGCCCCCACTGTAGTTGGCGCCGCGCTGGTATCAGCCGCCGCGTCCGCACCTCCGTCCCTGAGAGGTGCGGACGAGGAGGTGTGCCATGGACAGGATGACCAACAGGGCTGGCAACGGGGCCGGAGGGGCGCTCGACACGACGACGTGTCCGGAGTGCGGCGCGGTCGCGGAGGTCACGGAGCGGGCCGTGCTCGAGAGCACCGACGGACCGGTCGAGCACGCCCGGGTCGTCTGCCTGGCACGGCACTGGTTCCTGCTGCCCACGGCCTCGCTGACGAGCGTGTCCGCACGCTCGGAGGTTCCGGCTAGCCTGCGTTCATGAGGCAGAACGTCGGCACGGGCAGCCCGTGGGAGGGCGTCGTCGGCTACTCGCGAGCCGTGCGCGTCGGGGACGCGGTCCACGTGGCCGGGACCACGGCCATCCGGGACGGACGCGTCGTTGCCCCCGGCGACGCGTACACCCAGGCGCGGGTCGCGCTCGAGATCGTCGTCGAGGCGCTCGCGGAGTGCGGGGCCTCCCCCGCCGACGTCGTGCGGACCCGGATGTACGTCACGGACATCCGTGACTGGGAGGCCGTGGGCCGAGCGCACGGAGAGGTCTTCTCCGACGTGCGGCCGGCCTCGACGATGGTGCAGGTCAGCGCCCTCATCGACCCCGACCTGCTCGTCGAGATCGAGGCCGAGGCCGTCGTCGGCTCGGTAACCGACGAGGTCACTCCACCCTGACGTTGACGACGTGGATGCCGGTGGCGCCGTCCGGGGCCGGGGGCGCCTCGAGCGGCGACTGCACCTGGCCCTTGGCGTCGTAGGCGCGCACGCGGATGTCGTGGCTGCCGGGCGTCGCCTGCCACTCGTAGACCCACTGGCGCCACGTGTCGATGCTCGCGTCCGCGGCGAGTCGCGCTTCGGTCCACGGCTGCTGGTCGACCTGCACCTCGACCTTCGAGATGCCGGTGTGCTGGGCCCACGCGACGCCGGCGACGGCGACGGTGCCCGCCTTGACAACGGCACCCGCCTGCGGGACGTCGATGCGTGAGGCCGTCTTGATCGGCCCGGTCGCCGACCAGCCGCGCGGCGTCCAGTAGGCCACGTCGGCGGCATACGTCGTCACCTTCAGCTCGGTGACCCACTTCGTCGCCGACACGTAGCCGTAGAGGCCGGGCACGACGACCCGGACGGGGAAGCCGTGCTCGAAGGGCAGCGGCTCGCCGTTCATCCGGATCGCGAGCAGTGCGTTGCGGTCGTCGGTGAGCGCGCCGAGGGGTGTCGACGCGGTGAAGCCGTCGATGCTCGTCTGGAGCACCATGTCGGCGCCCGCCTTGGGCCCGGCCATGGCGAGCAGCTCGCGCACCGGCCACCCCGTCCACACGGCATTGCCGACGAGGTCGCCGCCGACCTCGTTGGAGACACAGGTCAGCGTGACGAGCGCCTCCTGCATCTGCTTGCCCTGCAAGGTCTTCCAGTCGATCTCGACCTCGTGGTCGACCATGCCGGTGACCTTGAGCTCCCACTCGTTGGCGTCGATGCGCGGGACGACGATCGCGGTGTCGATGCGATAGAAGTCGGCGTTCGGGACGATGTAGGGCGAGAGCCCCGGGACCTTGAGGTCGGCGCCCTCGGGGATGGCGAGCTTCGTGCCCTTGAGCGGCGTGCTCTTCAGCGCGTCCCGCGACACCGTGGCCGCCGCCGAGTCCCCTCCGAAGGCACTGCCCGCGTATGCCGCGACGGCGCCGACCGCTCCGCCGATGAGCCAGCGTCGGCCGGGGTTCGCGGCGCCGGGAGCGGTCGACGACGGCGCCGCTGCGCGGCTGAGGAACCAGAGGCCGACGGCCGCGCCGATGATTGTCGGCAGGACGTCGGCGGGGCTCACACCCGGCCGGGTCAGCACCGCGGCGGCGCCGACGACACCGACGACCGCGAACACCACGAGGCCCGCGACGAGGCGCCGACCGGCGAGGACGCCGATGGCCGCGCACGCGAGCGTGAGCACGACGACGGTCCCGACGAGCAGCGCACGCTTGTCGTTGGTGCCGAACGTCGCGATGGCGAAGTCCTTGAGCCACGGGGGCGTGCGGTCGATGAAGGCGCCGCTCACCGCGGCGATCGGCGCGGGCTGGCCGGTCGACGCACCGACCGCCGTGAGGAACGACGCGGCGAGGGTCGCGATCCCGACCGTGAGCAGTCCGGCCACCACCCCGTCGAGCGCACCCCACCACAGCGGACGGGCCGGCGGTTCGGGGGCGGTCTCGGGACGGGTGGCCGGGCTGGTCGTGGTCATGGCCTCAGGTGCTCCTTCAGGTGTGGCGCGAGGGCGCGGAAGGCGAGAGCACGGTGCGAGACGTGGTTCTTCTCGTCGGGGGCGTACTCCGCCAGTGTGCGTTCGTTGCCGTCCGGCTGGTCGGATGGCACGAAGATCGGGTCGTAGCCGAAGCCGCCCTCGCCGCGGGGCTCGCGGGCCACGGTGCCGGGGAAGCGTCCGAGCTCGGCCGCGGACCGTCCGTCCGGGAGCACGAGCGCAGCGGCGCAGACGAAGGCCGCGGCCCGGTGCTCGTCGCGCACGTCGCTGAGCTGGGCGAGGAGCAGCTCGAGGTTGCCGCGGTCACCGCAGCCACCGGACCACCGGGCGCTGAAGATGCCCGGGGCGCCGCCGAGCACGTCGACGGCCAGGCCGGAGTCGTCGGCCAGGGCTGGCAGACCGGTGGCGTTGGCCGCCGACGCTGCCTTGAGGATCGCGTTCTGCTCGAACGTGACGCCGTCCTCGACGACGTCGGGCGCGTCGGGGAAGCCGTCGAGGCCCACGATGTCCAGCCCGAGGTCGGCGCTGACGTCGGCGAGGATCTCGCGCAGCTCCTCGACCTTGTGCGCGTTGCGGGTGGCGAGGACGACCGTGGTCACGGTGCGACTCCCTCGGCGAGCGCCTTCTGCTGGCGGTCGGTGAGGTCGGCGCAGCCCTTCGTCGCGAGGTCGAGCAGCTGGCCCAGCAGGTCGCGGTCGAACGGCTCCCCCTCGGCCGTGCCCTGGACCTCGATGAAGCGGCCGTCGCCCGTCATGACGACGTTCATGTCGGTCTCGGCGGTCGAGTCCTCCGGATAGTCGAGGTCGAGGACGGCTTGCCCGCCGACGATGCCGACGGAGACGGCGGCGACCGACCCGGTGAGCGGCTGGGCCTTCTTGGCGATGAGGCCCTTCGAGCGGGCGTGCTCGATCGCGTCGGCCAGGGCCACGAAGGCCCCGGTGATGGCAGCGGTGCGGGTGCCGCCGTCGGCCTGGAGCACGTCGCAGTCGAGGACGATGGTGTTCTCACCGAGCGCCTTGGTGTCGATGACCGCTCGCAGGCTCCGGCCGATGAGTCGGCTGATCTCGTGGGTGCGGCCGCCGATGCGGCCCTTGACGCTCTCGCGGTCGGAGCGGGTGTTCGTGGCGCGGGGCAGCATGGCGTACTCGGCGGTGACCCAGCCGGTGCCCTTGCCCTTGAGCCAGCGGGGCACGCCCTCGGTGAAGGACGCCGCGCACAGCACGCGCGTGCGTCCGAACTCGATGAGGACGCTGCCCTCTGCGTGGTCGAGCCAGTTGCGGGTGATCCGCACCTCGCGCGTCTCGTCGATGGCACGGCCGTCATGTCGTTCAGTCATGCCCACGAGGCTAGCCATGACTCCACGCTAGGCCTGCATCGCCGTCGCGGGGACGGGCCCGGGCCGCTCGTTCGCGAACCGTAAGGACCCGTCCCCGCGGCGCCTGCGAGGGCCTCGTCCGACAGTCAGACCGTCGGTCAGACCTTCGGTCAGACGGTCGGTCAGTCCAGGGTCTCGGCGGAGAGCCGCTCCACCTCGTCCGCCGAGAGCTCGAGGTCGACGGCCTGCACCGAGTCCTCGATGCTCTCCGGTCGCGACGCGCCGGGGATCGGCACGACGACCGGGGCGAGGGCGAGCTCCCAGGCGAGCGCGACCCGCTGCGGGCTCACGTCGTGGGCCTTGGCCACCTCGGCGAACGCGTCGTGCCGGCTGCCGAGGTCACCGGCCTTGCTGATGCCGCCGAGCGGGCTCCACGGCAGGAACGCGATGCCGAGCTCGGCGCACAGGTCGAGCTCGCGACGGCTGCTGCGGAAGGCCGGTGAGAACTGGTTCTGCACCGACACGAGCCGTCCGCCGAGCACCTCCTGGGCCTCGCGGATCTGGGCGGGGTCCGCGTTGGAGATGCCGGCCATCTCGATGACGCCCTCGTCGAGCAGGTCGGCCAGGGCGCCGACCGACTCCGCATAGGGCACGTCCGGGTCGGGACGGTGGAACTGGTAGAGACCGATGGCGTCGCCCCCGAGCCGCTGGAGCGAGGCCTTGGCCGCCTCCTTGAGGTGCTCGGGACGCCCGTCCTTGGTCCACGACCCGTCGCCGGGGCGCAGGTGGCCGCCCTTGGTGGCCACGAGCACGTCGGACGCGCTGCCCGACCACGACGACAGCGCCTTGGCGATGAGGGACTCGTTGTGGCCCACCTCGCCGGCGTCCCGGTGGTAGGCGTCGGCCGTGTCGATGAGCGTGACGCCGGCGTCGAGCGCGGCGTGGATGGTCCGGATCGACCGGTCCTCGTCGGGCCGGCCCTCGATGGACATCGGCATGCCCCCGAGCCCGATCGCGCTGACCTTCCTCGATCCGATGGTTCGCTGCTGCAACGGTGCCTCCTTGGTTCGGTCGGTGCTGGCCGGCGCCCTCCCGACGAGTGCCGGGCGCGCGCCGCACCGTCACGTTCCATACCCGGGTGCGCGAGGCGTCTCCCGTCACCCGTCCGCAGGACGGACCGGACGTCAGAGGCAGTAGGTGGCGTCGGCCTGGGCGAGCTCGACCTCACCCGGCCAGACGGCGGCAGCCTGCTCCCGGCACACCTCGGGGTCGTTCCAGGCAGGGATGTGGGTCAGCACGAGGCGCCGGACTCCCCCGGCGCGCACCGCGGCCTCGGCCGCCCGGCGACCGGACAGGTGGATGTCGGGGACGGTGTCACGACCGTCGACGAAGGCCGAGTCGGCGAGCACGAGGTCGGCGCCCGTCAGCAGCTCGTCGAGCTCGTCGCACGTGTCGGTGTCGCCGGTGTAGGCCAGCACCCGGCCCCCGGCCTCGACCCGGAAGCCATAGGCCTCCACCGGGTGGTTGACGCGGACCGGGGTGATCGTGAACGGCCCGACGGTGACGGGGTCGCGGTGGCGCAGGTCGTGGAAGTCGAAGACCCCGAGGACGTCCTCGGCCTCGCCGCTGCCGTAGGCGCGTGCCAGGTGCACCCCGGTGCCGGGCGGACCCCACACCGGCATCGTCGAGCGGCCCGGACCGCCGGGGACGTAGCGCATCATGACGTAGAGCCCGCACATGTCGATGCAGTGGTCGACGTGCAGGTGGCTGAGCAGGACGCCGTCGACGGCATACGGCTCGATGTGGCGCTGGAGAGCTCCCAGCGCACCGTTGCCGAGGTCGAGCACGATGCTCCACGTGCGCCCCTCGTGCTCGGCGCGGACGAGGTAGGACGAGGCGGGCGAGCGTGGCCCGGCGAAGGATCCCGAGCACCCGACGATCGTGACGTCCACGGGACGAGCCTAGGTGCCTGCGCCGACGACGGCCGGGCGCCCGCGCGTCGGTTGCGTCACACCGAGCCGTCCCGGGGACCCTCGTCGTCCGAGTCGTCCTCGAGGTCGTCGTCGTATGCCGCCACGACGTCGCGCAGGTCGGTGCCCATGAGCGCCTGCGTCAGGGTCTCCTGCAGCCAGGTGAGGAAGTCGTACCACGCCATCGCGTAGCCGAGCGGGTCGTCGTCGTCGATGTCGTCCATCGCGTCGTGCAGGGCCTCGGCGTCCTCCTCGGTGCGCATGCCCATGCGCTCGCCGAGCAGCAGCCGCACGTCGGTGAGTGCCATGAGGAACGCTGGAGCCTGGGTCTCGTCGAGCACGACGCGGTTGCCGACGGCCTGCTCCACGCACTCGAGCGCGACGTCGAGGTTGCCGCTCTTGCGCTGGCGCAGCCCCTCCTCCGTCAGCCGGCGGAACTCGGCGGCGATCTGGTCGTCGCCCCGGTGGGCCGTCGGCAGCAGCCGGTCCAGCGCAGGGTCCCGCTCGGCGAACGACGACGAGTCCGCCTCTGCGGCACCGTCCTTCGCAGCCGACGGCTCCTGGTCGGCAGCGCTCAGGGACAGGCCCATCGTCGCCACGAGGTCGTCGAACGCGTCACCGGTGGGCTCGATCTCCGGGGAGAGCAGCAGCCGCGTCTGCTGCATGAGCCCCTGCAGCACGATGCGCTCGGTCGACTCCAGCAGGCCGACGTAGCGGTCCTGCTCGCGCAGGAAGGCGCGGGCCATCAGCTGTCCTTCTCGAACGTGGCCCAGAGCCCGTAGCCCTGGAGCGCCTCGGCGTCGCGCTCCATCGTCTCGCGGGCGCCGTTGGACACGACGGCGCGGCCCTTGACGTGCACGTCCATCATCAGCTTCTCGGCCTTGGCTCGCGCGTAGCCGAAGTACGTCTCGAAGACCCACGTCACGTACGTCATGAGGTTGACGGGGTCGTTCCAGACGATCGTCACCCACGGCACGTCGGGGGCGACGACCTCGTCGGTGGAGGTCACCTCCTGCTCGACGGGCGCGAGGGAGAGCGTGGGTGCGGTCACAGGGCCACCCTAGGTCCACCGGCGACCGCGAGGCAGACGGTCCCCGACCGCCGTTCGCGCCTAGGGTGGGGCTCGTGAGCCCGACGAGCCCCCGCGCCGCGAGCACGGCGCTGCTGACCGACCACTACGAGCTGACGATGCTGCAGGCCGCGCTCGCCTCGGGCGAGGCGCACCGACGGTGCGTCTTCGAGGCCTTCGCCCGTCGACTGCCGGACGGGCGGCGCTACGGCGTCATCGCCGGCACGGGCCGGGTGCTCGAGGCACTCGAGCAGTTCCGCTTCGGCGACGACGAGCTGCGCTTCCTCTCCGACCACGAGGTCGTCGACCGGCAGACCGTCGACTGGCTGGAGAGCTACCGCTTCTCCGGTCACGTCAGTGGCTACGCGGAGGGTGAGTGCTACTTCCCGCAGTCCCCGGTGCTCGTCGTGGAGTCGACCTTCGCGGAGGGCGTCATCCTCGAGACGCTCGTGCTCTCGATCCTCAACCACGACACCGCGATCGCGTCCGCCGCCTCGCGCATGACGACGGCCGCCATCGGCAGGCCGTGCATCGAGATGGGCTCGAGGCGCACGCACGAGGAGTCGGCCGTCGCGGCGGCCCGCGCGGCCTACGTCGCCGGCTTCGAGGCGACGAGCAACCTCGAGGCCGGCCGGCGCTACGGCGTGCCGACGACCGGCACCGCGGCCCACGCCTTCACCCTCCTCTACGACTCGGAGAAGGAGGCGTTCACGGCGCAGGTCGAGTCGCTCGGCAAGGGCACGACGCTCCTCGTCGACACCTACGACGTCAGGACTGCCGTCGAGCTCGCGATGGAGATCGCCGGCCCGGAGCTCGGGGCGGTCCGGCTCGACTCGGGAGACCTCCTCATCCAGGCCACCGAGGTGCGCGCCCAGCTCGACGCGGCCGGCAACACCGACACGCGCATCATCGTGACCTCCGACCTCGACGAGTACGCCATCGCCGGGCTCGCGGCCGGTCCCGTCAGCGGATACGGGGTCGGCACGGCGCTCGTGACCGGCTCGGGCGCGCCGACCGCCTCCATGGTCTACAAGCTCGTCCAACGCGAGGACGCGTCCGGGCACATGCAGGGCGTCGCGAAGAAGAGCAAGGACAAGACGTCGGTCGGAGGCCGCAAGTGGGCCCTGCGACGGCTCAGCCCGTCCGGCGTGGCGCAGGCCGAGGTCATCGGCATCGGCGAGCGCCCCCGCGACGACGGCAACGACCGCCCGCTCATGATCGACCTCGTCCGCGACGGGGAGGTCGTCGACCACCAGGACATCCACGAGGCGCGCGCCCGCCACGAGGCGTCGCGGGCCGAGCTGCCCCGGGCGGCGGCACAGCTCTCGCGCGGCGAGCCCGTGATCCCCACCATCTACGAGGAGGACTGAGCCATGGTCACATCGGTCACATCGACGCAGCCGGACGGTGGGCGGGCCTTGATCATCGTCGACGTGCAGAACGACTTCTGCGAGGGCGGATCCCTCGCCGTCGGGGGCGGCGCAGACGTCGCCCGCCGCATCGGCGACCACGTCAACGCGCACGTGGCCGACTACGACCACGTCGTGGCGACGGCGGACTGGCACATCGACCCGGGCGACCACTTCTCGTCCACCCCCGACTACGTCGACTCGTGGCCGGTGCACTGCGTCGCCGACAGCGACGGGGCCGACCTGCACCCCAACCTCGTCGGGGCCTTCGACAACGTTGAGGCGGTCTTCCGCAAGGGCGAGCACGCCGCGGCGTACAGCGGTTTCGAGGGTCGCTCCGCCGACGACGAGCGGGTGGCGCTCGCGACCTGGCTCACCGAGCGCGGAGTCTCCCGTGTCGACGTCGTGGGCATCGCCACGGACCACTGCGTCCGGGCGACGGCTCTCGACGCCCGCCGCGAGGGCTTCGAGACGACGGTGCTGCTCGACCTCACCGCCGGCGTGGCCCGGCCCACCACGGACGCGGCCCTGGCGCAGCTCACAGAGGCGGGCGTGCGCCTGCTCGGCGCGCCCACGGTCGCGAGCTGACGGCATACGCCGGCGGCCTTCGGCTGCAACGGTTCTGGTGACCGACCGGTACGGCGCGTCACGACCCCTGTCGTGACGCGCCGCCCCCTCTGGTCAGGTCACTTGCCGTTGCGGCTGACCTGGACGGACTGCTCGACGGCGGTGGTCGCGCAGTCGAAGTCACCGCACGCGAAGACGATGCTCACGTTCGCGGCCTTGCCGCCGGCGAAGAGACCGTTGTCGCTGAACGCGAACGCCTCCCACGGGTGGACCGCACCGTCGCACTCGAGCGGCGACGTGAAGAAGAAGCCGGCGATCTTGACGCGACCGACGCGCTGGACGACCTGGCCCTCGATGTCGCTGAAGAAGCCGTTGGCGTTCGAGCACGAGTACGAGCCGGTCAGCTTCAACGAGCCGTCCTTGTAGGCCGTGGCACGTGGGTCGACGGTGAGCGTCGAGACCGGGGCCGGCGGGAGCGGCTCGAACGAGGCGACGAGGGTGCCGCCGATCCTCTCCGGCGTGTCCGAGAAGGCCATGACGTAGTAGGTCGTGCCTGCCTCGCCACGGACCGCCACCGCCTCCGGACCGCACGCGACGAGGAAGCCGCCCGCGGTCGGATCGCCCTGGACGATCATGACGCCGGCGGTGAAGTCGGACTGCGCCAGGTCGACGAGGAGCCCGTCGCCGGTGGGGTCGGTGTAGGTGAACCAGACGCTGCCGTTCGTCGCCGGAGCGCCACACTGCTCGTTGAGGGTGGCGTCAAGCGCATCGGTCGTCGCCGTGCTCGTGTCCTGGGTGACGGTGGTCGGCAGCGACGTGACGGCCGTGGCCCCGGCGGAGGTGTCGTTGGTCGGCGCGGCAGAGGCCGTCGTGGCGCCGAGAGGCCCGAGGAGGGCGGCCGCGGCGAGGGCGACGAGAAGGCGTGGAGCTCTCATGGATGATCACCTATCCCTGTAGGCGCTCCCCGTTGAGCGCCTCACTCCACTAGACCGCCGCGCCCCGGCGACGGTTGTCGGTCAGGACATCTCCTGACCAACTCTTTACGGTCATGCCCGAAATGCTCCGATTCCTTGTCGGGCAGGACGGGTCAGCGCAGGACGGGTCAGCGCAGGACGGGTCAGCGCAGGACGGGTCAGCGCAGGACGGGTCAGCGC
>NZ_BMNZ01000006.1:296988-434614 GCF_014646815.1 Terrabacter tumescens
CGCGCAGGGCGCGGGCCGCCCGCTCGAGCCGCGGACCGACCGTCCGCACGTCGAGGGGCTCGAGCGATACGACGCCGACCGACGCCTCGACCCAGCCCGGAGTCGGCTCGGCACGGGTCGAGAGCGACAGCGCGAGTCCGTGAGCGCCCGCCTGGAGCTCACCGTCCGTGCCGATCACCCCCGGCTCCCCCGTCCGAGAGGCGAGGATCGCCCGGCCGGCGGCCCCCTGGTCGAGCGCGTGCCGTGCGCCGGAGCGGTAGGCGACGTGGACGTCGGTCCAGGATGGCTCGACGACGACGAGCGCCAGGGCCTCGTCGCCCTCGGCGATCGTCAGGTGCGCGGTCGCGCCGACGGCGTCGGCCAGCTCGCGCAGCACGGGTCGGGCCTCGCTGCGCACGACCGGCGTCACCGCGGAGGCGAGGCGGCTGACGCCGAGCGCGAGTCGGACCCGTCCGTCGGCCGCTCGGGAGACGAGGTGGTGCTCCTCGAGGGTCGTGACGAGGCGGTAGACCACGGGGCGACCCACACCCAGCCGGGCCGCGAGCTCGGTGATCGTCAGGCCGGCCGAGGCGCTGGCGTCGGCCAGGGTCTCCAGCACCCGGATGCCCCGGTCGAGCGTCTGTGAGGCCTCCCCCCGGGCGACCCCGGCCGGAGTGGACACCGGCTCAGCCCTCGGAGTGGGCGCCGCCGGGTGCCGCCCGGCCGGCACCCTTGGACCACGACATCGCGTAGAGCCCGTCGTCGACGGCGATGCCCCCCTCGCCGAGCTCCAGGGGCCGGAACGTGTCGACCATGACGGCGAGCTCGTCGAAGGCCTCGACCCCGATCGAGCCCTCGGTCGCGCCGGGCTGCGGACCGTGGGCGTGGCCGCCGGGGTGGACGGAGACCGACCCCTTGCCGATGCCCGAGCCCTTGCGCGCCTCGTAGTCGCCGTCGACGTAGAACATGATCTCGTCGCTGTCGACGTTGGAGTGGTAGTACGGCACCGGGATGGCGAGCGGGTGGTAGTCGACCTTGCGCGGCACGAAGTTGCAGATGACGAAGTTCCAGCCCTCGAAGACCTGGTGCGCCGGCGGCGGCTGGTGGATGCGCCCCGTGATCGGCTCGAAGTCGCGGACGTTGAAGACGTACGGGTAGAGGCACCCGTCCCAGCCGACGACGTCGAGCGGATGGAAGGGCAGCGTGTGGAGGGTGCCGACGACCCCGCCCGGCCCGTTGCCGCGGTGCTTGATGTAGACGTCGGTCTGCTCGTCCGGGTCGGCGCCGACCTGCTCGGCGAGCAGCGGGCCGTCGGGCTGGCGCAGGTCGCGCTCGCAGTAGGGCGCGTGCTCGAGCAGCTGGCCGTACTTGCTGAGGTAGCGCTTGGGCGGCGCGATGTGGCTGTTGGCCTCGATGCAGTAGGCGCGCAGCGGCTCGTCGCCGCCGACGACAGGGATCCAGCGGTGCGTCGTGGCCCGCGGGATGATGACGTAGTCGCCCTCGGCGACATCGAAGGCCCCGAACACCGTCTCGACGCGCGCGGCGCCGCGCTCGACGTAGACGCACTCGTCACCGATCCCGTTGCGGTACCACGGGCTCGGCGCGCCGGCCACGGCATACGAGATGCGCACGTCGCCGTTGCCGAGCACGAGGCGCCGGCCGGTCACGACGTCCGTCGTACCGACCGTCTCGGCGTCGAAGAGCTCGTGGAGCTTGAGGTGGCGCGGCGTCAGCGGGTGGTTCGGCGTCGTCGACTGGTCGGGCAGCTCCCACACTGCGGCGCCGACCGTCGTCGACGGGATGTTGCGGTGGTAGAGCAGCGAGCTGTCCGAGCTGAAGCCCTCCTCGCCCATGAGCTCCTCGTAGTAGAGCTCACCCGGCGCGTCCCCCTGCCCCGGACGCCGGTGCTGGGTGTGCCGCTTGGGCGGGATGCTCCCGACCGCCTGGTAGTGCGCCATGGACGAGGCCTCTCCGTCGAGCGCGTCCGTTGAGCGGACGCAGGTGTATCGCTATTGCAACAGTGGAGTACGCTCCCGGTCATGTCAAGGACGCCGTTCGCGCCCCTCTTCGACCGCCTCGTCGACGACGCCGCCGTCTTCCCTCCCGGGCTGTCGCCACTCGACGTCGCCGTGCGGGAGCACCTCGAGCGACGCACCGGGCCGTATGCCGCCCACATCGGGCCGCTGCTCGTGCCCGCCGCGTCCGCGGACGAGCTCGCGACGCTCGCCTCGGCCGACCCGCGCACGTCCGAGGCGCCGCTCGAGGTCACCCTCGTCGTGCGCCCCGGCGCCCCGGTGCAACCCATCGTCGACGCGCTCACGTCGCTGCGAGACCACGACCGGGTTCTCGTCACGGCGGCGGAGCTCGGCTGGTCCGACGACTGGCGGCAGGCACTGGCGGCAGAGGTGCCCGTCGTCGTCGAGGTCGGGCTCGGTGACGAGCAGACCCGAGGGCTCGACGACATCGCAGCCGCCGTCGACGAGGAGCACGACGTGACGGCGAAGTTCCGCACCGGCGCGACACCCGCCTGGGCCTGGCCCGACGAGCAGGTGCTCGGGGGCTTCCTCGACGCCGTCGTGCTGCACGGGCTGAGCTTCAAGCTGACCGGAGGGCTGCACCACGCCGTCCGCGGCACCCACGCCGGTGAGCCGATGCACGGCGTGCTCAACGTCCTGCTCGCGACCCACGAGGCCCTCCACGGCGCCGAGCAGCACGAGCTCGCCGGGGTCCTGGCCAGGCACGACACCGAGGTGCTCGTCACGGCCCTGTCGAGCCTCGACGCCGACGACGCCGAGCGCGTGCGCGGGAGCTTCGTGTCCTACGGCTGCTGCGGTGTCCTCGACCCCCTGACCGAGCTCGAGGCGCTCGGACTCATCCGCGCCACCGACCCGAAGGAGCAGCACCGGTGACCACCTGGCTCGACGTGCCCGACGACCACCTCTACGGCGTCGACAACCTGCCCTACGGCGTGTTCAGCACGGCCGCCGACCCGACGCGCCGCGTCGGCGTCCGCATCGGTGACCTCGTGCTCGACGCCGGTGCCGTCGCCGCCATCGGTCGCGAGGCCGGTCTCGTCGGCGACGGTCCCGACCTGGCGGCCGTGTGGCAGACGCCGAGCCTCAACGCCTTCCTCGCGCTCGGCCGGCCGGCGTGGACCACGGCCCGTGCCTGGCTGTCGGAGATCCTGCGCGACGAGGCGCACCGCGAGGGCGTCTCACCGCACCTGCACCCCCTCGACGACGTCACGCTGCACCTGCCCGTCGAGGTCGCCGACTACGTCGACTTCTACGCGAGCGAGGACCACGCGAGCAACGTCGGGAAGATCTTCCGACCCGACAACGCCGCGCTGCCGCCGAACTGGAAGCACCTGCCGATCGGCTACCACGGGCGCGCGGGCACCGTCGTCGTCTCCGGGACCGACGTCGTCCGCCCGACGGGCCAGCGCAAGGGCCCGAACGACCCCGCACCGGTCTTCGGCCCGAGCATCCGCCTCGACATCGAGGCCGAGCTCGGCTACGTCGTCGGCGGAGCGACCGCGCTGGGCACGCGCGTGTCGGTCGACGAGGCCGGCGACCACCTCTTCGGCGTCGTCATCCTCAACGACTGGAGCGCCCGCGACATCCAGGCGTGGGAGTACGTCCCGCTCGGCCCCTTCCTCGGCAAGTCGTTCGCCACCTCGGTGTCGGCCTGGGTGACCCCACTCGAGGCCCTCGAGTCGGCGCGCACCGCCCTTCCGGGACAGTCGGACCCGCAGGTGCTCCCCTACCTGCGGGGCGACGCCTTCGGGCTCGACGTGCACGTCGAGGTGACCCTCAACGGCACCGTGGTCTCGCGCCCCGAGCACGCCGGGATGTACTGGTCGCCTGCCCAGATGCTCGCCCACCTCACCGTCAACGGCGCGTCGATCCGGGACGGCGACCTCTTCGGTTCGGGGACGATCAGCGGCCCGAGCCGCGAGACGCGAGGCAGCCTGCTCGAGCTGACCTGGAACGGCACCGAGCCGCTCATGCTGGACGACGGCAGGACGCGCGGCTTCCTCGAGGACGGCGACACCGTGACGATGACGGCCTGGGCGCCGGGACCTCGGGGTGCGCGCATCGGGCTCGGCGAGGTCACCGGCACCATCCGCCCCGCCGTCTGAGCCGGCCCCAGCCAGTCAGTGCAGGACGACTGGCGCTGCCTGCGTCTCGTCGTCGAGCAGGTGCGACTCCTCGTGCCGGCGCGGCAGGAACCAGGCGGCGACGAGGGTCGTCGCGACGAGGATCGCGGCCACGAGGAAGGTCTCACCGAACGCGTCGGCCGCCTGAGTCAGCCCCTCCTGCACCGCTCCCGGACCGCCGACCTTGTCGACGAGGCTCGGATCGCGCTGGGCCGCGATCGCCGGCCCGGCGAGCGGCTTGGCGGCGAGGTTGTTGGTGAAGACGACCGAGATGACGGCGACGCCGATCGAGCTCGCGATCTGCTGCGTGATGTTGAGCAGGGTCGAGCCGCGCGCGACCTGGTGGGCGGTCAGCGTCTTGAGGGCCGACGTCATGATCGGCATCATCGTGCCGCCCATGCCGAGACCCATGACGAAGAGCACCGGGATCATGAAGCCCCAGTAGGGGGTGTCCGGACCGACCTGGGTCAACGCGAACATGCCACCGGTGATGAGCAGCAGCCCGAAGGGCACGATGCGACCCACCGGGAGGCGGTCGGCGAGGGCCCCAGCGACCGGCATCGTCAGCATGGCCCCGAGACCCTGCGGGACCATGAGGTAGGCCGCGTGCAGGGTGTTCTCGCCGCGCACCTCCTGGAAGTAGGTCGGGACGAGCAGGAGCCCGCCGAAGAAGGCCGCACCGAAGAGGAACATCGTGATCGTCGCGACGGTGAGGCGGCGGTTGTGGAAGAGGCGCAGGTCGAGCAGCGGGTGCTTCGGACGGAAGCTGTAGACGACGAACGCCACGACCATCGCCAGGCCGATGCAGAACGGGATGAGCACCTTCTTGGACACGAAGGTCCCCTCACCGGGGATCGAGCTGATGCCGTAGAGGAAGAGTGCGAGGCCGGGCGACATGAGCAGCATGCCGACGACGTCGAAGGACTCGGACGGCTCGGGGGCGTCAGACGGCAGGGCCCACAACGCATACAGCACGGCGACGACGCCGATCGGGACGTTGATGAGGAAGATCCAGTGCCACGTCGCGACCTCGATGAGCCAGCCACCGAGGATCGGGCCGAAGATCGGGCCGAGGAGCATGGGCACGCCGAGGATCGCCATGAGTCGGCCCATGCGGGCCGGACCGGCGGCGCGGGTCATGATCGTCATGCCGAGGGGCATGAGCATGCCGCCGCCCAGGCCCTGCACGACCCGGAAGAGGATGAGGACCTCGATCGATCCGGCCGTCGCGCAGAGCGCCGAGCCGGCCGTGAAGAGGATGACGGCCAGGACGTAGAGCCGCTTGGTCCCGAACCGGTCGGCAGCCCAGCCCGTCATCGGGATGACGGTCGCGAGGGCCAGCGTGTAGGCCGTGACCGTCCACGCGACGGTGGAGTACGGCACCGGCTGCCCGGACGCGTCCGGGAAGGCCGTCTGGAAGGTCGGCAGCGCGATGTTGACGACCGTGATGTCGAGGATCGACATGATCGCGCCGAGGACGACGACCCCGGCGATCTTGAGGACGGCGCCGTCGATGGCGTCGGGGTATTCAGGGTGGGCTGGAGCGGTGTGAGCAGACACGAGAACTCCGGTGGGGACGGCGAGGGGCCGCGGCGACGAGCCCGCAGCACGGCTGGGCAGCGTCCATTCTCGCGCCGACCCCCGACAGCGGCGCAAGCCAGTTATGCCGTCGGCCGACCCCACCTGCCCCGCCGGCTCTGCGGGAAGGCGCTCAGGCCTGCTTGCGCGGCTGCTTGCCCTCGACGACCTGCGTGCTCGCGACCTTGTCGTGCAGGGCCTGGCGCTTGTCGTCCCACAGCGGCCAGAGCCCGTCGAGCAGGAAGACGAGGAAGTAGATGCCGCTGACGAACGGGACGAGCTGGAGCGCCGACAGCAGGCGTCGGCGGATCGCGGTGACGAGGTCGAGGGGGCCGGAGGCGTCCGTGCGGCGGACGCTGATGCCGAGGGCCATCTTGCCGGGCGTCTGTCCGGTCGTCGTCCAGAAGGCGATGCAGTAGATCGCCGAGAAGACCCACGACACGAGGCCCGCCTTGACGGCCTGCGCCGCGACGTCGTTGATGAGCGAGCTCATCGCTGCCTGGTCCTGCGCCGCCGCCGCGTCGACGACGCGCTGGATCGAGGCGAAGTAGTCCGGCACGAACGCGCGCAGCAGCAGGTAGGAGGCGATGCCGAGGATGATGCCGTCGAGGATCCACGCACCGAAACGCTTGCCCCACGAGGCGAGCTGGACCCCGTCGGCCGTCGTGCGGATGTTGTGCATCCACTGCGCGTTGGCCGGGGCCTGGGGGTAGTGGCCCTGCGCCTGCTGCTGCGGGGCCTGCGACTGGCTCTGCCACCCGCTACCCTGCGGCATCGGGGTCGTCGGCGTGGGCACGCCCGTGCGGTCGGGCGGCACCTGGCCGTACTGGCCCTGCTGGCTCTGCTGCGGCAGGCCGATGGTGCTCTGCGAGGCGGTCGGCGACTTCTTCGGCGCGGTGTGGTTGGTCCACGTCACGCCGTCCCAGTAGCGAAGCATGTCGGCGTTGCTGGGGTCGTCGTACCACCCGGAGGGCTGCTGGCTCATGGCTCAACTGTGCCATGACGACGATCGACCGCGGACCCGGTATGCCGGGTCCGCGGTCGACGGGTCGCTGCGCGCCCCCGGGGCTGCGTCAGAGGTTGCCGCGCTTGTCCTGCTCGCGCTCGATGGCCTCGAAGAGCGCCTTGAAGTTGCCCTTGCCGAAGCCGAGCGAGCCGTGCCGCTCGATGAGCTCGAAGAAGACCGTCGGGCGGTCGCCGAGGGGCTTGGTAAAGATCTGCAGCAGGTAGCCGTCCTCGTCGCGGTCGACAAGGATCTTGCGCTTCTGCAGCTCCTCGATGGGCACGCGGACGTTGCCGATGCGCTCGCGCAGCTCGGCGTCCTCGTAGTAGCTGTCGGGGGTGTCGAGGAACTCGACGCCGTTGGCGCGCAGGGCGTCGACCGAGGCGAGGATGTCGTTCGTCGCGACGGCCAGGTGCTGGGCGCCGGCGCCGCGGTAGAACTCGAGGTACTCGTCGATCTGGCTCTTCTTCTTCGCGATGGCCGGCTCGTTGAGCGGGAACTTCACGCGGTGGTTGCCGTTGGCGACGACCTTGCTCATCAGGGCCGAGTAGTCGGTGGCGATGTCGTCGCCGATGAACTCGGCCATGTTCACGAAGCCCATGACGCGGTTGTAGAAGCCGACCCACTCGTCCATGTGGCCGAGCTCGACGTTGCCGACGATGTGGTCGAGGGCCTGGAAGAGGCGCTTGGGCTGGCCGTCGCGCTTCTCGTAGGACGAGCTCGTGGGCACGTAGCCGGGGAGGTACGGGCCGGCATACGTCTGATCGTTCACGGTGCGCTGGACGAGCGTGTGGCGCGTCTCGCCGTACGTCGCGATCGCGGCGGTGCGGACCGTGCCGTGCTCGTCGGAGTGGTCCGTCGGCTCCTCGAGGACCGTCGCGCCGGCCTTGCGCGCCTGGGCGATGCACTTGTCGACGTCGGGCACCTCGAGGGCGATGTCGACGACGCCGTCGCCGTGGCGGCGGTGGTGGTCGGCGAGCGGGCTGTCCGGGTCGACGGCGCCCATGATGACGAAGCGGATCGAGCCGCTCTTGAGCACGAACGACTTGTGGTCGCGGTTGCCGTTCTCGGGGCCCGAGTAGGCGACGAGCTCCATGCCCCAGGCGCTCTGGTAGTAGTGCGCGCTCTGGGTGGCGTTGCCCGCGACGAAGACGATCGCGTCCCATCCGGTGACGGGGAAGACGTCGGTGTTCTCGTCGTACTCGACGAGACCGACGAGCTGCTTGAGCTGCTCGAGGTCGAGGTCGGCCTCGCGCTCCTGGTCGGTGAGGTCGGGGGCCGCGGCGGACGGCATCGTGTCGGTCATGGAGCGAGGGTGACCGAGCGCGTGCGGGTGTGCAACAGCAGCCGACACGGCTGGGCAGAGTGCACAAAGTGTTGGCCGTATGCCGCGTGGTGCTGGACACTCTGTCCATGACCTCCGCCGCGGGACCGGCAGCCCGCCCACCCGTCGACCCGCTCGACTGCCGGATCTTGCTGCTCCTGCTCACCGAGCCGGGCGTCGGCGTGCTCGGCGCGTCCCGCCGGCTCGGCGTCGCCCGGGGCACCGTCCAGGCCCGTCTCGACCGGCTCCAGCGGACGGGCGTGCTCCGGTCGATGGCGCCCGACGTCGACCCGGCCGCCCTCGGCTACCCGGTGACCGCCTTCTGCACGCTCGAGATCCGGCAGGGACGCGGCGGGCACTCCCCCGTCGTCGAGCACCTCGCGGCGATCCCCGAGGTGCTCGAGGCGCACACGATCACCGGCTCGGGCGACGTGCTGATCCGCATCGTCGGCCGCGACAACGCCGACCTGCAGCGCGTCATCGACCGCGTCGTCGACGACGCCCACGTGACGCGGGCCTCGACGGTCATCTCGCTCGCCACCCGCCTCGACCACCGCACGATCCCGCTCGTCGAGCACCTGCTCGACCTCGCCCAAGGAGAGCCCGCACCGTGACCGCCAACCCGTACACCCCCCGGCCCGCCGTCGAGCTCACCCACCCCGAGTGGAGCCGCAGCGCGACGATCTACCAGATCAACCAGCGCCACTTCACGCCCGAGGGCACCTTCCGCGCGGCCGAGGCGCACCTGCCCCGGATCCGTGAGCTCGGCATCGACATCGTGTGGATCATGCCGGTGCACCCGATCGGCGAGCAGAACCGCAAGGGTGTCCTCGGCAGCCCGTATGCCGTCAAGGACTACCTCGGGGTCAACCCGGAGTTCGGCACGCTCGAGGACCTGCGGCACTTCGTCGACACCGCCCACGGCCTCGGCCTGCACGTCATCCTCGACTGGGTCGCCAACCACACCGCGTGGGACAACGTGCTCGTCGAGCAGCACCCCGAGTGGTACGCCCGCGACTGGAAGGGCGACTTCCGCCCGACCCCGTGGTGGGACTGGGACGACATCATCGACCTGGACTACGACAACCCCGAGCTGCGTCGCTACATGACCGACGCCATGAAGTACTGGGTGCGCGAGGTCGGATTCGACGGGTTCCGTTGTGACGTGGCGGGATTCGTGCCCGTGGACTTCTGGGACAACGTCCGCCGCGAGCTCGACGAGATCAAGCCGGTCTTCATGCTCGCCGAGTGGGAGTCGCGCGACCTGCACGTGCGCGCCTTCGACATGACCTACGGCTGGAGCTGGAACGAGACTCTCCACAAGATCGCGCACGGCAAGGCCGACGTCGAGGCGCTCAAGGTCTACTACGCCTGGAACGACCGCTTCTACCAGCGCGACGCCTACCGGATGCTCTTCGTCAGCAACCACGACAAGAACGCGTGGGAGGGCACCGAGTACGAGCAGTTCGGCGACGCGCTCCCCCCCTCGATCGTGCTGTCGGTCGTCAGCGAGGGGATGCCCCTGGTCTACAACGGCCAGGAGGCCGGCAGCGACAGGCGCCTCGTCTTCTTCGACAAGGACGAGATCGAGTGGCGCGAGGACGAGCAGGGCGAGCTCTACCGCTCGCTGTTCGCGCTGAAGAAGGCCCACCCGGCGCTGTGGAACGGCGCGGCCGGCGGACGCATGGTGCGCGTGCCGAACTCGGCCGAGTCGGCGGTGCTGAGC
This sequence comes from Terrabacter tumescens, assembly GCF_014646815.1. Taxonomy (GTDB): domain Bacteria; phylum Actinomycetota; class Actinomycetes; order Actinomycetales; family Dermatophilaceae; genus Terrabacter; species Terrabacter tumescens. Next base: position 306,758 of record NZ_BMNZ01000006.1, read on the forward strand.
TTCGTGCGGGCCGTCGGCGAGGACCGCATCTTCGCGGCCTTCAACTTCAGCGACGAGGAGCGGACGGTGACCCTCGGCGACGGCCCGCAGGCCGGCACGTGGCGGGACGCCTTCACCGGCGAGCCGGTGGGGCTGACGCAAGGGCAGGAGTACACCCTCCCGGCCTGGGGCTACCAGGTCCTCACCGGCGCCTGACCCGCGGTGGTGGGGCCTCGGGCACCCCTCCACGAGCAGCCCGAGGCCCCTGACGGCACAGGGCTTGCTGTCCCGTCTCCTGGTAGACGATCGAGATCGCAGATCATGACGCGATCCCGTCGAAACAGATCACGCGAGGCCCCTCGATCCGGGAGGATGGAGGTGCGTACCCGTCGGTGCTCCCCTGTCCCGGCGGGTACGCCTCTGCCTCGCCGCGGTCCCACCCGTGGCCGGCCGGGAACGGGGCGTCCCGCTGTCCTCCCAAGCAGCGGGGCGCCCCTCCCAGCACCCGGACACGGACGCGCCCACCCGGCCTTGGCCGAGTGGGCGCGTGCGCGGATCTGCGTCAGGGTGTGACGGTGATGGGGCTGCCGTTGCTGACGAGCTTCCAGTCGAGGCTGGAGAAGACCTTCGGGTCGATGACCTTGTTGGCCGTCGCCCAGTCGATGAGCAGCTGGCGGATCTCGATCTGCCGGTTGTAGACGACCGGTGCCGTCACGACCCCCGGGAAGTTGCCACCACCGGACTGGCGGTAGTTGTTGATCGCGACGACGAAGCGCGCGTCCGCCTTGACGGTCTCGCCGGCGTAGGTGAGGTTCACGATGCGCGAGCCGACCGGCTTGGCGAGGTCGATGTCGTAGGTGAGGTCGGCGTCGAGGCCGCCCATGACGTCGTAGTTGTAGTCGGGCGTCGCGTTGGCGTTGGTGATGGTGTCGGCGGCGACCGGACCGGTCGTCGTGCACGGCTTGTAGTACTCCGCGCTCTTCTCGAGGTAGGCCTTGACCTGCGCGCCGGTGAGCACGATGCCGAGCAGCGTGTTGTCGTAGATGTAGAGGCCGGCCACGTCGCGGATCGTCACCTCGCCCGCCGGGATGGCCGCGAGCTTGTTGAACGGCGCGGCGATGGACAGCACCGGGAGCGACGCCTCGGGCGTGCCGGCCAGGGCCTTCTTGACCGCGTCGGCCTGGACGTAGTTGATGAAGTCGACCGCGGCGGTGTCCTCGTAGCGTGAGGTCGCCGCGGACATCGCCTCGGTGCACGTGCCGATGACGCCGTTGACGTAGGTGAGCACCTTCTGGTGGGCGGCGGCCACGGCGCCGGTCACGGCCGGGTCCTCGGGCGCGACGTTGGAGTTGTAGAGCGTCGCCTCGGAGTGCACCACCTGCCACTTGCCGCGGATCTTCTGCACGTCGATCGACATCCGCGTCACCCGCATGCCCCAGTAGTAGGGCTCGGAGAGCAGCACCTGCTTGCCGGTGGCCTTGTTGGTGACGTAGCGCTGCGGGATCTCGAGGTGGGCGTGGCCGACGAGCACGGCGTCGATGCCCGGGACCTCCTCGGCGAGGATCGCACTGGCGTTCTCGACGTAGGGCAGGGCGTCGCCCCAGGAGGACTTGCCGCTGTCGCCGGAGTGGCAGGCGACGATGACGACGTCGGCGCCGGCGGCCTTGAGGCGGGGCACCATGACCTTGGCCTGCTCGACGATGCCGGGGAACTTCACCTTGCCCTCGACGTTGGCCTTGTCCCAGATCGCGACGCCCGGCGTCACGAGGCCGAGGATTCCGACCTTGATGGCCTTGGTGTCGGCGAGCTTGATCGTCTTGATGACCCACGGCTTGAAGACGGGCGCGCCGGTGTTCCAGTCGACGGAGTTGGCCGACAGGAGCGGGAAGCGCAGCTGCTTCTCGAAGGCGCGCAGGGTGTCGAGGCCGTAGTTGTACTCATGGTTGCCGAGCGCGGCCGCGTCGTAGCCGACCTGGTTCATCGCCGCAGCCATCGGGTGCGTCGAGCCGCCGGTGATCGGGTCGATCTTGGCGTAGTAGTACGCGAGCGGCGTGCCCTGGATCGTGTCGCCGGCGTCGATGGTCAGGGTGCGCTCGGCGCCGACCTCGGCGCGGATCGCCTTGATGATCGAGGAGGCCTTGGCGACGCCGATGTCGTTGGCCTTGCCGTCGGTGTACTCGGCGTTCTTGAAGTAGTCCCAGTTGTAGACGTTGCCGTGCAGGTCGGTCGTGCCGAGCACGGTGAGCCGCACGACCTCTCCGTTGGTGCCGGGGCCGGGCGCCGCGGCGGCGCTCGAGGCGGCGCCCGCAGTGGCGAGCCCCGCGCCACCGACGGCGGCGAGGGCCAGCAGCTGGCGACGGGTGGTCGATGACCCGAGGAGTGGGGTCGCGGAGGTCTGGTCGTTGCTCATGTCGTCCTTCGTCTGTCGGGTGCTCGATCGGAGCAGTCCTTGCCACAGGGTGCGCGCTCGCCCCCGAGGCGCACGGCAGACCCTAGCCCGACATCTCGTCCGGAATGGGTCGAGCAGACGTCCGGATCGTGAACCGTCAGCGCCGGCCGACGAGCCAGAGCCGGATCTTGTCGATGCGCTCGGAGACCTGGTCGGACGAGGCCGCCGCGAGGTCCGGGCCGCCGCACACGCGGCGCAGGTCCATGTGGACGTTGGCGTGCGGCAGGCCCTTCTGGCGGGCGTAGGTCGACACGAGCGTGTTGAGCTCCTTGCGCTGCGCGGCCAGGGCCCGGTGCGCCGCGACGGGCATCGGCGCGGAGGCCCCCTGCGGCGCCTTCTTGACCTGTCGGCTCTGCCGCTCGCGCAGCAGCGCGGACACCTGGTCGGGCTCGAGCAGGCCCGGCAGGCCGAGGTACTCCTCCTCGTCCTCGGAGCCGACCTGCGCGTGCATGCCCCACTGCTGCTTGTCGAAGAGCACGTGGTCGAAGTGCGCGTCGGACTCGAGCGCCTCGAAGGCTCCCTCGTCGAGCGCCCCGCTCGCCTTGTCGGCGCGGTTGGCGTCGTCGATGAGGGCCTGCTCCTCGGCCCACATCTGCCCGATGTCGTCGGGGTTCGGCTTGCGGTCGAGGGCGTGGTCGCGCTGCTCCTCGAGGCGTGCCGCGTGGTCGAGCACGACCGGCACCGAGGGCAGGAAGACCGACGCGGTCTCGCCGCGCCGCCGGGCCCGGACGAAGCGGCCGACGGCCTGGGCGAAGAAGAGCGGGGTCGAGGTGGACGTCGCGTAGACGCCGACCGCGAGACGCGGCACGTCGACGCCCTCCGACACCATGCGGACGGCGACCATCCAGCGCTCGTCGCTCGCCCCGAAGTCCTCGATGCGCTTGCTCGCGCCGAGGTCGTCGGAGAGCACGACCGTGGGAGCCTCGCCCGTGAGCGTGCGGAGGATCGCGGCATACGCCCTCGCCTGCGTCTGGTTGGACGCGATGACGAGCCCGCCGGCGTCCTCGACGTGGCGGCGAACCTCGGTGAGGCGGCGGTCGGCGGCCGCGAGCACGGCCGGGATCCACTCCCCCTTGGGGTCGAGGGCCGTGCGCCACGCGTGCGCGACGAAGTCCTTGGTCATCGGCTCGCCCAGCCGGGCCTCGAGCTCGTCGCCGGCCTTGGTGCGCCAGCGCATGCTGCCGCCGTAGGCCATGAAGAGCACGGGCCGCACCACGCCGTCGCGCAGCGCCTCGGCGTAGCCGTACGTGTAGTCGCTCGAGCTGACGAGCGTGCCCTCGGCGTCGAGCTCGTAGGTGACGAACGGGATCGGCGAGGTGTCCGAGCGGAACGGGGTGCCCGTCAGCGACAGTCGGCGCGTGGCCGGCTCGAACGCCTCGCGTATGCCGTCGCCCCAGCTCTTCGCGTCACCGCCGTGGTGCACCTCGTCGAGGATGACGAGCGTCGAGCGCGACGTCGTCAGCTCGCGGTGCAGCGACGGCCGCGACGCGACCTGGGCGTAGGTGACCGCGACGCCGTGGTAGTCGTCGCTGTGCCGACCCACGCTGTTGCTGAACTTCGGGTCGAGGCTGATGCCGACCCGGGCCGCGGCGTCGGCCCACTGGGTCTTGAGGTGCTCCGTGGGGGCCACGACGGTGACCCGGTGGACGATGCCGGCGCTCAGCAGCTCGGTCGCGACCCGCAGCGCGTAGGTCGTCTTGCCGGCGCCCGGCGTCGCGACCGCGAGGAAGTCGCGCGGCGACTTGCCGAGGTAGAGGTCGAGCGCCTCCTGCTGCCACGCACGCAGCTTGCTGGCGGTACCCCAGGCAGCCCGCTCCGGAAAGGCGGGTGGGAGGTGGAAGGCGGCCCCTGAACTCATAGAGGGACCACCGTAACGAATCCCCGGCGGCGACATGCCGAGGCCCCGCCTGCGAGCGGGGCCTCGGCCTGGATGGTATGCCGCTCAGTCGCTTTCGCGACCGGGCTCGGGGGTCGTGCGCGTGCTCAGCGGCCGGCGCGGTAGGCCGTCCACGAGGCCTGCATGCGGCTGACCTGGCCGGTGGTGAACGTGTTCATGCAGGCGTCGTAGGTGTAGTCCATGAAGTTCTTGATGGGGTCGAGGCCGGGGCTCGTGCAGGTGTCACGACCGGTCGGGCACTCGTAGGCGGCGCTGGCCTCGGCGGGCGTGTCGTCGACGTAGTCGCCGTTGCCGTTACAGCCGCCCTGGAACGTGTGGTAGAGCCCGACCCAGTGGCCGACCTCGTGCGTGGCGGTGTCGCCCTGGTTATAGTTGGTGGCGCTGCCGCCGGGCAGCGACGCCGTGAGGATGACGACGCCGTCCATGGAGTCGTAGGTGCTCTTGGGGAAGGTCGCCCAGCCGAGCAGGCCCTGGCCGATGTTGGCCGAGTAGAGGTTGAGGTCGGCCATCGTGCCCTTGCGCAGCGCGGTCTTCATGTTCTTCTCGGCGGTGGAGCCGGGGGTCACGGTGTACCAGGACGAGTTGCTCGTCGAGTCCGCTCCGGCGAGCGTGAAGCTGAGCCCCGTGCCGGAGTAGGCGTTGTTGAGGACGCTGAGCTGGCTGTTGATCGTGCTGCTGCTGACGGAGCCGGTCGTGCCGTTGGTGATGGTGTGCCAGTAGACCTTGACGGTCGTCGGGGCGAACGTGCCGCCCGTGCCCGGCTTGCCCTTCTGGCCCTCCTTGACGACCTTGCCGGACGAGTCCCGCGTCAGGCCCTTGGCCTCGAGGGCCTTCGTCAGCGCCGCCTCGTTGGCGCGGACCTGGGCGTCGGTCAGCTGGTGCGGGTCCTTCGCGGTGCCCTGCGTGCCACGGGCCCCGGCACCTGCTGCGCCGACGGACGCGGGGTCGAGGCAGGCGGCGGCGCCGTGGCCGTCCATCACGGGTGAGGCCTGGGCCGGTGCGCCGAGCGACATCGCAGCGAGTGCGAGCGGTGCCGCGAGCATCAGGGAGCGAAGCTTCATGGGGTGACCTTTCTCGTCCGACACGACACCCGGTCAGGCGTCGATCTCAGCGACTGTAGGTACGCGACCGTCAGCGGCGGAGCCGGGGCGAGTAAAGAACCCTTAAGGAAAGCGCAGCAGGTCACCTGCCTTGGCGACGCACCCTGCGACGAAGGGGGACGAACCGGTCAGGAGTCCCCGCCGCCACCGCTGTTGTCGCCGTCGCCGCCGTCCTGCGGGTCACGCAGGCCGTCGTAGATCTCCTTGCACACGGGGCAGACGGGGAACTTCTGCGGGTCGCGGCCGGGGACCCAGATCTTGCCGCAGAGCGCGACCACGGGCTCGCCCGACAGGGCGGACTCGAGGATCTTCTCCTTGCGCACGTAGTGCGAGAAGCGCTCGTGGTCGCCCGGCTCCTGGAGCTCCTCACGGACCTCCTCGCGCTCGATAGTCGCCGTGCTCGTGCCGCGCAGCGGCTGGGGCTCGGGCTCGAAGGGGTCGGGAGGCATCGTGCTCATGCCGGAAGTCTACGGCGGGGGTCACCCGGCCGGAACGAAGCCCGATCCCGGCCCTCCCGCCCCGGTGTCAGCGGCTCGTCCGGCCGGTCGGCCCTCCGCGGATGCGGCGAGCAGGCGTCGGCCCGCGGGGTAGGCCCCCCACGACGCCGGGGCCGCGCCCGGCCGGCCGCTGAGCAGCACCGCCTCGACACCACTCTCCGGCGCGGTCGCGTCCGGCTCGAGACCGAGGCGGCGCAGCGTCTGCCGGGCGACGGCGACGGGCGAGTCGTGGACGGTCACGCCCTCGCCCATCGCCGCAACGATCCGGTCGACGACGAGGCCGTAGTGGGTGCAGCCCAGCACGAGCGAACGCACGCCCGTGGGAGTCTGCGACGCGGCATACGCGATGCACTCGTCTATCGCCTGCAGGTCGCCGGACTCGACGGCCTCGGCGAGGCCCAGCGCCGCGACGGCATGCGTCTGCACGTCGGCGGCGAACGCGTCGACGAGGCCACGGAGGTAGTCGCTCGACGTCGTGGCGGCCGTCGCCCACACGACGACCGGCCCTCCCGAGGCTGCTGCCGGACGAATCGCCGGGACGGTGCCGATGACGGGGACGTCGGGCTCGAGCTCGGCCCGGAGAGCGTCGAGCCCGTGCACGGTCGCGGTGTTGCACGCGACGACGATGGCCGCGGGCTCGAACTCCAGCGTGGCGCGGGCCGAGGCGATGATGAGCCGCTCGACCTCCGCCGGGGTGCGCAGGCCGTACGGCATGTTGTCGGGGTCGAGCGACAGCACGAGCCCGAGGTCGGGACGCAGCGCGCGGAGGGCGTCGGCGTACCCGAGGAGCCCGAGCCCGCTGTCGACGAAGGCAACTCGCCTGGTCGACCTCGGCATCTCGGTCTGCTCCTCGGTCCCGCGCTCGGTCTCGCGCTCGGTGCCCGTCATGACCACGTCAGTTCATCGACGGGTCGTCGGGGAAGTTGGCGACGTAGGCGAGGCTGTCGCGCTGACGGCGCAGGACCTCGCGCCAGAGCCGGTCGGGCTCGGGCGTGAAGGCGTCACGCACCTCCGCGTCGACGACGTACCAGTCGCCGCGCAGGACCTCGCCCTCGAGCTGGCCCGCCTCCCAGCCGGAGTAGCCGGCGAAGATCCGCAGGCCGGCGAGCTCCGCCGCGACGACCGGGGTGGGCACGTCGAGGTCGACGAGCCCGATGGAGCCGAACAGCCGCTTGACCCCGAGCGGCTCGGGCTCGTCACCGGGCACCGTTACGAGTCCCAGCGCCGACGAGGTCGACACCGGCCCACCCTGGAAGAGCACGTGGGGAGCGGTGACGACGCGCTGCCAGCCCGGGAGCACCGAGTCCACCTCGGCCGACAGGGGCTTGTTGAGCACGACGCCCTGGGCGCCTCCGTCGTCGTGGTGGAGCATGAGGATGACGGACCGGTGGAACACGTCACCCCCGACGGACGGCGTCGCCACGAGGAGACGGCCGGTGTGGAAGGTCGAGCTCACGCGCCCAGCCTTCCACACCGGCGACCGCTCAGAAGCGTGCGCCGCGACGACCGCCGCGCTCGTCGTCGCCCCAGCGGGAGACGAGGCCCTCGCCACGGTCGGGGCGCTGCCCACGACGGTCGTCACGACCGCCACCGTGGTGCGGGCGCGAGCCGCCGCGCTGCGCCTGGCGCGGGCCGCGAGGCCCGGCCGGCCCACGCCGGTGCTGCTTGGGACCTGCGATGAGGCGCTGGAAGTCGTCCTCGGCGATGGCGACACCACTGGGCGTCGTCGCACCGGTGGCCGCGAGGGTCGCGTCGCCGGGCGTGGCCCGGACCGGCGAGATCTCGAGGCCGGCGTCCTTGAGCTGGCGCTCCATCGTCTTGCGCTGGTGCGGCAGCGCCAGGGTCACGACGGTGCCCTTGTCGCCGGCGCGGGCGGTGCGGCCCGAGCGGTGCAGGTAGTCCTTGTGGTCGGCCGGCGGGTCGACCTGCAGGACGACCGAGACGTCGTCGACGTGGATGCCGCGGGCGGCGACGTCCGTCGCGACGAGCACCGGGAGGCTGCCGTCACGGAAGGCGCCGAGCACGCGGTTGCGCTGGCCCTGGTTGAGGCCACCGTGCAGCGCAGCGGCCATGACGCCCTGCTCGCGCAGCTGGAGCGCGATGCGGTCGGCGCCGAGCTTGGTGCGGCAGAAGACGACGGTGCGCCCCTCGCGGTTGGCGACCTCGGCCGTGATGACCTTCTTGTGCTGCGGGTCGATGAGCAGGACGTGGTGGTCCATGCCCTCGACCGAGGCGGTGGCGTCGTTCGTCGAGTGCGTCACGGGGTCGGTGAGGTACTTCTCGACGAGGGTGTCGATGCCGCGGTCGAGCGTCGCCGAGAAGAGCAGGCGCTGCCCGTCGGCCGGGATCTTGTCCAGGCTCGTCGTGATCTCGGCCATGAAGCCCATCTCGGCCATGTGGTCGGCCTCGTCGAGCACGGTGATCGCGATGTCGTCCATCTCGACCGCGCCGCGCTCGAGCAGGTCGTTGAGACGGCCCGGCGTCGCGATGAGGATGTCGACGCCCTTGTTGAGGGCGTTGATCTGCGTCGTGTAGCTGAGGCCACCGGCGACGAGCTTGTGGCGCAGGCCGGCGACGTGCACGAGCGGCTCGAGCGCGTCGGAGATCTGCATCGCGAGCTCACGCGTCGGGGTGAGGATCAGGGCGTGCGGCTTGCGCGGGCGACGCTTCAGGTCCGCCTCGAGCAGGCGCGCGATGAGCGGCAGACCGAAGGCGAGCGTCTTGCCCGAGCCGGTCTGGCCGCGGCCCAGGACGTCCTTGCCGGCGAGCGCGTCGGGGATCGTCGCCGTCTGGATCGGGAACGGGGCGGTGATGCCCTCGCGGGCGAGGCGCTCGACGATGCGCTCGGGCAGGCCGAGGGCCGCGAAGCCGTTGTCGGCGGCGACGTCCACGGGGCCGTCGGAGATGTCGGCGCGGGTGGCCTTGGTCCAGTTGTCGGCGTCCATGCGCTCGGCCTCGGCGTCCTCGAAGCTCACGGGAGCCGGGGCTGCGAAGCGGTCGCCACCGCGGTCGCCGCGGTCGTTGCGACGGTCGAAGGACGGGCGGTCGTCACGGCGCTGGAAGCCGCGGTCGCCGCGGTCGTCACGGCGCTGGTAGCCGCCGCGGTCACCGCCGCGATCATCGCGACGGTCGAAGGAGGGACGGTCCTCGCGGCGCTGGAAGCCGCGGTCGCCGCGGTCGTCACGGCGCTGGAAGCCGCGGTCGCCGCGGTCGTCACGGCGCTGGAAGCCGCCGCGGTCACCGCCGCGGTCATCGCGACGGTCGAAGGAGGGACGGTCGTCCCGGCGCTGGAAGCCGCGGTCGCCGCGGTCGTCACGGCGCTGGAAGCCGCCGCGGTCACCGCCGCGGTCGAAGGAGGGACGGTCGTCGCGGCGCTGGAAGCCGCGGTCGCCGCGGTCGTCACGGCGCTGGAAGCCGCCGCGGTCACCGCCGCGGTCGAAGGAGGGACGGTCGTCGCGACGCTGGAAGCCGCCACGGTCACCGCCGCGGTCATCGCGACGGTCGAAGGACGGACGGTCCTCGCGGCGCTGGAAGCCGCCACGGTCACCGCCGCGGTCATCGCGACGGTCGAAGGACGGACGGTCCTCGCGGCGCTGGAAGCCGCGGTCGCCACGGTCGTCACGGCGCTGGAAACCACCGCGGTCACCGCCGCGGTCGTCACGACGGTCGAAGGACGGACGGTCCTCGCCGCGCTGGAAGCCGCGGTCGCCACGGTCGTCACGACGCTGGAAGCCGCCACGGTCACCGCCGCGGTCATCGCGACGGTCGAAGGACGGACGGTCCTCGCGGCGCTGGAAGCCGCGGTCGCCACGGTCGTCACGACGCTGGAAGCCGCCACGGTCACCGCCGCGGTCGTCACGACGCTGGAAGCCGCCACGGTCACCGCCGCGGTCGTCACGGCGCTCGAACGACGGACGGTCCGAGGAGCGGTGCTCGTCACGCGGGGCGCGCCACTCGCGGCCGCCGACGTGGCTGGAACCCGACGACATCGGGCGTGAGGTCTTGGGGCCACCCTGGCCGCGGTGCGGCTTCTTGGACGCGGCAGCCTTCTTCTCGGTGGTCCAGCGGGCCTTCTTGGGCGCGCCGGAGGAGGTGTGCTTGGGCATACGTATTCAACTCTCTTGACTCGATGCAGACTTCGCCTCGAGCCGTGAGTCACACCACGACCATGCAGACGAGCCTCAGGCGCAGGAAGATCTGCGCCCCATGTGTACCGGTGCCCGGCATCTGTGCCGTCCGGCGATCGCATCCGCTCCGCGTCAGTGCCGGGCCGCGCCGTCTGCGCGGGCTTCCGGTGGGGGTGTCACCCCGTCGGACGAGCCTGCCCGCCGGGCATCCCCGGCGCCATCTCTTCCGTCGTGATCCGAGGAGACCTCGGAGTCGGATGTCCCCCAGTCTAACAGCGACGCCGCATGGCCCCGACCACGAGGGCTGCGGCCCCCAGCGCGACGCCGAGCAGGTCGAGCACGGCGTCCCACACGTCGCCGGAGCGCCCGGGGAGGAGGAAGTGCTGCACGAGCTCGCTCACCGGCGCGTGGACCGCGAACACCAGGACCGCGGTGCGCACGGACCCGAGAGCGCGCCCCACGGCATACGTCGGCACGGCGAAGACGAGCAGGTGGACGACCTTGTCGGTCCAGCTGACGGGGCCCTCGACGGTGACGACCGGCCAGTAGAGCGCGAGCAGCTGGACGACGACGGCGACCACGGCGAAGCCTGCGAAGCCGGCGACGAGCCGTGGGGCGGGGGCGGACCGTCGCGGGAGGCTCGTCATGACACCGCAGTCTAGGTAGGTTGCGACGAGGGCCCGGACCCATCGGCCCGCCGCGACGAGAGGGATCCCCATGGGCAAGCGCACGGTCACCGTCACCGGCACCGGCCGGGCGGCCGTCTCCCCCGACGTCGTGCGGCTCGACCTGCGGGTCGGTCACGACGCCGCCGACGTCGCCGCAGCGCTCGCCGGCGCGACCGCGGGCATCACGACGGTCGGGTCGGTCATCCGCGAGCACGACGTCGCGGACGCCGACATCCGCACGCTCGACGCCGCGGTCAACCAGCGGTGGGACAACACCGGGACGGCCGTCGGCTTCACGGCCCAGCAGCGGCTCGCCGTCACGGTGCGCCGCCTCGAGTCGGTCGGCGAGATCCTCGAGGCCGCTGCGGCGGCCGTCGGCAACGCGCTCCTCGTGGACCAGGTGCGGCTCGACGTGTCCGACCGCAGCGACGGGCTGCGACGCGCCCGCGACGCGGCGTTCGCCGACGCCCACGACAAGGCGGAGCAGTATGCCGCCCTCTCCGGCGCGCAGCTCGGCGCCGTCCTCGGGGTGGCCGAGACGGGCGCCGTCCCGGTCTTCGCAGGCCGTGAGATGAAGGTCATGGCGGTGGCGGCCGCTGCCGGAGGCATGCCGGTCGAGGGAGGCGACCTCGACCTCGGCGCCTCCGTCACCGTGACGTGGGAGCTGCGCTGACGTCGGAATACCCGTCCCGCACGATCCGTTGGGACAGATATGGCTACCACTGACCTGACCGCGCAGTCCTTCGAGAAGACCGTTCTCGACAACGATATCGTCCTGGTCGACTTCTGGGCGTCCTGGTGCGGCCCGTGTCGGCAGTTCGCCCCCGTCTACGACGCCGCCTCGCAGAGTGGTGACAACGAGGGCATCGTGTTCGGCAAGGTCGACACCGAGGCCGAGCAGTCCCTCGCGTCCGCGGCGAACATCACCTCGATCCCGACCCTGATGGCCTTCAAGGAGGGCGTGCTCGTCTTCGCCCAGCCCGGCGCGCTGCCGCAGTCCGCGCTGCAGGACGTCATCGAGCAGGTCAAGAACCTCGACATGGCTCCGATCAAGGAGCAGATGGCCGCAGAGGCCGCCGGCGCGACCGAGCAGGCCTGACCGACCCGCTGACTCACGACGCGGTGGATCTCCGGCACCCAGCGCCGGGGATCCACCGCGTTCGTCTGTCCTCGGTACGACACCACGGCTGCGCAGGCGCACGACCGGCCTGACGGCATACGCACGGAGGGCGTCCCGCGAACGGGACGCCCTCCGTGCTGCTGACGAGCGAACGGCGTGACGTGGCCACCACGGAAGTGGTGGAGGTGGCGGGAATTGAACCCGCGTCCGATGACGAGAGACCAGGACTTCTCCGGGTGCAGTGCGCTATGGCTTTTCTCGGCCCCAGGGCTCGCACGCACGCGTCCCCTGACAGGCCCAGTTGAGTAGGAGTCCCGCGCAGTCCCCCAACATGACTGCGCAGCAAGTTTCCTAGCTGATGCCAGGCACTGAGTCGGAAACTAGCTCAGGCTGACAGACTTCGAGGCTCGCTCAGGCGGCGAGGGCGAAGTCGGTGCGCTTGGAATTGGCACCTATTGGTTTACAGGGAGCGTTTACGAGATAACCCTGCATCCTCGACCCGCTTCTCCTGATGTGTCGACCACCGTCGAAACCGATCACCCCCATGAGGGGTGTCCACGTCACGCTGTTCTCTTGTCAAGCAACCCTGCGCTCCACCGAGGTGGAGAACACAGTATGCAGGAGGAACGCTCGGGCGGTCCAAGCCATTCCCGGGGGTGTCCCCGCGCCCGCTCCCCGCCCTTCCGCCGTTCCCGCGACTCGCACCGGCCGGACCCACCACTAGGCTTCCGACCGTGGTCGACGCGGACCACCCCGTCGCCCCGCACCCTGGAGGTCCGATGTTCCGCAAGGTTCTCGTCGCCAACCGAGGCGAGATCGCCGTCCGAGCCTTCCGGGCCGCGACGGAGCTCGGCGCCCGGACCGTGGCCGTCTTCCCCTACGAGGACCGCAAGAGCGAGCACCGGCTCAAGGCCGACGAGGCCTACCAGATCGGCGAGGAGGGCCACCCGGTCCGCGCCTACCTCGACCACGAGGCGATCGTCGCCAAGGCCGTCGAGGCCGACGTCGACGCGATCTACCCCGGCTACGGCTTCCTCTCCGAGAACCCCCTCCTCGCCGAGGCGTGCGAGGCGGCCGGCATCACCTTCATCGGACCGCCGGCGTCCGTGCTGCACCTGACCGGCAACAAGGCCCGGGCCATCGCGGCCGCGCGCGAGGCCGGCCTGCCGACGCTGCGCGGCTCCGAGCCCGGCACCGACCTCGACGCCCTCGAGGCGGCGGCCGCCCAGATCGGCTTCCCGGTCTTCGTCAAGGCCGTCTCCGGCGGCGGCGGACGAGGGATGCGCCGGGTCGAGTCCAGCGAGGGCCTGCGCGACGCGCTCGAGGCAGCCCAGCGCGAAGCCGAGTCGGCCTTCGGCGACCCGACGCTCTACCTCGAGGAGGCCGTGGTCAACCCGCGGCACATCGAGGTGCAGGTGCTGGCCGACAGCACGGGCGAGGTCGTCCACCTCTACGAGCGCGACTGCTCCCTCCAGCGTCGCCACCAGAAGGTCGTCGAGATCGCGCCGGCGCCCAACCTCGACGCCGACACCCGCGCCCGGATGTGCGCCGACGCCGTCGCCTTCGCCCGCTCGATCGGCTACGTCAACGCCGGCACGGTCGAGTTCCTTCTCGGCGAGGACGGCCGCTACGTCTTCATCGAGATGAACCCCCGCATCCAGGTCGAGCACACGGTCACCGAGGAGGTCACCGACATCGACCTCGTCGTCATGCAGATGCAGATCGCGTCGGGCGACACCTTCGCGTCGATGGGTCTGCGGCAGGACGACATCCGCACCAAGGGCTTCGCACTCCAGTGCCGCATCACGACCGAGGACCCCGCGAACGGCTTCCGTCCCGATGCCGGGACGATCACGGTCTACCGCTCGGCGGGCGGCAGCGGCGTGCGCCTCGACGGCGGCACGGTCTTCGTCGGCGCGGAGATCAGCGCGCACTTCGACTCGATGCTCGTCAAGCTCACCTGCCGGGGAATGACGTTCCCCATCGCGGTCCGCCGGGCGCAACGGGCGCTCGCGGAGTTCCGCATCCGCGGCGTCTCGACCAACATCCCCTTCCTCGAGGCCGTGCTGAGCGACCCCGTCTTCCAGGACGGCCTGGCGACGACGTCGTTCATCGACCAGCGCCCCGAGCTGCTCGCGGCGCGCGTCAGTGCCGACCGCGCGACGAGGCTGCTCACCTACCTCGCCGACGTCACGGTCAACCAGCCCAACGGCCCGGTCACGACGCGGGTCCGCCCACGCACCAAGCTCCCCCAGCTGCCGGACGCTCCCTTGCCCCCGGGCGCCCGCGACCGCCTCACGGCCGACGGGCCTGCCGCCTTCGCGCGGGCCCTGCGCGAGGCCAACGACGTCGCCGTCACCGACACGACCTTCCGGGACGCCCACCAGTCGCTCCTCGCGACCCGCATGCGGACGCGCGACCTTCTCCACGTCGCGCAGCACGTCGCGCACCTGACACCGCAGCTGCTGTCGATGGAGGCCTGGGGCGGCGCGACCTACGACGTCGCCCTGCGCTTCCTCGCCGAGGACCCGTGGGAGCGGCTCGCCGCCCTGCGCGAGGCGATGCCCAACATCCCGCTCCAGATGCTGCTCCGCGGGCGCAACACCGTCGGTTACACGCCCTACCCGACGGCCGTCACCGACGCCTTCGTGCACGAGGCGGCTCGCACCGGGCTCGACATCTTCCGCATCTTCGACTCCCTCAACGACGTCTCCCAGATGCGTCCGGCCGTCGAGGCGGTCCTCGCCACCGACACCGCGGTCGCCGAGGTGGCGCTCTGCTACACCGGCAACCTCATGAGCCCGGGCGAGAAGCTCTACACGCTCGACTACTACCTGCGCCTCGCCGAGCAGATCGTCGACACCGGCGCCCACGTGCTCGCCATCAAGGACATGGCCGGACTCCTGCGCGCGCCGGCCGCCGCCCGGCTCGTCCGAGCGCTGCGCGAGCGCTTCGACCTGCCGGTGCACCTGCACACCCACGACACCGCCGGCGGGCAGATCGGCACCCTGCTCGCCGCCATCGACGCCGGGGTCGACGCCGTCGATGCCGCGACCGCGACGATGGCGGGGACGACGAGCCAGCCCTCGCTGTCAGCGCTCGTCGCGGCCACCGACGACACCGACCGGCCCACCGGGCTCGACATCGAGCACGTCTTCGCGCTCGAGCCCTACTGGGAGGCCGTGCGCCACCTCTACCGCCCGTTCGAGTCGGGGCTCGACTCCCCCACCGGACGCGTCTACTTCCACGAGATCCCGGGCGGCCAGCTGAGCAACCTGCGCCAGCAGGCCATCGCCCTCGGCCTCGGTGACCGCTTCGAGGCCATCGAGGACATGTATGCCGCTGCCAACCGCATCCTCGGCAACGTCGTCAAGGTGACCCCGAGCTCGAAGGTCGTCGGTGACCTCGCGCTCGCGCTCGTCGGGGCGGGCGCCGACCCGAAGGACTTCGAGGACGACCCGCAGAAGTACGACATCCCCGACTCGGTCATCGGCTTCCTCAACGGCGAGCTGGGCGACCCGCCCGGCGGCTGGCCCGAGCCGTTCCGCACCAAGGCCCTCGCCGGCCGCCGGTCCAAGCCGCGCTTGACCGAGCTGATCCCCGAGCAGGAGCAGGCCCTCGTCGAGTCGCCGAGGCGCACCCTGAACCAGCTCCTCTTCCCCGGCCCCACGAAGGAGTTCGAGTCCTCGCGCGAGTCCTACGGCGACCTCTCGGTGCTCGGCACCGTCGAGTTCCTGCACGGTCTCGAGCAGGGCGAGGAGTACGAGGTCGAGATCGAGCAGGGCAAGCGGCTGCTCATCGGGGTGCAGGCCGTCGGCGAGGCGGACCCCAAGGGCATGCGCACCGTGATGTGCACGCTGAACGGGCAGTTCCGACCGATCCAGGTGCGCGACCGCTCCGTCGACGCCGACGTCAAGTCCGCCGAGAAGGCCGACCCCGGGGCTGCCGGCCAGGTGGCCGCCCCCTTCGCCGGCGTCGTAACGCTCGCCGTCGCCGAGGGCGACACCGTCGAGGCCGGCGGCGTCGTCGCGACGATCGAGGCGATGAAGATGGAGGCCAACATCACGAGCCCCGCCGGGGGCACCGTCTCCCGCGTCGCCATCGGCACGCAGCAGCAGGTCGAGGGCGGGGACCTGCTCGTCGTCATCGGCTGACGACGAGGCACCCGTCCCCACCGGACGCACGAGCGGAACGGGGCGTATGCCGTCAGCCCGCCTGACGGCATACGCCCCGTTCTCGTGTGGCCGGGCCCGGGCGTGGCTACGCTCGTAGTCTCGGGGGAAGACCGAAGCAGGTGCCTCGTGGGCGATCTCGAAGAGCCGCGCCCGGACCCAGGACCGTCAGGCCCGGAGGGGCGCGGAGGGCTCAGCGCGAGCGGGTGGGCGGCCGTCACGGCGCTCGGGGCCGCGGCGATCACGGCCGCCGTCACGCTGCTGACCCACTTCCTGCCGCCCGCGGGCGGACAGCAGGGCGCCCAGGAGCAGGTGGTCGCTACGTCGCCCCGCGCCGCAGCCCGGACCCCCGCCCCGACCCCGGCGCCCGCACCGGCACCCCAGTCGGCGCTGCTCGACCGCCTGACAGGCACGTGGTCGGGCCCCGCGAGGTCGGGGTCGGTGCGCTACACGATGACGCTCGTCGTGACGGGCTCGTGCGCCGAGGGCCGCCCGTGCGGGACGATGACGACCGACGCGCTGCCGTGCGTCGGCGCGATCACCCTCGTCGCGATCGAGGACGGGCCCTCCTTCGACTTCGCGACCGGCTCCTTCACCCCGGACAGCTCGGCGTCGTGCGCCCTGCGGCCCGGCGGGGGCGACTACTTCGTGCTGGGCGACGACGTGCTCAGCTACCGCACCGGCTACGACGGCGGCACGAGCGGCACCCTGCGCCGGGTGGGCTAGGAAGCCGTCGCGAGCCCACGGACGAGGCGCAGGGCCTCCTCCACCGAGCCGGTGACGTCGGGGATCGGGAACAGCGTTGCGCGCACCACCCGGTCCCGGTCGACGACGAGGGTCTGGCGCTTCAGGCGGGTCGTGCCGCCGGCACGGAAGGTCGGCAGCCGCAGAGCGGTCGTCAGCTCGAGGTCGGCGTCGGACTGCAGCGGGAAGCGCAGGCCGTTGGCCTCGGCGAACGCAGCCTGCTCGCTGGGCCGCTGGGTCGAGACCCCGACGACCGCGGCCCCGAGCTCCGCGAACTCCCCGAGCCGGTCGCGGTAGGTGCACGACTCGAGGGTGCAGCCGATGCCGCCGGGGATCTCGTCGGCCCCGGGGAAGGCGTTGCCGGGGTAGCAGTAGACGACGGTGAGGGGCTGCTCGGTCACGGGGTCGAGGGCGCTCAGGCGAGGGACCCGCGTGCCGACGAGTGCTGCCACCCTGGCGGCCTCGTTGGAGTCGGTGGCGGCTCCGGCGTCCGGACGGCCGTCGCCGAGCAGCCACGTGTCACCGAACTCCTGCAGGGCGCCGAGGACCGGCAGCGCGCCGCGGCCCAGCGCCGTGAGGACGTACTCGTGCCGGGGCGGTCGCTCGGAGTAGGCGCGGCGCTCGAGGAGGCCGTCGGCGACGAGCGCCTCGAGGCGCTGGGTCAGCACCTTGCGCGAGATGCCCGTCTCGGCGACGAGCGCCTCGAACCGGGTCCGCCCCCCGGCGACGTCCCGCAGCACGAGAAGGCTCCAGGGGTCGCCCAGGACGCCGACGGCCTGGGCGATGCCGCAGGGGTCGTCGGGGCGTGCGTGCCGCCTCGTCATGTCCTCATCCTAACCGGGTTTCCAAAAGAGACTCACTATGGTCTGATGACCCGGTGAGAGATCTCAGGGACCTGCCGCGCGTCGTCTGGGTGCTGGCAGCGGGGCGCTTCGTCAGCTCGGCCAGCGCCTTCCTCATGCTCTTCCTCGTCCTCTACCTCACCGGGCCGCGCGGCCTAGGCGTCGTCCCGGCCGGGATCATCGCCGGCTCGAACGGCGTCGGGGCGCTGCTCGGCAACTTCACGGGTGGGCGGTTCGGCGACCGTCACGGTCACCGGCGCGTCCTGCTGCTCGCGGCGAGCGTTGTCGGCGTCCTCACGGCACTCATCCCGTGGCAGCCGGTGTGGCTGCTGGCCGTGACGATGCCCGTCACCGGCTACCTCGGCGCAATCGCGTCACTGGGCCAGGGAGCGCTCGCGGCCCTCGCCGTGCCGGCCGGGTCGCGGCGGTCGTCGGTGGCCGTCAGCCGTGCTGCCTCCAACGCCGGCTTCGTCATCGGGCCACCGGTCGGGGCGCTGCTCGCCACCCGCGGCTACGACACGCTCTTCGTGCTCGACGGCGTGCTCACCCTCGTGCTGCGCCACGTCACGTCCCGCTTCCTGCCCGACGAGGCGCCCGTGGCGCGGGAGCGCGATGCCCCGACCGGCCTCTGGCGGGCCGTCCGGGCCGACCGCTCCCTCCTCCTGCTCCTGGCGGGCGTCGTGCTCGTCGACCTCGTCTACCGCCAGCTCTACTCGACCCTCCCACTCCACCTCCGCGACCACAGCCAGCCGCTCGCGCTCTACACCCTGCTCGTCGCCATCGGCTCCGGTCTCATCCTGGCCCTCGAGATCCCGGTCGCCCTGTGGTTGCGCGACCGGCCGGCGATCCCTGTCATCGCCACCGGATACGCCCTAGTGGCAGTCGGATTCGTCATCTTCGGCTTCACGGGGCTCGGTGTCGCCGTCGCGGCGGTCGTGGCCATGGTGGTGCTGACCGCCGGCGAGATCCTCTACAAGACGACCGCCACCGCCCACGTGCTCGACGCGGCGCCGCCGCATCTCGTCGGGCAGTTCCAGGGGCTCTACACGGGAGCCGCGACGAGCGGCACCATGCTCTCGGCGCCGCTCGGCGGGATCGTGTATGCCGCGTCGCCGGGACTGCTGTGGCCGCTCTGTGGCGTCGTGGCGGGCGTCGGCGTGGTGCTCGCCCTCGCCGCCGGTCGTGTCGGCGCGCGGCTACCAGGACCCGGAGGACGACCCGCCACCGCCACCGCCGGAGAAGCCGCCACCGCCGGAGAAGCCCGACGAGCCGGATGAGCCCGGCGTCGAGGTGAACGTGCCGGTCGAGGTCGTCGAGAACGAGTCGACGCCGGCGGCGATGCTCGTGAAGTCCGGGAAGGCGTTGCCGCTCCAGACGTACCAGGTCGGCATGATGAGCGGCTGGTTGGCCGCCTCGGCGGCTCTGGCGACGTCGGCGAACGTCTGGGCCCACCGGTCGGCGACACCGAACACCACGGCATACGGCAGGTAGCGGCTGAAGACGTTGGACGCCTCCTCGAACTCGATCTGGCCGGCCTCGGCGGTGGTGAGGTACTCCTTGAACCCCAGCGACTGCGCGAGCACGGCGGAGCCCTCCGCGGTCTTGGCAGCCATGCGGCCCCCGAGGGCCCAGACGATGAGGCCCGCGACGACGAGGCCGATGCCCAGCGCCACTCCCCCGCTGAACCCGCCGCCGAGGATCGCGCTGATGGCCGGGCGGCCGTAGAAGAGGACGAGGCCGCCCAGAGCTGCGATGACGAGGCCGAGGCCCTGCCACGCGCCGCGCTGGGTCTGCGGCGAGGAGCGGAACCACCCTCGGGTCACGACCTCCTGGTACATCGCGCCCTGGATGCGCTTGAGGGTGCTCGCGAAGGTGTTCTTCAGCTCCGACAGGCGCACGACGTCGCCCCGGGTGGAGAAGATGCCGTCGAGCAGCTGTCGCTCGTAGGGCAGCAGGCGCTCGTCCGCCGGCGGCGCGAGCCGGGTCAGGCTCCAGTCGGTCCGGCTGAAGACACCCTCACCGGTGATCTCCTCGATGCGCAGGAAGCCACGGACGGCGAGGTCGATGAGCGTCGCGGACACGTCGATGGGGTTGGCGGTCTCGTCGATGATCGTGCCGACCATGCCGGGCTGGACGCCTGCAGGCGGCTGGAACTGGACCGCCACGGTGGTGGACCCGCCACGGACCGTGGCTGCTGCTGGCGTGCCGTCGCCGGTGGCCCCGGTGCCGAAAGCCGGCGACAGGCCCGGGGTGAGGTCCGCGTAGCGCTCGTCGCGTCCGCGCGTCCACACGAGGGCGCCCATGACGGCCAGCGCGAGCACCGGTGCGCCGATGGCGCCGGCCCACGCAGCCGCGTTGGCGGCCGGAGCGGCCTCGGACCCGACCGAGGCGCCGGAGTCGCCCTGGCGCACGTCGGCGCGCACGTCACCGAAGGCGGAGGCCGGGTAGGAGGCGAGCACCGACATCGCGTCACCCGGAGCGAGGGCGTCGGTTGAGAACGTCGCAGGGTCACCCGAGGTGGACCGGCACGGCGTGTCGGAGCGGCTGACCCCCTGGTAGCAGGCGACCTTGGTCGACCCGGTCGGGGCGTTGACGGTGACCGAGACGCGGTCGCGGGCCGTCATCTCGTTGGTGCCGAAGACGTTGTAGTAGAGCTCGACGGTGTCGGCCTGGCTCGAGTCCGTGGCCGGCTTGCCGTCCGCCGTGATCGGGTTGAGCACGTTGTGGAGCGTGTAGCTGACCTTGTAGACCTGCGTGCCGCTGGTGTACTCGCTCGACGACCCGATCCGGATCTCGCGCGAGGCGCCCATGTCGCTGACCCGGAACGCGTCGGGAGCCCCGCTGGGGCTCGAGACCGCGACGTCGGTCAGGTCGTAGTAGCGGTAGCGGTTCTCCTCGTCGTTCCACCCCATCCGCACGACGATGTCGCGGAAGATGCCGTGCTTCCGCTCGCCGGACGGGAAGCGCCACGTGATCGTCTCGGTGACCTTCATGCTGCCGTCGCGCTGCACGTCGTAGACGGCGACGAAGGAGTCCATGCCCTCGTCGCCCGCGGCATACGCCGTGCTCGACGGTGCGAGGAGCAGCAGGGCGGCAGCGACGAGCAGGCCCAGCACGCCGAGCCGACGGCCCTGCCTCACGCTCGGTCGCAGCGAGCGGGTCGATCCA
This sequence comes from Terrabacter tumescens, assembly GCF_014646815.1. Lineage (GTDB taxonomy): Bacteria > Actinomycetota > Actinomycetes > Actinomycetales > Dermatophilaceae > Terrabacter > Terrabacter tumescens. The sequence continues at coordinate 327,521 of NZ_BMNZ01000006.1, forward strand.
GCCATCGGGGTCCTCCACGTCGTCGGTGCTTCCATCCTGACACCGGACGCGGTGCGCGGGCGCACGGTTCCGGCCGCGCGCCAGCGTGTCGCGCAGCCGACGACCGCCGGTCGACGACGACCGCCGGTCGACGACGGCAGCCCGGCGACGGCGGGCCAACGGCAAGTCAGCGGCGGGTCAGCGGCGGTGGTTGGCCGCGCTCATCGCCCGCTGGGCCTCACGGGTGTCCTGGCGCTCGCGCAGGGCGTGCCGCTTGTCGTACTCCTTCTTGCCGGTCGCGATCGCGATCTCCACCTTGGCGCGGCCGTCCTTGAAGTAGAGCGACAGCGGGACGATGGTGCGACCGCTCTCGCGGGTCTTGTGCGCGATCTTCTCGAGCTCGGACCGGTGCAGGAGCAGCTTGCGCTTGCGCCGCGGGGCGTGGTTGTTCCACGTGCCGTTGAGGTACTCGGGGATGTGGACGTTCTCGAGGTAGAGCTCGTCGCCCGTGAACATCGCGAAGCCGTCGACCAGCGAGGCGCGCCCCATCCGCAGAGCCTTGACCTCGGTCCCGGACAGGACGATGCCGGCCTCGAACGTGTCGTCGATGAGGTAGTCGTGTCGGGCCTTGCGGTTGCTCGCGATGAGCGACCGCCCCTTCTCCTTGGGCACCGGACGTCCTTCCGACTCGGGTCTGCGACCTCTGCGCACGAGGCGTGCGCGAGGTGCGTGGTCTGCCGTCACCGCACGGCGCGGGTCAGCGCACCAACGCTACCCCGAAGGGCAGTCCGACTCAGAGTCGGTTTCTTGGGGCGGCGCCGCTCAGAGCCACTTGCGTGGGTTGACCGGGGTGCCGTCCTCGTAGACCCCGAAGTGCAGGTGGCAGCCCGTCGAGTAGCCCGTGGTGCCGGAGTAGCCGATGAGCTGGCCACGGTTCACCGACCCGCTGAACTTCACGATGCTCGTCAGGTGGTTGTAGGTGGTCACGAGGTCGACGCCGCGGTGGATGCCGTGGTCGATGACGACCTGGTTGCCCCAGCCGCTGGCGCGCCAGCCGGCGCGGACGATGGAGCCCGGCGCCGCGGCATACACCGGGGTGCCGCAGGCGATGCCCCAGTCGAGGCCGTCGTGGAGCATCCACTTCTGGAGCACGGGGTGCCAGCGCATGCCGAACCCCGACGTCGTGGGTCCGATGGCCGGGTAGCTGAGGTAGTTCGACGGCGTGTTGTCGCTCTGCACGGGCGGCGGCGTCTTGGGCACGTAGACCTGGCCGCGCTTCTTCGCCGCGGCGGCCTTGGCGCGCTCGGCGCGGATCTTGGCCTCGCGCTGCGCACGCAGCTTGGCCAGGCGCTTCTGCTCGGCGATCCGGGCCTTGCGGGCCTGCTCGACGAGGATGGCCTGGAGGCGGGCCGACTCGGCACGCGCTGAGGCGAGGTCGGCGGCCTCGTTCTTGCGCTGGACCGCGAGGTCGGCGGCGTAGCCCGTCTGCTTGGCCTTGAGCTGGTCGAGCTGGGTCCGGGCCGCTGCTGCGTTCTGGGTGGCGGTGACCGCGTTGTTCTTGGCGACGATGGCCTGGTTCTTGGCCTGGGTGGCCGCAGCCGCGGCCGCCTCGGCGCCGCGCAGGGCCGCCTCGGCCTGACGCTTGAGGTCGTCGATCTCGCCGCGCACCGCCGTGAGGTAGGAGCGGGTCGAGGTGTTGTCGGCGGTCATCGCCGCGAGCGTGTCGATGGTGTCGCTGGCGACGGCGCTGGCCGTGTCGGCCATGACGAGGCGGTTGGCGAAGTCCTGCGGGGACGTCGAGCCGAACACCATGCCGAGCTGGGACTCCTGGTCGCCGCCCTGGAAGACCTCGGCGGCGTAGGAGTCGAGCGCGTCCTGGCTCGAGACGAGGTCGGTGGAGCTCTTGGCGAGCTGCTCCTTCGCGCGCTGCTCGTTGGCCTGGGCGACGGCCAGGCGCTGGGCCACGGCCTCGTTGTGGGCTCGGGCCTTGGCCTCGGCGTCGATGGCGCGCGCCTCGGTGGCCTCGGCCGCCGCCTGCGCCGCGACCGCACGGGCCTGGGCTCCCTGGGCCGCCACGACCCGCTGCTGCGCGATGGGCAGCGCCGCGTTGGTGCGCTGGAGGTTGACGTAGGCCCGGGCGAGCGAGGCGTTGGTGCCCTCTAGCTGCTGGCCGAGCGCCGCGATCTTCTGGTCGTTGCGCTTCTTCTGGTCCGACACGGAGTCGGCACGCGCGACGAGGGCCGTGCCCACGGACAGGGAGCACGCCACGACGAGCCCCGCGGCCGTCAGCCTGGTCGCGGGACCGCCCTTCTCAGAACGCCTCATGAGCCACATATGCTCCATTGGTACCACAGGTCACTCGCGTTGGGGAGATATCGCGCGTTTCGGCCGCGGTCAGCATGACGCCACCGCCCCGATGTGGGAGCGGAAACCGTGAAACTGCCCCGAACGAGGGGTCAGTGCGAGGGGTCAGTGCGAGGGATCAGACCCGGAGGTAGCGGCGCAGCGTCACCCAGGAGGTGAGGCTGGAGAGCACGACGACGCCGAGCACGACGAAGGGCGCGACGTAGTAGACGTCGGCAACCCCGATGAACGCCGTGTCGGTCAGGGTCTGGCTGAGGAAGCCGACGACGCCGTAGCGCACCGTGGCCCAGAGCATGCCCATTGCCAGCACGGCGCCGAGCACGCTCGACAGGACGGTCTCCATGACGAACGGGAACCGGATGGTGAAGTTCGAGGCCCCGACGAGGCGCATGATCCCCGTCTCGCGCCTCCGGCTGAAGGCGGTCTGGCGGATCGTCGTCGAGATGAGCATGACGGCCGCGAGGACCATGAGCGAGGACAGCGCGATGGCCGCCCACGACACGGTGTTCATGAAGGTGAAGAACTTCTCGAGGAGCTTCTTCTGGTCCTGGACGTCGGCGACGCCCGGCATGCCCTTGATCGAGCTCGCGACGACGTCGAACTTGCCGGCGTCGTTGAGGTTCACCCGGTAGGAGTCGGCGAAGTACGACTCCCCCGCGCGAGCCAGCGGGGAGTTCTTGTACGTCTGCTTGAAGCGGTCGAAGGCCTCGTCGCGCGACTCGTAGTAGACCTCCTTGACCGTCGGCTTGAGGGCCTCGAGCTCGGCCTTGATGGCCGTGCGCTGCGCGTCGGTCGTCGCCTCGCCCGCGCAGTTGGTGAAGCGGGTCTTCTCGGCGCAGAGCAGGACCGTGACCTGGACGCGGTCGTACCAGTAGTCCTTCATGGTGTCGACCTGCCGCTGGCCCATGAGGCCGAGCCCGAGGAGGTACATCGAGATCATCGTGACGATGACGACCGAGACGGCCATCGAGAGGTTGCGCCGGAGGCCGTTGCCGATCTCGCCGAGGAGGAACTGGAATCGCATGTCGTGTCTCGCTCCGTCTCGCGCTCAGCGGTCGCTGGTCTGGACTGCCTTGTGCCGGCGGAAGATCCCGCCCCTGGCCCGTGGCGCGTCCTCGTCGCGGCCGATGGGCGGCATCGTGACCGACGGCTCGTCGGGTGCGCCCGGTGCGCCGGGTGCCTGGGCGGCGTCGCCGTGGTCGTATGCCGCGGGGTCGCCGTCGTCGTAGCCGTCGGGCACCTCGGGCGCGTCCGCAGGACGGGCCGAGGTCTCCTCCTCGAGCCGGACGCGCGGGATCGAGCCGGTCGTGTAGTCGCCCGCCTCCATGTCGCTGACGAGCACCCCGCGGTCGAGCCGGATGACGCGCTTGCGCATGGCGTTGACGGTCACGGTGTCGTGCGTCGCCATGACGACGGTCGTGCCCGTGCGGTTGATGCGGTCGAGCAGCTGGACGATGCCGAGGCTCGTGTCGGGGTCGAGGTTGCCGGTCGGCTCGTCGGCGAGCAGGATCGGCGGCCGGTTGACGAAGGCGCGAGCGATGGCGACGCGCTGCTGCTCACCACCGGAGAGCTGGTGCGGCAGGCGCTTCTCCATCCCCGCCAGCCCGACGAGCTCGAGCGTCTCGGGGACCGTCTGGCGGATGCGGGCTCGGCTGCTGCCGAGCACCTGCAGCGCGTAGGCGACGTTCTGGAAGACCGTCTTGTTGGGCAGCAGGCGGAAGTCCTGGAAGACGCAGCCGATCTCGCGGCGCAGGGCGGGGACCTTGCGCTCGGGCAGCCGATCGAGGTCGCGGCCGGCCACGAGGATGCGACCGCGCGTGGCGTCCTGCTCCTTCATGACGAGCTGCATCAGCGTGGACTTGCCCGAGCCGGACGTGCCCACGACGAAGGCGAACTCGCCGCGAGGGATCTCGAGGTTGACGTCGTCGAGCGCCGGACGCGTGGTCCGCGGGTAGGTCTTCGTGACGTTCTCGAAGAGGATCATGCGGCGTGCCTCGACTCGTACTGGGCTGGGCGTCAGCGGGACAGCGGCTGGGCTGGGTGGGCACGTGCCGGCATACGTCGGCGGGCGTGCACGAACCGCCTACGAGGCTACGGGCACCCGGGCGAATCACCGGGAAAGCACCGGGGCCCGGCGTGGCGGCCCCGAGGGACGCGCGTCAGCAGACGAGCGAGCTGAGGCCCTGGGCCGACTCCGAGCCCGCGCGGACGAGCTTGCCCCAGCCCTGCGTGCACGACGTCGTCGTGCGCACCGGCGCGGAGTAGCTCAGCTGCTGGCGGTTCGCGCTCGTGGTGAAGCCGCGCGTCTCGGGCTCCCCGCGCACGGCGACTCCGGCCGACGACCGGTAGGCGAAGCCGCGGGCGTGGTACTGGTCCCAGACGTAGACGGACGCGAAGTTCATCCACGCGGAGCCGGCGGCGTCGCGGCACCAGCCGATGTACTGGCGGACCGTGAAGGCCGACATGCCGAGGTCGCTGACCACCTTCTTGTCGCCGATCTGCCGGACGCTGCTGCACGGCACGGACGCCGTGGACGCCATGGACGCGGTGGAGGCGGTGGACGTGGCGGAGACGGTCGCTGCGGTGGGTGCGGACGATGCGGAGCGCGCGACGGGTGCGGCCGACGCCGACGAGGCGAGGGCAACGGCGACGACGGTCGAGGCCAGCAGGGTGGCCACGGCCGCGCCCAGGCGGTGGAGGGGTGACATGGGCGGAACCTCTCGGGCGGGTTCGGATGCTGGCCCGACCCTACGAGCGGTGGGGCTCCCGCGCCCGTCGAAAGGCTGGATCGCCCGGAATGTCAGTCCTGCTGGCGGTTCTGGCCGATCTGCCAGCGGATCCCGGCCTCGATGAAGCCGTCGATGTCACCGTCGAAGACCGCGCTCGGGTTGCCCGTCTCGAACTCGGTCCGGAGGTCCTTGACCATCTGGTACGGGTTGAGGACGTAGGAGCGCATCTGGTCGCCCCAGCTCGCCTTGACGTCGCCGGCCATCTCCTTCTTGACCGCGGCCTCCTCGGCCTTGCGCTGCAGGAGCAGGCGGGACTGGAGGACGCGCAGCGCGGCCGCGCGGTTCTGGATCTGGCTCTTCTCGTTCTGCATCGACACGACGATGCCGGTCGGGAGGTGCGTCATGCGCACGGCCGAGTCGGTCGTGTTGACGCTCTGGCCTCCGGGACCGCTCGAGCGGAAGACGTCGATCTTCAGCTCGTTCTCGGGGATCTCGATCGAGTCGTCGCTCTCGATGAGCGGGATGACCTCGACGGCCGCGAAGCTCGTCTGGCGACGGCCCTGGTTGTCGAACGGGCTGATCCGCACGAGGCGGTGCGTGCCGGCCTCGACGGAGAGGTGGCCGAACGCGTAGGGCACGTTGACCTCGAAGGTGGCGGACTTCAGGCCCGCCTCCTCGGCGTAGGAGGTGTCCATGACCTTCGTCGGGTAGCCGTGGCGCTCGGCCCAGCGGAGGTACATGCGCATGAGCATCTCGGCGAAGTCGGCGGCGTCGACGCCACCGGCGCCGGCGCGGATCGTGACGACGGCCTCGCGCTCGTCGTACTCGCCCGCGAGCAGGGTGCGCACCTCGAGCTCGCCGACGTCCTTCTTCAGGGTGGCGAGGTCGCGCTCGGCCTCCTCGAGGGTGGCGGCGTCGTGCTCCTCCTGGCCCATCTCGACGAGGGTCTCGAGGTCCTCGATGCGCGCGTCCATGCCGAGGACGCGGTCGCGCTCGGAGTTGGCGCGGCTCAGGGCGCTCGTCACCTGCTGGGCGGCGTCGGGGTCGTCCCAGAGGTCGGGGGCTGAGGCCTGCTGCTCGAGCTCGTCGATGGTCCGGGCGAGCTCGTCGAGGTTCGTGACCCCGCGCACCGAATCCATCGTCGCGCGCAGGTCCTTGATCTCTTGCGTGAAGTCAACAGCCACGAGGCAGCAGCCTACGGCAGCACGGAGGTGCCTCGCGCACGCCCGGCGCCCCGCGCGCACGTCGGTGGACCGAGCGCGCACCTCGGTCGGCCGCGCACCACACCCGGGCGAACGCATACGCAAGGAGTCGGGCGGGACGTTCGACCCTGCCGCCGGCCCCCGGACCGCGTCACGCTCGGACGGGGACCGCTGCGCGTCCGCAGTCCCACACCGGCGCGAAGGGGACGCAGGAGGAGGTGGGCGCGATGACCGTCATGCCGGCGCCCGAGCGGCCACGCACCCAGGTCGGGACGGCGCCCGCTCCCGCGCCCCGGCGCTCGCACCGGTGGCGGTGGTGGGTCGGCGCGATCCTCGTCCTGCTCCTCGCCGTGCACGTCGCCGGCGGCTGGTACTTCGCCGGACGCATCGCCAGCGACGCCCTTGCGGCCAACCCCGGCACGATGACGCCCGCCTTCGACGACGCGCAGGTCGTGTCGGTCGCCGGCGACCGCGTCACGCTGCGCCGAGGAGTCGACGCCGCCGCCAACTTCGAGGCGCCGGGCTCCTACGGGCTGACGTGGGCCGGTGGTTCCGGGCACGTCGGTCCGGCCGTGGTGAACCCCGACGGCACCGTCACCCGGCCGCTCGACGTCGTGACCGGCAAGGCCCCGAAGGCCGGCCAGCGCGCGGCCATGGAGCGCGCCTACTACGTCGGCGACCCGTCGAAGACGCTCGGGCTCAGGACCCGCACCGTCACCATCGCCGGCGCACCCGCGTGGTTCGTGCCGGGACCGAAGCCCTCGGTGAGGACCGTGGCGATCTTCGTGCACGGTCAGAACGGGACGCGGATGGACGGGCTCCGGTTCGTGCAGTCGGCGCACCGGGCCGGCCTGCCGGCCCTGCTCATCAGCTACCGCAACGACAACGGCGCTCCGGCCGACCCCACGGGACGCCTGCAGTACGGCGCCACGGAGTGGCATGACCTCAACGCGGCCGTGGCCTGGGCCCAGGGGCAGGGGATGAAGCGCGTCGTGCTCGCCGGCCAGTCGATGGGTGGCGCCGTCGTCGCCGCCTTCCTCGAGCACTCCTCGCGTCGCGGCGTCGTTACGGCCGTGCTGCTCGACTGCCCCATGCTCTCGCTCTCGCAGATGGTGTCCAACGGCGCGGGGTCGGCTCTCCCCGGAGGCCTGCCCGTCCCGGGAAGCATCATCTGGGTGGCCGAGCGGATCGCCGCCGTGCGCTACGACGTCGACTGGTCGGCCGTCGACTACCTCGACGACACGAGCTGGCTCACCGTCCCGGCGCTCGTGCTGCACGGGACCGCCGACCCGACGGTGCCCGTCACGACGTCGGAGCAGCTGCGTGACGCGAAGCCGGGCCTCGTGAAGCTCGTCGAGTTCCCCAAGGCGCTGCACGCCGAGTCGTGGAACTTCGACATGTACCGGTGGGACGGGGAGGTCGTGGGGTTCCTCAAGCCGCGCGCCCGCTGAAGACGGAGCGTCGGCCCCGACGGGCAGGCCTCCCCATTGCCAAGGCCGCCGCAGCGGGTGAGGATGCCCGCACCGGACGACCGCTCGGCCGTCCGGCAGGAGCAGGACATCAGGGGAAGGACAGGGGTATGCGCATTCGTGCTGCGCTCGTACGGCTCGTCGCGGTCGTCGGGCTCGTCGCACCGATGGGAGTCGTCGCCGCCTCCACATCGACGGCGGCGGTCACGTGTCCGCCGCGTCTGGGGCTGTCGTGGTTCAACAGCCACTTCGACGTGGGGACGACCATCCCGTACACGAACACCGACTACGTCTCCCAGGGCGTGGCGTACTGGCCCGCCAAGGACTGGATCATCACCTCGCTCAGCGACGACACGTGGCTCCCGGGCCGCAACATGCTGGCTGTCAAGAACCGCTCGACGGGCACGCTGATCAAGCGGGTCTTCGTGCAGTACTCCGACGGCGCCGAGATCAAGGGCCACATGGGCGGTGTCTCCGTCGCGGGCGGCAGCCTGCTGCTCTCGACGAGCTCGAACGGCAAGAACCTCTTCCGGTTCTCGCTGCGCTCGCTCGAGCTGGCGCCGCACAACACGGCCCTCAAGACCAACGGGTCCTACGGCGTCAAGGCGAGCTCGTACAACACCGCCTCCGGGGGCTACCTCTACGTCGGCTCGTTCAGCGACGCACTGACCGGCTCGTCGACGATGTGGCGCTACAAGCTCACCTCGACCCAGGCCCCCACTGGCACCCCGGTGGCCATCAGCACGCCGACCCGCGTGCAGGGCGCCGTCGTCGCCGACGGCCACTACATCTTCAGCACCTCCTACGGCCGCAACTGCTACAGCCAGCTGAAGTTCAAGAAGATCAGCACGGGGAAGTACGGCCGCTCGATCGAGATCCCGCCGATGAGCGAGGGCATCGTCAACGTGCCCCGCGGAGCGGCGGGCCCGGCCAGCGACTGGGTCTACGTCAACTTCGAGTCCGGCTCGGACCAGTACAAGGACGCGACGATGCGCCAGTTCCGGTTCCAGCACGCCTACCTGACGTCACTCACCCCGTGACGGTGGTCGGCTGAGACCGCTGAGACACGGATCGGGCTCACGGCAGACGCCGTGGGCCCGATCTCGTTGCGGTGCAAGCTCCCCCGAGCAGTAGTGCGTCTCGATCAGTAGTTGCCGGCCATCCACTGGATGTCCTGACCGGAGGGCTTCGTCATGGCCGTGCCCGAGCTCGTCGCGGCATACATGACGCTCTTGAGCGAGGTGGAGTGCGGCAGCCCGCCGCAGTGGCCGAGCTCGTGGATGGCCATGTGCTCGGAGTACAGCTCGTTGGCGAAGGCCGGGCCGAGCTTGACCGTGCAGCCGGTGATGACGCTGCCGCTGCTGACGAGGGTGGCCTCACCGATCGCGCCGCTCAGCGGCTGCTCGGGCACGACCTTGATGTTGGCCTTGGTGGAGTCGGTCGTCATGCTGACGTTCCAGCCGGACTTGCGCCACTCCGAGACCGCCTCGGAGACCTTGTAGGAGTTGTTGCCTCCGGTGGCGTCGTAGACGAGGGCGGGGCTCGTCCAGTGGCCCCAGTAGGCCGGGTTGACGGTGGGGGCCGGCTTGGCAGCCTGCGACGGCGTTGCTGCGCCGACGGCGAGACCGACGGCTGCCAGGGCGACGAAGATGATCCGCTTCATGTGCCTTCTCCTGCTGTGGGGGACGTGCTGGGGGCTCAGGACTTCGGTGGCTCCATGCGGGTGGTGTGAACACACGCCGAGACCACCGGGGGTGGTGGCCTCGAGGGATTGGCGCTGTTTGTCCAAATTATCGACTTCGTGGGCAGATGAGACGTTTTTGACGATCTCTTGACCTTTGCCGACCGCGTGGTGGGACAACCTCCCAGCGAAGGCCCAGCCACGGTGCGGCGGGCGCCGCCGGCCGCCGAGGGGCGGGCACCGGACGGCGAAGGCCCGCTCCCGAGTGCGGGGGCGGGCCTCCGAGAGGTGCGGCGGCGTCAGCAGTACTTCGTGGTGCCGGCGCCCTTCCACGTGCAGGTGTCCACCGTCGTGCCAGAGGCGTTCTTGAGGTATGCCGTGTCGCCGGTGTTGTTCCAGACGTACCAGGACTTGTTGTAGTAGCGGTGGGTCGACGTCGCGGACCCGCGCCCGGTGTGGACCGTGACGGACGCCCCGGCCTTGAGGGTGAAGGTCGGGAACCGGTAGGTGTAGCCGGTCTTGTCGCGCAGGGTCCAGCCGGTGAGGACCCGGTTGCTGCGCGTCGTGTTCTTGATGACGACGTACTCGGCGTTGAGGCTCGTGTCGCTCCCGGTATCGGAGCCCGGGGAGTCGTACTGGACCTTGTAGATCATGATCGCCGGCAGGGCCTGCGCCGAGCTTGCGGCGGCGATCGGGGCCGCCACGGCGAGGCCGAGGCCGGTGGTGGCGACGAGGCCCTTGGTGAGCATGGTGGTGAGGGTCTTGCGCATCGAATCCCTGTCTCTCGGCGGCTTCCTGGCCGCGGCACGTTCGGATGGCGCCGTCCGTGGGACGACGCCATCGCTGCTGTCTCGACGCGTTGGCCGCCACACATGGGATGAGGAGCGGCTCAGTCGTCGACGACGGACGCTAGTGCGGATTCGACTGGCGCGAGACCGTTTTGCCGGATCTGCGCGGAAGACTCACCGTAGCGGCGCGCGCGCCCGGGAGGTCACCGTGATGGTGACGCTGCCGCCCAGCGAATCGAGCACCCAGCCACTCATCGGCAGGGTCGCCGTGCCCTGGAGGGTGACGACCGCCGTCGCTCCGTCGCTCGTGCCGGTGTCGGGGACGACCGACCACGAGGTGATCCCGGGCGGCATCGGGGTGCGGGCGAGGTGCGCGCCGGCGGCCTGCGCCACCGACTCGTCGGTCAGGGCGAGCTGGTCGAGGACGCCACCCTCATAGGCCGCGCGTTCGTCGAGCGCGTCGGCGGCATCCAGCGCAGCCGAGTCGGCCGTGTCGAGCAGGCGCATCCGGGCCAGCTGGGCGGCGGTGACGTCGACCGCTCCGAGGACGAGCAGGGTCGCGAGCACGAACAGGCCGAGCGCCAGCACCCCGATCTGGCCCCGGTCGCCGGAACCGGCCGGCTCGAGCCTCCTCCGCATCGTCGACCACCGGGCTGTCAGCCCGTGCACGTGCCGCAGCAGCAGCGCGAGCCAGGGCGCCTGGCGACAGGGCCATGCGGCATACGTCCGCGTCCGACGGGCAGTCATCGGGCCACGAACCTGTCGACGGAGGCGACGTGGGTCGAGGTGATGGTCACGGACGTGGGCACGTGGGCGGCGATGAAGTCGGGCACCAGTGGCAGCTGGACGGCGATGCTCGCCGTCGACGTGACGGACCCGTCGGGACGCAGGCAGGGTGAACCGTCGCACGACACCGACACCTGGGAGCCCTGCTCGAAGGAGAAGTCCGAGAAGGCCAGCGCCGCAGCGACCCTCGCCCGGGCATACCCTTCGTCATCGGTCGGCGCGGTGACGAAGGCGCGCCCGGCCTCACGCCCGGCGAGCGAGGCGGAGAAGGACGCGGCCTGCAGTCGAGCCGCGGTGAGGACGAGGTAGGTCAGCGGCAGGAGGAGCAGGATGCCGAGGAAGATGAACTCGAGGATCGCGCGGCCATCGTCGCCCCTTGCGGGGCCCGAGGCGTCTTCGCGGGCGCGACGGGTTGCTGCTCGGACGACGACGTCCTGTACCCGGATCATCGGCTCGCCCCAGAGACGACCTGCTCCTCGCTGAAGGCACGACCGGAGACGGTGAGCGCACCGGAGGGTCCGATCGGCCCGATGACCGGCAGGGGCGCGGTGACCCGCACCTCGACGACTCGCACCCCCGACGACGTCACGGAACGCGTCGCGCTGACGTCCTGCGCGAACGACGAGCTGAGGGAGGAGGTGATGAGCGCCTGGGTGCGCCCCACCCCGTCGCCGGGCTGGGCGTCGGCCCGAGCGCCGTAACGCGCCCCCTCGGACGCAGCCGAGATCAGGGTGTTGCGGACGTACAGCGCGAGTCCGAGCTGGAAGACGCCCATCGCGACGAAGAGCAGGAGGGCTGCCACCATCACGAACTCCGCGACGGCAGAGCCTCCCTCGCGGTCTGGGCCCGCGGTCCGCACGCCCGGAGGGCAGGCTTCCGGACGGCTCCTGCCCGCCGCGGCCCGCGAACGGCGGCGGAGACGGTCGAGGAGTGTCGCGGGGCCGAGCAGTGCCGCGAGCCCCTCGGGCCTCACGGTCCCTTGACGTCCGAGATGGCGTCGCTGAAGAGCTCCCCGAGCTGCGGGCCGGCGATGGCCCAGAGAGCGGTCACGAGCCCTGCGGTCATGATCGTGATGAGGACCCAGCCCGGGACGTCGCCCCGGTCGCGGGGACCGTCGATGCGCCGGGACACGGCGGCCACGAGAGCCGCTCGTGCGCGGTGGTGGCTCCGGATGATGCGGTTCATTCTCGTTCTCCCTGTGTCGTGGTGCGGTGGTGAGGCAGCCGGGAGGCCGGCTGTCAGAGCTTGAGGTGGAGGAAGCTGAGTCCCGGATAGAGCGCGAAGAGCACGGTCACGGGCAGGGTCAGGAACACGATGGGGACCATCATGTAGATCTCCTTCTTGCCACCCTCCTCCATGAGCGTGCGCCGACCGTCCTCGCGGACGTCCTGGGCCTGGGCCCGGAGCACCTCGGCCAGCGGAGTGCCCCGCTCGACGGCGACGACGATGCCGTCGACGAAGCGGGTCAGGCTCATCAGCCCGGTGCGGTCGGCGAGCCCCTGCAGGGCCGTCGGCAGGTTGGCGCCGGCGCGTGCATCGGCCAGGCACCGTCGCAGCTCGTCGGAGAGCTCGCCGTGCGACAACCGGCAGACGCGCTCCAACGCACCGACGGCGCCCTCCCCCGCGCTGACCGCGAGCGCGAGCAGCTCTGCCACCGTCGGGAACTCGGTCAGCATGCGCGCCTCGCGACGGGCAGCCGCCCGGCTGAGGAGGTAGTCACGGCCCGCGACGCCGCCGAGGACGCCGACAAGAACCATCGAGACCAGGACCGGAAGCGGGAAACGGCGCTGGGCCACGGCGATCACGGCGGTGAAGAGCAGTCCCACGAGCGCACCGACCGCCCCCGACATGACCTGCTCGGCGCGGAAGCGGTCGACGTCGGCCGGCTGCCCTGCCCGCAGCTGACGCCGCGCGACCGAGGGAGCCCCACCGAGGGCCGAGCCCACCCCTGCGCCGAGCTTGGCGACGTAGGGTGCGAAGAGCTCGCCGAAGCCGAAAGGCCCGCGGGGCGGTGTCGGCCTCGACAGCAGCGTGGACGGTCGCGGCGTGTCACGCAGGTAGGGCTCGAGGCGGTCGTCGAGCGTGGGTCGGCGGTTGACCGGCAGACCGGCGAGGACCAGCGCGATCCCTGCGAGCAGCAGCACACCAGCGCTGGCACCGACCCACGACCAGCCCTCTCCGAGAAGACTGCTCAGACGCGACCAGAACCCGTTCACCGCAGCACCCGCTCTTCCTCAGGAAGGCGGCCGATCCACACCATGGCCCGGTAGGCCACGACGCACAGGCCCGCCCCGACGGCGAGGACCGCCCAACCGGTCGGCGAGGAGTAGGCCGCGAGGGAGCTGCCGTTCAGCGCGAGCAGGCCGAGGATCACCCAGGGGGCGCCGGCCGCGAGCCGGGCCGCGTTGACCGTCCAGCTCTGTCGCGTCTCGAGCTCGGAACGGGTGCGGGCGTCCTCTCGCAGGAACGTGGAGAGCGTGCGGAGCAGCTTGCCGAGGTCGCTGCCGCCGACCTCGCGGGCGATCCGGAGGGACTCGACGATGCGGTCGCCGACGGGGTCGCTGAGCCGGTCCTTGAGCCGGTCGAGGCAATCGTGGAAGCGGCCGGTCGTGCGGTAGTCCTCGGCGAACGCCGCGAAGGCCGGCCGGAGCTCTGCCGGTCCGCGCACCGCCAGCTGCGACAGGGCTTCGGGCAGCGCGAGCCCCGCCCGCACCCCGGACGTGATGTTGTCGACGACGTCGGGCCACAGGTCACGAAGCTTGTTGCGGCGCTTGCGCGCCCGCATCCGCACGAGCGAGAGCGGTACGGCCCCGGCCATCAGACTGAAACACAGCGCGATGGGGACCACGCGGGTCAGGGCGAGCACCATGACGAAGGCGATGACGAACAGGACGACAGACCCGAGCACGACGTTGGCCGGGGTCACCGAGGAGTATCCGGCCTGGGTCAGGTGGTCACGCAGCTCGACCATGAAGCCGCCCTGCCGGGTCCGCTCCCGCTCCGCCTCCTGAGGCCAGAACGACCAGTAGATGAAGAAGACGCCGGCCGCAAAGAGGAGGCCTACGAACAGAGGCGAGATCACGGGTCCACCTGCGCGAGAAGGGCGGCCACGTCGTAGCCGGCCCGCTCGAATGCCTCGCGGTGCGGCGGAAAACCATCGGCACGGTGCAGCGCTCCCCCGCGCGTGACGAAGAGGTCGGCGATCTCGATGACGTCGCCCTCGGCCCGGCCGGGGACTGCCACGACCTCCCGGACCCGTCGGACGCCGTCGCGCTCGAGGGCGACGTGCACGACGATGTCGACGGCCGCGGCCACGGTCGGCACGACGAAGCGGCTCGAGACGTTCTCACCGGCCAGCAGAGGGAGCGTGCACATCTTCGTCACGGCCTCTCGGGCGCTGTTGGCGTGCACGGTGCACATGCCGGGAACGCCACTGTTCAAGGCGATGAGCAGGTCGAGGCTCTCCTCCTGGCGCACCTCCCCGACGATGATTCGCGACGGACGCATGCGCAGCGCCTCCTTGACGAGACGTCGCAGCGGGACCTCTCCGGTTCCCTCGAGGCTGGGCTGGCGACACTGCATCGCTGCTACGTCCCGCTGTGGGATCTTCAGTTCGAAGACCTCCTCGCACGTGACGATGCGCTCGCGCGGCGGGATGGCGGCGGCCAAGCAGTTGAGCAGAGTGGTCTTGCCCACTGTTCGCTAGTCTGCCTCCATGCCCAAAGCTGCCGTGATCTACGCCCGCATCTCCCAAGACCGGGTCGGGGAAGGCCTCGGCGTCAAACGCCAGTTGGCCGACTGCCGCGCCGAGGCCGAACGCCGTGGGTGGCCCATCGTGGCGGAGTACGTCGACGACGACGTGTCGGCATACAGCGGCAAGCGGCGACCGGCCTACCGGGCGATGCTCGAGGCGATCCGTAGCCGCGAGGCGGACGCGGTGCTGGTGTACCACGTGGACCGCCTGCACCGGCGCCCGATCGAGCTGGAGGAGTTCGTCGACACGTGCGCCGAGGCAGGCGTGAAGGACCTCGCGACAGTCACGGGTGATCTCAACCTCGGGACAGGAGACGGCTTGCTCATCGCGCGACTCATGGGCGCCGTGGCCGCTGCCGAGTCCGATGCGAAGTCCCGCAGGTCCAAGCGCAAGATGCTGGAACTGGCGCAGGCCGGGAAACCGTCTGGAGGCGGACCACGACCCTTCGGGTTCCAGCCTGACAAGGTGACCCATCACCCGGTCGAGGCCGCCGTCATCCGCGACCTGGCGGCCCGTCTGCTCGCCGGTGAGCCGCTGGTCAGCCTCACGCAGTGGCTGCAGGACAACGAGATCCGAACCGTCACTGGCAAGGAGTGGCGCACCGTCACCCTGCGGAACCAGTTGAAGTCGCCACGCATGGCCGGGCTGCGCGAGCACCAAGGGCAAGTGATCGGAAAGGCGCTCTGGCCCCCAATCATCAGCGAGGACGAGCACGCCCGCATCGTGGCCCTGCTCACCGACCCTGCACGCCGGACCAACCGCACCGCCCGCTCCTACCTACTGTCTGGGCTCTGCCGATGCGGCAAGTGCGGAGGCAAGATGGTCACCGGCCAGACCCGAGGCCGACGCCGGTACATGTGCAGATCCGGAGCCGACTTCGGCGGCTGCGGCGGCATCATGATCAGCGCAACCGTCGAGGACCTCATCACCGACGCCGTGCTCTACCGGCTCGACACCCCTGAACTCGCCGCTGCCATCGAAGGCCGCCAACGAGCCGACGAGAACACCGCAGCCCTGAGCGAATCCATCGCCGCCGACGCCGCGCAGCTCGACGAACTTGCCGCCCTCTACGCAGCGGGCGACATCACCGCGCCCGAATGGATGAAGGCGCGCAGGATCATCGACGCGCGACTGAAGGCCAACCGCAGCCGGCAAGCCCAGCAGGCCGGCTCGACCGTCATCGCCGGCCACATTGGCAACGCCAGCGCGCTGCGCACAGAGTGGCCAGCCATGCCTCTAGGCAAGCAGGTCGCCATCGTCAAAGCCCTCGTCGACCACATCACCATCGCCCCCGGAACCATGGGAGCCCGCAGCATCGACCCGGCCCGCGTCGAGGTTCACTGGAAGCTGTGAGCGTCGCCCTGGAGCCTCCTCGGCGCTAGCGCGCCGTGCGGGGGCTCCAGGGCCACCACCCACCAGCCTCCCAACCCGACCCAGCGCCGCGGGATCCGCGACGAACACCGGAACCCCCGAGAGCTCACAGGACCTCGCGACCCACGCCGCCAACTCCTCCCCGCTGAGCCTCACCACTGCAACCACAGGGACGGCGGCCCCTCCCACTCCTCTTCGTCCGCGGAGAACCACATCCGCTCGGGAGCCCCGCCCATCGCGCCGGAGGCGAACTCGATCAACTCTGCGCGGCTCGTCGCCCAGATCCGAGTCGTCTTCGGCGTGAACCCCTGAGCGACGTCGAAACGGTGAAGCCCCCGTGGCCTCTCCTTGGCCGGATCGTCCTCCGCCTCAAAGGTCTTCGACACGTACTTCGACAAGTACCCGGCATTGGCCCGCGCCTGAGCAAGCGAGCCAGCCCCGGCAGGCAACCGGGCACTTTTCAGCTTGATGTGGACGTGCCCGCGGCCCCATGCCGCAGCGATCTTCCCGCGCGGGATGAACTGACCCACCCCGAAGTGCAGGTGCAAGCCATGGTTCTTGTGCCACTCCGGCACCCACACGTAGGGCATCGGCTCCCCGCCCAAGGAGTCCCGCAGGTTCCGGAAGAAGACTCCGACGTGCTGACGGACCTCGCGCTGGTCGTGAACCCCCTCACCCGCGTAGGTGAGCGTCCCCAGCCGCGTCAGCCGATTCGCTGCGCAGTACCGCCGAAGCCGACCACGCGCCCGACGACCAGCCTCGGCACGCGCCCGTGCAGGGTCCGCTGCAGGCCCACCGACGAAGCCACGGGGTTTCGGAGGTTTGCTCGACACGAACGAGCCGCCACCCTCCCCGGCGGCAGCGCACAACGATAAGGCCCACCCGGCACGGGGTGGTGGGTTACGAACCGACACAGACACAACGACTCCACGGGCAACGAGGGTGGAGCCCCCGGAACGCGCAAGGACCGGGAGCCAGAGGCTCGGCCGGTCCAAAGTGAGTTCGTTAGTTATCAGGGAGCGATGCCTGGCTCCTGCGGATGAGCCGACCCGGATTCCCGTCACCCGTCGATGGGCCCGAACGCTGTGTCGTCGTTCGTGGCCCCATTGTTTGCCCCGGGCACAAGGCGATCAGTTAGTTAGTTGGTTGTTCGCCCCCGGCCGGAGGCGCCGCTGCGACCATGAAAACACGCAAACCACACCGTTGTCATTGGTTCCTGTCACACTCGCCAGCATGGGGAACCGGAGCCGCCACAAGTCGCGCCACGCGCCGAGCAAGACGCCGCCCGTCTCCGGACTGGCGAGCATGATGCGCACCAACTGCACCGAGTGTGCCTCGCCCGTGGAGTGGCTGACCGCCGAGCAAATCAGCGAACGAGGCATAGACCTAGGGCCCGCGCTGCAGTTCCTCGGGCAGACCGAGGCCGCCGGGGTGTGGGCCTGCACCAGTTGCGACAACTTCGGCGTCATGGGCCCGACCGTGGGCGGCTTCTTCTAGGACCCCGACCTGCTCCCGCCCGCCCTTCTTCTGGGCGGCCGCCCTTCTTCACGCCACCGCGGCCAGCAGTCTTTCCTTCGCCTTGGCGCCCTTGGCGCACACCAGATTCAGGAACACAGCCGTGCTCTCCACCGGCAACTCGCCCAATGTAACCGGATCCACAGGACGTAGCGTCGCCGCATGCTCGTCAAGCTCGAAGAGAGCGAAGCCAGCATCAACCAAAGAGTCGACGTAGGCCGCTGTACCGCCCCAATCGCGGAGGTGACCTGGGCTGAGTTCGGTGAAAAGGACGACCTCCGGGCTCGCCTCCAGCATCCGCTTGGCCCCGGCCAGTACGGCCGGCTCGGCACCTTGGACGTCCATCTTCCATACCGCTACCGGCGACGCTCCGACGGCGTCGTCGAGCGTCACAACGTCCACGCCTTCCGTCTCGCGGTCGGCCGTGCTGGCACCGACAAGTGAGTGGTCCCCGGTGTTCTCGGCAGAGAGCGACAACTCCATCCGGCCCGTGACGTCCGCTACAGCCGCTTGGACCAACTCGACCTGTGCGTATTCGTTGGCCTCAATGTTGCGAGCGAGCAGCGCGAAGTTCGCGGAGGAAGGTTCGAACGCGATCACACGACCGTCTGGCCCGACCGTCCGCGCGGCCTGCAGCGTGTAGAGCCCTATGTGCGCGCCAACGTCGACGACCGTGTCACCCGGCCGCAGGCAGGCTTTGAACACACTTTGCTCGAACTGCTCGTAGTTGCCGTTGATGGACAGCAGCAGCGAATCCATCGCGTCGAGGTGGATCGTGTGCCCGTCGACCTCCACCGTGGCTGGCCGAAGGTTGGGCATCAGCCACTGATAGAGCCGGTGGGCACCTGGCACGCGCCAGATCAACTTTGCGGCTTTCGTGCCGAACAGTCGTGAGAACACCCACCGGAACCCGCCGAACAAAGACCCCTTCACCGAGTTCATCCTCGGAGGTTAGCCCGGAGTGCCTCCCTTTGTGGTGTTTCCCGCGGACCAGCCCGAGCCGCGCCGACGTAGGGGTCTGTTTCGGCGGTCGCCGTCCCGCCGCGCCAGTCTCCGATGCCTCCGCCGCTCGTCAAGGGTTCGCTCCGCCGCTCCGCGCCCTGTGACGCGCTCCCCCGGCACCTAACGACCGCCTCTATGGGACGACGCCCACTTCTGCCCAGCACCGAACGAGTTGTGTTGCTACTTCAAGTCAAGAGCGTCTGCTGCGCTCAGTCTGGCGGCTCCATCATGTTCCTCATCCTGACGTAGCTCGCCATCCGGGGATCCGAGAGCCGATAGACCCCCTTCGCCGTCCGCTGCATGATTCGCGAGCCATCCACAGACACGAGACGCTGCAGATAGTTGTTCAACGAGCCTTGCGACATGGCCTCACCAGTTCGCCTCTCGATTGCCTCTCGGAGAGCGGCCGCATTGAATTCCTCCGAGGTGATGGTCGCCGCGGCGGACACGATCTCCTCATACATTTGAGTGCCGAAGGAGCGCGTGGCATCCTCGTAGGCCCGCTTGAGAGTACCTTCGGCGTCTTGAACCGCCGAACTCAACGCCGCCTTCAGATGCTTCTCTTCGATATAGGTTCGATCCTCGGCAATTGCCTCTTCAGCGCATTTGAGCGCCATCAACTGAGTGAAGTGTGGAAACCCCGCGCTGAGCGCCACAATGCTCTGCGTAACCTTCGGATGGAAGTGGAGCGAAAGTTTCTCGCTGCCATCGTCCACGATCTGCTTCAACTCGGGGTTGGACATCCGTCCAAGTTTGGTTTCCCGCAAACACCGCTGCACCGACGGATGCGCCGCCGTCAACTCAGCGCCCGTGGACGCGATGCCCACGACCATCATCTTGAACTGGGAGCCCGCGTCGCTCAACAGCTTGATCAGTTCGGCGAGTTTGCGGCGGTCCTCAGAGTTGGCGATCGCATCCGCCTCGTCGACGACCATCAGCGCTTCGAGACCTTGGATGGCTTCCGCGACCACGGACGGGCTAAGCGAGTGGTGCTTCTGATAAGCCTGGA
Source organism: Terrabacter tumescens (assembly GCF_014646815.1). Taxonomy (GTDB): domain Bacteria; phylum Actinomycetota; class Actinomycetes; order Actinomycetales; family Dermatophilaceae; genus Terrabacter; species Terrabacter tumescens. The sequence continues at coordinate 347,170 of NZ_BMNZ01000006.1, forward strand.
CGACAGATTCCGCTCGCTCGCCCTTGATCAGTTTCGCGTCGGCAGCAAATTTGTTATCCACCGTCTCAGTCACCCCAGTCAAGCTCAGATCCGCACCTACTGCGGAAAGGGGAGCCTGCATGATGGACTCGAAAGTGTCCGACTGGTCGCACCGCTTCACGAAGAGCTTCAGGTCCTTCATGTATCCCAAAACCAGTGAGCAGACGTTGGCCAGCGAACTCTTACCAACGCCCCTCTCGCCATAAAGCAACACGTGCTGCCCGGGCGTGTTCAGGGTGGCTGCGACCTTCTTGATCTCATCCTTGCGTCCGGAAAGCAGAGTCGCCTCCGAGATCGGCTGATGCGGAGTGAACACGTTGCGGACGCCGGACTCCGAGATCTTCCTCTCCGCCTCGACCCCAAAGAGCCTATCTAGGGATGGGATAGAGAGCTTCGAACGCGCGGCCATGGGGGCAAGGCTAAGGCATCCCGCCGTGTCGGAGGCTCAAGGCTCGATGGGGGCGTATTGGGAACTAGCGGGCTTGCCCGCCTGGGTGCCGCCGGCGACGAGGACGTTGAGACCGCTCGCCACCGCTGCCTCGAGGAACGTCGCTGCCTGGCGGGGCATCGTGCCGAGCCGGACGAGGTCGTCGAGGTGGTCGGCCTTGACGACGAACTTGCGGACGTTGACCTGCCAGTGGGCGCGGCTGATGTCGGGAATGACGACGTGCAGCCGCGAGCCGTCCGCCAGGGTGGCGTCGACGAAGGGGCTGCTGAGGTCGACGCGTCGACCGCTGCTCTTGAGCATGCGCTCGACGAGGTCGCGCACCTCGTCCGCCGTGAGGATCGTCGGGGTGAGCTCGGCGATGCCGCCACGCGCGATGAAGACCTTAGAGGGCTCGTTGATCCAGATCTCCTCGACGGCCGGATCGTCGAAGTACTGCTGGAGCGGACCGTAGCCGGCCACGACCGCCAGGATCGAGTGGACCGCGAGCCGCTGGTCACCCAGTGAGGGCAGACCACCGTGCAGGGACCGCTCGTCGTAGTCCTGGACGGCGTCCTGGACGAGCCGTCGCACCGCCTTCGTGTCGCTCGCCGGATCGAGACCCGAGCGGCGGATCAGCTCGCGGACCTCGCCCTCGACGTGGCGCACCGCTTCCTGTGTCGACATGCCCATCCCCTGAACCCTGTGAGTTGCTTCGCCCGACATCCTGCCCGGACTCCTGCGGTCTGGCGCGTTCAAGCTAAGCCACCAGGCCCGGGGCACGATCTCGTCATCCACAGGTCCGGTCTCGATCGCCTTGTGGGAGCCGGTCTCGGCAGGGTCGGCGAGCCGAGGACGAGGCACCGTAGCCCTCGCCCGGCGCATCTCGCTGCGTCAGTCCACAGCTGTGCACGGAGAGCTGGGTACTGCAGCCGCAGACCGTCTCATGGAGGCTCCACGACAAGGAGACTCCCGTGCAGCTGACCATGACCGTCATCGACACGAGGCGCCCGTCCGCACCGCGTCACGTGCTCGTCGAGGCCGCCTCGGGCACGCGCTTCGAGGACGTGCGGTCGCAGCTGTCCGAGCTCGTCGGCGTGCCCGGCTGTGCGTTCCGGACCGAGGGGCGGCCCGTGATGGGCTCCGACGTGCTGGGGGCTCCCCCGCTGCTGCGCGGAGTGCTCCTGACGGTCGCCTGCCCTGACGACCCCCCACCGACCGGCGCCGGCCGCGGTGCGGTGGAGCTGCGTGTGGTCGGTGGGGTCGGCGCCGGCCGGGCCGTCCGTCTCGGCAGGGGTGAGCACGTGCTGGGCCGCGCCGCGTCGGCCGACGTGCGTCTGGACGACCCCGGCGTCTCCCGCTCGCACGCCGTCGTCGCGGTGACGTCCGAGGGCATCACCGTGCGCGACCTCGAGCCGACCAACAGGTCACGGTTGGACGGTGTCGAGCTGCCCTGCGAGGGCGCACCTCTGCGCCCCGGCCAGCACCTCACCGTGGCCTCCACGACCTTGGTGCTGGGGTCTCCCGACGTCCGCGCGGGCTACCACGAGGTGCGCGACGGGGAGGTCCACATCCACCGGCAGCCGCGCTTCCGCGACCGGACCACGACGCAGGTCGTGAGCTTCCCTGAAGCACCGAGCAGGCCGGACCGCCACCGGATGCCGTTGCTCGCCTCCATCGCGCCGGTGGTCGTGTCGGCGGGGCTCGCGCTGGCCCTGTCCTCGCCGACGCTGCTCCTCTTCGCCCTGCTGTCACCCGTGATGCTCCTCGGCCAGTGGTGGAGCGACCGGCGGGCGGGACGCACGTCCTACCGTCGGCTGGTTCGCGACCACGCGACAGCACTCGAGAGCGCGCGCTGCGACCTCGCCCGTGCTGCCGTCGCCGACGCCGCGCGTCGTCACGACGCCCAACCCGACCTGAGCCGGCTCGAGGCGGTCGTGCGCCACCGCGGCACGCGCCTCTGGGAGCGGCGACCTGAGGACGACGACCATCTCGTCCTCCGGGTCGGTACCGCCACGCAGGACGCCGACGTCCAGGTCGAGGGTCCGGCACCTGACGGGCTGCCACGCGTCGAGCGGCTTCCGGCGCTCGTGGACCTCGCCACGTCCGGCATCGCCGGGATCGCCGGCCGCCGCGACCACACCATCTCGGTCGCGGGTGCCCTCGTCGCGCAAGCGGTGACGTGGCACACGCCCCGCCGGCTCGGCCTGCACGTGCTGACGGACTCGGAGCACCATGTAGCGGACTGGGCCTGGACCACCCACCTGCCGCACGCGCGGGACGACAGGGCGTCGGGCGCCCACGTGGTCGGGGGCGCAGCGGCGGTGACGCGGAACGTGGCCGCGCTCAGGACCCTCGTGGACAGCCGTCTCGTCGCAGCCGAGGCCCCATCGGGCCGCACCTCCCGCCCGTCGCCCGACCTCCTCGTCGTGCTCGACGGGGCCAGCGCGATGCGGGCCCTCCCGGGAGTGGCGGAGCTGCTCACCGACGGCCCGCGAGCAGGAGTCGCCTTCATCTGCACCGATCGCGACATCACGTCGCTGCCCGCCGAGACACGGGTGTCGCTCGACATCGGCGAGAGCGGGGAGGAGGCGATCCTCCGCGAGGACGGCCACACCGTGCCCGACGTCGTGCCGGACCTGCCGGCCCCGGGGTGGCTCGAGGCGGTGAGCCGCGCGATGGCCCCCTTCGTCGACGCCACCCCGGAGACCGGTCAGGCTGCCGTCCCTCGCGAGGTGTCCTTCGTCGACCTGCACCGCGACGCTGGGGTCGAGCCGTCCACGGCCGACGGGCTCGTCGAGTCGTGGACGCGCAGCACGGCTCGTCCGGTTGCACTGCTCGGTCGAACGTCCGACGGCCACCTCACCCTCGACCTCAGCGCCGACGGACCGCATGTGCTCGTCGGGGGCACCACGGGGTCCGGCAAGTCCGAGCTGCTCCAGGCCCTCGTGACCGGTCTCGCCGTGAGCAACCGGCCGGACGAGCTCGGTCTCGTCCTCGTCGACTACAAGGGCGGTTCAGCGTTCAGCGACTGCGCGAGGCTGCCCCACACGGTCGGACTCGTCACCGACCTCGACGCGCACCTCACCGCCCGCGCCCTGACCTCGCTCGACGCCGAGATGAAGCGACGCGAGCGGCTCTTCGCCCGGGCGTCCGCACGCGACCTCGACGGCTACCGCGCGGCCGCTTCCGTATGCCGTGAGCTGCCACCGCTGGCACGGCTTGTCATCGTCGTCGACGAGTTCAAGGCCCTCGCCGACGAGTTCCCGGACTTCATCACCGGCCTCGTCCGGGTCGCGGCCCTCGGGCGCTCCCTGGGGCTGCACCTCGTGCTGGCCACGCAACGCCCCGCGGGCATCGTCTCGGCGGACATGCGCGCCAATGTGGCGTGCCGCATCGCGCTGAGGGTGCGCGACCGCGCCGACAGCGAGGACGTCGTCGACTCGGCCGACGCCGCGTCACTCGACCCCCGGGCCCCCGGACGAGCCTGTCTGCGCCGGGGTGACGGTGGGTTGACGACGGTGCAGACGGCCTATCTCGGCCGGCCGCTGCCGGATCCTCCCGGAGTGGCAGGTGCACCAGGCGCGGCCGACGCGAGCCGCGTCGTCGTGCACGACCTGTCACTGCCGTTGCCCGGACCGACTGACGAGGCCGGTCACGGGGCGACCGCCCGTCCGACCGAGCTCGAGGCGGTCGTCGCCGCCGCGCGCGCCGCCGCGCGTGTCCTCGGCATCGACGCGTCGACGCCGCCCTGGCTGCCTCCGCTCCCGAACGCGGTGGCCGCTACAGACCTGCGTGCCGTCGCGATCGGCGACGGGGTCCCCCTCGAGGTGGACGGGGTGCCCCTGGGGGTCGTCGACGTGCCGACCCACCAGCGCCGCGAGCTCTTCTGCTGGAGCGACGGCGAGCGTGGCCACCTCGGCATCGCCGGCGGCCCGCGATCGGGTCGGTCCACGGCGCTGCTGACCCTGGCGCTGGGGCTCGCCGCGAGCTCGGTGGCGCAGGACCTCCACGTCCACGTGCTGCAGGGAGCCGCGGGACCCTGTGCCGCCCTCGCGCCGCTCCCCCACGTCGGCACGGTCACCGACGGCGCGGACCCGGAGCCGGCGCGTCGGCTCATCTCGCGGCTGCTCCGGCTCGTCGACGGCGACGAGACCGGCCCCGCTCGCACCGTCGTGCTCGTGGACGGCTGGGAGTCGCTGGAGGAGTCGCTGTCCCGCATCGACCACGGCACCCCGGTCGACGACCTGCACCGGCTCCTGCGCGACGGTCCCGCGGCCGGCGTGCGGTTCGCCGTCACCGGCGGACGGGCGATCCTGTCCGGACGGCTCCCGGGGCTGCTCGAACGCCGTCTGGTGCTGCACATGCCGGACCCCCTGGACCTGACGCTCGCCGGCATCGCACCGGCCCTCGCCGCCACGGCCCGGCCCCCGGGCAGGGCGATAGACCTCCTGAGCGGGCACGAGCTGCAGCTGGCCCTCGCCGGGGACGACCCGCAGGCCCCGATCGCCGAGGTCGTTGCTCGCGCAGCGGAATCCGGCCTGGCGGCGCACGCCGGTCCCGGCCCCTCAAGGCCGGCGCAGCAGTCACGGCCGTGGCGGATCACTGCGCTCCCGGAGCGGGTCGGGCACGACGTCCTGCCGACCGGATGTCCCGGCGTGTGGCTCGGGCTCGGCGGTGACGACGCCGCCCCGACCGAGCTCCGGGTCGGGCGTGGCCACGGCCGCGTGCTCGTCGCCGGGCCACACCGGTCCGGGCGGTCGTCGACCCTCGCCACCATCGCCGAGGGTCTCGTGTCGCAGGGACGACACGTCGTCCTCGTCGCCCCTCGTCGCTCGATCCTGTCGGCGTGGGCGACCGCCCGCGAGTGCCTGGAGCTGACCCAGCTCGACGCGGACGACCTCATCGCCGCGCGACGGGCCGACCCGGACCTCTGCGTCGTCGTGGACGACGCGGAGCTCGTGGACGGCAGTCCGGTCGAGCGGGCCCTCGTCGACCTCGCCCGGCTCGTCGACGACACCGACGGCGCCATCGTCGTCGCCGCGGAGCTCACCCGGGCCAACGGCGCCTTCCGCGGCCTCGTGCCGGAGATCGCACGCGACGGCTTCGGCGTCCTGCTCGGCGCCTCGACACCGGCGGACGGCGACGTGCTCGGGGTCCGGCTCCACCCCGAGACGGTCCGCAGACCGGGCCGCGGACACCTGATCGTCGACGGTCACGCGACTCCCGTGCAGGTGGCGCTGCTCGACCCGCGGCACGTGAGCCCTGCCCTGCCGGTCCGGGGCGACAGCGAGCGCAGAGAGGCCTGCTGACCCGACCGAAACACCGAGGCGAGGCCCGATGTGACGCCCGATGTGACGCCGGACGGGCGCCACCCTCGATCCGTCCGTCACTGCGCCCCTCCCGCGTCGCGGACCACGCGACACCTGCCCCCTTGCTCTGCCACCCTCGTGTCAGCACCCACGCTCGAGGAGGACCCGAATGACCCGCGGCGCCCGTGAGATCACCCTGCGCTTCCTCGCTGCACCCACCGACGCCGGCTACTCCGGCACCGTCGGCGGCGGCCGGGTCCTCGAGTGGATCGACAAGGCGGGCTACGCGGCGGCGGCGGGGTGGAGCGGCACCTACAGCGTCACGGCCTACGTCGGCAACGTGCGCTTCACCCGCCCCGTCGAGGTCGGCGACCTCGTGGAGGCGACCGCCCGCGTCATCCACACCGGCACCACGAGCATGCACATCCTCGTCACCGTCTCCGCGGGAAACCCGCGCGAGGGCGACCTCAGGCCGACCACCGACTGCATCATGGTCTTCGTCGCCGTCGACGAGCACGGCAAGCCGACGCCCGTGCCCCAGCTCGTCCCCGAGGACGACGACGACCGTGAGTGGCAGGAGAGCGCCGTCAAGCGCATCGCCCTGCGCACCGAGATCGCCACGGCCATGGCCGCACAGACCTACAGCGACGCCGGCACCGCACCCCGTGTCGTGCTCCGCTTCCTCGCCGCGCCGACCGACGTCAACTGGGGCGGCAAGGTGCACGGCGGCATCGTCATGCGCTGGATCGACGAGGCAGCGCACGTGCTCGCGACCCGCTGGACCGGCTCGGCCTCCAACGTCGCGGTCTACTCCGGCGGCGTCCGCTTCTACCGCCCGCTGCGCATCGGGCACCTCGTCGAGGTGGAGGCGCGCCTGCTCCTCACCGGCACCGCGAGCATGCACATCAGCGTCCATGTGCGGTCGGGCGACCCGGCCACCGGCGAGCTCGAGCTGACGACGCACTCGCTCATCGTCTTCGTGCCGCTCGACGCCCACGGCAACGCCGTGGCCGCCAGGCCGTGGACTCCGGTCAGCGACGAGGACGTCGCCCTGCGCGACCACGCCCGCCTGCTCGTCGAGATGCGCAACCGCGTCGACGCCGAGCGCCACATCCCCTGACGCACGCACGGCGCGGGCCTGCGGCGAGCGCCCGAGCCGACACGCGGCGTTCACCCGATGGCCACCGGAGCAGCACCCGCACCTTCCCCCGGCGCTCCTAACGTCACAGGTGGTTCCCAGCCGCGCCGACCAGAGGGGCGCGGCGGACTCACCTCGCCGAAGGAGCACCCGCGTGACCCCCAAGCTTCTCCCCCTGATCGCCACCCCGCGTCACGGCTCGCGCAGCCGCATGACGTGCCACTACCGCTGCAACAACGCCTGCGACGCCCCCGTCCCCAACGAGTCGGCCAACCCCGCGATGCGTGACCTCGTCGAGGGCGCCCTCGCCCGCCGCTCGCTCCTCAGGGGCGGCGCCATCGGCGCCGGGGCCCTCGTCGTCGGCGGACTCGCCAGCGCCCCCGCCGCTGCCACCGGCGCCCCGGCTGCCGCCACGGCCCGCGGCCGGCAGACCGGCGACGTCAGCCGCGCCGCCTTCACCCCCGTCGCCCCCAACCGGGCCGACGCCGTGACGAACGCGCCGGAGTTCACCCACAACGTCGTCATCCGCTGGGGCGACCCGGTCGAGGCCGGCGCTCCCCGCTTCGACGCGCACGCCCAGACGCCCGAGGCCCAGGCCAAGCAGTTCGGCTACAACAACGACTACGTCGGCGTGCTCCCGCTCAGCGGCCGCCACGCGCTGCTCGTGACCAACCACGAGTACACGGACGAGAACCTCATGTTCCCGACCGGCGAGTACGACGACGCGACGATCAAGAAGATCGCGATGGCCGCCCACGGCATGGCCGTCGTCACCATCGAGCGCGGCCGCGCCAAGGGCTCGTGGATCCGCTCGGACCACCGCAAGGCCCGCCACAACCGCCGCATCACCGTGCACACCGAGTTCGCCTTCCACGGCCCGGCTGCCGGGCACGAGCTGCTGCGCACCGCCGCCGACCCGACCGGCACGAAGGTCCTCGGCACCTTCGGCAACTGCGCCGGCGGCACGACCCCGTGGGGCACCGTCCTGTCGGGCGAGGAGAACTTCAACGGCTACTTCGACGCGAGCGGCGCCGTCGACCCGGCGAACACCACGTCGTTCAAGCGCTACGGCCTCGCCACCGCGGCCGCGACGAACCGCGGCTGGTCGTCCGTCGACGAGCGCTTCGACCTCAGCAAGCACCCGCACGAGGCCTACCGCTTCGGCTGGGTCGTCGAGGTCGACCCCTACGAGCCCGACTCGACGCCGGTCAAGCAGACGATGCTCGGCCGCTTCAAGCACGAGGGCGCCAACGTCACGATCTCCGACTCCGGCCACGCCGTCGCCTACATGGGCGACGACGAGCGCGGCGACTACCTCTACAAGTTCGTCTCCGCCGACCGCTTCCGCAGGGGCAGCTCCCGGGCCGCCCGGGCGCACAACAAGACCCTCCTGACCAAGGGCACCCTCTACGTCGCGAAGTTCGCCGGCGACGGCACCGCCGACGGGGAGTTCGACGGCGCGGGCAGGTGGGTCGCGCTGACCTCCGACACGACGTCCTTCGTCCCCGGCATGACCGTCGCCGACGTGCTCGTCAACACGCGCCTGGCGGCCGACACCGTCGGCCCGACGAAGATGGACCGCCCCGAGGACGTCGAGCCCAACCCCGTCAACGGCAGGATCTACGCCGCCCTGACCAACAACTCCGACCGCGGCGTGAAGTACCCGACGGACGAGACCAACCCGCTCGCCTCGAGCATGGTCCGGGCGAGCCTGGACGCGCCGCTCACGAGCAAGTCCGGCAACCGCAACGGCTACGTCCTCGAGCTCACCGAGCGCGAAAACGACCACACCGCAACGACATTCACGTGGGACCTCTTCCTCGTCTGCGGCGACCCCGCAGCTCCGGAGACCTACTTCGCCGGCTACGACAAGTCCAGGGTCAGCCCGATCAGCTGCCCCGACAACGTCGCCTTCGACGCCGCCGGCAACCTGTGGATCTCGACCGACGGCAACGTCCTGGGCTCCAACGACGGCCTCTTCCGGGTGCCGGTCGCCGGCCCCGACCGCGGTCGCGTCGAGCAGTTCCTCACCGTGCCCTTCGGTGCCGAGACGTGCGGTCCCCTCGTCACCGAGGACCAGCTGTCGGTGTTCGTCGCCGTGCAGCACCCGGGCGAGACCGACGGCGCCACCTTCGAGACGCCGTCGAGCACGTGGCCGCACACCGACGGCTTCCCGCGACCGAGCGTCGTCGTGTCCTACCGGAGGTGACGACGCGGTGTCCCGGTGTCCCGGCGGCCCGGCGGCCGCCGGGACACCACCGTCCGCACCGGCCCGGCACCGTCAGGGGGGTGCCGGGCCGTCGTGCGTCCCGAGGGCGTATGCCGTTCAGCGGGTGCGCGTCGGGAGGTGCGTCCGCGGGGCCATCCTCGGCCCGCGACGCGGCCGGTGCTGACCGGCGAGACCGAGCAGGTGCTGCACGCGGTAGCGGTGGCCACGGTAGGGCTCGAGCAGCTCGGCGAGCCCCTCGTCGTCGACCGGGGTCCCCGTCAGGGCCCACCCGATGTCCTTGGCCACATGGTAGTCGCCGAACGACACGGAGTCCGGGTCACCGAGGGCCCGCTGCGCCACCTCCGCCGCGGTCCACACCCCGATGCCCGGCAGGGCCCGCAGGCGACGGTGCGCCTCGGCGACCGACACCCGCGCACCCTCCTCGAGCCGGCCGGCATACCCCATCGCCCGCACCACGGTGCGCGACCGGGCACCGTCGACGGAGGCCTGCAGCCACGCCCACGACGGGACGGCCGCCCAGGCCGCGGCGGTCGGCGGGGCCATGAGACCCGGGAACGGCCCGGGGGCCGCCACGCCGTAGCGGCGCACGAGCACCCGGTAGCCGGCGAACGCCTCCTGACCGGTCACCTTCTGCTCGATGACGGCCGGGACGAGTGCGTCGACCACGAGGCCCGAGCGCGGCACGCGCCAGTGTGAGAAGCGGCGCCACGCCTCGGCGACGACGTCGTGGTGCGGCTCGAAGCCCGAGGGGTCGTCCTCGTCGCCGAGCAGCGCGGGCACGGCCTCGAGCAGCCACGACGCCCCCGGACCCCACGCCTGGGCGAGGACCTCGGACTCCCCCGGCCGGCACACGAGATGCAGCGTGCCGACGCCCTCGGGCGTCTGGGCGGCCCGGGTCACGGTGCCGTCCTGGGCGAAGCGCGACGTCGGGTCGCCGGCACCGCGACGGAAGACACCGAGCTGGGCACGGAGCGCGATCTCGCGGTCGCTGCGCCAGCGTCGGGTCGAGGGTTCGGGCACCACAACATCCTCGCCTACACTCGGCTCCGTGTTGACCGGGACCTCGTCGTCCCGGTCGACGAGCGACTCACACCCGCACGACCGACACCGGCACCACCCGAGGTGAGTGCCCGCCCGGCCACATCGGCCGACCGACCGGAAACGAGGAACGATGGCCCGCGAGACGAGCCGAGACCGCCGCGAGCGCGTCGCCGAGATGCAGGCGGTCCAGAAGAGAGCCGAGCGCCGTCGCCTCTTCGTCGTCATCGGTGCCTGCGTCGCGGTCATCGCCATCATCGGCGCCGCCGTCGCGTGGGCGATCATCGGTGAGCAGAACAAGAAGGACCAGGCGCTCGCCAACATCAGCGGCGACGTCGCCGCAGCCTCGTGCGACCCGGTGACCAACGACCCCGCGAGCGGCTCGAGCGACCACGTCGGTCCCGGCACCGACAAGGCGAGCGTCACGAAGATCGAGTACTCCACCGTCCCGCCGTCGAGCGGCAAGCACTTCGCCGTGCCCGCCGTCGACTCCCGCCGCGTCTACACCGTCGCCGACGCGCCCCAGATCGAGACGCTGGTGCACAACCTCGAGCACGGCTACACGATCCTCTGGTACGACCGCTCCGTCGAGAAGGAGCAGGCCGGCGCGTTCCAGGCGCTCGCCACCAAGGTCAACGCCATGAAGGAGTCGGCCAACAAGTTCCTCATCAGCCCCTGGGACCCCGCCTACGGCGCGTTCCCGGCCGGCAAGAAGTACGCCCTGTCGCACTGGTCGGCCGACGTCGACCAGGCGACCGGCAAGGTGTCGGGCCAGATGGGCCACCGCCAGCTGTGCGGCGGCCTCAACACCACCGTCGTCGAGGACTTCGTCAAGAAGCACCCGTGGAGCTCGGCCCCGGAGCCCGGCGCCGCCTGAGCATCGCGCACGCACGACACGCAGACCCTGAACGGCCCCCGGTGACCCACCGGGGGCCGTTCGGGCTCTTCGGGTTAGCCTGCCGACATGGCCATCACCGGTGAGTACGTCCCGAGTCCCAGCGCGTGGGTGCGCAAGCAGGTCGACACGATCGAGAGCACGGGCACGACCGACTCCGTAGACATCATGGGCCTGCCCGTGGTCCTGCTGACCATGCAGGGGGCCCGCACGGGCGCCGTGCGCAAGGTGCCGCTCATGCGCGTCGAGCACGACGGCTCCTTCGCGGCGGTCGCGAGCCAGGGCGGGGCCCCGACGCACCCGAAGTGGTACCACAACCTCCTCGCCCACCCCGACATCGAGCTGCAGGCCGGCACCGAGACCTTCCCGGTCCACGCCCGTGAGCTCGAGGGTGACGAGCGGGCGCAATGGTGGGAGCGCTGCGTGGCGGCCTTCCCCAGCTACGCGGAGTACCAGACCAAGACCGACCGGCTCATCCCCGTCTTCGTCCTCGAGCGCCGCTGACCGAGCGCCGCTGGCCCGACCACCCCGGTCGGCCCCGGCTGCGCGGGCGTCAGGCCGCGAGGTCGCGCTCCTCGGCATGCCGCTCGCTGATGAGGTGGTGCGAGCGGGCGTAGAGCCAGCCGCCGAGCGCCGCCAGCACATCGACGATGGTCACGATGAAGCGCGACATGATCGCGACCGCGGCGGCCGCCGGGGTCTGGATCGCGGTCGAGAGGATGAGCGTCAGCAGCCCCTCGCGGGCGCCGAGGCCGGCCGGCAGGACGATCGTGAGCATGCCGAGCGAGACCGACAGGGCGTAGCCCGTCATCGCCGCGGTGGTGAGGTCGGGGTGCGGGGCGCCCGTGCCGGCGACCGCGCGCGCCAGCAGCAGCGTGTGGATGCCGAACGAGATCCACACGAGGACGAAGGTCGCGACGGCCCGAAGCACGGCACCGGCGGACAGGCCGTGCTCGAGCGGCTCGCGCTTCAGCGTGCGCAGCATCCGGTCGATGATCGCGTTGAGCAGCCGCGGGACGCACAGCACCACGAGGATCGGGATGCCCAGCAGCAGCCACCAGTCGAAGCCCGAGGACCCACGGGTGACGAGGAAGGACGCCGCCGGCAGGCCGACGAGCAGCCCGGTCAGCAGGGACAGCCCGAGCGCGAGCAGCCCCGTGACCGCCGTCCGCCGGCGCGGCACCTTGAGGTGGCTCGCGATGTCGGCCTGGACGAGCACCGACCACAGCGAGCCCGGGAGGTACTTGCCGAGCTGGCCGACGAAGTAGACGCCGGAGGCCGGGGCGAGGTGCAGGTCGGAGCCGAGGTCGCGCAGCAACGTCTTCCAGCCGATCATCGTCAGCCAGGTGCCGACTGCGGCAGCGAGCGTGGACCAGAGGAACGTCGACCACGAGATCTCGTCGAGGTGCACCGAGACGTCGGCCCAGTTGCGCGCGACGGCGTAGACGACGGCAGCGAGGGTGACGAGCGCGATGGCCACGCGGAGGACGGTGAGGATCTTCTTGCGGGTCATGTCCGCCCCATCATCGCAGCCCCACGGGGGTGCTCAGCGCCGTCTCAGGCTGAGACGCACGAGGCCGTATGCCGCGTCGTCGGCGCGCGCCCGTGACGCCGCCTCCCGCATCCGTGCGTTGACGTCGCCGTCGAGGTCGCCGATGAGCACGAAGCCGAGGTCGTGGGCACGGGCGAGGATGCCGCGCACGTCGGCCGGGCCGACCGCGCCCTCGGCCGCACGCGGGCCGATCGGGATCGTCAGGACGAGCAGCCCGCCCGAGCGCAGCGCCCACGACGCCTGCTCGAGGACGTGGTCGACGTCGTCGGCATCGCAGCCGCTGGGGTGGATGCGCACGATGACGTCGAGCGAGCCGGTGTCGACGTCGAGCGCCGCCACGCTCGGGTGCGACCCGGTGAAGTCGATCTCGACCGGCGCGAAGCCGACGGCCCGGGCCCACCGGGACAGCAGGGACCGCGTCCCGCCCTCGTCGACGATGACGGCGCTGCGCCGGCCGTCGTCGCGGACCCGCAGGATCGCCGCCAGCGCCCCGAGCGCCGCCCACGCCGAGACGCTGTCGAGCGAGCGCGGCAGCCCGAGGATGCGCGAGAGCCGGCGGGCGTCGTCCGCCTCGTCGGGCTCGCCGAGCACGTCGGTGGCGAGCACCCAGTCGGGCAGGTCGTCCGGGCGCAGGGTCACGAGGGGGCGCCGTGAGGCGACGGCCCGGGTCACGCTGCGCCGCACCCGTCCGGCCGCGTGCCGTGCCGCGCCCGCGACGACCCGCGCCTGTCGGGACACCGGGCCTCGGACGGGGTCGTCACCGTCGCCGTCATCAGGATCGTCGTCGTCCAAGCCGTCCTCGGGACCGTCACCGGAGTGCGGGTCGGGCGTGACGGCATACGAACCCGTGTCACCGAGCAGCACGGTCTCGTCGACGGAGAGCGCCTCGAGGGTGCCCAGGTAGTGAGCCCACGGGCCGGAGAGGTCGGGCGTCTGCACGCCCTCGGCGAGGCGCCGGCGCACGTCCGGGTCGCCCAAGCGGCGCAACGCGCCCGCCAGCGCACGCTCGTCCTCGGGCGGCACGAGGAGGCCGTTGACGCCGTCGACGACCTGCTGGGAGAAGGGGGCGATGTCCGAGGCGAGCACCGGCAGTCCGTGCGCGTGGCCGAGGATGACGTTCTGCGACGCAGTGGCGGAGCGGTACGGCAGGGCGAGCACGTCGTGGTCGGCGAGGAGCGCGGCGAGGGCATCGGCGGGCACGTAGCCGTCGCGGATCTCGACGCGGCCCGCGAGCGCCGGGTCGGACGCGAGCCGGCTGATGACGCCGCGGTTGGCCCCCCAGATCTCGCCTGCGATGGTCAGCGTCACCTCGGGCACCGAGCGCATGGCCCGCAGCAGGACGTCGATGCCCTTGTACTCACGGATCAGCCCCAGGGCGAGCAGCCTCGTGGGACCCGGCCGAGGACCCCTGGCGATGGGGTCTCCCCCGGGCAGGTGCGGCGGCAGGTCGGCGACGGACACCCGGCGCGCCCCGAGGTCGTGCGCGACCCTCGCCTGATCGGTGCTGTGCACGAGGACCGAGTCGACCCGGGCGAAGAGCGCGGCCATGAGGCGGGAGTCGCCGACGTGCGGCTCGTGCGGGAGGACGTTGTGGCACACGACGACCGACTGCGGCCGCGGGCCGGCCAGACCCGGCACGGCCCCCGCTGCACGAAGCAGCGCGAGGTGGGCCGGCACGACCGCGGGCATGACGTGGACCACGAGGATCGCGTCGACGTCGCGCAGGCGGCGCCCGGCGCGCAACCACGTGTCGGGGCGGGCCCAGCTGAGGGCACGGATCGTGCGTGGGAACGGCGGGACCTCAGGGAGCCCGTCGGGCACCGACGCGTCCGCGTGGTGCAGCTTCGAGGGGTAGAGGTGGGCCCACGACACGAGCGTGACGTCGTGACCGGCGTCCGCCAGGTGGTGGGCGAGCATCGTCGTGTGCGCGGCGACCCCGCCCTTGTGCGGGTGGGTCGGGCCGACGATCGCGATGCGGAGCGCGGCGGAGGCCGTGGAGTCGTCGGCCTCGGGCACGGACTCGAGGTGGGATGCGGCTCCGGGAGCCCCGGAGGACTGGTGGCCCCGCAACAGGGAGCCCTGTGACAACGCGTCCGTCATGGTGCTCCGACTCTAGTTGCCGGCGTCCGCCGTGGCGTGTGCTGCCGTGCGGGCCTCGCGTGTCGGGACCGGGGCGCCGACGCCTCTACGCTGGGGGCCATGCAGAACGAGGACGTGTGGCTGGTCGTGCCGCTGTACAACGAGGCCGCAGTCATCGCCGACGTCGTCCGCGAGGCACGCACGGTCTTCCCCAACGTCGTGTGCATCGACGACGGCTCGCGCGACGCCTCGGCCGACCTCGCCGAGCAGGCCGGGGCGGCCGTGGTGCGCCACCCGGTGAACCTCGGCCAGGGCGCTGCGCTGCAGACCGGCTTCGAGTACGCCCTCGGTGACCCGGCCATGCGCTACGTCGTGACCTACGACGCCGACGGCCAGCACCAGATCCGCGACGTCGAGGTCATGCTCGAGCGCATCCGGCAGGGCGACGTGCGGGTCGTCTTCGGCTCCCGCTTCCTCGACGAGCGCACCGAGGCCTCGCTCGGCAAGCGACTCGTCCTGCGTGCGGCCGTGACCTACACCAACGCCACGACCGGCACCCGACTGACGGACGCCCACAACGGCCTGCGCGTGCTGCACCGGGACGTCGTCGAGAAGCTCGACATCACCCAGAACCGGATGGCCCACGCCTCCGAGATCGTCGCCCAGATCGGCTCGATGCGCTTCGACGGCGCGAAGGTCGCCTACGCGGAGGAACCCGTGCACATCCTCTACACCGACTACAGCAGGGCCAAGGGCCAGTCGCTGTGGAACGCCATCAACATCCTGGCGGAGCTGATCTGGCGATGAGCCGACAGAGTGTCATCCAGATCCTGCTCATCCTCGCGACCGTCGTCATCGCGTGGCGGCTGCTCGCCGGCAGCGGTCAGCGCACGCAGGCGGTGCGCCGTCTCGGGCTGCTGCTGCTGCTCGCGCTCGTCGTCTACTCGATCATCGACCCGAGCAAGACGTGGACCAACCTCGCCAAGACGCTCGGCGTCGGCCGCGGCGCCGACCTCATCCTCTACGGGCTCGCAGTCGCCTTCCTCGGCTTCGTCGTGACGACGTACAAGCGCTTCCGCGCCATGGAGACGCGCTACACCCGCCTCGCCCGGCGGATCGCCCTCGACGAAGTGCCACCGGCGTCCGAGCACGTGAAGTCGACAGGTTCGGCTGCCACACTGTCCGGCGAAGTTCCTCCGTCCCCGAGCGTGAAGGCAGCCGATGCCGACTGATCCGAGCACTCCTCGCCCCGGCCGCGACGACGCGTACGTCGTCGACACTCGGCGCCGCCCGAAGCGCGCCGGTGCCGGCAGCGACGTCGACGTCGTCGACACCCGCGAGGGTGGGGGCAGGCGTGGTGGTCCCGGCGACATCCCCGAGCGCGAGCCGCGCCACCGCCGGCGCAAGGGACGCATGGTGCTCATCGCGCTGCTCGTGCTGCTCCTCGCCTGGATCGGCTTCATGGTCTGGGTGCCCATGCAGGCCTGGGGCTCGGTCAACAAGGTCGACAACATCCCCGACGGCGAGCGACCCACCGACACCTCGGGCTACAACTACCTGCTCGTCGGCTCCGACAGCCGTGAAGGCCTGACCAAGGAGCAGCGCAAGAAGTACGCCACGGGCAACGCGGCCGGCAACCGGACCGACACGATCATGCTCGTGCACGTGTCCGAGAGCGGCGGCAAGCCGGTCATGGTCTCGCTGCCGCGCGACTCCTACGTGCCGATCCCCGGCCACGGCTCCAACAAGATCAACGCCGCCTACTCCATCGGCGGGCCCAAGCTGCTCACGAACACCGTCGAGCAGGTCACCGGCATCCACGTCGACGGCTACGTCGAGATCGGCCTGGGCGGCTTCGCCGCCGTCGTCGACAGCGTCGGCGGCGTCGACCTCTGCGTCGCGCGCGACATGAAGGACAAGCTGGCCGGGATCGACCTCAAGAAGGGCTGCCAGACGCTCGACGGCGGCAACGCCCTCGGCTACGTCCGCTCCCGCCACGAGGACCCGCTGGGCGACATCGGCCGCGCCGCACGCCAGCGCCAGTTCCTCGGCGCGCTCATGAAGAAGGCCGCGACGCCGTCGACCGTGCTCATCCCGTGGCGCTACAAGAGCTTCGCCGACGCCTCGGCGGCCGGCCTCGCCGTCGGCACGCAGACCGGGATCATGGATGCCGTCCGGGTGCTCCAGGCGATGCGCTCGGTGAGCAACGACGAGGGCCTCTCGCTCTCGGTGCCGACGTCGAACCTCGCCTACCGCACGAGCGGAGGAGCCCTGGCGGTCAAGTGGGACACCGAGCGCGCCAAGGCGCTCTTCACCGCCCTGAAGAACGACGAGCCGCTGACCGAGCCGCCTCCCGGCACGACGGTCGAAGGAGCGAAGAACAGCTGATGCTGCGCGTGCCGACAGGCGGGCTCCGATGAGCGCGCCGCTGACCCTGCCCTCCGGCGTCCTGGCCCGGATGGTCGCCTCCGACCCCGGGCGGCCCCGTCTCACGTGGTACGACGACGGTCCGGGACCGACCGCAGGCGAGCGCATCGAGCTGAGCGCCCGCGTCCTCGCCAACTGGGTGTCCAAGGCGGCGAACCTGCTCCAGGACGACGCCGCCGCGGGACCCGGCACGACGGTCGGGCTCGACCTGCCGGCGCACTGGCGATCCCTCTACTGGGCGCTCGCGACGTGGTCGGTCGGCGCGACGGTCGTGGTCTCCTCCGTCGGGGACGGATCCGACGGGGACGGATCCGACGGGGACGGGTCCGAGGTGCTCGGGGCCGACGTGCTCGTCACCGACTCTCCCGCAGCCGCTGCGGGGCACGGCGGGGACGCGGTGCTCGTCTCGCTCCCGGCCCTGGCCCGCAGCCACCCGGAGGCCGGCGAGGCACCCGGCGCCGTCGACGAGGCCCGTGAGCTCGCCACCCACGGCGACCTCTTCTCCCCCATGTCGGACCCCGAGCCCGGCGACGTCGCCCTGGTCGCGGGAGGCGTCGACACGGCATACGGCTCGGTCGTCGTACCCGAAGACGGGTGGGGGCCCTCGCCCCGCGTCGCCCTCGCGGGCGGGCTCGAGCGCGTCCTGCGCGCCGCCCTGGCCGCCTGGTCGGCCGACGGGTCGATCGTGCTCGTGCGCGGTGACCGCACCGACCTCGCCGACCGCTTCGCGTCCGAGGGTGTCAGCGTCGACGCACGCGAGAACGCCTGAGCCTCAAGGGATCACGCGGACAGCCGGTCGAAGAGCGACCACGTCCGCGAGGCCACGACGCCGGTGCTCGCCAGCCCGGCACGCGCCTGCGCCGCCTTGACGGCCTCACGCGTCGCGAGGTCGAAGACACCCGTCTGGCGCACGCCGAGGAGCCGCTGCACGGCCACCACCTGCGGTCCCGTGTCGCCGGCGCGCAGCACCGTGGACCGGTCGGCCACGAAGGGGAAGTCACGCGCCTCGAGCACGTCCCAGAGCTCGGGCGTCACGACCCCCGTCTGCGGCACGGCCAGCGACCGCTGGAGCGAGACGACCTTGTCGCGCGTCACCGTCCCGAAGACGCCGTCGACCGCGAGCCCGCCCAGGGCCCGCTGCAGCACGCGCACCGCGGCACCGCGTGAGCCGGGCGCCAGCATCAGGCTCTTGTATGCCGTGTAGGTCGTGCCGACGTCGACGCTCGCGACCCCGGGGCTCGTGCGTGACGGCGTGCTGGCGTAGGCGGTCATGGCGGGGACCCTTCCGGTCGTGCTGGTGGTGCTGACGGCGCTCACGGTGCTGACCGCGCCCGCGGGGGACGCCGAGGGCGGGCTCACGAGCACGACCGCCCTGGCCGTGCCGGTCCATCCCCGCAGGAAGAGCGTCTGCTGAGTCCTCGCGTCCGCGACGCCGGTCTGCGGCAGGCCGACGTACCGCTGGTAGGCCTTGACGCGGGCCTCCGTCAGGCTGCCGTAGTAGCCCGTCGTCGGCAGCGCGCCGAGCTTCGACTGGAGCGTCTTGACGGCAGCCGAGGTCATGCCGACGCGCAGGGTCGGGTAGGTGGGGGCCGGAGCGGGCGCTGCCGCGGTGCCGGTCCAGCCACGCACCCAGAGCCGGGCCTGCGTCACCGGGTCGGCGATGCCGGTCTGCGGGAGGCCGACGAACTTCTGGTAGGCCGTGACCCGGGCCTGGGTCAGGCTGCCGTAGTAGCCTGTCGTCGGCAGCGCGCCGAGCTTCGACTGGAGGGTCTTGACCGCGGCGGACGTCGTGCCGGGCCTCAGCGTCGGGTAGGCGTCGGTGACGCTCTTCCAGCCGCGAGCCGCGAGGATCTCCTGGGTGCGCAGGTCCGCGATGCCCGTGCGGGGCAGGCCGACGAACGCCTGGTAGGCAGTGACCCGCGCCTTGGTCTGGTCACCGTAGTAGCCCGTGGTGGGCAGGTTGCCGAGCCGGACCTGCAGCTGGCGCACCGCCTCGGACCGCATGCCCGGCGACAGCACGACGGGCGTCGTCGGGACGGGCGTCGTCGGCGTGGTCGGCGTCGAGGGCGGCGTCGTCGGGAGCGTCGACCCGGCGCGCGGGAGCGACGTGAGGTAGCTCGTGGTCGGGACACCGGTCCACCACGAGGTACGCCCCGCGGCGCCGTCGTAGTTGAAGCTGAAGTGGATGTGGTCGGTGTGGGGAGAGCTGCCGTAGTAGGGCGCCCAGCCGCGCTCGGTCGCGTACGCCCGCCACATCTTGCGGTCGTGGATGATGTACATGATCCCGAACCGGCGCGCCATGGCGCCCTTGACGCCGTTCTTGTCCGGCCCGGTGAGCCAGGCGAGGACCGACTGCGCCACCGCCTCCTGCGAGGGGTTGTTCACGTTGAGCATCCAGTCCCAGGCGCGCCCGTCGTAGTGCTCCGAGGGGCCGCTGCCGCAGGTGCGGCCGATGAGGCCCGTCGAGCCCATGCCGTAGTGCGCGGTCATGAGCCGGGCGAAGGCGAGCACCCCCGGCCGGGCGACCGGGTCGCAGATCGTCTGGCCCTGGTAGGGCACATAGACGTCGAGGCCGCTGGGCAGGGTGCGCGTCGGAGGGGCCTGGACCGCTGCCGCCGGCTGCGCCGCCACCGGCACCGTCAGCGCGGGAAGGGCGAGGACGAGGCCCAGCGGGCGTCGGCGCAGGGCCATGGTGAACCTCTTCGACAGACGGGAAACGAGTGGTGATCCGGGTTTACTCCCGCACCATTTATGCACTCCAGTCACAGGGACCACAAGGCGGTCCGGTGAATTACAGAGGTGTTCTTCTGGCGCCCGTCGAATGACACGGCTGTCATTCACCGAGGCCTCCGGAGCGGCCTCCCACCGGGGCACGGACGTCGCCTCGGTCGCGTGGGCGGCCCCACGGCATACGTGCTCGGCGACCACAGGTCGGGCCGATCGTGTGGGTCGACCCCACGGCACCACGGCCCCGCCGCGCGGATAGAGTCCGGCCATGGACAAAGTCGTCTCCACCCCACAGGAGGCCATCGCCGGGATCAGCGACGGAATGTCGCTCTCGGTCGGCGGTTTCGGCCTCTGCGGCATCCCTTCCGTGCTCATCGCAGCGATCCACGACGCTGGGCTCACCGACCTCGAGGCCGTCTCGAACAACTGCGGCGTCGACGATTGGGGTCTCGGGATCCTGTTGCGCGACAAGCGGATCCGCAGGATGGTCAGCTCGTACGTCGGTGAGAACAAGGAGTTCGAGCGGCAGTACCTCTCGGGCGAGCTCGAGGTCGAGCTGACGCCGCAGGGCACGCTCGCCGAGCGGCTGCGGGCCGGTGGGTCGGGCATCGGCGCCTTCTTCACGATGACCGGTGTCGGCACGCAGATCGCCGAGGGCGGACTCCCCTGGCGCTACGACGACGCCGGCAACATCGCCGTCGCCTCGCCGCCCAAGCAGACCCAGGACTTCGAGTGGATGGGCGAGACCAGGACCTTCGTCCTCGAGCAGGCCATCACGACCGACTTCGGCCTCGTCCGCGCGGCGAAGGGTGACCGCCACGGCAACCTCGTCTTCAACCAGTCCGCCCGCAACTTCAACCCGCTCTGCGCCATGGCCGGCCGCATCACGGTCGCCGAGGTCGAGGAGCTCGTCGAGCCCGGGCAGCTCGACCCCGACGAGATCCACCTGCCCGGCATCTTCGTGCAGCGCGTGCTCCCGCTGACGGCCGAGCAGGCCGCCGACAAGCGCATCGAGCGCCGCACGGTCCGCCCGCGCACCGCCTCCACCACGACCGAGCAGGAGTCCTGACATGGCACTGACCCGCGAGCAGATGGCCGCGCGTGCCGCCGCCGAGCTCTCCGACGGCGCCTACGTCAACCTCGGCATCGGTCTGCCCACCCTCGTGCCGAACTACGTGCCCGACGACGTCGAGATCGTGCTCCAGTCCGAGAACGGCATCCTCGGCGTCGGCGCCTATCCGCTCGACGGCGACGAGGACCCCGACCTCATCAACGCCGGCAAGGAGACCGTGACCCTGCGCAAGGGCGCGGCGTTCTTCGACTCGGCCACGAGCTTCGGGATGATCCGCGGCGGCAAGGTCGACGCCGCCATCCTCGGGGCCATGCAGGTCAGCGAGGGCGGCGACATCGCCAACTGGATGATCCCCGGCAAGATGGTCAAGGGCATGGGCGGCGCGATGGACCTCGTCCACGGCGCCAAGAAGGTCATCGTCCTCATGGAGCACAACGCTCGGGACGGCTCCTACAAGATCGTCAAGGAGTGCTCGCTGCCCTACACCGGCCGCGGTGTCGTCCAGCGCATCATCACCGACCTGTGCGTCCTCGACGTCACTCCCGAGGGCCTCGTGCTGCGCGAGCTCGCGCCGGGCGTGACCGAGGCCGAGGTGCGCGAGCGGACCGAGCCCGAGCTCATCAGCGGCCTCTAGCCGGGGACGAGCCGACGGCTGACCCCGCGCGGCGCGGACCGGCCTCAGGCGGTCGTCGCTCGTCGAGCCCGCCGGTCAGACCGGACCGGGACCTCACGGGTGCGAGCCAGATCAGGTGAGGTCCTGGTTCGACTGCAGGCTGACGGTGACCGGGAACCGCTCGTGGCACGGCCGCCGGACCGGCAGTGCCGCACTGCCCGACCTCGCGAGGTCCCGAGGTGTCCATGAGGCTCGTCAGGCAAGACCCGCGATGTGCTCGATCAGTCCTGTCGTCGAGACGGACGGGGTCCGGGGCAGGTAGATGACCTCGCAGACGTCGCTCACCCAGTCGAACTTCCCGGCCCAGTCATCGCCCATGACCAGCACGTCGGCGCCCCGCTCGAGGATGTAGTCCCGCTTGAGCTCCAGGGACTCCTCCAGGAAGACCTCGTCCACGACCTTGAGCGCAGAGATGATCTCGAGCCGTTCAGCCTCGTTGAAGATCGGGGCGCGCCCCTTTTTGGCGACGTTGAGCGCGTCGGCGGACACTCCGACGACAAGCCGATCACCCAGCTCTGCCGCCCGCTGGAGCACTCTGACGTGCCCGACGTGAAAGACGTCGAAGGTTCCGAACGTGATGACGGTTCGATTGCTCACTCTTCTCCTCAGCCGATGCGAACTCGTCTGGTGAGAACGCGCGTCGACTGCGAGGGTACCCGCGCCGGGAGATCAGGGACGACCCAGACGACGTGGGCGTACGTCTACCTCGACGGCGCGGACAGCATCTGCCAGAGACGTCGTTGCCAGACCATGGCCATCGCTCACGGGCCCTCCCTCCGTGACGGCCACGGCCAGCGCACCGGCCTCGAGAGGGGCCAGCACGACGCCCGCGGGACGCGGCGCGGCGTCACTGGCCACGACCGTGGCGCCCGAAGCCTGCGCCTCGCGCACGATGACCGAGTCACCGTCCCAGCTCGTCGGGCGCAGGAAGGTTCCGGTTCGGGCGAGCACTGCCGAGACCTCGTCCGGTGGCGCGTCGAAGGCCACGCTGAGCCACGGCTCCACCTCTGCCGTGCGTCGAAGTCGCTCGACCTCAGGCGTGTCGTTGCCGTAGGCGAGGATGGTGAGGGTCGCGTCCGGCCAGCGCTCGCGAACGAGGCGGACCGTCTCGATGCCGAGCTCGGCGTTGTAGTGGGCGAGCCCTCCGTTGGTGGCCAGCGCCAACGAGTGCGGCTCTCGCGGGACGTCGGTCTGGACCGGAGCGGCCGAGGAGTCGAACGGTGTCACCACCGTGATGCGCGAGCGAAGTGCGTCAGGAAGGTTCGCCCCGATGTCGTCGTTGACGGCCCAGATCTCGTCGTAGGCGTGAAGCGCCAGCACCAGGGTCCTCAGCCGCAGGGCCCCCATTCGCGCGACCTGGTCCGCCGTCGACCCCGAGTGGAGCACGAGAACGGTACGGCCCCGTAGCAACCCGAAGACGGGCGCGAGCAGCACGGCCCGCCACAGGCGGGTGAGGTGCAGGAGATGGAGCGAGCGACGCTGCACGAGGGCAGGCAGCATCGACAGCGCCCGCCGGGCCGAGCCGGTGTCGACGTAGTCGACCGGGATGGCTTCTGCACGAAGGGCGGACGTCAGCTGTGCGTGACTCGTACGCACGCCGCCGACCTCACCGTGCTCCTGGGCCCACTGCAGCACCGGGAGCGGGGAACCGGACTCGCCGCCAGCAGGCCGCTTCCCCCTCACTCCAGCCTCCGGCTGGACAGCACACCGAGCAGGTGTCCCCCAGCAGTGACGACGATGAGTGGCACCATCGCCACCACGAGCACCTGCGTGCCGAGGAGGTCACCGCCAACGGTGTCGACCACCGCCGCGACGAGAGCGAGGAGGGAGGCCTCGACAGCGACGAACGCACGGAAGATCGGCAGGTAGTCGAAGGCGCGACGCAGGCGTGCCATGCCGGACGCCTTGGGCCGCGCAGAGCTCACCACGTCCTCGAGCGGAGGACGTCCCGTCTTCGCGCGGGCCACGTGCACCAGGTCGGTGAACGCCTTGTTGAGCAGGACTCCGACGGCCACCAGCATGCCCAGGACGGTCAGACCGCCTACATCGGCGGGTGAGTCGAGGCTCCACCCGTCGGCACGCAGGCCGAGCGCCATGGGTATCGATGCCTCGGTGAGGTAGTGACCGATGCGGTCGAGGTAGATGCCGGCTGGTGAGAAACGCTGGCGCCAGCGGGCCAGCTCGCCGTCGGAGCAGTCGAGAAGGATCTGGACCTGCATGGCCAGCACCGCCACCACCGGACCCCAGAGGCCGAGGAAGGGGATCATCCACGCCCCGCACACGCCGACCACGATCATGAGCCAGGTGACACCGTTGGGCGTGATCCTCGTGGGCAGCAGCACGCGCGTCGCGTGGATCGAGAGGTGTCGGAGGTAGAGGGCACCAGCCCAGTGCTCGGCGTTGTACCGGGCTATGTGCTCAGGTGGTTGCGCGACGGCCTTCAGCTCGGCAATGGTCGGGTGGTCGTCCGTCGGGTCGTGGTTCACGGGGAGCCATCCTCTCGGCCGTCGGACCGGGCCCCGGCACCGGGGCCGGCCTGCGTCTGGTCGACGGCGCTCCCTCCGCGCCAGGCGCGAAGGGAGTCGGTCGCATGAACGGCGAGCACCAGGACGGCACCCACGAGGAGCGGGAGGGCGGGGGCATCGCTGAAACCGCCGACCAGGGCCAGGACGACGATGCGCCCCTCGACGCCCAGCGTCGCCCGGACCACCGGCCTCGGTGTGCCGTGTCCGGTCTCACGCAGACGGTAGACGTTGTCGTAGACGTGCCAGCAGACAGCGGCCAGCCACGCATAGGCAGCAGCGCCAGCAGCGGGATCGCTCCCGGCGGCGAGCAGCAGGGATGCCGCCTCGAGCCCGATGAGGATCCCGGGGACCTGCCAGCTGAGACGACGGCGGCCGGACGGTCGGGGCAGGACACTGAGGTCGACAAGATGCTCGAGCGTCGCATCCGGCCGCCCGGCGTGGAAGCCGTCCCTGCCTGACAGCGCTCTGGCCAGTCGACCCGCCTGGGTCCAGGCCAGGGCGAGCGCCGAGGCGAGGGCCAGAGCCCAGAGGAGCAGCTCGGGGCTGAAGGCGACCAGGGCGAGCGACATGACGAGGTACCGCTCCGCGATCGGGAAGTGCAGAACCTGCTTGACGTCGCGGACGAGCCGGGTGCGCCGGGAGGACGGCCCGGGCACCACGGTGCTCGCCGCCGGCGGACCGCCGTCCAGGGGCTCGTCGAGTGGCACCTGCCGGGGCGCATCCATGGCCGAGGCTCGCCGCCGGGTCGTGTAGGCGAAGTCCTCGGCATGACGGATCGCGAGCAGTGCGAGCACGATGATCGCGAGCCACCAGACGTCGTTGCCCCGCCGCAGCGAGACCCACGCGACGGCAGCGAGCATGGTGAACTCCTTGACGCGGTCACTCACGGCGTCGAGCCATCCGCCCACCGCGCTCTTGCGTCGGGTGAAGCGGGCGATCTCGCCGTCGACGCAGTCGACGACGAGAGACATCTGGAGCACCAGGGCGGCGGCCACCCAGGTCCAGCGAGTGTCCACGGTGACCAGTGCGCACGCCGCCAGCCCGAGGAGCAGGCTGACGCCCGTCACGACGTTGGGGCTCCAGCCATGCATGAGGCCGTATGCCGTGAGGCGCCGGGAGAGCGGGCGTATCGCGTGCGTGGAGAAGACCCCGTCATTTCCGCGGGAGGCAGCCCGAAGTCGTTGCTGCCACGCTGAACCCGGCGCTCCAGGACGCTGGGCGGTCCCCCGCGCGACGGTGAGGTGGGTCAGCGGGACGGCGACCACCGGGACGACGGCGTCGCGGACCACGGCAAGGAGCGCGAGGTCGATCGTCTGCATGCCCGACAGGCGTGCGGACTCGCTGGCCGCGGCCGCCCGAAGAGCCCGTGCCACCCGTGGACGGTCGGCCGCAGCAACGCGAAGCAGCCCGGCCGCATACGTGGTCGGTCCGCTCACCACGTGGTGCGCGGAGCCGGTCGACACCAGCCGGCGAGACATGTCGTCGACCCGCACGGGCGTGAAGCCGCCGGCCGGCCCCGAAGACGTGGCATGCCGAGCTCGGCTGAAGGGACCGTCGACGACGGCCGCCGACGTGGCGTCGTGCGGCGAGTCGAGGATGTCGAGGAGTCCGACGGGACTGATCCGCAGGTCGTGGCTGACCAGCACCAGAGGGCGGTCCGTCGACCCCGCTGCCACGTCGGCGGCCGCGACCAGCTGCGCCGACACGGTCGCCTGCGACGGCGCGCCATGCACCACCACCAGCGCGAACGGTTCGAGCGACTCGAGAAGGTCCTTCCCGGCGACGCCGCCCAACACGACCACGTCACCGCCCGATGACCACCCCTGCACGGCCCGAGCACTGGAGTCACCGACGAGCGGGCGCTCGTCCAGCCTCACGAAGCCGCGTCCGCGTCGGCGTTGTACTGACTGATCACCTCGTCGATGGGGCCGTCCGCGATCAGGCTTCCCGAGCTCAGGTAGAGACCACGTTCGGCGAACCGCCTCAGGTCACCCTCGCTGTGCGAGACGAGGAACAGGGTCCGACCGCCCGACAGCATGTTCTCCATCCGCACGTAGCACCGCTCTCGGAAAGCGCGGTCACCGACGGCCAACACCTCGTCGACGAGGACGATGGGCTCATCGAGCGTCGTGATGAGCGCGAAGGCCAGCCGGACCTGCATCCCCGAGGAGAAGTGACGGAAAGGCATGTCCATCGCTGCAGCGACCTGGGGCCCGGCGAAGTCGACGATCTCGTCGTAGCGTTCGTCGATGTCCCGCTTGCGCAGCCCGTGCAGTCCAGCGGCGAGATAGACGTTGTCACGGGCAGTCAGCTCGCCGAGGAACCCGCCGGTGAGCTCGATCAGGGGTGCGACGCCTCCCCGCACGGTCACGCGACCCTCGTCCGGGATGAGCACGCCGGCGATCATCTTGAGCAGCGTGCTCTTGCCACCGCCGTTGGCTCCGACGATGCCGACGGCCTCGCCGGGCCGCACGTCGAACGAGACGTCCTTGAGCGCCCAGAACGTGTCGATCGGCGCTCCCGTGTGGCCCTTGAACACCATCTCGCGGAGCGACCGCTTGCGCCGACGGCTGCGATAGAACTCGACTCCGAGCCCTCGGGCCTCGATCACGGGCTTCATCAGATCTCCTTGAGAACTGCAGGCTCGAGGCGCGAGAAGACGTAGGAGCCGACGAGCAGCAGGACGCCGGACACGATCGCCGACAGGACGATGGCCCGATGGTTCAGCTCGGCGGGGAAGAAGCCGGCGCGGTAGGCCTCCAGCACGCCGCTCATCGGGTTGAAGGCGAGGATCGTCCGCAGGCTCTCGGGCGCAGCGTGGACGCCGTAGATGATGGGCGTCGCGTAGAACCCCATCCGCAGCGCGATGCGCACGATGCGCGACGTGTCCGTAAAAAGCACGGTGATCGGCGCAAGAAGCAGTCCCAGCCCGACCTGCAGGAGGAACTGCAGGACGAGCCCTACCGGGAACCAGACGAGCTTCGAGTTGACGTGCCCTTGCCCGACAGCCACGAAGTAGATGGCAAAACCGGCAAGCACCGGGAGAGAGAGGACGAACTCGATCCCCTTGGCGAGGACGACCCGCACCACCCACAGCTCCCGGGGCATGTTGGTCGAGCGGACCAGCCGGGCCTCGGCGATCAAGGCCCTGGCCGTCTCGGTCACACTCAGCTGGAACCACTGCCAGGCGAGGACCCCGATGACGATGAAGAGCACGTAAGGCTGGTAGCCCACACTTCGAGCTTTGAAGATGACCGTGAACACGACGAAGTAGATGGCCGCCATCGCCAAGGGGTCGATGATCGTCCAGAGGTATCCGATGGGGCTGCTCGCGTAGCGCACATGCAGGTCCCGACGAACGAGGGTCCACAGCAGCTGCCGCCGGCGGTAGAGCCCGCGCGTCTGCCGGGCAATGTTGACTGTCACGTGCCTGCCTGACTCATCGTGTGCCGGGTGTCCGGACGGTGGAACGGGATGGAGCGAGGCCCACGGTATCGTGACCAACCGGCAGGTCCGGAACTCGTCACCACAACTACCCCAGGGGACCCCTCCAGCATGAGCAGCGTGTCACCGCAACCACTCGTCAGCGTCGTGGTCATCGTCTACAACGACGCAAGACGCCTGCCGACCGCGGTCCGCTCTGTGCTTCGGCAGTCGCTCCGTCGGCTCGAGGTGATCATCGCCGACGACTGCTCGACAGACGACACGCCTGCAGTAGCCCAGTCACTGGTCGACTCCGACCCGAGGGTGCGTTACGTGCGGCTGCCGCACAACTCGGGCGGCTGCGGCGCACCGCGAAACGCGGGCATCGAGATGGCCACCGCGGACCGGGTGATGTTCCTCGACAGCGACGACCGCTTGGAACGCCACGCGTGCAAGAACCTCCTCGAGGCTCTCGAGGACGCCGATGCGGACTTCTCGATGGGGCTCGTCCGGCGCGAGTACATGGACACCAAGCGCCAGACACTCTGGTACCCCGCCTTCTTTCGGGAGCGCAAGGTGATCGAGTCCATCGACGAGATGCCGGAGCTCATCGAGGAGGCCCTGTCGGTCAACAAGCTCTATCGCCGTGAGTTCCTCGACAGTCACCGGATCCGCTTCCCCGAGGACATCCATTACGAGGACCAAGTCTTCACCATTCAGGCCTACACCATGGCACGGCGCATTGCGATCATCCCCGAGAACGTCTACCTCTGGCGTATCTTCCCGACAGCTGCCACCAAGTCCATCTCGAACCAGCGGCACCGTTTGGACAACTTCCGCTCACGGCTGGAAGCCCACCGTCGAATCGACGCCTACCTTGACGCCATTGGACTCGCCCACGTCCAGAGGACCAAGGACCGCAAGTTCCTCTCGCACGACATGCGCCTGTATCTCGCCGACGTCGTGGCCGGCGATCCAGCAACGACCCGGGAGGTGCTCGCTCTCGCCGAGCCATATCTCGGCGGGCTCGCCCGCGAAAGGTTCCTCGAGCTGCCCAAGGCCCTCGGCGCCGCGTACGGCATGGCTTTGCGAGGGGACCTCGCGGGGCTCCGCCAGACCATGTTGTTCGACCGCTTCAACATCATGGCTTTCACACTCGCGGAGGAGAACGGCCGGGTGAGCATCGAGGGTGACCGGGCATCGGCTGAGGCCGCTCCTGGCCGGGACTTCTCTGACGAGCTGGCTGAAGAGCTGTGCGATGTCACCACGGCCGACTGGCTACGAGCCCCGTTCGGCACGTACCACCACCACCATGAGGTGACGAGCTACTCGGTGCGCCGCAGGGACATCGTGCTGCGCGGTTTCACGCACGACACCCTGGGCAAGTTCGCAGCACACAACGACTGGTCGATGCGGCTCGTCGCACGTCGGGTCGGGCACGCGCAGGCAGTCACGGTCCCGATCGAGATCGAGCACCATGACAGCAACCGCCTCGAATGGCGTGCGCGCATCGCTTCCGACTCCGGACTCTTCAAGTTCGTCATGCCGGTGGAGTGGAGCCTCCGCATGGAGGTGACACTCGGCCGGCACAAGGTACAGACGCACCTGCTGTGGCCGAACAGTCTCGCGGCAGCCACGCTCCCCATCCACCTCGTCTCCCGACTCGTACACGGTCGTCCAGCGGAGCTGGGCCCGGATGTCGAGGGCAGGGCCCGCCTGTCCGCTGCCGCGCAGGGCGAGACCCGGCGCAGGGCGCTGCGCGCCCTGGACCGTCGGGTGCTGGCGCGCATCGACGACCGGCGCCGGGACAAGCGTCCGTCCGACCAGCTCGACCACTCCACCTTCTTCGAGAACCTCCAGCACCTGCCCCTCGACCCCTCGCTCGTTCTCTTCGAGGCCAACATGGGCACCATCTACGGGGACAGCCCCAAGTACGTCTATGAGCGGATGCGACAGCTGAGACCGGACCTCAAGAGCGTCTGGGTACTCCCCAAAGACACACCGCCGCCGCACCCGGACACGCGCACTGTCGTGCGCGGCTCGCGCCAGTACCTCCTCGCCCTGGCACAGGCCTCCTACTGGGTCGACAACCAGACCCTTCCGGCCTACGTCCGCAAGCGCCCCGGCCAGCGATATCTCCAGACCTGGCACGGGATCCCGCTCAAGCGAATGGGCAAGGACGTCCTGGGCTGGGACCTGCCGGAGCGACTCCCCGACCGTGGCATCGGCGCATGGGACCACCTCGTGGTGCCGAACCCCTACTTTGCGGAGACCTTCGTCCCAGCCTTCGCCTACGAAGGCAAACAGGTCCGCTGGGGCACTCCACGCAACGACGTCCTCGTCAACGGCACGCTGACCCGCGAGGAGGCCCGACGGCTGCTCGACCTGCCGGATGACGCCAAGATCGTGCTCTATGCGCCGACCTTCCGCGAGTCGCTGCGGGACAAGCGCTCGAAAGTCACCCTGCCCTTCGACGTGGACGGCCTGCTCGAAGCCCTGGGCCCGGAGTACTTCCTGCTGCTCCGCCCGCACTACCTCAACAAGATCCATGTCCCCGGCACCGCGCGCTACCGGGCCATCGACGCCTCCACGGTCCAGGACGTCAACCTGCTGTACATCGCGGCAGACGTCCTCGTGACGGACTACTCCTCCGTGATGTTCGACTTCGCCCTGCTGGGCAAGCCGATGATCTTCCACACCTTCGACTACGACGAGTACCTCATGACCCGCGGCACGTATTTCGACCTGCGCGCAGAGGCGCCCGGCCCCTTCACGACGACGACCGATGAGTTGGTCGCCGCCCTGAGATCCGCGGAGTCGGGCACGACCGAGCACGCTGCGGCCTACGACCGCTTCCTGGAAAGGTTCTGTGGCATGGAGGACGGACACGCGTCCGAACGCGCTGTTCTGGCGCTGCTCGAGGAGATGGACGCGTGACCTCGTTCCGCTCGCTCGGCGGCACGCGGCCACCGATCCTCGTCATGTCCAACCACATCGACGGACTCGGCGGCGCCGAGCGGGTGTCCCACCTCATCGCCGCGGGACTCACCTCGCGTGGCTACGACGTCGCCCTGCGCGGCATACGTCCAGCGGCCGACGAGCGACTCACGCTCGGCAGCCTGCCGTACTCCACGGGCTTCCTGTCATCGAGGCCCGAACGTCCCCGTAGCGAAGAGCCCTGGCCGGACGACGTGCGCGCGTCGATGCGTGCCGAGGCGGTCAAGGGGCTGGACCGCCTCCTCGAGGGATACCGCGAGGGTCTCTTCATCTGCACGCAGGTCTTCGTGGCCGAGCACCTCGCCGAGCTCGGCATCGAGCGCTGTCTCAATGCCGGGACCCGCGTCATAGGCCAGTACCACTCGTCGTTCGATGCGGCGCAGCTCACCGGCGACTTCGGCCGGATATCGAAGGTCTACCGCCAGATCGACCGCTTCCTGCTCCTGACCGAGGAGGACGCGACGGCGTTCCGCGAGAAGAACTTCAACAACACCGGGCACATGCCCAACCCGCTGCCCTTCTATCCGGACGAGGCGCCGACGACCGGGCGGGACAAGCTCGTTGTCCTCATCGCGCGGCACGATGAGAACAAGCAGGTGGACCACGCGCTTCGCGCTTGGTCACTCGTCAGCTCGCAGCACCCGGAGTGGCGACTCGAGCTGTACGGTGACGGGCCCGAGCACGAGGCGCTCGTTGCTCTCGCAGCCGAGCTCGGGATCGCGTCATCCGTGCGGTTCATGGGCGTTGTCGACAACGTGGAGGCTGTGCTGTTGCGCTCCAGCATCGCCCTGCTCTGCTCCCACTACGAGGGACTGCCGATGGTCCTTGCAGAGGCGATCGCGTGCGCTGTCCCTGTCGTCACGTACAACGCCTCGGCGGGCATCCGCGAGATCGTCCGCGACGGTGAGAACGGCATCGTCGTCTCCCCGTCGCACATCGAGGGTCTGGCCGCAGGCATGCGGCGCCTGATGTCCGACGAGCCCCTCCGACAGACCTATGCCGACCAGGCTCGAGCCCACGCGCTCGCCTTCTCGGCGGAGTCCGTCCTCGACCGCTGGGAAGAGCTCATCGCCCGCACCATGCTGTGAGCGCGGACAGGCGGACGGCCCCGGCCCGAGGCCAGACCGGCCGGGCCCGGAGCCGTCCCCGTATCGCGCTCACCGGGGGCGTCCTTCAGGGGGCACCGACGGCTTTCTCGAACTCGCTGACGACGACCTCGTTGTAGGCGTACGGGTCGAAGGCAGAGGGGACGGCCTCACCGTCGACCGCCTTCAGCATGCCATCCGCCAGGGCCTCCACCGTGCGTTCGACGACGATGCCGGCGCCCGGTTCGAGAGCAGAGCCGACGGAGTCGAAGGCCGTGGAGACGACGGGCAGACCGATCGCGCGGGCCTCGAGGATCACCATGGGCTGGCCCTCGTAGTCGCTGGAGAGCACGAAGCAGCTGGAGGCCGCCATGATCGACCAGGGGTTGCGCTGCAGACCGACGAGCTGGACGGCATCACCCAGGCCAAGGGCCTCCACCATGTCCTGCAGCCGCGCTCGCAGGGGGCCGTCGCCGATCACGACCAGTCGCGCTTGCGGTCGCTTGGCGTGCACCGCGGCGAAGGCCTGGATCAGGCGCGCCTGGTTCTTCTCCGGGGAGAGGCGCCCCACCGTCACGAAGAGGTAGGGATCACAGCCGGGGTCGGCGGGTGACAGGCAGTCGATCGTCCCAGCCGGGGGCCTCTCCGCGGCGCCCGACAGCACTCGCTGCACGTCCAGGGTGTTGCGCGCAGCGACGAACTTCTCAGCGGCAGCGTACTGCCCGAGATTCGCCGCGTTGATGTCGCGCAGCGCCTCCGAGACCGACACCAATCGGTCGTACAGGTGATAGCTGGAGAACACACCGGCGAGGTTGCGCTCGTGCGGACGTCTGCCGTGCACCTGGCGCATCTGGTCGGCCAGTAGATCGTTGTGCTGCCACACCGCCCGTCGACCGGGCGCCTGACCCAGGAGGAACGTCCATGCGGGCGAGTAGCCGCTGAAGTCGACCACATGGTCGAAGACTGCGTCTCCGACGGTTCGACGCAGCTCCTGGGCGAGGTGCTCGTCCAGCTTCGACTGCACGGGCGCGCTGAGAGAGTCCCGCCGCCCCCGCATGAGCTTCCGACGGGCCGACCGCAGGCGCTTGCTCATGACCATGCTGCCCTTGCGGTGGAGCTGACGGGCCCGCGGGTCGATCATCTCGATGTTGACGACCCGATCGGCGTTGTCGCTCTCCTGAACCAGCGCCGTGACGTCCCACCGCTCGTGGTCGATGGAGCGAAGCAGGTTGAGGCCTGCGCTGGTGATGCCGTTGGACATCATGCCGCCCAGGTAGATCAAGAGAGTGGGGCGACCGTCCCTGGCCAGCGGTCGCGTCCCCTCGGTCGTCTCGCCACGCACGACGACGTCCAGGACGCGCTGGGTTGCTCCGCCGTCATCTCGCGGGGCGTACGTCCGGCGCGCCGCGTCCCGTAGCTCGCGATGCGTGCGCACCGGGTCCATGTCGCCACCGGTGCCGACGGCCGCAGCCAGCTCAGCCAGCTGGCTGACGGTCGTCGCCTGCGGTCCGGGGAGGTCGCAGGCGTCGAGGTAGGCACCTCGCTGGTCGTCGTAGTCCTCCCTGTCAGGAGTGAAGAAGATGATCGGCCGCCCCGTGGTGAGGAAGTCGAAGAAGATGCTCGAGTAGTCGGTCACCAGGACGTCCGTCGCTGCCAGGACGGTGTTGGTCGGTATGTGGTTCGGCACGAGCCGGCCCTCCAGGCGCGGCTCCCGGACGGCGTACGAGTAGACCTGTTGGTGGACCTTGAGCAGGACGCGATGACCAGGCGGCAG
Source organism: Terrabacter tumescens (assembly GCF_014646815.1). Lineage (GTDB taxonomy): Bacteria > Actinomycetota > Actinomycetes > Actinomycetales > Dermatophilaceae > Terrabacter > Terrabacter tumescens. The sequence continues at coordinate 380,580 of NZ_BMNZ01000006.1, forward strand.
CTGGGACTGGAGCTCGTGGACCTGGTCGGCAAGCGAGGCGGCATCGTCGACCGGGGCGTGGAACGATGCTCCCTTCCACGTGGGAGCCAGCAGCACCAAGGTCTCCTGCGGTGAGACGCGGGCTCCGTGCTCGTCGAGACACGCGCGCGCGGCCGCCGCTCCCTGCGCTCCGGTGAACTGCGCGTCGGTCCTGGGCTGGCCGAGCTCGAGCAGTCGTGCTCGTCCCACGTTCGTGAGTCGGTACGCGCGCTCGAACATCTGCTCGCTCATGAAGGGACTGCTCGACAACAGGAAGTCCGCCATCAGGAAGTTGCGCAGGACGTTGCGTGCGGTGAATGCCCCCCGCGCTTCGTCGTAGCCCATCTTCTTCAAGGGAGTGCCGTGCCAGGTGTTGAGGTAGACCTGCTGGGGTCGCTTGCCCCAGTGCGGGGGGAACGTCGCATTGTTGATGAGCAGGCCGGCCGTGGCCAGCGCCTGGTGATAGGCCGTCGAACCCCGCTTCACGAAACGCACCCGGGGATGCCCCTTCAGCTGCTCGACGGCCGGATCGGCTGCGTCGAGGTCCTTCAGCACCCACACGTGCCGGAGGTGTTGCTGGGCCATGTCGTCCAGAAGAGCCCGGAAGATGGCTTCGGGGTTGCACAGCATGCCGTTGCCGCCGAAGGACTCGTAGAGCACCAGACCAGGGTCGACGGGGAGCTCCTGCGCGGCAGCCCTGAGCTCATGGGGCCCGGCTGCGGCAACCTGGCGGACGACTCGCTTGACCTTCGCGGCAAGCCGCGCGGCTGATGACATCGGGTCCGGACTCCTTCATCGTCTCGCTCGAGGTCCGGCGGACCCGAGACGCCCGCCATCGTACTGACCACGCCCCGGCCCCTCGACCTCGGTGCACGACACCCGAGGGCCCGGCGGGACACCGCAGCAAGCGTGTCGCGGGCGTCTGTAGAGTCTCTGGGGCGCAGACCACGACAAGACCATCGGAGAGTGTGAAGCGGTGCTAGTCCCCGGTTCGACATCGTGGAGCGGCACCTTCGTCGTCTTCCTCGCCACCACGGCCCTCGTCCTGCTGCCCGGCCTCGCTGCGGGCCTGCTGCTCCGACTGCGCCCCCTCGCGGCGCTCGGGCTGGCGCCGCTGCTGTCCACCACCTGCCTGTCGGTCTCCGCCGTCTTCGCGTCGGCGCTGGGTGTCCGGTGGGGCCTGGCCCCGCTCCTCGCCGGGGCCGTCGCCCTGGCTGCCGCGTGCGCCGGGCTCGGCGCGCTCGCCTCCCGCGCCAACGGGGCCCTCTCGGCGCGCGGCCGGTGGCGCGACCTCCCGCCCGCGCCCCGCTTCGACGCCGTGTGGTGGGCTGCGCTCGTGGGCGTGGCGCTCGTGTTCGTCCTCGTGCTCGTCACCATCTCGACCGAGCTGCGCTCGCCCGAGGCGCTGCCGCAGGGGCCGGACACGATCTTCCACGTCGCTGCGCCGCAGTGGGGCCTCGAGAACGGCACGCTGTCGTCCTTCGAGATCGGGCGGTTCAACTTCCCCACGTGGTCCGGCTTCTACCCGTCGGCGTTCTACGCGTTCACGGCGACCATCTCGCTCCTCACCGGCGCCTCGGTCGTCGTCTCGTCCTCGGTCTTCGTCCTCGTGCTCGTCGGGCTGGCGTGGCCCATCGGCTGCGTCGTGCTCGCGCTCGCGCTGTTCGGGCGCCGCGTCGTCGTGGCGCTGTCCGCCGCCCTGCTGAGCGTGGCGTTCACGACCTTCCCCTACCTGCTCATGGGCTTCGGGGTCCTGTGGCCCAACCTGCTGGGTCAGGCGATCCTGCCCGCCGCGGTCGCCGCCGTGGCCGGGATCTTCCGCCCTGCGGGACGACCTGCGTATGCCGTGGGCGACCGTCTGCGCTCCGCGGTCGTCCTCGTCGTCGCCGTCCCCGGGCTCGTGATGGCCCACCCCAACGCCTTCGTCACGCTGTGCGTGCTCGCAGGCCTGCTCGTGCTCGGCCGGGTCCTCGGCTACGCCTTCCGGCAGGCGTCCTGGCGGCGACGGCTGGCGGTGCTGGCTGGGGTGGTCGCGACCCTCGCGGCAGCTGCGGCCGCCTCCGTGGTGCTCCGCTCGGCCTCGATGTTCGGCACCGGTGCCGCCGGCCCCGAGCGGACGCCGTCCGAGGCGTGGCAGGACCTCGTCAACTTCGCCCCGCGCCACACGAGGCCGCTGCCGGTGCTTGCCGCGGTGGTCGCGATCGGGATCGTGGCCGTGCTGCTGCGCCACCGCGGGGTGCGGTGGCTCATCCCCGCGCTCGTGGGGACGCTGGCGCTCTACTGGCTGAACATCGCCGTCGACACCGACACAGTCCGGTGGTTGACGTGGCCCTGGTACAACAACGCGGTCCGGCTGCACACCGCCGCCATCCTGCCCGCCGTCCTCGTGGGGACCGCCGGCCTGGTGGCCCTCGTCGACCTGGGAGCGCGGCTCGTGCCACCGGCGCTGGCACGCCGGCAGGTGCTCGGGCTCCGGCTCGGCACCGCCGTCGCGACAGTCGTCGTGCTCGGCGCCCTCTGCCTCAACGCGGGCACGCAGGCCGACGCGCACCGGCACATCCTGCACCGCTACTTCCACCCGAAGCCGGCGGACTCGTGGGCGTCGGGCCCGGAGCTGCGAGCACTGCGCGAGCTGTCCGCGAAGGTGCCCGAGGACGCCGTCGTGGCCGCCAACCCGTGGAACGGCGAAACCTACCTCTACGTCGTCAGCGGGCGCACCCTGCTCATCCCGACGGAGAAGACGAACACGCCCGGTGACCGGCAGCTGCTCGCGAGCTCTCTCGACCGGGTCGGCACCGACCCCGACGTGTGCGCCGCTGCGGAGCGTCAGCGGGTGACCTACGCGATCACCGGCGGCCAGCCGTTCTCGTGGGCGGGCGACCGGGTCCGGGAGTACGTCGGCATCGACCAGGTGGGCAGCTCCCCGGCGTGGCGCCGGGTCGCGGCCGCGGGCCCGTTCACGCTCTACGAGCGGGTCGCCTGCGCCCAATCCGGATGAGACCTGATGAGACCGCGGGACCGGCTGAGACGCCGGCCTCGACGCCGACGGAGACTCCGGTCGGATCAGTCGGTGGCGGAGGCCTGCACGGCGAGGGCTTCGCTGGGCCGGGTCAGCCGGCGCGGGCTGGAGAGGAAGCCGATCCCCCACGCCCAGTGCATCGTCGCGAGGACGACGGGCGTGACCGCACGGGAGCGGGCGGACTCGCCACGCGAGATGGCGGCGCCCCCGGCGACGACGCCCGCGGCATACCCCGCCGGCACGACCCACGCGGGCGCCCAGAAGAAGCCGGCGACGGTGGCGGCCGTCGTGACGACGACCATCGTCGGCGGTGCGAGGTAGCGCGGGTTGATGGTGCCCTCGTGGTGGCGCGCGACGACGCGGCGCCAGCGGCCGTAGTGGAAGTACTGCTTGGCGAGAGCCTTGACCGACGCGCGAGGACGGTAGGTCACCTTGAGGTCGGGGGTGAACCACACGGTGCCACCGGTCTCGCGGATGCGGTGGTTCATCTCCCAGTCCTGCGCCCGCGCGAAGTGCGCGTCGTAGCCGCCGACTCGTTCGAGGGCGGAGCGACGGAACACCCCGAGGTAGACGGTGTCCGCCTCCCCCGCCTGCCCGCCGGTGTGGAAGCGGGAGCTGCCGACGCCCAGAGGGCTGCGCATCGCCGCAGCCACGGCTCGCTCGAAGTCCGTCGTGCCCTGGGCGTCCATGATCCCGCCGACGTTGTCGGCACCCACCCGCTCCAGCTCCCGGACGGCGACGCTGATGTAGTCGTCGGGGATCTCGGCGTGGCCGTCGACCCGAACGATGACCTCGCCGGTGCTCGCGCCGATCGCGGCGTTGAGCCCGTCCGGGGTGCGGCCGGTCGGGTTGCGCACGACACGCACACGCGAGTCACCAACCGCGAGGGCGGCGGCAACCTCGTCGGTGCGGTCGGTCGAGGGTCCGAGCGCGAGGACGACCTCGAGGGGACCGGCGTAGTCCTGCGCGAGGATCATCGCCACCGCATCACGAAGGTGCCTCTCCTCGTTGAGGATCGGCATGATGACGCTGACCGCCGGCTGGAGGTCGGGAGTCAGGTCCACGGTGGTGTCCTTGTCGTCGTCGTTCGTCGGTGAGGCTCGGTGGCCCGAGCCTCACCGCGCGAGCGGCGACCAGCCTACTTGAGGAGCTGGCGGGCCATGACCAGGCGCTGGACCTGGTTGGTGCCCTCGTAGATCTGGGTGATCTTGGCGTCACGCATCATCCGCTCGAGCGGGAAGTCGCTCGTGTAGCCGGCACCACCGAGCAGCTGGACGGCGTCGGTGGTGACCTTCATGGCGACGTCCGAGGCGTAGCACTTGGCCGCGGCCCCGAAGAAGGTGAGGTCCTTGTCGCCGCGCTCGGACTTCGCGGCCGCGACGTAGACCATCTGGCGCGCGGCCTCGAGCTCCATCGCCATGTCGGCGAGCATGAACTGGATGCCCTGGAAGTCGGCGATGCGCTTGCCGAACTGCTTGCGCTCCTTGACGTAGGCGAGGGCCTGGTCGAGGGCGCCCTGCGCGATGCCGACGGCCTGGGCACCGATGGTGACGCGGGTGTGGTCGAGCGTGCGCAGCGCGATCTTGAGGCCGTCGCCGACCTGGCCGACGATGCGGTCGCCCGGGAGGCGCACGTTGTCGAAGTGCAGCTCGCGCGTCGGGCTGCCCTTGATGCCGAGCTTGCGCTCCTTCTCACCGAAGGTGAAGCCCTCGTCGGACTTCTCGACGACGAAGGCCGTGACGTTGCCGCCGCGAGGACCGTCGGGGTCGGTGACCGCCAGCACGGTGTAGTACTCCGAGACGCCGGCGTTGGTGATCCACGACTTCTGTCCGGAGAGGACCCAGCCGTCGCCGTCCTGGCGGGCGCGGCAGCGCATCGACGCGGTGTCCGAGCCGGCCTCGCGCTCGGACAGGCCGTAGGAGAAGGTCGTCTCGCCCTTCGCGAGCGGCGGGAGGTAGCGGGCCTTGACCTCGTCGCTGCCGTCGAGGATCACGGGCAGCGAGCCGAGCTTGTTGACGGCCGGGATGAGCGAGGCCGAGGCGTCGACCCGGGCGACCTCCTCGATGACGATGCACGTCGCGAGGGCGTCGGCTCCGACGCCGTCGTACTCCTCCGGCACGTGGGGCGCGAAGAAGTCGGAGGCGACGAGGGCGTCGTGGGCCTCCTGCGGGTAGCGGGCCTCCGCGTCGACGGCCGCGGCGTACGGGGCGATCTTGTCCTCGGCGACCGCGCGGACGGCCTCCCTGAGGGCCTCGTGGTCCTCGCTGGTCCGGAACAGGTCGAAGTCGGCATTCGTGCTCACGGCGCGATCCTACTCACGAGTTCGGATTAGTAGGACGTCCTAGTGATCGACGCCACGGCGAGCAGATCCCTGTGCCTGCCACCCCGCTCACCGCGCCCTGTCGGGTGAGACGCGGCGTCCACGATGAGGACAGCCGCTCCCGGAGGACGGACACGCATACGTACACTCGCAGGTAGGTCATGAGCGCCAGCGACAAGCCCCGGCTCGCTGGCCGGCAACCCTCCAACCGCGGTGGGGTGCCCCGGGTGAGGACCTGGCCCGTCGACGCCACCCGGCGCTCGGGCAAGCGCGGAGAGCCTCTCTCCCGCACCGACCCGTCGGTGCACCAGGTCCGCCCAGCGGGGACCTCTGGTCATCGACACGACCCAGGAGGAGCACGACGATGACCGAGCCCAGCTGGTCCTTCGAGACCAAGCAGATCCACGCCGGACAGAGCGCCGACAGCGCGACGGGATCACGCGCGCTGCCGATCTACCAGACGACGAGCTACGTGTTCGACGACACCGACCACGCGGCAAACCTGTTCGGGCTCAAGGAGTTCGGCAACATCTACACCCGCCTGATGAACCCGACGACCGACGTCGTCGAGCAGCGCATCGCCGCCCTCGAGGGCGGCGTCGGGGCGCTCCTCGTCGCCTCGGGACAGTCGGCGACGACGCTGGCCCTGCTCAACATCGCCGAGGCCGGCGACCACATCGTGGCCTCCCCCAGCCTCTACGGCGGCACCGTCAACCTGCTGAAGTTCACCTTCCCGAAGCTCGGCATCGAGGTCAGCTTCGTCGAGGACCCGACGTCGATCGAGTCGTGGCGGGCCGCCGTGCGCCGGAACACCAAGGCGTTCTTCGGCGAGACCATCGCCAACCCCAAGGCCGAGGTCCTCGACATCCAGGCCGTCGCCGCCCTCGCCCACGAGCACGGCGTCCCGCTCGTCGTCGACAACACCATCGCCACGCCCTACGTCATCCGCCCCATCGAGTGGGGCGCCGACGTCGTCGTGCACTCGGCGACGAAGTACCTCGGCGGCCACGGCACCTCGATCGCGGGTGTCATCGTCGACTCGGGCAACTTCGACTATGCCAAGGACCCCGAGAAGTTCCCCAACTACAACACCCCCGAGGAGAGCTACCACGGCCTCGTCTTCGCGCGGGACCTCGGCGTCGGCAGCCCGCTCGGGGCGAACCTCGCCTACATCCTCAAGGCCCGCGTCCAGCTGCTGCGCGATCTCGGGCCGTCGGCCTCGCCGTTCAACGCCTTCCTCATCGCCCAGGGTCTCGAGACGCTGTCGCTGCGCATCGAGCGACACCTCGACAACGCCGCGAAGGTCGCCGCCTTCCTCGCGGACCACGCCCAGGTCGAGCGGGTCGTGTGGGCCTCGTTGCCCGAGAGCTCGTCGCACGCGCTCGCCCAGAAGTACGCGCCGCGTGGCGCCGGCGCCGTGCTCTCCTTCGAGATCGCGGGCGGCCTCGCGGCGGGCAAGAAGTTCGTCGAGGCGCTGACGCTGCACAGCCACGTGGCCAACATCGGCGACGTGCGCTCCCTCGTCATCCACCCGGCCTCGACGACGCACTCCCAGGGACCCGAGGAGGACCGCCTGGCAGCCGGTGTCACGCCCGGCCTCGTGCGGCTCTCGGTCGGCATCGAGCACATCGACGACATCCTCGCCGACCTCGAGCAGGGCTTCACCGCAGCTGACGGATGACGTCCGGATTGCCGTCCGAAGGGTTGCCGGCAGCGTGGCCGGTCGGCCTCTCACCGCCGGGCGTGATCGCCGGCGTTTCGCCCCGAGATGGGGCGGCGTAGCGGAGGTAGGCAAGCCTGGACTGCTCTTGGCGCATGTGCATCACCGACTCGAGAACGTAGCCGACCAGCGCGACGATGGCCGCGATGGTCATAACTGCGGCAGCCAGGATGGCGGTGGGAAAACGGGGCACCGTCCCTGTCCTGATGTAGTCACCCACGACGGGCACGGCGAGCACCACGGAGGCGATCGCGAGCAGCCCAGCCACCAGGTTGTGCACCAGAGCAGGACGCTCTCGGCGAGCCAGGTTGAGGATCACACGCAGAATGCGCCAGCCGTCGCGGTACGTGCGCAGCTTGCTCTCGCTTCCCGGTGCCCGATCCTTGAAGTCGATCGGGATCTCGAGAGTCGGCAGCCGTAGGTTGAGGGCATGAACCGTCATCTCCGTCTCGGTCTCGAACTCCCGAGACAAGGCGGGGAATGACTTGACGAATCGGCGGGAGAAGACGCGGTAACCGCTCAACATGTCACTGATGTCGTCACCGAAGAGGTGCTGGACTGCCCCCGTCAGGAGGCGATTGCCGGCCGCGTGGCCGGGCCGGTATGCGGAGGCGGACGTCTCTCTCCGCGCGCCGACCACCTGGTCGAACGGACCGTCGAGAAGCGCATCAACGAGCTCGCGCGCCCGCGTCGCGTCATACGTGTCGTCACCGTCGATGATGAGCAGCGCGTCGGCGTCAACGTCAGCGAAGGCACGACGGATCACGTTGCCTTTGCCCTTGTTGCGTTCCGCCCGAACGATCGCTCCGGCCTCACGGGCCACCTCGGCCGTCCGGTCCGTGGAGTTGTTGTCGTAGACGTAGATCACGGCTTCCGGGAGGCTGGCCCGCAGATCGGCCACGACCTTGCCTACGGCCACCTCCTCGTTGTGGCACGGCACGACGCATGCGATGCTCGGCTGCATTTCTCCTCCTAGAATGTCGTCGCGAACTATAGGGCTCCGAGCGCATGCGGGGAAAACGGCGCCCGGCCGCTACGATTCGCGGGTGCCGGAACAAGACATCCGCCACCGCCCAGGCGTGTCCTCGACCGCCGCACGGCTGCGCCTCGAGATCACCGCTTTCGGCGCGGTCGGGGCGTTGGCCTTTCTGATCGACAATGGTGGCTACAACCTGCTGGTGTTCGGGGTCCCCGGGCACAGCCCCGGACCGATGGCAGGCGCCCCGGTCGCTGCCTCCGTCGTCGCGACGGGCGTGGCGACGGTGTTCTCGTGGGCAGGGAACCGGTGGTGGACCTACCGACACCAGCGTCGGGCCCGCGCCTCGCACGAGTTTCTCTTGTTCGTGGTGGTCAACATCATCGGCATGGGGATCACGGCGGCGGCTGTCTTCGTGGCTCGGTGGGCGGGGTTCGACTCCCTTCTCAGCGACAACATCGCGCGCCTGGTGGGCTGGACGCTGGCCACGGTCTTCCGTTTCTTCACCTATCGGTCGGTGGTGTTCGTCTCCTCATGATCACCAGGCCACACAGCAGGGTCGGGCACGGACCGACGCGTGGACGGGACTCCCTCGTCGTCGCTGCAGGCGCAGTCGTGGGCTGCGCCGTGACGGCGTTCGTCTTCTGGCCCGGCTACCTCAGCTATGACTCCCTTTGGCAGCTGCAGCAGGCCCGCGGCGACGTGGCCCTCAGCGACTGGCACCCACCGGCGATGAGCCTGCTCTGGCGTGCTCTCACCACCGTCACGGGGAGCGAGGCTTCGCTGGCCCTGGGCCAGTCCGTCGCCCTCTGGTCGGCACTTGGCCTGATTGCCTTCGTCGTGTCGCGGGCGACCTCCAGGCTATGGACGGGTCTGGCCGTTCTTGCCATCGGCCTGTTCCCCCCGGTCCTCACCATCACCGGGGTGGTCTGGAAGGACGTGCAGATGGCTCTGGCCCTTCTGCTGGCGATTGCCCTCACTGCGGTCGTGGTCTACCGACGGCCCTCATCCACACCCGTGCGGCTGGTGATCTTCGCGGCTGCAATCATCCTGCTGGCCTACGCAACCATCGTCCGCAAGAACGCCGTGTTCGCCATCATTCCGCTCCTGGTCCTGGTGACTGTGGTGTTCTGGCCGGCCCGTGGCTGGAAGCGATGGGTTGTCACGGTGGTCTCGTTCGCTCTGGCGGTGGCCGTACCGACGGCGCTCATCGAGTTCGTCGCGAAGCCGACGAAGACGAGCCAGGTCACCCAGATCTTCATCGACGACATCATCAACGTCGTGCCGTCCAAAGAGCTTGCAGCAGCGGATGTGCGCTCGGATGTACGGAGCAAGCTCGTGCGCGCCCAAGAGGTCTGCCGCGCAAAGGACTCTGTGGTCAACTCCTACTGGACGTGCTACGGGCAAGGGGCTGACGGTCCCTTCACCGCCGTGGCCAACCCAGGCGAGATCCAGCGGCTGTGGATGGCCGAGATGCCTAGCCACCTCCCCGGCTACGTCCAGTACCGCGCACGCCTCTTTGTCGACCTGCTCTTCGCCACTCGCCAGCCCTACCAGGAAGGTGTGCTGAGCAACGACCTCGGCATCAACGTGGCGCATCCACAAGCCGAACGAGCCCTCGCGTCATACGTCACCGGCATGCGACGCGACGTGCCCGTCCTCTTCTCAGGTTGGTTCTGGCTGTTGGTGTGCCTCGGGATCGCCCTGGTCCCCGGCCGTCATCGTTGGACGTGGGTCGTACGGGCGTGTGGTTGGTCGGGTGCCCTGTACATCCTTGGTTACGCGCCTGTGGTCCCCGCGACAGACTTCCGGTACGTGTACTGGTCTGTCGTCGCGGGAACGCTCGGGCTCACCTTGGCTCTGGTTGCGCGGCGGACGGACCCGGCCAGCGCGACACCGCCTGAGCGTGGTGAGGGAAGGCAGGTGGATCCCACTCGAGGTGCGGACGAGGACGACCGAAACGGATGGCACGATGGCCGCCATGCCGATCCGCTACCCCGCCCCGCTGCGCCCCGGTGACCACATCGGCGTGACGTCCCCGAGCTCGGGAGTGGGCGACGCCCTGTGGGGGCGGTTCACGTATGCCGTCCAGTGCCTCCGCGACCGTGGCTTCGAGGTCGTCGTGGGCGAGCTCAACCACGCGCCAAGCCACGTGAGCGGGACGCGTGAGGCGCGTGCCGCCGAGCTCATGGCGATGCTCCTCGACCCGTCGATCCGGGCCGTCGTGCCACCGTGGGGCGGGGAGACCGGCATCGACCTGCTCGACCTGCTGGACCTCGACGCCGTTGCCGGTGCCGAGCCGACGTGGTGCGTCGGCTTCTCCGACACCTCCACGTGGCTGACTCCGCTCACCCTGACGACCGGCATCGCGACGATCCACGGACAGAACCTCATGGACACCCCGTACGCCGTGCCGGACGGCATCCTCCACTGGGTCGACGTCGCCTCGACCCCGGTGGGGGGCGAGCTGGTCCAGCACTCCCCCGGCCGCTTCCGCTCGGGCGGGTGGGACGACTACGCCGGCAACCCGACGATCTCCCGGATGACCCTCGACGGGCGCGGCACGTGGACCCGGATCGACCCGGGCCACGAGGGTGAGCCGGTGACGCTGACGGGGCGCGTCGTCGGTGGCTGCGTCGAGACGGTCGGCTTCCTCGCAGGCGGACGCTTCGGTGACACGAATGCCTTTGCGGCACAGCATGCCCCGGAGGGCCTCCTCGTCGTGCTCGACATCTGCGAGTGGGCGTCGTACGACATCTGCCGGACGCTGCACGCGATGCGCCTGCACCGCTTCTTCGACGCGGCGACGGGCGTGCTCGTCTCCCGGACGAACGCGCCCGGGCGCGACGGCTTCACGCAGCACGACGCGGTGCGCGACGCGCTCGGGATGCTCGGCGTGCCGATCCTCGCGGACGTCGAGTGCGGGCACGTCGCGCCGTACCTCGCGCTCGTGCAGGGCGCGTCGACGACTGTCGTGCACGACCCGGAGGCCGGCACGTACACGGTGACGCAGCGTCTGGCCTGAGGCGGGTCGGCGGCGACGGGTACGCTCGCCGGGTCATGGAGAAGCAGCTGGTCGGGTCCGAGCACGAGGTCGTCGATGCCCGGGTGACGGGCGAGGCGCCCGCCCCGACGGACGAGCCGCCGCGCGACGACAGGGCCGCCCGCCGCGTGCTGCACGACGTCTTCGGTTTCAGCTCGTTCCGCGGCTCGCAGCAGGCCATCGTCGACCGAGTCGTGGCGGGCCACGACACCGTCGTCCTCATGCCGACCGGTGGCGGCAAGTCGCTCTGCTACCAGCTGCCCGCCCTCGTGCGGTCCGGCGTCGGCGTCGTCGTCTCGCCGCTCATCGCCCTGATGCACGACCAGGTCGAGGCGCTGCGGCTCCTCGGCGTGCGCGCGGCCTTCTGGAACTCCACCTCGTCCGCCGAGGAGTCCGAAGCCGTTCGTCGCGACGTGCGGGACGGCCGACTCGACCTGCTCTACGTCGCTCCCGAGCGCCTGCTCATGCCGTCGTTCCAGAGCCTGCTCGACGACGCGGCAGCGGGCGCCGGCCTCGCGCTCTTCGTCATCGACGAGGCGCACTGCGTGTCGCAGTGGGGACACGACTTCCGGCCGGAGTACCTCCGCATCGCCGAGGTCACCGCCCGGTTCCCCCACGTGCCTCGCATCGCACTGACTGCCACCGCCGACGCGTTGACCCGTCGCGAGATCCACCAGCGGCTGCGCCTCGACGGCGCCGCCGAGTTCGTCTCCAGCTTCGACCGCCCCAACATCCGCTACGTCGTCGAGGAGAAGACCGACGCCCGCGCCCAGCTGCTGCGCTTCCTCGAGCAGGGCGGCGACGGCGCTGGCTTCCGCGGGTCCGCCGGCATCGTCTACTGCGTGTCGCGCAAGCGCACCGACGAGATCTCGACCTTCTTGCGCCAGAAGGGTTTCGACGCGATCGCCTACCACGCCGGGCTGCCCAACGAGGTGAGGGCCGCCGCGCAGCAACGGTTCCGACGCGACGAGGGCGTGATCGTCGTGGCGACCATCGCCTTCGGCATGGGCATCGACAAGCCCGACGTGCGCTTCGTCGCGCACGTCGACCTCCCGAAGAGCCTCGAGGGCTACTACCAGGAGACCGGGCGGGCCGGCCGTGACGGCGAGCCCGCGGTGGCGTGGATGGCCTACGGCCTGGCCGACGCCGTGCAGCAGCGCTCGTTCATCATGAGGTCCGACGGCAGCCCCGAGCACCGTCGCGTCGACTCGGCGAAGCTCGACGCGATGCTCGGCTACGCCGAGGCCTCCTCGTGCCGCCGGCGTCTGCTGCTGGCCTACTTCGACGAGAAGTCCGGGGACTGCGGCAACTGCGACACCTGTCTCGAGCCGCCCGAGCTGTGGGACGCCACCGTGCCCGCCCAGAAGGTGCTCTCGGCAGTGGTCCGCACGGGTCAGCGCTTCGGCTCGGGGCACGTCGTCGACGTCCTGCTCGGCAAGCGCACCGACAAGATCGTCAGCTGGGAGCACGACCGGCTGCCGACCTTCGGGGTGGGCAGCGACCTCGCCGAACCCGAGTGGCGCTCGGTCATCCGACAGCTCGTCGCCCGCTCGGTGCTCTCACCCGACCCGGACCGGATGGGCGCCCTCACCATCACGGAGACGGCCCGGCCGATCCTCGACGGCGTGGAGACCGTGGAGCTGCGTCGGCTCCCGGCCGCACCGGCACGCAGCCGTTCCCGTTCGCGCTCGCGCTCGGCCTCGACCGCGAAGGCCGGCGCCGGGGCCAGCCCAGCCGACCGCGCGCTCTTCGAGCTGCTGCGCGGCGAGCGGCGCTCGATCGCCGACGCCGAAGGCGTCCCGGCCTACGTCGTGCTGCCCGACCGCACGCTGTGGGAGTTGGTGAAGGCCCGACCGGCCAGCACGACCGACCTGCTCACGGTCAACGGCATCGGGCCCGTCAAGGCCGAGAAGTACGGCGCCCGGTTCCTCGCGCTGCTGGCCGAGCACACCGGCTGACGGCAGGGGGCGTCGCCCTCAGCCGACGACCTCGTCGACGAAGCACCAGCGCCATGCCTCGCCCGGCTCGATCGAGCGCATCACGGGGTGCTGCGTCTCGTGGAAGTGGGCGGTGGCGTGCTTCATCTCCGAGGAGTCGCAGCAGCCGACGTGGCCGCACTGGAGGCACAGGCGCAGGTGCACCCACGTCGTGCCGTCGCGCAGGCACTCCTCGCAGCCCTCGGGCGTGCGTGGCTCGACGCACGAGTCGGTGATCTGGAGGTGCTCGCACGGAGCCTCGATCGTGTCCACGGGCAACATCTCACTCTCTGCCAGACGGCTCTCCTGGTCGTCGATGCGGTCGAGCATCGTCTCCTCGAGGTCGAGGGATCCCAGCACGGTGCGGAGCACGACGTGGTCCGCCCGGCCCTCGTCGCGCAGCCGCAGCACCTCGTCGCGCTCGGCCTGCAGCATCTGCATGCGGGCACGGCGGTAGCGCGCGCTCGGCGTCTCGTCGGCGTCGCCGCTGCGCGGGCCGAGCCGCTCCCACATCTGGTTGAGGCGGTCCTCGGAGCGCGACCGCAGGATCTCGCGGGTCGCCTCGTCGACGTCGTCCAGGCGGTTTAGCACGTCGAGTCCCGAGCGGGTCGCGGCCTGCAGGACCGTGGCGGCCTGGAGGGCGTCCTCGCGTGGGTCGGGCCCGCGGACGTCGAGGCGCCGGGCGAGCGTCGGCAGGGTCGTGCCCTGGATGAGCAGCGTGCCGATGGTGACGACGACGGCGATGAGGACGAGCACGTCGCGGTGCGGCGTGTTCCCGGGGAGCAGCAGGGCGGCCGCGAGCGTCACGACGCCGCGCATGCCGGCCCACGAGAGCACGACGGTGTGGGTCCACGGCGCCTGGGCCTCGTTGCGCAGCACACTGGTGCTGAGGAAGCGGAACGGCACGACCCAGAGGGGCCGCAGCACGAGGACGGCGACCAACGTGCCGACTGCGGCGAGGGTGATCCGACCGGCCGGCAGCGACGAGCTGCGGACCTCCGCGAGGACGTAGAAGACCTGCAGGCCGATGAGGAGGAAGACGGCGTTCTCGAGGAGGAACTGGATCGAGGTCCAGTTGATCCGCTCGCTGAGGCGGGAGGCGCCGGTCTGGGTGCGCGGCGACTTGTGCCCGAGGACGAGACCGGCGGTGACGACGGCGATGACGCCCGAGGCGTGCAGCTCCTCGGCGGGCACGTAGGCGGCGAAGGGCACCATGAACGACAGCACGGTGTCGAAGGCCGGCTCCGTGGAGAAGTGTCGGCGCAGGACCGACACGATGAGCGCGACGACGAAGCCGATCGCAGCTCCGCCGACCGAGGCCCACGCGAAGTCGAGCACGACCCCGCCGAAGGTCACGCCGCTCGAGGCGACGCCGGAGGCGAGACCGGCCGCGGCGAGGGCCGTGCGCAGGGAGACGAGGGCGGTCGCGTCGTTGACGAGCGACTCCCCCTCGAGGATCGAGACCAGCCGGCGGGGCAACCCGATCCGCCGGCCGACAGCCGTGGCGGCGACCGCGTCCGGCGGCGCGACGACCGCTCCGATGGCGAAGGCCACCCCGAAGTCCAGGCCGAGCACCCACCGGAGGAAGAGCGCGACGCCGAGGGCGGTGAAGAGCACGAGGCCCACGGACAGACTGAGGATGACCCCGCGGTTGTTGCGGAAGTCGACGAGCGAGGTCTGGATGGCCGCGGCATACAGCAGCGGCGGCAGGATACCGAGCAGCACGACGTCGGGGCTCAGGGCCACCTCGGGGACGAACGGCAGGTAGGACCCGAGGATGCCGACGACGATGAGCACGAGGGGGGCCGGCAGGTCGAACCGGTCGGCGAGCCACGACCCGCCGAGCACGGTGGCCGCGATCGCGAGCAGCCCGATGGCGATCTCCACGCCGCCATCCTGCCCCATCGCCCGCCCGGGCGCGTCGGCCGTCCGCCGACGCGCCCGTGCGGGTCGTCAGGCGGTGAAGAAGGAGCGCACCGCGGCGATGACGCGGTCCTGGTCGGCGTCGGTGAGCTCGGTCGCGCAGGGCAGCGAGAGGCCGCGGGCGAAGAGCCCGTCGCCGACGGCGCCGCCGATGACCGGCGCGGTGAGGAACGGCGGCTGGGCGTGCAGGGGGCGCCACAGCGCGCGGGCACCGACCCCGAGACCGTTGAGGTGCTCGAGGAACTCGTCGCGGCCGCGGCCGTCCTCCTCGGGGACGAGGACCGAGTAGAGCCAGTACGTCGCGTCGAGGCCGGGCACGCGCGGCGGCAGCACGAGCGGCAGGTCGGCGAAGTCGTCGTCGTAGCGGGCCGCGATCCGGTGCTTGGCGGCGACGAAGTCCGCCAGCCGCTCGAGCTGGGCCAGGCCGAGGCCGGCGGCGATGTTGGTGAGGCGGTAGTTGTAGCCGACCTCGTCGTGGAGGTAGCCGACGTCGGGCACCTTGGCCTGCGTCGTCAGGTGACGGGCGCGGGCGGCGAGGTCGTCGTCGTCGGTGACGATCATGCCGCCACCGCCCGTCGTGGCGATCTTGTTGCCGTTGAAGGAGAAGCAGCCGATGCGCCCGACGGTGCCGGTGTGCCTGCCGGCGTATCGCCCGGTCGACCACGAGGCCCCGAGGGACTCCGCGGCGTCCTCGAGCACGGGTATGCCGTGTCGGTCGCAGGCGTCCATGAGCGGTTCCATGTCGGCGGGCTGCCCGAGCACGTGGACGATCTCGACGGCCTTGGGCTGGACCTCGCCGGCGGCGGCGCGGCGGTCGAGCTCGGCCGCGAGCAGGGCGGGGTCGATGTTCCACGTCGTCGTCTCGGCGTCGACGAGCACGGGCCGGGCGCCGCAGTAGGCGATCGGGTTGACCGAGCCGACGAAGGTGAAGTCCGAGCAGACGACGTCGTCGTCACGGCCCACGCCGAGCAGCAGCAGCCCGATGTGGATCGCCGCGGTGCCGGTGGCGCACGCGATGGCGTGCTTCGAGCCGACCCGCTCGGCGAAGCGCTGCTCGAACTCCGAGACGAACGGCCCGACCGACGAGACGAACCCCGACTCGACGGCCTCGAGGACGTAGCGCCGCTCGAGGTCACCGATGTTGGGCACCGCGAGCGGGATCGTGCCCTCCGCCCCGCGGGCGCCCGGCGCGTGCGCCTCCCCCGTCGTCGTCACCGGTGGTACCGCCCTGCGGTCTCGGGGTCGACGCGCGGCCGCAGCCACTCGGCGGTGGCCGCGAGGCCGTCCTCGAGCGACACGGTCGGCGCCCAGCCGAGGACCTCGTTGGCGCGTGAGGGGTCCGAGAGCAGGATCTGCACCTCGGAGCCCTCGGGGCGGATGCGGTCGCTCTCGGTGACGATCTCGGCGTCGCTGCCGGTGACCTTGCGGCAGAGCTGCACGACGTCGCCGACCGAGACGGTGCGGCCCGTGCCGAGCTGGATCGTGGCGCCGGGCTCGACGTCGGCCAGGGCGGCCCGGACGAACCCGTCGGCCGTGTCGGTGACGAACGTGAAGTCACGCTTCGGCGACAGGTCACCCAGGCGCAGCTCGGAGGCGCCGGCGAGCAGCTGGGAGAGCACCGTCGGGATGACCGCGCGCGTCGACTGGCGCGGCCCGAAGGTGTTGAACGGGCGAAGGGTCGTCACCGGCGTCTCGAAGGACAACGCATACGACTCGCACATCTTGTCGGCCGAGATCTTCGTCGCGGAGTACGGCGACTGCCCGCGGAGCGGGTGCGCCTCGGTGATCGGCACCTCCTCCGGCGTGCCGTAGACCTCCGACGTGGAGGTGTTGACCATCCGCGGCGTCCCGTGGCGCCGGACCGCCTCGAGGACGTTGAGCGTGCCGATGACGTTGGTCTCGACGTAGGAGCGGGGAGCCACGTAGGAGAACGGGATCGCGATGAGCGCCGCGAGGTGGAGCACGACGTCGACACCCTCGGTCGAGGCCATCACGTGCTCCGGGTCGCGGATGTCGCCGAGGACGACCTCGGCCTGCCCCTCGCGCACCGCGGCCTTGAAGGCGTCGGACTCGTCGAGCCACCCGGTGGAGCCGTTGGAGTTGTAGAGGCAGAAGGCGCGCACGTGGGCTCCGTCGGCGAGCAGCCGCTCGACGACGTGCGAGCCGATGAACCCGTCCGAACCCGTCACGAGGACCGTCTTGCCGGCGATGGACCCGGCCATCGGCCGCGGCGTGAGTTCGGGCGTGAGTGCTGGCGTGAGTTCTGTTGTCACATCTGCCTTTTCGTCGTGGTTCGTCATTCTTCGTGAAGCTGCGTTCGTGTGGGTCAGGCCTCGCCCTTGGCCCGGGCGAGGTCCTTCGGGGTGCCGACGTCGATCCACTCGCTCTGGATCGGCCACGCCGTCACCGGCTCGTCGCGCTCGAGGCAGGTCTCGACGAGACCCGGCATCGTGCTCGCCCGACCCGGCGGGAGCCACGCGAGCGCGCGCGGCTCGACGGCATACACGGCCGCGTTGATGTCGAAGCTCAGCGTCGGCTTCTCCGACACGCCGGTGACGCGGCCGTCGGTGCTCTCGACGACCCCGAAGGGCACCTCGTGCTGGTAGGTGCGCGTCGCGACCGTCACGGCCGCGCCCGTGCGGCGGTGGGCCTCGAGCAGGTCGCTCGCGTCGAACTCGACCATGAGGTCGCCGTTCATGACGAGGACCGGGTGCTGCAGGTCCGGACGCTGCTCGCGCAGCAGGGTCAGCGACCCAGCCGTGCCGAGCGGCCGCTCGGGGTCCTCGCGCAGGTAGCGCACCCGGCACCCGAGGCGCGAGCCGTCACCGAGGTGCTCCTCGATCTGCTCCGCGAGGTAGTTGACGCTGACGTAGATCTCACGGATGCCGTCACCGACGAGGCCGAGCACGATCCACTCGAGGATCGAGCGCCCCGCCACCGTCATGAGCGGCTTCGGGGTGTCCTTCGTCAGCTCGCCGAGGCGGGTGCCGCGACCGCCGGCCATGACGACCGCGACGTTGGGCAGCGGCGCGGAGCCGATGACGTCCGAGAGCGTGTGCAGCCCGACGAGGGTGCCGTCCTCCTCGACCTCGGGCACCGCGGAGATCCGCAACGCCTGCATGAGGTCGAGCACGAGCGCCCGCGGTGAGCCGGCGGCCACGGAGTGCGGGCTGCGGGTCGCGTGCTCCAGCGCCAGGTCGTCGAGGCTCGTGCCCTTGAGGAAGGCCCGGCGCAGGTCACCGTCGGTGAGCAGGCCGGCCAACTGGTTGTCGCCGTCGACGAGCAGGCACACGAGGTTGCCGCTGCGGTCGACGACCTCGAGGGCGTCACGGATCGTCGCCGTCGTCGGCGCGCAGGCCGCGCGCAGGTCCCGAGCCGTCACTCCTCTTCCTCCTCGTTCGTGGTCCGGCGCCGGTGGGGCACCGCGGGCGCCGACTCCGCCGACACCATGTCGACGAAGTGCTTGGCCCGCGGGCCGAGCGCCGCTGTGCGAACGATAGCGAGGATGCGGGCGCTGGCCGTACCCGTGCCGTAGGGGTTGGTGACGTGGGCGGAGTGCTCGCGCCAGCGCTCACCCAGCGCCGTGCGGAGCGCGGCCTCGACGGCGACCCGACCCTCCGCTGCGTGCACGACGTTGTCGCCGCGAAGCCGGCCGCGCTGGCGCTCGCCGATGTCGACGGCCGGCACGTGCACCGTGGCGGCCTCGATGACCCCCGAGCTCGAGTTGCCGACGACGACGTCGGCCGCGGCGAGCACACGGGGGTAGTCGCGCCCGAGGGCGGCCACGAGCCGCAGTCGGGGCTCTCTCGCGGCAAGCCCGGTGAGCGCGTCGAGGATCTCGTCACGTCCCTCGTCCATGCCCGGGTGGGTGGCCACGACGGTGCCGCACGTGGCGAGGGCGGCCTCGGCCGCCTCGCGCGCCCACTCACCCACGGGAGCCCCGCTCTGGGCGGTCGGCGGGTGGTAGGTGAACAGGGCCAGCGGTCGCTCGACCGTGGAGCCGAGCAGGTTGCCCAGCTCGGCATCGGAGATCGGTGCCACGCCGGCGAGCCGGTCGAGCCCCGGAGCGCCGGTCACGTGCACGCGGTCCGCGGGCTCGCCGAGCTGGCGCACCCGGGCCGCGGCGTCCTCGGACGCGACGCAGTGCTGGTCGCCGAGCTTCGTCACGGCGTGGCGCACCCGCTCGTCGAGGGCACCCTCGGTCACCTCTCCCCCGTGCAGGTGCACGACGGGCACACCGAGCAGCACGGCGGGCGGCACGACGTAGAGCAGCTCCCAGCGGTCGCCGAGCACGACGAGCACGTCCACCTCGTGCCGGCGGAGGGCCTGCCCGGCGGCACGTGCGAGCACGGCGCCCTGCTCGAGCTGCGCCTCGACCGTGACCTCGGACATCGGGTCGGCGAGGGGCACGACGGCCGTGCGCCAGTCGTCCTCGGAGGCGCTCGTGGGCAGGGCCGCGACGAGGTCGCCGGCGGCATACATGACCCCGGTCAGCACGCGGAGGGTCACGTCGTCGGCGGCCTGCAGCTGCTCCAGGACCGGTGAGAGCGGACCGAGGTCGGCACGCGTGCCGACGAAGACGGCGACCGTGAGGGGCCCGGTGGAGGGTGTGGCGAGGGGTTCGTTCATCGGGCGGCTCAGGGCGCGAGGTCCGCGTCGGTCACGGGCGCGCCCGCCTCGACGGCACGGGCGAGGACGCGTCCGCGGATGTCGACGGCCGGGCTGATGCCGCCCTCGGGCCGCAGCAGCTGAAGGTCGGCGCCGGTGAGCTCGGTCCCGGCCGTCATGGCGTGCGCGGCGTGCCACGACCGTCGCACGAGCACGGCGTTCTCCTCCTCCGACGGCATGCGCACCTTGATGCCGTCGCCGAGCGCCACGGCGAGCTGCTTCGTCGCCGCGACGTACTCGGTGAGCGCGTCGGGCTCGAGGCTCGCCAGGTGGTCGGGCCCGGGCAGGGTGCGGTCGCTCGTGAAGTGCTTCTCGAGGATGGGTGCGCCGAGCGCGACCGCGCCGAGCGCCGTCGTGAGGCCCGGCGTGTGGTCCGACCAGCCGACGGGGATGCCGTGCAGCTCGGTCAGTCGCGGGATGACCCGAAGGTTGCACTCCTCCACGGGCGCCGGGTAGGCCGAGACGCAGTGGAAGAGCACGAGCCCCGGGGCGTCGGCGCACGCCTCGACGGCCGCCTCGACCTCGTGCTCGGTGCCCATGCCGGTGGAGACGAGCAGCACGACGCCGAGCTGCGACATCTCCCGCAGGTAGGGCAGGTTGGTCAGCTCGCCGGAGCTCACCTTGAGCGCCGGCAGGCCGAGGTCGACGAGCATCTCGGCGCTGTCGAGGTCGAAGGGCGTCGACAGGAAGGTCGTGCCGGCCTCGGTGGCGTGGTCGCGCAGCTCGACCCAGGCCTCCTTGGGCAGGGTCAGCGCCTCGAGGAGGCTGCGCTGGTCCGAGCTGCCCCCGCGGTCGCGCTGGTAGGGCGTCGTGGCGGCGGCCGACGACACGAGCTTCTCGGGCGAGAAGGTCTGGAACTTCACGGCGTCGGCGCCGGACGCGGCCGCGATGTCGACGAGCCGGTGGGCCAGCTCGATGTCGCCGTTGTGGTTCACGCCCGCCTCGGCGATGACGTAGACGTCACCGGGGGTGGGCACCTCGCGGGCGCCGATGGCGACGGGGGTGACGGCGTTCAGGTGGTCGCTCATGCGGGTCCTCCAAGGGGTGCTGCAGGGGCGCCGACGACGGTCTCGCCGTCGGCGACGTGGCGGGTCACGACGGCGCCGGCGCCGACGGTGACCCCGGCGCCCACGCTGACGCGGGGCAGGACTCGGGCTCCGCTGCCGACGAGAGCACCGTCCCCGACGGATGCGCCGCCGAGGAGAACGGCCCCGGGGGCGACGTGGACTCCGACGCCGACGCGACAGTCGTGCTCGACGACGGCGGCGGTGTTGACGACGACCGCGTCGCCGAGCCGGCTCGCGGGCCCGACGTGGGCGTGCTCGAGCACGACGGACCCGGACCCGACGATGCTGTGCGGTGAGACGGTCGCGGTCGCGGCGACGACCGGCGGGACGGAGGCGCCTCGGGCCACGAGCTCGCGGACGAGGCGGGTGCGGGCCGGGTTCGAGCCGATGGCGACGACGGCGTGCAGGCCCTGCGCGGCGATCATCTCGAACGCCGCCCGGTCGTCGCGGACGACGTCGACGTGCCACGCCTCGCCCTCGGGGACCTCACCCGCGACGGCGACGACGCGGTGTCCGGCGCGCTCGAGCACGTCGACGACCGAGCGTGCGTGGCCGCCCGCTCCGAGGACGACCCAGCCGGGCTCGCTGCCCGTCACTCAGACCGTCCCGAGGGGCGCGGCCGTGGCGGCTGCCGCACCAGCCGCAGCGCCTGCTGCGCTCGCGGCGGGTCCGTGGCCGAGCGACACGGCCGCCTCGGCGAGGGCGCCGCCCACCTTGCGGATGTTGTCGGGCTCGAGCACGGCCGGCACGCGCGGCGGGTCGAGCACGAGGCCCTCCCACGAGTTGCGCACGTAGTCGTGGACGAACCACTCGTCGATGGAGGCCTGGTCGGCGCGCAGCGACTCCCAGCCGCGGTCGCCGACGAACTGCGTCAGGTCGTCGGGCGAGTCGAGCTTCCTGACGTTGCCGAGCCCGCTCCACGGCATCTCGGCGCCGGTGACGACGGGCAGGCCGAGCAGGCCCGCCTCGAGGCCGACCGTGCCGGTCGCGGTGACGGTGAAGACGGCCTGCTTCATCAGCTCGCGCGAGTCGGCGAAGGGGTCGATGGTTGCGATGTTGGGGTGGGCGTCGAACTGCGGCCAGTAGTCGGGGTCGCGGCGCCACATGAAGTGCGCGTGCTCCTTGACGGCGACGCCGATGCCGAGCGGCGCCAGCGCCTCGGCCAGCACGCGGGCCGTGTAGGCCTGGTCGCGCCACTCCTGGCCCATGACGTCGGCGCTCGACTCGGGCTGGACCTGCAGCGGCAGGAAGACGAACTTCTCGGGCACCGGGTCCCAGCGGCGGCCGCTGTACTCGCGCAGGTTGAGGCGTGCCTTGACGGGGTTGAGCCACGGCAGCCGGGCGTAGTCCGAGGGCCTCGGCAGCTGCAGGTTGGCGCCGCGGTCGACGGCGAACTCCTTGATGCGGTCGCTCGCGAGGCGCCAGATCTCCTGACCCGTCTCGACCTTGAGGTTGCGCGCGAAGCCCATCGGCCGGCCGTGCTCGGCGCGCCAGGTGTCGATGAACGCCTGACCCGCCGCCTCGGCGGACGGGTCCTCGACCTGCCGCTCCCAGAGGGTGATGCCCTTGGGTGCGCCGATGAGGCCGAAGCGGTCGGACGGGAGGCGTATGCCGCGTGGCCAGGTCGCGAGGCCGCCGTGCTGGGTGACGAGGCCGGCCGTGAGCAGCTCGGACGTGACCGTGAACTCGACGAGGGCGAGCACGGGTCCGCGCCCCTCGATGGCTGCCTCGAGCTCCTCGGCGGCGAGGTTGAGGAAGTTCATCGCGGTGTCGACGCGGTTGCGGCGCAGCGCGCGCTCGGACACGAGCAGGTCGAGCGGGTCGAGACCGACGCCCGCGCACGCCCGCTTGAGAGCCGCGTGCGGCGCGAGGCCGCTGACGACGTTGGCCTTACGCGCTGCGGCATACGGCAGCCGGACGGTCGTGGCCCGCGGCGCGTGCTTGCGCACCCACGCGAGGTTGGCGTCGGTCCGCACGACGAGCACGAGGTCCTTGGTCTCGAAGCCGGCGTGCACGAGGGCGGGGACGAGGAGGTCGTCGTAGCCCAGTCCCATGTGGACGAGCGGTGTCACCACGAAAGCATGTCTCCTGCGTGTCGGTGCGTGCCGGATCGGGAGGCGAGCCGGGCGAGCGCCCCATCCTAGCCGCGGAGCGTGCGCACGATCCGCGGCGCGAGCGCCGCCGCGGCGACGGCGACGAGGAGGGCGAGGGCGATCCGCGCCCAGACCGCCGGCCCGTCGAGCGGCAGCACCGCGCCGACGAGCGCGAGCGCGACACCGCCCACGGCCACGGCAGCGGCGCGCGGGGGCCAGCGCAGCGGCGAGTGGGTGCGGGCGAACCACGTGGTCAGCGCCATGAGCACGACGTAGCCGACGGCCTTGGCGATCGCGACCCCGACGACCCCGCCGGTGGCACCGGCGCCCGGTGCGAGCCACAGCGCGACGAGGACGACGACGACGAGCGCGGCAAGAGCCGCCCAGGCCAGCCGGCCGGTGCGCTCCGCGTCGAGCACGGCGAGCGAGGAGCCCTGGTAGAGCATGTACGACACCGACACCGTGCAGATGACCCCGAGCGCGGCGACCATCGAGACGTGGTCGAAGCCCGGGTCGGCCATGACGGCGACGAGCCACGGCCCGAGCAGCGCCACGCCCGCGGCGCCGGCCGCGACGACCGTCGTCAGGGCGGTCCCGGTGCGGGCCGTCCACGCCCAGCGGCTCCCGATGGGGTGGGACAGCACGAGCGGGCCCCACGCGTTGAAGAGCGCGACGGACAGGACGAACGGCATGTTCCCCAGCTGGAGCGCCACCTGGTACCGACCGGCGCCGGACTCGCCGACGAGGAGACGCGCGAGCAGCACGTCCCCGGAGAGCAGCCCGAGCATCGCGGCCGCCTGGGGCAGCAGCGGGGCGGCGAGGCGGATGCCCGCGCGCACGCGCTCGCGCTCGACGGTCGGTGGCAGCGGACGGCCGAGCACCAGCGCGACGACCGCTGCGAGCACGACGACGACGGCGTATGCCGTGAGGTACCTCCCCGACGTCGGCTCGCCCCGCGCCGCGAGCAGTCCCGCGAGCTGGGCGCCGACCGTCGCGAGGACGGCGAGGGCGAGGAAGCCCCACGGCTGCAGGCGGGCCCGCATCAGCGTCTGCCCGGCGACGACCGTCGTCAGCGCCACGGCCGCGACGACGAGCGGCACCCACTGCCCGAGGTCGGCATGGCCGGCTGCGGACAGCGCGAGCGCCAGGGCCAGCCCGGCGATGCCGAGGCCGGCGGCGAGGAGCACCATCGTCCCGGCGAGGGCGCGCGCGACGCGCGGGCCGTCCTCGCCGCGGTGGTGCTCGCGGAGCACGACCTGCGGCAGACCGGCCGCCGCGATGGTGCCGACCATCTGCACGATCACGAGACCCGTTGCCACGCGGCCGAACTCGATCTCGCCGAGCACGCGGGTGGCGAAGGGCAGCACGAGCAGGACGCCGAGGCCCTGTAGGGCGGTGCCGACGAGGTAGACGACGGAGTGCGCTCCGAGCGAGGCGCCGGAACGGTCTGCGGTCGGCTCGGTGCCTTCGGGCGCGCTCGTCACAGACCCGAAGGTACCGGTGCGCGGGCCACCCCCTCGTCCTCTAGCCTGCAGGGGTGTCCAGCCTGCCGACCTCTGCACCCCGCGTCGTCGTGCGCGGCTCCGGCTCGATCGGGCAGCGGCACGCGCGCGTCTTCCGCCAGGAGGGCGCGGACGTCTCCCTGTGGCCCGTGCGCGACCGGCACCTCGCGCCCGACGCCGTGGACGAGGCGACCGGCGCGCACCTGCTCGGCGACGCAGCAGGCCCCGAGTCCCTGCGTGACTCCTTCGTCGTCGTCGCCACCGACACGGCCCGGCACGTGGCCGACGCGATCGAGGCGCTCGACGCCGGCGCCGAGAAGGTGCTCGTCGAGAAGCCCGTGGCTCCGACCGCCGAGGACGCCCGCGCGCTGCTCGAGCACCCGCGGCACACTGCGGTGTGGGTCGCGGCGCCCCTGCGCGCCCACGAGGCCTTCCGGCACCTGCGCCGTCTCGTCGGCCGCCTCGAGCGCGGCGGCTCGGCCCACGTCTGGTCGCAGTCGTGGCTGCCCGACTGGCGGCCCGACCGCGACTACCGCGAGTCCTACTCGGCCCGGGCCGACGAGGGCGGGGTGCTTCGCGACCTCGTCCACGAGATCGACTACGCCACGGTGCTGTTCGGCGAGCCGGCGCTCCTTGGCGCCGGCGTGGCGACGGGCGGGCCTCTCGACATCGCGGCCGAGCAGGCCGCCACCCTGCTGTGGACCGCCGGCTCGTTCGCCGTGACGACCCGCCTCGACTACATCACCCGCCCCGCGACCCGAGGCGTCGTCGTCCACTCCCCCGACGGCATCCTCGAGTGGGACGTCGCCCGCGCCACCGTGCGCCACACCACGCCCGACGGTGACGTGACCGAGCAGGTCTTCGAGCACGACCTCGACCGCGACATCGTCATGGGCACCCAGGCGCGCGCCGCGATGACGCTGCGCCCGACGGACCCGGCGGACGAGCGCGTCGCCCGCGGCGCGCCGGCCACGCTCGCCGAGGGCATCGCCGCCGTGCGGCTCTGCGACGAGGCCCGCGTCTCGGCCGACGCACGGAGCAGCACCACCAACCGCACCGACACCGAGGACGGCACGTGACCGACCAGCACCCACCCCGCGTCCTCGCGGTCATCCCCGCACGCGGCGGCTCGAAAGGCCTGCCGGGCAAGAACATCCGGCCGATGTGGGGTCTCCCGCTCATCGCCCACAGCGTGCGCGCCGCGGCGCTGACGCCCGAGGTGACCCGCTGCGTCGTCACGACCGACTCGGCCGAGATCGCGGACGTCGTGCGCACGCACGGCGGCGAGGCTCCCTTCCTTCGCCCGGCCGAGCTCGCCGCCGACGACACCCCGATGGCGCCCGTCGTGCGTCACGCCCTCGAGTGGGTCGAGCGCGAGGAGGGCGTGGCCTACGACGCCGTGCTGCTCCTCGACCCGACGAGCCCCGCGCGGGTGCCGTCGCAGCTCGCCCGGGCCGTGCGCCGCCTCACGACGAACCCGGACCTCGACGGCGTCATCAGCGTCAGCGAGCCGACCTTCAACCCGGTCTGGGTCGGGGTGCGACCCGACGCGGGCCGGGGCGGCGCGCTCTCCCGCTTCTTCGACTCCGGCACCGGCGTGACCCGGCGCCAGGACGTCGACCGCTTCCTGCGGATCAACGGCAACTTCTACCTGTGGCGCTCCGACTTCGTGCGGCGCCTGCAGGCCTCGTGGTTCGACGAGGGCACCCACGAGGGCCTCGAGATCCCGGAGGCCCAGGCCTTCTCCATCGACGACGAGTACGAGTTCCGGCTCATCGAGGCGCTCATCGGCGCGGGACTCATCACCCTGCCGTGGCTCGACGTCCCCGACACCGCCACCGCGACGGAGGACCGACGATGACGACCGCCCCCACCACCTCGCTCAGCGGGCGCACCGCCGTCGTGACCGGAGGCGCCGGCCCCCTCGGCCGCGTGCTCGCCGACGCGCTGGCGACAGCGGGCGCGCGGGTCGTCGTCGTCGACCTGGACGACGCCGCCTGCGCCGACGCCGCGGACTCGCTCACCGGGTCCGGGCACGTCCCGGTCGGCGCGAACCTCCTTGAGCCCGAAGGACTCTCACGGGTGGTCGACGCCGTCCACGACCTCGGCGCCTGCGACGTCCTCGTCAACAACGCGGCCTTCACCGGCACGTCCGGCGTGCCCGGGTACGCCGTGCCGTTCGACGAGCAGACCGACGACGCCTTCGCGATGGCGCTGGCCCTCAACCTCACGGCGCCCTTCTCGCTGACGCGCCGGCTCGCGCCGCTCCTGCGCGCGTCGGGCCACGGCAGCGTCGTCAACGTGTCGAGCATCTACGGTCTCGTGGGCCCCAACATGGGCCTCTACGAGGGCACCCGGATGGGCAACCCCGCGGCCTACGCGGCGAGCAAGGGCGGCATCGCCCAGCTGACCCGCTACCTCTCGACCGTGCTGGCGCCCGAGGTCCGGGTCAACGCGTTCGCCCCCGGCGGCATCGCCCGTGGCCAGGACGACGCGTTCGTCGAGCGCTACGAGCGGCTGACGCCTCTGGGTCGGATGGGCACCGAGGACGACTTCCGCGGCGTCGTCACGTGGCTCGCCTCGGACGCGTCGGCCTACGTCACCGGCCAGGTCGTCGCCGTCGACGGCGGCTGGACCGCCTGGTAGACGACCCGCGGGTCGAGGTGATGCCGGCCCCCGGGTGGGTACCGGCATCACCTCGAACGCGCGTGGACTCGGCTGGACTCGGCTGAGTCAGCCCTTGAGCTCGGGTGCGACCGTCTGCTCGAAGAGCTCGATGCCCGAGCGGTCGTAGGCGGCCTCGGCGAAGTACGTGATGGCATACGTCATCCCGCGCGCCTGCATGTCCGTGAACATCGAGACGATCTTGTCGGGCGTGCCGACCGCGGGCTGCTTGCGCAGGTCCTCGACGGAGGCGGCGGCCTTGTCGTCGGCGACGCCGCCCTTGCGCAGCAGCTCCCCGTAGAACTGGAGGCGGTCCTCGACGTCGGCGTCGGTCTCGCCGATGACGACGTTGTAGTTGGCCGACCGGACGATCTCGCCGAAGTCGCGGCCGCGGTCGTCGCAGTGGCCCTTGAGGATCTCGCTCTTGTGGTCGAAGCCCTCGGGGCTGCCGTCGAAGTTCGTGTAGTCGGCGTACTCCGCCGCGATCTTCAGCGTCACCTTCTCGCCGCCACCGGCGATCCACATCGGGATGCCGTTGAGGGCGCTGCCCGGGTGGCTCGTGCCCTGGAGCGGCCGGGGCGCGCAGAGGGCGCCGTCGACCTGGTAGTACTTCCCGTCCAGCGTCGCCTCGCCCGTGGTCCACATGTCGCGGAAGACCTGGACACCCTCGCGGAGCGCGCCGAGGCGGTCGCCGGCCTTGGGGAAGCCGTAGCCGTAGGCGCGCCACTCGTGCTCGTACCAGCCGGCGCCGATGCCCATCTCGGTGCGGCCACCGGAGATGACGTCGACGGTCGCGGCGACCTTCGCGAGGTAGGCGGGGTTGCGGTAGGCCATGCACGTGCACATCTGGCCGAGACGCACCCGGCTCGTGGCGGCGCCGAAGCCGGCCATGAGCGACCACGCCTCGTGCGTCGCCTCGCCCGAGGGCTGCGGCACCGTGTGGAAGTGGTCGTAGACCCAGATGGACTCGAAGACGTCTCCGTCGTCCGCGTGCTTGGCGAGGTTGACCATGACTTCCCACTGGCGGGCAGGCTCGATGCCGACGAGATCCATCCGCCAGCCCTGGGGAACGAACATTCCGAATCGCATCCAGCCATCCAACCACGCTCGCCCGAGGGTGACCCCGGGCCGATCCGGCGCCGCGGGCGACGATGCGGCAGGCCCCGTGTGAGGATGGCGGCATGAGTGCGCACCACAACGACCCGAACGTCATCCGGGACCTGCTGCACACCCCGGCCACGTGGGCCGTCGTCGGGCTCGGCGACAACCCCGACCGCACGGCGTACCGCGTCTCCCTGTGGCTCCAGCGCGAGCTCGGCATCCGGCTCGTGCCCGTGCACCCGAGCGCGGCGAAGGTCCACGGCGCCACGGGCTACAAGACGCTGACCGACATCCCCGACGGCACCGTCGTCAAGGTCGTCGACTGCTTCGTCAACAGCGAGCGGGTCGGCGCGGTCGTCGACGAGGCGATCGCCGAGCGCGAGCGGCTCGGCATCGAGGCCCTGTGGCTCCAGCTCGGCGTCATCGACGAGGAGGCCGCGGCCCGCGCCGAGGGCGCCGGGCTCGCGGTCGTCATGGACACGTGCCCCAAGATCGAGTACCCCCGGATCCAGCCCGGCGACGGCTCGTCCGCCGTCACCGACTGACGTCCACCCGGTGGCGGTCCGGCTCTTCATGCGGCGCTGGGGCGAGCCCGGCGCGCTCCCGCCCGTCCTCCTCGTCCACGCGACGGGCGAGACGTCGGCTGACTGGGCGCAGGTGGTCTCCGGCCTGGCACGCGACCGGCTCGTCGTCGCCGTCGACCTGCGCGGCCACGGCGCGAGTCCCCGGCCCGGCAGCTACGCCCTGTCGGAGCTGGCGGACGACGTCCTTCCCGTCGCCGCGAGCCTTGCGACCGAGCACGGGAGGCCGGCCGACGTCGTCGCCCACTCCCTCGGTGGTCTCGTGGCGTGCCTGCTCGCGAGCCGCCGGCCCGACCTCGTGCGCCGGCTCGTGCTCGAGGACGTGCCCGTGCCGCACCCTCGGGAGCCTCGGCCACCGACGCGACCGGACGGCGAGCTCGCCTACGACTGGGACGCCGTGCTGCAGGTGCGGGCGCAGATCGACGACCCCGACCCCCGCTGGCCCAGCATCGTCGCCGCCGTCACCGCTCCCACGCTCGTGGTGTGGGGTGGCCCGAGCAGCCCGATGCCGGCCGAGCACGTCAGGCAGATGGCCGAGACCGTGGCCGACGGTCGCCTGCTGCGCATCGACGCGGGCCACCTGGTCCACGCCGCCCAGCCCGGCGTGTTCACGGCCGCCGTGCGCGGCTTCCTCGCCGAGCCCGACTGACCAGAGGGCGACCGACCCGAGGGCGTATGCCGTCGGTCCCGTCCACACTCCCCTGCGGCGGGGCGGTGGCTCAGTCGGACAGACCGCGGGCGACCTGCTCGCGCAGGGCCGCTCCCTTGGCGTGCGCCTGGTCGCGCAGGTCGGCCTGGAAGGTGACCATCTGCTCGCGGACGTCGGCCGCCAGCTCGTCGCCGCCGGTGCCGACGATGCGGGCGGCCAGCAGACCGGCGTTGCGGGCGCCGCCGATCGACACCGTCGCGACGGGCACCCCGGCGGGCATCTGGACGATGGAGAGCAGCGAGTCCATGCCGTCGAGGTACTTCAGCGGCACGGGCACGCCGACGACGGGCAGCGGCGTCACCGAGGCGAGCATGCCGGGCAGGTGCGCGGCCCCGCCGGCGCCGGCGATGACGACCCGCAGGCCACGGGCGGCGGCGCCCTGGCCGTAGGCGATCATCTCGTCGGGCATCCGGTGCGCCGAGACGACGTCGGCCTCGTAGGGGATGCCGAACTCCTCGAGCGCCCGGGCGGCCTCGCGCATGACGGGCCAGTCGCTGTCGCTGCCCATGACGATGCCGACGACGGGCGAGGTGGGGCTGGTGGCGCTCTCGGTCATTCGGTGATCACTCCTCGGAGGTAGTCGGCGGCGTGGCCCGCCCGCTCGCGCGCGTCGTCGAGGTCGGTCCCGCTGACGTTGACGTGGCCGATCTTGCGGCCGGGGCGCACGCCCTTGCCATAGACGTGGACCTTGGCGCCGGGGTCGCGCGCCATGATGTGCCGGTAGGCCGGGTAGAGGTGCTCGTAGTCGCCGCCGAGGACGTTGGCCATGACGGTCCACGGGGCGCGGGGCCGGGGGTCGCCGAGAGGGAGGTCGAGGACGGCGCGCAGGTGCTGCTCGAACTGGCCGGTGACGGCGCCGTCCATCGACCAGTGGCCGCTGTTGTGCGGGCGCATCGCGAGCTCGTTGACCACGTAGGACGAGGCGTCACCCGTCGCGCCGCGCACCTCGAACATCTCGACGGCGAGCACGCCGGTCACGCCGAGCTCGCCGGCGATCCGGAGGGCGGCCTCCGTGGCGACCGAGGCGAGGTCCGCGTCGAGGGCCGGAGCGGGCGCGAGCACCTCGGTGCAGATGCCGTCGGTCTGGACCGTCTCGACGACGGGCCACGCCGCGGCCTGGCCGGACGGGCTGCGGGCGATGAGGACCGCGAGCTCGCGGACGAAGTCGACCTTCTCCTCGAGGAGCAGGCCGTGCTCGAGCGGGCCGGGCTCACCGATGCGCGAGATCCACTCGGTGAGGTCGTCGGCGCTCGACGCGACGGAGACGCCCTTGCCGTCGTAGCCGCCCCGGGGGGTCTTGGCGATGATCGGCCAGCCGACCTCGTCGCCGAAGGCCGTGACCTCCGCCGCGGTCGTGGCGCGCGACCAGCGCGGGCAGGCGATGCCGAGGCCCGAGAGCCGCTCGCGCATCGCGAGCTTGTCCTGGGCGAAGTGCAGCGCGGCCCGCGTCGGGTGCAGGGCCACGCCGTCGGCCTCGAGCGCCTCGAGCAGGTGCGGAGGCACGTGCTCGTGGTCGAAGGTCACGACGTCGCAGTGCGCGGCGAAGGCCCGCAGGGCCTCGAGGTCGGTGTGCTCCCCCACCGGGGAGCTCGGCACGACGAGCGCCGCTGCTGCGGTGTCGCTCTCGGCGAGGACCGACAGCTGGACGCCCAGCTCGACGGCCGGGCCCTGCATCATGCGGGCGAGCTGACCGCCGCCCACGACACCGACGACGGGAAATCCTCCGGGGGCGCGCTTCGGCTGGCTCACGCCGCCCAAGCGTAGTCGGCGTCAGGCGTGGGGGTCGTGGCGGCCCGGGACGGCGCCTCCGCTGCTGCCTGCTCCGGCCGCCGCGGCCGTCGCGGCGGCCTGCTCGGCCTCGTCGGTGAGGACGGCCTCGACGTGGCTGGGATCGGCGAGGTCGGGGTGGTGGGTGCGCACGGCCGCGAACGTCCACAGCTTGTTGAGCACGAACGACACCGGGGTCACGACGGCGATGACGATGAGCTGCGCCCAGTAGAGCCGGGTCCGGAAGCCGGTGGAGTCGTCGAGGAGCGTCGGCGAGAGGTGGATCGGCGAGTCGAGGTGCATGAGCAGGGTCAGCAGCACGAGGCCGACGACCTGGCCGAGCAGGCCGACGGCGAGGAACGGCCAGTACTCGTGCCACCACCGGGCGTGCTTGCTCGTGCGGAAGGTCCACGTGCGGTTGAGCTGGAAGTTCCAGAGGTTGGCCACGAGGAAGGCGATCGTCGAGTAGACGTGGTACCAGCGGACG
Source organism: Terrabacter tumescens (assembly GCF_014646815.1). Lineage (GTDB taxonomy): Bacteria > Actinomycetota > Actinomycetes > Actinomycetales > Dermatophilaceae > Terrabacter > Terrabacter tumescens. The sequence goes on from NZ_BMNZ01000006.1 coordinate 412,214, forward strand.
TTGAAGTCGGTGCCCGGCACCGGGAGGATGGCCTGGTTGAATCCAGGGCCGAGCTTCTTGACGACGACGAGGGTCAGCAGGTTGACGAGCACGCCCGAGGCGCCCACCACCGCGAACCGGAGCAGCAGCAGCCAGTTGTGCCGGTGGCGCACGAACAGGAACTCATGCAGGCGCCTCACGCGCGAACCCTACCCCGCCTCGCCGTGCCTTTCCGGTCAGTCGGTCTCGGCCTCGGAGAGGAACAGCGCGAAGCGGGCGGGCTGGGCCTGGACGAGGTCGAGGCGGCCGCCGTTGGACTCGGCGAGGTCACGCGCGAGGGCCAGCCCGAGGCCGGTGCTGCCACCGGCGCCGCTGCTCACCGAGCGCTCGAAGATGTGCGGCGCCATGGCGGCCGGCACGCCGTCGCCCTGGTCGCTGACCTCGACAATGACCGACGGCCCCGACCGGCGGGCGTGGACGTCGACGGTCCCCCGCCCGTGCACGAGGGAGTTCTCGAGCAGGGTCGAGAGCACCTGCGAGAGGGCGACCGGCGTCGACCGGACGAAGAGGCCGCGCTCGCCGCGCACCCGCACCGAGCGGCGGGCCTGCTCGAAGGCTGGCTGCCACTCGCGCTGGAGGGCCGCGATGACCGAGTCGAGCGACACCGCGGGCGAGGGTCCGCCGGAGCCCCGGGTGCGACCGAGCAGGTCGTCGACGACCCGGGTCAGCCGCTCGACCTGGGCGATCGCGATGGTCGCCTCCTCCTTGACCACCTCGGCGTCGTCGGTCTCCGAGATCTCCTCGAGGCGCATGAGCAGGGCGGTCAGCGGCGTGCGCAGCTGGTGCGAGGCGTCGGCGGCGAAGTCGCGCTCGGCGGCCAGCGACTTCGTCATGTCGTGGGCCCGGCGGTTCATCACCCCCGACACGTGGTCGATCTCGTCGATGTCCGAGTGCACCGGCGTCAGGCGCGCCTCGCCCGCGGCGAAGCGGTCGGCGAGCTGCACGAGCTCCTGCGACGACCGCTCGACGTGGGTGCGCGTCCCCAGTGTGACGAGGTAGGCGGCGGCGCCGCTGATCGCGCCGATGGCGAGCATGACGGCACCGAAGCGGCCGATGCCGACGGAGGGGTCCGACGCGATCCAGGTCCTGACGGAGTCCGGCCGCTGCGTCACGGCGAAGCCGACGACGACGGTCGAGAGCAGGACGAACAACCCGGCGCAGACGACTGCGGCGACGAGGGCCATCCGGTCGAGCACCCGGCGCACGGTCAGTCGGCCTGAGGTCGCTCGAAGCGGAAGCCGACACCACGGACGGTGGCGATGTACTGCGGTGAGGTCGCGTCGTCCCCGAGCTTCCGGCGCAGCACCGAGATGTGCATGTCGAGGGTCTTGGTCGACCCGAACCACGCGGTGTCCCAGATCTCGCGCATCAGCTGCTCACGAGAGACGACCTTGCCCTGCTCGCGCACGAGGACGCGCAGCAGGTCGAACTCCTTGGCGGTCAGCTGCAGCTCCTCGCCCTTGAACCAGGCACGCCGTCCGTCGGAGTCGATGCGGACGAGCTCGCCGGACGCGACCACCTCGGTGGGGGTGCGGCGCAGCAGGGCCCGGACGCGGGCGAGCAGCTCGGCGAGACGAAACGGCTTGGTGACGTAGTCGTCGGCGCCGGCGTCGAGCCCCACGACGGTGTCGACCTCGTCGGCGCGGGCCGTGAGGATGAGCACCGGGATGGCGCGGCCCTCGGCGCGGATGCGGCGGCACACCTCGAGCCCGTCGATCTTCGGCAGCCCCAGGTCGAGGAGCACGAGGTCGGGATTCTCCTTGGCACCGTCGAGGGCGGCCAGGCCGTCCTCACGCACGTCGACGTCGTAGCCCTCCCGCCGCAGCGCACGGGCCAGCGGTTCGGAGATGGCTGGGTCGTCCTCCGCCAGGAGCACTCGGGTCATGTCACCGTCCTCAAGATCTGCCGGTCCGGGGGCGCACCGACCGTGGTGAGCCTATCGACATCGGCCCGAATTGCACCCTGACGCCCCGACGGTCCGGGATGCCGTTCCTCAGCGACCGGGCCAGACGGGCCGACGCTTCTCGGCGAAGGCGGCGACGCCCTCGCGCCGGTCGCCGGAGAAGGCCGTGGCGCGCCAGCAGCCGTCCTCGATCTCGAGGCCCGCGTCGAGGCCGACGTCGGCGCCCAGACGCATCGCGCGCTTGGCGTTGCGCAGCCCAACGGGCGAGTTGGCCGCGATGGTCCGGGCCAGCTCCAGGGCCGCGTCACGGGCCGAGCCGGCGGGCACCACCTCGTCGACGGCTCCGAGCTCGAGGGCCTCCGCGGCCGAGAGACGCGCGGCGCTGAAGATCGCGCGGGCCGCGCGTGACCAGCCGACCCGGCGCACGAGCAGCTGCGTCCCACCGCCGCCCGGGATGACGCCGACGCTCACCTCGGGCAGCCCGACCACCGCGCCCTCCCCCGCGACGACGACGTCGCACGACAGGGCCAGCTCGAAGCCGCCCCCGAGGGCGAAGCCGTCGACCGCCGCGATGGCCGGCACGGGCAGGTCGAGCACGCCGCCGTAGGCCGCCCGCGCGACGGGACGCTGCGCCATGAGGTCGGCGTCGGAGAAGGCGTTGCGCTCCTTGAGGTCGGCACCGACGCAGAAGGCCTTGGCGTGGCTCGACGTCAGCACGACGCAGCGCACGGTCTCGTCGGCGGCCACCTGCGCCGTCGCCGCGGCGATGGCGCGCGCCATCTCCGTCGACACGGCGTTCATGGCCTGCGGGCGGTCGAGGACGATCTCGGCCACGTGCGCGAGGCCCGGGTCCTCGAAGCGCTCGACGCGGACGAGGGGGGCGAGGCCGGTGGCGTCGGCCCCGGTGGGCGCAGTGGGCGCAGTCGGCGTTGACGGCATACGTCGGTCTCCTTCGGGGCTCACGCGTCGGTGCGTGGGCCGGTTCGGTCGGGGGGTTCGATACGTGCGGCGGGCTCGGCGCCGGCCGGGGTGGGCGCCCCCGAGACGGAGCGGCGGCCGGCCGACGTGGCGCGGCGCAGCAGCGAGGGCGTGACGGGTCCGACGCCGCGCAGGATGCGGCGGCGCTGTCCCGTCAGCTCGAAGCCGGAGAGGCTGGCCAGCTCGCGTGCCATCGTCGCGTCGACGAGCACGCTGCCGGCCTGGGCGACCGCGGTCAGCCGAGAGGCCCGGTTGACGGTCGTGCCGAAGACGTCGCCGAGCCGGGAGATGATCGGGCCGCGGGCCATGCCGCACCGGACGTCGGGCAGCACGTCGTCGTTCGTCATCGTCTCGACGAGGTCGAGCGCGATGGCCGCGGCCGGGGCGGCGCCCATCGTCGTGAAGAGCACCTCGTCGCCGACGGTCTTGATGAGGCGGCCGCCGTGCGCGGTGATGACGTCGGCCGAGAGCGCCTCGAACCGGGAGACGAGCCGCGCGAGGTCGCGCTCGGACATCCGGCGCACGAGCGCCGTGAAGTTGACGAGGTCCGCGAAGCCGACCGACCGCATCTTCGTCATGCCGTACGCCTCGGGGTCGGCGTCGGCGAGCATGCGGGCCACCGTGGCCGACAGGTGCCGGCGCCACGCGTAGACGAGGAGCGGCTCGAGGCGGTCGGTGAGGACCGCGAGCCGCTTGGCCGTCTCGGTGGCCGTCTCGAGGCTCGGCACCGAGCGCGACTCGTGCTCGTCGTCGCCCTCCTCGGCCAGCGCCGCCGTCATGTGGGTCTCGACGGCCTCGGCGATGAGCTGCGACTGCCAGCCCGCCAGGCGGTCGGCGGAGCGAGCGAAGGCGCGCGTCATGGCGAGCGCCGTCGACTCGTCGAGCAGCCCGTCCCGCACGATGCCCGCGACCGAGGCGAGCGCCTTCTGGTCGGCCTCGGTGAACAGCTCGTCGTCGGTGTCGACCACCGGGAAGCCCAGCGCGTGCCAGAACTTGCGCGCCGACAGCAGGGACACCTCGGCCCCGCGGCTCACGTCACGGCGGCGCAGGCCGAGCGGGCGCCCGAGCAGCTGCTCGGTGAAGTCCTCGTTCGGCCGCCCGACCGGCTCGAGCGGCTCGAGCGGCTCGAGCGGCTCCGCACGTTCGGCCGGCTCGAGCGGCTCGGCCGGCTCGAGCGGCTCGGCCGGCTCGAGCGGGCCGGCGCCCGTCCCCGACTCCGTCATGGGGCGATCATGCCAGTCCGCCGGCCGCCGGTCGGACGTGGACGACGTCGCCGGCAGCGAAGGTCCTCAGGCCATCCGCGGTGCGCACCACGAGCCCCCCGTCGTCGTCGACCGACTCGGCCGTGCCCTCGGCCGCACCCCCGGCGGGCAGGTGCACACGCACCTGCAGACCGAGGGTGGAGCACGCCTCGCGGTAGGCCGTCCGCGCCGCCTCACGCGCGGCGGTCCCCGACCCACGGCCTTCGTGCACGCCTGTACCCGACCGCCCCCCAGCGCCCGCCCCTGCGAGCACGTCCGTCAAGTGGTCGAGGTAGGCGAGCAGCAGGTCCTCGCGGCGCACCCGACTGCCCGCGAGGGCGAGCGAGGTGGCCGTGTCGACGGGCACCTCGTCCCTGGTCTGGTCGACGTTGACGCCGGTCCCGACGACGACCGCCTGGCGGCCCCCCGAGGTGACGAGCTCGCAGAGGATGCCGCTCAGCTTGCGGTCGGCGTCGTCGGCGAGCAGCACGTCGTTGGGCCACTTGAGGCGCGCCGTCAGGGGGTGCCCCGCTGCCCCGGTCACGTCGCGCACGGCACGTGAGAGCGCGAGCCCGGCCAGCAGCGGCATCCAGCCGGCCTGGGCGGCGTCCGCGACGGGCACCGCGACGCTGACGGCGAGAGACGCCCGGTCGGGGACGGTCCAGGCGCGTCCCAGCCGCCCGCGCCCGCCGGTCTGGTGGTCGGTGAGGACGACCCACCAGAGGCCACGGTCGTCGTCTGCGGGCGACACGGCATACGCCCCGCTCGTCGGGGACGACCCGGTGAGCAGCTCCCGCAGTCGGGTGTTGGTCGACCCGAGGGCGGGGTGGAACTCGACCCCGCGCCACGGCCGTCCGGACGTGACCAAGGCCGCACTCACAGTCTCGATGTCGAGCGAATCGCGCACGTCCACAAGGCTAGAGTGCCGACCATGGCAACCGATCACGCCGTCGCAGAGCAGCCGACCAGCACGTCGGACCAGAGCACGACGCCTGCGGCTCCGGCGCCCCCCGAGCCCGACCTCGGCACCACCGCAGGCAAGCTCGCCGACCTCAGGCGACGCGTCGCCGAGGTGGCCAACGCCGGGTCGGAGCGCGCCGTCGAGAAGCAGCACGCCCGCGGCAAGAAGACCGCTCGTGAGCGCATCGAGATGCTCCTCGACGAGGGCACCTTCATCGAGCTCGACAAGTACGCCCGGCACCGCAGCAACAACTTCGGCCAGGAGAAGAACCGTCCCTACGGCGACGGCGTCGTCACCGGCTACGGCATGGTCGACGGCCGCCAGGTCGCCGTCTTCGCCCAGGACTTCACGGTCTTCGGCGGGTCGCTCGGCGAGGTCTTCGGCGAGAAGATCGTCAAGGTCATGGACTTCGCCATGAAGATCGGCTGCCCCGTCATCGGCCTCAACGACTCCGGCGGCGCCCGCATCCAGGAGGGCGTCGTCTCCCTTGGGCTCTACGGCGAGATCTTCTTCCGCAACGTCCGCGCGTCCGGCGTCATCCCGCAGATCTCGCTCGTCATGGGCCCGTGCGCGGGCGGCGCGGTCTACTCCCCCGCCATCACCGACTTCACCGTCATGGTCGACCAGACCTCGCACATGTTCATCACCGGCCCCGACGTCATCAAGACCGTCACCGGTGAGGACGTCGGCTTCGAGGAGCTCGGCGGCGCCCAGACCCACAACACCAAGTCGGGCGTCGCCCACTACATGGGCACCGACGAGCAGGACGCCATCGACTACGTCAAGGCGCTGCTGTCCTACCTGCCGAGCAACAACATGGAGACCCCGCCGGCCTACGGCGAGGGCGAGGCCGACCTGTCGGTCACCGACGACGACCTCTGGCTCGACACGTGCATCCCCGACTCGCCCAACGTCCCCTACGACATGAAGCACGTCATCGAGCATGTCGTCGACGACGGCGAGTTCCTCGAGGTGCAGCCGCTCTTCGCGCCCAACATCATCACCGGCTTCGCCCGCATCGACGGCATGGCCGTCGGCGTCGTCGCCAACCAGCCGATGCAGTTCGCCGGGTGCCTCGACATCGACGCCTCGGAGAAGGCGGCGCGGTTCGTGCGCACGTGCGACTGCTTCAACGTGCCGGTCCTGACCTTCGTCGACGTGCCCGGCTTCCTGCCCGGCACGAGCCAGGAGTGGGACGGCATCATCCGTCGCGGCGCCAAGCTCATCTACGCCTACGCCGAGGCCACCGTGCCGAAGATCACCGTCATCACCCGCAAGGCCTACGGCGGCGCCTACGACGTCATGGGCTCCAAGCACCTCGGTGCCGACATCAACCTCGCGTGGCCCACCGGCCAGATCGCCGTCATGGGCGCCCAGGGCGCCGTCAACATCCTCTACCGCAAGGAGCTCAAGCACACCGCGGAGACGGGCGGCGACGTCGAGGCCCAGCGCCAGGAGCTCGTCACCCACTACGAGGAGACCCTCGCCAACCCCTACGTCGCGGCCGAGCGCGGCTACATCGACACCGTCATCAGCCCGTCCAACACGCGGATGAACGTCACCCGCGCCCTGCGCGCGCTGCAGAACAAGCGCGAGACGCTGCCGCCCAAGAAGCACGGGAACATCCCGCTGTGAGCGCCGACACGACCGGGCCCACCGAAGCGATCGCCACCGCCGCGGCCATCCGGGTGAGCGGCAGCCCCTCTGCCGAGGAGCTCGCCGCGCTGGTCGTCGTGCTCTCCGCGCTCGGCGACGGCGGGGCCGCCCCGGAGCCCGCGCGGTCGGCCTGGTCCGATCCCTCCTACCGGCTGGTCGGCCCATCCGCGCGCCATGGCGGCTGGAGGAGCACGGGCCTGCCGCGCTGACCCGCCGGGACCGCGGTCGCGGACCGCTTCGGTTGGCCCGCTGACAGCCGCTTCCCCTAGTCTCGTTGCCCATGTCCGTCGACTCCACACCCACCGTCCGCATCGCGCAGCGCTACTCGCTGGGCGAGCGCATCGCCGTCGGTGGCATGGGTGAGGTCCACCTCGCGACCGACGAGCGGCTCGGCCGACAGGTGGCCGTCAAGGTCCTCTCGCCCGCGTTCGCCGAGTCCCCGGACTTCGTCGAGCGGTTCCGTCGCGAGGCCCTGACCGCCGCGCGTCTCTCGCACCCGAACATCGCTCAGGTCTACGACTACGGCGTCGACGGCGCCTCCCACTTCATCGTCATGGAGTATGCCGAGGGCCAGGACCTCGCCCACGTGATCCGGGAGCACGGCCGGCTCACCCCCGCCGACGCCGTACGCGTCGCCGAGCAGGTCTGCGCCGCCCTCGCGACCGCGCACCGCGCCGGAGTCGTGCACCGTGACATCAAGCCCGGCAACGTCATCGTCCGGCCCGACGGCTTCGTCAAGGTCACCGACTTCGGCATCGCCCGCGCCCTCGGGCAGGCGTCGCTCACCGACACCGGCACCGTCATGGGGACGGCCGCCTACGTCGCGCCCGAGCAGGCCCGCGGCGAGGCGACGACCCCGTCGTCGGACCTCTTCTCGCTCGGCATCCTGCTCTTCCAGATGCTGACCGGCGCCGTCCCGTTCGAGGGCGACACCCCTGTCGCGGTCGCGCTCCGGCACCTCGACGAGCCGGTCCCGCTGCCGAGCTCGCGGGTCGCCGACCTGCCGGCGAACCTCGACGAGGTCGTCGAGCGGGCCACGGCCAAGTCGCCCGCCGACCGCTACCCGGACGCCGACGCGATGGCGGCCGCGCTGCAGGGTCACGAGGTGTCCGCCGACGCCGCCACCCGGGCCATGCCGCTGGGCGAGGCGACCGCGGTCCTCGGCGCCGGCGCGGCGATGTACGGCGCGGGCACCACCGCCGAGGCGGCGACGGCCGTCGGCAAGGACGCCACCCGCGCGTTGCCCAGCCCCGCACCCGACCCGTCCCTCAGCCCGGCCCTCAGCACAGCGAGGATGCCGGTCGCGCCCTCAGCGTCCGCAGCGCCCTCGAAGCCCTCGAAGCCCTCGGCGCCGTGGCCGGCCGGTGACGCCCCGACCCGCCGCTCGACCCTCGCCGAGCGGCGCCGGCCCTCCGGACCGGGAGCCGTCGTCTGGGTGCTCGCCGCCGCCGTCGTGGCCCTCGTCGCCGTCCTCGCGTACGTCCTGCTGTCGGGCTCGGACCCGGCCACCCCGCCCGCCGCCGGGCCCCGTCCCTCCTCGAGCGCCTCGTCGTCGCCTTCGACCCCGCCCACGACCGCTCCGCCCGCGGACGGCAGCGCCGTCCCCGCGGGCCTCGTCGGCCAGCAGCGCGAGGCCGCGGTCAAGCAGCTCATCGGCCTCGGCGTCAACGTCCGCTGGGTCCTCGTCCGCTCGCAGGAGCCCGAGGGTGCGGTCATGGGCTCGTTCCCCGCCGAGGGTCAGCCGATGGCCAAGGGGCAGACCGTGGCCCTCGTCGTCAGCCGCGGCCACGCGCCCGACAGCGTCAACTCCTCGTTCGTCGTGCCCGACGGCCTCGCCGGCACCGATGCGAAGGACGCGGCCCGGACGCTGACGGGCGAGGACGTCCGGGTCACCCGCGTCACCATCCCGTCCGACGGCGGCGCGAAGGAGGGCCAGGTGCTGGCCACGTGGCCCGCGACCGGCAGCCGGACGACCGACGGGGTCGTGGTGCTCGTCGTGGCCGGCGGCGGCAAGGGCGCCTCCTCCGACCAGAGCGACTGAGCGCCGCCGCCGCGGGCCGCACGCGCGCCACAATGCACTGGCACGCATCCCGGGCCTGGATTACCTTCGCCGGGTGACCGACAACACCCAGACCGCGCGACCGCGCACCGATGTCGACCGCATCGCGGAGACCTACTTCGATGCCGCAGTCGCCCTCAGCCCCATCAACGCGACCTATCTCGGCGTCCCCGGTGGCGAGGAGGACCTCGACGACCTCTCGCCCACCGGCAACGCCGCCGCTTCCGAGCTGCGACGGGCGACCCTGGCCCGGCTCGGCGCCGCGGCCCTGGCCGACGACGTCGACCGGGTCACCGTCGCCGCCATGACCGAGCGCCTCCAGCTCGCCGTGGACCGGTATGCCGCGGGGCTCGACGAGATGTCGCTCAACGTCCTCGCCTCGCCGCTCCAGAGCGTCCGGGACGTCTTCGACCTCATGCCGCAGCACACCGCGGACGACTGGCGCGTCTTCGCGACCCGCATGGGCAAGATCCCCGCCGCCCTCGAGGGCTACCAGCAGTCGCTGCTCCTCGCCCGCGAGCGCGGGCAGGTCTCGCCGCGCCGGCAGGTCGAGGCCTGCGCGGAGCAGTCCCGCGACCTCACCACCGACGACGGCTACTTCGCCAAGCTCGTGGCCGACGCCAGCATCGGCGACGAGCCGCTCGAGCCCCAGCTGCAGGCAGCGCTCGCCGAGTCCGCGCAGGCCGCCGCCGCGGCATACGGCTCCATGGCGGACTGGCTCGAGCGCGAGCTGCTGCCGCACGCCCCCGAGGCCGACGCGTGCGGCCGCGAGCGCTACGCCCTCGAGTCGCGCTACTTCCTCGGGGCGACGGTCGACCTCGAGGAGACCTACCGGTGGGGCCAGCAGGAGGTCGCGAGCCTCCACGCCCAGATGAGCGAGATCGCCGACGGGCTCGAGTCCGGCGCCAGCGTCGAGCGCGGCGTCGAGATCCTCGACGCAGACGAGAAGTACCAGCTCCACGGCACCGACGCGCTCAAGGCCTGGATGCAGGAGCGCGCCGACGAGGTCATCGCGAACCTCAAGGACGTCCACTTCGACATCCCGGGTCCCGTCCAGACCATCGAGTGCATGATCGCGCCGACGCAGACCGGCGGCATCTACTACACCGGGCCGTCCGACGACTTCAGCCGCCCGGGTCGCATGTGGTGGTCGGTGCCCAAGGGCAACACCGAGTTCCGCACGTGGAACGAGCTGACGACCGTCTACCACGAGGGCGTCCCGGGCCACCACCTCCAGGTGGCCCAGACGGTCTACCGCTCCGAGCTGCTCAACCGGTGGCGCCGCCTCGAGGCGTGGACCTCCGGCCACGGCGAGGGCTGGGCCCTCTACGCCGAGCGGCTCATGGCCGAGCTCGGCTACATGGACGACCCGGGCAACCGCATGGGTTGGCTTGCGGGACAGTCACTTCGGGCTGCACGCGTCGTCATCGACATCGGTGTGCACTGCGGCTTTGACGCGCCCGACGAGGTCGGTGGCGGAGCATGGGACTACGACAAGGCCTGGACCTACCTCACCCGCTACGGCTTCATGGACGAGAAGATCCTGCGCTTCGAGCTCAACCGCTACCTCGGCTGGCCGGGGCAGGCGCCGAGCTACAAGATCGGCGAGCGCCTGTGGCTGCAGCTGCGCGACGAGGTCAGGCAGCGCGAGGGTGACGCCTTCGACCTCAAGGCCTTCCACCGCCGCGCCCTCGACATCGGCGGCGTCGGGCTCGACACCCTCCGCGGCGCGGTCCTGCAGGAGATCTGAGAGCTGCGCACCGGCGACGGCGCCGTTCCCCCGGGAGCGGCGCCGTCGGCACACCCGGCCGGGGCCGGCGCCTACCATGTCGTCATGCCGCCGAGTCCCCTCCCCGACGTGCCCGCCGTCCAGATCGTCCTCGCCTCGGCGTCGCCCGCGCGCCGCTCGACCCTGCGCTCGGCGGGCGTCGAGCCGGTCGTCCACGTGAGCGAGGTCGACGAGGACCTGACGGTCGCCGAGGCGACCGAGCGCTACGGACTGCTGGAGCCGGCCGACATCGCCCTGCTGCTGGCGCGGGCCAAGGCCGAGGACGTCGCCGGCCGCGTCGACGACGAGGTCGTCGTGCTCGGCTGCGACTCGGTGCTCGAGCTCGACGGCGAGGTCCACGGCAAGCCGGCCGACGCCGAGGAGGCCGTGCTGCGCTGGCAACGCATGCGGGGCCGCTCGGGGGTGTTGCACACCGGCCACTGGCTCATCGACGAGCGGCAGGGCGGCGGCGCCACGCTCGGTGCGACGGCCTCCACGACGGTGCACTTCGCCGAGATCTCAGACGGAGAGATCGAGGCCTACGTCGCCACGGGTGAGCCGCTCACGGTGGCCGGGGCCTTCACCATCGACGGCCTCGGCGGCGCGTTCATCCAGGCCGTCGAGGGCGACCACCACAACGTCGTCGGGCTGTCCCTGCCGTTGCTGCGCGAGCTGCTCGCGGACGCCGGGATCGAGTGGTTCGACGTCGTCGGCAGCCTGCGCCGGGGGCCCGACTGCGGCTGAGGTCCCCGGCGACGACCGGCCTCAGGGGTAGAGGTCGTCGGTGAGGTTCTCGATGACGAGGTAGTGCTCGGTCCACCACCACATCTGGGCCGCCCCGACGACGACGACGAGGCCGAGCAGCCAGTAGCGGTAGCGGCTCCACCAGCGCAGCTTGAGGAACCACGCGATGATCAGCGTCATGGGGAAGGCCAGCAGGGCGTAGCGCACCCGGCTCGGGGTCGTGCTCGTCACGAGGATGATGTACGCCGGGTAGGCGCCGGCCCAGCCCCAGATCTCCGGGCCCCAGCGCCACGAGTTCTTCGAGAGCATGAACCACGCGAACGCCGCGATGCCCAGCACCCCGGCCACCTGGCCCATGACGCCCCAGTAGTCGTAGAGCAGGTTCCACCACAGGTAGAGCTTGATCTTGGTCTCGATGTTCCAGGCGAGCATCGTGTCGTTGTACGCGTTGGGGGTGTCCGTCGCGATGGTGACGATGGTCGGCCAGAGCCAGGTCAGGGCGCCGGCGTATGCCGCGAGCGCCCCCAACCCGACTCGCAGCCGCACCGGGTGCTCTCCCTCGTCACCCGTGCGCCAGCGCACGACCCCGTGGGCGAGGATCACCGGCACCATGGCGATCACGACGTTGCGGCTCAGCGAGAGCACGAGCAGCGCGACCGCGACCCACCAGTACTGCCGGCGCCGCAGCAGCCACAGCACGGTGACGACGCCGAGCAGCGCCGTGGACTCGGTGTAGGAGGCCGAGAAGGCCGGCGAGGCGATGAAGAAGCAGGTCGCCACGACGGCGACGATGGCCTCCCAGCGGCCCACCGCCTGGTCGACGAGCTTGAAGAGCATGTGCATCGCGACGAAGCCGATGAGCGTCGAGAGCATCGGGGCCACGACGCCGAAGGGCAGGCCCGTCACCTTCATGACCATCCCGGCCGTCATCGGGAAGACCGGGAAGAAGGCCCACGGGTTCATGTCGATGCCGCCCCAGCCGACCCGGGGCAGCACGGCGGGATAGCCCTGCTCGGCGATGACGCGATACCACTGGCCGTCCCAGCCGGTCATGATCGCGTTGTAGCCGGGGTCGGCGGGCGAGGGGTAGAAGATGCGGATGTTCGCCGTCCCGATGGGCAGCGGTATCTGGTAGCGCGAGAGGTAGTTCGCCGCGACCCAGACGAAGAGCCGCGAGAGGGCGAAGACGGCGAACGGGAACCAGACCGGGAAGCGGCGCCAGAACGGCGCTCTCAGCTCCGCGTCGCGGTCGGGGTGCTCGAGCCGGTGACCGAGGCGCGGCTCAGACCGGCGGGACGGCGCGTCGGCGCTCGCTGAAGTGACGGTCACGCCGGGAAGCATAGGCCAGTCGGCGCACGAGGTCCGAGCGCAGTTCATCGGCCTCGATGATCGAGTCGAGCACGAGGTCGGCGGCCAGACGCTCGATGTCGACGTCCTCCTCGTACTCGCGGCGGCGATCGGCGACGAATCGTGCGCGTTCGTCCGGGTCGGCGATCTCGGCGATCTTGTTCGCGTAGACCGCGTTGACCGCGGCCTCGGGGCCCATCACGGCGATCCGGGCCGTCGGCAGCGCGATGGTCGCGTCCGGCCCGAAGCCGGGGCCGCCCATGGCGTAGAGCCCGGCGCCGTAGGCCTTGCGGACGATGACGCAGAACTGCGGCACCGTCGCGGACGAGACGGCGCTGACCATCTTGGCGCCGTGGCGGATGATGCCGCCGCGCTCGACCTCCGAGCCGATCATGAAGCCCGGGACGTCCGCGAGGTAGACGAGCGGGATGTTGAAGGCGTCGCAGAGCCAGATGAAGCGGGCGGCCTTGTCGGCGCTGTCGGTGAAGAGCACGCCGCCCTTGACCATCGAGTTGTTGGCGACGATGCCGACGGTCTGCCCCTCGAGGCGGCCGAAGCCGATGACGAGCTCCCCCGCCCAGAGCGGCTTGAGCTCGAAGAACGAGTCGTCGTCGACGAGCCCGTCGATGACCTCGTGGATGTCGAACGGCACCGACTCACGCTCGGGCACGGTCGCCCGGGTCAGCGGGGTCGCGGGCGCCTCGACGGCATACGTCGGCGGGTGCTCGCGCCAGCTGCCGGGCACGTAGGAGAAGTAGAGCTTCGCGAGCTCGATCGCCTCGGCGTCGTCGTGCGCGAGCAGGTCACCGACTCCCGAGACCGTGCAGTGCATGCGGGCGCCGCCCATCTCCTCGAGAGAGACCTTCTCGCCGACGACCATCTCGGCCATGCGCGGGCTGCCGAGGTACATCGAGGCGTTGCCCTCGACCATGATGATGAGGTCGCAGAAGCTCGGGATGTAGGCGCCGCCGGCCGCGCTCGGGCCGAAGAGGCAGCAGATCTGCGGGACCTTGCCCGAGAGGGCCACCTGGTTGTGGAAGATGCGTCCGGCGCCGCGGCGGCCCGGAAACATCTCGACCTGGTCGGTGATGCGGGCACCGGCGGAGTCCACGAACCAGAAGACCGGCAGCTCCTCGCGCAGCGCCATCTCGGTGGCGCGGACGATCTTCTCGACCGTGCGGGCCCCCCACGAGCCGGCCTTGACGGTCGGGTCGTTGGCGATGACGATCGCAGCGCGGCCGTCGACGGTGCCCCGCCCCGTGACGACGCCATCGGCGGGCAGGCCCGGCTGGAGGGCGTTGGCGTAGCGCCCGTCCTCGACAAAGCTGCCCTCGTCGAAGAGCAGCGCGATGCGGTCGCGGACGTAGATCTTGCCCTGGGCGTCGAGCTTGGCCTGGGCCTTGTCAGGGGCGCTCGCGGAAGCCGTGTGGGCCGCCGCGAGGCGCGCCCTCACGTCGGCGACGCGCGGGTCACCGGGCACGGTGGGCTCGGCGGCGGCACTCATGCCGGCAGCCCGAGACCGCGGGCGATGAGCATGCGCTGGACCTCCGAGGTGCCCTCCCCGATCTCGAGGATCTTGGCGTCGCGGTAGAAGCGGGCGACGGGGTACTCCTCCATGAAGCCGTTGCCGCCGAAGACCTGCGTCGCGATGCGCGTGGCCGTGACCGCGGCCTCCGTCGAGTAGAGCTTGGCGATGGCGGCGGCGTGCTTGACCTCCTTGACGGAGCGCTTGCCGGCGTGGAGCTCGTCCTTGAGCCAGGCGGCCTTGTAGGTCAGCAGGCGCGCGCCCTCGACCATGACGGCGAGGTCGGCGAGCTGGAAGGAGACGCCCTGGTTGACGCCGATCGGCCGACCGAACGCGGTGCGTGTCCTCGCGTAGTCGGTGGCCAGCTCGAGGCAGGCCTGGGCGCAGCCCACGGCGAGCGCCGAGATCGCGATGCGCCCGTCGTCGAGGGTCTTGAGGAACTGCTTGAACCCCTCGCCCTCGGCGCCGAGGAGGTGGTCTGCCGGGACACGGCAGTCCTCGAACGTCAGGCCATGGGTGTCGGAGACGTGCCAGCCGAGCTTGTGGTACGCCGGCTCGACGACGAAGCCGGGGGTGCCGGCCGGGACCATGATCGCCGAGAGCTGTGCCGAACCGTCCTCGTTGGTGCCGGTGCGCGCGGTGACGGTGACGACCGAGGTGATGTCGGTACCGGAGTTGGTGATGAACGCCTTGGCCCCGTTGACGACCCACTCGTCGCCGTCGCGGACGGCCTTGGTGCGGGTGGCGCCGGCGTCGGAGCCCGCCTCGGGCTCGGTGAGGCCGAAGCCGGCGAGGGCGCGACCGGAGACGAGGTCGGGCAGGAAGCGCTGCTTCTGCTCCTCGGTGCCGTAGGTGAGGATCGGGTTGATGCCGAGCCCGACACCGGCGGAGAGCGTGATGCCGATGGACTGGTCGACGCGGCCGAGCTCCTCGATGGCGACACAGAGGCTCGTGAAGTCGCCGGCGTCACCCGCGCCGCCGTACTCCTCGGGCACGACGAGGCCGAACAGCCCGAGGTCACCCATCTTGGGCACGAGGTCGGTCGGGAAGTAGGCCGCGGCGTCCCACTTGGCGATGTTGGGCGCGACCTCCTTCTCGGCGAAGTCGCGGACGACCATCCGGAAGTCCTCGTGGTCCTGGCTGAGCTCGAACATCGCTGTTCTCCTGAAGCTGTCGCGGTCATCACGCGCTCGTGACGCGTGCTTGACGTTGACGTAAACGTAAAGCACTATCGACACCATGACAAGTGCGCCGACGTGGACGATCGCCGAAGTGGCGCAGGAGTTCGACGTCACCCACCGCACGGTGCGCCACTACGAGGACCTCGGCCTGATCACGCCCGAGCGCCGCGGCACGCAGCGGGTCTACCACCGCCGCGACCGCACCCGCCTCGGGCTCATCCTGCGCGGCAAGCGCCTCGGCTTCCCGCTCGAGGAGATCCGCACGATCATCGACCTGTTCGACGCGCCCCGCGGACGGCGCACGCAGCTCGAGTACGTCCTCGGCCAGATCGACGAGCGCCGCACCGACCTCGAGCAGCGGCTCCGCGACGTGCAGGACGCCATCGCCGAGCTCGGGGAGTTCGAGCAGCGCTGCCGCGACGACCTCGGGCGCCTCGACCACGTGTGAGGGCTCCGGCCCCGCGTGACACGATGGGCCCATGAGCGCTGAAGACACGAAGATCTCCGCCTACGCCCACCCCGAGCGTCTCGTGACGACCGAGTGGCTTGCCGAGCAGATCGCAGCCGGACGTGTCGGCGGACCCGACGGCATCGTCCTGCTCGAGTCGGACGAGGACGTGCTCCTCTACGCGACCGGCCACATCCCCGGCGCCCTCAAGATCGACTGGCACGTCGACCTCAACGACCCGGTCTCCCGCGACTACGTCGACGGTGCCCGCTTCGCCGAGGTCATGGGCTCGCGCGGCATCAGCCGCGACACCACCGTCGTCATCTACGGCGACAAGAGCAACTGGTGGGCGGCCTACGCCCTGTGGGTCTTCAGCCTCTTCGGCCACGAGGACGTGCGCCTGCTCGACGGCGGCCGCGCCAAGTGGATCGCGGAGGGCCGCGAGCTGACTCGCGAGCTCCCCTCCCCCACCCCTGCCGACTACCCCGTCGCCGAGCGTGACGACGCCCCGATCCGCGCCTTCAAGGACGACGTGCTCGCCCACCTCGGCAAGCCGCTCGTCGACGTCCGCTCCCCCGGCGAGTACTCCGGCGAGCTGCTCCACATGCCCGACTACCCCCAGGAGGGGGCCATGCGCGGCGGACACATCCCCGGGGCGAAGTCGGTGCCGTGGGCCAGGGCGGCCAACGAGGACGGCTCGTTCAGGTCGCGAGAGGAGCTCGAGGCCATCTACCTCGAGGAGCAGGGCCTGACCCCGTCCGACGACGTCGTCGCCTACTGCCGCATCGGCGAGCGCTCGTCGCACACGTGGTTCGTGCTGACGCACCTGCTCGGCTTCGAGGCGGTGCGCAACTACGACGGCTCGTGGACCGAGTGGGGCAACGCCGTCCGCGTCCCCATCGAGCGGTGAGCCCCGTGGCCGAGACTCCCCTGCCCGCGTCCCTGGCCGAGATCGCCGAGGACTTCCGCTCGGCGAGCAACGACCTCAAGCTGCAGCTGCTGCTCGAGTTCAGCGACGAGCTGCCCGGCCTGCCCGAGCGGTATGCCGGCAAGCTGGACCAGATGGAACGCGTCGACGAGTGCCAGTCACCGCTCTTCCTCACCGTCGAGGTCGACGAGGCGGGCTCGCTCGACGAGCGCGTCGTCCACCTCTTCTTCGATGCGCCCGCCGAGGCCCCGACGACGCGCGGCTTCGCCGGCATCCTCCACGAGGGGCTCGACGGTCTCACGGCGGCCGAGGTGCTTGCCGTGCCCGACGACGCCCCGATGCGCTTCGGCCTCGCCGAGGCGGTCTCACCGCTGCGCCTGCGCGGGATGGTCGCCATGCTCGGCCGGATCAAGCGCCAGGTGCGCGCCCGGACCGCAGCCTGAGCGCCAGCCGACGCCTGCTGACGCCGGCTGACAGGGTCAGTAGCCCCGCGACGCGTCGGACGCCTGCGCGGCCCCGGCGAGCTGCCCGGCGAACTCCTCGCCCGACATCGGCTTGGAGAACATCGGGTAGTCGTACCTGATCGCGTTCGCGTGCTCCTCGGAGCTCGTCGCCGCGACACAGTCGCTCAGCGTGACGACCTCGTAGCCCCGCTCGTAGGCCGAGCGCATCGTCGACTCGACGCAGCAGTTGGTGAGGAAGCCGCCGAGGGCGATCGTCGTGATGCCCTTGCTGCGCAGGATGAAGTCGAGGTTGGTGCTCGCGAAGGTGTCGAGGCCGCGCTTGCCCTCGACGACGATGTCGTCACCGCTCGGCGCCAGCTCGTCGATGATCTGCGACCCCCACTCGCCCTTGACGAAGGCGTTGGAGTCGACGACCCCCTTGAGGATGCCGTAGGGGCTGCCGCTGATCTCCTTGTAGCCGCCGGCGAAGGAGATCGGTGCGTGGATGATCGTGGCACCGGCCTCGCGGGCGGCGTCGACGACCTTCTTCGTGTTCTCGAGCATGTCGGTCTCGGCCATCGAGCCCGCGACGGCGGCGTGCAACGCGCCGCCCTCGCTCGCGAAGTCGTTCTGGTACTCGATGAGCACGACAGCGGTGTTGCGCGGGTCCATTCTGCTGACCTCCGGTTCGTGGGTGGCGACAGCGACCATCCTTGCGGCCACCGCGCCGCTCCACCAGACCCTTGCGGCCGTCAGCTCCCGATGCGGGTGCGGACCTCGTAGAGCTCGGGGAAGAACGTCAGGTCGAGCGCCCGGCGCAGGAAGTCGACGCCGGTCGACCCGCCGGTACCGGTCTTCTGCCCGATGGTGCGCTGCACGACCTGCAGGTGCCGGAAGCGCCACTGCTGGAAGTTGTCCTCGAGGTCGACGAGCTCCTCGCACGTCTCGTAGACGCCCCAGTGCTCGGCCGGCTGGGCGTAGACGCCCGCGAAGACGTCGACGAGGCCGTCGTGGAGGCGGTAGGGCTGCGTCCAGTCACGGTCCAGCAGGGCGGGCGGGACGGCATACCCCCGTCGCGCGAGGTAGGCGAGGAACTCGTCGTAGAGGCTCGGCTCGTGCAGGAGCGCGTCGAGTGCCGTGCGGGCGCCCTCGTCGTGCGCGAAGACCGCCACCATGTCGGCGTTCTTGTTGCCGAGCAGGAACTCGACCTCGCGGTACTGCGCCGACTGGAAGCCCGAGCTCGCCGCCAGGAACGGGCGGATCTGCGCGTACTCGCTCGGCGTCAGCGTCGCGAGCACCGACCACTGGTCGGTGAGGGTGTGCTGGATGTGCTTGACGCGGGCCAGTCGCTTGAGCGCCGGAGCCAGCTCGTCGTCCTTGAGCAGGCTTCTGGCAGAACGCAGCTCGTGGATCAGCAGCTTGAGCCACAGCTCTGACGTCTGGTGCTGGATGATGAAGAGCAGCTCGTCGTGCTGCGGGGGCTCGCTGAGCGGCTGCTGGGCACTGAGCAGGGTGTCGAGGCGCAGGTAGTCGCCGTAGGACATCTTGCGCGTGAAGTCGCGCTGGATCCCCTCCTCCAGATCGCGCTTGCTGCGCCGGTCGATCTCGCCCTGGGCCTCGTTGTCCATGGCGGCGATCCTAGGGGCCGCGTCAGCTCGGGCGCGGGCGGATGCTCACCAGGTGCGAGACGACGCCCGGCACCCAACCGGTCTCGCCCCGCATCCAACGGGCCCCCACGAGGTTGTGGGGCACGACCACGGTGTCGGCGCGGGCCGCGACGAGCCCGAGGTCGGTGCCGAACACGTCGGTGACGACGGCCCAGTCCCGCGCGCTGTGACGCGCGAGGTACTCGCCGATGGCCACGGCATACGTCTCCACGACGGCGCCCGGTCCCTCGCCCGAGCCACCCTCGGAGGACCAACGACGGTAGGCGGCGTCGTAGTGCTCGCCGATCGAGGCGAGGTCGTCGACGTCCACGCCCTCGGCCGCCGCGTGCTCGAGCGCTGCGGCGATGCGGGCGCGCTCCTCGTCCCCGAGCGGGTTGGCGACCGGGCGACCCGTGAAGTCCGGCGCCGTCGCGTCGTCGGCGCCGGCCGGGTCGAGCTCGGCGACCGCGGCCGCGTCCGTCGGCATGGCCTCGTCGTCCTTGCCCTTGCGCGAGAACAGTCCCATGCCAGCCAATCTAGTGGCTCGGACGCGGCCCGGTCAGGCCCGCAGTGACGCTCGCAGTCACGCCTGCGGGTCAGGCCCGAACGGTCAGCCGAACGTGTCCGGGTCGGGGCCGGTGCGGGTGCCGCGGTCGAGACCGGCCAGGGCCTCCAGGTCGTCCTCGCCGAGGGTGAAGCCGAAGATCTCGAAGTTCTCGGCGATCCGCGCCGGGGTGACCGACCGCGTGAGCACGACGTTGCCGAGCTCGACGTGCCAGCGCAGGACGAGCTGGGCGGGCGTCACGTCGTGCTGGGCCGCGAGCCTCGTCACGACCGGGTCCTCGAGCAGTCCGGCGCGGACGGCCAGCGGGCTCCATGCCTCGGTGACGATGCCGTGCTCGGCGTGGAAGGCGCGCAGCTCGCTCTGCTGGAGGTACGGGCTCAGCTCGACCTGGTTGACCGACGGCAGGACGCCCGTCTCGTCGAGGAGCCGCTGCAGGTGCGGGACCTGGAAGTTGCAGACGCCGACGGAGCGGACGCGACCCTCGCGCTGGAGCTCCAGCATCGACGTCCAAGCCTCGACGTAGCCGTCCTGAGCGGGCGCCGGCCAGTGGATGAGGTAGAGGTCGAGCACGTCGATGCCGAGGCGCTGCATCGAGGCGTCGAAGGCCGCGGGGACGTTCGCGTGGTCGTCGTTCCAGACCTTGGTGGTGACGAAGACGTCGTCGCGATCGACGTCGTCGCGTCCGAGGACACGACCGACGCCCTCCTCGTTGCCGTAGATGCGGGCGGTGTCGATGTGGCGGTAGCCGACGTCGAGGGCGCGGCCGAAGGCCTCGTCGACGCTCGCGTCCGGGACCTCCCAGACGCCGAACCCGATCTGCGGGATGGCCAGGCCGGGGGTGGAGGCGTGGCCGAGGGTGAGAGTGGGAGCTGACTGGTGTGTCGTCATGCACTTCACGCTAGGTCGACGCCGACGACGGTGATGTGCCGGACCTCACTCTGAGACGACCGGGAATACGGGCGAGGAGGCCGAATCCACCCGGCGTCCGCCCGATAGAGTCCGAGCCATGGCATCCATCAGCAAGGTCCTGATCGCAAATCGTGGTGAGATCGCCGTCCGCATCGCGCGGGCGTGCACGGACAGTGGGATCGCCTCGGTCGCGGTCTACGCCGAGCCGGACCGGGATGCCCTGCACGTCAAGGTCGCCGACGAGGCCTACGCCCTCGGCGGGTCCACTCCGGGCGAGAGCTACCTCGTCCAGGAGAAGCTGCTCGACATCGCGCGCCAGGCCGGCGCCGACGCCGTCCACCCGGGCTACGGCTTCCTCGCCGAGAATGCCTCCTTCGCCCAGGCCGTCATCGACGCCGGGCTCATCTGGATCGGCCCGGGCCCCGAGGCGATCGACTCCCTCGGCGACAAGGTCAAGGCGCGTCACATCGCGACCAAGGCCGGCGCCCCCCTCGTGCCCGGCACGAAGGACCCAGTCTCGGGCGCCGACGAGGTCGTCGAGTTCGCCAAGGAGCACGGCCTCCCGGTGGCCATCAAGGCGGCCTACGGCGGCGGTGGCCGTGGCCTCAAGGTCGCCCGCGAGATGTCGGAGATCCACGACCTCTACGACTCGGCCGTCCGTGAGGCCGTGACGGCCTTCGGCCGCGGCGAGTGCTTCGTCGAGCGGTTCCTCGACCACCCGCGCCACGTCGAGACCCAGTGCCTCGCCGACCAGCACGGCAACGTCGTCGTCGTCTCGACCCGCGACTGCTCGCTCCAGCGCCGCAACCAGAAGCTCGTCGAGGAGGCGCCCGCGCCGTTCCTCACCGAGGAGCAGCACACCGAGCTCCTCCGCGCGAGCAAGGCCATCCTCAAGGAGGCCGGCTACGTCGGCGCCGGCACGTGCGAGTTCCTCGTCGGCCCCGCCGGGGACATCAGCTTCCTCGAGGTCAACACGCGCCTCCAGGTCGAGCACCCCGTGACCGAGGAGGTCACCGGCATCGACCTCGTGCGCGAGCAGTTCCGCATCGCCAACGGCGAGTCGCTCGACTACGGCGACCCGGAGCCGCACGCCCACTCCATCGAGTTCCGCATCAACGGCGAGGACGCCGGCCGCGGCTTCCTCCCGGCCCCGGGCACCGTGAGCCGCATGGTCGTGCCGCAGGGCCCGGGCGTGCGCTGGGACGCCGGCATCGTCGAGGGTGACACCGTCGCGGGCGCGTTCGACTCGATGATCGCCAAGCTCGTCATCACCGGCCGCACCCGCGAGCAGGCCATCGACCGTGCCCGCCGCGCCCTGGCCGAGCTGACGATCGAGGGCATGCCCACCGTCGTGCCCTTCCACCGCGCGGTCGTCTCCGACCCGGCGTTCGCCCCCGCCGACGGCTCCCCCTTCACGATCCACACCCGCTGGATCGAGACCGAGTGGGACAACACCGTCGAGGCGTATGCCGGTGGGTCGGCCGACGCGGCCGAGGCCGAGGAGCGCCAGACCGTCGTCGTCGAGGTCGGCGGCAAGCGCCTCGAGGTCTCGCTGCCCGGTGGCCTCTCCCTCGGTGGCGGCGCCAGTGCGTCGGCGGCGAAGAAGAAGGCGCCGAAGCGCTCCGGCGGTGGCAAGTCCGGTGGCGCCGCGTCGGGCGACTCGCTGACCGCCCCGATGCAGGGCACCATCGTCAAGATCGCCGTCGAGGAGGGCGCCACCGTCGCCGCCGGCGACCTCGTCATCGTCCTCGAGGCGATGAAGATGGAGCAGCCCATCACCGCGCACAAGGGCGGCGTCGTCTCGGGCCTCACGGCGCAGGTCGGCGAGACCGTCACCTCGGGCGCCGTGCTCGCGGAGATCAAGGACGCCGCCGAGGGCTGAGCCCAGAGCGCTCACGGAGCGTCAGACGAAGGGCCGACCCGCCTCACGGCAGGTCGGCCCTTCGTCGTTGCCAGGCGCAGGTCGATACCGGTCAGCCCTGTCGGTCAGCCCTGCCGGTCAGCCCTGCCGGTCAGCCCTGCCGGTCAGCCCTGCCGGTCAGCCCTGCCGGTCAGCCCTG
>NZ_BMNZ01000006.1:434643-447014 GCF_014646815.1 Terrabacter tumescens
TCGGGCCGGCGGGTCACCCAGGGTGATGTCGCCCTCGCCCGAACCCGGCAGGCTCGGGTCGGGCACGCCAGGCAGGTCCTGCTCACCGGCGGGGCCGCCCGCGGGCGGGATCTCCGACGGTCCGGGCCCACCGGGAAGGTGCGGGTCGACCGGAGCCGGGTCGACGGGGTCGACCGGGGTCGACGGCTCGCCCGGGCCGGGAGCGGGCTCCGGCGTCGGGACCGGCTCGGGGGTGGGCACCGGCTGGGGCGTCGGGGTTGGGGTGGGCTCCGGCGTGGCCGGGGGCTGCGGGGTGCCCGGCGGTGTGGGGGTGGCCGGCGGCTCCGGGGCCGACGGCGGCAGGGTGGCGTCGGCGTCGGGCGGCAGGCCGAGGGTCTCCTTGAGCTTGTCGCTGCCCTGGTCGAGCTGGTCGGCGTACGTGCCACCGGTGCGCTCGTTGAGGAGCTCCTCGGCCTTGTCGAGCCCCTGCTGGGCCTGCTCGGGATGGCCCTTGACGAAGTCCTTGGCCTTCTGGATCCAGTCGCTCACTGCGTGTGCCTCCACGGTCCGACCTGCTCAGGGCGCCGTCCGGCTCGCGGCAGCCCACCCTGACGTGGCGACGACGCCGCCACGGGCCCGACGCTACGCCTCTGGCAGACTGCTCATGTGCTTGCGACCCTCCCGACTGCGACGACCGAACAGACCGTCTTCTCGGTGACGAACCTCGTCATCCTCATCGTCGTCGCCGCCGTGTTCTACCCGCTCCAGAAGAAGCTGCGCGAGACGGTGTCCCGCCGCCGCCGTCAGCGCTGGGAAGAGGAGGAGCGGGACGCCCAGCGCGGGCAGGGCGAGCAGCAGCGCGAGCAGGGTGACGGCCCGCCGGCGCCTGACGACCTCGCCTGACGACCTCGCCTGACGACCTCGCCTGACGCCTTCGGCCGAGGCGTCAGTCGGACTGGTGCAGCTGGCGCGCCGCCTCGGCGATCGAGCCGGAGAGCGACGGGTAGACCGTGATGGTGCTCGACACCTGGTCGACGCTGAGCCGGTTCTGCACGGCGAGCGCCACGGGGTAGATCAGCTCTGACGCCTTGGGCGCGACGACGACACCGCCGAGGACCGTGCCGTAGCCCTTGCGGCAGAAGAGCTTGACGAAGCCGTCGGTGATGCCCTGCATCTTGGCGCGCGGGTTGCGCGCCAGCGGCAGCATGACCGACTCGACGTCGGGCGACTCGTCGGCGGCGTTCTGGCTGATGCCGACGGTGGCGATCTCGGGCTCGGTGAAGACGTTGGCGGCGACCCCGCGCACGTTGAGAGGCGACACGGCGTCGCCGAGCGCGTGCCACATGGCGATGCGCCCCTGCATCGCGGCCACGGACGCGAGCGGCAGCACCCCGGTGCAGTCCCCGGCGGCGTAGACGCCACCGACGGTGGTGCGCGAGACCCGGTCGACCTGGATGTGGCCCGAGGGGCTCAGCTCGACGCCGGCCTCCTCGAGACCCAGGCCCGCCGTGTTGGGCACGGAGCCGACGGCGAGCAGGGCGTGCGAGCCCTCGACGGTGCGGCCGTCGACGAGCGTCACGACGACGCCGTCCGCGGTGCGCTCGACGGAGGCCGCGCGGGACTTGCCCATGACCTCCATGCCGCGCTTGCGGAAGACGTCCTCGATGACGGTGGCGGCGTCGGCGTCCTCGCCGGGCAGCACCCGGTCGCGGGAGGAGACGAGCACGACCTGCGACCCCAGGCCGAGGTAGGCCTGCGCGAGCTCGGCGCCGGTGACGCCCGAGCCGATGACGATGATGCGCTCGGGCAGCTCGGCGAGGGAGTAGATCTGCTGCCAGGTGAGGATGCGCTCGCCGTCGGGTCGCATCGTGTCCATGATCCGCGGCGCGGCGCCGGTGGCGACGAGCACGACGTCGGCGGGGAGCTCCTGCGTGGTGCCGTCGGCGAGCTCGGCGACGACGCGCTCCCGGCCGGCGATGCGGGCCGTGCCGCGCAGCACGGTGACCCCCACCTGCTCGAGGCTGCCCTGGATGTCGGCGCTCTGGGCCGCGGCGAGCTCGAGGATGCGGCCGTTGACGGTGTGCGCCTGGGCGACGGCGTCGGACACCTCGTCGCCGTCGTCGTCCTGCAGGCGGACCCCGAGGTGCGACGCCGTCTGGAAGTCGGACATGTAGTCGGCGGTGGCGATGAGGGCCTTGCTCGGCACGCAGTCCGTGAGCACGGCGGCGCCTCCGAGCCCGTCCTTCTCGACGACGGTGACCTCGGCGCCGAGCTGGGCGGCGACGAGGGCTGCCTCGTAGCCCCCGGGCCCGCCGCCGATGATGACAACGGTCGTCTCGCGCGTGATCACGAGGTCCATCCAACCATCCCCCGCGCGGGCGACCGCCGCGCCCCGAGGGCCACCGGGGATCGGTGCCCGAGTCGCGGCGACCTCGCTAGAGTCCTGACCGTGACCCGTTCCCACCGTGATCTCAGCGACCCCTCCACCGACCCCTTCGACGTCGCCGCCGACGCCGCCGCCGTCATCGCCGAGCGCACCGGCGTCGACCACCACGACGTCGCGCTCGTGCTCGGCTCCGGGTGGGGCCAGACCGCCGACCTCATCGGGGAGACGCTCGCCACCATCGACAACGCCGACGTCCCCGGCTTCCACGCCGCGGCAGTCGCGGGCCACTCGGGCAGCATGCGCTCGGTCGCGATCGGCGACACCGGGCGCCGCGCCCTCGTCTTCGGCACGCGCACGCACTTCTACGAGGGGCGCGGCGTGCGGGCCGTCGTCCACGGCGTCCGCACGGCCAAGGCCGCCGGCTGCGCGACCGTGGTGCTGACCAACGGCTGCGGCGGCCTCAACCCGGCGTGGACCCCCGGCACCCCGGTCCTCATCCGCGACCACATCAACCTCACGGCGCACTCCCCCATCGAGGGCGCCAACTTCGTCGACCTCACCGACCTCTACACGCCGCGCCTGCGCGACATCGCGCGCGAGGTCGACCCCGACCTCGACGAGGGCGTGTACGTCCAGTTCCGCGGGCCGCACTACGAGACGCCGGCCGAGGTGCAGATGGCCAAGGTCATCGGCGGCGACCTCGTCGGGATGTCGACGAGCCTCGAGGCCATCGCGGCACGCCAGACCGGGCTCGACGTCCTCGGCATCTCCCTCGTGACCAACCTCGCGGCGGGCATCTCCGACCAGCCGCTCAGCCACGCCGAGGTGCTCGAGGCGGGCCAGGCCGCCGCCGAGCGCTGCGGGCGTCTCCTCGCCGCCGTCGTGGGTCGCCTCTGATGACCGCCGTCGGCACCACCGAGACGTTGTATGCCGCCGCGCGGGCCTGGCGTGACGACGACCCCGACCCGACGACGCGGGCCGAGCTCGACGCCGTCCTCGACCGCGCGGTCTCCGGTGACGGGGCGGCGGCCGCCGACCTCGCCGACCGCATGTCGGGGCTGCTCGAGTTCGGCACGGCCGGTCTCCGCGGAGCCCTGGGGGCCGGCCCCAACCGGATGAACCGCAGCGTCGTCATCCGTGCGGCAGCCGGCCTCACGGCATACCTCAAGGACGAGGGCGACGCGGGCGAGCACCCGACGGTCGTCATCGGCTACGACGCGCGCTACAACTCCGACGTCTTCGCGCGGGACACCGCCGCGGTCGTCGTGGCTGCCGGCGGCCGGGCGCTGCTGCTCCCCCAGCCGCTGCCGACCCCCGTCCTCGCGTTCGCGATCCGCCACCTCGGGGCCGACGCGGGCGTCATGGTCACCGCGAGCCACAACCCGCCCCAGGACAACGGCTACAAGGTCTACCTCGGCGACGGCAGCCAGATCGTGCCGCCCGCCGACGCCCAGATCGCCGCGCACATCGGCCGCGTCGAGCGGGTGGCCGACGTGCCCCGCGCCGCCGACGGCTGGGAGACGCTGGACGACAACCTGCTCGAGCGCTACGTCGACGCCGTCGTCACCGTCGTCGACCCCACCTCGCCGCGGGACCTGCGCACCGTCCACACGAGCCTGCACGGCGTCGGGCACGCCACGGTCCACACCGCCTTCGTCCAGGCCGGCTTCCCGGCCCCCGTCGTCGTCGACGAGCAGGCCGTGCCAGACCCCGACTTCCCCACCGTCGCCTTCCCCAACCCGGAGGAGAAGGGCGCGATCGACCTCGCGCTCGCCCGCGCCCGGGCCGTCGGGTGCGACCTCGTCATCGCCAACGACCCCGACGCCGACCGGTGCGCGGCCGCCGTGCTCGACCCCGCCCTCGGGGACTGGCGCATGCTGCGCGGCGACGAGGTCGGCGCGCTGCTCGGAGCCCACATCGTGCGCCGCGGGGTCTCGCGCCGCGACGTCTTCGCCAACTCGATCGTGTCCTCGCGCCTGCTCGCCTCGATCGCCAAGGCGGCCGGGGTGCGCCACGAGGAGACCCTGACCGGCTTCAAGTGGATCTCGCGCGTCGACCGGCTGCGCTACGGCTACGAGGAGGCGCTCGGCTACTGCGTGGCCCCGCAGCTCGTGCGCGACAAGGACGGTGTGAGCGCGGCCCTGCTGCTCGCCGAGCTCGCCGCCACGCTCAAGGCCGAGGGGCGCACGCTCACCGACCTGCTCGACGACCTCGCCGTCGAGCACGGGGTGCACGCGACCGACTCGTTCTCGGTGCGAGTGTCCGACCTCGCCCAGATCGAGCCCCTCATGGGGCGCCTGCGGGCCGAGCCGCCGTCGACGGTGGCCGGGATCGACGTCTCGCGCGTCGACGACCTCGGCAAGGGCGACGGCGGCCTGCCCCCGACCGAGGGGCTGCGGTACCACCTCGCGGACCGGTCCCGGGTCATCGTGCGCCCGAGCGGCACCGAGCCCAAGGTCAAGGTCTACCTCGAGGTCATCGAGCCGGTGGCGAGTGCGGCCGCCCTCGCCGAGTCACGCGCGGTCGCCGAGACCCGGCTGTCGCGGATCCGCGCCGAGTTCGAGCGCCTGACCTCGCTCTGACCGCTGTCGTACGCGTGCGCCCGGCCGGGCGCCTGCGTGCGGCCTGCGGGTGGAGAGTGCGAGCGGAGCCTGGGTGCGGAGCCGGGGTGCGGGCCGGCGCGACGGGCACGCCCGGGCCGTGACGGGCACGGTCAGACGACGAACGTCCCGATGACGAAGAAGGCGACCGCGGCCAGCAGCAGCCCGACGGACAGCGGGTCCCAGGTCTGGTGCGCGATGCGCGGGGTGCGACCGTCCTTGCGCTTGCGGTCCGAGGCCATCCGCTCCTCGACCTCGGCGGCGACCACCTGGGCCTCCACCTTCGACTTCGTCGGCGCCTCGATCGTGGCCTTGCCGCGGACCTTGTTGGCCCCGACGCCCAGCATCCCGCGGCCGTACCTCGGCCGACCCGGGTCCGCCGGGACGCCCCACGCGGTGTAGCGGCGGCCGTCGACGACGAGCTCGAGGGCCCAGCGTGAGCGCACCTCGGAGATGGACGGCCACGTGACGTCGACCACCCTCAGCGGGTTGACGAGGCGGATCCCCTCGGTGTGGATCACGACGCAGGGGCGCACGACGAAGAGCCACAGCAGCACGAGTCCGAGCACCACCGTCGAGATGAGCGCCCAGCTGCGCGGAGCCGTGAGCAGGCCCGGCACGAGCAACGCCGCACCGGCGAGGGCGCCGACGACCCCCACGGCGATCGAGGACCCGGGCCGCAGGGTGCGTGCGTCGCGCAGCCCCTCCTCGACGTGGGGCCGACCGTCGGGTCGGCCGTCAGTGCGACCGTCGGGGCGACCGTCAGTGCGACCGTCGGGGCGACCGTCGGGGCGACCGTCGGGGCGACCGTCGGGGCCGGCGAACGGCGACTCGGCGGGCGGCTGGGGTGCATCGGAGCTCACCGTCAGACTCTCTCACGCGTCACGACCCGTCTCATCAGGTGGATAGACTCCCGTGGTGACAGTTAGCACCACGACGCGCACCGCGCAGGACCTCACCGCGCAGGCGCGGGACGTCCTCGGGGTGTCGCGCCTGACGAACCATGCCCTCACCTCCTGGCTCCACGGCCTGCCGGGGGTCGACCAGGTCGGCTGCGAGGGGCGTGCGGCCGCGCTCGGCACCCGCTCGGTCAAGACGACCAGCAAGGCCTGGGCCATCGACACCGCCATCGGGATGATCGACCTGACGACCCTCGAGGGCTCCGACACCGTCGGCAAGGTCCGGTCGCTGTGCGCCAAGGCGCTCGTGCCCGACCCCCTCGACCCGACGACCCCGCGCCCCGCCGCGATCTGCGTCTACGGCGACATGGTCGCGACCGCCAAGGCCGCCCTCGGCGACAGCGGCATCCACGTCGCCGCCGTCGCGACGGCCTTCCCGTCGGGCCGGGCCAGCATGGCGGTCAAGCTCGCCGACACGCGCGACGCCGTCGAGGCCGGCGCGGACGAGATCGACATGGTCATCGACCGTGGCGCGTTCCTCTCGGGCGACTACCTCACGGTCTTCAACCAGATCGCCGAGGTCAAGCAGGCCTGCGGCACGGCGCACCTCAAGGTCATCATGGAGACGGGCGAGCTCGTCACCTACGACAACGTCCGCCGCGCCTCCTACCTCTCGATGCTCGCCGGTGGCGACTTCATCAAGACCTCCACCGGCAAGGTCCAGCCTGCGGCGACGCTGCCCGTCACCCTGATCATGCTCGAGGCGGTACGCGACTGGCGCGACCTCACCGGCATCCAGGTCGGCGTCAAGCCGGCCGGTGGCATCAAGACCACCAAGGACGCCATCAAGTACCTCGTCATGGTCAGCGAGGTCGCCGGCGACGACTGGCTCTCGCCCGAGTGGTTCCGCTTCGGCGCGTCCAGCCTGCTCAACGACCTCCTCCTGCAGCGCCAGAAGCTCACGACCGGTGCCTACTCCGGCGCCGACTACGTGACCATCGACTGACCGCCGCTCCCACGACAGCGCCTCACACGACTGCGCCCACGAAAGACACCTTATGCCGAAGTTCGAGTACGCCCCAGCGCCCGAGTCGCGCGCCATCGTCACGATCGAGAAGTCCTACGGCCTCTTCATCGATGGCGCGTTCACGCGCCCCAAGGCGACCTTCCCCACGATCAACCCCGCCGACGAGACGGTCCTCGCCGAGGTGAGCCAGGCCGGCCCCAAGGACGTCGACAAGGCCGTCGCCGCAGCCCGCCGCGCCTACGAGGGCGTCTGGGGCCGCATGAGCGGCGCGGAGCGGGGCAAGTACCTCTTCCGCATCGCCCGCATCCTGCAGGAGCGGGCCCGCGAGTTCGCCGTGCTCGAGACGCTCGACAACGGCAAGCCGATCAAGGAGACCCGCGACGTCGACGTGCCCGTCGCCGCGGCGCACTTCTTCTACCACGCGGGCTGGGCCGACAAGCTGGAGTATGCCGGCCTGTCCGCCTCCGGGGCCGACGTGCCCCGCCCGCACGGCGTGGTCGGGCAGGTCATCCCGTGGAACTTCCCGCTGCTCATGCTCGCGTGGAAGATCGCCCCCGCCCTCGCGACCGGCAACACCGTCGTGCTCAAGCCGGCCGAGACGACGCCGCTCTCGGCGCTGCTCTTCGCCGAGGTCTGCCAGCAGGCCGACCTGCCCGCCGGTGTCGTCAACATCATCACCGGTGACGGCCGCACGGGTCAGGCGCTCGTCGAGCACCCGGACGTCGACAAGATCGCCTTCACCGGCTCGACCGACGTCGGCAAGGCCATCGCGCGCTCGATCGCCGGCACCGCCAAGAAGGCGACGCTCGAGCTCGGCGGCAAGGCCGCCAACATCGTCTTCGACGACGCCCCCATCGACCAGGCGGTCGAGGGGATCATCAGCGGCATCTTCTTCAACCAGGGCCAGGTGTGCTGCGCCGGCTCGCGCCTGCTCGTCCAGGAAAACGTCCACGACCAGGTCGTCGCCAAGCTGAAGCGCCGCCTGGAGACCCTGCGCGTCGGCGACCCGATGGACAAGAACAGCGACCTCGGCGCCATCAACAGCAAGGCGCAGCTCGACCGGATCACCGCGCTCGTCGAGGCCGGCGTCGCCGAGGGCGCCGAGCGCTGGAGCCCGGAGTGCACGCTGCCGGCCAAGGGGTACTGGTTCCCGCCGACCGTGCTCACCGGCGTCTCGCAGACGCACCGCGTCGCGACCGAGGAGATCTTCGGGCCGGTGCTGTCCGTCCTGACCTTCCGCACGCCGCAGGAGGCGGTCGCCAAGGCCAACAACACGGCATACGGCCTCTCGGCGGGGGTCTGGACCGAGAAGGGCTCGCGCATCCTCTGGATGGCCGACCAGCTGCGGGCCGGCGTCGTCTGGGCCAACACGTTCAACCGCTTCGACCCGACGTCGCCGTTCGGTGGCTACAAGGAGTCCGGCTACGGCCGCGAGGGCGGGCGCCACGGCCTCGAGGCCTACGTCACCACTGCACCTTCCACCCTGACGGGAACCGCCCGATGAGCCGCCTCGACGTGCGCAAGACCTACAAGCTCTACATCGGCGGCAAGTTCCCGCGCAGCGAGTCGGGCCGGTCCTACGAGGTCGTCTCGGCCACGGGCGAGTTCCTCGCCAACGCCGCGATGGGCTCGCGCAAGGACGTCCGCGACGCCGTGGTCGCCGCCCGTGGCGCCCTGGCCGGCTGGTCGGGCACGACCGCCTACAACCGCGGCCAGGTGCTCTACCGCGTCGCCGAGGTGCTTGAGGGCCGTCGCGCGCAGTTCGCCCTCGAGGTCGCCTCGAGCGAAGGGCTGTCGGCGCGTGCGGCCAACGCCGTCGTCGACGCCGCGATCGACCGGGTCGTCTGGTACGCCGGGTGGACCGACAAGATCGCGCAGGTGCTCGGCAACCTGAACCCGGTCGCCGGCCCGTTCTTCAACGTCTCGGCTCCCGAGCCGACCGGCGTCGTGGGCATCCTTGCGCCGCAGTCCTCCTCGCTGCTGGGCCTCGTCTCCGTGATCGCTCCCGTGATCGCGTCGGGCAACACCGCCGTCGTCGTCACGTCGGCCTCCCGCCCGCTGCCCGCCGTGACGCTGAGCGAGGTG
Organism: Terrabacter tumescens; assembly: GCF_014646815.1. Lineage (GTDB taxonomy): Bacteria > Actinomycetota > Actinomycetes > Actinomycetales > Dermatophilaceae > Terrabacter > Terrabacter tumescens. Next base: position 443,620 of record NZ_BMNZ01000006.1, read on the forward strand.
CTCGCCACCTCCGACGTGCCCGGTGGGGTCGTCAACATCATCACGGCGCAGACCGCGGAGGTCGCGACGTGGCTGGCCGCGCACCGTGACGTCAACGCCATCGACCTGACCGGCGTGGCCGGGGCCGACGGCGTCGACTGGGCCGCCCTCGAGGCCGAGGCGGCCGGCAACCTCAAGCGGGTGCACCGCCCGACGCTCCTCGACGGCGTCCCCGTCGAGCCCGACTGGACCGCCGACCCGGGGCTGACCCGCATCCGCGCGTTCGTCGAGACGAAGACCGTCTGGCACCCCAAGGGTCTCTGAGCTCGTGGGAACGGGCGACGTGGCCTCCCCCGGGGTTCCTGACTGGGCCAATGAGGGGGCCCGTCAGGAGGCGGCTGCCGACGGCGGCCCCGGCCGGCGTCGCGTCATCCTTCTCACCGGGCCGAGCGGCGCGGGCAAGAGCCGGCTCTCGGCCCGGTTGGGTGCTACCCACGGGTGGCCCGTCGTGCGGCTCGACGACTTCTACCGCGAGGCGAGCGACCCGCGGCTGCCGAGGTCCCCGCTGGGAATCCCGGACTGGGACCACGCCGACTCGTGGGACGCCGAGTCCGCCGTGACGGCGCTCCGGCAGCTCGTCGACGAGGGACGGGTCGAGGTGCCGGTCTACGACATCGGGTCCTCGGCGGTGACCGGGCGTCACGTGCTCGAGGCTCGGACCACCGACTTCGTCATCGCCGAGGGGCTCTTCGCCGGACGGCTCGTCGACCCGCTGCTGGGCGAGGAGCTGCTCGCCGAGGCGCTGTGCGTGCGCCAGAACCGGTCGCTGACCGCGATGCGCCGCTTCGTGCGCGACCTGTCCGAGCGACGCAAGCCGCCGCACATCCTCCTGCGCCGCGGGTTCGCCCTGTGGCGCGACGAGCCGCACGTCGTGGCCCAGGCCGAGGCGCACGGGGCACGGTGCCTGCACCCCCGCCAGGCCGAGGCCGAGCTCGGCGCGCTGCTCCAGGCGGGTGCCGGAGCCTGATGAGACTCATCGGCCTGCTCGGCGGCATGAGCTGGGAGTCGAGTGCGGAGTACTACCGCCTCGCCAACCAGCTGGTGCGCGAGCAGGTGGGCGGGCTCGCCTCGGCCCGCCTGCTGCTGCACTCCGTCGACTTCGCCGAGGTCGAGCGCCTGCAGGCCGAGGACCGCTGGGACGAGGCGGGTGAGCTGCTGGCCGCCGCGGCGAGCGGGCTCGAGGCCGCCGGGGCCGAGCTGCTCCTGCTCTGCACCAACACCATGCACAAGGTGGCTCCGGCCGTCGAGGCCGCGGTCTCGATCCCGCTCCTGCACATCGGCGACGTGACGGCCGCCGCCGTGCGCGCCGCGGGGATCGGCCGCGTGGGACTGCTCGCCACCGCCTACACGATGGAGCAGCCCTTCCTGCGCGAGCGGCTCGCCGGGCACGGGCTGACCGTGATCGTCCCCGGCGCCGAGGACCGGGCCCTCGTGCACCGGGTCATCTACGACGAGCTGTGCCGCGGCGTCGTCACGGAGGAGTCCCGGCACTCCTTCCGGCAGGTCATCGGTCGCCTGGTCGCTGGCGGCGCCGAGGGCGTCATTCTCGGCTGCACCGAGATCGAGCTGCTCGTCGACCAGTCCGACTCGGTCGTGCCCGTCTTCCCGACGACCCGGCTGCACGTCGAGGCGGGCGTGGCCGCGGCCCTCGACCGCCCCTGACTCCCCTGGCGACTCCTGACTGCCCCCGCTCAGGGAACGGCCGGTGCGACGTGACCGAGGTCGGCGTAGCCGGGCTTGATGATGCCGTCGATGATCTCGAGTCGTTCGTCGAAGGGGATGAACGCCGACTTCATGGCGTTGATCGTGACCCAGCGCAGGTCGTCGAGGGTCCAGCCCGCCTCGTCCCGCAGCAGGGCCGCCTCCTTGCTCATCGACGTGTCGCTCATGAGGCGGTTGTCGGTGTTGAGCGTGACGCGGAACCGCAGGCGGCGCAGCAGCGTGATCGGGTGGAGGGCGATGGACGGGGCCGCCGAGGTCTGCAGGTTGCTGCTCGGGCACATCTCGAGCGGGATGCGCTTGTCGCGTACGTAGGCGGCGAGACGGCCCAGGCGCACGCGGTCCAGATCGAGCGCCGTGAGAGCGTCCGCGTCGCCCTTGTTGCCCTCGACCCAGTCGGCGAAGGGCGAGCCGTCGATGGTGATGTCGTCGACGATCCGCACGCCGTGACCGAGGCGGTCGGCGCCGCACCACTGGATCGCCTCCCAGATGGAGGGCAGGCCGAAGGCCTCCCCCGCGTGGATGGTGAAGTGGAAGTTCTCGCGGCGGAGGTACTCGAACGCGTCGAGGTGTCGGGTGGGTGGATAGCCCGCCTCGGCTCCTGCGATGTCGAAGCCGGAGACCCCTTGGTCGCGGTAGCGGATCGCGAGCTCGGCGATCTCGGTGGACTTCGCAGCGTGCCGCATCGCGGTGAGCAGCGCCGTCACGCGGATCGGGTGGCCGGCGGCGGCCGCCTTGGCTTCGCCGTCGCGCAGGCCGGCGTTGACGGCCTCCACGACGCCCTCGAGCGTCAACCCACGGCTCAGGTGCTGCTCCGGGGCGTAGCGGCTCTCGGCGTAGACGACACCGTCGGCGGCGAGGTCCTGGGCGCACTCGCTGGCGACGCGGAACAGGCCGTCGCGGGTCTGCATGACGGCGAGGGTGTGGTTGAAGGTCTCGAGGTACCGCGGCAGGGAGCCGGAGTCAGCGCTGTCGCGGAACCACGTGCGCAGGCGCTCGGCGTCGGTCTCGGGCAGACCGTCGTAGCCCACGTCGGCGGCGAGGTCGATGATCGTCTGCGGACGCAGGCCACCGTCGAGGTGGTCGTGGAGCAGCACCTTGGGCCCCTGGCGCACCTGCTGGTCGCTCATGGGCTCGGCGCTCACTCCGAGGCTCCCTCGGTGGTCTCATCCTCACGGTTCACCGTGTCCGGGCTGAAGGCCGGCAGGCAGACGGCGACGTACTCGGCGCCCTCCGGTCCGCACGAGTAGCGGATGCGCTCTCCCCCACGGGTGACGACGGACTGACCGGCTGCCACCTCGAGCGTGCCGCCGTCGTGCTCGACGAGCACGGTCCCGGCGAGCACGAGGGTGATCTCGTCGAACTCCGGCGTCTGGAACGGCTCGGACCAGCCGGCCGGCGCGACCATGCGGGCGACGGAGACGGAGGTCTGCAGACCTGCGTCCGGGCTGTTGACGGCACCGACGTGCTCGTCGATGACCTTGCCACCGGGCACGGGAATTCTGGTCGGGGATGCAATGAGCTCAGGCACGACGCCAACTCTAGTCCCACCCGGAATTGGGTGTGGGTATGCGACAACCCCGCCAACGGTGTTGGCGGGGTTGTCGTGAATGGTTGTCCGGCTGCGTCCTACTCTC
>NZ_BMNZ01000007.1 GCF_014646815.1 Terrabacter tumescens
GCCGCATAGAGAGCCTCCCGCCGATCACCTGAACCGAGTCTGGCCAGACACCGGCCCTACCGACAATCGTCTAGTAGCCGCGAATGGGCATGCACACTCCGCACGAAGAAGGCCCCCGGGGTTGCTCGCCGCACCCGCAGGCACGGCATACCGCGCCTGCGCGTGAGCGGGTCGATGCGGCGCTCCCCCGGCTCAGGTCGTGGGGATGAGCCCACCGTCGATGGTGACGTCTGTACCGGTGATGTTGCCGGCGGCGTCGCTGGCGAGGAAGGCGACGAGCCTGGCCACCTCGTCGGGGTGGGTGAAGCGGCCCGTCACCGAGTCGCGCGCGGCCGCTGCGGCCACCGCCGACGGGTCACTCCCCTGCCGGGCCGCCACGGCAGCCGCGACGCCGTCGCTGCCGAGCCACAGGTCGGTCGAGACCGGCCCGGGACTGACGGTGTTGACGCGGATGCCCTGCGGCCCGAGCTCCTTGGAGAGAGACTTGCAGAAGCTGCGCAGGGCTGCCTTGGCGGCGCTGTAGTCGATGACCGAGGGGTCGGCCAGCGTCGCGTTGACCGAGCACGTCGCCACGATGGTTCCTCGACCACGAGCGAGCATCAGGGGCAGGGCCGCTCGCGTGGTGCGGACGGCAGCCATGAGGTTCAGCGTGTAGGACGTGGTCCACTGCTCGTCCGTGACTGCCAGGAAGCCGTCCAGCCGCGGCGACACAGCCCCGACGTTGTTCACGAGCATGTCGAGCCGTCCCAGACCGGCTGCCGCGTCGACGACGTGCGCCACGCCGTCCGGGTCGCCGAGGTCCGCGGCCACGAAGGTCACGCTGCCAGAACGACTCAGTGCGTCGAGCTCGGCGGAGGCGTCACGCGCGCCGGCGACGACCGCGACACCCTCGTCGACGAGCACGCGCGTGATGGAGAGCCCGATGCCCTTGCTCGCACCCGTGACGATGGCGACCTTGCCGGCCAGACCGAGGTCCACGGTCAGAGCCCGTGCTCGTCGAGCCAGCCCAGCACGGCCTTGGCGACCTCGGTCCACCCGGCGTCGATGGTGAGCGAGTGCCCCCGGCCCTCGAACTGCTTCAGCTCGGTCACGGCTGTCGAGCCGCGGTACTGCTTGAGCGTCGAGCGCGTCACGACGTCCGGGACCGTGTGGTCCTCGAGCCCTGAGATGAGCAGCAGCGGACCGCGCGTGCTGTTGTCGGTGTCGACCGCAGCCTCGGAGTGCAGCGAGAAGTTGGCCGCCGCTGCCTGGAAGAGTGGCTTGGCCGGCGACGGAATCGTCCACCGCTCGAAGAGGGCGTCGGACTCCTCCTCGCTGACGGCGTTGCCGAACCCGAAGCGGAACTCCTTGGCGGTCAGGGAGACCGCACGGTTCCGGTTCGCCGGGTTGCCGAGCGCCGGCAGCCCGGCGCGGAGCTGCGCGAGCGGCAGCGGCAGGACGCCCTTGATCTGCGCCGGGTCGATGGCGACCGCGGCGGCGGCCTTGCCCTGGCCGAGCAGCTTCTCGGCGATGAGACCTCCGAACGAGTGCCCGACGAGGACCGGCGCCTGCGGGAGGCCGTCGATGACGGCCGCGTAGTGGTTCGTGACGTCGTCGATGCCGAGGCCGGCGACGTCGTCCGCCCGCTCCCGAGCCGCGTCGACGGTGTCGGCCTCTCCCGGCCACCCCGGGGCGCTCGGCGCGTAGCCCGCCTCGCGGAAGAGCTCGACCCACGGGTCCCAGCTCGTGGCATGGAGCCAGAGACCGTGGATGAAGACGACGGGGCGCTCGTGTGCGGTCATGGGGTGCCTTTCGCCGGGGCCCGCGGGTGGAGTGCGGACCGTGGTGTCGCGGACGGCGACCTCCCAAGGCTGGCCGCCTGCGACGCCCGGCGTCCAAGACCGTTTGGGCACCGATCGATAACCGCGAGGAGTTCCGCTCGGCACGCCGGGTCACTAGCGTGGAGAGCCCAGGCGGGCGACGGTCCCGACTGACCCACGACGCGCCGCGGGGAGACCTGATGGAGCTGGACCTTCGCCTGGTGCGCTACTTCGTCGCGGTCGCCGACGAGCTGCACTTCGGTCGGGCCGCCGCCCAGCTCTACCTGAGCCAGCCGGCCCTCTCCCGGCAGATCCGCAAGCTCGAGGACCAGCTCGGCGAGACCCTCCTCGTGCGCGACAGCCGCCACGTCACGCTGACGGCCCGAGGGCAGCAGTTCCTCGAGGACTCCCGGCGCCTGCTCGCCCTCGCCGAGAGCATGACCCAGCGGACAGCACAGCCGGGGGTCAGCACCGCACACGTCTTCGAGCTCTCCACGAGCCGGATGGTCGCCGACGCCTTCACCCGGGCCGAGCCGGACATCCCCCTTCGCGAGCACGCGATGGACAGCATCACGCAGCTCAACGCCCTCCTGCACGGGCGCCTCGACGTCGCGATCCTCCGGGTCACGCCACGGATGCTGCTCGCCCATCCTGCAGGCTGGCGCCACCGGCTGCTCCGTCTGGAGCCACTCGTGCTCATCGAGTCACCGGGCGAGATGCCTGACCCGGACGGCGCGATCTCCACGGGCGACGCGCGGCACGGCCACACACGGGTCGCATCGCTGCACGAGCGACCCCTGCACGTCTTCGCCGACCCACCGGACTCCGGGACCTACAACGCCCACGGCCAGTACGTCACCGCCCTGGAGCACCGGCTGGGTCTGCAGATGCAGTGGCTCGGCACGCCGGGGGCCTTCAGCTTCTGCGTCGCGCACGTGCGGCGCGGTCCCGTCGACGTGCGCTACCTCGAGTTCGTCAGCTACGCCGAGAAGTACGTCGACGTCGGCATGAGGATGTCGTGGCCGCTGGAGCTCCAGCCCTACTACCCGTGGTCCCTGGCCTGGCGCAGCGACGACACGGCTCCCGCGACGACCCGCCTCGTCGAGGTGGCCCTCGGCGTGGCCGACGAGCACGCGTGGCTCGACGCCACCCGGGACCCGGCTCGGGCTCCCGCGTGGATGCCGGACGACGACCCTGCCTGGCGCGAGCACGCTCCCGGCATGGCTGACGAGAGTGGCTGACGGGCTCTCAGGGGGCCATGGCGGCATACCCGGCAGCGCTGTGGATCGCGATGCCGGCGTACGACGCGTACGACGACGCCCCCGAAGCCACCTGCGCGAGCTGCGTCTCCATCGCGGTGCGCGACCACCCGAAGAAGGTCTGCTTCGCGTCGACGGCCGTGTCGCCGAGGTAGGTCGTCTCCTGCCCGATGCGCACCGGCTTGCCGAGGGCCGCACCTGCGGCGAGGGCCGCGGCCGCGATGTCGAGCGTCCCGTCGGTGCCGGTGGCGGTGTTGCGGTAGGCCATCACGGTCACGCCGGCGGTGCGGCGCATGATCTCGCGGTCCAGCGTGGAGGCGCCGCCGCTGCTCGACAGTGCGTGGACCTCGTTGAACCAGAAGGGGATGTCGGCCTCGACGGGCGACGTGCCGGCGTTCGCCTTGAGCTTGTCGAGCAGGGTCAGGTACTTCGCGACCACCGTCGACTGGCTCGTGGTCCACGCCGAGGTCGTGTAGGGCTCGACGTCGACGTGGATCCCGGTGAAGAGCCCGGTGTTGCGGGCGGGCTTGAGCCAGTAGGTGACGACCCAGCTCGGGTTGTCGACCCATCCGGGGTCGCCGCCCAGGGCGTCGACGCGGATGCCGGCCGCCCGGGCCAGCTGCGAGAGAGTGCGCAGGTCGGGCAGCTGCGGCGAGGTCGCGACGTTCGGCGGCACGGCGACGAAGAGCTGGTCGACGCCGGAGGCGACGGCAAGGTCGACGGTGGCCGCCGGGGTGCTCGTGTCCCACACCCACATCGCGCGGGTGTCCGCGCCGGCCGCCGTCGAGGTCGACGCGGGAGCGACCGCGGGCTTGGACGAAGGTGCTGCAGCCGCCCCGGGCGCGAGGGCCAGGGCCACCGCGGTGACCCCGGTCAGGGCGAGCACCGAGGCGAGGACGCGGGCGCTGCGGGGACTGTGGCGCATGAGGACTCCGGGGCTGAGGACGGCTTGAGGTGCAATTGTCCAGAAGGCGCCAGTTGTCCGCAGGGTTTCCGCAAGATCGCCGCAAGTCCGACGTGTCTCAGCGCCGAGGCGCTGCCAGAGATGATGCTCGCGGCCGGCCGCAGTCCCTAGCCCGGTGGAGCCAGGACCGCGCCGCGCCGACGAGAGCCTGCACCCCGAGCTCGAGGGTCGGGTCGATGACCGGCGCGTAGAGCGGCGAGTGGTTCGACGGCAGCGACGCGAGCACCGCCCGAATGCCCTCGAGGTCGTGCGTCCCGGCGAAGGCCGTCGGGTCGGCGCCCCCGAGCAGCCAGAAGACGCAGGGCGCCCCGGCCGCCTCGGCCAGCACCCCGACGTCCTCGCTCCCGGTGATCGGTCCGGGGTCGACGACGCGGGCCGCGCCGACGATGGCCTCGAGCGCCGGTCGGGTGCGCTCGACCCCCGCCGCGTCGTTGACGACGGCGGGCGCCTGCTCGATCGGCTCGATGAGCGGTGTTCGACGCGCTCCGGCCGTGGCGGCCTCGCCCTCGACGATCCGGCGGATGGCGGCGAGTGCCGTGTCGCGCACCCGCACGTCGTAGGTGCGCAGGTTGAGCAGCAGGACCGCCTCGTCGGGGATGATGTTCGACTTCGTGCCCGCCTGGACCGACGCCACGGTGAGCACCGCCGTCTCGGTGCCGGCGATCTCGCGCGAGACGACGGTCTGCAGCCGCAGCACCGTCGCGGCCGCCAGGACGACCGGGTCGACGGTGGCCTCTGGCCTCGAGCCGTGGCCTCCCTCGCCGAAGAGCGTGATGCGCAGACTGTCGGTGGCTGCGAAGGACGGACCGGCCCGCAGTCCGATGGTGCCGGCGGGCAGCGGCGCGACGTGCTGTCCCAGCACGACGTCGGGGCGCGGCACCGTCCCGTAGAGGCCGTCCTCGACCATCGCTGCGGCGCCCCGGGCCACCTCCTCGGCGGGCTGGAGGACCGCGACGACGGTGCCCGTCCACGAGTCGTCGGCCGCGAGCACCGACAGCGCCCCCAGCAGGCAGGTGACGTGCACGTCGTGACCGCAGGCGTGCATGACGGGGACGTCGCGACCGTCAGGGTCGACGCCGCGGGCACTCGACGCATACGCGAGTCCCGTCGCCTCGGCCACGGGCAGCCCGTCCATGTCGGCCCGCAGCAGCACGACGGGGCCCTCGCCACGGGGCAGCACTCCCGTCACGCCCGTGCCGCCCACACCCTCGGTCACGGTGAGGCCGAGCTCGCGCAGCCAGGCAGCTGCGATGCCGGCCGTGCGGTGCTCGGCGAACGACAGCTCGGGATGCGCGTGCAGGTCGCGGTAGACGTCCCTGAGCCGGGGCAGGAGGGTCTCGAGGCCGCTCGTGGTGTCCATGGGCCCGACAGTAGCGACGCGTCGGAGCCGCACGCCATGGCGCTCGGAGGAGGTATGCCGTCACCTCCGGGCGGTACGGTCGTGCCGTACGCCGTCCGGGGAGGTCAATGGTGCGCTACGACACGAGCCCGACCGCGCGGGCGCTCCTCGCGCTCGAGGCCATCCAGGACTCCCCCGGTATCACGGCCCAGCGCCTCGGTGACCACCTCGGGGTCACCGAGCGGGCGGCCCGGCGCTACGTCGCCATCCTGCGCGAGGCCGAGCTGCCCATCGAGTCGGTCACCGGGCCGCACGGGGGCTACCGCGTCGGCCGGGGCCTGCGCCTGCCGCCCCTGATGTTCACGGCCCCCGAGGCGCTCGGCCTCGTCATGGCCGTCCTCGAGGGACACCGCGGGGCGGCGGACCCGACCGAGCTCGTCGGCGCCGCCCTGTCCAAGATCCTGCGCGCCCTCCCGCAGCAGGTCGCCGAACCGGTCCGGGCCGTCCGGCACATCACCGGCCCACCACCTGACCCGAGCCTGCGCGTCGACCCCGTCCTCACCGCCCGGCTCGTCGAGGCCTGGACGTCGTCCCGCCGTGTGCGCCTCGATTACCGCCTCGAGGACGGGCGCGAGCGGCCCATGGAGGTGGACCCGTGGGCGGTCGTGCTGCGCCACGGACGGTGGTACCTCCTGTGCTGGTCGCACACGAGCGACGCGCAGCGCGCCCTCCGCATCGACCGGGTGCTGTCGGTCTTCGTCACCTCGCAGTGCTTCACGGCGCCGGAGGACCTCGACGCCCTGCGCGCCCTCGAGGAGCACCTCTCGCAGGGGTGGCGGCACGAGGTGGACGTGCTCCTGCGCGCCGACCTCGACGAGGCGACACGGTGGCTCCCGCGAAGCCTCGGACGCCTCGAGGTGGTCGACGGCGGCATCCGGCTGCTGGCCACCACCGATGACCCCGACTGGTACGCCCGCCAGCTCGCCAACACGCCGCTGGCCTTCGAGGTGGTCGGCTCGCCCGCCCTCGTGCAGGCCACCGAGGACCTCGCGGCACGCCTGGTCAAGGCCGCCGGCAGCGCCGGACCTGCCCCCACCCCGCCGACCATCGCCGACACGCCCCCAGCGGGTACGTCACCGCCGGACCGCGAGGTCCGGCAGGTCCAGCAGCAGACGAACCGAGGTCCCCGCGCACTAGGGTGATCCCGACCGGACCGGGGCAGTCCCCGGTCCCGACCCGAGGAGCGGCACGATGAGCTTCAACGACAACGCCCAGCTCGACACCTCCCAGGTGCAGAGCGGCGGCAGCGGTGGGGGCGGCGGAGGCGGAGGCTTCCCCGGCGGCATCCAGGTCGGCGGCGGCATCGGCGGCCTCATCCTGCTCGTGCTGATGCTCATCTTCGGCGGCGGCAAGATCCTCGGCGGCGGCGACTCCGGCAGCACCACCGGTGGCCTGCCCTCCCAGCAGCTCCAGAGCGACCAGGTCGCCGCGGCCGGCCAGGTCGACCAGAACCAGTTCTCCCAGTGCAAGACCGGCGCCGACGCCAACAAGAACGACGTGTGCCTCATCGTCGCGACGGTCAACAGCGTCCAGGACTACTGGTCCAAGACCCTGCCGAAGTACCAGATGAACTACGAGCCGGTGAAGACCGTGATCTACCAGGGCCAGACGCCCTCGGGATGCGGCACCGCCAACTCGCAGGTGGGCCCGTTCTACTGCCCCCTCGACAAGAAGGTCTACGTCGACGCGAGCTTCTTCCAGGAGCTCCAGAGCAAGTTCGGCGCCGACGGCGGCCAGCTCGCCAAGGAGTACGTCATCGCCCACGAGTACGGCCACCACGTCCAGGACCTCCTCGGCCTGCTGAACCGCGCGCAGCAGGACCCGCAGGGCGCCAACTCCGGCGCCGTCCGCGTCGAGCTCATGGCCGACTGCCTCGCCGGCACGTGGGTCAAGCACGCGACCGAGACGACCGACGCCAACGGCACACCACTGCTCAAGGCCATCACCGAGAGCGACATCAAGTCGGCGCTCTCGGCCGCCTCGGCGGTGGGCGACGACCGCATCCAGGAGAAGATGCAGGGCCGGGTCACGCCGGAGAACTGGACCCACGGCTCGGCGCAGGCGCGCATGAACTGGTTCTCGCAGGGCTACGAGACCGGCGACATCAACCAGTGCAACACCTTCGGCGTCGACACGGTCAGCTGAGCGACCCCGGCCCCGTCTCCGTCTCCGTCTCAGGCCTCGTCTCCGTGAGCTCGAGGCGGACGGCACGGCCACGCCGCAGCGCGGTCTCCAGCACGTCCCGCTTCGGGTCGGGCAGGTCGTAGAGCTCGCGCAGCGGCAACCCGGCGAGCGCGCGCAGCGCGCTCGCGTCGAGGACCTCACGCACGAGGGTGCGGTCGCCGCCGACGACCAACCCGTGGGGTATGCCGTCCGCACCGGCCCGTGGGCTCTCGTCGTCCCCGAGCAGCACCCGCCGGGCGTGCCCGACGACGGCGTCGACGAGCTCGTCGGCCTGCTTGCCCCGCCGGCGCGCGAATCGCTGCTGCGACCAGCCGCCGGCTGCCGTGCGCGACTGCACGTGGCGGGTGCCCACCTTGGACGCGGTGAACGAGCCCCCGAGAGCCAGGCCCACGGCATACCCTCCCCGTCGCACGAGGACGACCCCGAGCGGCTCGTGCGCGAACGGCGTTGCCACGACGGTGGATCCGTCCGCGGCGCGTGCGGACACGACGACGCCGCCGGGAGTGGACTCCTCGGCGGCGTCGTAGGGGCCGTGTCGCTCGGCGAAGCCGGCCATCCAGCGGTCGAACCTCTGCGGGTCGACCTCGATGACGCGCGTCGTCACGAGCGCGGGTGCTGCTGGCTCAGAGGTTGAAGCCGAGGGCGCGCAGCTGCTCGCGGCCGTCCTCGGTGATCTTGTCGGGGCCCCACGGCGGCATCCACACCCAGTTGATGCGGTGCGTCGTGACGAGGCCCTCGAGCGCCTGGGCGGTCTGGTCCTCGATGACGTCGGTGAGCGGGCACGCCGCCGACGTCAGCGTCATGTCGATGACGGCGTGGGCCTGGGCGTCGACGGTGATGCCGTAGACCAGGCCGAGGTCGACGACGTTGATGCCGAGCTCGGGGTCGACCACGTCGCGCATGGCCTCCTCGACGTCGGCCACGTTGGGCGGGGTGGCGGTCTGGCTCATGACGAAGCTCCTTGCGGGGAGGGCGAACTCGTGGAAGAGATGTCGACGCCGGCTCGGGCGAGGGCGTCGGTGAAGGCGGTCCAGCCGAGCAGCGCGCACTTGACGCGAGCGGGGTACTTGGACACGCCGGCGAAGGCGACGCCGTCGCCGATGACGGTCTCGTCACCGGTGACCGTGCCGCGCGAGGTCAGCATGGCGCGCATGGCCTCGAAGGTCTGGAGGGCCTCGGACACCGGGTGGCCGATGACCTCCTCGGCGAGGACGGACGAGCTCGCGACGGAGATCGAGCAGCCCTGCGCCTCGTAGGAGATGTCGGTGACGACGGCGTCCGGACCCGTGCCGGTGACGTCGACCCGCAGGGTCACCTCGTCGCCGCACGTCGGGTTGATGTGGTGCACCTCGGCGTCGAACGGCTCACGCAGACCTGCGTGGTGCGGCCGCTTGGAGTGCTCGAGGATCAGCTCCTGGTAGAGGTCCATCAGCTCGCCTCCCGGTGGGTGTCGAGCCCGAAGATCGCCGGCACGCGGTCGAGGGCCGCGAGCAGCGCGTCGACGTCCGCGGGCGTGTTGTGGACGGCGAACGACGCGCGGGTCGTTGCCGCGGCTGCGAGGGCGCGGTGCAGTGGCCACGCGCAGTGGTGTCCCACGCGAACGGCCACGCCGGCGTCGTCGAGCACCTGCCCGACGTCGTGGGCGTGCACGCCGTCCACGACGAAGGCGACGGCGCCGCCGCGGGGCGTGCCGACCGCGGGACCGACGACGCGCACCCACGGACGCTCGGCGAGGCTGCGCTGGAGCCGGTCGACGAGGGATGCCTCGTGGGCGTGGATGCGCTCGATGCCGATCGCCTCGATCCAGCGCACCGCGGCCGCCAGGCCCACGGCCTGCGCGGCGTTGGGCACGCCGGCCTCGAACTTCTGCGGAGCCGGCGCGTACGTCGAGCGCTCCATGGTGACGAGCTCGATCATCGAGCCACCCGTCAGGAACGGCGGCATGACCTCGAGCAGCTCGGCGCGACCCCAGAGGACGCCGACCCCCATCGGGCCGTACATCTTGTGGCCGCTGAAGGCGATGAAGTCCGCCCCGAGCGTCGCCACGTCGACCGCGAGGTGCGGCACCGACTGGCAGGCGTCGACGACGACGAGCGCCCCGACGGCGTGCGCGCGCTCGGCGAGCTCGGTGACCGGGTTGACCGTGCCCAGCACGTTGGAGACGTGCGTGAACGCGAAGACCTTGGTGCGCTCGGTGAGCAGGTCGTCGAGCCCGGAGAGGTCGAGCGCGCCGTCGGCGTCGACCGGCACCCAGCGCAAGGTCGCGCCCGTGCGACGGGCGAGCTCCTGCCACGGGACGAGGTTGGCGTGGTGCTCCATCTCGGTCACGAGGATCTCGTCCCCGGGACCGAGCACGAAACGCTCGTCCTTGGGCTCGTCGGTCGGGGCGGCGTTGGAGAAGGCGTACGCGACGAGGTTGAGCGCCTCGGTGGCGTTCTTGGTGAAGACGACCTCGTGGGCGGGAGCCCCGATGAACGACGCGACGGTCGCGCGGGCCGCTTCGAAGTCGTCGGTCGCCTCCTCGGCGAGCTGGTGCGCGCCGCGGTGGACGGCGGCGTTGTGCTGCTCGTAGAACGCCCGCTCGGCATCGAGGACCGGCGTCGGCTTGTGCGACGTCGCCCCCGAGTCGAGGTAGACGAGCGGCCTGCCGTCACGCACCGTGCGCGTCAGGATGGGGAAGTCACCGCGGATCGCGGTGAGCTCCCCGTCCGTGAACGGCAGGACGTCGCCCATCCGGCTCAGGCCTGGACCGGCTCGGCCGCGGAGGCCCCGGCGAGGTAGCGGTCGTAGCCCTCGTCCTCGAGGCGGTCGGCCAGCTCGGGGCCGCCCTGCTCGACGACCTTGCCGTCGACGAAGACGTGGACGAAGTCGGGCTTGATGTAGCGCAGGATGCGCGTGTAGTGCGTGATGAGCAGCACGCCGAGGTCGCTCGAGTCCTTGGCGCGGTTGACGCCCTCGGAGACGATCTTGAGCGCGTCGACGTCGAGGCCGGAGTCGGTCTCGTCGAGGATGGCCACCTTGGGCTTGAGCAGCTCCATCTGGAGGATCTCGTGGCGCTTCTTCTCGCCACCGGAGAAGCCCTCGTTGACGTTGCGCTCGGCGAACACGGGGTCCATGCGCAGGTTGCCCATGGCCTCCTTGACGTCCTTGACCCACGTGCGCAGCTTGGGCGCCTCGCCGTCGATGGCCGTCTTGGCGGTGCGCAGGAAGTTGCTGACCGTCACGCCGGGGACCTCGACGGGGTACTGCATCGCGAGGAACAGGCCCGCACGGGCGCGCTCGTCGACGCTCATCGCGAGGACGTCCTCGCCGTCGAGCGTCACGGTGCCGCCGGTGACGGTGTACTTGGGGTGGCCGGCGATGCTGTAGGCCAGCGTCGACTTGCCGGAGCCGTTGGGCCCCATGATCGCGTGGGTCTCCCCCGACTTCACGGTGAGGTCGACCCCGCGCAGGATCTCCTTGGGGCCGTCCTCGGTCTCGACCGAGACCGTCAGTCCCTTGATCTCGAGCGTGCTCATGGGTCAGTTCTCCTTGTTGGTGCTGGGGATGCTGGGGGTCTGCTGGGTGGGAGCCGCGTATGCCGTCGAGGCGAGCTCCTCCTCGATCGCCGCGGTGATCTCGTCGCGCAGGTCGGCGAGCGGGATCTCACGGATGATGTCGGCGAAGAAGCCTCGCACGACGAGACGCTTGGCCTCGTCCTCGCTGATGCCGCGCGACTGGAGGTAGAACAGCTGCAGGTCGTCGAAACGGCCTGTCGCGGAGGCGTGCCCGGCCCCCTCGATCTCACCGGTCTCGATCTCGAGGTTGGGCACCGAGTCGGCGCGGGCGCCGTCGGTGAGCACGAGGTTGCGGTTGAGCTCGTAGGTGTCGGTGCCCTCGGCCTCGGCCCGGATGAGCACGTCGCCGACCCACACCGTGCGGGCGGTCTCGCCCTGGAGCGCGCCCTTGTAGGTGACGCGGCTCTTGCAGTGCGGCGCGTTGTGGTCGATGTACGAGCGGTGCTCGAGGTGCTGGCCCGCGTCGGCGAAGTAGACGCCGAGGAGGGTCGCGTCGCCGCCGGGGCCGGCGTAGCGCACGTTGGCGTTGACGCGGACGACCTCGCCGCCGAGCGTCACCGAGAGGTGCTTGTAGCGGGCGTCGCGGCCGACGAGCGCGTCGTGCTGCGCCAGGTGCTGGGCGTCGTCGGCCCAGCGCTGGACGGAGACGACCGTCAGGTCGGAGCCGTCGTCGGTGACGACGGAGACGAGCTGGGAGTAGCGGGCCGAGCCGGTGTGCTCGACGACGACGGTCGCCTTGGAGAAGCGGCCGGCCCGCACGACGAGGTGGCCGTGCACGGGCTCGCCGCCCTGGCCGACGAGGGAGAGGCGCACCGGCTCGTCGAGCTCGGCCTCGGCCGGGATGTCGAGGAGCAGGGCGCCGTCGGCGGCAGCGCCGGCGACGACGGCCGCGCGGTCCTGCGGCGGGAGGATGCCGAGCCCCTGGGCCTCGGCGGACGTGATCGTCGAGGTGGTCACGCCCTCCGGCAGCTTCGAGCTCCACTCGAGCCGGCCGGTCGCGCCGTCGGCCAGCAGGACCGCGAGCTTCTTGACCGGCGTGAAGCGCCAGTCCTCCTCGCGCCCGCCGGGCACGGGGAAGTCGGCGACGTCGAAGGACGCCGTGCGCTCGGCACGCGACTGGTCGGGCACGAAGGCCGCGGCCGAGTCGGTGTGGGCTGCTGCGCCGGGGAGGGTTGCGGTGGGGGCGGCGTCGGGCACCGTGGTCTCGCTCTGCTGGGTCTCGGTGGTGTCGGGCGTGTCGGTGGTCGTGTCAGCCAGAAGGCTCATCAGCCGACGGCTCCTTCCATCTGCAGCTCGATGAGGCGGTTGAGCTCGAGGGCGTACTCCATCGGCAGCTCACGCGCGATGGGCTCGATGAAGCCGCGCACGATCATCGCCATCGCCTCGTCCTCGGCCATGCCGCGCGACATGAGGTAGAAGAGCTGGTCCTCGGACACCTTCGAGACCGTGGCCTCGTGACCCATCGAGACGTCGTCCTCGCGGATGTCGACGTAGGGGTAGGTGTCGGAGCGGCTGATCGTGTCGACGAGCAGGGCGTCGCAGCGGACCGTCGAGGCCGAGTGCGAGGCGCCCTCGAGCACCTGCACGAGGCCGCGGTAGCTCGCGCGTCCGCCGCCGCGGGCGACCGACTTGCTGATGATCGAGCTCTTGGTGTTGGGCGCCGCGTGGACCATCTTGGAGCCGGTGTCCTGGTGCTGGCCCTCGCCGGCGAAGGCGATCGAGAGCGTCTCGCCCTTGGCGTGCTCGCCCATGAGGAAGACGGCGGGGTACTTCATCGTCACCTTGGAGCCGATGTTGCCGTCCACCCACTCCATCGTCGCGCCGGCCTCGCACGTCGCGCGCTTGGTGACGAGGTTGTAGACGTTGTTGGACCAGTTCTGGATCGTCGTGTAGCGCACGCGGGCGTTCTTCTTGACGATGATCTCGACGACGGCCGAGTGCAGCGAGTCCGACTTGTAGATCGGCGCGGTGCAACCCTCGACGTAGTGCACGTAGGAGCCCTCGTCGGCGATGATCAGCGTCCGCTCGAACTGGCCCATGTTCTCGGTGTTGATGCGGAAGTACGCCTGGAGCGGGATGTCGACGTGGACACCCTTGGGCACGTAGATGAACGAGCCACCCGACCACACCGCGGTGTTGAGCGCCGCGAACTTGTTGTCGCCGGCGGGGATGACCGTCGCGAAGTGCTCGCGGAAGAGGTCCTCGTGCTCCTTCAGGGCCGTGTCGGTGTCGAGGAAGATGACGCCCTGGGCCTCGAGGTCCTCACGGATCTGGTGGTAGACGACCTCGGACTCGTACTGGGCGGCGACACCCGAGACGAGGCGCTGCTTCTCGGCCTCGGGGATGCCCAGGCGGTCGTAGGTGTTCTTGATGTCCTCGGGCAGGTCGTCCCACGTGGCGGCCTGCTTCTCGGTGGACTTCACGAAGTACTTGATGTTCTGGAAGTCGATGCCCGTGAGGTCCGAGCCCCACGCCGGCATGGGCTTCTTGCCGAAGAGGCTGAGGCTCTTCAGGCGCAGCTTGGTCATCCACTCGGGCTCGTTCTTGCGGGCCGAGATGTCGCGCACGACGTCCTCGTTGAGCCCACGACGCGCCGTGGCGCCGGCCACGTCGCTGTCGGCCCAGCCGTACTCATAGGTGCCGATGCCCTTGAGGCCGGGGTTCAGCTCTTCGATGTGGGTGGTCATGAGGAACCTTCCTTGACGTGCGTGAGCGTGTCGGTGGTGCTCGTGGTGGTGCTCGTACTGGTGCTCGTACTGGTGCTCGTACTGGTGCTCGTGCTGAGCAGGGCAGCCTCCGGGTCAACACCCGAGGGCTGCGTGGTCTTCCGGGGGCGAGCGCCGATCCCACCGGTCGGGACGAACGTGGTGCAGACGTGGTGGCCGCCGGCGAGGGTCGCGAGGCGCTGGACGTGGACGCCGAGCAGGCGCGAGAAGGCGTCGGTCTCGGCCTCGCAGAAGGCCGGGAACTCGGCCGCGACGTGCTGGACGGGGCAGTGGCCCTGGCACAGCTGGACGCCGGTCAGGCCCCCGGCCCCGACGGGGCGGGCCGTGGCGGCGAAGCCGTCCTCGCTCAGCGCCTCGACGAGCGCCTCCGTGCGAGCGGCGGGTGCGTCGCCGGCGGCGGCGAGGCGGGCGGCATACCGCTCCTCGAGGGCGGCCACGCGGTTGCGGGCGAAGTCGCCCACGGCGGCCGGGCCCGCGTGGGCCTCGAGGTAGCGGAGCACCTCGACGGCGAGCGAGTCGTAGTCGGCCTCGAGGGCACTGTGCCCGGCGTCGGAGACGACGTAGGCCCGGGCGGGTCGCCCGCGACCGCGACGGCCGCCGGTGGGCTCGTGCGGGACGACCGCCCCCTGCTCGACGAGGGCGTCGAGGTGGCGGCGGACCGCGGCCGGTGTCAGGTCGAGGTGGCGGCCGAGCTCGGCCGCCGTGATGGGCCCGTCGGCGGAGACCATGTGGAGCACCCGCGAGCGCGTGCGCGACTCGAGCGGCGAGACGTGTTGGACGTCCTCGCCGTCCTTCGTCTCACGCGGTGCGTGCTCTCCGATAAACACCACACCATTGTGACGTAAATGGGCCTCCTGCTCCAGTTAGGAGGTCCTTACCGGCAGCCCCGCCCGTCGAGGTCGTCGTCGATGTCGAGATCGTCCCCGTCGTCGTCCCTGCCGTCGACGTCGTCGTCCCCGTCGTCCTCGGACTCCGGCGGCATGATCACCGACGGCATCCGGGTGCGCGGAGGGGCGACGGCATCGTCCCCGAACCAGCGTCGGCGCAGGGGCGCCGTGACCCAGCCCAGCGGGCAGGTGAGCACGTAGCCGTAGGCGAGCGCCATCCCCGTCGCCCCGGGGAAGAGCGCGAGTCCCAGGGCGATGAGGATGCCGAGCGGCACCGTGATCCGCAGGTGCCGCGGCGAGAGGAGGTCACGGAAGGAGCGGAAGCGGAACGAGGAGGCCATGAGCGCGGCCGGCACGACGCCGGCAGCGACCGGGACGAGCGGCGCCCAGTCGTAGAGCGGGTCGCCGATGGCGAGCACGGTGGAGATGACGACGCCCGCCGCGCCCGGGCTCGCGAGGCCGACGAAGTAGCGCTTGTCGGCGAGCGGGTCGATGGTGACGTTGAAGCGGGCGAGGCGGTAGGCCGCGCAGGCCAGCCAGAACATCGCGCCCGCCCACGCCCAGACGGGATAGGCCGGCAGCGCCCACGTGTAGACGAGGACGGCCGGTGCGATCCCGAACGAGATGAGGTCGGCGAGCGAGTCGAACTGGAGGCCGAAGGGCGTGATCGCCCCGACCGCGCGCGCCACGGCGCCGTCGCAGATGTCGAGGACGATGGAGATGGCCACGAGGACGGCGGCCGTGCGGAAGTGCCCCTGGAACGAGAGCAGCACCGAGGAGAAGCCGCAGAGCATGTTGCCGAGCGTGAAGAGGCTCGGCAGCGTGGCCCGGGCGCGGACGCGCGGGTTGAGCCGGTCGAGCGGGATGACACGTGCGCCGGTCGCCGAGACGAGGCGAATGCGCCGGCTGACGCGGTCGCGCCGACGCGGACGCTCGTCGGCGGACGCGGACGGGTCGCCACTCACGACTGGGCCGCCGCGGGGAACCGACCGAGGACCGTCTCTCCCCCGATGGCGCGCTTGCCCTTGGAGATCTCGAGCTGCACCTCCGGCGGCACGAAGACGTCCATGCGGGAGCCGAACTTCATCAGCCCCATCCGCGCGCCGGTGGGGACCTCGTCGCCCGGCTCGATGCGCGTGACGATGCGGCGCGCGAGCTGGCCCACGAGCTGGCGGTAGACGACCCGCCGCGGGCGCCCGTCGACGACCCGCTCCACGATGATCTCGCTGCGCTCGTTCTTCGTGGCGCTCTCGGCGCGGTAGGCCGCGAGGAACCGTCCGGGGGTGTGGGTGACGTCGATGACACGGCCGCCGTAGGGCGAGCGGTTCATGTGGACGTCGAGCAGCGACAGGAAGATGCTGACCTGCTGCCACTCACCGGGAGGCGCGATGCCCGGCTGGGGCTCCCCCACGTGCATGACGATGCCGTCGGCCGGCGCGAGCACGACGTCGGGGTCCGACACGGGCGTGTGGTCCGGCGTCCGGTCGGGGTCGCGGAAGAAGAGCGTCACCCCCGCGGTCAGCAGGCCGAGGGCGGCGGTCGTGCGCGGTCGGCGGGCCAGCGCGGCGATCACCGTCGGCACGGCGGCCATGGCGGTGAAGGGCTTGGCGGCTGGGTCGATCTTCACGGGTGGGGTTCTCCGTCAGGGTCGAGTGGAAGCGGGCGGGCGGAGCGGGGACGGCGGAGGGGTACGCCGGTGGCGACCGAGGTGCGGTGACCGGGGTCGTCGGGACCGAGCCTAGACTCATGAGCCATGACCGATGCGGTGACACTGTCCGACCTCCACCGCACCTTCGGTCCGGTCGCGGCGCTCGACGGGCTGACGTGGACGGCGCCCGCCGGACGCATCACCGCGGTGCTCGGTCCCAACGGGGCGGGCAAGACGACCGCGATCGAGTGCGCCGTCGGGCTCGGCCGTCCCGACCGCGGCGAGGTCCGCGTCCTCGGCACCGACCCCTGGCAGGCCAGCGCAGACCACCGGGCCCGCGTCGGGGTCATGCTCCAGGCGGGCGGGCTGCCCAACGGCACCAAGCCGCTGCGCCTGCTCCACCACCTGGCCCGGCTCTACGCCGACCCAGTCGACGTCGACGCGGTGGCACGTCGCCTCGGTGTGACGGACTTCGCGTCCACGACCGTGCGGCGCCTCTCCGGCGGCCAGAAGCAGCGCCTCGCGCTCGCGGCGTCGCTGCTGGGGCGTCCCGAGGTGCTCTTCCTCGACGAGCCCGCGGCGGGCCTCGACCCCCACGGGCGCCTGGACGTGTGGGACCTCGTGGCGGAGCAGCGCGACGCCGGCACCACCGTCATCGTGACGACCCACTCCTTCGAGGAGGCCGAGCGGCTCGCCGACCACCTCGTCATCATGAACGCCGGACGCACCGTCGCGGAGGGTGCGCCCGGTGACGTGACCGGCGGGCGCTCCCTCGAGGACGTCTACTTCAGCCTGACCCGCAAGGGAGCCGCGTGACCACCCCGACCACGCCCCGCACCTCGACCACCACGCGCGCGGCCACCCCGCGCCGTCGCGTCCTCGCCCAGGCGGCGTTCGAGGTCGGCAGCCTGCTGCGCAACGGCGAGCAGCTGCTCGTCTCCCTCGTCCTGCCCGCCATGGCGCTCGTCGGCCTCAGCCTGACGAGCTCGCCGTCGCTGGGTCCGGGCACCCGCATCGACGTCGCGACTCCGGGGGTCATCGGCCTCTGCGTCATCTCCGCAGCCTTCACCGCGCAGGCCATCTCGACCGGCTTCGACCGGCGCTACGCGGTGCTGCGCTACCTCGGCGTCACGCCGCTGGGGCGCTCCGGTCTCGTGGCCGCCAAGGTGCTCGCCACGCTCGCCGTCGAGGTCGTCCAGGTCGGCGTCATCGCAGCGCTGGGTCTCGTGCTCGGCTGGCGACCGGACGTCTCCGGGATCGCGTATGCCGTGCTCTTCGTCGTCGTCGGCACGTGGGCCTTCGTGGCGCTGGCCCTCCTGCTCGCCGGCACCCTGCGTGCCGAGGCGGTGCTCGCCATCGCCAACCTCGTGTGGGTGCTGCTGCTCGGGCTCGGCGGTGTCATCGTGCCGCGCACCGAGCTGCCCGCCGGCGTCTCCCACGTCGCGGCGTACCTCCCCTCCGCGGGCCTCTCCGACGGGCTCCGGTCGGCGCTCGTGGACGGGCAGCTGAACCTCGCCGCCCTCGGCGTCGTCCTCGCGTGGGGAGTGGTCGCCACGGCCCTCGCGGCGCGGCTCTTCCGTTTCGACGACTGAACGCACGAGACTGGCCGCACCGCACGACATCCGCTGACCCGAACGGCCTGGAGGCGACGTGTTCGACTACATCTTCGGACTGCCGATGCACGCCCTGGTCATCCACGCGGTCGTCGTGCTCGTGCCCCTCTCCGCGCTGTCCGCGATCGCCTACGTCGTCCGACCCGGGTGGCGCCGCGTGCTGCGCTGGCCGACGGCAGCCAGCGCCGTGGTCTCCGGCGTCTCGGCCTTCGTCGCCGCCGAGAGCGGTGAGGCACTGCAGCGTCGGGTGACCCGGGTGCGCGCCGGCTCCTTCGACGCCCAGATGCTGAACGACCACGTCGAGTGGGGCGACCGCGCCAAGCTGCTCTGCCTGCTGTTCATGGCCCTGACCCTCGTCGCCCTCTGGTTCGCCCGGCCGCCCGACGAGGAGTCGCCGCGCGGGCACGCCTTCGACGTGCTCGTCGGCACCCTCGTCGTGCTGTCCGCCGTCGCCGCCGTCGTGACCGTCGTGCTGGCCGGCCACGCCGGGTCGGCCGTCGTCTGGAACGACCTGGCCTGACCGCGGGGGCACCTGCAGGGCGGCGCCGGGGACCGCCGGAGAACCCCGGACAGCACGACCGGGCGATTCGGGTGGAGCGCGCCACGCGGCATACCCTTGCGGGGTGTCCTCCACGCCTATCGTGACCGACGTCGACCGCCCGACCGGCACGAGCCGTCTCGCCCGCGCCGCGGGTCGCCTCCCCACCGTCCCGTCGTCCTGGGTGCGGCCGCTCCTGCTGGCCAACCTCGTCGGCGAGGTCGGGATCGTCGTCACCGGCGGCATCGTGCGCCTGACCGGCAGCGGTCTCGGGTGCAGCACGTGGCCGGAGTGTCAGCCGGGCTCGTTCACGCCGGTGCGCACGCCCGAGAGCGCCTACCACGACCTCGTCGAGTTCGGGAACCGCACGCTGACCGGCGTCGTGGGCATCCTGGCCCTCGTCTCACTCTGGGTGGTCCTGACCCGGTGGCCGCAGCGCCGGCGTCTGCACCTCGTCTCGGTCGGCGTGCTCGCCGGCATCCCGGCGCAGGCCGTCCTCGGCGGCATCACCGTCCTGACCGGGCTCAACCCGTGGACCGTCATGTCGCACTTCCTGCTCTCGATGGTGCTCGTCGCGCTCTCGGCGGCCCTGGTGCGCGGAGCGCAGGACGAGGTCTCCGGTCCCGGCGAGCTCGTCGTCCACCCGCTCGCGCGCACGCTGGCCCTCGGCACGAGCGCGGTCGGCGCGGTCGTGCTCCTGCTCGGGGTCGTCGTGACCGGGTCGGGACCGCACTCCGGCGACGCGGACCGACCCGCGCGCACCGGCTTCGACCCGCGGTTCGTCTCGTGGATGCACGCCGACGCCGTCATGCTCTTCTGCGGGCTCGTCATCGCCACGCTCGTCGCGGTGCGCATCACGGCGCAGACCGACGAGGCCCGCCGCGCGTGGACCATGGTCCTCGTCGTCACCCTCGCGCAGGGCCTCATCGGCTACGTGCAGTACTTCACGAAGCTGCCCGAGCTGCTCGTCCTCGTGCACATGCTCGGCGCCAGCCTGCTCGTCGTCGCCCTGACCTTCGGCGTGCTCTCAACCCGACGCCACCCGGTCTGAACCTCCGGCATCGCCCGGCCCGGACGTCACCGGATCGCAAGGACTTTCGCAGGTCGAGCGGCGGTGCGCTGCCTAGGCTGGAGCGGTGCCCACCGTTCTCGTCGTCGACGACGACCTCACCCTGCGCGAGGTCGTCTCCGGCTACCTCGTGCGCGCCGGCCTCGATGTCGTCGAGGCAGAGGACGGGCTGGCGGCGCTGGCCGTCGCCCGCGAGCACTCCCCCGACCTCGTCGTGCTGGACCTCACCCTGCCGGGGCTCGACGGGCTCGAGGTCTTCCGCCGGCTGCGCTCGGAGCGCGGCGACCTGCCGGTCGTCATGCTGACGGCCC
Organism: Terrabacter tumescens; assembly: GCF_014646815.1. Classification (GTDB taxonomy): domain Bacteria; phylum Actinomycetota; class Actinomycetes; order Actinomycetales; family Dermatophilaceae; genus Terrabacter; species Terrabacter tumescens. Next base: position 19,955 of record NZ_BMNZ01000007.1, read on the forward strand.
GGGGCGAGGAGTCGGACCGGGTGCTCGGGCTCGAGATCGGCGCCGACGACTACGTGACCAAGCCGTTCAGCAGCCGCGAGCTCGTGCTGCGCATCCAGTCCATCCTGCGCCGGGCCGCACCCGTCGCGACGACCGGCAGCACCACGCTCGTCGATGCCGACCTGCGCGTCGACACCCGGCGCCACCAGGCGTGGCTCGGGAGCGACCCCCTCGCCCTGACGAGCCGCGAGTTCGACCTGCTCGCCCACCTCATGAGCCATCCCGGCACGGCCTTCTCACGGCGGGAGCTGATGGAGCAGGTGTGGGGCTGGGAGTACGGCGACGAGTCCACGGTGACCGTCCACGTGCGTCGCCTGCGCGAGAAGGTCGAGGTCGACCCGGCGCAGCCGGTCCGGCTCCAGACCGTCTGGGGCGTCGGCTACCGCTGGGACGGCACGACCGCGAACGGACGGCCGTGACCGGCTCCGTGAGCGTGCTGGTGCCCGCGCCGCCGGCCGGCTCCGGCCCGCACACCGAGGAGAGGTCGTGATCACCGAGGCGGCCCTGCTGGCCGCCCTGGCGGCCGTCGCCGTCGGTGCAGTGGGCGCCCTCGTCGTCCGTGCCCTCGCGGCGCGGTCGCTCGTCGCCGCGGCCGTCGTCGCCCCTCTCGTCGTCATCCTCAGCGTCGCCGTCGGAGTGGTCGTCACCGCCCGTGCGATGTTCATCAACGACCACGACCAGGCCGTGGTCCTCGTCGTCACCGCGACGTCGCTGCCCATCGCCGCCGTCTTCGGCTGGCTCATCGCCCGACGCGTCCAGGAGCTGATGCGCGCGTCCGCGCAGGAGACCGCGCAGCGGGACCGGGACCGACAGATCGAGCAGAGCCGCCGCGAGCTCGTGGCCTGGGTCTCGCACGACCTGCGCACCCCGCTCGCCGGCATCCGCGCCATGGCCGAGGCCCTCGAGGACGGTCACGCACCCGCGGACGGCTCCTACCCCGCGCGGATCCGGTCCGAGGCCGACCGGATGTCCGACATGGTCGGCGGCCTGCTCGCCCTCTCGCGGCTGCAGTCCGGCACGCTGCGCCTCGACCGCGCGCCCGTCGACGTGGGCGACCTCGTGTCCGACGCCGTCGCGTCCGCCCGGGTGCTCGCCGACCGCCGCGGCGTGCACGTGACCGGGTCGGCCCCGCCCGTGGCCGTGACGACCTCCGCCGACGTCGGTGAGCTGTCCCGGGCCCTGGCCAACCTCGTGACCAACGCCCTAACGCACACCGACGCCGGTGGCACCGTCGACATCTCGCTCGCCACCGAGCCCGCTCCGGACTGCCATGGCCACAAGGACGACGAGCACGGCCACAGCGTCGGGGTCGTGGCGCACGGCAGGGACGGGAGCGGCACCCCGGCCCCGGACGGCACCGGCGTCGCGCGCATCGCGGTCTCCGACGGGTGCGGGGGCATCCCCGAGGACGAGCTCGACCGCCTGTTCGAGCCGGGCTGGCGCGGCACCAGCGCCCGCACCCCGGCCGACGGCGTGGGTGCCGGCCTCGGCCTCGCCGTCGCGCGAGGCATCGCCCGCGCCCACGGCGGCGACGTGACGGTCGCCAACACCGGCCCGGGGTGCCGGTTCGAGCTCACCCTCCCCCTCCTCGATGCCCGGCCCGACCCCCGTCCCTAGGCTGGGGGTCGTGACCGACCAGCCGACGCTGCGAGACGGCGACCTCGTGCTGCGACCGTGGACGCTCGACGACAGCGACGTCACCCGCCCCCTCCACGACGACGAGATCGCCCGCTGGTTCGACGTCCCCGCCGTCACGCCGACGGCTGACGAGCACCGCGACTGGATCCGGCGCACGCACGTCGAGTGGTCCGACCGGAGCAAGGTGACCTTTGTCGTGCAGTGGCAGGGTCAGGCCGTCGGCACCGTGGACGTGCGGGTGCAGGACCCGGGCGTGGGCGTGCTGTCGTGGGCCGTCTACGCGCCCTTCCGCGGTAGCGGCCTCGCATGGCGCGCCGTGCGCCTGCTCGTCGAGTGGGCCTTCGACGAGCTGGGCCTCGAGCGCGTCGAGGCCCATGTCAACCCGGACAACCGCGCCTCGGTGAGCACCGCGCTGCGCGCCGGCCTGCGTCGCGAGGGCCGCCTGCGCGGCAACGCCAGCCTCGCGGGCGTGCGGCAGGACACGCTCGTGCTCGGGCGACGCCGCGACGACGCCCACCCCGACACCCGGGACGGCTTCACCGCGATGCTCGACTCGACCCTGCCGACCAAGCGCGCGATCGCCCAGGGCGTCCTCCGGTCGGTCTCCGGCCACGTGCTGCTCTGCGAGCTCGTCTACAAGCGCGAGTGGGACCTCCCCGGAGGTGGGGTCGACCGCCACGAGTCCCCCGCCGCCTGCGTCGTGCGGGAGGTCCGCGAGGAGCTCGACCTCGTCGTCACCGCGGGGCCGCTGCTCGCCGTCAACTGGCTGCCCGCCCTGCACGGGTGGGGCGACGCCACCGTCTTCGTCTTCGACCTCGGTACCGTCGACACCGACGTGATCGAGCGGGCGCACCTGCAGCAGCGCGAGATCCGCGACGTCCACTGGACCCGGCCCGAGGACTGGGACGGGCGGGTCGCCCCCTACAACGTCCGGCTGCTCACCGCCCTGCACGCGCACGACGGGGGCACGATCTACCTCGAGGACGGCACCCCGACCGCCTGAGCGCGCCGAACGGCATACGCCCTCGGTGCCCTCAGGAGAGGAACGGGAGCGGCAGGTGCCAGATCGGGTCGAGCGCCACGCCCACGAAGAGCACCGTGAGGTAGGTGATCGAGAAGTGGAACAGGCGCATCGGCTTGAGGACGTCCTCGGCCGCGCCGGCGCGCGCCTTGGCGAGCAGGCGGTGCGCCTCGGTGAGGAAGAGGCCACCCGCGACGACCGCGGCGACGGTGTAGACCCAGCCGACGTGCTGGACCGGGAGGAGCGCGAGAGACGTCAGCACCATGGCCCAGGAGTAGGCGACGATCTGGCGCGCGACGACGACGAAGCGCTCGACGACCGGCAGCATCGGCACGTGGGCCGTGGCGTAGTCGTCCTTGTAGCGCAGCGACAGCGGCCAGTAGTGCGGCGGCGTCCAGAAGAAGATGACGAGGAAGAGGATGAACGCCGACCAGCTGAGCGAGCCGGTGACGGCGGACCAGCCGATGAGGACCGGCATGCAGCCCGCGGCGCCCCCCCACACGATGTTCTGGGCCGTGCGGCGCTTGAGCAGCAGCGTGTAGCCGAAGACGTAGAAGAGCAGCGCGCCGAGGGCGAGCCACGCGCTCAGCCAGTTGACGAGCAGGCCCAGCCACACCGTCGACACGACCGCGAGGGAGATCCCGAAGACGAGGGCGCCCCTCGGGCTGACCGTGCCGGTCACGAGCGGCCGACGGCTCGTGCGGTGCATGACGGCGTCGATGTCGCGGTCGATGTAGCAGTTGAGGGTGTTGGCGGCGCCGGCGGACAGCGTGCCGCCGACGACCGTGGCCACGACGAGCCAGAGGTCCGGCACGCCCTGCTCGGCGAGGAACATCACGGGGATGGTCGTGATGAGGAGCAGCTCGATGATCCGCGGCTTCATCAGTGAGACGTACTGTCCGACGAGGAACTTCACCCCACTGCCGTCCGGACCGTGCAGCGCCGAGAGGTCGGCGCGGGGGTCCACCGTTGTCACGAAGATCCTCACCGCTGGTACGTCGCTCCGACCCGTGGGGTACGTGAGCATTGCGTCGCAAGTCTAGACCGTCGCCGACGACGGCCGGCACCGCACCGGCAGGGCCGCGTACCGACCCCCGGGCGAGGTGTCGTGCCTCACAGCGTGGGGGCTAGGCTCGTGGCCGTACGTGATCAACCCTTGTTGAAGGAGACCCGTTCCGTGCCCACTGCTGCGTCCAGCACCGCCACGAAGGCGAAGAAGCCCACCCGATCCGGCACCACGGCGAAGACGAAGGGCCTGCTGGCACAGCGCGACCCGGGTCTGCCGCGCCCTCTGGCGAAGAAGGCCGGCTGGAGCGACCTCGACGTGCGCGCGGTCGACACGACCCGCCTGCTCGCCGCCGACGCCGTGCAGAAGGTCGGCAACGGCCACCCCGGCACGGCCATGTCGCTGGCCCCGCTCGCCTACCTGCTCTACCAGAACGTCATGACGCACGACCCCTCCGACCCGGCCTGGCTCGGCCGCGACCGGTTCGTGCTCTCCTGCGGGCACTCGAGCCTGACGCAGTACATCCAGCTCTACCTCAGCGGCTACGGCCTCTCGCTCGACGACCTCAAGTCGCTGCGCACGTGGGGCTCGCTGACGCCCGGCCACCCCGAGGTGCACCACACCCCCGGCGTCGAGATCACGACCGGCCCCCTCGGCTCGGGCCTCGCGTCCGCCGTCGGCATGGCCATGGCCCAGCGCCGCCAGCGCGGCCTCTTCGACCCGGACGCCAAGCCCGGCACGAGCCCGTTCGACCACCACGTCTACGTCATCGCCTCCGACGGCGACATGCAGGAGGGCGTCTCCCACGAGGCGTGCGCCCTCGCGGGCCACCAGGAGCTCGGCAACCTCACCGTCGTCTACGACGCCAACCAGATCTCCATCGAGGACGACACCGACATCGCCTTCAGCGAGGACGTCGCCGCCCGCTTCGAGGCGTACGGCTGGCACGTCGTCGAGGTCGACTGGCGCCAGGACGCCGACGGCGCCACCTATGTCGAGGACGTCGACGCCCTCCTCGCGGCCATCCGCTCCGGCGACAAGGTGACCGACAAGCCGACCCTCGTCGTGCTGCACACGATCATCGCGTGGCCCGCGCCGACCAAGCAGAACACCGGCAAGTCGCACGGCTCGGCCCTCGGTGACGAGGAGATCGGCGCGACCAAGGAGCTGCTCGGCTTCGACCCGAAGAAGACCTTCGCCGTCGAGCCCGCCGTCCTCAAGCACGCCCGTGACGTCGTCAAGCGCGGCAAGGCCGCCCACCGCGAGTGGGACAAGGCATACAAGGCCTGGCGCAAGGCCAACCCGGACCGCGCCGACCTGCTCGACCGCATCCTTGCGGGCAAGTCCCCTGCCGGCCTCGCCAAGGCCGTGCCCACCTTCCCCGCCGACGCGAAGGGCGTGGCCACGCGCGCGGCGTCCGGCAAGGTCCTCACGGCCCTCGCCGACGTCATGCCCGAGCTGTGGGGCGGCTCGGCCGACCTCGCCGAGTCCAACAACACGACGATGGAGGGGCAGCCCTCCTTCATCCCGAGCGGCAAGCAGACCCGTGAGTGGAAGGGCGGCCCCTTCGGCCGCACGCTGCACTTCGGCATCCGCGAGAACGGGATGGGCATGATCCTCAACGGGATCGCGCTCGAGGGCCTGACCCGTCCCTACGGCGGCACCTTCCTCGTCTTCTCCGACTACATGCGCCCCGCCGTGCGTCTCGCCGCCATCCAGCAGGCGCCCGTGACCTACGTCTGGACGCACGACTCCATCGGCCTCGGCGAGGACGGCCCGACGCACCAGCCGATCGAGCACCTCGCGGCCCTGCGCGCCATCCCCGGCCTCGACGTCGTGCGGCCCGCCGACGCCAACGAGACCGCTGCCGCCTGGGTGCAGATCCTGTCCAACACCGACGGCCCGGCGGCACTGTGCCTGACCCGCCAGCCCGTGCCGACGTGGGACCGCAAGCAGTACGGCAAGACCAGCGGCGTCGCCAAGGGTGCCTACGTCCTCGTCGAGGAGTCCCGCGCCGGCGACCCGGACGTCGTCCTCGTCGCCACCGGCTCCGAGGTGCAGCTCGCGGTCCAGGCCGCCGAGAAGCTCGAGAAGTCGCGCATCGCCACCCGCGTCGTGTCGATGCCCTGCCGGGAATGGTTCGAGAAGCAGAGCCGTTCCTACCAGGACAAGGTTCTGCCGCCGGCAGTCCGGGCCCGCGTCAGCGTCGAGGCGGGGATCTCGATGGGCTGGCACGACGTCGTCGGCGACGCCGGACGCATCGTCAGCATCGAGCACTTCGGCGCCTCCGCCGACCAGGCGACGCTCTTCCGCGAGTTCGGCATCACCGCCGAGGCGGTCGTCAGGGCCGCCAAGGACTCGATCAAGGCCGCGAAGGGCTCCGCCACCAAGGCGCCCGGGGTCACCGAGACCAACCCGGCCCGAGCCGTCCAGAGCGCCTCCACCGACGTCATGGGCGCCGACGCGCAGACCGGCAGCGGCAACGCCGCCCGCGCAGCCGCCGCCTCCGCACCGAGCAAGGGGAAGTGACCAGCATGACCAACCCGAACACCCAGGCCCTCTCCGAGGCAGGCGTCTCGATCTGGCTCGACGACCTGTCCCGCGAGCTCATCGAGACCGGCAAGATCTCCGACCTCATCACCGAGCGCAACGTCGTCGGAGTCACCTCCAACCCGTCGATCTTCCAGGCCGCCCTGTCCAAGGGCGAGCGCTACAACGACGACCTGTCCGCGCTGACCAAGGCCGGCAGGGGCGTCGACGAGGTCGTGCACGAGCTCACGACGTCCGACGTGCGCAGCGCCTGTGACCTGTTCCTCCCGCTCTACGAGTCGACCAAGGGCGTCGACGGTCGCGTGTCCATCGAGGTGGACCCGCGTCTCGCGCACGACACCGACAAGACCGTCGAGCAGGCCAAGCAGCTGCATGCCGACATCGACCGGCCCAACGTCCTCATCAAGATCCCCGCCACGAAGGCCGGTCTGCCGGCCATCACGGCGACGATCGCCGAGGGCATCAGCGTCAACGTGACCCTGATCTTCTCCCTCGACCGCTACCGGGCCGTCATGAACGCCTACCTCGAGGGGCTAGAGAAGGCGCACGCCGCCGGTCACGACCTGTCGAAGATCCACTCGGTCGCGTCGTTCTTCGTCTCGCGCGTCGACACCGAGATCGACAAGCGTCTCGACGCCATCGGCACCGACGAGGCCAAGGGGCTCAAGGGCAAGGCCGGCCTCGCCAACGCACGCCTGGCCTACCAGGCCTTCGAGGAGGTCTTCTCGACCCCGCGCTGGGGCACCCTCGCCGAGGCCGGCGCCAACCTGCAGCGCCCGCTGTGGGCGTCCACCGGCGTCAAGGACCCGGCCTACCCCGACACGATGTACGTCACCGAGCTCGTCGCGGCCGACGTCGTCAACACGATGCCCGGCAAGACGCTCGAGGCGACCGCCGACCACGGCGACATCCACGGCGACACCGTCACCGGCGGCTACGAGCTGGCGAGCAACCTGCTCGACGACCTCGAGCGCGTCGGCGTCTCCTACACCGAGGTCGTCGACCTCCTCGAGACCGAGGGCGTCGACAAGTTCGAGAAGGCGTGGGGCGAGCTGCTGGACGGCGTCACCGCGGAGATGGAGAAGGTGACGGCATGAGCTCGCTGTCCGTCAGCGCATCGGGAGCAGCGGCGGACGCGATCGGGCGGCACGTGCCGACCCTCGTCGACGACGCCGTCGCCAGCCGACTCTTCGCCAAGGACGCCACGCTGTGGGGGCCGGAGGCAGAGCCCGAGTCGCGGATCCGCCTGTCCTGGGTGGGTCTCCCCCGCTCGTCGCGCCCGCTCGTCGGTGAGATCGCCGCCCTGCGCGACTCCTTCGCCGAGGAGGGCCTGACCCACGTCGTGCTCTGTGGCATGGGCGGGTCCTCGCTCGCGCCGGAGGTCATCTGTGCCACGGCCGGCAAGCCGCTCGTCGTGCTCGACTCGTCCGAGCCCGACTACGTCCGTCGCGCCCTCGAGGACGACCTCGAGCACACGGTCGTCGTCGTCTCGAGCAAGTCCGGCTCCACCGTCGAGACCGACTCCCAGCGCCGCGCCTACGAGCAGGCGTTCACCGACGCCGGGATCGACCCCGCGTCACGCATCGTCGTCGTCACCGACCCCGGCAGCCCGCTCGACGAGGAGTCGCGCGGCAAGGGCTACCGGGTCATCAACGCCGACCCCGAGGTCGGTGGGCGCTACTCGGCCCTGACCGCCTTCGGTCTCGTGCCGAGCGGCCTCGCCGGCGTCGACGTCGAGGCGCTCCTCGACGAGGCCGAGTCGGTCGCCGACCTGCTCGCCGCCGACGACGACGCCAACCCGGGTCTGCGCCTCGGCGCCGCCATGGGCGGCACCGAGCCGCTGCGCGACAAGCTCGTGCTCGTCGACGACGGCTCCGGCATCGTCGGCTTCGCCGACTGGGCCGAGCAGCTCATCGCCGAGTCCACCGGCAAGAACGGCACCGGCGTCCTGCCGGTCGTCGCCGGCAGCGACGAGGACCCCGAGGTGGCCCGGCCCGCGTCCGACACCACGGTGGCCCGCCTCGTGGCCGTCGACGACGAGTCCTCCCCCGCCGCCGACGCGGCCTCGGAGGTACGCGTGAGCGGCGCCCTGGGTGCCCAGTTGCTCCTGTGGGAGGTGGCGACCGCCGTCGCGGGCCGCCTGCTCGACATCAACCCGTTCGACCAGCCCGACGTCGAGAGCGCCAAGAAGGCGGCTCGTGCCCTGCTCGACCAGGGCACCGGCGCGACTTCCGAGGCGGCCGCCACCGACGGCGCCGTCGAGATCCGCACGCTCGGCGGCCCCTCCGACTGGCTCGGTGACGCGACCACGGTGCCCGCGGCCCTCGACGCGCTCCTTGCGCAGCTCGACCCCGAGCACGGCTACGTCGCGGTGATGGCCTACCTCGACCGGCTCGCCGACGTCGACCTGGCTAAGTGCCGCGTGGCGCTGGCCCGTCGCACCGGACGGCCGACGACCTTCGGCTGGGGCCCGCGCTTCCTGCACTCGACGGGGCAGTTCCACAAGGGTGGCCCCGCCGTCGGCGTCTACGTCCAGGTGACGGCCGCGCCCAAGGAGGACCTCTCGATCCCGGGGCGCGAGTTCAGCTTCGGTGACTTCATCGCCTCGCAGGCCGGCGGTGACGCCGCGGTCCTCGCCGACCACGGGCGTCCCGTGCTCCAGCTGCACCTGACCGACCACGACGCAGGTCTCGCGCAGCTGCACGAGGCGCTGCTGGCAGGAGGGACTGCATGAGTCCGGCGCGCATCTCGCACGGGCACAACCCGCTCCGCACGGCCGAGGACAAGCGCATCCCGCGCATCGCGGGGCCCTGCGGCCTCGTGCTCTTCGGGGTGACGGGCGACCTCGCCCGCAAGAAGCTCATGCCGGCGATCTACGACCTCGCCAACCGTGGTCTGCTGCCGCCGGGCTTCTCGCTCATCGGCTTCGCCCGCCGTGACTGGGCGGCGCAGGACTTCGGCCAGGTCGTGCACGACGCGGTCAAGCAGCACGCCCGCACGCCCTTCAGCGAGGACGTGTGGCGCAACCTCTCCGAGGGCTTCCGCTTCGTGCCCGGCACGTTCGACGACCCGGCGGCGTTCGACCTGCTCGCCAAGACGGTCGCCGAGCTCGACGAGGACCGCGGGACCGGGGGCAACCACGCCTTCTACCTCTCGATCCCCCCGGGCTTCTTCGCCACCGTGTGCGAGCAGCTCGAGCGGTGCGGCCTGACCAAGGCCGAGGGTGACAGCTGGCGCCGCGTCATCATCGAGAAGCCCTTCGGCCACGACCTCAAGAGCGCCCAGGAGCTCAACGAGATCGTCGAGGGCGTCTTCCCACCCGACTCGGTCTTCCGCATCGACCACTACCTCGGCAAGGAGACGGTCCAGAACCTCCTGGCGCTCCGCTTCGCCAACCAGCTCTTCGAGCCGGTGTGGAACGCCAACTACGTCGACCACGTGCAGATCACCATGGCCGAGGACATCGGCATCGCGGGTCGCGCGGGCTACTACGACGGCATCGGCGCGGCACGCGACGTCATCCAGAACCACCTGCTGCAGCTGCTCGCGCTGACGGCGATGGAGGAGCCGGTCTCCTTCGACGCCAAGGACCTTCGCGCCGAGAAGGAGAAGGTGCTCTCGGCCGTCCGCCTCCCCGCGGACCTCGACAAGGGCGCTGCGCGCGGGCAGTACGCCGGTGGCTGGCAGGGCGCCGAGGAGGTCGTCGGCTACCTCGAGGAGGACGGCGTCGACCCCAAGTCGGTCACGGAGACCTTCGCAGCCGTGACGCTCGAGGTCGACACCCGCCGCTGGGCGGGCGTCCCCTTCTACCTGCGCACCGGCAAGCGCCTCGGCAAGCGCGTCACCGAGATCGCGGTCGTCTTCAAGAAGGCCCCGCACCTGCCGTTCGAGCATACCGCGACGGAGGAGCTCGGGCAGAACGCCATCGTCATCCGCGTCCAGCCCGACGAGGGCATCACCCTGCGCTTCGGATCCAAGGTGCCGGGCGCGCAGATGGAGGTCCGCGACGTCACGATGGACTTCGGCTACGGCTCGTCGTTCACCGAGGCCTCGCCCGAGGCGTACGAACGCCTCATCCTCGACGTGCTGCTCGGCGACCCGCCGCTCTTCCCGCGCCACGAGGAGGTCGAGTCGTCCTGGCGGATCCTCGACCCGCTCATGAAGCACTGGGCCAAGTCCGGCAAGCCGGAGCCCTACACGGCCGGCACGTGGGGTCCCCCCTCGGCCGACCGCATGCTCGAACGCGACGGACGTACGTGGAGGATGCCGTGATCCGGGACCTGACCGACACCACGACGACGGGGATCAGCAAGACCCTGGTGCGCCTGCGCAACGAGGTCGGCGCGCTGGCCCTCGGCCGGGTGCTGACCCTCGTGGTCGTCGTCGAGGACACCGACGCCGGCAACGCCATCGAGGTGGCCAACCAGGCGAGCCGGCAGCACCCCTGCCGCATCATCGTCGTCATCGCCGGCGACCGCCGCGGCAAGAACCGCCTCGACGCGCAGATCCGCCTCGGCGGTGACGCCGGCGCGAGCGAGATCGTCGTGCTGCGCCTCTACGGCGCCCTGGCCAACCACGGCCCGAGCGTCGTCGTCCCGCTCCTGCTGCCGGACTCCCCCATCGTGGCCTGGTGGCCCGGCGAGGCACCGGCCGACGTCGCCAAGGACCCCATCGGGGCGATGGCCCAGCGCCGCATCACCGACGTCGCCCAGCACCGCAACCCGCGCCTCATGCTGAAGAAGCGGGCTGCCAGCTACGCCCCCGGCGACACCGACCTCGCGTGGACCCGCATCACCCGCTGGCGGGGGCTGCTCGCCGCCGCGCTCGACCAGCCGCCCTACGAGCCGATCACCGGTGCCGTCGTCAGCGGCGCCCCCGACTCGCCGTCGTCCGACCTGCTGGCGGCGTGGCTCTCGCGACGCCTGCACGTGCCGGTGCACCGGGTGTCGACGCCGCGCGGCTCGGGCATCGGCTCGGTCCGCCTGGAGCGCAAGAGCGGCCCGATCGACCTTGTGCGCCCCGGTGACGTCGTCGCGACGCTGTCGCAGACGGGTCAGCCCGACCGCCGGATCAGCCTGCCCCGTCGCGAGCTCCCGGAGTGCCTCGCCGATGAGCTGCGCCGCCTCGACCCCGACGACGCCTACGAGGACGCGCTCCTGCACGGCCTCGGGGCCCTGCAGCCGGTGCGCCTCACCGCAGCGGCGGCGGCCAAGGCCGGCAAGGCTCCCGACCCGGCGGAGTCGCGCCGCCTCGCCGCGCGCCTGGGCCGGGACGAGTCGGCCCAGGAGGCCAGCGCCATGATCACGGCGCCTCCGGCTCCCGAGCACGCCGAGACCGAGGACGTGCACGCGGCCACCGCCCGCAAGCTCGCCGGCAAGCGCACGCCGCGCGAGAAGCAGGCCGCCAAGGACCGCAAGAAGTCGGCCTCGTCGAACTCCTCGAGCGACGCGTCCACAACCACGACCGGCGCGACGCCGACGACTGCGAAGGCCACGGCGAAGACCACGGCGAAGAAGTCCACCTCGCGGACCGCGTCGACGTCGACGACGAAGAGCGCGGCGAAGCGGGCCACGACGAAGTCCACCGCCAAGAAGGCCTCGACCACGGCCACCGCGCGGAAGGCCACGGCCAAGAAGGCCACGACGCGCGTCACGGCCGGGACCCGCAGGGCCACGGCGAAGAAGGCCGCCACGAGGACCGCCGCCAAGCAGACCGGGAGCGCGTCGTCGTGACGGCCGCCCCCCGGGTCGTGGTGCACCCGAGCAAGCAGATCCTGGCCGACGCCGCCGCGGCGCGCCTCGTCGGTGCGATCGTCGACGCCCAAGCCGAGCGCGGGGTGGCGCACGTGGCCCTGACCGGCGGGTCGATGGGCTCGGCGATCATCGCGTCCCTCGCCGCCGTGCCGGGTCGGCTCGCCATCGACCCCACGCGGCTGCACCTCTGGTGGGGCGACGAGCGCTACCTCCCGGCCGGTGACGCCGACCGCAACGACACCCAGAACGACGAGGCCGGCCTGGCCTCCTTCGGGATCCCGGCCGAGCACGTGCACCGCGTGGCTGGCCCGGACAGCTCCGAGTCGCCGGAGGCGAGCGCGCTCGCCTACGGCGAGGCCATCCGGGAGCACGGACAGGGCTCGTGGGACGTCGTGCTGTTCGGTGTCGGCCCGGACGGGCACGTCGCCTCGCTCTTCCCGCACCACCCGGCGCAGCGCATCACCGATGCGATCGCCGTGGCGGTGCACGACTCGCCCAAGCCGCCGCCGGACCGGGTGAGCCTCACGTTCGAGTGCTTCGAGCGCAGCCACCAGGTGTGGTTCCTCGTCTCCGGCGCCGACAAGGCCGAGGCCGTCGCTGCGGCCCTGGCACCGGGCGCCGACCGCTGGGACGTCCCGGCGGCCGGTCCTCGCGGCAGCGACGCGACCCTGTGGCTCGTCGACGCCGACGCCGCCTCGGGCATCGGCTGACCGCACGACCCCACCCGGCCGGCCGGACGGCATACGCCATCGGTCGCACGGGCACGACGAAGGGCCCGGGAGATCCTCCCGGGCCCTTCGTCATGCACGGCCCACCGCGACGGCGGGCGCGCAGGTCACGTCACTGGATGAGACCACGCTCGCGGAGCGTGCTCAGCGCCTCGTCGAGGATCGCGGCGCCGTCGGCGTCGCTGCGACGCTCCTTCACGTAGGCGAGGTGCGTCTTGTAGGGCTCGACCTTCGGCGGGGCGGGAGGGTTCTCCTTGTCCTGGCCGGCCGGGAAGCCGCAGCGCGGGCAGTCCCACGTCTCGGGCAGGACCATGCCGGGCTCCTCGGCGAAGCTCGGGCGCGTCTCGTGCCCGTTGGAGCACCAGTAGGAGATGTGGACGCGAGGGGCGGTGTCACCGCGCTCGGCCTCGCCCATCGGGCCGGCGCCGACCCGGCTTCCACGAATGGCGTTACCGCTGGCCATCTACGTCTCCTGTCAGCTCACGAAGCGGGCCAGCAGGCCCAGACCGATGATGGACGCCGCCCACACCGAGGCCACGGCCACGGTGAAGCGGTCGAGGTTGCGCTCGGCGACCGACGAGCCACCGAGGGAGGTGGACATGCCCCCGCCGAACATGTCGGACAGGCCGCCACCCTTGCCCTTGTGCAGCAGGATGAACAGGGTCAGGACCATGCTGGACAGCACCAGCAGGACCTGCAGCACGATGCGAACCGCATCCACGTGGTCACTCCAAATCGTCGGGGTCCCGGGGTTCGGTGGGGCCGGTCGGCCCCTCCCCCACATGTTCCGGGGCTCGGGCAAGGATACCTGCCCGAGTGCCCATCGACCGAACGGACCTCGCGGGTTCCGTCAGGGGCCCGTCAGGGGCCCGTCAGGGGCCCGTCAGGGGCCCGTCAGGGGTCCGTCCGGTCGACGGCTGTGCTCAGGACGTCGCGAGGTGGTCGCGGTAGCGACAGATCGACGCGAACTCGGCCGGGTCGATCGAGGCGCCGCCGACGAGCGCGCCGTCGACGTCCTCCTGGGCCATGATCGCGGCGACGTTGTTCGCCTTGACGCTGCCGCCGTAGAGCACGCGGACGCCGTCGGCGACGTCGCCGCTGTAGAGCTCGGCGAGCAGGGTGCGGATGGCCGCGCAGACCTCCTGCGCGTCGTCGGGGGTCGCGACCTCGCCGGTGCCGATGGCCCAGATGGGCTCGTAGGCGATGACGATCGACGCGGCCTGCTCCTTGGTGACGCCGTCGAGGTTCTCGCGCAGCTGCGCGACGACGTGCTCGACCTGTCGGCCCTCCTTGCGCACGTCGAGCCCCTCGCCGCAGCACAGGATGGGCGTCAGGCCGTGGGCGTATGCCGCCTTGACCTTCGCGTTGACCACGGCGTCGGTCTCTCCGTGGCCCTCACGACGCTCGCTGTGGCCGACGGCGACGTAGGTGCAGCCGAGCTTGGCGAGGAAGGCGCCCGAGATGTCACCGGTGTAGGCGCCCGAGGCGTGCGGAGACAGGTCCTGCGCGCCGTACCTGAGGTCGAGCTTGTCGCCCTCGACGAGGGTCTGGACCGAGCGCAGGTCGGTGAACGGCGGGAGCACGGCGACCTCGACGGCCGCGTGGTCGTGCTTGGCGTCCCGCAGCGTCCAGTCGAGCTTCTGCACGAGGTGCGTGGCCTGCAGGTGGTCGAGGTTCATCTTCCAGTTGCCGGCCATGAGCGGCACGCGCCCCACCGGCTTGGTGTCCTTGGCCATCAGGCGTCACCCTCCTCGAGCACGGTCAGACCGGGCAGCTCCTTGCCCTCGAGGTACTCGAGGCTCGCGCCGCCGCCGGTGGAGATGTGGCCGAACTGTTCGTCCCGGAAGCCGAGCTGGCGGACCGCGGCCGCGGAGTCCCCGCCACCGACGACGGTGAGCGCACCGCGCGCGGTGATGTCGACGAGCGCCTCGGCGAGGGCCTTGGTGCCGGCGGCGTAGGGCTCCATCTCGAACGCGCCCATCGGGCCGTTCCAGAAGACCGTGCGGCAGTCGGCGAGCTTGTCGGCGAACAGCGCGCTCGACTCGGGGCCGATGTCGAGACCCATCCGGTCGGCCGGGATCGCGTCGACGGCGACGACCTCGTGGTCGGCGTCGGCGCTGAACGCGTCGGCCGCGACGACGTCGACGGGCAGGACGATCTCGACGCCCTCCTTCTCGGCACGCTCGAGGTAGCCCTTGACGGTGTCGACCTGGTCGGACTCGAGCAGGCTCTTGCCCACCTCGTGACCCTGGGCCGCGAGGAAGGTGAAGACCATGCCGCCACCGATGAGGAGACGGTCTGCCGTGCCGAGCAGGTTGCCGATGACGCCGAGCTTGTCGGACACCTTGGCACCACCGAGCACGACGGCATACGGGCGCTCGGGGTCCTTGGTCAGGCGGCGGAGCACGTCGACCTCGGTCGAGACGAGGTCGCCCGTGGCGTGCGGCAGCAGGCGGGCGACGTCGTAGACGGACGCCTGCTTGCGGTGCACGACGCCGAAGCCGTCGGAGACGAAGACGTCTGCGAGAGAGGCGAGCTCGCCGGCGAACTCGGCGCGCTCCTCGTCGGTCTTGGCGGTCTCGCCGGCGTTGAAGCGGAGGTTCTCGAGGAGCAGCACCTGGCCGTCCTCGAGGGCGGCGGCCTTGGCCTTGGCGTCGTCACCGACGGTGTCGTCGGCGAAGACGACGTCGGAGCCGAGCACCTCACCGAGGCGCTTCGCGACGGGGGCGAGGGAGTACTTCGCCTCGGGAGCGCCCTTGGGGCGGCCGAGGTGGGCGCAGACGATGACGCGGGCGCCGGCGTCGGCCAGGCCCTTGATCGTCGGGGCCGAGGCGCGGATGCGCCCGTCGTCGGTGATGGTGGTGCCGTCGAGCGGCACGTTGAGGTCGGACCGGACGAGGACGCGCTTGCCGCGCAGGTCCCCGAGGTCGGTGGTGGTCTTCACGCGGGATGCCTCTTCGTCAGTTGGTGGTGCAGCCGGGCATGGAGGCGGCCACCGCCCCGAGGCGCTCGCAGGAGCGCCATGGGGCGGTGGCCGGGAGGCTCAGAGGGACTTGCCGACGAGCGCGACGAGGTCGACGAGGCGGTTGGAGTAGCCCCACTCGTTGTCGTACCAGCCGACGACCTTGACCTGGTTGCCGATGACCTTGGTGAGGCCGGCGTCGAAGATGCACGACGCGGGGTCGGTCTCGATGTCCTTGGAGACGATCTCGTCCTCGGTGTAGACGAGGAAGCCCTTGAGGGGGCCCTCGGCCGCGGCCTTGACCGCGGCGTTGACCTCCTCGACCGTCGTCTCACGGCCGGCCTCGAACGTCAGGTCCGTCGCCGAGCCCGTGGGCACCGGGACGCGCAGGGCGTAGCCGTCGAGCTTGCCCTTGAGCTCCGGCAGGACGAGGGAGACGGCCTTGGCGGCGCCCGTCGTCGTCGGGACGATGTTGAGGGCGGCGGCGCGCGCACGACGCAGGTCCTTGTGCGGCGCGTCCTGCAGGTTCTGGTCCTGCGTGTAGGCGTGGATCGTCGTCATGAGGCCCTTGACGATGCCGAACTCGTCGTTGAGCGCCTTGGCCATCGGGGCGAGGCAGTTGGTCGTGCACGACGCGTTGGAGATGACCGTGTGCTTGTCGGCGTCGTAGAGGTCGTGGTTGACGCCCATGACGATGGTGATGTCCTCGTTCTTGGCCGGGGCCGAGATGATGACCTTCTTGGCGCCGCCGTCGATGTGGGCCTTGGCCTTCTGCGCGTCGGTGAAGAAGCCGGTGGACTCGACGATGACGTCGGCACCCACGCCGGCCCAGTCGATGGCGGCCGGGTCGCGCTCCTCGAAGACGCGGATGGACTTGCCGTCCACGATGATCGACGTGTCGTCGTAGGAGACCTCACCGGGGAAGCGACCCAGGATCGAGTCGTACTTGAGCAGGTGGGCGAGGGTCTTGTTGTCCATGAGGTCGTTGGTGGCCACGACCTCGATGTCGGCTCCGGACGCCACGATGGCGCGGAAGAAGTTGCGGCCGATGCGGCCAAAGCCGTTGATACCAACGCGAACGGTCACTGCTGTGCACCTCTTCGGTGAGACTGTTTCGGACGGAAAAGCCAGACCGCGGGCCGCCCCGTTGCGACCGTGATCACACCCACCCTAGTGCGTCCCCCGCAGCGGCGAGGGGCAGTCTCAGCGTCGGGTGAGCACGCGCTCAGCCCGCGACGGGGCGGCGCCCGGAGGGCCGGAGTGCCGGGGACGGCGCTCGTCGTGCGGCTGGGGCTCAGCTCTCCAGCATGTCGGGCGTGAGGTTCGCGTCGGTGCCGGCGACACCGAGCTCCTCGGCGCGCTTGTCGGCCATGGCGAGCAGGCGCCGGATGCGACCGGCGACGGCGTCCTTGGTCATCGGCGGCTTCGCGAGCTGGCCGAGCTCCTCGAGGCTCGCCTGCTTGTGCTCGAGGCGCAGCACGCCGGCCTCGCGCAGGTGGTCGGGGATGTCCTCGCCGAGCAGCTCCATGGCCCGCTCGACGCGGGCACCGGCGGCGACCGCGGCGCGCGCCGACCGGCGCAGGTTGGCGTCGTCGAAGTTGGCCAGGCGGTTGGCGGTGGCCCGCACCTCGCGCCGCATGCGGCGCTCCTCCCAGGCCATGACGGCGTCGTGGGCGCCCAGGCGCGTCAGCATCGCGCCGATGGCGTCACCGTCGCGGATGACGACCCGGTCGACGCCCCGGACCTCGCGCGCCTTGGACTGGATGCCGAGACGACGCGCCGCACCGACGAGGGCGAGAGCGGCCTCCGGCCCCGGGCAGGTCACCTCCATCGCCGACGAGCGACCCGGCTCGGTGAGCGACCCGTGCGCGAGGAAGGCCCCGCGCCAGGCCGCCTCGGAGTCGCACGTCGCCGCGCTGACGACCTTGGGCGGCAGGCCGCGGACGGGTCGCCCGCGGGTGTCGATGAGCCCGGTCTGGCGGGCGAGGGTCGCGCCGTCCTCGACGACGCGGACCACGTAGCGCGACCCGCGGCGCAGGCCACCGGCAGCGAGCACGAGCATGTCGCTCTTGTGGCCGTAGACCTCGGCGATGTTGCGGCGCAGGCGCCGTGCGGCGTTGGCGGTGTCGAGCTCGGCCTCGACGACGATCTGTCCGCCGATGATGTGCAGGCCTCCGGCGAAGCGGAGCATCGTGGACACCTCGGCCTTGCGACAGCAGGGCTTGGTCACCTCGAGGCGCGAGAGCTCGTCCTTCACCTTTGCTGTCATGGCCATGGGCGACATCCTGCCACCCCGATCAAGCACCCTCGCGCGGGAGTGCCTGCGCCCTCCGACTGCCCGGGGTCGTCCCGTCGGCGCGAGGGGGTCGCCGCTCGGTGACGACGGAGCCGTCAGGAGATGACGTCGCGCAGCGCGGCCGCGAGACGCAGGGGGTCGTGGACCCCCGGCTCCCCCCTCGCGGCCACCGGGGCGACGACGAGCTCGGCGCCGAGTTCGGCGGCGGCGGCCCGCAACGACGCGCCGTCGGGCACGACGCTGGGGTCGGCGAGCACGACGTCGAGCCGCAGCTCGGGCGCGTTGGCCGCGAACGAGGCGAGGTGGTCCTCGGCGCGGAAGTCGCGCGTCTCACCCTTGTGCACCTCGAGGTTGAGGTTGAGCAGCCGCTTGGCCGGGGTCGTGACGAGCGCGTCGGCGAGGGCCGGGACGAGCAGGTGCGGCATGACGGAGGTGAACCACGAGCCGGGGCCGAGCATCACCCAGTCGGCCTCGCGCACGCCGGCCAACGCCTCGTGGCAGGGCTCGGGACACGTCGGGATGATGCCGATCGAGGAGACGATGCCCGGCGAGGACGCCACCCGGTGCTGTCCGCGCACCTCGACGGTCTCGTCGGGCCGCTCAGGGTCGTGACCGCGGATCTCGGCGACGATCTCGAGCGGCTCGGCGGCCATCGGCAGTACACGACCGCGGGCGCCGAGGAGCCGACCGACGAGGTCGAGGCCCTGGACGGTGTCGCCGAGCAGCTCCCAGATCGAGACGATCATGAGATTGCCCAGGGCGTGGCCCTTGAGGTCGCCGGTGCCGGCGAAGCGGTGCTGCAGGACGTCGCGCCAGGTGTGCCCCCAGTCGCTGTCGTCGCAGAGCGCCGACAGCGCCATGCGCAGGTCTCCCGGGGGGAGGACGTCGAACTCCTCGCGCAGGCGGCCGCTCGAGCCGCCGTCGTCGGCGACCGTCACCACGGCGGTGACGTGGTCGGTGAGCAGCCGCAGCGCGGTCAGGGCAGCAGCGAGCCCGTGCCCGCCGCCGAGCGCGACGATGCGCCGCTGGGGAGAGCCGAGGGGTAGGCGCGGAGCTGTCACGGGACGGGTCCCTGTCACCCGTTCACTCGCGGCCCAGGTCACGGTGGACGACGAAGGTGTCGACGCGGTCGCGGCCGCCGAGGCGCTCGCTGAGGGCCTCCCCGATGGCCACGGACCGGTGCTTGCCGCCGGTGCAGCCGACGGCGACCGTGACGTAGCGGCGCCCCTCGCGGACGTAGCCGTCGATCATCGTGTCGAGCAGGTTGCCGGCTCGGTCGAGGAACTCGTCGGCGCCCTCCTGGCGCATGACGAACTCGCTGACGGGAGTGTCTCGCCCGGTCAGGGAGCGCAGCTCGGGCACCCAGTACGGGTTGGGCAGGAAGCGCATGTCGAAGACGACGTCGGCATCGAGCGGCAGACCGTACTTGAACCCGAAGGACATGACGGCGATGCGCAGCTGGACGCGCCGGTCCCCCGCGAACAGCGAGGACAGCTTGGCGCTCAGCTGGTGCACGTTGAGGCCCGAGCTGTCGATGACGACGTCGGCCGAGGACCTGAGGTCGAGGAGCAGCTCGCGCTCGCGCTGGATGCCGTCGAGCAGCCGCCCGTCGCCCTGGAGCGGGTGCGGCCGGCGCACGCTCTCGAAACGGCGCACGAGCGCCTCGTCGGTCGCGTCGAGGAAGACGAGGCTGGGCCGCTCCCCCCGCTCGCGAGCCGCACCGATCGCGCCCTCGAGCTGGGCGAACCAGCCGCGTGAGCGCACGTCGACGACGACGGCCACCTGCTGCAGGTGCTCCTCCGGGTGCTGCGCGCGAGCCTCGTCGCGCAGCTCCGCGAGGTGCGTGAGCAGCTGCGGCGGCAGGTTGTCGACGACGAGCCACCCGAGGTCCTCGAGGACGTTGGCCGTCGTGCTGCGCCCGGCCCCGCTCATGCCGGTGACGATGACGATGGGCGCGTCGGCCAGGGGCGTCTGCGGTGTGCGCCTGCTGTCGGCGGTCATTCGAGCACTTCTCCCGTCGTGAGGTTCACGGCTGGCTGCTGCGGTGCACCTTCAGCCAAGTGGCTGACAACGGCTGACGCAAGCGACTGGCCGAAGCCAGGTACGGCCATGATGTCCGTTACGTCCGCTGCGCGAAGTCGTTTGACCGAACCGAAGTGGCGCAGCAGGACCTTCTGTCGGCTCGCGCCGAGACCGGGTATGCCGTCGAGCTGGGAGGTCGTCATGGCCTTGGACCGCCGCTGGCGGTGGAAGGTGATCGCGAACCGGTGGGCCTCGTCGCGCAGCCGCTGGAGCAGGTAGAGGCCCTCGCTCGTGCGCGGGAGGATGACGGGGTGGTCGTCGCGGGGCAGCCACACCTCCTCGAGGCGCTTCGCGAGGCCGACGAGGGCGACCTCCTCGATGCCCAGCTCGTCGAGCACGGCCTGCGCGGCGTTGACCTGCGGCAGGCCGCCGTCGACGACGACGAGACTGGGCGGGTAGGCGAAGCGGCGCGGCCTTCCCGTCTCGGGGTCGATGGGCCCGGAGGACGGCGAGTCGTCGTCATCCGTGGCTCCGTTCAGTGCCCCGTTCGATGCACCGTTAGATGCACCGTTAGATGCACCGTTCGAGCCACCGTTCGACGCCTCGGCCCGCGGCCCCGACGACTCCCCGACGACGCCGGTCGAGAGGTCGAGGTCACCGGCCCCCTCGGCGTCCTCGAGGTAGCGGCGGAAGCGCCGGGTCAGCACCTCGCGCATCGCGGCGGTGTCGTCGACGGTGACGGGCTCGTCGCCCTCCTCGCCCGTCGTGGCTCCGCGGACGATGAAGCGGCGGTACTCGCTCTTGCGGGCCAAGCCGTCCTCGAAGACCACCATCGACGCGACGACGTTGGTGCCCTGGACGTGGCTGACGTCGTAGCACTCGATGCGGAGCGGGGCGTCGTCGAGACCGAGGTAGTCCTGCAGCTCCTGCAGCGCCTTGCTCCGGAGCGTCAGGTCACCGGCACGGGCCACCTTGTGGCGGGCGAGCGACTGGTCGGCGTTGCGTCGGACGGTCTCCATCAGCGTGCGTTTGTCGCCGCGCTGGGGCACCCGCACGCTGACAGCCGAGCCACGGACCGACGAGAGCCACTCGGTGACCGCCTCGACGTCGGCGGGGAGGGTGGGCACGAGCACCTCGCGCGGGACCGTCTCGCGGTCGGCGTCGCCGTAGACCTGCAGGAGCAGGTGCTCGACCAGCGTGGGGACGTCCTCGCTCTCCTTCTCCACGACCCATCCGCGCTGGCCGCGGATGCGGCCGCCGCGGACGTGGAAGACCTGCACCGCTGCCTCGAGGTCGTCGTCAGCGAGGGCGAAGACGTCGGCGTCGGTGGCGTCGCCGAGCACGACGGTCTGCTTCTCGAGCGCCTTGGTCAGTGCCCCGATGTCGTCGCGCAGGCGGGCGGCCTGCTCGAAGTCGAGCTCGGCCGCAGCCTCCTTCATCCGCGTCTCGAGCCGCTTGGCGAAGCGTGCGGTGTTGCCGGGCATGAAGTCGCAGAAGTCCTCCGCGATGGCGCGGTGCTCGTCGGGCGTCACCCGGCCGACGCAGGGCGCCGAACACTTGTCGATGTAGCCGAGCAGGCAGGGGCGGCCGCTCGCGGCCGCACGCTTGAAGACGCCGGCCGAGCAGGTGCGGACGGGGAAGACGCGCAGCAGCAGGTCGAGGGTCTCGCGGATCGCCCAGGCGTGGCCGTAGGGACCGAAGTAGCGGGTGCCCTTGCGCTTCGCGCCACGCAGCACCTGCGCGCGGGGGAACTCCTCGCCCATGGTGACCGCGAGGAAGGGGTAGGACTTGTCGTCGCGGTACTTGACGTTGAAGCGCGGGTCGAACTCCTTGATCCAGGAGTACTCGAGCTGGAGGGCCTCGACCTCGGTGCGGACGACGGTCCACTCGACCGACGCCGCGGTCGTGACCATCGTCGCGGTGCGCGGGTGCAGCGCCGTGATGTCCTGGAAGTAGGACGACAGCCGCGGTCGCAGCGACTTGGCCTTGCCGACGTAGATGACCCGGCCGTGCGCGTCACGGAAACGGTAGACGCCCGGGTCGGTCGGGATCTCCCCCGGCTTCGGTCGGTAGGTCGTCGGGTCCGCCACGCTCCCACCCTATGTCGGGCCACCGACGGCGCCGAACGCCGCCCGCGCGGCCGTCAGCTGACGGTGAAGCTCCCGCCCGAGACGGTGATGGTCTTGGCGGTCAGGCCCGTCGGCGCCGGGCCCGAGACGCGGTCGCCCGTCGTGGCGTCGAAGTGGCTCTGGTGGCACGGGCAGATGATCTGCCCGCCCTCGACCGAGTCGACGGTGCAGCCCTGGTGGGGGCAGATGGCGTCGAACGCCTTGAAGGTGCCGGCTGTCGGCTGGGTGACGACGGTCTGGCTGTCGGGGAAGACCTTGCCGCCGCCGACCGGGATCTCGGACGTCGGGGTGCCGCCTCCGGCCGGGTTCGACGCCGTGGCACCACCGCTCGAGGACGCACCACCCGCGGCTGCGGCGCTCGAGGACCCGCCTGCAGGGCTGCTCGGCACGGGCGGGCTGCTGCAGGCGGCCAGGGCTCCGGCGCCGACCGCGACGCCGACGACACCGGCCACCTTGAGCACCCCGCGTCGGTCGGTGAGGACCGCGACCCGCTCGTCGAGGACGGATGCGGGTGCGCTCGTGGCGGTGTCCGGGCTGCTGGTCGGCTGGGTCGGGTCGGCGGGGCTGCCCTGCGTCATGCGTTCCTCTTCCGGGTCGTGGTGGAGGTCCTCGTCTTGCTCACGGTCGTGCTCGACGTGCTCTTCTTCGCGGCAGCCGTGGTGGCACCTCCTCGGGAGCGACCGCTCGCCGTGGTCGGCGCGGCGGTCTTCGACGCCTTCACTGTGCGGGGCTTCGTTGTGCGCGCACCGTCAGATGGCTGGGAGCCCGCAGAACTCGCGGACTTCTTGGCGCGGCTGGCAGCGGTCCCCCGGGTCGTCGTGCGGGCGGTGCGCTCGAGGATGGGCTTGAGGAACCGTCCGGTGTGGCTGCCCTCCACCCCCGCGACGTGCTCGGGGGTGCCCTCCGCGATGACCGTGCCGCCACCGGAGCCACCCTCGGGCCCCATGTCGATGATCCAGTCGGCGTTCTTGATGACGTCGAGGTTGTGCTCGATGACGATGACGGTGTTGCCCTTGTCGACGAGGCCCTGCAGGACGTCGAGCAGCTTGCGGATGTCCTCGAAGTGCAGGCCGGTCGTCGGCTCGTCGAGGACGTAGATGGTGCGCCCGGTCGAGCGCTTCTGCAGCTCGCTCGCGAGCTTGACGCGCTGGGCCTCACCACCGGAGAGGGTCGGCGCGGGCTGGCCGAGGCGGACGTAGCCCAGGCCGACGTCGTTGAGCGTCTTCAGGTGGCGCGCGATCGCGGGGACCGCCTCGAAGAACGTCGCGGCCTCCTCGATCGGCATGTCGAGCACGTCGGCGATGGTCTTGCCCTTGAAGTGCACCTCGAGCGTCTCGCGGTTGTAGCGGGCGCCGTGGCACACCTCGCACGGGACGTAGACGTCCGGCAGGAAGTTCATCTCGATCTTGATCGTGCCGTCGCCGGAGCACGCGTCGCAGCGGCCGCCCTTGACGTTGAAGGAGAACCGGCCCGGCTGGTAGCCGCGAACCTTGGCCTCGGTCGTCTCGGCGAAGAGCTTGCGCATGTTGTCGAAGACGCCGGTGTAGGTGGCTGGGTTCGACCGGGGGGTGCGCCCGATCGGGCTCTGGTCGACGTG
This sequence comes from Terrabacter tumescens, assembly GCF_014646815.1. Taxonomy (GTDB): domain Bacteria; phylum Actinomycetota; class Actinomycetes; order Actinomycetales; family Dermatophilaceae; genus Terrabacter; species Terrabacter tumescens. The sequence goes on from NZ_BMNZ01000007.1 coordinate 43,696, forward strand.
CACGACCTTGTCGAGCTGGTCGAGGCCGGTGACGGTCTTGTGCCGTCCGGGCACGTGACGCGCGCCGTTGAGCTTGTTGGCGAGGACGTTGTAGAGGATGTCGTTGACGAGGGTCGACTTGCCCGAGCCGGAGACGCCGGTGACCGCGACGAGGTTGCCGAGGGGGAAGTTCACCGAGACGTTCTGCAGGTTGTTCTCGCGGGCGCCGCTCACCGTGATCTGGCGGCCGTCGTGGCCACGACGCACCTCGGGCGACGGGATCTCGCGCCGACCGGAGAGGTACATGCCGGTCAGCGAGTCGGGGTGCTCGAGCAGGCCCTTGACGGGACCGGAGTGCACGACGTGACCGCCGTGCTCGCCGGCGCCCGGACCGATGTCGACGACCCAGTCGGCCGTGGCGATGGTGTCCTCGTCGTGCTCGACGACGATGAGGGTGTTGCCGAGGTCGCGCAGGCGCGTCAGCGTCTCGATGAGCCGGTGGTTGTCGCGCTGGTGCAGGCCGATGGACGGCTCGTCGAGGACGTAGAGCACCCCGACGAGGCCGGAGCCGATCTGCGTGGCGAGACGGATGCGCTGGGCCTCGCCACCCGACAGCGTGCCCGCGGGCCGGTCGAGCGAGAGGTAGTCGAGGCCCACGTCGAGCAGGAAGCCGAGGCGTGCGTCGATCTCCTTGATGACGCGCTCGGCAATCTGCTTCTCGCGCGCCGTGAAGTCGACGGTGTCGAGGAAGCCCGCCGCCTCGCTGATCGCGAGACCGCAGACCTCGGAGATGTTCTTGCCGCCGAGGAGGACCGCGAGCGACTCGGGCTTGAGGCGGGCGCCCTTGCAGACCGGGCACGGGACCTCGCGCATGAAGCCCTCGTAGCGGTCGCGGCTCCACTCGGAGTCGGTCTCGGAGTGGCGGCGCTTGATGAACGGGACGACGCCCTCGAAGCCGGTCGTGTAGGAGCGGTCGCGGCCGTAGCGGTTCTTGTACTTGACGTGGACCTTGTAGTTCTGGCCGTGCAGCAGCGCCTCCTTGGCACGCGCCGGCAGGGCCCGCCACGGGGCGTCCATCGAGAACTTCATGTCCTCGGCGAGGGCGCCCATGACGCGCTGGAAGTACTCGGCCGAGCCCGACCCCTGGGCCCACGGAGCGATGGCGCCCTCGGCCAGCGACAGGTCGTCGTCGGGCACGACGAGCTCGGGGTCGACCTCCAGCTCGGTGCCGATGCCGGTGCACTCCGGGCACGCGCCGAACGGCGAGTTGAACGAGAAGGAGCGCGGCTGGATCTCGTCCATGCCGAGCGGGTGGTTGTTGGGGCAGGCCATCTTCTCGGAGAAGCGCCGCTCGCGGTCCTTGGCCTTGGCGTCACGGTCGACGAAGTCGATGATGACGATGCCGCCGGCGAGCCCGAGGGCCGTCTCGACGGAGTCGGTGAGGCGGCGCTTGGAGCCGGCGTCGTCGCCCTTGGCGACGAGGCGGTCGACGACGACCTCGATGGTGTGCTTCTTCTGCTTCTCGAGGGCGGGCGGCTCGGCGAGCGAGACGACCTCGCCGTCGACGCGGGCGCGCGAGAAGCCCTTGGTCTGCAGCTCGGCGAAGAGGTCGACGAACTCGCCCTTGCGGCCCTGGACGACCGGCGCGAGCACCTGGAAGCGGGTGCGGTCCTCGAGCGTCAGCAGCTGGTCGACGATCTGCTGCGGCGACTGGCGCGTCACCGGCTCGCCGCAGACCGGGCAGTGCGGCCGGCCGGCGCGGGCGAAGAGGAGGCGGAGGTAGTCGTAGACCTCGGTGATCGTGCCCACCGTCGAGCGCGGGTTGCGGTTGGTCGACTTCTGGTCGATCGAGACCGCGGGCGACAGGCCCTCGATGAAGTCGACGTCGGGCTTGTCCATCTGCCCGAGGAACTGCCGGGCGTAGGCCGAGAGCGACTCGACGTAGCGGCGCTGGCCCTCCGCGAAGATCGTGTCGAACGCGAGGCTCGACTTGCCCGACCCCGAGAGCCCGGTGAAGACGATGAGGCTGTCGCGCGGGAGGTCGACGGACACGTCGCGCAGGTTGTGCTCGCGCGCGCCGCGGACGACGAGGGAATGGGCGTTGCCGGTGGGCGTAACAGTCACGCGCAACATGCTAGGTGGGGCCACCGACAGTCCCCCCATCGGCGGCTCAACGCTGGACACGAGGGCCCCGCTCCGGGACCGCGCCACGCGCGTGGGGCGGCAGGCGCGGACGACCCGGCGGGACGGCATACTCGCACCCATGAGTGAGCACGTGCCCACGCCGATCGAGGACTACGCCGTGCTCGGCGACCTCGGCACCGCCGCCCTCGTGAGCCGTCGTGGCTCGGTCGACTGGCTCTGCCTGCCCCGCTTCGACTCGCGCGCCTGCTTCTCCGCGCTGCTCGGCACGCCCGAGCACGGGCGCTGGCTCATCGCCCCGGCCGACCCCGACGCCGTGACGACGCGCCGCTACGTCGGCAACTCGTTCGTGCTCGAGACGACCCACGAGACCCCCACCGGGCGGGTCCGCGTCACCGACCTCATGCCGCTCGGCGACGGGCGGTCGGACCTGCTCCGCCGGATCGACGGTCTGGAGGGCAGCGTCCGAATGGTCCACGAGTGGACGGTGCGCTTCAACTACGGCCGCACCCGCCCGTGGGTGGCGCGGCACACCGACGACCGCGAGGACCACACCGACGAGATCATCACGGCCATCGCCGGCCCGGACATGCTCGTCCTGCGCGGCGCCCGCCTGCCCCACGCCCAGGACGGCCACCACGTCGACGAGTTCGACGTCGCCGCGGGCGAGACCTTCACCTTCTCCACCACGTGGTTCCGCAGCCACGACGAGATCCCGCCGCCGCTGCGGGTCCGCGCGCGCATCCGCGAGACGATCATGCGCAGCGAGGAGTACGCCGCCCGCAGCGACTACGTCGGCCCGTACGCGGATGCCGTGACGCGCTCGCTCCTCGTCCTGCGAGGCCTGACCCACCAGGAGACCGGGGGCATCGTGGCCGCCGCGACGACCTCCCTGCCCGAGGAGTTCGGCGGCGAGCGCAACTGGGACTACCGCTTCTGCTGGCTGCGCGACGCGGCGCTGACGCTCGAGGCGCTGCTCGGGTGCGGCTACGTCGAGGAGACCGCGCTCTGGCGCGACTGGCTGCTGCGCGCCGTCGCCGGTGACCCCGAGGACATGCAGATCATGTACCGCGTCGACGGCGGGCGTGACCTCCCGGAGCGGGTCCTCGAGCACCTGCCGGGGTATGCCGCGTCGCGCCCCGTGCGCGTCGGCAACGCCGCCGTGGACCAGCGCCAGACCGACGTGCTCGGCGAGGTCCTCATCTCGCTCGACCACGCCCGCTCGCGCGGGCTCGAGGAGAACGACGACTCGTGGCACCTGCAGCGCGCCCTCGTCAACCACCTCGCCGACCACTGGGAGGAGGCCGACAACGGCCTCTGGGAGATCCGCGGCCCGCTCCGCCACTTCACGCACTCCCGCGCCATGGTGTGGGCGGCGTTCGACCGCGCCATCCGCGCCGTCGAGCAGCACGGCCTCGACGGCCCCGTCGAGCAGTGGCGCGAGCTGCGCGAGCGCGTGCGCGAGGAGGTCCTGAGCAAGGGTTTCGACGCCGGGCGCAACACCTTCGTCCAGCACTACGACACGACCGAGGTCGACGCGTCGCTGCTGACCCTGTCGTCCATCGGCCTCGTCGACGGCGACGACCCGCGGATGCTCGGCACCATCGCCGCGGTGGAGTCCGACCTCATGCGGGACGGGCTCGTCATGCGCTACCGCACCGACACCGGCGTCGACGGGCTCGCCGGCGACGAGCACCCCTTCCTCGCCTGCTCGTTCTGGCTCGTGACGGCCTACGCCAACGCGGGTATGACGACGGAGGCCACCGCACTGATGGATCGGCTCGTGAGCCTCACCAACGACGTGGGGCTGCTGTCCGAGGAGTACGACCCGATCGGGAAGCGCATGGTGGGCAACTTCCCCCAGGCGTTCTCGCACCTGACACTCGTCGGTGCCGCCCTGGCGCTGGCGAAGGCGACCGGAGAGGCGACGCATGCGGCACGCTGACGTGACACCCGACCTCGTGGCGGCGGAGACCGAGCGCCTCCTGTCGACGGCGGCCTCGTTCCGCAACGACGCGGTGCTCGCACCGTCGCTGTGCGAGGGCTGGTCGCGCGGTCACGTGCTCGCGCACCTCGCCCGCAACGCCGACGCCCTCGTGCGGGTGTGCGACGTGGCCCTGACCGGGGCCGCCGACACGATGTACGACGACGTCGAGTCGCGCGACGCCGACATCGAGCGCGGCGCCCGCCGGTCGGCCCACGAGCACGCGACCGACATCCGCGACAGCGCGGCCCGACTGGCAGACCGGCTGGAGGCGCTGCGCCCCGAGCACGCCGAGGTCCGGGTCGAGCGGACGCCGGGTGGCTTCCCCATCGCCGTCGGCAAGGTGCCCTTCATGCGGCTGCGCGAGCTCGTCTTCCACCACGTCGACCTCGACGCGGGCTACTCCTTCGCGAGCGCCCCCGCCGACGTCGTGGCGCTCTTCCTGCGCGACGCCGTCAACCGCCTCGCCCACCACGACGCGCCCCCGTCGCTGCACGTCGTCACCGCCGAGGGCGAGGAGCACGTCGTCGGCGACGGTGCGTCACGCGTGACCGGCTCCGCCGCCGACGTGCTGCTGTGGCTCGCCCGCGGACGCACCGACGGCATCCACGTCGACGGGCCCGTCCCGACCCTTCCCTTCGGAGGCTGACCGTGAACCACCACGACGACACCTACACCGGGCACGTCACGGCCGGCGGCCCCGCCGGCGTGCGCGAGCTGCCCGCGCTGACGATTCGCAAGCTCGAGGTCGGCGGCTTCGGCAACAACGCCTACCTGCTCACCTGCCGGTCCACCGGCGCTCAGCTGCTCGTCGACGCGGCCGCCGAGCCCGAGCGTCTGCTCGAGCTCGTGTCCGCCGGGGGCGGTGGCCTCGACACCGTCGTCACGACCCACCAGCACCACGACCACGTCGGTGCCCTGGCCGAGGTCGTCGCCGCGACGGGCGCGCGGACGGTGGCCGGCGCCGACGACGCCGACGCCCTACCCGTCCCGGTCGACGTGCGCGTGTCGCACGGCGACACCGTCACCGTCGGGGACGTGACCCTCGATGTCGTGCACCTGCGCGGCCACACCCCCGGCTCCATCGCCCTCGCCTACGGCGACCCCGACGGGCACACCCACCTCTTCACGGGCGACAGCCTCTTCCCCGGCGGCGTCGGCAACACGAAGAACCCCGGCCAGAGCTTCGCGTCGCTCATCGAGGACGTCACGACCCGCGTCTTCGACGTCTACGACGACGACACGTGGTTCTACCCCGGCCACGGCGACGACTCGACCCTGGGCGCCGAGCGGCCGCACCTCGACGAGTGGCGCGCCCGCGGCTGGTGACGCCGGGTCCGGGCCACACGGCATACGCCCTCGGTGACCTGGTCTGGAGTCGAGCAGAACCGATGGCGTATGCCGTGGGCCGGCCCGGGCGTCAGCGTGACGGCGCCGTCGCGGCGCGGATCGGCAGGCGCACCCTCAGTCGGGTGTCGCCCGGCCGGGACTCGATCTCGACCGAGCCGCCGTGGCGCTCGACGACGATGCGGTGGGCGATGTCGAGGCCGAGCCCGGTGCCGCGTCCGACGTCCTTCGTCGTGTAGAAGGCCTCGAAGGCGCGCTGCTGCACCTCCGGGCTCATGCCGGCGCCCGTGTCGCCGATCTCGACGACCACGCTGTCCCCGTCGCGGCGGGTCGTGACCGTGAGCGTGCCGACGCCGTCCATGGCGTCGACGGCGTTGTCGACGAGGTTGGTCCAGACCTGGTTGAGCTCGCCCGGCATCCCGTCGACGAGCGGCACGTCGCTCCCCCAGTCGCGCACGACCGTGACCCCGGGCCGCAGGCGAGGACCCATGACGAGCAGCGTGCTCTCGAGCCCCTCGCGGAGGTCGACCTGCTGGTGGGAGGCGCGGTCCATCTGGGAGTAGGACTTGATGCCGGCGACGAGCTCGGAGACGCGACGCGTGGACTCGCGGACCTCGGCGAGGAGCGAGGACACGTCGATCGTGCGCGCGACCCAGCCGAGCGAGGCCGCGAGGCCCTCGTCGGGGCTGGCCGCGGCCGCGCGGGCGAGCCAGTCCAGGTCGGCCCCGGCGGAGACGAGGGAGGCCGCGAGCTCCCACGGCCGGGGCACGCCGGCGTGGTCGAGCCACTCCCCCAGCTCGTCCTCGCGGTCGGCCGCCTCGAGCGGGTCGGGCAGGGTGGTCGGCGTCTGCAGCTCCCGACGCAGGGCGTCGACCCGGGCGAACTGTGCCGTCGAGACGCCGTTTGACGCCATCTGCCGCAGGGCTTCGAGCAGCCCGTCGCAGGCGCGTTCGAGCTCGGCGGCCGAGCGGGCCGCGGCCGCCGCGGGGTTGTTGATCTCGTGGGCCAGTCCGGCCGCGAGCGTCCCGAGCGTCACGAGCCCGCTGCGTTGGCGGGCCGTCGCCTCGATCGACCGCGCCGTGCCGTACAGGCCCGCGACGAGGTGGGCGGCGAACGGGAACCAGTCGTTGGCCAGCTCGTGGAGCCGCTCGGCCGGGACGCGCAGCAGCCGGCCCGGCGTGACGCCGCGAGCCGTCGCGAGGTAGACGCCGTGCTCGTCCCAGGCCCGGAAGCCGCCGGCCCACCGGCCGGGGACGTCCATCCGGCCGACGACGACGTCCTCCCGGCCGACGTGGCGGGACAGGTCGAGGGTGCCGTCGACGACGACCCACCAGTGGTCGGCCCGGTCACCCTCGAGCCACATCACCTCACCGGGGGCGATCGCGACCTCCGCGCCCGCGGCGAGCAGCTGCGCCAGCTGGTCGTCGCTCAGGCCGTCGAAGAGCGGCACCGTCCGGAGGTCGGAGAGCTCGAGCATCGCGGGTCCCGTCTGTCGGCCGTCAGATCGTGGCGAGGTAGCGGTGGACGAAGTAGACCGACATCGAGCCCTCGCCGACGGCCGACGCGACACGCTTCATCGAGTCGGAGCGGACGTCGCCTGCTGCGAAGACGCCGGGCAGGCTCGTCTCCAGGGCGAAGGGCGGCCGCGCCAGCGTCCAGCCCCGGGCGTGCGGGCCGGTGACGAGGTCGTGCCCCGTCACGACGAAGCCGTGCTCGTCCCGCACGATGTCGGCGCCGAGCCAGTCGGTGCGTGGCGTGGCACCGATGTAGACGAAGAGCCAGGCCGCGTCGACCTCCGTCGACGCACCCGTGTGCCGGTCCGAGAGCGTCAGCCGCTCAAGGTGGCCGTCCCCGTCCGCCCCCACGACCTCGGTGGTGCACAGCACCCGGATGCGAGGGTCGGCCCGGATCCGCTCGACGAGGTACTGCGACATGCCGGCCTCGAGCGACTCCCCGCGCACGACCAGCGTGACGCGCTCGGCGTAGCGCGCGAGGTTGAGGACGGCCTGTCCGGCGGAGTTGGCCGCCCCGACGACGTAGACCTCGTCACCGGCGCAGGCGGCGGCCTGCCCGGCGTTGGAGCCGTACTGGACCCCGCGCCCGACGAGGGTGTCGAGGCCCGGCGCCCCGAGCCGGCGGTACGAGACACCGGTCGCCAGCACGACGCTGCGCGCCTCGATGTCCTCGGCGCCGTCGAGGCGCACCGCGCGCGCGAGCCCACGGGCCTCGAGGGCCACGACGTCCCGCGCGAGGACCATCTCCGCCCCGAACCGCCTGGCCTGGGCGATGGCCCGCTGCGCGAGGTCCGAGCCGGAGAGCCCCCGCGGGAAGCCGAGGTAGTTCTCGATGGCCGCGCTCTGTCCGGCCTGCCCGCCGGGGGCGTCGTGCTCGACGATGACGGTGCTGAGCCCCTCGGACGCGGCGTAGACCGCGGCCGCGAGCCCGGCCGGACCTCCGCCGACGATGCACAGGTCGTAGAGGTCGCGCTCGGCGCGCGTGCGCAGGCCCAGGGCCGTCGCGACGGCCACCGGCGTCGGGGCGCGCAGGGTCTCGCCGTCCGGGACGAGCACGAGCGGCAGGTCCTCGGGTCGGGCGCCGGCGAGGTCGCGCAGCCGAGCGCCCTCCTCGTCGCGCTCGACGTCGAGCCAGACGTAGGGCACGTGGTTGTTCGTCAGGAAGGTCTTGACGACGTGGCTGCCCTCGGACCACCGGTGGCCGACGACGCGGACGTCGTTGCCCTGCTCGGGATGGGCGTTGTGCCAGTCCGAGAGGAGGTCGTCCAGACGGGGTAGAGCCGTTCCTCGGGAGGGTCCCAGGGCTTCAGGAGGTAGTGGTCGAGGCCGATCTCGTTGATCGCCGAGATCGCGACGTCGGTGTCGGCGTACGCCGTGAGCAGCAGGAGCTTGGCGTCCGGGACGTCGGCCCGCACCCGCGAGAGCAGCTCGATCCCGGTCATCGACGGCATCCGCTGGTCGGAGGCGACGAGGGCCAGCGGTTGGCCGCGCAGCACCAGCCGCGCGACGAGGTCGAGGGCCTCGGGGCCCGAGGAGGCCCGCAGGATGCGGTGCTCGGCCCCGTAGCGGGCGCGCAGGTCTCTCGCGATCGCAGCCGAGACGGGCGCGTCGTCGTCCACGGTGATGATCGCGGGCCGGGCCACGGCCTCAGCGTACGAGCCGGATCGCCTGCCGCGCGGGCAAGTCGGGCCACTTCACCCGCTGGAGGTGAGCGAGGCCGGGGTGCGCCACCGGACAGAGCGGACACATGGGGCGCCGACGCGATCGAACCTGCCGGTGCTGTCTGTGGTTGCGGCTGCGGCCGCTCCTACTGGGCGTCCTCGAGGTCGGACTGCGCGTCAGGCTCGTTGTCGAGCTCGGCGATGAGCGACTCGAGCTCGGAGCGGAGGAAGTCGATGTCCGGCGGGACGTTCGTCATGAGGATGTGGCGCCTCGGGTTGTTGGCGACCGCGAGGCCGACGCCGAGTCGGGACCGCCCGTGCTTCTCGCGCCAGGCGCGCTCGAGGTGCGGCCCACCGGTCCAGTCCACCGGCGCATGGAGCCACCCCTTGACGTCGACGAGGTCGCCGTCGGGGCCGTGACGTCGGTTCGTCGGGGGATCGAATCCCTCGAGGGTGACTCGCTCTTCCATACCTCTGACGTTACGGCTCCGGACGCCCGCGGACCAGTACCCGCGACAGGTCCGCGGCGATTCGTGAGGGAAGAGACAAGCCGGGCGACGGGTGGGCGCGCGCCCGAGTGGCGCCCGCCGGTGCCGGCGCCGGCGCCGCGCCGCGTGGGCCGCCTCGGCCAGCGCGCGTCGTGGTGCGAGGATGACGGGCGTGAGCTCGCCCGTCGCCGTCCCCACCGTCCCTGCGACCCACGTCGTCCGTGTCCCCGTGACGACGGTCTGGGCCGATCCCGAGAGCCCGCGAGCCGTCGACGCTCCGGCCGTCGCACCCGAGCCCGACAACGTCGGGTGGCTGGCCGCCCTCGACGCGAACGCAGCCCACGACGAGTCGGGGGACGGGCGGCTCGGGCTGCACGGCCGGGTCGAGACGCAGCTGCTCGCCGGTGAGCCCGTGGTCGTGACGCAGACGCACCACGGCGAGGCAACCGGTTCGTGGTCGCACGTCGTCGCCCCGTGGCAGCGGTCCCCCAAGGACGAGCGCGGCTACCCGGGCTGGGTGCCTACGGCGCACCTGACGCCCGCGCCCCACGTCTCACCGTTGGACAACCCGACGCCGGTGCTCGGCGGGACGCCGACGGCGTCGGCGTCCCCGTCGGTCTCTGCGTCGGGCGACGCGGTGCACCCTGCCGTGGCCGAGGCCCGCCGCCACATCGGCCTGCCCTACCTGTGGTCGGGCATCTCGCCGCTCGGCTTCGACTGCTCGGGGCTCGTGCTGCACACGTGGCGACGCATGGGCGTCGTCGTGGCGCGCGACGCCTACGCCCAGGCCGACTTCGCCTCGCCCGTCGACATCGCGTCGGTCCGTCCCGGCGACCTCTACTTCTTCGCGCGCCCCGGCCGGCGCATCCACCACGTCGGCATCGTCGTGCGCCCCGGCCGCATGGTCCACGCCTCGGAGACCGGTGGCGTGCTCGTCGAGGAGGACCTGTCCGCCGACCGCGTCGCCACCCTCGTCGCCGCCGGGCGCCTGCCGATGCCGTGAGCGTCGACCGCCGCACCGCTCCCCTGCTCGTCCTCGGTGGCGTCGTCTCGGTCCAGTTCGGCGGAGCCTTCGCCGCCACGCTCGTCCCGCGCATCGGGGCGCCGGGTTCGGTGCTGCTGCGGCTGCTCTTCGCCATGGTGATCCTGTATGCCGTCGCGCGGCCCTCGTGGCGTGGACGCAGCCGCTCCGACTGGGGCACCGTCGTGCTGTTCGGGCTGGCCCTGGCAGCGATGAACACCTCGTTCTACGCCTCCCTGGCACACCTGCCCATCGGCGTCGCGGTGACCATCGAGTTCCTCGGGCCGCTCGGGCTGGCGGCGGCGTTGAGCCGACGTCCTCGGGACGTCCTCGCCGTCGCGGCGGCCGCGGTCGGCGTGCTGCTCGTCTCCGGGGTGCTGCACACGTCGTGGGACCGGCTCGACGTCGTCGGTGTCGGGTTCGCCGCGCTCGCGGGCGTCATGTGGGCGGCCTACATCGTCCTCAGCCAACGCACCGGTCGCGCGTTCGGGGGGCTCGAAGGGCTGGCGCTCGCGCTCATCGTGTCCACCGTCGCGGTCGCGCCACTGGGACTGACCTCGGTGGACCGGTGGACCCCCGGGGACGTCGCCCTGGGCCTCGGCATCGCCGTCCTGTCGTCGGTGCTGCCCTACTCGCTGGAGCTCATCGCGCTGCGCCACCTGGCCCAGCACGTCTTCGGCATCCTGCTCAGCCTCGAGCCCGTCGTCGCGGCGCTGGCCGGCCTCGTGGTGCTCCACCAGGTCCTCGACCGCGCCCAGGTGGCCGGCATGGCGCTCGTCGTGCTGGCCAGCGCGGTCGTGCTCGGCGCGCAGTCCCGGCCCGAGTCGGCGGACGCCGGGATGGGTCCGGGCTGATGCAGGCGACCGACTGGCGCTTGACCTCAGGTCGACTCGAAGTCCTACCGTCGCCGGATGACCTCGGGCACCATGCGCACTGACTCATCCTCGACCGTCCCCGACGAGGGCGGCGGCATCATGTCCCCGGCGCTGCGGGCCACGACGGTCGGCGTGCTGGCGCTCGTCTCGCTCCACGCCTTCGAGGCCCTCGCCCTCACCACCGTCATGCCGACCATCGCCCGGGAGCTCGACGGCGCGTCGCTCTACGCGATGGCCTTCACCGCGACGCTCGCGTCCGGCATCGTCAGCATCGTCTGGTCCGGCAACCTCGCCGACCGTCGCGGTCCCCGCCCGCCGCTGCTGCTCGGGCTGGCGCTCTTCGCCACCGGGCTCGTCGTCGCCGGGCTCGCGCCCTCGATGGGGATGCTCGTCGCCGCACGGGTCGTGCAGGGCCTCGGCGCCGGCATGACGAGCACGGCGCTCTACGTCCTCGTCACCCGCGTCTACCCGCAGCGCCTGCACACGGCGATCCTCGCAGGCTTCTCGGCGGCCTGGGTCGTTCCCTCCATCGCAGGTCCCTTCGTCGCCGGGCTCATCACCCAGACCATCGGGTGGCGTTGGGTGTTCGGCCTCGCCCTCGTCGTGCTCGTCGTGGCGGCCGTGCTCCTCGGACGCATCCTCACCGGCCTGCGCCAGGAGGTCGTCGACGTGCCGTGGCGCACGCGCTCGATCGCGGCGTCGGGCGTCCTCGCGGTCGCCGTGCTCGGGCTCAACGCAGCCGCCGAGCGCCTCGACCCCCTGGGCATCGCGGTGGGCGTGGTCGCGCTCGTCGTCGTCGGACTCACCCTCCTGCCGCTCACACCTCGCGGGACCCTGCGCGCGGCCCGCGGGCTGCCGACCGACATCGCCCTGCGCGCGCTGGCCTTCGCCGCCTTCAGCGGCGCCGAGGTCTACCTGCCGCGCCTGCTGACGGAGCGCGACGGCTTGAGCCCGAGCCTCGCCGGGGTCGCCCTGACGGCCACGGGCGTCACGTGGTTCGCCGGGTCGTGGGTGCAGGGCCGCTGGGATCGCCGCTTCGAGGTCGGCCGTACCGCCTCCGTGTCGCTGGGCGCCATCACGCTCTCCCTCCTCGCGCTCGCGGCCGCCGTCGAGCTCGGAGCGCCTACGTGGGTCCTCATCGCCCTCTTCCCCGTCGTGGGCCTCGGGATCGGGACGCTCTACCCGCGCGTCACCGCGCAGGCGCTGGCTCGGGCCTCCGCGACCGAGCAGGGCCTCGTCAGCTCCGCACTGCAGATCGGGGACTCCTCGGGGGCCGCCACGGCCATCGCCCTGTCGGCCATCGCCTTCGCGGCGGCGGGCTCGGCCGTGCCGGGCGCGTATGCCGTCGTCTTCGTCGTCATGGCCGTGCCCGCCCTCGTCGGCTGGGTCGTCGCGCCGCGGGTGCGCTAGAGGCCGGTTCGGGACCTTGGTCCCTGTCGCCGGGCACCGGGGGCACGTACCTTCACAGGCACGACCTACCTCGAGCGCCACCCCGACCGGGATGTGACGTGACGGCCGGCTCCCCCCACCTTGCTCAGCGCCGGCCGTGCCCAGCTCGGCACAGGAGTCCTGATGACCCTTCCGCTCGACCCGCCCACCCTGCCCAGCATCGGCGAGTCCTCGGCGACCAGCGTGGCCGCCATGAGCATCCGCGAGCTCATCGGCGCGCTGACCACCATCGAGGACCGACTGCGTCACCTGCCGACGTTCGTCCCCTTGGGCGGGCGCCTGGTGACCAACCCGGAGCGGCGCCTGCTGCTCCGGCAGCAGCGGCTCGTCGTCGCGGGCCTGCGCCGGCACCGTGCCGCCATGCGCGCCCCGCTGTCCGGGCACCACGCCTAGCCGCCCGACGTCCGACCGGCACCCGTTCAGGTCAGGTCAAGCCAGATCAGGTCAGGTCAGGTCAGGTCAGGTCACGACGCGTCGTGCGTCGCCGCCCTCGAGGGCGCGTCGTCGCGCGGAGCGTCGCCAGGGGCGCCGGCGCTGACGGCGCCGTCCGGGCGGTCTGCGCGGTCCGCGCTGTCCACGCTGCCGGCGGGCCCACCCTCGACGCTGCTGTCGGGGCCGCTGCCGAGGGGACCGGCCTGCGCCGCCTCGAGCTTGGCGTCGCGGCTGGACCTCCACAGGCTCGCGATGGTCGTGACGCCGAGGATGAGCACGATCGCGCCGAGCGAGACGAGGATCGGGATGTCGGGGACCCCCTCGACGGGCTGCCCGCCGTTGATGAACGGCAGGTTGTTCTCGTGCAGCGCGTGCATGACGAGCTTGACGCCGATGAAGGCGAGCAGCACAGCGAGCCCGATGCTGAGGTAGACGAGCTTCTTGAGCAGGCCGCCGATGAGGAAGTACAGCTGCCGCAGACCCATGAGGGCGAAGATGTTGGCCGTCAGGACGAGGAAGGGCTCCTTCGTCAGGCCGTAGATCGCCGGGATGGAGTCGAGCGCGAAGAGCAGGTCGGTGGTGCCGAGCGCGAGGATGACGATGAGCATCGGCGTGATGAGGCGCTTGCCTTTCTCGATCACCGTCAGGCGGGTGCCGTTCCACTCCTTGGTGGCCGGGAAGCGCTTCTCGATCCAGAGCAGGAGCCGGTTCTCGTGGTACTCGTCGTCGTCGGTCTCGCCGCCCGTGGCGAGCTTGACGGCGGTGTACACGAGGAACGCGCCGAAGATGTAGAAGACCCACGAGTAGGCGTTGATGACGACCGCCCCGAGGGCGATGAACACGCCGCGCAGGATGATCGCGATGATGATGCCGATCATGAGCGCCGACTGCTGGAGCTTCTGCGGCACCTTGAAGCTGGCCATGATGAGCAGGAAGACGAAGAGGTTGTCGACCGACAGGGAGTACTCCGTCAGCCAGCCGGCATAGAACTCACCCGCGTACTGGCCGCCCCACTCGAACCACACGAAGAGGCCGAAGAGCACGGCCGCCGCGACGTAGAAGGCCAGGTGTCGCCCGGCCTCGGCCATCGACGGGACGTGCGGGCGCCTCGCGATGACGAAGACGTCGATCATGAGGAACACGGCCATCAGGCCGATCGTGAGGAACCAGCCCCACACGGGAACGTTCATGGGCACAACCTTCCGGTCACCAGATCAGTAACCGGAGGTCTCTCCCGCCCGACCTGAGGTCGGACCGACGGGACCGGGAGCGGCGGTGAGATCCACTCCGTGATGACGAGCCCGTCGTGTCGGGGATACTCCCCTCCGTGAACGCCTGAGTCTTTCACTCCCGCCGCCGTCCCTCAAATCGGTCCGCCCCGTGGCCACCCGGCGGACCCGGCTGCCCGGCGGAGCGGCTCAGCGAGTCGCCGCGCTCATCTGGCGCAGCTCCTTCTTCAGCTCGCCGATCTCGTCGCGCAACCGGGCCGCGAGCTCGAAGTGCAGCTCGGCCGCCGCCTGGTGCATCTGCGTCGTGAGCTCCTGGATGAGGCCGGCGAGGTCGGCGGCCGCCATGTCGGCCGGTCGGTTGGCCGTGCCTCCGGCGGAGACGCCCACGTCGGCCGCCATCGCCCCACGCCCGGACCCGCTCTTGCCGCGGGACTGCATGCGCCCCGAACCGAGCAGCTCCTGGGTGTCGGCGTCCTCGCGCTCGAGCAGGTCGGTGATGTCGGCGATCTTCTTGCGCAGCGGCGTCGGGTCGATGCCGTGCTCGGTGTTGTAGGCGATCTGCTTCTCGCGGCGCCGGTTGGTCTCGTCGAGCGCCTGCTCCATCGACGGCGTCATCTTGTCGGCGTACATGTGCACCTGGCCCGACACGTTTCGCGCGGCACGCCCGATGGTCTGGATGAGCGACCGGGCCGAGCGCAGGAAGCCCTCCTTGTCGGCGTCGAGGATCGACACGAGCGAGACCTCGGGCAGGTCGAGGCCCTCACGGAGGAGGTTGATGCCGACGAGGACGTCGAAGACGCCGGTGCGCAGCTCGCGCAGCAGCTCGACGCGGCGCAGGGTGTCGATGTCGCTGTGGAGGTAGCGGACCCGGATGCCCTTGTCGAGGAGGTAGTCGGTCAGGTCCTCGGCCATCTTCTTCGTCAGGGTGGTGACGAGGACACGCTCGTTGCGCTTGGTGCGCTCCTGGATCTCGTGCATGAGGTCGTCGATCTGGCCCTTGGTCGGCTTGAGCACGACCTCGGGGTCGATGAGGCCGGTGGGTCGGATGATCTGCTCGACCGGCGGGCCGGACTTGGCCAGCTCGTACTCCCCCGGCGTGGCGGAGAGGTAGACGGTCTGCCCGATGCGCTCGAGGAACTCCTCCCACTTCAGCGGCCGGTTGTCCATGGCGCTCGGCAGGCGGAAGCCGTGCTCGACGAGCATCCGCTTGCGGGACATGTCGCCCTCGTACATCGCGCCGATCTGCGGCACCGTCTGGTGCGACTCGTCGAGCACAAGGAGGAAGTCCTCGGGGAAGTAGTCGATGAGGCAGTTCGGCGCCGAGCCCGCGGTGCGGCCGTCGATGTGGCGGCTGTAGTTCTCGATGCCGTTGCAGAAGCCGACCTGGCGCATCATCTCGAGGTCGTACGTCGTGCGCATGCGCAGCCGCTGGGCCTCGAGCAGCTTGCCCTGCTTCTCGAAGAGCGCGAGCTGGTCCTCGAGCTCGAGCTCGATGCCGCGGATGGCGCGCTCCATGCGCTCGGGGCCGGCGACGTAGTGCGAGGCGGGGAAGACGTACATCTCCTGCTCCTCGTTGACGACCTCGCCGGTGACCGGGTGCAGGGTGTAGATGCGCTCGATCTCGTCACCGAAGAACTCGATGCGGATCGCCAGCTCCTCGTAGACCGGGATGATCTCGACGGTGTCGCCCCGGACCCGGAACGTGCCGCGCGTGAAGGCGAGGTCGTTGCGGGTGTACTGCATCTCGACGAAGCGGCGCAGCAGGTCGTCGCGCACGACCTCCTGGCCGACCTTGAGCCGGGCCATCCGGTCGACGTACTCCTGTGGCGTGCCGAGGCCGTAGATGCACGACACCGAGGCGACGACGATGACGTCGCGTCGGGTCAGCAGCGAGTTGGTGGCCGAGTGCCGCAGCCGCTCGACCTCGTCGTTGACCGAGCTGTCCTTCTCGATGTAGGTGTCGGTCTGCGGGATGTACGCCTCGGGCTGGTAGTAGTCGTAGTAGCTGACGAAGTACTCGACGGCGTTGTTGGGCAGCAGCTCGCGGAACTCGTTGGCCAGCTGCGCGGCGAGCGTCTTGTTGGGCGCCATGACGAGCGTCGGACGCTGGACCTGCTCGATGAGCCAGGCCGTCGTGGCGGACTTGCCGGTGCCGGTGGCGCCGAGCAGGACGGTGTCGGTCTCGCCCGCCTTGACCCGCCGCGCGAGCTCGGCGATCGCCGTGGGCTGGTCACCGCTCGGGGTGTACTCGGAGATCACCTCGAAGGGTGCCACCGTGCGCTGGAGGTCGGTCGTGGGACGCATGGCTCAACCGTACGTCGCACGACCGACAGTCCCCCACCCGCTACTCCTCCCAGACGTAGGCCGGACGCAGCTCGACCGTGTCTCCGGGCCCGGCGAAGTTCACCGCGAGCTCCTCGGCCCGCTCCCGGGACGCGACGTCGAGCAGGAAGAAGCCGGCCAGGTGCTCCTTGCTCTCGGCATAGGGCCCGTCCGTGGCCACGGTGCCGTCGGCGGCCCAGCGGTAGAGGCGGGACGACGACGGGTCACCGAGCGCCTCACCGCCCTTGAGCTCGCCGCTCCTCGAGAGCTCTTCGAGCATGGCGTCGAAGGCCGCGCCTCCGGCGTCCCGCTCCTCCTGCGGCCGGGCGAGCGCCTCGGCGACGAAGTTCCCCGTGGGGTGGCCCCAGGGCTGGGGGTTGGAGTGGATGAGGATGACGTACTTCATGGGCGGTGCCTTCCGGATCGCGGGCGGCCAGTCTGCCGCCTCGCGAGTGACGTCGGAGTCGACACGCCGTCCTCGACATCAGGAGCCGTCACGGCACCCGGTGGGTCCACTCCGGGGTCGCGAACTTCTCGTCGACGAGGCGCTGGGCGGCCTCGATCTCGTCCGGTGTGTAGTCCGAGAGGGACGAACGGTAGCGCCGGGCGAAGGAGCCGGCGAAGGACTCGAGGATGGCGTCACGCGTCATCCCGGTCTGCGAGCGCATGGGGTCGACTCGCTTGTTGGCGGACTTCGTCCCCTTGTCGCTCATCTTCTCGCGGCCGATGCGCAGCACCTCGAGCATCTTGTCGGCGTCGATGTCGTAGGCCATCGTCACGTGGTGCAGCACGGCCCCGGCGACGAAGCGCTTCTGGGCCGCACCGCCGATCTTGCCCTTGTCGCTCGCGATGTCGTTGAGCGGCACGAAGTGGGCGTTGACGCCGACGTCGGCGAGGGCCTCGATGACCCACTCGTCGAGGAAGGAGTAGGAGCGCTCGAAGCTCAGCCCCTCGACGAGCGAGGTCGGCACGACGAGCGAGTACGTGATGGTGTTGCCGGGCTCCATGAACATCGCGCCACCGCCCGAGACACGCCGGACGACGTCGATGCCGTGGCGCTGCGCCCCCTCGGGGTCGACCTCGTTGCGCACCGACTGGAAGGAGCCGATGACGACGAGCGGGCTGTCCCAGTCCCAGAAGCGCAGGGTCGGCGGCCGCTCCCCCGCGGCGACCTCGCGGGCGATGACCTCGTCGAGCGCGACGTGCAGCGCCGGGGCTAGCACGCGGGCCGGGATGACGTCGAACTCGTGGTCGTCCCACCCGGTCGCCTTGCCGAGGGCCCGGCGGATCGCGATGCCGATCGACTCCGCGGTGAAGCCGATGAGCGACACGTCGTCGGCGAGGGCGCCCGTGACGGCGCCGGCCAGCTGCTCGACGCCCGCCTCGACGGGCATCCCGGTCAGGGCCGTGTTGATGTCGCCCAAGGCCTCGTCCGGCTCGAGGAAGAAGTCGCCCGACACGCTGACACCGGCCAGCCTGCCGTCCACCTCCTCGAGGTCGACCGCCACGAGCTTGCCACCAGGGACCTTGTACTCACCACGCATGCCACCCACAACACCACGAACCGCCTGCGTATGCCGTGTGCTCCCTAACGGGGTCGCCAACCCGTGCGCTCGGCCCACGCGTTCGCGCGCTGCCACGCACCCTCGAACCACGGCTCCTTGGCCACGACGTAGTCGGAGGTCGTGCTGTGGAGCGCGAGGAGCCGACGCTTCTCGGCGGCGTACGCGTCTCGCTCGACGGGCTCGTGGCGCAGCCAGTCCCGGAAGAGGAGCGCGAATCTCCAACCGGCAGAGCCGTGCTCGCGCACGTGGACGTGCACGTGGTTGTCGGGGTCGCACCCGCCGAGGAACTGCTTCAGCCAGGCCGTGGGGTCGGCCCCGTGCGGGTGCGGCGTGTCGGAGTGGATGCCGTGGCTGAAGACGTAGCCGGCACCGGCGAACGCCGCTCGCACGTCGTCCCGGTCGACGTCGTCGAGGTGGTGCACCCCGACCTGCACGTCGAGGACGTCCTTGGCGAGCAGCCCGGGCACCGACGTGGACCCGACGTGCGACACCTCGGTGACGACACCCGCCGGCGCGAGCGCAGCCGCAAGCCGGGCGACGACGCGCTCGGCGCGAGACTCCCAGTCCGGGCGCGGCTCGACGACGCAGTCGGCTGCGAGCTCGGGACGACCCGAGCGGGTTCCGCTCACGAGGTTCGCGGCATACGGCTGCAGGCGCTGCGACCACAGCGCGTCGACAGCCCGCACGAGGTCCTCCGGCGTGCCCGAGTTGTCGAGGACGACGTCGGCGACCGCGCGCCGCTCCGCATCGGTGGCCTGCGCGGCGATGCGGTGGCGGGCGTCCTCCTCCGGTAGTCCGCGCTGCTCGACGAGCCGGCGCACGCGTGTCTCGGCGTCGGCCTCGACGACGAGGGCGAGGTGCTCGTGCACCCAGAGACCGCGCTCGACCAGCAGGGGCATGTCGTAGACGGAGACGCCGTCCCGCGGTCCGGCCGAGCGCTGCTCGGCCACGCGCGCCGCGATGGCGGGGCCGGTGATCGCGTCGAGCGCGTCCAGGGCGCCACGGTCCGGGAAGACGATCGCCGCCAGGGCGGCCCGGTCCAGCGAGCCGTCGGCGCGGATCACGCCGTCGCCGAAGCGCTCCCGGATGCGCTGCAGCGTCGGCTCGCCCTGCTCGACGACCTCGCGCGCGACCGCGTCGGCGTCGACGACGTGCGCCCCGAGCTCACCGAGCCGACGAGAGACCGTGGACTTGCCCGACCCGATCCCTCCGGTGACCCCGACGCGCAGCACCCGGCCAGCCTACGGGCCACCGCCCCTCCCCGCCGAACGCCGCGTTCGATCGCGAACTCAGTGTTCTGCCAGTGAGTTCGGCGCCGAACGCGGCGTTCGGTCCGTGCAGGCAGGTCGGTGGAAGGGGGCGCGGGTCAGGCGAGGCGCGCGGGGAAGCCGCCCGTGGCGACCGGGCCCCAGCGGGTCGGCGTGACGCGCAGCAGCGACTTGCCCTGGTCGCGCATCGCCTGGCGGTACTCGTCCCAGTCGGGGTGCTCGCCGGAGATGGCGCGGAAGTAGTCGACGAGGGGCTCGACGGACTCGGGCAGGTCGATGACCTCGCAGTCGCCGTCGACCTGGACCCACTCGCCGCCGAAGTCGTCGGACAGCACCAGCACACTGACCTGGGGCCGGCGGCGGGCGTTCGCCGTCTTGGCACGCTCGGGGTAGGTGGAGATGACGATGCGGCCCTGCTCGTCGACGCCTCCGGTGACCGGCGACGCCTGCGGACGGCCGTCGGACCGCTGGGTCATGAGCACCATCGAGTGGCGGGGCCGCACGAAGTCGAGCAGCGCCTCGCGGTCGACCTCGGTGTTCGTGGCGATCTGGCGGGGCATGGCTACTCCTCGGTCTCAGGGTCGGTGTCAGGGACGGTGTCAGAGTCGGTGTCGGCGGTGGTGACGTCGCACTGGTCGAAGGTCACGACGAGCGTGTCGGCCAGCCACGCGGCATACGCAGGGTGGCTCCAGCCGCAGCGACGCACGAGGCGGTCGTAGATCTCCGGCGCGCTGAGGGTCCAGCAGATGTCGAGGAACCGCTCGCGGTCGAACCGCTCCGGCAGTCCGTGCGCTCGCTCGAGGGCGGCCACCGCGTTGGTGTTGCCTGCGCGCCGCTCGCGGTCGATCGTCGCGACGAACTCCTGCAGCCCCGTGTCCGCACCTGGCCCCTGCGCGAGCAGCACGCCGAGCAGCGGGCCGACCCGCTCGTAGATCGTCGCGCACAGGGCGGCGTAGGCGCGCACGAAGGTCGGGCGGTCGGGGGCCTGGGACATGGCCCGGAACTCGGGACGCTCCTGCATCGCCACGGGCGCGTCGTCGCCGGCCAGCATGACGTCGTAGACACCCTTGACGACGTCGGACTTCGAGCCCACGGCGTTGTAGACGGTCTGGGCGCTCACCCCGGCGGCGGCGGCGAGGCCGCTGACCGACATCGCGTGGTAGCCGTCGCGGAGCAACATCTCGGCCGCTGCCTCGATGATCCGACGCCGCGTCGCGAGCGCCGCCTCGGCCCGGGAGCTGTTGTCGTACGCCCGGTCTGTTGACATCGGAGCCCTTCGAAAAGCATCATGAGTTCGCTGGAACGGCGTTCTAGCGAATGGGTGGGGTCCAGGGGTCCCCACCCGACTGCTGCACCAGGCGGTTGCAGCGCCGACATCGGCGCCTGTCGACCGCACGAGTGTGACACGAGCGCCACCGCTCCCGCCCCCGAGGGGCACCGGGAGGGGGAGCGAGGGGCCGGGCCGCAGGGGTCCCGGCCCCTCGCTACGGGCGCGTCAGGCGCAGGCGGGCGCGAGCACCGACAGGGCGCGGTCCGGGTAGTCCGAGACGAGCCCGTCGACACCGGCCTGGACGAGCTCGACCATGCGGTCCGCCTCGTTGACCGTCCACGGCAGGACCGCGAGGCCGGCCGCGTGGGCCCGCTCGACGAAGTCCGCGTCGACGAGCACGTGCTCCGGCGAGATGACCTGCGCGCCGACGGCGGCGGCCCCCTCGCACACGTCCACGTGGGTCTCCCCCACGACGACGCTCCCGGTCCACGGGCTCCCGCGCACCCACGTGACGGCCGACTCGACGAGCGCCGAGCGGTTCACCTGCGGCGCGAGCTCGGCGGACAGCTCGAGCACCGCCCAGTCGAAGGAGTGCACGAAGCACTGGCGCTCGAGACGGGCATCGTGGACCCTCGAGAGGACCCCCTCGAGCAGGCGGCGCCGGTGGGCGGACTCCCCCTCGTCGAGCGGGTTGACCTTGAGCTCGATGGTCCACCACACCTCGGGAGCCCGTTCGAGCCCGTGCGCGAGGACCTCGTCCAGCGTGCTGATGCGGGCCCCCGGCGACGGGCGCTGCTCGGGGAAGCCCTCCAGCGTCAGGCTGCCGACGTCGACGGTGCGCAGCTGGTCCAGCGTCAGGTCGGCGACCCGCGCCCCGACGAGGTCCGGGCCGGTCGAGCGGCACTTGGTCGGCAGCAGCACCGGGTCGTGCCACACGACGACGTGGCCGTCGGCCGTGAGCCGCACGTCGAGCTCGACACCGGTCACCCCCGCGTCGTACGCCGCGGCGAAGCTCGCCAGGGTGTTCTCGACGACGAGGCCCTTGGCGCCCCGGTGACCCTCGACGTCGAAGCGGCCCGACGCCCACGGACCGGGTCGTGTCGACATCTCAGGCCTCGATCCGCTCGCCGGACGCCGCGTCGAAGAGGTGCACCTCGTCCCGGTTCGGCTCCACGTGCACGACGTCGCCGACCGTCAGGTGGGTTCGCTTGTCGAGTCGGACCGTGACCCGGTCGGCTCCCTCGTCGGCTCCGGCCGGCGCCGAGGCGCCGCTGGAGTCCGGCGAGTGCGGATGCGGGCTTCGCTCATATTGAGCGATGGTTTCGGTCACAAGTGACTGCACCCGGCCAACCTAGCCGCGCAGATGCACTGAACGCGGCCTTGGCGCGTCAGAGGTTCGACGCGGGTCTGAACTCCGGTGACGGTTCGGGCTCGAGGCGTTCGGCCTGCGCCGCCTGTGCGGTCTGCTCGGCATCGCGTCGACGGGGGACGCGAAGAGCCCCGGACCCAACGGGTCCGGGGCTCCGTGCGAGCGGTCAGCTCAGAGCGACGAGGCTCAGTTGCCCGTCAGCTTCTCGCGGAGCGCAGCGAGCGCCTCGTCCGAAGCAAGGGTGCCCTCGACCGGGGCCGGGGCGTTGCGCGGGGCGCGCTCGCCACGGTCGGCGTCACCGGAGTCGGCGACGTCACCGGTCGCGGACGAGTAGGACGTCGCGGAGCCGGCGTTGGCCGCAGCCTCGGCGTCGGCCTTCGTCGCGGCGTCGACCTGGGCCTTGTGGGCCTCCCAGCGAGCGTGGGCGTCGGCGTACTGACGCTCCCACTTCTCGCGCTGGGCGTCGAAGCCCTCGAGCCACTCGTTCGTCTCCGGGTCGAAGCCCTCGGGGTACTTGTAGTTGCCCTGCTCGTCGTACTCGGCGGCCATGCCGTAGAGCGTCGGGTCGAACTCCGACGCCGAGACGGCCTGGTCGTTGGCCTGCTTGAGCGACAGCGAGATGCGGCGACGCTCGAGGTCGATGTCGATGACCTTGACGAAGATCTCGTCGCCGACGTTGACGACCTGCTCCGGCAGCTCCACGTGGCGCTCGGCCAGCTCGGAGATGTGCACGAGGCCCTCGATGCCGTCCTCGACGCGCACGAACGCACCGAACGGGACGAGCTTCGTGACCTTGCCGGGGACGACCTGGCCGATGGCGTGCGTGCGAGCGAAGTGCTGCCAGGGGTCCTCCTGCGTCGCCTTCAGCGACAGGGAGACACGCTCACGGTCCATGTCGACGTCGAGCACCTCGACGGTGACCTCGGTGCCGACCTCGACGACCTCGGACGGGTGGTCGATGTGCTTCCACGACAGCTCGGAGACGTGGACGAGACCGTCGACGCCGCCGAGGTCCACGAACGCACCGAAGTTGACGATGGAGGACACGACGCCCGAACGGACCTGGCCCTTCTGGAGCTCCTTGAGGAACGTCGTGCGCACCTCGGACTGCGTCTGCTCGAGCCAGGCACGGCGCGACAGGACCACGTTGTTGCGGTTCTTGTCGAGCTCGATGATCTTGGCCTCGATCTCCTTGCCGACGTACGGCTGGAGGTCGCGGACACGGCGCATCTCGACGAGCGAGGCGGGCAGGAAGCCGCGGAGGCCGATGTCGAGGATGAGACCACCCTTGACGACCTCGATGACGGTGCCGGTGACGACGCCGTCCTCTTCCTTGACCTTCTCGATCGTGCCCCAGGCGCGCTCGTACTGCGCACGCTTCTTGGACAGGATCAGACGGCCTTCCTTGTCCTCCTTCTGGAGGACGAGGGCCTCGACCTCGTCACCGACCTTGACGATCTCGCCCGGGTCGACGTCGTGCTTGATGGACAGCTCGCGCGAGGGGATGACGCCCTCGGTCTTGTAGCCGATGTCGAGCAGGACCTCGTCCCGGTCGACCTTGACGATGCGACCCTCGACGATGTCGCCGTCGTTGAAGTCCTTGATGGTGGCGTCGATCGCCGCAAGGATGTCTTCCTGAGAGCCGATGTCGTTGATGGCAATCTCAGGCGCGGTCTTCTCGACCGTGTTGGCAGTCATGTAGTAGGAACTCCGATTGTGGACGGTTAGATTGGGACCTCGTGGCGGCGGGCCTGACGGCTCGTGCCCCGATGCCTTTGTGGACAGGTTCAACATTGATCGTGCGCACACGAATGTGCTCGGCAATCCTATCCGCGCTGTCAGCACCCGGTCAAAAGAGACGATGTATGCCGTGAGCACGCCCACCGACGCCACCCGACGTCCCGCTCCCCCGGCCGAGACGGCCACGGCCAACCGCACGTGGTGGGACGGCGAGGCCACGTCGTACTACGTCGAGCACGGCTCGTTCCTCGGCGACACCGACTTCGTGTGGGGGCCCGAGCGCCTGCGCGAGGAGGACGCCCGCCTGCTCGGCGACCCGTCCGGCCAGGTGGTCCTCGAGATCGGCGCGGGCTCGGGCCAGTGCTCGCGCTGGCTCGCCGCGCACCGCGCGACCGTCGTGGCCACCGACCTCTCGGCGGGGATGGTCGCGACGGGGGTGGCGGTCAACGCCGCCGTCGAGAGCGAGGCCCGCGTGCCGTTCGCCCAGTGCGACGGACGGTCCCTCCCCTTCGCCGACGCGTCCTTCGACACGGTCTTCACGGCATACGGCGTCGTGCCCTTCGTCGCAGACTCCGACGTCGTCATGGCCGAGGCTGCCCGGGTGCTGCGGCCGGGCGGCCGCTTCGTCTTCTCCACGACCCACCCGATCCGGTGGGCCTTCCCGGACGACCCGGGTGCCGGCGGCCTCACGGCGCGCCACTCGTACTTCGACCGCACGCCCTACGTCGAGCAGGACGCGTCGGGACACGCCACCTACGTCGAGCACCACCGCACGCTCGGCGACCGGGTGCGCGAGATCGCGGCGGCCGGGCTGGTGCTCGTCGACCTCGTCGAGCCGGAGTGGCCCGAGGGGCACGACGAGCCGTGGGGCGGATGGTCCCCACTGCGCGGGCGGGTCATCCCCGGCACGGCGATCTTCGTCTGCCGCAAGCCCGCCTGACAGCCGGCGGGCTCGCGGCCTCTGGACCACGCGGTCGGGCGCGGGCCGACCCCGGTCAGGCGCCGGCGTTCTCGTGGCGTCCGCGCTCGGCGCCGGAGCCGACGCCCAGCTCGTCGATGCCCCCGTCACCCTCCGACCGCGTCCCGCGGCGGGAGCGCGACGGGCCGGACGGAGCGCCGGCGGCCACCGGCGCCGGGCGGCGGCCGATGAGGACCGCGCCGAGGACGATGAGCAGCAGGCCGCCGACGAGGCCGATCCAGAGCAGCGGACCATGGATGAAGCCGAGGAGACGGCCCTTGCTCCCCCAGGTCTCGGCGTTCTTGCGCACGGTGTCGTCGGTGTAGCCGATGGTGCCCTTGGTCGTGGCCACCGTGCCGAACTGGCTCTGCAGGTACTTGTCGACCTGCTCCTGGCCCTTGATGATGACACCGGTGTTGGGCTCGATCCAGAGCGTGCGCACGTTGCCGTAGAAGACCTTGGCAGGGACCATCGCGCTGCCGGGCTGGTCGAAGACCCCGGCCGGCACGTCCCTCGTCGAGCGCTCGGCGGTGGGCGTCACCTGCTGGAAGACGTAGGTGTCGGTGCCGAAGAGGTTCTCCTCGCGGACGAACTTCATCTCGGCGGCGTCGCTGAGGTCGCCGTCCCACCAGGGGTAGGTCTTCTTCTCGACGGCGAAGGGGAACTTGAAGAACAGGCCCTTGTGGACGACGTCGACCATCTTGTCCGGCTTGTCGAGCTCGCCCGCCGAGCGCTGGTCACGGCTGGACCCGGTGGCGAGACCGGTGACGCGGTCGAAGGTGACGACCTCGTTGGAGTACGTCAGGGCCCCGACGCCGACCGCCTCGGACGTGACGCCGGTCTGCCAGATGGCGACGTTGCCGTCGAGCTCGGCCGGGGTGAGGGCGCCCGGGATCCCGACGATCTGACGCGTGCTGCGCAGGGTGACGCCGGTCAGCTTGTCGTAGTGCTGCCCGTCCGTCTCGGAGCCCCAGACCCGGAGTGCGGACATGTTCTCGCCCTGCGAGACCGACGCGGTGCTCTTGCTCGGGTCCTTGGCGTCGACGACGTTGCTCTGGTCGAGGGAGACGGTCGCGAGCCGCTCGTAGAGGTAGGAACGGGACACCGCCCCGACCACCAGGAGGAGGACGCCGAGGGCGAGGGCAACTGCTCCGATAACACGACGCACGGATGACTCCCGGGTATGGTGACAACGCTGTCAACGGGCACGAGTTACGCATCAGTAACCCATGACTCCGCGCGGAGCCTACCAGCGTGTATCTTGGCCGTCACTCACAAGGACGTCGTGGCGTCCCAGCACCTTCGGAGGGGCCACCCGTGTCAGACGTCGTGACCGGATCGGCGCACGAGCGCGCCCGTCGAGCCCTGGACGACCAGGGGTCTGCCGACGACCTGCTGGAGCAGGACGACGCGCAGGACGCCGAGCAGGACGCCGAGCTCGACCGGCCTCACTGGCTGGTCCGCGACCCGCTCCGCACGGCCGTCGTCGCCATCACCGTGCTGGCGCTGGCGGTCCGTCTCAGCGTGCTCAAGGACAGCTTCTTCATCACCGACGACTTCATGCTCAGTGCCCGGGCCATGGAGAACGACTTCGGCTGGGGCTACCTCACCCGCGTGCACACCGGGCACTTCGAGCCCATCGGCTTCGCGGTCATGTGGCTCCTGGCGCACTACGCCCCGCTCAGCTGGGGCTGGACCGTGGTGCTCATCGTCGCCGCCCAGGTCATCCTGGCCGTCGTCGTGTGGAAGCTGCTCGTCGAGCTCTTCGATCGCCGCCTGCTCCTCCTCGTGCCGTTCAGCATCTTCTGCCTGACACCGCTGACGATGCCCGCGTTCACCTGGCTCGCCGCTGCGATCATCTGGCTGCCGCTCATGATCGCCATCAGCGGCGCCCTGCGCTGGCACACGCGCTACGTGCGCACGGGCCGCCCGCTCCATGCCCTCTGGGCCACGCTGTGGTTCGTCATGGGTCTCGCCAGCTTCGAGAAGATCGCGGTCTACCTGCCCTTCGTCGTCGTCTTCACGCTCGCGGTCGCGCCCGAGACCGCGGTCAACCGAGCCTCCCTCTGGGCCCTGCTGAAGCGGACCCGCTGGGTGTGGGTCGGGTATGCCGTGACGACCGTGGCCTACCTCGTGCTCTACGTGCCCGGCGTGCGCAGCGCCGGCAACGACTCCCCCGTCACGGCGCCCTCGATGGCGCCCCTGTCCGACTTCGCCTTCCTCAGCGTGTTCCGCACCTTCGTCCCCGGCGTCTTCGGCGGCCCCTGGGACTGGCAGCCGACCAGCTACGCGCTGGCGATCGTCGACTCCCCTCGGGCGTTCGACTGGCTGCTGTGGATCCTTGCCGGTCTCGTCGTCGTGGCGTCATTGGCGCTGCGGCGCAACGTCGGCCGGTTCTGGCTGGCCCTGCTCGTCTACCTCGGCGGCTCGATCGCCACGGTCGCTGCCGGGCGCGTCGCCTACGGCGGCTCGATCGTGGCGCTGGAGACGCGCTACCTCGCCGACGCGGTGATCCCGCTGGTCGTGACGCTCGGGGCGTGCCTCATGCCGCTGCGCGGGGAGCGTCGCCCCTGGACGCCGACAGCGCGACGGGCCTTCACCCGCGTCAGCCGGGCCCAGGCGCTGACGGGACTCGCGGTGGTGGGAGTCGTGGTCGTCGCCCTCTCCTTCCACTCGATCGGGGCCTACGCGCGGTTCAGCACGAACAACCCGGCCCGCGCCTTCGTCACCAACACCGTCGACTCCCTCGAGGCACTGCCCGACACGGCCGAGATCTACGACACCGAGGTGCCCGGCCAGATCATCGGTCCGCTCTTCGCGCAGTACAACACCGTGAGCCGCTACCTCAGCCCGCTCGTCGGGGCGCAGGGGCGGGACGAGCTCTACAGCCGCAGCGTGTTCCACGACCCCTACGTCCTCAACGCGGCCGGATCGCTCGTCCCCATGAAGATCTCGCCCGCCGCCACCTCGAGCCCGCGTCCCAACGGCTGCTACGGCGTGCGCAACGGCCGGGTGACCGTCCCGCTGACCCAGAAGCTCTACCGCTGGGGCTGGGCCGTCCGCATCGGCTACCTCGCCGACGGCGACACGACGGGCACCGTCAGCCTCGGCAAGGACAGCCGGCAGTTCCCCATCACCAAGGGTCTCGGTGAGGTCATCGTCTCGCTCGTCGGCGAGGGCGACGCCCTGCGCTTCACCGGCATCCCCCCGGGCGTGAACTTCTGTGTCGGCGATGCCCAGGTCGGCTTCGCCACCCCCTCGCGATGAGCCGGCACCCCAGCGAAACCCAGGTCCGCACCCGCTTCCGCGCCCTCGACGGGCTGCGCCTCGTGGGGGCTCTCGCGGTCCTGACCACCCACGTCGGCTTCGACAGCGGCGACTCGCTGCGCGGCCCGTTCGCCGGCATCCTGTCGCGTCTCGACGCGGGCGTGGCGCTCTTCTTCGTCGTCTCGGGCTTCCTGCTCTTCCGGCCGCACGCGATGGGCCACCTGCAGCAGCGCTCCAGACCGGGCACCACGGCCTACCTCGTCCGCCGGGCGGCGCGGATCCTCCCCGTCCTCTGGATCGCCGTGGCCGCCGCCTTCGTCCTGCTGCGCGACGGGCGACCGCTCGGTGACTACGTGGCCCACGCGCTGCTCGTCCAGATCTACGTCGGTACGCCACTGACGCCGGGGCTGACCCAGCTCTGGAGCCTCGCGACGGAGGTGCTCTTCTACCTCGTCCTGCCCCTCCTGGCCCTCGCCGCGTGCCGCGGGCCCCGCGACCGACGCTGGCTGCGTCGCGTGACGCTCGCCGCCGGGGTCCTCGTGATCGTCGGACCGGTGTGGATGGCCGTCGCGACGGCGACGGGACACGCGCAGTCGCGTCTCTGGCTGCCCGGGTTCGTGGGCTGGTTCGCCGCCGGGATGCTGCTCGCCGCGTGGCACGCCGCACGCAGCACCGGCGTCCTCGGCCCGGGACGCCTCGACGTCGTCGCGCGCTACCCCGGCACGGTGTGGTCGCTCGCGGCCGTCGTCTTCCTGCTCTCGACGACCCCGCTCGCGGGCCCGCTCGACCTGTCCGAGCCGTCTCCCGGGCAGGCGGCCGTCAAGAACCTGCTGTATGCCGTGCTCGGTCTGCTCGTCGTGCTCCCGACCGTGGCCACGGTGGCGCCGGCCACCGAGCCGCGCTCGGTGGCCGCCCTCGGTGGGCGCGTCGGAGCCTGGCTCGGCGAGTTCTCCTACGGTGTCTTCGCCTATCACGTCATCGTCCTGGCCCTGGTCGGCCGATGGCTGTCGCTGCCGAGCTTCGGCGGCGCGTTCTGGCTGCGTTGGCTGCTCACGGTGGCCATCTCCATCGGCGTCGCCGCGGCCAGTCATGTGCTCGTCGAGCGCCCCGTCATGCGCCGGGCCCGGACGCTGAGAGCGGGGCGCTCGTCGGCCAGCACCGTCCAGCACGTCGCTGCCACGGCGAGCCACACCAGCACCTGAAGCAGCGGGCCGCCCACGCCCAGCCGGCCCGAGGGCCACGGGCTGGCGGCGACGATCGCGGCGGCCACGACCGGACCGGCCGCAGCGGCCACGAGGAGGATCCCCCGTGCGCGCCTGTCGGGCGTCGTGGCGTCGGATCGGTCGGGTCCGCCGGTCTTGGTGTGCCGCCCGGCCCGGCGTCCGTGGAGGACGAGCCCGACCAGGACCACCGCGACGAGGCCAGGCCAGCCACCGGCCAGCGCGACCAGCCCGAGCGACGCCACGCCCGCGACCCGACCGCTCGCAGGTCCCACCTGCCGCCCCGTGCCTGACCGGCCCTGCGGGGCCGGCAGCAGTCCGAGCACGATCCCGACGAGCAGGAGCAGCAGGCCGAGCGCCAGCGCCACCTGGTAGGCGCGGTCCGGGGCGAAGGACGCGGCGAGGGTCGTCGCCGCGCCGGCCGGCACGACCCAGCCCTGCTGCCAGCCGTTGACGCGGATCGGGGCCAGCGCCGCGCCCGAGGAGGTCGTCGCGGCCCATCCCGCGTTGTAGTTCTGGGCCACGACGACGACGGACTCGGACGTGCGCCCCGGGACGTCGACGACGAGCTCCGCCGGACCCGGCCGCGAGTGCGCGATGTCGGTGGTGGTCGCCGACCCGAGGACGTGGTGTCCGCTCACGAGGTCCAGCCGCTGCGGCGCGAACTCGGCCGACGCCTTCGCGTCGACGCGCACCTGTCCGGCGCCCACGACCACCCGGCCGCCGTCGTCACAGACCTGCCACGTGAGGGGACGGCCGGCGAGGACGTCGCCCACGCGTCCGGACACGGCCGTCAAGTGGGCCGTGCCGTCGATCCGGAGGGTCGGGCCGAACCCGCACGGCACCCCGGTCTGTGCCGACTGCGGCAGCCTGCCGGCGAGGTCCTCCGCGCCGACGAGCGCGAGCTCGCTGAAGCCGACGGGGGCGAACGACCTTCGCCCTGTTGCGGAGTCGATGTTGACGAGCAGCCGCACGTCGCCGAACGTCACGCGCACCGAGCGGGTCCGTGTCGGCGCGAACGTCAGCAGGCCCGACTCGTCGACCCGGCCCGAGACCGTGCGGCCCCCGTCCATGGCCACGTCGACCTTCACCGGTGTCGACGCGGGCAGCGAGAAGGCCTTGGTGATGCGCACGCCGGACAGCTCGCGGCGCTCGGGCAGCCGCACCTCGAACCACGGAGCCGGGTCGTCGGGGGACGCCACCCAACCGGTGCCGTCGTCACCGTCGAGCGCGGCGTCCGGGCGCCCGGCCGGGGCCTGCACGAGTCGGGACGACGCAGATGCCAGCAGCCCGGAGGGCTGGCGCAGGAGCTTTTCGAGGGCAGGACCGTCGAGCGCGCGCACGGTGCCCGATGCGGCATACCTGGCCGCGGTCGTGCTCTGCCACTCGCGGGACCAACCGGTCTCCTCCGCGTCCCGGCCGAAGACCGGGGAGCACCAGCTCGTGCGATCAAGTCGGAGGCACTCGCTGCGCGATCGCTTGCCCTCCTCGAGGAGCACGGCGTCGGGCGCGGGACCGGACGACGGGACGACCGCGACCGGGTCCGGGGCGATGTCCGGCAGGTGGAGCTCCTGGACCGCGAAACCGTTCTCGGCCCCCTTGGCCACGCCCACGAGCGTCACGCGGAGCCGGGTCGTCGCCCCGGGCGGCGTGAGGAGCGGCACGGCCGGCCCGGCGAAGACTGACGTGACGGCCGAGCCGGCGTCGGTGTCGACGCGCACGGCCGTCGGCGCAGCGCCGACGGGCGCCGCCCCCGAGAGGGTGATCGTCGTGCCGGCGACGACGGTGGGCCGCTGCAGCTGTACCTCGAGCCACTCGCCCCTCGCCTGGCCGTAGCGTCCACTGACCCACCGCGTGCGCTGGTCCCCGTCGAGAGCGGCCGCCGGGCCGGACCCGGCCCCGATGCGCAGCGTGGCCGTGGCGTCCGACGCGGACGACGAGGCGGTGACCGCCTTGACCCCTCCCCACCGGAGCACGGTGCGCGGCGCCGCGGCGTCCGAGTCGACATCGATGACCCGGCGGCCGCTCCGGCCGGGATCGTCGGGCGTCAGCAGACCCGAGGTGTTGTCGGCCGACGAGCCGAAGTCGACCTCGCGGCGGCGCTGGCCGTCGGTCACGACGCGGTCCACCGTCCCGGCTGCCACGCCTGCTTCCGGTGCGGCACCTGGGCCGTCACCGCCGAGGAGCACGTCGCGACGGCCTCCGAGCCCGGCGAGCTGGACGAGGTTCTCCGGGCCGCCCGCGACCTGCGCGAGGCCAGCCAAGGGGGTCAGCCGGACCGTGCTGGGCCGGGCGACCGCGTAGATCTCGATGGCCGGCCGCTGCACGAGCGCCCGGTAGTCGACCGTGACCGAGTCCGACTCGCCGTAGGCGCCGGCGGTGGGCCCGAAGGACGCCACGCGCTCGAGCCCGGAGGCCTCCAGCGCCGCGTTGACCGCGGCAGGCGGCGCACCCTGCGCATCGAGCCGGATCTCGTTGCGCACCAGGACATAGGCGATCCCGGAGTCCGCGAGGACGGTCTCGAGACCGGCGATCCGCTGGCCGGAGGAGAGTCGGTCCTCGAGCGAGTCCAGCAGTCGGGTCGCTCCCGCCGATCCCAGGGGGACGGCGTCGCGGACGACGAACGAACGTCCGGCCAGGGCCTGGAGCGGTTCGTCCTTCGTCGACCCCCACGTCAGGTCGCTGAAGCCTGCTGACGGGGTCACGAGGACCGCGCCCTCGGCAGGCTGCGCGTCGAGCCACGCAGCGGCGGCGCGCCAGTGGTCGGGGATGGCCCGGTAGCCCTCGGGTCTGGCGAAGGAGACGCCGACCGCTGGCGCCGCCGCCATGACGACGAGCGACCCGGCGAGGACCGCCGGCAGGAGAGCCCGGACGCGTGGCGCCAGGGGCAGCGAGGTGCGCTCCACCACCTCGACGGCGCGAGCGACCCCGTGCCCCAGCCCGATCGCGAGCGGCACCGCCACGACGAGCTCGAACTTGTGCGTGTTGCGCAAGGGGGCAAGTGCCCCGTCAAGCAGGCCTTGCACACCGTCCGCGAAGGGCCAGGCGCCCGAGCCGACGTGCCCCAGGGTGACGAGCGAGAGCCCGGTCACGAGCGCGAGCACGAGGAACGGCCGCTCGCGGCCGCGGCGAAGGGCCAGTCCGAGGAGACCGAGCCCGGCCACGAGGGCCGTGGCGAGGATGAGCAGCGGAGAGGTGACGTAGAGCCAGCCCACCGGCCAGGACGGGCCGGTCGGGGTCGCCAGGAACCCCAGCCAGGGGGTCGTGCCGCGCAACGCCTCGAACGGGCTCGCGGTCCCTGTCGTCGTCGCGGCGTCCTCGATCCACGACAGGAACGGCGGCGACCAGCGCCCGAGGACGAGCAGGGGGGCCACCCACCAGGCCGACACGAGGACCACGACGCCGGCCCACGCGGCGGACAGCCGGAGCAGGCTGCGGTCCCACCGCCGGGTGAGGAGCCAGACGGCGGGCAGCACGAGCACGGCGCCGGAGGCGACGGCGTTGACGCCACCGACGAGGGCGAGGGCGAGACCGGAGCGGGTCGCTCGCCACCGGGTCGTCCGGTCGGGGACGACCAGCGGCCAGAGGACCCAGGGGGCGAGGGCGAGGGGCCACACCTCGACCGAGGTGATGGCCACCTCGCTGAGCATGCGGGGGCTGAGCGCGAAGCACACGGCGGCCACGAGTCGCGCCCACGGGTTCGTGACGCCGAAGGCCCGGGTCAGGCGCCACATGCCGAGCAGGGCGACCGTCATCACGGTCGTCCACCACAGCCGTTGCGCCACCCAGTCCGGCACCCCGACGAGGTCGAGCACGAGGTGGAAGGGCCCGACCGGGAAGAGGTAGCCGTAGGCCTGGTTCTGCAGCTGCCCGAGGGCGCCCTGGGGGTCCCACAGGTGCAGGGCCCGCAGCAGGAAGCCACCCGGGTCGGCGGTCAGGTCGAGCTTGGTGTCGGGCACGACGAGCCCGGGCGACTGCCGGAAGCAGATGGCCGCGAGGCCGATGACGACGGCGACGAGGCGCAGCCGCCAGACGAGGCGCGGCGCGGGACCGTGGTCTTCGGGCACCGGTGCTGCGTCCGGCACCCGTCCTGCGTCCTGCGCCGTGGCCTCGGGGCGGGCGAGGCCGACAGCAGCCGCACCCGCGCCGGTCATCGCTTCCTCAGGACCAGGACGGCGTTCCACGAGACGACCTCGCGCAGCCCGGGGACCCGCACCACCCACGTGGCCCAGCGAGGGTGGTACCTCGGCAGCACCTCGACGACGTCGACCAGGCCGCGCCGCTGCGCATCTGCGAGCCAGCGCGTCATGCGCTGCACCGAGCACGCGAAGAGGGTGCGGCCGAAGTCGTTCTTCGGACGCTTGCCGAGCCGCGCGGCATACCGGTCCGCGGCACGACGCCCGCCGAGGTAGTGCCACGGCGCGGTCTCGTGCCCACCCCACGGCGAGAGCCACGGCGTCCACGAGATGACGACGGTTCCACCCGGCCGGGCCACGCGGACCATCTCCTCGGCCATCGCCTCCGGTTCGGGGACGTGCTCGAGGACGTTGCTGGAGTAGGCGACGTCGACCGAGCCGGTGGCGATCGGCAGCGCGAGCCCCGAGGCGCGCAGCATGTTGGCGCCCACCGACCCGCGGGCGGTCAGCTCGCCGACGTCGGGGTCGACACCGGCGTAGCGCGCACCGGCGTCGGCGAACGCGTCCGCGAAGTAGCCCGGCCCGCCGCCGACGTCGAGGACGACGGCACCGTCGAGGTCGGTCCACCGACGTAGCTCGCGGATCGAGTCCAGCGCGAGCAACGAGTAGAAGTGGTCGGGGTCGGACTGCTCCACGCGGAAGGCCCGGAAGAGCTGGAGCGAGCGTCGGAGCGTCCCCGCGGGTGCGAGGTGGTGCTCACGCGGCGCGCTCGGCGTCGGCGAGGTCATGCGCTGGCGACCTCGGGCTGCTCGACGACGTCGGACCTGCGCCCGGCCACCGAGGTCCGCGCGACGGAGGTCAGCAGCGCGTCCCACGCGACGACGGCGGACTCCCACGTGTGCAGGGCTGCGTGGTCGCGGGCCCGGGCACCGAGCGCCTCGCGGGCAGCGGCGTCGTCGAGGAGCCTGACCGCGTGCTCGACCATCCCGTCGACGTCGTCGACGAGGATCCCGGTCCGACCGTCGACGATCGACTCGGACAGTCCCCCCGCGCCGTGGTGCGCGATCGTGGGCACGCCGTGCGATGCGGCCTCGACGACGTTGAGTCCCCATCCCTCCTTGGCGCTCGGGGCGAGGGCGACCCAGGCCCGCGACAGCTCGCGGTGCTTGGTCACCTCGTCGACGTAGCCGAGGAAGTGGACCGCGTCGGCCATCCCGGCCTCGGTGACGTGCTGCTCGACCCGCTCGCGCCACCAGCCGTCGCCGATGATGCGCAGCTCGGCGTCCGGGAGGGTCTGTCGGACCCGTGCCAGCACGTCGACGGCGAGCTCGACCCGCTTGTGCGGCACGAGTCGCCCGAGGACCACCAGGGTGGGACGCATCGCACGGGAGAGGCCGAGGGCCATCGGCCGGTCGGTGCCGTTGTGGATGACGCGGATGTCGGCCGCCCGCACGCCGAGCTCGGCCAGCTCGTCACGGCTGCGTCCGGACACCGTGACGTACTGGCGGCCGCGGTAGACGCGCGGCGAGACGCGGGACTCGAGGAACCAGCCGACCCTGGCCATGAGCGGTCCGAAGACGACCGGCCACTGCTCCCGGTGGACGTGGTGGACCAGGGATACGACCGGTGCCGGGGTGGCGAAGGGCGTCCAGAACGGCAGACCGTTCTGGGTGTCGATCACGACGTCGTGGGCACCGTGCAGGCGGGCGTCGCGTCGGAGGGCTCGCAGGGCCTGCGGGTAGACGCTCGACCGACCGCCCCGGCGCACGATGCGATAGCCGTCGAGCTGCTCCTCGGGCGCCGCGCCCTCGTGGGCGGCGCAGAAGAGCGTGACGTCGTGGCCGAGCCGGGCCAGTCCGGCACTCACCGTCTGGGCGTAGCGTTCGGCGCCGCCCCCTTCGGGGTGCGTGAGGTCGCGCCAGTTGAGCAGGGCGATGCGCATGAGCGTCGTCGATCAGCGTGGAGAAGAGGGGTGCGGCGGTTCAGCCGCCGTACTGGATGACCTGGCTCGGCTCGACCGGGGACCGGGGGCCGGTCTCGACGGCACGGCTGTCGTTGGGGCCGGACGTCGACACCACGGTCGTGACGGCCACCGCAGCGGCACCGCCGCCGAGCACCACGCAGATGACGCCGATGATCGCCCCGGAAACCGCGCCGCGGTCACGCCTGCCCTTGAACACGTCGTCGACTCCCTCTCAGGCACGCCGCCGTGGCGTGACTACTCGCGAGTATGTTAGCGGCGAATCGCCGCGGTGCAAGCACAAGCGTCCGGCGGGTTCGGGACCGGCGCCGACTCACCCGGCCCCCGACGCTCCGGGCGAGGCGGGCACTTGCCAGACCCTGAAGTCCGGCGTGTCGAGGACGAGCTGCAGACCGTCGTGCGTCGCGGGCAGCACGCCCGGGGTGCCCCGCCACTCGAGCACCACCTCGATGCCGGCCGCTCGCAGTGCGACGGGGTCGAGCCGGCCCGCCTGCCACCCGGCGGCGGTCGGCGGCTCCGTCGGACCGACCACGATCGGCCTCCCGTCGCGCTCGACGAGCAGGGAGCGTGACCGCGTCACCTCGCCACGCAGGGCCAGCGGCGCCGTGTCGAGGAACGGCACGCTCCTGGCCCACCCGACCTGCCTCATCGGCTGCCAGGGCAGCAGCAGGGCGTGCCGCTCGCCGACGGTGTCGACCACGCGTGCCCAACCCGCCGGGTACGACACGGGCTGGTATGCCGCGTGGAGCAGTCGCGGGGCGTCCGGCACCGTGAGCACCGCGACCGCCAGGCCGACGACGGCGAGGGACCCGCTGACGACCCGCCCCGCCGGACCGCCGGACCCCGTTGGCGAACCGAGTGAACTGAGTGAACCCGGCGACACGCTCGCGTGCCGCAGACGAGCCGCCACCGCGTCCAGGCCGATCGGCGCGAGGACGGCGAGAGCGATCGCGGAGACACCGACGAGCCGATGCGTGTCCCGGAACAGGCCGAGACCGGGGACGACCTGTGCGGCGCCGCTCACGGCGAGACCCGGGCCGGTCCCGGCGAGAAGCGCGACCGCGAGCGGCGCCAGCAGCGCCGCCGCGGCCAGGCCCCGCAGCCGGCGCAGCCCCACCACCCCGATGGCGGCGAGGACGAGGACGACGACCGTGGCCGTCGACGGCAGGACCCCGCCACGTGAGGCCGGCGTGGCTGCCTGCGACCACACTCCCCCGCCGCCCAGCACGTCGAGGATCCCGGCGAGACCGGGCGCCCGGACGGCGAACGCAGCAGCACCGGCCTCCTGGCCGACCTCGGTCCGTCCGACGGCCGCGGCGACGAGCCACGGTGCGCACCAAGCGATCCCGACTGCGAGCACGGTCAGCACCTCACGCCGTGCGGCACGCCGGACGAGCACCCCGGCGACGACGGCTGCCGAGGCGGCGAGGGCGCCGCCGAAGGGAGTCAGCGCCGCGGGCAGCGCCGCCACGACGGTCAGTCCGAGGTAGCGCCGCCGGGGCCGGACGTCACGGGCGATGACGACGAGCCAGCCGAGACAGCTCACGGCGAGCAGGGTCGGGGGCTGGCCCACGAGCAGCCGCTCGACCGCGTACGGGGACCACGTGGCGAGTGCCGCGCCCACCGCCGTGACGGCGGGGCCTCGTCGCCGCAGCAGGAGCGTGACACCGGTCCCGGCCAGCACGAGGGTCGCCAGCAGCATGACCTGCTGCTGCACGCCCGAGGGGATCACGGGGTCGAGCAGCGCGGTGACGAGGTCGAGTGGGACGGCGCGCGGCGCGGAGCCGTCGACGCCGAGCGTGCGGGCCGTGACCGACGGGTCCGGCACGGTGACGAAGTCGCGGTAGAGCAGCTCCCCGCGGCCGAGGGCGGGCCACAGCAGCACGGCAGTCAGCGCGAGCGTGACGAACGTCCCTGCGCCAACCGCGAGCGCGTCACGGCGCCGGGCTGGCATCATGCACGGCACTATGGCACATCGCGAGGACGCACCTGCCGACCGGCGGCGCGACGCCGGTCCGGCCCACGGGCCCGAGTCTCCCGCCAGACAGGTGGCGCACGAGGGCCCCGCGGTGGGCCGGCGCACGGGCGGACCCGGCGCCCGATCGGGCGGGGTCCTGCTCGCCGGGACGCTCGCGTCCAACCTGCTGTCGTATGCGTTCTTCGTCGTCCTGAGCCGCAGCCTCGACGCCGGTCGGCTCGGTGCCGTCGGCTCGATCGTCAACCTCTCGGTGCTCGCCGGGGTGCCGGCCCTGGGACTCCAGCTCGTCGGCGCGCGACTCGTGTCGCACGCGGGGACCGGTCGGGCCCGCACGGTCGCGAGCGGCGTCCTGCGCTTCTCGACCCGCCTCGGGCTCGGCGTGGCCGCGCTCCTCGCAGCGGCCTCCCCCGCTGTTGCCCACCTGCTCGACCTGGACGTCGCCCTGGTGCTGACGCTGGCCGCCACCATGGTGCCGATCACGGTCACGTTCGCCTGCCAGGGACTGCTCCAGGGCGCCGAGCGATTCGCCGGCCTCGCGCTGGTGCTCGGCGCATCCGGGGTCGCGAAGTTCCTTGCGGCGTGGGGCTCCTCGTGGTTCGGCGGCGACGTGGCCGCGGTCGTGGTCCTCTTCGGGCTGGGCTGGGTGGCCGTGGCCGCCCTCGGTCTCGCCGTCGTGCGTCGTGGGCTCGGACGACCCGACACCGCAGCCCCGTCCTCCTCCTCCTCTTCCGATGCTGCCGCCGGTCCGGCGGCTGAGACCTCGCTCCCCGACCACCGCGCAGCGGTCGGCCACCTCGGCCGCCTGGTCGCCGCCGCGGTCGTCCCGACGTCGGGGCTGCTCTTCCTCTCGTCCGTCGACGTGCTGCTCGCCCGGATCCACCTCGACGCCGACGCGTCTGGCGCCTACACCGTCGGCGCGCTCTTCGAGAAGGCCGCGTTCTGGGGCCTCAGCTTCCTCGCGACGCTCTTCTACCCCGCCATGGCCCGCGTCGCCGACCGACGCGGCGCCATCCTGCGCGCGCTCACGATCACGGCGGGCGCCGGCGTGCTCGGCGTTGCCGTCGCCGTCCTGCTCGGCGGCCCGCTCGTCGCGCTCGTCGGGGGGCCGGCCTACTCCGCGCTGGCCCCGCTGGTCTGGCGCTTCACGCTCCTGGGTGTCTGCCTGGCCCTCGTACAGGTCATCGCCTACGCCGGCCTGGCCGCCGCCTCACACCGGATGGGGGTCGCGATGTGGGTGGCGGGCGGACTCGCCGTCGCCGTGACCTCCCTGAACCACGGCGACGTCGCCGCCGTCGTCGACGGGATGCTCGTCGTCGCCGCCGCGCTCGTCGTCGTCGGCGCCGTCATCGAGTGGCGGTGGATCAGGGTGTCGCCACGTGACCTTCCCCGCGACGACGCCAGATACACCGACGTCGACACCGACGCCGGCGACCTCAGTGCGCGGCGTCGTGCCAGGAGTGTCCGACACCGACGTTGATGTCGAGCGGGACGTCGAGCTCGGCGGCGTGGCCCATCTCGTGGCGCACGAGCTTCTCGACGTCATCACGCTCGCCGGCCGCGACCTCGAGGACGAGCTCGTCGTGGACCTGGAGCAGGATGCGAGAAGCGGCGCCTGCGTCGGTCAGCGCCCGGTCGACACCGATCATCGCGACCTTCATGATGTCGGCGGCCGAGCCCTGGATGGGGGCGTTGAGCGCCATGCGCTCGGCCATCTCGCGGCGCTGGCGGTTGTCCGAGGTCAGGTCGGGCAGGTAGCGGCGGCGCCCGAACATCGTTGCGGTGTAGCCGGTGCCGCGCGCCTCGGCGACGACCTCCTTGAGGTAGTCGCTGACGCCGCCGAAGCGCTCGAAGTAGCCCTCCATGAGGCCGCGGGCCTCCTCGGTGCTGATCGTCAGCTGCTTGGACAGGCCGAACGCGGACAGGCCGTAGGCGAGGCCGTAGGACATGGCCTTGACCTTCGAGCGCATGGCGGCCGTGACGTCGTCGGGCTCGACGCCGAACACCTTGGAGCCGACGTACTTGTGGAGGTCCTCACCGGTGCGGAAGGCCTCGATGAGCCCCTCGTCGCCGGACAGGTGGGCCATGACCCGCATCTCGATCTGGGAGTAGTCGGCGGACATCAGCGCGTCGAAGCCGTCGCCCACGACGAAGAGCTCGCGGATGCGGCGCCCCTCCTCGGTGCGGATCGGGACGTTCTGCAGGTTGGGCTCGGTGGAGCTGAGCCGGCCCGTCGCTGCGATCGTCTGCAGGTAGGTCGTGTGGATGCGGCCGTCGTCGGCCACCGACTTCTGCAGCCCCTCGACGGTGACGCGCAGGCGTGCGGCGTCCCGGTGGCGCAGGAGCGCCTCGAGGAACGGGTGCCCGGTCTTGGTGAAGAGGTCGTTGAGCGCGTCGGCGTCGGTGGTCCAGCCGGTCTTGGTCTTCTTCGTCTTCGGCATCGCGAGCGTGCCGAAGAGGACCTCCTGCAGCTGCTTGGGCGAGCCGAGGTTGATCTTCTCGCCGCCGATGGCGTCCCAGGCGTCCTGCTGGGCCTGTGCGACCTTGGCGGCGAAGTCCTTCTCGAGGTCGTCGAGGCCGTCGACGTCGACGGCGATCCCGGTGCGCTCCATCCGCGCCAGCACGTCGACGAGCGGCAGCTCGACCTCGGCGAGGAGCTGCTCGCCCCCCGTGGAGATCACCTGCTCGTCGAGCACGGCAGCGAGGTCGCGCACAGCGGTCGCGCGCACCATCTCCTTCTGGGCGGCCTGCTCGTCGGCGTCGCCGCCGAAGTCGAGCATGCCCTGGCCGTCGCTCGGCGCCGACCCGCTGAGCTCACGGTGCAGGTTGCGCAGCACGAGGTCGTCGAGGTGGTAGGTGCGCTGGTCGGGCTTGACGAGGTATGCCGCGAGCTGGGTGTCGCTCGTCAGGCCGGCGAGCGACCAGCCTCGCGCGGCCAGCGCCTCGATCGGCCCCTTGGCGTCGTGCATGGCCTTGGGGCGTGCTGCGTCCTCGATCCAGGCGCCCAGGGCGGCCTCGCCCTCGGGCGTCAGGGTCTGCAGGTCGATCCACGCCGCGCTGCCGTCGGCGGCCGCCACGGCCACGCCACTGGCGTCACCCGTGCCTCGCGCCCAGGTGCCGGTGACGGACAGGCCGGACCGGTGGTCGGTGGCGAGGTGCTCTGCCACCCAGGCCGCCACGGCCTCGGGCGCCAGCACCGCACCGTCGATGTCGAAGCCCTCCTCGGCCTCCGGGGCCGCCGCCTCGACGGTGGCGAAGAGCCGGTCGCGCAGGACGCGGAACTCGAGGCCGTCGAAGACCGTGTGGACCTCCTCACGGCTCCACTGGGTGCGCTGGAGGTCCTCGACCTCGACGCCGACGGGGCTGTCCTTGACGAGCTGGTTGAGGCGACGGTTGCGCAGCACCTGGTCGAGGTGGTCGCGCAGCGACTGGCCCGCCTTGCCGGGGATCTTGTCGATGCTGGCGACGATGCCGTCGAGGTCGCCGTACTGGGTGATCCACTTCGCGGCGGTCTTGGGGCCGACGCCGGGCACACCCGGGAGGTTGTCGGAGCTCTCCCCCACCATCGCCGCGAGGTCGCTGTAGCGGGTCGGGGGGACGCCGTACTTGTCCTGGACCTCGCTGGGACCCATCCGCCACACCTCCGAGACGCCGCGGACCGGGTAGAGGATCGTCACCTTGTCGGACACGAGCTGGAAGGTGTCGCGGTCGCCGGAGCAGATGAGGACGTCGATGCCCTTGGCCTCGGCCTGCGTCGCGAACGTCGCGATGATGTCGTCGGCCTCGTAGCCGTCGAGCTCGACGAACCTGATGCGCAGCGCGTCGAGGATCTCCTTGACGAGCGGGATCTGTCCCTGGAACTCGTCGGGCGTGCGGGCGCGGCCCGCCTTGTACTCGGAGTACTCCTCGGTGCGGAACGACTGGCGGGCCTTGTCGAAGGCCACGACGACGTGCGTCGGCTCCTCGTCGCGCAGCATGTTGATGAGCATCGAGGTGAAGCCGTAGACGGCGTTGGTGTGCTGCCCGGTGCTCGTCGAGAAGTTCTCGGCGGGGAGCGCGAAGAACGCGCGATAGGCCAGCGAGTGTCCGTCGAGGAGGAGAAGTCGGCTCACACGGCAACCCTAGTGGCGCCCACCGACGCCGCACGCACTCGTGCCCTCGCCGGAGAACGGACCCGGCCAGGCGGGTGGTCGGGGGTGCACGGGGGCGGAGCCCCCGTGGGCCGGCATACGATCGCGGGCATGACTGACTCCCCCACGACGTCGGCGCAGCCGGCCGGCCAGACCCTCGATGACATGCGTTCAATGGCCGAGGGCACGCTGCTCGAGCGCATGCAGATCGAGATGACGGAGGTCTCGCCCGAGCGGCTCGTGGCGACGATGCCGGTCGCGGGCAACACCCAGCCCTACGGCCTGCTCCACGGCGGAGCCAGCGTCGTGCTCGCCGAGACCCTGGGCTCGATCGGCGCGCAGATCCACGCGGGACCGGGTCGCGTGGCCGTCGGCCTCGACATCAACGCCACCCACCACCGTGCCGCCCGGACCGGGGTCGTCACCGGCACGGCGACGCTGCTCAGCGCCGGGCGCACCCTGGTCAGCTACGACGTCGTCGTCACCGACGAGGACGGTCGGCGGGTCTGCACGTCGCGGATCACCTGCCTGCTCCGCGACGCCGCCCCCGGGGCCTGAGGGCCCCGCGGGCCCCATGAGGTCCGGCCTCAGCCGGCGATCTTCGGGTCGTGGCGGGGACGGCGCGCCCGGAGGTCGCGCCGGCGCTGGAGCAGGTCGAGCGACACCCGCTGGGGACGTGGCTCGCCCGCGAGCTTGCGCTGGAGGGTCGCGGCGGACGCCACCCTCCGGACGGTCTCGGGGGCGAAGCCGAGACGGGCGAAGAAGCGGTTCGCGTCGCGGTCACCCGCGGGAACCGCACTGGCGAGGTGCTCGCAGCCCTGACGGTCGGCGTAGCGGCTCGCCGCGGCGAGCAGCGAGCGGCCGATGCCCTGGCGGCGGAAGTCGGGGTGCACGAAGAGCATGTCGATCGACACGCACGGGGAGTCGACGAGCAGGCTCCTGGTCGAGTCAGCCAGGACGACGTACCCCGCCGGCCGGCCGTCTGTGAAGGCGATGAAGGCGCAGATGTCATTGCGCTGCAGGGCATTTCGCAGGGTGCCGTCGAGCGCGAGTCGCTGGGCCGCCTCCGGAGTGGTGCCCCCCTCGATCCGGTGCGTGATCCACAGCTCGATGAACTGCGAGTGCAGGCTCTCGTCCACGCGCTGCACCGAGACCACTGCTCGACCCATCATTCCTCCTGTCCCAGCCCCGAGGCCACCCGGCAGACACTACGACCAACGGCGACTCGACGGAAGAGAACCGCAGCGATCGCTACGACGAAGCGGGGTGTCACGACCGATGTCGTGGCACCCCGCTTCGGATTCCGAAGGGCGCGTGGCTCCGTCGGAGATGACCCTCCTAGACGTCGCCGCCGAGGTAGGCGGCCTTGACGGCCGGGTCGTCGGCGAGAGCCTTTCCCGTGCCCTCACGGACGATCTCGCCCGTCTCGAGGATGTAGGCGCGGTGCGACCGCTTGAGCGCCTGCGCGGCGTTCTGCTCGACGAGCAGCACGGTGGTGCCCTGGCTGTTGATCTCCGTCACGATGTCGAAGATCTGCTGGATCAGCTTGGGCGCCAGACCCATCGACGGCTCGTCGAGCAGCAGCAGCTTGGGCTTGGCCATGAGCGCCCGGCCCATGGCCAGCATCTGCTGCTCGCCGCCCGACATCGAGCCGGCTGCCTGGTTGCTGCGCTCCTTCAGGCGCGGGAAGAGCTCGAAGACGCGCTCCAGGTCGTCCTTGACGGCCTTGGTCTTGCGGTCCGGGCGCGCGTACGTGCCCATCTCGAGGTTCTCCATCACCGTCATGCCGACGAAGCACCCGCGGCCCTCGGGCGACTGCGAGATGCCGAGCACCGGCCGCTCGTGCGACGGCAGGTGCGTGATGTCCTTGCCGTTGAAGGTGACCGTGCCGGCGCGCACGGGACGCAGCCCGGACACGGTCTTCATCGTCGTCGTCTTGCCGGCACCGTTGGCCCCGATGAGGGTGACGATCTCACCCTCGTCGACCGTGAAGCTGATGTCGCGGATGGCCTCGATGCGTCCGTAGTTGACGCACAGGCCCTTGACCTCAAGAAGCATCTTCCTCATCAACTCCCAGGTAGGCGGCGATGACCGCCGGGTTGTCGCGGATCTCGGCCGGCGAGCCCTCGGCGATCTTGCGGCCGAACTCGAGCACGACGATCCGGTCGGTGACGCCCATGACGAGCTTCATGTCGTGCTCGATGAGCAGGACGGTGTAGCCCTGGTCGCGGATGGTGCGGATCAGCTCCATCAGCTTGGCCTTCTCGGCCGGGTTGAAGCCGGCAGCCGGCTCGTCGAGGCAGAGCAGCTGGGGGCTCGTGGCCAGGGCACGCGCGATCTCGAGACGGCGCTGGTCGCCGTACGGGAGATTGCGCGCGAGCTCGTCGGCCTTGCCGTCGAGCCCCATGAACGTCAGCAGCTCCATCGCGCGGGCGTAGCCCTGCGACTCCTCCTTGCGGTGCTTCGGCAGGCGGAACATCGCCGAGACGACGCCCGTCGTGTGGTGCGCGTCGACCCCGACGAGGACGTTCTCGAGGGCCGTCATGTTGGCGAAGAGCCGGATGTTCTGGAACGTGCGCGCGATGCCCAGCTTGGTGATCTGGAACTTCTTGCGCTTGCCGAGCGGCTTGCCGAGGTAGCGCACGGCACCGGAGGTGGGCTGGTAGACGCCGGTCATGACGTTGAAGCACGTCGTCTTGCCGGCGCCGTTGGGCCCGATGAGGCCGAGGATCTCGCCCTTGTTGATGTGGAAGCTCACCTCGTTGAGGGCCACGACACCGCCGAAGCGGAGCGTGACCTCGTCGACCTCGAGCAGGCGCTCCCCCTCGGACACGACGGGGACGCCGATGTCCTCCGGCGCGATGTCGACCCCGGGGTTGATCTCGGTGACCTCGTCGGCCGGGTCGGCGAGCCGGTGCTCACCGGCGCCCGCCGTGGTGGCCGGGGCCGCAGCCGGGCTCGCAGCAGGGGTCGTGGTCTCGTCGTCGCCCGTGGTGGGCTGGGTCGGCTCAGGCACTGGCTTCTCCTTCCTCGAGGACGGCCTGTCTGTCGTCCGCGCGCTTGGCACGGACGGTCCGCCGCGGCGGCAGCAGGCCCTGGGGGCGGAAGATCGCGAGCAGCATCAGGGCGAGACCGAAGACCAGCACGCGGAAGTCCGCGAAGTCGCGGAAGCGCTCCGGGAAGTAGCCGACGACGATCGCACCGACGATCACGCCCCACCGGTTGCCCGCTCCACCGACGACGACGGCCGCCAGGAAGAGGATCGAGAGCAGCA
The DNA here is from genome assembly GCF_014646815.1 of Terrabacter tumescens. Classification (GTDB taxonomy): domain Bacteria; phylum Actinomycetota; class Actinomycetes; order Actinomycetales; family Dermatophilaceae; genus Terrabacter; species Terrabacter tumescens. Next base: position 88,292 of record NZ_BMNZ01000007.1, read on the forward strand.
GCTGGAAGCTGTCCGGCGAGATGAAGCCCGCCTTCGTCGCGAACAGCGCTCCGGAGAGACCACCGATCGCGGCACCGAGGGCGAAGGCCAGCAGCTTGAACCGGAAGGTCGGCACGCCCATGAGCTCGGCCGCGTCCTCGTCCTCGCGCGTGGCCTCCCAGGCACGACCGACCCGGCTGCTCTTGACGAGGATGTCGAAGAGCAGGACGAGGCCGATGATGCCGAGGGCGAGCCAGTAGTAGGGCACGAAGTCGTTGATGCCGAACTTGAGGAACGTCGACGTCGTGTCGAGGTCGACCACGGGTGCACCGCTGCTCCAGTCGAGGCTGGGCACCTCGAACAGCTCGGCGCTGGGCGGCTTCGGGATGTCGCTGATGCCCTGCGCACCGCCGAGCCACTGGGAGTTGACGAGCGTGAGGCGCACGATCTCGCCGAAGCCGAGCGTCACGATGGCGAGGTAGTCGCCGCGCACGCGCAGGGTCGGGGCACCGAGGATGACGCCGGAGACCATCGCGACGACGATCGCGATCGGCACGACGACGACCCACGAGAGGTGGGCGTGCTCGGAGGTCAGGACGCCGACGGTGTAGGCGCCGACGGCGTAGAACCCGACGTAGCCGAGGTCGAGGAGTCCGGCGTAGCCGACGACGATGTTGAGGCCGAGGGCGACGAGGACGTACGTCGCGACCGTGAAGAGGACGCCACCGAAGTCGGAGCCCTCGGTCGTGATGAACGGGATGTTGAGCAGCGGCAGGAGGAAGAGGAAGAGCGCGAAGAGCACCCAGAGGACGATCTTGACGCTCCTGGGCAGGTGGTCGACCCGCTCCTTGAAGCCACGCGTGGCGGGCTTGCGGGCCGCCGGGGCTGACGTCGGGGTGCTCATGCGCGCGCCTTTCCGAGGGACTCACCGAGCAGGCCGGTGGGTCGGAAGAGCAGGATGAGGACGAGGAGCACGAAGGCCACGACGTCCTTCCACTGCGACCCTACGACGGCGGAGCCGTAGTTCTCGGCGAGGCCGAGGACGAAGCCGCCGAGCAGGGCGCCGCGGAGGTTGCCGATGCCGCCGAGGACGGCTGCCGTGAAGGCCTTGACGCCGAGGATGAAGCCGGCGTCGTAGCGGGTGATGCCGATCTTGAGCATGTAGAAGACCGCAGCCGCGCCGGCCATGATGCCACCCACGAGGAAGGTCACCTGGATGACACGGTCACGGTTGACGCCCATGAGGGCGGCCGCCTCCGGGTCCATCGCGACGGCGCGGATGCCGCGACCGAGGCGCGAGCGCTTCACGAACTGGTCGAGGATGACCATGATCGCGATGGCGCCGACGATGACGAAGATGTCGACGTTGGTCACGTGGTAGCCACCGATCGTGAAGATCGGCTGGGGCTGGATGATCGTCGGCAGGCCCGCGTTGTTGCGGGAGTTGCGCACGTAGTCGCGCAGGGTGTCATCGAGTCCCACCCAGCCGGCGATGCGGCTGCGCAGGCCCATGATCTCCGCGAGGACGAACGAGGCGCCGATGGCAGAGATGAGGGCGATGAGCGGTGGCGCGTTGCGTTTGCGCAGCGGGCGGTAGGCCACGCGCTCGAGCAGCACGGCGACGAGGCCCGACATCGCCATGGCGGCGACGAACATCATCGCGACCCAGAAGATGACCTGACCTACGCCGGCACCGGGGTGCCCGCCGAGGATCATGACCACCCACAGCGCCGCGAAGGTGCCGTACATGAACACTTCGGAGTGCGCGAAGTTGATGAGGCGCAGCACGCCGTAGACGAGGGTGTAGCCGAGGGCGACGAGCGCGTAGACCGCGCCGATCGTCAGGCCGGTGATGGTGTAGGAGAAGAAGTTGTCGATGAGGTTCTGCATCCAAGACCTCCTGGGCCGGGTGCGGTGGGCGGGATCAGGGTGGAGGCGCCAACCGAACGAGGGGCGGTCGGAGCGTACTGCCCCGACCGCCCCCCTTCGTTGACGTTCGCGCTTACTTGATCTCGCCGACGGAGACGATCTTGCCGTTCTCGACCTTGTACGCGAAGACCTTGATGTCCGCGGACTCGCCCTTGGCGTCGAACTTCAGCTGCTTCGTCACGCCCTTCTTGTCGTACGCCTTGACGAAGTCGACCATGCTCGCGCGGTCCTTGCCGGCGGCGATGCCGTCGAGCAGGATCGTGGCGGAGTCGTAGCCCTCACCGGAGTAGGTGTTGGGGTCCTCGTTGTACTTCGCCTTGTACGCGGACTGGAAGTCCGGGGCCACGTCCGGCGGGACGCACGGGCAGGTGATGATGGTGCCCTCGGCGGCGTCCTTGGCGTTGTCGATGAAGGACTGGTCCTTGACACCGTCGGCCACGACGAACGTGCCCTTCCAGCCGGCGTCGCGCAGCTGCTTGATGAGCGGCGCGGCCTCGGGCGAGTAACCGCCGAAGAAGAGCGCGTCGGCGCCCGAGCTCGTCACCTTCGTGACGGAGGCGCTGAAGTCGGTCTGCTTCTGCTGGATGGTGTCGTTGCCGACGACCTGCGAGCCGAGGTCCTTGCGGACGATGTCGGCCAGGCCCTTGCCGTACTCGGACGCGTCGTCGATGACGAAGGTCTTCGTCGACTTGAGGGTGTCCTTGATGTACTTGGCGGCCGCAGGACCCTGGGTGGCGTCGTTGCCGAGCGCGCGGAAGAAGGTCTTCCAGCCGTTGTCCGCAAGTGCCGGGTTCGTGGCGGAGGGCGTGATGGTGACGAGGCCGGCCTCGTTGAACGCCGGGTCGGCGGCCTTGGACTCACCGGAGAACGCGGGGCCGACGATGCCGACGACCTTCTTGTCGTCGATGGCCTTCTTGGCCAGGGCCGGCGCCTGCGTCGGGTCGCCCTGCGAGTCGTAGTTCTCGAGGGTGACCTTGCAGTCGGCGTGCTTCTTGTTGTAGTCGTCCAGGGCCAGGTTGACACCGTTCTGGATGTAGATGCCCAGGTTGGCGTTCGGGCCGGTCAGGGCACCGAACATGCCGATCTTGTAGTTGCCGCAGGCCGCGGCGCCACCGCTGGCAGCCGGGGTCGTGGTGTCGCCGCCCTTGGTGCCACACGCACCGAGGGCAAGCGCCGCAACCGCGAGCGGCACGGCGAACTTGAGGGTGGAACGCACGGATGTCCTCCTGATGTCACACATCCCTCAGTCGAGGGCTGGTCGGAGACTAAGCCGAAACCCACGCCGAGGTCATCAGAAATCGGCGATCGGTGACCGTGTCGTGACCTGCGCCCGTGCCGGTGGCCGCAGGTTCTGCGGCCACGCCGCGATCAGGCCGCCGGGAAGCCGTTGATGACGGCCTCGGCGACCTCTTTCATCCCGAGGCGGCGGTCCATGGCGGTCTTCTGGATCCACCGGAAGGCGTCGGACTCGCTGAGCTTCAGCTGCGTCATGAGCACACCCTTCGCGCGGTCGACGAGCTTGCGCGTCTCGAGCCGCTCGCCGAGGTCGGCGATCTCCGCCTCGAGGGCCTTGAGCTCCTGCCAGCGCGACGTCGCGATGTCGATGGCGGGGCGCAGGTCGTCGGCCGTGAAGGGCTTGACGATGTAGGCCATGACGCCGGCGTCGCGGGCCCGCTCGACCAGCTCGGTCTGGGAGAAGGCGGTCAGCATGATGACGGGGCACAGCTTGGCCTCGTGCAGCTGCTCCGCCGCGGACAGTCCGTCGAGCACCGGCATCTTGACGTCCATGATGACGAGGTCGGGCTTGACCTCCTTCGCGAGCTCGACGGCCTGCTCGCCGTTGCTGGCCTGGCCGACGACGTCGTAGCCCTGCTCGCCGAGCATCTCGACGAGGTCGAGGCGGATCAGGGCCTCGTCCTCGGCGACGAGGATCCGGGTCGCGCCCGTGGTCGCCGCGGTCGGAGTCTCCGGGCCGCCCTCGGTGACCGGGGTGCCCTCGGTGCCTTCGGTTGCCTCGGCGGGGACCGCCACGGTGGCGGGGGTCGGCTTGGGCGTCGTGCTCTCGTCGGTGCTCACGGGCCAAGCCTATCCGGGGCCAGGTTTCCGGCGCGTTTCGGGACCGTCACCCCGTGACCGGGTGGGCGGGCACCCGGGACGGGTCGTGGGACGACGGAGAGGTCGTCGGTGCCGAGGGCGGGACTCGAACCCGCACGGCCTTGCGGCCAGAGCATTTTGAGTGCCCCGTGTCTGCCATTCCACCACCCCGGCCGGAGTGCCGAGCCAGCATACCCACGGATGCGTATGCCGCCGGGCGGGCCCGGCGGCATACGTGGTCACGCGAGTCGTGCGAGCTGGTCGCGAGGGTCCGCGCTCAGCTCGTGACCTCCTCCGGCCGGTAGGCCGGGGCGGCCCGGTTGACGGCGTCGCCGACCCGGTGCACGCGAAGCGCGTTGGTCGAGCCGGGGATGCCGGGAGGCGAGCCGGCCACGATGACGACACGGTCGCCCTCGGTGACCCGGCCCTCCGGGATGAGCTTGAGGTCGACCTGCATCGCGAACTGGTCGGTGTGTTGCATGCGGGGCACGAGGTAGGTCTCGATGCCCCAGACGAGCGCCAGGCGCGAGCGGACGCGCGGCTCGGACGTGAAGGCCAGCATGGGCTGGCGCGGCCGGATGCGGGCCATCCGGGTGGCCGAGCCGCCGGTCTCGGTGAAGACGATGAGGAACTTCGAGCCGACGACGTCGCCGATCTCGACCGCGGCCTTGGTCACCGCACCGCCGACCGTCTTGGGGGTGGTGGGCATCCGCACGATCTTGTCGAAGCCCTTCTCCTCCGTGGACTCGATGATGCGCGCCATGGTGCGCACCGAGTCGATGGGCCAGGCGCCGACCGAGGTCTCACCGGAGAGCATGAGCGCGTCGGCGCCGTCGAGCACGGCGTTGGCGGCGTCGGAGGCCTCGGCGCGCGTCGGGCGGGGGTTCTCGATCATCGACTCGAGCACCTGCGTGGCGACGATGACCGGCTTGGCCTCGCGGCGCGCGAGCTCGATGGCGCGCTTCTGCACGAGCGGCACGTCCTCGAGGGGCATCTCGACGCCCAGGTCGCCGCGGGCGACCATGATCCCGTCGAAGGCGGCCACGATGCCCTCGAGGTTGTCGACCGCCTGCGGCTTCTCGATCTTGGCGATGACGGGGATGCGGTCGCCGAACTCGTCCATGATCGCGTGGACGTCGACGATGTCCTCGGCCGAGCGCACGAACGACAGGGCGATCATGTCGACGCCGAGGCGCATGGCGAAGCGGAGGTCCTCGCGGTCCTTGTCGGACAGGGCGGGCACGCTGACGGCGACACCGGGAAGGTTGATGCCCTTGTTGTTGCTGACCTGGCCGCCGATGACGGTCTCGGTCAGCACGTCGGTGTCGGTCACCTCGACAGCACGGAGCATGACCTTGCCGTCGTCGATGAGCAGCACGTCGCCGGGGCTCACGTCACCGGGCAGCCCGGCATACGTCGTGCCGACGATGGAGTCGTCGCCGTCGACCTCGCGGGTCGTGATGGTGAAGCGCTGTCCGGGGCTCAGCGTCACGGGGCCGCCCGAGAAGCGACCGGTGCGGATCTTCGGACCCTGGAGGTCGACGAGGATCCCGACGGCTCGACCCGAGGCGTCGCCGGCAGCCCGGACGTCGCGGTAGACCTGCTCGTGCACGGAGTGGTCACCGTGGGAGAGGTTGAGCCGGGCGACGTCCATGCCGGCGTCGACGAGGGCGCGGAGCTGGGAGGGAGATGAGGTCTTGGGGCCGATGGTGCAGACGATCTTGGCGCGACGCATGACTCAACCTTATGGGTGCTGTGACGTGGGTCACCACGCGGGTTCGTCCTGTGGGACGGCCGCGGCGTCGTCGGCGCGGGATCCGTTGTGGCGTGGGGCAATCATGAGCGTATGCCGTGTCGCCGAGGTGGCGACACGGCATACGTGAAGGTGTGGCCGGGTGTCCGGCCTCCGGCACCGTCAGACAGTCAGACGGTGAGCGGCCGGTCGGTCGGCGCGATGGGGCGCGGCAGCGAGCTCGACCCCGTGAGCCAGGCGTCGACGCCCGCGGCGGCGGCACGGCCCTCGGCGATGGCCCAGACGATGAGCGACTGCCCGCGACCGGCGTCGCCCGCGACGAAGACGCCGGGGACCGAGCTCATGAAGTTCTTGTCGCGACGGACGTTGCTGCGCTCGTCGAGGTCGACGCCGAGCTGCTCGAGCACGCCGCTCCCCTGCGGGCCGAGGAAGCCCATGGCGAAGAGGACGAGCTGCGCAGGGATCTCCCGCTCGGTGCCCGGCTTCGGGGTGGGTCGACCGTCGAGGAACTCGACCTCGGTCAGGCGCAGGGCCGCGACGTTGCCGTCGTCGTCGCCGACGAACTCGGTCGTGCTGACGGCGTAGATGCGCTCGCCACCCTCCTCGTGGGCGCTGGCGACGCGGTAGAGCATGGGGTAGGTCGGCCAGGGCTGGCCGGACGGACGGTCCTCCCCCGGCTGCGGCATGATCTCGAGGCTCGTCACGGACGCGGCGCCCTGGCGGTGCGACGTGCCGATGCAGTCCGCGCCGGTGTCGCCGCCGCCGATGACGACGACGTGCTTGCCGGTGGCGAGGATCTGGTCCTCGACGTGCTCGCCGAGGGCGGCGCGGTTGCCCTGCGGGAGGAAGTCCATGGCCTGGTGGATGCCGCCGAGCTGGCGACCCGGCGCATCGAGGTCGCGCGGCACGGTGGCACCGAGAGCGAGCACGACGGCGTCGTAGCGGTCGCGCAGCTGGCGCCCGGTGATGTCGACGCCGACGTTCATCCCGTTGCGGAAGCGGGTGCCCTCGGCGCTCATCTGCTCGAGCCGGCGGTCGAGCACCGACTTCTCCATCTTGAACTCGGGGATGCCGTAGCGCAGCAGGCCGCCCGGCTTGTCGGCCCGCTCGAACACCGCCACGGTGTGGCCGGCCCGGGTCAGCTGCTGGGCCGCTGCCAGGCCGGCGGGGCCGGAGCCCACGACGGCGACGGTCTTGCCGGAGAGGCGCTCGGGAGGGAGTGGCGTCACGAGCCCCTCCTCGAAGGCGCGCTCGATCGTCGTGACCTCGACCTGCTTGATCGTCACGGCTGGCTGGTTGATGCCGAGGACGCACGCCGTCTCGCACGGCGCCGGGCACAGGCGGCCGGTGAACTCCGGGAAGTTGTTCGTCGCGTGGAGCCGCTCGATGGCGTCGGACCAGTCGCCCTTCCACGCGAAGTTGTTCCACTCGGGGATGAGGTTGCCGAGCGGACAGCCGGAGTGGCAGAACGGGATGCCGCAGTCCATGCAGCGACCGGCCTGGCGCTGGAGCTGTCCGAGCTCCTGCTCCTCGTAGACCTCCTTCCAGTCCCGGATGCGCACCGGGACGGGACGGCGGGCCGGGAGCTCGCGCTCGCGGGTGTTGAGAAAGCCTTGGGGGTCAGCCACGGGAAGCCTCCATGATCCGGTTCCACACTTCTGGGCCGTCGAGGTCGAGGCCCTGGGCCTCTGCCTCGGCGCGCACGTCGAGGACGCGCTGGTAGTCACGAGGCAGCACGAGCGTGAAGCGCTCGCGTGCGGCCGACCAGTCGTCGAGCAGGCCTCGGGCGACGGGCGACTCGGTCCACCGCGCGTGCGCCTCGAGCAGCTCGCGCAGCGGCTCCTCGTCGGCGTCGCGCAGCGGCATGAGGTCGACCATCTCGCGGTTGACGAGGTCGGCGTCGAGGTCGAGGACGTAGGCCAGGCCACCGGACATGCCGGCCGCGAAGTTGCGCCCGGTCTGCCCGAGCACGACGGCCGTGCCGCCCGTCATGTACTCGCAGCCGTGGTCGCCGACGCCCTCGACGACCGCGTGGGCGCCGGAGTTGCGCACGCAGAAGCGCTCGCCGACGATGCCGCGCAGGAAGAGCTGGCCCGTCGTCGCGCCGTAGGCGATGACGTTGCCGCCGATGACGTTCTCCTCGGCCACGAGGGTGGCGTCGCGGTGCGGTCGCACGACGACGCGGCCGCCCGACAGGCCCTTGCCGACGTAGTCGTTGGCGTCGCCGAAGAGCTGCATCGTGACACCGGCCGGGAGGAAGGCGCCGAACGACTGCCCACCGGACCCGGTCATCGTCAGCTCGATCGTGTTGTCCGCGAGCCCCTGCGGGTGGGCCTTGGTCACGTGGTGACCGAGCATCGTGCCGACGGTGCGGTTGACGTTGCGCACGGCGATCTCGGTGCGCACCGGCTCACCGGTCTCGATGGCCGACAGGGCACGGCTCAGGAGCTCGTTGTCGAGCGCCTTGTCGAGCCCGTGGTCCTGGGAGGCCGACTGGTGGAGCGTGCCACCGGTCGGGTTGTCGGCCACGGCGAGGATCGGGCTGAGGTCGAGGCCCGAGGCCTTCCAGTGCGCGATCGCCTTGTCGAGGTCGAGGCTGCCGACCTGGCCGACGGCCTCCTCGATCGAGCGGAAGCCGAGCGAGGCGAGGTGCTCGCGCACCTCCTGGGCGATGTACTCGAAGAAGGTCTCGACGAACTCCGGCTTGCCCGAGAAGCGCGAGCGCAGCTCGGGGTTCTGCGTGGCGATGCCGACCGGACAGGTGTCGAGGTGGCACACGCGCATCATGACGCAGCCCGAGACGACGAGCGGCGCCGTCGCGAAACCGAACTCCTCGGCGCCGAGCAGGGCCGCGACGACGACGTCGCGCCCGGTCTTCAGCTGGCCGTCGACCTGGACGACGATGCGGTCGCGCAGGCCGTTGAGCACGAGGGTCTGCTGGGCCTCGGCGAGGCCGAGCTCCCACGGCGCACCCGCGTGCTTGAGCGACGTGAGCGGGCTCGCGCCGGTGCCGCCGTCGTGCCCGGAGATGAGCACGACGTCGGCGTGCGCCTTGGACACGCCGGCCGCGACGGTGCCGACGCCGATCTCGGAGACGAGCTTGACGTGGATGCGCGCCGACGGGTTGGCGTTCTTGAGGTCGTGGATCAGCTGCGCCAGGTCCTCGATGGAGTAGATGTCGTGGTGCGGCGGGGGCGAGATGAGCCCGACACCGGGCGTCGAGTGCCGGGTCTTGGCCACCCACGGGTAGACCTTGTGGCCGGGCAGCTGGCCGCCCTCGCCGGGCTTGGCGCCCTGGGCCATCTTGATCTGGATGTCATCGGAGTGGGTGAGGTAGAGGCTCGTCACGCCGAAGCGGCCCGAGGCGACCTGCTTGACCGCCGACCGGCGCTCGGGGTCGAGGAGCCGGTCGACGTCCTCGCCGCCCTCACCGGTGTTGGAGCGTCCGCCGAGGTGGTTCATGGCGATCGCGAGGGTCTCGTGCGCCTCCTTGGAGATCGAGCCGTAGCTCATCGCGCCGGTGTTGAAACGCTTGACGATCTCGCTGACCGGCTCGACCTCCTCGATCGGCACGGGGAGGCGACCGGTGACGCCCGTCGGGCGGAAGCCCATGAGGCCGCGCAGCGTCATGAGGCGCGAGGTCTGGTCGTCGACGCGGTTGGTGTACTGCTTGAAGATGTCGTAGCGGCGCTGGCGCGTCGAGTGTTGGAGGCGGAAGACCGTCTCGGGGTCGAAGAGGTGGGGCTCACCCTCGCGCCGCCACTGGTACTCGCCGCCGACCTCGAGGGTGCGGTGCGGCTGGTGCACGCCGTCCGGCGGGTAGGCCCGCGCATGGCGGTCCGCAGTCTCGCGGGCGATGACGTCGAGCCCGACCCCGCCGAGCTGGCTCACCGTGCCCGTGAAGTAGCGCTCGACGAGGGCCTGGGACAGGCCGATGGCCTCGAAGACCTGCGCGCCGCGGTAGGACGCCACGGTCGAGATGCCCATCTTGGACATGACCTTGAGCACGCCCTTGCCGAGCGCCTTGATGAGGTTGGCGACGGCCTTCTCGGCGGTGACGCCCTCGATCTCACCGGCCCGGACGAGGTCCTCGACCGTCTCCATCGCGAGGTACGGGTTGACGGCAGCCGCACCGAAGCCGATGAGGAGGGCCACGTGGTGGACCTCGCGCACGTCGCCGGCCTCGACGAGCAGGCCCACCTGGGTGCGGGTCTTCTCGCGGATGAGGTGGTGGTGCACGGCCGCGGTCAGCAGAAGCGACGGGATCGGCGCGAGGTCGCGGCCGGAGTCGCGGTCGGAGAGCACGACGAAGCGCGCGCCCCGCGAGATGGCCCGCGACACCTCGGCGAAGATCTCCTCGAGGCGGTCGCGCATGGCGGCCGCTCCCCCGGTGACGTCGTAGAGACCGCGCACGACGTGAGTGGCGTAGCCCGGCAGGTCACCGTCGGCGTTGATGTGCACGATCTTGGCGAGCTCGTCGTTGTCGATGACCGGGAAGTCGAGGACGAGCTGGCGCGCGTGGCTGGGCGAGGCCGACAGTGCGTTGCCCTCGGGTCCCATGTAGGTCCCGAGCGAGGTGACGAGCTCCTCGCGGATCGCGTCGAGCGGCGGGTTGGTCACCTGCGCGAAGAGCTGGGTGAAGTAGTCGAAGAGCAGGCGTGGGCGCGAGGACAGCACGGCGATGGGCGTGTCGGTGCCCATCGAGCCGAGCGCCTCTCCCCCGGACTTCGCCATCGGGGTGAGCAGGATGCGCAGCTCCTCGGCGGTGTAGCCGAAGGTCTGCTGGCGGCGCGCGACGGAGGCGGCCGTGTGCACGATGTGCTCGCGCTCAGGGAGGTCCTCGAGGCGGATGAGGCCCGCGTGCAGCCACTCGGCATACGGCTTGGCGGCGGCGAGCTGGGACTTGATCTCCTCGTCGCTGACGATCCGGCCGTGCTCGGTGTCGACGAGGAACATCTTGCCGGGCTGCAGGCGGCCGCGCTGGACGATGGTCTCGGGGTCGAGCTCGAGGACCCCGGACTCGGAGGCGAGGACGACGAGGCCGTCGTCGGTCACGGTGTAGCGGCCGGGGCGCAGGCCGTTGCGGTCGAGGACGGCGCCGACGAGCGTGCCGTCGCTGAAGCAGACGTTGGCCGGCCCGTCCCACGGCTCCATGAACGTCGAGTGGAACTCGTAGAACGCCTTGCGGGCCGGGTCCATCGTGGCGTGGTTCTCCCACGCCTCGGGGATCATCATGAGCACCGCGTGCGGGAGCGAGCGGCCGCCGAGGTGCAGCAGCTCGAGCACCTCGTCGAAGCTCGCGGAGTCGGACGCGTCGGGCGTGCAGATCGGGAAGACGCGCTCGAGGTCGCCCGGGATGATGTCCGACGTCAGCAGGCTCTCGCGGGCGTGCATCCAGTTGCGGTTGCCCTTGACGGTGTTGATCTCGCCGTTGTGGGCGATGAACCGGTAGGGGTGCGCGAGCGGCCACGACGGGAACGTGTTGGTCGAGAAGCGCGAGTGCACGAGGGCCAGCTCGCTCGCGAACCGCGGGTCGGACAGGTCGGGGAAGAACGGCTCGAGCTGACCGGTGGTCAGCATGCCCTTGTAGACGATGGTGCGCGAGCTGAGCGAGGAGAAGTAGACGTCGACCTCGTGCTCGGCGCGCTTGCGCAGGCAGAACGCCAGCCGGTCGAGCCCGAGGGCCACCTGGCGGCCGATCGAGCTGCTGACGAAGAGCTGCTCGAAGAACGGCATGCACTCACGGGCGACGGTGCCGACGAGGTCGCCCTCGACGGGGACCTCGCGCCAGCCGAGCACCTTGAGGTTCTCGGCGACGGCGATCTCCTCGATGCGGGCCTTGGCGGCCGCGCGCTCGATGGGGTTCTGCGGCAGGAAGGCGATGCCCGCGGCATACGCCCCGCTGTTGGGCAGCGTGAACGGCACCGTGGCGCGGAAGAACTCGTCGGGGATCTGCGTCAGGATGCCCGCGCCGTCACCGACGAGCGGGTCGGCGCCGGTGGCCCCCCGGTGGTCGAGGTTGCGCAGCGCGGTCAGGGCGTGGTCGACGATGTCGTGGCCGGCAGTGCCCCGCATCGTCGCGATGAGCGCGACGCCGCAGGCGTCGTGCTCGTGCTCGCGTCGGTAGAGACCGGAGTTCTCCGGGTGTGCACTGAAGAGAGCACGGGTGCGGGTGTGCGGCGGCATCTTCACCGTCCTTCTGCTGGGTCCCAGGCGGCGACCACGACCGGGCCGGCGACATGACTGAGGGCATGTGGACGGCACTGGCCACAGGCGTTGCGACGACGATATCGGAGGGACCGCTCGTCCTACCTGTTGATACGGCGGATTCCGCATCCTGAGACGTCGTGCTCACGTCCCGGCGTCGGGACGGAGCCGGCACGCGTCACGACTGCGTCGGACGCTCCACCTTCGTCGCGCCGGTCGCCGTGGCGTTCGGCCGGTCGGCGGGCGCCACGGCCGAAGAATCTCCGGCCTCGGGCTCGCTCGCCCCGGCAGCATCGGCCGTGGCCTCGGCCGCGTCGTGAGACTCGTCACCCTCGGCGGCATCGGGGGCCTCGGTGGCCTCGGCGCCGTCGGTGTCCTTCGAGTCCTCGGCCGTCGCCGGCAGGGCCGGCTGCTCCATCCGGCCGAAGCGGCGCCACAGGACGACGCCGAGGAGGAAGACGAGGATCGAGACCCATGTGTTGACCCGCTGGCCGAGGATGACGTTCGCGGAGTCCGAGCGCATGTTCTCGATGACGATGCGCCCGACCGGGTAGCCCATGACGTAGGCGGCGAAGACCTGCCCCGCCTTGAGCGGACGGCGCCGGCCCAGCCAGACGAGGAAGGCCGCGAGCAGCAGGCACCACAGCGCCTCGTAGAGGAAGGTGGGGTGGAAGTAGCCCTTGACGATCGGGTTGCCCGTGGCGTCGACGACCGCCCGGCCGGCCGAGGTGTCCCACTCGTAGATGCGCAGCTTCCACGGCACGTCGGTGGGCGCGCCGTAGATCTCGTTGTTGAACCAGTTGCCGAAGCGACCCATGGCCTGCGCGATCGCGAGGCCCGGCGCCGCGGCGTCGACGAAGTCGCGGAAGGCGACACCGTTCTTGCGGCAGCCGATCCACGCGCCGACGGCGCCGAGCGCGACGGCGCCCCAGATGCCGAGGCCGCCCTCGTAGATGGCGAAGGCCTTCCACGGGTCGCCGTTCTGACCGAAGTACGGCTGGGGCGTGGTGATGAGGTGGTAGATGCGGCCGCCGACGATGCCGAACGGCACCGCCCAGGCGGAGATGTCGATGGCGATGCCCTTGCGGTGGCCGCGCGCCTCGAGGCGCTTCTGCGTCAGCCAGACGGCGACGACGATGCCGGCGAGGATGCACATGGCGTAGCCGCGGATCGGCAGCGGGCCGAGGTGCCAGACGCCGACGCTCGGCGACGGGATCTCGGCCGGGAGGGCGGCGTGGAGCGCGCCGGGCAAGGCGGCCAGGACGCTCACGCGCGGCTCCGGCGGACGCCGTCGGCGAGCTCGCGGGCCAGCGCGCCGAGGGCCTCGAGCCCCTGCTCCTCGGAGTCGGCCTCGGTGAGGCACCGCACGAGGGCGGAGCCGACGATGACGCCGTCGGCGTAGCGACCCACCTCGGCGGCCTGGTCGCCGGTGGAGACCCCGAGCCCGACGCAGACGGGCAGGTCGGTGTGCTCGCGGGTGCGCGAGACGAGGGCGTCGGCGGCCTCGCCGACGCTGGCCCGCGCCCCGGTGACACCCATGACGGCGGTCGCGTAGACGAACCCGCGGCACCGGGCCGTCACAGCGGACAGGCGCTCCGGCGTCGAGCTCGGCGCGACGAGGAAGACCTTGTCGAGGTCGTGGGCGTCCGCGGCGGCGATCCAGTCGCCCGCCTCGTCGGGGATGAGGTCGGGCGTGATGAGCCCGGCTCCCCCGGCGGCGGCGAGGTCGGCGGCGAACCGCTCCACGCCGTAGCGCAGCACCGGGTTCCAGTAGGTCATGACGAGCGCACCGGCACCCGCGTCGGACACCTCACGGGCAGCGGTGAAGATGTCGGTGAGGTGCACCCCGGCGGCCAGCGCCCGGACGGCGGCGTCCTGGATGACGGGACCGTCCATGACGGGGTCGCTGTAGGGGACTCCGATCTCGACGATGTCGACGCCGGAGTCGACGAGGACCTTCATCGCGGTGATCGAGCCCTCGACCGAGGGGAAGCCCACGGGGAGGTAGCCGATGAGGGCCGGACGGCCGTCGGCGCGGCACTTCTCGAAGACGGAGTCGACGCTCACTGCTGGACCCCCATGCCCTTGGCGCCGTCGTCGTCGGGCAGGCGCGTCGCGCCCTCGCCGTCGATGAGACCGAACCACTCCGCGGCCGTGTGGACGTCCTTGTCGCCGCGTCCCGACAGGTTGACGAGCAGGACCGCGTCGGGGCCGAGCTCGCGCCCGACCTTGATCGCACCCGCGAGGGCGTGCGCGCTCTCGATGGCGGGAAGGATGCCCTCGGTGCGCGAGAGCAGCGAGAACGCCTCCATCGCCTCGTCGTCGGTCACGGGGCGGTACTCCGCCCGGCCCGACTCGAGCAGGTGGGCGTGCTCGGGACCGACGCTGGGGTAGTCGAGCCCGGCCGAGACGCTGTGCGACTCGACGGTCTGGCCGTCCTCGTCCTGCATGACGTAGGTGAACGCACCGTGGAGCACGCCGGGGATGCCGGCCGAGAAGCGCGCGGCGTGCTTGCCGGACGCGACGCCCTCGCCCCCGGCCTCGAAGCCGATGAGCCGGACCGAACGGTCGTCGATGAACCGGTGGAAGATCCCGATCGCGTTGGAGCCGCCGCCGACGCAGGCGAGCACCGCGTCGGGGAGGCGCCCGACGAGGTCGAGCACCTGCTGGCGCGCCTCGACGCCGATGACGCGGTGGAAGTCGCGGACCATCTCGGGGAACGGGTGCGGACCGGTCACGGTGCCGAGGACGTAGTGCGTCGTGGCGACGTTGGCCACCCAGTCGCGGAAGGCCTCGTTGACGGCGTCCTTGAGCGTCTTGCTGCCGTTGTCGACGGGCACCACCGTGGCGCCGAGCAGCCGCATGCGCGCGACGTTGAGCGCCTGGCGCTCGGTGTCCTTGCGGCCCATGTAGACGACGCACTCGAGCCCGAGCAGGGCGGCGGCCGTGGCCGTGGCGACGCCGTGCTGGCCGGCACCGGTCTCGGCGATGACGCGCGTCTTGCCCATGCGCTTGGTCAGCAGGGCCTGGCCGAGGACGTTGTTGATCTTGTGCGAGCCCGTGTGGTTGAGGTCCTCGCGCTTGAGGATGATCCGCGCGCCGCCGCAGTGCTCGGCGAAGCGCGGCACCTCGGTGATGAGGCTGGGGCGGCCGGTGTAGGTGCGGTGCAGCCGCTCGAGCTCGCCGACGAACTCCGGGTCCACGACGGCCTTGCGCCAGACCTCCTCGAGCTGCTCGAGGGCGGGGATGAGGGCCTCGGGGACGTAGCGTCCACCGAAACCGCCGAAGCGGCCGTATGCCGGCACGTTGGATGTCGTGGTCATGCTCACTCTCCTGCCGCGCCGGGGTGGGCCTGGGCCCGGACCGCGGTCGCGGCGTCGATGAAGCCGCGGATCGCGGCCTCGGGGGCACCGTCCCTGACGAGGGCCTCGCCGACGAGCACCGCGCCGGCGCCGGCACGGACGTAGGCGGCCACGTCGGCCGGCCCACCCACCCCGGACTCGGCCACGCCGACGACGCCCTCGGGGACGCGGGGAAGCAGGTCGGTCACGGTGCGGGGGTCGACCTCGAGGGTCTTGAGGTTGCGGGCGTTGACGCCCACGAGGACGGGGTCGAGCGCCAGGGCCCGGTCGAGCTCGGCGGCGTCGTGCACCTCGATGAGCGCCGTCATGCCGAGCTCGCGGGCCTGGTCGTGCAGGTCGCGCAGCAGGACGTCGTCGAGCGCCGCGACGATGAGCAGGATGAGGTCGGCGCCGTGTACACGGGCCTCGGTCACCTGGTACGGCTCGACCATGAAGTCCTTGCGCAGCAAGGGAGTCCGCACTGCGGCGCGCACCTCGTCGAGGTCGGCGAGGCTGCCTGAGAACCGGCGCTCCTCGGTGAGGACGCTGATGGCGCTCGCACCGCCCGCGGCATACGACCTCGCCAGCAGGCCGGGCTCGGGGATGGCGGCGAGCGCTCCCTTGCTCGGGCTCGAGCGCTTGACCTCGGCGATGACGGCGACCCCCTCGGCGGAGCGGATGCCGGGCATCGGGTCGAGCGCGGGAGCCGCGGCGGCGGCCCGTGCCTCGAGCTCGGTCAACGGCAGTGCGGCACGACGGCGCCCGAGATCCTCGCGGACGCCGCCGATGATCCCGTCGAGAACCGTCGTCACTGCGCTCAGCTCTTGCCGAGGGTCGGGGCACCCACCTCGTCGGGTGCGTCGACGATCGAGCCGCCCTGCGCGTGGTGGCCGTTGCTGCCGTAGCCGGCCATCGAGAGCAGCTTGCCCGCGACGATGCCCGCGACGATGATGACGGCGCCCACGACGGCGAGCGCGACGCTGGGGATGACGAAGGCGACCGACGCGATGGCCGTGCCGAGCAGGATGATCCCGACCCCGGTCCAGGCGGCCGTGCTGTGACCGTGGTCCTCGTGCTGCTCTTCCATGGCGTCCTCTCTGGTCCGATCGGCTCCACTCTCGTGCGGGCCGACGTCGTTCATTCTGTCAGGTCTCGTCGGGGGCGTCGCGCAGGGTCGGGTCCCGCCCCTCGGACAGCTCGTCCCACGTGGTGCGCACCTCGCCCCGGGGTCCGCTCGCCGGCTTGTCGCCGCGTTCGTAGCGTCCGGACAGCCCGGCCCACGTGCGGCTCGACACGGCTGTCAGGACGGCGCCGACGGCCAACAGGGCCGCCACGACGACCGCTGCCCAGACCCACCCGGTGCTCGCTCCCGTCGCGGCGGGGGCCGTCGTGCGAGCGAGCTCACGCGCGACCGCGTCGGCCACGGTGTCGACCGGTCGCAGGGCCACGAGCAGCGTCATCGCGAGGGCGCCGAGCGAGGCCAGCACGATGACGACGGCGGCCACCGCGCGAATGATGCGGCCGCCGGTCATGAGCCCGAGGAGGGCCACCACGCAGACGGCGGTGAGGCCCACGACGCCCGGGGCGGCTGCGCCACCGGTGACCTCGGTGACGGCCTGGCTGAGGACGTCCCGCGACTCCCCGCTCGCCCACACCCGTGTGGTGAGGCCGAGCAGCAGGGTCGCCGGGACGAGGACGGCGAGCGCCGCGCGCTTCTTGTCGAGAGCCGTGGGCGAGCTCATGCGCGGTGCTCTCCGAGCGGGCGCAGCCCGGCCGCCGCGGCGACGGCGCGCAGGGCGGCCGCGGCCTTGTTGACCGTCTCCTCGTACTCGAGGTGCGGCACCGAGTCGGCGACGATGCCGGCGCCGGCCTGCACGTGGGCGAGCCCGTCCTTGATGAGCGCGGTGCGGATCGCGATGGCCATGTCGAGGTCGCCGGCGAAGTCGAGGTAGCCGACGACGCCGCCGTAGAGCCCGCGCCGCAGGCCCTCGTAGGCGTCGATGAGGGCCATGGCCCGCGGCTTTGGCGCCCCGCTCAGCGTGCCGGCGGGAAAGGTCGCGACGAGCGCGTCGTAGGCGCTCTGGTCGTCGCGGAGGTCGCCGACGACGGTCGACTCGATGTGCATGATGTGGCTGTAGCGGCGGATCGACATGAAGTCGACGGTGTCGACGGTGCCGGCCCGGCAGATGCGCTGCAGGTCGTTGCGCGCGAGGTCGACGAGCATGAGGTGCTCGGCGCGCTCCTTGGCGTCACCGAGCAGCTCCTCGGCGAGGTGAGCGTCGTGGTCGGGGCTCTTGCCGCGGGGACGCGATCCGGCGATCGGGTGCGTGATGGCCTGGCGCCCGGTGACCTTGATGAGGGCCTCGGGGCTCGAGCCGACGATGTCGTAGGCCGAGCCGTCAGGGTGCGGCAGGCGCAGGAGGTACATGTAGGGGCTGGGGTTGCTGACCCGGAGCGCCCGGTAGACGTCGAGGGCGTCGGCCCGGCACGGCACGGTGAAGCGCTGCGAGACGACGATCTGGAAGGCCTCGCCGGCGCGGATCGCCTCCTTGGCCTCCTCGACCATCTCCTCGAACTCGGGCTGGGTGTGGCTGCTCGTCGGGCGGCTCTCGATCGGCTCGATCGTCGCGACGGTGCTCGGGGCCGGGGCGGCGAGCTCGTCGGTCATCCGGTCGAGCCGGCTGACCGCGTCGGCCCACGCGTCCTCGATGCGCTCGTCGGTGGCGTCGTGGTTGACGGCGTTGGCGATGAGCAGCAGCGAGCCGTCGCTGTGGTCGAAGACGGCGAGGTCGGTGGCGAGCATCATCGCGACCTCGGGCAGGTCGAGCTCGTCGCGGCCGCCGTCGGGCACGCTCTCCCACCGGCGCACGGCGTCGTAGGTGATCGCGCCGACGAGGCCGCCGGTCAGGGGCGGCAGCCCGGGCGTGCGCGGGGTGGCCAGGGCCGCGACGGTGTCACGGACCGCCTGCGTCGGGTCACCCTCGGTGGGCAGGCCGACCGGCGGCTCGCCGATCCAGTGGACGCGGCCGTCCTTCTCGGTCAGCGTCGCAGCGCTGCGGGCGCCGACGATCGAGTATCGCGACCACACTCCCCCGTGCTCCGCGGACTCGAGCAGGAAGGTGCCGGGCGCGTCCTTGGCGAGCTTGCGGTAGACGCCGACGGGCGTCTCGGCGTCGGCCAGCACGCGGCGTACGACCGGGATGACGCGGCGACGCTCCAGCGCGAGCTCGGTGAAGACCTCGAGGCTCGGCCACGTGCGGCCCCACGCGAGGTCGGCGTGCGGCGCGGACGCAGGGGCGAGCGAGGTGTTCGAGTCGGGCACCGAGCCATTCTGGCCCACGCGCTCGTGTGCCGTGTCCCCGCCTCACCCGTCGAGAGGCCACGAACGGCCCCGCCTCACCGTCGAGAGGCCACGAACGGCCCCGTCATCAACAGCTGTCAGGGGGCGGTGGTCGGCTCGCCGATGGCGGCGGGCAGGACCCGGGCGTCGAAGCAGGTGCGGTCGCCGGTGTGGCAGGCGGCACCCACCTGGTCGACGCTGACGAGCAGGGCGTCGCCGTCGCAGTCGAGGCGCACGCCCTTGACCCACTGCGAGTGCCCGCTCGTGTCGCCCTTGCGCCAGTACTCCTGACGGCTGCGCGACCAGAAGGTGACCCGTCCCTCGGTCAGGGTGCGGCGCAGAGCCTCGTCGTCCATCCAGCCGACCATGAGCACATCACCCGTGTCGTGCTGCTGCACGACCGCGGCGACGAGTCCCTGGGCGTCGCGCTTGAGCAGCCCTGCGATCTGCGGGTCGAGCGTCGCGGGGTCGGGTGTCTCGTCGATGCTGTCGGTCACCGGGACATTCTGCCCGGACCTCGGCCGTGGTTCACACCGCGGCCGAACCGCCACCCAGCCACCACCTCGCACCCACCACCTCGTCGAACGCAGCGTTCGGTCGCGAACTCACTGCTTTAACACCGCGTTCGGCACCGAACGCGGTGTTCGGTGCCGAAGCGGGGTGCGGGTCAGACGGCCTGCTGCTGGGCCACCCACGAGTCGTGCAACCGGGAGTAGACGCCGCCGAGACGGACGAGCTCGCTGTGGTGGCCCCGCTCCACGATGCGACCGGCGTCGACGACGATGACCTCGTCGGCGGCCTGGGCCGTCGAGAGCCGGTGCGCGATGGCGATCGACGTGCGACCCCGGGTCAGCGAGTCGAGGGCGCGCTGCAGGCGCACCTCGGTGCTCGGGTCGACGGCGGACGTCGCCTCGTCGAGGACGAGCAGGTCGGGGTCGGCGAGGTAGGCGCGGGCGAGGGCCACGAGCTGCCGCTCCCCCGCGGACAGCGACTCGCCGCGCTGGCCGACGTCGGTCCCCAGGCCCAGCGGCAGCGTCGACACCCAGGCGTCGAGGCCGAGCTCGGTGAGGGTGAGCCGCACGTCGTCTTCGCTCGCCTCGGGCCGACCGAACCGGATGTTCTCGAGCAGCGTGCCGTCGAAGAGGAAGCCCTCCTGCGGCACGAGCACGACGCGGGACCGCAACGAGGAGAAGCGGATCGTGCGTAGGTCGACGCCGTCGAGCAGCACCTGGCCGCTGCTCGAGTCCATGAGCCGGGTGAGCAGCTTGGCCAGCGTGGACTTGCCGGAGCCGGTCTCGCCGACGATGGCCACGCGGCTGCGCGGCGCGATGGTGAGGTCGATGTCGTGGAGCACGGGCGCGCCACCGGGGTAGGCGAAGCCGACCTCGTTGAACTGCACCGTGATCGGCCCGCGCGGCAGCGTCACGCCGGACTCGCCCGGGTCGGAGACGTCGGCGGGGGTGTCGATGATGCCGATGACGCGGCGCCAGCCGGCCACGGCGTTCTGCATCTCGTTGAGGATCTCGGTGGCCTGCTGCACGGGCTGCGTGAAGAGGTTGACGAGGAAGAGGAAGGCCAGCAGCTCGCCGAGCGTGAGGCTCCCCCGGGCTGCGAGCACGGTGCCGACGACGAGGACGACCGCGGTCGTCAGGCCGGAGACGAGCTGGCCGGACGTGAACGCGACGACAGAGCGCGCCTGGGCACCGATGGCGGCCTTGCGGTGGGCCTCGACGGCGGCGTCGATGCGCTCGGCCGTGCGGTCCTCGACGCCGTAGGCACGGATCGCCTGGGCACCGACGACGGCCTCGGAGATGGCGCCGAGCATGTCGCCGACGCGCTCACGCACCCGGGTGTAGGCGCGGCCGACGATGCCCTGGAACTTGCGGATGATGACGAACAACGGCACGAAGCAGAGCCACACGACGAGCCCGAGCAGCGGGCTGTAGATCACCATGAGCACGGTTGCGAGCGAGATCTGCGCGATGTTGATCATCAGCATGAGCCCGCCGAACTGCACGAACATCGAGATCGTGTCGACGTCGGAGGTCACGCGCGAGACGAGCGAGCCACGGCGCTCGGTGTTCTGGGTCAGCATCGCGAGGTCGTGGATGTGACGGAATGCCTTGAGGCGCAACGTCGCCAGGCCGTTCTCCGACGTGCGGAAGAGCCGGACGTTGACGAGATAGGCCGAGAAGGCGGTGACGACCACACCGACGAGTGCGATGCCGATGTAGACGGCCACCACCCGGGTGTCGGGTCCGGACGCGGCGAGGATGCCGTCGTCGGTGATGCGCTGGACGACGAAGGGCACGAGCACCCGTCCGAGCGTCGACAGCACGGCGAGCAGCACCGTGACCCAGATGCCCTTGCGCAGCTCGGGCGAGAGCTCGACGCCGCGACGCAGCGTC
Source organism: Terrabacter tumescens (assembly GCF_014646815.1). GTDB lineage: Bacteria > Actinomycetota > Actinomycetes > Actinomycetales > Dermatophilaceae > Terrabacter > Terrabacter tumescens. Next base: position 109,343 of record NZ_BMNZ01000007.1, read on the forward strand.
TGCCACGTCGTCATCTCCTTGCCCGTCGCCACCCCGTGGTGCTCGACGAGGACCTGGGACCGCATGCTCATCGGGAGACCTCCTCGGCCGCGTCGGTGCCGTGCCCGTCGCCGAGCTCCTCGTCGGCCGCGATGGCCTCGCGCTCGGCGGCTTCGCGGGCGTATGCCGTGACGAGCCGCTCGTAGCCGACGCACCGTCCCAGCAGCTGGGCGTGGGAGCCGTGGTCGACGACGCGACCGCCCTCGAGGTATACGACCTCGTCGGCGAGCAGGATGGTGGCCATCCGGTAGGCGACGACGAGGACGGTCGTGCCGCTGCTCGCCTCGCGCAGCCGGCCGAGGATGGCCTGCTCGACGCTGGGGTCGACCGCCGACGTGGCGTCGTCGAGGATGAGCAGCTGCGGCTCACGGATCACCGCGCGTGCCAGTGCGATTCGTTGCCGTTGACCGCCCGAGAGGCTCGCTCCGCGCTCGCCGACGTGGGTGTCGAGGCCGTCGGGCAGCTTCTCGACGAACCCGGCGCCCTGGGCGACGTCGAGGGCACGCCACACGCTCTCGTCGTCGTGCTCGAGTCCGAGGGTGATGTTGCCGCGCACGCTGTCGTCGAACATGAACGTCTGCTGCGCGACGAGGGCCGCGACGTCGCTCACGCCACCGCGGCGCACCTCGCGCAGGTCGATGTCGTCGACGAGGACGGCTCCGCTGTCGGGGTCGACGAGCCGCATGACGAGGTTGGTCAGGGTCGACTTGCCGCTGCCGGTGGGCCCGACGACGGCCACGGTCGCACCCGGCGCCACGTCGAGGGTGACGTCGACGACGGCCGGGTTCCGGTCCACCTCGCCGGGCTCGGACTCGATCTCGTAGGCGTACGCGAGTCGCTCGGCCTGCAGGTGGCTGGCGTGGCCGGTCGGCAGCGAGCGCTCGCCGTAGGTCATGCTGCCCGTCGCGTCGAGCACGGCCGACACGCGGTTCCAGCCGACGACGGCGCGCGGCAGCTCGGCCAGCACCCAGCCGAGCGCCCGCACCGGGAAGGCGAGGATCGAGAAGAGATAGGCGATCTGCACGACCTCGGCCGCGGACAGCAGACCGTTGCTCACGCGCAGGGTCCCGACGAAGAGCACCGCGAGCGTGCCGACCGTGGGGATGGCCTCGATGGCGGGGTCGAAGCGGCCGCGGGTGCGCCCGACCTCGATGTTGGCGTCGCGCAGCTCGTGCGTCACGGCGCGGAAGCGCTCGGCCTCGTGGTCCTCACGGCCGAGCGACTTGACGATGAGGGCGGCCTCGAAGCTCTCGTGGGCCACCTCGGAGACGTCGGCCCGCAGCTGCTGGGCCCGGGTGACGCGCGGGGACATCGCGCGCTGGAAGGCGACGTTGGCGAGGAAGAGCATCGGGAAGACGGTGAGCCCGACGAGCGCGAGCCACGGGTCGACGACGACCATCTGGACGATGCCGAAGACGAGCATGACGACGACGCCGAGCGCCATCGGCAGCGGGGCGAAGATGTTCCACGTCGCCTCGACGTCGGCGTTCGCGTTGGAGAGCAGCTGTCCCGACGGGTGACGGTGGTGCCAGCTGAGTGGAAGGCGGAGGTACTGACGCGTGACCTGGCGCCGGTACATCGCGCCGAGGTTGTACATCGCGACGCCGCCGGCGATGCGGCGCCCGATGACACCGACGGTCGTCGTCAGCACGACGGACGCCATGACCCCGCCGATGAACCACAGCTGGGAGGCCGTGACGTGGCGGGCGGCGATGGCCGGCGAGACGGCCTCACGGACGACGTAGCCGATCGCGGCGGCCGTCAGGCTCGTCATGACGCCGTAGACGACGCTGCCGAGCACGGCGACCGAGAACCAGCGCGGCTGGCCCTTGATGCCCCGGCCGATGACGGCGAGACCCTCCCGCAGGGTCGAGGTGGTCGGGACGTTCACGGTGTGCTGCTCCCCTGCTGGCGTGCGTGCTGGTGCCGTCTCCGGACGACCCCCCAGCCTCTCACGTCTCGGAGACCGCGCCGCGGACCGGCCCCCGCGCCCAGAGCCATTCCGCGCCGGCGTCGGCTTCGGCCTCCTCCACCCGGCGGAAGCCCAACCGCGCCAGGACCCGCTGGCTCGGGACGTTGTCGGGTCCGTGTGGGCCACGACTCTCAACCCGGCCGCCTCGAGGGAGCGCACCATCGCGGAGAGCACGTCCGTCATGAGGCCGCCTCCCCGGGCGGACTCCACCAAGCCGTACCCGACCTCGACGACGCCGTCCTCCGGCGGCCCGAAGCAGCCGATCGACCCGACGGCGAGCCCGTCGCTCCGGCGGACGACGTGGCGGGGCGACCACGCGTCCGGACCAGAGGTCACCATCCCGACGGCGTCGAGGTCGTCCTCGCGCGGGTAGCCCTCGGCCCAGTCGGCCCGGCGCACCCCGGCGCGCATCGCCGCGGCCTCCTCGGGCGTGATGGGGACGAGCCGGGCCTCGCGGGTCTCGATGGGTCCCGCGCCGATCGGCCGGGCGGGCGCGCCGGTGGGCACCCAGTGCCGCAGCACCCCGTCGCGCTCGTCCTCGACGACCCCACCGGCGGAGGCGATGGTGCGGGCCGACCCGACGTTGTCGACGTCGCACGTCACGAGCACCGGGTCGATGCCCCGGGCCGCGGCCAGCGCGAGGGCGAGACCGAGCGCCTCGCGGGCGACGCCCTGCCGCCGCGCACCCGGCGACACGGCATACCCGATGTGACCGCCCTCGGCGACGAGCGAGGGCGTCAGGGCATGGCGCACGGCGATGGTGCCGACGACCCGCTCGTCACGGACGATCCACCGGTTCGACGACGGCACCCGGCCTTCGGGCAGGGCCTCGTCCGGCCGCTCCATCCGCCCGAGCCAGTCGACCCACTCCTCGAAGACCTCCGGGTCGCGCAGGGCGTCGCGGTCGCCCGGACGGTAGCTCGACCCGTGGATGGTCTCGTCGCCGAAGTCGTCGACCATCGCCCACCACGAGTCGGACAGGTCGGTGGTGGGGCGCACGAGCTCGATCACCGTCCGACCCTAGGGACCGCCTGCCCTGGTGGGCCACCGAATTCGAACGGGCGGGCGTCCTGAGAGGATGAGGCCATGACGCGCCACGCCCAGTCCGAACGCCTGCTGCTCTGCGACGAGCTCGACCGGCTCGGCCCCGACCGGCCGACCCTGTGCGAGGGCTGGGACACGCGCGACCTCGCGGCGCACCTCGTCATCCGGGAGGGACGCCCGGACCTCGCCGTCGGCACGATCCTGCCGTTCCTCCACGCACGCCTCGAGCGCGAGCAGCACCGCATGGCGCAAGGCGACTACAGCGCCCTCGTCGGGCGCGTCCGTCAGGGCGCCCCCGCGTGGAACCCTATGTCGCACCCGAAGGTCGACGAGCTGACCAACCTCGTCGAGTACTTCGTGCACCACGAGGACGTGCGCCGGGCGCAGGCCGACTGGGAGCCCCGCGACCTGCCCGCGGCGCTCCAGGCCAAGCTGTGGTCGGCGCTCAGGCGTTCCGCCCGCCTGATGTTCCGCAAGTCCGCCACCGGCATCGTCCTCATCGGGGAGGGCCAGGGCCGGTATGCCGCGAAGCTGCCCGACCAGCACGGCACCGTCATCCTGCGCGGCACGCCGGCAGAGCTCGTGCTCTACGCCTACGGCCGCAAGGACGTGGCCCGGGTCGAGCTCGAGGGCGACGCCGACGACATCGCCGCGCTGCAGCAGGCCGAGCTCGGCATCAGCTGAGACGCGCGGGCCGCTGAGGCCGACGAGCCCCGATGCGCCCGATGCGCCCCGGCTCAGCGAACGGTGATCCCGGCCGCGCGCAGCGCGTCCTTCACCTCGCCGACCGTGAGCTCCCGGAAGTGGAAGACGCTCGCGGCGAGCACGGCGTCGGCGCCGGCCTCGACCGCCGGCGCGAAGTGCTCGACCCGTCCGGCGCCACCGCTCGCGATGACGGGCACCGACACCGCGGCGCGGACCCGTCGGATCAGCTCGAGGTCGAAGCCGTCCTTGGTGCCGTCGGCGTCCATCGAGTTGAGCAGGATCTCACCGGCACCGAGCTCGGCGGCTCGCGCGCACCACTCGACGGCGTCGAGGTCGACCGGCGTGCGACCGCCGTGCGTCGTCATGACGAAGTCGTCGGTCGGCCTCCCGTCGTCGCCGAGACGGCGGCGGACGTCGGCGGACAGGACGAGCACCTGGGCGCCGAACCGGCTCGCGATCTCGGCGATGAGCTCGGGCCGGGCGATCGCCGCGGTGTTGACGCCGACCTTGTCGGCACCGGCACGCAGCAGCCGGTCGACGTCGTCGACGGAGCGCACACCGCCGCCGACGGTGAGCGGGATGAAGACCTGCTCGGCGGTGCGGCGCACCACGTCGTAGGTGGTCTCCCGGTCGCCGCTGCTCGCCGTGACGTCGAGGAAGGTCAGCTCGTCGACGCCCTGCTCGTCGTAGAGCTTGGCGAGCTCGACGGGGTCACCCGCGTCGCGGAGGTTCTCGAAGTTGACGCCCTTGACGACCCGACCCGCGTCGACGTCCAGGCAGGCAATGACTCTCGTGGCGACCGGCATACGACAAATCTAGGCCAGCGGCCGGGATGGGTAGGGTCGCGCCCATGTGGGACCAGGTGACGCGGCCGCCGCGCGAGGAGCACGTGGACGCCGTCGTGGCGCTGGCGCTCGCTGCCCCGGTGCGGTGCGGCGACGTCGTCGTCATCGCCCTCGACGGCCCGAGCGGCGCGGGCAAGACGACGCTGGCCCGCGGGGTCGAGCTCGCCCTCGAGCAGCAGGGCCCCGTCGCGGTCGTCCACATGGACCACCTCTACCCCGGCTGGGACGGGCTGCTGCAGGCACCGGCGCTGCTCACGGAGCAGGTGCTCGAGCCGCTGGCGCGCGGCGAGCGGGCGGCCTACCGGATCTGGAGCTGGGTGCGCGACGAGTGGGCCAGCACGCGCGAAGTGCCCGACTGCCGCTTCCTCGTCGTCGAGGGCTGCGGCTCCAGCGTGGGGCCGGCGAGGGCGTATGCGGCTCTCTCCGTCTTCGTCGACGCCGACGTCGCGCTCCGGCGGCGTCGCGGCATCGAGCGCGACGGTGAGGCCTACCGCCCGCAGTGGCAGCGGTGGGCCGACCAGGAGACGGCTCTCTTCACCGCCGACGCCACCCGTCGACGGGCGGACCTGGTCCTGGACACCTCGCCCTAGGGGTGCGCCGACGTCGGCCCGCCCGCAGCGGTCCCCGGCTGCTGGTCGGCACGCACCCGTCGGGTGCCGTGGGCCCACATCGCGAGCTCGACGCGGTTGCGGACGCCGAGCTTGGTCATCAGCGAAGCGACGTGGGTCTTGACCGTGCTCAGGCCGACGAACAGCTCGGTGGCGATCTCGGCGTTGGTGCGGCCCCGCGCCACGAGCACGAGCACCTCCTCCTCGCGTTCGGTGAGCGGGTCGACGGGCTGGGCCGGGACGGCCGGCGTCTGGTCGGCGAGGGTCGCCAGCAGCCGACGCGTGACGTTGGGGGCGATCAGCGCGTCCCCGTCGGCGGCCGCGTGCACGGCCTGCACGAGGAGCGCCGGCCCGGCGTCCTTGAGCAGGAAGCCGCGAGCGCCGGCGCGCAGCGCGCCGAGGACGTACTCGTCGAGGTCGAACGTGGTGATCACGACGACCGCCATCGGGTCCGCGACGTCCGGCCCGGCCAGGCGCCGCGTCACCTCGACACCGTCGAGCCCCGGCATCCGGATGTCCACGAGGAGGACATCGGGGCGCAGCCTCTTCGCCAGGTCGAGAGCCGTGAGGCCGTCTGCCGCCTCTCCCACGACCTCGAGGTCGGGTTGCGCGTCGAGGATCATCACCAGCCCGGTCCGGACCAGGTCCTGGTCATCGGCCACGACGACACGGATGCTCATGCGTGCACCCTGGCCGGCAGCACGGCCTCGACCAACCAGCCACCCCCCGGCGCCGGGCCGGCGGTGAGCGACCCCCCGAGGAGCTGGGCGCGTTCTGCCATGCCCAGCAGGCCGAACCCGGGCTGCGGCGCCGGACCCGGCTCGGCGCGTCCGTCATCGCTGACCCTCAGCCTCACGTCCTCGCCCTCCCGCCGCACCTCGATCCGGACGCGACTCGCACTGCGTGCGTGCCGCACTGCGTTGGTCAACGCCTCCTGCGCGAGCCGGTAGAGCGCAGCGTCCACGGGTCGGTCCAAGCGGGTCAACGAGCCCTGCAGCGAGACCTCGACCGTGAGCGTCGCGTCGGCGCGGGCCAGAGACGGCAGATCCGCGACACCTCGCTGCGGTGAGTGGCCGACAGCGTCCTCGTCACGCAGCACGCGCACCATGGACCTCATCTCAGCCAGGGTCCTGGATGCCTCGGACTCGATCGCGGCCAGGACCTCGGCAGCCTTCTCGGGCTGGCTGTCGACCACCACCCCGCCGGCCTGCGCCTGGACCGCGATGGCCGAGACGTGGTGGGCCACGGTGTCGTGCAGCTCGCGGGCCAGTCCCGCCCGCTCCTCGTTGCGGATCTCGCGCTGCTGGCGGTGCCAGAGGTCCGCCCGGTAGCGGAACACGGCCGCGAGGGCGATGACCAGTAGGAGGAGGGCGCTCCCGCCGAGGACGTCGGCGGCGCCCGTGGAGGAGGCGTACATCCCCAGCGCGACGACGACCGCCACGAAGGCGGTCCCCACCACCAGCTCCCGGCCCGAGCCCCACCGCACCAGGGCGTGGAGCAGGATCAGGACGGCGGCCATGGAGTAGAGGTCGAGGTCGCCGGGGTGCGCAGCCAGCTGGAGGCCCGAGAGCAGCCCGGCGACGCCCCAGCCGACCACTGCGGCGTGGAGGGGACGCTGGCGCCGCCAGAGCAGGGCGGGGACCAGCGCCAGGGCGAGCACCACGACCAGCGGTCGCCACGCCAGCCCGGGCCGGACGACGCCCTCCACCAGGGAGGCGACCGCGAACGTCCCCGCCAGCAACCAGTCGAGACGGCCGACGGGAGGGGCGTGCCCAGGCCGCGGCTCGCGCCAGACGGAGCCCCGGAGCGTGACCACGGCCCCAGCCTAGGGTCCCGCGCGGCTCGGCGGACCAGCCGAAAGGAGGAGGCACAGACCGTGCTTTCGGCCGAGTGATCCCCGGCCTCCGGACGGAGGTGTACCCCCGACGGGACCGGCGATCGTGGACTCACCCATCCCCCCAGCGACAACGGAGCCTGCCATGAGCACACGTCGACCCCTCACCCCCGCCGCACTGGACGACCGTCCGATTCCGGTGCAGGCCAAGCTCGCCGCGGCGTGGACGAGCTTCATGTTCCTCTACGCCTACGTGGACATCCTCGGCTTCTACACGCCGGGCACCGTCAAGGACATCCTCGACGGCAAGGTCTACGAGTTCGACCTCTCCCAGACCTTCTCGACCACGGTGCTGACCGTCCTGGGCATCCCGATCTTCATGGTCGTGCTGTCGCTGACGCTGCCCGCCCGGAAGAACCGCACGACGAACCTCGTCGTGGCCTCACTGTTCGTCCCCTTCACCGTCTTCAACGTCGCCGGCGGCTTCTACCTGCTCTTCTACGGCCTCGGCGTGGTGCTGGAGCTCGTCCTCCTCGCGCTGATCCTGCGGTACGCCTGGACCTGGCCCCGCTGCGCACCGTCGGCGACCACGGCGACAGGCTCCGACCGCGCAGCGGTTCGCGCCCGCCCGCACGCGTGAGCCCGCTCGGCACTCACGGCACTGCGGCACCCTGGGACCTGCCCTCGTCGGACCGTCATAGTCTCTGACGGTGCGCGCACCTCGACGAGCCCTCCGTCCGCTTCCCCCGGTGTGGGTCATGGCGGTCGCGCTCGTCGCGGTCGCGGCCAACCTGCGGATCGCCATCACGAGCGTCCCGCCGCTGCTCGACGCGATCTCCGGCGACCTCGGCCTGAGCCACGCCGCTGCCGGCGCGCTCACGACCCTGCCCGTCCTCTGCATGGGCGTCTTCGCCCCCGTGGCGAGCCGGATCGCGCACCACACCGGCGCCGCCGCAGCGGTGCTCCTGGCGGTGGTCAGCATCCTGGCCGGGACGCTGAGCCGCTTCGCGGGCGGGCACGTCGTGGTGCTGTATGCCGGGACCTTCCTCTGCGGTGTCGGCATCGCCGTCGCCGGCACCCTGCTCCCCCGGCTCGTCAAGACCTACTTCCCTCCCGAGCGCACCGGTCTCGTCACGGGCCTCTACATGCTGGCGATGATGGGCGGCGCCGCAGCGAGCTCGGCGATCGCGGTGCCCCTCGCCGACCGGCTCGGCAGCTGGCAGGCCTCGCTCGGGTCGTGGTCGGTCGTCGCGCTCGTCGGCGCCATAGCCTGGGCCCCGTTCACGGTGCGGGCCAACCCCCACCACACCCCCGGCGAGGAGGGACCGGGCCGCCTCCCGTGGCGCCACCCCACCGCCTGGCTCGTCGCCGGCTACCTCGCCCTCCAGTCCTGGTGCTTCTACTCGGCCGTAACGTGGCTCGCCCCGACCTACGTCGAGCACGGCTGGTCACGCGCGTCGGCCGGCTACCTCGCGGCGGCCTTCAGCGGCGCGCAGATCGTCTCGGGGCTGCTCGGGCCCGTCCTCAGCGACCGCACGCACGACATGCGCCGGCTGCTGCTGCCCGCGGCGGCGCTCGGCGTCGCCGGCTCCGTCGGGATCTGGCTCGCGCCGCTCGCGGCGCCGTGGGTGTGGGCCGTCGTCACCGGGCTCGGCCAGGGCGCGGCCTTCTCGCTCGCCCTCGTCCTGCTCGTCCGCTACACCCGGACCCCCGAGGCCAGCGGACGCCTCACGGGCATGGCCTTCCTCATCTCCTACGGCATCGCCTCGATCGGCCCACTGGCCATGGGACTCGTCCGCGACGTGACCGGCGGGCTCTCCGTCGTGTGGTTCGTGCTGGCGGCTTTCGGGGTGCTCCAGGGACTCGTCGTGCTGCGGCTGCGACCCGACCTGCGCCGGGTCGACTGAGGGGCGTCGATCGGGGGCGAGCCGGCCGAAGGGCGTCGACGGGGAGCCTCCATCGGAAGTACGGGCGCTACATCTGGGGCTCATGGGACCTGTGGGGCAGTCCAATAAGTGCGAAAACGCATACAAGGGGCGAAATGCCCGTGCAGAATGCTCGCCGGACGTGCTGACTGCAAGGAGACCGACGGATGCTGCCCGGACCCACCGCGAGACCCATCGCCGAAACCGGCGCTCGCCGAACCCGGACCGGCGGACCCGGACGCGTCGTGTCCGTGCTCGTCGCCGTCGGCCTCGTCGCCGGGCTCCCCGGCCTCGCCGGTGCCGCTCCGGCTGCTGCCGCACCGACCCCGGCCGCCGTCACGACGGCGCCCGCCGCCGTGAGCCTCTCCGTCGTCGCCGGTCCCACCCGTGGTGGCACGACCGTGGACCTCTCCGGGTCCGGCGTCGGGGCCACGACGCGGGTCCTCTTCGGCACGACGGCGGTCACCCGCGTCACGCGCATCTCGAGCACACGGGTCCGGGTCGTCACCCCCGCCCATCGAGCCGGGCTCGCCAGCGTCCGCGTCACCACCCCTGCGGGGACCTCGCCGGACTCACCCCGCTCCACCTTCGCCTTCGACGTCGTGCCCACCGTGTCGGCGCTGTCGACGCACACCTCGACGACCCGCGGCGGCACGGTCGTCACGATCACGGGCACGGGCCTGCTGCGCACGAGCTCGGTCCGTTTCGGCACCGTCGCGGGCACCGGGCTGACCCACCTGTCCGCGACGCAGGTCCGGGTAACGGCCCCGGCGCGCACGGCCGGCACGGTCGACGTCAGGGTCACGACCCCCGGCGGCACGTCCGCCGTCACGGCGGCGGACCGGTTCGCCTACAAGGCGACGCCCGTGGCGCCGGCACCGACCGTCACCGGCCTGTCCGTGTCAGCCGGGCCTACGCGCGGCGGGACCACTGTCCTCGTGTCGGGGACCGGGTTCACCGGCGCGACCGCTGCCACCTTCGGCGGCACCGCCGCGCGGCTCACCGTCCTGTCGAGCACGCGGGTGCGTGTGCTCTCGCCGACCCGGCCCGCCGGCGTCGTCCACGTCCAGGTCCGCACGCCCGGCTGCACGTCCCGCACGTCCACGGCGAGCGCGTACGCCTACGACGCCGTCCCGACCCTGACCGGTCTCTCCCGCGCGTCGGGACCGACGGCCGGCGGCGCCACCGTCACGTTGACGGGCACCGGCCTGACCCGCGCGACCTCGGTGAGGTTCGGCTCGACGACGACCACCCGCGTCGTCCACGTCTCCGCCACGACCCTGCGCGTGACGACCCCGGCGCGGCCCGTCGGCACGGTGGACGTGCGCGTCACGACCCCGGGTGGCCTCTCGGCCGTCACGACACGCGCCCGCTACACCTACCAGGCCCCGCCGGCGGTGACGGCGCTGTCGACGACCGCCGGCCCCCTGCGCGGCGGCACCACGGTCACGGTCTCCGGCCTGCGGCTCACGGGCGCGACCCGGGTGGCCTTCGGGGGCACCAGCGCTGCGTTCACCGTGCTGTCGCCCACGACGATCCGCGCCACGAGCCCCGCCCACGGTGCCGGCCTCGTGGGCGTCACCGTCACCACCCCCTACGGCACGTCGCGCGCCGCCGCGGCGGCCACCTTCACCTACCACCCGACGCCCGTCCTGACGTCCGTGTCACCGCAGACCGGTCCGCCTGCCGGCGGCACGGTGGTGACGCTCACCGGCACGGGGCTCACAAGGGTCGGCGCCGTCCGCTTCGGCGCGACGCCGGCGACCGGCCTCGTGCGGGTGTCGGACACCACGGTGCGGGTCACGACGCCCGCGCACGCCTCCGGACCCGTCGACGTCCAGCTCACCAGCCCCGGCGGCACCTCCGCGGCCGGCACCGGGACCCGCTACACCTACGGCTGGCCGCCCGTCGTCACCTCGCTGTCCGTCGATGCCGGCCCCCTCAAGGGCGGCACCGTCGTGACGCTCACGGGCTCGCACCTCGGCGACGCCACCTCGGTGCAGTTCGGCTCCGTCACCGGCACCGGTCTCGTGCGCGTCTCGGACACGAGCCTGCGCGTGACGTCCCCGGCCCAGGTCGAGGGCGCCGTGGCCGTGCGCGTGGTCAACGTCAACGGCACGAGCCCCGTCACTCCGGCCGGCGTCTTCACCTACGTCGGCGTCCCGGCCGTCTCGGCCCTGTCGACGCCGGCCGGCCCGCTGAAGGGCGGCGTCGTCGTCATCCTCACCGGCACCCGCCTCGGGCTCGCCAGTCGGGTCGACTTCGGCGGCGTGCCCGGCACCGCGCTCGTCCGACTCTCCGACACCCGGCTCCAGGTCACGGCACCTGCGCGACCGGTCGGTCCGGTGGACGTACGCGTCACCACACCGGGCGGCCAGTCCCCCGTCGTCGCGGCGGCACGGTTCACCTACCAGGCGTTGCCGACCGTCTCGTCGGTGTCGCCCGCGCTCGCTCCCACCAAGGGAGGCACCGTCGTGACCCTGACCGGGGCGGCCTACGACCGCGTCTCGTCCGTGACCTTCGGCGGCGTGGCGGCGACGTCGGTGACCCGTCTGTCGGCGACGCAGCTGCGGGTCACCCTGCCGGCTCACGCCGAGGGCGACGTCGACGTGCGCGTCACGACACCCGGAGGCACCGCGGTCGTCGCCCCCGGCGCCCGCTTCTCCTACCAGAACCCCCCGGTGGTCTCCTCGGTCACGCCCGCGTCCGGCCCACTCGGCGTCAGCACCGTCGTCACCCTGAGCGGCACCTCGTTCACCAACGTCGGCGCCGTCCAGTTCGGCGACGTCGCGGCCACGTCGTGGAAGCGCGTCTCGGCCACCTCGCTGACCGCCGTCGTCCCGGCACGCACGGCGACCGGCCTCGTCTCGGTCCGCGTCACGACCCGGGCGGGCACCGTCCTGCGGCCCGACGGCTTCACCTACGTCGCGGGCGCCACCCTCGGGACCGGTCAGACGCTCTCCGCGGGCACGGCGCTGCGGTCCCCGTCGGGCGGCTACGTCGCGACGATGCAGGCCGACGGCAACCTCGTCATCACGACCTCCGGCGGCACCCGACGGTGGACGAGCGCCACGAGCGGCCCCGGCAACCGGCTGCAGGTACGGGCCGACGGCAACGTCGTCATCCTGCGCACCAACGGCACGGTCGCGTGGTCGAGCGGCACCAACGGTTGGACCGGCGCCTCGCTCACCCTGACCGACGGCGGCCTGCTCCAGGCCCGGCAGGGCACGACGACGGTCTGGGACCACCGCGGTGTCCGCTACGACCGCATCCTGCCCGGACAGGTGCTGCGCCCCGGCGAGTCGATCATCGCCACGAACGGCGCCTGGAGCCTGCTCATGCGCACCGACGGCAACCTCGTGCTCAACTCGTCCACGGGCCTCCGCCGGTGGGCGGCGTTCACGACCGGAAACGGCAACACCGCAGCGATGCAGACCGACGGCAACTTCGTCGTCCGCAACACCCGTGGCGTGACGCAGTGGTCGACGAAGACCAGCGGCGCCGGGTCGGTCATCCGCGTGCTCGGCACCGCGAACGTCGCCGTCTACCGCGGCAGCACGATCACGTGGGCCATCACGGGGGGCCCGGCACCGACCAACTGGAAGTGCTACTCACGCGCCACCCAGGACTGCATCCAGCGCTTCGGCTACTACGGCCAGCGGGCCTGGAACTACCCCGTCGACCCGTGGGGCAACAACTGCACCAACTTCTCCGCCTACCGGCTCTCGCGGGACGGGGTGAAGAACCCGGGCAACCTCGGCAACGCGACGACCTGGGACACCAACGCCCGCGCCAAGGGCTTCGCCGTCGACCAGCGGCCGCGTGTCGGAGACATCGCCCAGTGGAACTCCAACCACGTCGCCTACGTGGACTGGGTCAGCTCCGACGGCAACACGGTCGCGATCTCCGAGAGCGGCTACGGCGGAACGGTGCTCGGGTCCACCTACACCTCGATGAGCGGTCGCCGCATCCTCACGCGCGGCAGCTACTCCTGGCCGTCGAACTTCATCCACTTCCGCTGACATAGGCCCCGCCACCCGGGTGGCGGGGCTTGTCGCGGCAGCCACCGGGTGGGAGCCTGCGACGGTGGACCGGACGATCTACGACGCCGTCGGCGGCATGCCCGCACTCGTCTCCCTCGCCCACGCGTGGCACGAGCGCTGCCTCGCCGACCCGGTCGTGTCGCACGCGTTCTCGCACGGCTACCACCCCGACCACTCGGCGCGGCTCGCCGCCTACTGGGCAGAGGCGCTCGGAGGGCCGCGGGGCTACACGTCCTCTGTCGCGAGCGAGACCGAGGTCGTGCGCCTGCACTCCGGCAACGGCGAGCACCGGGAGATGGACGAGCGCGCGGTCGGCTGCTTCGCTTCGGCGCTGGACGACACGGGCCTGTCCGCCGACGAGGTCGTACGCGACGTGCTCGTCGCGTACTTCACCTGGGCCACCGCCTACATGGCCTCCTACCACCGGTCGGCGGGCGAGGTGCCCGACGGCCTCACCGTGCCCGAGTGGTCGTGGGACGGGCTGGTCGCGGGCACTGACGCGCGGCGTACCGCCGGAGAGCCTCAGCCCCAGTAGTCGTCCATGGCCTCGGCGGCCTCGGCGGTCTCGTCGGACACCGACGACGTGCGCCGCTCGGTCACGGTCAGACGGCCCCGGTAGAAGAGCATCGGACGGCCGGACTCGCCGTCCTCGAGGTCGAGCACCCGGCCGACGACGACGTCGTGGTCGCCGGCGACGTGGACCTGCTCGACCGAGCAGTGCACCCGCATGAGCACGCCCGGCAGGCTGGGCCCGCCGTGCTCCGACGGCGACCAGTCGAGGCCCTCGAAGCGCGCGCCGTCGGCCGAGCCGAACCGCGCGATGAGGTCGCGCTGGTCGTGACCGAGCACGTTGACGGTGAACCGGCCGTGGTCGCGCATCCGCGGCCACGAGCGACCCCGGTGGTCCGCGCAGAAGAGCACGAGCGGCGGGTGCAGCGACACCGACGCGAAGGACTGGCAGGCGAATCCGACCGGGGCGGCGCCCTCGGCGAAGCCGGTCACGATGGTGACACCCGTCGCGAAGTGGCCCAGGGCGTGCCGCATGCGCTCCGGGGTCGGGGCGCCCGTCACGACGGGTCCGCCGGGCGCTCGGGCTCGCGAGTCTCACCGAAGGCCTGGACGAGAGCGGCCAGCCGGGAGGCCTCGCGGCCCGCCACGGGGCCGTCGGCCTTCTGGATCGCCATGACGGCGACCGTGTCGCCGTCCTCGAGGTCGAGGGTCACCCACGGCTCACCGCCACCGAACTGGATGCCGACGACCTCGGGCCAGGTCAGCGTGCGGGTCAGCACGAGGTTGCGCACGACGAGTCCCGTCCGGCTCGGCACGGCCACGATCGAGGCGTAGCGCCAGGCGATGAGGGCGACCGCCACACCGAGGCCGAAGAACATCAGGCGGTCACCGAGACCCCATCGGCCGTCGACCTGGCTCGGCATGACGACGGCGATCACCCCGAAGACGACGAGCGAGGTCCACACCACCCCGAGCGCGACCGTGCGGCCTCGGCGCGGCCGGAACGGCGCCCACGCGTCCGAGCCGGGAGTGGGCTCGGGCACCGGTTGTCCCTCGGGCTGGGCGGTCATGCCGTCACTCCTCGCGTCGGGCTCCACCGGTCAGGCTCCACGCGTCACAGCCGGCAGGCCGCGATGTCGGTGACGAGGATGGCCCGCGCGCCGAGGTCGTAGAGCTCGTCCATGAGCCGGTTGCGGCCGATGCGCGGCACCATGGCGCGCACCGCGACCCACGCGTCGTCCTGCAGCGCGGACACCGTCGGCGACTCGAGGCCCGGAGTCAGCTCGCAGGCCCGGTCGACGAGGTCCTTGGGGCAGTCGTAGTCGAGCATGACGTAGGTGCGGGCCGTGATGACGCCGGCGATGCGCCGCTGGAGCACGTCGATGGCCTGCTCCTCACCGGGGCGGTCGCCGCGGATGAGAACGGCCTCGGACCGGAGGATCGGCTCGCCGAAGACCTCGAGACCCTGCTGGCGCAGGGTCGTCCCGGTCTCGACGACGTCGGCGATGCAGTCGGCGACGCCGAGCGTGATGGCCGTCTCGACAGCCCCGTCGAGACGCACGACCTCCGCCGAGATGCCGCGGGCGGCGAGGTCGGAGCGGACGAGACCTGCATACGACGTCGCGACCCGCTTGCCCTCGATGTCCTCGACGGTGGCCACGAGACCCGGCTTGCCGGCATACCGGAACGTCGAGGCGCCGAAACCCAGAGGCATTACCTCGACGGCGTCCGAGCCGGAGTCGAGCAGCAGGTCGCGTCCGGTGACGCCGGCATCGACCGTGCCGGAGCCGACGTAGACGGCGATGTCGCGGGGGCGCAGGTAGAAGAACTCGACGTCGTTCTCGGCGTCGGAGACGACGAGCTCCTTGCTGTCACGGCGCGTGCGGTAGCCCGCCTCACGGAGCAGCTCGACGGTGACGTCGGACAGTGAACCCTTGTTGGGCACGGCGATTCGCAGCATGGGGATGGAAGTCCTCAGAGGTGGGAGTAGACGTCGTCGAGCGAGATGCCCTTGGCGAGCATGAGGACCTGCAGATGGTAGAGGAGCTGGCTGATCTCCTCGGCGGCCTCGTCGTTCGACTGGTACTCGGCGGCCATCCACACCTCGGCCGCCTCCTCGACGATCTTCTTGCCGATCGCGTGGACGCCGGCATCGAGCTGCGCGACGGTGCCCGAACCCTCGGGTCGCGTCTGCGCCTTCTCGGCCAGCTCGGCATACAGCTGCTCAAAGCTCTTCACGGTGCCCCAGCCTACGGGTGGCGCGGGGACTCTCCCGACGCCGCTCACGTCGTGGCGACGCCGCGGATCGCGACGACGGTCGCGACGGCTGCCGTGGCGGCCTCGTGGCCCTTGTCCTCCGCGGACCCCGGCAGCCCGGCGCGGTCGATGGCCTGCGCCTCGTCGTCGCACGTCAGCACACCGAAGCCGATCGGGGTGCTCGTGCGGACCGACACGTCGGTGATCCCGACCGTCGCGGCCTGGCAGACGTAGTCGAAGTGCGGGGTGCCGCCGCGGATGACGACGGCCAGCGCGACGAGGGCGTCGTAGCCGTCCGCGAGCGACGCGCACGCGACGGGGAGCTCGAAGGTGCCGGGGACACGCACGACGTCGACCTCGGTCACGCCCGCGTCCGCGAGGCCCCGACGGGCGCCGTCGAGCAGCCCGTCCATCACCTGCTGGTGCCAGCTCGCCGCGACGACAGCGACCCGCAGGCCCCTGCCGTCGGTGGTGAGGGTGGGTGCGCCGTCCTTCATGCCGTCTCCTTGGTGTTGCCGTTGCCGTGACCGCTGCCGTGGTGCCGGTCGCTCGTGACCGGGATGTCGTGCCCCATGCGCTCGCGCTTGGTGATGAGGTACTGCTCGTTGTCCTCGCCCATCGGGCCGTGCAGCCGCTCGACGGCGACGACGTCGACGCCGAGGCGGCGCAGCGCCGTGACCTTGTTGGGGTTGTTCGTCAGGAGCACGACCTGGGTGGCGCCGAGGTCGTGCAGGATCGCCGCACCGGCGGCGTACTCCCTTGCGTCGACGGGGAGTCCGAGCGCCGTCTGGGCATCGACGGTGTCGGCGCCCGCGTCCTGTTCGGCGTACGCGCGCAGCTTGTCGACGAGCCCGACACCGCGGCCCTCGTGGCCACCGAGGTAGACCACGACCCCGCCCTCACGGCCGATGCGCGACATGGCGGCCTGCAGCTGCGGGCCGCAGTCGCAGCGCAACGACCCGAAGGCGTCGCCGGTGAGGCACTCCGAGTGCAGGCGCGTCACGACGGGTCCGGCGTGGCCTCGCGCGTGAAGGCCGCGGGGGCTGACGAGAGCGACGTGCTCGTCGCCCGTCAGGGTGTCGCGGTAGCCGTGCGCCGTGAAGGTGCCGTGCACCGTGGGGATCCGGGTCGTCGCCAGGCGCTCGACGCGGTCGAAGCGCTGCCGGTGGTGCACGAGCTGCTCGATGGTGATGACGGGCAGGCCGAACTCACGGCCCAGCTCGACGACGGCGTCGAAGCGCATCATGGTGCCGTCGTCGTGGACCAGCTCGCCGATGACACCGACGGGCGAGAGTCCCGCGAGCCGCGTGAGGTCGACGGCCGCCTCGGTGTGCCCCGGGCGGGTGAGCACGCCGCCGTGGCGGGCACGGAGCGGCAGGATGTGGCCGGGCCGGATGAGGTCGGTCGGCGTCGCGTCGGGGTCGGCGAGCACCCGCGCCGTCCGCAGCCGGTCGGCGGCGCTGATGCCCGTGGTGACGCCCGAGGCGGCGTCGACCGACACGGTGT
Organism: Terrabacter tumescens; assembly: GCF_014646815.1. Classification (GTDB taxonomy): domain Bacteria; phylum Actinomycetota; class Actinomycetes; order Actinomycetales; family Dermatophilaceae; genus Terrabacter; species Terrabacter tumescens. The sequence continues at coordinate 126,630 of NZ_BMNZ01000007.1, forward strand.
AGGCCGTGCGCAGGGGGTCGCGGTTCTCGGCGACCATGAGCGGCAGCTCGAGCCGGTCGGCGATCTCGGCCGGCATCGGTGCACAGAGGTAGCCGGACGAGTGGCGGATCGTCCACGCCATCCAGTCCTCGGTGGCGGTCTCGGCGGCGAGGACGAGGTCGCCCTCGTTCTCGCGGTCCTCGTCGTCCAGGACGAGGACGGGCCGGCCCGCCTGGAGCGCCTCGAGGGCGGCTTCTACGGTCGAGAGGCGGGTCATGACGTGACCTCCTGCCGGTGGCTGAGCAGGCGCTCGACGTACTTGGCGATGACGTCGACCTCGAGGTTGACGACGTCGCCGACTCCCTTGTGCCCCAATGTCGTCAGGTCGAGCGTGGTGGGGATGAGGGAGACGCCGAACGCGTCGTCGCCGACGTGGGCGACGGTGAGCGAGACGCCGTCCACCGTGATCGACCCCTTCTCGACGACGTATGCCGCGAGGTCGGGTGGGAGCGTGAAGTCGACCGTCTCCCAACGGTCCCCGGGGGTGCGCGCCGTGATGGTGGCGGTGCCGTCGACGTGGCCCTGGACGACGTGGCCGCCGAAGCGGCCGTCGGCAGGCATCGCCCGCTCGAGGTTCACGCGGTCACCGGCAGCCAGCGAGCCGAGGCTGCTGCGCGCGAGCGTCTCGGCCATGACGTCGACCGAGAAGCCCGTCTCGTCGTGCTCGGTCACGGTGAGGCAGACGCCGTTGACGGCGATCGACGCACCGTGCGTCGCATCGCTCACGACGAGGGGGCCGTCGATGCGCAGGACGGCCGACTCGGGGCCGAGCTCGACGGCTGCGACGGTGCCGAGCTCCTCGACGATTCCGGTGAACATGACTGTCTCCTCAGGGTTCTGCGGGTGCGCGCGGGTCGGCGGCGGGTGTGCCGGCACCGGTGGTGGTGGCCGCGACGGCGGCGGTGATGGCGTGTCGTGTGCTGGACGGGCCGGACGTGGGGACGGGCACCGCGTGGATGCGGACGTCTCCCCCGACGACGGCGACGTCGACGAGCTCGAGGCGCCGGACGTCCGAGACGGACCTGATGCCGAGGTCGGCGACCGCGGCGGGGCCGGCGCCGAGCAAGGCCGGTGCCACATAGGCGTAGACGTCGTCGACGAGGCCGGCGCCGAGGAAGGCCGCTGCGAGCGTCGGGCCTCCCTCGAGCCAGACGTCGCGGATCCCCCTGTGCCACAGCAGGTCCAGCGCCTCGCGCGGGTCCTGAGTCTGCAGATGGACCAATGTGCCGGGCTCGTCGCGGACACGCGCGCCGGGCGGGACGGCTCGCAACCCCATGACAGCGCGAAGGGGCTGGTCCGGCGCGAGCGCGCCACCCGGCATACGCACTGTGAGTCTGGGGTCGTCGGCGAGGACGGTGCCGGTGCCCACGAGGACGGCGTCGCGGGTCGCGCGCAGCAGGTGGACGTCGGCCCGGGCCTCCTCGCCCGTGATCCACTGGCTGCTGCCGTCGGCGGCCGCGCTGCGACCGTCGAGGGTGGTGGCCAGCTTCCACGTGACGAGCGGGCGGCCGAGCGCCACGGTGCGGGCCCAGCGCTCGTTGACCGCGGCCGCCTCGTCGGCGAGGACGCCACCGCTGACGTGGACCCCCGCGGCGTGCAGCCGCTCGGCACCGCCGGCGGCGTCGGGGTTCGGGTCGGACTGGGCGAAGACGACGCGCGCGACGCCGGCCTCGGCGAGGGCGGAGGAGCACGGGCCGGTGCGCCCCGTGTGCGAGCACGGCTCGAGGGTGACGAAGGCCGTCGCCCCTCGCGCAGCGTCGCCCGCCTCACGGAGCGCCTCGATCTCGGCGTGCGGGGTCCCGGCGCCGTGGTGGAAGCCCTCCCCCACGACCGCGCCGTCGGGCGCGACGATGACGCACCCGACGCGCGGGTTGGGGTCGGGCCACGGCCCCGAGGCGGCGAGCTTGAGGGCTCGCCGCATCCAGGCCGGGGCCGCGGTGTCACCCATGGGTCAGCTCGACGTCCCGGTCAGCTGCGGCTCGACGTCACGCTCGGCGACGCGCGACACCTTGACCCACTGGGTGAAGCCGTAGATGACGAAGAGGCCGTAGAACGTGTAGAGCACGCCGGTCGGCACGTAGTCGGTCGCGAAGGCGAACGGCACACCGACCAGGTCGACGGCGATCCAGGCGAGCCAGAACTCGTTCCAGCCGCGCGCCATGGCGTAGGTCGCGACGATCGAGCCGACGAAGATCCACGCGTCGCACCAGTAGAACCACCACTCGGGCGTGAAGAACGGGTTCGGCGAAAGGTTCCAGAGCCAGACGAACGCCTGGTGCACCACGACGGTGCCGACGAGCCAGAAGGCGACGACGGCGACGCGCTCGCGACTCGTGGCCCACCGCGGCGTGATGGCGACGCCGCTCGCGTCGTCGGCGTGGTTGAGCCGGCGCACCTGCGACCAGCGCCACCAGCCGTAGATGCTCGTGACGATGAAGAAGACCTGACGGCCGGCCTGCCCGAACAGCGGGATCCGCTCGTCGGCGCCGAAGACGGCACCGAGGTAGACGAAGAACAGCATGATGTTGGCGAGGATCCCGACCGGCCACGCCCACACCCAGCGACGCATGCCGAGGTAGGCGGAGGCGAGCCCGATGAGCACGCCGATGAGCTCCAGCCAGTGCAGCTGGTAGGGCCCAATGGGGATCGTGGCGTCGATGGCCTGTTGGAAGACGTTCTTCGTCTGGTCGGCCAGAGCAAGAGCCTGCATGTGGTGTTCGTCCTTGGTGGTTCGTCGTGGCACGGACGAACTCCGGGGTACCTCCACACGCCCACGCGGTCCGGGCCGGCACGGACGACGCCGACGGCCCAGGCCACGACGGCCTGTTTCGTGCTGCCTCCCATCCGGACTTTCACCGTCGGTCCCGGAATTTCACCAGGTCAACCGGCCGCTGGATGCGGTCGGGTCGCGGACTTTAACCGCCGGCTCGGAATTACACCGACCCCGGAGCACGTAGAGCCAGTATGCACCCGTGACCGGACGCAGGTCACACCGTGACCGCGTGACGGCCACCACGGGTGCAGCCGCAGCTCATCCCCCGAGCACGACCGCCTGCAACGACCCGCCCTTGAAGCGGCGCACCTCCTGCGGCCAGCCGCACCCCTGCGCCACCCGCCCCGCCCACATGCGCGCGACCTCGTCGTCGGGCACGTCCACGATGGTCAGCCCGCCGAGCCACTCCTTGGTCTCGACGAAGGGCCCGTCGGTGACGACCAGCTCGCCGCTCGTGGCGTCCGCGCTCGCGGCCTCCTCGAGCTCCTCGACCAGTCCGCCGGCGTAGACCAGGACGCCTTCGTCCTGCATGTCCCGAATGACGGCCGTGGACGGTTCGACGCGGCCCTCGAACCACGCCTCGTCGTGGTCGCCGACCCACTGCTGGTTGAAGTAGATGAGGTACTGAGGCATCGCGCTCCCCTTCGTCGGGCGCACCCGGTGTCCGCCACTACAGACGCTACGAACAGCAGTCTGCCGATACGACGGCCGCGATGGAGGGTGACAGCCCGACCGGCTGACCCTTTCGTACGAGCGGCCTCGACTCCCACCGAGGGAGCCGGATGGGGAGTTCATCGAGACGCGCGTGGCCGTGCGTGAGTGGCGGCCTTCTGGTGGCCACGTCGGCGGCGACGCCGACCCACCCACTGGGCGGTCTCACTGACAGCCGCCGCCGCCGCGACCGCCAAGGTCAGGGTCGTCAGAGCCAGGTCACCCTTGTTGTGGTCGCGCAGCCGCATACCCCCACATGCCCTCCTGTCGCAGGTCCAAACGCACGACCGGCCGGGGCGAGCGACGGTACCGCAGCACGGAACGACAGCAGCGTCTGCGGATCAGGACAGAGTTGCGAACCACGCCTCGACGGTGGGCACCCGCTGCACGAGCGGGTGGAGGCAGAAGACGCTCTCGTGCCGGATCTCCCCGACGAGGACGACGTGGGCGAGGTCGCCGGCCCGGGCTCGCACGAGCGCTGCTCCGAGCTCGACGAACATCCCCCGCCCGTCGTGCTCGGAGGCCACGACGAGAACGGCGTCCGCCTGCACCACTGCGTCGAGCGCCTCCGAGGCCATCCGGTCAGATCGCTCGACCTGGCTCGCGTAGTCCTCGGCGAACGACACGTCCGCGCTCCAGTCCAAGGTCAGCTCGTGGCCCGCAGCGAGCACGGCGTCCTGGACCTGCCGCACCGTGACGACGTCGGCGACCGGCCCCGAGACGTAGATCCTCATGCCGGCACCCTGTCACGCGCCGAGGACAGTCGCGCCACGACGACCCCCGGCCAGCCGATGCCGCCGACCCCTGCGGGCCATGCTTCACCAGGGCGGGGAAACCGCGGCGTGCTGCCGCGCCACGTCGAGGAGCAGGTGGTTGTCTCGGGCTCGTCAGTGGCGGTGCCCGGTCGCGAGCGCGCGCAGCTCCTCGACCGCCTGCGCAGCGTCGTCGGCCCCGTAGACGGCCGACCCGGCGACGAACACGTCCGCCCCCGCCTCGGCGCACTGCTCGATGGTGTCGGCGCTGACCCCGCCGTCGACCTGGACCCAGATCTCGCCGCCGTGGCGGCGCACGGCCTCGCGCACCTGGCGCACCTTGGGCATCTGGTCGGCCATGAACGACTGGCCGCCGAAGCCGGGCTCGACGGTCATGACGAGCACCATGTCGAGGTCCGGCAGCAGCTCTTCGTAGGGCGCGAACGCCGTGCCCGGCTTGAGCGCCATCGAGGCCCGCGCGCCGGCCGCGCGCAGCGTCCGAGCGAGGGCACGCGGGTCACGCGCCGCCTCGACGTGGAAGGTCACCGACTGGCAGCCGGCCTCCGCGTAGGAGGGCGCCCAACGGTCGGGGTCCTCGATCATGAGGTGCGCGTCGATCGGGATCGGGCTCACCTTGAGCAGCGCCTCGACGACGGGCAGGCCGAGGGTCAGGTTCGGCACGAAGTGGGCGTCCATGACGTCGACGTGCGCCCAGTCGGCGCTCGCGATGCGCCCCAGCTCCGCCTCGAGGTTGGCGAAGTCGGCGGACAGGATGCTCGGTGAGATCTGCACGCGCACAGCCTAGGGCCGGGCCGTCGGTGTCACTCCGCGGCCTTGGTCCAGACCGAGACGTGCGACTGCGACTCGGCGGTGAACGGCGATCGGTCCCAGTCGGCCCAGCGGTCGCGCAGGGTCAGTCCGGCGATGCGCGCCATGAGGTCGAGCTCGGCAGGCCACACGTAGCGGTGCGCCGACGCCCCGTACCGCGCGATGCGGCGCCCGTCGGCGTCCTCCCCGGCCTGCGTGTAATGGTGCGACACCGACAGCTGCGTCACGACGTCGACGGTGTCGAAGCCGACGTGACGCTGCCCCACGTGGAAGGGGACCGCCGTCTGCCCCGGAGGCATCCGGCGCAGCTGCGGCACGAAGACCTCGATGACGAACGCTCCCCCGGGCGCGAGCTGCGCCGCGACGGTGCGGAAGCACTCGACCTGCGCGTCCTGGGTCAGCAGGTTGGTGATGGTGTTGTAGACGAGGTAGGCGACGCGGTAGCCGCTGCCGACCTGCGTCGTCGCCATGTCCCCGATCGTCACCGGCAGCCGGTCGCCGCCGGGCTTGCTCCGCAGCTGCGCGACCATCGCCTCGGAGAAGTCGATGCCGTGCACCTCGACGCCGCGCTCCGTCAGCGGCAGGGCCACCCGACCGGTGCCGATCGCGAGCTCCAGCGCCGGCCCCTTCCCCGCCAGCTCGTGAAGCACGTCGACGGTCGGGCCGAGCACCTCCGGCGCGAACATGTGGGCCGAGCCCGCGTCGTAGCCCGGGGCCACCCGCTCGTCGAAGGGGCTGGGCTCGAGGTCGTCGATCGCGTATGCCGTCACGCCACCACCCTGCCCACCGGTCCGTCGGCGCGCGAACGGTTTTCCGGCCCCCGCGCGCCGACGGACGGGGCCCGAGCGTCCGGAGACGTCCTCGTCAGTCCTACCGCTTGCGCAGCAGGGCGAAGAACATCGCGTCGGTGCCGTGGACGTGCGGCCACAGCTGGACGTACGGCCCCTCGCCGAGATCGGGGAGCTGGCGTCCGGCCGCGTCGACGAAGAACGGGCGGGCGTCGACGAGCTCGATGTCGTCGCGGCGCTTGAGCACGTCGGCCACGACGAAGCGTGTCTCGTTGAGGTGGGGGCTGCAGGTGGCGTAGCCGACGAGACCGCCGGTCGCGGTGGCGTCGATGCCCGAGGTGAGCAGCTCGCGCTGCAGCCCGGCCAGCGCCGCGACGTCGCCCGCCGTCCGTCGCCACCGGGCCTCGGGCCGACGCCGCAGCGCCCCCAGCCCGGTGCACGGCGCGTCGATGAGCACGCGGCTGAAGCCTCCGGGCTCGACCTCGCCGAGGTCACGCCCGTCGCCGTGCCGCACCTTGAGGCTCGTGTCGGCCTCACGTGCAGCGACCCGCGCCGCCGCGAGCGTCTGCCACACGAGGTCGGCACGGTGCTCGCTGATCTCGTTGGCCACAAAGGGGACTCGCCGCTCGATGGCGAGCGAGGCGAGCAGGCCGGCCTTGCCGCCGGGGCCGGCGCACAGGTCGAGCCAGCGCTCGTGCCGGGCCGCGTCACCCTCGGTCTCTGCGCCGGCCAGCGCGAGCACGAGAAGCTGCGAGCCCTCGTCCTGCACGGCGGCGCGCCCGTCGCGGACGGCCGCGATGGCTCCGGGGTCACCCTCCGGCAGCGTCGCCCCGACGGGGCTCAGCCCGGAGCGCTCGGCTCCGGCGTCCTCGAGCTCGTCGAGCGACGCGAGACCCGGGCGCGCGACGAGCGACACCTTGGCCGGCGCGTTGTCGCTCTCGAGCAGCGCCGTCAGCGACGCGTCGACGTCTGCCGGACCTGCGACTCCGTGCCCGATGAGCGCCGCCCGGAGGGCCTTCGCGATCCAGACGGGGTGCGAGGTGCGCAGGGCCAGACGCTCGACGGGGTCGCTGACACCCTCGGTGACGAGATCGGCCCAGACCCCGGGCTCGCGCTCGCTGATGCGCCGCATGACAGCGTTGACGAAGCCGGCGGCGCCGGCGCCGTTGACCTGGCGGGCCAGGGCCACGGTCTCGTCGACGGCCGCGTGGCTGGGCACGCGCATGCCGAGCAGCTGGTGCACGCCGAGCCGGAGCGTGTCGAGCACGTTGGCGTCGATCTTGTCGACGGGTCGTCCCGCTGCCGACGCGATGATCGCGTCGTAGAGCCCCGACAGGCGCGTGGCGCCGTAGACGAGCTCCGTGGCGAAGCCGGCGTCTCGACCGCCGATCCGCTTGTCGCGCAGCAGCTTCGGCAGCGCGAGGTTGGCGTAGGCGCCGTCGGCGATCTCGCGCATCGCCGTGTAGGCGGCCAGCCTCGGCGCATCCGTGCGCCGGGCTCGCTCCGAGGGTCGCTGCTCGGACCGGTGACCGGCCGAGCGCTCGCGGGCCTGCGGACGCTGGCGCTCACCGCGCCGGCCGTCGCCACCTCGACCCACACCCTCACGGCCGTCGCCCCTCGGACCGTGTCCTCGTCGCTCGTCACTCATCGCCGACCCGCTCCCCCGCCTCGATGCGCGTGCCCCGCGCCCAGTCCGCCGCCGGCATCGGCTTCTTGCCGTGCGCCTGCACCGTGCCCAGGCGCACCGGCCCGGTGCCGGTGCCGACGAAGACGGCCCTCTTCGTGACGACGAGCTCGCCTGCAGCCAGGGGCGAGCCGTCAGGGAGGTCGCCGACCGAGGCGATGCTCACGGGTGAGACCTTGAGGCGCTCTCCCCTGAACGTGGTCCACGCCCCGGGCGCCGGGCTGCAGCCGCGCACGAGCCGGTCGACCGCGATGGCCGGCCGGGTCCAGACGATGCGCGCGTCGTCGACCTCGATCTTCGGGGCGAGCGAGACGCCCTCGGTCGGCTGCGGCACCGCGACGAGCTCACCGGACTCGAGACCGTCGAGGGTCGCGACGAGCAGCCCGGCTCCCGCCGTGGCCAGCCGGTCCAGCAGGTCGCCGGAGGTGTCGGTCGGACGGATCGTCTCGGTCATGATTCCGAGCACGGGTCCGGTGTCGAGGCCGCGCTCGAGGACGAAGGTCGACGCACCGGTCACCTCGTCACCGGCCATGATGGCGTGCTGCACAGGCGCGGCTCCGCGCCAAGCGGGCAGGAGCGAGAAGTGCAGGTTGATCCACCCGAGGCGCGGGATCGCGAGCGCGTCGGGCGGGACGATGTTGCCGTAGGCGACGACAGGGCACGCATCGGGTGCCAGCGCCGTCAGGTCGCGCAGGAAGTCCGGGTCCTTGGCGCGGACCGGGGTCAGCACCGGCACCCCGAGCTCCTCGGCGCGGCGCTTGACGGGCGAGGCCTCGAGCCGCCGCCCGCGACCGGACGGCGCGTCGGGCCGGGTGACGACCCCGACGAGCTCGTGCCGGGAGGACGCGACGGCATCGAGGCTGGGCACGGCCACCTCGGGCGTGCCGGCGAAGACGACTCTCATGTCACATCGCCCGGCCGAAGGTGGAGTGCGGGCTGATGCGCACCTCGGGCGGGTTGTCGGCGAACCAGTCCGCCTCGCGGATGGCGCGCATCGCCTCGCGGCGCGCCTCCGGGTCGAGGCGGTCGACGAAGAGGATGCCGTCGAGGTGGTCGGTCTCGTGCTGCACGCAGCGGGCGAGCAGCTGGGTGCCCTCGAGCCGGACGGGCTCGCCCCACATGTTCTGCCCCTTGGCGACGACCGACAGCGCGCGCTTGGTGTCGAAGGCGAGGCCCGGCATCGACAGGCAGCCCTCGGGTCCGTCCTGCTCGTCGTCGGAGAGGTCGAGCACGGGGTTGACGAGGTGTCCGAGCACGCCGTCGACCCAGTAGGTGAAGACCCGCAGGCCGACGCCGATCTGCGGCGCGGCGAGTCCTGCGCCGGGGGCGTCGAGCATCGTGTCCTCGAGGTCCTTGACGAGGACGCGCAGCTGCTTGTCGAAGTCGGTGACCTCGGCGGCCGCGGTCCGCAGGACCGGGTCGCCGAAGAGTCGGATGTCCTTGATCGACACAGGTCTCCAGGGAGTCGTGGAAGGCGTTGGGGCGCCGCCAGTCTAGGACCGTGCCGGCTCGTCGGCCGCCGCCCCGGTCGTCGCGGGGTCCTCGCTCGTGCGGCTCAGGTCGCGCACCGAGCGCGACAGCAGCGCCGAGAGGGAGATGACGACGTAGACACCCGCGCTGACGAGCATGAGGGTCTCGGTGTCGACGGCCGTCGCCAGCCAGCCGTAGAGGAACGTGCCGATGGGAATCGCGACGAACGACCCGAGGGCGTCGTAGCTCGAGACCCGCGAGAGGACCGACACCGGCACGTGCTCGTGCAGGGCGGTGCTCCACCCGACGCCGAACACCTCGACCGCGGCGCCGGCGAGGAAGAAGCCCACGGCGACGGGCACCAGGGCCGGAGCCACCCCGAGCAGCACCATGGGCACCGCGAGCACGCAGATGGCGAGCATCCCGGTGCGCAGGGGGTGCCGGAGCCGCAGTCTGAGCATCACGAGGGTCATGAGGACGGTGCCGACGGCCTCGGCGCTCAGCACGATGCCCCAGCCGGCCTCTCCGATCGACGCGGACGACTTCGCGATGAGCGGTCCGAGCACGCCGACGACGCCGGTGTGGATGGCGTTGGTCAGCCCGAAGACGAGCACGATGACCCACAGCCACTCGCGCCGGGTGAACTCGCCCCACCCCTCGCGCAGCTCGCGCACCATCGAGTGGCGCGGAGCGCCTGCGTCCTCGGAGCGACGCGGCAGACCGACGCGGGCGAGGCAGACGGTGGCGACGGCATACGTCAGCGCGTCGACGGCGAGCGCCCACCCGGGACCGACACCCACGACGAGCAGGCCGGCGACGGCGGGACCGATGATCGACAGGCCGCTGCGGCTGAAGGACAGCAGCGCGTTGGCCTGCTGCAGGCGGGACCGGTCGACGACGAGCGGGACGACCCCCACCATCGCGGGCATCGTGAACGCCGAGACGGCGCCGTTGACGCCCTCGATGACCGTCAGCTGGGTCAGCGTCGCGTCACCGCTGATGATGAGATAGGCCGCGAGCGCCTGGGTGAGGCACGTGAGCACGTGCGACACCTGGAGCACGACGATCCGCGAGAAGCGGTCGGCGACCACGCCGCCGACGAGCAGGAAGACGACCATCGTCAGGGTGCGCACCCCGAGCACCTGCGCGAGGGCGCCGGCGGACTGGTCGATGTGCAGCACGGCGAAGGCGAGGGCGACGGGCACCATGACCGAGCCCGCGGTCGAGACGGTGCGCGCCGTGAAGTACCACGCGAAGCGACGGTCCCCCAAGGCGCCGAGCGACTCCTGGATCCTCATCGGGCCTCCCCCTCACCCTCGAGCCGGAACGCGGCGACCGAGAGGTTGGCCCGCACGGTGCCCTCGGTGCGCGGAGGTCGGGCGGCGGCGTGGAAGAGCCGGCTCGCCTCGGTGACGAGGGCAAACACCTGGTCCCACACCTCCGGCTCGACCCACAGGTCCGCGTCGGTGAACTGCGCGCGCTCGCCGCGCCGGCGGGTGGCGAAGCGTCGCGGGATCGCGTCGGCGAGCACCCGCGCATAGGCGAGGCGGTCGTCCTCCGTGGCCGACGTGCTCCGCGGACGCTCGGCGTCCCACGGGTGGCGGTACTTCTTCGCCCGCCCTCCGCGGACGCTCTCCTCACCTGCCACCTCGAGCAGGCCGGCCGAGTGCAGCAGGCGCAGGTGGTAGCTCGCGTTCGCCTGGGTGACGCCGAGCTCGCGCGCGACCTCGGCGGCACTCAGCTCGGCGCCGGTCAGCAGCGAGAGCATCTGCAGCCGCAGCGGGTGGGCCGTGGCGCGGAGCTCGCTGATCCGCTCGTCCTCCAAAGACATGTTTGGGAGTATGCCTTCGGGTCGGCTCGACCGTCAAGCGTTTCTTTGGGGGTCTGGCCAGGCCGTCTCCGACCGCCCGAGGACGTCAGTCGCCGCGCTGGTCGTCGCGCTGGTCGTCACGCTCGACGTCGAAGACGAACCCCTGGGCGCGCAGGCGCTCGACGAGGACGTCCCCGAGCGCTGTGGCCGGGGTGCACACGCCCGCGCGCCGGGGCACTCCCTCGTCGAGGGCGAGCGACAGCGCCGTCTGCCCGAGCATGACGGCCGTGCCGCCGTAGCCGGGGTCGTAGTCGGCGCCCACCCTGGTCCGGTAGCGCGCGCCGGTCGTCGTCGTCGAGCGGATGTCGAGGCGGAAGCGGCCGGCCGCCTGCGTCTCCGGGCTCGGCCCCTCCCCCGGCTTGGGCAGGAAGCGGTCGATCACGGCCCGGGTCGGCCGGAAGGCCATCCCCGCCACGACTCCCCCGAGCCCGACGGCCATGCCGCCGGCCATGACGGGAGACATCGGCCTGGAGCCGAAGTCGGTCGCCTCGCGGTAGCGCAGGTCGCGCCCGTAGGACCAGTCGGTCAGGGTGTTGGACAGGCGCACGATGCGCGTGTTGAACGACGCCATGACGAACGGACCGGTCCACCGGCCCGTCCGGGGGTCACGCTCGACGGGCACCATTCGCCGCAGGCGGTCGAGGACGCCCGTGGCGGGGCGGCGGCCAGACGACGGCTCCTCTGCGCGTCGCGGGCTGAGCCCGTAGGGGTCGCCCAGGGCCCGGCGTGCGCCCGCGTCGGACCGGGCCGTGATCGCCTGCTGCCGCGCGGAGTCGACGGTCCCGCCTGAGAAGCCGCCCTTGAGCGAGCGCACGAGCAGGGTCGTCTCGGCGAGCGTCCCCTCACCGTCGGCGGCGGCCCGCTCGGCCGTCGTCAGGACGCCGAGGTCGGAGGGGATGGAGTCGAAGCCGCAGGCGTGCACGATCGCCGCGCCCGTCTCGCGGGCCCGGGCGTCGAGCTCGTCGAGCGACCACCGGACGAAGAGCACCTCGCCGGTGAGGTCGGCGTAGTGCGTCCCGGACTCGGCGCAGGCACGGGCCACCTCCTTGCCGTGGGTCGCGTAGGGGCCGACCGTGGTGACGAGGACCCGGGTGCGGGCGGCGAGAGCTCGCAGACCCGGGGCGTCGGTCGCGTCGACCGCGACGAGCTCCCACGACGACGCCTCGGCGCCGAGCTCGACGCGCAGCGCCTCGAGCTTGGGCCGCGAGCGTCCCGCGAGGGCGATCCGCACATCGGGTCCGGCGTTCCGGGCGAGGTGGGCGGCGGTCAGGGCCCCGACGAAACCGGTGGCGCCGTAGAGGACGATGTCGAGCTCGCGATCGGGCATGCCGTCACTCTGTCACGAGCGGGCACTCCGGTCCGGCCGACGTGTCGGCGACCTGTCAGCGACGTGTCAGTGAGGTCGTGGCTCAGAACATCTCGAGCGGGTCCACACGGACCGCCACGATGTCGGTCTCCTTGCGCGCGGAACGAAAGGCCTTGAGCGCGAGCAGTGCCCGCGTCAGCGACTCGGTCTCGGACGCGGGGACGCGCACGAGCGCGTGGTGGTCGGCGGGTGCCCGCTCCGGTTCCCCGTCGACGGGCGGCCGACGCGGCGGGCCGCTCGTGTGCGAGAGCCGGACCGGGCCGAGCACCTGGGCCGCTGCAGGCAGGTCGGCCTGCTCGAGCGCCTCCTCGAGAGCCCGCCGGCCACCCGTCAGCTGTGCCATCCGGACGGCAGGTGGCAGACCGAGCTCACGGCGTTCGGCGAGCTCGCGCGCCGCGAGCCAGGCCGGGTCCCACCGGACGAGGGCCTCGACGGCCGGCAGGGCCACGGCCTCGGGGGCCCCGCTCAGCACGACGGCCCGCCCCTCCCTCGCGAGGGCGGCAGCCGCCATCCACCGGCGCAGCGCCTCGAGCGGTGCGTCGAGCGTGGGCAGGTCGAGGCTGGCCCACGCGTCGAGCAGGAGCACCGCGGTGTAGCCACCGTCGGCCACTGGCTCGGCGCCCGGCGTGGCGATGACGAGAGCGGGCTCACGGCCGACCGAGGCGAGCACCTCACCGGACCCGGACGTGTGGACGGGGAAGCCGGGGAACGCGCGGCCGATCTCCTCGGCCGTGCGACGGGCACCGGTGACGGACGAGCGCAGCCGGCGCGACCCACAGTGCTCGCACGCGAAGCCGTGCCCGGCGAGGGACAGGCCGCACCACCGGCAGGCGGGCGCCGACCCGGCCGCCCCGAGCGCCACCGGGCCCTGGCAGCGGGCGCACCGGACCGGGGTGCGGCACTCGGCGCAGCTGAGCGACGGGAGGTAGCCGCGACGCGGCACCTGGACGAGCACGGGCCCGTCGACGAGTGCGTCCTTGGCGACGCGCCACGCCCGGGACGGGATGTGGGCCCGCGCCGAGGGGCCGTCGCGCTCCTCGTCGAGGCCTTCGCCGGCGATGGTGACCCGCGGGGCCGCTGCCCGAAGCAGTGCCGGCTCCGCCTCGACCGGCACGAGCGCCCCGGACTCGACGTCCACCTGCATGCGCAGGCTGCGGCCGAAGCCCCCGGCGAGCAGCGCCGCCCCCGTGGCCGCGGCCCGCAGGCCGAGGACTACGCCGACGTGGTGGTACGGCGCGCGGGGCTCGGCGAGCAGGTCGTCTCCGTCGTCCCACCAGGCGACGAGCCCGAGGTCGTGGACCGGTGCGAAGGCGGCCGCGCGCGTGCCGATGACGACCTTGACGTGCCCGCGCAGCACCTTGAGCCAGGCGGTGTAGCGCGCCTGAGGCCCCTGGTCGGCCGTCAACCGCACGTGCCGGCCCTTGCCCAGCACCGCGGTCAGGGCCGCGTCGAGGCGGTCGACGTCGCGGTGGTCGGGCACGACCACGAGAGCGCCGCGACCGGCGGACAGGGCGGTCGCCGCGGCGACGGCCAGCGCCGTCGGCCAGTCGGCGTCCCCGCGCCGCCCCGGCAGCGCGGCCCAGGCCGCAGCCGGCCCCTCCCCCGACGCGACCCGGCGCAGCCACGCCGGTCCCGCGGCATAGGCCGTCCACGGGCCGGGCTCGGGCGGCGTCACCTCCTCCACGGCAGGCGCCTCCATCGCCAGGTTGCGCTCAGCAGTCGCGTGGCGCTTCGGCACTGCCAGGCGCAGCACGTCGCTCAGCGTGCCGGCATACCGGTCGGCGACGGCGCGGCAGAGAGCGAGCACCTCGGGGGTCAGGACCGGCTCGGCACTGACGACCCGACGCAGCGGCGTCAACCGGCCGGCGTGCTGCGGCTCGTCACGGCGCTCGACGACGAAGCCGTCGAGCTCGCGGCCGGAGAACCGCACCCGCACGCGCGCTCCGGGGACGGCGTCCGCATCGAGCTCGTCCGGGACGGCGTACTCGAAGACACGGTCGAGATGCGCGAGCGGGGTCTCGACGACGACAGCAGCGACCGGCCCTGCGGCCGGTCGCTGCGTGCTCGTGTCGTTGTCGTCGCCCACGAGGGCGAACCTATCCTCAGCGGGAGACGGCGTTGCGCAGGGCCTCGACGCGGTCGGTGCGCTCCCACGTGAAGGGGTTCTCCACGCCGTCGGCCTTGGTGCGGCCGAAGTGGCCGTAGGCCGCCGTCGGACGGTAGATCGGGCGCAGCAGGTCGAGGGCGTCGACGATCGCGGCCGGGCGCAGGTCGAAGACGTCGCCGATGGCCTGCTGGATCGAGTCGACCGGCACGGTCTCGGTGCCGAAGGTCTCGATGTAGAGACCGACGGGCTGGGCCTTGCCGATGGCGTAGGCGACCTGGACCTCGCAGCGACGGGCCAGGCCCGCGGCGACGACGTTCTTGGCGACCCAGCGCATGGCGTAGGCGGCCGAGCGGTCGACCTTGCTCGGGTCCTTGCCCGAGAAGGCGCCACCACCGTGACGGGCCATGCCGCCGTAGGTGTCGACGATGATCTTGCGGCCAGTCAGGCCGGCGTCACCCATCGGGCCGCCGATCTCGAAGCGGCCGGTCGGGTTGATGAGCGCGCGGTAGCTGCTGACGTCGAGGTCGGTGCCGCTGTCGCGCAGCTCGGCGAGCACGGGCTCGATGACGTGGGCGCGAATGTCGGGCTCGAGCATGCCGTCGAGCGACACGTCGGGTGCGTGCTGGGTCGAGAGGACCACGGTGTCGAGCGCGATCGCCTTGTCACCTTCGTAGGCGATGGTGACCTGGGTCTTGCCGTCGGGGCGCAGGTAGGCGAGCTCCTCGCTCTTGCGCACCTGCGTCAGGCGCTCCGAGAGGCGGTGCGCCAGGAAGATCGGCAGCGGCATGAGCTCCGCGGTGTCGTCGCAGGCGTAGCCGAACATCAGGCCCTGGTCGCCGGCGCCCTGCTTGTCGAGGATGTCCTCGATGTCACCCGTGCGGTGCTCGTGGGCCGTGTCGACGCCCTGGGCGATGTCGGGCGACTGCGCACCGATGGAGATCGAGACGCCGCAGGTGCGCCCGTCGAAGCCCTTCTGGGAGCCGTCGTAGCCGACCTCGAGGATGGTCTCGCGGACGATGCTCGGGATCTCGACGTAGGCCGTCGTCGACACCTCGCCGGCAACGTGGACGAGACCCGTCGTGACCATCGTCTCGACCGCGACACGGGCCTGTGGGTCCTGCTCGAGCAGCGCGTCGAGGATCGAGTCGCTGATCTGGTCGCAGATCTTGTCCGGGTGCCCCTCGGTGACGGACTCGGACGTGAACAGACGTGCGGACACTTGCTCTCCCTCGGTCGGGTGCGGAGTTGGTGCGGGTGGTTCGGCGGCCCGGGGCCTGCGGATGGCAGGCCACGTTGGGGCGAGAGTCTAGTGCTCAGTCCAACAGGGGCGAGATGGTGTCCCAGAGCGCGTCTGCGACGTTGTCCTTGGACGCCGGACCGACCGTCGTCGCCTCGTCGGACCCGCGACGCAGCAGGTGCACGGTGGTGTCGTCCTTGCCGAAGGTCAGGTCGGTGCCGACCTCGTTGACGACCTGCAGGTCGCTGCCCTTGCGGGCGAACTTCGCTCGGGCGTGGTCCATGACGCTGCCCTGCGCGTCGCCGGTCTCGGCCGCGAAGCTCACGACGAAGGGCGTGCTCGCTCCCCGGGCCGCACGGGCCTCGACGAGCCCGCGCACGATGTCGGGGTTCTCGACGAGCTCGACGCGCAGGCCGGCGTCGGGGTCGCTGGACTTCTTGATCTTGCTGTCGCTGACGGCGGCCGGCCGGAAGTCGGCCGGGGCTGCGGCCATCACGACGACGTCGGCGTCGCTCGCCGCGTCCTCGACGGCCCGCTGGAGCTCGAGGGTGGTCTCGACGGTCACGACGTCGATGCCGTCGGGCACGGGGACGGTGACGTTGGCGGCGACGAGGGTGACCTTGGCGCCGCGCTCGGCCGCGGCCCGGGCGATGGCCACGCCCTGCTTGCCCGACGAGCGGTTGCCGAGGTAGCGCACCGGGTCGAGCGGCTCGCGGGTGCCGCCGGCGGACACGACGACACGGCGGCCCTCGAGGTCGCGGACGGGAGCCTCGGCAGGCGCGTCACCGTCACCCTCGAGGATCGCGAGGCACGCGGCATACAACGCCTCGGGCTCGGGGAGGCGGCCCGCACCCGTGTCCTTGCCGGTCAGGCGGCCCACGGCGGGGTCGATGACGTGCGCGCCGCGCGAGCGGAGGGTGGCGACGTTGGCCTGGGTCGCGGGGTGCTCCCACATCTCGGTGTGCATGGCCGGCGCGAACGCGACCGGGCAGCGCGCCGTGAGGAGCGTGGTGGTGAGCAGGTCGTCGGCCAGGCCGTGCGCGGCCTTGGCCAGCAGGTCGGCCGTGGCCGGGGCGACGACGACGAGGTCGGCGGACTGCCCGATGCGCACGTGCGGCACCTCGTGGACCGACGTCCACACGTCGGTGCTCACGGGCTTGCCCGACAGGGCCGACCAGGTCGGCGCCCCGACGAACTGCAGGGCCGCCGCGGTGGGCACGACCGTCACGTCGTGCCCGTGCTCGCTGAAGAGCCGGAGCAGCGTGCACGCCTTGTAGGCGGCGATGCCGCCACTCACCCCGAGCACGACGCGCATCGGCTGCTCCGACCCCTCTGCGGTGCTCAGGCCTCGGTGGGCGTCGAGGTCAGCAGGCCCTCGTTGATCTCGCGCAGCGCGATCGACAGCGGCTTCTCGTGGACCTCGGTCTCGACGAGCGGGCCGACGTAGTCGAGCAGGCCCTCCTGCAGCTGGGAGTAGTAGGCGTTGATCTGACGAGCGCGCTTGGCGGAGTAGATGACGAGCGCGTACTTCGAGTCGGCAACGGTCAGGAGGTCGTCGATCGGCGGGTTGGTGATGCCGATGGGAGCTGCCTGGGTACCGGACACAGTGATCTCGTTTCGTTGGTTTCAGCGGGCGTGAGGTGTGCGACGCGACGTCGACGGCCACGCGGCCGTATGCCGTGGGCTGGCACACATCAGGGCGGGACTCACCGGTCGGCGCGTCCCGATCTCATCAATGATACGAGTTCTTCGCTCGCCCGACGAACATCGTCGTTGACGACGACCTCGTCGAACTCGCTCTGGGCGGCCAGCTCGGCCCGCGCCGTGTCCAGCCGGCGCTCCCGCTCGGCCTCGCCCTCGGTGCCCCGGCCGACGAGACGGCGCACGAGCTCGTCCCAGCTCGGCGGGGCGAGGAAGACGAAGAGGGCCTCGGGCCACGTCTCGCGCACCTGGCGCGCGCCCTGCAGGTCGATCTCGAGCAGGGCGTCGCGCCCGCTCGCGATGACCCGCTCGACCGGGCCGCGCGGGGTGCCGTACTTCGCGGCGCTGTGCACGACGGCGTGCTCGAGGAACTGGCCGGCCTCGACGAGCCGGTCGAACTCCTGGTCGTCGACGAAGTGGTAGTGCACGCCGTCGACCTCCCCGGGGCGCGGTCGACGGGTCGTCATCGAGACGGAGAACCAGACACCCGGGAAGTGCGTGCGGACGTACTCCGCGATGGTGCCCTTGCCGACGGCCGTCGGGCCCGCGAGCACGGTGAGCCGGCCCCGACGGGGTCCGGCTGCGTCGTGCTGGGGCTCCGCGGTCGAGGTCGTGTCCGCCGCCATCACGGCTTCTCGAAGCGGTGCAGCAGCGCCGCGACCTGGTTGGCACCGAGGCCACGCACGCGGCGCGACTCGGCGATCCCCACCTCGGCCATGATCGCCTTGGCGCGGACGCGGCCGACGCCCGGCATCGACTCGAGCAGCTCGGTGACCTTCATCTTGCCGATGACCGCGTCGACCTTGCCGTCCTCGAGGACCTCGGCGAGCGAGCCGCTGGAGTACTTCAGCCGGTTCTTGACCGCGGCCCGCTCCCGACGCGCGGCGGCAGCCTTCTCGAGTGCTGCGGCCCGTTGCTCGGGGGTGAGCGGTGGAAGCGCCACGGTCTTCGGTCTCCTTGCTGCCTTCGGGAGCGCCCCGCGCCCCCGTCGTCTTCACGTCTCGTGTTGTCTCCGCCGAACCTAGCGAGCGGGCAGCACGGGCCGCAACGCGGGGCCGGGCAATCCGGTGGCCGCGGCCCTCGCCCTCAGCGCGACAGGTCGACCTGACAGGTCTCCCGCGCATGCACCTCGATGCGCTTGGCCGAGGCCTCGAAACCCTGCATCCGCTTGGTCAGGCCCGACAGGTCGGGGTTGGCGACCGTGAACTGCTGCACGAGCGTGCGCAGCGAGGCCCAGTCGGCCTTCACCTCGTCGGGCGCGCTCGCCTCGACCTCGGTGACGGAGGTCATGAACCGGGCGGCGGCCGCGGGGTCCTGGAGCACCGCGGTGCCGCCCTTCCAGTCGGCCTGCACCGAGCGGAGCACGTCGCAGTAGTCCCCGGGCGACGACGCGCAACCGCCGAGGGCGGTCATGGTGACGAGCAGGACGAGCAGCGCGCGCCCAGCGCGAGGTCCGGGCGTGCGCCCGACCTCCCTGCGCCCCACCCGCGTCGACATCTCCACACCGTATGCCGTGTGGCCGGCGCCGTCCTGCGACTCCACCGAAGCGTCCCCTGGCCGCCCGACGTCAGCCGCGCAGCGACTCGACGACACGCTGGGTCTGCGCGACGAGACGGCTGGGCTCGGGGCCGGCGCCGAGGATCTCGCGGCTGGACGAGGCGAGCACCTGGTCCCGGGCGGGTCCGAAGGTCGACGCGAGCGACTCGACGGTGCCGCCCTGCGCGCCGAAGCCCGGGGCCAGCACGGGCGTCGCGGCCTCGACGAGGTCGAGCCCGAGGTCCTGGACGGCGCTGCCCACGGTCGCGCCGATGACGAGACCGACGCTGCCGAGCTCACCCCGGCCGCGCGCGGGCGCGTTGTCGTCCCGGGCCCCGTGCACCATCGAGCCCGCGACCGACTCCCCGTCGCGCGTGGCGTGCTGGACGCCCGCTCCCTCGGGGTTGGAGGTCAGGGCGAGGACGAAGAGCCCACGGCCGGTCCTGGTGGCGACGTCGATCGCGGGCCGCAGCGACCCGTAGCCGAGGTAGGGGCTCACCGTCAGCGCGTCGGGCGGGGCCACGGCATGCTCGCCCAGGTAGGCCTCGGCGTACGCCGACATCGTCGACCCGATGTCACCGCGCTTGGCGTCGAGGATCGTCAGCGTGCCCGCCTCGCGCAGCTCGACGAGCACCCGCTCGAGCACGGCGAGCCCGCGGCTGCCGAAGACCTCGAAGAAGGCCGACTGCGGCTTGACCACGGCGACCCGGCCGGCGAACGCCTCGACGCAGGTCAGCGCGAACCGCTCGAGACCGGCGACGTCGTAGGACAGGCCCCACGACTCGACCAGCGCCCGGTGCGGGTCGATGCCGGCGCACAGCGGTCCGTGGGTCCGCATCGCGTCCTGGAGGCGGGCCCCGAAGGCCTTGCTCATCGTCGGTCTCCGTTCGTCCTGGGTGTCTGTGTGGTCGGGGCCGCGTCGAGGGGGCTCGTCACCGGCCGTGCGCGACGGCCACGGCGTCGGCGAAGCGCTCGAAGCCCTTGGCCTCGAGCAGCTCGCACAGCTCGCGCAGCACCCGCACCGGCGCGGACGGGTCGTTGAAGACGGCCGTGCCGACCTGGATCGCGCTGGCTCCGGCGGCAACGAGCTCGAGGGCGTCGTGCCCCGTGCGGACTCCCCCGACGCCGATGATCGGCACCGTCGGCATGCGACCCTCGAACATCGCCTGGCGCACCTGCCAGACGGCGCGCACCGCGACGGGGCGGATGCCCGGCCCGGAGAGGCCCCCCGTGACGCCGCCGAGCTGGGGGCGCATGCGGTCGGTGTCGATGACCATGCCCAGCAGGGTGTTGATCATCGTCAGGCCGTCGGCGCCGGCCTCGACGCAGGCCGCCGCGATGGCGGTGATGTCGGTGACGTCCGGGCTGAGCTTGGCGTAGACGGGGATGTCGCGCGGGAGCTGCTCGCGCACGAGCGCGATGACCTTGGCCGAGGCCAGCGGGTCGCACGCGAAGACGAGGCCTCGGTTGGCGACGTTGGGGCACGAGATGTTGACCTCGACGCCGACGACGGCGTCGAAGGCCCGGCTGGCGCGCAGGGTCGCCGCGACGTGGGCGTACTCCGTGCTCGAGCTGCCGGCGATCGAGGGCAGCACGCGCGCGCCGACGGACTTGAGCCACGGCAGGTCCTCGTCGACGAACGCGTCGATGCCCGGCCCCTGCAGGCCGATCGAGTTGAGCATCCCGGAGGGCGTCTCGGCCATGCGCGGGGTGCCACGACCCGACCGGGGGTCGGCCATGACCGATTTCGTGACGAAGGCGCCGAGGTCGGCGACGTCGAAGAAGCGGTGCAGCTCCTTGCCGTTGGCCGCGCAGCCCGAGGCCGTCATGAGCGGGTTGGGCAGGCGGCGGCCCGCCCCGAGGTCCGTGGACAGGTCGACCATCAGTGGCCACCCACCTTCGGGGCGCCGACGGCATCGTCCGGGACGCGCGCGTGACCCCCGTCGAAGGCGTCCCAGCGGACGCGGTCGCCGCGGAAGACGGGTCCCTCGACGCACGAGCGCACCATCCGGGTCTTCCCGTCGGAGCCGACGACCGGCATGACGCAGGTCATGCAGACCCCGACGCCGCAGGCCATCGACTCCTCGACGGCCACCTGGGCGACGGCGCCGTGCGCCTGCGCGACCCGGGTGATCGACTCGAGCATCCCCATGGGGCCACAGCCGTAGACGACGCCGGCCCCGGTGCGGTCGATGATCTCGGGCAGCGGGTCGCTGACCCAGCCCCGCTGACCCGCGGAGCCGTCGTCGGTCGTGACCGTGACGCCGTCGCAGCTGCGACGGGCCTCGACGACGCCGAAGAGCTTGTCCTCGCTCGCGGCGCCGAGCACCATCTCGACGTGGCAGCCGCGGTCGCGCAGCTCGCCGGCGAGCCAGAAGAGCGGCGCGCTGCCGTAGCCGCCACCGACGAGGACGCAGGCGACGGGCTCAGTGGGAAGCGGGAACGCCTTGCCGAGCGGCCCGACGACGTCGATCGTGTCGTGCGGCTCGCGCTCGACGATCCAGCGCGTGCCGACACCGACGGCCGAGACGACGATCTCGACGGTGCCGCCGTAGGTGCCGCTCGGGCTCACCTTGTGGATCGAGAAGGACCGCCGCAGCAGGGTGCCCGAGGTCTCGCCGCCCACGGCGAGCGCGACGAACTGGCCCGGGCGCGCGAGTTCGGCGACGCCCGGTGCGACGAGGGTGATGTGCTGGTAGGCCCCGACCCGTCGGGTGGCGATGACCTCGGCCACCTCCTGGGTCACCCGGGCCCGCACGGCGCGCTCGCTCATGCGCCCACCGCCGCCGTGGCGGCGCGCGACTCGTGCCGGCCGTAGAGGTCGAGGTCGCGGGCGTGGTCCTGCAGGGACTTCACCCGGATCTCCTCGGTCAGGCCGGCCTCGATGCCGAGGACGGCCGCCGCGAGCGTGGCGATCGTCGTGATGATCGGCTTGTCGGCGCTCGTCGTCGCGGCCCTGATGGCGTAGCCGTCGGCGCGGGCGTCCTGCCCCGACGGGGTGTTGACGACCATCTGGACCGTGCCGTCGAGGATGAGGTCGACGATCGACTTCTCCCCCGGGGCGTCACCGTCCCGCTCGGTGATCTTGCGCACCACGGTGGCCTCGATGCCGTTGCGCTTCAGCACGGCTGCGGTGCCGCGCGTCGCGAGGATCGTGAAGCCGAGGTCGACGAGGCGCTTGACCGGGAAGAGCATGGCTCGCTTGTCGCGGTTGGCGACCGACACGAAGATCGCGCCGGAGCGAGGCAGGGCCGAGCCGCTGCCCTGCTGGGCCTTGGAGAAGGCCGAGCCGAAGTCGACGTCGATGCCCATGACCTCGCCGGTCGAACGCATCTCGGGACCGAGGAGGGAGTCGACGGCGACGCCCTCCTTGGTGCGGAAGCGCTTGAACGGGAGCACGGCCTCCTTGATGGACACCGGGGCGTGGTCGGGCATGCGGCTCCCGTCGCCGGTGGCCGGCAGCAGGCCCTCCTCGCGCAGCTCCGCGATGGAGGCGCCGAGCATGACGCGCGCCGCGGCGCTCGCGATCGGCACGCCGGTCGCCTTGGCCACGAACGGCACCGTGCGCGACGCGCGGGGGTTGGCCTCGATGACGTAGAGGATGTCCTGGGCCAGGGCGAACTGCACGTTCATCAGGCCGCGTACGCCGATGCCCTCGGCGAGCTTGCGCGTCGCGACGCGGACCCGCTCGAGCTCGCCGTCGCCGAGGGTGGCGGGCGGCAGGGTGCACGAGCTGTCGCCCGAGTGGATGCCGGCCTCCTCGACGTGCTCCATGATCCCGCCGAGGTACATGTCCTCGCCGTCGAAGATCGCGTCGACGTCGATCTCGATCGCGTCGTCGAGGAAGCGGTCGACGAGGACCGGGTGCTCCGGCGAGGCCTCCGTGGCCTTCTCCATGTAGGTCACGAGCGAGTCGTCGTCGTAGACGATGACCATGCCGCGGCCGCCGAGGACGTACGAGGGCCGCACGAGCACCGGGTAGCCGATCTCGCGGGCGATGACGAGCGCCTCGTCGGAGCTGTAGGCCGTGCCGTGCTTCGGGGCGATGAGGCCCGCCTTGGCGAGCACCTGGCCGAAGGCGCCACGGTCCTCGGCGAGGTGGATGGCACCGGGCGACGTGCCGACGATCGGCACACCCTCGTCCTCCAGGGCCTGGGCGAGCCCGAGCGGCGTCTGGCCGCCGAACTGGACGATGACACCCGCGATCGGGCCGGCCTGGCTCTCGGCGTGGATGACCTCGAGGACGTCCTCGAGGGTCAGCGGCTCGAAGTAGAGGCGGCTGCTCGTGTCGTAGTCGGTCGACACGGTCTCGGGGTTGCAGTTGACCATGACCGTGTCGAATCCCTTGTCGCGCAAGGAGAACGACGCGTGGACGCAGGAGTAGTCGAACTCCACGCCCTGCCCGATCCGGTTGGGGCCGGAGCCGAGGATGATGACGGCCGGGCGCTCGCGCGGCTCGACCTCGGTCTCCTCGTCGTAGGAGCTGTAGTGGTACGGGGTGCGCGCCGCGAACTCCGCCGCGCAGGTGTCGACGGTCTTGTAGACCGGGCGCACCCCGAGGGCGTGGCGCACCCCGCGGACGACGGCCTCCGGCATACGGCGGATGGACGCGACCTGGGCGTCGCTGAAGCCGTGCTTCTTGACGAGGCGGAGCAGCTCGGGCGTCAGCTGCTCGGCGTCGGCGAGCATCGTCGCGACGTCGTTGAGCAGCGCGATCTGGTCGAGGAACCACGGGTCGATGCCGGTGGCCTCGTGGACCTGCTCGACGGTGAGACCGCCGCGCAGAGCCTGCTGCACGAGGACGATGCGGCCGTCGGTCGGGACCTTGGCCTCCTCGAGCGCCCGCTCGGCCTGGACCCTGGTGATCGTGCCGTCCCAGTGGAAGCTCGCGCCCTTCTTCTCGAGGGAGCGCAGCGCCTTCTGCATGGCCTCGGTGAAGTTGCGGCCGATCGCCATCGCCTCGCCGACCGACTTCATCGTCGTCGTCAGCGTGGGGTCAGCGGCCGGGAACTTCTCGAACGCGAAGCGCGGCACCTTGACGACGACGTAGTCGAGGGTCGGCTCGAAGCTGGCCGGCGTCTCGCGGGTGATGTCGTTGGGCACCTCGTCGAGCGTGTAGCCGATGGCCATCTTCGCGGCGATCTTGGCGATCGGGAAGCCGGTCGCCTTGGAGGCCAGGGCGCTCGAGCGGGAGACGCGGGGGTTCATCTCGATGACGATGATGCGGCCGTCGGCCGGGTTGACGGCGAACTGGATGTTGCAGCCGCCGGTCTCGACGCCGACCTCGCGGATGACGGCGATGCCGATGTCGCGCAGCCGCTGGTACTCGCGGTCGGTCAGGGTGAGCGCTGGAGCGACGGTGATCGAGTCGCCGGTGTGCACGCCCATCGGGTCGAGGTTCTCGATGGAGCAGACGACGACGACGTTGTCGGCGTGGTCGCGCATGACCTCGAGCTCGTACTCCTTCCAGCCGAGGATCGACTCCTCGAGGAGCACCTCGGTCGTGGGGCTGTACTGGAGGCCGGCGCCGCCGAGGAGGCGCAGGTCGGCTTCGTCGTAGGCGAAGCCCGACCCGAGCCCGCCCATCGTGAACGACGGGCGCACGACGACCGGGTAGCCGAGCTCGTCCGCGGCCGCGAGGAGCTCGTCCATCGAGTGGCAGATGAGGGACTTGGCGGACTCGGCACCGCACCGCTCGACGACGCCCTTGAACTTCTCGCGGTCCTCGCCGAGCTGGATGGCCTCGACGTTGGCTCCGATGAGCGGGCAGCCGTACTTCTCCAGGACCCCGTTCTCGTGCAGCGAGATCGCGCAGTTGAGGGCCGTCTGGCCACCGAGGGTCGCGAGCACCGCGTCGGGTCGCTCCTTGGCGATGATCGCCTCGACGACCTCGGGGGTGATCGGCTCGACGTAGGTCGCGTCGGCGAACTCGGGGTCGGTCATGATCGTCGCCGGGTTGCTGTTGACGAGGATGACGCGGATGCCCTCCTCGCGCAGCACGCGGCAGGCCTGGGTGCCGGAGTAGTCGAACTCGCAGGCCTGGCCGATGACGATCGGCCCGGAGCCGATGACGAGGACGCTCTTGATGTCATCACGCTTCGGCATCAGTGGGTCCCCTCGCTCGCCGAGATCTGCTGGTGGGTGGTCTGTCGGTTGGTCATGAGCTCCAGGAAGCGGTCGAAGAGGTAGGCGGCGTCGTGCGGGCCGGCTGCCGCCTCCGGGTGGTACTGCACCGAGTAGGCCGGCAGGTCAAGGCATTCCAGCCCCTCCACGACGTCGTCGTTGAGGCACACGTGGCTGACGCGGACGCGGCCGTACGCCGTGTCGCTGTCCTTGTCGAGGGGCGCGTCCACGGCGAAGCCGTGGTTGTGGGCGGTCACCTCCACCTTGCCGGTGGTGCGGTCCATGACCGGCTGGTTGATGCCGCGGTGGCCGTACTTCAGCTTGTAGGTGCCGAAGCCGAGCGCGCGGCCGAGCAGCTGGTTGCCGAAGCAGATGCCGAAGAACGGGATGCGGCGGTCGAGGACCTCGCGCAGCAGCGCCACCTCGTGCTCGGCGCTGGCCGGGTCACCGGGACCGTTGGAGAAGAAGACCCCGTCGGGGCCGGACTCCCCCACCGCGAGCACGTCGTCGATCGACGCGGTCGCAGGCAGGACGTGCACCTCGATGCCACGCTGCGCCATGAGCGCCGGCGTCATCGCCTTGATGCCGAGGTCGATCGCGGCCACGGTGAAGCGCTTCTCGCCGACGGCCGGGACGGCATACGGCTCGGTGGTCGAGACCTCGGCGGCGAGGGCGGCGCCGGCCATCTGCGGGCTCGTGCGCACGGCGTCGAGCAGCTCGGCCTCCGGACGGCCCGCGGCGTCGCCGCTGAAGATGCCGACGCGCATGGCGCCGCGCTCGCGCAGGTGGCGCGTCAGGGCGCGGGTGTCGATCTCGCAGATGCCGACGACGCCCTGGTCGACGAGCTCGTCCTCGAGGTCGCGCGTCGCGCGCCAGTTCGACGAGCGGATCGCGGGGTCGCGGACGACGTAGCCTGCGGCCCAGATGCGGGTGCTCTCGTCGTCCTCGGTGTTGACACCGGTGTTGCCGACGTGGGGCGCCGTCATGACGATGACCTGACGGTGGTAGCTCGGGTCGGTCAGGGTCTCCTGGTAGCCGGTCATGCCGGTGGAGAAGACCGCCTCGCCGACCGTCTCGCCGACGGCCCCGTAGGACGCTCCGCGGAAGGTACGGCCGTCCTCGAGGACGAGAGCCGCGGCCTCGCGCCTGCGGGCGGGCCTGCCGTCCCGGCTCGGCACGGTCAAGGGTGTCTGGGTGGTCACAGGTCTGCTCCCGTGGTCGTCGCGTTCGTCAGTTCTCGTTCGGTACCCCGTCGGGTGGGGGCACCGTCCGCGCCGTTGCGGACGTCGTGGGTGACGCGGCCCGCGTGGACCGTCGCGAGGACGGCTCCTCGCAGGGTGCGCCCGTGCCACGGGTTGTTGCGCGAGCGGCTGCGGCTCGCGGCGGCGTCGACCGTGACCTCACGGTCGGGGTCGACGAGGGTGATGTGGGCGGGGCTGCCGACGGCGAGCTCCCTCCCCTGGTGGGCGAGTCCGCCGATGCGCGCGGGTGCGGCCGACATGACGCGGGCGACGTCGGCCCAGTCGAGCAGCCCCGAGCGCACCATGACGTCGCTGACCACCGAGAGGGCCGTCTCGAGGCCGAGCATGCCGAAGGCCGCGTCGACGAAGGCGTGCTCCTTGTCCTGGCGGGCGTGCGGCGCGTGGTCGGTCGCGACGGCGTCGATGGTGCCGTCGGCCAGCGCCGCTCGCAGCGCCTCGACGTCCTCGCTGGGCCGCAGCGGCGGGTTGACCTTGTAGACCGGGTCGTAGCCGAGCAGCAGGTCGGTCGTCAGGGCCAGGTGGTGCGGCGTGACCTCGGCCGTGACGTCGATGCCCTGGGCCTTGGCCCAGCGGATCACCTCGACGGTGCCCGCGGTCGAGACGTGCGCGACGTGGACGCGCGAGCCCGTGTGCCGGGCGAGCATGACGTCGCGCGCGACGACCGACTCCTCCGCGATGCCGGGCCACCCGGGCAGGCCGAGCCGTCCCGAGACCTCGCCCTCGTGGCAGCAGGCCTCCCGGCCGGCGAGGCGGGGGTCCTGCGCGTGCTGGCTGATGACCCCGCCGAACGGCTTGATGTACTCGAGCGCCCGTCGCATGATGCGCGCGTCGTGGACGCAGTGGCCGTCGTCGCTGAAGACCCGCACCTTGGCGCGGGACCGGGCCATGAGGCCGAGCTCGGCGAGCTCCGCGCCCTCGAGGCCCTTGGTCACGGCGCCGACCGGCACGACCTCCGTCAGGCCGCAGGCCCGGCCGAGGTCGAGCACACGCTCGGCGGCCTCGGCGGTGTCGGTGACGGGACTCGTGTTGGCCATCGCGAAGACCGCGGTGAAGCCGCCGGCGGCGGCCGCGGCCGAGCCGGTGGCGATCGTCTCGGCGTCCTCGCGGCCCGGTTCGCGCAGGTGCACGTGCAGGTCGACGAGGCCCGGCAGCGCGACGAGCCCGTCGGCGTCGAGCACCTGGGCGTCGGACGGCGCCGAGACCGAGCCGACCTCGGTGATGACGCCGTCCTCGACGAGCAGGTCGGCGGCGTCGGCGCCGAGTAGCCGCGCACCGCGGATCACGAGGCGGGTCATCGGACGGCTCCTTCGGTGGCGGCGACGGGCGCGGGCGTGTCGTCCCCCGCGAGCAGGTGGTAGAGCACGGCCATCCGGACGGCGACGCCCGCGGAGACCTGGTCGAGCACGACGGACTGCGGCGAGTCGGCAGCCTCGGGCGCGATCTCGAGGCCGCGGTTCATCGGGCCGGGGTGCAGCACGAGCACGTCGTCGTTGCGGGCGACGAGCCGCTCGAGGCGGTCGCGGGTCAGCCCGTAGCCGACCGTGTACTCGCGAGCCGTCGGGAAGTAGCCACCGCTCATTCGCTCGCGCTGGACGCGCAGCATCATGACGGCGTCGACCGGTCCGTGCTCGCCCTCGCCGTCGAGGACCGGGTCGAGGTCCCAGCTCGTTGCGAAGCCGTCGGCAGCGCTCCATGCCCCGATGCCGCTCGGCATGAGCGTGGGCGGGGCGATGACGGTGACGCGCGCACCGAGGGTCTTGAGGGTGATGACGTTGCTGCGGAAGACCCGCGAGTGGGTGAGGTCGCCGACGATGACGACGTGCTTGCCGTCGAGGTCACCGAGGCGCGTACGCAGGGTGTATGCGTCGAGCAGGGCCTGCGTCGGGTGCTCGTGGGTGCCGTCCCCCGCGTTGATGACGCTGCACCGCACCCACTGCGCGACCTGCTGGCAGGCCCCCGAGGCGTTGTGGCGGATGACGAGCGCGTCGACCGCCATGGCATCGACGGTCATCGCTGTGTCGCGCAGGCTCTCGCCCTTGCTCGTCGAGGAGCCCTTGGCCGAGAGGTTGATCGTGTCGGCCGACATCCACTTGCCCGCGATCTCGAACGAGCTGCGGGTGCGGGTCGAGTCCTCGAAGAAGAAGTTGATGACCGTGCGACCGCGCAGGGTCGGCACCTTCTTGACCTCGCGGCGCTGCAGGTCGTGCATCGACGAGGCCGTCTCGAGGATGTCCTCGACCTCGGCGCGCGTGAGGTCCGCCGAGGAGATGAGGTGCTTCGTCATCGGGCGTCACCGCCACTGATGCGCACGACGTCGAGGCCGTCGACCTCGGCGACCCGGACGTGCACGCGCTCCGTGCTCGACGTCGGGAGGTTCTTGCCGACGTGGTCGGCCCGGATGGGCAGCTCGCGATGGCCCCGGTCGACGAGGACCGCGAGCCGGACCGCTCGGGGACGGCCGAGCTCGGAGAGCGCGTCCAGCGCGGCGCGGATCGTCCGGCCGGAGTAGAGCACGTCGTCGACGAGCACCACGACCTTGTCGTCGATGCCGCCGTCGGGGATGCGGGACCGGTGGGCCGTGCGCACCGGGTTGCGGCGCAGGTCGTCGCGGTGCAGCGTGATGTCGAGCTCGCCGACGGGCACCGCGTGGCCCTCGACCTGCTCGATGCCCGCGGCGAGGCGGCGGGCGAGCGGCACACCGCGCGAGGGGATGCCGAGGAGCACCAGGCCCTCGCTGCCCTTGTTGCGCTCGAGGACCTCGTGGCCGATGCGACGGAGCGCCCGGGCGATGTCGCCCTCGCTCATGACGTCGCGAGCGTCCTCGGGGATGCTCGAGCGGTCGCTCGATGACTGGGCAGATGCACTCAGGTCAGGGCAGGTCACAGCCGCTGGACCTCCTTCCCCGCCTCACAGGACGGTGGTTAAAGGATGTCTTCGCCGTGGAGTCTAACGCGGCGCCGGGCCCTGGCCGACACCGGTCCGGTCCTCGGCACGCCGCGCCGGCGGGAAGCCCCTGGACGCCCGGAACGCAGGAAGCCACCCGCGTACGGGTGGCTTCGTGCGTTTGCTGGGGCGTCGGTCAGACGATGGTCGCCTTGACCTCGGCCAGCCGGCCGAGCAGGCCGTTGACGAACGCCGGCGACTCGTCGGTCGACAGCTCGGTCGCGAGCGTCACGGCCTCGGAGATCGCCACGGCGTCGGGGATCTCGTCGTTCCAGAGGACCTCCCACGCGCCGAGGCGCAGGATCGCGCGGTCGACGGCGGGCATCCGCTCGAGCGTCCAGCCCTGGCTGTAGTCGGTCAGGGCCGCGTTGATGTCGTTCCACCTGGCCACCACGCCGCGCACGAGCTCCGCGGTGTAGGGGTTGTTCGCCGCCCGCGACTCGCGGTCGCCGAGGCGCTCGTCGAGGAGCGTCTCGGCGTTGAGACCGCGCTGGTCCGCCTCGAAGAGGATGTCGAGGGCCCGCGTACGGGCCTTGCTGCGTGCTGCCAAGGGAGTTCGCGTCCGCTCAGTCGTTGACGCGGCCGAGGTACGACCCGTCGCGGGTGTCGACCTTGACGCGCGTGCCGGTCTCGAGGAAGAGCGGCACGTTGATCTGGGCGCCGGTCTCGAGGGTCGCCGGCTTGGTGCCACCGGTCGAGCGGTCACCCTGCAGGCCGGGCTCGGTGTGCGTGATCTCGAGGACGACCGACGCGGGAAGCTCGACGTAGAGCGGGGCACCGTCGTGCGTGGCGACGATGGCGTTCTGGTTCTCGAGGAGGTAGTTCGCGGCGTCGCCGACCACGGTCTCCGACACGTTGGTCTGGTCGTAGGTGTCGGTGTCCATGAAGACGAAGTCGGTGCCGTCCTTGTAGAGGTACTGCATCGTCCGCTTGTCGACGTTGCTCGTCTCGACCTTGGTGCCCGCGTTGAACGTCTTGTCGACGACCTTGCCGGAGAGGACGGCCTTGAGCTTGGTGCGCACGAAGGCCGGGCCCTTGCCGGGCTTCACGTGCTGGAACTCGACGACGGACCAGAGCTGTCCCTCGAGGTTGAGCACCATGCCGTTCTTCAGGTCGTTGGTCGAAGCCATCGTCACAAACCACTTTCGTATGCCGGCCGGCCCGGTCGGGTGCCGCTTGGGCACGCCGGAGCCCCGGACGTTCTTTGACTTGGGGAGTTGCCGCACGAGTCTAGCCGGGGGTCCGCCCGATCGCGGAATCGTCACGGCCGTCGTAGCGCGCCCGGGTGTAGGCTCGCTCCTCCCCCTCGCACCCCCGGCCCACGAAAGGCGGCTTCGTCATGTCCCCGTCCCCGAGCGCCGAGCCGAGCACGGAGACGATGGAGACCAGGGCGACCACGGACGCGCTGACCGGTGAGCTCGCGAAGGAGCAGGCCTACCTCGACGCCGCGAGGGCCCAGCTGACCCGGATGCGCGAGCTGGCCGAGTCGCTCGACGCGTCAAAGGCGAGCGACGCCATCTCGGGCGAGGTCCTCGGCTGGGTGCTGTCCCGGCGCATCGCCTCGCTCCAGGACGACCCGCGCACGACCCTCTTCTTCGGCCGCATCGACGTCGACCCTCCGGACGGCCCGGCCGAGCAGTTCCACATCGGTCGCCGACACGTGTCGGACGAGGCGGGCGACCCCGTGGTCGTCGACTGGCGCGCCCCCATCTCGACCGCCTTCTACCGCGCGTCGCCGCTGGAGCCCATGGACGTCGTGCTGCGGCGGCGCTTCGGCGTCGACCGCGGGCGACTCACCGCGCTCGAGGACGAGCACCTGCGTGAGCCGGCGTCGGCTGACGCAGCCGGCTCGATCCTCGCGGCCGAGATCGAGCGACCCCGCACCGGCCCGATGCGCGACATCGTCTCGACGATCCAGCCGGAGCAGGACGAGATCGTCCGTAGTGACGTCACGGTGAGCGTCTGCGTGCAGGGGGCACCGGGCACCGGCAAGACGGCGGTCGGGCTGCACCGCGCCGCGTGGCTGCTCTACTCCTTCCGCGAGCGCCTCGACCGCTCCGGGGTGCTCGTCGTCGGACCCAACCGGGCGTTCCTCGACCACATCGGCGCCGTGCTGCCCTCCCTCGGCGAGGTGCGCGTCGGCCACGCGACGATCGAGACCCTCCTCGAGCACGGCACGGTGCGGGCCGACGAGCCGCCCGACGTCGCGACGCTCAAGGGCGACGCCCGGCTCGCGGCGGTGCTGCGCCGGGCCGTGTGGTCGAGCCTCGTGCGTCCCACGGAGGCGCTCGTGGTGCCGCGCGGCGTGCGCAAGTGGCGCGTGCCGGCATACGAGGTGGCGGCGATCGTCGACGAGCTCGCCGAGCGGGGCGTGCGCTACTCGGCCGCGCGCGACCTGCTCCCCCAGCGGCTCGCCCACCACGTGCTCCTCGAGATGGAGCGGGCCGGCGACGCACCCGACGACCGGGTGCAGGATGCCGTGGCGAAGTCCGCGGCTGTCAAGAAGTACGTCTCGTCGGTGTGGCCACCGCTCGACCCGCAGGGCGTGCTGCACCGGCTGTGGTCCGACGCCGACGCCCTGCACGCAGCGGCCGGTGACGACCTCACCGACGACGAGCAGCGGATGCTCCTGTGGGACAAGCCGGCCCGCACGAAGGGCGCCGCCCGCTGGTCACGCGCCGACATGGCCCTGCTCGACGAGGTCGACGACCTGCTGCGACGCGTGCCGAGCCTCGGCCACGTGGTGCTCGACGAGGCCCAGGACCTCTCCCCCATGCAGCTGCGCGCCGTCGGGCGACGGGCCTCGACCGGCTCGGTCACCGTGCTCGGCGACATCGCCCAGGGCACGACGCCGTGGGCGACGGCCTCGTGGGAGGAGGCGATGCGCCACCTCGGCAAGGACGACCACGACCTCGTCGTGCTCGACCGCGGCTTCCGCGTGCCGGCCGTCGTCATCGAGTACGCCGCCCGCCTGCTGCCCGTCATGGCTCCCGGGCTCGGCGCACCGGTGTCGGTGCGCGACAATCCGGGCCGGCTCGAGTTCCGACCCGCAGCGGCCGTCGACCTCGACGCCGAGGTCGTGCACGCGGTCGAGCGCGCCGCCGGCGCTGCGGGGTCGGTCGGCGTCATCGTGCCCGACGCCGACGTCGAGCGCGTGTCCTCGGCGCTCGCGTCACAGGGCGTCTCCCACGGACGGCTCGACCGCGACCACGGCGACGACGAGGACCACCAGGTCGAGGTCGTGCCCGCCAGCGTGGCCAAGGGCCTCGAGTTCGACCGCACCGTGGTGCTCGAGCCGGCCGCCATCGCGGCAGCCGAGCCCGACGAGCGCACCGGTCTGCGCCGTCTCTACGTCGTGCTCACCCGCGCCGTGTCGGAGCTGACGATCGTGCACGCCCAGCCCCTGCCCGAGGCTCTCGGCGCCGCCTGACCGGCAACGGTCACTGCAGACCCCGGTGGCCCGCCCACCACTCGGCGGCGCGGTCCGCGGCCGCCGAGATGAGCGTCACGAGCTCGGGACGGTCGGGCACGGCGAACGACACATATTGGCCCCGGCCGCCCTCGACGGGTCGGCCGTACGCCTTGGCCGCGAGATGGCCGTCGGGCAGCATCCGCACGTTGAGCGTGTCGAGCCGGAAGACCTGACCGCGGCGGGTGTCGGTCCACCGCAGCTCCTCGGGGACCGTCACGTTGATCGCCATGGCGCTGACGACGAGCTTCTCATCCTCACCCATGACAAGCAGGCTCGCACAGGACGGCGAATGTCTGCGTGCTCAGACGCCCGGACACCACCTGCTCCGCGCGGCACGTGCGGTCTTTCCCGTCGCCGGCACCGAGGGCGTGGCAAGTCGCTGAGACTCTGCTTGACCGGAGTCCGCACCGGCCAGGCTCATTCACGAAGGATGGTGGCGAGGACTGACGCTTCGCTGATTTCGGCATTCTTGGTTGCCGTCAACAGGGTCAGCCGCTGACCGCTCGCCAGCTCCCGAAGGTGATCCAAAGCCTCGGCGCGCGCCGGGTCATCGAGTTCGGCAAGGTAACGCCGGCTGAACTCCTCGAACTTCGCCGGCTCGTGTCTGTACCATTTGCGCAGTTCTGTGGAGGGCGCCACGTCCTTGG
The DNA here is from genome assembly GCF_014646815.1 of Terrabacter tumescens. Classification (GTDB taxonomy): domain Bacteria; phylum Actinomycetota; class Actinomycetes; order Actinomycetales; family Dermatophilaceae; genus Terrabacter; species Terrabacter tumescens. Next base: position 159,939 of record NZ_BMNZ01000007.1, read on the forward strand.
ACCACTCGTCGAGATGGGCGTCGACCTTCTTCACTCCGCGTGGCCACAGTCGGTCCACCAGGACGCGCTTTCCGTCTTGCTCTTCCGCCGGTTCGTAGATCCTGCGCACTCGTACGTCTCGGGGACTCTTCGTCACGATCCCGCCCTCCAGCGCCGATGGATCCGCTGACTTCGACGCCGACGCGACGCACTGGGAGAATGAGGGTCCCGATTCGGTATTCGATGGCGGACTTCAGCGAGTTTCGCACAGCCCCCTCGTGCATCGCTGATGACGCGTAGAGAGGCATAAGCGGACGGTGCCGAACGCCCCATCGTGGCGGTGTGATTGGGCGGGTCAGGGGTGAGGGACGCCGGATTCCGTCGCGGCCTGTTCGCATACGGACCCTGTGGGGTTGTTCTTGAACAGCGCCGTCACGTCCGTGCCCTGTTTGGCCGCCACCGCGCCCAGCAGGCGGCACATGGCTTGGACGTCCTGGCTGGTGGCCAACCCGGCGGTGTCGCTGCTGGCCTGTTGGTTTGCTGCGTTGTTGGCGGCGTCTCGGGCGCTGCTGGCCGCCGAGCAGGAGGTGAACATGGTGATGAGCAGGATGATGACGACCCCGGTCGACAGCCGTGCCGGCGTCGGATTCCGCGATGCCTGGCGGTCGCTAGCAGGGAGGCTTGATGGTGTCGTCATGATGTCCCTTGCGTCGTGGTGGTCGGGGCTCGGCCGCGCTCGGGCGACACTGCAAGAACAGGGGGTCAGTGCCGTCGCTCCAGGTAAGACTCCACGCCCGATCTCCGCGTTCCAGCCCATCGCCCGCCGAATGTCTCGCGAGGTGACGGGCACACCAGCCGTGAACGTTCAAACTCTGCTCGACACCCACGACGACCGTTTCGCTCGCCGGACATCCTCAGATCACCCGTCGAGCGACGCACCGTCCGCGGCATAGAAAGGCGTTCTGCGCGGTCGGGTCTGGCGTGGCGAACGTCCTCCCGGCGACGTGGGCGTGCGTTCGGAGCGGCTGCTATTCCTCTGCAGGCGGCCACTGCTGCATGTTGGTGGCGACATCTGGATGAGTGTCGTTGCAAGGATCTTTGCGATCGAGCCGGGCTGAGGGCTCATCGTCAGTTCAAAGCGGACGTCGACGGACTTGTCGCGGGCCAGGAGCGCGCGAACGTCAGGGGGCAGGTTCGTCCTGAATCCGGCGAGCTGACCCCTCACTCTTTTGGAGCGATCCTTTGCGAGAGTCAGCAGTTGTTCACGACTGAGACTGCGGTTCTCCGTCGCGCCGGCCCGAACGATGTCCGAGGGGTCGGCCATGAGTCGCTCCAGGAGTTCTGCGTCTCGGGTGAATGCTGCCAGCCGTCCTCGAACTTGAGGGTCGGGGTCTGCGGCTAGAGCAGCCGCGACGTCGGGGGCCAGTTGCTGCCCCGCGAGGTTCTGCTTGGCCATGGAGTCTTGCGATGCTGCGACAGCCCGCTGGGCCGCGGCCCCACAGTTCTTGTGCAGGGGGACAGTCCATCGGATCTGGTTGAAGGGATCACTGACGAGCATGACAAGCACCTCTTCCGGAGTCGAGGGGTTGTTGGTTATGGCCAGTCGGGTGTTCTTGCGTTCATCCGTGACGAGCGTGACAAGCACGTCCTTGGGCGTGGAGGGGTTCTGTGCCAGCGCTCTGCGGACAGCCGGCCCCGCGTCCCGCGACAAGTTCCTCAACACCGGGGCGGAGGTTGACGGGTCGGCGGCTAGTTGGGCGCGCTGCTTCGCGCGCGCCGGGAGCGTCGCTCCAGTCAGGTCCTCAACCATTCGAACACTCCGCTCTCAGCCTTGAGGCCAAATGCCACGTTGCATCCCGAGCCTAAGAGCGCGGCTGGAGTCGTGCGTCAACGTGCCACCTGTCGGCGGCAAATCCGGACGTTGTGTAGGAGTGCTCGGCAATCTCACGGCGACGTAGTCCCGAGACCTGAGGGCCCGTGCCAACGAGTTCCACTGCGACGGGCACCCGGCGTCCCGTGCTGGCGTCTACCAACGCTCGGCAGCCAATGGGGTGCTTGAGACTGACCCTGACCAGGTCGCTGCATGACGCCGCGGTATTGCCTGCCGGCGCAGCGGCGCTCAGCGCAATCCGAACCTCCTCGGCCGATTCGGAGACGGTCGCGCCGTAGGGCTGTCGACGGCATGCGTCGGCGGCCAACCTGACGGTCGTCGACTCCGTCTCCGCCGAAACTCCTTGATGGAACGTCAGGGGCGTGGCAGGCGGCGCCTCCGTCGCGCACGCTGTCAGTGCAAAGCCGAGGAACAGCGTGGCAGTCGTGCACCCAAGCCAGCATCGCGGAACTGACATCACATTCTTTCGACACCTCGAAGGAGCGAAACGTTGCAGGGTATGCCGTTTCTCGCGCGATCCGCGGCATGAGCGTGCATCCCAGATTGGGATTCGCTGCAGTATCCTCGTTGCATGAGCACCCAGATTGCCGTCCGCCTGCCCGACGAGATGGTGGCCTTCCTCGACCGTGCTGTGGCCGCGGGCGAGGCAACGAGCAGGGCAGCCCTCGTAACGTCGGCGCTGGAACGAGAGATGCGCCGGCTGGTCGCGGAGCATGACGTTCGGATTCTTGGCGCCAAGGGCGCGGCGAACGATCTTGACGACCTCGTGGCGTGGACCAGCACCCACATTCGGGTCGAGGACTGACCGGGTGAGGGAGATCTGCTTGGTCCGCCTCGACAAGACGCGACCAGCGCTCGTCCTGACCCGGGAAGCTGCTCGGGGTGCGATGACGAAGGTGACCGTGGCCCCCATCACCGGCACCATCAAGGGGTTGTCCAGCGAGGTGGCGGTGGGACCCGGCAACGGGCTGGACCACGACTGCGTGGTCTCGTTGGACAACGTCCTCACCGTTCCGGTGGGCGCGCTCGGTCGCACGGTCGGCTATCTCAGTCCCGCACAGGAAAGGCAGCTGGCGCGAGCTGTCGTGCTGGCATACGACCTCGACGTGCCACTTCTCGAGTAGCTCACGGCGGCAATGTTGGACGTCCCGTCCTCCGTGCGGCTACTTAGAGACTGGTTGCAGGATCGGTGTCCGGCCAGACTCGGTCCAGGTGCTCGGCGAGACGCTCTCATATGCGGCTGCCCACCGGCGTCATTGGTGTGGCTCTCTCATGGCATGCGCTCTCGTCGGGCACCGCGCGAGGAGAGGCTCTAAAGGGGTTTGTTCTGCTCAAAGTAGCGATGCCCTCCCCGCTTCCACACCACGGAGCGAAATGAGGAGGTGCACGGGCGATGGGCGTGATCATCGGGATGGACCCGCACAAGCGCTCGGCCACGATCGAGGTCATCGACCAGACCGGGCGAGTACTCGAGGTGGGGCGGTTCGACACGAACGAGGCCGGCTACGCGGCGATGCTCGCCGCGGGCCGGGCCTACGGGTCGAGCGGTGAGCGGGTGTGGGCGGTCGAGGGCTGCAACGGCATTGGCCGGCACATCGCCCACCGCCTCGTCCATGACGGGGAACGGGTGGTGGACGTGCCGACGAAGCTGTCGGCGCAGGTACGGGTCTTCGCCACCGGTAACGCCCGCAAGACCGACCCGGTCGATGCCCACTCCGTGGCCCTCGCCGCGTTGTATGCGCCGGCCGAGCCCGGGCTGCGGCCGGTGCTGGTCGAGGATGACCTGGTCGTGATGGGCATGATGGTCGACCGCCGCGACGAGCTCGGTCGGGCCCGGACCCAGACGGTCAACCGGCTGCATCGGCTTCTGCTGGAACTGATTCCGGGTGGCGCGAAGACGTTCTTGTCCGCGCCGCAGGCCCGAGCGTTGGTCGCCAAGGTGAAGCCGCGCGACCTCGTCGGGAAGACCCGTCGCCGTCTCGTCGTCGAACTGATCGGGGAGCTCGAGGTGATCGACCGCAAGATCAAGACCGCCGAGAAAGAGCTGACCGCGCTCGTGCAGGAGCGCGGCTCGACCCTGCTGGAGCTGACCGGGATCGGCCCGACCGGCGCCGCGCGGCTGCTGGCCGGCGTCGGGGACATCCACCGCTTCCGGGACAAGGACCGGTTCGCCTCGTGGAACGGCACCGCGCCCTTGGATGCGTCCTCCGGGGCGCAGCAACGCCACCGGCTGTCCCGTGCCGGGAACCGCCGGATCAATCGGACGCTGCACATCATGGCCGTCGTGCAGCTGCGTAACCCGAGCCCGGGGCGTGAGTTCTACGACGCCCGCAAGGCCGGCGGGACACCGTCGCTGATGGCGATGCGGTCCCTGAAGCGGCGCCTGCCGAATGTCGTGTACGCGGATGGTCGCCGACCAGACCCGCCGCGACCTTGCCCTCCGCGCGCGTGAGGTGACGGGCCCGGGAGGGCACCGGGGCAACGTCTCTGACTCCAGCGTGACCGGCTCACAACCCCACACCGGCTCTTCGGAGAAGCCTCTTCCCGGACCCGTCACCACCCAGCGTAGAACCCCGGCCCTCGCCACGTCTTGACCTAAAGGGGTGCCATGAGCGTGCGTTGCGGACTTCTTGACGGACGAATGGCGACTGCTACTGGGCTATGAGCGATGCGAGACTACGACCATGCCTTTGTGGCCAAAGGACTACGACGGCGCGCTAGTCGATCACCGCCTCGATCCCTACCGGGACCGCGCTGCCGTGGTGTCGGACAACGGCGAGCCAGCGATGCAGGTCTTCATTCAAGTCGATCTTGAGCGTAAGCAGACCGCTGGCCATCTCTGGTGGCGGCGCTGGTCCCATCCCCGGGAGTTCGTCGTCTTGCACATGCTTATGTGCGACGGTGTTCAAACGGACAGTTGGCTAAGCGATGAAGTCCTTGGCGACGAGTTGGACGACTGGTCTCAGGGACGGTTCATGTGGGACGGCAAACCGATGCGGATCGACTGGTGTGACGCGACCAAGTCCGAGGCGTTACGGAATGAGCTCGGTCTGGACGAACGATGATTCCCGCAAGTGAAGCTTCGCCCGCAGCGCGGCAATGTCGGACGTCCCGTCCTCCGAGCGGCAGTTGAGGACGTTTCCTCAGGCTTTCGGCCCCAAAGTGCAGCACTCACGGTGAGGAGTACGGGAGGAGGACGGCGTCCTGGTGACCGTCCCACGACAGGTCGAACCGCCAGCAGCCGGCTCGTGGCATGTCGACGAGGGAAGGGCCGGGACCGCCCGGGACGATCCGTCGCACTCTCATGGCACTACCGATGAGGCTGGCATCGATCAGTAGGTCCCCGTTCGTGGGCGACTCGGCAGGCCTTGCGGTGGGCGCCACCGGAGCGGCCAGCCACAGGATCTTGTTCCCATAGCCTCTCTTCGCAGGCGCGCGCAGAGGGTCGGCGAACACGACTCCGAGGATCTGCCCGCGGCTACCGTGCACCTGGCGGACCTTCTGGCCGGGCGGATCGAAGCCGACCCGTGCCCAGGCCGGCAGCGGGCCCACCTCAATTGCCCCCGTGCAGGACTCGGCCGGCCCCGGTTGCGCCGACCGCGAGCCCGAGGCTGGTGCCGAGCGGGCCGCCGGCCGATTGCTGCGGCTGTCCGGCACCGCCCCAGCGCCGCGGTCCCCACGAGTACAGGCGCCCAGCACCGTTGTCGCCACAAGCCATGTCGTCGCCAAGGCGATCAGGCACCGTCCGCCGCAGGGCCTCTCGACGGCGGTCCGCATCTACCGATCGTAAGACCACCGAGCCGCCCCGTAGAGTGGGCGCTTGCGCATCCAGGACGACCGTGTGTGCGGGACTGCGACGCGGAAGCGAGTGTTCTCGACAGGAAGCACGATCGGGGCAGATGAGTGAAGGGCGTGCCCACCTGGGCTTGCCTCGAACTCGGGTCGGACGTACACTTTTCTGTACAGGAGGCAACCATGAAGACGATGAGCTACACAGAATCCCGCGCCCACTACGCCGAGGTGCTCGACGCCGTCGCCAACGACCGCGAAGAGGTCGTCATCACCCGCGCCGGGCACGAGCCGGTTGTGATCGTCTCCCTCGACGACTACGAGTCATTGCGGGAGACCGCCTACCTGATGCGCTCGCCTTCCAACGCCAGACGCCTGCTCGACGCGATGGAGCGTCTCGAGGCCAGCCGGGGCCAGGCCCACGATCTCATCGAGACCGAGTGACGTGCTGCTCGTCTGGGACGAAAACGCCTGGGAAGACTACCTGTGGTGGCAAGCGCAGGACCGCAAGGTCCTCAAGCGCATCAACGCCCTGCTGGTCGATATCCAACGCAACGGCAACGAAGGCATCGGCAAGCCCGAGGCGCTGAAGCACGACTTCGCCGGCTACTGGTCCCGACGAATCACCGACGAGCATCGCCTCGTCTACAAGATCACGAGCGCTGAAGTTCGCATCGCCGCTTGCCGGTACCACTACGGATAGCCGCTCGATCTGCGGCAGATCCGCGCGTTACTTCAGGGCAGAAGATCCCAGTACTGCCGCCGGGCCGGCATCGCGTGGATGACCATCTCCTCGCCACTCTGGAAGATCAGCACAACGATCTCCAGCAGTCGCGCTTGAGTGTCGAACCCGAGCCGCAACTCGCGGCGTGGCCACTCCTCTTCCTCCAGGGGCTCGATCCACAGCGACAGGTCGGCAGCGTGGACCGCGTCCTCGGGCAGGACCTCGTGCTTGAGTGCACTGCGGTGGACCTTCACGCGGCGTAGCCGGCCAGGGCCCGTCGGATCGCCTCGGAGCGCGACAGGTGCTCCCGCGCCGCGTAGTCATCGAGCGCCGCGATCTCCTCGGCGGTAAGCCGCACGGCGATGACTTGCGTGGGCTCGGCTCCACGCCCTGGGCGCCCTCGCCCGCGGCGCTTCAGCTGCTCGACGTCATAACCAGCCTCGGCTTCGTCCGCCCACTTCTGGATCTGCTCGTCCGTCACTTGGTCATCACCCGGCATGACAAAATCGTATAACGAAAACCGATTCGTCGGGGAAGGCCGCGTCCGATCATTGTCAGGGTCAGTCTTCTAAGTGCCGGCGGCCATGTATGCGGCGAGGATGTAGTTGGGATGGCGGTCGAGGTTCTTGCGGGCTCGGTCGTAGCGCATCGTCGTGCGCGGGTCTGCGTGCCTGGCCGCGATCTGCACGTCGCGTAGGTCGACGCCGGCGTCGAGCATGGTGGTGACGAAGGTATGGCGCAGCATGTGGGGGTGCATGCGGGCGACGTGGACGCCCCCGGCCTCGGCGAGGCGGTGCAGTCGCCGCGTGGCGCAGTGGCGGTCCATCCGGGTGCCCCGGCTGGTCCGCAGGATCGGGCCGTCGATACGTCCGTCGACAGCGCGGTCGATGGCGCGGGCCACTGCCGGCGGCAGCGGCGTCAGGACGACCTTGCCGCCTTTGCCGGTGACGCGCAGGACCCGGTGGCCGTGTTCTCGCCAAGATCTTGGATGCTCGCGCCGCAGGCTTCGAAGATCCGCAGCCCGAGTAGCCCGAGCATGGCGACGAGGGCGAAGTCGTTGCAGTTCGCCGACGCACGGGCAGTCGCGAGCATCGCCTCGAACTGCAGATGGGTCAACCCGAGCGTGGGCGACTCCGCGGGAACGTTCGGCCGGCGGACGTGCTCGGCCGGAGAGTGCGCCAAGACCTCGTCGATGACGCAGGTTCGGTAGAACCCGGCGACGACGGCGATGCGTCGGCTCACGGTGGAGGGCTTGTAGCGGCGGGTCTCCTGCATCCAGCGGATGTAGAGCTCGAGGTGGGGTCGCTGCGCGGTCAGCGGGTCCAGGCCATGGCTACTGCACCACGTCAGATACGCGCGTAGGTCGGACTCGGTGTGGACCCGGGACTGGCCCTTGAACCGGGCCAGGTAGGCCGCGACAGCGCGTCTGAGCGTGTCAGATTCGGGAGGCAGTGGGATCGGGACCAGGACGTTCTCGTAGGTGCTCATCTGCAAGCGTGACCCCGGTCCGACACTCGGGAAAACGTCCGTAACCACGCCAGTCGCGGCATAACAGGACGAGTGTTAGCGCGCCTTCTGGGGCCCGTCAGAACACTTCCGGGGGGCGGATGCCGTGCCGGCGCAGTGCCTCACCCACCGCCTTAGCGTCCCGGTTGGCGTACTCAAGAGCCGCCGTTTTCACGACGGGGCCACTGGTTCGGGGAGGTGCGCTCTCGCCCCACCCGGTCGCGATGTCCTCGGTGACGACACGCGCGTGAACTCCTCTGGTTTCTAGCTCGGCGACGATCTGAGAAACGTCCTCCACCGAGCCACCCCAGCCGAAACTGGTCTCCATTCGCGACCACCGCCTGCGATCGAGAAGGACGACGACCAACAGCGGAGCAACACCAAATGCGGCGCCAAGCGGAAGCGGAACGCGAGTTGCCGCCGTTACCGCAACACCTGCAGCGGCCGCCAAGAGGCAAACACCAAGAAGCGCTGACCAGCCCACGAGATTTAGGCGTGCCGTCCGGAGCCACGAGCGACGCCGGCGGCCGCCGCGCCGCCCCGACGGTTTCATGTACTCGGCGTGCCCCCGGGACCGGACCATGACTCGATCCTGACAGACCACCCACCCCTTCTCTCGGAAGGGCGTAACCAGCCGGGCCGCTTCGGCGCGGACAGCGTGCAACGAAGGCGGCCTTGGGCGGAGCCCTCGCTCGCAGAGCGGCTACTTGTTTCATTGACGTAAGGACCGGTGCCTGCGCAGGCTCGGTTCAGGTGTCCGGGTTCGTCGCTCGCAAAAGCGGCTGCCCACGCCTTGTCGTGTGGCTCTCACATGGGTTGCGCCGCCCGGGCACCGCCGGGCAGGAGAGGCTCAAGAAGGGATTGCTCTGCTCGAAGTAGCGGTGCCCTCCACGCCCAACCAGTGATCGGTTCGAGGCAACGGAGGACGCGGTGAACGAAGATGTCTCGCGGGTCGTGATCGGCATGGACCCGCACAAGCGCACGGTGACGATCGAGGTGATGACTGCCGACGAGACGGTCGTCGACGGGGGCCGCTTCGACACGACGGTCGAGGGGTACGCAGCAATGCTCGAGCACGTCGAGGCCTGGCCGGACCGGGTGTGGGCCATCGAGGGCTGCGAGGGCATCGGCCGGCACATCGCGCACCGGCTCCTCGCCCACGGGCAGGACATCGTCGATGTGCCGGCGAAGCTGTCCGCAAAGGCGCGGGTGTTCGCGACCGGGCAGGGCCGCAAGACGGATGCGACCGACGCGCACTCGGTCGCCCTGGTCGGTACCCGCATGGCTGGCCTGCGGCCGGTGGTGTCCGATGCGCAGCTTGAGGTGCTGCAGCTGCTCGTCGACCGGCGGCGCTCGATCGGGGACGAACACACCCGCAAGGTCAGCCAGCTGCACCGAATCCTGTTGGAAATGCTGCCTGGTGGGGCAAAGAAGTACCTCTCGGCGGCCCAAGCGCGGGCTCTGCTGTCCACGGCGCGTCCGAGGGATGAGGTCGGTAAGACCCGCAAGCGAGTGGCCATGGAGCTGGTGGCCGACCTGGAGCGGATCTATGCGCGCAAGAAGGCCGCCGACAAGGAGCTGAAGGAGCTCGTCGCAGCGACCGGCACCTCCCTGCTCGGGCTGCACGGCATCGGCCCCTCCGGCGCCGCGCGGCTGCTCGTCGAGGTCGGGGACCTGGCCCGGTTCCCGGACCGCAACCACTTCGCCTCCTGGACCGGGACCGCCCCGATCGACGCCTCCTCCGGTGACCACGTGAGGCACCGGCTCTCCCGTGGCGGGAACCGGCAGATCAACCGGGTGCTGCACATCATGGCCACCGTCCAGCTGCGGACCCCGACCGAGGGCCGCGCCTACTTCGACCGGAAGAAGGCCGCCGGGAAGACCTCGATGGAAGCGATGCGCTGCCTCAAACGGCGCCTGTCCGACCTCGTCTTCCGCAAGTCGCCCGGCGACTACGTCGCTGGCCGGCTCACCACCGTGACGGGCCCGGGAGGGCACCGGGGCAACGGCTCTGACTCCAGCGTGACCGGCTCACAACCCCACACCGGCTCTTCGGACCAGCCACTTCCCGGACCCGCCACGACCCACCCTAGAACGGCCTTGCCGACCGCGTCTTGACACAGAAGGGAGCCATGTGGGGACGACTTCGCCCTTAGTTGGAGGCATCTAGGGGACGCTCTCCACGCGTGCGGCGTCCACCAGATCCTCGACAGCCGCGAGGCGTCAGACGAGGGCGCGCAGCGCGAGCAGATAGGACTGCAGGCCGAACCCGGCGATGGTGCCCGTCGCGACACCGGCGACCACCGAGGTGTGCCGGAACTCCTCGCGCGCAGCGGGGTTGGACAGGTGCACCTCGACGAGGCTGCGACCGCTCGTCGTCACGATCGCGCACGCGTCGCGGACGGCATACGAGTAGTGCGTGAAGGCGCCCGGGTTGAGCACGACGTCGGCACCCACGTCGACGGCCTCGTGCAGCCAGTCGATGAGCTCGCCCTCGTGGTTGGTCTGGCGGCAGTCGGCGACGAGGCCGAGGTCGCGGGCCTCGCGCTGCACCGCGGCGTGGACGTCGTCGAGCGTGTCGGAGCCGTAGACCTCCGGCTCTCGGGTGCCGAGACGGCCCAGGTTGGGGCCCGACAGGACGAAGACCGTGGGTGCCGTCATGGCGGCGAGTCTAGTGAGCCGCCGCGTCGGAGCGACGCGACACGAGGCCGTATGCCGCCTGGAGCAGCGTGTCGTCCGGGCCGGCGAGGCGGGTGGGCCGGGCGAGGCCGTCGAGCACGACGAAGCGCAGCGTCGAACCGCGCGACTTCTTGTCGCGCCGCATCGCCGTGAGCAGCTCGTCCCAGCGGCCGGCGGCATACGTCGTCGGCAGGCCGAGCGACTCGAGCACCGAGCGGTGCCGCGCGACGAGTGCATCGCCCTCGGGGCCGTTCAGGTGGCCGGTGAGGCGCGCGAGCTCGGCGACGTAGACCATCCCGACGCCGACGGCCTCGCCGTGGCGCCAGGTGTAGTGCTCGACCTGCTCGATGGCGTGGCCGAACGTGTGGCCGTAGTTGAGGATCTCGCGCAGCGAGCTTTCGCGCAGGTCGGCGGCGACGACGTCGGCCTTGACCCGCACGGCCCGCTCGATGAGCTCGCGCAGGTGCGGGTTCGCCGCGCTGCGCGCGACGGTCGGGTCCGCCGCGACCGAGGACTCCACCAGGTCGAGGATCACGGGATCGGCGATGAAGCCGCACTTGACGACCTCGGCGAGCCCGGCGACGAGGTCCGCCTCCGGCAGGGTCGCGAGCACGTCGACGTCGCAGAGCACGCCCGCAGGCGGGTGGAAGGCACCGACGAGGTTCTTGCCCTCCGCGGTGTTGATGCCGGTCTTGCCGCCCACGGCCGCGTCGACCATGCCGAGGAGCGTCGTCGGCACCTGGACGACGCGCACACCGCGCAGCCACGACGCGGCGACGAAGCCGGCGAGGTCGGTGACGGTGCCGCCGCCCACCCCGACGACGGCGTCGGTGCGAGTGAAGCCGGCGACGCCGAGCTGGGCCCACAGCGCGGCTGCGACCTCGGCGGTCTTGGCCGCCTCGGCGTCGGGCACCTCGGCGACGTGGACGGCATACCCCTTGGCCTCGAGCGCCGCGGTCACGCGCGTCGTCAGCTCGGGCAGCGTCGGCGGGTGCACGACGAGCACGCGCTCGACGTCGGAACCGAGCAGGTCGCCGACGCGGTCGAGCACACCCGAACCGATGACGACGTCGTAGTCGTCACCGACCGAGACGATCGTGGGACTGTCGACCCCGCTCACGCCCGGCTCGCCCCGAGCTCGGCGACGACGACGTCCACGACCTCGGCCGGCGTGCGGCCCCCGGTGTCGACGCGCACCGTGGCCACGCGCTCGTAGGTGGGGCGGCGGTCGTTCATCATGCGCACCCACGACGCGCGCGGGTTGACCGACAGCAGGGGGCGAGAACGGTCGAAGCCGATGCGCTTGCTCGCGTCGGCGATGGCGACGTCGAGGAAGACGACCGCGTGGCCGGCGAGCGCGTCCTGGGTGAGCGGGTCCATGACCGCTCCCCCGCCGAGCGAGACGACACCCGACTCCTCGGCGAGCGCGCGGACTACCTCGGCCCGCTCGAGGTCGCGGAAGACCGACTCGCCGTCGTCGACGAAGATGTCGGAGATCGAGCGGCCCTGGGCCGCCTCGATCGCGGCGTCGACGTCGTGGAACGCCACGCCGAGCCGGGTCGCGAGCTCCTGCCCGACGGTCGTCTTGCCCGCACCGGGCGGACCGACGACGACCGCCACCGGTCGCGTGCTCGACTGGTTCACCACGTGCGCAGCCCCTTCCGGATGCCGTCGAGGTATGCCGTGTGGTTGCGTGCGGTCTCCGTGACCGAGTCGCCGCCGAACTTCTCCAGACAGGACGCGGCGAGGACGAGCGCGACCATCGCCTCGGCGACGACGCCGGCCGCCGGCACCGCGCACACGTCGGAGCGCTGGTGGATGGCGGTCGCGGCCTCGCCCGTGGCGACGTCGACCGTCGAGAGGGCGCGCGGCACGGTGCTGATCGGCTTCATCGCTGCGCGGACGCGCAGCACCTGTCCGGTCGACATGCCGCCCTCGGTGCCGCCGGCGCGGCCGGTGCGGCGGGTGATGACGCCGTCGGTCATCTCCATCTCGTCGTGCGCCTCGGAGCCACGGCGGCGGGCGGTCTCGAAGCCGTCGCCGACCTCGACGCCCTTGATCGCCTGGATGCTCATGAGCGCCTGCGCGAGCTGGCCGTCGAGCTTGCGGTCCCAGTGGACGTGCGAGCCCAGGCCCGGCGGCACGCCGTAGGCGAGGACCTCGACGACGCCGCCGAGGGTGTCGCCGTCCTTCTTGGCCGCGTCGACCTCGGCGACCATGGCGGCCGACCCCTCGGGGTCGAAGGCGCGCACCGGGTCGGCGTCGAGGCGCTCGACGTCGTCGGGTGTGGGCAGCGCGGCGCCGGCGGGCACCCCGGCCGTGCCGATCGAGACGGTGTGCGAGACGAGGCGGATGCCGTAGGACTGCTCGAGGAAGCGGGCCGCGATCTCGCCGAGGGCGACACGGGCAGCGGTCTCGCGGGCCGAGGCGCGCTCGAGCACCGGCCGGGCGTCCTCGTGGCCGTACTTCTGCATGCCGACGAGGTCGGCGTGGCCCGGCCGCGGGCGGGTCAGCGGCTTGTTGCGCGCGACCTCCTTCTCCGCGTTGACGTCGTCGGACGCGGCATACGCCTCGTCGCTGACGGCCTCGGGGCTCATCACGGTCGTCCACTTCGGCCACTCGCTGTTGCCGATGCGCACGGCGATGGGCGAGCCCAGCGTGCGCCCGTGGCGCAGGCCGCCGAGGAACTCGACCTCGTCCTGCTCGAACTTCATCCGCGCACCGCGCCCGTGGCCGAGGCGCCGACGCGAGAGGGCGGCCTGCAGGTCCTTCGCGCCGACCTCGACCCCCGCGGGAAGACCCTCGATCATGGCGACGAGTGCGGGCCCGTGCGACTCACCGGCCGTCAACCAACGCAACATGCCCCGATCCTCCCACGGGCCCGCGCGCCGGCTACGCGGCGCCCGCTCCGCGGGACCGCCGTGCCTCCTGTGCCCCGCCGAACCCGTCAGAACAGCGGGCGAACCTGCACCACGAGGGAGATGAGCAGGCCGAGCAGCATCCACGGTCCGAAGGCGATGTCGTCCTTGCGGGAGCCGCGGCGCAGGACGAGGCGGGCCAGCCCGTAGACCCCGGACAGGATGAACGCGGCATACGACGCCACGAGGGTCGTCGACACGCTGACGTAGCCCGTGGCCAGCCCGACGAGCCCCGCGAGCGTCACGTCGCCGTAGCCGAAGCCGCTGCCGAGCAGCGCCGCGACGAGCGCGAGCACGAAGTAGATCGCCCAGAGCACGGCGCCGGCGATCGCCGCCCGGCGCAGCGCCTCCCAGTCCCCCGACGCGAGCGACGCGAGCGCGAGCTGGGCGACGAGAAGGGGGTATGCCGGTCGTGTCAGTCCCCGGGGCAGCCGGTGCACGTCCGCGTCGATCCACGCGAGCGCCACCGCGACGAAGGCGAAGGCGAGGTAGGCCGGGCTCAGCGCCCACTCCGACAGGGGACCGAAGCGCCACGCCAGCAGCCCCCACAGGAGGGCCAGCGCGACGGGGACGACGCGCGAGGACACCCGGGGGTGCGGACCGGTCTCGTCGTCGAGGCGGTAGCCGCCGGTCGCGAGACGCCGGCGGAGCACCTCTCCGACGCCCGCCCCGGCGACGGCGAGCAGCGCGACGAACCACCACGGCGTGGCGGGGAAGGTCGCCCAGGTCATGAGGGCGTCGGGAGCGGCGTGCCCCACTCGGGGTCGACGAGGGCGGCGAGAGCCGTGGCCATCGCGTCGAGCGGGGCGGGTCTGCCGGTCATGAGGGTCACCTGGGCCGCGGCCTGGTGCAACAGCATGTCCGTGCCGGCGGCGAGCGTCCACCCGCACGCGCGGGCGCGGCGCTGCAGCGGCGTGGGTCCGTGGCCGTAGACGACGTCGAGCACCGTGAGGGGGCTCTCGTCGCGGTCGGTGACGGGGAAGGCGTCGAGGCCGGGCACCGCCTCGGGTGGCACGGTGCTGATGACGACGTCCGCGAGGGGCCAGTCGCCCAGGGCGACGGCGTCAACGACGAGCCCGGCCCGCTCGGCCTGCTCGACCGTCTCGGGCCTGGGCCGGTCACGCACCATGAAGGTCACCCGCCGCGTGCCCGAGGCGGCGAGCGCGGCGACGGCCGAGCGGGCCGTGGCCCCGCTGCCGATGACGAGCGCGTGGGTCGTGTCGACGCACCCGGCCACGAGCAGCGCCGCCTCGATGCCGTGGATGTCGGTGTTGTGGGCGTGCCAGCCGGCCGGGGTGGCCACGAGGGTGTTGGCCGAGCCGGTGTCGCGTGCGGTCGCGTCGACGACGCTCGCCGCCGTGAGCGCCACCTCCTTGAGGGGCATCGTCAGCGACAGTCCGCGCCAGGTGTCGTCGAGCCCGGCGAGGGCGTCCGGGAACGCTGCCACGTCGACCTCGCGCCGATCGTAGGTCCAGGTGCGCAGCCCGAGGGCCGCGTAGGCAGCGCGGTGCAGCACGGGCGAGAGCGAGTGCCCGATCGGGCTGCCCCACACCGCACAGTGCCGGGGCATCGCGCTCCCCTCGCTCAGCACTTGCCCTTGTTGTCGGCGCACCACTTCTGGAACTGCGCCACGTTGCGCTGGTGCTCCTCGTAGGTGGCCGCGAACTTCGTCTCGCCCGTGTCGAGGTTCACCGTGACGAAGTACAGCCACGGCCCGGCGACGGGGTTGGCGGCCGCCTGCAGGGCGCTCTCGCCGGGGTTGGAGATCGGTCCCGGCGGCAGGCCCTGGAAGCGACGGGTGTTGTACGGGTTGTTGCTCTCGAGCATCTGCTGCGTGGGCACGCCGCGCTTCTTGAAGATGTAGTTGACCGTCGAGTCGAACCCGAGCGACATCTTCTTGGCGAGACGGTTCTCGACGACACGGGCGACCCGCGAGCGGTCGGTCTCGTTCTGGGCCTCACCCTCGACGAGGCTCGCGACGGTCACGACGCGCTCCATCCGGTCCGGCGCGATGCCGAGCGCGTCGAGTCGCTTCGTCGACTCCGCCACCATCTCCTTCAGCTGGTCGAGCGCCGTCGCCGTGGGCCCGAACTCGTAGCTCGCCGGGAAGAGGTAGCCCTCGATGTTGCCCTTGGCCGACGGCGGCAGGCCCAGCTCGTCGACCTGCTTGGCCGCGGCGGCGTACTGGGCCACGGGGATGCCGGAGGACTTCGAGAGCTTGGCGTAGATCTCGTCGGCCCACAGGCCCTCGGGGATCACGACGCGGGTGATCAGGCGGTTCTTGGGGTCGACGAGGATGGCGAGCGCGTCGGCCGCCTTCATCTGCTTCTTCATCGTGTAGATGCCCGGCTGGATGCCGGCGCTCTTCGGGTCGTTGTTGGCCGCCTCGATGAAGGCCTTGCTCGACTTGACGACATCCTCGTCGGCGAGGGTCTTGGCGATCGCCGTGCCGCCCGACCCGCGGTCGATGGTCACGCGGACCTCGCCCGTGCCGGGGCCCGGGTAGTCGTTGGACTCGAGGAAGCCCTCGACGACGGGGCGCAGGGCCTTGTAGGCGACCGCGACTCCCCCACCGATGACGGCGAGCGCGAGAACGATGACGACGAGCCGGCGGAAAACCGAGGGCTTGCCACGCGGCGCGCCACCGGCCGCGGCCTTGGCCCCGCGGCGCTTGCCACGCTTGCGCTCCGCGAGCTCACGCTCGCGCATCTCGCGCCGGCTCAGCGGAGGCGTCGCACCCGGGTGGGCGTCGGGGGCGTGGCTGCCGTCGAGGTGGTCGACACCGTCGACGGTGTCCTCGTGGTCACCGAAGATCGATGACTCGAGATGGTCCTTCATCGACGACGTTCCTTCTTCCGTTTGCCCCCCGGCGTGACGGTCTCCCCCGGTGGGCGGCCCGACAGCGACTCGGTGTCGAGGGCCGACTGCAGGATGAGTACTGCAGCGGCCTGGTCGACAACGGCTCGTTGCCCCCGGCCCGGGACGCCACTGTCGCGTAGTCTGCGGTGCGCGTCCACGGTGGTCAAGCGTTCGTCGACCATCCGCACCCCTACCGTACCCAGTCGCCCCGCGAGCCGACCGGCGTAGTCGCGCGCGATGCGCGCCGCCTCGCCCTCCTCGCCGGACAGCAGGCGCGGCAGACCCACGACGACCTCGATCGCCGAGAGCTCGTGCGCGAGCGCGACGATCGCCTCGACGTCGCTGTCACCCTCGACGTCCCGGGGCAGGGTGCGCACGGGGTGGGCGAACACCCCCGAGGCGTCCGACGCGGCGACGCCGACGCGGGCGTTGCCCACGTCGACGCCGATGCGTGCCCCGGTCCGGGAGCGAGGGTCGGTCAAGGTCAGGCGCCCCGGTTGCGCAGCTGGTCCTCGACGACGCCGAGCGCCGCCGAGACCCGCGCCGGGTCGGTCCCGCCACCCTGGGCGAGGTCGTCCTTGCCGCCACCACCGCCGCCCAGCGCCTGGGCCGCCAGCTTGACGAAGGCCCCGGCCTTGAGACCGGCCTCACGCGCCCGCTCGTTCGTCGCGACGATGACGACGGGACGTCCGCCGGCCACCGACGCCATGGAGACGAGCGCCGGACGGTCGTTGCCGAGGCGACCGCGCACGTCCGTGACGAGCTTGCGCAGGTCGTCGCCCGCGACGCCGTCGCCAGCGTCGTGGCTCACGAAGGTCACACCGCCGATGTCGCGGGCCGACTGCACGAGACCCGAGGCCGCACCGAGCACCTGGCTCTGGCGGACGGCGGCGATCTCCTTCTCGGCGTCACGCAGGCGACCGAGGATCGCCGCGATGCGGTCGGGCAGCTCGTCACGTCGCACACCGAGGGTGTCGGTGAGCTGGCTGACGATCGTGGCCTCGCGCGCGAGGTGGGTGTAGGCGTCGGCGCCCACGAGCGCCTCGACGCGGCGCACGCCCGAGCCGATCGAGCTCTCGCCGAGCAGCTTGACGACCCCGATCTGGCCGACGCGCGGGGTGTGCGTGCCGACGCAGAGCTCGCGCGACCACTCGCCGATGGAGACGACGCGCACCCGCTCGCCGTACTTCTCGCCGAAGAGCGCCATGGCGCCGAGCTTCTTGGCGGCGTCGATGTTCATGATGTCCGCGGTCACCGGCAGGTCGTCGAGGAGCACGGCGTTGATCCGGCCCTCGATCTCGCCCATCGCCGCGGCGGGGACCGCCTGGAGGGACTTGAAGTCGAAGCGCAGCCGGCCGGGAGAGTTCTCCGAGCCCGCCTGCGTCGCGGTATCGCCGAGCTCGTCCCGGAGGGCCTGGTGGACCATGTGGGTCGCCGTGTGCGCGCGCGAGATGGAGCGCCGGCGCACGACGTCGACCTCCGCCTCGGCGTCCTCGCCGACCCCGGCCTCGCCCTCGAGCACCGTCGCGCGGTGCACGACGAGGCCGGTGATCGGGCGCTGCACGTCGGTGACCTCGAGGAGGGCACCGTTGGCCAGGCGGATGCGGCCGTGGTCGGCCTGCTGGCCACCGGACTCGGCGTAGAGCGGGGTGCGGTCGAGGACGATCTCGACCTCGTCCCCCACAGCGACACGGTCGACGACCAGGCCGTCGCGGATCAGGCCACGGATGCGCGTGTCGGTCAGGGTCTGGTCGTAGCCGGTGAACTCGACGTCGCGCCCGAGCGTGTCGGACAGCTGCCGGTAGACGCTCGTGTCGCCGTGCGCCGACTTCTTCGCGCGCGCGTCGGCCTTGGCCCGGTCGCGCTGCTCGCCCATGAGCCGGCGGAAGCCGGTCTCGTCGACCTGAAGGCCCTGCTCCGCCGCCATCTCGAGCGTCAGGTCGATCGGGAAGCCGTACGTGTCGTGCAGCGCGAACGCCTCGGCGCCGCCGAGGGTCGTCGCCCCGGAGGACTTGGCCCGCGCCACCGCGGTGTCGAGGATCGTCGTGCCGGAGCTGAGGGTGCGCCGGAAGGCCTCCTCCTCGGCATAGGCGACCTGGCTGATCCGCTGGAAGTCGGTCTCGAGCTCGGGGTAGGACGCCTTCATCCGCTCCATGCTGACGGGCAGCAGCTGCTCGAGGGTGGGCGCGTCGACGCCGAGCAGTCGCATCGAGCGCACGGCACGGCGCAGCAGGCGGCGCAGCACGTAGCCGCGGCCCTCGTTGCCGGGGGTCACGCCGTCACCGATGAGCATGAGCGAGGAGCGCACGTGGTCGGCCACGACACGGAAGCGGACGTCGTCGTCGTGGTCGGAGCCGTAGCGACGGCCCGAGAGGTCCTCCGCCGCCGCGATGACCGGGAAGACCTCGTCGGTCTCGTAGATGTTGTCGACGCCCTGGAGCAGGAACGCCACGCGCTCGAGGCCCATGCCGGTGTCGATGTTGCGCTTGGGCAGGTCTCCGACGATGTCGAAGTCCTCCTTGGAGCGGACGTTCTCGAGCTCGTACTGCATGAAGACGAGGTTCCAGAACTCGAGGTAGCGGTCGCCCGCCTCCCAGTCGCCGTCGGCACCGAACTCGGGTCCGCGGTCGAGGAGGATCTCGGAGCAGGGCCCGCCGGGGCCGGCGACGCCCATGTTCCAGTAGTTGTCCTTGCGGCCCAGGCGCACGATGCGGTCGTCGGACAGCCCGGCGACCTTCTTCCACAGCGCGATCGCCTCGTCGTCCTCGTGGTAGACGGACGCGTAGAGGTCCTTCTCGTCGAAGCCGAGGCCGCCCTCGGACTGGCTGCGCGTGATGAGCTCCCACGCGAGCTGGATGGCGCCTTCCTTGAAGTAGTCGCCGAAGCTGAAGTTGCCGTTCATCTGGAAGAAGGTGCCGTGGCGGGTCGTCTTGCCGACCTCTTCGATGTCGAGGGTGCGCACGCACTTCTGCACGCTCGTGGCGCGGCTGAACGGCGGGGTCTCCTGACCGAGGAAGTACGGCTTGAACGGGACCATGCCGGCGTTGACGAACAGCAGGTTGGGGTCCTCGTGCACGAGCGGGGCGCTCGGCACGACGGTGTGGCCCTGGCTGCCGAAGTACGAGAGCCAGCGACGCCTGATCTCAGCGGTTTCCATGATGCGTCCTTGCGGTGGTCGACGGGTGTGGTCTGCGGGAGGCCCGTCTCCCGTGGTTGAGGGGTGGACGGGCAGGCGGGGCGGGGTCAGCCCTGCGCCTCACTGGGGCGCGACTGACCCCCGGGGGGCTCGCCTCGCCGGCTGCAGGCCGTCGACACGGCTGCGCCTGGGTCCCTTCTGGGCCACGTTCATCGTCCTTCGGTCGTCGGCGCACGCTCACGCCCAGGTGGTTCAACCCTAACGGACCTCGCGAGCCCCGTCCCACCACCTTTGCCCGGGTATGCCGCTGGGCCGGCTCCCGCACGGGGAGCCGGCCCAGCCGCACACATGGTCCTGCGGACGAGGCGACCGTCAGGCCGGCACCTCGGCCACGAGGTCGGTCTTGACCTCGGGGAAGTGGCAGGCCTGGAGGTGCACGCCACCCTCACGGAAGGCGCGCGAGGCCACGTCGGCCGTCGCGGTGACGAGCGGCGGCTCCTCCTGGGCGCAGATGTCCTGCGCCTTCCAGCAGCGCGTGCGGAAGCGGCAGCCGCTCGGCGGGTCGATCGGGCTCGGCACGTCGCCGATCAGGCGGATGCGCTCCTTGGGGGCGATGCCACGCGCGACGTTGATGTCGGGCGCCGCGGAGAGCAGGGCCTGGGTGTACGGGTGCTCGGGAGCCTCGTAGATCTTCTTCTTGTCGCCGAACTCGACGATCTTGCCGAGGTACATCACGGCGACCTGGTCGCAGAAGTGGCGCACGACGCCGAGGTCGTGGGCGACGAAGATGAACGCGAGGTCCAGCTCGTTGCGCAGCTTGGCGAGCAGGTTCATCACCTGCGCCTGGATCGACACGTCGAGGGCCGAGACCGGCTCGTCGGCGATGATGAGCTTCGGCTCGACGGCGAGCGCGCGCGCGATGCCGATGCGCTGGCGCTGGCCACCGGAGAACTCCGACGGGTAGCGGTTGATGTGCTCGGGGTTGAGGCCGACGAGCTCGAGCAGCTCCTGGACCCGGGCCTTCTCCTTGCCCCGGTGCAGGCCGTGGACGCGCAGCGGCGTGCTGAGGATCGCGCCGACCGTCTGCCTCGGGTTCAGCGAGGAGTACGGGTCCTGGAAGATCATCTGGACGTCGCGGCGGATGTCGCGCAGCTCGTGCTCCTTCAGGTGCGTGATGTCGCGGCCGCCGAACTCGATGGTGCCGCCGGTCGGCTCGTCCAGGCGCGTCACGAGCCGCGACGTCGTCGACTTGCCGCAGCCGGACTCACCGACGAGTCCGAGCGTCTGCCCCTCCTTGACGGAGAAGCTGATGCCGTCGACGGCCTTGACCGTCGCCCTCACCATGCGCAGTCCCTGGACCTCGCGGATCGGGAAGTGGCGCTGGAGGTCGGTGACCTTGAGCAGGGTCTGGGCGCTCATCGGGCTTCCTCGTCGTGCTTCAGGGTGGCCACGGGATCGGCCAGGTGGCAACGGATCTCGCGGTTGTGCAGTCCGGGGGTCGGGCGCCACGCGGGCAGCTGCGTCCAGCAGGCGTCGCCCTCGACCTGTGACTTGAACTCGCACCGGGGGTGGAACGAGCAGCCGGACGGGAGGTTGAGCAGGCTCGGCGGCGTGCCCTTGATGGCGCGGAGCTCCTCGAGGTCCTCGGAGTGCGAGGGCAGCGACTGCAGCAGGCCGTAGGTGTACGGGTGCGACGGCTGGGCCAGCACCTCCTTGGCGCTGCCCTTCTCGACGCCGCGACCGGCATACATCACGAGGATGTCGTCGGCCGTCTCGGCCACGACCGCGAGGTCGTGGGTGATGAGGATGACGGCGGAGCCGAACTCCTTCTGGAGGTCGTTGACGAGGTCGAGGATCTGAGCCTGGACGGTGACGTCGAGAGCAGTTGTGGGCTCGTCGGCGATGAGCAGCTTGGGGTTGTTGACGAGGCCCAGCGCGATCATCGCGCGCTGGCGCATGCCGCCCGAGAACTCGTGCGGGTAGGAGTTCGCCCGCCGCTGGGGGTTGGGGATGCCGACGAGGTCGAGCATCTCGACCGCCCGCTTCATCGCGACCTGCTTGCTCACCTTGTTGTGGGCCTGGTAGGCCTCGGCGATCTGCTTGCCGACCTTGTGGAACGGGTGCAGCGAGCTCTGCGGGTCCTGGAAGACCATGGCGGCCTTGGTGCTGCGGATCTTCTGGAACGTCGACGCCGGGGCGCCGACGAGCTCGATCCCGTCCAGCTTGATGCTGCCCGTGATCTGGGTCCGCTTCGGGTTGTGCAGGCCGAGCACCGCCATGCTGCTCACGGACTTGCCCGAGCCGGACTCGCCGACGATGGCGAGGGTGCGCCCCAGGCGGGCCTGGTAGGTGAGGTTGGAGACCGCCTTGACGACGCCCTCCTCGGTGGGGAAGGCCACCGAGAGGTCGCTGACGTCGAGGACGACGTCCCCGGCGTTTCGAGCCTCGGCGGACTGGGTCGAGATGGTGTTCACGGACGCGGTCACGACAGCCTCACTCGCGGGTCGATGAAGGAGTAGGCGATGTCGACGACGAGGTTCATGAAGACGACGACGACCGCTCCGATGAGGACGGTGCCCATGATGACCGGCAGGTCGAAGGCCTTGAGCGCGGCCAGGCCGCGACGGCCGATGCCGTCGACGCCGAAGATCTGCTCGGTGATGAGCGTGCCGGTCAGCAGAGCGGCGATGTCGAGGCCGAGGATCGTCGCGATCGGGCTCATCGCCGCGCGGAAGCCGTGCTTGTACAGCACGGTGCGCTCGCTGATGCCCTTCGAGCGGGCGGTGCGGATGTAGTCCATCGACAGCGTCTCGATCATCGAGTTGCGGGTGTACCTGACGTAGGACGCCGAGGTGACGAACCCGAGGATCAGGGCCGGCGCGAGCATGCCCATGAAGTAGGGGCCGACGCCCGCCGAAATGGAGGAGTACTGCGGCAGCACGTTCCAGAGGATGACCGGGTAGAGGGCGACGAGCAGCGCGAGGACGTAGTACGGGATCGAGCCGAGCACCTGCGAGGCGCCGACGAGCCCACGGTCCGTGGCGGAGCCACGTCGCACCGCCGCGATGATGCCCAGGGTCACGCCGACCGTCACGAACACGACGGCGGCCATCAGGGCCAGCACGATGGTGTTCGGGAAGCGGGTGAACAGCTCCTCGTTGACGGAGCGTCGCGTCACGAACGAGAAGCCGAGGCACGGTGCGCCGCAGTGGACGGTGTCACCGGCGTAGACGAAGTCGCGCCCGAAGAACAGACCCTTGAAGTAGTCGAAGAACTGCACCGTCAGGGGCTTGTCCAGCCCGATGCTCTTCGTGATGGCGGCGAGTCGCGTCGCGTTGCAGCGCGTCTCGGGACACATGGCCTGCGCCGGGTCGGACGGGCCCGCGAAGAACAGCAGGAACGCCGAGACCAGCGTGGCCAGGATGACGCTCAGGGCGAGAGCCAACCGCCTGAGGATGTACGTGAGCACGTTTTGCCTTCCAAACGAGGTGGGCGCCGGTGGTGGGGGCCCGGGAGATCCCGGACCCCCACCACGGCGGTCAGTTCAGATCGTGCTCCCCCGAGGGGGAGCCGTCACTGCCGACTCAGGAGTCGAGCCACACGTCCGTGAGGTCCGGCATGCCCTTGTTCGGGTTGTTGTGGACGTTCTTGACCTTCGTGCCGAAGACCGAGTTGCCCTTGTCGTTGTTGTCCGGGATGGCCAGGAGGTAGTTCTCCGTGAGCCACTTGTCCATCTTGCCCCACTCCGGCCCCTGCTCCGTGATGGAGAGCTGCTGGATGCGCTTGATCTCGGCGTCGATCTTGGCGTCGGAGAAGTTGCCGAAGGTCGTGCCACCCTGCGAGAGGGCGATCGTGCCGAAGGTGGGCGGGATGATCGAGTCGGCGGACGGCCAGTCGAAGCACCAGCCGCGCGGCGACTGGAGCATGTTGTACTTGCCCTTCGGGTCGCCGACGAGCTTGCGACGCTCGGCAGCCGGGACACCGATGTCCTGAACCTTGAAGCCGGCGGCCTCGAGCTTCTGCTTGCGGACCTGGTTGACCTTCTGCGCGATGTCGTCGTCGTTGGTGTAGTAGTAGATGAGCTCGAAGGGCTTGTCGGGGCCGTAGCCGGCCGCGGCGAGCATCTTCTTGGACTCCTCGGCGTTGCCGTCGCCCTGGCCGTTCATCTTGAAGCCCGGGGCAGCCTCGGCCGTGTAGTCGAGGTGACCGGCGATCTGCGGCGGGATGATCGTGCTGGCGGGCGAGAACGAGTGCGTCGTCTCACCGCCGGCCTTGTGGATCGAGTCGAAGGGGTACGCCACGGCGATCGCCTTGCGGACCGGCAGCGGGATCTTGCGGGCGTCGAGGTTGACCATGAGCACGCAGGAGGAGGGGCCCTCCTCGAACTGGGCCTTCTTGTCGCCCTCGATCTGCGGGATGAGCGAGGAGTCGATCGGGTCCCAGTTGAGGCTCGTCGCATCGTCGCCGTTGGAGGCGAGGATCGCGGTCTGCGTCTTGATGGTGTCGACGCCCCACTTGAAGTGGAAGCCGTCCGGGTAGTTGTGGCGCGCGGCGTCCGTGGCGGGGTCCCAGTTGGGGTTGCGCTTGAGGACGAGCTCGGTGCCCGGGGTGTACTTGTCGAACATGTACGGGCCGGTGGCGAGCGGGTGCAGCTGGTAGTCGGCCTTCTTGTCCTTCGCCTCGGGGATCGGCGTGAACTGGTTGAAGGAGACGAAGTAGGGCAGCGTCTCGAAGCGCTTCTCGAGGTGGAAGACGATGGTCTTGTCGTTGGTGGCCTCGACGCCCTTCCAGTTCTTGTCACCCTTGTAGGGGCCCTGGTAGTCCGCGCCGCCCTTGAAGAACTCGCGCTGGTAGGTCGGGCCGTTGGCGGCGAGGTCGGGGTCGAACGAGCGCTTGGCCGCGAAGACGATGTCCTGGGCCTTGACCGGGGAGCCGTCCTCGTACTTGATGCCGTCCTTGAGCGTGAACGTCCACGTCAGGCCGTCCTCCGACTGCTTGCCGAGGTCGGTGGCGAGGTCCGGAACGAGGACCTGCTTGCCGTCACGGCTGACGTAGGTGGTCAGCGCGCGGTTCGTCAGCGAGAAGATGACGGCCGTGTCCTGGTAGAACTGGTCGCTCGGGTCCATGTTGGCGGGCGTCGAGGCGTAGGGCACCGTGAGGATGCCACCCTTCTTCGCACCGGGGATCTCCGGGGCCGGGCCCTTGGCGTTCGGGTCGAGGGCGGCACCCGCCTGGTCGACCTTGCCGCCGTTGGCACCACCGGTGCCGGACGGCGTGTTGGTCGCCGACGGGGCGCCGCAGGCCGCGACGAAGCCGAGGGAAGCCGCGGCTCCCACGGTCAGGACTTTGGTCCAGCGCATTGTTGTTTGCTCCCTTTTGCTTGTCCCGGCGTTGTGCCGGGAACATCTGGTGACCGCGACCCGATGGGTCAGCGGCGGCTGGTGGGGTCGAACGCGTCGCGGATCGAGTCGCCGAGCAGGCTGAGGGCGAGCACGAGGAGCGACAGGCCGATGACCGAGGGCCAGAGCCACAGGGGGTACGTGGCGAAGAGGTTCTGCGCGTCGGCGATGGTGCGGCCCCACGACGCGGTGGGCTCGACGAGACCGGCTCCGAGATAGCTCAGCGTCGCCTCGTAGGTGATGTACGCCGGCACCGCGATCGAGGCCGAGACGATGATCGGGCCGACGAGGTTGGGCAGGATCTCCCGGAAGAGGATCGAGCGCGTCGGGACACCGATGGCACGGGCCGCCTGGACGAACTCCCGCTCGCGCAGGCTCTTGACCTCGCCTCGCACGAGTCGTGCGAGGCCCATCCAGCCGAAGACGACGAGGATGACGATGAGCACCCAGAAGCGGATCGTCGAGGTCTCCTCCGGGGTGAGGTCACCGCCGGCGGCCAGACGCTTCTGCATGATCGGGATGATCGCGAGCACGAGCAGCAGGATCGGCAGCGACAGGAAGAAGTCGATGACCCACGAGATGATCTTGTCGGCGACGCCGCCGAGGTAGCCGGCCACGAGGCCGAGCACGACACCGAGGACCGTCGAGGCGAAGGCGGCGACGAAGCCGATGATGAGCGACGGGCGGGCGCCGTAGGCCCAGCGGGCGAAGAGGTCACGGCCCAGGCGCGGCTCGACGCCGAGCCAGTGGGCCGAGCTCGCGCCGACCGTCGGCAGGCCGTTGAAGTCGACGAGCTCGGTGTGCACGGTGCCCGGGTCGGCCTTGGCCTTGGTGATCGGGTCGATGGCCTCGAGCGAGACGAGCAGCGGCGCGAAGATCGCGACGACGATGAAGAACAGGATGATGACGGAGCAGATGATCGCGACCTTGTCCCGTTTCAGGCGGGCCCAGGCCACCTGGCCGGGGGACCGTCCCGTGCGGACGTCCTGGTGCTCAGGCGCGGTCGTCGAAGCCCTCTCGTCGGATTCCTCGGTCAGCGTGACTGCTGAGGGCTCCGGCATTGCGTTCAACGCATTGTCTCCATCCTTGTGGGATCACTTCCGGCCCGGGGTTACGTCACCCGAGCCGCCCCCAGGGGCACTCCAGATCTTCCGGATGCCACCCCCGCCGGGACGTCGTGAGCCTGCCACAGAGTCTTACGTCGTCCAAGCATCGGACCGGTCATGGATGACAAATCGTTACCGACCGCCTCGTTCCACGACACAATGTCCGCCCGCGCCTCGCAGGCCCGAAACAATCCGCCTCGCAGGCCCGCGGCGGGGGCCTCGGCGTCACTGCCGGCGCGTGCGTCCCAAGCGCCCCGACAGCCACTCCCAGCGGGTCCGGAGCCTCTCCTCGAAGCCGCGGTCGGTGGGGCGGTAGTAGCTGACGGCGTCGTGCAGGTCGTCCGGGAGGTACTGCTGCGCCGCCACCCCGTCGGGCTCGTCGTGGGCGTACACGTAGCCCTTGCCGTGGCCGAGCCGCTCGGCCCCGGCGTAGCCGCTCCCCCGCAGGTGCGCGGGCACGACGCCTCCGCGCCCGGCCCGGACGTCGGCGATCGCCTCGTTGATGCCGAGGTATGCCGCGTTGGACTTGGGTGCCATGGCGTTGTGCACGACGGCCTGGGCCAGGATGATCCGCGCCTCTGGCATGCCGATCTGGGCCACGGCGTGCATCGCGGCCACGGCCGTCTGCAGGGCCGTCGGGTCGCCCATCCCGACGTCCTCGCTCGCGGAGATGACGATGCGGCGCGCGATGAAGCGCGGGTCCTCCCCCGCCTCGAGCATCCGGGCGAGGTAGTGCAGGGCCGCGTCGACGTCGCTGCCCCGCATCGACTTGATGAGCGCGCTGGCGACGTCGTAGTGCTGGTCCCCGGCCCGGTCGTAACGCACGGCCGCCTGCGCGACGGCCTGCTCGACGTGGGCGAGCGTGATCTCGACGGGGTCGTCGGAGAGCCGTCCTGCCGGCTGGGCGTCGAGCGCGACACCGGCGGCGGCCTCGAGGGAGGTCAGGGCGCGGCGCGCGTCGCCACCGGCGATGCGGACGAGGTGCTCGGTGGCGTCGGCCGCCAGGGTGTGCTCGCCGTCGAAGCCGCGTTCGTCCGTGAGGGCGGCCGCGAGCAGCTCGCCGATCTCCTGGTCCGACAGGGACTCCAGGGTGACGAGCACCGAGCGCGAGAGCAACGGGGAGATGATGCTGAAGGACGGGTTCTCGGTCGTGGCGGCGACGAGGATGACGGTGCGGTTCTCGACGCCGGGCAGCAGGGCGTCCTGCTGGGCCTTGGTGAAGCGGTGGATCTCGTCGAGGAAGAGCACGGTCTGGCGCGAGTAGAGGTCGCGCTCACGGACGGCCGACTCCATGACGGAGCGGACGTCCTTGACGCCGGCCGTGACGGCGGAGAGCTCGACGAACCGGCGCTCGGCGGCGGTCGCGACGAGGTGCGCGAGCGTCGTCTTGCCGGTGCCGGGCGGGCCCCAGAGGATCGCCGACAGGGGTCCGGCGGCCCCACCGGACCCTTCGATGAGACGGCGCAACGGGCTCCCGGGCCGGAGCACCTTGGACTGGCCGCGCACCTCGTCGAGGGAGCGCGGGCGCATCCGCACGGCCAGCGGGGCGACCCCGGCCGAGGCCGGCTGCTCGCCGCGGTCGGCGGCGGAGGCCGCACCGAAGAGGTCCGCCGGACTGTCTGACATCACTGTGGAAGGCTATCCGCGTGCAGAACCCCTCATCCGCGGGCCCGGCGCCGCGCACCCGTCTGGCCCGTCTCGGAGGACTCATCGCGCGGCACCCGCGCAGCTGGGTGGCGGCGTGGGCCGTCATCGCGGTCGCGTGCTTCGCCGTCGCGGTCGGCGGGGTCACCGGAGAGTCCCTCTTCGAGAGGCTCCACTCCGGGGCGCCGACGGTCGAGTCCGAGTCCTCGCGCGCCCAGGACGTCATCGCCGAGAGCCAGCCGGCCCTCCAGACCCTGACGATGCAGGTGAACGGCGCCGACCTCACCGACGCCAAGACCGTGCAGGACGGCGCAGCCGCGACCCGGGCCGTGGCCGCGGTCAAGGGCGTCAAGAGCGTCCGCTCCCCCCTGCTCGCGCCGAAGGGCGTGACCGACCCGTCCGTCGCCCCCCTGCTCAAGGGCGGCACCCCGGCCGCCGGCGGCTTCGTGACGGTCGTCGACTTCGAGCCCGGCCTCGACAAGGCTGCTCAGGACTCCGCCGAGTCCCCCGCGGAGACACGGCTGCTCGCGGTCGCGACGGCGATGGACGCACAGGGCACCGTCGGCAGCACGAGCAAGGTCATCAAGGCCATCACGAGCACCGTGGAGCACGACCTCCTGCGCGGGGAGGGCATCGCCCTGCCGCTCACCTTCCTCGTCATGTTCTTCGTCTTCGGCGGCTTCGTCGCCGCGGGCATGCCGATCGTCGGGGCGATCGTGTCGATCGGCGGCGCCCTGCTCTCGCTGTTCGGCTTCTCCCACGCCGTCGAGCTCGACGCGACCGTCGTCAACATCGTGACCCTGCTCGGCCTCGGCCTGTCCATCGACTACGGCCTGCTCACGGTCAGCCGCTTCCGTGAGGAGCTCGCGCACCGTGAGCACGACGTGCCGACGAGGGAGGAGGTGGCCCGCGCGACCGAGCGCACGGTGGCCACGGCGGGGCGCACCGTCCTCTTCTCCGGTCTCACCGTCGCGATCGCCCTGGCCGGCCTGCTCGTCTTCGAGGCCTCGATCATGCGGGCCATCGGCGTGGCGGGGGTCAGCGTCGTCCTCGTCGCGATGGTCGTGGCGATCACGCTCGTGCCCGCGCTCTGCGTCGTCGGCGCAAAGCGCCTGTCCCGCAAGGCGGTCGAGCAGGCCTCGGACGTCGGCCTCTTCTCGCGTCTCGCCGTCGCCGTGCAGCGTCGACCGGTGCTCGTGATCGTCGGGGTCGTCGTCGTCCTCGTGACGCTCGCGCTCCCGACGCTGTCGATGAAGCTGACCTCGTCGGGCACCGAGCTGCTCCCGAAGGACGCACCGCAACGCGTCTTCTTCGAGCAGCTCGACCGTGACTACCCCGCGCTGTCCGCCCCCGAGGTGACCGTGGTCGCCGCGTCGTCCGACACCGCCGCGGTGACGTCGTGGGCCCAGCAGTTCCGCTCCCGGCCAGGGGTCGAGGGGCTGGCGGTCCAGCCGCTCGGGGCCGACCACCAGCGCGTCAACATCCGCGTCGCCGGACGGCCGACGTCCGACGAGGCGCAGGACCTCGTGACGACGATCCGCGCGACGAGCGCGCCCTTCGAGACCCTGACGACGGGGCAGGCAGCCGGACAGATCGACTTCCTCGACTCCATGTCCGCAAGGGCGCCGTATGCCGTGGGCCTCGTCGTGCTCGGCACCTTCGTCCTGCTCTTCCTCATGACGGGGTCGGTGGTCGTCCCGGTCAAGGCGCTCCTGCTCAACGTCATCTCGCTCGGGGCCGCGCTCGGGGTCGTCGTCTGGATCTTCCAGGAGGGCCACCTCGAGGGCCTGCTCGGCTTCACCTCCGTCGGCGCCGTCGAGTCGATGGTGCCCTTCCTCGTCCTCGCCTTCGGCTTCGGGCTGTCGATGGACTACGAGGTGTTCCTGCTCTCGCGCATCGTGGAGTTCCACCGGCACGGCGCGGAGAACGACCGCGCGGTCTCGCTCGGCCTGCAGCGCACCGGACGCATCATCACCTCGGCGGCGCTGCTCATCGTCATCGTCTTCGGTGGCTTCGTCGCGGGCGACATCCTCATCATCAAGCAGATGGGCGTCGCTCTCGTGGCCGCGGTCGTCATCGACTCGACGCTCGTGCGGATGCTCCTGGTCCCGGCGACGATGACGCTGCTCGGTCGCTGGAACTGGTGGGCCCCCCGCCCGCTCCGGCGCCTCCACGACCGGTTCGGGATCACCGAGTGAGCCCAGTGAGCCGAGTGAGCAGCCGGGTGGACACCCGATGACCGCCGTCGTCACCGGTCACGGCCTCGACGGCCTCCTGGCCGAGACCGGTGCGCACCCGTTCGTGCGCTGGGAGGTCACGGACGAGCTGGCCACCACGTGGTGGAGCGCCGCGGGCGCCGTCGCCTTCCAGCGCACGCGCAAGGCGGTGCGCCGGACCGTCAACGTCCTCGGCGACGACGACGGCGTCACGGCCCTGCTCGACCACCTGCCCGAGATCGCGGCGACCGTCTCTCCCGAGCGGCGCGCCTTCTCGGTCAGCGTGCCCCAGCACCTCGAGCCCCGGCTCCGGGAGCGCTACCGCGTCCTGGACGGTGGCGACTGGGAGTGGTTCCACACCACGACCGCCCCGGCCGAGAGCCCGTCGCACGAGCGGGTGCTGCCCCTCGACGACGTCGCTCGGGCCGGCGAGGTGCGCACCTTCCTGGAGGCGCACTCCCCCACGGCCGACACCGAGCCGGGCCAGGGCGAGCGCTGGTTCGCCGTGGAGGGGGCCGACGGGTCGCTGCAGGCGGTGGCGGCCTGGGGCACGACGCGCGCCGGAGCGCCGCACCTGTCGTCGGTCGCCGTCGACACGGGACTGCGCGGGCAGGGGCTGGGCCGCGCCGTCGTCGGTGCCGTCACCCGGGCAGCCGTCCTCGAGAGCGGGGTGTGCACCCTCGGGATGTACTCCCACAACGCCGTCGCCCGCAGCCTCTACCTCTCGCTCGGCTACGACCGCCTGTGCGCGTGGTCGAGCCGACCGGTCGTCATCGACCGCTGACGGACGCGGGGGCCGGCCCTCAGGCGAAGTCGGCAGCCACGACCTTGCGGTCCGCCTCCTGCACGAGGACGACCCAGTTGCCGGAGTTGTCGCGGCACACGGCCTCGGTGCCGTAGGGCCGCGCCGACGGAGGCTGGAGGAACTCCACGCCCTTGGCGCTCAGCTCGGCGTACGTCTTCTCGCAGTCGTCGACGGAGAGGCCGAGCCCGTTGAGCCCGCCGGCGTCGAGGGCCCGCTTCATCGCGGTGACGAGCTCGTCCGGGAAGGGCGGCCCGGGGATCGCGAGGCTGACCTGCAGCTCGGGCTGGTTGGGGTGCACGACCGTGCACCAGCGGTAGCCGTTGCCGAGGGTGATGTCGTCCTTCTCCTCGAACCCGAGGACGTCGACGTAGAAGCGCTTCGACTCGTCGATGTCCTTGACGAAGACACTGACGATGGAGATGTTCGTGATCATGCGGCCACGCTAGGACGGGCTCTGCCCGTCACGCTTCTCCTGCGTTGCGGAGCGTTCGGCGAGGCCCCACATGAAGATGACGCAGCCCGGGATGTGCGGACCTCCCGACGCGGCATACCTCGCCTGGAAGCTGCTCGGCGTCTCCCCGACGACCGCACGGAAGCGGCTGCTGAACGACCCGAGGCTCGTGAAGCCCACGGCGTGGCACACCTCGGTCACGGTGAGGTTGGTCGAGCGGAGCAGGTCCTGGGCCCGCTCGATGCGGCGCCTCGAGACGTACTCGGCCGGGGTGACGCCGTAGGTCGTGCGGAACAGCCGGAGAAAGTGGTACTTCGACAGTCGCGCCTCGGCGGCGAGCGCGTCGAGGTCGAGATCCTCGGCGTAGTGCCGGTCGGCGTGGTCGCGGGCGCGGCGCAGGTGGACGAGGACGTCGTCGGGGGCGCGTCGTTCCACGGTGGTCACCCCCACATCGTCGCCCCTCAGCGGGCCGTGTCGGTGACGAACGTGCCGTTGACCGCGCGGAGACGGCGCTCGAAGGACGTGGCCCGGCCGGGGCTGCGCTCGGTCAGGGTCGCGCGGGCGCTGGTGTCGGCCGTCGCGTGCCGCTGGTCCCGGGGCACGCCGTAGATCCACGCGGCGCGACCGTCGAAGGACGAGCTCTCGGTGCGGCTCGACAGGGCTGCCCCGCCGCGGGTCGTCGAGCTCGCGCGCTCCCAGGAGATCGCGAGGTCACCGGTCACGTCGTAGGCACCCGCGATGTCGGCGCGCGGGTGGAAGCCCAGGACCCCGTCCTTGTCCCACCGGTGCGTCGTGCGCTCGACGGTCGGCGTGCCCCTGCCGTGGCTCGTGGCGACCGACTGGGTGTCGGTCCACGCGGCCTTCAGGGTGTCGTCAGTCTCGTCGTCGGTCCACGAGTGCCGCGAGGTGTTCGAGAGGCTGCGCGTGACGGTGGTCGTGACCGGACCACGGGAGGTGGACAGCGTCCCGGTCACCCGGAGCTCGCGCGTGGCCTCGAGGTCGAGGTGGCCCGCGCGGTCACCGGTCCCGGCCACCGAGCTCTCGATCACCGGCTCGTTCGCGTATGCCGTCCCCATCGTCCCCGACACCACGCTGCGGCCCGCGTCGCGCCACACGCGGAAGCGCGGCGAGAGGGTCCACCCGCCCTGCCCCGAGGGCAGCCCGACGACCGAGATCCGGACGTCGTGCGACCTGCCGTCGTCGAGGCGGGCCAGGAAGGGGGTGAGGTCGTAGCCGAGCGGCGGGATGTCGAAGGCCTTGGGCGATGGGATCGCGTACCAGAGGAAGGGGTTGCTCCAGCCGCCGGTGTAGACGACCGGGTAGGGCGCCGCGATCCCGGCGAGCTGCCCGTCGATGCGCACGTCGACCTCGCGGTAGGGCAGGCCGTCCGGGCACGAGTAGCCCGTGCTCGCAGGCGCGCTCGTGTCCCAGAACTCCTCGCAGCCGCCGCCCGAGCCGGTCGCGAAGACGTCCGCCAGCAGCCGGGTCGAGTTGCGCGGCACGGTCAGCGTGCCGACGAGGTCGGTGCCGTCGCGCCAGGTGTCGGCGAGGGGCAGGACGGTGTCGGACGTCTGCGCCGCCGGGGCACCGCGCCCGGTGGTGTAGAAGTCCAGGTCGACCGTCACGTGGATGACGCCGGTGTAGGTCGAGTCGACGACGTTGCCGACGTAGGCATCGACCTGCTGCGGGTCGGCGAGCAGGGGCGCGAGGTCGGTGACGTCCTTCTCGACGTGCCAGCTGATCCCGTCGACGCTCGGCTCGGGGGTCGAGAGCGTCAGCATGCGCACTCCCCCGACGTCGACGTGACCGATGCGGTCGAACTGCCGTCCGGCCACCGAGCCCTCGAGCCGCATGACGACCTTCGACCACGGACCCGCGCAGCCTTGCGGCGGGGTGTAGTCCCGGGAGTGGACGTCGAAGTCGTCGAACGCGTCGTCGACGACCCGCACGGTGCAGTGGCGCGTGGCCGGCACCGGGACGGGCGGCTCGGGGGTGCGGGGGTTGTCCCAGTCGCTGCCGAACTCGGCCGGCGGGGTCGCCGCGGCCGCGACCGATGGGGCTGAGATCGCGGACGACGCGCCGCCGATGGCGAGCAGGACTCCCACGGAGGCGGCGAGGAGGGGACGCAGTCGACGGAGGCGCATGTCTCCGCACGTTAGGAGCCGGCCGGTCAAGGTAGGGCAAAGACCCGGGCTGCTCACGGCATACGACGTCGAGGGCACACGCGTGGAGGGCCGCCGTCACCCGGTGACGACGACCCTCCACGGTCGGGACGAGCGGGACTCAGCTCCTGGCGGGGCTGACCTCGGGTGCACCCTGCGGCGCGGGAGCCGCGGCGGCCGGCTTGGCGTCGACACCGGCCTCCTTGCGCTGCTCGCTGGTGATCGGCGCGGGCGCGGCCGTCAGCGGGTCGTAGCCGCCGCCCGACTTCGGGAAGGCGATGACGTCGCGGATCGAGTCGGTGTGCGCGAGGAGCGAGACGATGCGGTCCCAGCCGAAGGCGATGCCGCCGTGCGGCGGGGCACCGAAGGCGAAGGCCTCGAGGAGGAAGCCGAACTTCTCCTGGGCGTCCTCCTCGGACAGGCCCATGACCGCGAAGACCCGCTCCTGCACGTCACGCTGGTGGATACGGATCGAGCCGCCACCGATCTCGTTGCCGTTGCAGACGATGTCGTAGGCGTAGGCGAGCGCCGGCCCGGGGTCGGTGTCGAACGTCTCGAGGAACTCCGGCTTGGGCGAGGTGAAGGCGTGGTGGACGGCCGTCCACGCACCTGCGCCCACGGCGACGTCACCCGAGGCGACCGCGTCTGCGGCGGGCTCGAAGAGCGGTGCGTCGACGACCCAGAGGAAGCTCCACGCGTCCTCGTCGATGAGGTCGCAGCGACGGCCGATCTCGAGGCGGGCGGCGCCGAGCAGGGCGCGCGAGGCCTTGGCGGCGCCGGCCGCGAAGAAGATGCAGTCGCCCGGTTTCGCGCCGACGTGCGCAGCAAGACCGGCGCGCTCGGCGTCGGTGAGGTTCTTGGCCACGGGACCGCCCAGCTCGCCGTCCTCCTGGACGAGGACGTAGGCCAGGCCCCGGGCGCCGCGCTGCTTGGCCCACTCCTGCCACGCGTCGAGCTGCTTGCGCGGCTGGCTCGCGCCACCCGGCATGACGACGGCGCCGACGTAGTCGGACTGGAAGACGCGGAAGGTCGTGTCCTTGAAGTACTCGGTGCACTCGACGAGCTCGTTGCCGAAGCGGAGGTCGGGCTTGTCGGAGCCGTAGCGCGCCATCGCGTCGCGGTAGGTCATCCGCGCGAACGGCGCCTCGAGCTCGACGCCGATGAGGCGCCACAGCGCCTGGATGATCGCCTCGCCGAGCTCGATGACGTCGTCCTGGTCGACGAAGCTCATCTCGATGTCGAGCTGGGTGAACTCCGGCTGGCGGTCGGCGCGGAAGTCCTCGTCGCGGTAGCAGCGGGCGATCTGGTAGTAGCGCTCCATGCCGGCCACCATGAGCAGCTGCTTGAAGAGCTGCGGGCTCTGCGGCAGGGCGTACCAGGAGCCGGGCGCGAGGCGGGCCGGCACGAGGAAGTCGCGGGCGCCCTCGGGCGTCGAGCGCGTCAGGGTCGGGGTCTCGATCTCGACGAAGTCGCGGGCGCCGAGGACGGCACGCGCCGCGGCGTTGACCTTGGAGCGCAGGCGGATGGCGGCACCGGCCGAGCTGGCGCCGGGGCGCCGGAGGTCGAGGTAGCGGTGCTTGAGGCGGGCCTCCTCGCCGACGGTGACGCGCTCGTCGATCTGGAAGGGCAGCGGGGCCGCGGGGTTGAGCACCTCGAGCTCGCTGACGATGACCTCGATCTCGCCGGTCGGCAGGTCGGGGTTGGCGTTGCCCTCCGGCCGCGTGCGCACCTCGCCGGTCACCTTGACGCAGTACTCGTTGCGTACGTCGTGGGCGCCGCCCTCGGCGAGCACCTCGTCGCGGGCGACGACCTGCGCGACACCGGAGGCGTCGCGGAGGTCGAGGAAGGCGACCCCGCCGTGGTCTCGACGCCGCGCCACCCAACCGGTGAGGGTGACGGTCTGGCCTGCGTGGTCGGCACGAAGAGTGCCGGCCTCGTGAGTGCGGAGCACGGAGGGTCCTTCCGGGACGTGGTTCGGGTCGAGCGAGGGTCCGGCCGCTGGTCGGGCGCGGGCACCGAGGACCAATCCTAGACCGCCTGCACCTAGGCTCTTCGCCGTGCAGCACTCCCGCAACCGCGACCTCGACGGCGTCCGAGGTCTCGCAGTCCTCCTCGTCGTCGCCGCTCACTCGGGCCTCCCCGTCCGCTGGGGCGGCCTCTCGGGGGTGACGCTCTTCTTCGTGCTCTCGGGCTACCTCATCACGAGCCTGCTCATCCGTGAGTGGGAGCGGTGGGGGTCGATCAGCCTGTGGCGCTTCTGGGGCAGGCGGGCGCTGCGCCTGCTCCCGGCGCTGGTCCTACTGCTGGTGCTCGCTCCGGTGGTGCTCTGGGCGACCGGCGACAACCGTCTTTCAAGCTACCCGACGGCTGCCCTGGCCTCGCTCTTCTACGTCGGCAACTGGGTGCGGATCGCCGGGACGGACCTCGGCGTGCTCAACCACCTGTGGTCCCTGTCGGTCGAGGAGCAGTTCTACGTCGTCTGGCCGGCGATCTTCATCGCCCTCATGACCTGGCTGCGCAGCCGCGCGTTGGCCGTGGCGCTCAGCCTCGCGGCGCTCGCGACCTTCTACTCGGTCTGGACGCAGGGCACCGCACTCCGGCTCGACATCTCGACCGAGACCAACGCCTTCGCCCTGCTCCTCGGGGTCTCCCTCGCCTTCGCCCTGTCCGGGGTGAGGTCCCGCGGCTGGGAGCTGCCGACCGCGGACCCGCTCGTGCCGTTCGTCGTCATGGTCGCGGTCTCGGCCTTCCCGAGCCACGGCCTGGCCGTCGACCACCCGCTCTTCCGGCCGCTCGGCGCCGTCTACGCCGTGCTCGGGGTGTGGCTGGTGTATGCCGCCGTGTCGGGTCACTCGCGGGTCGTGGGCTCACGGGTCATGGTGTTCTTCGGCACCATCAGCTACGCGCTCTACCTGTGGCACCAGACGTTCATCAACAGCCACCTGCTCGGTGAGCACTCGACCCCCCGCAACCTCGTGCTCATCGCGGTCGCGATCCTCGTGTCGTGGCTGTCGTGGGTGCTCGTCGAGCGCCCGGTGAGCCGCCTGCGCGGTCGACTGCGCCTGGACCAGCCGTCCCGTCGGCAGGTGGAGTTCGCCGAGCAGCAGGCCGCCCAGCCGGTCAGCTGAGGTCGCGGACACCCTCGGCCGCGAGCGCCGCGACGGTGGCCGCGAGCGCCGGGCTGTCGGTCATGGTGCGCCTCCAGACGAGGCTGATGGTCCGCTCGGACACGGGGTCGACGATGGGAACGGCGACGACCCCCGCGGGCAGCGGACCTCGACCGAGCCGTGGCACGAGGGCGATGGCCTCCGCCTGCGCGACGAGGGCGACGTGCGTGGCGAACTCGAGGGCCACGTGCGCGATCCGCGGTGCCCGCCCGACGTCGGCGTACATCTTCTGGAGCCACTGGTGGCAGATCGAGCCGGGCGCGACGCTGGCCCAAGCCTCGTCGAGCACGTCGCCGACCCCGATCCCGTCGCGTCCGGCGAGTGGGTGGTCCTCGTGCACGAGCACGTCGGCCCGGTCCCGGCCGAGGTCGCGCACCTCCAGGTGGTCCGGGATCGCCAGCGGCAGCGGCTCCCAGTTGTGCACGAGCGCGAGGTCGTGCGTGCCGGCGGCCACCGCGTCGACGGCGTCCCAGGGGTCGATCTCGTCGGGCCGCAGCACCACCCCCGGCGCGACGTCGCGCAGGCGACCGATGGCGCCGACGACGATCCCGCGGTACGCCGTCGCGAAGGTCGCGAGGCGCACCGTCCCGGTGGTCTCGCCACTCGCGCCGTGCAGCCGCGACTCGAGACGCTCCATGTGGGCCAGCAGGTCCCGCGCCGACTCCGAGAGCGTGCGCCCCGCTTCGGTGAGCAGCACGCCCCTCCCCTGACGCTCGAGCAGCCGGACACCCGTCTGGGTCTCGAGGCGCTTGATCTGCTGGGAGACGGCGCTCGGCGTGTAGTCGAGCGCCGACGCTGCCGCCCCGACGGAGCCGTGCAGCTCGACCGCGACGAGGGACCGGAGGGCGATCGGATCGATCATGCAGCGATGCTACACAGTCGAGGCCACGACAGTTTGATAGACGTGAACGGTCAGGGCGCAGAGGATGGGCGTCATGCGCCGCCGCGACTCCGCCCTCGCCGTCCTCGTCGCCCTGCTCTGGGGCACGAACTTCGTCGCCATCCGCACCGGCCTCGACTCGGTGCCGCCCCTGCTCTTCCTCGCGGTGCGCTTCGTCGTCGTCTGCGTGCCGGCCGTCTTCCTCGTCCGCCGCCCGGGCCTGCCGTGGCGCGACCTCGCCCTCATCGGGGTCTTCACGAGCCTCGGCCAGTTCGCCCTGCTCTACCTCGCGCTGCACCTCGGCATGCCCCCGGGACTCTCCTCGCTGGTGCTCCAGGCCCAGGTGCTGCTCACGGTCGTCATCGCGGCCGTCTGGCTGCGCGAACGCCCCTCCGCCCTGCAGCGGGCGGGGGTGGCCCTCGGCGGCGCGGGACTGCTCACCATCGCCGTCGGGCG
Organism: Terrabacter tumescens; assembly: GCF_014646815.1. Lineage (GTDB taxonomy): Bacteria > Actinomycetota > Actinomycetes > Actinomycetales > Dermatophilaceae > Terrabacter > Terrabacter tumescens. The sequence goes on from NZ_BMNZ01000007.1 coordinate 197,706, forward strand.
GGGGTTGTCGGCGCCCGTGCTGCCGCTCGTCGTGCTCGTCCTCGCGGCCGTGTCGTGGGCGGTGGGCAACGTGCTGACGCGCCGGGCGGGAGCACTGACGGCGCCCGGTGCCGGGCTCGGGGTCACCGTCTGGTCGGGTCTCGTCGTGCCGGTCCCGGCGCTCGCGCTCTCGCTCGTCGTCGAGGGGCCGGCAGCCGTCGGGGCGGCGCTCACCCACGTCCACTGGCAGGCCGTCGCCTCGACCGCCTACACCGCCTGGCTGTCGTCGCTCGTCGGCTACGGCATCTGGAACACGCTGCTCGCGCGCTACCCCGTCGCGAAGGTGACCCCGTTCGCGATGCTCGTGCCGGTCTTCGGCATGGCAGCCGCTGCGGTCGCCTTCGGCGAGCGGCCGCACGCGCTGGAGCTCGTCGGAGGCCTCGTGCTGCTCGCCGGTGTCGGCGTGGCCGTGTCCCGTCGCCGGGGTGGGACGCCCGAGCCGGTGGCGCCCGCTGCCTCCCCCGCCGAGCAGGCGATCACCTCACCCGTGGTCGCCGTCGACGTAGAGCCAGCGACCCGCTCGGCGCGCGAAGCGACTGACCTCGTGGAGCTCGCCCCGACCCCGTCCGGCCGGGCCTGACGGTTCGGTCCAGCGCGCGACGAACTCGACGACGCCGTCCTCGTCACCCGGCCCCCCGCTCTCGGTGCGCAGCACCGTGAGCCCGGTCCAGCGGGTGCCCGGGTCGAGGTCGACGCGTGTCGGGCGGGTGCGCGGGTGCCAGGTGCGCAGCAGGTACGCGTCGTCACCGGTCGCGAAGGCCGTGTAGCGCGAGCGCATCAGCTCCTCCGCGGTGGAGGCCGTGCGGTCCCTGCCGAGCAGCGGCCCGCAGCACGCGGCATACGACCTCACGTCGTCACCGCTGCGACACGGACACCGTCCGGACGCAGGCGACGCAGCGGGCGCAGCCGACCCGAACGCCGAGCCGCTCACCGCCGTGCGGCCCGCTGGGCGTCGCGGGCGGGCCAGGGAGCGTCGTGGGGCCGCAGCGTCGACCAGCCACGCTCGCGCGACAGTCCCGCCGAGAGCAGCCCGACGAGCGTGGCGGAGTTGCTGATCCGCCCAGCCAGCGCGGCGTCGACGGCGTCGTCGAGCGGCACCCACAGCGGACGGATCGTCAGCTCCTCGGCCGTGCGCTCGTGCGCGTCCTCCGCGTCCACCTCGTGCAGGCCGCGGGCGAGGAAGATCCGCACCGTCTCGGGGAAGGCGCCGGGCGAGGTGACGTCGTCGGCGAGCACGTGCCACTCGTCGGCCGTGAGGTCGACCTCCTCGAGGAGCTCGCGCGCGGCGGCGTCACGTGGCGGCTCGCCGTCGACGTCGAGCAGGCCCGCGGGCAGCTCCCACACGTGACCGCCGCTCGCGTGGCGGTACTGCCGGATCAGCAGGACGTGCAGCACGTCGTCGAGCTCGCGCAGGGCGAGCACGGCGACGGCGCCGGGGTGCGTCACGAGGTCCCTCGTGACGACGCCCCCGGCGCCCAGGTCGACGCGCTCACGCACGACGTCGAAGATGATCCCCGCGAAGGGCGTCGTCGACTCGAGCACCGGCTCGGCGGTCCACTCCTCGACGAGGTCGGCCGCGGTGCCGCGTGGGGCGTGCAGGCTCACCGGCGCCTCAGCCGGCGTCCGGCGAGTCGCCCGTGGACGCCGAAGCCGACACCGAGGCGTACTCGTCGTCACGCTCACCCTGGGCCGGCTCGGCCGCGGCGCGGCCGGCGTCGGTGGCCGCACGGTGGCGCTCGACCTCGACGAGCCGCTCGCTGCGCTGGCGCTCGAGGGCGGCCCCGACGAGACCCGCGAACAGCGGGTGCGCGCGGTTGGGACGCGACAGGAACTCCGGGTGCGCCTGCGTCGAGACGTAGTACGGGTGGACGTTGCGGGGCAGCTCGACGAACTCGACGAGCGTCCCGTCGGGTGACGTGCCGGAGAAGACGAGGCCCGCCTTCTCGAGGTCGGCCCGGTAGGAGTTGTTGACCTCGTAGCGGTGGCGATGGCGCTCCTGCACCTCGGCCGAGCCGTAGGCCTCACGGATGACGCTGCCCTCCTTGAGGGCGGCCGGGTAGAGGCCGAGGCGCATCGTGCCACCGAGGTCGCCGGCGCCCTCGACGAACGCCTTCTGCTCCTCCATCGTCGCGATGACGGGGTGCTCGGTGTCGGGGTCGAACTCCGTCGAGCTCGCGTCCTCGTTGCCGAGGACGGTCCGGGCGTACTCGATGACCATGCACTGCAGGCCGAGGCAGATGCCGAGCGTCGGCACCTGCTTCTCACGGGCCCACGTCAGGGCGCCGAGCTTGCCCTCGATGCCGCGCACGCCGAAGCCACCGGGCACGAGGATCGCGTCGACGCCGCCGAGCGCCTTCTGGGCGCCCGCCGGGGTCTGGCACTCGTCGCTGGCGACCCAGCGGATGTTGACCTTGGCGTCGTGGTGGAAGCCGCCGGCACGCAGGGCCTCGGTGACCGAGAGGTAGGCGTCCGGGAGGTCGATGTACTTGCCGACGAGGGCGATCTCGATGTCGTGCTCGGGGTCGTGCACCCGCTGGAGCAGCTGGTCCCACTCGGTCCAGTCGACGTCGCGGAAGCCCATCCCGAGGCGGCGGATCACGTAGGCGTCGAGGCCCTCGCGGTGCAGCACCTTGGGGATGTCGTAGATGCTCGGGGCGTCGACGCAGGCCGCGACCGCGGTGACGTCGACGTCGCACATGAGCGAGATCTTGCGCTTGATCGGGTCGGGGATGTCTCGGTCGGCCCGGAGCACGAGGCCGTCGGGCTGGATGCCGACCTGGCGCAGCGCGGCGACGGAGTGCTGCGTGGGCTTGGTCTTGAGCTCGCCGCTCGGGGCGAGGTAGGGCACGAGCGAGACGTGCAGGAAGAAGCTGTTGTCGCGGCCGATGAGGTGGCGCACCTGGCGCGCGGCCTCGAGGAAGGGCAGCGACTCGATGTCGCCGACCGTGCCACCGATCTCGGTGATGATGACGTCCGGGGCGTCCGGACCTCCGGTGGCGAGAGCGCGCATCCGGGCGACGATCTCGTTGGTGATGTGCGGGATGACCTGGACGGTGTCGCCGAGGTACTCGCCGCGGCGCTCCTTGGCGATGACGTGGTTGTAGACCTGACCGGTCGTCACGTTCGCGCTGCCGACGAGGTTCACGTCGAGGAAGCGCTCGTAGTGACCGATGTCGAGGTCGGTCTCCGCCCCGTCGTCGGTCACGAAGACCTCGCCGTGCTGGAACGGGTTCATCGTCCCGGGATCGACGTTGATGTAGGGGTCGAGCTTCTGCATCGTGACCCGCAGGCCCCGCGATCTGAGAAGTCGTCCGAGGCTCGAGGCTGTCAGGCCCTTGCCGAGAGAGGAGGCAACGCCCCCGGTCACAAAGATGTGCTTCGTCGTTTCCACCACGGGCTTCGAGTCTACGTCATCCCGAGGGTGTCCGTGGCGTAGCGGTCCACCCACCGGCGCGTCTCGTCGTCGACGGTGGGCCATCGGGCCGCGACGGCACGTGCGGCAGCCCCCGTACGGGCTCGGGCGTCGGGGTCCCCGAGGAGGCGGTCGACCTCACTGGCCACGATTGACGGATCTCCCACGGCGACAAGCGAACCCGCGTCACCGACGAGGCCGGGCAGGCCCCCGGAGCGGGTGACCACGACCGGCAGACCCGCCGCCATCGCCTCCTGCACGACGAGCGCGCGGGCCTCCCAGCGACTCGTCAGGACGAACACGTCCGCAGCCCGGAGCCAGTTCTGCACGTCCGGGCGGGCTCCGACGAACCGGACGACGGGGTCTCCCCCCTCGAGAGGGCGTATGCCGTCCGCCTCGTGCTCGAGGTGGGCGCGGAGCCGCTCGTCGCCGTCGCCGACGACCGCCCAGGTCGCGGGGACCCTGGAGAGCCGGGCAGCCCGCACGAGGGTCGGCAGGTCCTTCTGGGGCGCGATGCGCGAGACGGTGAGCACGAGGGGCCGGTCGGTCGGCAGGCCGGCGCCGGCGAGGAGCGACTCCCGCTCGTCGGGGGCCAGGCGATCGGCCCGCAACAGCTGGGGCACTGCCGCGGACGGCACGAGGGCCGGCTCGGCGCGACGGGCCCCGAGCGACACCGCGAGGTCCACGAGGTCCGAGCTGGCCCCCGTGACGAGGTCGGCGCGCCGCAGGCACCAGCCGAGCAGGCGCCGCGACACAGCGGCCTGACCGCGGGCGGCCGGCGACGACGGGGTGGGCGGCAGGTCGTTGTGCAGGGAGACGACGAGTCGGGGCCGTGGACGCGCGCGGGCGACGGCGACAGCGGCGACGACGGCGGCCTGGTGACCGTGCGCGTGGACGACGTCGACGGTGCCGGCGAGGCGCATGACCCGGTGCCAGTCCACCAGCCCACGCGGAGCGCGTGCACCGGCGTGCACGGGCCACAGCCGGTGGGCGTCGGCCCAGCCGAAGGTGCGGGCCGTGGACTCCGCCGTGACGACCTGCACGTCGTGGCCGAGCCGGCGCAGGCCCATGACGAGGGTGTCGACGTGCGCGCCGACTCCCCCGGTGGCGTGACCGAGCACCATGAGCACCCTCATGCGACCACGTCCGCCGTCTCGGGGTCCGGGCGCCGGCGTCGCACGCGCCTCAGGGCGCTCGGGTCGATGGCGACGGTGACCCCCACCATGACCAGGACGGCCAGCACGCCGACACCGACCCCGACGGCGACGCTGGAGCCGAGCGACTGCCCGAACCCGTGGATGGACAGCCACGAGGCGACACCGCGACCGGCCAGGGCCCCGGCCGCGGACCCGACGAGAGCGGCCACGAGCGGCCGCGCCGGGAGCGAGAGCGCGTGCCGGCCCCAGGTGCGGCCGACGAGCACGACGAGCAGCACCGCCCCGACGACGAGACCGGCGCTCGAGCCGCCGGCGAGCGCGCGCAGGGTGTCCGGGCCACCGGCACCCGACGGGTCCAGCACGACGAGCGGCAGGACGACGGTGGTCAGCCAGCCCGCTGCCGCGATGCCGCCGGCCACGAGCGGCGACCCGCGCACGTAGGACGCCCGGGACAGCAGGCCGATGATGCCGAGGGCGACGACCGACGGGGCGAAGAGCGTCACCGCGTCGCCCATGGTGACCAGCGTCTCGAGGGAGGCATCGGAGGCGGAGCCGACGTCGAGGGCGCTGAAGAACGCCCCGACCGGGATCGCGACCGCGACGAGGGTGGCCGCGCCGAGGAGCGTCACGACGAGGGTGGCGAGCCAGGCCCGGCGCAGCGTCGCGGCCGCGAGGTCCCGCGCCGGCTCCCCCGACGCGTGACGGCTCTGCCCTTCGCTGCCCACCGGCCGGGTGGTGGTCCCGGCGGGCCCTCCATGCATGTCTGCCCGCGCGTCGACGTCACCAGCGCGAGCGGCGTGGGCGCCGGCCAGCGACGGGAACGCGGCGGTCGCGAGCGGGACGGCGAGGACGGCATACGGCAGCAGGGTGACCGCCTGGGCGTACGTGTAGACGTTGAGCGTGCCGGCGCCTCCGCGGTCGTTGGCGAGGCGGATCACGACGAGGGTGGCGACCTGCTGGCCGGCGACCGCGAGCAGTCCCGACGCGGCCAGCACCCGCACCCGGCTCCCGACACCGTCGGGGAAGCGGAGGCGCGGACGCAGCCGCACCCCGCTGCGGCGCACCGGCACGAGCAGCGGCAGCGCGAGGGCCACGACGCCCAGCGTGGTCCCGACTCCGAGCACGACGAGCGCGGTGGGCGAGACCTCGTCGACCGGAGCCGCCGGTTCGAGGACGAGAGCGCGGTAGGCGAGGTAGGTCGCGATGACGACGACGCTCGAGAGCAGCGGGGCGACCGCCGCGCCGACGAAGCGGTGGTGCGCCTGGAGCACGCCGGCCAGGACGATCGCGACGCCGTAGAGCGGCACCTGGATGGCGAAGATCCTCAGCAGCTCGGCCCCGAGGGCCACCTCCCCCGCGCAGCCCGTACCGAGCAGGGCGCCGGCGATCGGCTCGGCGGCGAGCGCCACGACGACGCCGAGCGGCAGGAGGACGACGCCCGCCCAGGTGAGCAGCGCCGAGGCGGTCGCGTCGGCGCCGTCGCGGTCGCCCCGCGCGAGCGCGCCGGCGACGAGCGGCACGGCCACGGCGGCCAGCACTCCCCCGGCCGCGATCTCGAAGAGCACGTTGGGCACGGCGTTGACCGACTGGTAGACGCTGCCGACGCACGTGGCGCCGACGGAGTGCGAGAAGACGAACCAGCGCCCGAAGCCGACGACGCGGGCGACGAGCGTGATGACGGCGATGGTGCCCGCCGCGGCGAACAGGCCGCGGTGCGGGACGGAGCGGCGCGGGGCCGGACGGCTCGCGGCGTCGAAGTCGGGGCGGGTGTCGGAGTCGGGGTGGGTGTCGGAGTCGGGGCCGGAGTCGGGGCCGGCGTCAGTGCCGGCGTCGGGGTCGCTCATGGGCGCCCCCGGCCCCACTCGTCGAGGCGTCGCAGCACCGGGTTGGCCTCGATGACCTTCGTGAAGCTGACACGCTCGGAGGCGAGGGTGAGTGCTGCCAGTGCCGTCAGGGCGACGGCCCGGCCGACCAGACCGGTGCGCTCGACGAGGGCGAGCCCCACGAGGGCGCCGGCGGCGTTGGCCCCGGTGTCGCCGAGCATCGAGCCCGCCGCCAGGTCGTCACGGACGACGCCGAGGGAGGACCCGACGGCCGCGCCGGCAGCCACGCCGAGCCCGCCTGCCGTGCCGACCATCGGCAGGCCCGCGGCGACCGTGACCTTGAGGGCGCGTCCCGGTCGCAGGTCGAAGAGGTTGATCGCGTTGGCCGCCCCCGCGACGACCGCGCCGCCGACGAGCGTCGACAGGACGCCGACGGCCCTCGACCGCCCCTGGCGGCTCGCCGCAGGGTGCGAGCCCGAGTCGACGACCATCGCGCCGACGAGACCGGTGGCACCGAGGCCGACGATCTTCAGCGCGCCGGTCGTGATCTCGCCGCGGGCGAGCGCCGTCAGGTGCCCCTTGAGGCCCTTGTCGGCCGTTCCGCCGGCGAGGTCGTCGAGCGCCCCGAGCGCTCCGGCCGCGAGAGCGACGACCGCGGTCGCGACGGCAGGTCGCCCCGGTCCCTCCGCCCGGCGCGGGCCGAGGGTTCCGGCTGCGGCTCCGGCGGCGGTTCCGGCGGCCGCACCGGCGACAGCGCCAGCCACGGCACCGCCCACCCAGGCCGGTCCCTCGAGGAGCGTGACGGTGGCTCCGGCGTGGTTGGTGCGCTCCCAGGGCTCGCGGAGGCGGGACGGCAGTCGTCGCCCGGCCCGGAGCAGCGTCCAGGACGTCGCGGCTGCCGCGACGAGCGACGCGACGGACGCCGAGGCCGACGCCGCGGCCCGGTCCCGGGCACGGGTGGGGGCAGGGGGCAGCGCCGGTGGAGGGCTCGAGGTCACGGAAGCACCCGCGGGACCTTGGCGGTCGCGCCCGCCGAGACGCCGTAGTGGCCGATCTTCTCGTCGAGCGAGCCCTCGATCGCGAGCACGACCGTCGCCGGGCCGTCGCCCTCCCGCGCATGGTCCACGGTGGAGACGATCTGGGCGGTCTCGGACTTCTCCCGGACGGCCTGCACCGCGTTGGAGGTGACGGCCTGCCCGGCGGCGGCGAGCGTCTCACCTCCGGCGACGACGGTGGCCCGTGACTTGCCGGCGAACGCCGTGACGAGCGCACGGACGGCGTCGGAGCGCGCCGTCACGACCGACTCGGTGCCGGCGTAGTCGCCGGAGACGACGATCGCGAGGTCCGACGGTGCGAGGTCGGCCACGGTGCTGTCGAGCAGGCTGGCGTCGACGAGCACCTTGAGCGCGGCGGAGCGCTGCGCCGACGTCCCGGTCGGGGTCGTGGAGACCATGAGGTCGGTGAGGACCTCGAGCAGCAGCGCGTCGCCCGTGGCGGTGGAGCCGAGCCCGAGCGCGGCTGCGGCGTCACGGGCTGCCTGCGCCCGGTCGGCGGCCTGGCTGGGGTCGAACCAGTCGGGGCTGAGCGTCACGGTCGAGGCGAGCGCTGCCCCGCTCTGCGTCACGACGGTCTCGAGGTTGCTCACCATCGTGCTGTCGGCGGAGGGCATGACGACGACGACGGCGCGGTGGCCCGTCAGCCGGCCGCGCACGACGCGCTGCTGGACGGCCGTGGCGTACTCGTTGGAGGCGTCGACCTGCTTCTCGCTGACCGTCAGCTTGTCGTTGAGCCCCTGCTTCTCCGTGCGCAGGGCCGCGACCTGGTCGCTCAGCTGGTCACCGAGGTTGGCCTGCAGCGGGCCCGCCCCGAGGACGATCCCGACGGCGAGCGCGAGGAACACCGAGATGATCGAGACGAGGTGGTAGCGGAAGTCGATCACGTGAAGATCCCTACGACGGCGGTCCAGAGGTCGTCCCATCGCGCGGCGAGCACCTGCAGCCACGCCTGGCCGGCTGGGGTCGACGCCAGCGCGGCGAAGAGGGCCAGCATGCCCACGAGGAGCATCGTCACGAGCAGGCGCCCCGGGATCCGGGCGCGGTAGAGCTGGCTGACGCCCTTGGCGTCGACGAGCTTGCCGCCGACCCGCAGGCGCGTGAGGAAGGTGGAGGCCTGGCCGTCACGACCCTTGTCGAGGAACTCCACGAGGGTGACGTGCGTGCCGACGGCGACGATGAGCTCGGCGCCGGAGTCGTCGGCGAGCAGCATCGCGACGTCCTCGCTCGTGCCGGCCGCGGGGAAGACGACCGGGGTGATGCCGAGCGCCTCGACCCGGGCGAGCCCCGGCGCGCGCCCGTCACGGTAGGCGTGCACGACGATCTCGGCGCCGCACCGCAGGGCCTTGTCGGACACCGAATCCATGTCGCCGACGACGAGATCGGGCTTGTGCCCCGACTCGAGGATCGCGTCCGCTCCGCCGTCGACGCCGATGAGGATGGGTCGGTACTCGCGGATGTAGGGCCGCAACGCCTCGAGGTCCTCGCGGTAGTGGTAGCCGCGCACGACGATGAGGCAGTGCCGACCGTCGATCTCGGTCGTGATCGGAGGCACGCCGATGCCGTCGAGGAGCAGGTCGCGCTCCTTGCGGATGAACTCCATCGTGTTGGTCGCGAAGGCCTCGATCTGCACCGCGAGACCGGCTCGCGCCTCGTGCATCTGGCTCTGCACGGACTCGGCGTCGAGCAACGTGCCGGTGGCCACCTTGCTCTCGCCCGACCACAGGTCGGCCCCGTCGAGCCGCACGGGCTGCCCGTCCGTGAGCGTCATGACCTCCGGCCCGGCCGCGTCCAGGACCGGGATGCCGGCCTCGACGAGGATCTGCGGGCCGAGGTTCGGGTAGCGGCCGCTGATCGACGCGGCGGCGTTGACCACGGCGGCCGGGCGCGCGGAGACGAGCGCGTCGGCGCTGACCTTGTCGATGTCCTCGTGGTCGATGACGGCGACGTCGCCGGGCTGCAGGCGCTTGGTCAACGTCTTGGTCCGACGGTCGACGCGCGCGATGCCGGTGACGCCGGGACCGGAGTCCCGCGCACGGGGACGGCGTCGGATGGGGAGGGCCATGATGGCCACAATCGTGCCACGTCGGCGCTCCAGCGAACCCATCGGTCCGTGGCACGCGCGGGCGGCACCCGGGGACGAGCGGCCCGGGTCTATCGCTGCCCGATCCGGGCGCCGCCGGTCTGCTCGAGCAGGTCACCCGCGTGGGCGAGTCCGGCCTCGGAGTCGGGGTCCCCGCCCATCATCCGCGAGAGCTCGCGCAGCCGGGCGTCCCCCTCGACGACCGAGACGCTGCTCGAGGTGATGCGGCCGTCGTCGGCCTTGTGCACGACCAGGTGACGGTCGGCGAACGCCGCGACCTGCGCGAGGTGGGTGACGACGATGACCTGCGCGTGCTCGGCGAGTGCCGCGAGCCGAGCCCCGACGTCGAGCGCCGCACGGCCACCGACGCCGGCGTCGACCTCGTCGAAGACGAAGGTGGGCGGCCCGGAGGCCGCCTCGCCGGAGGGACTGCGTGAGCCCACGACCTCGAGCGCGAGCATGACGCGTGAGAGCTCGCCGCCGGATGCCGCGCGGGCCACGCTGCGCGGCGTGGCGCCGGGGTTGGCCGCGAGCAGGATCTCGACGTCGTCGATGCCGTGCCGCGAGAGCCGGACCCGCTGTCCGTCGGGCAGCTCGACACCGTCGGGGTCGGCCCGGCGGCCGAGCTCGACGTGGACGACCGCCTTGCCCATGGCCAGGTGCGCCAGCTCCTCGGACACCCGGACGCCGAAGTCCTCACCGGCTGCGCGCCGGGCGTCGGACAGGGCGAGCGCCGCGGCCACGACGGCGGCCTCGAGCTCGGCCACCTCGGCGCCGAGCCGCTCGACCCGGTCGTCGGCGGTCACGAGCTCATCGAGACGGGCCGCGCCGCGGCCGGACCACTCGAGCACCTCGTCGACGGTCTCGCCGTACTTGCGCGTCAGCACGCCGAGCGTGGCCCGGCGCTCCTGCACGTAGCCGAGTCGCTCGGGGTCGAGGTCGACGTCCTGGAGGTATGCCGTGAGGTCGGCGGAGAGGTCCGTGACGAGGGTGCCCACCTCGTGCAGACGCTCGTCGAGCCCGGCCAGGGCCTGGTCGTGGGCGGTCGCGGGCGCCAGCGCCCCCCGGGCCGCACCGATGAGGTCGCGCACGTTGGGAGCGGGCTCGGCGGCGTACTCGTCCCCGCTGAGGTCGGCCAGTGCCTGGGCGGCCGCGAGCCGAAGCGTGTCGGCGTGGGCCAGGCGCTCGTCCTCCGCGCGCAGCGCCACGTCCTCACCGGGCTGGGGGTCGACGGCCTCGATCTCCTCGAGCGAGGCCGTCAGCGAGTCGATCTCGCGGGCGCGTTCGCGCGCCTCGGAGACGAGCCGGGCGTGCTCGCGGGCGGAGTCGCGCCACCGGTCGTGCAGCTCTGCCACCCGGTCGCGCAGGACGGTGAGCTCGGGGCCACCGAAGTCGTCGAGGACGGCCCGGTGGGCGTCACCCTGCTTGAGCCGCCACTGGTCGGCCTGGCCGTGCACGGCCACGAGCAGCTGCCCGAGCTCGGCCAGCACCGAGACGGGAGCGGTGCGGCCACCGACATGGGCGCGCGAACGTCCGGCCGCGGCGATGGTGCGCGCGATGACGAGCTCGCCGTCCTCGTGGTCGGCGCCGGCCTCGTCGGCCCGGACGAGCGCCGGGTGGTCGAGCGGCAGCTGGACGACCCCCTCGACGAGGGCGGAGGACGCCCCGGTGCGCACGAGCCCGGAGTCGGCGCGCTCACCGAGGAGCAGGCCGAGGCCCGAGACGACCATGGTCTTGCCGGCACCGGTCTCGCCCGTGAGCACGTTGAGACCGGGGCTCAGGTCGAGGACGGCGTCGTCGATGACCCCGACCCCGCGGATCCTCATCTGGCTGAACACGGGACCACCTTAGGGCCGGGCACCCACGCCGCCGTCGACGTCGTCCACGGGGTCGAGCGCGGGGTCGTTGGCACCAGGGGCGTCCAGGGCGTGTGTGCCGACCGCGCCGTCCACGGCTTCGGTGGCGTCCACGGGTGCGACGCCGTCGCCGTTGCCGCGCCACCCGGCGACGGACAGGTCGAACTTGGCGACGAGACGGTCGGTGAACGGGGCGCTCGTCAGGCGGGCGAGGCGCAGCGGCCGCAGCCCGCGGCGTACCTCGATGCGCGCCCCCGGCGGGAGGTCGACGTGGCGCCGGCCGTCGCACCACATGACGCCCGCACCCTCGGTGGCCGCCTTGATCTCGACGGCGAGGTGCGTGTCGGGCCCGAGCACGAGGGGCCGGGCGAAGAGGGCGTGCGCGGCGCTGGGGACGAGCAGGATCGCCTCGACCTGGGGCCAGACGACGGGGCCACCGGCCGAGAAGGCGTAGGCCGTGGACCCGGTGGGCGTCGACACGATGACGCCGTCGCACCCCCAGCTCGACAGGGGCCTGCCGTCGACCTCGATGGTGACCTCGAGCATGCGCTCGCGTGAGGCCTTCTCGACGCTCACCTCGTTGAGCGCCCAGCTGCTCGCGATGAGGTCGCCGTGCAGCTTGGCGTCGACGTGGAGCGTCATGCGCTCCTCGACGGCGTAGTCGTTGCGGGCGATGTGCTCGACGGTGGCGTCGAGGTCGTCGCGCTCGGCCTCGGCGAGGAAGCCGACGTGCCCGAGGTTGACCCCGAGCAGGGGCACGTCGACGCTGCGGGCGAACTCGGCGCCGCGCAGGATCGTGCCGTCACCACCGAGGACCACGACGAGGTCGCACCCCTCGGCCGCCTGCTCCTCGGCGGAGGAGATGTGCACGCGGGAGCTGTCCTTGAGGTCGAGCGCCTTGGCCTCGTCGGCCTGCAACGACACGTCGATGCCGAGGTGGGTCAGGCGCTCGACGACGCCCTTGGCGACCGTCAGCGCCTCGGGGCGTCTCGGGTGGGCCACGAGCAGGATCCGGCGAGTCACGAGGCTCCTTCCAGGTCGATGGCCCCCAGCATGTCATCCACCGCCGTCGCCGGTGCCCCGGGGACCGGTCGCGGCGCCAGCCAGAAGAGGAACTCGCGGTTGCCGTCGCCCCCGGCGATCGGGCTGGCCGTGGCGCCGTGCAGGTGCAGCCCTTGTTCGGCGACGACAGCGGCCACCTCGCGCAGCACGCGGCGGCGCTCGTGCGGGGAGGTCACCACGCCGGTCCGGCCGAGGCGCTCGCGCCCCACCTCGAACTGTGGCTTGACGAGGACGACGAGGTCGCCGTCGTCGGTGACGAGCGGACGCATGGCCGGCAGGGCGATGGCGAGCGAGATGAAGCTGAGGTCGGAGACGACGAGGTCGAAGGCGCCACCCAGCGCAGCGGCGTCCACGTCGCGGATGTTGGTGCCCGGCAGGTCGCGCACTCGCGGGTCGGTGGCGATCGAGTGGACGAGCTGGTCGTGGCCGACGTCGAGAGCCGTCACGTGGGCGGCGCCACGTTCGAGCAGCACCTGGGTGAAGCCGCCCGTGCTGGCACCGACGTCGAGACAGCGGCGCCCGTCGACGGCTATCGGCCACGTGTCGAGCGCGTGCAGCAGCTTGAGGGCGGCCCGCCCGACCCAGCGGTCCGGCTCCCGGGTCAGCTCGAGGGTCGACGAGTCGTCGACGGGGAGGGCAGGCTTGGCGGCCGGCTTGCCGTCGACGAGGACGACTCCGGCGGTGACGAGCTCACGAGCCTGGGTGCGCGACCTGGCCAGACCGCGCGCGACGAGCTCGACGTCGAGGCGCCGCGTCACGCCCCACCGAGACCGCCGAGGCGGCTCTGCAGGCTGCGGTGGGCGTGCTCCCCCGCGTCGATGCGCTCGGCGAACGAGCCGGACTGCGACTCGGCGAGGCGCATCATGGCCTCGTCCACGGCCTCGTCACCGGTGACCGGCGGCGTCGGCACAGCGCCGGCCGCGTCGTCTGCCATGGCCTCGTGCCCGCTCTGCTCGACGCCGTCCTGCGCCGTCATCGGCTCGTCGGCCGCGAGGTCCTCGCGTCGAATGTCGCTCTCGCCGAACATGTCCTGCCTCCGTGCCCCGTGAAGTGGTCCGCTGCCGTCACGCTACCGGGTCGGCGCTCACACGTCGTCGAGCAGGCGGTCGAGCGCTTCGGCGCCGGCCGCGACGCTCTTCTCTCGTCCACCCGGTGAGCCGGCAGGGTCATCCCGCATGGCCAGCAGCGCCGCCAGCCCGGCGCGCACGACCTCTATGACGCCCGCACTCCCCTGCGCGATGCGCAGCCCGTCGTGGGTGGGTGTGACCCGTGCCGTCCCGCAGCGCCACGTGTCCCCGTCCCGGTCGGACACGGCATACGGCCTCAGGAGGTCGTCGAGCGAGCCGAGGACGTAGGTCGGGCGCGCCCCGCCGGCGACGAGGTCAGAGGGCCGGTCGACTCCGGTCAGCACCCACGCGGAGTCGATGCCGGCCGCCTCGGCGCCGGCGATGTCGGTGGCCAGGCGGTCACCGACCGCAAGGGTCCGCGCCGCGGGCGTCCCGAGTCGCTCCAGCGCCAGCCGGTAGAGCGGCGGGTGCGGCTTGCCGACGACGTGCGGGCGTCGCCGCAGCGCGCTGGCCAGCAGGTCGACGTACGCGCCGTTGCCGGGCGACTGCCCCCACGGCAGCGGCAGCGTCGCATCGTCGTTGGTCGCGACCCACGGCAAGCCCGTCGTCAGGAGTCGGGCCGCGGTCTCGAAGTCGCTGACGCGCAGCTGCTTGCCGTAGCCCTGCAGCACGGCCCGGACTGCCTCGAGCCCGTGGGTGTCCACGCTCGGGTCGACCGGCACGAGACCGGCGTCCCTCAGGGCCTCGACGGCGCCCTCGCCCCCGAGCGCGAGCACGGCAGACCCGGGCTCGAGCTTCTGGGCGAGACGAGCCGCCCCGGCCTGCGCGCTGGACACGACGTCGGACGCCGTCGCGGGCGCACCGGCGTCCGCGATCTGCGCGGCCACGTCGGCAGGGACCCGCGAGGCGTTGTTCGTGGCGTAGACGACGCGCACGCCGCGCGCCACGAGCTCCTGCAGGGCTTCGGCCGCACCGGGGACGGCGTCAGCACCGCGGTAGACGACTCCGTCGAGATCGCACACCAAGCCGTCGTATGCCGTGACGAGCGGTTCCAGCGGCTCCACCGTGTCCATGCGACCTCCTCGAGGACGACCCTACGGGGCGGTCGTGGACGGTGGAGCACACGTCCGGAGACGACCACGGGCCCGACCTGTGGCGGTCGGGCCCGTTCGGCGTGCGTCGCTCAGCGCTCGTCGCGCTCGTGGCGCTCGTCGTCGTCCTCGTCGTCCTCGTCGTCCTCGTCGTCCTCGTCGTCCTCGTCGGCGTGGCCGACGGGCTGGACGGGGTAGTCGTCCTCGTCCTCGTCACCGAGCAGGTCGGTGAGCTCGACGCCGTCGAGCTCCTCGAGGCGCTCGGCCGCGTCGGTGGTCAGCTCGTGGTCGGCGTCCGCGGCCCGGGCGAACCAGTCGCGGGCGACCTCGAGGTCACCGGCTGCGAGCTTGGCGTCGGCGTACGCGTAGTAGAGACGCGCGGCGGATGGGCGGTTCGGGTTGATCCGCTTCACGAGGTCGCTGAGCCCGGCCGCAGCGGCATCGAGCTGACCGAGGTCGCGGCGGATCCCGGACACGACGATGGCCAGCTCAACACGGTCGTCGATGGCCAGGTTGTTGGCCTCCTCCGACTGCGCCAGCTCGAGGGCCTTGTCGTGGCGGCCCAGGGCGCGCTCGCAGTCGACCATGAGGGGCAGCAGGTGGCTCGACCCCGACAAGCGGCGAACCGTGCGGAACTCACCGAGCGCACGGGCCCAGTCGCCGAGGCGGTAGGCCACGAGCCCCAGGGACTCACGCGCGGCGGGCACGCGGCCGGCGCGGCGCACGGCGGTCTCGGCGTGGGCCAGGGCGGCCTCGGGCTCGACGTCGAGCAGCTCGGCCACCATGACGAGGTGCTGCGCGACGCCCTCGGCGTTCTCCTTGGACAGGGTGCGCAGCTGGTTCTTGACGCCGCGGTCGACCTCCTGGCCGGTGACACCCTCGCGGATGGCCGGCTCGGGCTTGCGCGGGGACTTGGGCGTCAGGCGCTGACCGCCTCGACGATCCTCGCCCTGGGGACGGCCTGCGCCCCCACGAGGCCGGTCCTCGAAGCGTCGGGGTCCACGGTCGTCACGACCCGTACCAGAGCGGCGGTCGTCGGACCGGTACCCGCCGCGGTCACTGCTGCCGCCGCTGGAGCGGCGGTCGTCCGAGCGGTACCCGCCACGGTCGCTGCCACCGCTGGAGCGGCGGTCGTCGGAACGGTACCCGCCACGGTCGCTGCCACCGCCGGAGCGGCGGTCGTCCGACCGGTACCCGCCACGGTCGCTGCCACCGC
>NZ_BMNZ01000008.1 GCF_014646815.1 Terrabacter tumescens
GCCACCCTCGGCTTCCACACCCCCGCCCATAAACTCAACGAACTACTCACCGTTGCGCACACGCCCTGAAACCGCCCCCGACACGTGGGGCGGGGCGCTCACTCGAGTGGGACGGGGCGCTCACTCGACTAGTCGGGCCCTACTCGGGGCGGATGAGGGCGTATGCCGTCACGGCGTCCCCGGGGAGGCCGCGGACGTCGATCTGGACCTTGCCTGCCGGCAGGCCGAGGTGGACGGTCCGCTGGACGGCGCCGTCGCAGGTGAACGGACGGGAGTAGAGCGGCTCACCGTGGCCCCACGTGCCGGGCGCCGCGTCGTAGACGGCATAGCTCGTGCCGGTCGACGGGCGGCCCGCCGCGCACGCGACCTCGACGGTGTAGGTCCGGCCCTCGGCCACCGGCACGCCGGGCACGTTGCGGAACGCCTTGCCCGCGCCCTGCTTCGTCACGACGACGCGCGCCACCTCACCGGCCACGGGCGCAGGCACCGTGACGACCGGCAGCGGCCCGGGGTCGATGGGCGTCAGGGAGACGTCGGGGGTGGGGGTCGACACGGACCGGACCTCCGTGGGCGCGACGGGCACGGTGACGCCGGCCGTGCACCCGCCCGCGACCGACGCCACGACCGACGCCGGGACGACGGCGAGCAGCGCCACGACCGCGCCCCGGATCCCTCGCACACGCCGACTCTAGGCGCGTTCCCAGCCGATGGCGGCCCAGTGGGTCTGGCCCCTACTCAGACGTCGAAGGAGCAGGCCTGAGCGAAAGCACGCACGTCAACACCTACACGCAGGACGGACCGATGGCCTACGACCACCGCGGCGACGCCCCCGTCTACGCCCCCAACAGCGAGGACCGCGGCTACGCCGACAACGTCGGCGAGGTCGAGGAGGGCTGGGAGACCGACGGCGCCATGGTGCGCCAGGCCTACACGCTGCGCGCCTTCGACTACTGGAAGAGCGTCGACACCGAGACGGGTAAGCAGATCGAGGAGCTCGTCCGCGCCGGGCTCGGCGCCGAGAACCCGGGCGGCGACGCCGACGACGCCAAGGTCGTCGAGGAGCCCATCGTCGAGTCGGCGACGAACGCCGCTCACTGACAAGGGTTTTCGACCCGAACAACACGAAGAGGTATGCCGTGTGCCCCCGTCAGGCACACGGCATACCTCTCGTTCGTGGTGCCGGCTACTTCACCTCGGCGCGGGTGAGGCGCCAGATGCCGACGGCGAGGGGTGCGACGACCCAGAGGCCGACCGAGGTGGCGAGGTGCGCCCACTGCTGGCCGGTCAGCGAGCCCTCGAAGAGCGGCTGCATCGTCTGGTTCATGTCGAGCCAGGTGGCGGCGTCGCGCAGCCACGAGACCATCGAGCCGAGGATCGACCACGCGGTCGGCAGGACGAAGAAGACGACGACCGCGGCCGGCGTGTTCTTGAAGAGCATGCCGAAGCCGACGCCCTGGGCGATGCCGAGCAGCACGTAGCCGCCGGCGCCGAGGAGCACGAGTGCATCGGTCGACCAGTCACCCTGGATCCCGCGGAAGGTGATCGCGGCCTGATGGGCGATGCCGGCGAGGACGAGCGCCAGCGCGAAGGCGCAGACGCCGACGACGAGCGCCGACAGCAGCTTGGCCCACGCGATGCGCATGCGGCGCGGCTCGAGACCGAAGGTGACGAGGCCGGTGCGCTGGCTCCACTCGGACGTCACGGCGAGGATGCCGACGACCGGGAGGATGAGCGCCATCGGCATCGTCGTGGCCTGGAGGTACTCGCCGAAGGCGTGCTGGCCGCCCTCGTTGAAGAACATGATCGTCAGCGCGATCGCGATGATCGCGCCGATGCCGATGATGAGCCAGCGGCCGGCGCGGGTGTCGAGCATCTTGCGCAGCTCGACGTGGATGAGCCGTCCGAAGGGCACCCCGGTCGTCGGGCGCGGGCCGTCGATGCGGCTCGGCACCTTGGCATGGGTCGGCAGCGCCGACTCGGCGTTCTTGGAGACGGCCGCCGTGGGCGCAGCGGTTGTGGTCGCGGTGGTCATGCCGCCACCTCCTCTCGGGCGGCGTCGGCCGTGAGGTCGAGGAACATCTCCTCGAGACCCCGGCTGTCGGCGCCGCGCAGCTCGGTCAGGACGATCTGGTGGGCGACCGCGACGCGGCCGACGGCGATCGGCTCGGCCTCGACCTGCAGGCCGCCGGTGGGCGTGCGCTGCGCGACGATCGACTGCTCGGCCAGTGCGGCCATGAGGGCGTCGTCGTCGGTGGAGCGGGTGAACGTCCCTGCGCCCGCGAGCAGCTCGTCCTTGGTGCCCTGGGCGACGATCTTGCCGTGGCCGATGACGATGATCTCGTCGGCGACGCGCTCGATCTCGTTGAGCAGGTGCGAGCTGAGCAGCACCGTGCCGCCCTCGTTGGCGTAGCCGCGCAGCAGGTCGCGCATCCAGCGGATGCCCGCCGGGTCGAGGCCGTTGGCCGGCTCGTCGAGGATGAGCACCTCGGGGTCGCCGAGCAGCGCGTGGGCGATGCCGAGGCGCTGGCGCATGCCGAGGGAGTAGTTGCGGACCCGGCGGTTCGCCTCCTTCTCGGTGAGGCCGACGAGCTCGACCATCTCGTCGACGCGGTGCCTGCCGACACCCATGAGGATCGCGCCGAGGGTCAGCACCTCGCGGCCGGTGCGACCGGCGTGCTGCGCGGAGGCGTCGAGCAGCAGGCCGACGTGGCGGCCCGGGTTCGGCAGGGCGGCATACGGCTTGCCGAGCACCGTGGCCCGGCCCGACGTGGCGGGCGTCAGGCCGGCCATGACACGCATGGCGGTGGTCTTGCCGGCACCGTTGGGGCCGAGGAAGCCGGTGACGAGGCCCGGCTTGACGTCGAAGGAGACGTCGTCGACGGCCGTGAAGGGGCCGTAGCGCTTGGTGAGTCGTTCCACTGTGATCATGGGCTCCACCCTCCCGGGCCGGGGTGGGGTCGCACATCCGTCACAAGCCTGATTCCGACCCCTACCTAGGTCGTAGCCGACCCTGACCGGAGTCAGGGTCCGTGCTCAGGGTCGGCCCCCTGCGCGGGTGCAGGAGCAGACCTTGGTCGTATGCCGTCACCCGCCGCCCGCGCCTAGGCTGGCGGAGTGCCGCTGCCCAGGATCGCCCGCACCCGACGCGGTCACGTGTGGGGCGAGTCGTGGCGGCTCGGCGTCGGTTTCCTCTTCGGGCTCGCGATCTGGGGCGTCGTGCAGGCGCAGCTCGACCAGCGTGGCGTCGACCCGACGTTCGGCAAGGACTGGCTCCTCGTGGACCTCGCCCTCGGGGTCGGCTCGACCGTCCTGCTGCTGTGGCGCCGGCGGTGGCCGCTCGCCGTGGCCCTCGTCACGACGGTGCTCTCCGGCGTCTCGTCGGTCAGCGTCGGGGCGTCCCTCGTCGCGCTCGTGTCGCTCTCGACGCGGCAGCGCTGGCGCGAGATCGCGGTCGTCGCCGTGCCGTGGATGCTCGCCGGGGTGTCGCACTCCCTCGTCTACCCGACCGAGCCCGAGGCGATCACGCTGCCCAACATCATCATCGGGCTGCTCACCCTCGCCGTGGGCGTCTCCATCGGGTGGGCCGTCGGCGAGCGCCGGGCCTTCGTCGCCTCGCTGCACGACCGCGCCCTGACCGCGGAGCGCGAGCAGGCCATGCGGGTCGTGCAGGCGCAGGTGGCCGAGCGGGCTCGCATCGCTCGCGAGATGCACGACGTGCTCGCGCACCGGATCTCGTTGGTGGCCATGCACTCCGGGGCCCTCGCCTATCGCACCGACCTCGCTCCGGAGCAGGTCGCCGAGACGGCCGAGATCGTCCGCGAGAGCGCCAACCAGGCCCTGACCGAGCTGCGGGCCGTCCTCGGGGTGCTCCGCGACGTGCCGGGCGCCGGGGCCTCGGAGGACGGCTCGCCCGAGGCGCCGCAACCGACGCTCGGCGACCTCGACGCCCTTGTGGCAGAGGCCCGCTCGGGTGGCGCGACGGTGCTGCTCGACCGTGCGGGCGACCTCGACGCCGTGCCCGAGCAGGTCTCGCGCAGCGCCTACCGCATCGTGCAGGAGGGCCTGACCAACGCCCGCAAGCACGCCCCCGGTGCGGCGGTCCGCGTCACCGTCTCGACGGCTCCCGAGCGCGGGCTCGACGACGAGGCGGTGCAGGTCACGGTGCGCAACGCGGTGCCGCGCGGGGGCACCGACGCAGCGGACGGCATACGCCGGGCTCCGACCGTCGGCGCCGGGCTGGGACTGCTCGGGCTCACCGAGCGCGCCGTCCTCGCCGGTGGCGA
This sequence comes from Terrabacter tumescens, assembly GCF_014646815.1. Lineage (GTDB taxonomy): Bacteria > Actinomycetota > Actinomycetes > Actinomycetales > Dermatophilaceae > Terrabacter > Terrabacter tumescens. Next base: position 4,284 of record NZ_BMNZ01000008.1, read on the forward strand.
GCTGACCTACGGCCCTGACCGGGCAGGCGATTTCGTCCTCACGGCTCGGCTACCGTGGTCGCGATGAACGGGGACCAGGGGCGCACGCGGGTCGTCATCGTCGACGACGACGCGCTCGTGCGCGCCGGGCTGAGGATGATCCTCGGCGGCGCGCCGGACCTCGAGGTGGTCGCCGAGGCCGGCGACGGCATCGACGGCGAGCGGGTCGTCGACGAGCACCGGCCCGACGTCGTCCTCATGGACATCCGCATGCCGCGGCGTGACGGGCTCGAGACGACGAGATCGCTTCTGTCCGAGGCCGCCCGGGCCGTGCGCGCGGCTCGCGGCGACGACCTCAAGGTCATCGTGCTGACGACGTTCGACGCCGACGACATGGTCGTGCAGGCGCTCCGGGCGGGCGCGCACGGCTTCCTGCTCAAGGACACCGAGCCGCGCCGGCTCGTCGAGGCCGTGCAGCTCGTCGCAGCGGGCGAGCCCATCCTCTCCCCCAGCGTCACCGCAACCCTCATCGCCCACGTCGCGACCGGCGGCGTCGCCGTCGATGCCGGCGACCACAGGCGCACCGGGGCGGAGACCCTCCTCGCCACGCTGACCGACCGGGAGCGCGAGGTCGCCCTCGCCATCGGGCGCGGCCTGTCCAACGCCGACATCTCCCGCGAGCTCTACCTCTCGGTGCCGACCGTCAAGGCCCACGTGTCGCGCGTGCTCGACAAGCTCGGCGCCGACAACCGCGTGCAGATCGCCATCGTCGTCCACGACGCCGCCCTCGCCTGAGGCCGCGCGGGCACCAGCCCCTCCCCCCTCTTCTCGCACCGAACGCAGCGTTCGGTCTCGAACTCAGTGTTAGAACACAGCTTTCGCCACCGAACGCTGCGTTCGGTGGGGCAGGCGGGGGTTCTTCGCGCGGGGGTGGCGGCGGAAAGTCGGTGGACGCGGCGGGGTTGCGCCCCTTACGGTCTCTCCCGTGTGGATCTCCTGATGCCTCGAGCCCGCCCGCGCGCTTCCTCCCGATGAACGGTTGAGGTCACGCCGCGGGGCCCTGCTGACCATCAAGGACCCCACATGTCTTCCACCCTCACCATCTCCGGGCTCGACGTCGCCTTCGGTGCCCGCACCCTCTTCTCCGGCCTCGACCTGACCCTCGCCGACGGCGACGTCACGGCCGTCGTCGGCCCCAACGGCTCGGGCAAGTCGACGCTGATGCGCACCGTCGTCGGCGACCTGCCCGTCGAGGCCGGCACGATCCAGCTCGCGCCGCGCGACGCGACGATCGGCTGGCTGCCGCAGGTCGTGCCCGACCCGTCCGAGACGCTGCTGGCGTATGCGCGTCGCCGCACCGGCGTCCTGGCCGCCGACGCCGAGCTCGAGGCGGCGTCCGCAGCGATCGCCGCCGGCGAGGAGGGCAGCGAGGACCGCTACGCCGCGGCGCTCGAGCGCTGGCTCGCCCTCGGCGCCGCCGACCTCGACGAGCGGCTGCCCGAGGTGGCCGCCCGCGTCGGGCTCCACGTCGATCCGGAGCGGCCTCTCGGCACCTTGTCGGGCGGCCAGGCCGCTCGCGCCTGCCTCGTCGCCGTGCTGCTCAGCCAGTACGACGTGCTCCTGCTCGACGAGCCGACCAACGACCTCGACGCCCGGGGTCTCACCCTGATGGCCGACTTCGTCGCTGCCCACGAGGGCCCGATCCTCATCGCCAGCCACGACCGCACCTTCCTCGACGCGGTGGCCACGAGCGTCGTCGAGCTCGACGTCAAGCAGCAGCGCATCGGCCACTACACCGGCGGCTGGAGCAGCTTCGTCGCGCAGCGCGCGGTCGCCCGTGCCCACGCGTGGGAGGCGTACGAGGGGTATGCCGCGGAGCGAGACTCGCTGCTCGCGCAGTCCCGGCAGCGCCACGACTGGGCCGACAAGGGCCGACGCAACGTCGCCCTCGGCAAGGAGCCGGACAAGCACATCCGCGAGAAGCACAAGGCGCGGGCCGACCGGCAGGCCGCGAGGGGTGGTCGGCTCGAGCGGGCCGCCGACCGGCTCGACGCCGTGGAGCAGCCGCGCAAGGAGTGGCAGCTGCGCTACGCCATCACCGAGGGCCGCCCGTCCGCCGACGTCGTGGCGACCCTGTCCGACGCGGTCGTCGAACGGCACGACTTCCGGCTGGGCCCGGTCAGCCTCACCGTCGGCCGGGGCGACCGGATCGCCCTCGTCGGTGACAACGGCTCGGGCAAGACGACCCTGCTCGGCGCGCTCCTCGGCCGGCTCCCGCTCACGTCGGGCCGGCAGTCCCTGGGCACCCGCGTCGCCGTCGGCGTCATCGACCAGCGGCGCCACCTGCTCGACGACGACGCGACGGTCCTCGACGTCGTGCGCCGCGAGCTCGGCCCCGACCCGAAGACCTCCCGCGAGTGGCCGATCGCCGAGGTGCGCACCCTGCTCGCGAAGTTCGGGCTCGGCTCCGAGCACGTGTCTCGGCCGGCGCGGAGCCTGTCGATGGGCGAGCGGACCCGTGCCCTCATGGCGCTCTTCCAGGGCCGGGAGGTCAACGTCCTCGTGCTCGACGAGCCGACGAACCACCTGGACGTCGACGCCATCGAGCAGCTCGAGGCCGCCGTGGCGGCCTTCGGGGGGACCGTGCTCGTCGTCAGCCACGACGAGAGCCTGCTGGACGGCATACGACTCACCCACCGGTGGGCGGTCGTCCGCGGACGGGTGCGGGTCGAGGCCCTCTGACGCGGGGCCGGCCGCCGTGCGGCACAATCGCGCCGGTGACGGCACTCAGGGGAGCCCAGGCCCGTCGTCTCGTGGAGACCTTCCGGCGCAAGGGGCGCGTGGAGGTCGGCTTCAGCCGGCTGAGGATCGCCCTCTACTGGACGCTCGGACTCGCTCTGCTCGCGTGCGGGCTCGTGCTCATCGGCGGCGGGATCCACGTCATCTCCGCCGGCACCGGCAAGCCGGCGAGCGGCGTCATCGGCGTCGTCATCGGCCTCGTCACAGCCGCCCTCGGCCTCTTGGTCCTGACTCTCGGCCTGGCGCTGGCACGTCCCTCACGGCCGCCGGTGGTCGTTGACTCAGAGGGCGTGCACGTCCAGGGCGGCTGCGTCCCGTGGACCGTCATCTCCGGCTTCAGCACGAGCCGTTACGAGGGCCACGGCCCCAATAGCCACCTGCTGGCCACCGTCCTCGTCGACGAGGCCTCGGTCACCGAGTGGGCGACTGGGCGCAGCAATGCCGGCGACCGGCTCTCGCGCCTCCACCCCCTCGCCTCACCCGCGCCTGACGGGATCTCGCTGCCCTTCAACCTCGCCGTGGGCGCGCGTCAGCTCAGCGAGGCGCTCGAGGCCATCCGCCTCGAGGTGGTCGGCGTCAGCGGGTGACGCTGCGGGTGCGGCTCCAGCGCCACGCCGCGGTGACGATCACGGCCCCGACGATGGAGCCGATGATGCCGCTGGGCCGCAGCTGGATGCCGTCGCCCGCGAGGAGGCTCGCGAGCAGGCCACCGACGAACGAGCCGACGAGGCCCGCGACGATCGCCATCGTCCAGTCGATGCTCTTGCCCTCGCGACCCAGGATGAGCTGGGCTGCGGCGCCGATGAGCATGCCGAAGAGGATCATGCCGATGATGAGCATGGGCCGAGCATAGGGCGCTCGGCCCCCTCAGGCGCCTGTCTCCGCGGAATGTTCCGCGCGCGCCGCGGCCTCGGTGTCGAAGGTCGGGTCGCGGTGCCGCAGCACCACCCGGTTGAGGATGGCGCAGCCGACGATGAGCTGGCCCGCGATGAGCAGCCAGAGCAGGACCGCACCGGCGACGCCGAGCGAGCCGTAGAGGGCGGCCGAGTGCTCGATGCGAGCGGGGAGCAGGACGCGGCTGACGAGGTGCAGCGCGGACAGCCCGATGCCGAAGAGGGCCGCGCCGGGCAGCAGGTCCGTCCACGAGGTGCGCCGGTCGGGCAGGTAGGAGGAGACGAAGAGCCAGCCGGCGCCCGAGACCACCGCCTGGCCGAAGAACGACAGGACGATGCCTCCGGGGAAGAGCCGGTCGACGTGCGAGACGAGCGCAGCGCCCGCGAAGATGGCGACCCATGCGCCGCCGAAGACGAGCGTGCCGCGGAGCACCTCTCGCTGCGTGCGCCGCGGGACGGCCGCGTCCCACAGGTGCGCGTTGACGATGACCAGGTTGCGCAGCAGCGTCCGCGTCGTCCACAGCGACAGCACGATCCCGACGAGGACGGCCACCCACCACGAGCCGCTCGACTCGACGAGGGCCGCCGTGATCTGGCCACGGATGGTGCCCGTCACCCCGGCCGCGGCCAGCAGCTCCGAGCCTGCTGAGGGTGACGCGACCCCGATGCCCGCCAGGACGCCGGCGGCGACGAGCGCGAGCGGCAGCAGCCACAGGAAGGTCCGGAAGGCGACGGCGCTGGCGAGCAGCATCCCCTGGCGCGCGACGTAGAGCGAGACCATCTGGAGGGGGACCCGCAACAGCGGGACGCGGCGGGCGAGCTCGCTGTAGCGGGCGGCATATCGCATCGCCCGTTCCTCGCCGCGCGACCGCAGCCGGGCGAGCCGTCCCGAGGTGACGTCCGCCGGGTCGTGCTCGCCGGGGAGGTCGTCGTCGGCGGCCTCGGGTGCCATGGCTGAGGTTCCCACACGGTCACACCGCGCGGGGCGGGATCGAGCCTCACCGGGGGCGCACCTCCCGCTGGCGCCCGATCTGCGCCACGCTGGACCCATGCCAGCCACCACGGTCGTCCTCTTCGGCGCCACCGGAGACCTCGCCAAGCGCAAGCTGCTCCCGGGCATGCTGCACCTGCACGAGTCGCAGCTGCTCGAGGGTCTGCGCGTCGTCGCGACCTCGCTCGACGAGCTGAGCCGTGACGAGTTCCTCGAGCTCGTCTTCGCCTCGATCCGCGAGCACTCCAGCCACGACGTCACCGACGACGATCTGCGCGAGTTCGCCGAACGCATCCACTGGGTGCCGGGCAGCCTTGGGCCACAAGGCATCCGGGCTGCGGTCGACGAGTCCGAGCAGATCCTCGGGGAGGGCGCGCGACGGCTGCACTACCTGTCGGTGCCGCCCAAGGCCGCGCTGACGGTCGTCCACCAGCTCGCCGAGGCCGGGCTCGTCGAGCGCAGCCGCATCATCATGGAGAAGCCCTTCGGCACCGACCTCGCGAGCGCGCGGGCGCTCAACGCCGAGCTGCACGAGGTCTTCGACGAGGAGCAGATCTTCCGCATCGACCACTTCCTCGGCAAGGAGGCGGCGCAGAACATCCTCGCCTTCCGCTTCGCCAACGGCCTCTTCGAGCCGATCTGGCACCGCAACCACATCGACCACATCCAGATCGACGTGCCCGAGACGCTCGGTCTCGCCCAGCGCGCCGACTTCTACGAGAGCACCGGCGCCTACCGCGACATGGTCGTGACGCACCTCTTCCAGGTCCTGGCGTTCACCGCCATGGAGCCGCCGACCGCGCTCGAGCCGGCCGCGATCAGCGAGGAGAAGAACAAGGTCTTCCGGTCGATGTCGCCGATCGAGCCCCACGACGTCGTGCGCGGGCAGTACGTCGGCTACCGCGACGAGCCCGGCGTCCGGGCCGAGAGCCAGACCGAGACGTTCGTCGCCCTCAAGTGCTTCGTCGACAACTGGCGCTGGGCCGGCGTCCCCTTCTACCTCCGCACCGGCAAGCGGCTGGCCGAGGGCGCCCGCATCATCTCGATCGCCTTCAAGGAGCCGCCGCGCTCGATGTTCCCCGAGGGGTCGGGCGTCGGCGACAACGGGCCTGACCACCTGACCTTCGACCTCGCCGACAAGGCCCGGATGTCGTTGTCGTTCTACGGAAAGCGGCCCGGTCCCGGCATGAAGCTCGACAAGCTGTCAATGCAGTTCTCCATGCAGGAGACCCACTGGGCCGGCGCCGTGCTCGAGGCCTACGAGCGCCTCATCTACGACGCCGCCCGCGGTGACCGGACCCTCTTCACCTCCGCCGAGGGCATCGAGCGCCTCTGGGAGATCAGCCAGCCGCTCCTCGACAACCCGCCGATCGTGCGCCCCTACGACGCGGGCACGTGGGGTCCCAACCAGATCCACCAGCTCGTCGCACCGTTCACGTGGCGCCTGCCGTTCGAGCGCCGCTGGCGCGACCCCAACGCGATGGGCGCCTGACCGTCACCGATGGGGTATGCCGTCCGCCCACCTCTGCGCGCCGCGTGGGCGTCGCCGCGGGACCGCCGACGACAGTCTCCGACCCGTCCTACGGAAGCACGCCTCTCGACGACAGCACCCCCGCTTACCGCCCTGATGGCCGACCCACACCGCCGCGAAGCGGGCGGCTCTCGTGTTCTGGACTTGCCGAGCCGACAGCGTGGCAGTGAGCGGTTGACGGCGCCCCCGCGAGCGGGCGGCCGCCTTGCGAGCACGCCTTCCCGGGTGCCGAATTGGATGTCATGGGTTGACTCCTCGAGCAGTGCCACTCGGCGGGCACGATGCAGATCAATGACGCACCTGCCGATGGTGCGGTCCGTCAGGCGCTACGGTCGGCCCTGTGGCCGTGACCCGTTTCTCAACGTCGGCAGGTCGTGGCTTCTCTGACGGGGCCGCCCTGCACGGGCTCGCTGACCTGTCCGGCCCGTACTTGCCGTGGAGTTCGGGCGCGATGCGACCCGCCGGGCTCGTGACCGTGTGCAACGACATCGTCTTGAACGAGCGGCGCCGCATCGTCGAGCTCGGCAGCGGTGTCAGCACCGTTCTGCTGCCCCGCCTGATGCACCAGCGCCCACCGCCCGGTGGCTTCCTCATGGCGAGCGTTGAGCACGACCCGGTCTGGGCCCGGTGGGTGCGCGACCAGCTCGATCGCGAAGGCATCGGGGCCAACGTCACGATCGTTCAGGCGCCGTTGATACAGCACGCCCGCGCTGAGCCCGGCCTGGTCTGGTATGACGAGGAGGCCATGGCCCAGGGGCTACGCGAAGCGCTAGGAGGCGATTCGATCGACCTGTTGTTGGTGGACGGCCCGCCCGCTCATGCCACCGGCCACGGCTTGGCGCGTTACCCCGCCCTGCCGGTCCTCGCAGACCTGCTTGCCCCGGGCGCCACCGTCGTTCTCGACGACACCGATCGTCCCGGGGAACAGGAGGTCCTGCGCCGGTGGGAGCAAGAGATGGGACTCCCCTTCGACCGCAGCCCGGAGCGGGGCGGCGTCGCCGTGGCCCGGATGGCCGGCGAGGGCCCGGGCACCAGCCATGGCTGACTTGACCTCGGCGGGCCGGCGGCCGCTCACCATCGCGCGGGTCATCGGGGTGCTGGAGCGTGGCGGGGCCCAGCTCTCCGCGCTGCGGCTTTCTGCCGCCCTGCGCTCTGAGGGCTTCGACACCCGCCTCTACGCCGGCGACGCCACCGACGAAGGGATCGCCCTCGCCGCCGCCTTCGACGTGCCCGTCGAGACCTTCGCTCGGGACGCACACCTGCAATGGGTGCCGTCGACCGATTTCGCACAGTGGCTGCGCCCCCGCCTGGCCGACGCCGACCTCGTCCACGCCCACATGTTCGGGGCCTGGTGGGCGGCGGCCGCGGTCGTGCCCGACGGGGTTCCGCTCGTGGCCTCCGAACACAACGCCATGACCTGGCCGTACGGCGACCATGTCGCCCAGGCCCGCGCCGCCGCCGGACGCCTTGCGGCCTTCTTCGCACACGGCCCCGCCGCCCGCGGCTTCGCCGAATCACTCGGCGTCCCGCAGAGCCGGCGGCTCGAGGGACGCTCCATCGTCGACGGCTTCGATGCGCGACCGCTGCCGGGACTGCCGAGTCCCAGAGTGACCTTCGCCGGGCGCCTCCACCCCGAGAAGGGTGTGGACGTCCTGCTCGAGGCACTGGCCTTGATCCCCGACCCGCCGGTGACGCTGCTCCTCGGAGACGGTCCCCTGCGCGAGTCCCTCACAGCCCGGTCGCGCACCCTCGGCCTGGCCGATCGGGTTCTCCTGCCGGGGTGGGTGCGTTCGCCCGGCTCCTACATCTCAGGAGCCAGCCTGCACGTCGTCCCCTCCCGGGAGGAAGCCTGGTCCCAGAGTGCCGTCCTGGCCCTGGGCCTCGGGGTGCCGGTCCTTGCCAGCGCCGTGGAAGGGCTGCCCGTCACGTTGGCGCAGGGCCGCGGTGTGCTCGTCCCGCCCGAGGACCCCGAAGAGCTCGCCCGCGCCATCGACGAGCTCCTGCACGGGCGCGGGGTCCCCGACCCGACACCGGGGCGCGTCTACGCCGCACGCTTCACGCCCGAACAGATCGCGCCCTACTACGCCGACACCTACCGGCGGCTCATGCCTCGGCAACCGGCCACCCCACGGCAGCCCTACGTCTCCCCGCAGCGAGCCTCCGATGCACGCATGTGACACGAAGCGGTCGATCGAGCCGTGACCGGAGCGCCTGACGACAGGATTTGACCGACGTTGACCTCCACGGAGCGGGAGCTGTTCCACATGGATCGACCGCTCGCGATGGCGACGGCCATCCGGACCGCGTCCTTGATGGCGACGTGGTGGTGGTCCTGTTGAGATGGTCTGTCATCGCCGACCTGGACCTCAGTCGACGGGGCGATGGTCGGCTGTCAGCCTGACCGTTGGCTGGCTTCGTTGTAACGACAGAAGCGTCTCGCTGACGGCCATCCGCTCACGCTCAGGGTTTCCACGTCGCTACCCCGAGGACCGAGTCAGCCATCCCGAAGTACAGGAAATAGGTGTCGCGGAACTCAACGAGACCCTCACTGAAGACGACGTTGTTGACCTGCCCGTTCTGCTCGTCTCCCGTCGACGGCGCGATGAAGGGCCGTTCGAGCCGCGCGAGTGCGACCTTCGGGTTCGCGGGATCGATGAGCATCTGGCCACTCGAGTACGAGTTCTTCGCGAAGCCACCTGCCCCGGTGGTCTGGCCGTTGTACACGAGCAGGATCTTGCCGTCGCGGGTGAGGATCGGTGGCGGGCCCGGCTCCAGCCGCTGGTCCTCGAAGTCGAATACCGGCCGCGCCACGACGCCGTCGTCCTGGGTGGACACGTCATACGTCGCGACATCGGTCCACCGCGTGCCGTCTGAGGAGGTCTGGACTCGATAGACAAGAGCCGTGGCCGCCTCCCAGTAGACAGCTACCCGGTCCACGGTCGTGGTCTGTCCGAGGTCCACCGACAGCCAGGAGTCCGCCCGACCGCGGTCGCCCGCGGACACCGCCCAGCGCGTCGAGTAGTCACCGTCGACGGCGTTCGTGGCCGGCAGGCTCTGCGAGGACGCGGTCGCCGACTTTCCTCGTGCAAGGTTGGCACCCGACGCTCCGTTACGGACCTCCATCTCGTAGACGGAGTAGCCGTATGCCGTGACCGGAGTGACGCCCAGGAGGCGGACGTATCGTGCGGTTGTCGGGCTGAACGTGACGTCGTCGACCCGCGCGACGGGGCCAGGCGGAGTCGGGCCGGTGTCTGCGATCTCCCAGGCGATGAGGTCCCTGGAGCGCGCCCAGTAGATCCAGGACTCGCCGAAGTACATCCAGTACCAGCCGTCGATGGGTGTTGCGAGAATGGCGCCCGACTTGCTCCACGGGGCACGGGACAGGTGGCCGAAGTCGCGGAAGTCTGGGAACAGCGGGCCGTGCTTGGTCCAGTTGACGAGGTCCTTGGACGTGGCCAGGCAGAGCAGCGCGTGCTTGCCGTCGTAGCCGGTGTAGGTCAGGTAGTACGTGTCGCCGACGTGGACCACGCGTGGGTCCTCGCAGCCGCCAGGAGTCTCATACGGCTCGGTGGGAACGAGCACCGGCTCGGGACGCCGTTCGAAGGTGTAGCCGTCGCGGCTCCAGGCGAGGCCGATACTCGAGACCTTGGTCGCGTTCTGCGCGCGGTAGAGCATGGCGACGCGGCCGCCGACCACCGTGGCGCACGGGTTGTAGAGGAACGCCGATTCCCAGTCGTGCGCGGGGTCGGGGCGGAGGATGGGATTCCCCGAGTACTTCTCGAACGGACCTATGGGAAAGCTCACGTCCGTCTGGGGCCACTGGCCCGGGGTACGCCCCGACGAACGGCTGTCCCCAGACGTCGCGGCAAGGGCATCCGGCGCAGCCAGAACGGCAGGTGCAGTGGCAGCGGCCGCTGCGGCTCCCGTGAGGAAACGGCGTCTGCCGACCCTGGATCCACGCGTCTGGTCTTCCTCGTTGGGCACGAGCTCGTTCCTTCCGGTCGCCGGAAGCCATCCCCGAAAGGCCCTACGGCGAGAGGCGGTTCGGGACGGCCTTCGAGAAACTTCGTCACATGAGCGAAGTGACTCGCTGACCTGCGCGACTCTGCTTCAGACACCAAGAGCCGTCAATGAGCGCCCAAGAACCTGTCTGGGTGGGACAAGGACTCGGACAGGGCGGAAACATGGGCTCAAGACCGGATCACTGTCGTACACCGCCAGTCCGGGCCCGACCGGTCGGCGGCGCCGTTCACTGAGGTGAGCGCGTGAGGACCTGCGTCGACTCGCTCCTCGGCGAACCCCCTCGGCCACGACCCCGCGAGGCTACGGTCGAAGTATGAGCATCGAAGACGTGGGACCCGCCCCTCAGGCGTTCGACCTCGAGGGCGAGACGCTCGAGAACCCCAACTACCGCACCGTGGCCTGGAGCGGGAAGTACCTGCAGGTCACGCTCATGTCGATCCCGGTCGGTGGCGAGATCGGGCTCGAGCAGCACCCCGACACCGACCAGTTCATCCGTCTCGACCGCGGGCGCGGCCGAGCCCAGATGGGGCCCGGCAAGGACGAGCTGACCTTCGACCAGGAGGTGGGCGACGGCTGGTGCGTCGTCGTCCCGGCCGGGAGCTGGCACAACGTGACCAACACGGGCGACGAGCCGATGCAGCTCTACACCGTCTACGCGCCGCAGCACCACACCCCCGGGAAGGTCCACGAGACCAAGCAGGTCGCCGACGCCGACACTGACGACGATCCCGCAGCCTGGTCCGTGCAGCCCGCACCGGCCCCGGACCAGCACGCCTGACCCGCCGCGGAGTCAGCGACGCAGGGCCTCCGCCAGCGCCTCGGGGTCGGCGACGGTCATCGTCGCGCCCGGATGGCGGAGCGTGCCCGTGGGCTCGATCGCTCGGACGGGCTCGACGAACGACACGCACAGGCCCCGACGCGAGTTCGTCGCGAAGGTGACGCCGCGGTCGGTCAGCGAGAGGTGCGCAGGACCGGCGGTGCGGTACCACGCGTAGTCCCCGGTGATCTGCGTGCCGGCGACGTTGGCGAGCGGGGTGCGCAGCCGCCAGAGACCGAACCGCACGAACAGCTCGGTGTCGGTGACGACGACCTTCGTCGTGGCCGGGGTGACCCCGAAGGCCAGCGCGGCCAGGCGGTAGCGGCCCTCGAAGTCGAACTCGAACTCGCGCCTCACGACCGGCGTCCCAGGCGGGACGGCTGGTCGAGCAGGCCCGCGACGCCGCGCTGCTGCTCGCCGAGGTAGGCGTCGAGGACGAGCAGCCCGGCCGTGGTCGCCGGCGTGGCCCACTGGAGCCAGCCCATCCGCTTCGTCAGGTCCCTCGCGTGCTTGCCGGCCGCCGGGTCGTCGTCGGCGTGCTCCAGCGCGTCGCCCAGCTCGGCGCCCGACCGGTAGGCCTCGGCGCTCACGGCGATGGCCGTCGCGGTGAGCGCCGTCTTGAGGATGACGGCGGCGGTCGTGGGTCGGTGCTCGACGACGCGGCGACGGTTGTCGACGAGGATGGCGATGCCGCTCAGCAGGTGCAGGCCGACCGCGGCGCCCTGGACCGGCCCCCAGCGCCGCCAGCCCGCATCGGCGATGTCGGCCCGGTCGCGGGCGTCCTCCCCCTCGCGTGCCGCCGGGTTGAGCGCCGCAGCCCCGGCCAGGGAGCCCCCGAACCAGGCCGCGTTGGTGAGCAGGTGCGTTGCGCGAACGATGGTGCTGTATGCCGTCATGCCGAGTCCCAGGTGCCGTGGCGCCCCGTGAAGGGCGCGTGGAGTGTGGGAATGGCCGTACCCGCTTCGTGGTGCGCCACACCGCACCCGCCACTCAGGGCGACCGCCGGGTGTCACCGATGGCGTATGCCGTTCGGCCGGCTCCCGTCGGGTCGCGGGACGGTCACTGGGATCCGTCGAGGGCGCCCTGCCGGGTGAAGCCCTTGTAGCGCGTGCCCTGGTGCATGAGATGTCCGCGGTCGCCCTCGGCGAGCTGCCCGAAGTCGTGCCCGCTGACCTGGAGCTCGCGCCGTTCACCCGACGGCTCCTCGAACGTCACGAAGTAGGTCGTGCTCGAGGTCGCTGGCGTCCCGCCGACCATGGGTGCGCCCGGATCCGCCCCGGGAAGTGCTGTCGAGCCGGAGCGCCGGCGCACGTCGGTGCGGCGTGACACGACAAGGGCGTCGACGCTGCGCAGGGGGCTGGCCTCATTGGCCCGCCACTGCGAAACACCCTTGACGACGACGAAGGCGAAGCCTGCGACGACGATCGCCGCGACGATGCCGAAGAACGCGAGGAAGATCGGCGGCGGCCCCGACATGGCCTGGTCGAACGGGATGAACTCGTCGGTGAGCATGAGGACCCCTGATGTCTCGATCGGATGAGGCAGAAGTATGACTTCGACCCGGGGTCTTTGGTTGCATGGCGAGCGCGTGCCGCCCGGACGGACTAGCGGGAGTCCTTGCGGGCCTGGCGGCGCGCTCCCTGCGACTGCGACGAGGCGTCGCGCTTGAGGCCGCCGGTCGTCTTGGTGGCCCGCCGCTTCGCGGACGGCACCGACGCGGCCGCGGACGACGACGCGACCGAGCCCGGACCCGTCCCCGCCTTGACCTCGCGGGCCGCGGCGAGGCGCTCGACCTTGAGCTCCGCGGCGGCCGCCCGGGCGACGACACCGAGCCGTGCGCTGACGCGGGCAAGCGCCAGCTCGAAGACCTCGGCGCGGTCGGCGTTGAGCCGGTTGGCCGGTCGCGCAGCACCGCGTGCCCCCTTGGCCGGGACGCGGGCGCTGGCCTGCCGGCGGTAGAGGCCCACGTGCTTGTTGCGGGCCCGACGCACCCTCTGGTGCAGCTCGATGAGCTCGTCCTCGGTCAGCTCGGCGAGCCGGGCGGGCTCGGTCTCACGGACGAGGTCGGCCTGCGGCGCGGTCAGCGATGTCGTCGTCGTCATGACACTCGATCCTCGCCGCCGGCGCCAGCCCGGGCATCACCTCAGCAGGGTGATGCCCGTCGGCTGCGCCAGACCCCGGGGGAACGTGTCACTCGCCGGGGTAGACGACCCCCACCTGGCGGCGCACGGCGTCCATCGTCTCCATGACGCGCAGCGTCGTTGCGTGCGGCAGGATCGGCGACTCGGTCTCGCCGGCGACGAGGCAGCGGGCGAACTCGGCCGCCTCGTAGGAGAAGCCGCGCACGTCGTCGGCGAGGCCTCCGACGCGCTCGTCGACGACCTCGTTGTGCCGGTTGACGAGCCGGATGCTCGAGCCGGGGGCGTAGAAGGTGCCGGACAGCTCGAGGCGCGCCTCGGTGCCCGCGACGACGGCGCTGCACGGCGTCACGCCGGCCATCGTGCACGACAGGACGCCGTGCGCGCCGCCGGCGCCGGCCACCGTGACGGTCGTCGTGGCGTCGACGCCGAGGTCGGTCAGCGTGCCGTGCGCCGACACCGACGCGGGGGCGCCGAGCACCATGTCGGCGAACGAGACGGGATAGACGCCGAGGTCGAGCAGGGCGCCACCGGCGAGCTCAGGCTGCGAGAGCCGGGCCGGCCCGTCCGGGTAGAGGCGCTGGCCGTGGTCGGCGAAGACGGCGACGAGCTCGCCGATGAGGCCGGTCTCGACGACGTGGCGCACGACATCGTAGTGCGGCAGGAAGCGGCTCCACATCGCCTCGACGACGAGCAAGCCCCGCTCGTCCGCGGCCGCGAGGACCTCGCGCGCCTCGGCGGCACTGCGGGTGAAAGCCTTCTCGACGAGGACGGGCTTGCCGGCCTCGATGGCGAGCAGCGCGTGGTCGCGGTGCTCGGAGTGCGGCGACGCGACGTAGACGGCGTCGACCTCGGGGTCGGCGACGAGCTCCTCGTAGGAGCCGTACGCCCGCGGGATCGCGAACTCGTCCGCGAAGTCCTGGGCGCGCTCGCGGCTGCGCGAGCCGACGGCGACGACGGACGACGACGTCCCGACCGCGACGGCGTCGGCGAAGGTGTGCGCGATGCCGCCGGGCGCGAGGATCCCCCAGCGAATGGCCGGTGCGTCGTGCGGGTCGGGCGTTCGCGCCTCGGGCAGGTGGAGGGGCACGTCGATGGGCAGGGTCAAGAGGTCACGTCCCAGAGGTGGTGGTGGATGTCGTGGACGAAGTAGAGCGCGAGGGTGCGGGCCGTGAACGGGGAGCCGTTGCTGCGCAGGGCCGGCCACTCCCACTGCGTACCCGACGGGAGGGCGTATGCCGTCGCCGCCCTCTCGAACGCCTCCGTGAGCTCGCGCGCCACGACCTCCGGATCGGAGCGCCAGTACTGCGCCTCGACGGCGGTCTCGTCCTGGTCCCAGTTCGCGAACTGCACGAGCGAGCCCTCGCCCGCGAGGATCTGCTCGAGCCGCCCGCGCATGACGTCGCAGACGTCACGGACGTGGCAGGCGTACTCCAGCGGTGACCAGACCCCCTCGGCCGGGCGGGTGCGCACGTCGTCGCGACCCAGCCTCACGGCATACCTCCTCGACGCGTCGCGGAGGATCCCGGGGACGGCGGCAGGGTCGGTGGCCGCGGCGTCGAAGCCGCAGTCGGGGCACGGGCGTGTCAGCACCCACGTCCAGTCCGCGTCGTCCGGCGTCGACGGGCCGGGGTCGGTGACGGGCTCGCTCATGCGGCCAGCCTAGGGCCGCGGGGGCACGGGGCCTCGGCGATTCGGGGAGCGCCCGGCCAGCGGGATAGCGTATGTCTTCGTGCTCAAGGACTACCTGCCGTGGATCATCGCCGGCCTCGTCGTGCTGGCGCTGGTCATCGGGGGCCTCGTCCTGACCCGCGTCGTGCCCGAGGTCGCCGCGACGCGTCGTCGCCGCCCGCGCCCCCCGCGTGACCACTTCCGCAACGGGGACGAGGCACCGGCACCGCTCAAGCGCGCGGGCGTCGTCGTCAACCCGACGAAGTACGCCGACGTGCCGGCCGTGCGCGACCGCATCACGGCCGCGTGCCTCGCGAACGGCTGGGACGAGCCGCTCTTCTACGAGACGACCGTCGAGGACCCGGGCCAGGGCCAGGCCGCGCAGGCCGTCCGGGACGGCGCCGACATCGTCTGCACCCTCGGCGGCGACGGCACGGTGCGCAACGTCGCGAGCGCGCTCGTCGGCACCGAGACGGCCCTCGGCATCCTGCCCGCCGGCACCGGCAACCTGCTGGCCCGCAACCTCGACCTGCCCGTCGCCCTCGAGGCGGCCGTCGCCGTCGCCCTCACCGGCCGCAACCGGCGCATCGACGTCGGCGAGCTCGTCATCGGGGCGGCGCCCATGGACGACGCCCCCGACGAGTCCGGCGACCCCGAGACGCACTACTTCCTCGTCATGAGCGGGGTCGGCATGGACGCGCAGATCATGGCCGGCACCAACGAGAACCTCAAGGCCAAGGTGGGCTGGCCGGCCTACATGGTCTCGGGCCTCAAGCACCTCGTCTCCCCCGAGTTCCGCATCGCCGTCAAGGTCGACGACGAGCTCGAGTTCCGCCGCCGCGCGCGGATGGTCGTCATCGGCAACTGCGGGCGGCTGCTCGGCGGGCTCGTGCTCATGCCCAACGCCCGCGTCGACGACGGCCAGCTCGACACCGTCATCGCGTCCCCGCGCGGTGTCGTCGGCTGGGTGCCCGTCGCGACCCGGGTCGCGACGCGTCAGCGCAAGGGTCACCCGACGCTGGACCACAAGACGTGCAAGGAGATCCGCGTCCGCACCGACCGCCCGGTGCCGGTGCAGATCGACGGCGACGTCATCGGCGAGGCCAGCGAGGTCAGCGCGACCGTGCGCCCCGGCTGCCTGACGGTCCGCGTCAGCCAGTAGCCCGCCCCCCTCACTCTCCTCACCGAACGCAGCGTTCGATGGCGAACGCGCTGTTACAACACTGAGTTCGCGACCGAACGCAGCGTTCGGTCAGGAGGGGGTGAGTCCCCGGGCCACGCGTCAGGCGAACAGCGCCTGACCCCAGTGCTCCCCGTCCTTCAGTCCGGGTGGGCACGCGAAGACGGCCGACCCGTTGTGCTCGATGTACTCGTTGAGCCCGTCGGCCTTGGCGAGCGCCCGCTGCATGGGGACGAACTGCTTGGCCGGGTCGCGCATGTACGCGATGAAGAAGAGGCCCGCGTCGAGGTGGCCGACGCCGTCGGACCCGTCAGTGAAGTTGTAGCCGCGGCGCAGGATGCGGATGCCGCCGAGCTGGCTCTCGTGGGCGAGGCGCACGTGGGCGGTCATGGGGATCGAAGGCGCGCCGTCCGGCCCCTTCTTCGCGAAGTCGAGGGTGTCGAACTCCTTGGTGGCACCGAGCGGGGCGCCCTCCTTCTTGTCGCGGCCGATGACGTCCTCCTGCTCCTGCAGGCTCGTCCGGTCCCAGACCTCGATGTGCATGCGGATGCGCCGCGCGACGAGGTAGGAGCCGCCGGCCATCCAGGCGCCGCCACCCGTGTCGTCGGCGTCGGCGACCCACACGTGCTGGGCGAGGCTCTCGGGCTCCTCGGCCTTGACGTTGTTGGTGCCGTCCTTGAAGCCGAACATGTTGCGGGGCGTCGCCTGCGCGGTCGAGGTCGACGACGTGCGGCCGAAGCCGAGCTGCGACCAGCGCACCGCGACGACCCCGAAGCCGAGCCGGACGAGGTTGCGCACGGCGTGGACCGCGACCTGCGGGTCGTTGGCGCAGGCCTGGATGCAGAGGTCGCCGCCCGTGCGGCGCGGGTCGAGCTGGTCGCCGGTGAAGGCGGGCAGGTCCTGCAGCGCGGCCGGCCTCTTCGCCGCGAGGCCGAACCGGTCGTCGAAGAGCGACGGGCCGTAGCCGATCGTGATCGTCAGGCCGGATGCCGGCAGGCCGTACGCCTCCCCGGTGTCCTCGGGTGCCCGGTTGGGGCCGCCCCCGACGAGCCCGCCCGGAGCAGCCTCGGCGCCGGCCGTCATCCGCTCGGCCGCGCGCGTCCAGTCCTCCAGCAGCTGACGCAGCTGCTCGCGGTCCTTCGTCACGACGTCGAGCGCGACGAAGTGGAGCCGGTCCTGGGCCGGCGTGACGATGCCGGCCTGGTGCTCGCCGCGGAACGGGATCGCGGCGTCGAGCGCGAGCGCGCCGGACGTCGTGGACGACGGGGCACCTGCCGCGGCGGCGTCCTCACCGCGCGACACGGCATACGCCCCGCCTGCCCCGGCCATGACTCCGGCGACGGCCGCCGTGCCCGACACACCAAGCAGGCGGCGGCGGCTCAGACCCTCGTCGGTCACTTGGCCTCCACGACCCCGGGGACCTTCGACACCTGCTCCGAGAGCGCGTCGAGCGAGACGGTCAGCTCCTTGAGGTCCGCAGCGGTCAGCGCGGTGTAGCTCTTGTAGTCGGCGCCGGCCTTGTGCTTGGCGAGCAGGCTGGACAGCTCCGTGAAGTCGGCGTCGAGGGCCTTCTGCAGGGCCGGGTCGCGCTCGGCGATGACCGGGCGCAGCGCGGCGAGCGCCTGGCGCGAGCCCTCGAGGTTGCCGTCGAAGTCCCAGAGGTCGGTGTGCGAGTAGCGCTCCTCCTCGCCGGTGATCTTGCCGGTCGCGACCTCGTCGAGCAGGGCCTTGGCGCCGTTCGCGATGGACAGGGCGGTCGGCTCGACGGTCTTGCTCTTGGCGGCGATCTCGGTGACGTCGGCGAGGAGCTGGTCGGCGATCGCGCCGGAGTCCTTCTGGAGGCCGTCCTTCCAGAGGTCCTTCTCGAGGCGGTGGTAGCCGGTGAAGGCCATGCCGTCGGCGATGACGTCCTCGCGGCCGTCGATCTTGGGGTCGAGGTCGCCGAAGCTCTCGGCGACGGGCTCGATGGCCTCCCACGGGTGGCGCGCCTGGGCGTAGAGCGACTTGGCCTTCGCGACGTCGCCGGCCTTGACCGCCGCGACGAAACCCTTGGTGTTCTCGACGAACTCGTCGGCCTCGGAGGCGACGAACGCCTTGTAGTCCGCGATCGCCTTGGCGACCTTGGCGTCGGTGCTGCCCTTGGCGGCCGTGCCGGTCACGGTGAAGGTGCCGCGGATGCCGTCGCCGACCATGCCGGGCTTGCACGAGGTCGTGAACGTGCCGGGCTCGGTGAGCTCGACCTTGAGCTCGCGGCTCAGGCCCGGCGTGATGTTCTCGACCTCGGAGACGATGCGGTCACCCTCGGCGTAGAGGTAGAACTCGTTGACCTTGCTGCCTGAGTTGGTGACCTTGAAGGTCACGGTGCCGGCCTTGGCCGTCGTCGCGCTCAGCTCGCAGGCGGTGTCGGTCGCGTTGACCGTGATCGGGCCGCCGGCACCGGCACCGGCCGCGGTCGAGGCCGCCGTGGTTGCGGGCTTGTCGGCGCAGCCGGCGAGGGCGAGCGCGGCGGCAAGGGAGACCGCGACGGGGGCGACGCGCAGGGCAGGGCGCAGGGCAGGGCGGGGCATGGGGGTTCTCCTGGAGGGGTTCGGCGAGTGAGGAGCGTCGGGTGTGAGATCTGCTCAGGCGGCGACGGTGGGGCGCGCGTCGCTCGAGGGGGTCACGGCCGGGGCCTTCGGCGTCGTGCGGGCCGGGCGCAGGAAGAGCGTCAGGACGATGCCGACGTAGAGCACCCAGGCGATCGCCTGGAGCACCGTGGTGGCCGGCGTGAAGTTGAAGATGCCCTTGAGCAGGGTGGCGTACCAGCTGCCCGGGTCGACCGTCGCGCTGACGTCGAAGGCGAGCGTCGTGAGGCCCGGGAGGAAGCCGGCCTCCTGCAGGTCGTGGATGCCGTAGGCGAGGATGCCCGCCGCGACGAGCACGAGCAGGATGCCGGTCCAGCGGAAGAACTTCGTGAGGTTGATCTTCACGGCGCCGCGGTAGATGAGCCAGCCGAGCAGGACCGCGCCGCCGAGGCCGATGACCCAGCCGATGAGCGGCTGGTTGTTGCCCTGGCCGGCGGCCTCGGTCGTGGCGTAGAAGAAGATCGCCGTCTCGAGACCCTCGCGGCCGACGCCGAGGAAGGCGACGAGCGCGATGGCGAAGGGACCCATGTCGAGCGCCTTGTCGAGCTTGCCCTTGAGCTCGCCCGAGATGGTGCGCGAGGCGGACTTCATCCAGAAGACCATGAAGGTGACGAAGACGACCGCGATGATCGAGGCGGTGCCGCCGATGAGCTCCTGGGCCTCGAAGGTCAGCTGCTTCGTGCCGTAGGTGAGCAGCGCACCGAGGGCAACCGAGAGCGCGACGGCCACGCCGACGCCGGTCCACACGTGGCGCAGCGCCCAGCGGCGGTCGGTCTTGACGAGGAAGGCCGCGAGGATGACCACCACGAGGGCGGCTTCGAGCCCCTCCCGGAGGCCGATGAGCGCGTTGCTCGCGAGCACGGTGCCTTCTCTCAGGTTGCTTGCAGGAATTACGCCACACCCACGTGACTGAAATCAGGAAAGCACAGGCAAGGCTTGCCTAACAAGTCCGTCGGGATGTCAGAGTCGCCACATGAGCACACCCTCGACAGGTCCGGCGGCGCCGACCTTCTCCGGCTTCCCGCCCGGCGCCCTGTCCTTCTACGCCGAGCTCGAGGACCGCAACTCCCGCGACTGGTGGCTCGCCCACAAGGACGTCTACGAGCGCGACGTGCGCGAGCCCATGCTCGCCCTGCTCGACGGGCTCGAGGAGGAGTTCGGCGAGGCGAAGCTCTTCCGCCCCAACCGCGACGTGCGCTTCAGCGCCGACAAGTCGCCCTACAAGACCCACCAGGGCGCGCTCGTGGGGTCCGGGACCGTGCTCGGCTACTACGTCCAGGTGAGCGCGGACGGGCTGCGCGCCGGGGGCGGCTTCCGGGCGGCCAGCACCGCGCAGACGGCCCGCTTCCGCGCTGCCGTCGACGCCCCGTCGAGCGGGCTCGAGCTCGAGGCGATCCTGGCTGCCCTGCGCGGCAAGGGCTTCGAGCTGCTCGGCGAGCAGGTCAAGACGGCACCGCGGGGGTATGCCGTCGACCACCCTCGCATCGCGACGCTGCGTCACAAGGAGCTCATGGTCACCCGCGACTTCGGCGCCCCGGCGTGGCTGTCGACGCGGCGCGCGCTCACCATGGTGCGCGACACGTGGCGGGCCGCGCGCCCGCTCACCGAATGGCTGGACGAGCACGTGGGCTCAGAGGGTGCGGAGGGCGCGGGCGCCCGCCGCTGAGCCCGAGGGTCGCGTCCCGGCGGGTCAGCCGGCCGACCGCCCGAGGGCACGGTCGGGCTTGCGGGCGATGACGGCATACATCGTCACGGAGAAGAAGGCCGTGCCGTTGCGGGCGGCGGCCATCGCGTCGGCGAGGAGCTCGTCGGCCTCCTCGCGGGTCAGCACGCCCTCCTCGACCGCCGCGTCGGCATTGCGGTGCACGACGCCGCTGCCGAGCAGGGCGCGCGGCGGCATGATCAGCGCCGCGGAGCCGATGTCGTGGTCGACGACCAGGCCCGCGGTCCGCAGCTGGGCCGGGAGGTGCCGGGCCGAGAAGGGGTTGGGCATGCGCCGCTGGTTGGCCTCGGTGTAGCGGCGCACGAGGTCGGGGTCGCCGGGGTGACTGATAACGGTGCCCCAGTCGCTGTCGAGGACCGCCACCCGTCCGTCCGGAGCGAGGACGCGGGCGAACTCGTGCGCCGCGGCCTGCGGGTCCGTGAGGTGCTGGAAGACGCGCTCGCAGCGCAGGACGTGCACGGCCCCGTCGGCGAAGGGCAGGTCTGCCGCGTCGCCGTCGACGAAGGTCGCCGCCGATCCCATCAGGGCGGCTCGCTTCGCCGCCTCCTCGCGCAGACCCGGGTTCGGCTCGACCCCGACGGCGCGGCCGTTGGGGGCGACGGCCTGGGCGAGGCGGCGCAGCTCGGTGCCGGTGCCCGCCCCCACGTCGACGACCGACTCCCCCGGCTGCGGCGCGAGGGCCTCGAACGCCCAGTCCCGCAGGCGCCGGACGGCCGGCTGCTGCTCCTGCGCGTCGAGGAGCGCGACGAGGGTGGCGACGCGGGCCGCGCCGCCCTCACCGATCCGCTCCCGCGTGAACATGTTCGGGGCGGCACCCGACTCCCCGGAGGGGGTCGCGACCGGGTCAGGGGTCACTCGTCCAGCATGCTGCCCCCGCGATGGTCGGGCCACGGTTTCCCGAGAACTGTCGAGGGTGGGCCGCTACGTTGTCCCGGTGACCCAGCGCAGCGTCCCGGTCGACGCGTACATCATCGGTGCCGGCCCGGGCGGCCTGGCCACGGCCGCAGCCCTGAAGGCGCGCGGTCTGCACGCCGTCGTCCTCGAGCGCAGCACGGGCGTCGGCACGTCGTGGCGGGGCCACTACGACCGTCTGCACCTGCACACGCCCCGCGAGCTGTCTGGCCTCCCGGGCCTCCCGATCCCCAAGGAGATGGGGCGCTGGGTCTCCCGCGACGACGTCGTGCGTTACCTCGAGCTGTATGCCGCCCACCACCGTCTCGACGTGCGCCTGGGCACGGAGGTGCGGCGCCTCGACCGCTCCGCCGACGGCGCCTCGTGGACCCTGACGCTCGCCGACGGGTCGACCCTCACCGCCCCCTACGCCGTGATGGCGACGGGCTTCAACCACACGCCACGCGAACCGGATGTGCCTGGACTGCAGGGCTATTCGGGCGACGTCGTGCTGGCACGCGACTATCGCAACGGCGCCGCCCACGCGGGCAAGGACGTGCTCGTCGTGGGCTCGGGCAACACCGGCACCGAGCTCGCCGTCGACCTCGTCGAGCACGGGGCGGCGCGGGTGCGCCTGTCCGTCCGCACCGTGCCGCACATCCTGCGCCGCAACACGGGGCCGTATGCCGCGCAGTACACCGGCATCGCCGTGCGGCACCTGCCCACCGCCCTCGTCGACCGCGTCGCCCCGATCGTCGAGCGGCTCCAGACTCCCGACCTCTCCGCCCACGGGCTGCCACGCCCGACCACCGGACTGCTGACCCGCGTGGAGCGCGACAACGCGATCCCGGTGCAGGACGTCGGCATCATCGACGCGATCCGGTCCGGGACGGTCGAGCCCGTCGTCGCGGTGCGCGAGTTCGACGGTGACAGCGTCGTGCTCGCCGACGGCAGCCGGATCCAGCCCGACCTCGTCGTCCTCGCGACCGGCTACGGCCAGGGCCTCGAGCCGCTCCTCGGCCATCTCGGCGTGCTCGACGAGAAGGGCCGCCCGGTCGAGCGCGGTGGCCGCACCGCACGCGGCGCCAAGGGGCTGTGGTTCACCGGCTACACCAACCCGATCTCCGGCATGCTCCGCGAGCTGTCGATCGACGCCCGCAAGATCGCCATGGCGATGGCGCTGCGCAAACGCCGCGAGACCAAGGCGTACCGCAAGGCCGCCTGACACTCCGGCGCGGCGATCCCCGGCCCCGGTTTCCCCGACTTCCCCGACTTCCCCGACCGAACGCAGCGTTCGGTGTCGAACTCGCTGTTAGAACACTGAGTTCGAGACCGAACGCTGCGTTCGGCGCGTTGGAGGGGTGGGTCCGGGCCGACACATGCTCCCTCGACTCCGCGAGCGGGATAGTTGTCATACAACTTCTATAGTCATAAGATGACGCGGTCAACGTCGCCACCGACCCGAGGACTCTCATGACCGCCGACCGGATCCGCCACGTCGCACTCTCGTCCGTCGTCCTGCCGCTGCCCACCCCGATCAGCGACGCCAAGGTCCTGACCGGCCGGCAGAAGCCGATGACCGAGATCGTGCTCCTCTTCGCCGAGATCACGACCGAGCAGGACCACCGGGGCACCGGGTTCAGCTACAGCAAGCGCGCCGGCGGCCCGGCCCAGTTCGCCCACGCGAAGGAGGTCGCCGAGGGCCTCCTCGGCGAGGATCCCAACGACATCGCCAAGGTCTACGACAAGCTGCTCTGGGCCGGCGCTTCCGTCGGTCGATCGGGCGTCGCGACCCAGGCCCTCGCCGCCATCGACATCGCGCTCTGGGACCTCAAGGCCCGCCGCGCCGACCTGCCGCTCAGCAAGCTCATCGGCTCCCACCGCGACTCCGTGCGGACCTACAACACGTCCGGCGGCTTCCTCCACGCCCCCATCGAGGAGGTCAAGGTGCGCGCGTCCGAGTCGGTCGCGGCCGGCATCGGCGGCATCAAGATCAAGGTCGGCCAGCCGGACATGAAGATCGACCTGCAGCGCCTCACCGCCGTGCGCGAGCACCTCGGCGACGACGTGCCGCTCATGGTCGACGCCAACCAGCAGTGGGACCGCGCGAGCGCCCTGCGCTTCGGCCGCGCCGTCGAGGAGCTCAACCTGGTGTGGATCGAGGAGCCGCTCGACGCCTACGACGCCGAGGGGCACGCCCAGCTCGCAGCGGCGCTCGACACCCCGATCGCGACGGGCGAGATGCTCTCGAGCGTCGCCGAGCACGTGCGCCTCATCGAGGCCCGTGCGGCCGACGTCATCCAGCCGGACGCACCCCGTGTCGGCGGCATCACGCCGTTCCTGCGTCTCGCGACCCTGGCCGACCACGCCGGGCTCCAGCTCGCGCCGCACTTCGCGATGGAGATCCACCTGCACCTGGCCGCCTGCTACCCCCGCGAGCCGTGGGTCGAGCACTTCGAGTGGCTCGACCCGCTCTTCAACGAGCGCCTCGAGACGCGCGACGGGCGCATGGTCGTGCCCGACCGTCCCGGTCTCGGCTTCACGCTGAGCGAGCAGGCCAAGGCCTGGACCGTGGACACCTACGAGGTCGGTCGTGCCTGACCCGACCACTCACGGCGGTCACCGGGGCGACCGCATCACCCGCATCGAGCTCGGCCTGCACGACGTCCCGCTCGCCTTCCCCGTGAGCGATGCCAAGGTGCTCACCGGCCGGCAGAAGCCGATGGCCGAGGTCTCGGTGCTCACCTGCCACGTCGAGACCGCCGACGGCCTCACCGGGCTCGGGTTCAGCTACACGACCCGAGCCGGCTGCCGGGCGCAGTTCGCCCACGCCTCCGAGGTCGCCGGCGTCGCCCTCGGCCAGGACCCGAGCGACATCGCCAAGGTCTACGACTCGCTCCTCTGGGCCGGCGCCTCCGTGGGCCGCTCGGGCGTTGCGACCCAAGCGATCTCGACCATCGACACCGCCCTCTGGGACGTCAAGGCACGCCGCGCCGGCCTGTCGCTCGCCAAGCTGCTGGGGTCGCACCGCGACTCCGTGCGCACCTACAACACGTCGGGCGGGTTCCTCCAGGCGCCGGTCGAGGAGGTCTGCGACAAGGCATCCGCCTCACTCGCCGCCGGTATCGGCGGCATCAAGATGAAGGTCGGCCAGCCCGACCTGCGCGAGGACCTGCGCCGAGTCGCCGCCGTGCGCGAGCACCTCGGTCCCGACGTGCCGCTCATGGTCGACGCCAACCAGCAGTGGGACCGTGCGACGGCCCTGCGCGCCGGCCGGGCGCTCGCCGAGCACGACCTCATGTGGATCGAGGAGCCGCTCGACGCCTACGACGCCCAGGGCCACGCGGCCCTCAGCCGGGCTCTCGACACGCCCATCGCGACGGGCGAGATGCTGACGAGCGTCGGCGAGCTGGTCCGGCTCGTCGACCTCCGTGCGGCGACCTTCCTCCAGCCCGACGTCCCCCGGGTCGGCGGCGTCACGCCCTACCTGCGCGTGGCCACGCTCGCCGACCACGCCGGCCTGCAGGTGGCTCCGCACTTCGTCATGGAGATCCACGTGCACCTGGCCGCTGCCTACCCGAGGGAGTCGTGGGTCGAGCACATCGAGTGGCTGAGCCCGCTCTTCGACGAACGGCTCACCATCACCGACGGCCGCATGCAGGTCCCGACCGCGCCGGGCCTCGGCCTGACGCTGTCGGACCAGGCCGCCGGCCTGCGACGCGACCACGTCGAGCTGCGTGCCGACTAGGTTGTCGGCGTGACCTCACGCGCCGACGACGACCAGCGGCTCGACCGCGAGACCGGCCGCGGCCTGGCCCACGAGCTCGTCGAGCGGCTCAAGGAGCAGATCCTCGCCGGCCAGATGGAGCCGGGCCAGAAGTTGCCGACCGAGGCCTCGCTCGTCGCCGAGTTCGGCGTGAGCCGCACCGTGGTGCGCGAGGCGATCTCGCGGCTGCAGGCCGCCGGCCTCGTCGAGACGTTCCAGGGCCGTGGGTCGTTCGTCCTCGCCCTGCCCGAGACCGAGGGCTTCGCCGTCGGGGCGGAGCGGGTGCGCACGCACCGCGACGTGCTCGACATGATCGACTTCCGCATCGGCGTCGAGAGCGAGGCTGCCGGGCTCGCGGCCGAGCGGCGCACCGACGTGCAGCTGAAGGCGGTCGAGCGGGCGCTGCGCGACCTGACCCGGGTCGGCGAGAAGCCGAGCGGCGCCGTGGAGGCCGACTTCGAGTTCCACCGCCGCATCGCCCTGGCATCCGGGAACCGCTTCTACGCGGACCTGCTCGCGTCGTTGGGGCCGATGATGATCATGCTGCCGCGCACCCGGCTCGAGCCGGCCTACACCGTCTCGGACGCGACGCACCTGACACGCGTCTCGCTCGAGCACGAGAACGTCTACCTCGCGATCGCCCGCGGCGACGGACCGGCCGCGCGCGCCGCGATGCGCCTGCACCTGGCGAACTCGCGAGCGCGCCTCCAGCAGGACTGAGCCTCAGGCGTGCTCGGCGGCCAGCCGCGCGCCGAAGCCGAGCATGGCCGTGCCCGTGAGCCCGTGAGCCCGTCGAGCCAGCGGCGAGCTCCTACCAGCGTGCCGTGTTGGGCTCGAAACCCGGCTGCACCGACTGCATGTAGACCGTGTCCTCGCGGCGCGTGATGCCGCACGACAGGTACTGCTCGTGGAGCGTCCCGAGCGCGTCCTCGTCGATCTCGATGCCGAGACCGGGACCTGTCGGCACCGCGACGGAGCCGTCGACGAACTCCAGGACACCCGGCTTCACGACCTCCTCGGTCTTCCACGGGTAGTGGGTGTCGCACGCATACGTGAGGTTCGGCGTCGCTGCCGCCAGGTGCGTCATGGCCGCGAGGCTGACCCCGAGGTGGCTGTTCGAGTGCATCGACAGCCCCATCCCGAAGGTGTCGCAGATGCCGGCGAGCAGTCGCGAGCGCAGCAGCCCACCCCAGAGGTGGTGGTCCGAGAGCACGACGCCGACGGCCTGCGCCCGCACGGCCCGGGCGAGGTGCTCGAAGGCGACGACACACATGTTCGTCGCGAGCGGCAGCCCGGTCTCGCGGGCGACGGCGGCCATCCCCTCGATGCCCGGCGTGGGGTCCTCGAGGTACTCGAGCACGTCCGCGAGCTCGTGCGCGACGCGGACCGAGGTGTCGACCGTCCAGCCACCGTTGGGGTCGATGCGCAGCTTGTGGTCGGGGAACGCCTCGCGGAGGGCGCGCATCGCGGCGATCTCGTCGTCGGGCGGCAGCACGCCTCCCTTGAGCTTGATGGCGTCGAAGCCGTATGCCGTCACCATCCGCTTGGCCTGCACGACGAGCTGGTCGGGTGTGAGGGCCTCACCCCAGTCGTCGTCCGGCCGGCCGGGGTGCCCGGCCCACTTGTAGAACAGATAGGCGCTGAAGGGCACGGTGTCGCGGACCGCGCCGCCGAGCAGGTCGCTGACCGGCCGGCCCGTCTCGTGCCCCTGGATGTCGAGGCAGGCGACCTCGAACGGCGAGTAGGCCGTGGCCACGGCGGAGTCCACCTGAAGCATGCCGCCGAAGCTCGCTCCGGCGTCGGCCGACCCGGTGCCGAGGGCGTCGGCCGCCTTGCGCCACAGGCCGTTGAGGTCGTAGACGTCGTGACCGAAGACCGCCCGGCCGACGGCCTCGAGCCGCTGGAGCTGGGCCTCGTCGCCGTAGGTCTCGCCCAGCCCGACCGACCCGGTGTCGGTGCGGACGCGCACGATCGCGCGCAGGGCATACGGCTGGTGGACGCCCACGACGTTGAGCAGCGGGGGGTCCTCGAAGGCGACCGGCGTGATCGACACCGACGCGATGCGCGAGCGCACTGGCCCCATCAGCCGGAGGCCTTGACGGCGAGCACCGGCACGCTCGCGTCGAGCAGGATGCGCTGCGCCGTGCTGCCGAGGATGAGCTTGCCGACGGGGCTGCGGTGGCGGAGCCCGATGACGACGAGCGACGCGTCGACCTCTCGGGCGACCGACTCGAGCGTGTCGGCGAGCGAGTCGCCGTGGAGCGGTTGGCGCACCTCGACCCGGACGCCGAGGTCGCTCGCGCGGTCGACGATCTCGCTCACCTGCTCGGGGCCGAGCATGGCGTCGTCCACCGGGGCTCCGCGCCGCGGTGAGTTGACGACGACGAGCGGCTGCTCGCGCAGGCGCGCCTCGGCGATGCCGGCGTCGAGCGCCGCACGCCCCTCTGGGGTGTCGAGGTAGCCGACGAGGATGGTCATTTCGCCTCCGTGGTCTCGCGGTCGGGAACTGGTGCGGGGGACGCCTCGGTCGGAGCCGGGGCCCCAGCCGGCTCACCGCGCTTGGCCCGGATCGCCCTGCGCACCAAGGGGAAGATCGCGACCGCGACGATTGCGGCAAGGATCGTGCCGGAGATCGGGCGGGTCAGGAAGCCGGTCGGGTCGCCACCGAAGATGAGCAGCGACTGGCGTGCCGACGACTCGATGAGCGTGCCGAGGACGAACGCCAGGACCATCGGTCCGGGGTCGAAGCCGAACTTCTTCATGAGGTAGCCGATGACGCCGAAGACGATGACGAGGTAGATGTCGAAGACCGAGTTGTTGACGGTGTAGACGCCGAGCATCGTGATGAGGGCCGTGATCGGCGCGAGGATCGCCGGGCGCACCTTGAGGATGCGCACGAAGACGCCCACCATCGGGATGCTCATGATGAGCAGCAGGATGTTGCCGATGTACATCGAGTTGATGACACCCCAGAAGATGTCGGGGTGGGTGTCGACGAGCTGCGGGCCGGGCTGGACGCCCTGGATGAGCAGGGCGCCGAACATCAGCGCCATCGTCGCGTTGGCCGGGATGCCGAGCGTGAGCAGCGGGATGAACGACGACGTCGCGGCGGCGTTGTTGGCCGTCTCGGGCGCCGCGACGCCCTCGATGGCACCCCGGCCGAAGCGCTCCGGCTGCTTCGCGCGGCGCTTCTCCACGGCATACGCGACGAGTGACGACAGCACGGCGCCTCCACCGGGCAGCACGCCCAGGCCGAAGCCGATGCCCGAGCCGCGCGCGATGGCGCCCTTGGAGTCCGAGAGGTCCTGGCGGCTCGGCCACACCTTGGTGACCTTCGCCGGCGCATGGACCTTCTTGTGGTTCTCCTCGAGGTTGTAGAGGATCTCGCCGAGGCCGAAGAGGCCCATCGCGATCGGCACGAAGTCGATGCCGTCGGCCAGGTTGAGGTTGCCGAAGGTGAAGCGCTCGGCGCCGGTGAAGGAGTCGCGCCCCACCGTCGCGATGAGCAGGCCGATCGCAGCGGCGATGATGGCCTTGAGCTTGCCGCCGTTGCCGACGGTCGAGACGAGCAGGACGCCGAGCAGGCCGAGGGCGGCATACTCCGGCGGGCCGAAGTCCAGCGCGTAGCCCGCGACGACGGGGGCGAGCACCGACAGGCCGATGATCGAGACGGTGCCCCCGATGAAGGAGCCGATGGCCGCGATGCCGAGGGCGGCGCCGGCCCTGCCCTGCTTCGCCATCGCGAAGCCGTCGAAGACGGTGACGACCGAGCTCGCCTCTCCCGGCAGCCGCAGGAGCACCGAGGTGATGGTGCCGCCGTACTGGGCGCCGTAGAAGATGCCGGCGAGCATGATGATCGCCGAGACCGGCTCGATGCCGTAGGTGATCGGCAGCAGGATCGCGATCGTCGCCGCCGGACCGAGGCCCGGGAGCACGCCGATGAGCATGCCGATGACGACGCCGACGAGGCAGTAGAGCAGGTTCGTCGGCTGCAGGACGATGCCGAAGCCGTCGATGATGGGGGTGAAGTCCATGGCAGGCCTCCCTTCAGATCAGTCGCGGGAGGGGGATGGACAGGGCGAGCACGAACAGCGCGTAGAACGCCGCGACGGTGACGACGCTGACGACCGCCGTCATGCGCCACGACTCGCCGCCGAGGAAGCGGAGCCAGACCACCATGAGCACGAGCGAAGGCACCTCGAAGCCGATCACCGGCAGGAGGGCCGCGAGCCCGACGAGGGAGAGGACCCCGAGGCCGGTGAGGACGCTGGACCGGGTGAACTGCTCCGTGTCCTGGGCGCTCCGCCCGAAGGCGATCTGCGCCAGGGACAGGGCCGTCACCGCGACCGCGACCGCGAAGGGCCAGAGCCCCGGACCGGGCTCGGTCAGGCTGCCGAGCCCGTAGCCGAGGGACAG
Organism: Terrabacter tumescens; assembly: GCF_014646815.1. Classification (GTDB taxonomy): domain Bacteria; phylum Actinomycetota; class Actinomycetes; order Actinomycetales; family Dermatophilaceae; genus Terrabacter; species Terrabacter tumescens. The sequence continues at coordinate 33,726 of NZ_BMNZ01000008.1, forward strand.
GACCGTGCCGGCCAGCCCGAGGGCCAGCGTCACGAGGCCGGCGGCCACCTGGGCGAGGGGGCCGGCATGGGGCGGCCGCTCCTCGTCGAGGTCCTGGGCGAGCTCGGCCTTGAGCTCCTCGAGGATGTCGACCTCGCCGGTCTGCTGCCGGCCCGGTTCGCTCGTCGTGCTCATCCGTGACTCCTCTTCGAGTGGATGGTGGTCGGTCGTGGCCGGCGTGGGATGGGCGGACCCACCCCACGCCGGGCCTCGTGGTGTCCCGCGTCAGCTGTTGGACGCGAGGGAGATGCCGAACTCCTTGAGCTTGGCGGTGTTCGACTCGAGGTCGGCCTTGAGCTTGGTCGCGACCTCGGAGCCCGGGATCTCGAGCGGCGTGAGGTTGTTCTGCTCGTTGAACTTCTTGTACTCCTCGGTCGCGAAGGTCTTCTTCGCCGCCTCGACGAGCTTGTCCTTGACCGCCTGGGGCGTGCCCTTGGGCGTCGTGATGAAGCGGTACTGCGACACCTGCACGTCGAAGCCCTGCTCCTTGGCCGTGGGCACGTCGGGCAGGAACTTCACGCGGTCGGCGGAGAAGACCGCCAGCGGGACGAGCTTGCCGGCGCGGATGTTCTCGATGGCCTCGCCGACCTGCATCGTCGACACGTCCACCTGCGCGCCGAGCAGGGCCGTGAGGTTCGGGGCGCCACCGTCGAAGGGCACCGCCGTCGCCTTGATCCCCGCCGTCGCGAACGTGAGCGCCGAGTTGAGCTGGGCGCCGGTGCCGACACCGGTCGTGCCGTAGCGGATCGTCTTGCCGGCCGCCTTCATGTCGGCGATGCTCTTCCACCCGGTCTTCGGGTTCGTGGCGAGCACGTAGTCGTCGCGCGAGACGCCGTAGACGATGTCGAAGTCGTCGACCTTGACGGCCTCGGACTCCGAGACGGCGAGCGGCGTGATCGCGAAGAGCGAGGCGTTCTGGATCGCGATGGAGTAGCCGTCGGGGGCGGCGGACTGCAGCGCCTTGGCGACGAGCGCCCCGTTGGCGCCCGGCTTGTTGACGACGGGCATGGCGACGCCGAGCGACTGGCCCATCCCCTTGGACATCGCGCGGCTGATGAGGTCGCTGCTGCCGCCGGCCGAGGCGCCGACGGTCATCTCGATGCTCTTCGTCGGGTAGTCGCTGCCGCCCGAGGCGTCTCCGCCACCGCCCGACGCGGTCTTGACCCCGCCGCAGGCGGAGAGGGCGAGGGCGAGAGCGGCGGCGCCCGCAACGGACGCGATGCGGGTCCTCGTTCGAACATTCGTCATTGAAGGTCTCCTACGAGCTGGGGCACCGACGTGGGTGCTCTGGGGTGTGAGGTCTGTCCCCGTGCGGCCCGACACTACGAAGCCACTCGATGCCTGTCCAAACCCGATAGTGCATAAGTTGATACCTTCGCCGCATCGTCCGGTAGCGTCGGCCGGCATGATGACCCTCGACCAGGTCCGGGCCTTCGTCGCCGTCGCCGAGGAGCTGCACTTCGGTCGCGCCGCCGAACGCCTGCGCATGACGCAGCCGCCGCTGAGCCGGCAGATCCAGAAGCTCGAGCGCACCGTCGGCGTCACCCTCCTCGAGCGCGACAACCGCAAGGTCGAGCTGACCGAGGCCGGTCGCGCCTTCCTCGACGAGTCCTACCGGCTCCTCGCCCTCGTCGACAGCGCCGGCGACCTGGCCCGCCGGATCGACGGCGGCGCCACCGGCACCCTGAGGCTGGGGTTCACCGCGGTGTCGGCCATCGGCATGCTCGGCCCCCTGCTCAAGGACCTCGACCGGAGCCTCCCCGGCATCGAGGTGATCCTGCACGAGCGCGTCACCGCCGCCCAGGCCGACGGCATCCGCAGGGGCGAGCTCGATCTCGGGCTCGCGCGTCCTCCGTTCGACACCTCGGAGTTCGAGTCCCGCGTCGTCTTCCGCGAGGCGCTCTGCGCTGCCGTCCCGGCCGACCACGCCCTCGCCGAGGTCGACCGCCCGCTGACCGCCGGCGACTTCGACGGGGTGCCGGTCATCAGCTACAACCCGGTCCAGTCGCGCTACTTCCACGAGCTCACCGTCCGGTTCCTCACCAACGCGCACCCTCGGGTGGAGCAACAGGTCCACCAGATCCTCACCGCCGTCCTGCTCGTCGCCGCGGGTCGCGGATGCGCCCTCGTGCCCGCCTCCGCGCGTTCGCTCGGGGTGCAGGGCGTGGTCTACAAGGATCTCGTCGACGGTGGCGGCGACCCCGACGGTAGCGAGGTGCCGGGCCGCCCCGTCGAGCTGCACGCCATCTGGGCACGGGGACGGCGCAGCCCGATGCTGCGCCGTGTCCTCGCCCAGATCGGCCGCATGCGGCTCGGTGAGGAGGAGTGAGCGCGACCGCACACCGTGATGCTCGGCGAGCATCACGGCATACAGAATCCGTCTTGGACAGGTATCCAGCGATTTCCTAGCCTGAGGCCAACTCACTGGCCCGGCGACGTGCCTCCCGACCTGCGGGACGGCCGCCGCTCTGTCGCAAAGGACGCTCCCGTGCCTCTGGCTCCCGACGAACTCGCTCACACGCTGGGCACCGGACTGCTCTCGTTCCCCGTCACCCACTTCACGCCCGACCTCGCGTTCGACGAGGCCGCCTACCGCGAGCACCTCTCGTGGCTCAGCGGCTACGACGTCGCGGGCCTCTTCGCCGCGGGCGGCACGGGTGAGGGCTTCTCGCTCCGGAGCGAGGAGATCGACACCGTGGTGCGCGTCGCCGTCGACGAGATCGGCGGCAAGGTGCCCGTGCTCGCCCCGGCGACCGGTGGCACCGCCGTCGCGGTCGCCCAGGCGAGGGCGGCCGAGGCCGCCGGCGCCGACGGCATCCTGCTCTTCCCGCCCTACCTCACCGAGGCGGGCCAGCGCGGTCTCGTCGAGCACGTCTCGGCCGTGTGCCGCGCCACCTCCCTCGGCGTCATCGCCTACTCGCGCGCCAACGCCATCCTCGGCGACGTCGCCGTCGCCGAGGCCGCCGAGCGCAACCCCAACCTCATCGGGCTCAAGGACGGCGTCGGCAACGTCGAGGAGATGACCCGCACCTACGCCCGGGTCGGCGACCGGCTGCTCTACGTCGGAGGCCTGCCGACCGCCGAGACCTTCGCCCTGCCACTGCTGCAGCTCGGCGTCACGACGTACTCGTCGGCGATCTTCAACTTCGTGCCCGAGTTCGCCGTCGGCTTCTACGAGGACGTCCGCCGCCAGGACAAGGACGCCGTCTACCGCAAGCTGAACGACTTCGTGCTGCCCTACCTCGACATCCGCGACCGCGAGCGTGGGTACGCGGTGAGCATCATCAAGGGGGGTCTCAGCGCGATCGGCCGCCCAGCGGGTCCGGTGCGGCCGCCCCTGACGAACCTCACCGAGCAGGACCTGTCCGACCTCAAGATCCTCGTCGACAAGATCAGCTGAACGGAGCACTCCCGCATGACCACCCTGACCGGGCACTCGATCATCGCCGGATCCCCCACTGCCGGAAAGCTCCCCGGCTCTGCTGGAGTGGCCGCGGCCACCGGCGAGTCCCTCGAGCCCACCTACACCTACGTCGACGAGGACCAGCTCGCGGCGGCGACGCAGGCCGCAGCCGAGGCCTTCGACGCGTACCGCGCCACCTCACCTGCGGAGCGGGCCGCCTTTCTCGAGAGGGTCGCCCACGAGATCGAGGCCGACGGCGAGGCCATCGTCGCGCGTGCGGTCGCCGAGTCGGGACTTCCGCTCGGCCGCCTCACCGGTGAGCTCGGTCGCACCACGGGCCAGCTGCGGATGTTCGCCGAGGTCGTACGCGTCGGTGACCATCTCGAGTCACGCATCGACCCGGCCCTGCCGGACCGCTCGCCGCTCCCCCGGGCCGACATCCGCCAGCGCCAGGTGCCGCTCGGTCCGGTCGCGGTCTTCGGCGCGAGCAACTTCCCCCTTGCGTTCTCCGTCGCCGGTGGCGACACCGCGTCGGCCCTGGCCGCGGGATGCCCCGTCGTCGTCAAGGCGCACAACGCCCACCCCGGCACGAGCGAGCTCGTCGGCACCGCGGTGACGCGCGCCGTGGCGGCCTGCGGCTTGCCCGCAGGGGTGTTCTCGCTCGTCTTCGGCAGCGGCACGTCCGTCGGCCAGGCCCTCGTGCGCGACCCGCGCATCAAGGCGGTCGGCTTCACCGGCTCGCGCGCCGGGGGCCTCGCCCTCGTCGCCGCCGCCGCGGCCCGCCGCGAGCCGATTCCCGTCTACGCCGAGATGAGCTCGGTCAACCCCGTCGTGGTCCTGCCCGGCAGCATCGGCGACGGGCGCGCGGAGGGGCTCGCGGCGGCCTACGTCGTCTCGCTGACGCTCGGGAGCGGACAGTTCTGCACCAACCCCGGCCTCACCTTCGTGCCTGCCGGACCCGACGGCGATGCCTTCCTCGCCGCCGCGGCGCGGGCTGTGGCCGACGCCACCGGGCAGACCATGCTGACCACCGGAATCGCGCAGGCCTTCGGCAAGGGCACGGACGCCCTGCGCGGCGCTGCAGGAGTGACCGTGGAGGCCGAGGGTGCGCCCGGGCAGGCCGCGAACGCACCCGCTCCGCTCCTCGCGTCGACGACCACCGCGGCGCTGCGCGACGAGGCCGCGGTGAGCGAGGAGGTCTTCGGCGCTGCCGGCGTCGTCGTCAGGTGGGGCGACGTCAACGAGCTCGCGGACGCGCTCCGGGGCCTCGAGGGGCAGCTGACCGTGACCGTGCAGGCGGCGGACTCCGACCACGAGGTCGCACGCACCCTGATGCCGCTGCTCGAGACCAAGGCCGGCCGCATCCTCTTCAACGGCTGGCCCACCGGCGTCGAGGTCGGCCACGCGATGGTGCACGGCGGCCCGTTCCCGGCGACGAGCGACCCGCGCACCACCTCGGTCGGCTCGCTCGCGATCTACCGTTTCCAGAGGCCCGTCGCCTATCAGGACGTGCCGGCCGACCTGCTGCCCGAGGCCACCCGCGACGACAACCCGTGGGGACTCAACCAGCGCGTCGACGGCCGCCTCCGCCTCGCCCAGGACTGACAGGAGCACGCCGATGTCACCGAAGATCGCCTCCGTCGAGGTGGTGCCCGTCGCCGGGCACGACAGCATGCTGCTCAACCTCAGCGGCGCGCACGGCCCGTTCTTCACCCGCAACGTCGTCGTCGTCACCGACAGCGACGGCAACACCGGACTCGGCGAGGTGCCCGGCGGCGAGACGATCGCGGGCACGATCCGCGAAGCCGCAGAGCTGCTGCAGGGCAAGGAGATCGCGCGGTTCCGCCAGCTGCTCCGCCAGGTCTCCGAGACGTATGCCGGCCGCGACGCGGGCGGTCGCGGCGCCCAGACGTTCGACCTCCGCACGACCGTGCACGCGGTCACCGGGCTGGAGTCGGCGCTGCTCGACCTCATGGGCCAGCACCTCGGCGTGCCGGTCGCGGAGCTGCTCGGCGACGGGCAGCAGCGCAGCCACGTGCCGATGCTCGGCTACCTCTTCTACGTCGGCGACCCGGCACGCACTGACCTGCCCTACCTCGTCGGCGACGAGGGCGAGGACCGCTGGTCGCAGCTGCGCCGGCGCGAGGCACTGACGCCGGAGAGCGTCGTCGCGCTGGCCGAGGCGGCGCAGGAGCGCTACGGCTTCAGCGACTTCAAGCTCAAGGGCGGGGTGCTCGCCGGCGAGGACGAGGTCGAGGCCGTCACGGCGCTCGCCCGCCGCTTCCCCGACGCGCGGATCACGCTCGACCCCAACGGCGGCTGGCTCCTCGACGACGCAGTCCGGCTCTGCCGCGGGCTCGGTGACGTGCTCGCGTACGCCGAGGACCCGTGCGGTGCGGAGGGCCGGTTCTCGAGCCGTGAGGTGATGGCCGAGTTCAAGCGAGCCACGGGGCTGCGGACGGCGACGAACATGGTCGCGACCGACTGGCGCGAGATGGCGCACGCGATCCGCACGAGCGCCGTCGACATCCCGCTCGCGGACCCGCACTTCTGGACGATGGCCGGCTCGGTGCGGGTCGCCCAGCTGTGCAACGACTTCGGCCTCACGTGGGGGTCGCACTCCAACAACCACTTCGACATCTCGCTCGCCATGTTCACGCACGTGGGCGCAGCCGCCCCCGGCGAGATCACGGCCCTCGACACGCACTGGATCTGGCAGGACGGCCAGGCCCTGACGACGGCGCCGCTCGAGATCCACGACGGCGCCATCGAGGTGCCGACCGTGCCCGGCCTCGGCGTGACCCTGGATCGCGACGCGCTCGCCGAGGCGCACGAGCTCTACCTCGAGCACGGTCTCGGCGCGCGTGACGACGCCGCGGCCATGCAGTACCTCGTCGACGACTGGACCTTCGACCCGAAGCGCCCCTGCCTCGTCCGCTGACCCACGGCGTCAGGGGCGGTGCTGGCCGCCGATGTTGAGGAAGGCTGCGGCCACGTCCTCGGTCTCGGCGACCGCGCGGGCCAGTGCCTCGTCGCTCGGGAGCCCCGAGGCGAGCAGCTCGTGGTGGCGGGTCATCGTCGTCGCGGCCACGTCGTCCGGCACCGGTGAGACCGCCGCGACGACCGACCGGGCCCCGAGCGAGAGCAGCGACAGCGCGAGCCCCAGGGACTCGTGTCCGGGCCTCGCCGATGCGAGACCCACCTCGCACGCCGACAGCACGACGTGGTCGGCGCGCACACCGGTCGGCTGCAGCTCGTGGGCGAAGACAGGCCCGTCGTGGAGCATGAGCGAGGAGAAGAGCGGCGACTCGAGCTGGTGCGTGCCGTGGGCGGCCACGTGGACGACCCCGGGCCGGGCGAGGGCCCCGACGAGCTCGTCGCGCCGGGAGGGCTCGGCGAGCCGGGCGCGCTCGCCCCAGGTGCCGACGATGCTGCGCCCCTCGCTCGAGGCCCGGGGCACCGACGGGCCGACGCTGACGTGCACGCCGGGCGCACCTGACCCGTCTTGGGGAGCGGGTGCGTCCGGACGCGGCGCGCCCCGCCGCGCGAACGACGTCAGCGACAGCGCCACGGTGAACGGCCGCCCGGACATCGACGGCAACAGCGCCCACGGGAGGGCCGAGAGCTCGGGGCAGGTCACGACGACGAGCCCGCGGCTCGAGCGCCACGGCCGCAGCAGGACGTCGTCGAGCTCGGTCGCGCTGGAGCGGAGCGAGGACCAGACGGCTCCGGCGAGCGGACCGAGGTGGTGGGTGGCTGCGGTGCGCAGGTCGACGCGGATGCGCTGGGCGAGCTCGGCCGCGCGGTCGGCGGCCACGAGGTCGCGCATCATCGCCCGTCCGCCGATGACCCCGACGGCGCCGATGCGCCCCTGGTGCCGGAAGAACCACACGAGGTCGCGGTCGACCTGCCGCAGGTGCTCGCGGGCCTCGCGCACGCGCACCGGGACGGTCTGCGCCGATCCGCCGCTGCGGCTCAGGGCCCAGTCACGGTCGCGGATCTGGCGCTCGAGGCGTGACGCGTGGTCGTGCAGCTCGCGCAGCTGAGCGGGATCGCTCTCGCCGCGGAGGTGGCCGCGCACGGCACGCAGCTGCTCGGTGAGCTGGGCCAGCTGCTCGTCGTCGGGCCGCCCGAGCGACGGCAGCCGGTCGGTGGCACTGCGCCAGCGCTCGAGCGCCTCGAGCACGGAGGAGCTGCCGCGCGGCACGGCGAGCTCGAGGTCGAGCTCCGAGAGCCGGGCGCCGTGGACGGCGCGGGCCGTGCGCAGGTCGAGGCTCGCGCTGCCCTGCTGACCGGCGGCGAGGCGGCGGGACGCCCGCACGAGGATGCGTCGGGCCGGCGCGAGGTCGCCGGTGGCCACGAGCGTCATCGCGGTGACGACCGCCGCGTCGAGCTCGTCGGAAAGCGACCCGGTCGAGACCCGCTCGAGGCTCAGCAGCCGGGTGTTGGCGCCGGCCGCGTCACCGGCGAGCAGCAGCGCCTGCGCGGCCACGACCCGGGCGCTGTCGGCCAGCTCGGGGTCCCCGAGCTCCGTCGCGATCTCGGTGAGCTCGTCGGCGGTCGCAGCTGCCGCGAGCGCCACGGTGGCGTCGCCGACGCCCACGACGCGGCGGACCAGATCGGACTCGGACGTCCCGTCCTCCTGCGCCTGGCGCGTCCGGCGCGTCCGCCGCTGCCGGTCCAGGTCGACGAGCAGCTCGACGAGCATCGCCTTGGCGGCCCACGCGGTCGCCCCGATGCGGCCGTACGTCTCGCGCGCCGACGCCGCCGCCCCTGCCGCGAGGTCGAGGTGCCCGAGGAGCCGGTGGGCGCGGGCCAGGGCGAGCTCGAACTCGGCGCGCATCTGGTCGTGCCCGTCGCCCTCGAGGGACTCGAGCCCCGCGTGCAGGGCCTCGACGGCCTCCTTGACGAGGCCGGCCTCGAGCAGGACCTGGGCCCGGTCGAGGCGCGCCGGCCCGGTGAAGACGTCGGACTCGAGCTCCTCGGCGCGTGCCATGCCGGCGAGCGACCGCGGGATGTCGCCGAGGAGGTAGGCGGCATACCCCTCGTTGTGGCGGGCCATGAACTCCTGGGCCGGCCCACCCAGGGCGTGCGCGAGCCGGGCCGCCTCGGCGAACGACTCGAGGGCCTCCTGCGGACGCAGCAGCTCGAAGGCGAGCATGCCGCGGCTCAGGTGCACCGAGCACTGCTCGGGCTCGGTGAAGGCGTCGAGCCGGCGCACGGCGCCCTCGATGCCGTCCCACGCCGAGGCGAGGTCGCCGACGCGGCCATGGATGTTGGCGCGCTGGTAGTCGAGACGCGCCCGGAGCCGGTCGTCGCCGAGGTCGTCGACGACCTCCTCGGCCTCGGCGAGCCGCGCCGACGCCGCCTCGACGCCGGAGAGCATGAACTCCGTCAGCGCCAGGGTGATCAGCGTCTTGCAGCGCAGCTCGAGCCGCTCGCGCGAGGGGGCCGAGCCGGCTCGGTCGATCTCGTCCAGCGCCGCGGTCAGCGAGCGCGCCGCGTCGACGGGGCGGCCGGCCACGTTGTCCGCGGCGCCCTGCTCGCGCAGGGTGCGTGCACTCTCGAGCAGATCGATGGGTCCCGCCCGGCCTCTCGCTCAGGGCCGGTCACCACGGCGTCGGGATCGTCAGATCTGGATCGTGGGGGTGATGACCGGTCGCGTGTCGTCGTTGCCCGGGTCGGTCACGACGAAGTGCACCGGCCCATGGGGTAGATCATCCAGAACGAAGCGTCCGTTCGCATCCGAAATCACCGAGCTGCTGCCCTCGCTCGTCACGGCTTCGACGCGCGCGCCGGGCGTGGTGACCCAGCCGTCGACGCGCACGCGGTCCTCGGTCTCGTCGGAGTCCATCGGTGCCGCGGTGACCATGAGGCTCATCGAGGCGGCGGTGAAGGTGACGGACTCGGTGGGCGTGGGCTCGACCTCGGCCTCGGCGCCCCGCGTCGTCAGCAGGGCGGAGTCCATGAGCTCGGCGACCTCGGCGTGCAGGGCGTGCACGGTGATGGCGAACTTGACCCGCTCGGCGAGGTCGCTCGGCACGGGGTCGGCGTGGGCGAACAGGTCACGCACGTGGCCCAGGTTGGCGATGTCGCGGGCATCGATGGCGTCAGTGTGAGATGTCATGTCAGACCGCCCATCCGGGATCGGTGCCGAGGGTGGTCCTCAGCTTCTGGAGGCAGCGGCCGCGGGTCGGGCCGATGCTGCCGACGGGCATGCCCAGCGACTCCGCGATGGCGGCGTAGTCGGGGCGGTCGGCGAACGCGATGACCCGGAGCAGCTCCTGGCACCGCGGTGAGAGGGTGGAGACGTGCTTCCAGAGCACGCGCTGGCGCTCGGAGAGGATCGACTGGGCCTCGGGGTCGAGCTGCTGGGCCGGGGCCTCGGGCACCTCGTCGACGCCGAACTCGCGCCGGGCGCCCCGCGCGAGGCGCCAGACCTCGCGCTTGACGACGACGACGAGCCAGCCGAGCACCGCTGCCGGCTCCTGGATGGAGTCGGCCCGGTCGACGAGCTGGAGGAAGGCCGTCTGGACGGCGTCCTCGCACATGGCCGGCGCGCCGCCCTGCGACCGCGCGGCGTTCCACAGCACGGGTGTCACGAGGTCGACGAGCTCCGAGAGCCGCTCGCGCTCACCGGCACGGTAGGCGGCGAACGCCCGTCCGGCGAGCGTGCCGAGGCCGTCGGGGGCGGTGGGGGTCGGGGTCATGACCGCGTCCTTCCGGTGCAGGTGCGCAGCGCGCGGATGGCGCGGCTGCGCATGGTGCGGGCGGAGACGTCGGTCAGGTCGCCCTTCGAGATGGTGATGAGCTCGGCCGCCAGCTCGGAGGCGAAGACCGGGGTCGCGAACGACGTGCCGCTCCAGATCCCGAAGCCGCCGGTGTAGTCGTCGGGGTCGACGGTGCAGCGCACCGTCCCGTCCTTGCTGACCTCGGCCGACGGCTGGCCCATGCCGTTGGTGAGCGGCATGGTGCTGACGACGGAGACCCCGGACCGGACGGCGCTGACGACGCTGAGGTTGTTGGAGAAGAGGGCGACGGTCGTGCCGTCGGGGTTGGTCGCCCCGACGCTCGCGAGGGGAGGCACGGCCGTGGGGGTGATCCTCTTCGGAGGCGCTGCAGCGAGCGCCGCGGGCACGAACGGGGCGTCGGTGCCGTCGTTGCCGACGCCGGCGGTGACGAGGACGCCGCGCTCGGCGAGCCGGTCGAGCAGGTCGGCGACGGGACCGGAGAGGTACTTGCTGTCCTCCGCGTAGTAGCCGAGCGAGAGCGACAGCACGTCGACGACCTCCGAGGGGTCGTTGTGCTCCTGCCCGTGGACGTGCCGGTCGAGCAGCGCCTGCAGGACGTCGAGCATGACGCTCTCGTCGACGATGCCGTCGTCGTCCATGACGGGGATCGACAGGATCGTGGCCTCGGGGCACCCCTGGCGCACGAGCCCGGCGATGAACGTCGCGTGCCCCTGCAGCAGGCCCACGGGCTCGGCCGGGGCCGGCGCCCCCGAGATCGGTGGACCTCCCGGCGACGTCAGGAGAGGCACGAGCCGGCCGCCCTCGAGCTTCATCCGCACGATGCCCGAGTCCGCCTTGAACCACTGGTGCGGGGCGATCGCGGTGTCGGGCAGCACGACGACGGGCGGGCGGTCGAGGGAGCGGGCACGCAGCCGCGGGTCGGGCAGGGCCAGGGCCACCGGCATACGACCTCCGCGGCCGGGCACAGAGTACTCCTGCAGCGCGGTCCCCCCGACCCCGCCCCAGTAGCCGCCCACGCCACCCCAGTAACCACCGACACCACCCCAGTAGCCACCCACGCCACCCCAGTAGCCGCCCACGCCGCCCCAGTAGCCGTCGGCAGGCCGGAGCACGTGCTCGAGGCTCAGCTGGTCGGCGATCGGGTCGTGGTCGGCGCGCAGCCGCTGGAGCACGCTCCACGCGTCGACGGGGTCGATCGACCGCTTCGGGGTCAACGTGATGCTCGTGCCCCAGGAGGACCCCTCGAGGTCACGCGTCGAGCCGTCGGACCGCGGCGTGAGCCGGTAGTCGAGGTCGTACTTCTCGAGCGAGGTGCGCAGGTCGGTGAGACCGCGCGGCTTGCCCCCGCTCGTGACGGTGCGCACGAGCAGCCGCTCCGAGAGGTAGAGCGCGGGCAGCGGCGTCCGACCGTCGGTCAGGCGCATCGCCGTGGCCGGGTCGAGGGCGCGGACGGGCGGGCGTTCGGCCCGGCGGGAGCCGCCGGCCGCGCTGTCGTCGTTCGCGCCCTGGGGGGCGTCGGGACCCGACTCTGACATCGACTGCCTCCTGCTGGTGGTGGAGCGGCGGATGGTGTTGGAAAGACCCTTACACCCGACTGAGTGTGCGTACTCGGTTTCCTGATACATCGGTCGCGGTCGGACCGTCGAGAACATCGCCGAAAAATCTTCGTCCGAGGACGTATCAGGGCGTCGCCCGCCCACTCTGGCTGGGCAGGGGGAACGGTCACCGGGCTGCTACGGGGCGCTGCGGAGGGGCAGCTGGCCCGGTGACCTCGCAGGGGTTCGGGACTACCAGGGGGCAGTCCCGTCCGTGGGGCGTCGGGCCTGGCAGCACCGGCGCCCCCTCCCCTGCCCGTCGGTGGCCGGCGTCGGCGCGCAGGGACGAGCGGGCGTATGCCGTGCCGCGCGTCGCGCTCGCGCGCTCGCTCGCGTGGGCGCATACTTCACCAACGTGAGCGGTCGTCAGGGCCCGCCACGTGAGCTCAGGGGAGTCAGATGCAGGTCAGCACGCGCGTTCGCGACAGTGGCAGCCGAAGAGGTGGGTTCGTCTCTGCGGCAACCGCTCTCGCTCTGGGCCTCACCCTGACGGCCTGCAGCAGCGGCGCGGCACGCACCTCCACCGAGGAGCCGTCCACGCCCTCGGTCACCGCCTCGGCGGTCAGCGCGGTCGACCCCGGCCCCACCGACCCGGCGGCGACCGACGGCCCGATCCCGACCGTGACGGCCGACCCGCTCACCCCGGCCAAGCCGACGCCGAGCGCGCCGGCCACGACGACGACCGCGCCGCCCACCCCGCAGGCGACGGCCACCGACCCGGGGAGCGTCGCGGGCTCGTGCGAGCGGACGCTCCCGGCATACCCCGTGCTCCAGCCCGGCGCGAAGGGCCCGGCCGTACGCGCCCTGCAGTGCTTCCTCAACGACGGCGACTACGGACCGGTCGTCGTCGACGGCGTCTACGGCGCCCAGACGCGAGCGGCCGTCAAGAAGGTCGAGGCCAGCTTCGAGGGGCCGGCGCCCAAGCCGGGCCGCATCGACGCCGGCATGTGGGTGCTGCTCATCTCGCGCACCCTCGGCGATGGCACGCTCAAGGTCGGCGCCAAGGGCCCCGACGTCGTGACGCTCCAGCGTGCGCTGCGGGCGGCGGGCGGCACGATCACGATCGACGGCAGCTTCGGCGCCCAGACCAAGAAGGTCGTTCAGCGCTTCCAGCAGGCCAACCGCGTCGGCGACGACGGCGTCGTCGGCGAGGAGACGCTCTTCCTGCTCAAGATGGGCGCGACGATCGGCTGACCCGGCACCGTCCGTGCCGGTGCGCTGTCAGGCGCGCAGGTCGTCGAGCCAGGCGCGCGCCCGGTCGAAGTCCTCGTCGGCGGTGCCGGGCCGCGCGTCGGGCCGGCCGCCGTCGGCGCGGGGGTAGGACCCGAGGAAGCGCACCTCGGCGCAGACCCGCCGCAGGCCCATTAGGGTCTCGCCGACGCGGGCATCGAGGACGTGCCCCTCGAAGTCGATGGAGAAGCAGTACGAGCCCATGGCCGCGCCGGTCGGTCGCGACTCGAGGCGGGTCATGTTGACGCCGCGCACCGCGAACTGCTCGAGCAGCTCGAGCAGCCCGCCCGCGTGGTCGTCGCGCTGGAAGAGCACGACGGTCGTCTTGTCGGCGCCGGTCGGCTCGGGGAGCGTGCCGGGACGGGCGACGAGGACGAAGCGCGTCACGGCCGAGGCGTTGTCGCCGATGTCCTCGGCGAGCACCTCGAGCCCCTCGTTGCGCGCGGCGACGGGAGCGCACACTCCGGCGTCGAACATCACGTCACCCGGCTGGGCCAGCGCGGCTGCGCTCGCGGCCGTCGACAGCGTCGGGACGTAGGCCGCGTCGGGGAGGTGGCGACCCATCCAGCCGCGCACCTGGGCCCACGCGTGCGAGTGGGTGCCGACCGTGCGGACGTCGGCCAACGGCATACCCGGCCTCGCGCAGAGCACGAAGGTGATCGGCACGAGCACCTCGCCGATGACGACGAGCGGCTCGCCCGTCGCCAGCGAGTCGAGCGTCGCGGAGACCCCGCCCTCGACGGAGTTCTCGATGGGCACCATGGCCGCGTCGATGTCGCCGGCGCGCAGGGCCGACAGCGCGGCGTCGACCGACCCGAAGGGCAGGTGCTCCCGGCCCTCGGCCGCGTCCCACGCGTCGAGGGCCATCTGGGTGAAGGTGCCGCGCGGACCGAGGTAGCCGAAGCGGTGCAGCTGGTCCGGGGTGCGGGGTGGGGTCACGACGCGTCCTTCGTGCGGTCGGGCAGGCCGGTGGCCGAGGCGAGCGCCTGCTGCTCCTCGGGGGTCAGGGTGATGCTCGACCGGCCGCCGACGATGCCCTTGGCGTAGGTGCGGGACTCCCCGCGGGCGTGGATCGAGCTGAGCACGATGCCATCGCCGAGGTCGTCGACGATGGCGGCGGAGAAGGAGAGGCGGCCGCCCATGTCGCCGAACGCGTCGTAGCGCACGACCGCGACGTTGCGCAGGCTCTGGCGCACGTCCTCCTCGGCGCTCTCGACGTGCTCGCGCAGCCTCGTCACCTCGGCCGTCAGCCGGTCGATGCGGTGGTTCTGGGTGGCGGCGACGCGGGCGATGTCGGTCTGGCCGTCGTCGTCGAGCGCCGCGAAGTCGCGCCGCACACCCGCGAGACGCAGCTGGGCGCCGACGGCGAGGACGAGGGCGAGCAGCGCGACGACGACGGCCGCGATGGCCAGGGTCGTCAGCGTCGAGGCGTCCACGATCGGCAAGGGTAGCCGTGCGGGTGCCGCCCAGCCCTTCGATTCCAGCCCGTGACCGCGGCGCCCACGGACAGCCCCGGTTTGTAGTCTGTCCCCCGTGATCCGCCGCCACCCCGTCAAGACGCTCGTCGTCCTGCTCCTGGTGATGGTGGCCGCGCTCACGCTCGCCTACGTCAAGCGCACCACCGTCCCCGTCCCGCCCACGACGCAGCCCCAGCCGGGTGAGTCTCTCGTCGTCGTCGGGCTCGGCGGCCTCTCCTGGGACGACGTCTCCGCCGAGGACACCCCCATCCTGTGGGGCCTGCTGCGCGACGGGTCGGCCGCCTCGGTGTCGGTCAAGAGCCTGCGCCTGACCACCTGCCCCACCGACGGCTGGGCCACTGTCTCGGCCGGCGAGGCGGCCGGTCCGGACACGGCCGAGTCCCGCCCCCAGTGCTCGCCCCTGCCGTCGATCGCGGGGAGCGCGGCGACCGGCTTCCGGGTCATCGGCTTCGACGCGCTGGCGACGGCGTCCCGCGACGCCGAGTTCCGGGCGCAGCTGGGACTGCTCGGCGACAGCTTCACGACGGGCAAGACGTGCATCCAGGCCGTCGGCCCGGGTGCCGGGCTCGCAGCGGCGACCTCGGACGGCAAGGTCGCCAAGTACTCCCCCTTCCAGGCGACGACGCTCGTCTCCGACCTCGCGCAGTGCCCGGTCAGCATCGTCGACGTCGGTGGCATCGACGCGACCGACCCGAACCCGACCCGCCACCTGGAGAAGATCAACGGCATCGAGCGGCGCATCGAGCTCGTCATGGACGCGATGCCCAACGGCGCCGACCTCGTCGTCGCGGGCCTGGCCGACCGCGACCAGCAGGAGCGGCTGCGGCTGCTGACGGCGAGCGGGCCGCACTACGGGCCGGGTCTGCTCGCCTCGGCGTCGACGCGCCTGACCGGGGTCGCGCAGCTGTCCGACATCACCGCCACGATCCTGCAGCGCGGCGGCGTCGAGCCGACGTCGGCCATCGGCGGGCGGGCCCTGAGCGTCGTCCCGTCGGCCAACAACAGCGAGTCCACCGCCGCGAGCAAGCTGACCGTGCTCACCGACATCGACACCAAGGCCGACGCGATGCACCGCATCGTCGCGCCCTTCCTGCTCATCTGGCTCGTCGGCACGGCGCTGGCGATGCTCGTGCTGTGGGTCGTCGTCCGGCGCGCGCGTCCGTGGAACCGCCGCTTCACCCGGGCCCGCGTGCTGCGCCTGGTCCGCCTCATCGGGCTCGTCTCGGCCGCGATGCCGGCCGCGACGTTCCTCGCCAACCTCGTGCCGTGGTGGCGGTGGTCGACCAACACCGTCGTGCTCGTGGCGATGCTGATGGTCCTCGTGCTCGTCATCAGCGTCGCGCTCACCCTCGCCAGCCTCAAGGGCCCCTGGAGCAGCTCGGCGCTCGGCCCGCTGTCGGCGATGTCGGCCATCACCGCGGGCGTCATCGGCATCGACCTGCTCACCGGGTCGCACCTGCAGATCTCGTCGATCTTCGGCCTCCAGCCGCTCGTCGGCGGCCGCTTCTACGGCATGGGCAACGTCGCCTTCGCGTTGTATGCCGCGGCCGTCCTGCTGCTCTGCGCCGCCCTCGCGCACGCCCTCGTCAGGCGGGACGCACCGCGCCTCGCGGTCTTCGCCGTCGTCGTCGTGGGCGGCGTCGCCCTGGCCGTGGACGTGCTCCCGGCGTGGGGCGCGGACTTCGGCGGTCCCATCGCGCTCGTGCCCGCCCTCGGCTTCCTGCTCATGGGCGTCATGGGCTGGCGCACGTCGGTGCGCAACGTGTCCATCGTGCTGCTCGTCGCCGGTCTCGTCGTCGGGCTCGTCTGCTACCTCGACTGGCGCCGGCCCGAGTCCGAGCGCTCACACCCGGGCCGGTTCCTCCAGACCGTCATCGACGGCGGCGCGTGGGACGTCATGTCGCGCAAGCTGTGGGCCAACGTCTCGCTCGCGGTCCACCTGCCGGTGCTGCTCGTCATCGTCGTGGTGCTCATGGTCCTCGCGGTCATGGTCGTGCTGCGCCCCGGCATCCTCGGCACCGAGCCGCTCCGCCGCCTGCTGGACGAGGCCCCGCTCATGCGTCGCGGCCTGCTCTCGATCATCGTCATGGCCGTCATCGGCTTCCTCACCAACGACTCGGGCGCGGCGATCCCGCCGGTCGCGGCGATCTTCACCGTGCCGCTCGTCGTGTCCGCCGTCATGCACTTCCTGGCCATCGAGGCCCGCAAGGCCCCGGTCCGCCGGCGCCGCGACCGCCACCACATCTGAGGAGCGCCCCGCGGGGCAGCCCGGGAGGCAGTGGTCGCGTCGAGTGCACACTTCCCCACGGCCCACCCCGCCAGAAAATGAGCACTCGAGCGTCGAGTGCCCAGTTCCCCACGGCCCACCTCGTCGGGAAGTGTGCACTCGAGTGTCGAGTGCACAGTGTGCCGCGGCGGCGGGTCAGTCGGCGCCGAGGCGGCGGCGCAGCCGTCGCACCCCGAGCGCGAGGGCGACGTCGCGGTACTGCGCGGCCCGGTGCACCTGCGAGCGCCAGTCGGTGCCGGTGACCCGGTGCTGGAGGTCGCACGGCACCTCGAGGATCGTCAGGCCGGCATCGAGCACGTCGACCGTCATGCCGACCTCGACGCCCCACCCTCGCGCGAAGGGGGTCGCCGCATCGATCGCGGCCGGTGACAGGCAGCGCATGCCCGAGAGCGGCTGCTGCGGCGACCAGCCGGTCAGCTCCTCGATGCCGCGGCGGGCGAGGCCGACGACGAGGCCGTGACCACCGGCGCTGCCCTGCTGCCGGGGCAGGGTCGCGATGGTGAGGTCGGCCTCGCCGCGCGCGACCGGGCCGACGAGGGCGCCGACGGCCTGGGCCGACGCCTCGAGGTCGGCGTCGACGAAGAGCACCGAGGTGCTGTCGTCGAGCCGCCCGACGCGGCGCAGGCCGTTGACGCGCCCCAGCCCGCTCATCATCGCGTCGGCCTTGCCGTGGTTGCGGACGTGCCGCACCACCTCGGCGCCCTCGCGGGCGGCGATGGCGGCGGTGCCGTCGGCCGACCCGTCGTCGACGACGACGACCGCGGAGACGCCCGGGATGGTGCGCACCCCGCGGATCGTCTCGGCGATGCGGGCCGACTCGTCCTTGGCCGGGATGACGACGGCGACGGACATCGGCGGGGTCGTCGTCATCGTCGCCCGTCCTCTCAGCGCAGGGTGACCTGGCGGTTGGTCAGGCCGGCCTTGGCGCCGCGCTCGGCCGCGGTGAGCGGCTCGGTGGAGGCGGCGGCCGCGTCGATCTTCGTCTTCATGGCGGCGACGGCGTCCTCGAAGTCGGCCGCCTCGGAGGCCGGGTCGACCTCCCACACCGGGATGAGCAAGCCGCTCGAGCGGAAGCAGCCGAGCAGGCGGCCGTCCTCGCCGAGGTGGCTCTCGCCGGCGGCGTGCAGGCGCGCCAGGGCGTTGGTGGCCTCGTCCTCGGCGAAGGGCAGCACCCAGCGCACGTAGGTGCGCTCGCCGATGCGGCACCAGAAGGCGGACGGGGCGGCGTCGAGCTTGACGGTCGGGATGGCCGACTCGTTGGCGCGGTCGAGCGACTCCTTGCCGTCGGCGTCGAGGTCGGCGTCGGCGACCCAGAAGTCGAAGCCCTCGTGCAGCTGCATCTCGAAGGGCGCGTCGGTGTCGAGGACGTCCTGCAGGCGCGCGGTGTCGGCCATCGAGACGGGCAGCGTCGCGACCGGCGAGCCGGGCTCGGCGACCGACGCGAGCGCGATGGCCTGGGCGATGTCGCGGCTCGTGTCGCCGCTGCCGTTGCCGGACTGGATGCCGACGACGACCTCGCCGCCCTCGCGGTGCAGGCCGGGCCACGCGAGCGGGAGCACCGTCGCGATCATCACCTCGTCGGGCGCACCCTCGGGCGCCTTGCCCTTGGCGAAGCGCACCGTCGCGGTCGCGGCCGGGACGATCTCGCGCATGGCGACCCAGTCGGTCTCGTTGGGCAGGCCCTCGAAGGGGCGCGCCACGAAGGGTGCCGGAAGCGGACGTGCGGAACGGTCAGCGCGCTCGCCGCGCGGTCGACGTGATGCCTTACCCATGCGCGCCACCCTAGTGGCCGGGGCGGGGTCAGCCGAACGCGGTCGCGAGCGGGGCGAGGGCCAGCACGTCGTCGGGGCCTGCGAGCCCGACGGGGGCGACGAAGGCGGTCGTGACGCCCCGCTCGACAAGGCCCGCGAGCCGGTCGGCGTGCTCGCTCGGCGTGCCGGCATGGTGCCGGGCGGCGAACGTGGCTGCGGCGACGCGTCCGCGGTGCCGCTCGACGCGCGACCAGGCGTCGTCGCGGTCGCGGCCGACGAGTGGCAGGTCGAGCACCGTCGCGTGGACCGTGGCCCGGTCGCGGCCCGCCTCCTCGACGAGCTCGAGGTAGCGCGCGACCTTGGCCAGCCCGGCGTCGTCGGACGGCACGTTGCACCCGTCGCCGAGCCGGGCGGCGATGCGCAGGGTGCGGTCGCCGCCGCCACCGACGACGACCGGCAGCTCGCCGACCGGCCGGGGGTAGCAGGTCGTCTCGGGCAGCGAGACGAGCCGTCCGGCATACGGCTTCGTGCCGGGCGCCCAGAGCGCCTTCATCGTCTCGATCCCCCGCTCGAGCGCGTCGAGCCGCGCTCTCGCAGAAGGGAACCCGAGGCCGTATGCCGTGTGCTCGCGTTCCCACCAGCCCGCGCCGACCCCGACGAACGCCCTTCCACCCGTCAGCGCCGAGAGGGTCGCCGCAGCCTTGGCAGTAACTCCTGGAGCCCGGAACGTCACCGGTGTCACGAGGGTGCCGAGCCGGAGCCGCGTCGTCGGCGCCGCGAGCGCCCCGAGCGTCACCCACGGCTCGGGGATCGGGTCCCACGCGCGGCCGACCTGCGGGATCTGGACGAGGTGGTCCATCAGGGCGATGCCGGCGAGCCCCGCCTGCTCGGCGGCGGCCACCATGTCGCGCAGCCACGTGAGCAGGTCGCCCTCGGCGGGGAAGTGCGAGAGCTGGAGCACGACACCGCGCAGGCCCGTGCGACCGGCCGGCGACGTCGTAGCGCGAGCCGCGGCCTCGCCCGCAGCGGCCGGCGCGTCGTCCGGCACGTCGTCCGGGGCGACCCGGACGACGTGCCACCCCTCCCCCTCGAGCAGGTCGACCGCCGACGCGACTGCGGCGAGCTGGCTCGTGAGGACGCGGGCAGGGACCGGGCGGTCCCGGGCCGAGTTGCGCGAACGGCATACGCCAGCAGGGGTGTCGAGGACGACGGCGACGGCCGGCAGGCCGGCGGCACGGGCGGCGGCCAGCCAGCCCCGGCGACGTGACACGTCGGTGCCGAGCGTGTCGACGACGGTGGTCAGGCCCCGGCCCAGGCGGGCCGCGACGACCTGCTCGAGCAGCGCGAAGGCGTCGGTGGAGGCGTCGAGGTCGTGCTCGCCGCTGCCGACGACCTCGCGCAGGGCGTCGGACGAGACGATCTCGGCGGAGCGGTAGCGCGACCCGGCCCACGTCGACTTGCCCGAGCCGGACGCGCCGACGAGGACGACGAGCGCCGGGTCCGGGAGGCGCACCGCGGCGTCAGACCGGTCGGCTCAGTGCGAGCGGCGGCGGGACGGCCCGCCGAGCGAGGCCCAGACGGTGCGGCCGTTGGGGTCGTCGATGACACCCCACTCGTGGGCGAGCGACCGGACGATGCGCAGGCCGCGGCCACCGGGGGCCCAGGTCGTGGGCGGCGCCGGACGTGGCGCGGTCGGGCCGCCCCCGTCGGACACCTCGACCTCGACGACGTTGTTCTTGACCTTCCAGTGGATCCGGATGGCGCCGTCGGCCAGCGGACGGGCGTGGCGGATCGCGTTGGCGACGAGCTCGCTGACCACCATCTCGGCCTCGTCGATGACCTGGGGTGCGACCGCCCTGGACAGGAGGTCCTCGACGAGCTCCTTGCGGATGCGCGGTGCGGCTGACGGGGCCCACTGGATGCGGACCGTGCGCTTCTCGCCCAGCGGTGCAGCCGGGACGTTGCTCATGGATCTCCTCGCGATTGCGTCGGCTCGTCTGGCATCCACACCGGCGTGGGACGCCGAGCCGCTCCCCTGTGTGCTCGCCACGTCAAGTCCTCCTCACGGGCGATTCGCCTGCCCCCGTCGTCGAACGCTAACGAAACCTGCGCCGTACCTCAACGGGGTGTGAGTTTTTACCAGCCCGCTGACCTGCGAATTCTTCCGTCTTCGAGGTTCTAGCCGAATCGCTAGACGGTGACAGACGACGCCATCGTGACGATCTGCGGTGGGTGGCCTGTCCACCCGGGCCGCCCGTACCCACTTTTCTTTCTCTTGCATAGCGAACAGTCACGATATATCGTCGACCTATCGCGACTGTTCGTGAGTCGCGTTCGTAGAAGGAGAACCACCATGCACGGACACCACCATCACCACACCCGACGTGAGTCCGGCTGGGACGGCAGCTGGGGCGGCGGCTGGGGAGGCCAGGGCAACGGCCCCGGCTTCGGACCCGGACGGGGCCCCTGGGGCGGTCCCGGAGGACCCGGCCCCGGCGGCCGCGGCCGCCCCGGTCCGCCCCCGTGGGTCGCCGACCTCGTCCGCCACTTCGGCGGGCCCGGCTTCGGCCCCGACTTCGGTGGCCCGCGCCGCGGGCCCCGCGCCCGTCGAGGCGACGTCCGCGCCGCCATCCTCGACGTCCTGGCGGGCGACGAGATGAACGGCTACCAGCTCATCCAGCAGATCTCCGAGCGCACCGGCGGCGCGTGGAAGCCGAGCCCCGGCTCGGTCTACCCCACCGTCCAGCAGCTCGAGGACGAGGGCCTCGTCGAGGGACGCGACGTCGACGGCCGGCGCCTGCTGCGCCTGACCGACGCGGGTCGCGCCTACGTCGAGGAGAACGCCGAGGAGATGGCTGCCACCTGGCGGCCCTTCGAGGAGCAGGCCGAGGAGGAGGCGCCCCGGCCCTCCGGCGGCGCGAACGACCTGATGCCGCTCGTCGGCCAGGTCATGGGCGGCATGTGGCAGGTCGTCACGACCGGCACCTCGCAGCAGCGCGCCGAGGCGGCGGAGATCCTCACGGAGACCCGACGCAAGCTCTACCGGCTGCTCGCCGACGGCGACCCGGAGTAGGAGCCGACGTCACCAGCCGGCACCACCTGCACCCCGGGCGCGTCAGTCGCGCTCGGGGTGCAGCACGAAGAAGCCGAGGTCGCGGCCGCCGGCGCGCTCCTCGTAGGCCGTGTAGCCGCGGTAGTACTCCAGCGCCGCCTCGCGCACCCGCTCCTTGTCGGGGCCCTGCACCTGCTCGGCCCGGACCCGGTGCACGACGCCGTCGATCTCGAGGGAGGCCCGCGGGTGGGCGCGGAGGTTGAAGTACCACGCCGGCGGCCGCTCGGAGCCGTAGTGCGAGGCGATGACGCCCCACCCGTCCTCGAGCGGGGCGAGCATGAGCGGCACGGTGCGCGGCTGACCCGACCGGGCGCCGGTCGTCGTCAGCAACCCGACCGGGACGGCGGCGAGCCACTGGCTGGGCAGGGTGCGACCGGGTGCGAGCCGGTGCCCGAGCCCGTCGAGCCGGTGCAGCACGCGCTTGGACACCCAGGCCCCGGGACGCGACGCGACGAGCCCGCGCAGCGATCGCTGGACCGGGTTGGCCTCGTCGACACGGCGCAGCTGCATGCCTGAAGCGTAGGACCGACCCGGGTGCGGCGGGGGTCGTCCGGCAGGATGGCCGGGTGCCCTCGTCCGCGCCCTCCGACCGCCCCGGCCGTCCAGACCGCTCCGGCGCGTCCGGCCTCCTCGTCGCCGGCACGTCGTCCGATGCGGGCAAGTCCGTCATCGTCGCGGGCCTGTGTCGTGCCCTCGCGCGCCGCGGGGTGAAGGTGGCGCCGTTCAAGGCGCAGAACATGTCGAACAACTCGATGGTCTGCCTCGACGGCGGTGAGATCGGCCGCGCGCAGTACCTCCAGGCCCAGGCCGCCCGCCTCGAGCCGACGACGGCGATGAACCCCGTCCTGCTCAAGCCCGGTACCGACCGGCGGTCGTTCGTCGTCGTGCGCGGCGAGCCGGCCGGGACGCTCGAGGCGGGGCAGTATGCCGTGGGGCGCGCCCACCTGGCCGACGCGGCGTTCGCGGCCTACCGGGAGCTCGCGGACGAGTACGAGCTCGTCGTCTGCGAAGGCGCCGGCTCACCGGCGGAGATCAACCTGCGCGCGGGTGACTACGTCAACATGGGGCTGGCTCGCGAGTTCGGGCTGCCGGTGGTCGTCGTCGGCGACATCGACCGCGGGGGCATCCTCGCCTCGCTCTACGGCACGTGGGCGCTCCTCGGCGAGGAGGACCGTGCCCTGCTGAAGTCCTTCGTCATCAACAAGTTCCGAGGCGACGCCTCGGTGCTCGAGCCCGGGCTCGACGAGATCACCGACCGCACCGGCGTGCCCTTCCACGGGGTCATCCCGTGGCTGCTCGACGTCTGGCTCGACAGCGAGGACACCCTCGAGGTCGGTCACTGGCGCGCCTCGACCGCGCTGTCCGCGACGTCCCGCGACCGGCTCAAGGTGGCCGTCATCCGGCTGCCGCGCATCTCCAACGCGACCGACGTCGACGCCCTTGCGGCCGAGCCGGGGGTCGACGTCCTCGTCACGGTCGACGCGGCCGTCGCCGAGTCCGCCGACCTGCTCATGCTGCCCGGATCACGTTCGACGGCAAGTGATCTCGAGTGGTTGCGCGAGCGGGGGCTGGCCGATGTCGTCGCCGCACGCGTGGCTGCCGGCCGTCCGGTGCTGGGGGTCTGCGGCGGCTACCAGATGCTCGGTCACGAGATCGAGGACGACGTCGAGGGGCAGGTCGGCGTCGTGCCGGGGCTCGGGCACCTGCCCGTGCGCACCGAGTTCGGCCAGGCCAAGGTGCTCGCGCGCCCCGCCGGCTCGTGGGACGGGCACCCGGTCGACACGGCCTACGAGATCCACCACGGCATCGCCACGCTCGGGGGGCTCCGCCCCACGGGTGCCCCCCAAGAACCCGCGCCCGAGCCGTTCCTGGACGGCTGGAGCGTCGGCTCGGTCTGGGGGACGATGTGGCACGGCGCGTTCGAGAGCGACGGCTTCCGTCGCGCCTGGCTCGCGCAGGTCGCGCGAGCGGCGGGCTCCCAGTGGCAGCCCCACGCCGATGCGCCGGGCTTCGCGGAGCGGCGCGAGCGCATGCTCGACACGCTCGCCGACGCCCTCGAGGAGCACGTCGACATCGACGCCCTCCTCGCGCTCACCCGAATCGGAGCCACGACGTGATCGACCGGATCCGCATCATCGGCATCGGGATGGGTGACCCGCTGCAGGTCACCGGCGAGGCCGCCCGCGCGCTCGGCACCGTCGACGTCTTCCTCGTCGCCGACAAGGGCGACGCGAAGTCCGACCTCGTCGCGGCACGCCAGGCCGTCTGCGAGGCCCTCATCCCCGCCGACCACGCCTACCGGGTCGTCGAGGTCCCCGACCCGAGGCGCGGGCCCGACGCGGAACGCGACGACACGGCATACGACCGCGGGGTGCGGGACTGGCACGCGGCGCGCGTGGATGCCTACGCCGACGTCATGGAGTCGCTCCGTGACGGGGAGACGACGGTCGGCTTCCTCGTGTGGGGCGACCCGGCCTTCTACGACTCGACGATCCGGGTCGTCGACGCGCTCGTGCAGCGTTGGGCCGCAAAGGGACTCGACGTCGACCTCGACGTCATCGCCGGCATCAGCGCACCGCAGCTGCTCGCAGCCCGCCACCGCATCCCGCTCAACCGCATCGGCGCGCCGATCCACGTCACGACCGGACGCCGTCTCGTCGACGAGTACGACCCGGCCCTCGGCGACGTCGTGGTCATGCTCGACGGGCAGCTCGCCTGCGCGGAGCTCGCCGACGCCTTCCCCGACATCGAGCTCTACTGGGGCGCCTACCTCGGCACGCCCGACGAGCTGCTCGTGCACGGCCGGCTCGCCGACGTCGTCGACGAGGTGCGCCGGCTGCGTGCGGAGGCCCGCGAGCGTCACGGGTGGGTGATGGACACCTACCTGCTGCGGCCACCGGTCGGAGCTGCGGAGAGCTCGGGCCCGAGCGGCTTCCCGGACACCGAGCCGCTGGGCGACGGCGTCGTCACGGTGCGGCCGGTCACCGCCGCCGACTGGGAGGTCGTGCGCGACGAGCACAACAACGAGGAGTCGCTGCGCTGGGACTTCGCCGGCCGGCCGCACACCGACGAGCGGGCCAGACGGCTCGCGGCCCAGGCACGGCGCGAGTGGCGGCTCGGTCGGGCCGCACGGTTCGTCATCGTCGACGCGGCCACAGGCCAGGGGGCCGGCGTCATCAACGTCATGCGGATGGGGCCGCCCGGCCTCGGACTCATCGGCTATGGCGTGCTGCCCGCCTTCCGGGGACGCGGCTTCACGACGCGGGCGCTGAGGCTGGTGTCCCGGTGGGCGTTCGACGAGGCAGGCATCGACCGGCTCGAGCTCGGGCACAAGGCGGACAACGTCGCCTCGGGCCGCGCGGCCGCGAAGGCCGGCTTCAGCCCCGAGGGTCGGCTGCGCCAGCGCCTGCCCAACCCGGACGGCACCCGCTCCGACGAGATCTACTACGCCCTCGTGCGGGGCGATGCCCACGACCGGACGCCTCCCACGGGCTAGGGTCCCGGTATGGACGGTCGGGGCCACAGCTTCGCCGACGGCGCGAGCCCGGTCGGCGTCGTCGTGCCCGACGACCGGCCCAGGCGTCTGGAGCTGCCGCGACTGAGGCGCCCGGCGCGGTGGTCCCTGGGGCTCGGGGCAGCCTCCGTGATCCCGCTGTCGCTCAACGCCTTCCTGCCGCCCGAGAAGCTCCTGTTCTCGTCGGGCTCGGCCCAGTCCGGCTGGACGGTCAACCTCGCCGCCGCCCTCTTCTTCGGCGCCGGGTGCTTCGCGTGCGTGTGGCTCGTGCGCCTGCAGGGGCTGCTCGGCCGAGCCGGACGCCTGCCATCGGTGTCGCCGGACATCGGGCTGTGGATCATGTGGGGCCTCCCGATCCTCTCCTGGATCCTGCCAGCGGTGCGAATCTCACGCTGGGACAAGGCCATCCACGGACAGCGCTCCTGGACCACCATCGTCTGGGCCGTCCTGTGGGTGCCGTTCTCCGCACAGCTCTACGGGTCCCGGCCGCCCGGCGTCACGCCCGACCCGGCGGACGCCTGCGGCTTCGTGGCGCTCACCGTGGCCACCTTCACCCTCTGGTGCACGACCGTCGTGCGGCTCACCCGGGGCGCGGAGGTCGTGGCCCACGAGACGGGCGTGGGCGGGTAGACCCCTCCCGCTACACCCGGGCGAGGAAGTCGAGGACGCGCTGCTGCACCAGGGCGGCGGCATCGGCGTCGTGGGCCGGCGCGCTGGCGTCGGCGAAGAGGTGCCCGCAGCCGGGATAGAGGAACAGCTCGCCGTCGCCGCCGGCCTCGACGACGGCGCGCGCCGCGTCGACGTCGCCCTCGTCCATGAAGAACTCGTCCGCCTCGCCCCCGTGCACCTGCACGGGCACGCCGGCCGGCCAGTCGGGCGCGAACTCCCCCAGCGGGATCGCCGAGTCGAGCAGGACGGCGCCACGCGCACCCGCTCTGGTCTGCGCCAGACGCTGGGCGGCCATGACGCCCAGGGAGAACCCGGCATACACCAGGTCGTCGGGCAGCCCCTCGGCAGCGGCGACACCCTGCTCGAGCAGAGCGCCGAAACCGATGGAGCGCGCGTTGGCCATGCCCTCGTCGAGCGTCGCGAAGCTCCTGCCCGAGTAGAGGTCCGGCGCGTGGACGGTGTGGCCCGCGGAGCGCAGGGCGTCGGCGAAGGCGAGGAACCCGTCGGTCTGGCCCAGCGCGTGGTGGAAGAGGAGGACGTCGGCCATGCTTGCTCCTGTGCTCGAGGCTTCCCGCGGCTTTGATCCATCAATCTAGACTGATCCAACAATGTCGATCAATAGCCAGCAGCTCCCCGACTACGACCTCCCCGACGCGGTCGAGCTGACGACCCCTGCCCAGCTGCGGGCGATCGCCGACCCGCTCCGCTCGTCGCTGCTCGACCTCGTGCTCGAGCGCGCGGCCACCGTGGCCGAGCTGGCCGCCGCCGTCGGTCGCCCCCGGAGCACGGTGGCCCACCACGTCGGCGTGCTCGTCGACGCCGGCATGCTCCGCGTCGTGCGGACGCGCCGGGTGCGCGCCATCGAGGAGCGCTACTACGGCCGCACCGGTCGCACGGTCACCATCGCCATCGCCCGCCACCCCGGCGACCCGACGGTCCCCGTCTGCGTCAACGGCCTCTCGGTGGCGGCCGCCGAGTCGGTCCCGGCGCACGAGGAGGACACGCTCTACTCGACGCTGCGCCACGTGCGGATCCCGCGCGAGCAGGCGTCGGAGTTCTGGCAGCGCGTCGAGGGTCTGGTCCGCGAGTTCACCGCGCTCCCCCGGTCGGGCGACACCGTCTACGGCCTGGCCGTCGGGCTCTACCCCACCGACCAGCCCGTCCTCCCCGAGCCGTCGGACACCGGGGACGAGCGCGCCTGAGCGCGCGCTGATCGGGCGCCTGATCGCGCAGGAGCTGCTGCTGGGCGACACCGGGTGCGCGATCTCGCGCCGGATCTGGGCGCGGAACGACGCAAAACACCGAGACCGGCCAGCTTCGCGGCATACCCTCGTGCCCTGTCACGCAACGAGGAGTCGGGCATGGATGACGCACCTTCGGCGCCCCCGGGCTGGTACCCGGCGGGCGAGGGCGAACGCTACTGGGACGGTCGCGCCTGGACCCCGCACGTGCGCCCGCCCATGGCCCCGCCCGTCGCGGCGCGGGACACGCACGGGCTGCCCCACCAGGTGTCCGGCGCGTCGTGGCCGCCACCGGGCAGCGGCCCGGCACCGGTGAACGCCCCCGTCTACATCACCCAGGTCGCCCCCAAGAGTCCCGCCCTGTCCGCGCTCGCGTCGTTCTTCCTGCCCGGCCTCGGCAGCATGATCAACGGCGACGTCGCCAAGGGCATCGGGATCCTCGTCGGCTACTTCATCAGCTGGGTGCTCGTCATCGTCCTCGTCGGGATCGTCGGCGTCTTCGGCTTCTGGGTGTGGGGCATGGTCGATGCCGCCGAGGGCGCGAGGCGCTGGAACGCGCGCCACGGCATCCTCAGCTAGCGCCGGTCAGTCCTCGAGGTCGCCCTCGACGTCGAGGTAGACCTGCTGAAGGTCTGCCAGCAGCTGCGGGTCCGGCTCGGCCCAGAGCCCGCGATCGACGGCCTCGTGCAGCCGCTCGACCATGCCGTGCAGCGCCCACGGGTTGGCGTGCTGGAGGAAGTCGCGGTTCTCCTTGTCGAGCACGTACGTCTGCGCGAGCTGCTCGTACATCCAGTCGGTGACGACGCCGGCCGTCGCGTCGAACCCGAAGAGGTAGTCGACGGTGGCGGCCAGCTCGAAGGCGCCCTTGTAGCCGTGCCGGCGCATCGCCGCGATCCACCGGGGGTTGACGACGCGGGCGCGGAAGACGCGGGCCGTCTCCTCGGTGAGGCTGCGGGTGCGCACGGCGTCGGGTGTCGTCGAGTCGCCGACGTACGCCTTGGGCTCGCGCCCGGTCAGCGCGCGGACCGTCGCGACCATGCCGCCGTGGTACTGGAAGTAGTCGTCGCTGTCGGCGATGTCGTGCTCGCGGGTGTCGATGTTCTTGGCTGCGACGTCCATGCGCGCGTAGGTGCGCTCCATGTCGGCCCGAGCAGGTATGCCGTCCAGCTCGCGCCCGTAGGCGAAGCCGCCCCACGTGGCGTAGACCTCCGCGAGGTCGGCGTCGGAGCGCCAGGTGCCCGACTCGATGAGCGGGAGGATGCCGGCGCCGTAGGAGCCGGGCTTGCTGCCGAAGATGCGGGTCGTCGCGCGCCGGGCGTCGCCGTGGTCGGCGAGGTCGCCGGCAACGTGGGCGCGCAGGTAGTTCTCGTCGGGTGACTCGTCGAGGTCGGCGACGAGCTGCACGGCGTCGTCGAGCATCGCGATGACGTGGGGGAAGGCGTCGCGGAAGAAGCCGGAGATGCGGACCGTGACGTCGATGCGAGGGTGACCGAGCTCGGCGAGCGGCACCACGTCGAGCCCGACGACGCGGCGCGACATCTCGTCCCAGCGGGGCCGCACGCCGAGCAGCGCCAGCACCTCGGCGATGTCGTCGCCCGACGTGCGCATCGCCGACGTGCCCCAGACCGACAGGCCCACCGAACGCGGCCACTCGCCGGTGTCGGCGCGGTGCCGGGCGAGCAGGTCGTCGGCGAGCCGCTGTCCGGTCTCCCAGGCGAGCCGGCTCGGGATCGCCTTGGGGTCGACGGAGTAGAAGTTGCGGCCCGTGGGCAAGACGTTGACGAGGCCACGGAGCGGCGAGCCGGAGGGACCGGCGGGCACGTAGCCGCCGTCGAGGGCGTGCAGCACCGCGTCGATCTCGCCCGTCGTCGCCCGCAGCCGCGGGACGACCTCGCGGCACGCGAAGGCGAGCGAACGGCATACGCCCTCCCTGTCGACGTGCGGGAGGTCACCGAGCTGATCGGCGACGATCCCGGAGACCGCGCTCTCCTGCCAGCCGGCCTCGGCGAGGGCCGCGACGAGCGCGACGGCCTGCTCCTCGGCGTCGTCGACGGACGAGCGCTCGGACTGCCCCTCACTCAGCCCGAGCGCCGTCCGCAGACCAGGCACCGCGCCGACCGCGCCGGCGAAGACCTGGTTGGCCCGCAGGATCGCGAGCACGAGGTTGGCGAGGCCCTCCCCCGCGGGGGCCTCGCCGAGGACGTGGAGGCCGTCCCGGATCTGGACGTCCTTGACCTCGCAGAGCCAGCCGTCGACGTGCATGACGAACTCGTCGAAGGCCTCGTCGTCGGGACGCTCGTCGAGCCCGAGGTCGTGGTGCATCTGCGCGGCCTGGATGAGCGTCCAGATCTCGGCGCGCAGGGCCGGCGCCTTGGCCGGATCCATGACCGAGACGTTGCCGTACTCGTCGAGCAGCTGCTCGAGCCGGGCGATGTCGCCGTAGGACTCGGCGCGCGCCATCGGCGGCACGAGGTGGTCGACGATCGTCGCATGGGCCCGGCGCTTGGCCTGGCTGCCTTCGCCGGGGTCGTTGACGAGGAACGGGTAGACGAGCGGGATCGAGCCGATCGTCGCGTCGGGTCCGCACGATGCGGAGAGCGCGAGGTTCTTGCCCGGCAGCCACTCGAGGTTGCCGTGCTTGCCCATGTGGACGATCGCGTGGGCGCCGAAATCCGCTGCGAGCCAGTCGTAGACGGCGAGGTAGTGGTGGGTCGGCGGGAGGTCGGGGTCGTGGTAGATCGCGATGGGGTTCTCGCCGAAGCCGCGCGGCGGCTGCACGAGGATGACGACGTTGCCGGCGCGCAGGCTCGCGGCGACGAGCTCGCCCTCGGCGTCCGTGTGCCGGTCGACGAAGACCTCGCCCGGCGCCTCGCCCCAGTGCTTCGTGACGGCGTCGCGCAGCGCGGCAGGCAGCGCGTCGAAGTGCTCGCGGTAGCGGGCGGCGGGGATCCGCACCGGCTGGCCGGTCAGCTGCTCCTGCGTCAGCCAGTCCTCGTCCTGGCCGCCGGCCTCGATGAGCGCGTGGATCAGGGCGTTTCCGGCCGTGGTGTCTGCGGTCTCGCCGTCGACGGGCTCGAGCGGTCCGGTGCCGGGGATGTCGCCCGGGGCGCCGAGGTCGTAGCCGGCGTCGCGCATGGCGCGCAGCAGCCGGATGATCGAGACCGGGGTGTCGAGGCCGACGGCGTTGCCGATGCGCGAGTGCTTCGAGGGGTACGCCGACAGCACGATCGCGATGCGGCGCTCACTGGTCGGGGTGTGCCGCAGGCGGGCGTGGTTCACGGCGAGCGTCGCCAGTCGCGCGCAACGCTCAGGCTCGGGGACGTAGTGCGGCAGTCCGTCGCCGTCGATCTCCTTGAAGGAGAACACGCCCCCGATGATCCGGCCGTCGAACTCGGGCACCGCCACCTGCGTCGCGACGTCGAGCGGGCTCATCCCGTCGTCGCTCGCCTCCCACTGGTCGCGGCCCCACGTGAGGCACAGGCCCTGGATGATCGGCACGTCGAGCGCGGCGAGGGCCTGCACGTCCCAGGCCTCGTCGTCCTCGCCGGCACTCGCAGTGCCGGGCTTGGTGCCGCCGGCGGCGAGCACGGTCGTGACGAGGACGTCGTATGCCGTGAGGTGCTCGAGCAGGTCGGCCGGCGCCTCGCGCAGCGACGACACGTGCACCGGGACGCCGATGCCGCCGGCTGCGTCGACCGCGTCGGCCAGCGCGTGGACGTAGGCGGTGTTCTCCGCGGCGAACTGGGCGCGGTAGAAGAGGATCCCGACGCGCGGGCGGGGAGTGTCGCCCGCGACGTCGGAAATCTGGGTGGCCGCGGGCTCGGGGCGGTCGAGCACGCCCCAGGCCGGCAGCGGGGCCGGCGGCTCGAAGCCCTCGCCGGTCATGAGCAGCGTGTCGCCGAGGAAGGCGTGCAGCTCGCGCAGGTTCGCGGCCCCGCCCTCGGCGAGGTAGCGGTGGGCCTCGGCGACGACGCCGGGCGCGACGGTCGAGAGGTCCATGAGCGAGGCGTTCGGGGTCTGCTCCCCGCCGAGCACCACCATCGGCTTGCCGGCGCCCCGGATGCGGCGGAAGCCGTCGCAGAGGTCCTGGGGGCCGCCGAGGATGCGGGCCACGACGACGTCGGCAGCCTCGATCGCCTCGGCCATCGAGGTGTGGCCGGGTCGCGACGGGTTGGCGAGCAGGTAGTCGGCACCGCTGCCGCGGGCACACAGCAGGTCGGTGTCAGACGTCGAGAGCAGCGCGATGCGCGTCACTGGAACTCCTCGGCGGGGTATCCGCGCCCCGCGGTCGAAAGGAAACGAAGCGCTGCCGGCAGTTCCTGACTCACCGTCTCCCTCACGGGTGGCGGCTCACAGTGGCGGGACCGTCCCGGATTCTCACCGGGTTCCTGGGTCGACGACGCTGGGCCCACCATAGCCCGAGACGGGCGCCTTGACGACGCGAGGTCCGGGCCTATCCTGTGCCGCGTGACCGCCCCGACGAGCCGACCGCGCCCGGCAGCCGACGCCTGCCCGGGTGTCGCGCGACCGTTCTCGGCGGCTGACGGCTCCATCGTGAGGCTGCGCCCGGCGGCCCGACCGGTGCCGGTGACCGCCCTACGGAAGCTTCTGGATCTCGTTGCAGGAGAAGCGGATCCGGTGATCCAACTGACGTCACGGGCCGCGCTGCAGCTGCGTGGTCTCCCGGACCCGCTCCCGCCTGTCACCGTCGCCGCGATCCGGGCCACCGGGCTCGTCCCGTCCGACACCCACGAGCTCGTCCGCAACGTCGTCGCGTCGCCGCTCTCGGGCCTCGACGGTGTCGGCCGGTGCGACGTGCGGCCCCTCGTGGCCGACCTCGACGACGCCGTGTGCGCCGATCCCCGACTGTCGGGCCTGGGCGGACGGTTCCTCTTCGTCGTCGACGACGGACGTGGCGACGTCAGCGGCATGACCGCCGACCTGGCCTTCCTCGCCACCGGGCCGGACCGCGGTGTTGTCCTCGCCGGCGGCAGCGGCCACGGCTGGGACGTGTCGCTCGACGAGGCGGTGGACCTGATCGTCCGCCTGGCGCGCGAGTTCGTCGACCGCGCCGGCGGCGACGAGTCGGTCTGGCACGTCGACGATCTCGCCGACCCGCTCGGGCCCGAGCGGACCGCCGTGGCGGCACGCAGCCCCGCTCCCCCGCACCCGTTGGGAGCGGTCGGAGAGCACGCGATGGTCGGCGTGCCACTGGGGCTGCTCCGGCCCCACCACGTCGACGCCCTCGCCCGCACGACCGATGCCGTACGCGTGACGCCGTGGCGCTCGCTCGTCGTCGAGCGGGGCGCAGCCCTCCTCGCCGAGCTCGAGGCGGCGGGCTTCGCGACGCACGTCGGGTCGCCGTGGCACCGGCTGCACGCCTGCACCGGCCTGCCCGGCTGCTCGCGCTCGACCCTCGACACCCGAGCGCTCGCTCGTGAGCTCGCCCCCGTGCTGCCCGCCGGGCGCCTTCCCGTCCACGTCAGCGGGTGCGAGCGCCGGTGCGGGACGCCCGCCACGGCGTACGTCGACCTGCTCGCGCCGCCCTCGCTCGAGGCAGCCCTGACCACGATCCACGCCACCCCGGAGCCCAGATGAGCACGCCACCGACCCGGCGCTACGACTACGAGACGGACGGGGCGGAGATCTATCGCCGGTCGTTCGCGACGATCCGCGCCGAGGCCCGCCTCGACCACCTCGCCGAGGACGCTCGCGTCGTCGCCGTGCGCATGGTGCACGCGAGCGGCGACGTCGACCTGACCGAGCACATCGCCGTGCACCCCGGCCTCGTGGGCGCGGCCCGCTCCGCCCTGCGGTCCGGCGCACCCGTCTTCACGGACGCCCACATGATCGCCTCGGGCATCACCCGCGCCCGGCTGCCGCGCGACAACGAGGTCGTCTGCACGTTGCGCGACGAGCGGGTCCCCGCCCTCGCAAAGGCTTGGGGCACCACGCGATCCGCGGCAGCGGTGTCGCTGTGGGGCGATCGCGTCGAGGGCGCCGTCGTCGCCATCGGGAACGCCCCCACGGCCCTCTTCCACCTGCTCGAGTCGATCGCCGACGGCGGCCCACGGCCTGCTGCGATCATCGGCATCCCGGTCGGCTTCATCGGGTCGGCCGAGTCCAAGGTCGCTCTCGCCGAGAACCCTTTCGACGTCCCATGGCTCGTCGTCCACGGCCGCCGTGGCGGCTCCGCGCTGGCGGCCTCGGCCGTCAACGCCCTGGCTCGGGAGCAGGAGCTGTGACCGGCTGGCTGCGTGGGGTCGGCGTCGGCCCCGGCGATCCCGAGCTCGTCACCGTCAAGGCGGCCCGGCTCATCGGACAGGCCGATGTCGTCGCCTTCCACAGCGGGCCGCGCGGCGACTCGATCGCACGGCGCATCGCGGCGTCGTACTTCCGCGACGGCGTCGTCGAGGAGCTGCTCGCCTACCCCGTCACGACCGGCACGACGGACCACCCGCTCGGCTACCACGGGCTCATGGCCGACTTCTACGACGAGTCCGCGGATCGCCTTGCGGCGCATCTGGACTCGGGCCGCAATGTCGTCGTGCTCGCCGAGGGCGACCCGCTCTTCTACGGCACGTACATGTATCTCCACGACCGTCTCGCGGACCGCTACGACACGGCCGTCGTCCCCGGCGTCACGTCGGTGAGCGGGTCCGCGGCTGCCGTCGCGACGGGTCTGTGCCGACACGAGGACGTGCTCACCATCCTGCCCGGCACGCTGCCGGTGCCCGAGCTCGCCCGCCGCCTCGCCGACACGGAGGCTGCGGTCGTCATGAAGCTCGGCCGCACCTTCGAGAACGTGCGGGAGGCGCTCCGCCAGGCCGGCCGGCTCGACGAGGCTCGCTACGTCGAGCGGGCCAGCTCGGACGCGGAGCGCGTGCTGCCGGTCGCAGAGGTCGATGCGTCGACCGTGCCCTACATGTCGATGGTCGTCGTGCCGGGCAAGGACCTGCGCGCCGACGCTGCCGGCCGCGCGCAGCCTGCGACCACGGAATCGCCCGCCACCCAGCAGGACCCGTCGCCTATGCCGTCCGGCGAGGTCGTCGTCGTCGGGCTGGGACCGGGACCCGACCGTTGGCTGACGCCCGAGGTGTCGGCCGCCCTCGCCGAGGTCTCGCACGTCGTCGGCTACGCGCCCTACGTGGCCCGGGTACCGCAGCGGGAGGGCCTGACCCGGCGCGCGTCCGGCAACACCGTCGAGGTGGACCGGGCGCGGGACGCCCTCGAGCTGGCCCGCACGGGCGAGCGCGTCGCGGTCGTGTCGGGCGGGGATGCCGGCGTCTTCGGCATGGCATCGGCGGTGTTCGAGGCAGCCGAGACCCACGGCTACGCGGACGTGCCCGTGCGCGTGCTCCCTGGCCTGACGGCGGCCCAGGCCGTCGCCGCCCGGGCCGGCGCACCGCTCGGTGGCGACTTCGCCGTCATCTCGCTCTCGGACCGGCTCAAGCCCTGGGCCGTCATCGAGCGACGCCTCCGCGCGGCCGCCGCCGCCGACCTGGTCGTCGCGCTCTACAACCCCGCCTCACGCTCGCGCACCGAGCAGATCGCCCGTGCCAAGGAGGTCTTACTCGAGGAGCGCGACCCCGGGACCGTCGTCGTCGTGGGCCGCGACGTCGGCCGGGCCGAGGAGTCGCTGACGGTGACGACTCTGGTCGACCTCGACCCCGCGACGATCGACATGCTGTGTCTCGTCATGGTCTGCGCCTCCGGCACCCGCGTCACCGACGCCGGCCAGGTGTGGACGCCACGCTTCGTACCGTGAGGGGTCGCGCCAGCTGACGCTCACGGTCCCCGAAAGGTGACGAGGAAGAGGGCGAAGAGGGCGACCACGACCAGCACGCTGCCCACAAGCACAGTGACGAGGTAGCCACGCGCGAGCGGCCGCGCCCGAGGCCGGCCGAGGGCGACGAGCGCGACCACGACCCCGACGAGCAGCGTCGCAAGGGGCACCTCCCTGCCGATCCGCACGAAGAGGGTGAGACCCACCACCCAGACGAGGTGGGCGACACCGACGAGCTTCCCCGTCCGGATCGCTCGCCGACGCTCCGCCGCGGACAGGGGTCGCGTCGACGCCGGCCTCGCCCCGGCGGGCGCCGCCGGCCAGCGGTAGCCCTCGTGCTGCGGCGGCAGGCCCGGCTCGTCACTGCTGCTCATCGACGCAGTGTGCCTGCCATCCTGTCCGCATGGAGCTGGATTTCGAAGGATCCGTCTACCAGTGGCGCGGGCCGTCGCCCTACTTCTTCGTGCGCGTCCCGGAGCCCGAGGCCGAGGCGTTGCACGACGTCGCCCACGTCAGCTACGGCTGGGGCATGATCCCCGTGACCGCGCGCGTGGGTCGCACCGAGTGGACGACATCCCTGTGGCCCAAGGACGGCGGCTACATCGTCCCCCTCAAGGACGCCGTGCGCCGGGCCGAGGACATCGAGGACGGCGACGTCATCGGCATCGGGCTCGACGTGCGCGCGGACCTGTGACGCGACGCGTCAGACCGCCGACCAGGTCAGCGACAGCCCACTCGGTGTGAACGCACGCTCCGCGACCTCTGCACCGGGCTCGGCGACACCGGGCCCACCCTGCCTGACCCAGCCGGTGATCGCGTCGACCGAGGCGCCGTCGAGGACGGCTCGCACCCAGACGGGCCGACCTCCCGCGCGGCGACCCACGGCCGACGGCGTCACGACGACGACGTTCGACTCGTCGCACGCGAGCAGGCACCCGCTGCGCAGCACCCGGGCGCGTCCTCGGGTGCCGACCTCGAGGCGTGCGAGGAGCCCGTCATGGTCGACCCCGGGGTGCTTGCTCTCGGTGCCGCAGCAGCAGTCCCGGCACACGCGCACGATGCACGTGCGCTCGGGATCGTCGTCAGGACAAGGGCTCTCGTATGCCGTCACGCCGACACGGGCGCACCGGTGTCCGCGCGCACGTCGTCGTTTCGGGCCGCACCGGCTCGCTCCAGGAGCAGCCCGAACGTGAGCCCGAGCGTCAGCCAGAGGGCAGCGAGCTGCGCGAGGGACGCGAGACGGAAGTCCCAGACCAGGTCGGCCGGCACGTCGGCCGGCACCTGGTCCGGCGTCCCCGGCACGAAGGCCATCACGAGTCCGACGAGGAGGACGACTGCCACGACGTCGAGGGCCCAGCGCGTCGACGGCGCCATCACCCGTCCGGCCAGCCGCCGATCGAGCGCCGGCACGACGACCGCGATCGCCACTCCGAGAAGGAGGGTGACGGCATACAGCATCGTGCGTCGTCCGACGGTCGACGGGTCACCGACGGCGGGTGGGTTGGCCGGGATCTTCAGCGCCGGAAGGAGACTCACGGCTGCGAAGCCGATCGCGGCCAGCACGAGCGCGCGACCGAAGTCGCCACTCCCGGGAAGGCGGTCCCGCAGCCGGGCGAAGACGACGGCGAAGACGACGCCGACGGCCACGCCGACGATCACTGCGGTCACGGCGCCGCCGACGACCTGGGCCGCACGCGACACGAGGGGCTCCTCACCGCCGTGCATCGGCAGGCCCGCGGCCTGTCCCCCGTGCATCCCCCGCCGGTCCTCGATGACGAGGGCCCGACGGATGACCGGTTCGACGACGAGCCAGATGACGACCGCGGCCGCCAGGCCGGCGAGCATGCCTGCAAGGACCCCGCGCCGCAGCACGGAGCCGAAG
Organism: Terrabacter tumescens; assembly: GCF_014646815.1. GTDB lineage: Bacteria > Actinomycetota > Actinomycetes > Actinomycetales > Dermatophilaceae > Terrabacter > Terrabacter tumescens. The sequence continues at coordinate 70,465 of NZ_BMNZ01000008.1, forward strand.
CTCAGGCCCACCTCAGTGGCAGGGGACGCCGAGAGCGTGACGCGCGTCGTGCGTCAGCTCGTGGAGCATCTGCGCAGCAGGTGCACTGAGCAGCGCACCGTTCTCCTGCGAGACGAAGTAGAGCGCGAAGACCGCGAACGCGAGCAGGGCCCACGCCCAGACGGGGACACGGACGGCGGAGACGGACGGGGCGGCGGGAGCCGATGCAACAGTGGTCATGGCGAATTGACCCTTTCTTTCCATGCCTCGTGGACAGATCATCGCCGCAGCCGGTCTCCTGGCTTCCAGATCGTCACGCCTCCCCAGCCTTCCCGGCGACCTGAGGTCACCAGTGGCGAACGATGGGGACTTGCTCCCTGGTCACAGTGGCGAGGACCACGTCGGAATCACACCGACTTCCCGTGCACTGCGGCACTCGCATCCTGACACAGCCGATGGCGCGGCGCCATGGGGACCCGCCGCCTAACCCGAAACCCTCACTCGCGCGGCGTGTTTCGCCCAAGACCCCTGATCCGTGTGCCGTAGAGGTGCGACTCGACGAAGTCGTCGCTGTCGCGCGCGCCCAGGGCGTGACCGACGAGGATGACCGCCGCCTGACGCAGACCGGCGCCCTCGACCCGGTCCGCGATGTCGCCGACGGTGCCCCGCAGGACGAGCTGGTCAGGCTGCTCGGCGTTGGCGACGACGACGACGGGGCAGTCGTCGCCGTAGTCCTCGACGAGGGTGGCCATGAGCTCGCGCGTGCGGCGGATCGCGAGGTGCAGCACCAGGGTGGCCCGCGACCGGGCGAAGTGCGCCAGCGACTCCGTCTCGGGCATCTGCGTGGAGTCGCGGTGCGCGCGCGTCAGCACCACCGACTGGGCCACCTCGGGCACGGTGAGCTCGCGCCCGACGAGCGCCGCCGCGGCGGCGTAGGCGGGCACGCCCGGCGTGACGTCCCACGGCACACCGGCCCGGTCGAGCCGCCGCGTCTGCTCGGCGATCGCGGAGTAGAGCGACGGGTCGCCGGAGCACAGCCGGGCGACGTCGTGACCCGCCTCGTGCGCGCGGACGCAGCGCTCGGTGATGGCGTCGAGGTCGAGGTGCTGCGTGTCGACGAGCTCGGCCCCGTCGGGACAGTGCGCCAGTACCTCGGCACCGATGTAGGTGCCGGCGTAGAGGCAGACCTGCGACTCGCCGACCATCCGGACGGCACGGAGGGTGAGCAGGTCGGCGGCTCCCGGGCCGGCTCCGATGAAGTGCACGGTCACGACTGGTCCTCCGGATCCGTTTGGGGCACAGGCTTCTCCACCGACCACTGCACGACCGATCGTGCGGGCTTCCAGCCGTGGAGGCTTCCGATGGTGTCGAGGTCCTCGACGGCGATCCTCGTCATCGACCCGCCGAGGCGGCCGCGCGCCTCGTGCAGCAGCACCTCGGTCTCGACCGTGACGCCGTGGACGACGAGTCGCCCTCCCGGCGCCAGAGCGTGCCAGCAGGCGTCGATGAGGTCGGTGCTCGCCCCGCCACCGACGAAGACGGCATCGGGCTGCGGCAGCGTCGCCACAGCGTCCATGGACGCGCCCTCGACGACCCGCAGCCCCGGCACCCCGAGAGCTCGTGCGTTGCGGCGCACCCGCTCGGCCCGGACGGGGTCGCGCTCGACGGCGTGCACCTCGTTGCGCGGGTGCTGGCGGGCGAACTCGATGCCGACCGACCCGGCTCCGGCGCCGAGGTCCCACAGCACGTCGCCCGGCTGGGGCGCCAGGTGCGCCAGCGCGGCGGCCCGCACGACCCGCTTGGTCAGCTGCCCGTCGTGGTCGTATGCCGTCTCGCCCAGTCCCGGGACGAGCGACCTCGCGCTGCGGCCGGGGTGCGCCTCGCACTCGACGCAGACGAGGTGCAGCCGTGGCGCGGGGCCGCCGTCCCACGAGGCGGCAAGCCCGTCGGTCCGCGACTCGTCCGGGGACCCGAGGTCACCGAGCACCGTGAGGCGACTGCCGGCATACCCCTCCTCGACGAGCAGGGAGGCGACGCGGGCCGGGGCGTCGGCACCGGACGTCAGGACGACGAGCCGGGCACGGGGCACGAGGTCGCGTCGCAACCGGTCGAGGTCACGACCGACGAGGGTGACGACGTCGGACTCCTCTGCGGCCCAACCCATCCGGGCTCGGGCCAGGGCGACCGACGACACGCCGGGGTGGATGCGCACGGCGTCCGCGCCGAGCTCGCGCACGAGGGTGGAGCCGATCCCCGACACCAGCGGGTCACCGCTCGCGAGCACCACGACGCGCTGCGGGCCGAGCTCGGCGAGCAGGCCGCGAAGCCGAGGGAGGAGAGGTGACGGCCACGGCACGAGCCGCCGGTCGGGACGCGTCTCGAGCATGGCGAGGTGACGCTCGCCCCCGATGACGACGTCGGCCTCCTCGACCAGCCGGCGGCACGTGGCATCGAGCGAGTCGACCCCCGACGCGCCGACCCCGACCACCTCGAGCACCGGTGGACGGCCCGCCGTCACCGCACCGTCGCTGCTGCTCGCGTCCCGGATCGAAGCCACGCCGGTGACCCTAGCCGGGCGCCGCGGGCGATGGCCCTGCCGTCCGACGTGGACCTCCTGAATCGAGATGTCCGTTTCGCGCCGCAGAGGCGTCCGCGTCGTCCATGATGGGCTCCGGGTCCACGGGGGGTGGGCCCGACATGGAGATCTCCCGGGGGGACGGGGCCAGGCAGCATGCACACGAACTTCTCGACCACGGCTGCGCGCGAGTCCGGCGCGTCGCACTGCGACGCGTCCCCGGGACGCCGCGGCCCCGGCACGCACGCCGACGTGGCGGGCGCGCTCGCGCGCCTCGACGCCGGCGCGGACCTTCATGCCCAGGTGGCGGTCGAGGTCGGCACCCCGGCCTCCGTCCTGCTGCACCACGGGTGGGTCGACCACACCGGCATCCTCGTCGTCGACCGCGGGGCGCAGGGGGCCGACCTGATCGACGTCGACGTCGCGTTCCTGCCGGCGACCATCGCCCGGCTCACGAGGCTGCAACCACGCCCCCGGCTCGAGGGCCGGGGCGGACCCGTCGACCGCAGCGTCCTGGACGCGCTCGTGAGTCCCAGCCTGTCGTGCCGCCCGAGCTCCGCGGCAGCCCTCGCGACGGCAGCCGTCCGGTGGCCGGACGTCGCGCAGTGCCTCACGACGGGGGCGTGGCGAATGAGCGTCGTCGACGTCGCCGACAGCCGGACGGGCAGCACGCAGACCGAGCAGCTCAGCTGGCTCGACACCCCCGCGGGCGTGCTGCGGGTCGACGGCTACCCCCACGCGCCGGTCCTGGCCGGCACGTCGGCGGAGTGCATCTGGGAGGCGCTCGTCACGACGCTGCCGTCGTGCGCCCGTTGAGCGCCCGCTGAGCCCTCGTACATCACCGCTGGCTGGCTGCTGACTCCACGGCCTGACACCCCCGCGCCGGGCCGCCCGTCGTCTGGCAGACTGCGCGATGGCGACTGGAGAGGAATCCGGTGCAAATCCGGGGCGGTCCCGCCACTGTGAACCTCCGACCACCCGGTCGGGGGAAGCCAGGGCATCTCCCGTCGCTGGTCGCGCCCGCCGGGCGCGTCCGGTCCACCGACGCGGGCGAGGCACCCGCAGGAGGCTCGCAGTCCTATGCGCGACGGCTCGAACGACTCGAAAAACCTTGTCCGGCAGGACTCCCCACCTGACACCTTCCCCTTCTCGGCGGTTGTCGGCTCGGACGACCTGGCCCTGGCGCTCGTCCTGACCGCAGTCTCGCCGGATGTCGGCGGTGTCCTCGTGCGCGGCGAGAAGGGCACGGCGAAGTCGACCATGGTGCGCGGCCTCGCGGCCGTGCTGCCGCACCAGCAGGTCGTGGCCGGCTGCCGTTTCGGCTGCGCGCCGGGTGACGGCGCCGGGTGCCCCGACGGTCCCCACGCCGACGACTCCGGGATCGACCAGCGCGCCGCACGCCTGGTCGAGCTGCCTATCGGCGCGACGGAGGACCGCGTCGTCGGGTCGCTCGACCTCGAGCGGGCGCTGGGACGCGGCGAGACGGCCTACCAGCCCGGCCTCCTGGCCGCCGCGAACCGCGGCATCCTCTACGTCGACGAGGTGAACCTGCTCCACGACCACCTCGTCGACCTGCTGCTCGACGCAGCGGCGATGGGCCGCAACACCGTCGAGCGCGACGGTGTCTCGGTGTCGCACGCGGCCCGCATCGTGCTCGTCGGCACGATGAACCCCGAGGAGGGCGAGCTGCGCCCGCAGCTGCTCGACCGCTTCGGGCTCACCGTCGAGGTCGCCGCCCCTCGGGAGCCCGCGCTGCGCGCCGAGGTCGTACGCCGTCGGCTGGCCTTCGACGGCGACCCCGCTGCCTTCGTGGCCAGGTTCGAGGACGACCAGGAGGCGCTGCGCCGGCGCATCGCGGACGCGCGCTCACGCGTGGCCGCCGTGACGCTCACCGACGCGATGCTGACGAAGATCGCCACCGTCTGCGCCGGGTTCGAGGTGGACGGCCTGCGCGCGGACATCGTCACCGCTCGTGCTGCGGTCGCCCACGCCGCCTGGTCGGGGCGCACGAGTGTCACCGTCGCCGACGTCCGCGCCGCAGCGCGCCTGGCCCTGCCGCACCGCCGCCGGCGCAACCCCTTCGACTCCCCCGGCCTCGACGAGGATCTCCTCGACCAGCTGCTCGGCGACGACGAGCCGGAGCCCGACCCCGAGCACGACCCTGATCGCGATCCGGGCGACGACAAGGGCGAGGACAAGGGCGACGGCGAAGGCGGGGCCGACGGCGAGGCGCAGCCGAGCACGTCGGACGAGCAGCTGCAGCGGGCCGACGGAGGCGACCTAGGCGACCGAGGCGACCGAGGCGACCGAGGCGACCGAGGCGACGACGGTGGGTCAGCGCCGACGGAGGCTCCCGCCGGCGCGCCCGCGACGGCGGGTGTCAGTGCCGCGGACGATCCCTACCGCGCGAAGCTGCTGCGCGCCAAGGGCATCGGCCACGGCGACCCCGGTCGCCGCTCGGCGGCCCTGACGAGCACCGGACGCCGGGTCGGCTCGACGAGCGCCCGCACCGGACCGGTCCACCTCCCGGCGACGATCCGTGCCGCGGCCTCGCGCCGACAGGGCGCGGGCCGACTGCGCGTGCTCCCCGGCGACCTGCGCCGGGCGGTGCTCCAGGGCCGCGAGTCCAACCTCGTGCTGCTCTGCGTCGACGCGTCCGGCTCGATGGCCGCCCGCAAGCGCATGGAGGCAGTGAAGTCGGCCGTGCTCTCGCTGCTCCTCGACGCCTACCAGCGCCGCGACAAGGTGGGCCTCGTGACGTTCCGCGGCGCGGGCGCCGAGCTCACCCTGCCCCCGACCGGCTCGGTCGACATCGCGGCCCGGCGGCTGCGCGACCTGGCCCACGGCGGACGCACGCCGCTCGCCGAAGGGCTCGAGACGGCATACGACACGTTGCGGGTGGAGCGGCTGCGTGACCCGAACCGGCGGGCGCTGCTCGTCGTCGTCACCGACGGCCGGGCCACGAGCGGCCCTGACGCGCTGGCGCGGGCTGCTCGCATCGCGAGCGTGCTGCGGCACGAGGGCGTGGAGAGCGTCGTCGTCGACTGCGAGTCGGCGCGCTTCCGCCTCGGGCTCGCCGCCCGTCTCGCCGAGCACCTCGGTGCCGAGCACCTGCCCGTCGGCGAGCTCGCGGCCTCCGCCATCGTCGACGCGGCGCGGGCGAGCACCGGGCGGGCCGCCTGATGCGCGGGCAGCCGACGACCGTCCCCGAGGACGGCCTGACCACCCGCCAGCGACGCAACCGGCCGCTGGTCATCGTCAACACCGGCGACGGCAAGGGCAAGTCGACCGCGGCCTTCGGTCTCGCGCTGCGCGGCTGGAACCAGGGCTGGTCGGTCGGGGTGTTCCAGTTCGTCAAGAGTGCGAAGTGGCGCATCGGCGAGCAGACCGCCGTCGAGACCCTCGCCGAGCTGCACCGCGAGACCGGCCGGGGCGGGCCGATGGAGTGGCACAAGATGGGCGCCGGCTGGTCGTGGACCCGCAAGGAGGGCACCGAGGACGACCACGCCGAGGCGGCACGCGAGGGGTGGGCCGAGATCAAGCGCCGGCTCGCAGCCGAGACGCACGGCGTCTACGTCCTCGACGAGTTCACCTACCCGATGGCGTGGGGCTGGATCGACGTCGACGACGTCGTCACGACCCTGCGGGACCGCCCCGGACACCAGCACGTCGTCATCACCGGCCGCCGTTGCCCGCAGGCCGTGCTCGACCTCGCCGACCTCGTCACCGAGATGACCAAGGTCAAGCACCCGTTCGACGCGGGCCAGAAGGGCCAGCGGGGGATCGAGTGGTGAGCACCCCTCTCCCCCGCCTCGTCGTGGCCGCCCCCGGCTCGGGCCACGGCAAGACGACCGTCGCGACCGGGCTCATGGCGGCCCTGCGCGCCCGGGGCCTCGGCGTCTCGGGCTTCAAGGTGGGGCCGGACTTCATCGACCCGGGCTACCACTCGCTCGCGACCGGACGCCCGGGCCGCAACCTCGACCCGTTCCTCTGCGGGCACGACCGGGTGGCACCGCTGCTCGTGCACGGCGCCACCGCCGACGGCCCGACCGACGTCGCCGTCGTCGAGGGCGTCATGGGCCTGTTCGACGGGCGCATCGGGGGCGACGGCTATGCGTCGACGGCCCACGTCGCCACCCTGACGCGCACCCCTGTCGTGCTCGCGCTCGACGTCAGCCACATGACGCGCACGGCGGCGGCGATCGTCCACGGCCTCGCGACCTTCGAGCCCGGCGTGCGCGTCGCCGGGGTCGTGCTCAACAAGGCGGCGTCCGGTCGGCACACGCGCGAGGTGTGGTCGGCGCTCGAGGCCACCGGCGTCCCGGTGCTCGGGGTGCTGCCGCGCGACGCGGGGATCGAGGCGCCCTCGCGGCACCTCGGGCTCGTCCCCGCGGCGGAGCGCGACGAGGCAGCCCGCTCGGTGCGCCTGCTCGCCGAGCGCGTGGCCGAGCACGTCGACCTCGACCACGTGCTCGCGATCGCACGGTCGGCCCCCGACCTCGCCGACGCCGCGTGGGACCCGGCAGCCGCACTCGGGGACGCGGCGCGACCGACGACGGGTGCCCACCGTCCTGTCGTCGCCGTGGCCGGCGGCCGCGCCTTCACCTTCCGCTACGCCGAGACCGACGAGCTGCTGCGTGCGGCCGGCCTCGACCCCGTCGTCTTCGACCCGCTGCACGCGCGGTCGCTCCCGGCCGGCACCGCCGGCCTCTACCTCGGCGGCGGCTTCCCCGAGGTGCACGCGGCCGAGCTGTCGGCGAACTCGTCTCTGCGCCAGCACATCCTGGCCGCCGTGCGCACTGGCCTGCCCACCGTCGCCGAGTGCGCCGGACTGCTCTACCTCTCCGAGTCCGTCGACGGCCACGAGATGGTCGGGGCCGTCCCGACGGTGGGGACGATGGGCCCCCGCCTCACGCTCGGCTACCGCACGGCCATCGCGCCGGGTGACTCGCTGCTCGGCCCGGCCGGCACCCGGGTGACGGGCCACGAGTTCCACCGGACGACAGTCGAATCCGACGACCGCTCGGGCTCGGCGGCGTGGCTGCTCGACGGCACCCCCGACGGCTTCGCGCTCGACCCCGCCGGCACCGGCCGCGGGACGCTGCACGCCTCCTACCTCCACACCCACTGGGCGGGCCACCCGCAGCTCGCGGTGCGCTTCGCCGTGGCCGTTCACGCGTATGCCGTGTCGACCGACCACAGGAGGGCGTCGTGAGCGCGGTGTCGGGTCTCGTCGACCTGCACCACCACGGCGACCGCGACACCGCCCCGGGGCTCGTCGACCTCGCGGTCAACGTGCGGCTGCCCGCTCCCCCGCCGTGGCTGGCCGACGTCGTGGCGGACTCGCTGCGCGACCTCGGTCGCTATCCCGACCCGACCCCGGCCACCCTCGCCATCGCGCGGCGGCACGGGGTCGACCCCGCGTGCGTGCTCCCGACGGCCGGTGGCGCCGAGGCGTTCACCCTCGTCGCCCGCGCCGTGCCCGGGGCGGACCCGGTGGTCGTCCACCCCCAGTTCACCGAGCCCGAGGCCGCCCTCATCGCAGCCGGGCGAGCGGTGTCCCGGCACGTGCTCCGGCGCGAGGACGGCTTCCGGCTCGATCCCGCCGCCTTCAAACCTCGGGGCGAGCACGCCGGCGCCGACCTCGTCGTCGTCGGCAACCCGACCAACCCGACGGGCGTGCTGCACCGGGCCGACGACCTGCGCGCGCTGCGTCGTCCGGGACGCGTCGTCGTCGTCGACGAGGCCTTCATGGACGCGGTGCCCGGTGAGCCCGAGTCGCTCGTCGCTCCCGACCTCGACGGGGTGCTCGTCATCCGGTCGCTGACCAAGACGTGGGGCCTGGCCGGGCTGCGGGCGGGCTACGTCGTCGGCGACCCCGCCCTCGTGGCGAGGCTGCGCGCCGTGCAGCCGCCCTGGTCGGTGTCGAGCCCGGCGGTGGCGGCGACGGTCGCCTGCGTGTCGGCCCGTGCCGTCGCGGAGGCGGAGGCCGCGGCGCTGGCGTATGCCGCCGACCGGGACGTCCTCGTCCGCGAGCTCGCGGCCGCCGGGCTGACGACGGCGGCACCGTCGCACGCTCCCTTCGTCCTCGTCGACACGAGCCCGCTCGGCACCGGATCGGTCCGGGAGGACCTCGCCCGGGTGGGGTTCGCCGTCCGGCGGGGTGAGACCTTCCCCGGGCTCGGACCCACCTGGGTCAGGATGGCCGTCAGGGGCCCCGAGACCTCGAGAGCCGTCGTCGCGGCCCTCGCCGACCTGAGGAGACGTCGCCGTGTCGCCTGAGCTGAGCTTCTCCGGACTGTCGGTCCTCATCGCGCGCGTCGCACCCCACTCGGTCGCGACCGTGCACGCGCTGCTCCGGGACGGTGCGCGCGTCACCGTGGCCGCCACGCTCGAGGGCCTGCCCACCTCGCTGCGCGACCTCGCCGAGCGCGGGCTCGTCACCCTCGACCCGGACGCCGACCCGACGGCCCACGACGTCGTCCTGCGTGGCGACGTGTCGACCGCACCCGTGCCGACCCCGGAGACCGCTGCAGCTCAGGGCGGCTCCGCCGTCGGCACCGTGACCCTGCTCGGCGGCGGCCTCGGCGACCCCGGGCTGATGACCGTGGCCGGCATCGAGGCCGTTCGGGTCGCCGACGTCATCGTCCACGACCGACTCGCACCGTTGAGCGTGCTCCGTCACGCCCGGGACGACGTGCAGGTCGTCGACGTCGGCAAGATCCCTCGCGGGGACTTCACACCGCAGGAGCGCATCAACGAGATCCTCGTCGAGCACGCCCTCGCCGGCCGGAACGTGCTGCGTCTCAAGGGTGGTGACAACTTCGTCTTCGGTCGCGGAGGCGAGGAGGCCGAGGCCTGCGCGGCCCACGGCATCCCCGTCGTCGTCGTCCCGGGCATCTCGTCAAGCATCGCGGCGCCGGCCCTCGCAGGCATCCCCGTCACGCACCGCGCACTGGTGCAGGGCTTCACCGTCGTCAGCGGTCACGTGCCTCCGGGTGACCCGCGCAGCACGCTCGACTGGGGCGCCGTCGCGCGCAGTCGCACGACGATCGTCATCCTCATGGGGGTCGCCACGCTCGGGGCCGTCGCCGAGACGCTCGTGGCCGAGGGCCTGCCGCCCGAGACCCCCGCGGCGGTCGTCGCCGACGCCGGGCTGCCGAGCATGCGCACGGCCCGCGGCACGCTCGCCGACATCGACGCCACGGCCCGCCGCGAGGGCCTCGGCGCCCCGGCGGTCGTCGTCATCGGCGAGGTCGCGGCACTCGACGTCCTCCGATGAGCCGCGCCCTGGGCCTGGCGCTGGGCTGGGCGCTCGACCAGGCGATCGGTGACCCGCGGCACTGGCACCCGGTGGCCGGGTTCGGCTCTGTCGCAATGGCGCTCGAGCGGAGAACGTATGCCGCGTCGCGGACCAACGGGGTCGCCCACGTCGCGCTCCTGGTGACGGCGACGGCCGCCCTCGGCGTCGTCGCCGAGCGGGCGACGCGGCACCGTCAGCCTGCCCGCACCCTTGTCACCGCGACCGCGACGTGGGCGGTCCTGGGAGGCCGCTCACTGACCCGTGAGGCAGCCACCATCGACGGGCAGCTGCGCCGCGGAGACCTCGACGCAGCCCGCGTGCAGGTGCGCAACCTCGTCGGCCGCGAGACCTCGACGCTCGACGCCGACGAGATCGCCCGTGCCTGCGTCGAGTCGCTGGCGGAGAACACGTCCGACGCCGTCGTCGCGCCGCTGCTCTGGGGCGGCCTGCTCGGCGTCCCGGGGCTGCTCGCCTACCGCGCCGTCAACACCCTCGACGCGATGGTCGGCCACCGCAACGAGCGTTACCGCGAGTTCGGCTGGGCCGCAGCCAGGCTCGACGACGTCGCCAACTGGGTCCCGGCCAGGGTCGCAGCGGCCCTGGCCCTCGCGAGCAGCGGCTCGCGAGAGCGTGCAGCGCAGGCGCGGGACGCCATCCGACGTGACGCCCCGGCCCACCCCAGCCCCAACGGCGGGGTCGTCGAGGCCGCCTTCGCCGGAGTCCTGGGCGTGCGTCTCGGCGGGTCCAACACCTACGACGGACGCACCGAGGACCGCGGCACGCTCGGCACCGGCCCGGCGGCCGCCGTGCAGGACATCGGCCCGGCGAGCCGCCTCGCGCGACGTGTGTCGGCGGGCTCGCTCGCCGTGGCTGTCGCAGTGGCCGTCGCGATCGAGGCGCTCAGTGCGAGAGGTCGACCTCGTCGCCGACGCTGATCGTCCCCGACGTCAGCAGCCGGAACACCGTCCCGGCCCGTGCGTGCAGCGCCCGCGCGGCGCCCGGCCCGAGGTTGTCGTCGAGCAGCCGGCACGGCGCAGCGACGCGCACGACCTCGAGCTCCACGTCGCCGATGGTGATGCGCTCCCCCGGCCTCGTCGGGATCGTCCCGCCGGAGATCGTCAGGTTGCGCCGCGTCAGGCCCGGATCGACGGGCCGCCCGAGGTCGGCGGCGGCCGCCTCGAGGTCCGGCAGCGCCTGGATCGTCACGTGCCGGTGCTTGCTGCCGTGGTAGCGGTCGCCGACGAGCCCGGCCCCCGCCTCGGCCTCGACGCTCGGAACCGAGCGCGTCGGCAGGCGGCGCCCCTTGGCGACGTGGATCGCGACGACGGTCGGCGTCGGGTCGCCTGACTCACGCTCGGTGTCCATGCCGCAAGGCTAGGCGTCGGGCTCCGGCGGGGTGGGCTCGGGCTGCGCCGGCACGGGCGGGATGCGCAGCCCCGGCGGCCCCGAGCCGTGCTCGCGCTCGTACCACGCGGCATACGCGGCGACGGCCGTCGGCAGGGTCGGGAAGATGAGGTCTGCACCGACCTTCTCGACGAAGCCGCCGGCCTCGAGCGAGATCCGCATGTCCTCCTTGACCCGGGCCATCGCGAAGCGGATCCCCCGCGCCGCGAGCGTGGAGCGCAGGGTCTCGAGGGCGTCCACCGCCGTCAGGTCGACCTCGGTGTTGGCCTCGGCATTGAGCAGGAACCACTCGACCTGCCCGTGCCCCGAGGCCGTGTCGACGACCTCGAGCGCGCGCTTGACGAAGTCGTCGGAGTTGGCGAAGAAGAGCGGTGAGTCGTAGCGGTAGACGACGAGCCCGGGCACCTGGACGGCGTTCGGGTGGTCGTCGATGTCGTGCATGCCGGCGACGTCGGGCACGTAGCCGAGCACCCCGTCGTGCGGGTGGACGATGCGCCGCAGCAGGTCGAGGACCGACAGCGCGATCGCGGCGCCGATGCCGGGCAGCACCCCGAAGAGCAGCACGGCCGCCGTCGTCGCGAGCGCCAGCACGAGCTCGCTGCGCCGGAAGGCCGCGATCCGCCGCAGCTCGGCGACGTCGACGAGCCGGATCGCGGCGAAGACGACGACCGCCCCCAGCGCCGCGGTGGGGAAGGCGCCGATGACGGGCCCGAGCCAGAGCAGGGTCGCGATGACGATGACCAGCGAGACGAGCGAGTGCAGCTGGGTGCGCGCCCCCATCGCGTCGGCGATGACGGTGCGGCTGCCGCTCGAGCTGATCGGGAAGCCCTGGAGCAGGCCGGAGGCGACGTTGGCGCCGCCGAGCGCGAGGAACTCCTGGTTGCTGTCGATGCTCTCGCGGTGGCGCGCCCCGAACGCCCGGCCGGTCAGGACGTTGTCGGAGTAGGCGACGACGGCGACCCCGAGCGCCGCCGGCAGCAGGGCCCAGACGTCGACGTCGGCGACGTCGGGCAGCCTGACGGCCGGCAGCCCCTGCGGCACCGCGCCGACGACGTGCACGCCGGCTCGCTCGACGAGCCCGCCCGCCCAGACGACGACGGTCGCGCCGAGCATCGCGATGAGCGGCCCGGGCCAGTGCGGCGCGAAGCGCTGGAACGCGAAGAGCCCCGCGAGCACGCCGAGCGCCAGCCACAGCGTCGGGAGGTGGACGTCGCCGAGGTGCGTGACGGCATACCTCAGCTCCTGGAGGAAGGAGTCGCCCACAACCTTCAGCCCGGTCACCTTGCCGATCTGGCTGACGACCATCAGCGCGGCGATGCCGGCCATGTAGCCGACGAGGACGGGCTTGGACAGCAGGTCGGACAGGAAGCCGAGCCGCGTCACGAAGCCGACGACGCAGATGAGCCCGACGGCGATCGCGAGGAGCGCCGCCATCTCCTGGCGCATCGCGAGCCCGCCACCCGCAGTGACGAGCGCTCCGACTCCGGCCGCGGTCATGAGGGCGGTCGTCGACTCGGGACCGACCGACAGCTGCCGCGACGAGCCGAGCACTGCGTAGACGAGCAGGCCCGGCCCCACGGCCCACAGGCCGGTGACGGCCGGGAGCCCGGCGACCTCGGCGTACGCGAGCACCTGCGGCACGAGGTAGGCGGCGACGGTGATCCCGCCGAGCACGTCGCCGCGCAGCCACACGCGGTCGTAGCGGCGCAGCACGGCGATGCCGGGGAGCAGCCGCTCCCACCGCGCGCGTTCGTCGTGTCCCGCCGGCCCCGCCGTCACGCGACGAACGTACGCGACGACGTATGCCGTCAGGCGGGTTTCGCGCCCACCGCTCCGAGTGCGTCGTCCACCGTCGCGACGACGCGGACCCCCTCGGGCACCGGCGGGCGGCGGACGACGACGACGGGGACGCCGAGGTCGTGCGCGGCAGTGAGCTTGGCCTCGGTGAGCGCACCGCCCGAGTCCTTGGTCAGGAGCACGTCGATGCGGCGGCTCTCGAGCAGGTCGCGCTCGCCGGCGTAGGGGTAGGGGCCGCGGGCTCGGAGCACCTCCCACGACGCCGGGACCTCCCACTCGGGCGGGTCGACGACGCGCGCCAGGACGTAGCGGTCGTCCCACCCGGCGAAGGCGTCGAGCTGCTGGCGCCCCGTCGTGACGAACGGCCGGACCCCGAGGCCCTCGGCGGCGACGCGGGCGGCCTCGATGTCCTCGACCCACGTGAACGAGCCCGCCAGGGGGTGCACCTCCCAGCCGGGACGCTGGAGCCGGACGATCGGCACGCCGACCCGGTCGCACGCGGCGACCGCGTTGCCGGTGATCCGCGCCGCGAAGGGGTGGGTGGCGTCGACGACGTGGTCGAAGGAGCCGTCGACGTAGGCGGCGAGGCCGTCGACGCCGCCGAAGCCCCCGGTGCGCACCTCGCCGACGGGCAGGGCCGGCGCGCTGACCCGCCCGGCCAGGCTCGACACGACGACGTCGCCGCGCTCGACGAGCCGGGCCGCGAGGTCCCGCGCCTCGCCCGTGCCCCCGAGGACGAGGACCCGCACGCTCAGGCGGGGATGCGCAGGCGGCGCGTCATCTCGCCGACGGCGACGGTGATCGAGTGGCCGAGGTGCACGCAGGTGCCGGTGATCTCGTTCTGCTGGCTGCCGCCGAGCCCGATGACGACCTCGGGGTGGGCGCGGCTCACGGTGTCGACGATCTCCTGGGCCATGGCGATGTCGATGTTGCGCGGCACGGCCATGACCATGCCGGCCGCCCGTCGGGCCTCGATGGCGCGCAGCCAGTCCTCGGCCGGCAGGTCGGCGCCGACGTAGACGGTGGCGAAGCCGGCCCTGCGGGCCGCCACGGCGAAGGCGAGCAGCCCGAGCTCGTGGCGCGAGCCCGGCGGCAGGCCGATGAGCAGGGTCGGGCCGTCGACCCGGCCGGACGCGGCCTCGTAGGCGGCCGCGAGACGTCGCTGCACGGCATACGACACGAGGTGCTCGCCGGCCACGGTGAGCCGGCCGTGCGCCCACGCGTCACCGACGAGGGCCAGGGTGGGCATGAGCCAGTCGTCGACGACGTGCTCGAACGTGCCGAGCGCGAACCGGGCGTCGAGGACGGCGCTCGCCGACGCGGAGTCGAGCCGCTCGGCCGCCCGGATGAAGGCCTCGGCGTCCTCGGACTGGTAGCGGCCACCCGGGCGCAGCGGGGCGACGCGCGAGCTGCGGCTCTCGCGGTCGCCGCGGCCGAAGGGCACCTCGCGACCGGCGGCGTCGCGGCTCGAGAGCCGGCGGATGGTCTCCGCGGCGGCCTCGCGGGCCGACCACCCCTCGTTGACGAGGGAGTTCATGATGGCGAGGGCGCGCACGTCCTCGGGGCCGTAGAGGCGGTAGCCGCCGTCGGACCGCTGCGGGCTGACGACGCCGTAGCGACGCTCCCACGCGCGGAGGGTGGCGACGCTGATCCCGGTCAGCTCCGCGGCACGTTTGATGGTGTACATCGGCTACCCCAACCTGTTCAAGGCGTCTCGCATGCCCTGCTCGGCCTCGTCGCCGAGCTTCTTGAAGGCCGGCGCGAGCAGGGGGGCGGCGAGCTTGGCGACGCCCTTGAACTCGAAGTCGGCGCGATAGGTGACGGTCGTGCCCTCGGCGCCGGCCCCGCCGTCGCCGGCGCCGCCCGTCACGGTGCGCACGAAGGTCATCGTGTCGTTGGCGACGACCGTGGCGTTCTCTCCCCTGAGCGCGAACCGCTCGCCCGGCACGTGCTCGATGACGAGGTAGTCGAGCTCGGTCTCGCGGCCGAGGAACTTCGACACGTTGCGGTAGCGCGTGCCGAGGCCGCCGTCACCGGAGACCCGTTCGGTGCTCACGGTGCCCGGGTCCCACTCGGTCGTGTTGGTGAAGTCGCTGAGGTAGGCGAAGACGCGATCCACGGGCACTCCCACGGTGACGCTGCGCTCGATCTCCATGCCTTCTCCAACCTTTGACAGACCTTGAACAGCCACTCTACGGTGTGGACGAAGGATGGACAACGCGCGCCGCGCACACTGTCCTCCTCCAATCCGGTCGGGGCATCGCGCCGAACCACACGGGACCACATCAGCCAGGAGGCCTCGGTGACTCGACCGAACCGATCCGACAGCACCCGACCCACCGCCGCCGTCATCGGCGCGGGCGTCTCGGGACTGACCGCAGCCCACGTGCTGAGCAGGACGCACGACGTCACGCTCTACGAGAGCGACAGCCGCATCGGCGGCCACGCGCACACCCACGACGTCGCCGGACGCGACGGCAGCCTGCGCATCGACAGCGGTTTCATCGTCCACAACGAGAAGACGTACCCGCACCTGCTCCGCCTCTTCGCCGAGCTCGACGTGCCGACCCAGCCCACCGAGATGAGCATGAGCATCACGTGCGAGGGCTGTGGGCTGTCGTATGCCGGGGGCCGCGGTCCCAAGGGCATGTTCGCCCAGAAGCGCCGCCTCGCCGACCCGCGGTTCGTCAAGATGCTGAGCGACGTGCCGCGCTTCCACAAGGCCGCGCACGCCCTCCTCGCCGACGAGTCGCAGAACCCGACGTGGGGCGAGTTCCTTGCCGCGCAGGGCTTCTCCGACTACTTCGTGCGCCACTTCGCCATCCCGCTCGTCGCCTGCGTCTGGTCGTGCGGCGACCTCGACGCCTCGTCCTACCCGGCCCGCCACCTCTTCCGGTTCCTCGACCACCACGGCATGCTGACGGTGACGGGTTCGCCGACCTGGCGCACCGTCACCGGCGGGTCGGCCACCTACGTCGACCGGCTCGTCGCGCGACTGCCCGACGTGCGCAAGGAGAGCCCGGTGACCGCGGTGACGAGGCACGACGACGGTGTCGACGTGCTCGTGCGCGACGGGCAGACCGCGACCTTCGACCGCGCGGTGGTGGCCACCCACGCCGACTCGGCCCTCGACCTGCTGGCCGACGCGACGCCCGACGAGAAGCGCGACCTGTCGGCGATCCGCTACTCCCGCAACGAGACCTGGCTGCACCGCGACTCCTCCGTGCTGCCCAAGCCCCGCCAGGCCAAGGCGTCGTGGAACTACCGCATGCACGCCTGCGACGCCCCGGCGCCCGACGTCACCGTCAGCTACTGGATGAACCGCCTGCACGGCATCACCGACGCCGACGACCACGTCGTGACGCTCAACCCGGCCGGCACCGTCGACGAGTCACTCGTGACGGCGCGGATGTCCTACGACCACCCGATCTTCACCCAGGAGGCGGTCGAGGCCGCGGGCCGCCTGCGAGGTGCGGGTGGCGACCGTCTGGCCTTCGCCGGCGCGCACCTCGGCTGGGGCTTCCACGAGGACGGGTGCCGCTCGGGCGTGGAAGCCGCCGAGTCGTTCGGGGTGCGCTGGTGACGGCCGTCCTCACGCCGCCGCAGGTGCCTGCCCTCGTCGACGGCACCGTGGCGCACTCGCGTCGCACGCCGCTGCACCACAGCTTCACCCACGGCCAGTACCAGTGGCTCGTCGACATCGACGACCTTCCCCGACTTCCTTGGCCCGCAAGGCTGCTCGCCCGGTTCGATGCGCGCGACCACCTCGATGGCGGCCGGCTGGGCGGGGGGATCCGTGGTGACGTCCAGCGGTTCCTCGCCGCACGTGGCGTGACCCTGGCCGCCGACGACCGGGTGCTCATGCTCGCCAACGCGCGCGTCCTCGGCCACACCTTCGACCCCCTCAGCGTCTTCTGGTGCCTGCGCCCCGACGGCTCGCTGCTCGCCGTCGTCTTCGAGGTGCACAACACCTACGGGGAGCGCCACGCCTACCTCCTCGACGTCGAGGACGACGGCACGGCCTCCGTCGCCAAGGCCTTCTACGTCTCGCCCTTCAACGACACGAGCGGGGAGTATGCCGTCCGCCTCGTCCTGCGGCCCGACGCCGTCGCCGTGACGGTGGGCCTCGACCGCGGTGGCGAGCGCATCATGACCGCCGTCACCCGTGGCACCCCGGAGCCCGCCACGACCCGCTCCCTGCTCCGACTCGTCCGCCGTCACGGCCTCATGACCCAGAGGGTGACGGCCCTGATCCGGGTACACGGCATACGACTGTGGTTGCGTCGCCTGCCCGTCATGCCCCGCCCCCACCACCCCGAGGAGGCCGTCCGATGACCGCCCAGTCCACCCAGCCCGTCCCGTCGCCCGTCTCGCCGACGCTCTCGATGGCCCAGCCCATCTGCCTGCGCCGGCCGAGCCTGCGGGTCCTCTGCGTCCGCGCCCGCCTGGCCCGCAGCATCCTCGCCCAGGTCGCCAAGCGCGTGCCGGTCGACGTCGTCATGCCCGACGGGTCGCTGCTCGGTGGCGGCACGCGCCAGGCCGGCCGCCCGGGCCTGGAGATCGTGCGCCCGACGGCCCTCTTCGAGCGCCTCGCCCACCACCCGAAGATCGGGATCGGCGAGGCCTACATGGCCGGCGACTGGAAGGCGGCCGAGGGCACCGACCTCGCCGAGCTGCTCATGCCGTTCGCCGAGCGGATGACGACGGCCGTGCCGGCCGGGTGGCTGCGGCTGCGCGGCTTCGTCGACCGCCGCATCCCGACGATCCAGAACAACTCGCTGCTCGGCTCGCGCCGCAACATCGAGGCGCACTACGACCTGTCCAACGACCTCTTCGCGACCTTCCTCGACGAGACGATGAGCTACAGCTCGGCGATCTTCGACGAGGACCAGCCGCTGCGCACGCAGTCCTTCGAGGAGGCCCAGCTGCGCAAGGTGCACGCGATCCTCGACATGGCCAAGGTCGGCCAGGACAGCCGCGTCCTCGAGATCGGCACCGGCTGGGGCACGCTCGCCCTCGAGGCCGCACGCCGCGGCGCCACGGTCACGAGCGTCACGCTCTCCAAGGAGCAGGCGGCACTGGCCCGTCAGCGCGTCGCCGACGCCGGCTTCACCGACACGGTCGACATCCGCATCCAGGACTACCGGGAGGTCGAGGGCGTCTACGACGCCGTCGTCAGCGTCGAGATGATCGAGGCCGTCGGCGAGGAGTACTGGGAGACCTACTTCCGCACGATCGACGAGCGCCTGGCGCCGGGGGGCATCGCCGCGATCCAGGCGATCCTCATGTCGCACGAGCGGCTCATGGCCACGAAGCACTCGTACGGCTGGATCCAGAAGCACATCTTCCCCGGCGGGCTCATCCCGAGCCTGCAGGCGATGAGCGAGACGACCGACGCCGCGACGACACTGCGCATGTCGGCCGTCGAGGCCTTCGGCACCGACTACGCCGAGACGCTGCGCCGCTGGCGCGAGACGTTCCTCGCGCGCTGGCCCGAGGTCAACGCCCTCGGCTTCGACGAGACGTTCCGTCGCAAGTGGGAGTTCTACCTCGCCTACTGCGAGGCGGGTTTCGCGACGGGCTACCTCGACGTGGCGCAGGTGCGCTTCGAGCGGGAGGGCGCCGCGGTCGCGGCCTCCTGATGGCTCCGGCGACGACGTCGATCCTGTGGTTCCGGCGAGACCTGCGCCTGAACGACCATCCGGCGCTGCTCGCCGCCGTCGACTCGGCCTCGCACGTGCTGCCGGTCTTCGTGCTCGACCCGCGCCTGCTCGAGCACGAGACCCCGCGCACGCGGCGGCTGCTCGCCTCGGTGGCGTCGCTGTCCAAGGACACGCGCGGCGCCCTCGTCGTCCGCCGCGGTGACCCGGTCGAGGTCATCCCGAAGCTGGCGAAGCAGGTCGGCGCGACGCAGGTCCACGTCTCGCGCGAGACGACGCCCTACGGCCGTCGCCGCGACGAGGCCGTCGAGAAGGCCCTCGCCGACGACGGACGCGAGCTCGTCGCGACCGGCACGCCGTATGCCGTGGGGCCGGGTCGCATCGTCAACCAGTCCGGCTCGCCCTACAAGGTCTTCACGCCGTTCTCCAAGGCGTGGCACCAGCACGGCCGGCCGGCACCGGCCGACCGGCCGAAGCGCATCCCGTGGCTGCGCGACGAGGTGCACAGCGACCCGCTGCCGAAGACGCCCTCGGGGATCGAGGCCGGCGAGGCAGCCGCGCTCAAGCGGTGGGAGAGCTTCCTGCGCGACGGGCTGACGGCATACGACAGGGAACGCGACCGACCCGACCTCGACACGACCTCGCGACTGTCGGCGCCCCTGAAGTACGGCGAGATCCACCCCCGGACGATCCTCGCGGACATCGCCGCGCACTCGGCC
Organism: Terrabacter tumescens; assembly: GCF_014646815.1. GTDB lineage: Bacteria > Actinomycetota > Actinomycetes > Actinomycetales > Dermatophilaceae > Terrabacter > Terrabacter tumescens. The sequence goes on from NZ_BMNZ01000008.1 coordinate 89,902, forward strand.
GGGCGGTCGCAGGCGGCCAACACCTACGTCACCGAGCTGATCTGGCGCGAGTTCTACGCCGACGTGCTGTGGCACCAGCCGGACTCGGCGTGGCACGACCTGCGCGGCGAGCTCGCCAAGCTGCCCTACGACTCCGGCGCCGAGACCGACCGGCTCGTCGACGCGTGGCGCGAAGGCCGCACGGGCTACCCGATCGTCGACGCGGGCATGCGCCAGCTCCTCGAGGAGGGCTGGATGCACAACCGGGTGCGGATGATCACGGCCAGCTTCCTGACCAAGGACCTCCACGTGTGGTGGCCGGTCGGGGCGCAGCACTTCCTCGACCACCTCATCGACGGAGACATCGCCAGCAACAACCACGGCTGGCAGTGGGTCGCGGGCACCGGCACCGACGCCTCGCCCTACTTCCGCGTCTTCAACCCGGTGACGCAGGGCAAGAAGTTCGACCCCGACGGGGAGTACGTCCGGCGCTGGGTGCCCGAGCTGCGCCACCTGAAGGGCAGCGCCGCGCACGAGCCGTGGAAGCACGACAACGGGTACGACGAGAAGTATCCCCAGCCGGTCGTCGACCACGACGACGAGCGCAAGGAGACCCTGGCCCGCTACGAGCGCGCCCGACGCTGACGACCGGAGGAGACGAGACATGCGGGGCCCCGTGGCCGAGCTGCGCGCGTTCGTCAACGCGGCGCTCATCGAGAAGGTGGACCGCGACCACCACGACCCCGACGACGTCTTCCGGCGCCGCCAGGTGGTCGTCGCGATCACGTTCGTCGTCGGCACCGTCGTGCTCGCGTGGGCACTCCGGATCACGCCGGGAGACCCCCTCTTCTACGTCGCGACGCTCGCGCTGGCGGCGGTGTGGCTCGTCGGGGCGCTGCTGTCCGGGCCGCTGCACGCCGGCTGGGGGCACACGCGTCGTGGCGAGCCGGCCCGGCCCATCGTCCAGTCGCTCGTGCTCGGCGTGCTGCTCCTGCTCGTCTTCCTCGTCGGGGCGCTCGTCGTCGCGCGCATCCCCGTGCTGCGCGAGCCCGTCGACCAGCTGCTCGACCACGCCCGGTTCGGCGCCTTCGCCGCCGTCCTCGCCATCACCTTCGTCAACGGCGTCGTCGAGGAGCTCTACTTCCGCGGCGCCCTGTATGCCGCGCTCCCCCGCCACCAGGTCACACTGACGACGGTGCTCTACGCCCTGACGACCGTGGGCAGCGGCATCCCGCTGCTCGTCCTCGCCGCCGCCGTGATCGGTCTCGTGACCGCGCTGCAGCGCCGCGTCACCGGCGGCTTCCTCGGGCCGATCATCACGCACGTCGTGTGGTCGACCGGGATGCTCGTCCTCCTCCCACCCGCCCTCGAGCTGACCAGGTGATCCGATGACCTCCTCCCGCAACGCCCTCGTGACCGGAGCCTCCGGCTACATCGGGGGGCAGGTCGTGCCGCGGCTGCTCGACGAGGGCTGGACCGTGCGTGTGCTGACCCGCCACCGCAGCTCGATGGACGGCAAGCCGTGGGCCGACCGGGTCGAGGTCACCGAGGGTGACGTCGGCTCGGCCGACGACATGCGCCGGGCCCTCGAGGGGATCGACGCCGCGTGGTACCTCGTGCACTCGATGGACGACAAGCCCGACTTCGCCGAGCGGGACCGCGAGGCGGCGACGATCTTCTCCGAGGCGGCCAAGGATGCCGGGGTCTCGCGCATCGTCTACCTCGGCGGCCTGCACCCCGACGACGACGTCCTCTCGCCACACCTCGCCTCGCGCGTCGAGGTCGGACGCATCCTGCTCGACTCGGGCGTGCCCACGGCGGTGCTCCAGGCTGCGGTCGTGCTCGGTGACGGGTCGGCGTCGTTCGACATGCTGCGCTACCTCACCACTCGGCTGCCCGCGATGGTCGCGCCGAAGTGGCTCGACAACAAGATCCAGCCGATCGCCATCGACGACGTCGTGACGCTGCTCGTCGGCGCCGGCAGCCTGCCTCCCGAGGTCAACCGCACCTTCGACATCGGCGGCCCCGAGGTGCTGACCTACCGCGAGATGATCGGGCGCTTCTCCGACGCGACGGGCCGCCGCCGTCCCGTCGTCGTGACCGTGCCGGTGCTGACGCCGCGCCTCGCGAGCCACTGGGTCGGGCTCGTCACGCCGATCTCGGCCGGCCTGGCCAAGCCGCTCGTCGGCAGCCTCGTCCACGAGGTCGTCGCCAAGGAGAACGACCTCGTGGACTACGTCGACGTGCCCGGTGGCTTCACCGACTTCGACACCGCCGTGCGGTCGGCCATGCGCACGGCGAAGCCCGACACGGCCATGCGCAACCTCGCCCTGACGAGTGCCGCGACCGTGGCGACCGTCGTCGTGGGCAGCCTTGCCACCAAGCCCGACTCGACCTGGTACCGCTCGCTCGACCTGCCCGACTGGCAGCCGCCGACGATCGCCTTCCCTGTCGTGTGGACCGCGCTCTACGCCGACATCGCGGCGAGCTCGGCGACCGCGCTCAACGCGTACGACAAGGCCGGCGACACCACGGGCCGCGACGCCTACCTCAAGGCGTTCGGGACCAACCTCGCGCTCAACGCGGCGTGGAGCGTCCTCTTCTGGCGCTCCCGCAGGCCGTGGGTCGCCGCGGCCGAGGCCGCCCTGCTCACGGCGAGCTCGGCCGACCTGGCGCGGCGCGCCGGCACCGCGAGCAAGGGGGCCGGGATCGCCCTGTCGCCGTATGCAGTGTGGTGCGGTTTCGCGACGGCCCTCTCGACCGCGATCGCCCGCCGCAACTCCTGACGCCGCTCCTCACAGCCACCAGCAGTCGGAGACCTGCGGGAGACCGGCGACCCGCGCCTCGAGGAAGGCGTACTCCTTCGCGAACGACGGCACCGCACCCCCGACGTGGGTGGGGGTCACGTTGGCGGAGAAGGCGACGTTGGCGCCGCGGGCGCACCAGTCGTGGGCGAGACCTCGCCCCACGGCATACGGGATGACGTCGTCGAGCACCGAGTGCGTGAGCAGGACGGGGACGGTGGGCTTGAGCCGGCCGAGGCGCTGGTCGGCGATGATCGAGCGGAAGGGCTCGGCCGCCGCGAGCTCGGTCAGGGAGCGGCCGTCCCTGGTCAGGTCGCTCGAGCGCGTGAAGGCGTGCAGGGCGATGGACTGGGCGACGCACTCGCCCTTGACGGCGTTGATGACCGACGTGCCGCGGGCGTTGAGGAAGCTGTCGAGGTCGAGGCCGTAGGCGGCGGACTGGCCGGCGACGGCGTAGAGCGCGAAGGCGGAGTAGAGGCTGCCGTCGAGGTGCGCGGCCACGGCGCCGAGCTCGGCGGGGACGGCTCCGGCCACGGCGCCCTTGAGCTTGAGCTCGGGAGCGTAGGTGGGCGCGAGCTCGGCGGCGGCAGCGCTCGCGCCACCGCCCTGGCTGTAGCCCGCGAGCATGACCGGGCCGGCGGTGGGCAGCCCGGTGCCGGGGAGGCGCTGGGCCGCGCGCACCATGTCGAGGACGGCGTGGGCCTGTGCCTCACGGACCATGTAGGTGTGCGTGCCGGGCGTGCCGAGGCCCTGGTAGTCGGTCATGGCGACGGCATAGCCACGCGCGAGCAGGCCTGAGACGAAAGCGCCTTCGTACTCCGACCCCGCGGCGAGCTGTCGGCTCGGCGCGCACTGGTCGCCCATGCCCTGGGTGCCTGCGGCGTAGCCGATGACGGGACGCTGACCTGCGCCGATCCACGGGACGGGCGGGACGAGGACCGTGCCGGTGACGGCGACGGGGACGCCGCTGCGGTCGCGGGTCGCGTACATGACTCGGGTCGCCCGAGCGGTCGAGCGGATGGTGCGGAGCGGGTCGAGGTAGAAGGTCATCGCCTCCGCCTCGAGCACCGTGCCGGGCACCGCGGTAATGGACGACGGCGGGTCGTAGAACCCGTCGGCCCGAGCTGTCGTGAACGGCGCCATGACCGCGGCGGCAAGGGCGAGGACGACGACACCGACGATGCGGCGGGTCCGGGACAGGCGGAGGGTCGATCGCGGCATGACGGCAGGCTCCTAGGGCAGCGGGACGGCGTCGGTGGCGTCCACTGGCCAGTAACCTACTAGCGGTAACCACGCCTGTCGCGGCGAGATCCGCGGGTCCACGAGCGCTCTCGGCATTGCTAGCGGTGTCTAGCGTTGGTCCGATAGCGGCGCAGACTCTCCTCGCGAGGGTGGAGTGCTAGGCCGTGGCGGGCTGCCGGGCGAAGGCGCGACGGTAGGCGACGGGCGGGATGCCGATCTGGCGCTGGAAGTGGTGGCGCAGGACGGCGGCCGTCGCGAAGCCGCTCTCACGGGCGATGCGCTCGATGTCGAGGTCGGTGGACTCGAGCAGGTGGCGGGCCCGGAGCACGCGCTGGCTCGTCAGCCACTTGTGAGGCGTGGTGCCGACCTCGGCCGTGAACCGGCGGGCGAACGTGCGCTCGGACATCGCGGCGCGGCGCGCCAGGGACGGGATCGAGTGCTCCTCGTCGAGGCGCTCGGCCACCCACTCCATGACGTCCTGCAGCCCCTCGCACGGCTCGGTCGGCACCGGCGTCTCGACGAACTGGCGCTGGCCACCGGACCGGTGCGGCGGGACGACCATGCGACGGGCGATGCGGGTCGCGACCTCCGAGCCGAGCTCGGTGCGCACGAGGTGCAGGCACGCGTCGATGCCGGCAGCCGTGCCCGCGCTCGTCAGGACCGGGCCGTCCTCGACGTAGAGGACGTCGAGGTCCACGCAGGCGCGCGGGTGCTCCTCGGCCAGGCGGGCGGCATACCTCCAGTGGGTGGTGCACTCACGCCCGTCGAGCAGGCCGGCTGCGGCGAGCTGGAAGGCGCCGGAGCAGACCGAGAGGACCCGACCCCCGCGCGCTGCGGTGTCGCGCAGAAGGTCGAGGACCTCGGGATCGTAGGGACCGTCGACGGCGCCGCCGGGGATGGCGACGAGGTCGGCGCCGCGGGCGGCCTCGAGCGGGTGGGGCGCGATGACGCTCAGGCCGGTCGTCGTGCGGAGCGGCTCCCCCGGGCGGGCCGAGCAGACGCGGAAGTCGAAGGCGGGGACGCCGTCGTCGGTGCGGTCGATGCCGAACACCTCGCAGAGCACCCCGAGCTCGAACGTCGCGACGGGCTCCTGGGCGATGACGGCGATGGTGCGCAGCATCCGACCAGCATGACACTGTTGGCAGAATCTTGTCGATCATCGACAGTTCTGCCACTCGTGGCAGGATCGTGATGAGCGCAGGCTTTCTGCCATGGACATCATCTTCTTCATCGCCATGATCGTTGCTCTCGTCGCGGCCGCCGGGCCGCACCACCGCCGGACGTTCTCACTGCCGCGCGCCCCCTTCGGCGCCGACGCCGAGCTCGACCGTGACATGGACCGCGTGCTCCACGACGCGCCCTTGGCGCACGACACCCGGGTCGCCCACTGACCCTCGGACAACCTCGGATTCACCTCGGACCGAACCGCGGGCCGAACCGGTGACGGGCGTCCGCGACAGGACCTCCTTGGCGTGGACGTCAGAGCCCGATGCAAGGGTTGTGCGCATGACGACCTCACCTGCACCCGCCGTCGGCTGGCTCGCCTCCGTGTCCCTCGACTGCCCGGACCCGTCCGCGCTCGCCGACTTCTACGGCGCGCTGCTCGGCCTGCCGCGCGCGTACGAGAGCCCGGACGGGGGCGTCGTGTCGCTGTCCGACGGTGGCATGGCCGTCACGATGATGCGGGCGACCGACCACGTGCGGCCGACCTGGCCGGAGCCGGGCCAGCAGCAGCAGCTCCACCTCGACATCCTCGTCACCGACCTCGACGACGCGGTCGAGCGGTCGATCGCCCTCGGCGCCACCGAGGCCGCCCACCAGCCGGCGCCGTCGGCCTGGCGAGTGCTGCTCGACCCCGTCGGTCACCCCTTCTGCCTGACGACCGTCACCGGCGACTGACCGCCCCCGCTCAGAACGGGGGCAGGTCGTCCAACGTCGGTGCGTCCGGCCCGTCGTCCGGCACGTCGTCCGGCAGGTCGGCCGGCACAACACCCGGCGCGTCGTGCGCGTGATCGTCGACCGAAGCGCCCGGTGGGGCGCCCCGCCCCGGTGGACCCGAGCCCCGGTCGCGCAGCGGTTCGCGCCAGTCCTTCGGGTAGGTGATGTACTCCCGGCCGGCCAGCGAGGTCCACGAGATCCCCTCGTCGGCCGCTTGGCGAACGCGCCAGACCCTCGCGGTCTTGCCGTTGTGACAGCCGCGACTCAGCGAGTCGAGGTTGGAGACGTGGGTGCGGCCGGCCGGCCACGGTTGGAGGTGGTCGACGTCGCACCGGTCGGCCGGGACCTGGCACCCCGGGCCGCGACAGACGCCGTCCACCGCCTTGACGTGCTCGATCATCTCGGGCGTCGGGGTGTAGCGGTCGGTCGAGAGCTCGAGGGCGCGGCCGGTGTCGACGTCGGCCGCGAGACGCTGCCACACCGAGCCGGGGGCCGTGATGATCCGGCGAGCGTGCGCTGCGGTGACCCAGCCGTGGCCGGTCAGCTCGCACGGTGCGTCGGACAGACCGACGGCCACCTCGAAGGGGACGACGATGCGAACCGCCGCGGGCGGGGCGTCCGAGAGGCCGGACCAGCCCAAGCCGCTCGCGGACGGGCCATCTTGGGACGGGCCACCCTCGGACGGGCCACCCTCGGACGGGCCACCCCGGGTCGGGCCACCCCGGGACGGGTTACCCGCGGACGGGCCACCCGCGGACGGGTTGCCCTCGGGGTCCGGGACGATGCCGAAGAGGACGAGGTCGCAGAGGAGGTCGCTGCGCAGCTGGTCGAGGGTGCGGGCGTCACCGGCCGCACGGGCGGCCCGTGCCATCGCGTCCACCCGGTCGAGCACCCCGACCACCCGCTCGGCCGGCGCCACGACGGTGAACGTGCCCATGCCGTCCTCGACCAGGCGGCCGAAGACCGTGCGCCTGACCTTGGCAGCCTGTCGACGCTCCTCGTGCCCGCGCGGGTCCGCCGCTCGCACGCACCGCCGCAGCCGCTCACCGAAGAGACGGTGCGACGGGATCGACCCGTCGCGAGCCGGCGCGAGGACGGTCGCCTCGAGATCGGGGACGGCGTCGTCGTCGAGCATCCTCGTCTCCACGACGATGCGCAGCGCCCGCTGGAGGCTGACCGAGCCGGCGCGCAGCCGCTCGCGCAGCACGCGGTGGCGCCGGGGCGCCGTCGCCAGCTCGAGCCGACGCGCGACCTCCGACGCGCCCACCCCGGTCGCGCACGCGACCTCCTGCGTCACGACCTGGTCGGCCGTGATGGGTACCGGCGAGCTCGTGACCAGCTGGGAGAGGTGCTGCTCCTCGACGGAGTGCAGCGCGGCGTAGGCGTCGACGATCCGGCCCTCGAGGCGGCCCTTGTGGACCTCGAGTCGCTCGATCTGCGACAGCTCCGCCTCCGCCTCGTCGAGCAACGAGCGCGGTGGACGCGGCTCCGGCCGCGCCCTGGGCACCTGTCCAGACACGGACTTCGCGTGCTTCAGCAGCCAGACGACACGCGGGTTGAGCCCGCCGTCAGTCGCGTCGGGAGCCGAGCGCCCGGAGTCGAGGAATGGCACGAACTCACTCCTCCCACCCGGGTCGCCGACTTCTCAATTAGAACACATGTTCGAACTGGGAGGAAGGCCTGTCCACACCTCAGTGGCAGCCGATTCGCTTGGACCCCAGCGGGATCCACTCAGCCGTCGACCTCAGGCCGCTGCCTGCTCGGCGACTTGCGCCTCGTCAGGAGCACGCCGGCGATGCACAGGGCGCCACCGACGAAGGTGAGCGGCGGCGGCACCTCGGAGAGCAGCGCCCAGGCGATGAGCGTCGCGATGAACGGGACGAGGAACGTCGTCAGCGTCAGCGTGCCGGCGTCGCTCCGCGCCAGCACGTAGGCCCACGTCGAGAAGGCGATGGCCGTCGGGAAGATGCCGAGGTAGGCGATCCACCACAAGGTGCTCGCATCACTGTCGCGCACGACGGTCACGAGCTCACCGCTCCACGGCAGACAGACGACCGCGCCGATGATGCACGCGATCCACGTGACCTCCGGCCCGGGCAACCGCCCGAGGAGAGGCTTCTGCGCGAGGACGCCCACGGCATACGTGATCGCGGCGAGGACGGCGAGCCACACGCCCACCATGTCGCCCGAGTCCCCGGACGAGAAGCCGCGGGCGATGACGACGACTCCGGCGAAGCCGACGGCCATGCCGATGAGGAGCCAGCGGCTCATCTTCTCGCCGAGGAAGACGGTGGCGAGCAGGGCCACGATGATCGGGCCGATCTGCACGATGAGCGCGGACGTGCCGGCATCGATGCGGCGCTCGGCCTCGTTGAGGGCGAGGTTGTAGACGCCGAACCAGCCCACGCCGCAGAGCAGCAGCAGCGGCCAGTCACGCCGGGCGGGCCACGTGCGCGGCCGGCGGAAGACCAGGACTCCCAGCGCGACCGAGGCCACGAGCAGGCGACCGAGCGACAGCGCACCCGGCGGCATGTCGTGTCCGAGGTGACGGATCGCGACGAAGGCCGACGCCCAGAGAAGCAGCGTGACGGCCACCGCCCCGAGCACGAGCCACCGCGTGCGGCGGGCGGTCGTCGGGGCGTCACTGGCAGTGCGGCTGTCCACGGTCACCCCCGAACCCTAGGCGTGGGGACCGACACCGCGCCGCGCCCTTTTCGGCCAGAACCCCGCGACTTCCCGCCACCGCAGACCCGTCGTTGTCGAGGACCAACCACATAAGTTAACGTTTGCTTTATGGCAATGCATGGTTATGTCTTGGTCTGGCTTCGCTGTCGACTGCTCGGGACGATGTGCGCGCACTGAGCGCCCCGCTCCCGAGCGGCCCCGACGTCCTGCAACAGACCCGACCCGACCGAAAGGCACGACCATGTCCCGCGGCGCCCAGCGCACCTCCGTCGACCTCGCCGACACCGCCCGCCGACTCTCCCGCCAGCGCACGCTCTGGCAGGGCCTCGTCGACTTCGACCCCATCACGCGCTACTACGCGCGACTGCTCGCCGACCACGACCACGAGGCGTGGCTGCTCACCTGGCTGCCGGGCCAGGGCACGCCGTGGCACGACCACGGCGGCAGCGCCGGCTCGTTCGTCGTGCTCCAGGGCGTGCTCACGGAGGAGGTCGCCGGCTACCGCACGGCGGTCGACCTCGACGACGTCCGGCGGGTCACGGGGCCCGGCGTGCTGCTCGGCCCGGGCGACCAGCGGACCTTCGGCACCCGTCACCTGCACCGGGTGACCAACGCCGGCTCCGACCCGGCCGTGAGCCTGCACGTCTATGCGCCCAAGCTGACGGCCATGACCAACTACCGCGCCGTCGACGGCGTGCTCGAGGTGGAGGAGCAGGCCGAGGTCGGGGTCGACTGGTGACGCCGCCTGCTGACCGTCCCCGCACGATCGACGAGGTGCTGGCCGAGGCACGCAGTCGTCTGCACCGCCTCACCCCCGAGGACGCCGAGCAGGCCCGCGGCAGAGGCGCCTTCGTCGTCGACATCCGCCCGGCCGCGCAGCGCGACGCCGAGGGCGAGCTGCCCTTCGCGACGGTGATCGAGCGCAACGTCCTCGAGTGGCGCCTCGACCCCTCGAGCGACGCCGCACTGCCGAACGCGAGCCACGACCTCGAGGTCGTCGTCCTCTGCCAGGAGGGCTACACGTCGAGTCTCGCGGCAGCAGCCTTGCAGGAGCTGGGGATCCACCGTGCGACCGACGTCATCGGGGGGTATGCCGCGTGGCGCGCTCTGCTGGACGACGCACCGTCGAGCGCGGGGCCGCCGACGACGCCGCCGTCCTGACGGTCTCGCTCAGCCGGTCCAGGTGCGCGGAGGGCAGCCGCCAGCGCTGCCAGTAGAGCTGGACGTCGACGTGGTCCCGGGAGCCGAGGCGCACGACGTCGCCCGCCTCGAGGAGCGGAGCGAGCTGTGTGGTGAGCAGGGCACCCCAGCCGAGGCCGGCACGGACGGCGGCCACGAAGCCGGCGCCGTCGGGCACCTCGTGCGTCGGAGGCGCGCTGGCCACCCCGTGCCGGTCGAGGAGGCGCTGCTGGATGTCGTCCTTGCCGTTGAAACGCACCAGCGGCGCTGTGGCCCAGTCGAACCCGCGGCCGGCACGGTGACGGTCGAGCAGCTCCGGCGTCGCGGCCGGCAGGTAGCGCATCGTCACCAGCGGCTCGGTGGAGCAGCCCTGGACCGGTGTGGGGTCCGAGGTGACCGCACCGAGCACCTCACCCGAACGCAGCAGCCGGGCCGAGTGATCCTGGTCCTCGACACGGACACGCAGCACCACGTCGTCCCAGCCGGCCGCATCGGTCAGCACCCCGGTGAACCACGTCGACATCGAGTCGGCGTTGACGACGATCGGCAGGTCCACCCGGTCCCCCTCTCCGGTGGCGAGGCCTGCGAGCGCCTCGGACTCGAGCAGGCTCTGCTGCCGGGCCAGCCGGACGAGCGCCTCACCGGCCGGTGTCGCGCGGCAGGGTGCGGTGCGCACGACGACGACCTGACCGACCTCCGCCTCGAGCGCCTTGACGCGCTGGCTGACCGCTGACGGCGTCACGTGGAGCCGCCGGGCGGCCGCGTCGAAGGTGCCGGCATCGACGATGGCGAGCAGGGTGGCGAGGTGCTCGGGCTGCAACCGCATGAAGCCATGCTAATGATGCTGTAGGAACCTTCGCTTCACTGAAGCAGCGTCCGCCCGTACCGTCGGCGGGTGACCTCCCTCCTGCCCGGCTTCCTCACCATGGCCTCGCTCATCGTGGCCATCGGGGCCCAGAACGCCTACGTGCTCCGGACCGGGCTGGCGCGCCACCACGTCGGGCTCGTCGTCGCCGTCTGTGCCGTCAGCGATGCGGTGCTCGTCATGGCCGGGGTGCTCGGCGTCGGTGGTCTGGTCACGGCCCACCCGGGACTGCTCACGGTCGTCCGGTGGGTCGGCGCGGCATACCTCGTCGGCTACGGCGTGCTCTGCCTGCGAAACGCCCGCCACCCCAAGGCACTCCAGGCGGAGGGCGCCCAGGCGTCCCGGAGCGGCGTGCTCGCCACCGTCGTCGCGCTGACGTGGCTCAACCCGCACGTCTACCTCGACACGGTGCTGCTCGTCGGGTCGCTCGCCAACCAGCACGGCCCCGACGGACGCTGGTGGTTCGCAGCCGGCGCCGCTGCCGCGAGCCTCGCCTGGTTCGCCTCCCTCGGCTACGGTGCGCGGCTGCTGGCGCCGCTCTTCGCCCGCCCCGCCACGTGGCGCGTCCTCGACGTCGCCATCGCGGTGGTCATGTTCGCCATCGCCGCCACCCTCGTCCTCGGCTAGGACTGACTTGGCCGTTGGCCTGCGCAGCCCCGCCGGTCCTTCCACCCGCCTGAGGCGGCGGCGAGCGCCTACCTCAGACGCGCCACACGGCATACGCCATCGGATCTGAGGTAGGTGGTGCGCGCGGATAGGGAGGTCGTCCGATGTGGGGCCCTACCTCAGCGGCCGAGTCTGGAGGAGTCCAGAAAGGCACGAGCAGAGGAAAGACCATGATCGAGCACTACAGCGACCTCCGGGCAGTCCAGGCCGAGATCGAGTCCCGCTACCCCCAGCGCCGTCGCACCCGTCGCGACTCGTCGCTGGAGGTCATCCGCCGCACGATGGCACGCAACACCCGGGAGGAGAACGGCCAGGGTCGCCGGAGGTGACCACGGCGACGGAGGCCGTGTCCCCGCCAGCCGCACCGATGTCGGTGGAGTACGCGATGATGCCGCGTATGCCGCTGCGCACCGGCCCCATCATCGGGCGGGACACCGACCTGTCCCGGCTCGCCGACGCCATCGGACTGCGCCCCACCGGGGGCGTCCAGCCCGGTGGCGTCGTCGTGCTGTCGGGCGACGCAGGCATCGGCAAGTCGCGCATCGTCGGCCAGCTCGTCACCGACGCCACGGACGTCGGGTGGTTCACCGCGATCGGCCACTGCGTCGGGCAGGCCGGCAGCAGCCTCGCCTACCTCCCCTTCGTCGAGCTCGTCGGCACCATCGACGCCGGCCACCCCGACGTCGTCGAGCGCGTGCTCGACACCCACCCCAGCCTCGGTCACCTCCTGCCCGCACGTGCCGACGCGCACGATCCCGAGCGAGCCGGACGCGCCACCGACCCCGGGCAGGTCGCCGAGGCCGTGCACGCGCTCCTGTCGGCGCTCGGCGACGAGCAGCCCTCCCTCGTCGTCGTCGAGGACGTCCACTGGGCCGACCACTCGTCGCGCGACCTCATCACCCTCCTGCTCACGCGCGGCTTCACCAGGGCCGTCGGGCTCGTCGTGACCTACCGCTCCGACGACCTCTTCCGCCGCCACCCTCTCCACGACACGCTCGCCGTCTGGGCGCGCATCGCGGGGCTCGAGCACGTCGAGCTCGCCCCGCTGACCGACGACGCCGTCCGAGAGCTCGTCTCCGGCGTCGAAGGCGCGCCGACCGACGCCGCCACGAGCTCCGAGATCGCGCGACGTGCCGAGGGCAACCCGTTCTTCGCCGAGGAGCTCGTCGCGAGCGCCGCGGCGGGTCAGGCGCTGACCGGCGGCCTCAGCCGCGTCCTTCGCGCCCGTGTCGAGCAGCTCGACGACACCGCTCAGCGCGTGCTGCGCGCCATCGCCCTCAAGGGCGGCCAGTTCATCGGCCACGACCTGCTCTCGCGCGTCCTCGCCCTGCCCGACGAGACCCTCGAGGCGGCCCTCGCCGCCGCCGTCGAGCACCACGTGCTCGAGGCGCGCTGGCCCCCGGCCTACACCTTCCGCCACGCCCTCCTCGGCGAGACCGTCGCCGACAGCCTGCTCCCGGGCGAGCGCCTGCGCCTCCACCGGGCGTATGCCGCCGTGCTGGCCGAGCGCCCCGACCTCGCCCCCGCGTCCGAGCTCGCCCGCCACGCCGCTGCGGTGGGCGACCTGCCGACGGCGGTCCGGGCCAGCCGCGCGGCAGCCGAGTCGGCGATGGCCGTCGGTGGCCCCCAGGAGGCCCTGCTCCACCTCGAGCGGGCCCTGACGTGGCTCGGCGAGGACGACCTCGAGCGCGACGAGGTGACGCTCGGCGCCTCGCGCGCGGCGATGGTCGCCGGCGACTCGATCCGCGCCATCGACCTGCTGCGTGACCGGCTCGACCACCCCGGGACGTCCCAGCACCCGGGCGCGCGCGCCGACCTGCTCGCGACGCTCGTCATCCGCTCGCGCATCCTCGACCTGCCCGTCGACTCGATCGCCCTGACCGACGAGGCCCTCTCGCTCATCGGTGAGGAGGCCGACGAGCGCCGCGTCCGGGTGCTCGTCGCGCGCGTGCAGGCCCTCGTCGACAACGGCTCGTTCGTCGAGGCGGCCGTCGTCGGCAACGAGGTGTCGCTGCTCGCCGAGCGGCTCGGCCTCGGGGTCGCGCTGGCCGAGGTGCGCACCATCCTCGCCCGGGTGCTCGAGGCGCAGGAGGACCTGGAGTCGGTCGAGGCGCACCTGCACGCGGTCGTCGCCGACATCCCGCCCGACGACCCGCTCCTGCTGCGGGCCCTGCACCAGCTCGCGTCGCTGGCGCACCGCCGGGGCGACCTGCCCGGGTCGCTCGCGCTCTACGACCGCGGCGCCGACGTGGCCCGGCACCTGCACCGCGAGTGGGCCCCGTGGGGACAGGAGTGCCGCCTGCTCGGCGGCCTCACGGCATACGAGCTCGGTGACTGGGACGGCGCCGTGCGCCGACTCGACCTCGCAGGACGACCCGCGCCCCAGCCGGGGCGCACGATCTTCACGGCGGCCGCGCTGTCCGTGCGGGCCGGTCGCGGCGAGCCCGTGGACCCCCACCTCATAGCGGCGCTGCGCGAGTGGTGGCACGTCGACGGCCTCTGCGTCGTGCTCACGGTGATGCCGGGCGTCGACGTGCTCGGGCAGGCCGGCGACCTCGCCGCCGTGCTCGACCTGACCGAGGCCGCCGTGAGCGTCCTCGACGCCGCCTGGGGCGAGTACCACGCCGTCGCGCGGCTCGCCGCGGTCGTCGCGGGCCAGGCGGCGGCCCTCGTGCCCCACGCCGACCCTGATCTGCGTGCGCGCGCCGTGGCGCTCGTCGACGACCTCGCCGACCGGGCCCGCCGCATCGGCCAGCTGCGGCCGGCGGTGGAGAAGGCGAGCCGGCCCAAGTTCGAGCGCTCGGCCCGGCAGTCGCTCGAGGACACGAGCCGCGAGACCTGGGCGTGGATCGCCCGGCTCGAGGCCGAGGTGCTGCGCCTGCAGCGGGTCGCCGGGCTCGAGGACCCACCCCCCGTCGAGGAGCTCGTCGACGCCTGGCGCGAGAGCGCCGCGGCGTTCGAGCGCTACGGGCACGTCTTCGAGACCGCCCGGTCGCGGGCCCGGCTGGCCGCCGCGCTGCGAGCCGCCGGAGACGTCGCCGCGTCGAGCGAGGTCGCCGAGCAGGCCCGCGAGGTCGCGGTCCGCCTCGAGGCCAAGCCGCTGCTCGCCGAGCTCGACGACGTGCGACCGGGCCCGGGCGCCGGCCGTACGGGGACGGGTCGGGCGGCCGTCGGTGACGACGAGGGTGCGGCCGAGCTGACGCCGCGCGAGCTCGAGGTGCTGGCGCTGCTCGCCCAGGGCCTGACCAACGGCCAGATCGGCAAGCAGCTCTACATCAGCACCAAGACCGTGAGCGTCCACGTGTCCAACCTGCTCGCCAAGCTCGGCGCCTCCGGTCGCACCGAGGCTGCGGCCATCGCCCGCCGGCGCGGCCTCGTGACGTGATCCGCGGACGGGCCTGCTGACGTGACCCGCTGACGTGACCTCGCCCTCGGTGTGACACAGATCGTGAGCCACGCCCCGGTTCGAGGAGCACCATGAAGGGGTGAGCTCCGGGGTGCTGGCACCGAGCAGCGCGGCGGCGTCCGTCCGGGCCGCCGCGGGCCGACCCGCACCCGAGGTGCTGAGCTCGCTCGGGGTCGACCCGGCTGCCGGTCTCAGCGCGGACGAGGTGGCTCGACGGCGGGTCACGTACGGCCCTAACGCGATCGCCACTCACCACGCGCGAGTCCTCACCGTGCTGTGGCACCAGCTCAACTCGCCGCTGCTCGGCCTGCTCCTCGTCGCGGCGACGGCGTCCTACTTCGTCGGGGAGAAGAGCGACGCCGTCATCATCGGGGTCATCGTCGTCGTCTCGGTCGGGCTCGGCTTCGTCAACGAGTACCGCGCCGAGCAGGCCGCCGCGTCGCTGCACTCCCAGGTCAGCCACGAGGCGGTCGTCCTGCGCGGCGGCGCGTTCGGCCGCGTCGACGTGACCTCGCTCGTGCCCGGCGACGTCGTTGAGCTGAGCCTCGGCGAGGTCGTGCCGGCCGACATCCGTCTCGTGTCCGTCGTGCGGCTCGAGTGCGACGAGTCGGTGCTGACCGGCGAGTCCCAGCCGGTCGAGAAGTCCACCGAGGTGGTCGACGGGAGCGCCACGCTCGCCGACCTCACCGGGTGCGCGCTGATGGGGACCGTCGTGCACGCCGGGAGCGGGCGTGGCGTCGTCGTGGCCACGGGCTCGCGGACCGAGTTCGGCGCCATCGCCACCGGCCTCGGCACCCACCAGCTCGACACCGAGTTCCAGGTCGGGCTGCACCGCTTCTCGATGCTGCTCGTCAGAGTCGCCGGCGCCCTGACGACCTCGATCTTCGTCATCAACGTGCTGCTCCACAAACCCCTCCTCGACGCCCTGCTGTTCTCGCTGGCCATCGCGGTCGGCATCACCCCGCAGCTGCTGCCGGCCGTCGTCTCGACGAGCCTGGCCGCGGGCTCGCGCCAGATGAGCCGGCGCAAGGTCCTCGTCAAGCGGCTCGTCTGCATCGAGGACCTCGGCGACATCGACCTGCTCTTCACCGACAAGACCGGCACCCTGACGGCCGGCCGCATCGACTACGCACGTGCCGTGCCCGCGGCCGGGCAGCGCTCGGACGACGTGCTGCGGTGGGGCCTGCTCTGCGCCGAGAGCGCTCCGGCAGGCGCCGGCGGCACGGTGGCCGTCGGGAGCAACCCCCTGGACGAGGCCCTGTGGGAGTCTCCCGCCACGGCCGCGGTCCGGGAGTCTCTGACCGCCCACGAGGTGCTCGGTGCGCTGCCCTTCGACCACGAGCGCCGGATGCTCTCCGTCGTCGTCCGCGACGGGGCCGGGGACCTGCACCTCGTCACGAAGGGTGCACCAGAGACGGTGCTCGAACGCTGCGTCGACGTCGCGCCCGAGACACGTGCCGCCCTCGACGCGGAGTTCGCGGCCGGCAACCGCGTCGTCGCCGTCGGGAGCCGTCCGGTCAGCTCACCCCGCGCCCCCGAGCCCGCGGACGAGCACGACCTGCGCCTACGGGGACTGCTCGTCTTCCTCGACCCGCCGAAGCCGGACGCCGCGGCGGCGCTCGGCCGGCTCGCTTCCCTCGGCATCCGGGTCAAGGTGGTGACGGGCGACAACGCCGTCGTCGCGGCCAAGGTGTGCCGGGACCTGGGCCTGCCGGGCGACGCGGTCCTCACCGGGAGCGACCTCGACGCCCTCGACGACGAGCACCTCATCGACGCCGTCAGCGCCACGACCGTCTTCGCCCGGGTCAGCCCGGAGCACAAGGCGCGCATCGTCCGGGCGCACCGACACGGCGGAGGGGGCGTCGCGTTCCTCGGCGACGGGGTCAACGACGCCGTCGCGCTGCACGCCGCCGACGTGGGGATCTCGGTCGACTCGGGCACCGACGTCGCCAAGGACGCGGCCGACGTCATCCTGCTCGAGAAGAGCCTCGACGTGCTCGCGGACGGCGTCGTCGAGGGCCGGCGCATCTTCGCGAACACGCTGAAGTACGTCCTCATGGGCACGTCGAGCAACTTCGGCAACATGGCCTCGGCGGCCGGGGCCTCGCTCTTCCTGCCGTTCCTGCCGATGCTGCCCTCGCAGATCCTGCTCAACAACCTGCTCTACGACACCGGCCAGCTCGCCATCCCGACGGACCACGTCGACCCGGAGCAGCTGCGACGGCCGTCGCACTGGGACATCGCCTTCATCCGGCGCTTCATGCTGCTCTTCGGACCACTCAGCTCGCTCTTCGACTTCCTCACCTTCGGCGTCATGCTCTGGGTCTTCCAGGCCGGCCCCGACCTCTTCCGGTCGGGCTGGTTCGTCGAGTCGCTCGCGACGCAGACGCTCGTCATCTTCGCGATCCGCACGCGCGCGGTCCCCTTCTTCCGCAGCCACCCGAGCCTCCCGCTGACCCTCGCTGCCCTCGGCGTCGTCCTCGTCGGGGCGGTGCTGCCGGCGACCCCGCTGGCGGCGACCCTGGGCTTCGCGCCCCTGCCCGGCGGCTTCTTCGCGGCGCTCGTCGTCATGGTCGTCGCCTACCTCGTGCTCGTCGAGCTCGGCAAACGGTGGTTCTACCGGCCCGCCGCGCCGCCGCGTTCGGGAGTGCCGACCGACCTGGGCAACCGGTTCGTCCGGCGCCGCGCCGCACGCTTCAGCGTCGCCGCCACCCCGACCCGACCGCTCAGCCGACCGCTGAGGTCGAGGCACCCACGAGGACCCCGGCCCCCGGGCGCGAACGACGCAGCCCGGGCGTGACGGCGAGAGACACGACGACGGACGCCACGGCCATGACCCCCATCGCGTGCGCCGCAGCGACAGGGCCGACCCCCAGGCCACTCGCCACCGCGCCACCCAGCAGGGCGCCCAGGGCCTGGCCCACCATGAGGCCGGTGCCCTGCAGACCGAAGACCTGCCCTCGGGCCTGACCGTCGGTGTGCGAGACGAGCCGCTCCTGCAGGGGCAGGCTCGCCGAGTAGCCCACGGACGCCACGAAGGCGAGCGACGCGGCATACGGAAGCGACGGGACGAGGAAGAACGCGAGGTAGGGTACGGCGAGCAGCAGGCGCAACGGGCCGATGAGTCGGTCGCGCACCCCGACGTCGAGGAAGCGGCCGACGACGACGTCGCCGATGAGCATGCCGGCTGCGGTCACGGCGAAGAGGTAGCCGGCGCCCTCCCCCGCGAACGGCACGAAGAGCGCCTCGCAGCCGACGATCAGGCCGTTGGGGACCCACATCGTCAGCAGGAGCGGACGGACCACGCGCGAGCCGAGCAGGGCGCGGTTCACCTCGCGCGTTCGGCGGACGAGGGAGGCTCCCGCGTGGCGCGGAGGGTGGTCCGAGAGGCCGAGGCGCAGCAGGAGCACCGCGACGAAGAGGGCTGCGCCCGCACCGAGGAAGAGCTGGGTCGTCGTGAAGGTGATGAGGAGCAGGCCGCCGATGCCGTAGCCGACGATCTGCATGCCGCCGACCGCGATGTTCATCGTGGCTCGGCCGAGGATGAAGCCGTCCGGCGGGAGGATGTCGGAGACGAGAGCCATCATGCTGCCGCCGAGCGCCGAGGTGATGAGCGGACCGACCGCGAGCAGCGCGAAACGCCAGCCCCATCCGAGCCCGGGAAGTGCCTGGAGCAGGTCGGTCACCATCGTCGTGCTGGCGACGAGGACGAGGGCGGTGCGCGGCCGCACGAGGTCGGACCCGGAGCCGAAGAGCGTCTGCCCGACGAGGCGCATGAGGGGCGCGCCGAACATCGCGAGCGCCGTCAGGACGGGCGACGCGGTGGCCGCGAAGGTGATGGTGCCCAGCGCGAGGGACGCGACGGCATACGACCCGACGTTGAGGCACTGGACGACGAAGAGGACCCGGAACTCACGGACGGCGAACAGCTGGCGGTAGGTCTTCACCCGGTCACCCTGACGGCCTGACGTCACCCACGCTAATGTTTCGGACGGAGGCGAAACATGGGGACGTGGCGGATCTCGGCCGACCTGCTGGCGCGGAGCCGCTTCGTCGTGTCCCCACGCATCGAGACCGTGGCCGCCCTCAACGACCTCGTGCGACCCAGCGACGCGGCCGGACGTGCCTTCGCCGCCGCACACCGGGAGTCCTTCGAGGCGATGCTCGCCGAGCACCCTCGACGCCGTGCCGTGCTCGAGCACAGCTGGCGCCCCGGCTGGATCTCCGACTGGCTCGCGCTGCCGCCCGACGGTCCGGGACGCACCTTCGCCGAAGAGATCCAGGACGTGCGGGCGTTGGGGGACAAGCAGGTTCGTGCCCACCTGAGGGAGAGCACGCCCGAGCAAGCCCTGCCGCACAGCCTGACCCGACCGGGCGTCGCAGAGCACGCGGCTCAGCTCCTCGAGTGGGTGTGGACGCACGCGCTCGCCACCGACTGGGCCCGCCGCGAACGCATCCTGCGCGCCGACATCGTCTCTCGCACAGCGAGACTCGCCACCCACGGTTGGGCGGCGGTGCTGCGCGACCTGGGTCGGGACCGTGAGTGGCTCGGCGACGGGCAGCTGCGGATCAACCGCTACGACCTGCCCTCGCGCGTGCTGGATGACGACGCCGACCTCTACTTCGTGCCTGCCCACGGCACCGCGACGTGGGTCGGTTGGCACCTGCCGAGCCGCTACGCCATCTACTACCCCGTCACCGGCGCGCTCGCCGAGGTCGACGGGCAGGCCGACGACGGGCTCGAGCGGCTCGTCGGGAGCGCGAGGGCCACCCTGCTGCGCACGATCGACGAACCGTCGAGCACGAGCGCCCTCGTCGCCCGCACGGGTATGCCGTTGGGCTCGGTCGGCGACCACCTCAAGGTGCTGCTCGCGGCCGGCACGGTGCTGCGCCGGCGCTCGGGGCGCGAGGTGCTCTACTGGCGCACCGCGCTGGGCGACGCGCTCGTGGCATCGGGCCGGGGAGTTCTCCCCATGTACCGCAACGGCGCCCGGCCCTAGCGTCGGCGCTGCGGACGCGCCCGCGTCCACGCCATCGACACGCGATCAGGGGTCGTCATGTGTGAGCTCCAGGAAACCACCAGTCCCTCCGTCGGCCGCCGCACGCTGATCCGTGGCGCGAGCGGCCTCCTCATCGGTGGCGGGCTCGTCGCCGCCACCGCCACGGCCGCCCAGGCCGCCACCTCGCAGAACGGCTGGTCCGCCGGCTCGTCGTCCGTCGTGCCGCTCAGCACCCTGTCCGTCGGTGCGGCAACCTTCCCGGCCGGCGTGCGCCGCGGCGACGTCCACATCGTCCTCGGCTACGTCGCCCGCCGCTTCGACCGCGAGGTCGAGGCCCTCGTCAAGGGATGGTGCTGGGGCCACAGCTACCGCGTCATCTCGGGCAGCACCTCGCTGTCGAACCACTCGAGCGGCACCGCCATCGACCTCAACGCACCGCGCCACCCGCTCGGGAAGTCCGGCACCTTCAGCGCCACGCAGCGCTCGCACATCCGCTCGATCCTCAACTCCTGCAACGGGGTCGTGCGCTGGGGCGGCGACTACTCGGGCCGCAAGGACGAGATGCACTTCGAGATCAACGTGCGTCCGGGCGACGCGCGGCTCGCGGCCCTCGCCAAGCGCATCGGCGGCGGAGGCGGCGGCACACCGGCGCCGGCCCCGGTCGCCTGGACCACGGTCAAGCGCGGCGCGAGCGGCTTCCGGGTCACGGCGATCCAGCACCTGCTGCGCCAGCGCGGCTACAGCCTCACGGTGGACGGCTCGTTCGGCCCGACGACGCAGAGCCAGGTCATCTCCTTCCAGCGCGCCAAGGGCCTGGGCGCGGACGGCATCGTCGGCGCCAAGACGTGGTCGGCCCTCGTCGTCACCGTCAAGCGGGGGTCGAACGGCCAGGCGGTGGTCGCGGCCCAGAAGCTGCTGACCCATCGCGGCTACTCCCTCACCGCCGACGGGGTCTTCGGAGCCATGACGGCGACGAAGACGCAGGCCTTCCAGCAGTCCCGCGGCCTGACGGCCGACGGCGTCGTGGGCGCCCGGACGTGGGCCAAGCTCACCGCCTGACAGCGGTCGCACAGGAGCCTCGGGGTGAACGCCCACCCCGAGGCTCTTCTCATCGGCGCCGCGCGGGTTTAGCGTCGCTCGTGTTCCAGCCAATCAACGAAGAGGGGCACGGCACATGGCAGAAGACTGGGCAGCAGACGTGAAGAAGTACTCCACCGACGCCGACGACGCAGCCATCAAGGGCATCGTCCGACACTGCGGCATCGCCTTGCAGAAGCGCGACTCGGCACTCGTGTCGTTCAGCGACAAGAGCGAGACCGACCGCGTGCGTGACGGATTCATGAAGAAGAAGCTCGGCCTCACCGACTCCGACGCCGAGCTCGACGCCTCGCTGGCCGAGGTCGGCCAGACGCTCAAGGGCGACCGCACGAAGAACCGCGTCACCGTCTACTACCTGCTCGCCGAGAAGCACGGGAAGCTCGACCTCTTCCGCTGATCCCGTCTCGCAGGACGCGAGAGCACGTATGCCGCCGGTCCGAGCCCGGCGGCATACCCGCGCGTGGTGACCGTCAGGGGCCGCCAACGGAACACGGAACGAGGGCTGTGAGGCAGACGCGACCCCGACGCCGACCTCGATGCCGAGCGCGGCGCGACCCTCGACAACGCCCGAGCGCCCCTTCCGAGGACGGCGGTCGTGTGCGCAGGATGGGGAATGGACACTCACACGCCCAGCCCCCGACCACTGCCCCGCCCCACCCGCCGTGCCGTGCTGACGACAGCAGCCGCCGGCGCCCTCGTCGCCCTCACCGCCCCGGCGGTGTCTGCCGCCGCCGGTGGGCGCTCGCCCGCGCCCGAGACGGTGGCCCTGCCCGACGGCATACGCCCCGAGGGCATCACGTCGGGTCCCGGGACGACCTACTACGTCGGGTCGCTCGCCGACGGCCGCATCGTCACGGGTGACCTGCTCGCGGGCACCGTGGCCACCCTGCTGCCGGGCGCCGCCGGGCGCGCCCTGCGCGGGCTCTTCCACGACGACCAATGCGGCGTCGTCTGGGCGGTCGGCGGCATCACGACCGGCTCGGTCACCGAGGGCCACGTGTGGTGCGTCGACGCGACGACGGGCGCGGTCATGCACGACGTCGTCGTCCCGGGAGCGGGCTTCCTCAACGACCTCGTCGTCACCGATTCGGCCGTCTGGGTGACGGACTCGAGGGTCGACCGGCTGACCGTCATCACGCACGACCACGCGACCATGTCAGTGAGCGGACCGACGTTCGTGCCGCTGACCGGCGCGTGGCCCGCCGGTGACGGAGTCGCCAACAACGCCAACGGGATCCGACTGCTGCCCGACGGCGAAATCGTCCTCAACAACAGCCGCGTCGGCGGGCTCTGGCAGGTCACGCCGGCCACGGGCGCGACCCGCGAGATCCCGGTGCGCGGAGGCCTCGGCATCATCGGCGGCGACGGGCTCGAGACGGACGGCTCGGTCCTCTACAACGTGCGCGGCAGCGGCCAGTACGAGGTCTCGATGCTGCGCCTCGCTCCGACGGGCACCGGGTGGTCGGCGAAGTGGACCGGCGCCCGCACCGACGACACCCTCGACATCCCGTCGACGGCGACGCTCGCCGGTGGCTGGCTGTGGGCCGTGAACGCCCGCTTCGGCGCGGCCTCACCGGGCACGGCGAGCTACTGGATCACGCGCCTGCCAGCCGTCTGACGAGGGCGTATGCCGTCACGTCCCTCGTGGACGTCGACCCACGTCGAGCGTGGGCTGACGTAGGGCGAGATCAGCTCGACGAGCACCGGATCTGCCTCTCCTGCAAGGACGTGCGAGGCGACCCGCCGTGCGGCGCCGGCCAGGAAGTCGGCCAGCTGCACGCGCGGGTCGTCCTGCGAGTCGACGAAGCTGATGCCCTCGAGCGAGTCGGACCACCCGTCGGCGCTCGACCCGACGGCGGTGCGGATGGCGGCATCGGTGAGGGTCGCCTGCACGTCGTGCACGACCCAGAGCGGGCGGCCCGCGCCTCCCCAGTGGCGCAGGACCTCGGCGAGCGCCGGCACGATCGGGTCGAGCGCACCGCGTCCGCGTGCCACGAGGGCGAGCAGGCCCTCCGGGTCGTCGGGCACGGCCGCGACCACCGAGCGCACGAGCTCGCCCGAGTCCGCCGGGAGGCCGGGCAGGTCCGCCAGCCCGACGAGGCCACGACGCAGCGCCGACGCGCTCGCCGCCGCGTCCTGGAGCGAACGGGCCCGTACGACGTCGTTGAAGTCCGCCAGCACCGTCTCCCACGCCGCCGGGCCGAGGCGTCGCGAGGCCGATCGGTGCAGCAGCTCCACCCGGCGGGCGACGTCCCGTTCCGACGGGGCGCCGTCGCTGCCCTCCCCGCCGCCGAGCAGCGCCACGAGGCGGCCGGTGAGGTGCAGCGCCTTGTCGGTCAGGTGCACGTGGGCACGGCCGAGGAGCGGGCCGTCCTCACCGAGGAGCCACTCGAGCAGCCGCCGGTTCTGCGGTCGCAGGACGACGCTCGCCTTGACCTCCGTCGCGGGCGAGCGCGCCTCGACGCGCACGCGCTCGATCGTCGCGAGGGCGGCGCCGGTCGTGACGTCGACGCTCGCGTGGGCGAAGGTGTCGGTGCTGCCCCGGACGAGCTTCTCGCCCTCCGAGCCGGACTCGTCGCACGCCACCTCGAGGAGGACGGCGGTGCGCGAGGGCGCGGCGGACGGCATATCTCATCCTGTGCCGCGGGCGACGGCTCGCCAACCGACTTTGCCCGGAAGGGCACGATTCGGTCACGACCGTGGGCAGATCGGCTCGAACGGGTACGACGCGTCAGTTCTGACCCCGGACCTCGCGGTCCCCGACCCGCGGAGAGGAGCCCGACCATGACCACGTCACCCGCGCCGACTCCCGACGACTGGCGGGACGCCCTCCAGCGCACGCTCGAGGCGTTCGACGAGGCCGGCGGGCACCGCGTCCTCAGCCAGGTCTTCGAGCAGCTCGGTGTCGAGGACGCCCTCTCGCTCGTCGTGCTCCCCTACCTCCACGACGTCGGGGAGCGGTGGTCCGCCGGGTCGATCGGCGTGGCCCAGGAGCACTTCGCGAGCAACGTCCTGCGCTCGCGGCTCTCGGTCCTCATGGGCGCCGACGAGCGTCCCCACGGTCCGATGGCGGTGCTCGCGTGCATGCCCGGCGAGCACCACGAGTTCGGTCTCATGGCGACCTCCATCGTGCTGTCCCGACTCGGCTGGCGCACCAGCTACCTCGGCGCCAACACCCCGACGTCCGAGCTCGCCCTGGCGGCCCGGACGCTCCAGCCGGAGGCCGTCGTCGTCGCCGCGCACCGCGCCACGGCCTTCGCGGCCCACGCGCCGGCGCTGCGCCGGGTGGCGCGGTCGACGACGGTCCACCTCGCGGCCCAGGGCGCCACCGACGAGGTCGCCGCCCTCTGCGACGCGGCCAGGCTCGACGGTGACCCGATCTGGGCGGCCCGCGCCCTGCACGCGGCGTTCGGCGACGTGGGGACGCCGGATCTCGCCGAGGACACCCCCGCCTGAGACGCGACACCCCGGACCCTGCCGGGCCACCGCCCGCGCTGCGTGACCCCTGCGGCGATAGGCTCGTTTGCCGTGCCCACGCACCGTGATCCGCAGGACCCGACCGATGGAGCCCTCATGACCGCAGGACCGACCGGACACCCGGACCGCATCGAGCAGGTCGCGCCCGTCGAGCAGGTCGAGCCCGTCGAGTCCGTCGAGTCCGCGGACCAGGTCGAGCCGCTCGGGTCGGGGCTCATGGAGGGCAGCGGGCGCAAGGGGCGCGACGCACGCCTCGGCCTCGTCATCGCGGGCATCGCCGGCGCGGCGCTGCTCGTCGGTGGCCTCATCGCCCTCGTCATCACGATGGCCGGCTGAGCGCCGCCAGCGCGACCGACCGGCCCGAGCGGGTCACGAACTCCTCGAAGGCCGCCACCGTCGGGTCGTGGGCGGGGTTGCGCACCATCGCGCCGATGGTCCGCAGCGCCTGCGGGTGGTCGAGCCCGACCGGCACGACGTCACCCTCTGGCGCGAAGGCCGGCAGGATGGCCACGCCCAGCCCGGCGCCGACGAGTCCCCTTGCGGTGTGGACGTCCTCGGCCTCGAAGCCGACGCGCAGCGGCACTCCCGCGTCGGCGTAGATCTCCTCGACGCGACCGCGCAGGCCGAAGCCGGTCTTGAGCACGATGAGCTCGTCCCGGGCGACGGTGGCGAGCCGCTCGACCGAGACCGAGCCGGAGCCCGCGACGGGGTGCGAGCGGTGGACGGCCACGACGAGGGGCTCGTCGTAGAGCACGGTCGTCGAGGCTCCGGCGACCTCCGGCGGGGAGGCGACGAGCGCGACGGTGCAGCGGCCGGCTTCGAAGTCGTCGAGCGCCTTCTGCCGCGAGCCCTGCGCGAGCTCGAACCGCACGCCCGGGAACCGGTCGCGGAACCGCCGGATCAGGGCCGGGACGACGGCCTCGCCGAGCAGGGTCTGGAACGACAGGCTCACGGTGCCGTGCCCGACGACGCTCGAGCGCGTCACGACGTCGACCCCGCGCTCGAGGGCGCCGACACCCTCCTGGGCGAAGGGCAGCAGGGCGCGGCCGGCCGCCGTCAGCGCGATCCCGCGCCCGTCGCGCTCGACGACGGGCGTGCCGAGGAGCTCCCCGAGCCGGGCGAGGGCCCGGCTGACGGTGGGCTGCGGCATGCCGAGCACCGCGGCGGCCGTCGTCACCTGGCCGACCTCGGCGACGACGACGAAGACCGGCAGCAGCTGCACGACGGCCCGGAACTCGGCAGGTCTCATGCGCTGATCGTATGAGTCGGGGCCCTGACATGCATTGGTGCGATGCGTCGCGCCGACCTAGCGTCGAGCGCATGACCTGGGCCGGACACCTCCCCGCGAGCCGCGAGTACCGCCGCATCCTCGTCGGGCTCGGGGCGGCCGGCGTCGCGACCTTCGCCCAGCTCTATTCGCCACAGGGCCTGCTCCCGACGCTCGCGCGCGGCCTCGAGGTGAGCCCCGCCGACGCGGCCCTGTCCGTCTCGCTCGCGACCCTCGGCGTCGCGCTCGCCGTGCTGCCCTGGTCGTGGGTCGCCGACCGGGTCGGCCGCCTGCGCGCCATGCAGGTCGCCATCATCGCCTCGACCGTGCTCGGTGTCCTCGTCGTCCTCGCCCCGGGCATCGAAGCGCTCCTCGCGCTGCGCCTCGTCGAAGGCATGGCGCTCGGTGGCCTGCCCGCCCTCGCGGTCACCTACCTGCACGACGAGGTCCATGCGCGGCACACGGCTGCGGCCGCCGCGGCCTACATCTCCGGCACGACGATCGGCGGCGCCGCCGGTCGGCTCATCGCCGGACCGCTCGCCGGCATCGTGGGCTGGCGTCCTGCGCTGCTCACCGTCGCTGCCGTGTGCGCGATCGCCTCGATCGTCTTCCTGCGCCTCATGCCCCGTCCACGTGGCTACCGACCGACGACCGCGGCGACCGTGCGCACGGTCGCGGACGGCATACGCACCAGCGTGCGCGACCCCGCGCTGCTCGCGCTCTACGCCCAGGGCGCGCTGCTCATGGGCGGCTTCGTCGCGGTCTACAACTACCTCGCCTTCCGCCTCGAGGGGCCGGAGTTCGGGCTGCCCGCGACGGTCGGGTCGCTGATCTTCGCCGCGTATGCCGCGGGCACCGTCAGCTCGCGACTGACCGGCCGCTGGGTGCCGCGTCTCGGACGGCGGCGCGTGCTCGTCGCGGGCACGACGACCATGGCCGCAGGCTCCCTGCTCACCCTCTCGAGCGCGCTGCCCGTGGTCGTGGGCGGCCTGCTCGTGCTCACGGCCGGCTTCTTCGCGGCGCACGCGACGGCCTCGGCGTGGGTCGGCGCGCGCGCCACGACCGGGCGCGCGCAGGCGACGGCGCTCTACAACGTCTGCTACTACAGCGGATCCGCGCTCGTCGGGTGGCTGCTCGGCTACGCATGGTCGGGCCCGGGATGGGGTGCGGTGGTCGGAGCCGTCGTCGCGCTCGCGGTCCTCGCTGCCGGGCTCGCCCTCGCGGTGCTGCCCGCCCGCTCCCCCGCTCGTGCCGCCGTTACGCCTCCGACGGGACCCGGCGCGGTGCATGCTGTCCCGCATGACCGACGGTCCGGTGGGGGGACCACGTAGGGCGGACATCCAGGGCCTGCGGGCCGTGGCAGTGCTCGCCGTCATCGCCTTCCACGTCTTCGGCTGGCCCGGCGGCGGCTACCTCGGGGTCGACGCCTTCTTCGTCGTGTCCGGCTTCGTCATCACCGGGGTGCTCCTGCGCGAACGGGACCGGACGGGCCGGATCTCCCTGCGCGCCTTCTGGATCCGACGGGCACGGCGCATCCTGCCGCTCGCGCTCGTCGTCATCGCCGCCGTGGTCGTGGTCGCGCCGTGGGCCTGGGCGGGGGCCAAGGTCGCGTCCGTCCGCGCCGACGCGCTCTGGGCGACGCTCTTCGCCGCGAACTGGCACTACGCCGCGCGTGCCGACAGCTACTTCGACACGGGCTCGGCGCCGTCGCCCCTGCTCCACTACTGGTCGCTCGGCGTCGAGGAGCAGTTCTACCTCGCGTGGCCGCTCCTCGTCGTGCTGGCCGTCGCCGTCGCCGGTGGTGTGCGCCGTCACCGGGCCGCGGTCGCCGCGCTGGCCGTCGCCGTCGGCGCCGCCTCCCTCGTCTGGGCCGCCCTCCAGAGCACGTCGGACCCGACGACCGCCTACTACTCGACGCTGACGCGCGCGTGGGAGCTCACGCTCGGCGCCGCCCTCGCCACCCTGCCTGCTGGAGCCGGCGCTCAGCGCCGGAATGCCGTGCGACTGCGCCTTGCAGCCCGCACCGCGCTGTCGTGGGCGGGGCTCGCGACGCTCGTGACGGCATACGTCCTCGTCTCCCCGGACACGGGCAGCCCGTGGCCGGCGGCGCTCTGGGCGGCGGCAGGGACGGCCCTGGTGCTCGTCGCCGGCATCGGTGCGCCCGTCCCGGGAGCGGTGGTGCTGACGAACCGGGTGAGCGGCTACGTCGGCGACATCTCCTACGGGCTCTACCTGTGGCACTTCCCGCTCGTCGTGCTCGCGCCCGCGGTGCTCGCGACGACGGGCGCCGCCACCACGGCGGTCGTGCTCGTCGGCACCCTGGCCCTCGCCGCCATCTCGCACCACCTCGTCGAGCGCCCGATCCTCGACGCGCCCCGCGTGCGACGGCGCGGGGTGCTCGCCGCGGCCGTGGCGCTCGTGCTGCTCGTCGCCGGCGTCGGAGGCGCAGCGGCCGCGCGGCCCGACCTCTTCTCGGGCGGGACGGTCGTGGCGGCCGCGGAGCCCGACGGCGCGGTGCCGCCCCCGGTCGGCGAGGCCCCCGAGACGACTGAGGCGCCGGCCACGCCCGAGGCGACGTCTACCCCGTCGCCGCCGAGCCTGTCCGCCGCACCCACGCCGACACCGACCCAGACACCGACGCCGACCGGATGGACTCCCATCCCCTTGGGCGCCACGGGAACCCGCATCCAGGACGGACTACGCGGCGCGCTCGCCTCCAGCTCGTGGCCCGCCGACCTCAACCCGTCACCGGACCAGTGGCAGACGACCGCAGACCAGCGGGCCGCGATGAGCGCGTGCACCGCGACCGGTGCCGCGGACCCCGAGTCGTGCACGTTCGGCAACCGCGCCGGGCCCGAGATCATCGTCTACGGCGACTCGATCGGCTTCCCGCTCCTCGCGACGGTCGAGAAGGCGTACGGCGCGCGCTACAAGGTGCGCGGGATGACGAAGATCGCGTGCGCCGTCAACGGCGTCGACGCGAACTACGGCAAGGACGAGTGGGCGGTCCCGTGCGTCAACCACCGGAAGATGGTCCTGGACTACGTGCGGCGGGTGAGGCCGAAGGTGCTCATCATGACCGAGACGTACTCGTGGGCGGTGCGGCTCAAGTCCGGCGCCAAGGGGGCGGCGTCGGCGAGGGAGTGGCTCGCCGCCGACCAGAGGTTCGTCGACTCGGTGCGCGGCAGCGTCGGCACCGTCGTCATCGTCGCGCCGTCGATGCCGGGCGTCGCCTTCCTCGACTGCTACCGACCGGGCGGCTCGCCGGGAAGGTGCGTCACCGGCATACCGACGTGGTGGGCGCGCACCCGCGACGTCGAGAAGAAGGTGCAGCACGCGGTCTTCGTCGACACGACGCACTGGTACTGCGTCGACGACCGCTGCCCGATCTTCACGACCACGACCGGCACGGTGCTCAAGGGCGACTACCTCCACACGTCGGTGCAGTACGCGCGGCAGCTCGCGCCCGACCTCACCCATCTGCTGCGGGCCTCCGGCGTCAGGCTGTGAAGGCCGTCGACGGCAGGTCGCGCTCGTCGTCGGCGAGGGCCCGCACGACGCGCTCGGCGACGGCCTCGGGGTCGAGGCCCTGCGGCAGCCGGGGCGCCTCGCCGGCGACCGGACGGGTCGCGAGCCCGGTCTCGGTGTGCGGCGGGCGCACGTCGAGCACGCGGATGCGGCGGCGGCGCAGCTCCGTCGCGAGCGCCGCGTCGAAGGCCGTGAGCCCCGCCTTGGCGGCGCTGTAGGCGGCCATGCCCGGCATCGCCTTCTCGGCGACGACGGCGCTGACCTGGGCGAGGAAGCCACCCTCCGGGATGATGCCGAGCGCGGCCCGGGCCAGGCGGATCGGCGCGACGAGGTCGAGGAGCAGCACCTCGTCGAGCGCGTCGTCGTCGAGGTCCTCGACGGCACCGAACGCGACGACGCCGGCCGCGTTGACGACGCCCGTGAGCGGCGCGGCCTCGGTGGCGGCGCTCACGACCGAGGCGGGTCCGTCGGGCTTCGTCAGGTCGGTGACCACCGTCGTGACGACGGCACTGCCGAGCTCGTCGGCGAGCGCCGTCAGCCGTGGCTCGTCCCGGCCGGACAGCGTCACCCGGGCGCCCGAGGCGACGAGCCGTCTGGCGATCGCTCCGCCGAGGCCACCTGTCGCGCCGAGGACGAGGACATGGGCTGCGGCGAGATCGGTCACCGAGACATCATCACCCGGTCCCGGGCTCCTCGGAAGGCGCGCTCGAAATCTGCGAGGAGCTCCGGGCGCCACGGCGGCGGAACTTGGGTCAGACTGGTGGGAGAGCGTCAAGGGGGCGCGGATTCTCGGGGGAGAACACGATGGCAAGGACGCAGTCGTCGACGCAGGGGCACGACCCTGATCTCATGGCGCCGCACGAGGTCGCCGAGATCTTCCGGGTGTCGCCCGCGACCATCACCCGCTGGGCTCGCGTCGGCCTGCTGCCGTGCACCCGGACGGCAGGTGGCCACCGCAGGTTCGAGCGGAGCTACGTCATCGACCACGTGGAGCGTCTGCTGCACGAGACCGAGGGCTGAGCGCGCCCGAGCGCACCCGAGGACCGGGCGACACGGCATACGCCCGTCCGGCCCCCGTTGTGGGAGGCGTCGGCCATGATGTGCGAGTCATGACGCGATGGACTGCCCAGCAGGTGGCCGGCCTGGCCCCCGACGCCTCGTCGCTGACGGCTGCCCGCCGGCTCGCGCGGCCGGGCCCGTGGTCCGACACCGGGTCGACGCCGACCCTGCTGTGGGGCAAGTGCCAGGGCTCGGGCAAGACGCCCTACCAGGTGAGCATCGACCTCATCGGCCCGGCGTTCCGCTGCTCGTGCCCGAGCCGCAAGTTCCCGTGCAAGCACGGGCTCGCGCTGCTGCTCCTCTGGGTCGACGGGTCGGGCTCGGTGGCCGACGCCGACGAGGCGGCCGGCTTCGCGCAGGAGTGGGCGTCCGAGCGCTCGGCCCGCGCCGAGGCGAAGGCCGCGGGTGACGCGGCCAAGTCGACGCGGACGCCCGACCCCGCCGCGGCCGCCAAGCGGCTCGAGGAGCGGCTCGCCCTCATGGACGGCGGCATGGACGACTTCGCCCGCTGGCTCACCGACCTCGCGCGCAGCGGCACGGCCTCCGCGCGGCAGCAGTCCTATGCGTGGTGGGACGGCACCGCGGCTCGCCTCGTCGACGCGCAGCTGCCCGGGCTCGCCGACGACGTTCGCTCGGTCGGCGGCGCGGTGAGCGGTCGACCCGACTGGGCCGAGCGGCTGCTCGTGGCGCTCGGCCGCTGGTGGACGGCGACTCGGGCGTGGTCTGCGCGGGAGTCGCTCGGCGAGGACCAGCTCGGCGACCTGCGCGCCTACCTCGGCTGGTCGACGAGCACCGAGTCGGTGCGCCGGGCCGACGCCGTGACCGACCGGTGGCTCGTCCTCGGCGCGCACCGCAGCGACGACGGACGTCTCCAGCAGCAACGGACCTGGTTGCGCGGCAACGCCTCCGGCGAGATCGTGCAGGTCCTCGACTTCGCCGCGGGCGGTCAGGTGCTGCCCGTCGCACGCGTCGTCGGCTCGAGCCTCGACGCGACCCTCGCCCGCTACCCCGGCGCCGCCGTGCGCCGTGCGCTCTTCGTCGACGAGCCGGCTGTCGCCGACGACCGAGGGCGTATGCCGTCCGGCGCGTCCCTCGAGGAGGCCCGGTCCGCGGCTGCGCAGGCGTGGGGGCGCAACCCGTGGGCGCGCCGGGTGCCCGTCGTCCTCGCCGACGTGCGTGTCGGTGTCGACCGGGTCGTCGACGCCGACGGCGCGAGCGTGCGGCTCACCGACGACGCCGACGTCTGGCCGCTGCTCGCCCTGACCGGTGGCCGGCCGGCACGTGTCTTCGGCGAGCTCGAGGAGTCGCGGCTGCGGCCGCTCACCGTCGTCGTGGCCGGCGACGGTGGCGGCTCCGGCGACGGGGACGGCGAGGTCGTGGGCCTGTGAGCGACCTCGACACGTGGTGGCGTGACGTCGGCAACGCGGCGGTCGTCGGCACGGCCCGGCGCCCGGTGCCGCCGCTGCCCGACCTCGGGCCGTCAGGAGTGCAGGCTCGTCCGGCGGGTCAGCCGCGCGAGGAGGCGCTCCTCGACGCCGCCGCCCTCGGCGGGGCCGCGCTGCGCGCCGGACGCAGGCTCGACCACGCCGAGCCTCCGGAGGCCGCACCCGACGACCAGCGGGCCGAGGCCCCGAGGCGGGCCGTCCAGCTGCTCGAGCTCGTCCTCACCCAGCCACCCGCCGGCGCCGCGCAGCGCACGGGCCTGCTCGCCCACTGGCTGCGCGCCGCGGACGACGCGGGCTGCCGCGTGCCGCACGTGCTCGTCCCGACCCTGCTGACCCTCGCCACGGGGTCGCGCGAGCTGCGGCGCCCGACGGCTGCTGTGCTCGACGAGCGCGGCCGGTGGCTCGCGGGCCTGCGCGAGGACTGGTCGTGGGTGACCGATGCCGCTGCGGGCGCCGAGGCGCGCAGCGCGTCACGCGCCGCCGGCATCGCGCCCCCGGCCGACGAGTGGGGGCGCCTGCCCTCGACCGACCGGGTCGCCGTGCTGTCCTCCGTCCGCGCGCACGACCCAGCCGCGGCACGGGAGCTCATCAGCTCGACGTGGGCGAGCGACTCCGCACGAGACCGGCGCTCGCACCTCGAGACGCTGCGCATCGGCCTGGGCCCCGACGACGAGCCGCTGCTCGAGGCGGCGCTCGACGACCGCGCCGGCACCGTACGCGAGATCTCGACAGAGCTGCTCGACGTCCTGCCCGGCTCGGCGCGCGCCGCGCGGATGGCCGAGCGCCTGCGCCCTCTCGTCCGACGCACCGGACTGCTCGGCCGTGGCGTGGAGGTCACCCTGCCCGACGAGCCCGACCCGGCCGGCGTCCGCGACGGCCTCGGCAAGCCCCCGCCGCGTCGCTCCGCCCGCGGCTGGTGGCTCGAGCAGCTCTGCGCCGGCGCGCCCCTCGAGGTCTGGGCCGAGCTGACCGGCGCCGACCCGTCCGCGACGGTCAAGAGGCTCACCGACGCGCAGGCGACGGACGCGCTGGCCGGCATACGCCGTGCGGTGCAGGCCCGGCGCGACCCCGAGTGGGCGGCAGCGCTGCTCGAGCGGGGCTGGGACGCCACGCTCGTGCCCGCCCTGCCCCGGGAGCGCCGCGAGCGCATCGTGCTCCAGCGGGTCGACGCCACGACCGAACGGGTGCACGAGATCGGCTCGGTCGTCGGCTCGGTCGACGCGCCGTGGTCGCCGGACTTCAGCGTCGCGCTCGTCTCCCGGCTGCGGGCGTCCAGGTTCGGCTCCGCCATGGTGATGGCCTCGATGCCGCACCTGCTCGCCGGGCTGCACCCGGCGGCCCTCGACCCGCTCGAGCGCTGGATCGAGTCCACCGGCGCCGACCAGACCCTGACGACCAACCTGCGCAACCTGCTCCAGTTCCACTCCGTCAAGCGATCGATCACCGAGGCCTTCAGATGAGCGAATCACCTTCTGCCACCACGGTCCTGCGCGCCCACGCCGAGAACGCGTATGCCGCCGAGCTGGCCGCGCTCGCGGCCAGCGACGACCGACCGCGTCCACCACGCTGGCGGATGTCGCCCTGGGCCGTCACGACCTACCTCCTCGGCGGCACGCTCGACGACGGCACCGAGATCACGCCGAAGTACCTCGGGTCGCGCCGGCTCATGGAGGTCGCCGTCGCCTCGCTCGCCACCGACCGGGCCCTGCTGCTGCTCGGAGTGCCCGGCACGGCCAAGACGTGGGTCAGCGAGCACCTCGCGGCCGCTGTCAGCGGGTCGTCGACGCTCGTCGTCCAGGGCACGGCCGGCACGCCCGAGGAGTCGCTGCGCTACGGCTGGAACTACGCGCGGCTGCTCGCCGAGGGCCCGACGCGTGGCGCTCTCGTGCCGAGCCCGGTCATGCGCGCCATGGAGACGGGCTCGCTCGTGCGCATCGAGGAGCTGACGCGCATCCCGGCCGACGTCCAGGACGCCCTCATCACGGTGCTGTCGGAGAAGCACCTGCCGATCCCCGAGCTCGACTCCGAGGTGCAGGCGCAGCAGGGCTTCAACGTCATCGCCACGGCCAACAACCGCGACAAGGGCGTCAACGACCTGTCGTCGGCGCTCAAGCGCCGCTTCAACACGCTCGTGCTGCCGCTGCCCGACTCCCTCGAGCAGGAGGTCGAGATCGTGCGCACCCGCGTCGACTCCCTCGGCCGCTCGCTCGAGCTGCCGCCCGGGCTCGAGTCGCTCGCGGAGATCGAGCGCGTCGTCACGATCTTCCGCGAGCTGCGGTCGGGCGTCACGGCCGACCAGCGCACGACGGTGAAGTCGCCGTCGGCCACCCTCTCGACGGCCGAGGCCATCTCGGTCATGACCAACGGCCTGTCGCTCGCGGCCCACTTCGGCGACGGCGTGGTCCGTGCCGACGACGTCGCGGCCGGCCTCGTCGGGGCTGTCGTCAAGGACCCGGTCCAGGACCGGATCGTCTGGCAGGAGTACCTCGAGACCGTGGTCAAGGACCGCACCGAGTGGACCGACCTCTACCGCGCGTGCCGCGAGCTGGGCTGACATGACCCAGGTGGAGGTGCTGGGC
Organism: Terrabacter tumescens; assembly: GCF_014646815.1. Lineage (GTDB taxonomy): Bacteria > Actinomycetota > Actinomycetes > Actinomycetales > Dermatophilaceae > Terrabacter > Terrabacter tumescens. The sequence continues at coordinate 124,119 of NZ_BMNZ01000008.1, forward strand.
GTCCGGCACCACGGACCGGGCTCCGCGCGATCGGTCGCGCGCGCCCTCGACGAGCTGCAGCCCGACGTCGTCGTCATCGAGGGGCCGCCCGAGCTCGACGCCCTCGTCCCGCTCGCGGCCGACCCCGACCTCGTGCCGCCGGTGGCCGGCCTCGTCTATGCCGTCGACGAGCCGCGGCGCGCCGCCTTCTACCCGTTCGCGGTCTTCTCACCCGAGTGGGTCGCCCTGCGGTGGGCGCTCGAGCACGGCGTCGACGTCCGCTTCGCCGACCTGCCCGCGACGCACCACCTCGCCGACAGCGACGGCGAGGAGGCGCCTCGCCGCCCGGGTCGGCGGGTCGACCCGATCACGGCCCTCGCCTCGGCCGCCGGCTACGACGACCCCGAGCGCTGGTGGGAGGACGCTGTCGAGCACCGCCGCACGTCCTCGCTGACGCACTTCGCGCACCTGCGCGAGGCGATGCACGGTGTCCGTGGAGACCTCGAGGTCGACGACGACGCCCGACGAGAAGCGTTCATGCGCAAGGTGATCCGGGCCGAGATGCGCGCCGGTCGCGAGCGCGTCGCCGTCGTCTGCGGCGCCTACCACGCGCCGGCCCTCGACCCGGCGTCGTTCCCGCCGGTGAGCCGCGACAACGCCCTGACGAGCAAGCTGCCCAGGATCAAGGTCGCCGCGACGTGGGCGCCGTGGAGCTCCGAACGGCTGTCGTATGCCAGTGGCTACGGCGCCGGGGTCCGCTCGCCGGGGTGGTACCACCACCTCTTCGTCACCCCCGACGACGACGTCGTGCCGTCGTGGTTCGTCCGGGTCGCCCGGACCCTGCGCGGCGAGAACCTCGACGCGTCGACGGCGTCGGTCGTCGAGGCGACCCGGCTGGCCGGTGCGCTCGCAGCGGTGCGTGGTCGTCCGTCCGTCGGCCTGGCCGAGCTGACCGACGCCGCCCGCGCGGTGCTCACCGAGGGCGCCGACCTCCCGCTGCGGTTCGTCGACCGCACCCTCGTCATCGGCGAGGAGCTCGGCCGGGTCCCGGAGTCCACCCCCATGGTCCCGCTAGCCGGCGACCTGGCCCGGCAGCAGAAGTCGCTGCGGCTCAAGGCCTCCGCGACCTCGACCGTCGTCCAGCTCGACCTGCGCCGCGAGTCGCAGCTGGCCCGCTCGGTGCTGCTGCACCGCCTCGCGGTGCTCGACGTGCCGTGGGGCACGCAGGTCGAGGCGGGCCGCACCATGGGCACGTTCAAGGAGGCGTGGGAGCTCGAGTGGACGCCCGAGCTCGCCGTCGCCGTCATCGAGGCGAGCCTCTACGGCACGACCGTCCGCACCGCGGCCGAGTCCCGCATCGCCGAGGAGGCCCGTGAGGCAGCCGACCTCGGCGTGCTCGGCCGGCTCATCGAGGAGTGCCTGCTCGCCGACCTGCCCGAGGGCCTGCGCGCCGTCGTCGCCGCTCTCGCCGAGCGCACGGCCAAGCAGCACGACACCCGGGCCCTGCTCGAGACCGTCGAGCCCCTCGCCCGCACCTGCCGCTACGGCGACGTCCGCGGCGTCGACGTCGCCGACGTGACCCACGTGCTGCAGACCGTCGTCGTGCGCGCCTCCGTCGGGCTCCGGGCAGCCTGCTCCAGCCTCGACGACGACAGCGCCGCCGCGATGCGGACCGCGGTCGAGGCGGCCCACCGAGGGGTGGCCCTCGTCGACCGCGACGACCTGCGCGAGCCGTGGTCCGAGGCGCTCGTGACGGTCGGCCGCGACGAGGCCATCCACGGCGCCGTCGCCGGGCGCGTCAACCGGCTCCTGCTCGACGGCGGCCTGCTCACCCACGACGAGGCGGCCGCGCGCCTGAGCCGCCGCCTCTCCCCCGGCACGCCCGCCCCCGCGGCGGCCGCCTGGCTCGACGGCTTCCTCACGGGCGAGGCGCTGCTGCTCATCCACGGCGACGACCTGCTCTCGATCATCGACGAGTGGCTCGTCGGCGCCACCGAGGAGTCGTTCGAGGACCTCCTGCCGCTCGTGCGCCGCACCTTCTCGCGCTACCAGCCCGCGGAACGCCGCCTCATCGGGACGCACCTGCGCGACCTGGCCACCGGACGGCATTCCGGCGCAGAGCGCCGGCTCCAGCCATCCCCCACCACGGACTCGCTCGACCTCGACCGCGCCGCCCCGGCCATCGCGGCCGTCGCGCGCCTGCTCGGGATGGAGGTGGCGTCATGACCGACCGCGACCGGCTGACCCGGTGGCGGCTCGTCCTCGGCGGCGAGCAGTCCGACGGCATCGGCGAGGCGGCCACGCTCGAGGCCGACGACCTCAAGCGCGACGACGCCCTGCGCGAGCTCTACGACGGCGAGCGCCGCAGCGGACTCGGCGCCTCCGCGCCCAAGGTCGCGCGGTGGCTCGGCGACATCCGCGGCTACTTCCCGTCGTCGGTCGTGCAGGTCATGCAGCACGACGCGATGGACCGCCTCGGCCTGACCCAGCTCCTGCTCGAGCCCGAGCTCATGGAGGCGGTGCAGCCCGACGTGGGCCTCGTGGCGACCCTCGTCGGGCTGAACCGCATCATCCCCGAGCGGTCCCGGGCGACCGCGCGCGCCGTCGTGCGGGTCGTCACCGACGAGCTCGAGGAGCGCCTGCGCGCCGAGACGGTCCAGGCCGTCACCGGCGCCCTCAACCGGGCGTCCAGGACCCGCCGCCCCAAGGCCTCCGACATCGACTGGAACCGCACCATCGCGGCCAACCTCAAGCACTACCAGCCCGAGCACGGCACCGTCGTGCCCGAGCGGCTCGTCGGCCACGCCCGGCGCGCGCACCGCGTCGAGCGACGGATCATCCTCTGCATCGACCAGTCCGGCTCCATGGCCGAGTCGGTCGTCTACTCCAGCGTCTTCGGCGCCGTGCTCGCCTCGCTGCGGTCGGTCGAGACCAAGCTCGTCGTTTTCGACACGGCCGTCGTCGACCTGACCGACGAGCTCGACGACCCCGTCGACGTGCTCTTCGGGGTGCAGCTGGGTGGCGGCACCGACATCAACCAGGCGCTCGCCTACTGCGAGGGCCTCATCGAGCAGCCCGGCGAGACGGTGCTCGTGCTCATCAGTGACCTCTACGAGGGCGGCATCGCCGAGGAGATGGTGCGGCGGGCGTCCTCGATCGTGGCGTCCGGGGCGACGATGGTCGCCCTGCTGGCGCTCAGCGACTCCGGCCGGCCGAGCTTCGACGCGGGCCACGCCGCGGCGCTCGCAGCCGTCGGGGTGCCGGCCTTCGCGTGCACGCCCGACCGCTTCCCCGACCTCATGGCCACCGCCATCGAGAAGCGCGACATCACCGCCTGGGCCGCGGCCAACGACATCGTCACCACCCACGAGCCCGAGCCGACGGCGTGAGCCGCGCCGGACGGCATACTCACGCCATGCGACTGCACCCCGACGAGACCGAGGCCGGGCCCTGGCGCCGCGTCGACGACGACGACCTCGCCGCGCTCCTCGCGAGGCTGCTGTCCGACGGACGTGGCGTGCTGCTCGTCGACGGCCGCTCGGGCGCCGGCAAGTCCACCGTCGCCGCGCGGATCGCGGCCCTGCTCGACGGGGCCGTCGTGCACAGCGACGACCTCGCCTGGCACCACGACGCCTTCGCGTGGGACGACCTCGCGACCACCCACGTCATCGAGCCGTGGCGCCGCGGGGAGCGCATCGACTACACCCCGCCCGGCTGGGTCGCGCAGGGCCGCGACGGGTCGGTGACGGTGCCCGATGGCGTACGCGTGCTCCTCCTCGAGGGGGTCGGTGCGGGCCGCGCGTCGCTGGCCGAGCACGCCGATGCCGTCGTCTGGGTGCAGTCGGACCGTGACGAGGCGCGCGAGCGCGGGCTGCGTCGCGACGTCGAGCTGGGGCGCACGACGGTCGAGGCGGAGCGCTTCTGGGACGAGTGGATGGCGGCCGAGGAGCCGTTCCTCGCGCAGGACCGTCCGTGGGAGCGCGCCGACCTCGTCGTGTGCGCGCTCGAGTCGGAGTGGGTGCCCGGCCGCACCACCGTGGCGCGCGGGTGAGGCCGGGCCGAGGGCCCGACGCCCGCCCGGCACGCCACGGTGGTCAGGTCGTCGATCAGGACGCGGTGCGGTAGATCCCACGTCCGTACGTCGCGACGTAGAGGTTGCCGTCCGGCCCCTCCAGCGCCTGGGTGGCGATGGTGACGGGGATGGCGTCACGCGACCACTGGGGAGCGCCGCTGCGCAACGACGACAGGGTCACGGGCGAAGCTGATGGCGCGCGGAGTCGGACCCGGTACCCGGCCACAGTCTCCCCACGCTCACCCGACAAGCACGTTGGCGAACACCTGCCATGCCAGCAAGCTCTTCGCCACGAGACTGAGGACGATGTAGGTGCGCTCACCTGTCAGGTAGTCCTGCCAGCGGCCGACCTGTCTGTACTGGAGCCACTGGTTGATGGCGAAGCTGTTGAAGAACACGAAGAGCGAGACGATGATCCCGTAGACGAATCCCGGCGGGCCGGGGCCGTCCTTGACGGCCACGTTGACGATCAGGTAGACCGCGGAGGCCAGCCAAGGCCCGACGCCGGCGACGCAACCGAACCAGAACGGCGTCCACCAGGCGCGTTGCCCGCGAACCGGATGCCCATCCTTGCCGTGCATCAAACCGTTGTTGGACATCTCCATCAGCCACCCGAACAGGATCATCGAGACGTTGGCGATGCCGAGCCCGATGAGTGCCGCGATGTCGGAGATCCCCAGCACCAGGCTGATGAGGACGATCATCAGCGTCGAGGAGAGGCTGTACTCCACCCAGCGGAACCGGTTGCGACCCTTCGAGAGCTCGTCGATGTAGCGGGTGAAACCCCACGGCAAGGCGATCAGGAAGTGGAAGAACGCCGACAGGAACAGGAACGAAGCCGTTGCCGGTCCCAGTGGCAGGTCGAACACGAGGTTCGTGACGCCCTCAGAGAGCGGCGAGCCCGGCGGCCCGTTCAGCGCAAAGGTGGACACCGGCAGCGTGAAGTCGTTGCTGAGCGCCACCATGGCCAAGCCGGACACCAGATGCAGGAATCCCATGACCGCGTTGAAGACCCGCAGGCGCTTCGCGGTGTCGCTGCCCACGTGGACGGACCGGGTCTGAAGCGCCAAGGGATAGGTGCTCATGCCGCAGTGTTGCACCCCTGGCAGGAACGTCAATCCTCGCGGACGTCTACGTGCTCGGTGGATGCATGGAGGTCGAGCAGTCGCCTGCGGTTCTTCGGCGACCGCCGTCATAGACTGCGGCGGGTGAGCAACCCTCCGCGGTACCCCACGATGGAGGACGTCATCGGTGACACCCCGCTGGTGCGTCTACAGCGCCTTCCGGGGCTGGAGAACGAACGCCGCGGCAACGTGCTGCTCGCCAAGCTCGAGGGGAACAACCCGGCCGGCTCGGTGAAGGACCGGCCGGCGATCAGCATGATCCGCGGCGCCGAGGAGCGGGGGGAGATCTCCCCCGGCGACACCCTGCTGGAAGCCACGTCCGGCAACACCGGGATCGGCTTGGCGATGGCGGCGGCGATCAGCGGCTACCCACTGGTCATCGTGATGCCCGAGGACGCCTCCACCGAGCGCATCCAGACGATGAGGGCGTACGGAGCCGACCTGGTCCTCACCCCGGCGCGCGGCGGCATGGAAGAGGCCCGCGACGTCGTCGCGCGGATGGAGCGGGAGGGCCGCGGCCGGGTCCTGGACCAGTTCGGCAACCCGGACAACCCTCGTGCCCACGAGGTAGGGACGGGCCCGGAGCTGTGGCGCCAGACCGACGGACGGATCACGCACTTCGTGTCCGCGATGGGCACCACCGGCACGATCACCGGGGTCTCGCGGTTCCTGAAGTCACGCAACCCCGGTGTCCAGATCGTCGGGGCACAGCCCGCGGAGGGGTCGAAGATTCCCGGGATCCGCGCTTGGACACGGGAGTACGTGCCGAAGATCTTCGACCCGTCGGCGGTGGACCGGACCGTGGAGGTCACCCAGGCCGACGCCGAGGAGACGGCCCGTCAGCTGGCCCGCCAAGAAGGCATCTTCGGAGGTGTCTCGGCGGCCGGCGCTTGCTGGACCGCCCTGCAGGTGGCCCAGGAGGTCGAGGGGGCGACGATCGTCTTCGTGGTCTGCGACCGCGGCGACCGGTACCTCTCCAGCGGCGTGTTCCCCGCGTGAGGTTCGGCCCCCATCAGGCAGGCATACGCCATCGCGGCTTGAAGGGGCTTCCGCCTCAGGTGCGGGCGGGGCGGACGAAGCAGGAGCGGCAGCGTGCCTCATAGGTGAAGGTGCCATCGTCGGGGAGCGCCTCGGATCCGCCGAGGTGGTCGAGGAACGGCAGACCCGAGCGGAGCACCTGCGTGTGGGTTGCGCTGAAGTCGCGGCACTGGTCGCAGACGGCGCGCCGGTAGGTCACCGTGTCGGGTCCGAGCTCGAGCAGGGCTCGCACGGGCGCGAAGAGCTCACCGCGGTGGTCGAGGTCGATGCCGGCCACGACGACGCGGGTGCCGCGGCGCAGCAGCTGACTGACGACCGCGACATCGTCGAGGTCGAACATGTGCACCTCGTCGACGGCCACGACGTCGAGCTGCTCGTCGAGCGCCTCGTGCAGGGTGCTGACCTTCGTCGTTGCAAGCTCGCCGCCGCTGCGCGACGTGACGCCGGAGTCACGGACGTGCCGCTCCGACTGGTACACGCGGTGGCGGACCCGCGTGAACTGCAGCGGCGAGAGCAGCGAGATGAGCGCGAGGCTCTTGCCCGACTTCATCGGTCCCAGGACGACGTCCAGGGACACCTCGGACGCGGTGCGGACGGCCTGCCTGACGTCGTCGATCGTGGTCACGGGCGAGAACGCTATCGGCCACCGGTGTCAGTCCCGAAAACCCCTCGCCGTGGACCGCGTGCCCGCCTAGCGTGACCGCAATGCCGATGCCGATGCACGAGGACGAGGTCCGCGCGACGCCCGACCTGGTCGAGCGACTCGTCTGCGAGCAGTGCCCCCAGTGGGCGGACCTGAGCGTGACCGCGCTGCCCGACGAGCTCGAGGGCACCGACAACGTGCTCTTCCGGTTGGGCGACGAGCTCGTGGTGCGCCTGCCGAAGATCGACTGGGCGCAGGAGCAGGCCGAGTCCGATGCGCGCTGGCTGCCCCGGCTCGCGCCGCACCTGCCTGCCGCCGTGCCGGTGCCCGTCCACGTCGGCCGGCCCTCGGGCGGCTATCCGTGGGTGTGGTCGGTGGTGCCCTGGGTCGCCGGGTCCACACCGCCGCGCCTCGGCGTCGACGACGTCCGGCTCGCCCGGGACCTCGCGGCGTTCGCCCTAACCCTGCGTGCGATCGACGCCACGGGCGGGCCCGCCAAGCCGCCTGGATCGCGCGGCACCCCGCTCGTGCACTCCGACGCCGGCGCCCGAGCCGGCCTCGAGCGCCTGCGCGCCCACGACGACGGCATCGACCTCGCAGCCGCCGAGCGTGCCTGGGACCTCTGCGTCTCCGCGCCCGACTGGGGCGGCGACCCGGTGTGGGTCCACGGCGACCTCCAGCCCGGCAACCTCGTCGTCGACGACAATCGGCTCGTCGCGGTCATCGACTGGGGTGCCCTCGGCGTCGGCGACCCGGCGCCCGACGTCGCCGCCGCACTCTGGACGTTCACGGGCGAGGCCCGGGACGCCTACCGCGAGGCCGTGTGCCCCGACGACGCCACGTGGCTCCGGGCCTGCGGGTGGGCGCTGGCGCCGTCGCTCACGGGCATCGACTACTACCGGCACACCTTCCCCCGGATGGCCGAGCACGGACGCCGGATGGTGCGCGCCGTCGTCGCCGAGCTGACCTGACGGGCGACTCGACGCCTGTCTACTCGCCGGTCACCGGGATGGCGTGGAAGGCTGCAGGGTGCGACACCACCCCCGTCCTGAAGGAGCACGCATGATCTCGCGCATCGCCATCGTGAACCGCGGCGAGGCCGCCATGCGGCTCATCCACGCGGTGCGGGACCTCAACGCGGCGGCCGGTCGCGGCGGGCACCGCATCGAGACGATCGCCCTGCACACCGAGGGCGAGCGGCGGGCCATGTTCGTGCGCGAGGCCGACGAGGCATACGACCTCGGTCCGGCCTCGGCCCGTCCCTACCTCGACTACGCGGTCCTAGAGCGCGCCCTGCGCGAGACGAAGGCCGACGCGGCGTGGGTCGGCTGGGGCTTCGTGGCCGAGCACCCCGCATTCGCCGAGCTGTGCGACCGCATCGGCGTCACCTTCATCGGCCCGAGCGCCGACGCGATGGTCAAGCTGGGCGACAAGATCGGCAGCAAGCTCATCGCCGAGGAGGTCGGCGTGCCCGTCGCGCCGTGGAGCCGCGGCGGTGTCGACACGCTCGAGGACGCCAAGGCCGCGGCGGCGCGCATCGGCTACCCGCTCATGCTCAAGGCGACCGCCGGTGGTGGCGGCCGTGGCATCCGCCGCGTCGACTCCGACGCCGACCTCACGGACGCCTACGAGCGCACCCGCGACGAGGCCGAGCGCGCCTTCGGCTCCGGCGTCGTCTTCCTCGAGAAGCTCGTCACCGGCGCCCGCCACATCGAGGTCCAGGTCATCGCCGACGGACAGGGCTCGGCCTGGGCGGTCGGCGTGCGCGACTGCTCCGTGCAGCGCCGCAACCAGAAGGTCATCGAGGAGTCCGCCTCGCCCGTGCTCACCCGCGAGCAGGAGGACGAGGTGCGTACGAGCGCCGAGCGCCTCGCGATCGCCGTGGGCTACGCCGGTGCCGGCACCGTCGAGTTCCTCTACCACCCGGGCGAGCGGTTCTTCGCGTTCCTCGAGGTCAACACCCGCCTGCAGGTCGAGCACCCGATCACCGAGGTCGTGACCGACACCGACCTCGTCAAGCTCCAGATCTTCGTCGCCAACGGCGGCCGCCTCGACGAGCTGCCCGACGGCCGTCCCACGCAGCGCGGCCACGCCGTCGAGGCCCGCCTCAACGCCGAGGACCCCGACCGCGACTTCGCGCCGAGCCCCGGCCGCATCAGCCTGCTCCAGTTCCCCGCCGGACCCGGCATCCGCGTCGACACCGGTGTGGGAGAAGGCGACTCGATCCCCGCCGACTTCGACTCGATGATCGCCAAGATCATCGCCCACGGCCGCGACCGTGACGAGGCGCTCGCCCGCCTGCGCCGCGCCATGGCCGAGACGACCGTCGTCATCGACGGCGGCTCGACCAACAAGAGCTTCATCCTCGACCTGCTCGACCAGCCCGAGATCATCGACGGCTCGGCCGACACCGGCTGGATCGACCGCGTCCGCGCCGAGGGCCGTCTCGTCTCGCACCGCCACTCCGGCATCGCCCTCGTGGCCGCCGGCATCGAGGCCTACGAGGACGCCGAGGCCATCGAGCGCGCCCGACTGCTCGAGTCGGCGCGCGGTGGCCGTCCCCAGGTGCAGCACGCCGTCGGCCGCGCCATCGACCTCAAGCTGCGCGGCACGGCATACAAGGTCATGGTGCTGCGCACCGCGTCGCACCGCTACCGCGTCAGCATCACCAACGGAGGCGACGAGCACGTCGTCGACGCGACGCTCGACCGGATCGACGAGTATGCCGGCCGCATCGTCGTCGAGGGACGCGCGCACCGCCTCGTCACGGCCACCCACGGTCCCGTGCACCTCGTCGAGGTCGACGGCGTGACCCACCGCGTCTCCCGCGACGAGGGCGGCGTCGTGCGCTCGCCCGCGCCTGCGCTCGTCGTCGCGACCCCGGCCGCCGTGGGCGACGAGGTCGCCGCCGGCGCACCCGTGCTCGTGCTCGAGTCGATGAAGATGGAGACGGTGCTGCCGGCCCCCTTCGCGGCCCGCGTGCGCGAGCTGCTCGTGTCGGTCGGCAGCCAGGTCGAGACCGGCGCACCGCTCGTGCGGCTCGAGCCGACCGGTGACGAGGAGGAGGTCGCCGAGGCGGCGGCCGCCGAGGGCGTCGACCTCGACCTGCCCGACTCGAGCGCCGGCACCGCGAGCGTGCGCGAGCGCGTCGACCGCGGCATCGAGGACCTCTCGGCGAGCGTCCTCGGCTTCGACGGCGACCCGAGCGGTGACCGCCGGATGCTCGAGGGCTACCTCACGGCGCGCGACGAGCTCGCCGCCGGCGGCACGATCCCGCTCGACGAGGAGATCGCGGTCCTCGAGCTGTTCACCGACTTCGCCGAGCTGAGCCGCAACCGCCCGGCTGCCGAGGAGCGCCACACCGAGCTGCTCGTGCACAGCCCGCGGGAGCACTTCCACTCCTACCTCCAGAGCCTTGACGTCGACCGTGCCGGGCTGTCGGCCGACTTCCGCGACAAGCTCGCCCGCGTGCTGCGGCACTACGGCGTCACCGACTTCGAGCGCACGCCGGACCTCGAGGAGGCGGTGTTCCGGATCTTCCTCGCCCAGCAGCGCTCCGCGCCCGAGGTGCAGCTCGCGACCTCGATCCTCCAGCGCTGGCTCGCCGAGCCGATCCCGCAGCCGCCGCTCGACGCGGCAGCCCGTGAGGCGCTCGACCGCCTCGTCGTCGCGACCCAGCTGCGCTTCCCCGTCATCGGCGACCTCGCCCGCAGCGTGCGTTTCCGCTGGTTCGACCAGCCGCTCGTCGACGAGGAGCGCGAGAGCGTCCTCGCCGGCGTCCGCGACAAGCTGGCCTCCCTGGCCACCGAGCCCGACGCCCCCGACCACACGGCCCGCATCGACGAGCTCGCGGCCATCCCCGAGCAGATCGTCAGCTTCCTCACCGAGCGCCTGCACGAGGAGGCGCCCGAGCGGCTGCCCGAGCACGAGCCGATGCTCGAGGTGCTCATCAAGCGCCACTACCGCGAGCACGAGCTGCACGGCCTGCGCACCTTCTCCGAGGGTGGCCGGCCCTTCGCCGTCGCCGACTACACGCTCGACGACCGCCCGACCCACCTGACGTCGACGATCGGCGGCGTCGACGAGCTCGTCCCGGGCAGCCCGCTCGACGCGGCCGTGTCCAACGACGTGTGGTCGCGCGCGACCGGCCTGCACTCCGTCGTCGACCTCTACCTGCGCTGGCCGCAGGAGCCGGACTCCCCCGACGCCGCGAGCGAGCAGCTCGCCGCCCTGCTGCAGCAGCTGCCCTTCGCCCAGGACGTCCGCCGCGTCGCCGTCGCCGTGAGCGCCGGACAGGGCCGTCCCGTCGGCTACTTCACCTTCCGCCCGGTCGAAGGCACGCTCGTCGAGGACCGCCTCGTGCGGGGCGTGCACCCGATGGTGGGGCGCCGGCTCAACCTGTGGCGCCTCACGTCGTTCGACGTCACCCGCCTCGAGGCCCCCGAGGACGTCCTGCTCTACGAGTGCGTCGCCAAGGACAACCCCGACGACCACCGCCTCGTCGCCCTCGCGCAGGTGCGCCAGATCGTCGTCGTGCGCGACGAGTCCGGCCAGGTCTCGGGCCTGCCGCACGTCGAGCGGGCCATCGCCAACTGCCTCGAGGCGATCCGCCGCGTGCGAGCGAGTCGTGGTGCCAAGGGATCCCGTCTCGACATGAACCACGTCTGGGTGCAGATCTGGCCCACCATCGAGGCCGACCCGGGCCAGCTGACGGCGCTGCAGGGCAAGATCGCCCCCGTCACCGCCGGTGCCGGCATCGAGGAGGTGCTCGTCCAGGCCAACGTCACGGTGTCGCCGGGCGAGGCACCGGTGCCGATCGCGGGCCGCTTCTTCTACCAGCCGGGCTCGGGTGTCACGGGCACCCTGGGCGCCCCGCCCACCGAGCCGCTCAAGCCGCTCGACGACTACGCCTCGAAGGTCGTCCGGGCCCGCCGCCGCGGCCTGGTCTACCCCTACGAGCTGCAGTCGATGATCGCCGGCGAGGGCGGCACCGTCGTCGAGCACGACCTCGACGACACCGGCTCGCTCGTGCCCGTCGAACGCCCGGTCGGGCTCAACAAGGCCGGCATCATCGTCGCCGTCGTCAGCACGCCGACGGCGCGCCACCCCGAGGGCGTCACCCGGGTCGTGCTCTCGGGCGACCCGCTGCGCTCGCTCGGCTCGGTGGCCGAGGCCGAGTGCGCCCGCGTCATCGCGGCGATCGACCTCGCCGAGCAGATGCGGGTGCCGCTGGAGTGGTACTCCCTGTCGGCCGGCGCGCGCATCTCCATGGACTCCGGCACGGAGAACATGGACTGGGTGGCCCGCGCGCTCAAGCGGATCATCGAGTTCACCCAGGCGGGCGGCGAGATCAACATCGTCGTGGCGGGCATCAACGTCGGCGCCCAGCCCTACTGGAACGCCGAGGCGACGATGCTCATGCACACCAAGGGCATCCTCGTCATGACGCCCGACAGCGCCATGGTGCTCACCGGCAAGCAGTCGCTCGACTTCTCCGGTGGCGTCTCGGCCGAGGACAACTTCGGCATCGGCGGCTACGACCGTGTCATGGGCCCCAACGGCCAGGCGCAGTACTGGGCCAAGGACCTCGCGGGCGCCCGGGCGATCCTCATGGCGCACTACGACCACGCCTACGTCAGCCCGGGTGAGTCGGGACCGCGTCGGGTCGCGACGAGCGACCCGTCGCACCGCGACGTGACGCTCTACCCGCACGACGCGCCGGGCTCGGACTTCAGGACGGTCGGCGAGATCTTCAGCTCGCTGACCAACCCGGACCGCAAGAAGCCCTTCGACATCCGCACCCTGATGCGCGCGGTCAGCGACCAGGACCACGAGCCACTCGAGCGCTGGGCCGGCATGGCCGACGCCGAGACGGCCGTCGTGCAGGACGCCCACGTCGGCGGCATCCCGGTCACGCTCATCGGCATCGAGAGCAAGTCCGTTGCGCGCCGGGGCTTCCCGCCCACCGACGGCCCCGACACCTACACGGCCGGCACGCTCTTCCCCCGGTCGAGCAAGAAGGTGGCGCGCGCCATCAACGCGGCGAGCGGCAACCGGCCCGTCGTCGTCCTCGCCAACCTGTCCGGCTTCGACGGCTCACCCGAGTCGATGCGCAGCCTGCAGCTCGAGTACGGCGCCGAGATCGGCCGAGCCATCGTCAACTTCGACGGCCCGATCGTCTTCACCGTCGTCTCCCGCTACCACGGTGGCGCGTTCGTCGTCTTCTCCAAGACGCTCAACCCGCGCATGACGGTGCTCGCGATCGAGGGCTCCTTCGCGTCGGTGCTCGGTGGGGCCCCGGCGGCGGCCGTGGTCTTCTCGCGCGACGTCGACGCCCGCACGGCGTCCGACCCGCGCGTCGCCGAGCTCGAGGGTGCGCTCGCGCAGGCCTCTGGCGTCGAGCGGGCCCGGCTCGCAACGGAGCTCGCCGAGCTGCGCACCTCGGTGCGCGCCGAGAAGCTCGGTCAGGTGGCCTCGGAGTTCGACACGGTGCACAGCATCCACCGGGCCGTGTCGGTCGGCTCGGTCGACGCCGTCATCGAGGCGCACGACCTGCGCCCGCGCATCATCGCCGCCGTCGAGGCCGGCCTGCAGGACTGACCACCCCGCTGACGCGGAAGAGGGCGTATGCCGTGAGCCGAGGCTCGCGGCATACGCCCTCTCTCGTCGGGGCGCGTCAGGTCAGGGGCGACCGGTCGGGTGCGTCGACGGCGTCACGGGAGGCGTCGCGGTGGGGGTCGGCAGGACCGTCGGCTTGCCCGCGGGCTGGGTCGTGGGGCGCCCTGTCGGAACGGTGGTGGGCTTGCCGGTCGGGACCGTCGCCGGCTTGCCGGTGGGCACGGTGGCGGGCTTGCCCTTGGTGCTCGGCTTGCCGGTGGCGTGCTCGCCGGACGCGCCGGGAGCCGTCACGGTGGCGCACCAGGACGCGATCTTGTCCGCGCCACCCGCCGCCTTGGCGAGGTTGGTGAACGCGACGGAGTCCATCGCCTTGCCGCTGCCGCCGTTGGCGGCCACGGCCTTCCATGCGGTGCACAGCCCGTGGGCTGCGGCGCCGGTCGCGTCGGGCCCGACGGCGGTGCCCTGCGGCGTCGGGGTGCCTGTGCGGGCGCCGGCCGTGTCGGACGTGCGGGAGGCGCCGGACGACGCGGGCGTCGCGGAGGTCGCGGACGCGCTGGCGTGGCTGTTCGGCGTGTGCGCGACGTTCGAGGACACGTAGACGACAGTGGCGGCGCCACCGAGTCCGACTGCGATCCCGGCGATCGTGGCGCCGAGCTTGGCGCCGGCGAGGGTTGCGAGCATGGATGGTCTCCGTCGTGATGGGGATGGGGCGGGGGTGACCTGGGCCGCCCGCAGGGCCGACAGCGTCGACGCATAGCCGTCCAGCTCGCGTGCGGAGGGCGGCGCGGTCAGCGCCGCCAGCACGGGAGCGAGGGCGGGGTCGTCGACGGAGGAGGAGGCGTCGGGCCGTGGATCGGTCATGTCACCCCCCGAAGCGTCCCCGGGCCCTCTGGCGTTACACCTTTCGGGTCGACCATCTTCTTCAGCGCCTGCAGACCCCGGTGAGCGGCCACCCGGACGCCTCCGGGGCTGCGGCCCACGAGCTCCGCCACCTCGCTCACCGACAGCTCCGCGACGACCCGGAGCAGGACCACCTCGGCCTGCAGCGGCGGCAGGCGCCGCACGAGGGTGATCGCCTCCTCGGTGGAGAGGGCGTCGACGACCTCGTCGTCACAGTCGGCGACCACCGGCTCGACCCACGACGACCGCCAGGACAGCCGGGAGGAGCGGGTGCGCTTGCGCCCGGCGTCCACGGCCCGACGGCGTGCGGTCGTGAACACCCAGGCACGCCAAGCCATCTCGTCACCCCGGAAGGTGGCCAATCCCCTGACGACGGTGAGCCACGTCTCCGCGGCCACCTCGTCAGCGGCGTCTCCCCCGAGACTCAGGTAGCGCAGGAGCGGAGGGTTGAGGTCGCGCCACAACCGGGCGAACGCAGCCTCGTCACCGCTCTGTGCGCCGGCGAGGACGGACTCGAACTCCGCGCCGATCACCGGGTCAGTGTGGACCAACGACGCCGGCCGTGCGACCCGGAGCTGCCGGGCATCCCCCGTTATAGTCTCCGGACCGCGGGCCTAGCCGGGCCCCGCCAGGGCCGGCTCCGACCGACCACGACACCGAGCACGACACCGACACACCACAGGGGAACCGATGCAGGATGCACACGAGCTGATGGCCCGCGTCCGTGACGGGGCGGAGGGCACTCCCTACACCGTCGTCGAGCAGCCGTACGGCTTCGACGTCACGGTCGACCTCGCCGACGCGCGATGGCTGACCCTCACGGCGGCGCACGGGCTGACCAAGGTCTTCACGCACGAGGTCCACGTCAAGAAGCCCGGCCGCTACGGCATCACCGACGTCGAGCACACCGTGAGATACGGCGCCGGCGGCGCATCGCTCACGGCCGCCCGTTCGATCAAGCGGGGACGGGTCTACAGCTACCAGCGCCGGGTCGAGGTCGGGGTGGACGCCGACACCGGCCACGTGGGCAAGGTCGTCGACTACACGTTCCGGGCCGGCGAGGGCAGGCAGCTCATCCGGCGCGCGGCGACGGACCTCGGCTGGCGCGAGCAGATGAACGGCGAGCAGCTCGGCGCGCTGTGGTTCGCCGGCATCACCGTCGTGCTCATGGTCATCGCGTTCGGGGCCGTCGGCATCCACGCCCTGCTGACCTGACGCGTCAGGCCGGCGCTCCCGGCACCGCCGGCCCGCCCGCCGCCGGAGCGGGCACCCGCAGCGACGTGACGCCGCCGAGGTCGAGCCACACGGCATCAGGGGTGCGCACGACGCGGAGCAGCACGTCGTCGCACCCCGGACACCGGCCGACGAGGCCCGGGTCGGGCCCGTAGACCCGCAGGGTAGCGACCTCGGCGGACGCGCCGCAGCCGCGGCACCGGACGACGGCTGCCGTGACGTCGAGCGCGAAGAGCTCGGAGAGCGGGCCGGCCATGAGGTTGCCGTCCCAGTCGGGCATCTCGGTACTCGTCATGGTGGAGCCTCCTCACGGGCCGCTGGGCCCGAATCGCTCTGTCCTGATGTGGTCAGCCGCGTGGCCGAGGCCGACGAGCAGGTCTGCCGCGGTCTCGACGAACCCGGTCGGGCCGCAGACGTAGCAGGTGGGCGCGTCGGCGGCGCCCCACCCGGGGGCGACGAGGTCCTCCTCGCGCAGCCGACCGACCGCGCGCGGGCCGCCGTCGGGCGCCCGACGCGTGTGCACGAGGAGCACATCAGCCCCTGGCGTCGAGCCGAGCGCCGCGAGCTCGCCGCGGTAGATGACGTCCTCGGGCTCCCGCACCGAGTAGACGAGCCGAAACGGCGGAGAGTCCGGCTCACGGGCCCGGAGCATCGCCATGAGCGGCACGACACCGGACCCACCCGCGACGAGCAGCACCGGACCGGGCTGGCCCGTGCGCCAGACGAACCAGCCGCCGACCGGTCCGCGCAGGCGCACCGTGTCGCCGACGGCGAGCCCATCGGCGAGGAACGTCGACACCTCACCGTCGGGGACCCGCTGCACCGTGAGCTCGACGAGGCTGCCACGCTCGGGCGCCGAGACGGAGTAGCTCCGGGTCGCGGTGTAGCCGTCGGGCGCCGTCAGCCGGACGTCGACGTGCTGTCCCGGCAGGTGGCCGGGCCACCCGTCGACGTCGAGGACGAGCGTCACCGCGCTGTCGGTCTCGGGACGGCGCTCGACGAGCGTGGCCTCACGCCACGCGCGCCGGGCGCTCAGTCCCCCTGGTACCGCTGCTCGCGCCATGGGTCGCCGTAGTCGTGGTAGCCGAGCGCCTCCCAGAAGCCGGGCGAGTCCTCGACCACGAGCTCGATGCCGCGCACCCACTTGGCCGACTTCCAGAAGTAGAGGTGCGGCACGAGCAGCCTTGCGGGACCGCCGTGCTCGGGCCGGAGGTCGTCGCCGTCGAACTCGAAGGCGACCCAGGCCTGCCCGTCGAGGAGGTCCTCGAGCGGCAGGTTCGTCGTGTAGCCGCCGTAGCTGTGCACCATCGCGTAGTCCGCGCCCGTCTCGACGTCGGCGAGGAGCGTGTCGACCGAGACGCCCCGCCACTCGGTGTCGAGCTTGGACCAGCTCGTGACGCAGTGGATGTCGACGGTCACCGTCTCGGCCGGCAGCGCCATGAGGTCTGTCCACGACCACGTGTGCCGGGTGCCGTCCTCCGTCGCGACCCAGAGCTCCCACTCGTGGTGCTCGATCCCGGGCGTCGGCCCGGCGGACAGCACCGGGAAGTCACCCGTGAGGTACTGCCCCGGGGGCAGCCGGTCGTCGCGGCCGCGCGGTCGGCCCTGGAAACCTCGCGTGACGAAGTCCATGCCCCCTGACTGTAGGGGCCGGCGCGTCCGGGCGGAACCGTCCACGACGTGAGCGGTCCCGGCACGGTCCTCCCCATCCGCGCACGGGCGGGGCAGGATGAGTCCCGTGACGACGACGCTGCCGCAGCTGTCGCTGTCGGGCGGCGTGGCCACGATCCGGCTCGCGCGTCCCGACGCCGGCAATGCCGTCGACCTGCCGACCGCGCTGGCGCTGCGCGACGTCGTCGCCGAGGTCGCGAGCGCCACCCCACCGGTGCACGTCGTCGCGCTCCGGGCCGACGGCCGCCTCTTCTGCGCCGGTGGTGACGTGCGCGCCATGGCCGCTGCCACCGACCGGCCCGCCTTCGTCGCCGAGCTCGCGGGCGTGCTCCACGAGACGCTCGAGGCCCTGCGCGCCCTGCCCGTCCCCGTCGTCGCGGTCGTCCAGGGCCCCGCTGCGGGCGCGGGCGTGGGGCTCGTCCTCGCGGCCGACGTGGTGCTGGCCGCCGACCATGTGACGTTCGTGGCGGCGTACCCCTCGGTGGGCCTGTCGCCGGACTGCGGCGTCAGCGCGCTGCTGCCCGGCGTGGTCGGCGCCCGTCGGGCCGCGCTCTTCCTCCTGACGGGCGCGCCCGTCGACGCCGCGACGGCGCTCGACTGGGGGCTCGTCAGCGAGGTCTGCCCGGCCGAGACCCTCGACGCCCGCGCGGGCGCGGTCGTCGGCGCGATCGCCGCCCTCCCGCGCCAGGCCGTGGGCGAGGCCGCCCGCCTGCTGCGCCGCTCCGGCGAGAGGTCGTATGCCGCGTCGCTCGCCGACGAGGCCGCCACCATCGCGCGCCTCTCGTCCACCGACGAGGCGGGCGCCCTGCTCGCCGCCTTCGCGTCCCCCGCCCGGCCGACCCCCGCCCGTCCGACCCCCGGAGAGCCCACATGAGTGTCACGACCTCGAGCACCGTCGACGACATCGTCCGCCGCAGCGCGACGCGTCACCCCGACCGGGTGGCCCTCGTCTTCGAGGACCGGACGTGGACGTATGCCGCCCTCGACGACGCCGTGTCACGCGCGGCCGCCCACCTGCTGGGTCTCGGGCTGGCCGCCGGCGACCGGGTCGCGACGGTCGGGGTCAACTCCGACGCCTACCTGCTCGCCTTCCTCGGCTGTGCCCGCGCGGGGCTCGTGCACGTGCCGATCAACTACGCCCTGACCGGGCCCGAGCTGACCTACCTGCTGCGTGACTCGGGTGCGCGGGTGGCGCTCGTCGACGTGGGGCTGCGCGAGCCGGTCGAGGCCGTCCGCGCGGACACCGACCTCGAGCAGGTGCTGCTGCTCCACGGCAGCGACGACGCACTCCTGCCGCGGTGGAGCGAGGGCGAGGTGCCCGTGCTCGACCGGGAGACCAGCGACACCGACCTCGTCCAGCTGCTCTACACCTCGGGCACGACGTCGCAGCCCAAGGGCGCGATGATGACGCACCGTGCGCTCGTCCACGAGTACGTCTCGTGCATCGTGGGTCTCGACCTGCGCGAGGACGACGCGCCCCTGCACTCGATGCCGCTCTACCACTCGGCCCAGATGCACGTCTTCCTGCTGCCCTACCTCGCGGTCGGGGCGACGAACCACCTGCTGACCCGGCCCGACGTGGCGACCATCCTCGAGCGGGTCGAGGCGCACGGCATCGGCTCGCTCTTCCTCGCGCCGACCGTCTGGGTGCCGCTGTCGAACCACCCGGCGCTCGACACCGCCGACCTCGGCTCGCTGCGCAAGGCGTACTACGGCGCGTCGATCATGCCGGTCCCGGTGCGCGACCGCCTGCAGCAGCGGCTGCCCGGGCTCGAGTTCTGGAACTGCTTCGGCCAGTCCGAGATCGGCCCGCTCGCCACGGTCCTGCGTCCGGAGGAGCACGCCGAGCGACCCGAGGCCTGCGGGCGCACGGTGCTCTTCGTCGAGGCGCGGGTCGTCGACCCCGAGGGCAGCGACGTGCCGGCCGGCGAGCCGGGCGAGCTGCTCTACCGCTCGCCCCAGCTGTGCACCGGCTACTGGAACAAGCCCGACGCGACGAGCGAGGCGTTCCGTGACGGCTGGTTCCACTCCGGCGACCTCGTGACGCGCGACGAGGACGGCTACCTGACGGTCGTGGACCGCATCAAGGACGTCATCAACACCGGGGGCGTCATGGTCGCCTCGCGCGAGGTCGAGGACGCGCTCTACACGCACCCCGCGGTCGCCGAGGTCGCCGTCATCGCGACGCCGCACGAGCGGTGGGTCGAGGCGGTCACAGCCGTCGTCGTGCTGCGTCCGGGACAGACCACGACCGAGACCGAGCTCGTCGACCACGCCCGCGCGACGCTCGCGCCGTTCAAGCTGCCCAAGGCGATCCACTTCGTCGACGAGCTGCCCCGCAACCAGAGCGGCAAGCTGCTCAAGCGCGTCCTGCGCGACGACCTCGCGCAGCACCCCGCCACGTCCTGACCGGGCGGGAGCGCTCAGCCGCGCGGGACGGCATACGCGAGGAAGAAGGCGGTGCCGGCGATCCACACGCCGAGGCCGGCGAGGTTGATCCGCGGGTGCAGCGTGAGCGCCGCGAGGTACTCGCGCAGGAACGCGCTCGGCAGGAAGTACCACGCCGTCGGCGCGCCCGTGACGTCCGCGTCGAGGTCGAGCCGGCGGGTCAGCAGGGCGGCCCGGCCGACGTGGTAGCTGCTCGTCACGACGCGCAGGTGACCGGTGTCGTCGATCCCCCGCGCGCGCAGGATCTCGCGCGAGAGCAGCAGGTTCTCCTCGGTCGTCGTCGAGCGGTCCTCGATGGCGAGCGCCTCGCGCGGCATGCCGTGGGCGACGAGGTAGGCCGTCATGGCCACTCCCTCGGCCATCGGCTCGTCGTCGCCCTGGCCGCCGCTCGGGACGACGAGCGGGTCGTGGCCGAGGGCGCGCTCGTCACGCCAGGCCTTTCCCGTGGCGTCGAGGCGGTTGGCGAGCAGCGTCGGCACCGTGCCGTTGACGAGCCCCGACCCGAGGGCGATGATCGCCGCCGGCTCCGGCCGCGCGCGCCGCCGCAGGTAGGCGAGGCAGTAGAGGGCGTAGGAGAGCAGCACGAGCCCGGGGTAGCCCGGGAGCAGGAGGACGACGAGGCCGAGGACGGCGCCTCGGCTCGTGCTCGCGCCCGCACTCGGGCTCGACGGGAGGAGGACGACGGCGAGGACGGTCGCGGCGAGCATCGCGAGGCCGAGCACGAGGGCGACCGCGTTGGCCTTGTTGCGGCTCGCCGGGCGCACCATCCGCACGCCGTTGCCGACGAAGAGCAGCCCGAGCACGGTCGCTCCCACCCAGGGCAGCACGAGGGGTGAGGCCCCCGCGGCGGTCGTCGCCGCCCAGAGGGCCCCCGCGAGCAGGACACCCGCCAGCCAGCGCCGCGGCTCGACCCGCACGGTCAGCACGAACAGGACGAGGAACGCCGCCACGAGGACGAGGTCGACGAGCGGGCGCATGCGACGAGCATGCCTTCCCTGGCCCCCTGTCACGAAACCGGCTGGTGGGCAGGGCCGTCCGGGGTGTCGAATCGAGGCATGACCGGCATCGACGCGGACGGGATCCGCAGCGCGTTCATCGACCACCTGGCCCGCCGCGGTCACGCGGTCATCCCGCGCGCCTCGCTCGTGCCGGACGACGACCCGACGACGCTCTTCACCGGCAGCGGCATGCAGCCGCTCGTGCCCTACCTGCTCGGGGCAGACCACCCAGCCGGCGCGCGGCTCGTCGACAGCCAGACCTGCCTGCGCGTCCAGGACATCGAGGAGGTCGGCGACAACCGGCACACGACGTTCTTCGAGATGCTCGGCAGCTGGAGCCTCGGCGACTACTTCAAGGACGTGCAGCTCCGGCAGTTCTGGGAGTTCCTCACCGCCACGGTCGGGTTGGACCCCGCCCGGATCCACGTCTCGTGCTTCATCGGGGACGAGCCACACGGCATACCCAAGGACGAGGAGTCGGCCGCGCTGTGGACCGAGCTCTTCACGGCGGCCGGGGTCGACGCGGGCCAGGTCGACCTCGACACCGAGGAGCACGCCGCGCAGGTCGGCACCGGCGGCGCGCGGATCGTCTTCTACGGCGCGAAGAACTGGTGGTGCCGCGAGGGCGCGGCGGAGCGTATGCCGGTCGGCGAGCCGGGCGGCCCCGACACCGAGGTCTTCTACCTCTTCCCGCACGTCGAGCACGACCCTGCCTACGGGCTGCACTGCCACCCGAACTGTGACTGCGGGCGGTTCATCGAGCTCGGCAACTCGGTGTTCATGGAGTACCGCCGCACCGAGACCGGGTTCGAGCCGCTGCCGCGCCGCAACGTCGACTACGGCGGGGGCCTCGAGCGCATCGCCGCCGCGGCGATCGACAGCCCCGACGTCTTCCGGATCAGCCTGCTGTGGCCGATCGTCGAGCGGCTCGAGGCGCTGTCCGGGCGCATTTACGAGGACGAGACGCTCGCGATGCGCGTCATCGCCGACCACCTCCGGGGCGCGACGTTCCTCGCCGTCGACGGCGTGCGACCGAGCAACAAGGCGCAGGGCTACGTCCTGCGACGGCTCGTGCGTCGCGCCGTCCGTTTCGCCGTCGACCTCGGGATCGAGGACAACTTCTTCCCCCACGTCGTCACGACCGTCGCCGCGACCTACGCCTCCGCCTACCCCGAGGTGGCGGCGGCTGCGGACGACGTCGTCGACGTGCTCGCGCGCGAGGAGCAGGTCTTCCGCCGCACCCTGCGGCGCGGCCTCGAGCGGCTCGAGAGCCACCGCGGCTCGGTGGTGACCGGCGCCGACCTCTTCGCGCTCCACGACACCTACGGCTTCCCCATCGAACTGTCGACCGAGGTGGCAGGCGCGGAGGGCATCGCCGTCAGCGACACCTGGCGCACCGAGTTCGACGACCACATGGCCGCGCAACGGGCGCGTTCACGTGCTGCCACGCGGGAATCCGGCTGACCGAGTTGACGTGGGGGAAAGCTCAGTCACTTCGCCCCAACTTCGGCGTTCGTTCCCGTAGCGTGTCCTACTGGAAGGGCCGGGATTGACTGCCACTCCACCCCTCCCTCACGGCTTGGCAGTCAGGTGGGGTCCGGCCCTTCCGCCATCCCCGGCACGCACGAGGTCGTATGCGGCTCAGCGCGGGTCAGTGCGTCACGGCTCAGCGTGTCACGGCGCAGCCGGCGAGGATGCGGGCGATCTGCGCGCCCTCCGCGGGTGTGACCCACAGGTGGTAGCGCTGCTTGACGCTCACCTGACGCGCCACGTAGGCGCAGCGGTAGGGCTTGTTCGGCGGCAGCCAGGACGCGGCGTCCGAGTCGCGCTTGGCACTGTTGGTCGGCCCGTCCACCGCGAGCAGGTTGAGCGGGTCGTTGGCGAGCGTCGTGCGTTGGACGGCGGTCAGCTGCTGGGCGCCGGTGACCCAGGCGTCGCCGAGCGCCACGACGTGGTCGATCTGCACCCGTGACGACGTGGACCGGCCGCGGGTGAAGGTGATGGTCCGCGCCGTGTAGGGGTCGGCCAGCACGCCCGAGAGCACGACGCAGCCACGGGTGCCGGGCTTGAGGCGCTCCCCCGTGAGGTCGCGACGGAGGATGTCGTTGCGGGTGTCGCAGCCGTTGTGGCCGAGGCTGACGTCGACGTCGTCGGTCCAGGCCTGCCCGAAGGCGGCCCGGGCGTAGCCGGTCTTGGGCGCGCGGCCCTTGACCGGGAGGCGGGCGAGCGCCGCGAGCGCGTCCGACACCTGCTCACGGGTCAGGGGCGGGACGGCCGTCGCGCTCGTCGTGGCCGTCGTGGTCTTCGTTCCCGACGGGCTGGCGCCACCCTCGACGCGCGTCGAGGCGTGGGGGCCGCCGGCGTCGTGCCCGGCTCCCGGGGACGCGAGCGGCAGCCCGCAGCCCGCAAGCAGTCCGGCGGCAGCGAGCGCGGTGAGGCACCGACCCAGCTGCGTCCGCACCGGCCGGGATGAAGTCTGGGTGGTTCGAGGCACGACGGGAGACATTGCCACACAATGGAATTCGAGGGGATGCGGCGCGCCGGTGGGCACGGGAGGGGCCACACGGCATACGACTCCCCGGCGTCGGAGGCACCGACCACGCGGGCTAGAGTCTGCCGCCGTGAGAAGGGTGGTCGGCGATGCTCGGTAGGACGCATGCCCTGTCGGGGGCGGTCGCCGTGCTGGCGCTGACGCCGCTGCTCAGATCCCACGGCGTGACGGTCGACGCGTGGGCCGTCCCGGTCGCCGCCGTCACGGCCGCAGGCGCCGCGATCCTGCCCGACGTCGACCACGCGCACGCCACACCGGCGCGCTCCCTCGGACCCGTCTCGGCCGGACTCGCTTGGTGCGTAGGGCTGCTCAGCGGCGGCCACCGCAACGGCACGCACTCGTTCGTCGGGCTCGCGGCCTTCACCGGGCTGGCCGCCTGGCTGACCCACCTCGGCGGCCTGCCGCTCGGGCTGCTCCTCTCGTTCCTCTTCGCGATCGCCGCGGCAGCACTGCGCGTCAACATGGTCCGCGCGACCGTCGGTCACACGCTCCTGTGCCTGCTCATGGGGGCGATGCTGACGCGCGGGGCCGTGCTCGACTCGTTCCCCGTCGAGGTCGTGCCGTGGGCGGTGGCCACGGGAGTGACGGTGCACCTGCTCGGCGACATGGCCACAGTGCAGGGGTGCCCGCTGTTCTGGCCGGTGCACCGGCACCGCTACAACTACCTGGCACTCAGCACCGACCACGCCGTCGAGCGCTACGTCGTCGGGCCGGCCCTCATGCTGGCGGCCGCGTGGCTCGTGGTGACGATGGCTGGTGGTGTCGATGTCATCGGCCCGGCGCTGCGCACGTCGTGGTGGACCGTGCGGTCACTCGTCCCGGGCTGAGCTCGCCTCCGGGTCAGACGTTGACGTCGAAACCGAGGTCGTAGTCGCTGGCTGCCCGGCCACCCACACCCCAGTTCTCGACAGCACTCTCGCGCAACAGGATCGACACGCCGTCGCGTGGGATCCCCAGCTCCTCGAGTCGTTTGACGATCTCGCGGCCACGAGGGCGTCGTGCACCGCGTCGATGATGGCCACCTCCTCCTCGGGCGAGTAGGACCTGCGGACCTCGATGAGGGTGCTCGGCGTGTGCCATGGATATCAGTTGCCACGCTCCGGTGGCCTTGCCAGCCTGACGTCATGAGGTCGTTCGAGGAGCTGGTGGCAGAGGCGGAGTCGGCGGACGTCACCGGCTGGGGCTTCGGGTGGCTGGAGGGCCGGGCGACGGAGGAGCGCCCGCCGTGGGGTTTCGCGCGGCTGCTCGCCGGGCGCCTCGCCGAGGTGCAGTCCGCCCTGGACCTCGACACCGGCGGTGGCGAGGTCGTCGCCGAGGCACCCGCACTTCCGCCGACGATGGTGGTCACCGAGGGCTGGGCCCCGAACGCCGAGCGTGCGCGCCGGCTACTGGGGCCGCGCGGCGTGCAGGTCGTCGACACCGACGGCGGCCCGCTCCCGTTCGCCGACGGCACGTTCGAGCTCGTCACGGCGCGTCATCCCGTGCGGCCCGACTGGGCCGAGATCCGCAGGGTCCTGCAGCCGGGGGGACGCTACGTGGCGCAGCACGTCGGGCCGGCCTCGGCCTTCGAGCTGATCGAGCACTTCCTGGGACCCCTCATCGAGGAGCGCAAGGGCCGCGACCCCGAGCGGGAGGTCGCCGCGGCCGAGCAGCACGGGCTGGCGGTCGAGAGACTGGAACGGGCCCGGTGCCGGATGGAGTTCCACGACATCGGGGCCGTCGTGTGGATCCTGCGCAAGTGCGTGTGGTGGGTCCCCGACTTCTCCGTCGCGAGGTACGAGGACCGGCTGCGCGAGCTCGACGCCCAGCTGCGCAGCGGGCACCCGTTCGTCGCGCATTCGACCCGGCACCTCATCGAGGCCCGAGTCCGCCGTTGACGCGGGGGCATCCCGTCGCCGCGACCTGGCAGCATGACGCGATGCTCCACCGCCTGTCGCGGTGGGGTTGGCGCGCTACTTGTAGGTGAACGTGTACGAGTTGGCGACGGCATCGACCGCGGCCTCATCGAGCTCCGGATGGTTCTCGCCCAGCCATCGTTCGACGTTGCGCCCCATCTCCTGCAGGCTGGCCGTGTTCCACAGGGGAGGGCTCACCGCGTCGAGGTCGGCCAGCATCGCCCGGATGCGGGGCACGACGACGTCGTAGGCGCGATCACCCAGCAGGTCCGCGACCCGGCGCTCGGGATCCCGCGCGTTCAGCACACCGGGGGAGCCCAGGTACGTCACCACAGCCCGGCTCAGCTCGACGTCGACCACCTGACCAGTCTGCCCGTCCTGTTTCATCAGCCGTGCCGAAACCCGGACGCGTGGCGAGCAGCGCCGGGTCGGCTCGGCTGACGCGACGGCATACTGACGTGCGTGAAGGTCACCCGACAGGACGTGCAAGCCGCGGCGAACCGCATCGCCGGCCGGGTCAGGCGCACGCCACTGTTGCCACCGTCCGACGCCGATGCCGTGTGGATCAAGTGCGAGTTCCTGCAGCACTGCGGCGTGTTCAAGACGCGCGGGGCCTTCAACCGCCAGCTCGCGGCGCTCGAGGCCGGTGAGGTGGGCAGCTCGGGCATCGTCGTGGCGTCGGGCGGCAATGCCGGCCTGGCCCAGGCCTACGTTGCCCGCGAGCTCGGCATCACGGCCACCGTCTTCGTGCCTGAAGGCGCACCAGAGGTGAAGGTGAGTCGCATCCGCGGCTACGGGGCTGACGTACGGCACGTCGGACTCGAATACGCCGACGCCTACCGCGCGGCAACGGAGTTCGCCGACCAGAGCGGCGCGGTCTTCGCCCACGCGTACGACCAGCTGGAGGTGGCCGCGGGGGCGGGAACCATCGGCGAGGAGATCCTCGAGGACGAGCCCTCGATCGACACGATCGTCCTGGCCGTGGGCGGGGGCGGCCTGTATGCCGGGGTGGCCGCTGCCGCGTTCGGCCGGGCTCGCGTCGTGGCGGTGGAGCCCGAGCGCTGCGCGACGCTGCACGAGGCCATGGCCGCCGGTAGACCCGTGGACGTCGAGGTCTCAGGCGTCGCCGCAGACTCGCTCGGGGCGCGACGCGTGGGCGAGGCCGCGTTCGCAGCGCAGGCTGCAGAGCCACCCGTGTCGGTCCTCGTCACGGACGACGACATCATCAGGGCCCGCACCGCCCTGTGGAACGACTACCGCATCGCCGCCGAGTACGGGGCTGCGGCTGCATATGCGGCGTTGCTGTCGGGGCACTACGTCCCGGAGGACGGGGAGCGGGTGGCCGTGGTGATCTGCGGCGCGAACACCGACCCAACCACCCTCCCCTAGGCCTCTCAGCGCCGGGACAGCGACTACGGTCCCTGCGGATCGAACACGGTCTGCGAGTGGCCAATCTTCCTGAGCGTGAACGAGAAGTCGTCGGAGCGCCTCCCTCCGAGACGCACCGCGGACACAAGTCCCCCCTCGGCTACCAGCCTCTCGACCTCCGCCCGTGAGAGCCGGAGACCTTCACCGATGAGGCGCACCGGCCGGACGGGGATCCGCGCGGCAAAGCGGACCACAACGTCGAGAGGCAGTGCTCCCGGACTGCCCGCAGCGTCGACGACGTCACGGTCGTGGCGCGGCGTGCCGGTGTCGAGTCGCCAGGCGTTCGCCCAGTCGAGCCGGATGTGGTTGCGCCGGCGCACGCCCGGATCCTGCAGCAGCTCGGCCGCCAGTCCGATGTCGTTGTGGTGCAAGCGATCCAGCAGCTCAGGCCGGGCGGCGCGAACCTTCGTCCGCTCGAACACGGTGAGCTTGGTGGTGTCTCCGCAGACGGCGCAGAGAGCGAGGAGCCAGGCGTCGAGGAGCTTGTGGTTGGCGTTGACGCGGAACTTGCCGTTCGCGTGGAAGCGGTCGGAGGCACACGCGTGACAGCGCCGGACGATGGTGGGCAGGCAGATGGGCACGACGGCCCAGTTCGTGGGCACAGAGAAGCACCGGTTTCCCGTGAGAGGTTCGACAGCGAAAGGTGCGCGGCGCGCGGGGCGCGACGCTTGACGAATCAGCGCTCGAGAGGTCTCACAGGATGTGCATCGGCAGGTCCTCGGCTACAACGACCAGGGGCGACGGCACCGTAGCAACGCGCACGAGCGCGCTTCCATGAGTTTTCGTGTGCCGTGAAGACCCGAAAGACCTTGCTGCGCATCGGCACACATGGCCGGCCGATGGTCGACAATCCAGCCAGGAGACGCGGCCTTCCGGACTAGGTCATCTCGACCGACCCGGTCGGCGGGTGCTGAGACCTTCACGTCCCAGCCGGTTGGCCACGCCAAGGGCGAATGTTCACCCTCATGCCGAGAGTCGGACGTTTGAGGGCATACCACGGTGATGACTCGGATGTACAACTCAGCGTTTCCGGCGGTAGCATGAATGGCATGAGTGAGATCACCGTCAGCGACGCCAGGGCACGGTTGGCCGATGTCGTGGATGCCGCGCGCGTCGGGCATGACCCGGTGTACCTCACCCGTCGGGGTCAGCGCGTGGCCGCGGTCATCGACGCCGACGACCTTGACGCTCTGATCGCCTCCGCCGAGGACCTGGCCGACATCGAAGCCGCCAAGGCCGCCCGGGCCGAGGTTGCCGACGGTGAGGCAACGATTCCGTGGGAGCAGGTCAAGGCCGACCTCGGCCTGGCATGACGTACCGGGTCGAGGTGGCGCCGGCGGCACTGCGTCAGCTGCGCAAGCTCGACCCTCCCGCCAGACGGCGCGTCCAAGCGGCCATCGAGCTGCTCGCTGATCAGCCGCGGCCGAGCGGGGCCAAGAAGCTGGTTGGCGGAGAGGGCGAGTGGAGGGTCCGTACCGGCGACTACCGGATCGTCTACGAGGTCCACGACGACGTGCTGGTCGTCCTGGTGGTGGCCGTTGGCCATCGGCGCGACATCTACGAACGTCGGTGACGAACGCCCGGTCCTGCCGCGGTGCGATCCGCCAGACTGCGGCCATGGGAACGGTCCTGCTTGACCAGGTGATCGCGACGGACTACGGCCAGCTCGATCTCGGCTGGAGTAATGCCTTCGGCTTCGACGGGGACTTCGACCGGTTCTTCGCAGGGCAGGTCAACGGTCTTGTCGGCGCGGGGGATGACACTGGCGTGTATCTCAACCTGGCTCGGCGTTCGGGCGGTTCACGGGTGCGCATCGAACTGCTGGAGCAGGTGCCCGATCCTCGGCAGCAGGAGTGGGAAGACGTGGTGGAAGTCTCGATCGCGATTCCGGAGGGAGCGCAGCCTCGCTGGTCCTCGTGGGCGGGTGAAGACGGAGGACCGCTGCGCATCCCCGCCGGCACATATCGTCTACGGGTCAGCGCACGCGGTCGTGACGCGGGTCAAGAAGGAGAGTTCGCAGAAGGCGTCGTGGACACCTACCTGCTCGAACTCTGGCCAGCGCCAATCGCGCCGGACGCGATCGTGCGGGTGGGAAGTCACGACGCGGCCTATTGGCATGACGAAATCGGCGGCCGGCGCTGACGTCCGGTCATGCCGCATGGCCGTCACGTTCGTGGCGAATCGGATCGGGCTGCGTGAACGGCTCGGAGAGCCTCCACGGCATGCCTGCCCCAGTGGATCTCGAAGTGGAATCGCCACTCCCACACGGCATTGTCGACCGTCGGGGGACCGCCCACGAGCGATAGACCAGCACGCAGGTCATGCCAGATGTCAGCCAGGTCATCGGCGAGCGGCAGGTTCACGACCTCAGGCTGCTGGTCGCCGCGCACCTCCGCCGCGGTCCAGTAGTCACCGACGCCAGCAAGTATCTCGTTCAGCGCGACGTACCGCTTCCGCCACTCGCCGTAGCTGACCTCATCCGCCTCGACGTCGTCCGACGGCTCAACCGCCGGAAGACGCACGACCAGCTCCAGCAACCGCGGGAGCAACACCGCCAGGTCATCGAGGACCGTAGCGCGCGGAAGAGTCTCGACGTGCTCGATGAGTTCGCAGTAGGAGCGGGCGACTTCGATGAACGCCTCAACAGGTTCGGAGGGTGAGGGCATAGGGGCCAGCCTTCGTCATGACTGGGATGAGTGCAAAGAGGGATGGCTGCACGGTGCCGCATCCACCCGTCACGGCACCGTGCGGCTGGCGCCGGTCTGGCCATTGTGGAAGGAGCCGAGCTCGTCCACCCTTCCCGGCTGCGTGCCATGAGATACTGCCGGATTCTCCGACTCTGGGAAGGTCTTCGTGTCCGACGTGCCGGTTCCTCGCCCCAGAGTTGTGTGTCTGTGCGGGTCCCTGCGCTTCGGCAGGGAGTTCGCTGCTGAGCGCGAGCGTCTGACGCTCGATCTGACGATCGTCCTGGCCCCTGAGGCCACCGACGTGTCCGTCTCGGACCCCTCGCTCGTCCGCGCCTTGGGAGAGCTGCACCTCCGTCGGATCGACCTCCCAGATGAGGTGCGAATCGTGAACCCCGGTGGTTACGTCGGCGAGGCCACCCGGCGCGAAATTGCGTACGCCCACTCGTGGGGCAAGCAGGTGACGTACCTCCACCAACCTGCCACGGATGACAGCTAGACGGGGCAGCGCTCGTGACTGCCCTCTCCCTCAACGGCGACCGGTGACACGTCAGACTTTGGCGTCGACGCAACCCCGGACTCGAAGTAGCCCAAGGCGAGGGCAGCCGTGTGGTCCGCGACGGCGATCGCGACGTCAAGGTCAGTGAGGAGTCCCATCACGCCCAAGGTATCCAGCGGCCGCCGTCCGTTCGGGGCAGCCCGAGGCAGGTCCGTGAAGTGATGGCCGGGCAACGTGCCGCCGGAGGCAGGTGGGGAGCTCAGAGAACGCCCGCGAGTCCACCGAACAGCGACATGACCAACAGAGCGGAACCGCTCCACAGCACCATGACGACCCAGCCCATGATCCGCGGCTTCGCACGGCTCTCGCGCCGAGAGGTCTCCCGCCACAGCCGTCGGAGCCGAGGCGTCGACTCCCAGCGGGGCTTCGAGCTCCCGGACGAGGTCACGAAAGCCAGCCGCCACCGCGAGCGCACCATGAGGACGTCGAGCGTGGCCCCCCGGCCGGGAACGACAACTCGCCTCGCGGCGACGGGCTCGAGCGGCACGGTTCGCCAGCCCAGCACGGTAGGAACCTCGATCATGCCCCCGTGCTCCCGGACGGCGCGCAGTGACCCGACGGGCAGCAGCAGGGCTGGAGCGAAGAGGCCGAGGACGAACGCAGTCAGCAAAGTCAGTTGCGGGATCCAGTGGTCCGGGACGCCCGCCACGTCCGCTCGTGCCGACTGCCACGAGGCACGGGACGTGCGGGCCAGGACGACCATCGTCGCCGCCACGACCAGCAGCACTCGGCCGCCCACGACGAGTATCGGAACGCCGGACCGTTTCCTCTCTCGCGTCACGGCTTCCCCGACCGTGGAGCCGCCCCCGGAATCGCTTCCCACTGGCACGGGCCGTCAGGACTGGGTGCGGAGGTAGCGCCCGAAGTGCGGCACCGTGAAGGCGATGAGGCCGCGCTCGCCGGAGTAGATGAGCCCCTTCTTGATCAGGGCGTCGCGGGCGGGCGACAGCGACTGCGGCTTGCGCCCGAGCACGTCCGCCACGGCCGAGGTCGGGACAGCTTCGCGCTCGGTCACGCCGTCGCGAACGTATGCCGCGACGTCACCTTCCGCTGGACCCTCACCTTCCGAGTCCCCCTCCTGCGCAGGCGAGTTCACGAGGGCGGCATCGGCCATCGCCCGGAGGTACTCGCGCTCCGCCGGCGTCGCGCGCTCGAAGCGCGAGCCGAAGAAGCCGACGGCGAGCTCGGACTCGGCCTCGGGCACGGCGACGCGGATGTCCTGCGCGGTGACGGGCGAGCTGGGCGCGACGTCCCAGACCACCTTGCCGTACGCCTGGATGAAGTAGGGGTAGCCGGCGGTGACGGCATACATCTCGTCGAGGGCCTCCGGAGTGAACTCGCACCCCTCCTCCGAGGCCGGCCCCACGAGGGCGCGGTCGGCC
This sequence comes from Terrabacter tumescens, assembly GCF_014646815.1. Taxonomy (GTDB): domain Bacteria; phylum Actinomycetota; class Actinomycetes; order Actinomycetales; family Dermatophilaceae; genus Terrabacter; species Terrabacter tumescens. Next base: position 155,342 of record NZ_BMNZ01000008.1, read on the forward strand.
GAGTCACGGGGCAGCCGGTCGATGCGCGAGTAACGAAACAGCCTCTCGGAGTATGACTTCGACGCGGACAGCACGGCCGGCAGGTGCGGCAGTCCGGCGCCGACGACGATGACGGGCAGCCCCGACTGCGAGATCTCGTGGCAGGCCGCACAGAGGGCGGACACGTCCTCGGGGTCGAGGTCCTGCATCTCGTCGATGAAGAAGGCGACGCCCTTGCCGACGTCGGCCGCGAGACCGCCGATGTCGGTGAGCAGCTCGACGAGGTCGATCTCGATGTCACCGGAGTCGGCGCGCCCGGTGACGGCCGGCACGTCGATCCCTGGCTGCCACCGGTCGCGCAGCTTGGCGCCGGTCGGGGCGTCACGCAGCGCGAAGGCCTTGATGATGCCGAGCACCTGGTCGATGTCCTCGCCGCGCGGGTGGCCGAGCTCGCGCACGGCCTGGTGGGCCGCAGCAGCGAGCGGCCGCCGCAGCCGTTGGTCGGGGCGCGCCTCGAACTTGCCTGTGCCCCAGTCGGCCCGGACGGCGGACGAGCGAAGCGCGTTGAGCAGCACGGTCTTTCCGACTCCACGCAGCCCGGTCAGCACGATCGAGCGCTCGGCGCGGCCGCGGGCGATCCGCTCGAGCACGACGTCGAAGGTGCGCAGCTGCTCGTCGCGGCCGGCGAGCTCGGGCGGGCGCTGGCCCGCGCCCGGGGCGTACGGGTTCGTGATCGGGTCCACGCTCGGAGGCTATATGCGTCTCTACGACAAACCTGAGACATCCGCAGAGAGCGGCATCGGCGCGTCGCGCCATCCCGGCCCCACACACCGTCTGCATGGAATCCGAAGCCACTTGGTTCGGATTCCACCGAATCAGGGCATGAAAAAGCGCCGTTCCGCACGGTCAGGGGTGGTCATGCGGAACGGCGCGTTGCGACTATAACGCGCTTCTGGTCGAAACGGTCAAGTGGCAGGAGAGATTTCAAAAACTTCGTCAGGAGAGGCGATCGCGTCCTGCTCCTGGACGAGCAGCATCTCGTCCGAGCCACTGGCGTGGGTGCGCTCCAGCACGGCATACATCGTCGCCGCGGTGCGGCTGAGCGCGACCTGCGGACCGTCGGTCAGGTAGTGGGCGAGGAAGATCGCGGCCGTCACGTCTCCACCGCCACGCACCGTCATCGGCAGCAGCGGCGTCGTCACGACCCACGCGTCGTCGGCGGTGACGCAGGCCATCTGGATCGTGCCCTCGGGGGTGTCCGACGTCAGCGTGCTCGTGACGAGCACGACCGACGGACCCTGCGCGACGAGCTCGCGCGCGGCGGCGACGAGGTCGGCCTGCGTCCCGACCTCACGGCCGACGAGGAACTCGAGCTCGAACTGGTTGGGCGTCACGATGTCGGCCCGGGGCACGACGTGGTCGCGCATGTACTCGGGGATGCCCTCGCGCACGAAGAAGCCGCGACCGACGTCGCCCATGACCGGGTCGCAGCAGTAGATCGCGGCGGGGTTGGCGGCCTTGACCCGCGCGACGGCGTCGAGCACGACCTCGCCGACCGCCTCGGCGCCCTGGTAGCCGGAGAGCACGGCGTCGATCGACGGGAAGGCCCCGCGCTCCTCGACGCCGTCGATGACGGCGCGGACGTCGGTCGGTGCGATGAGCGGGCCGCGCGTCGAGCCGTAGCCGGTGTGGTTGCTGAAGGTCACCGTGAGCACGGGATAGACCTCGTGCCCGAGCCGCTGGAGCGGGAAGACCGCGGCCGAGTTGCCGGCGTGGCCGTAGGCGACGTGGGACTGGATCGACAGGATCTTCACGCGCCCACCATAGTCGTTTGCAAACACTGACTAGTTATAGTCATACTATAACTATGCTGTGGCAGGTCGACCCCACCTCGAACACTCCCCTGCACGTCCAGGTCGCGGCCTGCGTGCGACGGGAGATGGCCTCCGGGCGCTTGGCGCGCGGCGACCGACTCCCCTCCGCCAAGGAGGTCGCCGCCGTCCTAGACGTCAACCTCCACACGGTGCTGCGGGCCTACCAGTCCCTGCGCGACGAGGGCCTCATCGACCTGCGCCGCGGACGGGGCGCGGTCGTCACCGCGACCGATCCCGGCGGGGACGCCCGACTGCGCACCCTCGTCACCGAGATCGTCGCCGAGGCCCGTCTCCTCGGCGCCACCCCGACCGACCTGACCCGACTCATCGAGAGCGAGTTCCAGCGATGACCACCGACCGCCGACCCACCCATGCCCTCGTCGCGAGCGCCGTCCTCGCTCCCGTCGTGGCCGCCTCCGGCACCGCGATGGCGTATGCCGTCCGCGACCGTCTGCCCGACGAGCTGGCCGTGCACTGGGGCATCGACGGCGCGCCCGACCGCTTCACCTCCTTCACCGGCGCGGTGACCACCGCGGCCGTGATCACGGCGGTGGTCCCGCTCGCGCTCGTCGGGCTCGGCACCCTGATGCACCGGTCAGCCCGCGGCCCTGTCGCCGCCATCGTCGGTGGGCTCGCCGTCTTCCTCGGCGGCCTGCTCTTCGGCGGACTCGTCGCGCAGAGACCGGGTCAGGCCGCCCAGGCCTTCCCGCCACAGTGGGTGGCGCCCACCCTCGTGCTCACCGCACTCGTCGCCCTCGGCCTGTGGCGCTGGGGACGCACGACGCCTCCCGGGACCGCCGGCCACCGCGAGCCGCTGCCGGCCGATGCCGCCCGTCTCGACGTGCCCGCCTCGACCCGGCTCGGATGGACCGGTCGGGCGAGCCTGCCGGTGCGTCCGACGATGGTCCTCGCCGTCGTCGTCGCCCTGCCACTCGTCTGGGTCGCGCTGGCTGGGCACCCGTGGGTGTGGGTCCTCGCGATCGGCCTCGGCGCTCTGCTCGCCGTGACCCTGTCGGCACGCGTCACCGTCGACGCCGCGGGCCTGCGTGTCTCGAGCGCCGGCTTCACGTGGTCGAAGGTGCCGCTCGAGCGGGTCGCCTCCGCCGACACCACCACCGTCCGGCCGATGCGCGACTTCGGCGGCTGGGGCTGGCGCATCGGGATGGACGGCCGGCGCGGCTACGTGACCCGCGGCGGCGAGGCGCTCGTCGTCCGCCGGCTCGGCGAGTCCGACGTCCTCGTGACCGTCGACGACGCCGACGAGGCGGCCGCCGTGCTCAACACGCTCGTCGCCCGCGCGTCCTGACCGACCCGGCCACCGTGTCACGATGGAGCACATGAGCATCCCCACGACCACTGTGTCCGAGCTGCCCGACGACGCCGTCCTCGTCGACGTCCGCGAGGCCGACGAGTGGGCCGCCGGGCACGCCCCGAACGCCATCCACATCCCGCTCGGCGAGCTGCCGTCCCGCATCGACGAGCTGCCGGACACCGACGACACCGTCGCCATCGTGTGCCGCATGGGCGGCCGGTCCGCGCGCGCCGTGCAGTGGCTCGTGCAGCAGGGCTACGACGTCGCCAACGTCGAGGGCGGCATGGTCGAGTGGCAGCGGGCTGGCAAACAGCTCGCGGCGGACGGCGACCCCAGCATCATCTGACGGGTCGATTCGTCCGGTTCGCGGACGGGCCGCCCCTGCGCATGGAACGCTGTCGCTCCTGACGGGTCTCACCAGTGACCCACCGATGGCACGTTCGAGCCAGGAGCACCCGGACCATGGACGACCGACGACCCGACCCCACGCAGGACACGTGGTCCCAGTGGCTGCCCGACCTCGAGTCGCCGCAGTCCACTTCGCCCACTCCGGGCGTGGCTCCCGGGTCCACGCCGCCGGTCGGGCCGGACGCTCCGCCGACGTCACCGCCCGCTGCGCCGGTCCCGCTGCCGCCGCCCGCCAACCGGGTCGACCCGCTGCCGTATGCCGCAACCCCCATCGCCGAGTGGGTGGGCCCCCGCCCGGGCCAGGCACCACCGCCGTCGACCCGCCTCGGCTGGGCGATCCTCTGCACGATCTTCTGCTTCACGCCGTTCGGGATCGTCGCCATCGCCAAGTCCACGCAGGTCAGCCCGAAGTGGGCGCTGGGCGACTGGGACGGCGCCCGCGCCGCGTCGCAGTCGGTCAAGACGTGGTGCCTGCTGGCCGCCGCGACCTGGCCCGGCTCCTTCATGCTCTTCAGCTGCATGGGCATGGTGGGCGGCGGCCACCTCTCGATCCGCCTCTGACGCCTCTGACGCCTCTGGGCCCTCAGGACACGGGGATCGGCGCCGGCGGCGTGCACACGAGCTCGTCCCCCTGCGGTGCCATCGAGGCGGCCTCGACGACCCCGCCACCCACCGCCGACGGACGGGACTGCGCCGCACGGTCGGCCACCTGGACGCAGAACTGCCACTGCTTCACGCCCGGGTCGACGGCGGCACGGGGGGCCACGAAGGACTCACCGGGCACGTCGAGCTTCAGGGGCGACGCGGCATACGCCTTCCCGCTGACCGAGGCGCCCGCGGGGACGACATGGCCACCCATGACGGGGGCGGCGGCGAAGCGCACGTTGGGGCTCGTCGCGAACCCCTGCTTGCTGATGCGCAGCACGCCGGACTGCTCGTAGACCCAGGCGTGCTTGGCGTCGACGTCGGCTGCCAGCGCGGCGCTGCCGAGGTCCGCGGGCACGACGTCGTAGGCGAGGAGCGGCTTCGAGCCGGTGTTGGTCACGGTGTAGTCGACGACCAGACCCGGCATGGCGGCGATCCCCGCCCCCGTCGTGCCGGCCGGCTTCGGACCACCCGGCGCCATCGTCGCCTCGAGTCGCACGTCGCCGACCGTCACGGTCTGGGTCGACGCAGCGTGCGCCGACGTCGAGGACGCCGTGCCGCCGCTCCCCCCACCGGCAGGCGTGGCCACCCCCGGGGACGGTGTCGCCTGACCGCAGGCACTCGTCACGAGCACCGCTGCGATGGTGGCGAGCACGGCCGGGGTCCTGGGCGTCATCGGCTTCATGATGGGGAAGACAACCACGGACCGGGAATCGTTGCAGCCCGAGCCCATCTCGTCCGACCGATGGCTCGCGATGGGTCGGTCGACGTCCAACCTGTGCTTTTGCTGGGAGTTCGCTGACAGGATGGCCAAGCGCTGGCGCATTTCGGGCAAACACTCCTTAAGGGACGGCGTCCGGGCCTCCCGCGTGGCCTGCGGCCGGGGCTAGCGTGAGCGGCGCGGGCCGGCAACGCGCCTCGGCGCACCCGCCCAGGCCGACCGCAGACCGTCGGAGGAGACCCATGAAACGTCCGGTCCGTCTCGCGCTCGCAGGGCTCGGCGCTGCCGCCCTCGTCACGCCGGTCATCGCTGCCGCTGACACTGCCGCCGACGCCGCCGTGGTCCACCACGAGCCGGGCTCCTGGGCCTCGCCCTCTCACCGGACGTCGACCCCGATCAAGCACGTCGTCGTGATCTTCGGCGAGAACGTGTCGTTCGACCACTACTTCGCGACCTACCCGCGTGCTGCCAACCTCCCGGGCGAGACTCTCCAGGGCTCGACGACGCCGGCTCCCCGCTTCACGGCCGCGGCGGGCACCCCGAGCGACATCGCCACGCTCGCCCACGACGGCCTGCTCGCGCCGGACAACCCCAACGCGTCGCAGCCGGAGCGGCTGACGCCGGGCCAGGCCGTGACGTGCGACCAGGACCACAACTACACCAACGAGCAGAAGGCCTACCACTCCGGAGCGATGGACCAGTTCGTCGAGTTCACGAGCGAGGACACGTGCTCCGCCCCGGCCTACGGCCGGCCGGGCCTGACGATGAACTACTACGACGGCAACACCGTGGCCGCCCTCTGGAACTACGCGCAGCACTACGCCATGAGCGACCACGCCTTCAGCACGACCTTCGGGCCGTCCACGCCCGGCGCGATCAACCTCGTCTCCGGGCAGACCCACGGCGTCAAGGAGTTCACCGCCGACGGCAAGCCCGCGGCGACCCCGTCGACCGGCGACTACACGGTGCGCTTCCCGGACGCGAACGGCGTCGGCACCATGACCGGCGACCCCGACCCCGTCTACGACGACTGCTCCAACGCCAGCCACACGAGGCGCAACCCGCTCGCCGCCATGACGGGCCGCAACATCGGTGACCTGCTCAACGCCAAGCGCATCACGTGGGGCTGGTTCCAGGGCGGCTTCACCCCGACGACCGCCGCGGCCCCGGGCAAGCCCGCCGCCTGCCTCACCTCGCACCGCAACGTGGCCGGGGTGAGCTCGACCGACTACAACCCACACCACCAGCCCTTCCAGTACTACGCGTCGACGGCCAACCCGCATCACCTGGCGCCCGCGAGTCTCGCCGAGATCGGCCACGCGGGCCGGGCCAACCACCAGTACGACCTGTCGGACTTCGACCGGGTCGTCGCGAGCGGCAACCTTCCCGCCGTCAGCTTCCTCAAGGCCGCGAACTACCAGGACGGCCACGCGGGCTACTCCGACCCCATCGACGAGCAGCGGTTCATCGTCAAGCAGGTCAACGCGATCCAGCAGAGCAAGCACTGGAAGGACACGGCGATCATCCTCGCCTACGACGACTCCGACGGGTGGTACGACCACGTCGCCGCGAAGCTGCAGAACGCCTCGAACACGAGTGACGACGCGGCCTTCTGCCGCGACGCCGCGGCGGCTGGGGTGCCGATCGCCCGCGGCTACCAGGACCGCTGCGGGCCCGGGCCGCGACAGCCGCTCATCGTCGTCTCGCCCTTCGCGCGGACGAACTACGTCGACCACCGGCAGACCGACCAGGCCTCGATCCTGCGCCTCATCGAGGACAACTGGGGCCTCGGCCGCATCGGCGACGGGTCGGCCGACGCCTGGGCCGGCTCCCTCGGCGGGCTGTTCACCTTCGGTGAGTCCCGCGCCCCTCAGGTCGTCCTGGGCTCGACCGGCGCCGTGACCTCGGTGCGCCCGACCCTCTAGCCCGACCCTTACCTCGTCCCGCGGGCCCGACCTGTGGTCGCACCTCACGGCCCCGCGGCTACTTGAGCAGCCGTGACATCCGGCGGTCGGCGAGCGGCTTGCCGCCGGTCTGGCACGTCGCGCAGTACTGGAGCGAGGTGTCGGCGAAGGACACCTCGCGCACGACGTCGCCGCACACCGGGCAGGCCTCGCCGGTGCGGGCGTGCACGCGCATGCCGGCGCGCTTGGCGTCCTTGAGCTCCTTGGCCGGCTTGCCCGACGCCGTCGCGACCGCGCTCTCCAGCGTGTCGCGCAACGCGGCATACAACCGGTCGACGACCTCGGGAGCGAGCGTGCCCGCGATGGCGAAGGGGCTGATCTTGGCGACGTGCAGGATCTCGTCGGAGTACGCGTTGCCGACGCCGGCGATGAACTCCTGGTCGCGCAGCAGACCCTTGATCTGGGTGCGCCGGCCGTCGAGCATCGACCGGAACCGCTCGAGGGTGAAGTCGTCGGCCATCGGGTCGGGCCCGAGGCGTGCGATGCCGGGCACCTCGGCCGGGTCCTTGACGATGTAGGCGGCGAGCGACTTCTTCGTGCCGGCCTCGGTCAGGTCGAAGCCCGAGCCGTCGGACAGCCGCACCCGCAGGGCGATCGGCGACTTGCCGGGACGCACGACGGTCGTGGGCAGCTGGTCGGACCAGCGCAGCCACCCCGCGCGGGCGAGGTGGAAGACGAGGTGGGTGCCGTCGGCGTCGATGTCGAGGAACTTGCCGTGGCGGTGGACGCCGTCGATGGGCGCTCCCTCGAGCGCCTGCGGCGGCGGGTTGAAGGTCTTGAGCACGCTGAACGAGGCGAGCTCGACCCCCGTGATGGCGAGACCGTCCGTCCGCTCGGCGAGGAAGTCGACGAGCGCCTGCACCTCCGGCAGCTCAGGCATGGCCCCAGTCTGTCATCCGGGGGCGACGGAACGGCCCGGTCGCGAGGGCTGTTCGTCGCTCGCGACGACCTCGCCCACCTTGCCGGCCGCGTCGAGCACCCGCAGCAGCCCGTGCCCGTCCGCCGCGGAGTAGGTCGGCACGGAGCGAGAGGCCCACGGCCGGATCGGTGAGTCGATCTTCATCGGGTTGGACAGCACCTGCTCCGTCGGTGACAGGTGCCGGATGCAGATGGCGTCGACGCGCTCGGGCCTGGCCTCGGCGAAGTCGGCGTAGATCTGGGGGTCGTGCTGACCGTCGTCGCCGACGAGCAGCCACCTGATGTCGGGGAAGTCGCGGGCGAGGCGGTCGAGGCTCGTGCGCTTGTGCGCCTGCCCGCTGCGGAACCACCCGGTGTTGGTGGGCCCCCAGTCGGTGAGCATGAGCGGCCCGAGCGGGAAGCCGTTCTCGACGAGGAAGCGGTTGAGGGTGGCGGCGGTGTTCCACGCCCCCGTCGAGACGTAGACGATGGGCGCGCCCGGATGGGCCGAGAGGATCCGGCGGTACATCGGGGCCATGCCCGAGACCGCGTGCCGTGCCTTGCCGCGGCGCACGAACGTGTTGAAGGCCGCGATCATCGGGCGCGGCAGCATCGTCGTGATGACGGTGTCGTCGATGTCGCTGACGATGCCGTGCGTGACCCCGTCGGCGACGATGAAGACGTCGGCGGCGACCGGGTCGGCGCCCTGCACCTCGACGACGACCTGCTGCCAGCCGGGCTCGAGTCCGTGGTCGCGGGCCACGATGTCGACGTGGCCGCCGCGGTCGGACCGGCCGTAGACCTCGCGGTCGCCGACCGTCACCTTGACCGGGACGCCCGTGGCGGGCGAGGTGATGAAGGCGCGCCAGCCGCGGTCGTAGTGGGCCGGGCTCAGGGCGCCGGTCGCGTCCTGACGCGGTTCGGGCCCCTCAATGTGCTCACGACCCTTGCGCCCGAGGAGGACCCGCGCGTAGACGCGGACGAAGGACGACGAGCCGTAGCCGACGTGCGTGATGATGCGGTTGCCCCAGCCACGGCTGCGGAGCACGCGTTCGACCTGCTCGTGGACGGTGTCCTCGATGATGGCGGCCGCGTGCGGTCGTGACATGGCCTCAACCTACCCGTCGGCGTGCCAGCAGGTGGACCCCGACGGGCGGCGCTGCGACGTGGCGGGTTTGATGGACGGCGTGCACCCCATCGCCGAAGTCCTCAGCAAGGCCGCAGGTGGCGACTTCCCCGCCGTCGACGGCGGGTGGCAGCGCGTCGCGCCGTGGCGCCCCGGAGTCGAGGGTGTGGTCGCCTTCACCGGTCACGCCTTCCTCGCGGTCGACGACGACGTCTCGGACGGCACGCTCGTCTCGCTGAGCCCCGACGGCTTCGGCGGCGCGAGCAACCCGCGCCTCGTCTCGCGCCTCGCCGGCACCGGCTGGATCGACGCCCTCGACATCATCCTCGTGGCCCGCGGCGCCGGCGGCGAGCCGACGCTCGTGCCGCGCAGCGACCTGCGCAACCACCCGCGCGCCGAGCACGCGACGTCCGTGCGCAGCGACGTCACGACGTTCGGGTATGCCGCGCCGGACGACCACACGCTCGTGACCCTCTCGACGGGGCTGGGTGGGCTGCCCGAGGTCAGCCTCGAGACCGACCCGGCCAAGGACCACGTCGGCGCCGATGTCGTGCGCGACGCGCTGACGCTCATTCCGGAGGGCGAGGTCGTGGTCGCGGCCTGCGCCCCGGGCAACGCGCGCGCCCTGCGCGCCTTCCTGTCCGCGGGCTTCGAGCCCGTCGCCTCCGTGCAGCTCTGGCGGCCCGAGCGCTGAGGGCGACGCCGCGACTGGCGCGACTGGCGCATGTCGGGCAGACATGATCGGATCTGCGCGTGGACAGCGGCGTCGGCATGCGTGGAGGAGCTCGGCCCGGGTGGGTCCGGGCCCGGGTGTGGCCCGTGCTGCCCCTTGCGGCCGCGGCGTGGTGGCTCGGCGGGGCGCTCCCCTGGGTCCTCGACGGGCTCGGTGCGCAGTCGCCACGCGACTGGCCGTACGACGTCGCGACCGGCTCGGCGACCGACGGCTACATCAGCCTGCTGCCCTTCACGACGGCCCGCCTCGGCCTGCTCGTGACCATCACCCTCATCGGTGGCGGCATCGCTGCCCTGGCCGTGCTCTGGGCCGGGCGCCGCGACCGCCGGCGCCTCGTCGTCGGCGTCCTCGCCGCGCTCGGCGCCCTCTCGGCCGCCGCCTACGCCATCGCCCAGTCGGCCGGTGCCACCCGCCAGCTCGGCAGTGACTTCGACCGCGACGACCGCGTGCTGCTCGGCATGCTCGCCGTCGCCGTCGCCGGCACCCTGCTCGGGATCGCACTCGGGCTGCTCGTCGTGCTCGGCGGTCCGGTGCTGCGCGCCCTGGCCGCAGCGCCGCTCGCCGTCGCCCTCGGCAGCTGGGTCAGCGCCGTCCTCGTGGCGCTGATCGGTGTCGAGCGCGCGATCAGCGCCCTGCGGTGGACACCGGTCGTCGTCGGCGTCGCAGCCGGACTGGCCCTCGTCGGTCTCGGCCTGCGACCGGCCCGGCGCCTGCTCGCCTGGGTCGCCGTGCTGCTCCTCGTCGCGATGGGCGCCGCCGGCCAGACGGCCTTCTCCTACCTCGTCGCCTACCTGCGGCCCCGCTCCGGCCTGCCCGACAGCCTGCGCGACCACGTCGAGGCCAGCCGCGACGTCTTCCTCGCCGCCATCGGCCCCGACCGCCAGGCCTGGGGCGTCTACGTCGTCGCGGTCGTCGTCGGCCTCCTCGGCTCGGTGCTGCGCGTGCGGCGTCCCGCCACCCGGCCCACGCGGCCCAAGCGGCCCATGCGAGGCGCAGCGGTGCCGCCGAGCCCGGCCACACGGCATACGACCGCTCCTGCACAGGATCGTCACGCCGACGTCACGGCCTCATGACCGGGGCGTCGCGGGGCGGCACGTACCGTGGGCACATGCTCAGGGGATCTCGCTCCAGGACTCTCGTCTCCGTCTCCCTCACGGGCGTGCTCGTCGGCACGCTGTCGGCCGGCTGCTCGATGTTCCAGTCGCCGCCCGACCCCGGCGACGCCGCACGCGCCCTCGCCACCGGCCTGGCCAAGGCCGACCTCGGCGCCGTCACGTTCAAGGGCACCACGCCGGCCAAGGCGACCGCCTTCGTGCAGGCCGCCTACAAGGACCTCGGCACCCTGCGGCCCCAGGTGTCGCTCAGCGAGATGAGCCACAACGAGGGCTCCGACCACGCGACCGCGACGCTCTTCACCCGCTGGGACGTCTCGAAGTCCGCAACCGACTGGACCTACGAGACGCGGGTCAACATGACCCTCGTCGACGACCAGTGGCAGGTGTCGTGGACGCCCGGCGTCGTCGCGCCCCAGCTGACCTCCGACGAGACGCTCGACCTCGCCCGCAAGTGGCCGCAGCGCGCCGACATCGTCGACTCCTCCGGCGGCAAGATCATGACCGAGCGCGAGGTCGCCGCCGTCGGCATCGACAAGACCAAGGTGTCGGGCGGCGAGGCCACCGCCTCGGCCAAGAAGCTCGCGGCGCTCATCGGGATCGACCCGGGCCGGTTCGCCGCCAAGGTGTCGGCCGCTGGCTCCAAGGCGTTCGTCGAGGGCGTCACGCTGCGCGAGACCGACCCGATCCTCGAGCGCAACGGGGCCGCCATCGCCAAGGTCAAGGGCGCGATCACCGTGCCCGCGATGCAGGTGCTCGGCCCCAGCCGCACCTTCGCCGCCCCGATCCTCGGCACCGTCGGCGAGGCCACCGCCGAGCAGATCAAGGCCTCCAAGGACACCCTCCAGCCCGGCGACACCGTCGGCAAGACGGGGCTGCAGTACCGCTACGACGCGCAGCTGCGCGGCACCCCGGGTCTCGCCGTCCAGGCGGTCAAGCGGGGCGCCGACGGCAGCGCCATCGACAAGCGCGAGCTCTTCGCCGAGCAGTCGACCGACGGCAAGCCGCTGACGATCACCCTCGACCAGAAGGCCCAGGCCGCGGCCGAGGCAGCCCTCGCGAAGCAGACCGCGCACCCGACCGCCCTCGTCGCGCTCCGCGTCTCGACCGGCGAGGTGCTCGCCGCCGCCGTCGGCCCGGGCGCGAACGGCGCGACCCTCGCCCTCGCCGGCAAGGAGGCGCCCGGCTCCACTTTCAAGATCGTCAGCTCGCTCGCCAACGTGCGCAAGGGCGCCACGGCCGACACCAAGCTGCCGTGCACGCCGACGCTCACCGTCAACGGGCGCAAGTTCAGCAACTACACGACCTACCCGGCCAAGCACCTCGGCGACATCCGGATGCGCACGGCGCTCGCCTACTCCTGCAACACGGCCTTCATCAGCCAGTACGAGAAGGTCAGCCAGGACGACCTCATCAGCGCCGCCCAGTCGCTCGGGATGGGCGAGAAGCTCGACCTGCCGTTCACCGGCTTCCTCGGGTCGGTGCCCAAGACCGACAACGTCGTCGAGCACGCGGCGTCGTTCATCGGGCAGGGCCGCGTCGAGGCCTCGCCGCTGACGATGGTCCTCGTCGTCGCCTCCGTCATGAAGGGCCAGACGGTCCGGCCGCAGCTCGTCGCCGACGCGCCCGCCCTGCCCAAGCCGGCCACGCCGCTCGACCCCACCGAGGCCGGCGTGCTGCGCGCGGAGATGCGCGACGTCGTGGCCGAGGGTTCCGGCACGGTGCTGAAGCCGCTCGGGGTGGAGTACGCCAAGACCGGCACCGCCGAGTTCGGCACGAAGAACCCGCCCGACACCCACGTCTGGATGGTCGCCGGCCGCGGCGACATCGCGATCGCCGCCTACAACGAGGTCGGCGACAACGGCGTGACGGGCGCGGCGCCCTTCATCATCAGCTTCCTCAAGGCCTACGACCTCCGCTGACCCCCAACCCCAAGTCGAGTGCCCACTTCCCGACGCAGGAAAGTGAGCACTCGTCGTAGCGGGGGCCCCGAGACCCGTCGAGTGCTCACTTCCCGACGCAGGAAAGTGACCACTCGAGCTTGGATATGTCGAGTGCCCACTTCCCGACGTGGGGAAGTGGGCACTCGACTGTGAGGTGACCGCCTACTGGGCCGGGACGACGTCGACGTCCGCGGCGCGCACGTACGCGAAGCGGTGGCCGAGCGAGATCTGGTAGTAGCGGTCCTGACCGACGACGTCGACGTGGTCGTTCGGGGTGTCGGCCGAGTAGGTCGTCGCGCGGTAGTAGTCCGTCGGCACCGTGAGGTCGCCCACGGCATACCGCTGGCCTGCGGCGAAGGTGTACTGCAGCGGCGCGACGGCCTGGGCCGGGATGCCCGCCGGGTAGGCGGACGCCTCGGGGTAGGCGCGGCCGTAGACGGGCGCCTTGGCCAGGCCCGCCTTGGGCACGACGTAGGAGCCCTTGACCGGGACGGCCGTCGGATCGGCGACCGGGTTGAGGAACCAGCCCTTGACGCCGTTGAACCAGATGGCGGTCCAGTCACCGCGGCGCTCGGCGACCGCGAAGGTCAGGCCGGCCTGGGCGCGAGCGCCGATGTCGGAGACCGACGTCGTCGAGGGGGCACCGTTGGCCTTGCGGCCGATGTCGTTGACGAGCGGCGCGTCAGCGGACGGGGCCGTGCGCAGGTAGACGAAGTTCGTCGGCTGCGAGCCGCAGCTGTCGGCGACCTTGCCGTCGCAGAACGTCACCGGCTGACGGTTGTCCTCGAAGCCGGGCAGGATGCGCACGAGGTCCTTGGCGTTGCCGGAGGTGTGTGCCTGCAGCGGTGCGCCGAGGAGCTGGAAGTAGTGCTCCCAGTTCCAGTAGGGGCCCGGGTCCCAGTGCATGCCGGCGACGTTGGCAGGCGTCACGCCGGGGATCTGGTCGTGGCCGAAGACGTGCTGCATGTCGAGCGGGATGTCGTACTTCGTGGCGAGGTAGCGCACGAGACGTGCCGACGAGCGGTACATCGGCTCGCTGAACCACTCGGCACCCGTGGCGGCGAAGCCCTCGTGCTCCAGGCCGATCGAGTGGCCGTTGACGTACCAGTTCCCCGCGTGCCAGCCGACGTCCTTGGACTCGAGGTGCTGGGCGATCTGGCCGTCGGAGCTGCGCAGGGTGTAGTTCCACGCGAGGTACGTCGGGTCGGTCACGAGCTTGAGCGTCGTGTCGTAGGTCGCCTCGGTGTTGTGGATGACGATGTTGGTGATCTTCGGCGCGGTCGGGCGGCTCGCCAGGTCGTGGTTGCCGTAGTCGCCGGGGTCGGAGCCCAGGCTCTCGTAGGGCGCCGGGACCCACGCGCAGTCGAGCCCGGGCGGGCAGTCGACCGGGCCGTTGTCCTTCGTCTTCTTCGCGACCAGGCCGAGTCGCTTGACCTGGGCCGCCTGCGGCGTGACCTTCGAGGGGACGAGCGAGACCTGCTTGCCGTCGACGGTGCGCCGGGACGCGCCCGAGGAGATCACGGAGTATGCGTCATCGGCGAAGGCGGCCGCGACGTCCTCCTCGGCCGAGCCGGACGCGTCCGCGACCGCCGCGAACCACTGGCCCGCGTCGGTGGACTCGCCCGTCGGCAGCCCGAGCCGCTTCTGCGTGGCGGCGAGCAGCGCGGCGCCACCGCGGATGTTGGCGAGCTCGTCGGTGCGCAGCGCATCCTCCGAGAGGCCGGTCAGCGTGGCGGCGCGGCCGAGCGTGTCGGCCACGGGGGCCGGGGCGGGTGCCGGGGCCTCGCCGAGGCCCTTGCCCTCGGACGCCGACCCGAGGTTCGCGTCGACGAGGTGCATCGGGCCGTAGCCGCCCGACGTGCTGTGCCCGGGGTTGAAGTCCCAGCGCGTCTGGGCGTACGACACCGCCTCGAGGACGGTGCGCGGCACGCCGTACTCGGCGGACGCGGCGGCGAAGGCGCGCTCCCGGCTGGACGGGTCGCTGCCCGCGCCGGAGGCGGCACCACTGGCTCCCGCGGCAGCGGCGGGGTCGGCGGCCTGCGCCGTCGGGCTGGCGAACGCCATGCCCGCGGTGACGGCTGCGAGCGCACCGAACGCTGCCACGGACCGGCGCACTCTGCGGGCCCCTGGAGTTCGGTGCGGTGTGGAGTTGGGTATCACTCGATCGTCCCTTTCGTATCACTGGGACCGCAGGACGCCTGGTTGCCGATATGGGTCCATCGGCGGCGACGTCCCTGCGGTTTTCGGTGCGTCCGGCTCCGTGCCGCGACACACCTCTGACTCCGAGCATTCCCGTGCACCTTGAGGCCCGCCACTTGAAACTGTCACCGAAGCGTTGCCCCCCGTCCCCCCGAACCGACGTGCATGGCCCGCCGAGAGGGCGCACCATGGATCACATGGGGCGCGCAGGCCTGTGCGTGGGCTTGGCCATCGCAGCACTCTTCGTCGGGGGGTGCGGGTCGGACGTGTCCACCGACAGCTCCGACAGCCCTGGTGCCGTGGGCGCGACGACCCAGAGCTCCAGCGGGTCCGGCGGGTCGACGCGGTCCTCGACGTCCACGCAGCCGCGGATCGGCTCCGGCGGCAGCGACGCCGCCCCGCCCTCCTACGGGCCGACCTTCCCCCTGACCCTGCGTCGGACGGGCGGCATCGCCGGCTTCGACGACCGCATCGTGCTCGACCTCGACGGCCGGCTGCACGTCGAGACCCGCTCGGTCCACGGCCGGGTGTGCACCCTCGCGCCGGCGCAGCAGCGCCGGCTCGTCTCGCTCCTCGCGACGTTGCGCCTCGACCCGTCGACGACCGACCTGCCCACGAGCGACCTCCCCGGCGACCAGGGCCCGGTGGGTCCTGACACCCCCGACGCCCCCGACGCGGTCACCGACCCCATCACCATCACCGTGACCGACGACGAGGCCCGCCCGATCGACCTCAGCGGCCCCTCGCTCGGCGAGGTCTCCGGGCTCGTCGGCGTGCTCGTCGGCGACGTGACGCTCTCCGTGCCGGCGACGACCCGCTGCACGACACCGACGACGTCCTCGGCGTCCTCGGCGTCCTCGCCCGCTCGCTGACGTCGCCCGGTCGCCGACCTCGCCCGCGCTACGACCTCGCCCGCGCTACGACCTCGCCCGCTCAGAGCCAATCCGGCGCCCGCGAGCTGCCCGCCACACGCACGAAGGCCGGTATGCCGCGGGGCGTGACCCCGCGGCATACCGACCTCTGGTGGTGCGTGACGTTCAGGGCTGCTCACGCAGCCCGGTGGGCTCCGTCGCTCAGAAGTTCGTCGAGACGTCGTCGATGACGAAGCTCGTCTGCAGCGAGGAGTCCTCGGTGTCGGCGAACTTCAGCGTGACGTTGGTGCCCTTGTAGGCCGTCAGGTCGATCGTCTTCTGGACGTAGGACGCCTTGGGCGTCGACAGGTTGGAGTAGCTCTGCTTCGTGACGCCGTTGATCTGGACCGTGGCCGTGTCGTAGGCGCTGCTCGTCGACGTCTCGGCCGTGTCGATGCGGATGTAGTACGTCAGCGTCGGCGAGGTGGCCGTGGACGGGACGGCGAAGGTCTGCGACTCGCTCTCCGAGCCGGAGGTGCCGTTGCCGCCGAGCCACAGCTTGTAGGAGCCGGTGCGAGCCGGGCGACCCGTGTTGTTCGTGATCGGGCCGGTGGTGCCGGTCCAGCCGGTCTGGCCGGACTCGAAGCCGCCGTTGACGAGCGAACCGCCGGTGGGCGGGGGCGTGGTGCCGCCGCACGTCTCGGTGCTGGCCGGGGCCGAGATGGCAGCCATGGCCTTGTCGACCGCGGTGCACTCGGCCGAGCCGGCGCCGTAGAGGTCCTTGGCCGCCTTGATGACGCCGGTGCGCGCCGCCGCGTAGTTGCTGCTCGAGGTGAGGTACGTCGACAGCGTGCGGTACCAGATCTTCTCGACCTTGGTGTGGCCGATGCCGGTCACCGTCGACGAGTTGCAGGTCGGGCTGTTGTAGCTGACGCCGTTGATGGTCTTGGCGCCCGAGCCCTCGGAGGCCAGGTAGTACCAGTGGTTCAGCGGGCCCGAGGAGTAGTGCGGGTCGAGGCCGCCGAGCGAGCTGCTCCAGCAGTCCTTCGAGGCGCCGTCCTTGCTCGGCTTGTCCATGTAGCGCAGCGGCGTGCCGTTGCCGTTGAGGTTGATCTCCTCGCCGATGTTGTAGTCCGGCGTGTCGGAGGGGTTGTTGGCGTACCACTCGACGGCGGTGCCGAAGATGTCGGACGTCGCCTCGTTGAGACCGCCCGCGTCGCCGGAGTAGGCGAGGCCGGCGGTGTTCTCGGTGACGCCGTGGCTCATCTCGTGGCCGGCGACGTCGAGCTCGACGAGCGGGGCGGCGTTGTTCGCGCCGTCGCCGTACGTCATCTGCGTGCCGTCCCAGAAGGCGTTGACGTAGTTCTGGCCGTAGTGGACGCGGCTGCGGGCGCCGGTGCCGTTGTTCCAGATGCCGGCGCGGCCGAGCTGGGTGTTGTAGTAGTCGTACGTCTTGCCGGCGCCGTAGTGGGCGTCGACGGCGGCCGACTGGCGGTTGCTCTGCAGGCCGTTGCCCCAGACGTCGTCGGCGTCGGTGAACGTCGTGCCGGTGCCGGACGTCGCCTGGTTGAGGTCGGTCGTGTAGTTGCCGTGCGTGTCCTTCATCGTGTAGCTCGTGCCGGCCGTCGTGGCGAGCGTGACCGAGCCGACGAAGATGCCGTTGCCGGTGCCCTCCTTGACGTCGTCCCAGCTCGTCAGCGTCTTGCCGGTGGTGGCGTCGACGATCGTGTGGAGCTTGGTCGGGGTCTGGTCGGCCTTGATGCCCTCGGTGATGACCTCGTAGGCCAGCTTGGGGCCGGCGGCCGACTGGAAGACGACGAGCTCGCCCGGCGTCGCGGTCTCCTTGTTGGCCTTGGAGGCGGCGAGACCGGCCCGGTGGGCCTCGCTCTTGGAGACCGTCGGGGTCATCGTCGACGGGGTGACGCTCTTGCGGATGTTCCACGTGACGCTCTTGACCGCGCCGGAGGAGTCCTTGTGGCTGACGAAGTCGCCCCCGATGACGCGGAGGCCGTTGATGGTGCGCTCGTAGCGGACGTGCGTGGCACCGTTCGGGTCCGCGATGACGGACTTGACGGTGAGCTTCTCGCCGGAGGCGAGGCCGAGGGCGCTCGCGGACGATGCCGCTCGGGACTGCTCGGTCGCCTTGAGGCTCTGCGACTCGGGTGCCGGCGCCTTGTCGCGCCCTGCTCCGGCCGCTGCGCCCGCCGGGATCGCCGGCGAGATGGCGAGGGCGAGGGCGAGCAGCCCTCCGGTCGCCAGCCCAGACTTCAGTCGATTCACTGGTTGCTCCTTGTCGAGATGCGGCTGGAACGCCGCTTGGAGGGAGTTCCGCCATCCCACGACTTGAGATCGGGCCGGAACGAGCGCGACGTTGGCAGTCGCGGATTCCACCGGTCAACGGGGCTTACCAAGTCTTTGCCATATGCGTTCCAAGTTCTGAGTAGCGCTTGGCTGCAAGAGGATTCGCCGCAGGGCGCGGCTTGGGCGATTTCCCAGAGTCAGCCGGGCGAGCCCTCAGCGGTCGTTCGAACCGGCCTCAGTCGGCCGTCGGAGCGGCGTCCGCACGCTCGCGCGCACGGGCCAGGTCGGTCGGCGTGTCGACGTCGAGCGCCAGGTCGGCCGGGTCGTCGACGGACTGCGTGCGTATGCCGTCTGCGAGGGCCCGCATGCTGGCTCCGTAGGCGTCGCCGAGCTCCTCGAGCCGGGCCCGGAGCGTGGTGAGACGCCAGGCCGCGCAGAGCCAGTTGCGCCGACCGTCCCGGTCGACGGTGACGGCCAGGTCGGCCTCGTCCAGGGCCTCGAGCAACCGCTCGACATGGGCGGAGGTGACGAAGGGCAGGTCGGCGGCGAGGACGGTGACGGCATACGGAAGCGGTGTGTCCGGGTCGGACGTCAGCGCGGCGACGGCGGCGGCGAGGCCGGCGACGGGACCACCCCCGGGCACCGGCTCCATGACGACACGGACGCCGTCGGGGACGCCCTGGCCCGGGCCGACGACGAGCGCGGGGTGCCCGCCGGCCGCGTCGAGCACGCGGGCGACGAGGGGGCGACCACCCACGTCGAGCAGCGGCTTGTGCGAGCCCATGCGGCGGGACGCGCCGCCGGTGAGGACGACGACGACGGCCGGCACGGTGGCTGGGGAGGGCTGCACCCTGCGAGTCTGGCAGGCTGGGTGCATGGGACGGGTGACGGTACGGCGCAAGGTCACGACGATCGACCTCGCCATGCCCTCGACCACCACCCGCCCCGACACGCTCACCGTCGAGGAGCCGCTCGAGCTGCGCGTCAACGGGACGCCGCTCACGGTCACGATGCGCACGCCGGGTCACGACATCGAGCTCGTCCACGGTTTCCTCATGTCGGAGGGGCTCATCCGGTCGGCCGAGGACATCGCGCTGGCCCGCTACTGCGAGGGTGCGGTCGTGTCCGGCGAGAGCGGCTTCGACGAGAACACCTACAACGTCATCGACGTCACCCTCGCCCCTGGGGTCGCGGCGCCGGACGCCTCGGCGACGCGGGCCTTCTTCACGAACTCGTCGTGCGGCGTCTGCGGCAAGGCGAGCATCGAGCAGCTGCGGGCCCAGTCGGCCTTCGACGTGCGTTCGGACGTGACGGAGTTCTCGGCCACGGTCATCGCCGAGCTGCCCGACGCGCTGCGCGGCGAGCAGCGGTCGTTCGACAAGACGGGCGGCCTGCATGCAGCCGGCCTGTTCACCGCCGACGGCGAGCTGCTCGTCGTGCGTGAGGACGTCGGCCGGCACAACGCCGTCGACAAGGTCGTCGGCTGGGCGCTCCAGGAGGGGCGCGTGCCGGGAGTGGGCTGCGTACTCGTCGTGTCGGGGCGCGCCTCGTTCGAGCTGACGCAGAAGGCGATCATGGCGGGGATCCCCTGCCTCGCAGCGGTTTCCGCCCCCTCGTCGCTCGCCGTCGAGTGTGCCGACGACGCGGGGATGACCCTGCTCGGCTTCGTGCGTGGGAGCCGCCTCAACGTGTATGCCGGAGCACACCGGATCACGACCAGCTGACCACCGACGACCACCTGCCGACTGGAGGCCCACCCGTGGCGATCTTTGCGATCCACTACACCTATCCCGACGACGTGACCGAGATGCTGACGATCCGCCCGGAGCACCGGGACTTCCTCGTGGGACTGCCCGGACTGCTCGTCGCGGGGATGTACCAGGACGGCCTCGACGAGGTGAGCGAGGGCGAGACGACCGACCAGGAGCCGGCCAACGCCGCCCTCATCGTCTACTCCGCCGACTCGGTCGAGGCCGTGACGGAGACGTTCGACCAGGACCCCTACTGGCTCGGCGGCTACGTGCTGCGACGCGTCGTCCGCCGGTGGGACCCGCCGCTGGGGCCGTGGGTCGCCGACCCCACCCAGTCCCCGGGCTGAGCGCACCCGAGCTCGGAGGTCCCGAGCCCGGCGTTTGTCAGGGGGACGAATCTGACTGCGCATCAGCGAGATTCGCTGTGGATGACCTCTGTTGATCGCGTCCCTTTTCGGGTAGAACAGAACACATGTTCGATGATGCGGCGGTGGCGACGACGGAGGGCCTCGAGGCTCTCGTGTCGACGCTGTCGCACGTCGGCGCGGGTGGCGAGTCCGGCCCGGCCGGAGTCACTGATCAGGTGCTGATCGACCAGCTCGCGGTGCTCGAGCGGGTGAAGTCCGCGGTGGCCGCGGCGCAGGTACGGGTCACGGCGGCGTTCGTCGACTCCCAGGAGCAGGTCGCGCAGGCCTGGTCGCAGCGGGCGCGGGAATGCTCCGACGCCGGCGACTTCGACGGGTGGCGCGCGGCGCGGGACCAGGCCCGCGCCGCGACCTTCGCGGACGGGGACAGCGCGAGCAGGGCGCGCTCGGGGGCCGGGACCGATGACGGTGGCGCGGGGTCGCAGCGGCGTCGGCGTCGGCGGCGGCCGTCGGGGATGACGGGGGTCGCGGCGCAGGTCGCGCTCGCCCGGCACGAGTCACCCGTGCAGGGCGCCGGGCACGTCCGGTTGGCCTTGGCCTTGACGACGGACCTGCCGCACACCCTGGCAGCGCTCGAGGCCGGGCAGCTGAGCGAGTGGCGCGCCCAGATCATCGTCCGCGAGACCGCCGCCCTCGACCCGGCAGACCGGCGCCTCGTCGACGCCGAAGTCATCACCGACCCCACCCAGCCCGTCGCCGCACTCGGCGACCGCGAGCTCGCCCGGAGGGTCCGGGCCGTCGCCTACCGCATCGACGCCGCCTCGGTCATGGCCCGCGCCGCGAAGACCGAGTCCGACCGGCGCGTCACACTGCGCCCCGCCCCGGACACCATGGCCTACCTCACCGCGCTGCTGCCCGTCGCCCAGGCCGTCGCCGCCCACGCCGCCCTCACCGCGGCCGCCGACACCGCCCGCGCCGCCGGCGACGAACGCGGCAAGGGCCAGGTCATGGCCGACACCCTCGTCACCCGCCTCACCGGACAAGCCGCCCCCGACCAGGTCCCCGTCGAGATCCAGCTCGTCATGACCGACCAGGCCCTCCTCGCCGGCGACGACACCCCCGCCCACCTCACCGGCTACGGCCCCGTCCCCGCCGCCTGGGTCCGCGACCTCCTCACCCGACTCCGCTACGCCACCGGGTCGGCCACCGGGACCGCCACCGGGTCGGCCACCGGGACCGCCACCGGGACCGCCGCCCAGGGTGACGCCGGGGCCAAGGCGGCGGGCGTGTGGTTGCGGCGGCTGTTCACCCACCCCGACACCGGCACCCTCGTCGCGATGGACTCGACCCGCCGCACCTTCGACGGCGGCCTGCGCCGCTACC
>NZ_BMNZ01000009.1 GCF_014646815.1 Terrabacter tumescens
GCCACCCTCGGCTTCCACACCCCCGCCCATAAACTCAACGAACTACTCACCGTTGCGCACACGCCCTGAAACCGCCCGTGGCACGTGGGGCGGGGCGCTCACTCGACAGAGGTGAAGCGGGGCGGGGAGGCCACTCGACGGGGTCAGGTCGTGGGGTTGTGGACGGTGTCGTTGGGGGTGTCGGCGTCGGTGGGCTCGGGGTGGGCCGACTCGCGGACGGCGGGAAGGGCCACGAGAGCGACGACCGCCATGGCTCCGACGACGAGGAGCGAGTGCAGCACCCCGACGTGGTCGCCGAGGAAGCCGAGCAGGGGCGGGCCGGCGAGGAACGCCGTGTAGCCGATCGTCGAGACGACGCTCATCCGGGCCGCGGCGCGCTTCGGGTCGTCGGCGGCGGCGCTCATGCCGACCGGGAAGCCGAGGCTTGCCCCGATGCCCCAGATCGCCGCACCGACGAAGGCAAGCACGGGTCCGCCGAAGACGACGAGCAGGCAGCCGACGACGGCCGAGACGAACAGGACGCGCAGCACGGGGATGCGGCCACGCTGGTCGAGGACGCGCGTGCCGAGCAGGCGACCGGCGGTCATGGCCGTGAGGAAGACGGCGAAGCCGACGACGCCGACCCAGCGCTCGAGGCCGTAGCCGTCCGACAGCGCGACGGCGACCCAGTCGTTGGCCGTGCCCTCGGTGAAGGCGGCGGCCAGCACGACGACGCCGATGAGTAGGGTGCGCGGCTCGCGCCAGGCCGCTCCGATGCCGGCCTCGGAGCGCACCTCGGCGCCGCTCTCGTCGGTCTCGACCGACCGGGGCAGGAACGCACGCAGGAACCACGGGGTCACGAGCAGGAGCAGCACGACGACGCCGATGAGGTGCGCGACGACGGGCACGTGCAGGAACGACAGCCCCGCCCCGATGAGGGCGCTGACGACCGTGCCCCCGCTGAAGGCGGCATGGAAGTGCGGCATGATCGCGCGGCCGAGGAAGCGCTCGACCTCGGCGCCCTCGAGGTTCATCGCCACGTCGAAGACGCCCGTGCCGATGCCGACGAGCAGCAGACCGCCCATGACGACGGCCCGGTTGCCGGCGACGTCGACGCCAATGCCCACGCCGACGAGGCCGAGGCTCTGGATGACCGCAGCTCCGAGGAGGGTGCGGGCCGCGCCGAGGTGGTGGACGATCCAGCCCGAGAGCGGCAGGCCGATGACGGAGCCGAGCGAGGCCGCGAGCAGGGTGAGGCCGAGGGCCCCGGCCGACAGCCCGAGCGCGTGCTTGATGTCGGGGACGCGCGAGGCGAACGCCGCGAAGGCGGCCCCGTTGACCGCGAAAGCCACGAAGACGGCGGTGCGGGCCGCGCGGACGGTGGTGGCCGGCGGTGCGCTGGCGACGGACATGACTCAAGCCTCTCAGGGGCGACGGCCGGGAGGGCAGGGTCGGCGGCACGCGGGTGGTGCGGCCGAGGCTCCGCAACGACGGTCGGATGGATCGATGATGGTTCCCACGTCGCTTCGAATCGATTCGACTCGAAACGTTTCGATAGCATGCCTCCCATGGTTGCCCGAGGTCAAGCCCGTCCGACGCTCCGCGACGTCGCCGAGCGCGCCGGCGTCTCGGTGTCGACCGCCTCCCTCGTCTTCAGCGGCAAGGGGCCCGTCGCCGAGGCCACCGGCGAGCGGGTCAGGGCGGCCGCCGGCGAGCTCGGGTTCACCGGACCCAACCCCCTCGCCTCCTCGCTGCGTCAAGGACGCTCGGGAGCCATCGGCGTCCTCGTCGAGGGTCGCCTGCGCATGGCCTTCCGCGACCCCTTCGCCATCGCGGTGCTCGACGGCCTGGCCGAGGTGCTCGAGACGGTCCCGACCGGCATGCTTCTCATCGGGCAGCCCAGCGGCGCAGGCGATTCCGTCGTGCCCCAGCTCGCACCGCTCGCCCTCGACGCCGTCGTCTTCTCCCTCTGCGGACCGGGAGAGAACCCCGCCGTCGAGCACCTCGCAGCCCGCGGCATCCCGATGTTCAGCACCGGCGTGCCGAGCGACCGTCGCATCACCCAGGTCCGCGTCGACGAGCGAGCAGCAGGAGCCGCGATCGCCGAGCACGTGCGCTCGCTCGGGCACCGACACGTGGCACACGTCGCCATGCCGATGCTGCCGACGAGCGTGGCCGGCCCGGTGCCGGGCGACGAGGTGGACCCGCGCGAGGCGCACGCGCCCAGCGTCGGCCGGCTGCTCGGCTTCCGCGACGTGTTCGGACCGGACGCCCCGGCCGTCCAGACGGGCGACGGGTCCTCGTTCGAGGGCGGCACCATCGCCGGCCGCGCGCTGCTCGACGTGCCCGAGGACGAGCGCCCCACCGCGATCGTCGCCCAGTCCGATGTCATCGCCGCCGGCGTCATCACCGCCGCGGAGGAGCTCGGCCTGCGCGTGCCCGACGACCTCAGCGTCACCGGCTTCGACGGCGTCGACCTGCCGTGGCTCCCCCACCGGCTGACGACGATGGACCAGCACGGCCGCGAGAAGGGCCGCATCCTCGGCACGCTCGTGCGCAAGCGCCTCGACGGCACGAAGCCACGCAGCGTCACCCAGCCCGTGGAGCTCCGGATCGGCACGACCACGGCCCCGCCGTCCTGAAGCACCCGCCCTGACGCACCCGCCCTGACGCGACCACCCCGATACGCCAACCCAGGCACCGACGCACCGCGCCGGCCGGGGAAAGGGGACACCCCGCGTACCTGGAAGAGCTCTCCTACCCTTGCTGCATTCCTGCCCTGGGGGAGTTCGGAGAGGTACCACCACGCGGGGTGCCGACGGCAAGCATATGCCGCAGCCGACGTCAGCCGGAAATCGCCCCGTCCGTCGCCGCCGGAGCCGCCGGACCCGCCGCGACGGCCGCCTCGACCCCGCGGACCCCGTTGACGTGCGGCGGCAGCCGCCGCTCGACGACGAGCGCGATGACGGCGAGCACGGCGCACCCGACGACGAGGAAGCCGATGTAGACCAGGCCGAGGTCGCGGCCGACGAGGAAGCTCGCGACGACCGGCCCGACGACGAAGGCCACCGAGAACATCAGTGAGCTGAGTGCGTTGTAGCGGCCGCGCAGGTGGTCGGGCGCGAGGTCGTTGACCATGGCCGCGCTCGTCGGCTGGAGCATGGTCTCGCCGAGGCCGAAGACGCCGGCGCACGCGGCGAGCAGCACCGTCGCCGTCACGGTGGCGGGCACGAGCGAGGTCGCCCCGAGCAGGGACCAGGCGACCATCCAGGTCAGCGCCATGACGACGGCGACCCGGGTGCGGCGCCGGCCCTCGATGCGCTGGAGGACGAAGAGCTGCAGCACGACGATGACGACCGTGTTGGCCGCAAAGGCGTAGCCGAGCCCCTCGGTCGAGATCTGCCCCTCGGCCCGGGCGTAGGCCGGCATCCCGGCGTTGAGCTGCGGATAGCTGACGAGGGCGGCGACTGCGACGAGGAGCAGCAGCGCCCGCAGCCGCGGGTCGCGCAGCAGAGTCAGGTAGGACACCGATTCCGAGCCTGCGTCGACGGGCCGCTGCACCCGGTCGCGGGCATGACGCAGCGCGACGAGCAGGATGAACAGCCCCGGCACGTAGCTGAGGGCGTCGAGCAGGTAGACCGTCACGAAGGTGCCCGGCCGGCCGACGTCGACGAAGCGGCCACCGACGATGCCGCCGATGCCGATGCCGAGGTTGAGCAGCGTGAAGTTGAGGCCGAAGTAGCGTTGCCGCTGCTCGGTCGGGATGAGGTTGCCGATGAGGGCGCTCGATGCCGGCCAGACGATGCCGAAGCCGTAGCCCATGAGCACGAGCGCCGCCGCGGCCTGCCCCGTCGTCGTCGCGAGCGCCAGCAGCACGTCGGCCACGGCCAGCGCGACGAGGCTGCTCGCGTAGACCCGACGCGGACCGATCCGGTCGATGAGCGCCCCGGCCGGCGTGACGAGCACGATCCCCACGCCCGCCTGCAGCGCGAGCAGCAGGCCCACCGTCTCGAGCGGGATGCCGCGCACCTCGTGGAGGTAGACGACCATGAACGGCAGGACGAGGCCAGTGCCGATCGACTGGAAGACGACGGTCGAGATCAGCAGCTTGCCCTCGCGCGGCAGGTCGTGCCAGAACGAGGACAGCCGCGGCCGTTCGGGCGCAGGGCTGGTCGAGCTCACCGGGGCAGTCTGCCGCGACCCACCGACAGTCACCGCACCCCCAAGGACCTTCGCCTCTGGCGGCGCCTCCCTGCCCCGGACGAGCGTGGAGGGACTGAAGGAGGTCGCCATGTCGACCGTCGAACGACGCCACCACGCCCCAAGGCAGGCTCCCCGGCAACCCGGGCTTCGCACGGAGTCCAGAGCCGCCATCGGGCTCGGGATCGCCGGGTTCCTCGTGGCCGGCGCCACGTTCGTCACCCCGAAGGGAGAGGTGGCGGGCGCCTGCTGGACCGTCGGTTTCGCCCTCTTCTTCGGCGCGCTCGTCATGGCCGTCGTCGGCATCGTCCACGCGCGCGGCGACCGCCTCAGCGCGTTGCCGACGAGCGCCGCCGGCTGGGTGGCCCTGCTGTGCTTCATCGCCGGCGCCGCGCTCCTCTTCGGCCCCTTCGCCGAGTTCAGCCTCGCCCTCGCGCTCGTGTCGGCCGGCGCCGCGGTCCTCGGCGTCGGCGCCCTGCGCGAGCGCTCGCTGGCGGTGATCGCGCTGCCGCTGCTGGGCGGCACCTTCGTGCTGGCCTTCCTGCTCGGCGAGCTGCTCATCGGGCACGAGTGACGAGCTCGCGTATGCCGTGAGCCCGCCTCTCGAGGACCAGCGCCGCCTGTCCCTTCCGCAGTCCACGACCCGCGGGCTCAGGACACTCCGGCCCGCGGGGATGGGGGAACCGTCGGCGCGAGGCCGGTCGGGCCGCTCGTTCCTCGCGGCGGGCGGCCTCGCGCCTCCTCCCAAATCCGGAGACTCCGTCACATGACAGAGGCCCCGCCGCGCTGAGCGCGGCGGGGCCTCTGTCATGTGGCGGAGGATGGGGGATTTGAACCCCCGAGGGTTTTATCCCAACACGATTTCCAATCGTGCGCACTAGGCCACTATGCGAATCCTCCGTCGCGCAGGTTACCCGAGGCGGAGCCCGCACAAGAAATCGGCGGGCGCCAGGACCCGTCATGCAGCACACTCGGGCGCATGCCAGGCCCCGAGAAGGTCCCGCTCGACACCGACGTCGCCTGGATCCACGGCTCCCCGTCGCCGCGGCACCTCTCCGACCCGCCGCTCCAGGTCCACCACCTCGCGCCCGACACCGTCCTCGTCCGGCAGAGCAAGGACCTCACCTACGAGGCGCCGTTCATCCTGCTGCTCCTCGGCGAGGACCGCGCCCTGCTCCTCGACACCGGAGCCGTCGACGGCGCCGAGCTCCGGGCCACCGTCGACCGGCTCGTTGCAAACCACACGGCCACGCGGACGGGCGACACGGCATACGACCTCGTCGTCGCGCACACGCACGGTCACGGCGACCACGTCGCCGGTGACGCGGCCTTCGCCGACCGTCCGCACACGACGGTCGTCGGACGCGACCGCACCGACGTCGTCGCCCACTTCGGCTTCACGGACTGGCCGAGCGAGGTGGTGACGGTCGACCTCGGCGGCCGCTCGCTCGAGGTCTTCGGCATCCCCGGGCACCATGCCGCCTCGATCGCGGTGCACGACGAGCGGACGGGCCTGCTGCACACCGGCGACACCGTCTATCCCGGCCGCATCTACGTCGAGGACCCCACCGCGCTGCTCGACACCCTCGACCGGCTCGTCGCCTTCGCCGAGCAGCGCGGCGTCGAGCACGTGCTCGGCTGCCACGTCGAGATGACCCGACGGCCGGGCCGCGACTACCCCCTCGGCTCGCGCTACCAGCCCGACGAGCCGTCGCCCTTCATGACGGTGGACCGGCTGCGCGCGGCGCGCGACGCGTTCCGCACCGTCGCCGACCGCCCGGGCATCCACCGCTTCGACGACATCGTCTTCTGCGTCGGGACGGGGCCGCGGGTACTCGTTCCGCTCCAGGCGCGGGCCCTCGTCGAGCAGGTGCGGTGGAGGCTGGGACTGCTCGCCCGACGTCCGAGCACCTGAGACCGGATTGCCGCGCTCGACCTCGCCTGAAACCATCACGTGCATGTCGCTCGCCGCACTCCACCGCCGCAACCTCCTCAAGGAGATCGACCTGACGCCCGACGAGTTCCGGGCGCTGCTCGACCTCGCCGCCGAGCTCAAGGCCGCCAAGCGAGAGGGCCGCGAGGAGCGCCGCCTGGCCGGCAAGAACATCGCGCTGCTCTTCGCCAAGACCTCGACCCGCACGCGCTGCGCGTTCGAGGTGGCGGCGGCCGACCAGGGCGCGAGCACGACCTACCTCGACCCGGTCGGCTCGCAGATGGGCCACAAGGAGTCGGCGAAGGACACCGCGCGCGTGCTCGGCCGCTTCTACGACGGGATCGAGTACCGCGGCGCCGGCCACGACGTCATCGAGACGCTCGGCGCCTTCGCCGGCGTGCCCGTCTGGAACGGCCTGACCGACGACTGGCACCCGACGCAGTCGCTGTGCGACGCCCTGACGATGCGCGAGCACGCGGGCAAGCCCGACGAGCAGATCGCGTACGCCTACGTCGGCGACGCGCGCTTCAACATGGGCAACTCGCTGCTCGTCACCGGGGCCATCCTCGGCATGGACGTGCGCATCGTCGCCCCGCGGTCGCTCTGGCCGTCCGACGCCGTCATCGCCATCGCGCGGAGGTATGCCGCCGACACCGGTGCGCGCGTCACGCTCACCGAGGACGTGGCCGAGGGCGTGCGCGGTGTCGACTTCGTGCACACCGACGTCTGGGTGTCGATGGGTGAGGCCAAGGAGGTCTGGGCCGAGCGCATCGAGCTGCTGACGCCCTACCAGGTCAACGCGGATCTCCTTGCGCTGACGGGCAATCCGCAGGTCAAGTTCATGCACTGCCTGCCCGCCTTCCACGACTTGGAGACCGCCGTCGGCATGGAGGTGCACCAGCAGTTCGGGCTCAAGGAGCTCGAGGTCACCGACGACGTCTTCGAGTCCGAGGCCTCCGTCGTCTTCGACCAGGCCGAGAACCGGATGCACACCATCAAGGCCCTCATGGTCGCCACTCTGGTGCAGTTCGACGCCTGACGTTCACCCGTTGGTGGTGGCGGCGGCCGCCCACCATGGGGCATAACGGCAGTCATGCACCTTTCGCGCACCCCCGCCCTCGCGGCCGTCGCCGCCTCGCTCGTCGTCCTCTCCGCCGCAGCGGCCACGGCATCGGCCGCCGACGCCCCCGGCCAGCAGAAGGACGGGCACTACCAGTTCGCCGTCATCGGCGACGTGCCCTACGGCGACGCCCAGGTCGCGGCCTTCCCGAAGTGGGTCGACCAGATCAACGCGACGCCGAACCTGTCGTTCACCATCCACGTCGGCGACATCAAGAACGGCTCGTCGACATGCACCAACGAGTACTTCTCGATGATCCGCACCCAGTTCGACCGCTTCACCATGCCGCTCGTCTACACCCCCGGCGACAACGAGTGGACCGACTGCCACCGCACCAACAACGGCACCTACGACCCGCTCGAGCGCCTCGCCGCCATCCGGTCGACGTTCTTCCCCCAGCCCGGCCACACGCTCGGCGCCGACATGACAGTGGCGTCGCAGGCGGCGGCCGGCTTCCCCGAGAACGTCTCGTTCCGCCGGCAGGGCATCGACATCGCGACCCTCCATGTCGTCGGCAGCAACAGCGGGCTGCTCCCCTGGCCCGAGCTGGGCCACCCCACGCCGACTCCCGAGCAGCTCGCCGAGGAGAAGGTGCGCATGGACAGTGCTGTGGCACAGGTGCGCTCGGCGTTCGCCGACGCCCGGCAGCGTCATGACCGGGCCGTGGCCCTCTTCCTCCAGGCCGACATGTTCGACCCGACGTATGCCGTGACGTGGGCCGACAACTCGGCCTTCCAGCCGCTCGTGCGCGAGCTCGTCGCGCAGTCGAAGGCGTTCGACGGAGAGGTCTACCTCTTCAACGGTGACAGCCACGTCTACAACTCGGACCGGCCGCTCGCCGCCGGGTCGACGTGGCTCGACTTCTACGGCGTGCAGGGCTCGGCCGACAACCTGACCCGCGTCACGGTCGACGGATCGAGCAACAACAAGGACTTCCTCGAGGTCAGGGTCAACCGGCCCGGCGCCGAGCACGTGCTCTCGTGGGAGCGCGTCCCCTACGCCTCCTGACGTCCAGCCGCCGGTTCGAGGTGGACGCGCCGTGGATTCCGCGGCGCGTTCACCTCAACGGGGCGGGGCCGACCGAGGCCGAGACCGCCGACTCGGACGAGGTCTCAGCTGCCGACCGTGATCGTCGGGCACTGGCGCAGGGTCTGCGTCGGCGTCGGCACGGCCGGCACCTTGCCGAAGCTCTTCCAGCCGTTGCCCACGACGAGGTCGACGGTGTCGCCCTTGCGCTTGTCGTTGACGAGGACGGCCTGCGGCACGTGGCTCTTGACGAGCTGGGCCGAGTCGGCGCCCTCGGGTCCGAAGCGCACCTGGGCGACCTGCTTGATCGTCGCCTTCTTCGGGTCGTTGCCGATGGCCTTGACCTTGAAGCCGCGATCCGTCGCGGTCTTGGCGACCGCGGCGGCCAGCCCCTTGCGCGAGGTGGCGTTGTAGACGTTGAGGCTCACGTCCTCGGGGCTGAGCGGCGCGGCCGGGACCTCGGTCGTGCAGGGTCCCGGCGTCGGCGTCGTGTCACGGAAGTAGGTGGACGCGTAGTAGAACGCGCCGGCCAGGCTGAGCAGGACCACCGCGATGACGATCGTCGACCGGCGCTGGCGCCGCACCCGGTAGGTGCGGTCGTCCTCGTCCACGACCTCCGACATCCACGCTCCTTCGTCCGTCGCCCCCGATGGTCGGGCGGCCTCGTGTCAGGAGAGTACGAGGACTCGGGCGTGAAGGACAGGACGTTGCTGCAGCGCGGCGCGTAGTGCCCGGTGCAGCCCGTCCTCGAGGTAGAGCTCGCCCTCCCACTCCACGCAGTGCGGGAAGAGGTCCCCGTAGAACGTCGAGTCGTCCGCGAGCAGGCCACGCAGGTCGAGCGTGCTCTTGGTCGTGATGAGCTCGCCGAGCTGCACCACCCGAGGCGGGACGTTGGACCAGTCCTTGGTCGTCTCTAGTCCATGGTCGGGGTACGGGCGGGAGTCGCCGACGGCCTTGAAAATCACCGGGTCAGCATAGGCGGCGAACGTGGACGACCCACCACTAGAGTTCGAAGCGTGACCGAGACAGCAGCCTCAGGGGCCCCTCAGACGGGTGGCACCGGCGACACGAGCCAGATCGACGAGATCCGCGCCGGCTACGCCTTCGACGGGGGCGTGCTCAAGCTCGGCGCCGCGGTCGTCGACGGCCAGGCGCACGCCGACGCCCCGGTGCAGATCCCGCTCGGCGTGCTCAACCGCCACGGCCTCGTCGCCGGCGCGACGGGCACCGGCAAGACCAAGACCCTCCAGCTCATGGCCGAGCAGCTGTCCGACCAGGGCGTTCCGGTCTTCCTCGCCGACATGAAGGGCGACCTCTCCGGCCTCGCCACGCCGGGCGAGGGCGGCGACAAGATCACCAGCCGCGCGGCCGACGTCGGCATGCCGTGGACGGCGACGGCATACCCCACCGAGTTCTTCTCGCTCGGCGGCAAGGGCGACGGCATCGCGATCCGCGCCA
The DNA here is from genome assembly GCF_014646815.1 of Terrabacter tumescens. Taxonomy (GTDB): domain Bacteria; phylum Actinomycetota; class Actinomycetes; order Actinomycetales; family Dermatophilaceae; genus Terrabacter; species Terrabacter tumescens. Next base: position 9,717 of record NZ_BMNZ01000009.1, read on the forward strand.
CGATCACGAGCTTCGGCCCGACCCTGCTCAGCAAGGTCCTCGGCCTCAACGACACGCAGGAGAGCAGCCTCGGGCTGATCTTCCACTACGCCGACAAGAACGGCCTGGCGCTGCTCGACCTCAAGGACCTGCGCGCCGTCATCAGCCACCTGACCTCCGACGAGGGCAAGGCCGACCTCAAGGAGCTCGGTGGTCTCTCGAGCGCGACGGCCGGCGTCATCCTGCGCAACCTCATCACCTTCGAGGACCAGGGCGCCGGCGACTTCTTCGGTGAGCCCGAGTTCGAGACGAGCGACCTGCTGCGCACGGCCGCCGACGGCAAGGGGATCATCTCCTGCCTCGAGCTGCCACAGGTCCAGGACCGGCCGCAGCTGTTCTCGACCTTCCTCATGTGGATGCTCGCCGATCTCTTCCACGACCTCCCCGAGGAGGGCGACCTCGACAAGCCAAAGCTCGTCTTCTTCTTCGACGAGGCGCACCTGCTCTTCAACGACGCCAGCAAGGCGTTCCTGCAGGCCATCGAGCAGACCGTCCGGCTCATCCGGTCCAAGGGCATCGGCGTCTTCTTCGTGACGCAGTCGCCCAAGGACGTCCCTGCCGGCGTGCTCGCGCAGCTCGGCAACCGCGTCCAGCACGCCCTGCGCGCCTTCACCCCCGACGACGCCAAGGCGCTCAAGCAGGCCATCGCGACCTACCCGCACACGGCATACGACATGGAGAAGCTCCTGACGAGCCTTGGCATCGGCGAGGCCGTCGTCACGGTGCTGTCCGACAGGGGCGTGCCGACCCCGGTCGCGTGGACCCGGATGAAGGCGCCCAACTCGCTCATGGACCCCTCGTCCCAGGCGACGATGGACGCCGTGATCGCCGCGTCGACGATCAAGACGAAGTATGCCGCCGTCGTCGACCGCGAGTCCGCCTACGAGATGCTCGCGGCTCGCCTTCAGGCAGCACCCGCCGCGCCCGCTCCAGCGGCCCCCGCCCCCGCCCCAGCGCCCGCAGCGCCCGCCCCAGCGCCCAAGCGGGCGGCCAAGGAGGAGCCGAGCATCATCGAGCAGGTTGCCGGCAGCTCGGCCTTCAAGTCGATGCTCCGCTCGGCCGGCACCGTGATCGGCCGCGAGATCACTCGCAGCATCTTCGGCACGCGCAAGCGCTGACCCCCACCGTCTCCCAGCCGGGGCGCCTCGACCGTTCGTGGGCCGGGGCGCCCTTTCGCGTGCCGATGCAACCAAAGCCGCTCCCGGGGTCTCGTCCCAGTGGAAGCATCGGGAGGGACGGCAGGTGGGCTCATGCACGAGAGCGACGACGGTGACCCGGTCCGGGCCGCGTACGACCTGTCGTACCGACGGCTCGTGACGCAGCTGGCCGCGCTCTGCGGAAACCTCCCCGAGGCGGAGGACATCGTGCAGGAGGCCTTCGTCACCGCGATGACGCACCGTCGCGACTTCGTCGAGGTCGCCAACCGGGAGGCCTGGCTGCGCACCGTGGCCGTCAACCTGCTGCGCAACCGCTGGCGGAGGGCCCGGGTGACCGCCCGGGTGCTGCCGAAGTTCCGTGCCGAGCTGAGCATCGACCTCGGCCCGGGCACGCCGGAGGACCACGTGGCCGTGGTGTACGCGCTCAGCCAGCTCAGCCTGCCGGTGCGCATCACCGTCGTGCTGTACTACATCGCCGACCTCAGCGTCGCGCAGGTCGCCGCCGAGCTGGGGTGCCCGAGGGGACGGTCAAGGCGCGGCTCGCCCGGGCCCGCGCCCAGATGGCCACCCACCTCACCGACCGCGAGGAGGCCGACCATGTCTGAGCTGACGAGCTTCGCCCGCGACACCGAGCGGCGCGTCGAGCAGCCGCCCTTCGAGACCCTCATGTGGCGCCAGCGCCGGGCCCGTCGTCGCCGCGCGGCGTGGCTCTCGGCGGCGGCCGTGGCTGCCGTCCTCGCGCTGGCGCTGGCCGTGTCGGGGCTCGGGCGGCTCGGCGCCCAGCGGCTGCCGTCGGCGCCGACCCCGCAGCTGACATCGGTGGCCGTCCCCGACTGGAGCGCCGACGAGGTCGTCGGCCACCCGGACGCGTTCGTCGCCGCCCAGCTCGAGTCCCGCGTCGACCGCCGGACCGTCCTGACGGTCTGGAAGCGGTGCGTCGCGCCCCGCGCCGACCACGACTGCCTCGGCCGAGAGGCCTTTGCCGTGGTGGACGGGACCGACCACCGCCTCCTCGCCCTCGGTGCGGTCACCGGGTCGAGCAACCAGCCCTCGCTGGGCGCTCCCGGGATGTACCGCGAGGTCGGCGACGGCCTCTGGTACTGGGCGCACACCGGCCCCGGTCCCTACCTGCTCTCCGCGACGATGCACCAGCCGGTGGCACTCACCGTCATGGACCGCCCCGTGGCCGTGCCCTACGGCACCCCCACCGTCGAGTGCGCCGAGGGCGAGGGCCTGTGCGCACTCGACGCCAACGCGCGCACGCTCCAGCGGGTCTCGCTCCCCGCCGTCGACGCCGTCCGCTGGGCGACGCCCAACGCCCGGGGGTGCGGCATCTGGGGCCTCGCCGGCGCCGGCGACGACCTGCGCCTCGTGGTCCAGCAGCGCAACGGCTCCTTCTCCACGGCACGGCTGCCCGGGACCGGGCACGGGACCACCATGGCCGAGGGCGGAGCCGGCTGCGAGACAGCCGTCTTCCAGAGCCGTTCCGACATGGTCGTGGAGCTGCTCGTCAGCCTCGACGAGGGAGCCACGTGGCAGGTGCGCGGCCCGATCGCGCCCCCTCAGCACCTCGAAGGACTCATCGAGGAGCAGCCCCGGCTCCGGGTGCTCCTCCCACCACGCTGGTCAGCCCTCCCCAGCACCCGGAGCATCTTCCCGATGCCCGACCCGTTGACCCCGCTCTGAGGGAGGGGGCGTGCCGGGTGGCCGCGCGCACGGGCGCGGCCACCCGGCATATGCCTGCGGTGACCCCGACGGGCTACGCGTCGAACTCGATGTCGTCGAGGTCCCCGTCGACGTCGGCGAAGTAGCTGATGACGCGGATGTCGGGCTCGTCGAGCACCTGCAGCACGAGCTGGCGCAGCTGGATCACCTGACCGGTGTCGAGGCGGATCCGCTTGGTGCGGCCGCGGGTCGGGTCGGTGTCGTGCCGCTCCCACCACTCGACGGTCGCCGGGTTGGCCTTGAAGATCTCGTCCAGGACGCGCTTGAACGACGGGTCGTCGGGGTGGCGCGCGTAGGCCTCGCGGAAGAGCGCGAGCTGGTCGGCGGCCTCCTGCTCCCAGTCGACGAAGAGGCTGCGGGCGGCCGGGTCGCAGCAGTAGAACCACAGCAGGTTGCGCTCACGCTTCGTGCGCTTGCTCTCCCAGTCCGTGAAGAGCTGGCAGGCCGTGTGGTTCGCGCCCAGGACGTCCCAGCGCGCGCCCACGACGTAGGCCGGGTTGGGGTCGAGCGAGTCGAGCAGCTCCTCGAGCTCCTCGGTGAGCTCCTCGTGGGGCTGCGGCCGCCGCGACGGCGCACCGCTCGCGAGCGCGTGCAGGTGCGACCGCCCGTCGGCGTCGAGCTTGAGGGCTCGAGCGAGCCCGTCGATGACGCTCTGGCTCGGGCGCAGGTCGCGGCCCCGCTCGATGAGGTCGTAGTACGCCACGGAGATGTTCGCCAGCTCGGCGACCTCGGTCCGGCTCAGGCCCACCCGACGGCGCCCCTTGACCCGCTTGATGCCGACCTCCTCGGGAGCGAGCTGCTTGCGGCGGGTGCGCAGGAACTCGCCCAGCGGTGAGGGGGTGCGCACGCTGAGCGGGACGTCCGTGGTCATGGCGCACATCCTGCCAGTGGCCCGGCGTCCCGATGGCGCCGACGTCGGGCGCGCGTCCACCGATCGCGTATGCCGTCAGCCTGGGTGCACGGCGGACGCACGGGCCCGTGGTCGTGCCGGTCGGGTCAGGTCGTGCCGGGCGGGTCAGGTCGTGCCGGTCGGGTCAGGTCGTGCCGGTGGGATCGGTGCCGTCGTGGCGTCCCGACCTCGCAGGGCGATGCGCCGGTCGTGCAGCACGAACAGCAGGACGGTCACCATGAGAGCTCCGAGCACGAGACCGGCGTCGGTGGTGAGGACGAGGGCAAGCGGATGCTCGGGCGCGGGCTGCGCGTCGGCGCGCGTGGCGGACAGCGCGCTGTAGAGGTTCTGGGCGAACATCACGCTCGACGACGTCCAGACCGCCGCCATGGGCACGACGAACCTCGAAGCGCCTCGGCAGGTGGTCGTCACCAGCAGACCCCAGGCCCCGAGGACCGCCCAGACCCCGGTGCTCAGGGACAGCAGGTGCCACCACTCGTCGCGCAGGTGCAGGCGGTCGGCGTCCAGACCGAGAACCCCACCGGATGCCCAGTAGATCTTGGTGAGGCCGAGCGCCAGGGCGCCGCCTGCCGCGAGCCGGGCGAGCGTGGTCCGGAGCTGCTTGGTGTGATTCCGTCCGGCCCCAACGGTGCCGCTGAACGCCCAGGGCCAGCGGGCCCGGGCGTACCCGACGAGCGCGAGCGGCAGTCCGATGCCGACACCGACGAGCGACACCATGACGAGGACCTGCTCATGGGACCACACCTCGGCGGCGCCGGCCTCCTGGTCGCGGGCGACCGCAGCCGGTCCGAGGACCGGGGCGAGCAGCACCACCGGCACGAGCAGGCCGGTGGCGACCCAGACCGGCAGCGCCACCAGCCAGGCGGGCACGCGTTCGCCCCAGGGCCGGCTGAACGCCATCGCCAGCACGATGGCCGCCGCGGCCAGGGCGGCGGTGGCGGCGTTGATCGCACGCCAGCCCGATTCTCCCATCTGAGCGGTGGGGAGGAAGAGTCCGGCGGTCCACGCGACCTTGATCAAGAGGTACGGCGTCACCGCGACGACGACCGCAGAGGCGGCGCGTCTTCGGAGCGTGAGCCACGATGAGGCGGTCGCGTTGACGGTCAGGGCTGGTTCCTTGCGGGCGCGGTCTCGCGTGTCGGCATCCATGTCTCCAACCTGCCCGCCCTGCGTCCCGAGCAGATCCCCCGTGAGAGCGGTTCGACTCCCTCGTGTGAGGGACTCGCCGACGCGCGGTGTCTGACAGGCTGGGGCGGGTGCGGACGATGTGGCGACGGTGGCTGTTCCTCGTGCTCGGGGGTGCCCTGTTCACGCCGTATGCCGTCTTCGGCTGGGTCGTGGTGCCGCTGGCAGTGCCTTCTCTGGCGTCGATGGCGGACGTCGTATTCGTCTGTGTCGCAATGGCGTCGGTCTTCGTCGCCATCGTCCTGTCGTCGTTGGCGCCCGTGGTGCGCACTGTCGAAGGTGCTCTCGCCGTCCTGCTCCTCGGCGGTCCCGCGGCCGACCTCGTCGTCGCGCGGGCGCAGACCTGGACCGAGCGCCGACGGGCCGCCGCCTGGTACCTGCTGCACACTGTCGTCGGCGCCCTCGTCTCGCTCCTTTCGGTGGTGACGCCGGTGGTCGTCATTCCCTTGATCGCCTCATGGGCAGGCGGTCGTGCCGTGACCCCGGTCGGCGCCTCGGAGGTCTCCGTCCCGCAAGCCTGGGCGCCTCTCGTGGCACTCGCACTGGTGGCGGTGCTGGCGTGCGCCGTGTGGGCTGCAGGCTCGGCGGCGGCGAGGACGGCTCCCTCGCTGCTGGGCCCCGGTCCTGCAGCACGGTTCGCCGCCCTCGAGCGACGAGCCGCAGAGCTCCACGAGCGCAACCGGCTCGCCACCGAGCTGCACGACTCCCTCGGGCACGCCCTGACCGTCATCACCCTGCAGGCGGGGGCCGCCCGCACCGTGCTCCACACCGACCCGGCCTTCGTCGAGGAGGCTCTCCACGCCGTCGAGCGGACCGGGCGGACGGCTGCTGCCGACCTCGACCACGTCCTCGGGATGCTGCGCGAGGACGCCGGGACCCGGGCGCCGCAGTCCACGTTGGCCGAGCTCGACGCCCTTCTCGCCTCGCACCGGGAGACGGGGCTGCCGGTCACGCTCGCCGTCGAGGGCGACCTCTCCCGGCTGCCTGCCGTGGTGTCGCGCGAGGTCTACCGCGTGATCCAGGAGGGTCTGACGAACGTGCAGCGACACGCCGGCACCGTGCCGACCTCCGTGCACCTCGTGCTCGCGGGCGCGCAGCTGAAGGCCGAGGTGCACAACGCGGCCCCACCGGACCGTGTGGTGCACCATCGGCGCGGCGGAGGTCACGGTCTCGAGGGAGTGCGCCAGCGGGTGCGCTTGCTCGGGGGTCAGGTCGAGAGCGGGGCGGACGGCCACGGCTGGCGCCTCCTGGTGACCGTTCCGACGGGAGCACGACGATGACGACCACGGTCCTGCTCGTCGACGACGAGCCCTTGGTGCGCAGTGGGCTCCGAGCGGTCCTCGCGAGCGCGGAGGGTATCGAGGTGGTGGGTGAGGCCGGCGACGGAGCCGAGGTGCCTGCTGCAGTGGCCCGGCTGAGCCCGACCGTGGTGCTCATGGACGTGCGCATGCCGCGCATCGACGGCATCTCGGCGACGCAGCGCCTCATGGCGTCACCGCAGCCGCCCAAGGTGCTGGTCGTCACGACGTTCGAGAACGACGAGTACGTCTACGCGGCGCTGCGGGCCGGCGCCAGCGGATTCGTGCTCAAGCGAGCCCAGCCCGAGCAGATCGTGGCAGCAGTGCGGACCGTCGCGTCCGGCGAGTCCCTGCTCTTCCCCACCGCGATCCGGTCGCTCGCCCGCGCTTATGGCCGGAGCTCCGAGTCGACACCCGCGCAGCGACTCAGCGGACGCGAGCAGGACGTGCTGCGCCTCATGGCACGCGGCCTGACCAACGCGGAGATCGCCACTGAGATGTTCGTCGGCATCGAGACCGTCAAGACCCACGTGAGCGCCGTCCTCGGCAAGCTCGGCGTCCGCGACCGGACGCAGGCGGTCATCCTGGCGTACGAGTCCGGTTTCCTCTCGCCTCGGCTTCCCTGAGCGCAGATCCTGCGACGGAGCACGAGTGCAGGCCGCGCCGCCACGAGGACGATCCGAAGGCACACGCACATGGTGGTCGGCCTCGTGCTAGCCTGCCGCGTCCCCACCGCGCGTCAGCAGCCCGCGACCGGCAGCGGACCACCGTCCCCGGAGCCCGCGTATGCCGTCGACCGCCTTCGAGCCCACGTCCACCCCGGTCGCGCGGGCAGCCGACCTGCCACTCCCTGCCCCCGGCTGGGGCATCGACCAGGCGCGGGCGGCCCTCGAGGCAGCTCGTTCCCGGCTTCCCCTGGACCCAGGCCCGGCCGGCGAGGTGCTCGGCCTGCTGACGACCGTCGCGCTCGCCGCCGGCGCGCACGTCGTCAAGGTCTATCCGCCCGGCACCGACACCGGTCACCTGGACCGCATCCATGCAGAGCTCGCGGGGTCCAGGACCGCAACCCCGGCCGTCGGGCGCTGCGTCGAGACGCCGCACGGCGTGGTGTCGGTGGCCCCTCGGCTGGTCGGGGACCTCCCGGTCAGCTGGCCCGAGCTCGGCGCCCTCCTCCGCACCTTCCACGACGAGCACGCCGGGGCCGACGTCGGCCAATGGTCGCCGCTGTCACGGCTCGACTCGCAGCTCGACGTGCTGCCCGAGCCGGACGCTGTCGTCCTCCGGTCTGCTCGGGACCGGCTGTTGGCGGAGCTGGCCCTCGTGCGGTCCGAGCTCGGGATCGAGGTGATCCACGGGGACGTGTCACCCTCGAACGTGCTCCACGACGGGCGACGCGCAGCTCTCATCGACCTCGACTGGGTTGCCCTGGCGCCGCGCGAGTACGACCTGGCAAGCGCCTCGCGCCGGTTCCGTGCCGGTGAGCTGGACCGCGCGACGTACCGGGACTTCTGCGCGGCCTACGGCCACGACGTGATGGGCTGGGACGGACTGCCGCTCGTGGACGAGGTCGCCGACCTCGCGGGGGTCGCCTTCCGCATCTGGGACTGCCGACACCACGGCCGTGACCTCGACTGGCTGGCCGCCGAGCTACCACGGTGGACGGCCTGCGCTGACGCGTGACGTGCTCGTCGGGTCGCAGTTCAGCGGGTCGCCCAGATGGTCGATCAGGTGGCCGCTCAGATGGTCGCTCAGGTCGGGACGGGCGCCGGCAGCGCGCGGAGCCACTCAGCGAAGCGCTCGTTGTTGACTGTGGCACGACGACGCTGCCGGACGTGCTCGAGCGCCTCGGCGCCGCTGACGCCGAGGAGGTCCCGCACGACGAGGCACATCACGAGACCCGACCTGTTGCGTCCGAACGTGCAATGGACCAGGACGTGGCGGCCCTCCCTGACCAGGTCGGCGACGAGATGGGCGAGCCGGGTGGTGAGGACGGGATCCGGGACGTCCTCGCCGTCGACGAGGGGACACTTGAGGTAGGCGAGACCCTCGATCTCGTCCGACGGAGGGAATGCGTCGGCGTCCGCGAGGTCGACGACGGTGTCGATGTGGGCATCTCGGACCCACTCGAAGTCGACCGGGCAACCGCCGTGCCAGAGACCGGGCACCATCTCGGTCGGTGGGTCCGCCGGGTCGACCCCCTCGAGATCGACGGGGTCGGTGGTCCAGTTGAGGGCGTCAGTCACGCGACGCACGTACCCCACGCCACGGCCGGTCCAACGCAGCGCCCGGGTGCCGACGCGGGACTGCGTGACTCATGTCAGCGGCTGGCCACCGGTGACGCCCAGCGCCTCCCCGGTCACATAGCTCGACTCCGGCGACGCCAGGAACACGAACGCCGAGGCGCCCTCGGCGGGCTGGCCCCCCGACCCAAGGGCGTCTGCTCGCCGAAGCCCTCGACCTGGTCCTCGCCCATGGTGGCCGGGATCAGTGGGGTCCAGATGGGGCCGGGTGCCACGGAGTTGACCCGTATGCCGCGCTCGGCGAGCTGCCCCGCAAGTCCCTGCGTGAACGCCACGATCCCTGCCTTCGTCGTCGCGTAGTCGAGCAGCTCTGGCGATGGCTGACGCGACTGGATCGATGAGGTGTTGACGATGGTGGCGCCCGCCTTCAGGTGGGGAAGGGCCTTCTTGCACAGCCAGAACATCGCGTAGAGGTTGGTCTTCATGACACGGTCGAACTGCTCGGTGGTGACGTCGGCGATGCCGCCCGCTGCGCCATCTGGTAGGCCGCGTTGTCGACGAGGATGTCGATGCCCCCGAGATCGGCGACCGCTCGGTCCACGACCGCCGCACACTGCTCCTCCTCGGTGAGATCACCAAGGCAGACCACTGCCGCGCGGCCGGCCTCGCGTCGCCCCTCCCGCCGCGCCCGGAGCCGCCGCTGTCCTACCTCAGCGACCTCATCGATGCCGTCCAGAGTCCGGAGGAGCTCAGTGGTGAGCAGCAGTTCCAGCTGCTCGACCGGCTGGATCCCGCCCTCAGCTCGGCAGACCCCGAGGAGATGCAGGGAGGCGTCCTCGTCCTGGGGAAGCTGGCGCGGAGGCCTGATCTGAGGGCCGGGGTGGAGCACCGGATCTCGCCCTGCAGGCGGCCTCCGCCCCGGTGGGCGCAGTAGCCTCCGCTCCTCCTCCCGGGTCGCGGCCGGGCGTTCCCGCCCGCGACGGTCCGGTTGCGAGAGACGGAGGTGGCGGAACCCCACCTGGGCAGGCTCTGTCCCCAGCACCGAAGAAGCGCCCGAAGGTGATGACGGGCCTGGCCGTCGTCGGCGCGATCTTCATCGCGCTCATCCTCATCGGCTTCTGCTCCGCCACCGGCGACGACACGTACTACTACGGTCTCGGCCTCGTCGTCCCGTCTCCCACCATCGTGTCGAGGATGTGTCATGAGAAGCGTCGAACGCTCACCTGAGCACGCCAACCCATCAGTCGTCGACCGCTACTTCCGAACGGCGCCGTCACCGAGCCTGGACGAGATCAGGGATGCCGTGTGGAACGATGCCGGTCCGGCCGGGGCCCCCGCAGCAGCAGCTGCGGCGACCGGCGCACTCGTGGAGCAGTACCGGCTCTACGTCGAGATGGCTGACCGGATCAGTGCCCGGCGAGGGCGGTCTCCTCGATGGTCTCGGGCCGGTTCATGACGGACCGACCTTCTCTCGTGCTCCGTCCCGTCCCATACACCGTAGCTCCGCGGGCACCGAGCTCGATGGCGATCGCGCGCCCGGCTCCTCGCGTCGCGCCGGCCACCACGGCGACGCGCCCTGTCAGGTCGTTGTGTCCCTCCATCCGCAAGACATAAACGAATGTGCGTTTATATTGCAACGAGGATGGCGGTGGGACGCCGTCGCCTGCGAGCCGCCTCGTTCCTCGGCGCCTCGCTGGCTCCTCCCAAATCCCTCGGCTCTCGATAGAACGACGAAGGACCCGACGGTGAAGCATGTCGGGTCCTTCGTCGTTTTGGCGGTGGCGGTGGGATTTGAACCCACGGTGGAGTTACCCCCACACACGCTTTCGAGGCGTGCTCCTTAGGCCGCTCGGACACGCCACCGGGAGAGACCTTACCGGAGCCTGCGGCCCTCGAAGAAATCGACCAGCAGGGCCGCCGACTCCTCGGCCCGGACGCCCCCGACGACGTCCACGGCGTGCGTGGCGAGCGGGTCCCGGGTCAGGTCCCAGACCGACCCGCACGCCCCCGCTTTGGGGTCCCAGGCCCCGAACACGATCCGCTCGACCCGCGCCGCCATCGCCGCGCCGGCGCACATGACGCACGGCTCGAGCGTCACGACGAGCGTGCAGCCGTCGAGCCTCCACGAGCCCACCGCCGCAGCCGCCTCGCGCAGCGCGACGACCTCGGCGTGGCCCGTCGGGTCGCCGAGCTCCTCCCGGACGTTGCGCCCCCGGCCGATCACCGCCCCGTCGGGGTCGACGACGAGCGCGCCGACGGGCACGTCCTGGGCTCCAGCGGTCGCGGCGGCCAGGTCGAGCGCCTGGCCCAGCCACGCGGCATACGTCTCGGGTGCAGGGACGGAGCCCTTGCCGGGGGTCTCGGATCTCTTCGCCACGCGATAAGTTTCCACCCATGGACGTCCATGTCGCAGACCACCCGCTCATCGCCCACAAGCTGACCTACCTGCGCGACAAGCGGACCGACAGCCCCACCTTCCGACGCCTCGCCGAGGAGCTGGTCACGCTCCTCGCCTACGAGGCCACGCGCGACGTCCGCGTCGAGCCGTTCGACATCGAGACGCCGGTCTCGCCGACCACGGGCATCAAGCTGTCCAACCCCAAGCCGATCATCGTGCCGATCCTGCGCGCCGGCCTCGGCATGCTCGACGGCATGGTCAAGCTCCTGCCGAGCGCCGAGGTGGGCTTCCTCGGCATGATCCGCAACGAGGAGACGCTCGAGGTCTCGACCTACGCCAACCGGCTGCCCGACGACCTCACCGGGCGCCAGGTCTTCATCCTCGACCCGATGCTCGCCACGGGCGGCACGCTGGTCATGGCAATCGACTACCTCACCGCCAAGGGCGCCCGCGACATCACCGCCGTGTGCCTGCTCGCCGCGCCCGAGGGCATCAAGCACCTCGAGGACGAGCTCTCCGACAGCGACATCCCGGTCAAGGTCGTGCTCGGCACCATCGACGAGAAGCTCAACGAGAAGGGCTACATCGTCCCGGGGCTGGGCGACGCGGGCGACCGCCTCTACGGCGTCGTCTGAGCCGCCCTCCTTGCGTATGCCGTGTGCTCAGGGCAGCGCGTCGCCCCACTCGGCGTCGCGCGCCCTCCGGTAGCGCTCCCCCGCCTTCTTCGAGACGACCTCGCGGCCTGCGGTGCCGTCGGGCCGGCACACCTGGAACTCGACGAAGCCCTTGCGCTTCAACGGGTGCCGCAGGATGCGCCCTGAATTCGCCTCTGCCGTCAGGGTTTCGGCAACTTCCGGAGCTGCGGCCGCGATCCACGAGAACTTCTCGTCCTCGTAGGACAACTCGGCGCCCTTGAGCCGGCGATGCTCGGCACTACGGTTGACGCGGGCGGCGAAGTGGCACCAGTCTCCCTGCGCGAGAGGGCATTCGGCGGCGTGAGGACACGGCCCGAGCAGAGTCCAGCCGGCGGCGAGGAGAGCCGAGCGCACGCGCAGCACCCGGGCGTAGCCGTCGGGCGTGCCGGGCTCCACGACGACGACGGAGCGCCCCCGCCTCATCGCGTCGACCAGGAGGGCGTCCTGCTGCCGCTCTTCGAGCTCGCTGAGGACGTACGACACGGTCACGAGGTCGGCCTCGAGCTCGGGCCACGCGCCGGCCCGAGCCTGCCGGAACGTCGCTGCCGCCAGGATCGGCGAGGGGGCGTCGGCGACGAGGTCGCGCCCCAGGGCCAAGGCGTCCTCGACCTGGTCGAGGACGGTCACCGACTCGAGCGTGTCGAAGGCCTCGGCTGCCGCCCATGCGGCGGCACCCGTGCCACCGCCGAGGTCGAGCAGCGAGCGGGGCCGCAGCCCACGGGCGGCGACCTCGCCGAGCACGCGCGACAGGGCGGCATGCGTCGCCGGCATCCGGTAGGTGGCGTAGGCCGCGACGTGCACCCGGGAGGCGAGGATCGGCGCCGAGGCGGGTGCGACCGAGCGGTAGCGGGCCACGAGCGCCTCGGTGGCACGGGTCAGCTCGCGCTCGTCGACCGCACCCACCGCGCGCCGCAGGGCGGTGCGCAGCGCGGCGGCATACTCTGGGGTTCGCGACACGCGAGGAGGATAGCGGCGCGCCGTCCGGTGGGCTCAGGACCCGACCGACACGCGGGGCACGGTGACACACCACACCAGCCCCGTACGGCACACTGTTCACACCCCTGTGCCGTGGGGCTGTCAGGGCAGCCTGCGCCACCTTCCCTCCAAGGAGCGACCCACCATGGGCCCCAAGGCCAAGAAGATCATCCTGATCATCGTGCTGGCGTTCTTCGTCTATGCCGTCTTCACCTCCCCTGACAAGGCGGCCGACATCGTCACCAACATCTGGGGCGTCCTCGTCGACGGCTTCAACGCGATCCTCAGGTTCTTCAGCTCCCTGCTCAACCGCTGATGCGAGCAGACTGAGGTCATGGCCTTCCTGCGGAGCTCCGACGTCCCGGCGGGACTCGCTCCGATCCTGCTGCCCGGCGAGCGGCTCGTGACCGCCGTGCGCGCGCACTGGGCCAAGCTGGCCGAGCCGGTCGCGACGACCACGCTCGGCCTCGCCCTCGCCGTCTGGGTCGACTCCAACGTCACGAAGTCCACCCAGGCCGTCGGCACGATCTTCTGGTGGGTCTTCATCGCGCTGCTCGTCCGGCTCCTGTGGTGCCTGCTCGACTGGAGCCACAACTGGTTCGTGGCCACCGACAAGCGGCTGCTGCTGCGCTACGGCCTCATCACCCACAAGGTCGCGATGATGCCTCTGCTCAAGGTCACCGACATGAGCTACGTCCGCTCCATCCCCGGACAGTTCCTCGGCTTCGGCAAGTTCGTCCTCGAGAGCGCCGGCCAGGACCAAGCCCTCCGCGAGGTCAAGTGGGTGCCCAACCCCGACCAGACCTACCGCGACATCTGCGCCGAGATCTTCCACATCGCCCCTCCCCCCGGCGACGAGGACTTCGAGGAGATCGCGGAGCTGCCCGACGAGCCGGGTCCGTTCGGTGGCCCGCCCACGCCCGGCAGCCCGGAGGCACCCGGGGGCAACACGGCATACCCCGACGTGCACCGCACCCACAACCCCATCCAGGACCGCCTCGACTCCTACTCGCGCGCCGTGCCGATCCACCGGCCGAGCGACCGGCCCGAGACCGTCTACGAGAGCGATGACCTCAAGCGCCGCAGGCGCGGCGCCGACACCGGGCCGATCTGGCCGCGCTCCGACGACTGACGACCCCTGCCGACTGCCCGAATTGCGCGACGTGTCCCGTGGCGACGCGGTGACCGCGAGACGGGCGTTCGGGGTACCAACCGGTAGCCGCGACATCCGTCGACGGCACGTGGCCGACGGCGGCCGGCAGGACTCGCCGCCGGGCGCGCTCACCGATAGTTTGTGATGATTCCCGTCACCGACCTGCTCGGAGGTCAGCATGAGTGTCTTTCGCACCAAGTCGATCGAGGCGTCGATGGCCTCGGCCGAGGACGCCGACCATCAGCTGAAGAGGACCCTCAGCGCGCTCGACCTCACGGTCTTCGGCATCGGCGTCATCATCGGCGCCGGTATCTTCACGTTGACCGGACGAGCGGCGAAGGACTACGCCGGGCCCTCGATCGCGCTGTCGTTCGTCGTCGGCGCCATCGTCTGCGGTCTCGCGGCGGTCTGCTACGCGGAGTTCGCCTCGACGGTGCCCATCTCGGGCTCGGCCTACACCTTCTCCTACGCGACGCTCGGCGAGCTCGTCGCGTGGATCATCGGCTGGGACCTGCTGCTCGAGCTCATGCTCGGTGCGAGCGTGGTCGCCCAGGGGTGGTCGCAGTACTTCGTGACGTTGCTGGGCCAAGTCGGCATCACCTGGCCCGACTCACTCGGGCCGGGGTCACACTTCGACCTGCCGGCCTTCCTGCTCATCGCCGCGCTGACGCTGCTCATCGCCAAGGGCATCAAGGAGTCGATGCGCGTCAACCTCGTGCTCGTCGGCGTCAAGCTCTTCATCGTCCTCTTCGTCATCTTCGCGGGCATCCAGTTCATCAACCGCGACAACTGGTCCCCGTTCATCCCGCCGAGCCAGCCCGGCAAGGCGGCCGAGGGCCTGACGACCCCGCTGCTCCAGGTGCTCACCGGCATGACCCCCGCGACGTACGGCGTCATGGGCATCATGGCCGGCGCAGCCATCGTCTTCTTCGCCTACATCGGGTTCGACGTCGTCGCGACGACGGCCGAGGAGGCCAAGAACCCGCAGCGTGACCTACCCCGCGGCATCATCGGCTCGCTCGTCGTCTGCACCGTCCTCTACGTCGCGGTCACGCTCGTCATCACGGGCATGCAGAACTACAAGGAGATCGACCCCAAGGCGGCCCTCGCGACCGCCTTCACCAACGTCGGCAGGGACGGCTTCGCGACCCTCATCTCCGCGGGTGCGGTCGCCGGTCTCACGACGGTCGTCATGACGCTCATCATCGGCGCCACGCGCGTCACGTTCGCCATGAGCCGCGACCACCTCATCCCCGCGAGCCTCGGCCGCACGAACCCCAAGACGGGCACGCCGGTCAAGCTGACGCTCATCATCGGCGCCGTCGTCGCCCTCATCGCCTCGCTCACGCCCATCGGCAAGCTCGAGGAGATGGTCAACATCGGCACCCTGACGGCGTTCATGCTCGTCTCACTCGCCGTGCCGATCCTGCGCAAGCGCCGCCCCGACCTCAAGCGCTCCTTCCGCGTCCCGGGCAACCCGGTCGTGCCGTGGCTGTCCGCGCTCGCCTGCTTCTACCTCGTGCTCAACCTCTCGATCGAGACGTGGATCCGTTTCGTCGTCTGGATGGCGCTCGGCTTCCTCATCTACTTCACCTACTCGCGCCACCACAGCAAGCTGGCGACGGGCGAGGAGGAGGAAGGCAGCCGCAAGGCCCCCGAGGTCGTCAGCGAGCACTGACCCCACCCCGCTTGACCACCGAACGCGGCGTTCGGTCTCGAACTCAGTGTTCTAACAGAGCTTTCGAGACCGAACGCCGCGTTCGGTTCGTCGTTCTGGGGCTTATCCACAGGCTGTCCCCGGCCCGCTGACGTATGCCGTCACGATGGCCCCATGGATCTGCACCGTCTCGCGCCTTCCGGCGTCTTCTCTGCATCCGCTGCCCGTGCCAGTGGCATCAGTGGCGCACTGCTGAGGAGCCTGGTGGCACGCGGTCAGTGCCATCCGCTGCACCGCGGCTGGTACTCCGTGCAGCGTCCGACGAGCGACAAGCACCGGCATCGCCTGCGGGTCGTCGCGCTGCTCGAGGAGTACGAAGGCCGGGTCATGGCCTCGCACTGCTCGGCCCTGGCACTTCTCGACCTGCCGGACGAGGACATCGACTGGGGCACGGTGCACCTCATGTGGCGGGACGCCGAGCTGCCGTTCAGGGCTTTCAGCAGGGTGCACATCCACGAGCGCGTCGAGCACCCTGCCCTCCGGCACGGGGCCGAGACCGTCGATCTGGGGTTGGCCGCCGTTCAGGTGGGGCTTCGCAGCCAGACCGGCATGCTGGTCGTCGCCGACCACTGTCTGCGCGTCGGACTGACCACACCGGAGTCCCTCGCCGCCGCGGCACGGAGCCTGGGCGGTCAACGCGGTGTCACTCGGGCGAAGGCCGCGATCCCGTGGTGCGACGGTCGCCACGAGACTCCCGGCGAGACCCTCACGGCCCACGTGCTCCGCGGCCTCGGCTACGCCTTCACGCCCCAGTTCGAGGTGGTCCGCAGTGAGCGCCCCGGACGGGTCTTCCACGCCGACTTCCGCATCGAGGACAGCCTCGTCCTCGTCGAGTTCGACGGCAAGGTGAAGTACGACCCGTTGTCGAACCCCGATGCCGCCCGGGCGAACTTCGAAGAGAAGCTGCGCGAGGACGAGCTCCGTCGGCTCGGCTTCGTCGTGGTGCGCCTCACTCGCGCAGACCTGGCCCGCCCCGCCCTCGTGCGCGCGCGTGTCGAGGCCGCCCTCGCGGACTCCCGCCGCTTCACCGGCTGACAACCCCCACCTCCCGACCGAACGCAGCGTTCGGTCTCGAACTCAGTGCTCTAACAGTGAGTTCGAGATCGAACGCTGCGTTCGGTGGGGCAAGCGGGTGGGGCCGGGGTGGGTCAGAGGGCCTTGATGATGTCCTCGACGCGCTCCTTGGCATCGCCGAAGAGCATGGCGCTGTTGTCGCGGAAGAAGAGCGGGTTCTGCACCCCGGCGTAGCCGGCGTTCATCGACCGCTTGAAGACGACGACGTCCTTGGCGTTCCACACCTGCAGGACCGGCATGCCCGCGATCGGCGAGGTCGGGTCCTCCGCGGCGGCGGGGTTGACCGTGTCGTTGGCGCCGATGACGAGCACGACGTCCGTGTCGGGGAAGTCGTCGTTGATCTCGTCCATCTCGAGCACGATGTCGTACGGCACCCGCGCCTCGGCGAGCAGCACGTTCATGTGGCCCGGGAGGCGGCCGGCCACCGGGTGGATGCCGAACCGGACGTCGACGCCGCGCTCGCGCAGCTTGGACGTCAGCTCGGCGACGGGGTACTGCGCCTGCGCCACGGCCATGCCGTAGCCGGGGGTGATGACGACGGACGAGGAGTTCCTGAGCAGGTCTGCGACCTCGGCCGCGTTGGTCTCGCGGTGGTCCCCGTAGTCGACGTCGGAGTCGGACACCGCTCCGTCAGAGCCGAACCCACCGGCGATGACCGAGACGAACGAGCGGTTCATCGCCTGGCACATGATGTAGGAGAGGTAGGCACCGGACGAGCCGACGAGCGCGCCGGTGACGATGAGCAGGTCGTTGCCGAGCATGAATCCCGCCGCCGCTGCCGCCCATCCGGAGTAGCTGTTGAGCATCGACACGACGACCGGCATGTCGCCGCCGCCGATCGAGGCCACGAGGTGCCAGCCGAAGGCGAGCGCGATCGCCGTCATGACCAGGAGCGGGACGATCGAGTGCGCCGCGACGAACCACACGAGCAGCCCCGCAGAGACGACGAGCGCCGCGAGGTTGAGCCAGTGCCGGGCGGGCAGCATGAGCGGCTTGCTCGAGATGCGCGCCGACAGCTTGAGGAAGGCGACGATCGAGCCGGTGAACGTCACGGCGCCGATGAACACGCCGAGGAAGATCTCGACGAGGTGGACCGAGTCCCCGGCGCCGTCGGAGGCGAGGAAGGTGTTGAGCCCGACGAGCACCGCCGCCGCACCGACGAAGGAGTGCAGCATCGCGATGAGCTCGGGCATGCCCGTCATCTCGACCCGCCGCGCGCGCCAGATGCCGATCGCCGCACCGATCGCCATCGCCACCGCGACGGCGATCACGTTGCCCCACGGGGCATCCCGCAGCGCGAGCCACAGGGTCGCGACGAGGGCGATGCCCATGCCGATCATGCCGAGCACGTTGCCGTCGCGCGCGGTCTCGTGCTTCGAGAGCCCGGCGAGCGACATGATGAAGAGCAGCGCAGCGATGATGTATGCCGCCTGGATGAGTGCGATGTCCATGTGCGGTCAGCCCTTCCGGAACATCGTCAGCATGCGGCGGGTCACGGTGAAGCCACCGAAGATGTTGATGCTCGCGATGAGCGTGGCGACGAACGCGAGGACGATGATGACGAGCTGCGAGCTCGGCGACGTCTGCGCAGAGCCGAGCTGGAGCAGCGCGCCGACGACGATGATGCCGCTGATCGCGTTGGTCACCGACATGAGCGGCGTGTGCAGGGCGTGGTGCACGTTGCCGATGACGTAGTAGCCGATGACGACGGCGAGCGCGAAGACGGTGAAGTGACCGAGGAAGCTCGCGGGTGAGACGGCCGCGATCACGGCGAACACGACCGCACCGACTGCCATGCCGGCATACCTCCGGCGTGGATCCTTCGGTGGCTCAGGCTCTTTGACGACCTTCTTGCCGGCCGGGGACTGCGCGACGGGCGCCGCGCTGACCTGGATCGCGGGCGGCGGCCAGAGCAGCTCGCCGTCCCGCGCGACCGTCATGTTGCGCTGCACGACGTCGTCGAAGTCGAGGACGAGCTGCCCGTCCTTGCCAGGCGTCAGCAGCTTCATCAGGTTGACGAGGTTGGTGCCGTAGAGCTGTGACGCCTGCGTGGGCAGGCGTGCCGCGAGGTCGGTGTAGCCGATGATCCGGACGCCGTTGTCGGTGACGACCATCTGGTCGGCGACGGAGCCCTCGACGTTGCCGCCGTTGGCCGCGGCCATGTCGACGATGACCGAGCCCGGCCGCATCGAGGCGACCATCTCGCCGGTGATGAGGCGGGGCGCGGGACGTCCCGGGATGAGCGCGGTCGTGATGATGATGTCGACGTCGGGAGCCTGCTGCGCATAGAGCTCGGCCGCGCGCCGGTTGTACTCCTCCCCCATCTCCTTGGCGTAACCGTCGCTCGACGCCGCGGCCTCGTCGACCTCGGGCAGCTGCACGGCGAGGAAGTCGGCGCCCATGGACTCGACCTGCTCGGCCACCTCGACGCGGGCGTCGGTCGCGCGGACGATGGCACCGAGCGAGCGCGCCGTGCCGATGGCGGCGAGGCCGGCCACGCCGGCCCCGGCGACGAGCACCTTCGCCGGCGGGACCTTGCCCGCCGCGGTCACCTGCCCGGTGAAGAACGAGCCGAACTCGTGGGCCGCCTCGACGACGGCGCGGTAGCCGGCGATGTTGGCCATCGACGACAGGACGTCGAGCGACTGCGCGCGGCTGATGCGCGGCACGGCGTCCATGGCCATCGCGGTGACCCGGGCCGCCCGGAGCTTTTCGACGAGGTCGGGACTGATCGCCGGCGCCATGAGCGAGACGAGGACGGTGCCCGGTCGCAGCCGGGCTATCTCGTCGTCGGACGGCGCATTGACCTTGTGCACGATCGGCGAGCCCCACGCCTCGTCAGCGGTGACCACGCGAGCGCCGGCTGCGGCATACGCCTCGTCGGAGAAGCTGGCTGCGGCACCCGCCCCGCCCTCGACGGCGACGTCGTAGCCGAGGGCGACGAGCTGCTCGACGGTCTTGGGCGTCGCGGCGACGCGTGTCTCTCGGGCGCGGGTCTCTCGGGGGACACCGATCTGCACGCTGGGCTCCTTCGCGCGGAGGGCTGTGGGCACTGGTTCACGAACCTAGGGCACGACCCGCGGGTAGCGGCAGGTCTGCCGGGCACGTCACACAAATGACATGCGTCCGGGCCCGACCGTCTCTGATGGTGGGCACCCCGACGGTGCAGGGGCGCCCGGTCCGGTCAAGGCCGGGTCAGTGCCGGGTCACGGCGACGGCGCCCGGGCCGGGTCAGGGCGACGGCGCCCGGAGGCCGAGGCTGAACAGCTCGGGCGGCGGCTTCTGGTCGGACTCCAGGCGGCGGTAGGCGCTCGGCGTGCTGCCCACCTCGGCGAGGAACTGCCGGTTGAAGTTGGCCATGTTGTGGTAGCCGCTGCGCTCGGCGATCTGGGCCACCGAGTCGTCGGAGGTGTCGAGGAGGCGGCGGGCGTAGGCGATCCGCAGCTTCTTGACCATGTTGGAGAACGTCATCCCGGTCGCGGTCTTGAAGTACTTCGAGAAGGTCGGCTCGGACATGTAGGCCAGGCGCGCGGCCGTCGACAGTCGGATGTCGCCCGTCAGGTTGTCGAGGATGTAGCTGAGCCCGGCCTCGCCGGCGTCGCGCGACGCCGCGTCGTTGGGACGGCCCACCCACTCGCTCGCGACGAGCTCGTACTCGTCCGTCGGGGCGTGCGCGAAGAGCGCCAGCAGCTTGAAGAGGTGGCCGAGCTGCTCGACGCCGTGACTGTGCACGCAGGCCAGGATGGTCTCGGCGGCCCGCCACGCGGTGGCGCCGGAGAACACGAGCCCGCGCGTCGACCGGTGGAGCAGCTCGGAGACCTCGGCGAGCTCGGGCAGGTGCTCGGTGGCCTGGCGGATCCACTCGTCGCTGAACTGGATGACGGCGTCGCGGTCGACGGCCACCTGTCCCTCGGCGAGATCGCTCACCCAGTCGTGCGGCAGGTTGGGGCCGACCATGCTGACGTGACCCGGCGCGAAGGTCCCGATGTGGTCGCCGGCGATGAAGCTGCCGCGCGTCTTGGTGATGAGGTGGATCTCGTACTCGGGGTGGTAGCCCCAGCCGCAGATCTCGCTCGGGAAGTCGTGGGTCAGCACGCGGATGGAGGCCTGCGGGTGCGGCGGGATGACCTCCCGGCGCATCGGCCCCCCGAGTCGCAGGGCCGATGAGGCCGGCGAGGCCGACGAATCAGGCGCAGCGGTACTCCCCCCGCCCGCGGGTGCCGTTCCACGGTCGTGGGTCTGGCTGGATCGATACGAATCCATTTCGTCCTTCGTCGGCCTGGGACCTCGTCGTCTCCGCCTCGTGCGGGGAGCGCCACCGAAGTACGCATCCCGGACGAGCCGCCGCGAAAAATCGTATCAACGACAGAGGGCTCATGGTGCTTGTTGGGGCTGCCGTCGCGTCATTACCGTTCCGGCAAGTTCCAGTCAAGAACTGTTGCGGATGCCACAACCGACGGTGTCCTGCCTCACCCGTGATCGTCGAGCTCGGGCCGGAACGAGAGATTGCCTACCAAAGGAGTTGGGAATGCTTGCGAACAAGCGCATGCTCGCGCTGGGGACGGGCGTGGTGGCGGTGGCCATGACGGTGACTGCCTGTTCGTCCGGCGCCGTGCAGTCCGGGAACGGGTCTACCGGCGCGGCCGGCGGAGCCGTCACCCTCAAGGTGGCCACGGTGAACAACGGCCAGATGAAGGACATGGAGAAGCTCAAGGCCGAGTACGAGAAGGCGAATCCCGGCGTCACGGTCAACTTCCAGGTCATGGAGGAGGGCGACCTCCGCGCCGCCGTGACGGCGGACGTCGCGAGCGGCGCCGGCCAGTACGACATCGTCACCATCGGCGCGTACGAGACGCCGCAGTGGGGCGCCAACGGGTGGCTCGTCGACCTCACCCCGGAGCTGCAGGCCGACTCGTCCTACGACGTCAACGACCTGCTCCCGCCGGTGCGCGACGTGAACAGCTACAACGGCAAGCTGTTCGCCGTCCCGTTCTACGGCGAGTCCTCGATCCTCATGTACAACAAGGAGGTCCTGGACAAGGCCGGCGTCACGATCCCGCAGAACCCGACCTGGCAGCAGGTCGCGGACGCCGCCAAGAAGGTCAAGACCAACGACATGGCCGGCATCTGCATGCGCGGCAAGCCCGGCTGGGGCGACCTCTTCGCGCCGCTCACGACCGTCGTGCAGACGTTCGGCGGCAACTGGTACGACAGCAACTGGAAGGCGACGGTCGACACCCCGGAGTGGAAGGAAGCCGTCGGCTTCTACAAGCAGATGCTCGACGACTCCGGTGAGAAGGACCCGGTCTCGTACAGCTTCAACGAGTGCCTGACGGCGCTCAAGGAGGGCAAGGCCGCGATGTGGGCCGACGCCTCCGTCGCCGCCTCGATGCTCGAGGCCGCGGACTCGCCGGTCAAGGGCAAGATGGGCTACGCCCACATGCCGGTGAACAAGACCAAGGAGTCCGGCTGGCTGTGGAGCTGGAACCTGGCCATCCCCGCATCGACGAAGCAGAAGGACGCGGCGGTCAAGTTCGTCAAGTGGGCCACGAGCAAGGACTACATCAAGCTCGTCGGCACCAAGATCGGCTGGTCCAACGTCCCGCCCGGCTCGCGCACCTCGACGTACTCGATCCCCGAGTACAAGGAGGCTGCCAAGGCGTACGCCCCCATCACCCTCGATGTCATGAGCTCGGTCAACCCGAAGCAGCCGGGCGTCAACCCGCAGGGCTGGGTCGGCATCCAGTACGTCTCGATCCCCGAGTTCCAGGACGTCGGGAACCAGTGCGCGCAGCTCGTCGCGGACTACCTCGCCAACCGCGGCACCATCGACGACGCCCTCGGCAAGTGCCAGAGCATCGCCCAGGCCGCCGGCGACAAGCACAAGAAGTGACCTGCGGCTGACCAGCAGCTGACAGGTGGTGCCGGGTCCGGCACGCCCCGGACCCGGCACCACCCCACCTCACCCCGCTTCACCGCCTCCCAGTCGCGCGCGCCGCACCAGCCGCACAACCGCACGAGGAAGTGCCGACATGACCACGACCACCACGAAACCGACCGAGCTCGAGGACGTCCCGGCCGCCACGGCCACGGACAAGCGGCGGGTGCAGCGCAAGGAGCTCTGGCGCAACCGGGGCCTGCTGCTGCCGGCCGTCATCTTCCTGATCCTGCTGACCCAGATCCCGTTCCTGACGACCATCGGGTTCTCGCTGACGAAGTGGAACCTGCTCTACCCCAACGACCGCGCCTTCGCCGGCTTCGACAACTACACCAGCGCCCTGACCTCCGGGGACCTGTGGCCCTCGATCGTGGCCACGGTGCTCATCACGGCCTTCTCCGTCGTCCTCGCGCTGCTCTTCGGGCTGCTCTTCGCGATGCTGCTCGACCGCAAGTTCCGCGGCCGCGCCCTGGCCCGGACCCTGATGATCACCCCGTTCCTCATCATGCCCGCCGCGGCCGCGCTCATCTGGAAGTACTCGATGTTCGACACGAACATCGGGATGCTCAACTGGCTCTTCCGGACCCTGCACCTGCCCGTCGTCTCCTGGAGCACCGAGCACCCGATGATGACCGTCGTCATCGTGCTCACCTGGCAGTTCACCCCGTTCATGATGCTGATCCTGCTCGCCGGCCTTCAGGGCCAGGACAAGGGCATCCTCGAGGCCGCCCAGGTCGACGGCGCCGGCGCCTGGCGCACCTTCACCTGGATCACCCTGCCCCACCTGCGGATGTACATCGAGATCGGGGTCCTGCTCGGCTCGGTCATCATCCTGCAGGTCTTCGACCCCATCGCGATCCTCACCAAGGGGACCGGCGGGACCAAGACCCTCGCCTACCTGCTCTACGAGCGGGCCTTCATCGGGCTCGACGTCGGGCAGGCAGCGGCCTACGGCGTCGTGACCGTCATCCTCACGATCATCGTCGCGACCATCGCGCTCAAGAGCGTCTTCAAGGTCTTCATGGCAGGAGGAAGCCGATGAACAGCTCCAACAGGTCGGCCCGCGGGGCCCTCGTGACCCTCGCGACCTGGATCCTCGTCCTCGTCTTCTTCTTCCCCGTGCTGTGGATGTTCCTCAACGGGTTCAAGCCCGAGTCCCTCGCGTCCTCGGTCAACCCGACGTTCTTCTTCAAGCCCGTCACCGAGGGCTACCAGCTCGCGATGGACCGCGGGATGGCCGGCTACCTCCAGAACTCGCTCACGGCGGCGGTGACGTCGACGATCATCTCGGTGCTCCTCGCGATCCCGGCCGCCTACGCCCTGTCGATCCGCCGGGTGAAGAACGTCGAGAACTCCCTGTCGTTCTTCATCTCCACCCGCTTCATGCCCCTCGCCGCGATCGTGCTGCCGCTCTTCATGATCTTCAAGACGGTCGGCTTGCTCGACAACATCTACGTCCTCGCCGTCGTCTACGGCGCGATGAACCTGCCCGTCACGGTGTGGATGATGCGCTCGTTCCTGCTCGAAGTCCCCTTCGAGATCATCGAAGCCGCCCGCGTCGACGGCGCCGGCATGTTCCGCGAGATCGTCCGCATCGTCCTGCCCCTCGTGCTACCCGGCGTCGCAGCCGCAGCACTCATCAGCTTCATCTTCGCCTGGAACGAGTACTTCCTCGCGCTGCTGCTGACGAGCTCCGCCGCCCGCACCACACCCCCCTTCCTCGGCAGCTTCGTCGACGGCCGCGGCCAGTTCCTCGCCGTGCTGTCCGCCGCCGCGACCATCGCCGCCCTCCCCGTCATCATCGCCGGCTGGGTCGCCCAGAAACAGCTCGTCCGCGGCCTGTCGATGGGTGCCATCAAGTGAGCGACACTGCAGCACAGAACCGTTCGGCAGTCGGGCACGTCGTCGACCGCACCCGCAGCCTCGAGGACACGGTCGTCGTCGTGACCGGCGCCGGCGGCGCCATCGGCGGTGCGATCGCGCGGCTCGTCCTCGAGGCGGGTGGGCGCGTCGTCGCCGGGGACCTCCGGCCCGACGCGCTGGCCCCGCTCCGGGACGCCTGGGGCGAGGACCGGCTGGCCGTCGCGGTCGGCGACGTCCGGGACGAGGCCACCGCCGACGCGCTCGTCGCGGCGGGTGTCACGGCCTTCGGCCGGGTCGACTCCGTCGTCGCCAACGCGGCCGTCGGCTTCTACGGCGGGGTGCTCGACTACTCCGCGGACGAGGTCTCGCTCATGGTCGACGTCAACGTCAAGGGCACCGTGTGGCTCTCCCGGGCCGCCGTGCGCCAGTTCCGTGCCCAGGGCGACGGCGGCGACATCGTCATCCTCGGCTCCGTCGCCGGGCTGCTTATCGGGGGCGGCAAGGAGGCGGTCTACGCCGCCACCAAGGCCGCCCAGATCAACCTCGGCTACGCCCTCGACCGCGAGCTGCGCTCCGAGGGGATCCGCACCACGACCATCGCCCCGGCCGGCGTCAACACCCCTTTCGCCGCGGCCGACGGGCGCTTCGGCGACCGGGACCCGTCCGAGGCCGACTTCCTCGAACCCGAGGACATCGCCCAGGCCGTCGCCTACACCCTGCGACAGCCCCGCCGGATGCGCACCGAGCTCTGGACGATGTGGAGCCTCTCCGAGTCGCACTGACCACCGTCGCCCGACGACCCGGTGACCGCCGCACGACCCGAGGCCCCCAGCCGTTCAGTGCCTCCCAGACCTTCGAGAACCTCCGAGAGAGGACCCAGACGATCATGACCACCTCCGACGCCGCGGCGTCATCGACGCCGATCCCCCTGTCGCAGAGCACGTATGCCGCCCTCCCGCCCGAGGTGGGCCGGCCGGGCTACGACCGGGCGAAGGTCACGGCGAGCATCGTGCACTTC
Organism: Terrabacter tumescens; assembly: GCF_014646815.1. Lineage (GTDB taxonomy): Bacteria > Actinomycetota > Actinomycetes > Actinomycetales > Dermatophilaceae > Terrabacter > Terrabacter tumescens. Next base: position 35,102 of record NZ_BMNZ01000009.1, read on the forward strand.
GGTGTCGGTGGCTTCCACCGGGCCCACCAGGCGATGTACGTCGACCGCCTCCTCGAGGACGGGCTCGCGCTCGACTGGGGCATCTGCGGGGTCGGCGCGCTGCCCCAGGACCGCCGGATCGTCGACACCCTCAGCGCGCAGGACGGGCTCTACACGCTCGTGGTCAAGCACCCCGACGGCCACCGGGAGGCACGCGTCGTCGGCAGCATCGTCGAGATGATGTTCGCGCCGGACGACCCCCAGGCCGTCGTCGACCGGCTCGCCGACCCGCGCACGCGCATCGTGTCGCTGACCATCACCGAGGGCGGCTACGTCGTCAACCAGGTGACGGGCGAGTTCGATGCCGACGACCCGGCGATCCGCGCCGACCTCGAGGAGGGCGCCGTCCCGCGCACCGTCTTCGGCTACGTCGTCGCAGGGCTCGCGGCGCGGCGGGCTGCCGGCGAGGCACCCTTCACCGTCATGTCCTGCGACAACCTGCCGGGCAACGGCGACGTGGCCCGCCGGATGATGACGGCCTTCGCGCGACTGAAGGACCCGTCGCTCGCCGACTGGATGGACGAGCACGTGTCGTTCCCCAACTGCATGGTCGACCGGATCACCCCCGTGACGGCGCAGGAGGACATCCACCGTTTGGCCGACGAGTTCGGTGTCGCCGACGGCTGGCCCGTCGTCTGCGAGCCCTTCACGCAGTGGGTCCTCGAGGACCACTTCACCGACGGTCGCCCGCCGTTCGAGCAGGCCGGGGTGCAGCTCGTCGACGACGTCGTGCCCTACGAGCTGATGAAGCTCCGGCTGCTCAACGCGAGCCATCAGGCCCTCTGCTACCTCGGCTACCTCGCCGGCTACCGCTACGCCCACGAGGTGTGCCAGGACCCGCTCTTCGTCGACTTCCTCCTCGGCTACATGGAGCACGAGGGGAGCCCCACGCTGCCGGAGGTGCCGGGCGTCGACCTCGACGCGTACCGGCACGAGCTCATCGAGCGTTTCGCGAACCCGGAGGTGCGCGACACCCTGGCGCGCCTGTGCGCCGAGAGCTCGGACCGCATCCCCAAGTGGCTCGTGCCGGTCATCAACCGCAACCTCGAGACCGATGGCGAGATCGACCGGTCGGCGCTCGTCGTCGCGGCGTGGGCGCGGTACGCCGAGGGCACCGACGAGCAGGGCGAGCCCATCGAGGTCGTCGACCGCATCAAGGACCGGGTGATGGCTGCCGCCGCCCGGCAGGGAGAGGACCCGCTCGCCTTCCTCCGCGATCGCGACCTCTTCGGAGGCCTCGTCGACGACGAGCGTTTCACCACGGTGTTCACGGACGCCCTGTCGGCCTTGCACCAGAAGGGCGCCCGGGAGACGCTGCAGTCATGGAGCACCAGGGTGACCACGTGACCGACGGCCGAACGCTCGTCGCCGGGGTCGACAGCTCGACCCAGTCGACCAAGATCGTCGTCTGCGACGCCGAGACGGGGCAGGTCGTCCGGTCCGCCCGCGCCCCGCACCCGGACGGCACCGAGGTGCACCCCGACCGCTGGTGGGAGGCCTACGAGCAGGCCGCTGCCGGTGGGATCCTCGAGGGTGTGGCGGCCATCGCGGTGGGTGGCCAGCAGCACGGGATGGTGACGCTCGACGACGAGGACACCGTCGTGCGCGATGCCCTCCTCTGGAACGACACTCGGAGTGCGGGCGCCGCCCGTGACCTCACTGCCGAGCTCGGCGGCGCTGCTGCATGGGTGGAGGCCGTCGGCTCGGCACTGGTCCCGAGCTTCACGGTGACGAAGCTGCGCTGGCTCGCCGAGCACGAGCCCGAGCGCGCTGCCCGGGTGGCTCGGGTCGTGCTGCCGCACGACTGGATGACGGGTCGGATCCTCCAGCAGGGCAACGGCTTCGAGCGCTGGAGCACCGACCGCGGCGACGCGTCGGGCACCGGCTACTGGTCGGCAGCCGACGGCGACTACCGCCTCGACCTGCTCGAGCGCGCCTTCGGTCGCGTCGTCGAGGTGCCCGAGGTGCTCTCCCCCGCCCAGCGGGCGGGGCGCACCACCGGAGGCCTGCTCGTCGCTGCCGGTACCGGCGACAACATGGGCGCCGCGCTCGGCCTGACCCTGCAGCCGGGCGACGTCGTCGTGTCGCTCGGCACGAGCGGCACCGTCTTCACCCCCCACCGTTCCGCGATCCGCGACGAGTCGGGCGCCATCGCGGGCTTCGCCGACGCCACGGGCCACCACCTGCCGCTCATGTGCACCCTCAACGCCGCCCGCGTGCTGACTGCCACCGCCAGGATGATCGGGGTGGATCTCGCAGAGCTCGACCGCCTTGCGCTGCAGGCGAGTCCGGGCGCCGGTGGCCTGAGCCTGCTGCCCTACCTCGACGGCGAGCGCACGCCCGACCTTCCTGACGCGACGGGCACGCTCGCCGGGTTGACGCGCTCGAACGCCACCCCCGAGAACCTCGCACGGGCCGCCGTCGAGGGGATGCTCTGCAACCTCGTCGCCGGTGTCGACGCCCTGCGCGACAAGGACGTCGAGGTCCGGCGCATCCTGCTCATCGGCGGCGCGGCCGCCTCGCGCGCCGTGCGAGAGGTCGCTCCCGGGCTCTTCCGAGCACCGGTCGTGGTGCCCGCGCCCGCCGAGTACGTCGGCGTCGGCGCCGCCCGACAGGCCGCGTGGGCCCTCTCGGCTGAGCCTGCCCCGCCGACGTGGGACCTCGAGATCGACTCGGAGTATGCCGTCCGGCCGGGTGACGAGCAGGCGCACGCCGACGTCGTGGCGCGCTACCAGGCGCTCGTCACCCGGACGCACGGGATCTGACCGGGCCCGGCTGCGCCGCACCTACCGGCTGCGCCGCACCTATCGACGCGTGAACGCGGTGATCCGGCCGACGACGAGCGCGAGGAGCACCGCCGCCCCGGCGATCAGGGCGTTGCCCACGCCCTTGACGCCGAGGTAGAGCTCCAGCGTCGGCAGGAGCGACTCGACCGAGGCCGGCGCGCTGAGCCCGACCCGGAGGACGCGTTCGACGACGGCACACAGGACGGCCGGCAGGGCGACGAGCCACCAGGCGGTCACGAGCCTCGGGGTGCTCCGGTCGACGGGACCGTCGTGGACGCCGCGACGGGCGTTGTGCGTGCCGTGCCACAGGTCGCGCAGGGCATAGGCGCCGAGCACGACGTTGGCCACGGGGACGAACCATCCCCCGACGGCGATTCCGGTGCTGCGGGTGTAGACGTTGTGCGCCGACCGGTCCGAGGTCCAGAGACGGTGCAGCCAGACGAGGAACACCACGAACGCACCGGGAAGGACGTAGGTGATGGGCCACAGGAACTGATCGACCAGCGCACGCAGCACGACGAACTCCTCGACGTCCCGCGTGGCGACGAGACGCCTGAGCGTGAGGTCGACAGCCGCGGCCACGAGCTCGGCGACCGCCGTGAGGCCGAGCAGGGGCTGGGTGGCGCGCGCCAGGACGTCGTTGGCCCGGCTCCACGGGCGAACCTTCACCCGGTTGCCGTCCGACGTCAGTCCCATGAGGCCGGTGCGATCCGGTGTGGCCGGCGCGACGGGGGCCAGCGTGAAGGTAGCGGCCGCGGGGGCCGGCGGGGCAGCCGGCGCCGCAGCGACCCGGCTCGGTCCGGTCGGCGTGCTCGGTGGTTCGTAGGTCATGACGTTCCTCCCCTGTGAGTGGACGTCTGGAACCTACGGGAGGTCGAGGGTCGGCCTCGCCGCTCATCCACAGGCCCCCGCGAGGCCCGACCGCCGGGTCAGAGCTCGCTCGACGCCTGCAGGCGACCGGAGGCCACGGCCTCGGCGAGGGCGGCATGGTCGCCCTCGTTCTTGTCGGCATAGGCCACGGCGAAGTCCGCGACGGCCTCGTCGAACTCCACTCCTTCGCCCCCGCCCGTGACGTCCCCGCCCTTGCCCGCAGCACCGTCCGGCCCCCCGGCCACGTCCTGCCCCCGCTCCCCCCGACCCGAGGTAGGCAGCGATGTCGCGGCGGTCCCCCGACCGGGCGTGCGCGCGGGCAAGCGTCCAGGCGCACATCTGCCCCAGCATGTCCAGGGTCGCGTCGTCGATGGTCTCGATCTCGAATCCGCCCTTCCAGTCACGGAACTGGCGGACGTAGAAGTCGCGCTCGACCCCGTCGATCCCGGCGGTGCGCTGCCACCCGAGCAGGATGTCGCTGCTCGCCTGCATCAGCCGCTGCCCCTCGACGACCCGTCGCCCCTGGTTGTCGAAGGTGGGGCCGGACAGGTGCGCGGCAAGCACCGAGTCGACGGCCTCCTTGGCCTGCAGCATCAACGGGTCCCCCGACTCGTCGAGCAGCAGCATCAGCCAGGCGCGGGTGCCGACCGAGCCGACGCCGACGGCCTTGCGGGCGAGGTCGACCACGCGGAACCGGTCGAGCAGGACGCGCCGGTCGGCCTGCAGGGTGCCGCGGTACTGCACGAGGATCCGGCCGGCCCAGTCGTCGAGGTCATCGGCGAGGTCCGGGGCGAGGTCGCGCACCGGCACGAGCAGTGGCGGGTCGCTGGCGAAGCGTGGCTGACCGTCCTCGACGGTGGTCAGCTTGCCCAGCGCATGGGCGGAGTCCCGGCTCCGGGACTTCTCCACGACCCGCCGCGTCGTGGCGCGGGACGCCTTGGGCAGCGCCTCCTTGAGCCGGGGCAGGCCCGGCTGGAGCTCGCCCCGGGTGTACCAGACCTCCAGCATCGACTGCGCGGCGAACCGCGCCATCGACAGCCGGTAGGACCGCACGGCCGCCGTCGTGATCGCGCGACGGCGCTTGCGGCGCAGGCCGTTTCCGCGGCCGGCGATCTCGAGGCTGGCGGCCAGCCGCTTGACGTCCCACTCGAACGGACCGGGCCACGTCTCGTCGAAGTCGTTGAGGTCGAAGACCTGTCGCCGCTCCGGCGACGCGTAGAGCCCGAAGTTGGACACGTGCGCGTCACCGCACAGCTGGACCGTCAGCCCGGTGCCCGGTGCGGTCGAGAGGTCGGCCGCCATGACGGCCGCTGCGCCGCGGTAGAACGCGAAGGGCGAGGCGAGCATGCGGCCGTGACGGACGGGCAGCAGCTCCGCGATGCGGGCGCGCCCCTGCTCCTCGAGGAGGGCGACGACGTCCTGGGCACCCGGGGGTGCGAGCTGCGCGTGGGCAGCGAGCGGCATACGCGATCGGGCCTCCCGGACGCGCTCGGCACGTGTGGCCGAGGCCTCCGGGAGGGCCCCGTCGGGCGCCCCGCTCACGGGACCACTGCTCCCGCGGTCAGGCCAGCGCCTTGGCCTTGAGGGAGGCGAACTCGTCGGCCGTGATCGCGCCGGTGTCGAGCAGCTCCTTGGCCTTGGCGATCTGCTCCGGCGCCGACGTGCCCGTGCCGGCCACCGAGCGCACGTAGTCCTCCTGCGCCTGGCGAGCCTGCTCGTACGACTTCGCCGTGCGCTCGTTCATGCCACGGCCGCGGACGATGAGGTAGACGATCGCGGTGATGAAGGTGAAGAAGACGAGGCACACGACCCAGAGCGCCTTCATCCCGCCGGAGACCTCGGGGTCGCGGAAGAGGTCAGCGACGATCGAGAACAGCACCATGAGGTACGACGCGAACGCGAAGAAGATGATGATGAACCAGATGATGTCCCAGAACGACATGTCGGGGCGACCTTTCTCGTAGGGCAGCGACCCAGTCGGGTGTGCTCCCTGCCATCGTCACCACCACCCCCGCCCCGCGGCATCATCCTCACGGGGTGACTGTGGGCCCGTGGGATCAGCGGTACTCGGGGTTGTGCCAGCCGAAGTGCTCGCCCTCGTTCCACGCCGACCGCACGTTGCCGTATGCCGGCACGCCACCTGCGTCGTGCAGCATCCTCGCGAGGTGCATGAGGTTCCACGTCATGAAGGTCGTGTTGCGGTTGGTGAAGTCGTTCTCGGGTCCCCCGCTGCCGGGGTCGAGGTAGCTCGGGCCCGGGCCGGCCTCGCCGATCCAGCCGGCGTCGGCGTTGGGCGGGATGGTGTAGCCGACGTGCTGGAGGCTGTAGAGCACGTTCTGCGCGCAGTGCTTGATGCCGTCCTCGTTGCCGGTGATGAGGCACCCGGCGACCCTGCCGTAGAAGAGGTACTGCCCCTGGTCGTTGAGCATGCCGCTGAGAGAGTAGATGCGCTCGATGAGGCGCTTCGCGACGCTGGAGTTGTCACCGAGCCAGATCGGTCCGGCGACGACGAGGATCTGGCTGTCGAGGATGCCGGGGTAGATCTCGGGCCAGGCGTCTGTCTCCCAGCCGTGCTCGCGCATGTCGGGGTAGACGCCGGTCGCGACGTCGTGGTCGACGAGACGGATCTCCTCGACGGTGACGCCGTGCTCGCGCATGATGGCCGCGCTCGCGTCGACGAGCCCCTGCGTGTGGCTGAGCTCGGGGCTCTTCTTGAGGGTGCAGTTGACGTAGGTGGCCCTGAGGCCGCTGAAGTCCCAGCCGCTCGGGCCGGCTGTGGTGCTCGTCCCGCTCGTGTCACTCGTGCTGCTCGTGTCGCTCATGAGCCGACTGTCCTCTGCCGCAACGGACCGCCGCAACGGCCTGGATGTGACGAGGTGCTGACGTCCCGTGGACGTCAGCACCTCGTCGACCGCGTGGCCGCGCCCCTCCCGGCGGTGTCAGCGACGCGTGAGCGCCATGACCTTGCGGATGTAGAGGATGGCGATCACGGCGCCGGCCGCGCCGGCCACCCCGCCGAGGGCTTCGTACGTGAGGCTCGCCTGGACCGAGGTCATGAGCGCGTCGATCGAGTCGGGGCGCTGCAGACCGCTCTCCGCACCGCGACCCAGCATGACGAGCACGAGGTTGACGGCGATGACGACCCAGAAGGCGATGACGAGTCGCGGGGTCGCGGCCGGGCGGCCCGGCTTGGCCTCGGGGCTGGCGTGCTCGACGCCCCACAGCAGGTCTCGCAGGGCGAGCGGGCCGAGGACGAAGTTGGCGAACGGGATGAACCAGCCACCGATCGCCATGCCCGTGCCGCGCGTGTAGAGGCTGTGGTCGGAGCGGTCCGAGGTCCACACGCGGTGGAACCAGACCAGCAGCAGGATGGCGGAGAGCGCCCCGACACCGAGGATGAGCAGGTAGAGGCCGTCGGCGCTCTGGGCCTCGCGCTCCATGGCGGCGAAGTCACGGTCCTCGAGCTGGCCCTTGACCTTGACGTCCAACGAGGTGAGGTAGAGGTTCGCGAGCGCCCCGACGACGAACGCCGCCTGGGTCATGACGGCGACGACGGCCGTGGACTGGCGCCACGGCCGCACCGCGACGTTCTTGACGTTGGCCGTGACACCCGTCTGGGCGGCGGCGGGCGCGGGCGGCGGTGGTGGTGCCGTGGCCGTCGCGGCCGGCTGGGCGCCGGTCGGGACGGTCGGGACGGTCGGGACCGTCGAGGCCGTTGGGACCGCGGGCGATGCCGGTGGTTCGTACGGTGCGGCGGGCTGGGTCATGTGCGTTCTCCCCTGTCGATGTGACGTGCGGCCGCAACGTAGCGCAGCGCCGACACCGACAGGGGCAGAACGGGACGAACCGCCCCGGTCACATCCGCTCTGGAGACTCCAGCCCGAGCAGGTCGAGACCCGTCGTCATGACACGGAAGACGAGGGCGCACAGGGTCAGGCGCGACTCCTTGACCTCGTCGTGCTCGGCCTTGAGCACGGGACAGTTCTCGTAGAACGCCGAGAACGCCTGTGCCAGCTCGAAGAGGTAGCCGGCGAGCCGGTGCGGCTCGTAGGTGTCGCCGACCTCGGCCACGACATCGCCGAACCCGAGCAGGTGCGTGGCGAGGGCACGCTCGTGCAGCTCACCGAGCAGGATCGGCGCGTGCTGGGCGGCCGGGTCGAGCCCCACCTGGCGGAAGATCGACCGGACGCGGGCCACGACGTACTGCAGGTAGGGGCCCGTGTTGCCGGTGAGCGCGACCATGCGGTCGAGGTCGAAGACGTACTCGCTGTCGTGCGCGACGGACAGGTCGGCGTACTTCACGGCCCCGATGCCGATCTGCCGCGCGATGGTCGCCCGCAGCGTGTCGTCGAGGTCGGGGCGCGTCTCGTCGATGACGGCGCGCGCCTTGTCGACGGCCTCCTCGAGCAGCGCCATGAGCCGCAGCGGCGCACCGGAGCGCGTCTTGAGGATCTTGCGGTCCTCGCCGAGCACGTTGCCGATCTGCACGTGGACGGGCACGACGTCGTCGGGCAGCCAGCCGGCCTTGCGCGCCGTGTCCCAGACCATGTTGAGGTGCAGCGACTGCGGCGCCCCGATGACGTAGAGCACCCGATGGGCACCGAGGTCGTGCACGCGGTACTTGATCGTCGCCAGATCCGTTGTGGCATAGCCGTATCCGCCGTCGGACTTGCGGATGATGAGCGGCACCGGCTTGCCCTCGCGGCCGGTGTAACCGTCGAGGAAGACGCACAGGGCGCCGTCGGAGACCTCGGCGATGCCGCGTGACTCGAGCTCCTCGCAGATGCCGGGGAGGGCGTCGTTGTACATCGACTCGCCCGCGAGGTGCAGGTCGGTCAGCGTGACGCCGAGGGTCGAGTAGAGCTTGTTGAAGTAGACCTTGGACAGGTCGACGAGCTCGTTCCAGAGCCGCAGCGTCTCGGCGTCGCCGGCCTGCAGGAGCACGACCCGGGAGCGGGCCCTGACGTTGAAGTCGCCTGCGCTGCCGGCGGGTTCGGCCTTCTCGGCGGCGTCGAACTTGACCCGGGCTGCCTGGTAGAACGCGTTCGGGTCGGTGACGAGCAGACCCGCCTCGTCCGAGCCCTCGCCGACGTCGAGCAGGTGCTCGATGAGCATGCCGAAGGGCGTGCCCCAGTCACCGATGTGGTTCTGACGGATGACGTTGTGGCCCAGGTGCTCGAGCGTGCGGGCGATGGAGTCGCCGACGACGGTCGTGCGCAGGTGCCCGACGTGCATCTCCTTGGCGACGTTGGGCGCGGAGTAGTCGATGGGGATGTTCTGCGTCGGCTGGAGCGGGACGCCGGCGCGCTCGTCGGCCTCGACCTCCTGGAGCAGGCCGGCGATCCACGCGCTCGAGAAGGTGAGGTTGATGAACCCCGGCCCGCTCACCTCGACGGAGTCGCAGACGCCGTCGAGGTCGAGTGCGGCGACGATCTTGGCCGCCACGTCGCGCGGCGGCATCCCGACCTTCTTGGCCAGGGCGAGCGCGGCGTTGACCTGCACGTCGGCGAACTGCGACGGACGCAGCACCGGGTCCGCCTCGCGGTAGTCGTCACCGAGAGCGGCGGCGATCGCGGACTGGACCTTGGGCGTGAGCGCGACGAGCGGGGAAACCATGCCGGTCAGTCTATTTGTGCGCGCCGGGTGCCCGCGCCACCGTTTCCGCCGGGCCCGGGCGATGGCGTATGCCGCGTGCTCGGGTCTGCGTGCTTGCCCGGGTGAGCTCGGGCGCGGTGCGGCGCAGTGGCAGGCCGACCCGGACGGGCTCGAGGAGGCGCGGACCGACGCTGACCGGCCGGACAGGGGTGTGGCCACGTGCACCGGGTGCACGTGGCCACGTCGACCTGTGGTGACTCGACCGTCAGGACGTGGTCACTCCCCCTCGCGGCGGAAGCCCGCGCGGCGGGCCGCCTCCTCGTTGTAGAACCACACGTCCGGCTCGACGTCGTCGTAGCCGGCGTCGTCGGGGCCGAGGAAGGTCGTGCCGTCGCGGCGTCCCTTGATCGCGTGGCCGAGCGGCTGCGCGCCGTCGGCGATCGGTGCGGCAGAGCCGAGTCCGAAGCCGCCGTCGACGACCTCGTCGAAGCCGGACATCCGTCGACCGGACGCGGGCTGCTCCTGGGTGGACTCGGGCTGGGCGGATTCCGGCTGGGCCGACTCGTCCTGGACCGGCTGCTGGGCCGACTCGTCCTGGGCCGGCTGCTCGGCGGACTGGGAGGCCGGCTCGTCGGACGCCCCCTCCGTCGCGTCGGACCTCGGGTCGTCCACCGACCACGCGGTGTCCGTGGGCGCGGCGGAGTCGTGCTGCTGCTCGTCGCTCTCCTCCACGACGGGCTCGTCGCCCGCGTCAGCGGTCGGGGCCGCACTCTCGGGGGCGTCGGGGGCGTCGGTCCAGGCCGTGTCGGTGACACCGTCGTCGCCGGTGTCCGACGCGCGGTCATCCGTCGTGTCGGACGCGCTGTCAACCGTCGGGGCGGACGCGGTCGCCGGTGCGCGGTCAGCGTCGTCGCTCGCCGGCTCGGCCAGCTCGTCGTCCTCGTCGCTCTCGTGGGAGTGCGGCGCCATGTCGACGTCGAGCCCCTGGTCGGCAGCGTCCTCGTCGCCCGCGTCCTCGTCGAGGCCGCGCTCGCCGGGGGTGGTCGCCCAGGCCTGGCCGCGGTGGTCGCCCGGGTCGCTCGCCGGGGTGCCACCGTCCGAGAGGACGTCGTCGCGCTCGTCCAGAGCGGGGACCTCGACCCGCTCCGGCTCGTCGGCGTCGGCCACGGGCGGGGCGAAGGAGTGGTCCGTCGCATCGGCAGCCGCGTCCGTGGAGGCGTCGGCGCTCATGTCGGTGCGGGTGCTCGCGTCGGTGTCGCTGTGGTCGCTCATGGTCGTGGACCTTTCGTCGGGAAGCCCTTCCGGTGCACTCCCAGTACCCACTGAGCCCTGCGACGCCGCGTCGTCCTCGTGACCGGCCTCGGCTGCCGCCTCAGGCGCCACCTGGTCCGTCGCCAGGTCCGTCGCCGTGTCCGTCTCTTCGTCCGTCTCTTCGTCCGTGTCCTCGCGCCTCGTGCCGAGGACCTCGGGCTCCTCCGACGCGTAGGAGGACTCGTCAGCCGTCTGCTCGTCGACCTCACGGTCGGCGTCGCTCGCGAGGTCGGTGCCCTCACCCGCGGCCACAGCCGGCTCGACGGGCTCTTCGGTCGCAGCCGGCTCTTCGGCTCTGGCGGCGGGCGCGAAGGGGTTCTCGGCGTCGGCGAGGTCGTCCTCGTCGTCGTCGTCACGCGTGAAGGCCGCGGCGCCCACGGCGGACGCGCCGGCCACGGCTGCGGCACCTGCCGCGCCGCCCCGGTGCGCGGGCTCCTGCCCCGGGAGGCGGTTGCCGTCGTCGTCCACGCGGTAGCCCTCGTCGTCGGTGGCGACGTCGGGGTCGACACGGTCGGCCTCGCGCTCCAGTCCCGCGTGCTCGGCGCGGGCCGCCTCGGCGGTGGCGCGGTGCTGCTCGGCCTGCTCCTCGAGGCGTCGGGCCTCGGCAGCCTGCTGCTGCGCCTCAGCCGCCTGTCGTTCGGCCTGCGCCCTCTGGCGCTCGGCCTCGGCCCTCTGCCGCTCTGCCTCGGCGGCCTGCCGCTCGGCGTCGGCCCGCGCGTCGGCGGCCATGGCGGCGGTGACCGACGCCCGGTCCTGGGTGTCCTGCACCTCGGGACGACGGTCGTCGACGCGGGCGCGGAGCTCGCCGGCCTCGAAGCGACGCGCCTCGACCTCGCGACGGCGCCCTGCCGAGACGAACAACCAGATGATCACTGCAATGACGACGATCGCCACCACGATCCACAGAACCGTCTTGCCTGCGTCGGACATGCCATTCCCCTCACGGATTACGGGTCCTCGCGACCACGTCACCCGAAACCTACTGCGCCGGAGCGCTCCCGCGGCACCCAGCACACCGCTGGACTCGTCTCGTCGGCCGCCGAGCAGGTGAGCGCACGGCAGGCGGGTCAGCCCAGTCCGAGCTTCTTCGCGGTGGTCTCGCGCATCTCGACCTTGCGGATCTTGCCCGTGACCGTCATCGGGAACTCCTCGACGATCTCGACGTAGCGCGGGATCTTGTAGTGCGCGAGCTGCCCGGTGCAGAACTCACGCAGCGACTCGGCCGTCAGGGGCGTCGCGCCGTCCTTCATCCGGATCCAGGCGCACAGCTCCTCACCGTACTTCTCGTCGGGGACGCCGATGACCTGGGCGTCGAGGATGTCGGGGTGGGTGTAGAGGAACTCCTCGATCTCACGCGGGTAGACGTTCTCACCGCCGCGGATGACCATGTCCTTGATGCGGCCGGTGATCTCGACGTAGCCGTCGTCGTGCATGACGCCGATGTCGCCGGTGTGCATCCAGCCGTCCTCGATGGCCTCCGCGGTCTTGTCGGGCTGCTCCCAGTAGCCGAGCATCACCGAGTAGCCCTTGGTCATGAACTCTCCCGCGGTGCCGCGCGGAACGGTCTCTCCCGTCAGGGGATCCGCGATCTTGATCTCGAGGTGCGGACCGACGCGCCCCACGGTGCCGACCTTCTGGTCGAAGGTGTCGTCGGTGCGGTTCTGCGTCGACACCGGCGACGTCTCGGTCATGCCGTAGCAGATCGTCATCTCCTCGATGCCGGCCGCGATGAGCTGCTTCATCAGCTCTGCGGGACAAGGGGATCCGGCCATGATGCCGGTGCGCACGCTGGACAGGTCGTAGTCGGCGAAGTCGGGCAGGTTCCACTCGGCGATGAACATCGTGGGCACGCCGTAGAGCGAGGTGACCTTCTCGTCCTGCGTGGCCCGCAGGGTCGCCGCCGGGTCGAAGCCGGGTGCCGGGATGACCATGCAGGCGCCGTGCGTCGTGCACGCGAGGTTGCCCATGACCATGCCGAAGCAGTGGTAGAAGGGCACCGGGATGCAGACGCGGTCGGCCTCGGTGTAGTCGCAGAGCTCACCGACGAAGTAGCCGTTGTTGAGGATGTTGCGGTGGCTCAGGGTCGCGCCCTTGGGGAAGCCCGTGGTGCCCGAGGTGTACTGGATGTTGATGGGGTCGGTGTTCTTCAGGCCTGCTTGTATGCCGGCCAGCTCGCTCTCGGGCACCTCGTCGGCACGGGCGACCAGGTCGTCCCAGTCGGACGTGCCGATGTAGACGACGCGCTCGAGCCCGTCGACCTCGTCCCGCACCTCGTCGACCATCTGGCGGTAGTTGCTCGTCTTGAACGACTCGGCCGCGACCAGCGTCGAGATGCCGGCCTGGCCAAGGACGTACTGCAGCTCGTGGGAGCGGTAGCTCGGGTTGATGTTGACGAGGATGGCGCCGATCTTGGCCGTCGCGTACTGCACGAGCGTCCACTCGGAGCAGTTCGGCGCCCAGATGCCGACCCGGTCACCGGTCTGCACCCCGATCGCCAGCAGCGCGCGGGCCAGCCGGTCGACGTCGGCCCGCAGCTCGGCATACGTCCACCGCTTGCCCTGCGCGACGTCGACGAGCGCCTCACGCCCGCCGAAGAGCGCGACGGTGGCGTCGAAGTTGTCGCCGATCGTCGTCTCGAGCAGCGGCGTGTCGGTCTCACCCCGGGTGTGCGAGAGCGAGGGGTCGAGGGTGGCGGGCGGAGCAGCGGTCATCGGTGGCCTCCCGGCGTGCGGCGGTGGACGGTCTCACCACACCCAACCCCGCGCGGCGACCGCGCACAAGGCACCGCTCCCGATGTGGAGCGAACTCACACGTCGGCGTCGTCCCGGCGGTCCTCCTCACCGTCGTCCCCGCGGTCATCCTCGTCGTCGTCATCGCCCTCATCACCGGGCGCCCGGTCGGTGAGTCGCCCGGTGAACATCAGGGCGCCCGCGGCCAGCAGCGCCGTGACACCGAACGCCTCACGCAGCGCGTCGAGGCGCGCGGTGGCGTTGACCTTCGTGATCGCCGACGCGGTGGCGGCGTCGAGCTGGGTGGCGGCCAGGGCCTCGGTGAGCTGCTTGTCGGAGATGAAGGGCACGCCGCCGACGAGCTGGGTCGAGGCCTGGGCCTTGACCGACGCTGGCACGGCCGGGTTCTCCTGGATGCCCGAGGCGACCGAGGCGGTCAGCGTCGCGAGCAGCACCGAGCCGACGAGGGCGGTGCCCAGCGAGGCCCCGAGGTTGGTGCCGGTGTTCTCCAGGCCCCCGACCTCCGCGCTCTCGGAGTCCGGCACCGACGAGACGGTGACGCTGCCGAGCTGCGACGACAGCGCGCCGAGGCCGAAGCCGATGAGCAGCATCGGGATCGCGACGACGCCGGCGTTGGCGCCCGGGTCCATGCCGGCGACGAGCACGAGGATGCCGGCGAGCACCGAGAAGAGCCCGATGCGCACGACCCGACGCGGATTGGCCCGTGGCCACACCTTGGGGATGCCGGCGGCGGCCGCGAGCAGGGCGAACGACAGCGGCAGGATCCGCAGGCCCGTCTGGAGCGCGTCGAGCTCGAGCACGACGGAGAGGAAGAGGGGCACGGCGAAGAAGACGCCCGCCTGGACGATGTACTGCGAGAAGAACATCGTCAGGCCCGCGACGAGCCCTCGGTTGCGCAGCAGCGCCGGACGCAGGAGCGGCTCGCCGCCGGTGCGCACGAGGCGCTCCTCCCAGCACATGAACGCGAAGACGACGAGCACGCCGAGCAGGATGAGCCAGATCGACGGCGACGCGCCGAGCACCTTGGGAGCGCCCGTCTTGGCGACGACCCAGCCCCACTCGCTGGTGCGCAGCACGCCGTAGACGACCGAGCCGAGACCGACCACCGAGAGCACCGAGCCGACGAGGTCGATGCGGGCGGGACTCGGCGGCACGTCGGCCACCTTGCGGAGGAAGGCGATGATCGCGAGGACGATGACGACCTCGCCGGCGAAGACGTAGCGCCACGAGGCGAAGGTCGTGACGGCGCCGCCGATGAGCGGCCCGGCAGCAACCGCCATGGCGCCCGCTGCGGCGACGAGGCCGTAGGCGGCGGCGCGCCGCTCGGCCGGGAAGTTCGCGGCGACGAGCGCGACGATCGCCGGCATGATCAGCGAGGCGCCGAGCCCCTCGAGCAGCGACCAGCCGAGGAGCAGCACCGGGAGGTTCGGGGCGAGCGCCGTGACGAGCGAGCCGGCGCCGTAGACGAGCAGCCCGATCGCGAAGGCGCGACGTCGTCCCAGGATCGTGCCGAGCTTGCCGCCCGTGATCATCATCGTGGCCATGACGAGCGTGTAGAGCGTGATCGCGGTCTGGATCCCGCTGATCGTCGTGCCGAGGTCCGAGGCGACGACGGCCATCGAGACGTTCATGACCGAGCTGTCGAGGGTCATGAGGAACTGGCTCGCCGCGAGGACGGCGAGCACCAGTCCGGCGTTGCCCCGCACAGGTGTGCTCGACATGGGCCCAGCGTCGCGCCAGGGCCGGCGGCCGCTCATCACCCCCAGAGGATGAAAGTCCCCGTCGGCAGGGCCGCCCGCATCGCCGCCGGTGAAGCCACCCGGAAAGCACGAGACCCCGACCGGCAACCGGTCGGGGTCTCGCATTCTGTCTCAACACAGAGTGCACCCGTAGGGATTCGAACCCCAAACCTTCTGATCCGTAGTCAGATGCTCTATCCGTTGAGCTACGGGTGCGTCGTTCCTCACCGGGAGGAACGAAAAGTTACCTTAGCGCCTCGGGTCCGCATCCACGAAATCGGCCCCGGAGAGCGCCACCCGGAGACGGTCCGGGCGGCCCCGCGAGAGGGACCACGCGGCATACGCAGGCGGTGTCGGGACCACCGGCCGAGCGCGCCCCGACCCTACGGATGAGTACTGAAAATCCTGCAAGAATCCGACAACGATCCGTCGTAATTCTTGCTGGCTCGACGTGGTGTGAGGCGTCTCACCGGTATCGACCCGGCTTGCGGCCTGAGGCACTCCCGTCGGCGCGTACCTTGAAGACATCACGTCATCTGTTCAGCATGTGGACACCTGCAGCCCGATCCGGGTCTGCCCAGGATCCACGTGGGGGACAGCTTCACACCGGCACGACGTGGTGCCGGGCGGCACCGCGCGCGAAGGGATGGGCCCCGAGTTGACCACGACCCACGAGAAACAGACACACACGACGCACGCGGGACTGTCCGCATGGGTCGAGCAGGTCGCCGAGCTGACGCAGCCGCGCGACATCCGCTGGATCACCGGCTCCCCCGAGGAGTGGACGGAGCTGACCGACCAGCTCGTCGAGGCCGGCACGTTCGTGCGCCTCAACGAGAGCAAGAAGCCGAACTCCTTCTACTGCGCGAGCGACCCGACCGACGTCGCGCGCGTCGAGGACCGGACCTACATCTGCTCCGTCGACGAGAA
The DNA here is from genome assembly GCF_014646815.1 of Terrabacter tumescens. Taxonomy (GTDB): domain Bacteria; phylum Actinomycetota; class Actinomycetes; order Actinomycetales; family Dermatophilaceae; genus Terrabacter; species Terrabacter tumescens. The sequence continues at coordinate 51,122 of NZ_BMNZ01000009.1, forward strand.
GGACGCAGGGCCCACCAACAACTGGATGGCGCCCGACGAGATGAAGGCTCGGATGACCGAGCTCTACCGCGGCAGCATGCAGGGCCGCACGATGTACGTCATCCCCTTCGTCATGGGCCACCTCGACGCCAAGGTCCCGATGTTCGGCGTCGAGATCACCGACTCGGCCTACGTCGTCGTCTCGATGCTCGTCATGGCCCGCTGCGGCGACGCCGTCCTGCGCAAGATCGAGGACACGAACGCCGACTACGTCCCGGCCCTGCACTCCGTGGGCGCCCCGCTCGCCGAGGGCGAGGCCGACGTCCAGTGGCCGTGCTCCGACACGAAGTACATCGTCCACTTCCCCGAGGAGCGCACGATCTGGAGCTACGGCTCCGGCTACGGCGGCAACGCCCTGCTCGGCAAGAAGTGCTACTCGCTGCGCATCGCCTCGGCGATCGCCCGCGACGAGGGCTGGATGGCCGAGCACATGCTCATCCTCAAGCTCACGTCTCCCAAGGGCTCGGTCCACTACATCGCGGCCGCGTTCCCCTCGGCCTGCGGCAAGACCAACCTCGCGATGATCACGCCCACCGTGCCCGGCTGGAAGGCCGAGATGGTCGGCGACGACATCGCCTGGATGCGTTTCGGTGAGGACGGCCGGCTGTACGCCGTGAACCCGGAGTTCGGGCTCTTCGGCGTCGCCCCCGGCACGGGGGAGTCGACCAACCCCAACGCGATGGCCACCATCGAGAAGGGCAACTCGGTCTTCACCAACGTCGCCCTGACCGACGACGGCGACGTGTGGTGGGAGGGCATGACCGACGAGCCGCCGGCCCACCTCAACGACTGGCACGGCAACAGCTGGACGCCGGCGGACGGCGAGGCCGGCACGAAGGCCGCGCACCCGAACAGCCGCTTCTGCACGCCGATCGCCCAGTGCCCGATCGCGGCTCCCGAGTACGACAACCCCGACGGCGTGCCGATCGACGCGATCCTCTTCGGCGGCCGCCGCAAGACGACCGTGCCGCTCGTCTACGAGTCGCGCGACTGGCAGCACGGCACCTTCATCGGCGCCACGCTCTCCTCGGAGACCACCGCTGCCGCGACCGGCGCCGTCGGCGTCGTGCGCCGCGACCCGATGGCCATGCTCCCCTTCATCGGCTACCACGCCGGCGACTACATGAACCACTGGCTCGAGATCGGCAAGAGCGCGGACGCCTCCAAGCTGCCCCGCATCTTCGGCGTCAACTGGTTCCGTCGCGACGAGGAGGACGGCTCCTTCCTGTGGCCCGGCTTCGGCGAGAACAGCCGCGTCCTCAAGTGGGTCGTCGAGCGCCTCGAGGGCGACGTCGACGCCGTGGAGACGGCGATCGGGTTCGTGCCGACCGCGGACTCCCTCGACGTCGACGGGCTCGACATGACCCCCGAGCAGGTCGCCAAGGCCCTCAAGGTCGACGCGGCCGACTGGGAGAAGGAGCTGCCCCTCATCCAGGAGTGGTTCGACAAGTTCGGCGACCAGCTCCCCGCAGAGCTGTGGGCCGAGTTCGACGGTCTCAAGGCCCGCGTCAGCGGTCACTGAGGTCGGTCCTCCGCCTGCTGGCCGGCGGGCGGCGGACGACGTGATGCAGGGCCCGGCACCTCTGGGTGCCGGGCCCTCCGTCATGCACGGACGGGACACCCGAGGGTGCGTATGCCGCGTCGCCCGGCACCCGGCATACGCGACCCTCGCGCCCTCCCGTCCTCCACGGCACACGGCGGGGTACATGAGAGACATGAGCGACCCCGACGGCTACAGCCGCGACGAGAGCGAGGCCGAGCGGCTCGACCGCAACTTCAACGAGCAGCTCCAGGAGCTGCGCATCGCCCAGGCCGGCGTCCAGATCCTCTTCGCGTTCCTGCTGACGATCCCCTTCCAGCAGCGCTTCACGACGCTGACCGACCTGCAGCGCGACATCTACGTCGTGACGCTCGTGTCCATCGCGATCAGCACGCTCGTGTTCATGACACCCGTCGCGATGCACCGGATGCTCTTCCGCGAGGGCCTCAAGGACTTCGTCGTCCGGCACACCGACACGTTGATCGGCGCCGGGATGTTCTTCCTCGTCGTCGGCATCATCGGCGGCGTCGTGCTCGTGCTCGACGTCCTGCTCTCGCACACGACCGCCATCTGGATCGGCGGCGGCCTGACGCTGCTCGCAGTTGCGCTCTGGCTCGTGCTGCCCCTCTCCCAGCGCCGGCGCCGCCGCCGCGAGGACCCCGACACCTGAACCGTCGAGAGGCCAACGTTTGCGGGTCCTCGCAAGTCGAGAGGCCAACGTTGCGGGTCCTCCACCGTCGAGAGGCCAACGTTTGCGGGTCCTCCACCGTCGAGAGGCCAACGTTGCGGGTCAACGCTCGCCCCGGCGGCGGGACACCGTCGCTGGGCAGGCCCCTCGTTCCTCGGGGCCTGCCCAGCTCCTCCCAAATCCCACGCGTTCGTTCAGCACAAGACAGAAGGACCCCGACGAAAAGCGTGTCGGGGTCCTTCTGTCTTGTGCTGGCGGAGGCGGCGGGATTTGAACCCGCGAGAGGTTTTATCCTCAACCCGCTTAGCAGGCGGGCGCACTAGGCCACTATGCGACGCCTCCGTGCCCGTGATCGAGGCCGCCGAGGCGACGCCGGATGCACGGGCGGACACAGGCTACCGGGCCACGCACCGCAACCCAAACCCGGGTCCTCCGCCACGCTCATGTGACTGTCGACGCGCAATGAGGCGGTTCAAAGGATGACCGTGCACAATGGCAGGGTTGCCCACCCAGGACGACAGGTGACACTGCCCTGGCCGAGAGGATCCGATGACTGACGCCACCGCGCCGCGGCCGCGGCGTGACAACGCACCCAGTGGTCGTGAAGCCATCCGTCGCCAGGTCAGGGCCGGCTTCCGTCGGGCGCTCGGACTCACCACCCTCGGCACTCTCCTACCCGGTGCGGGCCTGACCCAGACACGGAGCAAGCGACTCGGCTGGGCCGTCCTCGCCCTCTTCCTGCTGACCGGAGTCGTCGTCGGCTACGTCGTCCTGCGCGACGGCATCACCAACGCAGCCCTCTCGCTCGTCGCGCGCCCCTCGCTACTCCAAGGTGTCGCCGTCGGTTTCGTCGCCATCGGCATCCTCTGGTGCGGCTCGATCATCCTCACCGCCGTCCAGTCCCGCCCGACCCGGCTGGACCGCACCCGGACGAGGACCCTCGCCGCACTGACCACGGTCCTCGTCTTCCTCGTCGCCGGCTCGACCTTCAAGGTCGCCGAGTACACCTTCATCACGACCGACACCGTCAACCAGGTCTTCGGCACCACCTCGCTCGGCAACAAGCAGGCCGGCTCCGGCGTCAACGTCACGACCGAGGGCGACGACCCCTGGGCCAACCAGCCCCGGGTCAACATCCTGCTGCTCGGCTCGGACGCCGGGGCGGACCGCACGGGCATCCGCACCGACTCGATGATCGTGGCCAGCATCGACACCAAGACGGGCCGGACCGCCCTCATCTCGATGCCGCGCAACCTGCTCTACGCGCCGCTCGCACCCAACAGCCCCCTGCGCGCTCGCTACCCGTCGGGCCACTTCGGTGCACCCGAGTCCACCTGCGCCCAGAACAGCCCCGGCGTCACAGGCCAGTGCATGCTGACCAACCTCTACGTCGAGGCGGAGAACTACGCCAAGGACCACCCCGGCGCCTACCCCGCCGGCTCGGTGCCGGGCCGCCAGGAGATCCGCGGTGCCGTCCAGGAGATCCTCGGCCTGCAGATGAACCAGATGGTCATCGTCGACCTCTACGGCTTCCAGCAGCTCATCGACGCGATGGGTGGGCTCGACGTCAACGTCAAGCTGAGCGCCAACGGGACCCGGCTGACGATCGGCGGTCAGCACGACGCGTCGGGACGCGTCTTCGGCGTCAAGGGCTACTTCGAGCCGGGGCGTCAGCACCTCGACGGCTACCACGCCCTCTGGTACGCGCGGACGCGCGCCGCCGACGACGACACCCACCGCCAGATGCGCCAGCGCTGCGTCGTCCAGGCCATCGTCCAGCAGGTCAACCCGGCGTCGATGGTGAGCCGCTACCCCGAGATCGCCAAGATCCTCAAGCAGCGGATCTTCACCGACATCGAGGCCCAGTCCCTCCCGGCGTTCGTGCAGCTCGTCGAGCGGGTGCAGAAGGCCAAGATCACGAGCGTCGCCCTCACGTCGAGCCAGGGCGTCTACTCGAGCGACCCCGACTACGCCCTCGTCCGCGAGCTCGTCCAGAAGGCCATCGCCCCGCCCAAGCCGGCCGCCACGCCGTCGACGACCCCGAGCACGTCGAAGCCCTCGTCGACCAGGACGAGGACGCCGTCGACCCCGAGCCCCACGACGACGCCGTACGAGCAGTGCTGACCGCGCCGGACGGCATACGCCCTCGGCGCTGAGCCCGGACAAACGAAGGCCCCCCGGTCGAGACCGGGGGGCCTTCGCACAAACGACTGTGCGGTGAAGCGGTGTCGCTCGTTAAGGGTGAACGATCCCTCAGATCAGAGCGGACGAACCGCGTCAGCCTGGGGGCCCTTGGGACCCTGGGTGACCTCGAACTCGACGCGCTGCGCCTCCTCCAGCGAACGGTAGCCGTTCGACTGGATCGCCGAGTAGTGGACGAAAACGTCGGGGCCGCCGCCGTCCTGGGCGATGAAACCAAAGCCCTTTTCAGCGTTGAACCACTTGACGGTGCCCTGTGCCATACGGGTAACTCTTCCTTCTTTAGCGTGTGGAACGACGCACTTCGCGCATCCCAAGCTGCCGCTTCGACTCCACTCGACGGGCGAACCCGTCTATGTCGAAAGAAATCCCGTCACCATTGCGGATGACGGGATCCTGCTCGACTACGAGGAACTGCAACTGCAACCGCGACGAACCTAGCAGAATACCGGCCGTTCGGCCCGTCGGATGACACTCGTTTTTGGGCGTTCAGGAGTCGTTCGTCACAGCGTCACGCCGGGTGCCCCGAAGGGCGAGTCGCGGGGTTCGGTCGCCGCGGATCGTCGCTACCATGTCGAGGACCCGCCGGGTCGCCCGGACGTCGTGCGCGCGGAACACCGTGGCACCCAGCCAGGCGGCGACGGCAGTGGCCGCGAGCGACCCCTCGAGGCGCTCCTCGGCGGGCAGGTCGAGCGACTCACCGACGAAGTCCTTGCGCGACATCGCTTGCAGCACAGGGTAGTTCAGGGAAACGACGTCAGCCGTGTGCCGCAGCACCTCGAGCGAGTGAGCCGTCGTCTTGCCGAAGTCGAGCGTCGGGTCCACGAGGATGCGCTCACGAGGTATGCCGGCCTGCTCGGCCGCGTGGGCTCCGCTCGCCAGGGTGCGCACGACGTCACGCACCACGTCCAGCAGGTCGTCGCCGTAGGTGACGTCGACGGGGTCGGTCCGGGGCGGCAGGCCTCCGGTATGTGAGATGACGTAGCCGGCGCCGATGGCCGACGCCACGTGGACGAGCTCGCGGTCGTGCCCGGCCCACGTGTCGTTGACGAGGTCGACGACACCGTCGGCCTCGCGCGCGACCTCGGAACGCCAGGTGTCGAGGCTGAGCAGGACGTCCGGATGCTCCGAACGCGCCCACTGGAGGAAGGGCACGACGCGCCGGATCTCCTCGTCCGCGTCGACGACCTCACCTTCCTGACCGGCGCGCACACCCCCGACGTCGACGAGGTCGGCGCCGAGCTCGACGGCGTCGACGAAGGCCGCCTTGGCGGACTCGAGGTCGGCGTGCCGGTTGCCGCTGAAGAAGGAGTCACGGGTCCGGTTGACGATCGCCATGACGGCGGGGGACGCCGCGTCGAATCGCTTGCCGCGCAGCACGAGCGGGCTTGCCGACGGCAGGTCGAGCGGAGCCAGCCGGCTCAGGATCTCGGCGGTGTCGGGCGCGGGATCCGAGCCGGAATGTGTGGTCACACTGTCGTATCTCACGGGGCCCGGCAAAGGTCAACGGTCGTCCCGAGCATGGTTGCGGAACTGTTACCCTTGCACTGCAGACGTCATCCACGGCCCGGCCACGCTCCCGGTCGGGTCGCGGATGGTCTGCCGGTCCTGATCGTCCCGCAATGACGATCGACCACCGAGCCCTCCGACCACCAGTCAGCAGGGCTGCGCCATAAGGAAACTGAATACAGAGATGTCGTACATCGTGTCGTTCTTCGCGGCCATGAACCGTCCGTCCAGGTCACTGCCGGTCGGTCAGTACAACTCCAGCACGACGTTCGAGGAGAGGCTCGGCCTGCTCTGAGAGCGCGTGCACGTCCGGCCCCACCGATGAGGCCGGCGCATGAGAACAAAAGGGACTCCGGATCTCCGGGGCCCCTTTTTTCATGCCCGGATCCGGTTCTAGGCCCCTGGGCGGCCGGCGTGAGATCGCGCCGGAGATCGCGCGAGCGCTGCGCCCTGACGACAACGGGCGCGTGATGAGCCGCACGATCTGGTCGCGACGGGCGTCGACTTGGCGCTCCGCGGTGACGGAGCTGTTGGCGGAGGGCGTGGGATTCGAACCCACGATGGGCTATGAACCCATAGCGGTTTTCAAGACCGCAATCCTTTGACGCTCTGACCTGCACAGACGTCCTGCCGTCCCTCCCGGTGCCCGACGAATGCCCAATACCCAGGCCACATCGCAGCCGCGTGGCGAGTCAGTGCTTGTCGGTTTCGGCGAGGTAACCCCAGCCGCCGGGGTAGTGCCGTGAGCGGCAAGCAGCCGTGAGCAGAAGGGCGGAGAGGGGGTCTGTGTTTGCCGTCGCGAGCGGTGCCGTGCCCTGGTCTGCCCAAGGCGCGAAGTCCACGCGGGGCTGCGGCCACACGTCATTCCCACCGCGAACCCAGTGCGCCTTGGCTTCGTCCGCGTTCATCGTCTCCGGGACGATGCGCAGGGCCTCCACGTTCTCTCGGACTCGTTCGTAAAAGGATTCCTCTCCGAGGAAGACTGCGAGGTCCAGCACGGCAGTCGCGAGGTAGCTCGACGAACGACGGTCAATGGTGGTGCTCTCAAGCATCCCCCCGAGGACCCGCGAAGCGCTCGTAGCCTCGTCTTCGGCGAGGGACGCCAGCCCCAGCCCCGAGAAGTCGTCATCGTGCCGGTCGAGAAGCCAGCCGGCGACGCGACGAAGGTATTCGACGGCATCGTCGTGTCCGAAGGTGCTCAGCATGACCGTCGTCAAAATGACGGACGTCGTGAAGAGGTCGCTCGGTGGCCGACTGGTGCCCGGCTGCTCCGCTAGTGCCGCAAGCGCTTCCTCGAACGCGGCCGCCTCGTCCTTATCGCCCTCAGCACGAGCCAGCGCGAGGCCTAGCGCGATGGCCTCGGACGCCCGGCAGCAGATCACTGGATAGGTGAAAATCGCCATCTGGCTCATGGTGTGCCGAGCGAGGTCGAGCGGGTCCTCCAGCAGCGGCACGAGCTGCTCTCTCACCTGCTTTGCCATCAACAACACGAGACGGTGAGCGGCCTCCACCAGGCCGGTCGGGGCGGCTGGGTCTTGGCAAGCTGCCCGCACGAGTTGAAGTGCAACGCTGACAGCTAGGTCTAGGCGCCGGACACGGGTCAGGGCGTTGACAAGGATCGCGGCTTCGACTGCTGCGCGTTTTGCGTTCCCTACGGGCGGCAGCCAGCGGCGTGTGTACTTCTCGATGCGGCTGTCCGTGACCCCCCTGTCGAGGATGCTCGTCACCATCGAGAGCAGTTGCACCTCTACATCAGCGCCAGCGACCCCGGCAGTCGGCTCCTTGCAGAACCAGTCGACCAGGTCCGACCGCTCCCAGATCTCAAGGTCCGCGAGGCCTCTGCGCTCGACGGACTTGCGGTATTCGGCGGCGTCCGAGGGCGCGCTGCCCTTGAGCCGCCCTGTCGTGACGAGGACCGCCACCCGCGGGAGGTCCTTGTCAAACGACTGATGGCCGAGGGTGTTGTACTCGCACTCTTCCAACTGCGGTCGAACAGCACGCCACTCAGCACTCCCCAAGTCCCCGGCCTTGGACTGGATCAGATACTGACGGACAAGGCCAGTTTCAGGGTCAGCACGCTTCGCGACGACGTCCTTGCCGAACTCGAACTGCCCGTGGATGAAGTGGACGTCCGTGAAACCCCGCGCCGCGAGCAGGGCCAGCAGCGGCCCGTCGAACTCGCGCTCGGTCAGGGTGTCAAGAAAGGTCCCGACGACGTCTTGCAGCACGCCACTCCTCCCGCCGTCGCTCCAGGATCGCGTTGAGGCGCGCCTCCTGCTCGGGCGTCGGCTTCTTGTCCTTGAGTTTCTCCAGTAGGTCGGGGTGCATGAAGATCGTGGTGGTCGGGTTCCCTTCGGCGTCGAACTCCAGCTCGATCTTCTCCATTGCGTCCGCGTACACGTCGAAGAAGTCTCGGTCCGTCGCCTGAATGACGTTGCCGTGGTCCTCCGATACCTGCGAGATGAGCTCGAAGAAGCCCTTCACCATCTGGGCGCCTGTGCCTTCGGCGACCGCGTACGTGTCTGCGAGGAACTGATCGAGCTTGAACTCCACCACGTCCTCGACGGAGACGGTCCAGACGTGCGACGTCTTCATGGGGCGGTAGAGGCGCGACGCCTCCGGTGGTGGAGGTTCGCCCTCCTCGATTCGCGGCGGGCCGTCGGCGAGTTCGGCACGTGGGATCTGAGCAAGCAGGGGGTGGAGTGCTCGCTGCAGCTCCTGGACCGTTTGGTTGAACCAGCGCACTCCACCGATCTCGTACTCCCGTGGCATGAGCCACGGCTGGTCGTCCTGCTCTGCCTCTAAGGTGTCCTCCTCCACGCTCCCATCCTGCACGACGGCACCGACAACCGTTGAGAAGCACCCCAGGCAGGGCCAGTCATCCTCTCAGTGATCTGCACCGGCCTGACTCGACATTCGGACGGCGAAGGGTCGTCCCGCCCAACCCATCGGGCCTCGGTGCTTCGCGGCATATCCATCCCCCCGACGCTGACCTCGCTGCGGCGCTCGCGCCAGCATGTCGACGTGCCCGGCCGGTCGTCACCACGGAGCGTCCGCCGGAACCACCTCCAGTCGTGTCCCGAGATAGGCACAAAGCGCCGCGAGCGTGCGGATGCTGGAGAAGCGGAAGTCCCCAATGTCGTACATCTCGGTCACAGTGTTGTGGCGCAGCCCGACCGCCCGGGCAACAGCGGACTTGGAGACCCCGACGACCCTCATGCGCTCCCGTAGCTCAAGCGAGACCAGTAGCTGCAACGGAATCGCGACCTTGTAGCCGGCGGCCAGCCAGGCCGCCACCATCGTGGCTTGGTCTTGGTCCTCGGTTTGGGGGAGGAGGCTGGGCCCAGCGACCTGGACCCGGAGACCCAACGCGTCGGCAACGATGGCTACGGTCTCGAAGCCGGGCCATCCGCTGCCCTGTTCGAGCCCGGTCAGCACCGAGAGCGCAACACCGGTCGTCGCGCTGAGCCGACGCAACGTGAGCCCCCGTAGGCGTCGCTCCCGCGCCAGATCGGTGGCCAAGGCACGGTAGCCCTCTGCGCTGCGCCGTTCGAGGTCGTTGACGTAGCTCTCGCCAGGTCGCGTTGACAGCGTCCACCGCCACTGTCCATCCGACCCGCGCCCACCGCGCGGCGCCGGCCAGCTAACCGGGGCCTGCGCTGACGGGAGGCTTCGGATCGTCCGGCCGTCCTCGTCTGTAGGTGGGAAGAGCCAGCGCAGCAGGTCCCCGCGTGATTTCTCGGCCACGTCGTCGCCCCCTCGCGCTCAGGCTTGTATCGGCCCACAGATCAAACCATGTCCTGCACCGTCGTCAGCGGTTCAGGAACACGAACTGGACCCGCGGCCAGCAGCCCCCGCTGCCCAACGGACGCCTCGCCGAGCAGTGACCCCAGCATCAGCCAGTAAGTCGGACTCGGCGGTTCTCACCGAACCCGCAAGGCAGCCCACACATGTCCGGCAACAAGTCCGCCACCACGTCCAATCCCGCCATCGCGAAGGTCATGTTCTCCTCGGCCTCCGACGACTGGGCCACCCCTCAGGCGTTCTACGACGAGTACGACGCCGAGTTCGGCTTCGTACTCGACGCCTGCTCCAGCACGACCAACCACAAGGCACCGCACTTCTTCGCTCTCGACCACCCCGACGCCCATCGCCGCGACGGGCTCACCGGGGACTGGGCCGCCGATGCCCGCGCCCATGGCGGGGCGGTCTGGTGCAACCCCGTATACGGCCGGTCCATCACCGACTGGATGGCGAAGGCCGCCGCAACCGCACGCGCAGGGGTCACGGTCGTGTGTCTGGTCCCAGCCCGGACCGACACCCGCTGGTTCCATGAGCACGTCCTCGCGGAAGGTGCCGAGGTCCGGTATGTCCGAGGCCGGCTGAAGTTCGGCACAGCAACCACTGGCGCCCCGTTCGCCAGCCTCGTGATCATCTACCGGGGCCACTCCTCAGCCGAGGCGGAGGAGGCCGGCCCAGATTGCGAAGCCGGTGACACCCTCGACCTCGACGACGAGGTCAAGCCGCAGGCGCCACGCGAGCACGCCCTGGAAAGTCGAGAGGGCCGGGTAAGCCGTGCAGCGGTTCTCCGAGAGGCCGTGCGCGACCAGCGCCTGCCGCAGGGTGAACGTCACAGTACGCGCGAAGCACGCCGCCATCGGAGCGCCCAATCTGAGGCGGCCGTTAGGACGCTCGCCGAACACGTAGCGCGCTGGCAGCCCTTCGAAGCTACATCGCCTGGACATGACGCGTCGATGACGTGGTCACCCGTCCTCGGGACATCAGACGGAACATGGCGGAGGGTGTGGGATTTGAACCCACGAGGCGTCTCCGCCTGGTCGCTTTCAAGGCGACTGCACTCGGCCACTATGCGAACCCTCCAGGTGCGTGGCCCAGTGTTTCAGACTGGCCGGCCCTGTTGCACGCAGCCCCACCCCAGCGCGTGTGGGCGGTCCAGCGAGGTCGATTGCGCCCCCAAGCCGTTGCAGCACCGGTGACGCCATGACCACCGAAACGAACACTTGGCTAACGGTCAACCAGACCGCGCTCCGTGCTGGCGTATCCCGCGCCACCCTCTACCGGTACTGGGAGCGTGGGTCTGGGCCCCGCTTCTGCCGAACTCCAGGCGGGAACCGTCGCGTCCGCGTCGATTGGGTTGATGACTGGATGCTCGACCTCGAGGAGTTCGCAGCCTGATGCCTCAGACATTCGATGTCCAAATCCATTCGCTGCGCGCGCGTAGGCGCTCCGACCGTAAGGCCGTCTCATACGAACTCGGCTGGGTCGTCGGGGGAGACAAGCACTACGCGACGTTCAAGCTCAAGGGACTCGCCACCTCGGAGCACGCAAAGCTCGTTTCGGCTGCCAAGCGGGGCGACGCCTTCGACACGGTCACAGGTCAACCGGTTTCCTCGGGGCTCAACGCGACCCCCACGCTGCTCGAGGTGGCGCGGAGGATCTACGCCGACGAGTGGCGCGACTCCGGCGGCAAGACGCGCAAGTCGACCGCTGAGAACCTTGCCCACGTCGTCGCTGTCGTTACCGAGGCACGTCACCAGGTGGACGGTGCCCGCCGCGAGTTGCTCTACCAAGCGCTCTACCAAGGCGGCTTGTCACCGGAGGGGCTGCGGATTCCAGACGAGGGGAAGGTGACGTCGCGTCGCACTTCAGTTACGCGAGCGCACCACGACGCGCTGCGCTGGCTCGAGCGCGCCTCTCTTCCGGTCGGGAAAGTAGACATAGCCGTGTGCGAAACCGCATTGCGGCGACTCGCAATCAATCTGGACGGCTCGACTGCAAAGCCGACGGCACGTACTCGTCGGCGGGCCGGCCTGTCCAAGATCCTTGAGTACGCGGTCAGGCACCAGCACCTCTCGTCGTCTCCGCTGCGCACCATCACGACGAGGGCATCGAACCGGGCCGCCGTTGAGGTTACGGCCACTACCGTGGCGCACCCCGAACTCATACCCGCCGCCCTGCGAGCGGTGGCCGCGAAGGGACCGCGAGGACCGGTGTTTGCGGCGTTCCTCGCTTGCGTCTTCTACGCGGGCTTACGTCCATCGGAGGCTGCCTCGCTCCAACTTGGGCACTGTGAGCTGCCAGAGACCGGATGGGGAAGGCTCCGCCTTCGCAAGTCAGCGGCCGCGGCGGGGACGGCCTGGACGGACTCCGGTGCTGTTCGTGACGACCGAGGCCTGAAGCGACGCCAGGCGGGTGCCGAACGGCCAGTTCCGATTCCCCCGGTTCTGGTGCAGATGCTCCGTGAGTTTGCGCAGAGCCGACGCATCAGTTCTGGGCTGCTATTCACGACCGGCCAAGGCTCGATGCTGTCGGAGTCGGAAGTGGGAGAGTTCTGGCGCGCTGGGAGAAGGCTCGCGATGCCGGACGCTGAGGAAGAGACGCTGGCTCGCGTCTACGACCTGCGCCATGCGGCAGCATCCCTCTGGCTACGCGACGTCCCAGTCGGCGTCGTCGCTGCCCGCCTCGGGCATTCCCCGGAGGTGTGTCTCCGCGTCTACCACCACCTCATTCCCGGGGACGAGGAGCGGTGGAACGAGGCGATTGCGGCCACGCTACCTGCCTGGTGACACCTCCCCGCGATGCGCTGCCCCCACCCGTCGCCAGTCACTTGCCCGCTGCAACCTGCAATGCGGGTCGACCTCGAACAACCGAAGGAGTAGAAGAATGTCCGACCCAATGAGGCCATCATGGGATCGCTACCGGCAGTGGGTCAGCAATGAGCAGCTCGTAGCTGCCACGGCTGTGCTCGATGTCGACCCCGCTGGGGTTGTGCGCCAGGACGCGACGGCTTGGCTGACCTTCAGCACCGAAAGCCGACAGCGCGACGAGCACGGGAACTGGCACTGGGACCCGGTGCTTGACTGGGAGGCGTGGGTCTCCGATGTTGAGACCCAAGGCCGGGGCTGGTCCAGCAACCAGTGGCGGTTGTACGACGTGGCCGCGGGCCTCGCCGCGGACCGCCCTTTCAACATCGTCGGCGTTCTCGACCGGCTGAGCGAATGGCGCGGGCAGGTGTGGCGGGTCCTCGTCTTGTGGGGCACCGGTGCGGACGCTGCCCTCATCCGCCAAGCAGCCGCGCCATTCTGACCTGCAGCAGACCGTGCGGCGGCGCACCGTCCGTCCTCGGTGGACGGTCCGACAACGGGCAGCTATGCCTCTGGGAGCGCCAGCATCAACGCGATGTCTAGCGGATGGCCGTCTGCTCGGGCCTCCGCTACCGCAGACCATGCTTGTGCATCGTTCCACAACCGATGAATCTGCCTGGCCCGCCAAGCACACTGGTCTGCTTCGACCTCCGCTGTCCGCTCATCCCACCAGGACGGGCGCGGCACCCCCTTGCGCCGCAACGCTTGGGCCAAGCTTTCCCAAAAATCCACGTCAGCTTCGACGTCCGCCGGCCACCCGGCGAAACCGCCCACGCTGCGCTCCCCTTCTGCCATGGACCGCACTGTGCGGATAGCGGCGCTCATGACAAGCAGTCTTGCGGGGCGTGTCTGACAGTCACTGTCCCCGACTGCATGGTTACGGTCCGGGGCCCGTGGCGATAGGCCACCAGCTGGCGATCACGACCCCCGTCCCCCTGACCCCCACCTTTAAGGGGTCATGGGGGACGGGGGTCGTCTGGCTGGGCGAGCGGCTGCGCATCCGGGGGATGTCCCGGATGCTGGCACTTCCAACGCGGGTGAGGACGGTCCGACCGGCGCAGGCCCAACAGGGGCGTGCACGACCGGAAGGACCGTGATGGCCCCTTACCCCCTTACTCCAAAGGCCGACGCGCTGGCAGTGCTGCTGCATCAACTGAGTCGTTGCGGCTTCGCGGACTTGCAGAACATGAACAGGCCCGAGCTCAGCGTGTCCGACCGAGACTTGGCGGACGCTCTGGGACTCCAGCCGGACAGCGTTTACCGCGCCCTCAAGGAGCTGGAGAGCTTTGGTGCCGTTGTCTTCTCAAGGCCCCGCCTCTGGCATGGAGGCCGCGAGCGCACCATCGAACTGCTGCCGGAGTCGTGGGTGTGGTTGGCGGTCCCAGCGTGCGGGCGGGCATCCCGATGACAGAGCAGCGAGCCTTCGAGGCCGAGGACGACACCGAGGAGGCCTGGTCTGCGCCGGACTTCCTCGCCGATGAAGGGAGGGTCGAGGTCGCGGCTCCCGCGGAAGACAACTCCTTTCCGAGGTTCCTCAGCGAGGCGTGGGACGACGACAGCCCTGCGGTCAGACCCTCTCTGGTGCCCGTACAGGGTGGCCTACCGCTCCTGTATGCCGGGGAGAGTCACCTCTTGTTTGGACAGAGCGGCTCCGGGAAGTCATGGCTTGGGTACCACATGGCCGCTCAGGTAGCCGCAGACGGCGGCATTGCGCTCCTCATCGACCGCGAGAGCAATCCACGCACGATTCGCACCAGGCTCAAGGCGCTGGGCGTTACGAGAGCTCAGGCGGGTCGCATCGGGTACTGGAAGCCCTCCGGTTCCCTCATGCCGGGGCAACCGGCGCGTAGGCACCTCGACACATGGCTCTCGCGATTCCACGTCGAGCTCATCCTGCTGGATAGCGTTTCGAAGGATTTGGCCGCTGCTGGCTTTGGTGAGAACGACCCTGGCGAGTACGTCAAGTGGCAGCAGCACGTCGTCGAGCCGTGGACGGGGCGTCGAATCGCCTCGGTGCTCATTGATCACGTCGGCCACCAAGCTCCTCAACGCATAGCGATGCCTCGCGGAGCATCTTCGAAGAAGGACCAAATATCTGGATCGGCGCTCTACTTCCGCATCGTGACGCAGTTCAGTCGCGCGTCCAGTGGGAGCGCCGAACTCGTGTCCATCAAGGACAGGGAGGGCTACCGCCAGGACGGAGAGGTGGCCGCCGTGATGCATGTCGAGGTCGCAGATGGCGGTCAGCAGGTAGGCATACGTCTTTCAGTACCTGATGCCCGTGCGACGTCCGTCATCGTGTCTTCCCCGGAGACTCAGGAAGACGAGTATCGCGAACTAGTGGCGGGTCTGCTGCGCGAAAACGATGAGGCGCCTCTTATCGGCAACCAGCTCGCGGAGAAGATGAAGGGCCTTCCGGGCCGGTTTCCACCGCCGGCTTCACGGGCGCTGAAGTGGTTGGTTCAAGAGGGCTACGCGTCCGCAAGCGCTCCGGGATTGAGGGGAGCCATTCACTACCGCTTGATCAAGCCGTACTCCAGCAGCAGCGGCCGACCGGGCAGCTCGAAGGCCCCAGCTGCGGGCCCTGGCTTGGAAGAGCTGTTCTGACGGGAAGTTCCGCCGTCCCTTGCGCCCACACGGGCATGATGTTGCCCGTGTGGGCGCCCTGCTGCCCGGTCCGTATCTGCGAAGGTAGTTCAGCCCAGCCCAGCCCAGCCCAGCCCCGCTCTCGTCTGGCGCCAATCCACAATGGATTCTCCTGGCTTGGCACTCGGAGACGGCAGGTCCACATCGCCGTTCAGCTCCCAAACCAAGCGCCGGGACACAATCCTTCGACCAAAGCAGGTCCATGACACCCACACCTTGCCGGCGCACCCCCATTGGGGCCGCCGTCACAATCGTTGTGACGGTTTCGCTTACAGCCTGCGCCGCACCACTCGCCCGGGTACCCGGTACGACCCCTACATCAGCCCGTGTTGGAGCCAGCGCCACCCCGAAAGCGCCGACCAGCGCAGCAGCGACCGGTGCCCCCGCGGGGACCAAGCACAGCGCGCCCACACCGTCACCTCGCACTACCCCGACGCCGAAGCCGTGGACGCTCGCCAAACTGACGCCGGGAGTCACACACAGGTCCCGCCCCGCTCTGCCGAAGGCCTTGCCCTCTCCCGGAGCGGTGTTGCGGCTTGGCGGGAGCTGGACAGCGTCAGCGGATATAGCGGCCTCAAACGCGATCGGTCGGGTGGCGTGCTCGTCCACGCTAGAGCCGCCCTTTAGGTATCGGGAGTTCAGAATCAATACCGAGCCGCGACGGATGGGGATAGACGATCTCGGCAACGGGCAGTACGAGATGGCAGTCCACATCGTGCAAGGCGGCAGCTCCGGAACCTCGGTGGAGGCAGAGCTCACCCTTCGGGACCGGGACTACTTCAAGGGAACGGCGTCGAACAGTTACGTCACTGGGGCCAAGCCCGAAGGCCTGAGCTATCACCTATCGAAGGATGGACGATCTCTCGAGCTCTCCACGGTGGTCGTCACCGGCCCAACGTCGGCCTACGAGCGGTACGAGGATGTGGGGCTCACCAGCATCAGTCTGGCGCTGCGCTGCCGCAAGTGAGGACCCGCAATGGCCTCCAACACAGCCTCGGCAGCCTGCCGCCGAACGGTCTCCACCTTGTTGACCGGCCGCGCACCGTCTCATCGCCCATGCTTGGCGCGGCACGGGCCCTGTCCGAGCCTGCGCAGACCGGCCCGGTCACCGTCTCCCAGAGTGGACGCGTTTCCCGCCGTGTCAAACATGACCTGCGTCCGATCCGATACATGGGCCAGGCCGAGCAGGTGACCCAACTCGTGTTCGAAGAGGATTCCAAGGCTTTGGGCAGTGCCGAAGCCGGGCCCGTACACGGCGGAGTGCTCTACGTTGAGCACGATCTGGCCGCTTACGTAGACGAGTCGTGAGGCGGCGCTCTTCGTGACGAACGTGGTCGTGCTCGCCGAGGCGCCCCAGCTCAACGTCTTTCCGTCGGGTCGACTCCAAGCCACCAAGACTGGCGGCCACCTGCCTGACTCCCTCCTTCGGCCCCATTCGGCAGTCGGTCGACGAGTCGTCGAGCCCCTTACGACAAGGTGCATGCCCGATGCCCGGCTCATGCGCGCCAGGGCCTCCTCCAAGTCCCTTTGTGCTGTGGGCGGCGCGCTGTCCCAGTTGACGATGAGCGTGACCTCGGCGCACGGGTCCCAACGTGCAGGCCGCCCTGCCGCGTCCACGTGGGTGAACGCGAAGCCCGGTGAGACCGGCGCCTCAGCGCTGCTTCCTTGAGATGGTGCGGACGACGTTTCCGGTGCAGGAATGGGCAGCCAACACGCGCTGGCTACCAAGGCGAGGACGAGCACAAGGCGCGGCGGTGCAACATGACCAATCACAACACCGAATCGTGACCTCGCAAGTCTCACCCGCAATGGGCAACTCAGGGAGAGTCGCTCACCGACTCGCCATCGTCCTGTTCCTTGGCATTGGCCACGTCAGCAGCGTCGGCACCGGGGTCTGGGGCACCCCCCGGGCTGGCTCCATTGCGAGCCTCTCGCACCTGCTGATGGACGCCGACAGGCGTGTTCTCTATCACCGCTCCTAGGAGGTCACCGAAGAAGCGGTTGGCACCCAAGTCCACTGGCGGGTGCTGATGACGCACCATCGGGTGCGTCATCGGGCTGGTCAGTTCCACGGTGTCGGCTGAGGCATCCCACCGCACAATGAGCAGCATCGTCGCGTCGTAAGGCCCGTCCGGCTTCCTCGTGCGAAGGAGAAGATCTTGAAGGCGCGCGTAGGCGCCCTTCTCCTTGAAGATCTCCTCGCTCACAACGAACGCGTAGCCCATCGCCGCCAATGGGTGTCTGTCGCGAAGGTTGGTGGCCTCTCCGAGCGTCTCCTCGTAACGATTCTTGGTGTTCTTCCCGAAGCTGCTGAACATCGTCTTGCCGCTGATGAGCACATCTGGCCCTCGGTCCCATGCCGAAACGGCCACGTCTACCTGCTTGACGTAGAAACGCCCAAGGATGTTGGAAGCACTGATGCTGGGTACGGCTTTGTGAACGGCACCGATGGCGCGCGCGACAGCGGTCGGAACGGCTCTGGGCACCGGCTTCGGCTTGAAAGGCGGGTGAACGACGGGAGGGACCGGCGTACCCGGCAATGCCTTCTTGGCCTCACGGGCAGCGTCGCGTTCGGCCTTCTGTACCTCTCGCTGGTGCCGGGCGGCGAGTCGCTGGTTCTCCTTCTCGGTCTTCGCCGCCGAGGCCGCCTCTGCCTCTTCGACGACTGACTGAAGGACGGCCAACTGTCGGAGCACCTCAGCCAGTTCCCGCGTCAGAACGCGCGGCTGCGTCTTCCTTGGCCAAACCTCATCGTGATGAAATCCTGCTCGCCTGAGTTCGTGGGCCAACCAGGCATCGAATGCCTTGGCCAAGCGACCCGACTGTGTGCTCGCATTGGCACGCAAGGGCACGCGTAGCAGGTTCCCCAACAGTTCGAGATCCGCCGTGTAGGCAGGAACCCCATCATTGAGCGACCACGGACCTGCATCCTGCCCGTCGTCTTCCATGAGCTGCAGCCAGTCTTCAGCCTCTTGGAGGATTGGCTCCAACTCGGTGATTGTGTCGTCACTCACGACTTGCCCCTGGCCTTGCGTCGGTTCATCAACGTCCGATGGGCCTCCCGCAGCAACGAGATCTCGCCGGGACGCATCCCCAGTTCTCCGCGTAGGAGCACGTCATCAACAACTCGACTCGCGTCCAGCAGCTGGCCTGCCTGAGTCAAGGCCGTGAGTTGGGGACGGACACTCTCTAACCGAGGCTGGGCCTGATTCAAAAGGGCAGGTGACGGCAGCGGCAGCCGGTCCGCCTCACGGGGTTCCAGTTTGAGCATCCCGCCCCCGTAGGCACGCCCCACGGTCTCCCCGCCCACGAGCGTCGCGCTCGACAGCGATGCGAGGGGGAGCAGCGCCTTACCCAAGGAACGGACTTCGTCCTTGAGGTACACACCGTGAACGCTATTCAGGTGGAACGCGCTTCTCATGTTGTCGCATAGCCGAGGTGCGTCTGCGTTCATGTAAGTGAGGAACAAGTCTGCGGGCTGGACCAGTGGTACGCGCCACCAAGGCTTCCGAACACGGCACTTGTACGCCGAAGACACGTCTGCTACCTCGCCTTGGGCGATGTAGGCAGCGGCAGCGGCTGATGGCTTTCCGGCTGGGCGGAACAGGAGCGTTGGAGCACCATCACGGCCCAGCCGAGACCAGTCGGCCCCAGAGAAGGTCAGGGAGCGAAGGTGCCGACTGCCCGGCGGAGAAATGGGGAGGAGTTCCCGCGGCGGCAGTCGGAGCTCCTTTGCCCGGGCTGGCGTAAGGGTGAAGTACTTGTTGTTACCCGTGACCATTCCCAGCGTGGTGTCGCCCCACGCCTCCAGAGTTGTGAACTCGTCGCCGTCCTCCGTTGTAGACGTGAAGGCTTTGAGGGCCTCAGCGGACAGCATCGAAGCGGTCCACTTCCCTGACGACGGCTTCGGAGTCCACCGATGAGCGACACCCATGCCTCGCGCCAGTGACTCCGCGTTGTGCACTTGGTGGAGCTCGCAGACCCCGGACGGCGACTGTCCATAACCCTCTGCGAGGAGGAGCACCACCTCTTCCTGCACCTCAGGAAACACTCGCTCTGTGAAGAGCACCAGTCGGACTCGGGCAAAGCGCTCCAGAAGAAAACGCCGCACGGGGGCCGCATAGTTGACGGTCAGCAGTTCCGCTGGGAGTACCAGGCCGAGCCGTCCGCCCGGACGAAGAAACAGCGCTGAGTGGACCGTGAACGCGGCCCAAGAACTTGCCAAACCGGTGAGGGGAACGCCGGCCGCAAGGGCCGCGCGCTGACTAAGGGCTCGTGCTTCGCCAGCGAAGTCTTGATAGCGCACATACGGCGGATTCCCAACCACGGCGGAGAATGACGGCTCCGGCTGGACCGTGAAGAAGTCGGCTGTCGTGATTTCTGCCCTGCGCCCGGCCGCCCTCACCAGAGAGGCCGCATGCGCCGAGCTCCCAGCGTGGAGCTCGACCCCCGCAAGCCTGCCACCCTCGGCTACCTGTAGCTGATCCAAGCGCTTGGCCGCTGCCACTAGGAAGGCCGCCTCCCCGCAGGAAGGCTCCAGCACGTCCTCGCTGCCGTCGCGGATGGCCCAGTCGACTACGTACCTGCAGAGTTCGTCCGGGGTGAAGAAGGCTCCCCGGGCTTTGCGCAACTCCTGGGTATCCCCTGCAAGCATCGTCACGCCCACAGACTAGTGACCACCACCGACACCGCCGCTCCCGACACCCGGGGTACGCGATGGACAGGTGCGAAGGGCTGACGCTGAGAAGGTAAGGCGACGTCGAGCGCTGGACAGCCCTCTCCAGTAGTTGCACCTTCTGCGCTACAGGGGTTGCCAGTTCTCGCCAGGGAGTCCTCGCAGGTCAGCACGCCGATACGCGCCCCTCACCTTGTCCATAACGGCCGCCCGCGCGTCCTGAGATGTCCTCCATGCGGGCAAGTTGATCGCATGCGCATTCAGCGCTCCCACCGCCGATGGTTCGGTCGCGGCGATCGGCGTTCGGCGGTGACGCTCAGGTAGTCGCGCTCACAGTCGGCGTGGCGGTTGGAGTGCCTGCACGCGTCCCACCGTTTGTGCTTGGCTTCCCAGCTGGCGTTCCCGCACCTGTCCCGCCGCCCCTGCTCGGTTCGGTTGTCGTGGTCGTTCCGGTAGACGTCGGCTTGTTCAGGCCTGGCGCAGCGGGTGTCGCAGTTGTGCCCCCCACGAGCACGCCAACCTGCAAGGCAACAGCAGCTGCGAACAGTGCGAAGCCACCAACCTTGTAGAACCACACGAGTTTGTCATCCGAGTGCATTTCACTCTTCCCACTGAAGAGTTTCACGAACTTCCCTGGCTTCTGGACACTGCCAGCCGTAATCGACGCCGTCATTCCGGCCCCCGGCAAGGTCTTCTTGATTTCGTTCTCGATAGCGGTTCCGTGTGTCACGGCCGCTTTGAGTAGCGGGTGATACCAGAATCGGTCCACGAAGTAGAAGGCATACCAGAGCAGAAGTCCAATGAGCACGACCACGGACCCGAGGCTTACCCCCGTGACCTTCGTTCCGTCTTTTGCAGCTACGCCAGCCGCACCAAGCGCGAACGTGGCAACCGTCAGGGCTAGTCCCCGTATCCGCCACTCAATGTCGTTGAAGTGTCGCTGGACCTCGACGGACTCCTTCCACATCTCCACGTAGTAGCCGACCTGCTCATTGAGAGTCAGCTCGCTGCGTGGGTCGACTGGATGAGAACTACCTTTCTTGGCGCGTCTAGGGTCGGCGCACCGCTTCCACACCGAGCCAGTCACTGTGCCGAGGCCAGCGCGACGTCGAACACCGAGAGGACCTCATCGAACCGCTCGGCGCAGGAGATCGTTGGGATGATTGCGGCGCTGTCCCGCGCCAACGCCCGTTCTCGTTCCACGTCTTCGTCAGGCCAGTTACTCACCCGCTGTAGGAGCCCGTACTCCGGCCTTTTCTGAACCTGTCCATACGCCGCGTGCACGTCAAGCACACCAGTCGCTCTTGCCATCGCGATGTCCTTCATCAGGCTGTCCCCCACGTACACGGCTTCCGATGGCTGACAACCCTGGTCTTCGAGGATGGACCGCAAGACGTCCTCGCTTGGCTTATACACGCCTCGTGGCACGTGGTGGTGTTTGGTGACCTTCAGCCCGTAAGCGGACGGCGGGAGGTGTCCTGTGCGGAGATCTTCCGGCCGCATGCCATCAGGCAGGTCATGGTCGGGAGCCGAGTACAGCACGTCGATGACGCCATCCAGACCCGTGTGCCGCATACGCCATTCAGTCCAGAATGCGCCTGACTCTGTGTAGGCGACGACTCGCACCCCGGCGTTCTTGAGGGACGCCAGAGACTCGCGAACTCCCGGGTACAACTTGGTGACAGACTTTCTGCGCGAGTTCAAGACATGGAGTGCCTCGTTGAACGCAACGGCCGGCGCGTCGGGCGCGGCCGCGGCGACCAGGGCTGGCACTTCATTGACCAGATTCGAGTACTCGGTGGTCCCTCGCGCTTGGTGGACGGCCCGTATCTGACGTTCCAGGACGTCCTGCTCGACGCCGCTGAGCTCGCAAAGCTCTTCCAGCATGCCCGAGAACGACTGGTACCACGCGTCGAACCAGTCCCACAGCGTGTTGTCAAGGTCAGTGATGAGCAGTTTGGGGCGGGGTCGGTCGGCC
The DNA here is from genome assembly GCF_014646815.1 of Terrabacter tumescens. Classification (GTDB taxonomy): domain Bacteria; phylum Actinomycetota; class Actinomycetes; order Actinomycetales; family Dermatophilaceae; genus Terrabacter; species Terrabacter tumescens. The sequence continues at coordinate 73,061 of NZ_BMNZ01000009.1, forward strand.
ATCACCACACCGTAGACCGACGTGCCGACACCGCGAGCGACGGCGAACCCAGCCCTACCTCACATTGTCCTGTCTCGCTCCGCTCGGCACCACGGTGGCGTCACGGACAGGTACGTCGAAGCCGCCCTCCCCCTCGCGCCAGGCAACCGAGCAGGAAAGGACACACCCCGGGAACTTCCTTATAACGGCAGTCAAGCTTGCCGCCCGGCGCCCAACGCATGCCCAGCTGGGAACGAGACGGGACGCCACAGAATGAGACAGTGTGGTGCCCCATTTCAGCGCCGCTCAGGTGAGTTCGCGCAGGTGAGGAGCACAGACGGCTAGGTCAAACGGATGGGTGTCGCAGGCCGTCTCAGCGACCCATAGCGGTTTTCAAGACCGCCGCACTCGGCCACTATGCGAGCCCTCCAGTGTCCGCGGAAGTCTATCCGCGGCACGCTCACCCGTCCGAATCGACCTCGTCCGGGTGTCGGCACTCGTCGAGCCGGGCCATCGGAAGCACACACAGCGTCAGGTGGCCCCTGACCGTCAGCGCACCCGGCGTGCCATCGAGCACGTAACGGACCGTCGCTCCCCCGGCCCAAGCGCGTGCCGCGTCAGCCGGGTCGACCACCGCAGCGAGAGAGCGAGAGCGACGGCGCCGTCCTCGTCGCACCGCTGCGTCACGGACTCGTGCGTGTAGCCGAGCCGGGACGGCGTCTGCGCCATCACGCCCGGCACCTCCGGCCCGCCGGGGCCGATGCGCGCCGTCCCGAAGTCCTCGACCGCGAGACCGTGAGCGTCCTCGAGCGTGACGCCCGTGACCGTAGCGACGCGGCCGCCGGTCATGCAGATGCCGGCCACCCCGACCGTCCGGGTCTCCTCGGTGGTCGGGATCACCGCACCGACACCGAAACCGACAGCCGGCGACTCGCCGTGCACGGTCAGGGACGGTCCGTGCAGGCCGACGGAGGACCACACGAGCAGCCCGAGACCGACGTGACGGCGCCGCGAGGGAGCAGAGCTCCGCTCAGATGTACATCGCGGGGTCGAGCCACTGGTTGGTGGCGTTGCGCTTCGGGAACCGCACGACCGCCGGTATGCCAGTCGCCACCGCCCCGGACGGAACGTCCTTGACGACAACGGAGTTCGCGCCGATCTGCACGTCGTCGCCGACGTTGATCGGCCCGAGCACCCGGGCGCCGGCACCGATGGTGACGCGGTTGCCCACGGTGGGGTGGCGCTTGACGTGAGCCAGCGATCGCCCGCCCAGGGTGACCCCGTGGTAGAGCATGACGTCGTCGCCGACCTCGGCCGTCTCGCCGATGACGACGCCCATCCCGTGGTCGATGAAGAATCGTCGACCGAGCCGGGCGGCCGGGTGGATCTCGACCCCGGTGATCGAGCGCGCCACCGTGGCGAGCACCCGGGCGGGCAGGCGCCCACCCGGCTGCTGGTACAGCGCGTGCAGCCCGCGGTGCGCCCAGATGGCGTGCAGGCCGGGCGAGGTCAGGACCAGCTCGAGGCGCGAGCTGGCGGCGGGGTCGCGCGCGATGGCGCCGTCGACGTCCTCCAGCGCGCGGTCGGCGAGCTTGCGCACGAGACCGAGCGGGCCGGCATACCGGCTCTCGTCCGTGACGACATCGGTGACGACGTCCGCGGCGGGAGCGGCGGCAGGGGCCTCGCCCGGGCCGTCGCCACGCACGAGCGTCAGCGGCTTCTCGGCCGGACGGCCCTGGTGCTCGAACTTCGGTGCAGTGCTCATCTCAGTCGACGAGGCCCTCGAAGAGGATGGTGGACAGGTAGCGCTCGCCGAACGAGGGGATGATGACGACGATCGTCTTGCCCTTGTTCTCCGGGCGCTGCGCGACCTGGACGGCGGCCGCGAGGGCGGCGCCGGACGACAGGCCGACGAGCAGCCCCTCCTCGGTCGCGGCGCGGCGGGCCCACTTCACGGACGTCTCGGCGTTGACGTCGATGACCTCGTCGTAGACCTCGGTGTCGAGGATCTCGGGGACGAAGTTGGCGCCAATGCCCTGGATCTTGTGCGGACCGGGCTGGCCGCCGTTGAGGATCGCGGACTCCTCCGGCTCGACGGCGATGACCTGCACACCGGGCTTGCGGGCCTTGAGGACCTGGCCGATGCCGGTGATGGTGCCGCCGGTGCCGATGCCGGCCACGACGATGTCGACCTCGCCGTCGGTGTCCTTCCAGATCTCCTCCGCGGTGGTCTTGCGGTGGATCTCGGGGTTGGCGACGTTGGCGAACTGCCGTGCGAGCACACCGCCGCGCTCGGCCGCGATCTCCTCGGCCTTCGCGACGGCGCCCTTCATGCCGGTGGACGGGTCGGTGAGGACGAGCTCGGCACCGAAGGCGCGCAGCAGCGCCCGGCGCTCCTTGCTCATCGACTCGGGCATCGTCAGCACGACGTTGTAGCCGCGGGCCGCTCCGACCATGGCGAGCGCGATGCCGGTGTTGCCGGACGTCGCCTCGACGATGGTGCCGCCGGGCTCGAGGTCGCCGCTCTCCTCGGCCGCGTCGACGATCGCGACACCGATGCGGTCCTTGACGGAACTGGCGGGGTTGTAGAACTCGAGCTTGGCCGCGACCGTGGCCTCCGCGCCGTCGGTGATCCTGTTGAGGCGCACGAGCGGCGTGTTGCCGATCAGCTTGGTCACGTCGTCGTAGATCGGCATTGCGGGAGCCCTTTCAGCGGGGTGCGGCGGAACGGTCTGTCGACCCGGTCGTTGTCGACAACCGGGTCCTCGTTATACATATTCCAACACGTCGTTATCGCCTGCCAAGGCGTCGCCCATGATCCGGGCGTCCCGCGGGGCCGGCCACGCGGCATACGTACCCGTCGTCCGCCGGCCGGGCCTGGCGAGCGTCATGCGCTTCCCAAGGGCATATGCCGTGTGGCCGGGGGACGAAGGGGACGAGCGTCACGCCGCGACGGCCGTCACATTCACTAAGCGCTTGCTAACTCGTCAGTAGACTCCCCGGCATGAGTGCGCTCCAGATCGTCGCCGTCGTCGTCTGCCTCGGTGTCACCGCCGTCGCCGTCGCCCTGCTGGTCAAGACGGTCAACCACTTCCTCGCGACGTTCCGACTGGGACAGCCGGAGGACCGCGGCGACGACAAGGGGGCCCGCACCCGCACGCTGCTGCGCGAGTTCCTCGGCCACACCCGCATGTCGCGGCTGCCCGTCGTCGCCATCGCGCACTGGTTCACGATGGTCAGCTTCGGCGTCCTCTTCTTCACGCTCCTCAACGCCTTCGGCCAGCTCTTCTCGCCGGAGTTCGTGCTGCCGGTCATCGGCCACTTCTTCCTCTACGAGTGGATCACCGACTTCTTCGCCTTCGCCGGGTTCATCTCGATCCTCGTGCTCATGGCGATCCGGCAGAAGAACCACCCGCGCTCGGCCGCCGGCGAGGACGGCCGACGCAGCCGCTTCTTCGGCTCCACGTGGTGGCAGGCCTACTACGTCGAGCTGACGATCCTCGGCGTGACCCTCTGCATCGGTCTGCTCCGCGCGCTCGAGTGGACGCTCGCCCGCAAGCAGGGCACCGGCATGGACAACGCGCTGCACTTCCCGCTGACCGGCTGGATCGGCAACTTCTTCACCGGCCTGTCCATCGGGGCCATCGAGAACCTCATCGTGATCATCGCCGCGATCAAGATCCTCATCAGCTTCGCCTGGATGATCACCATCGCGCTGCAGCCGACGATGGGCGTCGCCTGGCACCGCTTCCTCGCCTTCTTCAACATCTTCTTCAAGCGCCACGCCGACGGCCGCACGAGCCTCGGCGAGCTCCAGCCGATCAAGGTCGACGGCAAGCCGCTCGACTTCGAGAACGTCGACGAGCTCGACGAGGACGCCGCGCTCGGCGTCGGCAAGGTCGAGGACTTCACGTGGAAGGGCCTGCTCGACTTCACCACGTGCACCGAGTGCGGCCGCTGCCAGAGCCAGTGCCCGGCCTGGAACACCGACAAGCCGCTCTCCCCCAAGCTGCTCGTCATGACGCTGCGCGACCACGCTCACGCCAAGTCGCCGTGGCTGCTCGCCTCCGAGGAGGCGCGAGCCGGCGGCATCGAGTCGGCCGAGGGCTTCAGCGACGCCACGAGGGGCGCCGTCGCCACCGAGCAGCTCGTCGGCGAGACCGGCTACGACATCCGCCACCCGCTCCAGGCATACAATCCGCACGGCCCCGACGCCGTCATCGACGAGGACGTCCTCTGGTCGTGCACCACCTGTGGTGCCTGCGTCGAGCAGTGCCCCGTCGACATCGAGCACGTCGACGCCATCGTCGACATGCGCCGCTACAAGAACCTCATCGAGTCGGCCTTCCCCGCCGAGCTCAACGGCCTGTTCAAGAACCTCGAGAAGAACAGCAACCCGTGGGGCCTCGCGCCGCGGCTGCGGATGGACTGGGCCAAGGACCTCCCCTTCGAGGTCAAGCAGGTCGGCCAGGACGTCGAGAGCCTCGACGAGGTCGACTACCTCTTCTGGGTGGGCTGCGCCGGCGCCTACGAGGACCGCGCCAAGAAGACGACGCGCGCCGTCGCCGAGCTGCTCGACACCGCGGGCGTCAGCTTCGCGGTGCTCGGTGACGGCGAGGCCTGCACCGGCGACTCGGCCCGCCGCGCCGGCAACGAGTTCCTCTTCCAGATGCTCGCCCAGCAGAACGTCGAGACCCTCAACGAGGTCGGCGCGACGAAGATCGTCGTCACCTGCGCGCACTGCTTCAACACCATCAAGAACGAGTACCCGCAGCTCGGCGGCCAGTACGAGGTGCTGCACCACACGCAGCTGCTCAACCGCCTCGTCCGCGAGAAGCGCCTGACCCCGGTCGCCCGCCCCGGCGACGCGTCCTCGGCCGGCACCCTGACCGGTGCCGCCTCGACCGGCGCCAAGGTGACCTACCACGACCCGTGCTACCTCGGCCGGCACAACCAGGTCTACGCCCCGCCGCGCGAGCTGCTCCAGATCCTGCCCGGCGTGGAGTACGCCGAGATGGAGCGCAGCAAGGAGAAGTCGTTCTGCTGCGGCGCCGGCGGCGCGCGCATGTGGATGGAGGAGAAGCTCGGCACGCGCATCAACACCAACCGCACCGAGGAGGCCCTCGCGACGGGCGCCGAGCGCATCGCCGTCGGCTGCCCCTTCTGCAAGGTCATGCTCTCCGACGGCCTCAACGCCGCCATCCAGGACGGCAAGGCCACCGACGCCGTCGAGGTCGTCGACGTCGCGCAGATGCTCCTCGCCGCCGTGCGCCGCGGTGACGACGGCGATGACGAGCCCGAGGCCGCGACGCCGGAGCCCCAGCCGGACCCGGAGCCCGCCCCGGTCAGCTGAGCCGGCCGGACGGCATACGTCCTCCGGTTGTCGAAGGCCCTCTCCATCCGGAGGGGGCCTTCGTCGTCGTGCGGGCGCCACGCATACCCTGAAAACTCGCCGTGAGAACGCTCTCACAAACTCTTGCCCTCACCGCCGCGACAGTGAATCGTGAGCGCATGACTCATCGACGAGATCGACGCGGGTGGCCCTCCCGCGGGCTCCACCGACTGGCCCTCGCGGCCCTGGCCATCACGACCGCGGCCGTTCCGACCATCGCCGTCACGGGGGCCGGAGCGGCCGGAGCGGCCCCCGCGCCTTCGTCCGCCGTGGCTGCGGCCCCCGCCGCCCCCGACCTCGGAGCGGGCACCCTCGTGCTCGACCCGTCCATGTCGACCGCCGAGATCCAGGCCAAGGTCGACGCGATCGCCGCCAGTCAGGTGTCGAACGAGATGGGCCCCGAGCGGTACGCGATCCTCTTCAAGCCCGGCACCTACGGGTCCGCCGCCGACCCGCTGAACTTCCAGGTCGGCTACTACACCGAGGTCGCCGGCCTCGGGAAGAACCCGGGCGACGTCGTCATCAACGGGTCGGTCTACGTGCACAACCAGTGCACGAACGGCAGCTGCATCGCGCTCAACAACTTCTGGCGCTCGATGTCCAACCTGACGATCAACGTGAACAACTCGAGCGCCGGCTGCTACGCCAACGAGTTCTGGGCCGTGTCGCAGGCCGCACCGCTGCGTCGCGTGCACGTCAACGGCACGACGACGCTCATGGACTACTGCACGGGTCCCTCCTTCGCCAGCGGCGGTTTCATCGCCGACTCGAAGTTCGAGGGGACCGTCATCAACGGCTCGCAGCAGCAGTTCTTCGTGCGCAACAGCACGCTGAACGGCTGGAGCAACGGCGTCTGGAACCAGGTCTTCTCCGGCGTCGAGGGCGCCCCGGCCGAGTGCTTCCCGGCCGCAGCAGCGTGCGGCGGGCCCTACACGACCGTCGCCAAGACCTCGGTGAGCCGCGAGAAGCCCTACCTCTACGTCGACGACCAGGGCGCCTACCGCGTCTTCGTCCCGTCGGCCGCAACTGACACGAGCGGCGTCTCGTGGGAGTCCGGGTCGACGCCCGGCCGCTCCATCGGCATCGGTGACTTCTACGTCGCCAGGCCGTCGGACTCGGCGCTGGCGATCAACCGCGAGCTCGCCCGCGGCCGCAACCTGCTGCTCACCCCCGGCGTCTACCACCTCGACCAGACCCTCAAGGTCAAGCGGGCCGACACCGTCGTCCTCGGGCTCGGCCTGGCCAGCCTCACCACGACCAACGGACAGGTCGCGATGAGCGTGGCCGACGTGCCGGGCGTCGACATCGCCGGCATCACCTTCGACGCCGGTCCGGTCAGCTCGCCGGTCCTGCTCCAGATCGGGACCAAGCGTGCCGCCGGGACCCCGGCCGCGAGCCGGGCCGGGTGGAGCAGCGCCGCCGACCCGACCGCCCTGCAGGACGTCTTCTTCCGCATCGGCGGACCGTACGTCGGCAAGGCCAAGGTCAGCCTCGAGGTCAACAGCGACCACGTCGTGCTCGACGACATCTGGGCCTGGCGCGCAGACCACGGCAACGGCGTCGGCTGGACGAGCAACACCGCCGACACCGGTCTCATCGTCAACGGCGACCACGTGACTGCGACAGGGCTTTTCGTCGAGCACTACCAGAAGACCGAGGTCATCTGGAACGGCGAGCACGGGTCGGTCACGTTCTTCCAGAACGAGCTGCCCTACGACCCGCCGTCCCAGGCAGCCTGGCAGTCGCGGCCGGGCCACGACGGCTACCCGGCACTGCTCGTCGGTGCGGGCGTGAAGAGCTTCTCCGGGACCGGTATGGGGTCCTACAGCTTCTTCAACCAGGGCATCGACATCTTCGCCGAGAACGCGTTCGAGGTGCCCACGACCCCGGGGGTGCGGCTGCACAACCTGCTGACGATCTTCCTCGACCCGTCCAACGGCAAGGGCGGCATCCGCCACGTCGTCAACGGCGTCGGCGGCTCGTCGACCATCGCCAACCCGGACGTGCCGGTCACGGTCGTCGACTACCCCTGACCACCTGCCCTCCCGGCCCGACGGTCGTATGCCGTCGGGCCGGGTCGGCTCGTCCCCGCCCTGGCCGCCCGCATCGTACGGTGTGCCGATGAGCGCCGACCTGACTGCCATCGCCCGCGACCTCGCTCCCACCGGGGCACTGCGTGCCAGCATCAACCTCGGCAATCCCGTTCTCGCGCAGGGCAGTCCGTCGGAGCCCTCAGGCGTGACGGTCGACATCGCCCGCGAGGTGGCCCGCCGGCTCGGCGTGCCCGTGTCGTTCGTCTGCTTCGACGCCGCACGCAAGTCCTTCGAGGCGATGACGTCCGGTGAGGCAGACCTGTGCTTCCTCGCCGTCGACCCGGCGCGCGCGGGCGAGGTGGCCTTCACCGCGCCCTACGTCGTCATCGAGGGCGTCTTCGTCGTGCCCGCCGGGTCCCCCGTGCGCTCGGCAGCCGACGTGGACCGCGAAGGGGTGCGGGTCGGCGTCAAGGACGGCTCCGCCTACGACCTGCACCTGACCCGGACCCTGGAGCACGCGACGGTCGTGCGTGGCGACGAGGGCGTCGACGTCTTCGTCGCGGAGGGCCTCGAGGTCGGGGCCGGCATCCGCGAGCCCGTCACCGCCTTCGTCGCGGGTCGCGATGACCTGCGCCTGCTCGACGAGCCGTTCATGCAGATCCGGCAGGCCGTGGGCACCACCCGGACGCGTTCGGCGCAGACCGTGGACTTCCTGCACGACCTCGTCGAGGAGCTCAAGGCGAGCGGTTTCGTCGCGGACTCGCTGGCGCGGTCCGGCCAGCGCGGCGCCGCGGTGGCCCCGCCGAGCTGAGCCACACGGCATACGCCATCAGGCCCTTCTCGTCGCGTCTCGTCGCGTTCCGGCCCCACGGGGGTCACAGCGGTGCCACAGTGGCCGGTGAGGACGACCCGGCTCTCAGGTGACCGCCGATAGCTCAAGGTCGGTCGGCCCCACTCCGGTCTGGCACGCCAGACCGAGACTCGCCGATCCACGTGGCGCGCCCCGGCCTGGCCCCCTCGAAAGGAATGCTCCATGGCCTTGCGCCGCGCGCCGCTCGTGCGCACCAGTGCCCTCGCGGCACCCGCTCTCGTCGTCGCAGCCCTCTTGCTGCCGACCACCCAGGCGAACGCCTCGTCACCGTCCGTGCCGCTCACCGGCACCTCCAGCCCGGTCACCGGGGACTTCAGCCCCGACACCGGCCAGTACCCCGAGTTCCAGACCCCCGAGGACGAGAACTCCCCGGAGGTCGGCCCCACGCAGGTCGTCAACCGCACGATGTCCCAGGGCCACGCAGCCGGTCACGGCATCACCGTCCGGGGTACGACACGCAGCAAGTCCAACCCGACGTTCGTCAACGGCTTCGAGGGTCTGAACCACTACCAGCAGCGCTACTCGCGCGGGGGCAACCAGTTCAGCATCGAGCCGCCGGACCAGGCGCTCTGCGTCGGCGGCGGCCACGTCGTCGAGGCCGTCAACGACGTCTTCAACGTCTACGACTCGAGCGGCGCGTCCCAGCTGACCGACAACACCGCGGCCAACGTCGTCGGCGGCTTCCCGCGGGACGTCCACCACGCCGTCGACCTCAACTCGGTCTTCGGCTACCCGCCCGCGGTCAACCGGACGACCGGCGCGCTCGGTCCGGAGCTCACCGACCCGACGTGCATCTACGACGCGGCAACGCAGCGCTTCTTCCTCGTCGTCCTGACCCTCGACCGCGGTCCCTCAGGTGCTCTCAACGAGGTCAACCACCTCGACCTCGCGGTGAGCGCGACCTCCGACCCGACCGGGCGCTGGAACATCTACAAGATCGACGTGACCAACGACGGCACGAACACCGGCGGACAGAACCCGGGACCGTACCTCGGCGACTACCCGCACATCGGCGCCGACGCGAACGGCGTCTACCTGACGACGAACGCCTACCCCTGGGAGCACAACGGCTTCGCCGGGGCCCAGGTCTACGCCCTGTCCAAGGCGCAGCTCGCGGCCGGAACCGCCAACGTCAACGTGCAGCACATCGACACCTCCGGGATGGTGGCGGCGCCCAGCGACGCCGGCGCCACCCAGCCGGGCTTCACCGTGTGGCCGGCGCAGTCGCCGGGCACCGGGTCGTTCGACCTCGCGAACAACGGCACCGAGTACTTCCTGAGCTCCAACGCCGCGGACGAGGCGACCCACCCGAAGGCCGGCACGGGAGGCGACTACACGTCGACCAAGATCGTCGTGTGGTCCATGACCAACACCGGCTCCCTCAACTCGGGTTCGCCGGCAGTGCACCTGTCGAGCAAGCTCGTCGACGTTGGGGAGTACGCACTGCCACCGAAGCAGCGGCAGCCGGGCTCCGGCCAGCTCGCAAGCACCGACTCACCGCAGGGCTTCTGCCTCGGCAACACGACAGAGACCCTGTTCAACGGCCAGAACGGGTGCTACCGCCTGCTCGTCGGCGCACCGTCGGCCGAGAAGATCTCGACGCCCGACTCGAACGACACCCGCATGCAGCAGGTCATGTATGCCAACGGCAAGCTGTGGGGCGCCCTCGACACCGCGATCACCGTCAGCGGCGGCAACCGCGCAGGGATCGCCTGGTACGTGGTCAAGCCCGGAGGCGCGAGCCTGTCGCCGAAGATCGCCCTCGCGGGCTACCTCGGTGAGGCCGGCACCGACTTCACCTACCCGGCCATCGGTGTCACCTCGAACGGCCGCGGCGTGATGGCCTTCACCGCGACCGGCGACGACACCTTCCCGAGTGCCGGCTACGCGTCGATCGACGCGCTGACCGGCGTCGGTGCCTGGAACGTCGTCACCGGCGGCGCCGGCGCCGCGACGGCGGACGGCTTCACCAGCTACAAGGCCCAGGTCGGCAACCCGCCGCGCACCCGGTGGGGCGACTACGGCGCCGCGTCGGTCGACGGCAGCACCGTCTGGGTGGCGAGCGAGTACATCGCGCACACCTGCGACTACACCGCCTGGGGTGGACCGTTCTTCACCGGCGGCACGGGCGACAACCTGCTCGGCACCTGCGCCGGCGCAGGCCACGGGCCAGGCGTCCGTACGGCTCTCGCCAACTGGTCGACGCGGGTGAGTGCCTTCAAGCCGTGACCTCCTGACAACCGCACCCGAGCAGCTCACACGCACGACGCGACGCGCCGGCCTCCCACGGGAAGCCGGCGCGTCGCCACGTCCTCAGTGCGTCGTGCCCGGGCCGACCTTCGGCGCCTCGAGGCCGAGCGCGGCACTCTCCTCGTCGCTGAACAGCCGCGAGCGGATGAGGAAGCGCACCCCCTCGGGCGCCTCGACGGAGAAGCCGCTGCCGCGACCCTTCACGACGTCGACGGTGAGGTGCGTGTGCTTCCAGTACTCGTACTGCGACACCGACATCCAGAAGCCGATCGGCGCGTCGACCTGCTCGACGACGAGGTCGGCCAGGTGCACGTCGGCCTCGCTCGTGATGAAGTCACCCGCCGGGAAGCACATGGGAGAGCTGCCGTCGCAGCAGCCGCCCGACTGGTGGAACATCAGTGGACCGTGGATCCCGGTGAGACGGCGGAGCAGGTCCGCCGCCTCACCGGTGAGGTCGACCCGGCTGGGGGAAGCCGATGGCTCACCGGGTGCGACCGTCTCTGGGGGCGTGGTCACGGGGACCAGCCCGATCAGAAGAACCCGAGCGCGTCGGGCGAGTAGGAGACGAGGAGGTTCTTCGTCTGCTGGTAGTGGTCGAGCATCATCTTGTGGTTCTCGCGGCCGATGCCCGACTGCTTGTAGCCACCGAAGGCCGCGTGCGCGGGGTACTGGTGGTAGCAGTTGGTCCACACGCGACCGGCCTTGATGCCACGGCCCATCCGGTAGGCGCGGGAGCCGTCGCGGGTCCACACGCCGGCGCCGAGGCCGTAGAGCGTGTCGTTGGCGATCGAGAGGGCGGCGGCCTCGTCCTCGAAGCTCGTCAGCGAGACCACCGGGCCGAAGATCTCCTCCTGGAAGATCCGCATCGAGTTGTCGCCCTCGAAGATCGTCGGCGCGACGTAGTAGCCCTCGGCGAGGTCGCCGTCGAGCACGTTGCGGTCACCACCGGTGAGGACCTTGGCGCCCTCCTGACGGCCGATGTCGAGGTAGGACAGGATCTTCTCGAGCTGGTCGTTGCTCGCCTGGGCACCCATCGTCGTCTCGGTGTCGAGCGGGTTGCCCTGCTTGATCTTCTCGACGCGGGCCACGGCGTCGGGCACGAAGTCGGCGTAGATCGAGCTCTGGACGAGCGCGCGCGAGGGGCAGGTGCAGACCTCGCCCTGGTTGAGGGCGAACATCGTGAAGCCCTCGAGAGCCTTGTCGTAGAAGGCATCCCGCTCCTGCGCGACGTCCTCGAAGAAGACGTTCGGGCTCTTGCCGCCGAGCTCGAGGGTCACCGGGATGATGTTCTGCGAGGCGTACTGCATGATGAGCCGCCCGGTCGTCGTCTCGCCGGTGAAGGCGATCTTCGCGATGCGGGGCGAGGAGGCCAGCGGCTTGCCGGCCTCGACGCCGAAGCCGTTGACGACGTTGAGCACGCCGGGCGGCAGCAGGTCACCGACGAGCTCGACGACCTTGAGGATCGACCACGGCGTCTGCTCGGCCGGCTTGAGCACGACGCAGTTGCCGGCGGCGAGGGCCGGGGCGAGCTTCCACACCGCCATGAGGATCGGGAAGTTCCACGGGATGATCTGGCCGACGACGCCGAGCGGTTCGTGGAAGTGGTAGGCGACGGTGTTCTCGTCGATCTCGCTGCTCGACCCCTCCTGTCCCCGAAGGACGCCCGCGAAGTAGCGGAAGTGGTCGACGGCGAGCGGCAGGTCGGCGGCGAGCGTCTCGCGGACGGCCTTGCCGTTCTCCCACGTCTCGGCGACTGCGAGCGCCTCGAGGTTCTGCTCGATGCGGTCCGCGATGCGGTTGAGGATGAGCGAGCGCTCGCCGAGGCTCGTGCGACCCCACGCCGGGGCGGCGGCGTGGGCTGCGTCGAGAGCCGCTTCGATGTCCTCCTCGGTGCCGCGGGCGACCTCGCAGAACGGCTTGCCGTTGACCGGCGAGACGTTCTCGAACCACAGGCCCTTCTTCGGGTCGACCCAGTTGCCGCCGATGAAGTGGCCGTAGCGGTCGAGGACGGTCACGAGCGAGTCCGGCTGCCCGGGCGGTGCGTAGACGGTCATGGTTGATCTCCCAACATCCTTGGTGGTCTCCCCTCGAAGGGGTTGGCGAGACCGTAGGCAGCGCAACGTTGCAACCACGTTGCGTCGCGTATGCCGCGTGCCGGCGTCACGGCATACGCCCGGTTCGTGGCCTCTCGACGTGCGCACACCCACGAACTTCGGCCTCTCGACGGTTGAAACCGTCGAGAGGCCAGCGTCTGCGGGTCAGGGGCTGCCGAGCTCTCGGTCGAGGCGGTGGATCTGGTTCTGGACGAGCGGCATGAGCGGTGATCCGGGCCCGAGCACCCGCGCCTGTGCCTGCCACATCTCGTAGTCGTCGGACCCGGAGGCGGACCTCGTCCACGCCGACATCAGGTCGGCGCGGCCACTCCCGAGCACGGCCCGGCGCAGGTCGCCCTCGACGCTCTCGCGCAGCCGCACCACCCCGGGCGCCACCGACCGGGGCAGCAGCGGACCGCGGTAGGCGCGCATCGCGCTCGCGACGTCACCTGCGGCGAGGTGGGCCTCGACGCCGAGCCAGTCGCCGGAGAGCTCGGCGACGAGCCGGTAGGGCCGCGACGCGAGCAGGTCCTCTCCGAGCAGGCTGCGCAGCCGGCCCATCTCGACCCGGAGCGTCGAGGCGCTGCTGTCCTCCTCGTAGAGCAGGACGGCGAGCTCGTCGCCGGACAGCCCACGCGGCGCCGACGCGAGCAGCAGGAGGATCTCGCTGTGCCGGGGGCTCAGCCGCACCGTCTGGCGGCGTCCGCGCCCGTCGTCGACGGTCAGCAGGGTGTCGTTGCGGCCGAGGGACTCCATGAGCACCGAGAGGCCACGGGCCGAGGTGGGCGCGGGCCCAGCCGCCCGGCCGCTGACGAGCAGCTCCCGCGCGAGCTCGGACTCGGCCATCCGGGCGGCGGCCCGGACCATCGCCATCGTCTGCGGCACGACGATGTCGTCGCCGCCGGTGATGTCGAGAACGCCGAGCACGCTCTGGTCGGACGGGTCGTGGATCGTCGTGGCGGCACAGCTCCAGCGCTGCACGGAGCGCCGGAAGTGCTCGGCCCCGACGACGTTGACCGACTGGTCGAGCCGCAGCGCCATCCCGGGCGCATTGGTGCCGGCGAGCCGCTCGTCCCAGTTGCTGCCCTCGACGAAGCCGATCGACTCGGCGCGCCGGAGCACGCTCGGGGTGCCGCACACCCAGAGCAGCTGGCCCGACGCGTCCGAGACGGCCATGACGGCGTCACAGTCGCGCGCGGCCTGGCCGAGCACGTCGTCGAGCAGCGGGAACACCCGCGCCAGCGGGTGCGCCTCGCGGTGGTCGCGCAGGGCGTCGGCGGGCAGGGTGATCGGGGCGTCGACCGTGTCGACGTGCACGCCGGCGGCCGCCGAGCGCAGCCACGAGTCGGCGACATGGGCGCGGACCCCGCTGCTCTCGGACTCGGCGTGCGCGTCGACGGGCATGCGCCGATTGTGCACACACTCCGGCGCGCGGCGACAGGAGTACGACCTATCCCACAGGACGCACGGGGGCGGGCTGGCCACAGGGGTTGGACCGGGTTGGACAGAGGGGGTGGTCAACCGGCGGATTGAGGCGCACCATGAAGGAACCCGCCAGGAGCCTTTTTTGGGAAAGTCCGAGGAGCGACGATGTCACGACGAGCCCCCTTCGTGCCCGACGGCGTGCCGGTGCTGTCACGCGGTCGCCACCGCAGCCCCCGCAAGGGCGCCTGCTTCATGGAGATGGCCTCGTTCCTGGCCGGTGAACGCTGGAGCGACCACCCGTCGTGCACGCACCCCGTCCTGGCCACCCTGGCCCGCTGCGTCAACGACATGCTCGACGAGACGCACCGCCAGCGGCTCGTGACGATGATCCCCGAGGTGGTCGGGCTCAACCCGGACGACCCGCGCGTCGCCACGGCGCTCGTGCTGACCGCCGCCCGCGCGGCCCTACCCATCTCGGCCGAGGAGCGCCAGAACGTCATGGCTCTCGCGATCCTCAACGCCGAGGGCGTCCTGGCCGAGCAGGACGGCCGCTCTCCCGGCCAGCTGTCCGAGGCCTCTCGCAAGGCGCTCACGTCGTCGCCGGCGGCGGAGCGCTGGGCCCGGATCCACTTGGCCCGCATGGGATTCAACGCTGCAGCCGTGCGACCGCCGATGGCGGCCAAGGTCGTGGCTCTCGCGGTCGACGGCATCGCCCGGGCCTGCGTCGACGACCCCGAGGACCGACTCGTGACGCTCCTGCGTGACGGCATCGACGTCGTCGCGGCCTTCGCGCCGCTTGCTCCGACCCCGGTCGCCTGGGTTTCGCCCGAGCCGACGTCGGCCCCCCGCGCTGCCGACCCGACCACCGACCGACAGGCCCGCACCGTCGCCCGCTGACCCCCGCGGTCCACCCGACGTCGGGCACCACGCCTTTCCGGCCGACGACGTCATCACGGGCCACCTCGGCCGGATCGCGGAGATCCCGGCCGGGCTTCGCGGCATACGGCATACGCCAGTGGCCACGTCCGTGATCGGACGTGGCCACTGGGAGGTTCACCGCGGCAGCTGTGTAGACGTCAGCGGGTCTCGCGGAAGTCGACGTGCTCGCGGGCGATCGGGTCGAACTTGCGCAGCACCATCCGGTCCGGCTGGGTGCGGCGGTTCTTGGTCGTCACGTAGCTGAAGCCGGTGCCGGCAGTCGAACGCAGGGTGACGACGGGGCGCAGGTCGGTGCGCTTGGCCATGGGGTGCTCCTTCGGTCTCGGATCACGAGTTCTCGCGACTGTAATGAGAACCATTCTCGCAAGTGTTGCATTCCCCGTACGGCCGAGTCAGTCCGGCCGGGTCCTTGCAGGGCACGACCGAGGCCTCCGCATCCGACACGGGAGCCTCAGTCGTGCGCTGCGGACCGGAGGGCGAGCGCCGCCGTCAGCAGCCGCGGCTCAGGCGAGGCCGGCGCTGGCCAGCCAGGTCTTGGCGACCGCGCTGGCGTCCTTCTTGTCGACGACGACCTGCTTGACCATGTCGGCGAGCGCGGCCGTGTCGAGCTTGGCCGAGACCGCGTTGAGCACGTCCTTGACGCTGTCGGCCTTGTCGGAGCGCACGAGCGGCACGATGTTGTCGGAGCCGAAGAGGCTCTGCGGGTCCTCGAGCACGACGAAGCCGTTGGCCGCGATCGAGGGGTCGGTGCTGAAGATGTTGGCGGCCTTGACCTGGCCGTTCTTCAGCGCCTCGACGGTCGCCTGGCTCTGCAGCGGGCGGAACTCCTTGGGCGTGATGTTGTAGACCGACTTGAGACCGACGAGGCCCTGCTGGCGGGTCTTGAACTCCGGCGGGGCGCCGATGGTCAGGTCGGCCTGGTGCGCCGCGAGGTCGGGGATGGCCTTGAGCGACCACTCGTTGGCGGTCTCCTTGGTCACCGCGAGGGAGTTCTTGTCCTCGGCGGCCGACTTGTCGAGCACCGTGAGGCCCTGGGGGACGGCCTTCTGCAGGGCGGCATAGACCTCGTCGGGCTGCACGACCTTGGCGTTCTTGTCGTAGAAGTTGAGCAGCGAGCCGGTGTACTCGGCGAGCACGTCGACCTCACCGCCCGTGATGGCCTTGAGGTAGGTCTCGCGGCTGCCGATGTTGAACTGGCGGGTGACCTTGGTGCCCTTGGCCTCGAGGGCCTGGGCGTAGATCTCGCCGAGCAGGGCGGCCTCGGGGAAGTCGGCGGAGCCGACCTTGACCGAGCCGGCGGCCGCGGTGGAACCACCGGTCCCGCCCGCTGCGGGGCTCGAGGCGGGGGCGAGCGGGTCGCCGCCGCCACCGCAGGCGGCCAGAGGCACGACGGCGGCGAGCAGCAGGCCCGCGGCGAGGAAGCGCGTGCGTGTCATGTTCGGTCCCTTTCGGATGGGGTGCCCGTGGCGGCGGTCGCCTCCGCGGGGCCGGTGCTGCCGGGACCGACGAGCGCGGCCTGCCGCGGGTCGGTCTCCGGGCGGTCTGCACCGGCGGAGTCTGGGTCGGATGGGGCATCGTGGTGTCGTGCGCGTGAACGGGCAACACGCGTGGCCCGTCCGCTGATTCCCGGTGAGACGGCTCTCTTCTCGAGCAGGGCCAGGACGCCGTCGGCGATGAGCGCGAGGACCGCGACGAGGATCGAGCCGCAGATCATCTGGACGTAGTCGCGCGAGGCGAGTCCGTCGATGAGGTAGCGGCCGAGGCCCCCGAGGCTGACGGAGGCCGCGATGGTGGCCGTGGCGATGACCTGGAGCGTCGCGCTGCGCAGTCCGCTGAGGAAGAGCGGCAGCGCGCACGGGGCCTCGACCTTGGCCAGCACCTGCCAGCCGGTCATGCCCATCCCGCGCGCCGCGTCGCGGGCGGCGGGCTCGACGCTGTCGATGCCGGCATACGTGCCCGACAGGAGCGGCGGGATCGCGAGCAGCACGAGGACGGCGATGCTCGGGATGACGAAGGCGAGGTCGCTCTTGATGAGCGGCCCGACGAACATCGACACCGCGAACAGCAGTCCGAGGGTCGGCACGGCACGGGCGGCGTTGGCCCCGGTGACGAGCCAGCGCATCCGGCCGGAGTGGCCGACCCATGCCCCGAGCGGCACGGCGATGACGAGCGCGATGAGCAGCGTCAGGCCGGTGTAGAGCAGGTGCTCGAGCACGCGGCTCGGCACGCCGTCGGTGCCCTGCCAGTTGGCGGGGTCGGTGAACCAGGCCCAGACCTGCGAGAACGTCATGCCGCCACCGCCCGGGTCCACGGCGTCAGCAGCCGGGAGGCGACCTGGATGACGAGGTCGAACATCAGGGCCAGCACGAGGCACGCGATGATCCCGACCCACACCTCGGTCGGGAAGGTGCGCGCGTAGCCGTCGGTGAGGAAGTAGCCGAGCTGCGAGACGCCGATGAGCGAGGCGACGCTGACGATGCTGACGTTGCTCACCGCGGCCACCCGCAGACCGGCGGCGATGACCGGCACGGCGAGCGGGAGGTCGACGGCGCGGAACCGCGCGAACGGGCCGTAGCCCATGGCGATCGCCGCCTGCCGGGTCGAGGGGTCGACCGACGAAAGGCCGTCGGCCACCGTGCGGGTCAGCAGGGCCACGGTGTAGACGGTCATCGCGACGATGACGTTGACGGGGTCGAGGATCTTCGTGCCCAGCAGCGGGGGCAGCAGGATGAAGAGGGCGAGCGAGGGGATCGTGTAGAGCAGGCCGGTCGTCGTGAGCAGCACCGCCCGCAGCCTCGGCTGCCGGGCGGCCAGCCAGCCCAGAGGCACGGCGATGACGAGCCCGAGGACGAGCGGCAGTCCGGCCAGCCAGGCGTGCTGCCCGGCGCGCGACACGATGTCACCGAGGTGGTCGAGGGCCCAGGTCACCGGGCGGTCGCCCCCTCGGCGGGGGCCGCGTCGCGGCGGGCCTCGATCGCGGGGATCACCTCGGCGGCCCGGATGGTGCCGACGAGCCGGCCGTCGCCGTCGGCCACGACGCCGCGTCCGCTCGGGGAGGACAGCGCGGCGTCGAGCAGCGCGCGCAGCGAGCCGCTGGTCGAGGCGACGGTGCCACCCCGGTGCAGCAGGGTGCGGGTCACCTCGGACTCGACGGCCGCGGCGCGCACCCAGCCGAGCGGCTCCCCTGCGTCACCGACGCACAGCACCCACGGCGTACCGACGGCACGCACCTCGTCGGCGCCGGCTCCCAGGCGCACGGTGGGCTCGTCGGCGAGCGAGAGCTCGGGCGCGGCCGCGAAGGACAGCGCGCGGTAGCCGCGGTCGCGCCCGACGAACTCGGCGACGAAGTCGTCGACGGGGTCGGCGAGGAGCTTGGCGGGCGAGTCCAGCTGTGCGAGAACGCCGCCCACGCGCAGCACGGCGACCTGGTCACCGAGCTTGACGGCCTCGTCGATGTCGTGGGTGACGCAGAGGATCGTCTTGCCGAGCTCGGACTGCAGGCGCAGGAACTCGTTCTGGAGCTGCTCGCGCACGACGGGGTCGACCGCCGAGAAGGGCTCGTCCATGAGCATGACGGGCGGGTCGGCGGCGAGCGCCCGGGCGACGCCGACGCGCTGCTGCTGCCCACCGGACAGCTGCGCCGGGTAGCGCTTGGCCATCGCGGGGTCGAGGCCGACGCGCTCGATGAGCTCCATGGCGCGGGTGCGCGCCGTCTTCTTGTCGGTGCCGAGCAGGCGCGGGACGGTCGTGACGTTGTCGAGGACCGTGCGGTGCGGGAAGAGGCCTGCATGCTGGATGACGTAGCCGATGCCGCGGCGCAGCTCTGCGACGTCGAGCGAGGCGGTGTCCCGGCCGTCGATCGAGATGGTGCCGGACGTCGGGGTGATCATGCGGTTGACCATGCGCAGCGTCGTCGTCTTGCCGCAGCCCGAGGGCCCGACGAGGACGGTGATCTTGCCGGTCGGTGCCTCGAGGGTGAGGTCGTCGACGGCGACCGACCCCTGCTCCTCGTCGGTGCCGGACGCATCGGCGTATCGCTTGGTCACGCCCTCGAAGCGGATCATGCTCCTCAACGTACCCGCCTGCACCGACCGCGCCGCGGACGTCGAATCACGGTCAGATGTCGATGATGACCCCGCCGTCGTGCACGACGCGGGCGACGACGGCCCCGATCGGGCCCGAGCGGGGTTCACGCGAGCTGCCGAGCTCGCGCGCGAAGGTCGCCTCGACGACCTCCGTCACGAGCGCCGGCCACAGGCGGGCGCGCACGAGCATGGCGTGGTCGGCACGCGCGACACGGACGAGCGAGGCGTCGAGCCCGCGCGCCTGCATCTGCTCGACCGCCGTGCGCGTGCGCGCGAGGGAGCAGATGACGTCGCGGTCGCCGTGGAGCAGGACGGTGCGGGTGCCCTCCCCCGGCTGCGGGTCCCCGGGCTCCACCCACGGCGCGAGCCCGACGACGAGGCGCACGTCGGGGTCTTCACCGACGTGCAGCGCCACGCGTCCGCCCATCGAGTGGCCGACGAGCGCGATGGGGACTCCGGGGTAGGCCGCCCGCACCTGCTCGAGGGCCCACCTCGCGTCCTCGACGGGCATCGCGTCGCCGTTCCAGCCGCGGACGCGGAAGCGCAGCCGCGCCACCGCGAGCGGCCCGGGCACGCGCCTCAGCGCACGGGCGAACGGCACGAGCCGGGCGACGTTGTGCGACCACGGGCGGTTGGGCTCGTGACCCTCCACGGCGCCGCCGTGCATGACGAGGGCGACGGCGGTCGCCCCGGCGGGCTGCGCGTCCCAGACGAGGGAGGCCAGCGGCATACCGGATCGGTCGTCCGTGGCGCTCACACCTGGGTGCGGTGGAAGTTGGCGAACGACCGGCTCGCCGTGGGACCGCGCTGGCCCTGGTAGTGCGAGCCGTACACGCCTGAGCCGTAAGGGTTCTCGGCCGGCGAGCTGAGCCGGAAGAAGCAGAGCTGGCCGATCTTCATGCCCGGGTAGAGCATGATCGGGAGGGTCGCGACGTTGGACAGCTCGAGCGTCACGTGACCCGAGAAGCCCGGGTCGACGAAACCGGCCGTCGCATGGGTCAGCAGCCCGAGACGGCCGAGCGAGCTCTTGCCCTCGACGCGCGCGGCGAGGTCGTCGGGCAGCGTCACCGTCTCGAGCGTCGACCCGAGGACGAACTCACCCGGGTGCAGGACGAAGCCGTCCTCCTCGGGCGTGACCTCGACGAGACGCGTCAGGTCGGGCTGCTCCGCGGCGGGGTCGATGTAGGGGTACTTGTGGTTGTCGAAGAGCCGGAAGAACTTGTCCAGGCGCACGTCGACGCTCGACGGCTGGACCATCTGCGGGTCCCACGGGTCGAGCACGACCCGCTCGGAGGCGATCTCGGCCCGGATGTCCTTGTCGGAGAGCAGCACGGGACGAGGCTATAACGCCGCACCGGATTCGCCCCGCGACTCCTGCCCTGCGGACGTCGTGGCGGCCTATCGTCACGTCATGGACCCCTCGACCCGAGACGACGACGGCCTGCTCCGCGACTTCCACACCGTGCTGCGACGGATCCTCGAGGAGCTGCCGGGCGGCGACCGCGGCCGGCGCCTGTCCGACGCCCTCCACGAGCACCTCGGGACCCCGCCGCACCTGCTCGCCGTCGTCGCGGCGCAGGTCCCGCCGCACCGGCTCGTCGACGCCGACATCGCGCTCTCGGAGGTCATGGCCGCCGACCCGGGTGCGACGGTCATCGGCATCGCCGGCGACGCCCGCCACCACATGTCGCTCGGCGACCTCGTGCAGGGCATGGGCGGGCATGGCATGTCGGTCGGCCAGGTCGACTACGACCGCATGCCGACCGGTCCGGGCAAGGACGACCAGCGCCAGGTCGTCACGTCCGGCATCCGGCTCTTCACCTTCGACGGCCACCCGGTCGCGGTGCGCCAGCAGGGCATGAACCGGCAGTTCGGCCGCGAGGTCGGCAGCATCGAGGTCGTGGCCCGCGACCGCGACCTCTCGGACGCCCTCATGGCCCGCGTGCAGCAGCTCATGGACGAGCGCAGCGTCATCCGCGGGCAGGTCGTGACGTTCGGCTCGGACCCGTACGGGCCGGGCCTCGCCGGGGTGACCTTCATCGAGCGGCCGACGGTCGACGCGGCTGCGGTCGTGCTGCCCGACGGCGTGCTCGACCGGGTCGCCCACCACGTCATCGGGATGGGCGAGCAGCGCGAGCGCCTCGTGGCCCACGGCCAGCACCTCAAGCGGGGCGTCCTGCTCTACGGCCCTCCCGGCACGGGCAAGACCCACACGGTGCGCCACCTGCTCTCGGCGACACCGGGCACGACGGCGGTCCTGCTGAGCGGTGGCTCGCTGCGGTTCATCCACGATGCAGCCAAGGTCGCCCGGGCGCACCAGCCGGCCATCGTCGTCCTCGAGGACTGCGACCTCGTCGCCGAGGACCGCTCCTTCGCGCCGATGGGCGCCTCGCCGCTGCTCTTCGAGGTGCTCGACGCGCTCGACGGGCTCGACTCCGACGCCGACGTCGCCTTCATCCTCACGACGAACCGGGTCGAGGACCTCGAGGTCGCGCTGTCCCAGCGTCCGGGTCGGGTCGACCTCGCCGCCGAGATCCCGCTGCCCGATGCCGAGGGGCGCCGCGAGCTGCTCCGCCTCTACGGCGGTCACCTCTTCGGCGCGGAGGCGATCTCGGCCGCCGCGGCGCGGGCCGAGGGCACCACCGCGTCGTTCGCCAAGGAGCTGGTGCGGCGGGCTGTCCTGGCCGCGGCCCTCGTCGACGAGCCGCCGTCGGACGAGCACCTCGGCCTCGCCCTCGACGAGCTGATGTCCGACGCGCAGCGCCTCACCCGCAGCCTCCTCGGGGTGGGCTCGCGCGACGAGCACGTCCTCGACGGCGCCCGAGCAGGTATGCCGTCCGGCCGGGTCCCGCGGCCCGCCCGCTCCGTCGCGGTCTTCGGTCCGTCCACGGACGGCGGGATGACAGAGCCCGGCTGACCGCGCGACCCGGGCACACGGCATACGCCCTCGGTGGCCGTCGGCTGCCCCGTCGGTCGTCCGTCAGCCGGCGAAGGGGCGCACGGGCTGCCCCGGGACCGAGACGCGGACGCGGAAGAGCGCGCCGGCCTCGGGCTCGGGGTCGTCGAGGTTCTCGCGGGACGTCGTGACGTAGAGGTCGCGCAGGTCGTCGCCGCCGAACGTGCACGCGGTCGTCAGGCGCACCGGGACGGCGACCTCCGCGAGCACCTCGCCCGCCGGCGAGAAGCAGCGCACGCGTCCGGCGCCGTTGAGGGCGACCCAGACGTTGCCCGCGCGGTCGACCGTGAGTCCGTCGGGGTGGCCGACGTCGTGGGTGACGAACGGGCGGCGGCCGACCAGCTCGCCGTCGACGACGTCGAAGACGTCGGTGCGGCCGGTCGGGGTGTCGTCGTAGTAGGCCAGCCGGCCGTCCGGCGACAGGTCGATGCCGTTGGAGATCGTCACGTCGGGCAGGACGACCGCGACGCAGCCCACCGGGTCGACGCGGAAGAGCCGCGCGCTCCCGGGCACCCGGTCGTAGCCCATCGTGCCCGCCCACAGCCGGCCGAGGCCGTCGACTCCGCCCTCGTTCATCCGCACGGACGGGTCGTCCCAGAGGTCGAACCACGGAGTGGGTATGCCGTCCGCCTCGTCCGCGCGGGCCAACCCGCGCTCGGTCGCGACCACCCAACCGCCGCCGGTGCGCGGTCGCACGAACGCGGCGACGTCACCGACGTGCATGCGGTCGACGAAGCCGTCGGCGCGGAGGGTGAGCACGTCGCCGGCGAGCATGTCGACCCAGCGCAGGCCGCCCCACTCCGGCGACCACACGGGGCCCTCACCGTGGTAGCAGAGGGCGTCGGTGACCTGCTCGAGCTCGCCGGTCACGACCGGGACCTCCGGGATGGCCGACCCCATCAGTCCCACCACACGCCGACGTAGTGGTGCCCCTCGGGCACGGTCGGTCCGTCGACGAGCCAGTCGGCGCCAGGGGCGGGGCCGCCGCTCGGCTGGGTGTCGGCGTCGATCGTCATCGCGTCGACCTCCTCCGGCTGCAGCGTCGTGATGACCGCCACCCCACTCGCATAAGGCCATTCGTCGTCCGGGAAGTCCTGGAACTCGAGCACGTCGAGCTCGACCCGCACGTCGTGGACCTCCGGGTGCTCACGCAGCTCGGCGAGCACGCGACGGATGGTCTCGAGGGGCATGTCCTCGGGCCGGTTGGGCGCGATGCACCACTCGCAGTCGTTGCCGTCGAAGAACTGCTCGAGAGTCACGGCGACCTGGGCGCTCGCCCCGCCGCGCTGGCGCACGTGGTCGACGAAGGCGGTCTGCTTGACGAGATCCATGACGGTTTCGAGCCTCTGGGGTCGCGGTCTGGCCACTGGCGCGGCGTCGGCTACACTGGCGCCGCGTGCCGCTCACCGGCTCCCTGACGGGGGCTCCCGGCGGCCCGTGCGAGCGTAGCTCAATGGTAGAGCGCCAGCTTCCCAAGCTGGATACGCGGGTTCGATTCCCGTCGCTCGCTCCACTGCTCCGTCGCAGGTCACAGGCTCGATCAGGGCCGTGACCTGCGGCGGAGTTCTTGCGTTCGGGGTATGCCGTGCCCAATCCGTGCCCAATCACGCCGACGCCTCCCCGGGTTCGGGGCCTTGCGCCGGCTCGGCCTCGTCCTCGTCCTCGTCCTCGGGCAGCTCGAAGAGCCGGTCCATAGCCTCTGCGATCGCTCGGTCACGTTTCGCCGTCGCGTGCTGGTAGATGATCGCCGCACGCATGCTGGCATGACCCATCCGCGACATGAGTTCGCGGGTCGAGGCCCCGGACGAAGCGGCGAGGTGGTTGCCCGTGTGGCGCAGGTCGTGGAGATGCACTGACTCCGGCACGCCGGCCTTCGTCTTCGCTGCCCGCCAGATCGAGACGAAGTGCGCTCGGCGGGGAGTGGCGCCCTTCGCCCCGGTGAAGACTCGGCCCGCCGGCCCTGGCTCTGCGTATGCGTCGAGGTGGCGCTCGATCTCGCCCTTGAGCACGTGCGGGATCGCGATGTCTCGCCGACCAGCCGCCGACTTCGGCGGCTTGACCACCAGACGCCCGCCGACCTCCGAGACCGACCGGCGAACGTGAACCGTCATCGAGTCCAGGTCCAGGTCGGCCTTGGTGAGGCCGAGGAGTTCGCCCCACCGGAGCGACGCGAACACAGCGAGCAGGACCAGCAGTCGGTACCGAGGAGTGATCGCCTCGGCCAGCGCAAGAACCTCGCGGAGCGTCAGGACCGGACGCTCCGGGGCGGACTCAGCACCAGCACCCTTGATGCGACAGGGATTCCGGTGCATCAGGTCATCGTCGACCGCCGTGGAACAGATCGCACTCACGAGGCGATAGGCCTTGGCCACGGTGCTTGGTCCGACGCCATCATCCAGGCGCGCTTGTCGCCATTGCCGAATCTCCTCCGGACCAAGGTGGCGCATCTGGATCTTCCCAAGCGCCGGGGTGACGTGCAGCCGCAGGAGTGCCGTGTAGAGCTCACGGGTGCGAGGCGACAACCCCGCACGCTCGCCAACCCATCGGTATGCGTAGACCGAAAATGTGACGCGGGCGCGCTCAGGGTTTGTCCACCGGCCCGTCACGATCTGACCTGCCAGGACCGACCAGGCCGCCTCGGCGTCAGCCTTGGTGCGGTAGGTCTCGTTCATCGCCCGTCGCAGACCGTCCGGCCCTGTGTACCGGACCTGCCACCGGCCCGAAGGCAGCCGCCGAAACGAGCCACGTACTCGCTTGCCGGCCATCAGGCACACCACCCCCGACGATCCACAACCTCGATTGTCTGGGCCTCGATGAACTCCCGCACCGCGGACTCCGGAAAGCGAACGTGCCTGCCAACCTTCACGAACCGAATCCGCCGCTCGGCCACAAGACGACGCGGGAACCGTTCGCCCGTGCCAAGCCACTCGGCGACCTCGCCCATCGTCAAGAGCCGATCACTTGACGTCGACGCCATGGCAAATCTCCTCTCCTTCAATGTGATTGGGTGGTGGTCTTGGACTTTGCCTGCCATTGGGAGTACTCGCGGGCACGGGCAGCCGCTGCTTTGGCGAGCTCGGTGTCGCCGTCGGTGTCCCAGCCGGTCCCGGCGTAGATCCAGTGGCCGACCACGAGGGTCGTCTCCTCGGCCTCGGCGTTGAGGAGGTCGTCGAGGTCGCGGACGTCTAGGGTCCGGCCCTCGCGGTGCGCGGCGGCCAGGGCCCGCTCGTACCGGACCCGGCGCCGGCGCAGCTGTCCGAGCGTGGTGGAGTAGCGGCGGGACTTGGTCGAGAAGTGGCCGCGGAAGCCGAGCATGTGCCGCCACTTGAACAGCAGCCCGTACGGGAGCTCCCGCACCGGGACGTCGTCGCGGCGGGCATCCGCGTGGATCCGGTCCGCGACGGCGACGATCGTCGCGCGCAACCGCCGCGCGTGCGAACTGTCGATGTCGGTGGAGTCGGTGGCGGACTTCGTCGCGTACTTCGCCAGGTAGCCGGCGACCTGCTCCGGGCTCAGCGACCGGTCCGGGTCGTCCGTGCGGCGGGCGGCGGCGATCGGCCGGGAGTCGAGCTGGGTGCCGAACCGCAGCCGGCGGGTCACGTCTCCCTCGTGCAACGGTGGTGCGTCGAAGGTGACTCCAGCGGCGGCCTGCTCGACGAGGCGGGCCAGGAGCGCGGCGGTCAGCCCGGCGGCCGCTGGAGCGAACCCGTCGTCGGTTTTGGGTCCGTCGAGGCGGATCAGGGCGTGGAAGTGGACGATGCCGCGCCGCTGGTACTCGGCGACCTTCGCGTACTGCACCGTCACACATTCCGCGAGCCGGGACTCGGGGACGCCGAGACGTTTGGCCAGAGCGCGGCGCAGGTCGATGGTGAACCGGCGCCATAGCTCCGGGCCCCACCACTGCCACACCAGGTGGCTCTCGTAGTCATAGCAGTCCCGGCACAGCGGTTGCCCCAGCAGTTCGTCCCCGTCGCCGTGCCGGGCGTGGCACACGGCCGGGCGGCCGTGCTCGCACGTTCTGCCGTGCCCCTTGCTGGTGAAGGGGCGACAGGTGCGGCCGCCGCGGATGCCGTGGACGAGCCCGAACGACGGCGCGGTCAGCGTCGCGAACACCAGCGGGTTCTCCCCAACCTCCTCGGGGACACCCTTGCCGCCGGTGACGCCGGCCCGGATCAGGTGGAACGTGTCGGCCGCGTACAGGCGAGAGCAGGACGGGCAGTCGGCGGCGCGGCGGTTCCCGCACCGCACGTGCAGCACCCCGAGCCGGCTCTCGGCCGAGGAGAAGCTCGAGAGCACCTCACCGGTCCGCGCATCGACCGTGGTGGAGTGGCCGTGGAGCCGGACCGGTCTGGCGCAGTGCCCGACCCGGGAGGCGGCCTCGGACCAGGCGTCGAAGTCCCGCGACAGCAGTCGCGCGAGCACCTGCGCCTCGGTCGCGGCGTCGAGATGACCCAGGTCCAGTGGGTGGTCCGAACCGGATGGGGACGGTTCGGCGCGGAGGCCGACGGCGTCCCAGACGCGGTCTCGTGTTGCCCGGCTCATGACGGCCACCCCCTTCCCTATCCGGTGGGTGTGCCGTGCAGCAGATGCAACCCCGCGCTGCACGACACACCCGGTCCGAAAGGGCGGCCCCGAAACGATGAAGGAGATGCCGGCGCCGCGGGGTTGCTCACACGCCGGCCACGTCAGAGATCACGAAGACGATCACGCAGAAGATGGCGGACCAAGACAGGTGTGTGGTGTGTGACGGCAATTCGTGTGTATGGCCTCTGGCCGGAGTGGGGAGCCGACCCCCAGGGCATTAAGCCCGCAGTTTTGTCAGTTCAGAATATTTGTGTGGGTATGTCCGCACTCCCCACCATCCACACCCCAAGCGCTCCGGGACGAAGAAACACGCCGAGTGTCCGCGGACGAACTTTGACCCACATGGCTCCCTTCTGTGTCAAGACACGGCTGGGAGCCTCGTTCTACGCTGGGCCGTGGCGGGTCCGGGAAGTGGCTTGTCCGAAGAGCCGGTGTGGGGTTGTGAGCCGGTCGCGCTGGAGTCAGAGACGTTGCCCCGGTGCCCTCCCGGGCCCGTCACCTTGCCCGCGGTGTAGTCGCCGAGCATGGCCCAGAAGACCAGGTCAGACGGGCGCCGGTTGACGCAGCGCATCGCCTCCATCGAGCTCTTCCCGGCCGCCTTCTTCCGGTCGAAGTAGGCCCGGCCGTCGGTGGCGGTGCGCAGCTGCACGGTGGCCATGATGTGCAGTACCCGGTTGATCTGCCGGTTCCCGCCCCGAGAGAGCCGATGCCGGACATGGTCCCCGGAGGACGCGTCGATCGGCGCCGTGCCGGTCGGCCGACCAGCAGGAGGCAAAGTGGTTGCGGTCCGGGAACCGGGCCAGGCCCCCACCTCGACGAGCAGCCGCGCCGCACCGGACGGGCCGACCCCGTGCAGGTCCAGCAGGGAGGTCCCGGTCGCCGCGACGAGCTCTTTCAGCTCCTTGTCCGCCGCCTTCTTCCGGGCATGGATCCGCTCCAGGTCGACCACCAGCACCGCGGCGACGCGTTTGCGGGTCTTGCCGACCGCATCCCGCGGCCGCACCCCGGTCAACAGGGTCTTGGCCTGCGCGGCGGAGAGGTACGTCTTCGCGCCACCGGGCAGCATTTCCAACCGGATCCGATGCAGCTGGCTGATCTTGCGGGTG
Source organism: Terrabacter tumescens (assembly GCF_014646815.1). Classification (GTDB taxonomy): domain Bacteria; phylum Actinomycetota; class Actinomycetes; order Actinomycetales; family Dermatophilaceae; genus Terrabacter; species Terrabacter tumescens. Next base: position 100,774 of record NZ_BMNZ01000009.1, read on the forward strand.
TGCTCCTCCCCCATCGCGCGCCGGCGGTCGACCAGCAGCTGGAGCACTTCGAGCTGCTCATCCGACACGACCGGACTCAGCCCCGCCATCCGCGTGTCGACCAGCGCGACCGAGTGCGCGTCGGTCGCATCGGTCTTGCGGCCCTGCCCGGTCGCGAACACCCGGGCCCGCACCGACAGCTTCGCCGGCACGTCCACCACGTCGTGCCCGACAGCGATCAGCCGGTGCGCGATGTGCCGCCCGATCCCTCACAGCCCTCGATGGCCCAGACCCGCTCCGGCCACGCCGAGACGTGCTCGAGCATCGCCTGGTAGCCCTCGACGGTGGTGTCGAACCGGCCGCCGCCTACGACCGTCTCGTCGGCCGTCATCACCTCGATCGTGACGCTGCGTTTGTGCGGGTCCATCCCGATCACGACCCGCGGAACCTGCTCCTGCATGTGAACCTCCCTCGCCCGAAACCGATCACTTCGATGGGCGTGGAGGGCACCGCTACTTAGAGCAGAGCAACCCCTTCTTGAGCCTCTCCTGCCCGGCGGTGCCCGGGCGGCGCAACCCATGAGAGAGCCACACGACAAGGCGTGGGCAGCCGCTATTGCGAGCGCCGAGCCCGGGCACCTGAACCAGAGCCTGCGCAGGCACCGGTCCTACGTCAATGAAACAAGTGACCGCTTGTCGGACGTTCGTCACGCCGCTGGCGGGCGAGGGCAGCGCCGGGTCGGTGGGCGTCAACTTTCGCTGTCGACGCGGAGCTGGGCTCGTCTACTGCTTCTTCTCCAGGGTCGCGATAGTGGACTGCAGGGAGGTCAACGCCGACAGGCTGGCGGCCTTTGTGGGTGAGTTGGCCCGTAGGGCGGTGAGGGCGCCGTCGATGGCCGAGTCCATGGTGTGCCAGTCGTCCGGGGAGGCGGGCTTCATCGCGGCCTCGCCGTTGTCCCAGGCGACTTCGAGGTCCTTGATCCGTGCTGTCGCCGCCGACAGGTCGCCCGTTTTCGCCTTCGCCGTCACGTCGTCGACGATGACCGCGAAGGGGCGCAGGTCACCGATCGGCGATGACGGGTCGGCCTCCAGCGGGTTGACGTGCGCAGCCGTTCCCTTTCCGGTGGTCGCAGCCGGAGCGGCCACCGCGGGCGCCGGCGCGGGGGCCAGGGCGACGGCCGCTGCCACGACTGCGACGGCGCCTGCAGCCGCCCAGGCGTAGTCCCGGCGGGGACTGACTGCGGGCGTTTCGCCCTTGGCCCGGATCCCGTGGCGGGTCGCGTTGACCTGTTCGCGCGCCACCAGGACGACGATCACTGCGAGGAACACCAGGCTCGTCAGGCTCGCGCCCAGACCGAGGCCACCGAAGGACCGGTCCTGCGTCAGCAGGTCACCCAGCGAGGCCCCGAGCGGACGCGTCAGCACGTAGGCGATCCAGAACGCCAGCACGCCGTTCAGGCCGAGCCGTCGGGCGGCCCAAACGGCGAGGATGATGCCACCGAAGATCAGGGCACCGTTGCGGAACCCGAGGGAGAGCGCCTCTGTGGCCAGGTCCCCACCTGCGGTGCCCAGTGCGAAGGTCGTCAGGATCGCGCCCCAGTAGTACCGCTCGCGTCGCGGCGTGTCGATAGCCGTGATGGCGAGCGTGCGTTCCTGGCGCCACCACACCGTGAACACCACGGCGAGCACGACAGTGAAGACCGCGGTGCTGACGTAGAGGCTGACGCCCAGGGTGTCGGTGAAGAAGTCGGTGATCTGGGTGCCGACGATGCTCACGAGCACGACGGTGAGCCAGTACAGCCACGGGATCAGTCGCCGGGCCCGCAGCTGGGCGACGAGCGCGATGGCCAGCAGGGTCATCATCGCGCCGTCGGTCACGGCCGTGCCGAGTCCGACTTGGACGGCCAGGTAGTCGGCGAAGGTCTCGCCGATCGTCGTGGACAAGATCTTGATCACCCAGAACGTCGCGGTGATGGCCGGCACCTTGTTGAGCCACGAGGCGCTGGACAGGCCACTCCTCCGGCGGTCGAGGACGGAGGCGACGGTGTCAGGCATAGGGATTCTCTCTGGTCGTGGCGTACGTTCGGACCGAACCCTTCACGGTGCTGCTGTGGCCGCACTGGGAAATCTGACAAAGCCGACCGAATAGGCTGTGCGCTTCTTCCGGGGACCTCCTCAACGGGTGAGGGCGCTCGCGAGACGGCCAACCGCCATGCGTCGAGGCGGGTTGACGGCCGGAGACGGTTTACCAGATGGCGCTCTGGCCGTGTGTGTGTGGGGGCGTGCCGTGGGACCGGCTCGCGTCTGGCCTCGGCAGCGGGATTGCTCGTCGCAGGAACCCCTCAAGCGTGCCTTCTTGCGGCCGACTGCCGCCGATAGCCGTGTCTCGTCCCTTACCGTCGGGAACTGAGAACGTCACCTTCGAAGGAGCGCCGCGATGAGGTACATGTTGATGATGCATGTGGGGCACGACGACGGCCGGGAGGTGCTGCAATGGGCCCCCCACGACGTCACGAACATGATCGAGTTCCAGCGCGCGTTCGACCGTGAGCTGGAGGAGAACGGCGAGATGGTGTTCAACGCCGGGCTGAGCTGGCCCGACCAAGCCCGGATCGTCCGCTACGACGGCGGGCCGCCGGTCATTACCGACGGGCCGTTTCCGGAGGGCAAGGAGTTCCTGATTGGCTTTTGGGTCGTCGAGTGCGACAGCGAGGAGCGGGCTTATGCGATCGCCGCGAAGGCCTCGTCGTCGCCTGGGCCTGGTGGCGCTCCGATGTGCGTGCCGATCGAGGTACGCCCGGTCGCGGGCCCGCCGCGGGTGGACGACTGACGCCCCGATGGCCGTCGCGAGCCGGTGTGTCGCGGATCAACTCTGCGGAAATTCGGCATCCCGGGGAACAGTGTGCCGGTGTCGCCGGTGCCGGTCCCTGTCCCGGAGGGGTACGAGCCACGGGTGGCACAGTGTCGCGGCGACCAGGACGGACGCGGCGGCGAAGACGACGGACGCGAGGACATCCGTGAGGTAGTGCACCCCGAGGTAGAGGCGCGAGAGGGCGACGATCGCCACGACAGGAGCCCCGACGATCCAGACGACCCTCGTGGGCCGCCCGGTGAGCACGAGGACCGCGACAACGGCGAACAACGCCGCCGCCGCGAACGCCGTGTGCCCGCTGGGATAGCTGTCGGGTGCGGTCTCGCTCACCAGGGCGTGGACCGCGGCCGCCGGCGGCCGGGTCCGGTGGACCAGGACCTTGCCCACCTCGACGGAGAGCCATCCGATGACGGTCAGGCAGCCGAACGCCACTGCCGCGAACCGGTTCCGGAACCAGAGCGTCGCGCAGGTCACGAGGAGCAGGAGCGGTGCCACGAGCGTGCCGAAGCCCACGTTGATGGCCAGGGCGACCCACGTCAGGACGGCATCGCGGTGCTGCGCGATGGACTCGTCGAGCCCGAGCTCACCGGTCCGCGCGGCCCCGACCTTCGTGACCGTGACGCCGAAGGCAAGCGCGGCCGCCAGCACGGCAATGCCGACGAGGACGCCTCCGATCCTGCGCGAAGAGCTGTCGGCCGGGCTGGCCCCCCGGATCGGCACCCGCGTCATGCGCGGGCCTCGACGACGCTGGCTCCGTGCACCGGTGTGGCCGGCGGGCTCCCGGGCATGTCGGCCTGCGGACGCCACCGGGACGAGTCCTCGCGAGACCGGGCTGAGCGGCCCGCACCGCCCGGAGGCAGACACCTGCGGCGACTCGAGTCACGGTGTCGTCCCCATGGCGGCTCGTCGAGAGGCCGACTGGCCGCCCGTCGGCGCTTGCGGCCAGCGATCATCAGCATGCTTGTTTCCTCTCGCTAGGCGTCCTGTGTCGTCATCATGGCGCGTGCACCTTGAAAGGACGCTCAGCCGACGCTCAGCCAACGCTCAGGCAGGCAGCCCTAATACGCACCTCATCGCCTCCTTCCCCGATCCGCGGGGCGGACGCACGCGTCGCCAACCTCGTCGCTGCATGGCCGCTCGTGCTGCTGGCCCTGGCCTTCGCCTCCCCTCGTCGCGACGGCCCTCGTCCGTGCGGCCCGCACGGACAACCCCGAGACCTCCTCCGGTTGGGGCGGAGTCACGCTGGCTCGCGAGGCAATGCGTGCTTGGGCGACCCGGCAGAGCGAATCGCGCGTCTCTTCTCCTGACCGGTTGCCGGAGCAGGGCTGAGAAGGGGGCGCGCCGCACCCGCCTAAGGCTGCGGCGAAGGACGGTTCAACGCACACCTCGGCAACGGCTCACCGCGGTTCCGGGTGCCGTCCTGCGTGGTCTGCGCGCTCGCGGGGTGGGGCGTCCAGGCGGTACCCGTGCCCGCGAAGTGTGGTGATGGTCGGCATCCGTCCCCCGGCGTCGGCCCCGGCTGCGTACAGGACCGATCGCAGATGCGCGATGTGCACGTCCAAGGTCTTGGTGGAGCCGTACCAGTTCGCGTCCCACACTTGGGCCATGAGCTGTTCGCGGCTCACCGCGGTGTCGGGCTGGTCGGCCAAGGCCGCGAGGAGGTCGAACTCCTTGGCGCGCAGTCGTAGTTCGTGGCCGTCGACGAGGACTCGTCGTGAGGACCGGTCGAGGGTCAGTGCGCCGAGCACGGTGCTGGCAGGCTGGGCGTCGTCGCGGGGGCCGTGTCGGCGTAGGTGGGCTCGGAGGCGGGCGAGAAGAACCGTGACCGTGAAGGGCTTGGTGAGGTAGTCGTCGGCGCCGGCGTCGAGTCCTGCGATGACGTCGATCTCCGCGGTGCGGGCGGTCAGCATGATGATCAACAGGTCGGGGAACTCGGCGCGGACCTGCCGGGCGATGTCGACGCCGTCCGAGTCAGGTAGCCCGAGGTCCAGGAGCATCACCTCGCAGGGGCAGGTCCGGAGGTGTTCGAGGGCTCGCTGGCCGGTGCGGAGCCAGCTGGAGTGGTAGCCGTGGCTCTCGAGGGCCTGTTGGAGGTGTCGGCCGATGGTGGCGTCGTCCTCGACGATGATGACCGGGACGCTTGAGGATCCCCACGTCGGTGACATGGCCTTGATGCTAGGGGCCGGAGGTCTCGGACGGCTGTGTTGGGTCCCTCACCGCGACGGCCCGACGGTCAGGCATCACGCAGTTCCTCGACTGCGGGTCGGGTCGATGACCGGGCGCTGAACGCGGCGGCTGCTGCGAGGGCGGCCACCACGGTCACCACCGTCACGGTCAGGTACACCGTGGGGAGGGCGATGCTGGACGGTGGCGGGTCGAAGACCCCGGTCAGCACCTTGACGAGCATCTGTGTCAGGGCCCAGGAGATGAGGGTGCCGCCGAGAAGTCCGCCTACCGCGACGACAGCCGCTTCTGCCATGACGAGGCCTTGCAGTTGCCGACGGCGGGCGCCCAGGACGGAGATGATTGCCATGGTCCTGCGTCGTTCGGTCAGGCCGATGGCCAGCACGAGCCCTCCGGACCCGGCGGCCAGGATGATGGCGAAGGCCAGCTCGAGGCGGGTCAGGCCGGCGAGGTTGACCGAGGTCAGGCTCGATCCGACAACGGTTCGGGTGTGGGTGATGTCCGTGACGGTGGCGCTGGTGCCGAGGGTGTGGCGCAGCGCGGCGGCAACGGCCGGCTGGTTTGTGCCGGAGGTGTCGACCAGGTAGGTCCCTACCGCGTTGGACCCTGTCATCTTGGCCACGTAGTCGGCGTTGGCGACGAAGAAGCTGTCTTTGGGTGCCGTCGGGAACTCTTTGGCGATTCCGGCGTAGTGGAACGGGATGGTGGTCAGCTGGTGGGTGCTCTGGTTCTCCAGGCGCAGGTTGAGCCGGTCGCCCGGGTGGAGCTGGAAGTCCTTGACGGTCTCGTCGCTGACGAGGATCGAGTCGGGCTTGGCGGCGAGGGTCGCCATGAGCTGGCGGGCGGTGCCGCCTTGGAAGTACGCGTCCTGTAGCGCGGTCACCGAGGCGATGGTGTTCGGGTGCACTCCGTACAGGTCCTGCAGGTCGGCGCCCACGTAGGCGAAGCGGTGCTGCAGTGGTTCGACGTGGGTCACGCCCGGTGTTCGGGCGATCGCGGCGGTCGCGGTCGCGGACAGCGGGGCTCCCGGGGCCGGGGTGACCGCGACGTCCGCGCCGTTGGTGAGTTGCGCGTCGGCTTCGGCCTGCTGTTGGTACGTGGCGTTGAAGGTCGCGGTCGAGGCCGCGAACGAGATCGCCAGGGCGAGCAGGACGACGGAACGGGTCAGCGGGCGCCGTTGCCGTGACATGGTGGCCGCTGCCGGTTTGGCCAGTCGACCGGTCAACGGGGTGATGAAGCGGGCCAAGGGGCCGCGGCCGTGGGTGAGGCTCATGGTGGCCAGGCGCCACAGGAACATGGCGCCTCCCAGCCACAGCAGGGTCGGTCCGAGGAAGGCCCAGTAGGACACTGAGATGGAGGGGACGCCTTCGGGTGCCAGGACGAGCGTGTAGTTGTCGCTGCTGGAGACCCAGAAGACGACCAGGGCGAGGGCGAGGATGCCAAGGTCCACGCCGTAGCGCATCCACCAGGGGGGCCGGGCCCTGCCTACGGCGTGCCGGGCGTGGGAGACGGTGAGGTGGCGCAGGTCGCGCAGGGCGGGCGCCAACACCGTCGCTCCGGCGATGACGGCGCCGAACAGGACCGCGACGACGGCCCATGCCGGGGAGAGCCCGAACACCTCGAGCAGGCCTGAGGCGGTTGCATTGCTCGACCCGAAGGCCCACCGAGAGGCAATCGCGCCTGCGACCAGCCCGAGAACGGCTCCGCCGCCGGCGACGAGTGCCGCCTCGATGGCCGCAAGGCGTCCGATCGCCCGGGGAGGAAGTCCGCGGGTTCGCAGCAGTGCCTGTTCGTCGCGGCGTCGCTGTGCCCCGGCGCCGACGAGGGCCGCGGTGAGCATGGCGGCCAACAGGGCGCCGGGCAGTCCCAGGAAGAGGAAGAGCATCTGGGCGTAGGCGGCATCCGAGCGGGCAGCGTCCAAGGCCGCGCCGATGTTGTTGCCAACCACCCCGGTACCGGCCAGTTTCGCCTCGAGGTTGTGCGCGGCTCCCAGGACTGCGGCGTAGGCACCGGCCGGGTCGCTCGGCAGCGGCGCCGACCGGGCAACATGGATCTGGGTCGTCACCGCGACCACCGGGCTTCCCGGGGCCTGGGACCCATGGCCGAGTGGCGTCGCAGACTGGGCACCGACGACTCTGGCGAACGTAGCCGCGGGCAGCAGGATCACGTTGTCCGGCGGCGCGGACGGTTGGGCACCCACCGGAGCCCCCACCTTCTGGAACAGCGAGTCAGCCTGGGGCAGGTCCACGACACCAGCCACGGTGACCGTTTCCCATCGTTTCACGCCGAGGCCGATCTTCACTTGACTGCCAGGGCGGATATGCAGGTTCGACGCGGTCTGCTGCGCCACGAGCACACCGCTCGCGGAGCCGCTGAGCTGACGAATCTCCCCCGGGAACCTGGCACGGTAGCCGTCCGGCAGCCCGAGCACCACCGCGGCACCGGTCGTCTGCGTCGTCCCTCCAGCGGTGGCCTGCAGCCCGGTGCTCCGCGCGAACGTCACGGGCACCGCTGCGCGGACCCCGCTGGACGCGGCCACGGTGGCACGAACTGCCGCCGGGTCGGCCCCCGGCTGGACCTCGACCTGCCAGTCGACGGCCACCGATCGCAGGGCGCGCGCTGTCATGGTCTGCTGCGAGACCGTCAGGAACGTCCCGAGGGCGGCAATGAGGGAGACGGCGACGGCGATCCCGACGCTGACCGCCAGCAGCCGCCCGCCGCGCCGGCGCAGCAGACCCATCAGCCAGGTGCCGGTCATCGCTGGCCACCCGCCGTGGTCGTGTCGGCGTGCGTGGCGCGCGGCACGGATGTGCGCTTCAGCCCCGCCTCGTCCGTCTTCAATCGTCCCTCGTGCATGCGCCACCGCTCCTGCAGTCTGTCGGCCACCTCGATGTCGTGGGTGGAGATCACCAGGGCCGCATCGAGCTGCTCGGCCGTGGCGAGCAACACCTCAACCAGGTGTTGGCCGTTCGCCCGGTCGAGCTGTCCCGTGGGTTCGTCAGCCAGGATCAGCGACGGCCTGCTTGCCAGAACACGCGCGACGGCCACCCGTTGAGCCTGTCCCCCGGACAGCTCCTCGGGGAGCTGAGTGGCGAGCTCCGTCACCTGCACCAGCTCCAGCGCCTCGGTGACGCGTTCCTGAGCCTCCGCATCGGGCACGCCGTCCAGCACGAGAGGCAGCGCGACGTTCTCGACCACCGTGAGGGCCGGCACGAGACTCGGGCTCTGGAAGACGACGCCGATCTGTCCGCGCCGCTCGGCCACGTCTGGGAGACCGGGCCAGGACACGCGTCCTGCCGTGGGCGTCTCCAGGCCGGCCATCATGTGCAACATCGTCGACTTGCCGGAGCCGGAGGGCCCCACGATCGCGATGCGCGACCCGAAGGGAACCTCGCAGCTGCTGCCGTGCACGGCCACCACGGCTCGTTCGCCGCGGCCGAAGGTGCGGGCGACATCCTCGCAGCTCACGGCCAGAGCGGGGCGCGGCGTTGGTGCAGGCGAGCTCATGAGGTGACCATCCCGTCGTGAAGGTGGATGACGCGGTCGGCGATGGCGACGACGCGTGGGCTGTGGGTGACAACCAGCAGCGCCGCGCCCGCCCCCGCCCGGTCGCGCAGGAGCTCGAGCACGTGTTGCTCGGTGTCTCCGTCGAGCTCGCCGGTAGGTTCGTCGGCCAGGACGATGTCTGGGTCGTTCGCCAGCGCGACCGCCAGGCCCGCACGAGCGAGCTCGCCACCGGACAGCTCAGACGCGTACGCCTGAGCGCGCCGGGTCAGTCCGACCCGCTCGAGCAGCTCGGTCACCCCGGCGGGTGCGCTGGAGCCTTCGGTGGCACCCCGCAGCCGCGGACGTACCCGGCCGGCCGTGCGGGCGAGCTCGATGTTGGCGCGGATGTTCAGATGTGGCAGGAGGTTTCGGCTCTGCATCAAGACGCCGATGCGCCGGGCGCGCAGTCGCGCACGTTCAGCCTCGGGGCGGTGGCTGAGTCGCTGCCCACCGACACGCACCGTCCCGCCGTCGGGCTCGTCGAGTCCGGCGAGACATGCCAGCAGCGTGGACTTGCCGCACCCGGATGGGCCGACCACCGCCACCGTTTGTCCGCGAGCGACGGTCAACGAGACTCCTCGAAGGGCCAGGGTTTCCTCGTCGCCGGTGCGGAAGAACCGATAGAGGCGATCAGCGGTGAGGGCGGCCGCTGGCTGCGAACCTGTGGGTTCCACGTTCCCGGTCACGCCGTTGGACGAGACAGACGGCGCTGCGCCCGCCCCGCTCAGGGAGATCACGCAGTCCACCGCAGGGAGTCGGAGACCGTGCGCCACGGGTCGACGTTGTCCGCGTTCACGGGACCCGAGAGGGTGAGGTCCACTCGAGTGCCGGCGTGGAAGTACGAGTACCGTTCGAACGCGTCCCGGACCACCTTGCCCGTCACCGGGTCAATGGCCGAGTCACCCTGGTAGGTCAGCAGCACGACAGGTTTACCGGCCCTGACGACTGTCCTCACGTTGGGCGATGCGAACTTCGGCACGCTGCCCTGCAGCCGCGGCACGTCCAGGGACCTGACCGATGAGGTCGTGGGCGCGGTGGTGGCCTTGGCGATGTGGACCTCGATGCGGTTCAGTTTGTCGCTGAAGACCGTGGAGGCGCCGGTCGTCGCCCGGGCCCATCCCTCGGGAACTTTGACACTGACGTTGGCACCGCTGGGCGTGAAGGGGACGTACACCTGTGTGTCGGGGATATCTCCGGGGGGGTTGCTCTCGGTGGGCGCGGGGGCCCCTACCGAGGAGGCTGTGGCCGCTGAGCCGGACGATGACGCGGCGGCCTGTGGCCCCGGGCCGCTGGTCGAAGTCGCTGTGATCTGCGCGGGCGTGGGGGCAGGTGCGGGAGAGGTGGTCGTTCCGCAGCCGGAGAGCAGGATGGCTCCCGTCCCGATCGCCGCTGCAAGCCGGATCCTGGTGACAGTCATGTGATGCCTCTCCTGGTTGCGCCCGAATCGATCTCGGACTCCACGCTAGAAATGCGGGGGTTAAACGGGATGCGACTCTGGGTTAGAGGAGGGCAAAACATCCCGGCGGGTCGCGTCAGGGACTGCCCGGCGCTCGAGACTGGACGCGTGGAGCGCGAGGATGACAGGCATGCGTCGACGAATCCTCCACGTGGCCGTCGTGGCCGTGTCGGTCGCCCTGGTCCTCTTCGGTATCCCGCTGGCGCTGGCGGCAAGGGCCACCGTCCTCAGCGAGGAACGAGGCGAGTTGGAACGCACAGCCCTGCTCGCTTCGCGGCAAGTCGGACCGGACTTCCTGGCTGGCGACCCGGTTGAGCTGCCACGCGTGGAAGACGACAAGAAGGTCGCCGTCTACGACTCCTCGCTCACCCACCGCTCCCCTGCCACGAGTGGGCCCCCGACTGCCGATTCCGTCACCCGAGCAGCGGCCCGCGGGGTCGAGGCCGACGGAGTGGTCGGCGCCGACCTCGTGGTCGCCGTACCGGTCACCGTCGCCGAGAAAGTCATCGCGGTGGTCCGAGTGGCAGCGCCGACGAGCCAAACATTGACTGCCACCTTGTTGGCCTGGGCAGCGTTGGTGCTGTGCGCCGGGCTCGCCCTGGCCGTCGCGGTCCTCGTGGCGCGACGCCAGGCACGGTTCCTCAGCACCCCGCTGGAGGCCCTGGCGGTGACCGCCGAGCGCGTCGCCAGCGGGGACCTGCAGACACGGACCGAACCTCTCGGGACGCCCGAGCTGGTCAGGCTGGCCCAGACGCAGAACGACATGCTCGACCGGCTCTGCGAGCTCATCACACGTGAACGCCGGCTCACCGCTGAGATCTCCCACCAGCTGCGAACCCCGCTCACTGGCTTGGCCCTCGGACTGCAGAACGCGCTGAGCCGCGATGGCAGTAGCGCGGCAGCGGACCCTCACGCTTCCTTGGCCGATGCCCTCGGCCAGGTGCGAGATCTCGAACTAACCATCGACCACGTCATCCAGCTGGCCCGCCCCCAGGGGCGCGCGCTGGGCGCGGACCCCGTCCGCAGCGTCGCAGAGGTGTGCGCGCAGATCCAGCGGCGGTGGCACGGCCCACTGTCCGAGGCGGGGCGTGCCCTGTTCGTCACCGCCCAGACCGATCTTGCGCTGCCCCTTCCGCAGTTCGTCGTCACAGAGGTTCTGAAGATCCTCATGGACAACGCAACCCGGCATGGCGCCGGGCGTGTCACCGTCGTCTTCCGGGACCTCGGCTCGTTCGTCGCGATCGATGTCGCCGACGAGGGTTCGGTCCAGGCCTCTGGCGAGGAACTCTTCCGCCGAGGCCAGTCCGGCAGCGACGGACTAGGGATCGGGCTGGCTCTCGGGCGCTCGATCGCCGAGGCCTACGGCGGCCGGCTGGCCTTGGCCCGGCAGCAGCCGACCCGTTTCACCCTCATGGTCCCGCTCTCACCGACGCCCTCGGAACCGGATCCGACCCCAGTCAGCGACGATCCGGGACAGTCGGAATCCGCAGCAGACAGCCGGGAGCCCGAGAGCCGAAGCTGACTCTTCCGGGGCGCCAACTGCTACTCACTGCAATTGCGCTGTGGCGGTGGGTGGCAGGCTCGTGCCGATCACGTCGGCTCAGATGGCGTCGTCCAGGGTGCGACGGTGTCGCCACCACTGGACGGCGACGGGCACCAGGGACAGCACGACGATGACGACGATGGCCACGTCCAAGTTCTTGCCGACGGCCGGGAAGGCCGACCCCAGGGTGTAGCCGAGCAGAGTGATGACCGGCACCCACAGCACCGCACCGACGGCGCTCCAGAGGAAGAAGTGCCGCCGTGGCATCCGGCTCGCCCCGGCCACGAGCGTGATGAAGGTCCGCACCAGAGGCACGAACCGGCCGATCACCAGCGCCTTGCTGCCGTGCCGGTCGAAGAACGCGCGGGACTCATCGAGGTACCGGCGTTTGACGAACCGCCCGTCCCGCTCGTACAGCGGGACGCCGATCACGCGACCCAAGCCGTACCCGACGACGTTGCCGAGGAACGCAGCCACCACGAGGGCCGGAAGGGCCACGACCAACGACGGCAGGTGCGGTTTGCCTGCGGCGACGAACAGGCCGATCGCGAAGAGCAGGGAGTCTCCCGGCAGGAACGGGAACAGCAGTCCGCACTCGATGAAGACGAACACTAGGGCAATGACGAAGAACGCCGCGCCGTAGGTCGCGAAGAGGTAGTTGGGGTCCAGCCAGCCCGGGCCGAGGGCCGGTGCCAGCATCGGGGCAAGTGCGCTCATCACGGGGCCAACCGTAACCCGCGTGACTTGTTGCCCGGCTCGTCGACAACCATCCTCTTGGTCCTGGCCTCCCCGCGCATGTGACCCGGCGCCGACGCCGCCCCGAGCAATCGTGGGATGCCGGGCCAGACCGCGCCCGCCCAGAGACACGGAGACTCACTCACGTCCGGACCGGCAAGGCACCCATCTGGCGCTCGTCGGTCATCGCCGGGACGTCAGGGGACGGGAGCAGAGACACTGGTCGCTCGGCGAACTCACGCAACCCTGGGGGCCAGCATGGAGGCACCGACGCCGCGACTGCCATCTGAACAACCGTCCAAGCCGTTCGCGACGTTCGAACCGGTAGCGAACCGTGTCCCGGGCCGGTACGTCCACGAGCCGATCGGGGACTACTCGGACCTGCCCAAGGAGCTCGCCAACCTGGCCCATGACGCGGCGGGACTCGACCGCGTCGACCGCCTCATCACTCCGGCCGAAGTGCCACCGACCACAGCCGCGGCCGTTGTCCATGCCCTAGCGATGTATCTCTGCGATTGATTGGTCGTGAACACTGGCCTGACCTGGCAGTTGACACCTGAGGCACCGCCGTACCGCTGCTCGCCTTCTTGAGCCTCTCCTGCCCGGCGATGCCCGGGCGGCGCAACCCATGAGAGAGCCACACGACCAAGCGTGGGCAGCCGCTATTGCGAGCGACGCGCCCGGGCACCTGAACGAGCCTGCGCAGGCACCGGTCCTGCAGTCAATGAAACAAGTAGCCGCCCGTCGGACAGTCTCTCGGACGACGTCCGACCATGCCGGGCTGAGGACCCCGATCGACACCGAACCCCGCTGGCGGAGGTCTCGTTAGACGCTTGCGAGCGCATGGGTGCTGGGGGTCTTGGTGCGCCACAGCGGCTCGTAGCCAGGCTCGCCGGGACGGGGGCAACACCGTGAGGGTGGCGGTCAGGTCGCTGGTGTCCTTGGGCCGGTTGAGAGCGGCCTTGTACGACATGACGATCTCCGGGTTGAGGTAGCGGATGCCGTCGGCTGCGATGAACGTGACATCGTCCAGGTCGGCCGCGTGCTCCGGGTTCCGCTTGTTGGACCACCGACCCTCTCGGTCTGGGGTCAAGGGGATGTCGAGCACCCACGCGCTGCAGGCGTCCTTGCGCACCCACAGCTGGCTGCCCGGGTCGTCCACGCTCTGCCACTGGCCGCCGAGTGGGTGCAGCACCCCGCCGACGTTGTTCCACACATGCCAGTCACCGGCTAGGTGTGCCACCAGAGCCGGCAAGTCGCAGGCGAGCAGTGAGATGTCGGTGTCCTCGTGCTCGCGGAGGTACCCGGTTGCGGCCTCGATCGCCCAGCCACCGACGACCCACCACGGCCGGTCGAACCCAGCGAGAACGTCGGCGACCTCGGCGGGGGTCAGCGGTGCCCCCCGACCGTAGAGAGCCTGGAACTCGTCCTCTTCGCGTTGCTCTTTCGGTGAACTCATCAGCGACTCGCGGTCTTCAAACATGACGCATCCTGGTTTGACGCTGCAACCCGTGGCGTACGACGGCCGCCTCTCGCTGTTTACCGGTCCTTCAAGGCCGGTCCGGCCGATGTGGACACTGCCTACAGCATGGAGGTTTAACCAGTGCCTGCCGCTTGCGAGCTTGTCTAGGAAGCGCGTCCTTGAGCGAGTCGCTCGTAGAACCAGATCGGTGTGAGCTACTGCCTCAAGCGTCAGCGCCTTGAGGCGTTAGCCCTGGCCCTCGGCGTCGCGCTGGTCTTCCTGGCTGCCGGTGTCGAGGCCCTGGGAGCCCTCCGTTGCATCTCCGGAAGCGTCACTGTCGCTTCCGATACGCTCGTCGGCCATCCCACGGCCCTGTTGAATCTGCTCGTCGAAGCGGCCGCCTGTTGCCGAGCCGGCAGCTTCGGAGGCGCGATCCAAACCTGAGTCGCTCACCTGCTCGACCTGGTCGCCGTGCTGCTCCATCGCTTCCTCGGCCTTGTTCTTGGCGTTATCAAACATGCTCATCGCAATACTCCTTCGCCGGTACAGCCCACGCCGCCGGAGACCCGACGACCATCCCCATAGTGAACCTTTAAGGAACGCAGCGGCGAGTCGAAGACCGCCTAATTTCCGCGCTAAGAACGACGACACCGGCGCGGCCGTACGATCCGATCCGCGTGCGTAGTCGAGGCCACCACCTCAGAGCGCTCCGTCGTCCCATGCTTTCTCACGGTCGTTGTCGTTGTCGTTGGCCTTCACGCCGGCGACCGACTGGAGCGTCGCACTGCTCACGATGGCGTGTAGGACGCATGAGCCGTCTGCGCGATGGAGCCAGACCTCGACCGAGCCCAGCGCGCCGCGCGAGGCTCCCAGACATCGCCGTTGCCCTCGTCAGGGAACACGACCGCGGTGGGCCAGCCGACGATCATCCTCGAATACTTGTCGCCCATAACTCTCCCGGTAACGCTTCGTGCGGTGCTGCAGCAGTGTCACCACGAACGGCAGCGTCGCAGCCTTTGCGGTGGTCGGTTGAACGAGCAACAACGTGCGTGCCTCTTCAAGACCGTACCTACGGACGCCCACCGTATTGCGTGGCGTCGTGGTCCGAAGTGGGGCGAACGTCACCGTTCGCTGTTCGCGACGACAGAACGGACGCCAACTATTCCTGTGGTCTGGAAGAACCGCAGACCTTCAAAGCCTGACACGAGACATCTATGAGGAACCCCCGGCGGGAGGACCAGCCGCCTGGCTCACCAACCGGGGGTTCCGGGTTGTCGAAGGAGGCCTCCTGGCCCAGAGCGCGCGGACTACCGAACGCGAAGGGAGTCGCGGATCTCGGTGAGCAGGAGGACCTCCTCCGACGGTGCCTCGGGCTCGGGCTCGACACCCGTCTTGCGCCGCTCGGCCAGCTGGTTCATGGGCACGACGACGATGAAGTAGACCGCCGCCGCGACGATGAGGAAACTGACCAGTGCGGTGAGGAAGGCGCCGACGGCGACCCCGCCGGGCTGGAACGACGAAAAGTTCTGCGTGCCACCGAGCTTGCCGATCAGGTCCATGATGACCGTGACGAAGGCGTCCACGACCTTCGCGAACGCCGTGCCGATGACGACGGCGACCGCGAGGTCAACGACGTTCCCGCGCATGAGGAAGTCTTTGAATCCCTTGAGCATGCCAGTCCTTCCAAGAAGTGAATGAGCTCATGAACCACATGGATGGCAGGCGGAGCCGGCTCGCGACATAGCGGCTCCGGGACCCGCGGTGGTGGCGCCGGCGCCGGTCGGACGTGCCGCCGCCTGCTCGAGCAGGCGCTCAGTCGGCCAGCTTGGCGATTGCCTGGGCCCACAGGAAGTGCTTGTTGGTACCTAGATCGCGGATGGTCTTGATGTTGAAGGCGGCCTTAAGGTGCTCGGCGTCGCTGGCGCTGACTCCCTGCAACGCCTCCACTGGCGCGTCTGCCAGTTCCGCGATGCTGTGGGACTCGAATGCCTTGTCGACCTTGCTGGCGATGTCGCCCATTCTCACTCCTGAGAGTCGGCCCGCTCTGTTTGCGGGGAGTGCCTCGATAACTACCATGTCCCCGTCACCGGCGCGACCGGACGAACCGGCTATAAGGGTTCCTGCTCGACAACAGACAAGACAACCAGTGCCAATCCCGGCCTCCTCAGGGCCAAGCGACCCACGGAGACGCCCGGGCCCACGGTGCCGAATCGGGCCACTGTCGCGCGCAACGCGTTCGCCTACAGCCACGGCCGAGCCTTCCGCGAGGCCGTGGCCGCGGCCGACGCGCGTCAGGTGGCGGACGACTGTCACGCATCACCCGACGGAGCACAGGAAGCGGCATTCGATTCGGTGAAGACTTTCTGTACTGGCTCAAGCTGCGCCTTCGGCGCAGAAAAGCGCGGGGACCCGCGTCGGGGACCCCGCGCTGCGGGCGGCGCTGGCGCGCCGTCCTCGCGCACCCCACCGCCCCACGCTTTCGACCACGTCCAGGGGGCGCCCGCCCTGCCGCCATCAACTGGACCGGCGACGGCGTACGGCTCGCCATCAGGCGCCATGACGAGGATAGCCCCCGCCGTCGCCTGCCAGGTACAGACCCACGGAGGACCACTACCCACCGCAGGGACGTGGCCGGCCCCACCACCCGCGTTCTGGGCGTCCGCGTGCGCCTTCTGCGCCTGGCCTCCCAGCCGAGCCACCTTGGCATCACTGCGCAGACCGCGACGGCGCATGCAGCCGCCATGACAGCGACCAGGCTGGCGCGCTGTCCTGCTCCGCTATCGGGTTCGGCGCCTCCCCTTGGCCGGGCATGACGCCAGCCGTGCCCAATCCATGCCCAACGCTCGGGCGCCCAAGGGCCGAACAGGGGCACGCGCGGACAGAACAGCGAGCACACCAGCGGCCATGAGAGGGCTGCCAAGGCACTTCCCAAGCTGGATACGCGGGTTCGATTCCCGTCGCTCGCTCCGACTCCTCACCGGTCCGGAGCGCGTGCGGCACGCCGCCTCAGGGCGAGCGCCACACCCACCCCCACCGCGACGACTCCTGCGCCACCCGCGACGACCACCGGGACGGGGAGACCGCCGTCCCGGTCGACCTCTTGCGCGGCGCGCGCGTCGGTCGGTGTCGCGGCGTCCGGATCCGGGGTGGGCGGCGTTGTCCCGGTCGTTGTGGTGGTGCCGGCGGAGGTCGACGGTGATGCGCCGGTCGTCGGCGTCGCCGTTGGCGTGGGCGCAGGCGCCGAGGGCGTGGCGGCACGTCCGGAGCCGTCGAGCATCGTGTGGTTGCGCCAGAGGTACTCGCGGATCGTCAGGCCGGACTCGTGCACCTTCGCGGCCACCTCGCGGCCGAGGTAGCGGTAGTGCCAGGGCTCGTAGCGGAAGCAGGTGCGGTCGTTCCAGCGCGTGCCGCCCTTCCCCCGCGGGTAGCTGTTGACCCAGCCGTACCTCCAGGAGTTCTCCCGCATCCAGGCGCCGGCCGGCGTCCGACCCCAGTCCCCCGGCAGCGGGCTGCCACCCCCGGCGCTCATGAAGTCGACGCCGAGGCCGAGCTGGTGCTCGGAGTGGCCGGGACGCTGCGAGTAGGTGATCGCGCTGTCGAAGCCGTTCTGCCTCGTGTACATCGTGAAGAGCCCGACCTGCTCGCGGTAGCTGCGGTAGCCGCTCCAGATCGCGATCGGCGCGCCGGCCGCGGCAGCGGCCCTGGCCATGGCGCGGGTGTCGTCGGCCGCCACGGCACGGATGCGACCGCCGCCGCCGATCCCGGCCTCGCTCGACCGGACCAGGTCCGGCGGCACGTAGTCGGCCTCGACGCGCAGCAGGCGGTCCACGAGGGTCACGGACCAGTCGTCGTAGCCGCGAGGGACCGTGGGCACGTCGCCGAGGTCGCACGAGGGAAGCCGGCCCAGTGCCGACGCCGGCGGCGCGGCCGAGGAGCCGACGAGGAGCGCCAGCGCGAGGCCGACGGCGCCGGCAGCCGAGGCGACGACCCGCGGGCGGCGCGCAGCAGACCTGCGGCGGGCATCGTCGGGGACGGCGGTCTGGGGCATTCGCGGAACCTGCGCCTTCGGGGGTCTGGCGCCTACGCTAGCCGCGTGGGGAGCATCGGCAGGGCCCGTTACGCGTCGATCGGCGTATGCGTGTTGCTCGCGGCCGCGTGCACGAGCGGGAGCCCGGCGCCCGGCGCAGGAACCGCCACGGGAACGACCTCGACGCCCGCCGACTCGACGGCCCCGCCGTCACCCGCGAACTCGAGCCCTACCGCGACGACCCCGGCAACCCCGGCGGCGACCTTCCCGCTCGCGGTCGTCACCGGTCTGACGAACCTCAAGGCGAACGTCTCGGTCGCCGAGCTGCGTGACCTCGCCGGCAAGGGGACGCTCGTCGTGCCCTGCGGAGTGAAGCTGACCGCACCGGATCTCCCTGCGCCACCGGCGTCCTCGGCGTGCGTCCCCGCCGACAAGATCGCCGCCGCCCTCGTGGCCGGCCAGCAGCGCATCGCGCTGCTCCCACCCGGCCTCGTCCAGCCCGCGACCAAGGTGCTCTCGATCCGGGGCAAGGGCCCGTTCGGCATGTTCGGGCCCGACCTCTTCGGTGACGAGCAGGCGCGAGCGATGGACTATCCCGTCAAGGCGACCACAGCGCCCGGCGGGACGAGCCTCGATGCGAGCTGGACGGCATACGACCCCTCGCAGGTGTGGACCATGACCAACCTCGGCAGCCTCTGCTCCGACCGCGGCGCGGCGACGCAGGTCGTCTCGCGGGGTCGGGGCTGGGACTGGGTCTTCGAGGGCGGCACGGCCCGTTACGCCGCGCCGGCGGTCGTCGACCCGCCGGACCACGAGCCCTACCGCTCGGTGCAGCCCGTCGACACGGGCAACGCCGGCGCCACACCCCAGATCATCAAGCGGTCGGACGTCGCGATCGCCGACCACGAGTGCCCGGTCGTGCCCGACTCGACGTGGAAGCCCCAGCTCGGCACGACGGCGGTCTTCAGCGTCCCCGAGGCGGTGCTGCCCCGGTGGCGCGACACCCTGGGGCTCGACGTCGTCTACCTCGCCGCCAACCACATGAGCGACAAGGGCGTGGCCGGCATCGAGTCGACGCTGCGGCTCATCGACAAGTACAAGATCCCGCGGACGGGTCTGGGCCGTGACCTCGACGAGGCCATCGAGCCGGCCTACGTGCAGGTCGCGGGGCTCAAGGTCGGCTTCGTGGCCGTCAACGACGTCGCCGGGGTCGCGAGGGCCGACGCCGACACCGCGGGCGTCCCGTGGATCACCGAGCGCAACATCCGCGAGGGAGTCCGCCGGGCCAAGGCGGCCGGCGCCGACCTCGTCATCTGCAACCCGCAGTGGTGGGGCGGCGCGGAGTACCACGACGACCTCTGGCCCACGCAGAAGCGCCAGCTCGGCTGGTTCGACAAGGCGGGCTGCGACCAGGTCATCGGGTCCGGCACCCACGTCGCCGGCCCCCTGCTCGTCCGCGGCCCCGCGGCCGACCCGAACGTCGTGCTCGTCAGCCCGGGCAACTACCTCTTCGGCCAGGGCTGGTGGCAGGAGACGCAGGAGGGGGTCATCCTCGACCTGTCCTTCCGCGGCAAGACCCTCGTCAACGTCCGGCTCCGGCCCACGGTGATGATCCGTCAGGCCCGGCCGGCCCTGCTCGACCCGCAGGGCGACGGACGTTACGTGCTGCAGCGGATGTGGAAGTACTCGACGACGCCCCCGGCACGCTAGACACGGGCGTCTCGGCAGCGGCGTGCCCAGGGGTCGTCGCGGTCAGCGGACGCGACCGGCCACCCAAGCGGAGGTCCAGATCCTCGAGAGCTGGACGCGCTGGCCTGGGCGCGGCGCATGCCAGACCTTGCCGTAGCCGGCGTAGACAGCGACGTGGTAGGCCCGCCCGTTCGACATGAAGAAGACGAGGTCGCCGGGGAGGATGTTGGATTTGTAGATCCGCGTGGTGGCGAGCCGCTGGGCGTTGGCCGTTCGCGGCAGGTAGCGGTGCAGCCGTGTGTGGTAGACGTAGTAGACGAGGCCGGAGCAGTCGAAGTACGTCGGTCCGGCGGCGCCCCACCGGTACCACTTGCCCACCTGCGCGGCCGTCAGCGAGAGGCCCTGGAGGCGCAGGGGGGTCGTGGAGACCGGCTTGGCGTCGATCGTGACGGCGGAGGCGGAGCTCGAGCCCGGCGGCGAACCGGTCGAGGCAGCGGTGCCGGACACAGGGGCGCCGCCCAGTCCGAGGAATAGGGCGGCGGCGAGCAGTGGTGTCAGGGCGAGCGATCGGAGTTGTCGGAGACTGCGTGGACGACGTGCAGAGGTAGACGTGGACATGGCGGATCCTTCCCACGCCTGTGAGGTGAGCTGTCGGGTTCGGGCGGAAGTTGCCCGGCCGCAGATGCGGCTTCACCCCGAGGACCAGCTGGCCGGTCCAAAAGTGGGTCCCCCACTCCTGTCCGTTTTTCCTTGGCTGCCCCACCGGTGGACAGGACTCGGCGTCCGGCGGGCCGTCCGGGGGAGACCCCGGACGATGAACATTCATCGAATGTGACAGAGAAGGTCACGAAAGCATCGCGTCCGGACAAATTCTGGCAAGAGTTGCCACCTCAAAGACCGCCGAACCGGGCAGATGGACAGGGCGAGCGGACCCTCCGCACTCGAGTCGCTCGGTCACAGCGCCATGTGCGCCTGGGACGAGCTCGCGTTCGCACGGATCGTAGGGACGGCGCGTCGCGTTTGGACGTCGGGCCCTGTCTGTTGCTACGGTTGGCGACGCCTCGCAGGCGTAGTTCAGTAGCAGAACAGCCTTCTTCCAGAAGGAAGACGTACGTGCAATTCGTGCCGCCTGCTCCAGTTCAGAAGGGCCCGGTCACCGCGACCGGGCCCTTCTGCTGTCCTCGCCCGGACGACAGCCCGGCCACCGCTTGACTCCACGGACGACCCCGACCGCGCCACCCGGCATACGCCATGGGTGCGGCCGCAGCCCTCGTGGCCCAACTGTGACCCCTCCCTCTTGCGGTCGTTACCGGTCAGTAGCATCATGGAAGTGACCGGCCAGTAACTTGGCGCGCCCGCCGATGACAGCGCGGACGCACGACGAGCGACAGAACGCGGAGGGTCCCGAAGATGGGCCACTACAAGAGCAACGTGCGCGACCTCGAGTTCAACCTGTTCGAGGTCTTCAACCGCCAGGACGTCCTCGGACAGGGCATCTATGCCGACGTCGACGTCGACGCGGCCAAGGACATCCTCCGCGAGGTCTCGCGCCTCGCCGAGAACGAGCTGGCCGACAGCCTGCTCGACAGCGACCGCAACCCTCCGGTCTACGACCCCGCCAGCCAGACCGTGACGATGCCCGAGTCGTTCAAGCGCTCGTTCAAGGCCTACGTCGACGGCGACTGGGGCAACCTCGACGTCCCGGCCGAGCTCGGCGGCATGGTCGTCCCGGCCTCGCTGCGCTGGTCCGTCGCCGAGATGGTCTGCGGCGCCAACCCGGCCGTCCACATGTTCACGGCGAGCTACTCCTTCGCCAACCTGCTCTGGCACCTCGGCAACGACGACCAGAAGAAGCTGGCCAAGCACATCGTCGACAAGGCCTGGCACACCACGATGGTGCTGACCGAGCCCGACGCGGGCTCCGACGTCGGCGCCGGCCGTACCAAGGCCGTCCAGCAGCCCGACGGCACGTGGCACATCACGGGCGTCAAGCGCTTCATCACCTCGGCCGAGTCCGACATGGTCGACAACGTCGTCCACTTCGTCCTCGCCCGCCCCGAGGGCGCCGGCCCCGGCACCAAGGGTCTCAGCCTCTTCATCGTCCCGAAGTTCCACGTCGACCTCAAGACCGGTGAGCTCGGCGAGCGCAACGGCGCCCACGTCACCAACGTCGAGCACAAGATGGGCCTCAAGGTCAGCACGACGTGCGAGGTCACCTTCGGCGAGCACGAGCCCGCGGTCGGCACCCTCCTCGGCGACGTCCACGACGGCATCGCCCAGATGTTCAAGGTCATCGAGAACGCGCGGATGTTCGTCGGCACCAAGGCGATCGCCACGCTGTCGACCGGCTACCTCAACGCGCTCGAGTACGCCAAGGAGCGCGTCCAGGGCGCCGACCTCACGCAGATGACCGACAAGGCCGCGCCGCGCGTCACCATCACGCACCACCCCGACGTGCGCCGGTCGCTCATGCTCCAGAAGGCGTACGCCGAGGGCCTGCGTGCGCTCGTGCTCTACACCGCGAGCCAGCAGGACGCCGTGAGCCAGGCGCAGGCCGGCAACCCGGCGGCGCCGCTCGAGAAGGGCTCCGACGCGGCCCTCGCCAACAAGATCAGCGACCTCATGCTGCCGCTCGTCAAGGGCCTCGGCTCGGAGCGCGCGTGGGTGCTGCTCGGCACGGAGTCCCTGCAGACGTACGGCGGTTCGGGCTTCCTGCAGGACTATCCGATCGAGCAGTACGTCCGCGACGCGAAGATCGACACGCTCTACGAGGGCACGACCGCCATCCAGGGCCTCGACTTCTTCTTCCGCAAGATCGTCCGCGACAAGGGCCAGGCCCTGCAGCACGTCGCCGGCCAGATCCAGGAGTTCGCCAAGGACCTCGGCGGCTCGCTCGACACCGAGCGCGAGCTGCTCGGCAAGGCGCTCGAGGACATCCAGGGCATCGTCGGCCACATGATCGGCGACCTCATGAAGAGCGACCCGCGCATGGGTGGCGACACCGCCAACCTCTACAAGGTCGGCCAGAACACGACGCGGCTGCTCCTGTCCGCCGGTGACCTCGTCGTCGGCTGGCTGCTGCTGCGCCAGGCCGAGGTCGCCCAGAAGGCCCTCGACGGCGGCGCCGCCGGCAAGGACGCCGACTTCTACCGCGGCAAGGTGGCGGCGGCGTCGTTCTACGCCAAGAACGTCCTGCCGAAGATCGCCGCCGAGCGCGCGATCGCCGAGGCCACCGACAACGACCTCATGGACGTGCCCGAGTCGGCCTTCTGAGCCATCCCTCACGACGAGGCGCCCTCCCCACCTCGGGGACGGGCGCCTCCTCGTCTCTCAGCAGTCCTCGTCGACCTCGCGACGATCGCGTATGCCGTCAGGCCAGGGAGCGCTGGTAGGCGGGGTTGCGCTCGACGACGCGGAAGCCGAGGTCCTCGTTGATCGAGACCATCCACGAGTTCGTGTCGTCGTTGGTCGTGATGACCCGCGAGCGCTCGGGATGGTCCGTCTGCAGGCGCCGGAGGTTCTCGACCTTGACCGCCATGCCGAGGCGGCGGCCCCGATGTGCCTTGTGCACCAAGGTCCCCCACTGCCACGCGACCGACGGCGCACCCGCCGGCAGCATGAGGTCGGTGTAGGCGACGACGTCACCCGTCGCCTCGTGGACGGCCACCGTCGTGACCCTGGTGCGTCCCTGCCGGAGGAAGAGCTCGAGGTGCTCCTGGTAGCGTGCGGGCGTGAGGCTCTCCTCCTCGAACTCGATGTCGCCGGTGGGTGCGTCGACGCCGAGCTGGTTCATCACGGCGCACAGGGACGGCTGGAGCGCGGCCGGGACGCCGCCGACATGGGTCTCGAGCCGGTAGCCGCCCTCCCAACGGGTGCGGGCGTGCTCGGCGTGGCGGGCGAGCAGGTCGTCGTCGACGGGCAGCTCGAGGTGGCGGGTGATCTCGGTGTTGCTGAGGCGGAAGCCGTGCTTCTCCGCGAAGCGGCCGTAGGGGTGGCCGTCGGCGCCGGCCGGGACGATGCAGTCGGTGACGAGGGTGGGCCGGCCGACCTCCGTGGCTCGGCCGACGATGCGCTCCACGAGGGCCGAGCCCGCGCCGCGCCGGCGGTGGGCAGGGTCGACCTGGACGTCGTGCCACACCATCGAGGTGTTGTCGTCCATCGGCAGCCAGATGGTGGCGACGCCCACGAGGTCGTCGCCGTCCCACGCTCCCCACATCTCCATGGGCTCGGCCTTGTCGACGTGCCTCCACTCGACGAGCGTCTCTGCCAGTGAAGGCGGTTCGTTCCACGGCCGCTCGTGGTTCTTGCTGGCGACGATGACGTCGTACGCCCGGGTGCAGACCGCGTCGTCGTCCACGTCGATGAGTCTCGTCTCCATGGCACGACGGTAGGTGCCACCACGCTCCCCCGGCCACCGACTTTGCCCGGCGCTGCGCAACACACCGAACAGTCGTCAACCGCACCGGCTGCAACCGCAGCGGTTGACGACTGTTCGGTGTGTTGCCGGGAGGGAGGTGTCAAAGGCGGGCGGTGGGGGTGGGTCGGGGCCGGGTCGCGCGCAGGAGCAGCAGCCCGAGGGCCAGGACGGCGAAGCCGACGATCGGGGTGACGTCGCCGACGAGGAAG
The DNA here is from genome assembly GCF_014646815.1 of Terrabacter tumescens. Lineage (GTDB taxonomy): Bacteria > Actinomycetota > Actinomycetes > Actinomycetales > Dermatophilaceae > Terrabacter > Terrabacter tumescens. The sequence goes on from NZ_BMNZ01000009.1 coordinate 124,892, forward strand.
AAGACCGGGCGGTTGCCGAGCACGTCGACCCCGACGATCGAGACGATGAGGATGCCGAAGAAGAGCACCGCGGCGGACACGGCGGCCACGGGGTCGACCCAACCCCGCTGCTCGTCACCGGGCCCGGCCGCACCCGCCCCACGCGGGCCACGGTCGAAGCGCACGAAGACCGCGACGAACGCGGCCGTCACCGCCGCCAGCACCGCGAAGAGCACCGGACGCGTCAGCCACCACGCCCACGACGCGATCGCCGGCTGCTCGATGCCGAGCGCGCGGATCGTCAGGAGCACCGTCATCAGCGCGGTGAGGTGCCACAGGAAGGCGGTCATGGCGAAGGGGCCGGCCAGCACGACGACCCGCCAGGCCCGCGGCCGGGCGAGGACGCGGGTCATGAGGGGCCGCACCACGACGGCCAGGCCGCAGATCCCGATGCCCTGCGCGAGCAAGGCCACCGTCGGTGGCGCCATGTTGGAGACGGCCTCGCCGGGCAGGCCCACCATCGACGTCGGGTAGGGGCCGACCGTGATGGCCAGACCCATCGCGGCGAAGCCCACGACGGCCATCACCCAACCACGCCCGGTCGTGAGCAACCCGTCACGCCAGGCGAACCCGAGCTGGTGCAGCGCCAGCCACACGAGCGCGAAGTTGAGGTTGCCGACGAGCTCGGGACCGCCACCGAAGCGCACCGCGTCGACCAGGCACGCCAGCGCGACGAGCACGACGACGACGCGAAGTCCCCACCGCCGGTGCAGGTTTCGCATGAGCGGCGCGAACGCACAGGCGCCGAGGTAGATCCCCACGAACCACAGCAGCTGCGGCACCATGACGAGCGCGTCGCGCGCCAGGCGGCCGGTTTCGCCGGGCCTCGACGTCAGGCCCGTGAGGTCGGCGACGACACCCAGGAGCACGTAGACCGCGAGGAAGGCGAGGGTGGGGCGCAGGAGGCGAGCGGCCCGCGCGCGGAAGAACGCGGCATACCTCCCCGTGGCCGCCGGATGGCGGCGCTCGAGCGACTCGAGCGTGTGCGCGTGGGCGACGCCACCGACGAGGAAGAAGAGCGGCATGACCTGGAGCACCCAGGTCAGCGGCTGGAGCGACGGCACGACGGTGAGCGCGTTGGTGATCTGCCCGTCCGGCGTGAGCGCCACCATGAGCCAGTGCCCGAGGACGACGACGAGGAGCGAGCCCACCCGGAGCGTGTCGACCCAGCGGTCGCGGTCGGGCGGGGTCGCCGCGTCGATGGCCGACGCCGTGCGCGGCGCTGCGTCAGGGCGGGTCCGGCTCACATCTCATCGAAGCACGAACGGCGGCCCGAGCAGGTGAGTTCTCCTGCTCAGGCCGCGCACCCGCAACCGTCGAAGGGCCACGAACCGGAGACCGGTTCGTGGCCCTTCGACGGTCTGGCAGGTCTAGAGGGTCTCGTCGCGACGCTCGGCGCGGCGCTCGACGACCTCGTCGCCGTCAACCCGGCGCTCGACGACGTCGGGCGCGCCGCGGCGCTCGGTGACGACCGTGTGCTGCGTGCGGGCACGCTGGGCGTTGAGGACGAGCGCGAGGATGATCGCGAGCGCGCCGGCGATCATGAGGATGATGCCGATCGTGTTGCCCGTGCTGCTGCCCAGGTTGAGGACGCTCGAGTCGACGTTGGTGAAGTAGAAGATCGCTCCGACGACGAGCAGGAAGATCCCGAGTCCGATACCCATGAGGTCTCCTTGGCTGGGGCGCGCCCCGGTGGCACACCTACCGTCCCCATACCCGCACGCCGTCGAACACCCACGAAACGCCCACCCGGGCCTCTGGTCGACCGTTCAGCGCGCGCGGCGCCGGCCGAACGCGAGCGTCACGGCCGAGACGAGGAGCATGACGACGCCCACGCCGACGGCGATGGCGATCTCGTAGTAGAGGTTGCGGGCTGCGAGGCCGTAGGCGGCGTCAGCGATGGTGCGCGCCACCTCGGGGTCGACACGTCGCATGAGCGGCTCGCGCGCCACCATGACGACGAGCGCGAGCGCCAGGGCGGTCACGACCCAGCCGATGCCGATGAGGGTCGTCGCTGCGCGCCAGCGCCGAGCGAGCGCGATGGACAGCAGGGCGAGGGCGGCCACGACGAGGGGCGCCCAGGGTCCCCACGCGTCGGCGATCCGGTATGCCGTCTGCGCCTTCTGCAGGTCGGTGGCCTTGACGAGGGGGATCGTCACGACCGGTGCGATGGCCCCCGCGTTCGGGACGCCGGCCTGCTCGAGCGTCGAGGTCAGCGCGGGCACCGGGATGGTGACGCGCACCGAGACGCGGCCCTGGTCGTCGAGCTCCGTGTCGCCCCGGCCCTGCATGACGGCGATGAACTGGGTGTGGAGCGCGCGGATGCCGGTGGTCCAGGCGGACGCGACCTGCGGGCTCGCGACGAGGGTGGCGGCCTGCGTGCGGATGGGCGCCTCGAGCGCCTTCTCGATCGCCGGCCGCAGGTCCACCGCGCCGAGGATGCCCTGCACGATGCCGTCGGTGAGCGCCTCCTGCACCTGTGGCTTGGTGACGACGGGCCGCAGCTCCTCGACGAAGACGTCGGTGCGGGTCAGCAGCACCGAGGCCCAGAAGCCGACGAGCGAGACGGGCAGCAGCACGATCGCCAGCAGCCCGCACACCGCCGAGAGGACGGAGCGCCCACCGCCGCCGGATGCCTGTCGAGCCACGTCTGCCACCTCGTCCGTTCGGTCTCGCGCGCACGGCGGCAGGCGGCTGGTCGGCCGCCTACACGCCCCGCAGGTCGAGAGTCAGTGTGGCACCGGCGGCGGCGTCGAGGACGACCGGGATGCCCCAGTCCTGCTGGAACAGGTGGCAGGCCGCGTGCTCGGGCACCTCGCCCGTCTCGGGGTCGCCGTCGCACGCGGCGGCCTGCACCGAGATGTGGAGCGTGCCCGACCCGATGCCCTCGCGCAGCACGAGGGTGCGGGTCAGGCCCTCGGCGCGACCGGCGCCGGAGACGAGCAGGGCATCCGGGGTCGCGGACACGTCGAGGCGGGTGGGGTCGCCCCACCGGTGGTCGAGCTTCTGGCCGGTCGGCGGCACGAACGTCACCTCGAGCGCGACCTCGCCGGCGGGCAGCGGCGTGGACGGGCGCTGGGTGCGGTGGGCCGGCCCGTCGACGCGCTGGGCGGCCTCGGGCAGCCCGACGCGGGTCAGGCGGTGGGCCGCCGACTCGACGACGACGAGGCGCACCTCCCCGGACTCCGGGTCGCGCTCGACGACCGCGTCGCTCGGCTCGGCGAGACCCTGCGCGAGGGTCGAGACCTGACCGCTGGTCGGGTCGAAGCGGCGCACGGCGCCGTTGTAGGTGTCACTGACGGCGACCGAACCGTCGGGCAGCTCGGTGACGCCGAGCGGGTGCTGGAGCAGTGCCTCGGCGGCGGCGCCGTCGCGGTGTCCGAAGTCGAAGAGCCCTGTGCCGACATGGGTCTCCACGACGAGCGCTCCGTCGGGTGCTCGGGTGACCGAGCGCAGCGCCGACGTCTCGGAGTCGGCGACCCAGACCCGGTCACCGGTCGCGGAGGTCGCCAGGCCGGACGGCTGGGCGAACCACGCCTCGAGCGCCGGTCCGTCGACGAGGCCCTCGTTGGAGGTGCCGCCGACGACCTCGACCCGGCCGTGGGCGAGGGTCTCGCCCGGAGCCCAGGCCCAGAGCTGGTGGGTGCCGGCCATGGCGATCAGGAGGCGGTCGCCGAGCCACGCGAGGTCCCACGGCGTCGACAGCGCCTGCTCGAGGGCGGGGCCACCACCGGAGCGCTCGCGCAGCTGCGAGCCGGTGCCCGCCACGACGTGGACCGAGCCGTCGGAGAAGCGGATTCCCTTGACCTGGTGGTTGACCGAGTCCGCGACGAGCAGGTCGACGCCGAGCCGCTCAACGACCTCGGGCGTCGCGAGCAGGACGCCCTGCGGCTCGTTGAGCACGCCCTCGCCGCCCCAGCGGGCGCGCTCGGTCTCGAGGTCGGACTCGAGGTGGACGACCGCGTGGTTCGCGGTGTCGCTGACGACGAACGAACCGTCGGGCAGCGCGAGCGCCTTGCCCGGGAAGCGCAGCGCCGTGTCGGGGGCCGGCGGCGCGACGTAGGGGTCGTCGCCGGGCTGGAGCGTGCCCTTGGCGGCATGCTCCTCGACGAGCTCGGTGACGAGGGAGGCGAGGCCGGGCCCGTGGCCCTCCCCCGACATCGAGGCGACGACGTAGCCCTCGGGGTCGATGACGACGAGCGTGGGCCAGGCGCGGGCGGCATACGCCTTCCACGTCACGAGCTCGGGGTCGTCGAGCACGGGGTGGTGGACGGCATACCGCTCCACGGCGGCGACGAGGGCGTCGGCGTCGGCCTCGTGCTCGAACTTCGGCGAGTGCACGCCGATGATCGTCAGCGCGTCGGGGAACTGCGCCTCGACGGGGCGCAGCTCGTCGAGGACGTGGAGGCAGTTGACGCAGCAGAAGGTCCAGAAGTCGAGGACGACGACGCGCCCGCGCAGGTCGGCCAGAGACAACGACCGGCCGCCGGTGTTGAGCCAGCCACGTCCGACGAGCTCGGCCGCACGGACCCTGACGCGCGAGCGCAGCGAGCCGGTGTCGGTGTCGGCTCCCGCGGTCACGGGAGCCTCCGGTCGGCCAGCACGGGGAAGGTGCGGCGCCACTCGGGCGTCGCCGCGGTGTCGATGTCGATGCTCAGCACCTCCTCGTCAAGGCCCGCGGCGGCCAGAACCTTCCCGGTGGCGTCGACGACCTGCGAGTGACCGCCCATCTCGTGCCGGGCGTGCGTGCCGGCGGTGTTGCACTGGAGCACGACGCACTGGTCCTCGACGGCCCGAGCCTGGCCCAGCAGGGTCCAGTGCGCGACCCGCTTGCGGGGCCACGCGGCCGGGATGACGAAGACCTCGGCGCCCCGGTCGAGCAGGCGCCGGTAGAGCTCGGGGAAGCGCAGGTCATAGCAGGTCGAGAGCCCGACGGGCACGCTGCCGCCGGACGCGACGGGCACGTCGACGACGACGAGGTCCTCGCCGGCATCCATGAGGCTCGGCTCGCCCTCGCCGAAGCCGAAGCGGTGGATCTTGCGGTAGGTCGCGACGAGCTCGCCCTCGGGCGAGAAGACGAGGCTGGTGTTCCACAGCCCGCGGCCGTCGGCATCGACGGGGGCGCCGCGCTCGACGATCGAGCCGCCGTGCAGCGTGACGCGGGCGTCGCGGGCGGCGTCCGCGAGGGCCCGCGCGACGGGACCGTCGACCGGCTCGGCCCGCGCGTCCCACGCGGTGTAGTCGAAGCCGCCTGCCGGCCAGAGCTCGGGCAGGACGACGAGGTCATGGCCCGCCTGGGCGCGGACGAGGGCGGCGACCCGGGCCGTGCGGTCGGCGACCGACTCGTCGTCGCCGTAGGCGAGCTGGATGAGCGCAACCTTCATGACCCAACTCTCACACGCGCCGCGCGGCCGGCGCGCGGCTGCCCACCGGGTGCCGTCGGCGAGACGGACCACGGGCGTGGCCCCGGCCACAGGGGGAAGGCCGGGGCCACGCCCGGGTCAGCCGACGCCGAGGTCGCGCGTCAAGTGACGCTCACGGCGTCGCGCCGCGAGCTCCTCGCGCTGCTCCGGGTCGCTCTGGACGAGGTAGACGAGGCCGCAGTCCTGCGGTCCGCTTGCTCCGGGAAAGCACAACGTGCACGGTTCGCCGAGTCGGATCGGGCACCGGGGGTTCGACGTTCGCTGTGGCATGTCCCCTCCTCCGACGTCAATACTACATGGAGTAGTAGAGAGAGGTCATCGCGAGGAGCCGTGATCGCGCTTGGCCAGCGCGGCCAGCCGCTCGTTGTATGCCGTGAGCTCGGCATCGCCGTCCCGGTCGGCCCGCCGGTCCTGCCGCACGGACTCGGCGCTGTCGGTCCGGAACCACTGCAGGGCGACCGTCAGTGCGAGGACGAGGCTCGGCAGCTCGCCGATGGCCCAGGCGACGCCGCCGCCGTAGCGCTGGTCGGCGAGCGGGTCGGGGACCCACGGGATGGCGATCGTCGGGAAGAAGTCCCCGCCGAGCAGGGTCGTGCCGCTGATCATGGCGACACCGAAGAAGGCGTGGAAGGAGATGGTCGCGAAGAGCACGACGAGGCGCAGTGCCGGGCTCCACCGCTTGGGTCCGGGGTCGACGCCGACGAGCACCCAGGCGAAGAGGTAGCCGGTGAGCACGAAGTGCGCGGTCATGAGCAGGTGACCCGTGTGCGTCTGCAAGGCCAGCTGGAACAGGCCCGTCCAGTAGAAGACGACGAGGCTCATGAAGAAGAAGGCTGCGGCGAAGATCGGGTTGCCGACGACGGCCAGGAACCGGGAGTGGACGAGCGCGAGGAGCATCTCGCGGGGGCCGAGCGTGCCGTCGGAGCGCGGCTTGACGGTGCGCAGCGCCAGGGTGACGGGGGCACCGAGCACGAGGAAGATCGGGACGACCATCGCCTCGATCATGTGCAGGGTCATGTGCCAGGAGAACGCGACCCGGCCGTAGATGCCGAGCACGCCGTTGGTCGCGTAGAGGAAGAGCAGCCAGCCCGTGACCCAGCTCAGCAGCCTCAGCACGGGCCACGCGTCGCCGCGACGTCGCAGTCGGGCGACCCCAGCGACGTAGAGGCCGATCGCGAGCAGCCCGGTGGCGAGGAAGAGCCACTCGATCCGCCAGGCGGTCAGCCAGTCCATCGCGGTGGGCGCCGGTGGCGCGGGGTAGCCCGTCAGCGACAGTGCCGCGCTGGGGTCCGAGACCGTCTCGGGCACCGGTGGCTCGCTGCGGGCGAGCGCCGTCGCCACACCGAAGGCGAGGGCCATGACGAGCGTCTCGACGACGGCGAGCCGCACGAACAGCCGACCACGCACCCCCGCCGCCGAGCCCGGGCCGGACTCCGACGTGTCCACCGCGTCGATGCGGTCCAGGGTCACCCGCCGGTGGCGCACGCCGGCGGCGCCGAGGACCACGAAGGCCGCGACCTTGACGAGGATGAGCACGCCGTAGGGCGTCAGGAGGTCGGACCACGAGCCGAGCCGGGTCGTCGCCGACATGACCCCGGAGATGCCCAGGGTGACGAAGCACCAGAGGGCGACGGTCGAGTAGCGCCGCGCCACGACGCCGAGCGCCTCCCGCAGGGGGCGGCGCAGCACGACGAGCGCGAGGAGGCCGCCGACCCACACGGCGGCGCTCAGCAGGTGCGCGGCGATGGCGTTGACGGCCGTCTCGTGGTCGGCCGAGCCCCCTGCGTGGCCGGCCAGCCCGAGGACCAGCAGGCCGAACGCCGAGACGACGGTGAGGGCGAGCGCGGCCCCGCGCGAGCGGGCCACCGCCGCCACGGAGGCGACGACGAACGCCGCGACGGTGCTGATGACCCCCACCCGCAGGGTCTCGATCGACCAGACCGACCCCATGAGGTTGCTGCCGAAGAGCGGGTCGGACAGCGGCATACCAGCGGCGTCGGCGAAGGCGAAGACCACGCCGACCGCCCCGGCGACCGCCCAGACGAAGGCGGCGGCCGTGGCGACCCTGAACGCGGCGCTCCTGCGCGGCTCCACGAGGGCGGCGCTCTCGGCGCGCGTGCGTCCCGGGACCATCGTCGCGGCGAGCAGGAGCGACCCGATCGTGAGCGAGGCCGCGACGTCGTGGACGACCCGCACGAGGGGCAGCGACCACCGCACGACGGGGCCGGCGTCGGACAGCCCGCCGGGCAGGGCGTCGGCCGCGCCGGTGTAGCCCGCGGCGACCACGCTCGCCACGAGGCCGACCGCGACGACACCCGCCACGACGAGCGCGGCCGCCGGGCGGCCCGAGGAGTCGGACCCGGTCCGCGGACCGATGAGACCGTCTCGCTCGAGGGTTGGCATGCCTCAAGGGTAAGTACTCTGATGACATGCCCATGCACCCGGCCGCCCCCGACGACCGCAACGGACTGATCGACGCGTTCGACCACTCCGTGCAGTCGATCATCGACCTCGGGTACTCCTGCCGAGACGAGGACTTCGAGCTCGAGACCGAGTGCCCCGGGTGGACCGTGAAAGACCAGATCGCCCACGTCGTCGGCGCCGAGAAGTCCTTCGCCGGCATGCCTCGCCCCCAGGTCACGGTCCCCGACTACCCCCACGTGCACAGCGACTTCGCGCGCTTCGTGGAGGTCGACGTCGAGGCCCGGCGCGGTGTCACCGGACGTGACGTCGTGGCCGAGCTGGCCGAGTTCCACCCGCAGCGGGTCGCTGAGCTGCGCGCGTCCGACGCCGACATCGACACGGTGATCGGCGGTTTCTTCGGGCCCGACACGACCTTCGGCGAGCACCTGCACCGCCGGATCGTCGACGCGTGGGTGCACGAGCAGGACATCCGCGCCGCCCTCGACCGCCCCGGCAACCTCGACTCGGCGAGCGCCGCGGTCTTCACCGCCGACATCCTCGCCGCCCTCCCGCGCATCGCCTCGCGGGTCGCCGGCATCGGTGCCGGACACGCCGTCGTGCTCGACGTCAGCGGACCCGTCGTCGCCCGCGGCGGCGCGCGCATCGTCACCGGTGAGGATGGGCGCCCTTACGGGGAAGCACTTTTCAGCGGTCACGACCGTCCGGAGGGTGAGGAGCAGCTCGACGTCACCTCGATCCACCTCACGACCGACGCACTCACCCGGCGTGCCGCGGGTCGCCGCTCGGTCGAGGAGATCCACTACACCGTGACCGGAGACGAGGAGATCGCCCGCACCCTCCTCGAGTCCCTCGTCGTCGTGACGCACTGACGCAGGGCGCCCGCGCAGACGGCCGGAAGAAACACCGCGGCCACCGGCGGGGTTCGCGCCTGCGTATACACCCAAACGCGCTCGTACGGCACCAGAACCCACCTTGTGCATCTGTGCCAAACGGCCTAGCGTCATGAGCAGACGGTCAAGCCAGCGCCGCATCGGGGATCCGATCCATCGGAGTTGAAATGACCGACCCATCCGTGGGTCCGCGCAAGGATGCGCGAACCAGAGAGCTCATCCATACCCTTCGCACCTCGGACTCAGCGTCCGAACGCGCCACCGCTCTCGAGACCGTGACGGTGCTGCACATGCCGCTCGCACGCTCCCTCGCCCACCGCTACTCGGGCAAGGGTCTCGACCGCGAGGACCTCGAGCAGGTGGCCTTCCTGGCCCTGCTGAAGGCCCTCAAGCGTTTCGACCTGTCCAAGCCGACCGAGTTCGGCGCCTACGCCACACCCACCATCACCGGTGAGCTGCGTCGTCACTTCCGTGACCACGGCTGGCTCGTGCGGCCCCCGCGGGAGCTGCAGGAGCGCCGCCAGCTCGTCACCGACACGAGGTCACGGCTCGAGCAGCGGCTCGGCCACGACCCGGACGCCGGCGAGCTCGCCTCCGAGCTCGACATCACGCTCGAGGCGGTCCGGGAGGCCCAGGTCGCGGCGACCAACCTGCGCCCCGCCTCCCTCGACGCGACGACGGCGGACGGCAACCGGCCCGTGCTCGACCTGCTCGACGCCCGCGGCGACCCGGGGTCCGACCCCGCGCTCGACGAAGGCATCGTCGTGCGTACCGCCCTCGAACGGCTCCCCGCCCGGGACCAGCGCCTCGTGCAGCTGCGTTTCGGCGGAGACATGACCCAGGCGGAGATCGCCGAGTCCATGGGCCTCAGCGCGATGCAGGTCAGCCGCCTGCTCCGGCGCACCCTGGACGAGCTGCGTCGACAGCTGTCCGCGGAGGGCATGGCCTCGGCCTGAGCCCCGCCGTTCTCCCGAGTGGTCCCGACGCCCGCAAGGCGGGTCGGGGCCACTCGTCGTTCCCGGGGCATTCCCCGGGCCAGTGACAGCGCCGGGTCCCGAAACCCCCGGGCGCCGTTCACCGGTCCCAGGACGGCGCGGGCGGGCTCAGACGGACGAGCGGGCGGTGGCGTTGCCGCCGCCGGGCGCGGAACCGAACTGCGACTCCTGGCCCTCGATGACCTGTGAGGCCACCTGGGTCAGCTTCATGTTGAGCTCCTGCGACGTGCTCCGCAGCAGCTCGAAGGCCTGCTCACCGCTGATGTGGTGCGCGGCCATGAGCAGGCCGACGGCCTTGCCGATCTCGCGGTTGCTCTGCAGGCCCTGGCGAAGCGTGGCGGCCTCCTCACGGGCCCGGATCGCCATGAGGGCGACCGAGGCGAACGAGGCGATGACGGCCCCGACGTCGGCCGACTTCGACGTCAGGCCCCCCGGGGTGTCGGAGAAGATGTTGAGCGCGCCCACCTTGTCGCCGTCCAGGAGCAGGCGGTAGCCGATGGCCGAGCGCACCGGCGTCTCGGCGACGATCCGCTCGGTGAAGCGCGGCCACGGGGTCTTGGCGTCGGTGAGGTCAGGGTCGTGCTGGTAGGCCTCGGAGACGATGGCGTCGACACAGGGCCCCTCGCCGACCTCGAGCTCGATCTGGTCGATCCGGCGTGCGATGTCGTCGGTGCTCGCGGCGGTGACGTAGCGGTCGCGGGTGCGCACGAGCAGCGAGGCCCGGTCGCAGCCCTCGACGAGTCGGCGGGCGGCGTCGACGAGGGACTGGTGGATCGACCCCGAGTCCGCGCCGGCATAGATCAGCGCCGACATCTGTCGGAAGGCGTCGTTGACCGTCGGGTCGATCGGCACGTCGCTCGTCATGTCACTCCTGCATTTCTGGCGCCTGGGCCCGCACGCTGCTCGGCGGTCCGGGCGCGTCAGCCATCCTCGCACCTCCCCCGCGGCGCGAGACCACAGACAACCACACGAGTGGGCTCCGTGGCGACACCGTCCCACCATTGTACAAACCTTGGACAACCTCGGCAGGTGAGTTGACGCATCGTCGCGAGCGGCAGATACTTGCGTGCTGCAAGCAACTAACCCACCGAGGAGCACCCCATGGCAGTCAGCGAGGACGAGGCGAACGCCGTCTTCCTCGGGCTCCTGCGCGTGCAGAAGCTCCTCGTCGCGGCCAAGCACAACGCACCGCGCCTCGAGGACGGCGTCGACGTCACGGCATACCCCGTGCTCTTCCTCGTCGCCGGCGCGGGCACCGTGCGCATCTCCGAGCTCGCCACGACGCTGCACAACGACGTCTCCACCGTCAGCCGCCAGGTCAGCGCCCTCGTCACGAGCGGCCTGCTCGAGAAGAGCGCCGACCCCAACGACGGCCGCGCCTGGGTCGTGTCCCTCACCGACCGCGGCCGCGAGGCCCTGGTCCGCATCCAGTCGAGCCGCGCCGCGTGGTTCCAAGGGCTGCTCACCGACTGGGACGGCCCGTGCACGACCGAGTTCGTCCACCGACTGCGTGAGCTCGGTGACGCGCTCGACGCCAACCTCCGGGCCCGGGGTGCAGCGACGCCTCCCATGCCCTTCGACTCCAGAAACCAGAAGCAGAAAGAGGACTGACATGTCCGACACCACCGCCGAACCGTCGCGCGCCGCCGCGCGCACGGCCAGCGCGAGCGGCGCGTCCGGCCCGGACGGGCAGCCGCTGCTCTCCCACAAGGAGATCATCACGATCCTCATCGGCCTGATGATGGGGATGTTCCTCGCGGCGCTCGACCAGACCATCGTCGCGAGCGCGATGCGTGTCATCGCCGACGACCTCAAGGACCTGGCCGGACAGGCCTGGGTCACGACGGCATACCTCATCACGAGCACCATCGCGACGCCGCTCTACGGCAAGCTCGGCGACATCTACGGGCGCAAGAAGCTCTTCATCTTCGCCATCTCGATCTTCACGATCGGCTCGATGCTCTGCACGCTCGCCTGGTCGATCCCGTCCCTCGCGGCCTTCCGCGCCGTCCAGGGCATCGGCGCCGGCGGTCTCTTCTCGCTCGCCCTCGCGATCATCGGCGACATCGTGCCGCCGCGTGAGCGCGCGAAGTACCAGGGCTACTTCCTCGCCGTCTTCGGCACCTCGAGCGTCATCGGCCCCGTCGTCGGCGGCATCCTCTCCGACCAGGACTCGATCCTCGGCATCACCGGCTGGCGCTGGGTCTTCCTCGTCAACGTGCCGATCGCCGTCGCCGCGCTGATCGTCGTCACCCGCACGCTGCACCTGCGCCACACCCGCCTCGACCACCGCGTCGACTACTGGGGCGCGCTCAGCCTGTCGGTCGCGCTCGTGCCGCTCCTCATCGTCGCCGAGCAGGGCCGCGAGTGGGGCTGGGGCTCGGCCACGTCCATCGCCTGCTACGCCATCGGCCTCATCGGCCTCGTCGCGTTCTTCGTCATCGAGCGCTCGATGGGCGAGGAGGCGCTCATCCCGCTGCGCCTGTTCAAGAACCGCACCATCGCCGCCGCGTCGGTCAGCTCGGTCTTCATCGGCATGGGCATGTTCGGTGGCCTCGCCGCGATCCCGCTCTACCTGCAGATCGTCAAGGGCTCCTCGCCCATGGAGGCAGGCCTGCAGCTGCTGCCGATGACGCTCGGCATCATGAGCGGCTCGATCTTCTCGGGCCAGATGATCAGCCGCACCGGTCGCTACCGCAAGTTCCCCATCATCGGCGCGGCGATCCTCGTGCTCGCGCTCTTCGGCTTCCACTTCGTCGGGGCGGACACCCCGCTGTGGAAGACGATGATCGGGATGTTCTTCTTCGGCATCGGCCTCGGCTTCAACTTCCAGCCGTTGACCCTCGCCGTGCAGAACGCCGTCGACCGCCGCGACATGGGCGTGGCCACGAGCTCGGCGACCTTCACCCGCCAGATCGGCGGCACGCTCGGCACCGCGGTCTTCCTCTCGATCCTCTTCTCGCAGGCCGGCTCGAAGATCTCCGAGGCGTTCGCGAGCATCGCGCCGACGCCCGCCTTCCAGGCGGCGCTGCGCAACCCGACCGGTGGCGACCCCGCGGCCAACAAGGCGTTCATCGCCCAGCTCCAGGCCTCGCAGCAGGCGGGCGGCTCGGGTGCGGGTGCCGGCTCCTCCGCGCTGTCGGACAGCTCGTTCATCAACCAGCTCGACCCGCAGCTGGCCCGGCCGTTCCTCGTCGGCTTCTCCGACGCCATGTCGGTCGTCTTCATGGTGGCCGCCGGCGTGCTGGTCCTCGCGTTCGTCGCCTCGCTCTTCCTGCCGCACGTCGACCTCGGCCCCAAGCCGGGTGCCGCGCCGGCGAAGGAGGACGAGGAGGCCGTGGTGATCCCCGCGGGTCACTGACCGCGTGCTCCACCTCGAAGGGCCACCTCCCGTCACGGGAGGTGGCCCTTTCGTGTGCCCGATGGTGTGCCCGACGGTGTGCCGGAAGGCGTATGCCGGGTGGCGCGGTCAGCGCAGGTCGTGCAGCTCTCGTCGGGTCAGGAACGCACGCGTGCCGAGCGCCATGACGAAGGCGAAGCCGCCCGCGATGATCGCCACCCAGTAGCCGTGCTGCGCCCCGATGTGGTCGACGACGACGCCCGAGACGGCCGAGCCGGCCGCGACCCCGACGATGATGCCGGTCAGCACGATCGTCATGCCCTCGTTGAGCTGGGCCTTGGGGACGATGCGCTCGATGAGGTTCATCGTCGTGATGAGCGTCGGGGCCGTGGCCATGCCGGCCACAAGCATGAGCCCGGCGAGGATCCAGAGGTTGCCGGCGAAGAGCACCGGGATCTCGAGCACCGCCATGCCGAGCGTGCCGGCGATGAGGAGCTTGACGAGGCTGCGCCCGTGCGACACGTGACCGAAGACGAGGCCTGCGGAAGCCGACCCCACGGCATACAACGCGAGGATGGCGCCGGCGGCGCTCGGTGCACCCGCATCCTGCGAGACGGCGAGCGTCACGACCTCGTTGACGCCGAAGATGGCGCCCGTCATGACCATGATGAAGGCGAGCGGGATGAGGCCCGGCACCGTGTAGGCGTGCTCGGTCGGGCGCTCGTGGTGCGGCACCACCGGCGGCTCGGTCGAGCGGGCGGAGATGAACACGAGGACGCCGACGGTGTAGGCGAGCGCGGCGAACGCGAAACCCGCCTCGGGGAAGAGCGTCGTCGAGAGCCAGATCGCGAGGACCGGGCCGATGACGAAGGTGACCTCCTCCATGACCTGCTCGAACGACATCGCCGCGTGGAGGTTCTTCGGGTCGTGGGCGAAGATGTGCGACCAGCGGGCCCGCGCCATGGTGCCGAGGTTGGGGATGGCGCCGCACAGCGGGAAGGTGATGAACAGCAGCCACGACGGCCAGCCGCGCATCGACACGAGCAGGGTCATGACGACCCAGAAGCCCGACCACAGGAAGAACGGGATCGCGACGCGACGCTGGCCGTAGCGGTCGACGAGCCGGCCGAGGAAGGGCGCGCAGAGCGCCAGGGACACCATGCCGACGGCGACGACGGCGCCGGCGAGCGCGTAGGAGCCGGTGCGGGCCGCGACCATCGCGACCACGGACACGGCGAACATCGAGCCTGCCGAGCGGGCGATCATCCCGCCGGTGATGAAGACGCGTGCCCCCGGTACCTCGAAGAGAGGTCGGTAGGACGCCAGCACTGGTGCTCCTTCAGGTCGGGGACGGCCAACTTCCCCATCCTTGCACCACGACCCCCGGGGAGCCGAAATGCCCGATACGCGGTGAGGCGCGTCTCACGCCCCGTGCTTGCGGCGCAGCGACCACATCTGCGGCGAGCGCTCGAGCTCGACGGACACGTCCCAGGGCAGACCCCCGGGCGCGGTCTCGCGGCGGAAGCTCGCGACCGTCCGGCGGGCGAGCGCGGGGTCCTTCGCGACGCGTCCGGCGATCGCCATGGCCTCGTCCTGCACGTCGCCGTCGTCGTAGGCCGCCCAGGCCAGACCCAGCGCGACGGCTCGCTCGCCGTCGACCTCGTCACCGAAGAGGCCCAGGGCTGCTGCGGCCTCGCGCCCGGCGACCCGGTTGATCAGGGTGAAGTGGCCGCCGCCGGGGTGGATGCCGATCTGCGCGAAGCCCGGCAGCAGGCGGGCCGTGCGCGACACGATGCGCAGGTCGGCGGCCAGGGCGAGGTTGAGGCCGGCGCCGACGGCAGCGCCGCGGACGGCGGCGACGGTGGGGACGGCGATGGAGCCGACCGTCGTGAACGCGGCGTAGACGGTCTCGAGGTCGCGGTAGGCCTCGTCCTCGACGGGGTCCTGGCCCGTGTCGGCGAGGACGCTGCGGACGGCCCCGGCACAGAAGTGTGCGCCGCCGGTGACGACGACCGCGCCCACCTCGTCGTCGGACTCGGCCGTGCGGGCCGCGTCGATGAGCTCGCGCGACATCTCGACGGACAGGGCGTTGCGACGCTCGGGCGCGTCGAGGGTGATAAGGGCGACGCCGTCGGTCACCTCGTAGCGGACCTCGGTCATGGGCTGTGTCTCCTTGCTCCGGTGTGCTCCGGTGCGCGCTCAGGCGCCGTCGTAGGGGTGGAAGCGGCCGCTCGACGGCTTGGCCCGGCCGGTCGTGATGAGCGTCCAGAGCCGGTCGTGGCCGGCGGAGGAGGCGAGCGCGGTGAGGGTCTCGTCCCAGTCCTGGAGCGAGCCGTACTCGCTGCGGCGCGCGAGGATCGGCCGGGTCAGGGTGTGCAGCTCGTGCTCGAGCGTCGTGCCGATGGCTCCGAGCGCCTGGTGCGAGCCGCGGACGACGACCGAGGCGGCGTGCCCGACGCACGACTTGGCCACCCCGACGGCGAAGAGCATGCCGGGGTCCTGCCAGTCGGAGGCGGCGGCGCGGGCGACGGCGGCGTCAGTGGCGGCGCGGGCCAGCGCGGTCTCCGAGGCGATGTCCGCGACGAGGTGCTGCACGGCCTGGAACCGGCCGATCGGGCGGCCGAACTGCTCACGCGCGCGGACGTGCTCGAGGACGACCTCGACGACGCGCTCCATGGCGCCGACCACCTGGGCCGAGCGGGCCAGCGCGCCGCGCAGGTGGAACTGCTCGCCGATCTCGTGCGCGACCACCGTGCCCGTCTCGAGGTCATCGAGGTCGAACTCCACTGTGTCGCTTGGCTCCCCGGCGAGGTTGCGGCGCTCCTCGATGGAGACGCGGTCGACGGGGACGTCAGCGACGCGCCACTGGTCGCGGTCCTCCCAGAGGGCCACGATCCTGCTCGCGTCCCGCGCCCACGTGACGTTGAGGGCGACACCGGACGGGTCGGGACGGCATACGGTCCGAAGGCCCCCGTCGTTGGGCAGGCCGGCGGACTCGAGCAGCCAGCCGCCCAGCACGTCGTGCTCGGCGAGGGGCACGGGAGCCGCAGCGGCCGCCGCCAGCCCGAGCAGGGCAGCCGCGTCGACCCATCCGCCACCGCTGCCGCCCGCGGCCTCGGTGCCGGTGAGCCGCGTCAGGCCGAGCTGCTCGAGCCGCTGCCAGAGGTCGCGGTCGAGGTCGACGACGGCGGTCGGCGTCGCACGGGTGGCGCGGTAGTCGTCGAAGAGGTCGGTCAGCACGGCGACGAGGTCGGGGTCGGGCGTCGTGGGGGCAGCGAGGTCGTCGAGCCCGTGGCGGTCGGCCATAAGCGCATCCCCAGCCCGCGCGCGATGACGCCGCGCAGGATCTCGTTGGTGCCGCCCCGCAGCGTGAAGCCGGGCCGCTGGAGGATCGCGGCGTGCAGCAGCGTGTCGAGCTCCTCGTCGAGGGCCCACCCGGTGGCGGTCAGGGTGTCGACGTAGTCGGCGATGTCGCCCTCCCCCGTCGTGCCGAGCACCTTGACGACGGCCGCCGCGGTGTCGGCGTCCTCGTGCTGCTCGAGCGCCGTCGAGACGGCGAAGGACATGTGGTGCAGCGCGGCGACGCGTGCGACGTGGCGGCCGAGGCCGGGGTCGGTGGGCAGGCGGCCGTCGTCCATGGCCTGGGCCGCGGCTGCGAGCAGCTGGAAGGTCGACAGGACGCGCTCGGGGCCGCTGCGCTCGTAGGCGAGCTCGGAGGTCACCTGCGTCCAGCCCTCCCCCACCTCCCCGAGCACCCGGTCGTCGGGGATGAGGACGCCGTCGAGGTGGACCTCGTTGAAGTGGTGGTCGCCGCCCATCGAGATGATCGGGCGGATCGTGACGCCGGGCGCGCGCAGGTCGACGATGAACTGGCTCAGGCCGTCGTGGCGGTGGGCCGGGTCGAGCGGGGCCGAGCGGGCCAGCGCGAAGAAGGCGTCGGCCTCGTGCGCGCCGCTCGTCCAGACCTTGGTGCCGGTGAGGCGCCAGCCGCCCTCGACGCGGTCGGCGCGGGTGCGCACGCTCGCGAGGTCGGAGCCGGAGTCGGGCTCGCTCATGCCGATGCCGAAGACGAACTCGCCGCGGCTGATCCCGGGCAGGAAGGCCTGCTTCTGCTCCTCGGTGCCGTAGCGCAGCAGCGACGGCCCGATCTGCCGCTCGGCGATCCAGTGGGCCGCGACCGGGGCGCCGACGACGAGCAGCTCCTCGGTGATCACGAAACGCTCGAGGTAGGTGCGGCCCTGGCCGCCGTACTCCGTCGGGATGACCATGCCGAGCCAGCCGCGCCGGCCGAGCTCGCGGGTGAAGTCGCGGTCCCAGCGGGTCAGCCACGTGTCGACGTGCGGCACGAACGCGCCCCCAGCCACCTGCTCGGCGAGGAAGGCGCGCACCTCGAGCCGCAGCTCGGTCAGCGCGGGCAGCTCCCTGGCTCCCGGGGGGACGAGTCGGGCCGACATGCCCACCTTCCTCATGCGACGTCGCAGCGGTTCGTGCGCCACTCTCCCACACGCTCCCCCGAGGAAGGCGAGGGCGTATGCCGTGTGGTCACCCCCGCCCGCCGCGCCCTCGCGCCCGGGTCCGGCCGCCCCCGCCCCACCCACTCGAGTGGCCGCCCCGCCCCAGCAGCCCCACCCGCCACGGGGCGGGTGTGACGAGGAGGCCACTCGACGAAGAGAAGACCCACTCGAGTGGCCGCCCCG
>NZ_BMNZ01000010.1 GCF_014646815.1 Terrabacter tumescens
GGCGACGAGGTAGGCGCAGAGGCCGACGATGACGGCGGTGATGAGCGTCGCGACGGCCGTCGTGAGCCGGTGGTTGACGAGCACGCCCATGATCCGTCGGTCGCGCGTGAAGAGCAGGAGCGGCACGAGCGTCCCCGGCAGCGCGAACGAGAGGACGACCTGGCTCCACACGAGCGCGTTGGTCGGCTCGACGCCGATGCCGAGGATGACGAGCGCGGGCACGACGGCGAGCAGGCGCCGCAGGAGCGGCGCGATGGGCCGCCGCCCGAAACCCTGCATGACGACGTCTCCCGTCTGGACCCCGACGAGGGTCGACGCGAGACCGGAGGCGAGCAGGGCGACGGCCAGCATCGTCGCGACGATCTGTCCGGCGCTGGCCGAGAGGGCGGCATACGCCGTCTCGATGCTCGCGCCCGCCTCGGACGGCAGGGCGGCGGAGAAGACGACGAGGCTGACGTTGGCGACCCCGGCGACGGTCATGGCGATGACGACGCTGCGCACCGTGCGGCGGCCGGCGCGGAGGCGCCCGGCCTGGGCGACCTCCGCAGAGCCGTCGTCGTGGCCCCGCGACGCGGCGGAGTGGAAGTGCAGGGCGTGCGGCATGACGGTGGCGCCGACGATGCCGACGGCGAGCAGCGCGGCCGACGAGTCGAGCGGGCTGGGGACCACCGACTTGAGGAGCGCGACCCGGTCGACGTCGGCGATGAAGACCTGCCAGACGAGCGAGGCGATGATGACGACGAGCAGCACGAGCACGACGGAGTCGAAGTGGCTGCGGCCGCGGACCTTGAGCGCGAGGACGGCGAGGCTGAAGAGGGTCACGCAGACGGCGCCGGCCATGAGCGGCATGCCGAAGAGCAGCTTGAGGGCGATGGCGCCACCGACGATCTCGGCCAGGTCGGTCATGATGACGACGAGCTCGGCCTGGGCCCACAGCAGCAGCCGGCCGACGCCGGGGAAGCGCTCCGAGCTGTGCTCGGCGAGGCTCTTGCCGGTGACCATGCCGAGCTTGGCCGCGAGGTACTGGATGACCATCGCCGAGCAGCTGGCGAAGACGACGACCCAGACGAGGGCATAGCCGTGCTCGGCGCCCGAGGTGATGTTGACGCCGAAGTTGCCGGGGTCGACATAGGCGATCGCAGCGAGCAGCGCCGGCACGAGGGTGCGGGGCGCGCTGATCGTGCCGCCGAGACCACGCTCCGGCGACCGGTCGTCCACGCGCGGCTGCTGCGCCACTCGCTCACCCATGGGACACAGCATCGGGCCTCACGGGCGGCCGCGCCAACTCCCTGGACGTCAGTGCGACCCACGCCTCACGCCGCGAGTCGCGGACCCAGCCCGGGCCGGGCCGGACGTCCGGCGCTCAGCGGGCCGAGGCCACCCCGAGCAGCGCGGCGATCCCGAGCGCGCTGCGCGGGTCGTAGGCAGCGGTCCACAGACCTCCGTGGGCTGCGGCATACGCCTCGTCCTGCCACGGGTTCGGCTGCGCGGGAGCGCCGGTGCGCAGGTCGTGGACGAGGAGCGCGGCCATGAGCGTGTTGGCCGTGCCGGGCTCGAAGACCTCGATGCCGAAACGGTGCGCGCCGGCATAGGCCGCCGCGAGCGCGCGGTTCTTGACGACGGAGCGCGTGCGCGTCGGCGGGGCGACCTTGAACGACACGAGGCCGCCGTCGGCGCGGTATGCCGTCGCGCGCCACCGCTGGAGCCGCTTGGCGAGCAGGTAGTTGGGTCCCTGCTGGAGCACGACGCTGTCGTTGACGCCGGGGTCCTGGCCTGGCACGTAGTTGCGCCGCAGCAGTCGGCCGCCGCTCACCGTGCGGAGCGGCACGCGCAGCACCTTCGAGGTGCGGCGGTGGGCGTAGCTGTCGACGGAGCGCTCGACAGCAGCGCCCGGCACCGCGAAGACGTCGGTCGGGGTGGCGAGGAAGGCGAGGGCGACGTCGTCGCGCCCCTTCGCCTCGACGACCTGACGGGTCAGGGCGTCGACGGCCATCGAGACGCGGACGTTGGTCTCGCCGTCGGCGTAGACGTAGTTGCCGATCGCGAGGGGCCCCTCGAGGGAGGACACCCACCGGGTGACCGCGCCGAGGTCGTGGACGAGGTCGCCGCCGGCGCGCGCAGCGAGCGGCTCCTCGCCCGGACGCACCGGCACCGTGATCGAGCCTGCTAGCCGCCGGGTGTCGCCGATCAGCCTGTCCCACAGGTCCTTTCGTGGCAGGTCGACGGCTGCCACATCGGCGCCCCAGCGGAGCAGCGACCGGAGCGGGCCCATCTCCGCAGCCGCACCGAGCACGACGACGGTGCGGTCCGAGAGGTCGAGCCACTCGGGGTTGTCGACGACCCGACCCACGGCCTCGGCGCACGTCGGCTCGATGGTGCCCGTCTCGACCCAGAGGTCGAGACGACGGCGCAGCGCGTCCCCCGAGAGGCGCTCCCCGGCATACGGCACCGAGAGGGTGCGGTCCGGCAGACCCTCGCCGCGGATCGTCTCCGAGCCGAGCGGGCTCACGCCGCCGTCGTCCCCGAACGCCGCGTCGAGGGGGTGGTCACCGCCGCCGTCGACCCAGCGCATCCGCTCGTGCAGGGACTCCAGGCCCCTGCGCGCGATGGTGCGGGCCGCGTCCGGCGAGGTCAGCCCCGCCTCGACGAGGCGCCGGAAGTGCGGGAGATAGCCCTGGCGCCAGTTCGTCTCGCGCTCCGCCGAGGCCGCGCCCACCGGGTCGACCGCGCGCAGGGCGTCGGCGACGACGGCCCGCCCGGTGGCGGTCGTGCTGCGGCGTCCGGACGACGGGTCGAGTGGGAAGACCACTCCGCGGGGCTCGCTCATGCGCCCATCCTGCCCGGTCGCCGACAGGGCGGGCGCGACCGGCGCATGACGCGCTCAGTCCCGTTGGCGCCGGTCGAGCACGAGGTAGTTGACCGTGGCCGTCGCGACATTGCCGGCCCGGTCATGCGCAACACAGCCGACCGTGTGCATCCCCGGCCGTCGGGTGGACACGACGTGGCTGCCGTTGCAGCTCTGAGCGGCGACGCCGGACAGCACGTCCGTCGCACGGGGAAGCACGACGACCCTGCCTCCCTGGTCCACGACGGCGGGCTCGGCGACGGGGTCCAGCTCCGGCGGGGTGCCGTCGTAGCGGTAGGAGAAGCCGGCGTATGCCGCCGCGTGCCCAGCACCGTTGACGCACGTCCCGTAGACGGTCCGTGGAGTTGCCGTGTCGACTGTCACGACGAGACCGTCCTGACACCAGTCGATCCCACTGCCGGGGTCCACGGCCGCCCATCGATAGTGGGTCGGGGCGGAGTACCAGCCGTCCGCGTTCGGGCCGTCCTCCAGGTGCAGACCGGTCGGTGGTGTGGGGTCGTGGACGACCGCCACTGCGTGGGGGTCGGGGCTCGCCACTCCGTGCGCCCCTGTCAGGCCCAGTCCACCCCACGTGAGGACCGCGAGTCCTGCGCCCCACGCGATGGCGGAGGCCGTGCCGTGTGCGCTGGGTCCTGTCATGGCCGGCTCCCTGCCCGGGGCGCTCGTCCGGCGCCCAACACTGGTCGGAAGTCCTTGGTGGGAGCGGTGATACGCCCGCCGGTGATGTGAATTCGAATTCGTGGGACGGGTCGCCCATGGGGTCACATTCGGGACAGCCGGACAGGTCCGACCAGGCCTGCCGCGAGAGCCTGATTCCGGCTCGGACGACCGGGGTGTGGTGCGCCACTCGGCCCCGCCGACCGGGCTGAACCGGAGGACGATGGGGACATGAGCACCAAGACGGCCGCCCACGCAGCAGAGCTGGCGTCGGACCGGGCCAACGAGGTCGAGCGGATCGCCGGACTCCGCCGGGAGTTCGCCGAGGTCGTCGAGGCCTCGGAGGCCAACATCGCCGACGACGAGCACGACCCCGAAGGCTCGACGATCGCCTACGAGCGCACCCAGATCGGCGCCCTCATCACCCAGGCCGAGCAGCACCTCGCCGAGATCGACGCGGCGCTCCAGCGGATCGCGGACGGCGACTACGGCCGGTGCGAGGTGTGCGGTGAGACGATCCCCGACGGCCGGCTGCTGGCCCGGCCGACCGCTCGCACGTGCATCGACCACGCAGGGGCCGCGCTGCGCCGCTGAGCGGCTCCCCCACGGCTCGCAGCGGTAGGGCAGGGGCAGCGCGGCTCAGCGCAGGCCGGCTCCGATGCGCTCGAACGCCTGGTCGATGTTGCGCTCGAGGCGGCCGGAGCCGCCGTTCTGCTGGTGCTCGATGCAGGCGCGCACGGCGGCGATGGCGACGGCCACGGTGAGGCGGGCCTCGAGCGAGGCCCCCGGCCGGACGCCGAGGCGGCGCTCGAGCGCCGCCGTCAGGGCGTTCTCGATGCGGATGTTGTTGCCGACGAGGGCGGGCGCGAGCGAGGGCTCTCCGAGCAGGATCCGGCGCCGGCGCGCCCGCAGCTCCTTGTCGATCGAGCTGGGCGCGAGCATGGACGCGAGGATCCGGCGAAGGGACTCGAGCGGCGTCTCGCCGTGGACGTCCTCCTCGAGGGCGGCGGCATACGACTCGAGCTCCTCGGCCGTCGTGCCGATGACGGCGGCCTCCTTGGACGGGAAGTAGTTGAAGAAGGTGCGGGCGCTGACGCCGGCGCGGGACGCGATCTCCTCGGTGGTGACGGCCGCGAAGCCCTTCTCCTCCACGAGGTCGAGGGCGGCGAGGTTGAGCGCGCGGCGGGTCTCGCGCTTCTTGCGCTCACGCAGGCCGCACGACTCGTCGGTCAGCAGGTCCGTGCTCATGCCCTCATCGTGTCATGTTCAGTGCATGGACTGCAATTTTGCAGTGACTGCACATTCGGCGTACCGTGGACGGCATGCCACAGAAGACCCAGGGGGTAGCCACGGACACCGCGACCGGCACAGCCAGATCGACGAATGCCGCCAAGGCGCCCGGACTCGACCGCTCGACCCGCAACATCTTCATCGCGCTCATGCTCGGCATGCTCGTGGCGTCGATCAGCCAAACGATCGTCGGACCGGCCATGCCGCGCATCGTCGCCGAGCTCGGCGGGATCGACCACTACTCGTGGCTCGCGACCGCCGCGATGCTCGTCAGCGCGATCACCGTGCCGATCGTCGGCAAGATGAGCGACCTCTACGGCCGCCGCGGCTTCTACCTCGGCGGGCTCGTCGTCTTCATGGCCGGCTCGATCCTCTCCGGCTTCGCGCAGAACTTCTGGTGGCTCATCGCCGCCCGCGCCATCCAGGGCGCCGGCATGGGCACGCTGATGCCGCTGTCGCAGACGATCATCGGCGACATCATCCCGCCGCGTCAGCGGGGCAAGTACCAGGGCCTCATGGGCGGCGTCTTCGGGCTCGCCTCGATCCTCGGCCCGCTCGTCGGCGGCTTCGTCACCGACAACTGGGGCTGGCGCTACCTCTTCTTCATCACGCTGCCCGTCGGCGTCTTCGCCTTCTTCGGCATCAGCCGCTTCCTCCACCTCGAGCACACGCCGCGCGAGACCGTCGTCGACAAGGCGGGCATCGCCGCGCTGTCGATGACGCTCATCCTGCTGCTCGTGCCCACCTCGCTCGGTGGCACGACGCTGGCCTGGGGCTCCCCCGCCATCATCGGGATGTATGTCGCCGGCATCGTCATGCTCGGCGTCTTCATCGCCATCGAGCGCAAGGCCGTCGAGCCGGTGCTGCCGCTCCGCCTCTTCAAGAGCCCGCTCTTCACCCTGTCCAACATCGCGGCCTTCATGGTGTCGGTCATGATGTTCGGCGCGATGATCTACCTCCCGGTCTACGCCCAGGGCGTGCTCGGGGCGTCGGCCACCAACTCGGGCCTGATCCTCATGCCGATGTCCGTCGCCATGATCGGCCTGTCCATCATCTCCGGCCTCGTCATCACCAAGACGGGCCGCTACAAGCTGCAGACCATCGCGGGCATCCTCATCATGGGCGTCGGCTTCTGGCTGCTGACCCAGCTGCACTACGGCTCGAGCCAGCTCGACCTCACCCTGTCGATGATCGTCTTCGGCGTGGGCCTCGGCATGGCCCTGCAGGTCTTCACCCTCATCATCCAGAACTCCTCGCAGCGCAAGGACCTCGGCGTGGCGACGGCCTCCACCCAGTTCTTCCGCAACGTCGGCTCGACCGTCGGCACCGCCGTCTTCGGCACGATCATGACGAGCGGCCTGGCGGGCAACATCGCCTCGCACCTGCCGGCCTCGGTTGTCAAGCAGATGCAGGCCTCGGGCCAGGAGATCAGCGCCGGCTCGGTGCTCGACCCCTCGGCGCTGGCCAAGCTGCCCCCGCAGGTCGCGACGGGCGTCCAGCAGGGTCTCGCCGACTCGCTCCACAACGTGTTCGTCTGGGGCCTGGTGCCGTTCGTGCTCGCGCTGCTCGCAGCCCTCTTCATCAAGGAGGTGCCGCTGCGCGACACCGTGCACACGCCCGACGAGGCCGGCATCGAGCTGCTCGACACGATGTCGCAGTCGGCACCCGACGACGAGCTCAAGGTGCCGCTCGGTCGCGAGGCCGGCAACACGCGGACCCACGAGCGCCTTCTCGGCCTGCGCCTCGGCCTGCTCGCCGACTCGGCGCTGCGCGGTGACCGCCCGCTCCTGACCCAGGCCGTGACGCGGCTCGGCGAGGGCGACCTCGACGCCGGTGCGGCGCTGCTGCACCGCACCTCGCGCATGCTCACCTCGGAGGACCCCGCGCTCGTCGCCGAGACCGAGCGGTTCGCCGTGGAGGTCGCGGCTCGCGCCAAGGTGCCCGGCGGCATCCTCGACGAGTCGCTCAAGCGGGAGCTCGCCACCGCCGTGGCCGAGCGCGACGCCCGCACGGTCATGACGACGCGCGAGCCGACCGTCGCCGAGCGCCACGAGGCGGTCGACATCCGCCTGCTGTCCACCGTCGGTGACGACCTCACCGCCGCCTACCTCGTCGACCGGCAGAACGCCAGGGTCGCCGAGCAGGCCGAGGCCGCCGTGCGCTGACCGCGCCCGAACCGGTCAGTCCCCGGTCACCGTCGAGAGGCCACTCTTTGCGGGTCCGGCGCAGTCGAGAGGCCAGAGCTCGTCACGAGCTCTGGCCTCTCGACGTCCCCACACCCGCAAACTCTGGCCTTTCGACGGTCGGGGTTCGCCGAGTCCGCGATCTCGGGACCGGGCCGTATGCCGTGTGGCCAGGCGGCGTATGCCGGGTGGCCGGGGCGCGCTCGAGCGAGCCCGGCGCTGGGGGCGGCGACACGGCATACGGTGTCCGGATGACCAAGGTTGCCCTCATCACCGGCGCGTCGTCCGGCATCGGTGAGTCCATCGCCCTCCACCTCGTCGAGTCCGGGTGGACGGTGTACGCAGTCGCCCGGCGCGTCGAGCGCATGGCCGCGCTCGAGGCGCGGGGCGTCATCCCCTTCGCGATGGACGTCACCGACGACGCGTCGATGGTCGCCGGCATCGACCGCATCATCACCGAGCAGGGGCAGGTAGACGCCCTCGTCAACAACGCCGGCTACGGCTCCTACGGCCCGGTCGAGCACGTGCCGATCGAGGAGGCGAGGCGACAGTTCGAAGTCAACGTCTTCGGCCTGGCGCGGCTGACCCAGCTCGTCACGCCGCACATGCGCACGCGGCGACGCGGGCGGATCGTCAACATCTCCAGCATCGGCGGGAAGATCTACGAGCCGCTCGGCGCGTGGTACCACGCCACGAAGTTCGCCGTCGAGGGCTTCAGCGACAGCCTCCGCATCGAGCTCGCGCCCTTCGGCATCGACGTCGTCATCGTCGAGCCGGGACCGATCATCTCGGAGTGGAACACCATCGCCCGCGAGAGCCTGGTCGAGCGGTCGGTCGGCACGGCGTACGAGGACATGGCCCGGCGCATGGCCGTCATGTTCGAGCGCGTCGACACCCCACGGATGAGCTCAGGGCCGGAAGCCGTCGCCGAGAAGGTGCTCAAGGCCCTCGAGGCGACGAACCCTGCAGCCCGCTACCCCGCCGGCAAGGGCGCCCGCGCCATCGTGACGGCGCGCAAGCTGCTGCCCGACCGGGCCATGGACCTGATCGTCCATCAGGCCTTCAAGGGCTGACCGAGTCGTCGGGCGGTCGCGACCAGCTCGGCGGCGGGTCCGGTCAGGCGGCGGGGTTCGCGCCACACCGCCCGCAGCCGTCGGTCCAGCGTCAACCCCTCCACCTCGACGACCCGCAGGGCCCCGGCCTCGACCTGTTCGCGGACCGCGAGGACGCTGACGACGGCGGGGCCGACGCCTGCGAGCACGCTCGCACGGACGGCCGCGCCGCTGGCCAGCTCGAGCAGCGGCTCAGCGCGGGTGAAATCGCGCAGCGCGTCGTCGAGGGTGGTGCGCGTGCCGGAGCCCGGCTCACGCACGACCAGGGGCGTCGCGGCCAGCTCGTCCGGACGCAGGGAACGGCGCCTCCGGGACCACGGATGGTCCGGCGTGACCACGACGACGAGACGGTCGCGACCCACGGTGCAGCTGTGCAGGCCGCGCGGCACCGAGGGTGACTCGACGAAGCCGATGTCGCAGCCGCCGGCCTCGACCTGCTCGAGGACCTGCGTCGAGTTGTGCACCAGCAGGTGGATGCGCAGGTCCTCGTGGCGCCGGCGCAGCTCACCGAGCCATGCCGGGACCAGGTGCTCGGCGACCGTCATGCTCGCGCTGACCGCCAGCTCGTGCCGTCGTGCGCCACGGAGGGCCTGGGCCGCATCGAGCAGGCGCCCCGCATCGGCCAGGACCTCACGGGCCCAGTGCACCACGACGGTTCCCTCGGGCGTGAGTGCAGACCCTCGCGCACCGCGTCGCAGCAGCGGCACCCCGAGCTCACTCTCGAGCCGGCGCACGGCCCGGCTCGCGTTCGGCTGGGCCATGCCCTCCCGGCGCGCAGCCGCACCGAGGCTGCCGAGATCGTCGACGCCGACGAGGACGGCCAGCACCGCGAGGTCGGGCCAGGCGCGAGACATGCTCTCAGCATATGGCTCTGACGAAGGCCATATCGCTTGGATATGGATGTATGCACAATCTCCGGCTACCGGTCGTACGCTCCGGGGTCGAGGCTGGTCATCATGTCCACCACTGTCGGCCCGCAGCAGTCCGCCACCTCGGCCCCACGCTCGAGCGGGGTGGCGCGTGCGCTCCCGGGCCTCGCGCTCGGTGCAGCGGTGTCGGCAGCCGCCCTCGGCCTCAACCGCTGGGTGCCCTCGCTCAGCCCGCTGCTCGTGGCCATCGTCGTCGGCGCCACCCTCGCCAACACCGGCCGGATCGGTGCCGGCCTCGAGCCGGGGCTCGCGGTGGCGTCCAGGCGGCTGCTCCGGCTCGGCGTCGCCCTGCTCGGGCTCCAGCTGGCGCTCGGCGACGTGCTCCGGCTGGGCTGGGGAGTCATCGCCGTGGTCGTCGCGGTCGTGGCCCTCGGGATCGCCGGCGGCATGGTCGTGGGGCGGCTGCTCGGCCTCAGCCGCTCGCAGACCCTTCTCATCGCCGGCGGCTTCTCGATCTGCGGCGCAGCGGCTGCGGCGGCCGTCGACGGAGTCATCGAGTCGGAGGACGACGAGCTCGTGACGTCGGTCGCGCTCGTCGTGCTCTTCGGGACCGCCATGATCCCGTTGCTCCCCCTGGCCGCTGGATGGATCGGGCTGGCGCCGGCGCAGGCCGGCATGTGGGCCGGGGCCTCGATCCACGAGGTGGCCCAGGTGGTGGCGGCGTCAGGGGTCATCGGCAGCGGCGCCCTGGCGGTGGGCGTCGTCGTCAAGCTGGGCCGCGTGCTCATGCTCGCCCCGGTGCTGGCCCTCATCGGCCTCGCTGAGCGGCGGCGCGCGGCCAGGTCCGGCGCCGGGACGGCGGGTGACGGGTCGGCGGCCGACGGGTCTACGGGCGGGGGCCGCGGCGGGCGTCCTCCCCTGGTGCCCCTCTTCGTCGTGGGCTTCGTCGCGCTCATGGCGCTGCGCACCACGGGGGTCGTACCGTCCGGCGTGCTCTCGCTGGCGAAGTGGGGTGAGACCGCCCTGCTCACGATTGCCATGTTCGCCCTCGGCACGGGCGTGCGGGTCGCCTCCCTGCGACGAGTGGGACCCCGCCCCTTCGTGCTCGCGGGGGCGACGACCGTGTGGGTGGCCGTGGTCGCGCTCGGCGGCATCCTCCTTGCCACCTGACCCACCCGACTCCACCGTCGAGAGGCCACGAGTGGCCACTTGCCGCACGTCGAGAGGCCACGAATCGCCCTGCCTCACGAACCGAAAGGCCAGCTCTCGGGACGAGAGCTGGCCTTTCGACTGGTGGTCGAGGGCCAGACGTGGCCTTTCGACGGTGGAGCGAGCGAGGCGGGTCAGCCCCAGACGAGCGCCTGGGCCGGGTCGGCCATGATGGCGGCGAGGTCACTGAGGAAGCGGCTGCCGAGCTCGCCGTCGATGAGCCGGTGGTCGAAGCTGACCGCGAGCTGCGTGACGTGGCGGATCGCGATCTCGTCGTTGCCGTCGGCATCGGTGATCACCCACGGCTGCTTGCGGATCGCACCGAAGCACACGATCGCCGACTCCCCCGGGTTGATGATCGGGGTGCCGCTGTCGACGCCGAAGACGCCGACGTTGGTGATCGTCATCGTGCCGCCCGACATCTCGGCGGGCTGGGTGCGACCCTCGCGAGCCGTCG
The DNA here is from genome assembly GCF_014646815.1 of Terrabacter tumescens. Taxonomy (GTDB): domain Bacteria; phylum Actinomycetota; class Actinomycetes; order Actinomycetales; family Dermatophilaceae; genus Terrabacter; species Terrabacter tumescens. The sequence continues at coordinate 10,644 of NZ_BMNZ01000010.1, forward strand.
CCGTCAGCTGGCCGATGGCCTGCGCCAGCTCGAGCATCGTCATGGCGTGGGCGTCCTTGATGTTCGGGACGATCAGGCCGCGCGGGGTCGCCGCTGCGATGCCGAGGTTGACGTAGTTCTTCTGGACGATCTCCTGGTTGGCCTCGTCCCACGTCGCGTTCATGCCGGGGTTGCGCTTGATCGCGAGGACGAGCGCCCGGGCGAGCACGAGCAGCGGGGTGACCTTGACGTCCTTGAACTCGCGGCTGCCCTTGAGGCGGTCGACGAGCTCCATCGTCTTCGTGACGTCGATGGTGATCCACTCGGTGACGTGCGGCGCGGTGAAGGCCGATCCGACCATGGCCTGCGCAGTCATCTTGCGCACGCCCTTGATCGGCGTGCGCTCCTCGCGCTCCCCCGCACCGAACGGCATGCGGCATGCCGTCGCCGCCGGGACAGCGGCCGAGTCCGCTTGCGTGGCAACGCCGTTCACGGACGCACCACTCGCGTGGTTGGTCACGTCGTCGCGCGTGATGATGCCGTCGGCGCCGGTCGGGGTGACCGACGCGAGGTCGATGCCGAGGTCCTTGGCGAGCTTGCGCACGGGCGGCTTGGCCTTGGGACGGCCAATGGCAGGAGCAACGGCCGGGACGGCGGGCGCCGGCGACTCGACGCGCGCGGCCGGGACCACGGGCTCGGCGACCGGGGCCGCCGCGGCGACCTGCTCGGTCTCCGTGCGGGCAGCAGCGACCGGAGCGACGGCCACCGGTGCGACGGAGCCCTTGCGGGCCCGACGGGCGGTAGCACCGGCCTTGGCGCCGTAGCCGACGAGGATCGCCTCGGAGGCGCCTTCGGCCGGAGCCGCCTTCTCGCCGGGGATCGACGGCGCGGCCGCCGGGGCCTCGTCACCGCCCAGGCCGTCGTCGATGGAGATGATCGGCGTGCCGACGTCGATGGTCTGGCCGACCTCGACGAGCAGGTCCTTGACGGTGCCGGCCCACGGGATGGGCAGCTCGACGAGCGACTTGGCCGTCTCGATCTCGAGCACCATGTCGTTGACCTTGACGGTGTCGCCGGGCTTGACCTTCCACTCGACGATCTCGGCCTCGACGAGGCCCTCACCGGGGTCGGGCAGGTTGAACGTCTTGATTGCCATGTGTCGCAGCCCTTCTCAGTACGCGAGCGCGCGGTCGACGCCGTCAAGGATGCGGTCGAGGTCGGGGAGGAACTCCTCCTCCATCCGGCTCGGCGGGTAGGGGATGTTGGCCCCGTTGACGCGGATGACCGGCGCCTCAAGCTCGTAGAAGCACTGCTCGGTGACCTGGGCCGAGATCTCCGACGCCATGCCGAGGAAGCTGCTCGCCTCGTGCACGACGACGAGGCGGCCGGTCTTGCGGACCGACGCGACGATGGCGTCGATGGGCAGCGGCGAGAGCGAACGCAGGTCAATGACCTCGATGCTCGTGCCCTCGGCCTCGGCGGCGGCCGCCGACTCGAGCATCGTCTTGACGACGGAGACGTAGCCGACGAGCGTCACGTCGGTGCCCCCGCGCAGCACGTTGGCCTCGAAGAGTCCCCGCGGAGCGCTCGTCAGCGACGTGTCGTACTCGGCGCGGTCGTGGTACCGGCGCTTCGGCTCGAAGAAGATCACCGGGTCGTCGCACGCGACGGCCTGCTGGATCATCCAGTGGGCGTCCTCGGGGTTGCTGCACGCGACGACGCGCAGGCCCGCGGTGTGGGCGAAGTAGGCCTCGGGGCTCTCGGAGTGGTGCTCCGGGCTGCCGATGCCGCCGCCGAACGGGATGCGGATGACCATGGGGATCTTCACCGCGCCGAGGGCGCGGGCGTGCATCTTGGCGACCTGGCTGACGATTTGGTCGAAGGCCGGGTAGACGAAGCCGTCGAACTGGATCTCACAGACGGGGCGGTAGCCGCGCAGCGCCATGCCGACCGCGGTGCCGACGATGCCGGACTCGGCGAGCGGGCTGTCGATGACGCGGTCCTCGCCGAAGTCCTTCTGGAGGCCCTCGGTGATGCGGAAGACGCCGCCGAGCTTGCCGATGTCCTCACCGATGAGCACGACCTTGGGGTCGGCCTCCATGGCCTTGCGCAGGCCGTTGGTGATGCTCTTGCCGAGGGTGACCTTCTCGAGCGCCATCAGTTCGCCTCCTCGAAGCTCGCCTTGTAGGCGAGGTAGGCGGCACGCTCCGCCTCCATGACGGGGTGGTCCTCGGCGTAGACGTGGTCCCACATCGTCTCGCCGGGCATCGTCTCCATCGTGACGCAGCCCTCGCGCAGCTCGGCGGCGAACTGGTCGGCCTCCTCGTCGATACGGGTGAAGAAGGCCTCGTCGGCCATGCCCTCGTGGGCCAGCAGCGTCTTGAGGCGCAGGATCGGGTCGCGGAACTTCCACTCCTCGACCTCGGCCGAGACGCGGTACTTCGTCGGATCGTCGGCGGTCGTGTGCGCACCCATGCGGTAGGTGTAGGCCTCGATGAGCAGCGGGCCGTTGCCGTTGCGGGCCTCGTCGAGGCAGTGCTGCGTCACGGCGTACGTGGCGAGAATGTCGTTGCCGTCGACCCGGACGCCGGGGAAGCCGAAGCCGCGGGCTCGCTGGAAGAGCGGGATGCGGGTCTGCTTCTCGACGGGCTCGGAGATGGCCCACTGGTTGTTCTGGCAGAAGAAGACGACGGGAGCGTCGAAGCTCGCGGCGTAGACGAACGCCTCGTTGACGTCGCCCTGCGAGGACGCGCCGTCACCGAAGTAGCAGATGACCGCGGTGTCGCGGTCGGGGTCGCCGGTGCCGACGTTGCCGTCCATCCGCACGCCCATCGCGTAGCCGGTGGCGTGCAGCGCCTGGGCCCCGATGACGATCGTGTAGAGGTGGAAGTTGTTCTCCTGCGGGTCCCAGCCGCCCTGGCTGACGCCGCGGAAGAGCTGCAGCGAGCTCTGCGGGTCCATGCCGCGCACGAAGCCGACGCCGTGCTCGCGGTAGGTCGGGAAGACGAAGTCGTGCGGCTTGAGCGCGCGGCCGGAGCCGACCTGGGCGGCCTCCTGGCCGAGCAGGCTGGGCCACAGGCCGAGCTCGCCCTGGCGCTGGAGCGCGTAGCCCTCGGCGTCGAGGCGCCGGATGAGGACGAGGTCGCGGTAGAAGCTCCGCAGGTCCTCAGGCGTCAGGTCCGCGACGTACTTGTCGTAGTCGGGGTGGGACACACGCTGACCTTCGGGGGTCAGCAGCTGGATCATGTCCGGGCCACCGTCGCCGACCGCGGGGGTCGGCTCCTGCAGCTCGGCGACAACCTTGTCGCTCACTGGGGCTCCTTCGCCGGTGAGACCGGCCTACTCGTTCGGCCCGCAAACGGGGGTCACCCGCTCGTCGGCTTCTGGGGGCGCAAGGCCGCCGTTCGTGACGACGGACACGTGCTTGGTCCTCGACCCGGAACTTACCGGAGAGGCCTGCAAATCTCACAATGCGGGACGGTGACGCCCGCGCGAGGTCGTCCCACCCGTGCGACGATGACCGGACCGTCGAGGACAGGGGACGCCGTGGCAGCACCGGACCGCACGAACAGATGGTCCGTCAGCAGGGCCTGGCGGTCGCTGCCGCTCCGGACCCGGCGCGAGCTGGTGATCGCGGCCGTCAGGGGGCACCGACCTCGGACCGACCACACGACGTGGAGCACCGCGCTCGACTGGGCGCAGCTCTACCCGGCCCTGGCCGGGTGGCGGGTCGTGGGAGGCGCCTGCTTCGTCTGGCTCACGGTCCGAGGGGTCTTCGAGCCGTTCACCTGGCTCGTGGGTGGCTTCGCCTGCTACCTGCTGGGCGAGGCCGCCTGGGCGACGTTCGCGGCCTCCCGGATCCGGCGCAGCCCCGGCCCCGTGGACCCGGGCCAGCCTCAGGCGCGCACGGTCGGCAACGCCAGTTCCTGAGCCCGCACGACCGAGGGCGTATGCCGCGTGGCCGGGGCGGTCTCGACGGCGCGGTCAGCGACGGGTGCCCCAGCTCCAGGCCGGGGTGCTGAGCAGGCCCTGCCCCTGCACGAACGTCTCGCCGAGGTCCTTGACGAGGGTGACCCCTCGAGCGGGCGAGGCGAGTCCCACGGGCAGGTCATCGCCCGCGTCGTCCTCGTCGTCCGGGTCGACGACGCCGAGCTCGCGGATCAGGGCCTCGGAGTGGGAGACGACCATGACCTGGCTGCTCTCGGCCGCGGCGCGGATGAGGCGCGCCAAGGGCGCCAGGAGCTCGGGGTGGAGCGAGGTCTCGGGCTCGTTGAGCACCATGAGCGGCGGCGGGTCGGGCGTCAGCAGGGCCGCGACGAGGAGCAGGTAGCGCAGGGTGCCGTCGGAGAGCTCGGCCCCCGCGAGCGGACGCAGCATGCCGGGTTGGTGCAGCGCCACGTCGAAGCGGCCGCCCTCGACGGTCACGTCGAGGATCGCGCCGTCGAAGGCGTCGGCCACGGCGCGGTCGAGCTCGGACCGACCGTTCTCGCGGATCGTCTGGAGCGCCGCCGCGAGGTCGCGACCGTCGTCGGTGAGCACCGGGGTGCGGGTGCCGACCTGGGGCGTGCGGGCCGGCGCGCCGGCGTCGGCCCGGAAGCCGTCGTAGAAGCGCCAGCCCCGGATCATCCGGCGGACCCGGAGCAGCTCGGGGGCCCGCTCGGGGTCGGCGAGCTCGGTCAGCATGCTCTCCCACGGGCGCAGGGACCGGGTGAGCTCGGTCCACCCCGGACGCGCCGTGCGCACGCTGCCGCCGGGGGCAGGGCCGCCGACCCCGGTCGGATCCTTGTAGGCAGCCCTCGAGCCGGTCTGCGAGCCGGGCTGCTCCACCGGGTCGGACTCCCACTCCGACGCACCATCGTCCTCGCCGGCCCCGCCCCACTCCGAGCCCCAGCCGTCGTCGTCGGCGCTCGTCGCGCGGGTTTCGACGACGCCCCAGCGGCGCCGCACGAGGACGGACGCCGGCCGCATGACGGGACCGGCCCACACGACCTCGCGCTTGATCTCGGGGTCGCGCAGGAAGGCCGACGGCGAGCCGGCGTCGCTCCCCGACGCCTGCTGCGGCAGGCCGAGGTCGACGAGGTAGCCGAAGTCTTCGGAGGCGAAGCCGAGCTGGAGGCTGATCGGGCCCTTGCGCCGGGTGCCTTGCACGGCGTGGCCACGGTCGCGCGCGCCGCCGAGCGTGGCCGGGCCGGCCCAGAGCGCGGACTGCAGGCCGCCCTCGCGCGCGAGCGTGCCGATGACGTCGCCCCGACCGCAGCCGGCGAGCAGCCGCAGCGACCGGTAGAGGCTCGACTTGCCGCTGCCGTTGGCCCCCGTGACGACGTCGAGGCCGTGCAGCGGGACCACGACGTCACGCAGGGAGCGGTAGCCGGACACGGCGACGGCGGTGAGCATTCCTCGAAGGTAGGCGCCACGTCCGACAGCGCGAGGCCCCTCAGGCCGGTGACGCCCCGCCAGTCTCCTCGCCGGGACCGTCCCGGCGCCGGAGGACGAGGACCACCATGACGGCGAGTGCCACGACCCACAGCGCGAGCGCCACCACCGGGAAGGAGGCGACGACCGTCCGGGTGAACACCGGCTCGCCCGCCGGGGAGGCCCAGCCGAAGGACGTTCCGGTATTGCCCAACGCGAGCAGGGCCGTCACCAGCGCCGCCCCGACGCCGACCGCGGCGACCACCGTCGCCCTACGACCTCGCCCCGGGTCGCTCACCGCACGGAGCCACACCACGCCGGCCGCGACGGCGAGGATCGCCGCCACGACCAGGGCCACGAGCACGCCGAGCGAGCCGTCGAGGTCGGTGGACGACAGCTCGCTCACCGAACGCACCCGGCCCCAGAGCCAGATGTCGAGCAGGGGCACGACGGCACCGTCCGCTGACTGCAGGACCATGGTGTCGGTCGGCCAGATCACGGCTGCGACGAGGAGTGCCGAGCCCACGACCAGCAGGGCCGCCACCCGTCGCCGCACCTCAGGCCTGCTGGTCCTGGTCGGCGTCGCCCGCACCGGCGCCGCCGCTCCCGGACCAGGCCGGCACCTCCTGCAGCGACCAGCGGTTGCCGTCGGGGTCGGTGAAGTAGGCGAAGCGGCCCCAGGGCTGCTCGTCGATCTCGGACACCGCGACACCACGCCCGACGAGCTCGGCCCGGATCGCGTCGGCGTCGGCAACGACCATCTGGAGGTTGTCGAGGCCCCCGGGCACGATCTGGGTCAGGCCCTTGCCGATGGCGATCGAGCAGGCCGAGCCGGGCGGCGTCAGCTGCACGAACCGCACCTCGTCGCTCACCGTGTGGTCGTGGTCGGCGTTGAACCCGACCTTCTCGACGTAGAACTCCTTGGCCCGGTCGACATCGGTCACGGGCACCGCCACCAGCTCGAGCTTCATGTCCATGACCCGACGGTAGGCCCGGGCACCGACACACGGAGGCGAGCGGCACACGCGAGTTCCGGTTCGCTCCGCGCGGTGCGCCCTGCGTGCCGTGCCGCACCCCGCGGAGGAGGGCGCAGACCGTCAGCCGCGCGGACGCTGCGGCGGCTCGTCGTCGTCCCTGAACCCCACCGAGGGCGTATGCGTGGAGCCGGGCGACGTGCCCTCGCGCCAGGTCGCGACGGGTCGGGCCACAGGCTGGGCCGCCGAGGCCGGTTCGGCTGGGTCGGTCGGGCGCCGTCCTGCGAGCCGGGCGGCCGCGGCGGACACCCGCGCGGACGCGGCATTCGCCGGTCCCGGCAGCGCGACGGGCACGACGACGAGGGCCAGGGCCAAAGCCAGCAGGACGGCTGCGGCCACCTCGAGCCATCCCGCGGCCGTGGTGATGTCGACGAGTCCCGGCTGCAGGCCCAGCGACCGGTCGTCGAACGAGACCCGCTCGAAGACGGACGCCGCCACCGTCGCGAGCGCCAGCGCGAGCCCGACGGCAGCGAGCAGGCGCCCCTCGAGTCCGGGGCGGAGGAGCCACGCCGTGACGCCCGCCGCGGCCAGCAGCAGCACGACGACGAGGAGCACGAGCCGCGCCACGGGGTCGGGCTGGGCGAAGGCGTCGAGCGGTACCCCGTCGGAGGTGTAGACGAACTGCCGCCCCCAGGACCAGATGCTCTGCTCGTAGCCCTTCGTGAAGTCACCGACCTCGGGCACGCGCACGGCGAGGATGCGCGTCGGCCACACCGCGGTGGACGCCGCCAGCAGCAGCCCCGAGCCACCGAGCGCGGAGGTGGCCACACGCATACGCCATCGGTTCGACCGGTCCGACCCGGCGGACGACGTGACGACACTCGCTTCTCCGCTCATCGCGAGCGCCGGAGCTGCTCGGGACCACCGCTGGCGGACTCGCCGAACGACACGGGGGTGGTCGACAGGTGCTCCCCCGCGGGCCGCAGGCCGGCGGTGCGACCGGGGTCGGAGGGGGCCGGTGGGTCGACGCCCGGAGGGCACGATGTGCCCGGCCCCCCGGACGGGACGGCGACGCCGGCGTCGACCGGACGCACCGCCGTCAGCGCCGAGAGCACGACGGCCAGCAGCAGGACGACCGCGGCCGCCGTCTCGAAGGAGCCGGCCGACGTCATCTCGGTGCGGACGGTGAGTCCGGCCGCCCCCTGGTCGATCTCCCCGAGAGAGCGGCCCACCCGGTCGGCCACCGTCGTCAGCACCCGGCCGGCGAGCAGACCGATCGTCACCAGCCCCATCGCGCGACCCCAGGCCAACCGCGGGAAGAACCAGACGGCCACGCCCACCAGGGCCGCGGCGAGGAGCAGCACGAGCACGGCCAGGCCCAGCACGTTCCACTGGTCGCGCAGCTCGACGCCCTCGAGGCCGGTCACGCGCACGCGGCCCCAGCTCCACTCCCACTGACGGGACAGGAGCGAGCCGTGCTCGCGGTCCGCCACGGACATCTCCCACGTCGGGGCGAGCAGCGACGGGACGACGAGCAGGACGCCGAGGAGCGCGACGCCGCCGCTGAGGCGCCGACCGCCCCACCGGTCACGTCTGCCCGTCCACGCCACGTCCGCCATGTCCGCCACGTCCGCGACCTCCGCCCACGACGACCGCCGCGCGTCGGCGCGGCTCAGGCCATTGTCGCCCGGCAAGGCGCGGAACGGCCCGTCAGCGAGGGCCGAAGGCTGCGGCGACCTCGATCAAGCGCGAGTTGGCCTCGACCTCGCCGATCGTGACGCGCACGCCGTCGTCGCCGTACTGCCGCACCGTGAGCCCGGCGTCGGAGCACGCCGTGGAGAACGCCGTCGAGTCGGGGCCCAGCGGGAACCACACGAAGTTCGCGTCGGACTGCGGCAGCCTCCACCCCTGGTCGGCGAGCGCCTGCACGACCCGGTCGCGCTCTGCGACAAGGGACTCCACGCGCTCGTTCAGCTCGTCGAACGCGTCGAGCGAGGCGATGGCCGCGACCTGCGCGACCGAGTTGACCCCGAAGGGCGTGGCCGTCTTGCGCAGGGCAGCGGCGACGGGAGGGTGCGCGACGGCATACCCCACCCGCAGGCCGGCGAGGCCGTACGCCTTGGAGAAGGTGCGCAGGACGACGACGTTGGGGCGGTGGCGCCACACGTCGAGCCCGCGCACGGCCTCGGGGTCGCGGACGAACTCGACGTACGCCTCGTCGACGACGACGATGACGTCGTCCGGGACCTTGTCGAGGAACGCCTCGAGCTCGGCCTGGTGCACGCACGGACCGGTCGGGTTGTTCGGCGTGCACACGAGGATGACGCGGGTGCGGTCGGTGATCGCGGCGAACATCGCGTCGAGGCGGTGGCGCGCCTGCTCGTCGAGACCGACCATGACCGGCTTGGCACCGGCGAGCTGCGTGACGATCGGGTAGGCCTCGAAGGAGCGCCACGCGAAGACGACCTCGTCTCCGGCGTCGCACGCGGCGTTGACGATCTGCGCCAGCACGGCGACCGAGCCGGTGCCGGTCGCGATGCACTCAGCCGGCACGTCGAGCGCCTTGGCGAGGCGCTCGGTGAGCGCCGTGACGGCCATGTCGGGGTAGCGGTTGACCGTGGTGGCCGCGTCGTCGATGGCGGCGAGCACCGAGGGCAGCGGGCCGTACGGGTTCTCGTTGGACGACAGCTTGTAGGCCGTCACGCCGGCAGGTGCCGCCGCGGGCTTCCCGGGCTTGTAGTCGGGCATCTGCGCGAGCACCTCGCGCAGGCGGACCGTGGTCGCCGACGCCGGCGGGGCGGCATACGCCTCCTGCGGGGTGGCACTCTCGGTCACGCTCTCGGTGGTGTCGCTCATACCGGAACTGTAGAGGCAGTGTCCACGGGAGCGACCGGCCCATGGACGCTCCGCTGACGTGAGGCCCTGTCTGTGGCTAGGCTCACATCGTCGCGTCAGCGCCGCCACGACACCCTGTCTGCTGCCCACTCTCCGAAAGTCCTATCAATGCGCATCGGCATCCTCACCGGGGGCGGGGACTGTCCCGGCCTCAACGCCGTCATCCGCGGCGCGACCCGCGCCGCCGAGGTCACCTACGACAGCACCGTCATCGGCTTCCGCAACGCCTGGCGCGGAGTCATGGACAACGACTACGAGATCCTCGACGTCGACCGGTGCCGCGGCATCCTGCCCCTCGGTGGCACGATCCTCGGCACGTCGCGCGACCAGCCGTTCGCTCACGAGGACGGCCTCAAGCGCGTGCGCAAGGCCTACGACCGGCACGGCCTCGACGCCATCATCGGCATCGGCGGCGAGGGCTCCATGGGAGTCGTCAACCGCCTGCACGAGAACGGCTTCCCCGTCATCGGCGTGCCCAAGACGATCGACAACGACATCTCCCTGACGGAGATGACCTTCGGCTTCCAGACGGCCGTGCAGATCTGCACCGACGCCATCGACCGGCTGCACACGACGGCCGAGAGCCACCACCGCGTCCTCGTCGTCGAGGTCATGGGCCGCCACGTCGGGCACATCGCGATCTGGTCGGGCCTGGCCGGCGGCGCCGCCATCACGCTGGTGCCCGAGGAGCCCTTCGACATCGACGAGGTCTGCGAGCGCATCGTCCACCGCCACAAGAAGGGCCGGTTCGCGACGATCGTCGTCGTCGCCGAGGGCGCCCTGCCCAAGGCGGGCACCATGGAGATCCCCGCGCCCGAGATCGACAAGTACGGCCACCAGATCCTCGGTGGCATCGGCTCGATCCTCGCCCGCGAGATCCAGGGCCGCACCGGCATCGAGAGCCGCATGACGGCGCTCGGCCACATCCAGCGCGGCGGGTCGCCCGTCGCCTTCGACCGCGTGCTCGGCACCCGGTTCGGCGTCGCTGCGGTCGAGGCCGCCCTCGACGGCGCCTGGGGCCAGATGGTCGCGCTGCAGAGGGGTCACATCGAGCGCGTGCCCCTCGCCGACGCCGTCGGCACGCTCAAGACGGTCGAGCCGGACCTGCTGCGGCTCAACGCGATGTTCCAGCCGCGCATCCCCGGCGACGAGCACCCCGGACTTCCCGTCGACGCGCCCACCCCCGTGGAACACTGAGCGCATGCTCCTCAACTTCGCGTTGCAGACGGTGATCAACGCCGTCGCCCTGTGGGTGGCCGCGTGGGCCATCCCCGGCATCACCTTCGGCGGCGACACCACCGGTCAGGTCGTCAAGACGGTCGTCATCGTCGCCCTGATCTTCGGCATCGTGAACGCCTTCATCAAGCCGCTGCTCAAGCTGATCTCGCTGCCGCTGATCATCCTGACGCTGGGGCTGTTCGTCTTCATCGTCAACGCCCTGATGCTCGAGCTGACGTCGTGGCTGGCCGGCAAGTTCGACCTCGCCTTCCACGTCGACCACTTCTTCTGGGACGCCGTCTTCGGCGCGCTCATCGTCACCTTCGTGTCGATGATCCTCAGCTTCATCAAGACCGACTGAGGTCCCCTCCGTCGCTCGTAGACGTGGAGCCGGGGAGCTGCCGTGGCCGTGAGCATGCGAGCGGCTCCGGCAGGTCAATCCGGAATGCCGTGAGCCCGCCTTCCGTCCGGAGGGCGGGCTCACGGCATACGACCCTTCCCAGACGCGGCCGCGGGGCGTCAGAGCAGCGGGCGCTGGAGCGCGAAGCGCAGCGGCTGACCGGGCCGCGCCTGCGCGGCGAGCGGCACGTCCTCGGGGTGCACGACGGCGACGACGGGATAGCCACCGGTGACGGGGTGGTCGGCGAGGAAGATGACCGGGCGGCCGTCCGGCGGCACCTGCACGGCGCCCTCGACGATGCCCTCGGACGGCAGCTCGTGGGTGCGCCCCCGCGTCAGCGCCGGGCCCTCGAGCCGCAGCCCGATCCGGTCGGATGCCGCGGTCACCTCGTAGGCGGCGCGTCCCAGACGGGTGAGCGAGTCGTCGGTGAACCAGTCGGCGCGCGGGCCGGGGACGGCGCGCAGCACGACCTCGTCGGGGAGCGGAGCCACCGCGGCGTGGTCGACGCCGGGCATCGGACCCGCGGGCCGGCCCAGCTCTACGGTGTCGCCGTCGCGCAACGGGGCCGGGCCCAGGCGCGAGAGCAGGTCGGTGGCGGCCGACCCGAGCACGAGCTCGCACGCCACGCCACCGCGCAGCGCCAGGTAGGTGCGCACGCCGCGGGTCGGCATCCCCAGCTCGAGCACCTGACCCGCCCTGACCGTGACGGGAGTGCAGCCGGCGTGCGCGCGGCCGTCGACGCACAGCGGTGCCGGGGCGCCGGTGACGGCCACTGTGGCCGCCTCGGTGAAGCGCAGGACGAGACCGCCGAACGTCGTCTCGAGCGCCGGCGCGCCCTCCGGGTTGCCGACCAGCCGGTTGGCGAGGCGCAGGCTCGGGCGGTCGACGGCGCCGGAGCGACCGACGCCCAGGTGCGCGAGCCCGGGACGGCCGAGGTCCTGGAGCGTCGTCAGCGGACCGGCCCGCAGCACCTCGATCACGGGTCGCGCCTCGTGAAGCGCACGCGGGTGCCCGGAGCGAGCAGGGCCGGAGGCTGTCGGTCGAGGTCCCACAGCGGTGCCTCGGTGCGGCCGATGAGCTGCCACCCGCCCGGCCCTTCCTGCGGGTAGATGCCGGTGAACTCGCCCGCCAGGGCGACGGAGCCGCGGGGGACGCGGGTGCGCGGGGTGCCCCGGCGCGGGACGACGAGGGCGGCGTCTCCCCCGACGAGGTAGGCGAAGCCCGGCGCGAAACCGGTGAACGCCACGCGGTAGGTGGCCGCGCCGTGGCGCCGCACGACCTCCTCCACCGACAGGCCGGACAGGCGCGCGACCTCGTCCAGGTCGTCCCCGTCGTAGGTCACGGCCACCTCGACCTCGTGGTCGGGCCGCTCGTGGTCGGCCGCGCGCACGTCGAGGGACGCCAGCGCCTCTGCGACCCGGCTGTGCGAGGAGGTGTCGTCGAACGTGACGAGCACCGTCCGGGCCGCGGGCACGAGGTCGACGACGCCGGGGAGCGCGCCCCCGGCGCGGGCCTCCTCGAGCGTGCGGTGGAGGGCCATCACCTGGGGCAGGTCGTCGCACTCGACGAGGAGCCCGCGGTGTCCAGCCGCCAGCAGGCGCGTCATCAGGGCACGGCCGTGAACGGGCGGAGCGCGACGCCGGCGTCGTCGACCGCGCGACGCACGGCGTGCGCCATCTCGACGGCGCCGGGGGTGTCACCGTGGATGCAGATCGACTGTGCCTCAACGGAGATCGTGGTCCCGTCGATGGCGACGACCGTGCACTCCGTGGCCATCTGGACGCAGCGGCGCGCGACCACGTCGGCGTCGTGGATGACGGCCCCCGGCTCACGGCGCGGGACGAGCAGGCCCTCGGGCGTGTAGGCACGGTCGGCGAAGGCCTCGGCGACCGCGGTCAGACCGTCGGCCTCGGCGCGGACGAGCAGCTCGGAGCCGGCGAGGCCCAGCACCGGCATCGACCGGTCGAAGAGGGCGACCGCCTCGGTGACCGCGCCGGCCGTCACGGGGTTGCTCGCTGCCGCGTTGTAGAGGGCGCCGTGCGGCTTGACGTAGCTGACGCGGGCCCCTTCGACGCCGGCGATGCCGTGCAGGGCCGCGATCTGGTAGATCAGCTCGTCGACGAGCTCGGCCGGGTCCATCTCGATGTGGCGACGGCCGAAGCCCGCGAGGTCGCGGTAACCCACCTGGGCGCCGACGGCCACGCCGAGCTGCGCGGCGCGGGCGCACACCCGCCGCAGGATGCTGGGGTCGCCGGCGTGGAAGCCGCAGGCCACGTTGGCGCTCGTGACGACGCGGAGCATGGCCTCGTCGTCGCCGAGGGTCCACCGGCCGAAGCCCTCGCCGATGTCGCTGTTGAGGTCGATGGCGCTCATGGGCCGGACCGTACCGCCGTGCCGACGAGAGGGTCGACCGGGGCCACGGGCGGGGTCGGGCTCATGTCGGCTGCTCCTGACGCCTGGCGATGACGAAGGTGGACACGACCATGGACGACGATAACCGCCGGCGAGCAGCGTGCACCTCTCCGCGATGTTCGAGGGCCTGCAGGCCGAGCTGCGCCCCGGCCTCCCCGGACTGCCCGACGCGCAGGCCGTGCACTCGGGCCGCGCCACGCCCACCGGGGTGTCGGTGGTGAGGGTGTCGGCGCAGGGTCCTACCGTCGTGGCATGCGGTTGCTCCACACCTCCGACTGGCACCTCGGGCGCACGCTCCACGGCGTGAACCTCCACGAGGCGCAGACGGCTGTCCTGGAGCGCATCTGCGAGCTCGTCGAGGACCCTCCCGACGGGGTGCCGATCGACGCCGTGCTCGTCGCCGGTGACGTCTACGACCGCGGCGTGCCGCCCGTCGAGTCGGTGCAGCTCTTCGAGTGGACCCTCTCGCGGCTGTCGGCGGTGACGACGGTCGTCGTCACCTCGGGCAACCACGACTCGGCGATCCGCCTCGGCTACGGCGCGGGACTCTTCCGCGACAGCATCCGCATGGTCACCGACCTCGGCCAGCTCGACCTGCCGATGCTGCTCGAGGGCAGCGACGGCGTGCGGGTCGCGGTCTACGGCATCCCCTACCTCGACCCCGACCACGCGCGAGTTGCGCTGGCCGGTGGCAGGGAGCCGCTGCCGCGCTCGCACCAGGCCGTCGTCGGGGCTGCCTGCGACCGCATCCGCGCCGACCTCGCCGACCGCCCGGGCGTGCGCTCGGTCGTGCTGGCGCACGCCTTCGTCGCGGGCGCCGAGCCGAGCGACTCCGAGCGCTCGATCATGGTCGGCGGCGTCGACCGCGTGGCCGGCACCGTCTTCCACGACATCGACTACGCCGCGCTGGGGCACCTGCACGGTCCGCAGGCTCCCGACTCGGCCGAGGGGTCGGTCGTGCGCTACTCCGGCTCGCCGCTGCGCTACTCCTTCTCCGAGCAGGACCAGCAGAAGGTCGTCCTGCTCGTCGACCTCGACGCGTCGGGGCCGGCTCGCGTGACGCCCGTCGAGGTCGTGCAGCCGCGCACGATGGCGACGCTGCGCGGGTGCCTCGACGAGCTGCTCGAGTCGCCGACGTTCGCCGGGGCCGAGTCCGCGTGGGTGCGCATCACGATCACCGACCGGGTGCGACCCGACTCGCTCATGGACCGGCTCAAGTCCCGCTTCCCGCACGCCCTGCAGGTCTTCCACGAGCCCGAAGGCGCCATCGACCGCGGCAGGTCGGGCACCACGGTCGTCAGCGAGCGCGACCCGCGCGAGCTCGGCTCCGACTTCATCGCCTACGTCACCAAGGCCGAGGCGAGCGGCGGCGAGGTCGACGTCTTCGAGGCGGGCTTCGAGGCTGCGGTCCGGGCCCAGCACCGCGCCGAGGCGCAGGAGGTGGGCTGACGTGCAGATGCACCACCTGTCCATGACGGCCATCGGGCCGTATGCCGGCACGGAGGTCATCGACTTCACCACCGTCGGGCGCGCCGGCCTCTTCCTGCTCGAGGGCCCGACGGGGTCCGGCAAGTCGACGATCATCGACGCCATCACCTTCGCGCTCTACGGCAAGGTCGCGCAGGCCTCCGCCGACGTCGAGCGCATCCATTCCCACCACGCCGACCCGCGCACCGTGCCCGTGGTGGTGCTCGTCTTCGAGACCCAGTCGGGGCTCTACCGCGTGCAGCGCACGCCTCGCTTCGAGCGGCCCAAGTCGCGCGGCGAGGGCACGACCGTGCAGCAGCCGACCATCAAGCTGTGGCGGCTGCAGACCCCCGACGACCTCGAGGGCGGCGACCTGCTCTCGACCAACATCGGCGACTGCGACGACGAGATCACCCGCGCCGTCGGCCTGACCCGCGACCAGTTCGTGCAGACGGTGATCCTGCCGCAGGGTGAGTTCGCAACCTTCCTGCGCGCCCGGTCCGAGGACAAGGGCAAGCTCCTCGAGAAGGTCTTCGGCACGGCGTTCTTCCGGCGGGTCCAGGACGAGATCGTCGAGGCGGGCCGCGTCGCCCAGGCCCGGCGGCAGTCCGCCGTCGACGAGATCCGTCTCGCCGTGCACGCCCTCGCCGTCTCGGCCGGTCTCGAGACCCAGCGCCGCGACGTGCTCGAGGCCCTGAGTCGCACCGCTCCTGAGTCCCTCGACGCCGAGCTGGCCCAGGTCGTCGACGAGCTGACGACCCGCGAGCGCCACGCCGGCAAGGCGAGCCGCGAGGCCATCGAGACCCACAAGCAGATGGCCGACATGGTCAGCGACGCGCGGCTGCGCATGCAGCGCCGCGAGCGCCTCCTCCAGCTGCAGCAGCAGGAGCACGACCTCGGCAAGCAGGCGGTGGCCTTCCAGCAGCTCGGCGAGGAGGTGGCCCGGGCTCGACAGGCCCGGCCCGTCGCCGGCGCCGTGCGCACCCTGGCCCAGTCCGAGGCCGCCCTCAAGCGGTCCGAGGCAGCCCTGACGCAGGCCCGTGCGCACGTCGACGCGGCGCTGCGGGACCACGGTCCCGCCGCTCTGCGCGAGGCGGCTGCGCAGGCCCGCGAGGTCGTCGGCTCGCTGACCGGCGCGATCACGCTCGAGGACGCCCTGCCCGGCCGCCTCGCACAGCTGAGGCAGCTGCGCGAGCGGCTCGACGGCCTGCACCGGTCGGTGACCGCCGTGACGACCGAGCTCGAGGCCCTCCCCCTGACGATCGCGACGCACGAGGAGGCGCTGACCGAGGGCCGACGCGTCGCCGCACTCCTCGACGGACGCGCGCACGAGGGCGAGCGGGCCAAGGAGAGGCTCGAGGCCGCCGTCGCGCACGAGGCCGCCCTGGCCCGCGTGCCGCGCGCCGAGGCGGTGGCGACCGAGGCCCTGTCGGCTGTCGCGACCGCCGAGACCGCCCTGGCCGGGCTGCGCCGGGCTCGCATCGACGGCATCGCCGGTGAGCTCGGGCTCTCCCTCGTTGCGGGCGACCCGTGCCCCGTGTGCGGGTCGCCCGAGCATCCCTCGCCGGCCCACCCGACCCTCGATGCCGTGACCCCTGAGCAGATCGAGTCCGAGGAGGGTCGCGTCGTCCGCCTT
Source organism: Terrabacter tumescens (assembly GCF_014646815.1). Taxonomy (GTDB): domain Bacteria; phylum Actinomycetota; class Actinomycetes; order Actinomycetales; family Dermatophilaceae; genus Terrabacter; species Terrabacter tumescens. Next base: position 27,037 of record NZ_BMNZ01000010.1, read on the forward strand.
CGTGAGCAGGCGGCCCTCGCGGCCGAGGCCCTCGGCAACCTCCGGTCCGAGGTGCGTGAGCTGGCGGCCCGGTGCGACGGGCTCGACGTCGCCAGCGCCCGGTCGCGCGCGGAGGCCGCGGCCCGCGATCTCGCGGAGTCGGTGCGGGCGCGCGCCGACGTCGAGGCGGGAGCTGCTCGCCTGACCGAGCTGCGCGACCGCGTCGACACCCTCTCCGCGCAGGCAGGCCGCCTCGGCGCCGACCTCGCCCGCACCGAGCAGTCGGCCACCGACCTCGAGGCGCGCATCGCCGAGGAGACGTCCGTCGTCGAGGTCGCTCGCGACGGTCACCCCAGCGTCACGGCCCGGCGCGACGACCTCGTCGCCCGCGCCGCTCGCATCGACGCCCTCGTCGACGCGCTCGGCCAGCGCGACGTCGCGGCCGCGTCGGTCGCCGAGGACACCGCGGCGCGCGACGCCGACCTCGCCCAGTTCGGCTTCGCCGACGTCGCAGAGTGGATGGCGGCCGACCGCGGCGCCGAATGGATCAACGCCAAGACCCGCGAGATCGCCGAGTTCGAGCGCGACTGCACCCAGGTCCGGGCCGGCCTCACCGGCCCCGAGCTCGCCGACGTCCAGCTCGACGCCCTCTTCGACGACATCGAGCAGCTCGAGGCCCTCGCCGCCGCGGCCAAGAAGGAGATGGAGGCCGCGACCAACGAGCACGGCAGCCTCCGCGACCAGGTGACCCGCACCAAGCGACGGGTGACCGACGTGCGCGAGGCGATGGCCCGCAACGCCGCCGTCATCGCCGAGACCGCCGACGCCGTGCGGGTCGGCCAGCTCGTCGCCGGCAACGGCGACAACCAGCTCAACCTCGACCTCGCCAAGTACGTCCTCATCCGGCGCTTCACCGAGGTGCTCTCGGCGGCCAACACCGAGCTCGGCCGCTTCTCCGGCGGCCGCTACACGCTCGAGCACACCGACGCGAAGAAGGGCAACGCCAAGTCGGGTCTCGGGGTGCGCGTGCACGACATGCACACCAACCAGGTCCGCGAGGTCGGCACGCTCTCGGGCGGCGAGACCTTCTACGTCTCGCTGTCCCTCGCTCTCGCGCTGGCCGAGGTGGTGCGGGCCGAGTCCGGGGGCGTCGACCTCGGCACGCTCTTCGTCGACGAGGGCTTCGGCACCCTCGACCCCGACGTGCTCGACGACGTCATGCACACCCTCGAGGGACTGCGCGAGGGCGGACGCACCGTCGGCATCGTCAGCCACGTGACCGAGCTGAAGTCCCGGGTCGCCGACCGCATCGAAGTGCTCGTCAAGCCCGACCGCACGAGCACCCTGCGCATCACCGCCTGACCCTCCCGCCCTCCGCCCTTCCGTCCGACCCGCCCAACCTGTCGAGTGGCCCCGCCGTCACACCCGTCGACCCCGCTCCCGCGTCGAGTGGCCCCGCCGTCACACGACGGTTGGGACAGGTGGGGCCGCGGGGCCACACGAGCGAGCGAGCCACACGGGCGAGCGACACGGTCGACGTGGGACGAGTGGGACGGCGGGGCCACTCGACGGGGCCTACGATCCGAGCATGAGGATCGCCGCGAGCGTGTTCGTCGGGCTGGCCGCACTGCTGCACGTCTACATCTTCTGGATGGAGAGCGTCGGCTGGACCCGGCCCGAGGTCTGGAAGCGCTTCGGCGTCGCCGACCAGGCCGCGGCCGACGTGACGCGGTCGATGGCCTACAACCAGGGCTTCTACAACCTCTTCCTCGGGCTCGGCGCCGGGCTCGGGCTCGTCCTCTGGTGGACCGGCCACGACACGGCCGGTCGCACGCTGGTGCTCTTCTGCACCGCGTCGATGGTGCTCGCCGCATCCGTCCTCGTGACCACCGGCCGCAGCTACCTGCGCGCCGCGCTGACCCAGGGCACGCTGCCGCTCATCGGCTTCGTGCTGACCCTGCTCAGCTGAGCTCGGCCGCGGTGTGCCGCACGCGCGCAGCGCCGACGGCGAGGATGACGACGCCGACGACGGCGGACCCGGAGGCGAGCGCCGAGTAGCCGAGCGACCCGACGACGACGCCGGCCGCCACGCCTCCCCCTGCTCCGGCGAGCCCCATGAGCACGTCGGCGAGACCCTGCGTCGCCGGACGCTCGTCGGTGGCGACCACCGACGTCAGCAGGGTCGACCCCGACACGAGCGTGCACGACCAGCCGACCCCGAGCAGGAAGAGCGCGACGAGCAGCAGGCCTGACCAGCCGGCCTGCGAGCGCGAGGCGAGCAGGGACGCGAGCGTCAGCACGACACCGCCGGTCATCGCGACGGGCGGCGCGCCCCAGCGGTCGACCGCCGCCCCCACGAGCGGGGACAGGGCGAACATCCCGAGGATGTGGACCGAGATGACGAAGCCGATGACCTCGAGCTCGGCGTGACCGTGCTTCATGTGGATCGGTGTCATGACCATGACGCTCACCATCACGAGGTGGCCGAGGGCCATGACGACCATCGCCTGCAGCGCCCGCGGGTTGCTTCGCACGACGGCGAGGCCGCGTCGCATCGACCCGTCGTGGTTGGGCACGTCGACCACTCCCCCGCACGCCGGGTCGGCGACGAGGTCCGGCTCCGCGGTACGGCGCGTCTCCTCACGGGCGGCGGCGTCGAGGGCGCGGGCCGTGAGCAGGGGGTCGGGCCGTAGCAGGCGGTCCACGACGATCCAGGCCAGCACGAACCCGACGAGCGAGAAGAGGAACGTCCCGGCCAGCTCAGGCAGCCCGAGGGCGTGCGCGAGCGCCTTGCCCGGGCCGACGAGGTTCGGGCCGGCGACGGACCCGATGGTCGTCGCCCAGACGACGATGGAGAGGTCACGACCACGGTGCACGGGGGCGGCGAGGTCAGCCGCGGCATACCTCGTCTGGTTGTTGGCGGTCGTGCCGCCGCCGAAGAGGAACATGCCGACGACGAAGAGCGGGAACGAGCGCAGGACGGCGGCGACGAGCACCAGCGCGGCGCCGACGAACGCCACCGCAAGACCCCAGCGAAGCCCGACGCGACGGCCGCGCGCAGCTGTCGCCCGTGCGACGGGGATGGTCAGCAGCGCCGTGCCGAGCACCTGGGCGGTGGTGCCGACGCCCGCCAGGGCCTCGGTGCCGCTCAGGTCCTCGGCGAGGAGGGCGCCGACCGCGATGCCGCACGCCATCCCCACACCGCTGAGGATCTGGGAGCCTACGAGAGTCCGAACCACCCTGCGCTGCAAGGCTGCCCGGTCGAGCGAGGCTGGAGCGAGGACCACCCGCGCCTCAGACGTGACGACGCGACGTGATGACCCTGAAGCGGTTCGCGACGAAGGCGGCGTCGGTGTAGGCGGAGTTGGCGGCGGGGTTGGCGCCCGTGCCGTGGAAGTCGGAGAACGCCGCCGTCTGGTTGACGAAGATTTGGCCGGTCAGGTTCTCGGACAGGGCAACTCCGCCCTCGGCCGCGGCGTCGCGCGCCGCGTCGAGCACCGACTCGTCCGTCGAGTAGACGGCGGCCGTCATCGCGCCGTGCTCGCGCACGGTGTCGGCGAGCTGCGCGAGCGACTGCTCGGTCGAGGCGGTGCGGATGAGGAAGCCGACCGGGCCGAAGCACTCCTGCGTGTAGACGTCCTCGCGGGCGACGTCGACGGCGACGAGGCCCGGGGCGCGGACGACGGCGTCGGCATACGCCGGGTGCGTCACGCGGCGCGAGTCGAGCACGACCCGGCCGTCGGCGTCCTGCGCGATCGAGGCGAGCGAGTCCGCGTTGTCACGCACCTGGTCGTTGACGGTGGCGCCGAGCAGCTCGACGGCCTTGGCGTCGTCACCGGTCAGGCGCCCGACGGCGCCGGAGAGGCGCTCGCCGAACTCGTCGAAGGACAGGTGCCCCTCGTCGGTGTCGATGCCACCCTCGGGGACGTAGAGGTTCTGCGGCGCCGTGCACATCTGGCCGGAGTAGAGCGTAAGGCTGAAGGCGAGGTTGCCGAGCATGCCGCGCAGGTCGTCGGTCGAGTCGACGACGATGGAGTTGAGGCCGGCTTTCTCGGTGTAGACGAGCTTGCCGTGCGCGGCCGCCGACTCCTCGAGCCAGGCACCGAACGTCGGGCCGCCGGTGTAGTCGATGATGGCGACCTCGTCGCGCTCGGCGAGCGTCTTGGCCAGGCCCTGGCCGTCCGCCTCGGCGGCGAGCTGCACGAGCGCCGGGTCGAAGCCCGCCTCGGCGAGCACCTGGCGCGCGACTTCGACGGAGATGGCGAGCGGCAGCACGGCGCGCGGGTGCGGCTTGACGACGACCGCGTTGCCCGTGACGAGCGAGGCGAAGATGCCGGGGTAGGCGTTCCACGTCGGGAACGTGTTGCAGCCGATGACGAGCGCCACGCCGCGCGGCACGAGGCGGTAGTCCTTCTGCATGCGGGTCGGGGCCGGCTTGCCCTCGCGGTCGCGACCGGGCTTCTCCCACACCACCGACGCGGGCACGCGCTCCTGCTCGACGAGCCCCGCCGCGATCGCCTCGACGGCGCGGTCCTGGGCATGCGGGCCCCCGGCCTGGAACGACATGACGAACGGCTGCCCCGAGGTGTGCATGACGGCGTTGGCGATCTCGAAGCTGCGCTTGTTGATGCGGTCGACGATCTCGACGCACACCGCGGCCCGCGCCTGCGGACCCGCGTCACGCCAGGCCGGCATCGCCGCCCGCGCGGCCGCGAGCCCCGCGTCGAGGTCGAGTGCCGGGTAGGTGACGCCGAGCGTCGGGCCGTAGGGCGAGACCTCGCTCCCCACGAAGGTGCCGTCGGTCGGCTGGCTCGACAGGCCGGCATACGCCGTGTTCAGGTGCGCCTCGTGCGCGGCCAGCCCGTCGGCGGCGGCGGTCTCGCCGTACACGCGTGGGCTCGGCGACTCGGGGTAGCGGGAGTACCAGCTGCGGCTTGCCAGGGCCTGACGGATCTCGTCGAGGACTCCCGCGTGCGCGTCGAGCAGGGGGTGGGTGGGCGTCGTTGCCGGTGCAGTCACGGGTCGATGCTAGCCCCGCCGCACACCGCGGTCGTATGCCGTGTGGCGCGCTCCGGCGACCGCCCACCGCGCACGTGGGGCGGGCGAGACGGCAGGATGGCCGCCATGGACACGGACGTCACCGAGCCCGACCGCACCAACAAGGAAACGGCGCACGAGGGGTCGTCGTTCGGCCCCGTCGGCGTCGTCGGGGCCGGCGCGATGGGAGCCGGCATCGCCCAGGTGGCGGCGAGCGCCGGCCACGCCGTCGCGCTCGTCGACGCCGTCCCCGGCGCGGCGGCGACCGCCGTCGAGAGGATCGGGAGCGCCCTGTCGCGCCTCGTCGACAAGGGACGGCTGTCGGCGGACGACGCGACGGCGGTGCTGCAGCGGATCACCCCGGCCGAGTCGATCGACGAGCTGCCGCACTGCGGGCTCGTCATCGAGGCCGTGCCGGAGGACCTCGACCTCAAGCGCCGCATCTTCGCCGAGCTCGCCGACCGCCAGCCCCCGAACACGGTCCTGGCCACGAACACCTCGAGCATCGACATCGACGACGTCGCCGACGAGGTCACGGACCCCGAGCGCGTGCTCGGCCTGCACTTCTTCAACCCGCCACCCGTGATGAAGCTCGTCGAGGTCGTGCACGGAGAGCGCACGGCGGACGCCTACGTCGAGCACGCCGTGGCCCTCATGAACGCCTGGGGGAAGACACCGGTCCGGTGCCGCTCGACGCCCGGCTTCATCGTCAACCGGGTCGCGCGCCCCTTCTACGGGGAGGCCCAGCGCATCGTCGAGGCCGGAATCGCCGACGCGGCCACGGTCGACTGGATCCTGCGCGAGAAGGGTGGCTTCCCGATGGGTCCCCTAGAGCTCACCGACTTCATCGGCCAGGACGTCAACCTCGCCGTGGGCACCTCGGTGTGGGAGCAGACGGGCCGGGACGAGCGCTACACGCCGACGGCCTTCCAGCAGGAGCTCGTCGAGGCCGGCCGCCTCGGCCGCAAGTCCGGTCGGGGGATCTACGCGTATGCGGCCGACGGCTCGGTGGGCGCCTCAGCGGAGGCCGGCGAGCCCGACCTCGAGCTCGCCGGACGACTCGTCGGCGGACCGATCGCGACGGACCCGCTGGCCCGGACGCTCGCGATGCTCGTCAACGAGGCTGTCGACCTCGTCGCCCGCGGCGAGGCGAGCGCCGACGACGTCGACACCGCGATGCGGCTCGGCACCCGCTACCCGAAGGGCCCGATCGCCTGGGGCCGCGAGATCGGCTTCGACGTCGTGGCCCGGCAGGTGGCCGAGCTCGACGAGGCCTACCCCGGTGGCCGCTACCGGCCGAGCCCCGCACTGACCGACGGGAGCCTGTCGTGAGCGATGCCCCCGGTCGAGGTGAAACCGGCACCGACGTGCCCGCCGACATCACCTCTAACGACGAGGACGCCGGGGACGCCGGGGTCGCCTTCGCCCGGCAGATGTGGGCCGACGACGAGGCGTCGCGCCGGCTCGGCATGGACGCCGTCACCGTCGGGCAGGACCACGCCGTCGTGCGGATGGCGATCCGTGACGACATGGTCAACGGCCACGCCATCTGCCACGGCGGCTACATCTTCACCCTGGCCGACTCGTGCTTCGCGCTCGCCTGCAACTCGCGGGGGCGCCTCACGGTGGCGGCCGGGGCCGACATCACCTTCACCGCGCCGGGGCGGCTCGGGGACGTGCTCGTCGCCGAAGGACACGTGCGCTCGGCGTTCGGGCGCAGCGGCATCACCGACGTGACGGTCAAGCGGGAGTCCGACGGCCAGATCATCGCCGAGTTCCGCGGCCGCAGCCGCACGCTCGCGAGTCCCCGCCCCTGACTGCACTCCCCGCACGTCGAGAGGCCACAGTTTGTGGGTGTGCCGACGTCGAGAGGCCAACGTTCGTGACGAACGTTAGCCTCTCGACTGGTCGGAGGCCGCAGACTTTGGCCTCTCGACTGGTCGGAGGCCGCAAACTTTGGCCTCTCGACGGTTGAAGAGCTGGGGTGGGTGCTGGGGTCAGCGGGAGCGGCGGCTGCCGGCACGGGTGCCGGCGGAGAACGACGCGGCGCTGCCACCGCTGCTCGTCGAGTAGACGGTCGAGGAGCCGCCGCGACGACCGGCACCACCAGCGCTACCGGCACCACCGGAGCGACGACCACCCTGGCCACCGGCCTGACCACCACGGCCACCAGCGGCGCCACGACCGGCACCGGCTGCGCGGCCCGAGCCCTCGTCGCCGCGGCCACGACCGCGGCCACCCTCGCCGGCCGGACGAGTGGCTCCGGCACCACGGCCACCGGCGGGCGCCCCGCCGTTGCCGCCGCGACCACGACCGCGGCCACGGCCACCAGCGGCACCCCCGCCACCGTTGCCGCCGCGTCCGCCGCCGGCACCCGCGGGCGCCTCCTCGCGGACGAGGCCACCGGCATACGACCGGTCGCCGGGGGCGAGCTCGGTCAGGAGCGGGTGTCCGAGCTGGACGCGCGTCGTGGTCGGCTTGATGCCGGCCTTGCGCGTCAGGTCGCGCACGTCGCGCACCTGGTCGTCGAGCATCATCGTGACGACGGTGCCGTCGTTGCCGGCACGGGCGGTGCGGCCCGAGCGGTGGAGGTAGGCCTTGTGCTCGACCGGCGGGTCGGCGTGGATCACGAGCGCGACGTCGTCGACGTGGATGCCGCGGGCGGCGATGTCGGTGGCGACGAGCGTCTGGGCGCGGCCCGAGTGGAAGTCGTCCATGTTGCGCGTGCGGGCACCCTGGCTGAGGTTGCCGTGCAGCTCGACGGCCGGAACTCCCGAGGCGTTGAGCTGCTTGGCGAGCTTCTTGGCCCGGTGCTTGGTGCGCGTGAAGACGACGGTGCGACCCGGCGCGGCAGTGAGGTCCAGCAGCACGGGAAGGTGCGAGCCGTTGTCGACGTGGAGCACGTGGTGGCTCATCGTCGAGACCGGCGACTGGGCCGAGTCGGCCTCGTGCGTCACGGGGTTGTTGAGGAAGCGCTTGACGAGGACGTTGATCGCGCCGTCGAGCGTGGCCGAGAAGAGCAGTCGCTGGCTCTTCGGCGGGGTCTTCTCCATGATCCGGCGCACGCCGGGGAGGAAGCCGAGGTCGGCCATGTGGTCGGCCTCGTCGAGGATGGTGATCTCGATGCCGTCGAGGAAGACGTGACCCTGCTGCATGAGGTCCTCGAGACGGCCGGGGCACGCGACGATGACGTCGACACCGGCACGCAGACCCTGGACCTGGGGGTTCTGGCCGACGCCGCCGAAGATCGTCTGCGACGTGAGGCCGAGCGGCTTCGCGAGCGGCGCCATCGCGGTGTCGATCTGCGTCGCGAGCTCGCGGGTCGGCGCGAGGATGAGGGCCCGGGGACGGCGCGCCTGGCGACGGCCGCCCGACTGGGACAGGCGCGTCAGCAGCGGCAGCAGGAAGGCGTACGTCTTGCCGGAGCCGGTGCGGCCACGGCCGAGGACGTCGCGCCCGGCGATCGAGTCGGGCAGCGTCGCGGCCTGGATCGGCGTCGGCACCGTGATGCCGAGCTCGTCGAGGACGGTGACCAGGTGGGTGGGCACGCCGAGGACGGCGAAGTTCGTGTCAGTGGACACAGGTGGGTACTCCCATAAGTGGATGCGGTCGTTCTGCCCGGCGCGACGGCCTCAGCTGTGAGGTGTCGCGGCGCAAGAGCGAATCGACGGGGCCGGCGAACATTCCGCCCGGCCAAGAAGAAGCAGCCCGAGGCAGAACTGGGCGGGCCGCTGGTGTCCATGCTACCCGAGGGCGGCTCATGCCACGCACCGCCCGTCCACAGACAGGTCCGCGACCCGATCACGGCCGTGTCCCGAGGATCTTCTGGGCGTTTCGACGCAGACCTCGCAAACGGCCGGAGCGATCCGGGAAATCGTGTGACGGACGCCACAGCCCTTCCCTAACGTCGGATCCACGACGTCGTTGGGACGCCGCGAGAGCGCACCGCAACTCCCGCTCTCAAGGACAACAAGGGGACACCACATGACGATCACCATCCGCGCCATCACCGCTGTCGTCGCCGCGTGCACGACAGCCACTGCGTTCGCTGGTCTCACCGCCTCGAGCGCCTCCGCCCACGGGTCCGGGGGAACCCAGGCACACTCGCCGAAAGTGCTGAACAACAAGGTCATCGCGCCGTTCGGGATGGCCATCGCCGGTCAGGACGTCTGGTACACAGACGGATTCGTCGGCACCGTCAACAAGATCTCGCGAGGGAGCGACAAGGTCGTCACGACGGGGCCGCAGTCCGAGGTCGCCGGCATCGACGTCATCCAGGGCGGCCGGACCTTCGCCTTCACGTCGTCGAACGACGACCACAGCGCGACCACGCTGACGATCCGCACCAAGGGCCGTCCGGACGTCGTCGCCGACCTCAGCGGCTACGAGAAGAAGAAGAACCCCGACGGCGGCGTGACCTACGGGATCGTCGCCGGCGGAACGTCCTGCGCGCCGGGCGAGCTCGACGACTTCTTCATGAACGCCTTCCAGCTCCCCGCGACCTACACGGGCCAGGTCGACTCGCACCCGTATGCCGTGGCCTACCTGGGTGACGGTGCGTGGGCCGTGGCGGACGCCGGCGGCAACGACGTCCTGCGCGTGGACCGACACGGGCACGTGTCGACGATCGCGGTCCTCCCGCCGCAGCCGATCACGCTGTCGGCCGAACAGGTCGCCGGCCTCGGCGCGCCGTCCTGCATGGCCGGGGCGACGTACAACTTCGAGGCCGTCCCCACGGACGTCGAGCGGGACGAGCACGGCAGGCTCTGGGTCTCGACGCTGCCGGGCGGTCCTGAGGACCCGAGTCTCGGAGCCCGCGGTTCGGTCTACCGGGTCAACCCCTGGAAGCACTCGGCGCAGCGCGTCGCGACCGGCTTCCTCGGTGCGACCGACCTGGCGCTGGGCAAGGACGGCTCCGTCTACGTCGCCGAGCTGTTCGCGGGCAAGGTCACGAAGCTCAAGCACGGTCGGACCTCGACCGTCGTCACGACGGACCGTCCGCTCTCGATCGAGATCCAAGGCGGGTCGCTCTACGTCGGCACCCTCGCCGACGTGGCCTTCGGTCCCGAGGGTCCGGTGGTCAACGCTCCCGGCAGCATCACCCGCTACCGCCTCTGAGTGCGCAGGACGCCCCGGGCGGGTCCGCCCGGGGCGTCCGTGTGTGCCCGCTAACGGTTCGGTCGCATCCGTGGGCAGGCCCAGCGAAAGGTGGCAGGATCGGCCAGATCAGCGGGGTGCACCGTCGCCCCCGCACTCGGACGACCTGCTTGCCCCGGAAGGACCCTTTTGATGCGTCGCTTGCCCCTCATCGCCGTCACCGGCTTCATCGCCGCCGGCCTCACGCTCTCAGCCTGCGGCTCGGACTCGCTGTCCACGTCGCCCGGCGCGGGCAGCACGCCCGCCGGGACCGCCGCCGGCGGCGGCGTCGACCAGGCCCTCGCGGCCAAGGTCCCCGCCAAGCTCAAGTCCGCCGGCAAGATCGTCGTCGGCACCGACCCGACCTACGCGCCCAACGAGATGCTCGGCTCCGACGGCAAGACCGTCGAGGGCTTCGACGTCGACGTCTTCAACGCCGTCGCCGCCAAGCTCGGTCTCAAGACCGAGTACGTCCCGGCGGGCTTCGGCACGATCATCCTCGGCGTCACGAGCGGCAAGTACGACGTCGGCGTCTCGAGCTTCACCATCAACCCCGACCGCAAGAAGCAGGTCAACATGGTGAGCTACTACAGCGCCGGCACCCAGTGGGTCGTCGCCAAGGGCAACCCGCAGAAGGTCAGCATCGACGACGTCTGCGGCAAGAGCGTCGGCGCCCAGAAGGACACCGTGCAGGCCGAGGACCTCGCCGCCCGCAGCAAGAAGTGCACCGACGCCGGCAAGCCCGCGATCACCCAGGTCATCCAGACCGGACAGGACCAGGTCACGGCCGACGTCGCGAGCGGCAAGACCGTCGCGATGCTCGCCGACTCGCCGGTCGGCCTCTACGCCGTCAAGCAGACGGGCTCGCTCGAGGCGCTCGGCGACATCTACGACTCGGCGCCCTACGGCTACGTCGTGCCCAAGGACCAGACGGACTTCGCGAACCTCCTCGTCGACGCGCTCAAGGCGAGCAAGGCCGACGGCAGCTACGAGGCGGCCCTGAAGAAGTACTCCGTCGAGGCCGGCGCCATCGACAACTTCGCCCTCAACCCCTGAGCGCGCGGATGACCGACACCACCACCGACCGGCCGGGCGTCATCGACGCCCGGCCGGTCCGGCACCCCGGCCGTTGGGTCGCGCTGGCCGTGATCCTCGTGCTCGTCGCGATGCTCGTCACCTCGTTCCTGACCAACGAACGCTGGAACTTCCCCAAGGCGCTCGAGATCATGCGCCAGACCCCGGTGCTCGAGGGGCTCTGGAAGGGCACGATCATCGGCACCGTCGGCTCGATGGTCATCGGCATCGTGGGCGGCATCATCATCGCCGTGCTGCGCCTGTCGGAGAACCCCATCCTGCGCGGCGTCTCGTTCGTCTACACGTGGTTCTTCCGCGGCATCCCGCGCCTCGTCCTGCTCGCCATGATCGGCAGCGGTGTCGGCTTCCTCTACAACCGGCTCGACTTCGGCGTCCCGTTCGGTCAGCAGCTCGCCTCGCTCATGGGCCTGTCGAGCGACTTCACCTTCTTCACCCTCAACGTCAACCAGTTCTCGAGCACGCTCCTCGCCGGCATCATCGGCCTCGGCCTGTCCGAGGCGGCCTACATGGCCGAGATCGCGCGCGCCGGCATCCTGTCGGTCGACAAGGGCCAGGCCGAGGCGGCCTCGGCGCTCGGCATGAACCGGGGCCAGGCCATGCGCCGCATCGTGCTCCCCCAGGCCATGCGCGTCATCGTGCCGCCGACCGGCAACGAGACGATCGCCATGGTCAAGGACACCTCGCTGCTCTCGGCGATCCCCGTCATCACCGAGCTCTACTACCAGACGAGCGCCATCGGCAACCGGACGCTGCTGATCATGCCGGCGTTCGTCGCCGTCACCGCCTGGTACCTCATCGTCGGGTCGGTGCTCATGGTCGGGCAGTACTTCCTCGAGAAGCGCTTCGGACGCGGCTTCGGCACCCCGAGCAACAAGCGGTTCGCCCGTCCGGCCGGGGCAGGAGGCGCCTGATGTCCGACAACTCCACCACCAGCACGACCGCGGAGTCCTCGCAGCCGCACGAGCGCTCGCGCACCGGCGAGGACGCGCCGCTCGTGCGTGCGGTCAACGTGCTCAAGAGCTTCCACGGCAACGAGGTGCTCAAGGGCATCGACCTCGACGTGCACCGTGGTGAGGTCGTCTGCCTGCTCGGGCCGTCCGGCTCGGGCAAGACGACCTTCCTGCGCTGCATCAACCAGCTCGAGGCCATCGACGGCGGCCGCATCTGGGTCGACGGTGACCTCGTCGGCTACCGCGAGGAGGGTGGTCACCTGCACCACCTCACCGACAAGCAGGTGGCTGCCCAGCGCCGCGACATCGGCATGGTCTTCCAGCGCTTCAACCTCTTCCCGCACATGACGGCGCTCCAGAACGTCATGGAGGCCCCCGTCCAGGTGCGCGGGGTCGACAAGAAGAAGGCACGGGCCCGGGCGCTCGAGCTGCTCGAGCAGGTCGGTCTCGGCGACAAGCCGGACTCCTACCCGGCACAGCTCTCCGGCGGCCAGCAGCAGCGCGTCGCGATCGCCCGCGCCCTCGCGATGGACCCCAAGCTGATGCTCTTCGACGAGCCGACGTCGGCGCTCGACCCCGAGCTCGTCGGCGAGGTGCTCCTCGTCATGCGCGAGCTCGCCAAGCAGGGCATGACGATGATCGTCGTGACGCACGAGATGGGCTTCGCCCGCGACGTCGCCGACCACGTCGTCTTCATGGACGGCGGGGTGGTCGTCGAGGAGGGCAAGCCCAAGGACGTCATCAGCAACCCGCAGCACGAGCGGACCAGGACGTTCCTCAAGCGCATGCGCACCGAGGACGACGAGGCGCGGGCCGACGCCGCCAGCACCGGCACGACCACCACCACGGCCGACGTCTGAGCGTCCGCGGTCTCTCGACCGTCGAGTGGGCACTTTCACCCCGGGTGAGAGTGCCCACTCGACTTTCGGGGGTGGGCGGGGCCGGGGTGATCCGGGCGCGGGGTGGGCACAATGGGGCCATGACGACGGAGTCAGCCGCCACCCGCCCAGCCGACCAGCCCGAGCAGCCCGACCAGCCAGGCCTGCCGGATCACGAGATCCCGACGATGTCGGTGGACGAGCTGCGCGCCACCCAGCTCGAGCGTCTCCGGCGAACCGTGCACGCGGCATACGACAACGTCCCGCACTACCGGGCTGCGTTCGAGGCCAAGGGATTCCACCCCGACGACCTGCAGTCGCTCGACGACGTGAGTCGTATGCCGTTCACGACCAAGGCGGACCTGCGGGCCAACTACCCCTTCGGGATGTTCGCCGTGCCCCGCGAGCAGGTCGTACGCGTGCACGCGAGCTCGGGGACCACCGGCCGTCCCACCGTGGTGGGCTACACCAAGCGCGACATCGACACGTGGGCCGACCTCATGGCCCGCTCGATCCGCCTCGCGGGCGGACACCCCGGCGACATCGTCCACGTCGCCTACGGCTACGGCCTGTTCACCGGCGGCCTCGGCGCGCACTACGGCGTCGAGCGGCTCGGCGCCACGGTCGTGCCCGTCAGCGGCGGCATGACGGAGCGGCAGGTGCAGCTCATCCAGGACTTCGAGCCGCGGGTCATCATGGTGACGCCGAGCTACTTCCTCAGCCTGCTCGACCAGATGGAGAGCGAGGGCATCGACCCCGCTGCGACGAGCCTGCAGGTCGGCATCTTCGGCGCCGAGCCGTGGACCGAGTCGATGCGCCAGGAGATCGAGCGCCGCACCGGCATGGACGCCGTCGACATCTACGGCCTCTCGGAGGTCATGGGCCCCGGCGTCGCGCAGGAGGCCGCGACGACGAAGGACGGCCTGCACATCTGGGAGGACCACTTCTACCCGGAGGTCATCGACCCCATCACCGAGGAGGTCCTGCCCGACGGCGAGGTCGGCGAGCTCGTCTTCACGTCGCTGACGAAGCAGGCCATGCCGGTGATCCGCTACCGCACCCGCGACCTGACGCGGCTGCTGCCCGGGACGGCCGTCCCGTCGATGCGCCGCATGGAGAAGATCACCGGCCGCACCGACGACATGATGATCATCCGCGGCGTCAACGTCTTCCCGACCCAGATCGAGGAGCACGTGCTCGCCGAGCCGCGGCTGTCGCCGTACTTCCAGTGCGTGCTGACCCAGCCCGGCCGGATGGTCGAGCTGACCGTCCTGGTCGAGCCGCTCACGCGCCTCGAGCCCGGCGCCGCCGACGAGATCGCGCGCACCCTCCAGCACGCGATCAAGACCCACATCGGCACGACGTGCCGCGTCGAGGTGCGCGACCCCGGCACGATCGAGCGCTCGATCGGCAAGGCCCGTCGCATCGTCGACGAGCGACCCCGAGGCTGAGCGGGCACCGCGCCGCGCGTGCCGGCTGCCCGACGAGGTCCGGTCGCGGGATCGCCGTGGTCCGGCTGACGCCGACGGGCCGTTCGGGCTGACCGCGGCTCGTAGGGTGGGGCGCGTGCCCGACACCTCACCGCTGTCCGCTGCCCCGGTGCTTGCGCCGTATCCCGTGTGGCCGCCGGAGGGCGCCCGCACGCTCGGTGTCCCGCCGTTCCTCGACGCCGGCGACGAGGTCATGTGGCGCTACCGGGACCTCGGCTGGCGTCCCGGACGCCCCGAGAGCGTCGCACCGATGCGGGTCGTGCGCGACGACGAGCAGGGCCTGGTCGCGTGGCTCGCGCCCGGCACGGTGCAGCTGACGAAGAGGTATGCCGACGGCTCGGACCTGCGTGACGTGCCCATGGCCGAGCGGTTCCTCCGGGACGCCCAGCGCGTGCAGGCCCGGACGCGGTGGCGCGGCGCAGGCATCCTGCGCATCGCCCCGGCCGAGCTGCCGTGGTCGGTCTGGCTCTTCTGGGACGTGCCCGAGGGCGATCACCCGGGCGACCCTGCGGCACATGACCGCTGGACGTTCGAAGGGTGGTACGTCAACCTCGAGACCGTCCACCGTCGCGACGGACGCGACACGTGCACGGGCGACCACGTGCTCGACCTCTGGATCGAGGCCGACGGCACGGTCAACGTCAAGGACGCCGACGAGCTCGAGGCGGCCGTCGAGCAGGGTCGGGGGACGGCCGAGCAGGCCGAGGCGATCCGGCACAACGGCCGCCACGCGCGGGCCTCCTTCGCGGCCGGCGACTGGCCCTTCGACGAGTCATGGACCCGGTGGCGACCCGACCCCGCGTGGACGTCCCCCGCGCTGCGCGACGACGAGCGCTGGGACATCGACCTCGTCGACTGACCGCCGGTCGGCCGGTGGAGGCCTGTCGAAGCACGGGCGGCGACAGTCCCCCACCGGGCGACTGGAGGAGGTCGTCAGCTGCGGTAGATGACGCGGACCGTGACCTCGGGCAGGGAGACCATGTCGTACGCCTGGAAGTAGGTGGTCTTGCGCGTGCCGCTGAAGGTGTCGTAGGTGACGTAGCCGGACCGGCTGGCCGCGTCCACGAGGGTCACACGGTAGAGCGTCACCCAGGCGGTTCCCGTGCCGGACCAGCACGTGTCACCCGAGATCGAGTGGGTGTGGAGGGTGCTGCTGGAGCAGCTGACCCGGGTGATCGCCGAGGCGGGTGACGCGACGACCGCGGTCATGCCGAGGACCGCCATCAACGCGACGGCGATCCGAACGATGGTGTTGCGCATTTCTCGTTCCTTCCCCGTGTCGCCGTTCGCGCCGCTCCCGCGCATCCACGGGGCACCAGACAGCGAACGGTCAGCGGCACCTTCGCAGCGAGTCGCCCGCGTCCGCCCTGCGAACGGCTCCTGGCTGCACGAACGTGCACCGACGGGCGCCCGGAGTCGCGGGGTCTGCCGCTGGGCGGTATCAGCGCTCCGCCTGCCGGCTCTGACTGTCGGGTGTGACCCTCTGTCCGCCCGGCCGACCCGAGGAGCACGTCATGACCATCCCTCCGCACGCAGCTCGCATCGCCGGCGCCTGGGCCGTGAAGTCCACGGCCATTCCGCAGCCCGATGCTGCGACCCGGTCGGTCGCCGACGCGGCCGTGGGCGCCCAATCGCTCGGCGCCCCGGCGCGACAGCCGCGACGCGACCGCTCGCACCGCATCACCGTCTCGCGGATCCTGCACCCGCTCCAGCGCCACGCCTGACCCGTCCGGCACGCCTGACCCGGGCACACGGCATACGCCCTCGGTCAGCTGTTGCGCTGCGCGCGACGCACGATCTCGACGGCGGCCGCGTCGCGCACCCCCGCCTCGCGGGCCGCCGCGACGAAACGAGCGGCGAGCACGTCGAGCGCCGCCGCAGCGGCATGCTCCCCCGACGCGACGACCGTGCCGGCACGGCCGCGCGTCTCGACGAGACCCGCGGCCTCGAGCTCCTTGTAGACGCGCGCCACCGTGTTGGCCGCGAGCCCGAGGTCGGCGGCGAGTGCACGGACGGTGGGCAGCCGGTCGCCCGGCACGAGGCGGCCGGAGCGGACGAGCGCCTCGACCTGGGCCCGCAGCTGCAGGTAGGGCGGCTCGTGGGAGGCGGGGTCGACGGCGACGTCCAGTTCGGTCACCCGGGAAGTAAGGCAGTGGCGCGCGGCCGTGTCAACGCCGACCTCGCGCGTGAGCGGCGTCACGCCCCAACGCTGGACACCGGCGGGGTGGGCCGCCGGGGCACCCGCTAGCATCTACTACGTAATGTAGTTCTGGCGCGACCCTCGCGGAGTCCCAATGGATGCAACGGACCTGGCACGGTGGCAGTTCGCCATCACCACCGTGTACCACTTCCTCTTCGTGCCGATCACGATCGGCATGTCCCTCATCGTCGCCGTCTTCCACACCGCCTGGGTGCGCACGCGCAACCCGGAGTGGATGAGGCTGGCCAAGTTCTTCGGCAAGCTCTTCCTCATCAACTTCGCGCTCGGTCTCGTGACCGGCATCGTGCAGGAGTTCCAGTTCGGGATGAACTGGAGCGACTACTCGCGCTTCGTCGGTGACATCTTCGGTGCCCCCCTGGCGATCGAGGCGCTGCTCGCCTTCTTCCTCGAGTCGACCTTCCTCGGACTGTGGATCTTCGGCTGGGGCCGGCTGCCGGAGAAGCTGCACGCCACGACGATGTGGCTCGTGCACATCGGCACGGTGCTCTCGGCGTACTTCATCCTCGCCGCGAACTCCTTCATGCAGCACCCGGTCGGCTACACCTACAACAGGGCGAGCGGCCGCGCCGAGCTCACCGACTTCTTCGCGGTGCTGACCAACAAGGTCCAGCTCGTCACCTTCCCGCACGTCGTCCTGTCGGCCTACATGGCCGGCGCCGGCGTCGTCATGGGTGTCGCGCTCTGGCTCATGCGCCGCGAGGCCAAGCGCGCCGCCGACGACGCGCAGGACGTCGCGCGCACCGACGCCCCGATGTACCGCCGGGCCACGCGCATCGGCGCGGTCTTCGCCCTCGTCGCCGCCGTCGGCGTCATCGTCTCCGGCGACGTGCAGGGCAAGATCATGACCGAGGTGCAGCCGATGAAGATGGCCGCCGCAGAGGCGCTCTACGACTCCGTGCCGGCCGGCCAGGGAGCACCCTTCTCCGTGCTGACGATCGGCTCGCTCGACGGGTCCCACGCCAACGCGCTCATCGAGGTCCCCGGCCTGCTCAGCTTCCTCGCGACCGGCGACTTCAAGGGCGCCGTCCGGGGCATCAACGACCTCAAGGCCGAGTACGCCCAGACGTACGGCGCGAGCGGCAACCCCCGCGTCGCCGACGTCGCGACCGCCTTCGTGCCCAACATCCCGACCACCTACTGGTCGTTCCGTCTCATGATCGGGCTCGGCATGGCGACGGTAGCCATCGCGCTGGCGGTGCTGTGGCTGACCCGCAAGGGCCGCACCCCCACCTCGAAGTGGATGGCGTATGCCGCCGTGGCCGCTCCGCTCCTTCCCGTCTTCGCCAACAGCTTCGGCTGGATCTTCACCGAGGTCGGCCGCCAGCCCTGGCTCGTCTTCGGCCTCATGACGACGGCCAACGGCGTCTCCCCCGGCGTCTCGATGGGCGAGGTCATCACGTCGATGGTCGTCTTCACCCTCCTCTACGGGGCGCTGGCCGTCGTCGAGATCAAGCTCTTCCTGCACTACGTCCGCAAGGGGGCCGAGCCCTTCGAGGAGCCGCAGGAGCCCGCCGACCGGGACGAGGACGCACCCCTCGTCTTCGCCTACTGAGAAGGGCTGAGCTGCAATGGATCTCGCCACCTTCTGGTTTATCGTCCTCGGCGTCCTGTGGACGGGCTACCTCGTCCTCGAGGGCTTCGACTTCGGCGTCGGCATGCTGCTGCCGGTCCTCGGCGGCAAGCGCTACGCCTCCGACGCCGTCGACGCCGAGAAGCGCCGCCGCGTCCTGCTCAACACCATCGGCCCGGTCTGGGACGGCAACGAGGTGTGGGTGCTCACGGCCGGCGGTGCGACCTTCGCCGCCTTCCCGCACTGGTACGCAACGCTGTTCAGCGGTTTCTACCTGCCGCTGTTGCTCATCCTCGTCGCCCTCATCCTGCGCAACCTCGGCTTCGAGTACCGTCACAAGCGGCCCGAGGCGCAGTGGAAGGCACGCTGGGACCAGGCGATCTTCTGGGGCTCGCTCGTGCCCGCACTCCTCTGGGGCGTCGCGCTGACCAACATCGTGCGCGGCGTGCCGATCGACGCGAACAAGGAGTTGACCGGCAACCTCTTCACGCTGCTCAACCCGGCCGGCCTGCTCGGCGGCCTCGTCTTCGTCGCGCTCTTCCTCACGCACGGCGCGATCTTCATCGCCCTCAAGACCGACGGCAAGATCCGCCACGAGGCGCGCCAGATCGCCGAGCGCGTCGGTGTCGTCGCGGCGGTCCTCGCCGTCGCCTTGCTCCTCTGGATCGGTGTCACCGACGGCAAGCTCGCCTCGTGGGTCACGACCGTCGTCGCCGCGGTCGCGCTCCTCGGCGGCCTCGCGGCGAACCGTGCCGGACGGGAGGGCTGGGCCTTCATCGGCACCGCCGTCACGATCGCCATGGCCGTCGCGACGTACTTCCTCGTGCTGTTCCCCAACGTGATGCCCAGCTCGACCAACCCGGCGTGGAACCTCACCATCGACAACGCGTCGAGCACCGACTACACGCTCAAGGTCATGACGATCGTCGCGCTGGTCTTCACGCCGATCGTGCTGCTCTACCAGGGCTGGACGTACTGGGTCTTCCGGAAGCGCTTGACCGTCAAGCACATTCCCGAGGACGCACCGCTCGAGACGGTGTCGCACTGACCCGCGACAGCCGACCACCCATCACCCGACACTGAAGAGAGCACGGACTCCGTGAAGCCCTTCGACCCACGACTCCTCCGGGCGGTCCCCGCCGCCCGGAGGCCCGTCGCCGTCCTCGCTGCAACCGGCATCGCGAGCGGCCTGGCGACGATCGCCACGGCCTTCGCGCTGTCGGCGGTCGTCGTGGCCGTCGTCGAGGGGCGTGACCTCGTCACCCCGCTCGCCTGGCTGCTCGGGCTCTTCGCGGTGCGGGCCGTGCTCGCCGCGGCCACCGAGTGGGTGGCGGCGTGGGCCGGCGTCTCGGTGTCGTCGGCGCTGCGGGCGGCGCTGCTGCGGCGCTGGGGCACCGTCGACGCGGACGTACGGCTCGAGCCGGGTGCAGCCGTGTCGCTCGCGACCGCGGGCACGGCAGCCGTGGAGCCCTATGCCGCCCGCTTCCTGCCGACGCTCGTCACCGCCGCGGTCGTGCCGGCGCTCGCCATCGCCACGCTCGTGGTCGTCGACTGGCCGAGCGCGCTCGTCGTCGTGCTGACCCTGCCGCTGCTGCCGGTCTTCGCCGCCCTCATCGGCAAGGCGACGGCCGAGTCGACCGAGCGCCGCTGGTCCGCCCTGGCTGCACTGTCGGGCCACTTCCTCGACGTCGTGCGCGGCCTGCCGACCCTCGTCACCTACGGACGGGCCCGGCGCCAGGTGACGACGGTCCGCGAGGTCAGCGACCGGCACCGGCGCGCCACGATGGAGACGCTGCGCATCGCCTTCCTCTCGTCGGCCGCCCTCGAGCTGCTCGCGACGATCTCCGTCGCCATCGTCGCCGTGACCGTCGGCCTGCGGCTCTCGACCGGGTCGATGGCCCTCGGGCCGGCCCTCGTCGCGATCCTGCTGGCGCCCGAGGCCTACTGGCCGGTGCGCCGGGTCGGCGCGGAGTACCACGCGGCGGCCGACGGCGCGGTCGCCCTCGACGCGATCCTCGCCCAACTCGAGCCCAACCCGACCTCCGCCCCACATTCCGCACCGAACGCCGCGTTCGGTGCCGAAAGCGCTGCTCTAACAATGAGTTCGACGTCGAACGCCGCGTTCGGTCGGGCCAGTGGGGGTGGCGGGGCGGTCGGGCGGGTGCGCCTGACCGGCGTCACCTACGCGTATGCCGGGTCGCCGACTCCCGTGATCCGTGACCTCGACCTCGTGGCCGGGGCCGGGCTCACCGTCGTGACCGGCCCCTCGGGGGTCGGCAAGTCGACGCTGCTCGACCTGGTCGCCGGACTGCGCCGGCCGGGTGCGGGCACGGTCGAGGCCCCGGCCTCGCACTACGTGACGCAGCGCCCGTTCCTCGCGACCGGCTCTGTGCGTTCCGCCCTGACGATCGGCCACCCCGCCACCGACGAGCAGCTCTGGGAGGCCTTGCGCGCGGTCGAGGTCGACGGCGTCGTCGCCGCGCTGCCCGGTGGCCTGTCGGCCGACCTCGGCGACGACGGCTTCGGGCTGTCGGCCGGGCAGCGCCAGCGCCTGGCCCTCGCGCGCGCCTGGCTCGCCCCCGAGACGCTGCTGCTGCTCGACGAGCCGACCGCCCACCTCGACCCCGAAGGCGCCGAGCACGTCGCCGCCGTCGTGGCCGAGCTTGCCGAGCGCCGGGTCGTCGTCGCCGTGACCCACCGCGACGAGCTGCTCGCCCACGCCGACCACCACGTCGTCCTCGCCAGCGCAGACGCCAGGCCGGTCGAGGTGATCCTGACAGCCGGGACCCTGCCGGCATCACCTCGAACCGCTGGAGAGGAGGGGGCACGATGAGCACCGCGTCCTCCCCCGACCCGCGCGTCGAGGTGATCGCGCGGCCCACGCCGGTGCCCCCATCACCTCGAACCGCCGGTGAACGGCGGCGGCGGGTCTGGTGGCCCTCGGCCGGCACGGTCCGCGGCGGCCTCCTCGGCGGCATCGCGACCGCCTCGGGCATGGCCCTCACCGCGACGTCCGGCTGGCTCATCGTCCGGGCCTCCGAGCGGCCCGTCATCCTCACCCTGCTCACCGCGATCGTCGCCGTCCGCGCCTTCGGCATGGCACGTCCGGTCTTCCGCTACTGGGAGCGCCTCACGAGCCACGACGCCGCACTGCGCCTGCTCGCCGAGCGCCGCACCTCGGCCTACGAGGCCCTCATCCCCCTCACCCCGGCCCGC
Organism: Terrabacter tumescens; assembly: GCF_014646815.1. GTDB lineage: Bacteria > Actinomycetota > Actinomycetes > Actinomycetales > Dermatophilaceae > Terrabacter > Terrabacter tumescens. The sequence goes on from NZ_BMNZ01000010.1 coordinate 48,609, forward strand.
CTCGGGCGCCGTCGCCGCGCCGACGTGCTCACCGGCGTCGTGGACGACCTCACGGACGTCGTCGACGCCCAGGTGCGCGTCACCGTCCCCGTCATCTCGACCGCCGTGGCCGGCGGCATCGTCATCGCCCTGACGATGGCACTCGCGCTGCCCGTCGGTCTCGTCATGCTCGGCCTCGGCGTCGTCGTGTGCCTCGTCAGCGCCCTCGCGGCCCGCCTCGAGTCCCGTTCGCTCCCGGAGCTGCTCGCAGCTCGCGCCGAGGTGACGCGCGTCAGCGAGCTCATGGCCAGCCAGGCCGGCGAGCTGCGCGCCGTCGGCGGCTGGACGACCGCGCTCGGCTGGCTCGACGACGCCCACGCCGCCCTGGACCGGGTGACGCGCCGCATCAGCGCCGGTCGCGCGACCGCGGCCTCGCTCTTCCTCGTCGCCGTCGGCGCAGCCGTCGCCGTCACGGCGGTCATCGCTCGCGACCTGCCCGTCTCGACCCCCGTCAAGGCCCTGCTCGTGCTCACGCCCGTCGCGGTCTCGGAGGCGATCACCCCGCTCGTCGACGCCATGCGGGCCCTCGCCCGGGCCCGCGGCAGCGAGCGCCGCATCGACGCGCTCCTCGACCTGGCCCCCGCCGTCGCGGCCGAGCCAGCGTCCCCCGAGGCGTCCTCGCCCGACCGGGCGCCTGAGGACGCGTCGGGCACCCCGGCCGGGCACACGGCATACGCCGGCGGTGACCGCAGCGACGTCGAGACGCGAGCGCTCACGGCCTCGTGGACGGGCGCGCGCACCGACCTCACCACGACCGACCTCGACGTGCCGGCCGGTAGCCGCATCGCGATCACGGGTCCCAACGGCAGCGGCAAGTCGACCCTGCTCGCCGTCCTCGCGCGCCACCTCGACCCATCCGGTGGGACCTATCTGCTCGGCGGCGCCGACGCCCTCGACCAGCCGCTCGAGCAGGCCCGTTCCCGGATCGCCGTCGTCGACGACGAGACGCACGTGTTCGGCACCTCGCTGCGCGCCAACCTCGCCCTCGCCCGCCCCGACGCCGACGACGCCGACCTCGAGCAGGCTCTCGGCGCGGCGGGGCTCACCCCGCTGCTGCGCGCGATGCCCGACGGGCTCGACACCACGCTCGGCGCTGGCGGTCGCGGTCTTTCGGGGGGCGAGCGCGCCCGCCTCGGCATCGCCCGGGCCCACGTCAGCCGCCGACCCGTCGTGCTGCTCGACGAGCCCGTCGCCCACCTCGACCCGCCGACGGCCCGCGCCGTCGTCGAGGACCTGACCAGAGGTGGCGGCGCACCGGGTACGTCTCAGGGGGAGGCTGCGGGGACGCCTCCGCAGACGATCATCATGGTGACCCACCGCGACGACGGGGCCGACCTGTTCGACCACGTCATGCAGGTGCGGCGCCGTCCATCGGCGACGATGTCTCCGAACACTGCTCAGCACACCGCAGAAACGGACGCCCGGCCGGACGACCGCACGCACGAACCCGACCCCCCACGTCGGTAGATTGGACCGCCATGCCCAGCACCCCGAAGAACCGTCTCGGCGACCTCGAGCGCGTCGTCATGGAAGAGCTCTGGACCACCGCCGACGCCCACCCCGAGGGCCGCACCGTGCGTGAGGTCCACGACGCCATCGGGGTCGAGCGCGGGCTCGCCTACACGACCCTCATGACCGTGCTCGACCGCATGGCCAAGAAGGACCTGGTGAACCGCGAGCGCGACGGGCGGGCCTGGCGCTACACCGCGGCCTCCACCCGCGCCGAGCTCACGTCCGAGTCGCTGCACCACACGCTCGGCGAGCTCGCCGGCGACAAGCGCCGCACGGCGCTGCTCCACTTCCTCGACGAGTCGACGCCCGAGGAGATCGACGAGCTCAAGGCCGCCCTGGCCGAGCTCGAGGCCCGCCGACCAGAACGTGCCGGCTGACCCCGATCGCGCCCCGGACCCTCCACACTGATCACGTGCTCCTCGTCGCGTCCCTCGTCGTCCTCGCGATCCTGCTCGCGTGGCCGGTGCCGCGCGTCCTGGCCCGCGCGACGGCTCTCCGACGCGCGCCCCGGGCCGCGCTCGTGCTCTGGCAGTCGACCGCCGTCGCCGCCGTGCTGGCCGCGCTGCTCGCCGCGCCCGCCGCGATCCCGCTGCTCGTCGGCCGGCAGGTCCGGCTCTCGGAGCACTGGGCGGTGCTCGCCGTCGCCGCAGCCCTGAGCGGGGTCGTCGCCGTGCGGCTGCTCCTGTCCGGCGACCGCGTCGGCCGCAACCTGCGCGCCGCCCGCCGCCGCCACCGCGACCTCGTCGATCTCCTCGGCGTGCCCGGCGAGGGCGCCGACCGGCACATGCGCGTGCTCGAGCACACGACGCCGACCGCCTACTGCGTGCCCGGCGTGCGCCGCCGGGTCGTCCTCACCCAAGGCACCCTCGACCGGCTCGGCCCCGACGAGCTGTCGGCGGTCCTCGCCCACGAGCGCGCCCACCTCAGCGCCCGGCACGACCTCGTCATGGAGTTCTTCACGGTCGTCCACGAGGCGATGCCCGGCTTCCTGCGCTGCGACGCCGCGCTGCGTGAGGTGAGCCTGCTCATCGAGGTGCTCGCCGACCGGGCCGCCGTGCGGCACGCGGGCCCGGTCCACACCGGTCGCGCCATCGTCGCGATGGCCGGTGGCCCCAAGCCGGCGGGCGCCATGGCGATGTCCGACAGCACCCGCGTGGCCACCGCGCGGATCGGCCTGCTCGACGCCGAGCACATCGCCGGCCTGCCGCTCCCCGTCGCCGCCGTGGGGATGTATGCCGTGTCGGCCCTCCTCGTCGTCGCACCCCTCGCGCTCTACTCCGCCGCGATCACCGAGCTGACGCTCGTCTGATCCCCTCCCTGCCCGCGGACGTCGGTCGATAGGGTGACCGCATGCGCGTACTCGTCAGCGGCGGAGCCGGCTACATCGGCTCGCACACCGTGGTCCAGCTCGTCGCCGCCGGGCACGACGTGCTCATCGTCGACAACTTCGCCAACAGCAAGCCGACGGTGGTCAACCGGCTCGAGGCCCTGACCGGCACGCACCTGCCGGTCCACTCCTTCGACCTGACCGACCACGACAAGACCGAGCACCTCTTCGCCAACGAGAAGATCGACGCGGTCATCCACTTCGCCGGGCTCAAGGCCGTCGGCGAGAGCGTCGAGCTGCCGCTCGAGTACTACGAGAACAACCTCGGCTCGACCTTCTCTCTCGTGCGCGCCATGCGGCTGCACGGCGTCGACAAGCTCGTCTTCAGCTCGTCCGCCACGGTCTACGGCACCAACCAGGAGGCGGCCACCGAGGACCGCCAGACCTCGGCGACCAACCCGTACGGCTGGACCAAGGTCATGCAGGAGCAGATCCTGCGCGACGTCGCGGCAGCCCACCCGAGCATGCGCTTCGCGCTGCTGCGCTACTTCAACCCGGTCGGTGCGCACGTCAGCGGCACCATGGGCGAGGACCCGCAGGGCATCCCCAACAACCTCGTCCCCTACATCTCCCAGGTCGCGGTGGGCCGGCGCGAGTACCTCCAGGTCTACGGCGACGACTACGACACCGCCGACGGCACCGGCGCGCGCGACTACATCCACGTCGAGGACCTCGCCGCGGGGCACCTCGCCGCGCTGACCAAGCTCGGCTCGATGGACGAGCCCGTCGGGGTCTGGAACCTCGGCACCGGCCACGGCACGACCGTGCTCGAGATGCTGCACGCGTTCGAGCGGGCCGTCGGCCGCGAGCTGCCCTACCGCGTCGTCGAGCGTCGCGCCGGTGACGTCGCCGTGTCCTACGCCGACCCGACCAAGGCCAACCACGAGCTGGGGTGGCGGGCGACGCGCACCATCGACGACATGTGCGTCGACACGTGGCGCTGGCAGAGCGCCAACCCCACCGGCTACCCCGACGCCTGAGTCCCAACCCCACTCGAGTGGCCGCGTCGTCACACCAGCCCCACGACGGTGGTCTGGGGGCTGGGCGCTCACTCGACGGTGGAGTGGGGTGGAGCGCTCACTCGACGGTGGTCTGGGAACAAGACGCCCACTCGAGTGAGCGCGTCGTCACACCCGTTTCACGACTGAGCCGTGTGACGACGGGGCCACTCGACGGTGTTCGACGGTGGTCTGGGGCGGGGCGCTCACTCGACGGTGGTCAGAGACCAGGACGCCCACTCGAGTGAGCGCGTCGTCCCATCCGTTTCACGGCTGAGCCGTGTGACGACGGGGCCACTCGACGGTGGTGTGAGGCGGGGCGCTCAGTCGATTCAGGGTCGGGGGTCGAGGGCGTCGTAGTCGCGGAACGAGGTGACCCGCGAGACCGTGACGACGACGAGCACGACGACGAGCACGCCGCCGACGACGGACGGGACCCACGTCGCTGTGAGCGTGGCCAGGGTGCCGGCGAACATCTGACCGAGCCGGGGTCCTCCGGTGACGACGACGGTGAAGACGCCCTGGGTGCGGCCGCGCAGGTGGTCCGGCACCGCGGCCTGCAGGATCGACTGGCGGAAGATCGCGCTGACGTTGTCGGCGCCACCCGCCACGGCCAGCCCGACCGCCGCCAGCGCGAGCGCCCACCGGTTGACGTCGCCGAAGTCCATCGAGGTGACGGCGAAACCGCCGAGCGTCGTGACAGCCAGCACGACGCCGAAGCCGAGGATGCCGAGGCCGTACGCGACGATGGAGTTGCGGATCGCCCGCCCCTGCCAGCGCAGTCCGGTCACCCGCCCCGAGCCGATGCTCGACAGGATGCCGCCGACGGCGAACGACGCGAGCAGGATGCCGGCCGTCACCGAGCCGCCGCCGATGACGATCGCGCCCACGGCGGGGAAGAGCACCATGGGCTGGCCGAAGGTCATGGCGATGATGTCGACGACGAAGCTCATCCGGACGTTGGGCGCCCGGCGCAGGTGGGCGAGCCCGTCGACCACCGAACGGAACCCGCCGGCCGGCGCGTGCTCCCCCTCGGGCCGGATGCGGGGCAGGGTCCAGAGGCCGAAGAAGCCGGCGAAGAAGAGCACGACGTCGACGGTGTAGGTCCACGCGTAGCCGGCCCGCGCGACGAGGACACCCGCGATGCCGGGGCCGACCGTCACCATGACACCCGCCGAGATGCCGAGCAGGGCCGCCGCCTTGGGCAGCTGGTCGCGCGGCAGCAGCCTCGGCGTGATCGCCTGCCGGGTCGCCGAGGCGATGGTCGCGGCCACGGCGTTGACGGTCGTGATGACGTAGAACATCCAGACCTGCTCGGCGCCGAGCCACACGATGGTCGCGAGCACGACCGTCGACGCCCACGCCACGGTCGAGGCCGACAGGGCCACGGTGCGCCGGTCGAAACGGTCGGCGATCGCGCCGCCGTAGAGGCCCGCGACGATCATCGGCAGCAGCGAGAACCAGGCGACGAGCGAGACCATGAAGGTCGAGCGGGTCAGGTCGTAGATGTGCAGTCCGACGGCCGTGTTGGTGACGAACGTGCCGACGCCGGCCAGGGTGTTGCCGAACCAGAGCCGCGCGAAGGCCGGGCTGACCCGCAGCGGTGTCAGGTCGACGAAGTGCGAGCGACGCGTGCCCTCGGGCGGCGCCGGAGCCTCGGGGCCGGGAGGTGCGTCGGTCACAGAGCGAAACTACGCCACGGCGAGAGCGCCCGGCACCGCGGGCAGAGCGGCCTCGACCTCGCGCAGGCGCGACCCGTCGCGGACCCACACCCACCGGCCCTCGGCGGTGCGTCGCGCGACCTGGGTGCGCACCGTGCCGTCGCCGGTCGTGGACGTCGTCATGGCGAGGTCGCCGCTGACGACGGCGCGCGAGCTCACACCCGTTTCGCCGCCATCGAGCACGCCCGCCGCCAGCGCCCGCCCGAACGCCTCGCGGATCGCGGTGGACCCGGCCGCCTCGCGACCACGCGGCAGGCTGACGACGGCGTCGGCGGCATACAGCCCGACGAGCCCGTCGAGGTCGCCCCCGGCGACGCAGGCGGCGAAGGTGGACTCGAGGGCCTCCGGCGCAAGGGCGCCCTGAGCGGTCGGGTGCGCGGTCGGCTGCGCGGTCGTCGTCATGGCCACACCGTGTCACCGACCACCGACACCACCTCGTCACGCCTGTCACACCGGCCACTCCGGCCCCTCGCTGCCCCCGGCCGACCCCGAAGACGGCCGCGCCGACGCCCGGACGGGCCCTTGGCGGACGACGTGTCGACACCCAGGACGAACCAAGGACAAACCCGGGACGAGGAGTCATCGCGCTTCGGGCCTTGGCGCCCGTTTCGCAGTGTTCAATGGGCACCATGTCGTCGCGCCCAATCCATGTCACCTTCGTGTGCAGCGGCAACATCTGCAGGTCTCCCATGGGTCACGTGATCCTCCAGCACATGGTCGACGACGCCGGGCTGACCGAGCACGTCCGGGTCTCCTCGAGCGGCACCGGTGACTGGCACGTCGGCGAGCACGCCGACCCGCGCACCGTCGCGGTGCTCGCCCGGCACGGCTACGACGGGTCGCGCCACCGCGCGCGCGAGTTCGACCCGGAGGAGTTCGACGAGGTCGACCTCGTCCTCGCCTCCGACGAGGGGCACGTGCGCACCCTGAACCGCCTGGCCCGCACGCCGGACAACCGGGGCAAGATCCGTCTCGTGCGCGAGTTCGACCCCGCCGCCGTCGCGGCCGGCACCCTCGAGACGGGTGACCCCTGGTACGGCGACGAGGAGCACTTCGCCCGGTGTTTCGCGGAGGTCGAGGCCGCGTGCCGTGGCATCCTTCACCACGTCAGGGGACAGCTGGACGGCCGGCTGGCCGACCAGACGCGCCGCCGCGTGGATCCGGAGCAGCCCTGACCTGATGCGAGACCTGAACCTGACCGTGCCTGACTATCCCTATGGATCCCCGTGCTGGGTCGACCTGCTCGTCAGCGACGTCCCGCGCGCCAAGACCTTCTACAGCGAGCTCTTCGGCTGGCAGTGGCTCGCCGGTGACCCCGCTACGGGCGGCTACACGATGGCGCTGCTCGACGGCCACCCCGTCGCCGGCATCAGCCGCAAGCCGGACTCGGCGCCCATCCAGAGCCAGTGGACGACCTACCTCCGCGTCGGCGACATCGAGGTGGCGGCGCGCGCCATCAACGCCTACGGCGGGCGCACGCTCGGCCGCCCGGTCTCCATCGGCGCCCTGTCGCGCACCCTCATCGCCGTCGACCCCGGCGGCGCCTACTTCGGCCTGTGGGAGCCCGGTGACCTGCCGGGCAGCGGGGTGCTCGACGAGCCGGGTTCGCTGACGTGGAACGAGCTGCTGACCCGCGACTACGACCGGGTGCAGGGCTTCTCGCTCGCCGTCTTCGGGCACGAGTTCACCGACGAGACCGATCCCGGCGGCCCGCGCTGGGCGACGGCGCACACCGGCGACGGCAACCCCGCCTTCGGACTCGCCGAGATCGACGACGAGTGGCCCGCCGAGATCCCGCCGCACTGGGTCGCCTCGTTCGCGACGCGCAACGTCGTCCCCGGCCTCGCCCGTGCGCTCGACCTCGGCGCCACCCTCCTCCAGGGCCCCTTCGACGGCCCCTACGGCGTCGGTGCGGTGCTGAGCGGCCCTGAGGGAGAGGAGTTCTCGCTCCTCGTCCCCGACCTGGACTGACGCGCCGCCCCGCCGACAAACGCACTGATCGCGTATGCCGTGTGTCCGGGACCGCGCCCACCCACCCGACCGCGGCGGACGGCATACGAACCACTCCGCGCGCTCTGGGAGGATGGCGCCATGGCAACGCTTGCTGACGCAACCCCGCCCATCGCGCTCGGGGCGCTCGACGGTCGCTACCGCGGCGCCGTCGCGCCCCTCGTCGACCACCTGTCGGAGGCGGCGCTCAACCGGCAGCGGGTGCACGTCGAGATCGAGTGGCTCATCCACCAGACGAGCCACGGCGTCGTGCCGGGCGTGCGGCAGCTGACCGACGCCGAGGTCACGGCACTGCGGGCGGTCGTCAACGGCTTCGGCACCGACGAGGTCGCCGAGCTCGGCGAGATCGAGCGCGTCACCGTCCACGACGTCAAGGCCGTCGAGTACTTCCTCAAGAAGCGCCTGAGCGCCATCGCGCCGGCGGACGAGGACAAGGGCCTGGCCGAGCTCATCCACTTCGGCTGCACGAGCGAGGACATCAACAACCTCTCCTACGCCCTCATGGTCAAGGGCGCGGTCGAGCAGGTGTGGCTGCCCAAGGCGCAGGCGCTCGTCGAGCAGGTCGCGACGATGGCCCGTGAGCTCAAGGACGTGCCGCTGCTCGCGCACACGCACGGCCAGCCTGCGACGCCGACGACGATGGGCAAGGAGCTCGCCGTCCTCGCGCACCGCCTCGGCCGGCAGCTGCGCCGCATCGAGGGCCAGGAGTACCTCGGCAAGTTCAACGGCGCCACCGGCACGTTCGGCGCCCACGCGCTCGCCCTCCCCGACGTCGACTGGCCCGCCGTGTCCAAGGCGTTCGTCGAGGCCCTCGGCCTGACGTGGAACCCGCTGACGACCCAGATCGAGAGCCACGACTGGCAGGCCGAGCTCTACGCCGACGTCGCGCGCTTCAACCGCATCCTGCACAACCTCTGCACCGATGTGTGGACCTACATCTCGATGGGCTACTTCGCGCAGGTGCGCGGCCAGGGCACCGTCGGGTCGAGCACGATGCCGCACAAGGTCAACCCGATCCGCTTCGAGAACGCCGAGGCCAACCTCGAGGTGAGCAACGCCCTGCTCGACGTCCTCGGCGGGACGCTCGTGCAGAGCCGCCTCCAGCGCGACCTCACCGACTCGAGCATGCAGCGCAACATCGGCACGGCCTTCGGCCACTCGATGCTCGCGCTCGACAACGTCGCCCGCGGCCTCGCCGGGCTCGACGCCGTGCCCGAGCGCATGGCGGCCGACCTGGAGGCCAACTGGGAGGTGCTCGGCGAGCCGATCCAGTCGGCCATGCGGGCCCTCGGCGCCCAGGGCGTCCCCGGCATGGAGGAGCCCTACGAGCGGCTCAAGGAGCTGACCCGCGGGCGCCGCATCGACGGCGACGACCTGCGCGAGTTCGTGCGTGGGCTGGGCCTGCCCGCCGACGTCGAGGCCCGCTTCGTGGCCCTGACGCCGCAGACCTACACCGCCCTCGCGAGCCGACTCGTCGACGACTACCTCGCCTGACGGCATACGCCCGACTCGTCGGCACGCACGCTCTCGCCACGCGGGGCTTGCTGGTCACTTCCGCGCCTGAGGTCAGCGCTCGGCGGTAACGTGCCGAGGCATGGCCCGCTCACGCGCCGCCCGGCTCAGCGACATCGACGAGGCAGCCCTCGCGCTGCCCGAGGTGACGCGCGACCCGCCGTCCGGTGGGCGGCCCTCCTTCCAGGTGCGGGGCAAGACGTTCGCGTTCGCCCGCGGACCGCGCAAGGACGCCGTCGACCCGGAGACGGGTCAGCCGTACGAGGACGTGCTCGCCTTCTCGTGCACGGCCGAGGACAAGGAGTCGATGGTCTCGGACCCCGACTCGCCGTGGTTCACGACGCCGCACTGGAACGGCTACAACGCCGTGCTCCTGCTCGAGCGCGACATCGGCCGGCTCACCGCGCAGGAGATCCGCGAGGTCGTGACCGACGCCTGGCTCGCCAAGGCCCCGAAGCGGCTGGCCACGGAGCTGCTCGGCGAGCCGTGACCCGTCAGGAATACCCCAGAGGGGTATCATGTTGACCACGACGAGGAGGTGCCCATGGCTGGATACACCGGCAGCAAGGACGACTACCTGAAGCGGCTGCGCCGCATCGAGGGCCAGGTGCGCGGCGTGCAGAAGATGGTCGACACCGACACGTACTGCATCGACATCCTGACCCAGGTCAGCGCCATCACCAAGGCCCTGCAGGCCGTCAGCCTCGGCCTGCTCGAGGACCACGTCGCCCACTGCGTCGTCGACGCCGCCCGCGAGTCCGACGAGGCCGCCGCCGAGAAGGTGCGCGAGGCCTCCGAGGCCATTGCCCGCCTGGTCCGCAGCTGAGTCCGCAACTGAGTCCGCAGCCGAGTCCACAGCCGAGCACCCCGACGCAACCCGACCACCGCCTGAGGAGGCACCCGATGAGCACCACCCAGACCGAGATCACCGTCGCCGGCATGACGTGCGGCCACTGCAGCGCCGCCGTCAGCAACGAGCTGTCGTCGCTGCCCGGCGTCACCGCCGTCGCGGTCGACCTGCACCCCGGTGAGGACTCCCCCGTCACCATCACGAGCGAGGCCCCCCTCGACCCGGCCGTCGTCGCCGACGCCGTCGCCGAGGCGGGCTACAGCCTCCGATGAGCGAGGGCCAGGCGCCGGTCGCCACGGCGAGGCGGGACCCCGACGAGGTCCGCCTCGCCATCACCGGCATGACCTGTGCCTCCTGCTCCGCGCGCATCGAGCGCAAGCTCTCCAAGGTCGCCGGCGTCGAGTCCGCGACCGTCAACCTCGCCACCGAGAAGGCGCTCGTCTCCTTCACCGCCCCCGTCACGGTCGAGCAGATCCTCGCCGAGGTGAAGAAGACCGGCTACGGCGCCACCGTCATCGACGGCTCGCGCCCCGCCTCCTCGACGGCCGCCTCGCAGACGGCGTATGCCGTGTCGCCCGAGAGCGCCCCCGTGGAGTCCGCGGACGGCCGGGTCGACACGCCTGCCGCCGACCGACCTGCGGCCGGGGCGCTGCTCGAGAAGCTGCGGTCCCAGGAGCTGGCTCGGCAGAAGGTCCGGGCCGCGGCGCCGCAGGAGAGCCGGGCCCGGACGGCCCCGGCCTCCTCGATCCAGCCCGCCACACGGCATACGCCCTCGTCCGGCTCGTCAGCGCACGGCTCGGGAGGGCACGCAGGCGCCGGTGGCGAGGACCACCTCGAGCACACGCCCGCCCAGAACGTGCTCAAGCCGCGCCTGCTCGTCGCGATCGCGCTGACCGTCCCGGTCCTGCTGCTCGCCATGGTGCTGCCGTCGTTCGGCGCCAGCCCGTGGCTGCAGCTGCTCCTCGCGACGCCCGTCGTCTTCTGGTGCGCGTGGCCCTTCCACCGCGCCGCCGCCGTCAACGCCCGCCACCTCGCCTCGACGATGGACACCCTCGTCTCCCTCGGGGTGCTCGCGGCGTGGGGGTACTCCGTCGTCGAGCTCCTGCAGGGGGGCATGCACCTCTACTTCGAGGTCGCCTCGGTCGTCACGACGTTCCTGCTCGTCGGCCGCTTCCTCGAGGCGCGCGCCAAGGACTCGGGCAAGGACGCGCTGCGCTCGCTGCTCGACCTCGGCGCCAAGGACGTCTCCGTCCTGCGCATCGACCCGCAGTCGCGGATCACGAGCGAGCTGCGGATCCCGGTCGACCAGCTCGTCGTCGGCGACCAGTTCGTCGTGCGACCGGGCGAGAAGGTCGCGACCGACGGCGTGGTGCGCGACGGGTCGAGCGCCGTCGACGCGAGCCTCGTGACGGGCGAGTCGACCCCGGTCGACGTCTCCCCCGGCGACGACGTCACCGGCGGCTCGATCAACACGACCGGGCGCCTCGTCGTCGAGGCCCGCAAGGTCGGGGCCGACACGATGCTCGCCGGCATTCAGCGCCTCGTCGAGACCGCCCAGACCGGCAAGGCCGACGTGCAGCGCCTCGCCGACCGGGTCTCGTCGGTCTTCGTCCCGGTCGTGCTCGTGCTGGCCCTCGTGACGTTCGTCGCGTGGCTCGCGACGGGCCACGACCTCGGCACCTCGCTCGCCGTCGCAGTGACCGTCCTCATCATCGCCTGCCCCTGTGCGCTCGGCCTCGCGACACCGACGGCGCTGCTCGTCGGCACCGGCCGCGGCGCGCAGCTCGGCACCCTCATCAAGGGCCCGCAGGTGCTCGAGGACACCCGCCGCGTCGACACCGTCGTGCTCGACAAGACCGGCACCGTGACCACCGGCGAGCTGCGACTGCGGAGCATCGCGGTGCTCGGCAAGCTCTCGAAGAAGGCGGCCCTCACCGCGGCCGCCGCCGTCGAGCAGGGCAGCGAGCACCCCATCGCACAGGCCATCGTCGACGGCGCCCGCCTGGCCCGGCTCGAGCTGCCGCGGATCCACGACTTCGAGGCCAACCCCGGAGAGGGCGCCACCGCACGGATCAAGGACACCGAGGTCACCGTCGGCAAGGCGGTGCTCTTCGAGAGCGTCGCCCCCGAGCTGCTCGAGCACGCCCGCGCGAGCGCCGGCACCACGGTCTTCGTCGGCTGGGACGGCGTCGCCCAGGCCGCCCTCACCGTCGAGGACACCGTGCGCGAGTCGTCCAAGGCCGCCATCGCGCGGCTGCGCGCCCTCGGCCTTACCCCCTACCTGCTGACCGGCGACAGCGCCTCCAACGCCCGCAGCGTCGCCGAGCAGGTCGGCATCGACGCCTCGCACGTGCGCGCCGACGTGCTGCCCGCCCAGAAGCACGCCGTCGTCACCGAGCTGCAGCAGTCGGGACGCGTCGTGGCCATGGTCGGCGACGGGGTCAACGACGCCGCGGCGCTCGCCCAGGCCGACCTCGGCCTCGCAATGGGCTCGGGCACCGACGTCGCCATGGACTCGGCCGACATCGTGCTCGTGCGCCCCGACCTCGACGCGGTCGGCGACGCGATCGGCCTCTCGCGCGAGACGCTGCGCATCATCAAGCAGAACCTCGCGTGGGCGTTCGGCTACAACACGGCCGCCATCCCGCTCGCCGCGTTCGGCCTGCTCAACCCGATGATCGCCGGGGCGACGATGGCGCTGTCGTCGGTGCTCGTCGTCAGCAACTCGCTGCGCCTCAAGCGCTGGGGCCGCTGAGGTCTCCGGTCTCCTTCTGCCGCCGCCGGTTTGAGGTATGCCGGTAGCGATCCCTGCGGCGCGCCTACCTCAAACGGGTGGTGGCGAGCGGCGGGCGGCTAGGTTCGGGGCATGGTGGCCTTCGTGAAGTCGGTGACGTTCGACTGCTCCGACCCGCTGCGGCTCGCGGGCTTCTGGGCCGCGGCGCTCGGCTCGAACGTCGACGAGGACAGCACGGACCGGCGAGCGTGGGTCGAGCCGGCGGGCTGGGGCGGGCCGACCCTGTGGTTCCAGCCCGTGCCCGAGGGCAAGACCGCGAAGAACCGGCAGCACTTCGACCTGAGGGCCGTCGGCCCGGTCGAGGCCGAGGTGGACCGGCTCACGATCCTGGGCGCGACGGTCATCGGCCGCGACGGAGACGTCGTCGTCATGGCCGACCCGGAGGGCAACGAGTTCTGCGTCGAGTCCTGACGCGGCATCGATAGCCGACCCGACCCGAGCCGAGTCGCATCCGCACTTTGACGCGCACGGCACGTTCTGGTGGGCTCGGGTCACCGACGACGGACCGGTCGTCGGGCACGACAGGGGAGGTCAGACGGTGACGTCGACGACAGCACCACAGCAGGCACCGCCGGACGAGGGCCGCGGGACACGGCTCGGGTCGGGGCTCTGGTCGAGCCCGTGGGTGGTGCCGATCGCTGCCGTGCTCGGCTGGTTCGTCGGCCTGCTCCCATGGATCGTCCGGCGATCCCGGCAGGGCACCTTCGGCACGCCGTGGAACCCGCGCAACGACCTGCGCGACGCCCTGCTGCCCTTCCACCACCAGCTGCTGCCGATGCTCGTCGTCGTCACGGTCGTGGCCGGTCTGCTCGCCGGCAGCGCCCCGTGGTGCAGCACCTCCCGCCGCTCCCGGCGCCTCGTCCTCGCCGCGCTGACGACGCTCGGAGCGCTGCTCGCGGCCGGCTGGTCGGTCGTGCAGACCCTCTCCCCCGACCCCGACCTCGGCGGCTCCGGGACGACCGCCGCCCAGGTGCGGGTGGCGTTCGTCGCGGTGACCGTCGCGGGTGCACTGCTCGGTCTCGTCCTCGGCCTCACGGTGTCGCTCGGTGGTGCCGCGGTGCGCGCGGCGGCGTCGGCGCCTGCCGCCGTCTTCATCGCCGACTGGTTGGGCCAGCTCGTGCTCGGCAGCCTCGGGTCGCCGGGACCGACGTGGCTGCCGACGCTGCTCGCCGCCTTGGCCGGCGCCGGCGTCGGGTTGGCTCTCGTGGGAGCCGCGCGAGCCCACCTGCTCGCCCGCGTCGCCGCGTGGGTCGGCTCGCTCGTCCTGCTCGTCGTCACCGCGTCGGCGCTGACGGCGGTGCGCTACGTGCTCGAGGCACTGCGCGGCACGCCGATCCGTGGCGACGCCCTCTCCGAGCTGATCGTCGACGGTCTCCGCGTCATGGGCGCGTCCCTACAGACGACCCTCACCGCCTGGGGCCCGCCGCCGGCGTCCCCGCTCACGGCCGTCGTCGTCGCTGCGACGGTCGGCGCCGTCGGCACGCTCCTCGCCGCTCGTCGCGCCGACCGAGCCGACCGCGCCGACCGCGCACCCGACGACTCGACGAGGACCACGGCATGACGGACCACGGCATGACGGACCGCGGGCCTGCGCCCGATGGTGCCTCCGCCCTGACACCGTGGACGACGACCGTCACGGCCTTCACCGTCCCGCGCCGCGGCTCCGAGTGGCTGATGATCCGCCACGAGCGCCTGGGCGTGACCTCGTGGGAGCTGCCCGGCGGTCACGTCGACCCCGGCGAGGATCTCGAGCAGGCCGCGGCCCGGGAGACGCTCGAGGAGGCCGGCGTCGCGGTCGAGGTCGGCGCCCTGCTCGCCACGTGCGTGCACGAGTGGCACGAGCGGCGCGCCCGCAAGCTCATCTGCTTCTTCGACGCGGCGGTGCAGCCCGGGCCGGCGCCGCGGGTCCCGGACGGCGAGCCCGACATCCGCGACGTCGCGTGGCTCGACCCTCTCGGGCTCCCGACCGACGACGTCAGCCCGTTCCTGCTGCCCCTCGTCGAGCAGCAGCGGCGAGGCTGGCTCGAGCCCCCGACCCACTTCCGGATGACCCATCGGCGCAACGCCGCCGGCCTCTGGCAGCCCGCCGCGGTGTGAGGCGACGAGCCCTCAGCCGCGCCTCGGACAGGCCCCCAGCACCCACAAGGCGCCGGGGGTTCACGGCTGCGTGCCGACCCCGTCGGTCGGTGCCCACGGCAACGCGACCGGCCCCGGCGCCGAACTGCCCGCGGTCAGCTGCGGCGCCCCCGAGCCCGTCAGGTAGGCGTGCACGTTGGCGGCCACCTCGCGCAACGGGCGCGGCGGCAGGTAGGCCGAGGCGCCCGCATCGAGCAGCCGGCTCACGGGCCCCGGCGCGCTGACGCCGAGCTCGTCGTCCTCGATCTCGGTCACGATGATCCGGGCGTCGGGGAACATCATCCGCAGCGACCCGAGCAGCTGCGGGCTCACCGGGTGGGTCAGCACGACGTCGGCGCTCGTCGGAGCCTTGAGCAGGTCGAGCACGACGTAGCCCGCGCCCAGCTCGTCCGACAGCCGCTGACGGGCCGCCTTCGACAGCTTCGTCGCCGTGGCCACGACCATGGCGCCCTCCGGCACGCGCGGCGCAGCCTCCTCGGGGTCACCGTCCCCGCGACCGGGCTCCAGCCCGCCCACGACGGTCCCGACGAGCACGCTCGGGCGGTGCACCAGCACGCCGATCTCGCGCCCGTCCCGCCGGAGCGTGACCTCCTGCCCGGCGAGCATCGCGTCGACCGCGGCCCGCACGTCCGGCGGCAGCGCCTCGAGGTCGAGGGACGGCACCCGGCGGAGCCTCCCCCACCTGCGGACCTGACCGTCGAGCTCGTGCACCGGCTCCTGGGGCATCCAGGCACCCTAACCCGGCCACCCCGACAAACCGGGTACGACCGCCCGGCGCGCGACACGGCATACGCCATCGGGGAACGACGAACGGCGGCCACCCCGAAGGGTGACCGCCGTCTGGCGTGCGAGTTGGAGCGGGTCAGATGGTGACCTTGCCGCCGGGGGTGTCGAAGGTGACCGACAGCAGGCCGGGCGTGCCGTGCGGCGCGACGAACGTGAAGTCGATGCCGCCCTTGTCGAAGGTGTCCTCCGGGCCGAGCCACTCGCGCACGCGCTTGGGGTCACCGGCGATCTGGAGGTTGTCGATGGAGACCGACGTGTCGGCGCCCGCGGAGGGGTGCACCGTCATGTCGTCCCACTCGATGAAGTAGGGGACCTGGGGGTCCGCCATGAGGCCCTTGATGCCGAGCTGGCGCCACTTGAGCTCGGTGCCGTCGGGGCGGTGCCGGTTGCCCGGGACCGACTCGCGGCCGAGGCGCTGCTCGACCTTGGCGATGTCGTCGACGGCGACGACCCAGCCGAGCCAGCCGCCGCCGGCCTCGGAGGCGGCACGGACGGCCTGGCCGAAGGGGGCCTTGTCGCTGGCCGGGTGGTCCAGGACCTCGACGACCTCGAGGTAGTGGTCCTTGGCCAGCGGGAAGATGACGTTGCGCGTGCCGAACCGGGGATGCACCCCGCCGTCGACCGGCGCGACGCCGATGAGCTCGGACAGGCGGGCGGCCGTGGCCTTGAGGCCACCAGCCTCCGCTGCATAAGAGACGTGGTCAACTCGCATACAGAACATCGTGACACACGCCAAGGGGTGCTCTTGACCACCCCTCCCCACCGGCTGCGGGGCTCGTCACACCCGTCACATGGATGAAACCTGAACGTCATCGCGTATGCCGTGTCGCGCGCTCCGGACGGCCCCCTCAGGGGGTGCGGGGTCAGCGTGCGTCGCGCTGGCGGACCGCCTCGTAGAGCACGATCGCGGCCGATGCTGCGACGTTGAGGCTGTTGGCCAAGCCGAACATCGGGATGCGGACGCGGTGCGTGGCGGCGTCGAGCAGGGTGCGGTCGGCGCCGTGCTTCTCGCTGCCGACGGCGATGGCGACGCGGCCGGTGTAGTCGACGTCGGTGTGGAGCAGGTCGGTCTCGGGCGTCGTGACGACGAGGCGGATGTCGTTGGCGCGGATCCACTCGAGGGCCTCGGCCGTCGTGGCGCTCGCGGCAGGCACGGCGAAGACGGTGCCCTTGCTCGCGCGCACGACGTTGGGGTTGCCCCAGTCGGTGACGGGGTCGGCCGCGACGACGGCGTCGACCCCGGCGGCGTCGGCGGTGCGGAGCATGGCGCCGAGGTTGCCGGGCTTCTCGACGCCCTGGCTCAGCAGGGTCAGGTGGTCGGGGCCGTCGACGCGCAGGTCGGCGAGCGGGACGCCGATGCGGTCGACGACCGCGATGAGCCCGTCAGGCCCCTCCCGGTAGCTGACCTTCTCGAAGGCGCTGCGGCTGAGGTGCACGACCTCGACGCGGTCGTCGCGCAGCCGCGCGAGCAGGTCGCCCTGGTGCCCGATGTCCTGGCTCCCGGCGCGACCGGCGGGGCTGAAGAGCTCCTCGCAGACGTAGACCGTGCCGGGCCGCACGCCGGCCGACAGGGCGAGGCCGATCTCCTCGTAGCCCTCGACGAGCGTCTGGCCGGTCTCCTCGCGGGTGCGACGCCGGCGCAGGCCGAGCAGGGCCTTGAGGCGGGGGTTGGCGGCGGACGTGATGGTCAGCTCGCGGGCGTGGGTCAGGTCGCTCGGGTTCGTCATGGCGCGCCCAGCATCCCACCCGCGGCCGTCGGCCACACGACGTGCGCTTCATGTCACGACACGCGGCTGCATCAGCAGGGCATGACGGGAGGCGCACGTCGTGCCGGTGGCGGGTCATGGATGCAGGCGGGCGCCCTTGAGGATGCGGTCGACGGCGTTCTTCGGGGCGTGCAGCGCGAGGCCGACGAGGTCGAGGTCCGCCGCCGGGACCCCCGCCACCGCGGCGCGGTTGTCGGCGTCGTGGCCGGTCGCGAACATCTCCCGCGTGTAGACGGCGAGCGCCGTGCCGCGTCGGAGCGCCCGCTCGTGGGCCGAGGTCAGCGTCGCGGACGCCCCCTCGAAGACGAGGACCGGCATGCCGAGGAGGGGCAGGTAGGTGTGACCGTCGGCGTCGGCATACGGCTGTCCGACGAGCTCGGGGTGCGCGGCCGTGACGCCGCTGACGAGGAAGGCCGTGACGTTGAGGCGCTGCCAGGGCTCGAGGTCGTCGCGCACGAGAACGGCGATCTTGGTGTCGAAGGGCGGGGTCAGCAGGTCGTCCATGGGCCAAGCCTCCGGCGCGGTGGCGGCCACCGTCTTGTACGTCGTTGATCCTGCGGCAGATCGGGCGCGAGATCGCGCAGGTGGTGTCGTCCCACGACAACGGGCGCCCGACCACACGCCCGATCACGTATGCCGGGTGGTGGCATCGCGCCCGTCCGTGCCGTCAGACGCCCCGCTGGTAGCGGCCGGGGGTCGTGCCGAGGAAGCGCTTGAAGTGCCGCGTCAGGTGCGCCTGGTCGTAGAAGCCGGACTCGGTCGCCACGAGGGCTGCCGGGACGCCGTCGCGCAGTCGTCGGCGGGCGAGGTCGAGCCGGCGGCCGACGACGTACTGGTGCGGGGCGATGCCGTAGGCCATGACGAACGACCGCACGAGGTGCGGTGTCGTGACGCCGAGCGAGGCCGCCACGGCGGCGATCCCGTCGGCACCGACCGGGTCCGCGTCGAACGTCTCGCGCGCCAGCGCTGCGACCCGGCCACCCGCGACCCGGCCACCCGCGGACCGGGCGGTGGGTGCAGGCGGGGCGATACGGCATACAAGATGGGAGGTGAGGCGCTCGACGACGAGTGCGAGGCGCGACTCGGCCTCGAGGTCGTCGCGCGCGACGAGGGCGCGGTCGAGGAGGGAGACGGCGCGGCGCAGGTCCGCGTCCGGGACGAGCGGCGCGTCGACGGCCCGACCGACGAGGTCGGGCGCGATGACGTCCTCCTCGAGGTAGACGACGCGCTTGCGGAAGCCGGCCGACGTCAGGGCCCGGCCGTCGTGGACGACGTGCGGCGGCAGGAGGGTGACCCCAGAGCGGACGGCGGTGTGGTCGTGGCGGTCCAGGTCGTAGCCGATGACGCCGTCGTCGACGACGAGAAGGGTCCACGTGTCGTGGGTGTGGACCGGATAGGCGTGGTCGTGCCACTGCGCATGGAAGACCTCCGCGACGCCCGCGACCGCGGGCCGCCACGAGACCGTGCGGTCGGTCGGGGCCTCCACACCGGCACCGTAGCCCCGGCGGCGCTCGTAGGGTGGGGACGTCCACCGAGGAGGGCCCGTGACGGAGCAGACGGCATACCCGCGACTCATGCACACCGCGCTCGACACGGAGGACGCCCGCGGTCTCGCGGAGTTCTACCGCGAGCTGCTCGGGCTGCGCTACCGGCCCGGTGACGAGCCGCCCACGGAGGGTCCGGACGACGCCGACTGGCTCGTCCTGCTCGACGCGGACGGCGTGCGACGGCTCGCCTTCCAGCGGGTCGACGAACGGCTCCCACGCTCGACGTGGCCGTCGCACGACGTGCCGATGCAGCTGCACGTCGACTACGCCGTGCCGTCGTCCGTGGAGCTCGAACGGCACCGTGACCGGGCGGTCGCGCTGGGAGCCGAGGTGCTCCTCGACCGCACCGCCGACGAGGTCGAGCCGCTCGTCGTCCTCGCCGACCCGGCGGGCCACCCGTTCTGCCTGCTCGTCGCACGTTCCGTCGCACCGTGAACGCCCCGGCTGTCGGTGCGTCGGCGTAGCGTCGACAGGACGACGCGGCAGACCGACACGGAGGTGCGAGCCACCATGACCACGCTCGAAGGACGCCCCAACACCGCCCTGCTCGTCATCGACGTGCAGCAGCAGGTCGTCGCCGACGCCTGGGACCGCGACGGCGTCATCGGCCGCATCAACATCCTCGTCGACAAGGCCCGGGGCGAGAACGTCCCCGTCATCTGGGTGCAGCACTCCGACGACAACATGCCGGTCGACAGCGACGGGTGGCAGTACGTCCCCGAGCTGACGCGCGAGGAGAGCGAGCCGCTCGTGCACAAGCGCTTCGGCGACTCCTTCGAGGACACCGACCTCGAGACGCTGCTCGCCGAGCGGCAGGTCGGGCGGCTCGTCGTCACCGGCGCGCAGACCGACGCCTGCATCCGCTCGACGCTGCACGGAGCCCTCGTCCGCGGCTACGACGCGACGCTGGTCGAGGACGCCCACACCACCGAGGACCTGCGCCAGTGGGGCGTGCCGGTCAGCGCCGAGCAGGTCATCGCGCACACCAACACCTACTGGTCCTGGTCGGACTCGCCCGGGCGCACGGGCGACGTCGTGCCCGCGGCCGAGGTCGACTTCCGCTCGCGCTGACGGAGGGCCACACCGGAGGCAGGTGGCGCGCTGGGCCCGCCTAGGGTTGGACCATGCTCGACACGTTGGCGGCGCTGCCCTTCTGGCAGGCGTTCCTCGCGCTCTTCGCGAGCGCCATGGTGCGCTCCAACGGCACCTACTGGGTGGGCCGGGGCGCCATCGCGGGGTGGCGTCGCTACCGCGGGGCCCACGGTGACCTGACCGCGCGCGCCGAGCGCCTCATCCACCGCTTCGGGCCCTTCGCCGTCACGCTCTCCTACCTCACCGTCGGCATCCAGACCGCGATCCACCTGACGGCCGGTGTCGTCCGGATGCCGTTGCGCTGGTACCTCCCGGCCGCCGTCGTCGGGTCGGTCGTCTGGGCCGTGCTCTACGCGACGGTCGGGCTCGCGGTCGTGCAGGCCTGGCTCGCGGCCGAGGCCGGCTCGTGGTGGGGCGCCGTCGTCGTGCTGGCCGTGGTCGCCGGCATCGTCACCTGGGTCGTGGTCCGCCGCCGCGCCGTGCGCCCCGCCCCCTCGAGTGAGCGCCCGTCCCACTCGACTGAGCGCTCCGCCCCACTCGACTGAGCGCCCCGTCTCTGCCACGACTCCACCATCCCTCCCCTCGAGTGGCCCCGTCGTCCCATCCGCCACACGACAGGACACCCATCCGCCCCCCTCGCGGTGTGAAAGCGGGGCCACTCGACGGGGCGGGGGCCACCGGACGTGTGACGACGGGGCCACTCGACGGGGTGAGCTGTCCTGACACGACTCGAACATGAGCGTGACGTGCGCGGCGCCTGCGCTCACTACGCTGCGATCGTGTCCACCGAGCCCGGCGCCGGCCCTGACCGCCGCTCCGACCATCGCCCTGACACCGGTCGCGGCCTCGTGCTCGTCGTCGAGGGCGAGCCGGCCATCGCCGACGTGCTGCGCCTCAACCTGCGCGCGGCCGGCTACGGCGTCGAGGTGGTCGGCGACGGAGCCACGGCCCTCGACGCGGCGCGCGACCTGAGGCCCAGCGCCATCGTGCTCGACATCGGCCTGCCGGTGCTCGACGGCATCGAGGTGTGCCGGCGCCTGCGCGGTCGCGGCGACTGGACCCCCGTGCTCTTCGTGACGGCCCGCGACGACGAGGTCGACCGCATCGTCGGGCTCGAGCTCGGCGCCGACGACTACGTCACCAAACCCTTCTCCCCGCGCGAGCTCGTGGCACGTCTCGGGGGCGTGCTGCGGCGCACGCGCGGGGAGCACACGGCTCCCGAGGTGCGGCGCTTCGGCGAGCTCACCCTCGACCTGACGAGCCACGAGGTGCGCGTCGCGGGGCGCGAGATCGCCCTGACCGCAACGGAGTTCGACCTGCTGAGTCATCTGCTGCGACGTCCGGGTGTCGTCTTCACCCGGGAGCAGCTGCTCAGCGACGTGTGGGGGTATGCCGCGACGGCCGGTGCGCGCACCGTCGACGTCCACGTCGCGCAGGTCCGCGCCAAGCTCGGCGACGCGAGCCCGATCCGGACGGTGCGCGCGGTGGGGTATGCCGCCGAGCGGGCTACGCGTGACGGCGCCGACCCTGCCGGGCCGGGGTCGCCGTGACGGCCGACGCGGTGACCGCGGGTGCGGTCCCGTCGCGCGGGTCGCTCTCGCGCCGGATCGTGCTGCTCGCCGTCGGGATCGCCGTGCTCACGGCCCTGCTCGCCGGCCTGCTCGTCGTCGGTCTGACCCGCACGTCGGTGGACGAGTCGGCCCGGACCACGCTCGCGCGGATCGCCGACGCGGCGGCGGAGCGGGCCGACTCCGGGGCCGCCGCGCGCGTCGCCCAGAACCGGGCCGTGCGCACCCTCGGGGCTCTCGGCATCGAGTCGGCGAGCGTCGGGCGCGGTGGTGTCGTCACGTCGACGAGCCCGCTCGCACGGGACGCCCTGACACCGGCGCGCCAGCGGGCCCTGCTCGCCGGACGCACGGTCTCGGCGCGCGACGACCTCGGGGGCACCCTCGTGCTCGTCGAGGGCCGACCGACCGACGCCGGCGGCATCGTGCTGGTCCAGCGCCGGTCCGACGCGACGGCGGACTCGGACCGACTCGTGCGACGAGTCCTGCTGGCCCTGCTCATCGCGGCCGCGGTGGCCGTCGTCGTCAGCGTCGCCGTGGCCCGGCGGCTGTCGATGCCGCTGCGCCGCACCGCCGACGCGGCCCACGCCCTGGCGGCGGGCCGGCGAGACGTGCAGGTCCCCGTCGAGGGGCCGGACGAGGTGGCCGAGGTGGCGAGCGCGCTCAACTCCCTGTCGGGCTCGCTGTCCCGGTCCGAAGGGCGCCAGCGCGACTTCCTCCTGTCGGTGTCGCACGACCTGCGCACACCCCTGACCGGGATCAGCGGCTACGCCGAGTCGCTCGCGGGCGGGGTCGTGCCGCCGGAGGAGACGGCCCGCGTCGGCGGAGTCGTGCTCACCGAGGCCAAGCGGCTCGAGCGGCTCGTCGGCGACCTGCTCGACCTGGCCCGGCTCGGCGCCGACCGCCCGAGCGTCGCCCCCGAGCGCACCGACCTCGTGGCGCTCGGTCGTGAGGTCGAGTCGGTCTGGGCCCGGCGCTGCGCTGCCGTCGGGGTGCCCTTCACCTTCGTGCCTGACGTCGCCGACGCCTGGACCGTCACCGACCCGGCCCGGGTGCGCCAGCTCGTCGACGGGCTGCTAGAGAACGCCTTGCGGGTCACGCCGGCCGGACGTCCGGTCGTCGTCGAGGTGCGCCGGGAGACCGGTCCCCGTGGCGGTGTCGACGTCGTCGAGGTGCGCGACGGCGGCCCGGGACTCACCGACGAGGACCTCGCCGTGGCGTTCGAGCCGTCGGTGCTGCACGAGCGCTACCGGGGCCTGCGGCCCGTCGGCACCGGCCTCGGGCTCGCCATCGTCGGCCGGCTCGCCGACGTGCTCGGCGGCACGGTCGAGGCGGGGCACGCAGCCGAGGGAGGGGCGCGCTTCACCCTGCGCCTCCCCCACCCCGCCACCCCGCGCTTCTCCCACCCGGCCACCCCATGACGCCACCCGAGCCGCGAAGGCCGCGGACGGCATACCTGATGACGCTGCCGATGGTCCTGCGATCGGTGGGGTGATCACCCCACCAGCTGCAGCACCATGCGCCGGTTCATCGACGCGTCAGGCCAGCCCCGCGGAATGTGGACCACGGCAGCACGGTTGACCAGCTCATGACCACCTGGGGATTCATCGGCAGCGGCAACATCGGCAGCACCGTCGCCCGGCTCGCGATCGCGGCCGGACACGACGTCGTGCTCAGCAACAGCAGGGGTCCCGAGACCCTCGCGGACCTCGTCAGCGAGCTCGGCCCGCACGCACGCGCGGCGACCGCGCAGGAGGCAGCAGCGGCCGGCGACATCGTCGTCGTGACGATCCCACTCAAGGCCTACCGCGACGTCCCGGTCGACGAGCTGGTCGGCAAGGTCGTCATCGACACGATGAACTACTACCCCCAGCGCGACGGCCAGATCGAGGCGCTGGACGACGGCTCGACGACGAGCTCCGAGCTGCTCCAGGCGCACCTGCCGCAGTCGCACGTCGTCAAGGGCTTCAACAACATCTTCTTCCAGCACCTGCGCGACCTTGCTCGTCCCGCTGACCCGGCCGGCTCCGACGAGCGCAGCGCCCTCGCCATCGCCGGTGACGACGCCGCGGCCAAGGACACCGTGCGCCGGGCGCTCGACGCCCTGGGCTACGACACCCTCGACCTCGGGCCGCTCGCCGAGGGCTGGCGCACCCAGCCCGGCCAGCCGGCCTACGGCACGCAGTACGCCGCCGACGAGAGCGACTGGGCGGCCGGCGCCCGACGGGCCGGGAGCGACGAGGTGGCCGGGCTCGCCGTGCGGGCCGTGCGCGAGGTCTGACACCAACCCTCGACAGCCGTTTGGGCGGTGGGACCGCCACCCGTAGACTGTGCCCCGAGGGGAGTACTTCCTCGCGCGCTCCGGTCAGTACGGCGGTCCCACGTCCGCCCCGGTCCGCGGCCGACGACAGTCGGTGAAGGAGACCTCAGACATCGTTCTGAGGAGACCCATGCTCACTGCCCTACCCGCCGCCACCCCGGCGCCGCCCGCAGGCTCGCTCGAGTCGATCGGCTCGCCCACGCTGTGGATCGCGACGATCGCCGGCGTCGCCGCCCTCTTCGTCGTCGACTTCCTCATCACCCGCCGCCCGCACGACCCGAGCATGCGCGAGGCGATCGGGTGGTCGGTCTTCTACATCGCCATCCCCGTCGTCTTCGGCGGCTGGCTGTGGTGGCAGTACGGCTCCCAGCAGGGCGTCGAGTACTACACCGGCTACCTCGTCGAGAAGTCGCTCTCGGTCGACAACCTCTTCGTCTTCATCATCCTGCTGTCGGCGTTCGCCGTGCCGCGCGAGCTGCGCCAGCGGGTGCTGCTCATCGGCGTCGGTGGCGCACTCGTGCTCCGCGGCATCTTCATCGCGCTCGGCGCGCAGATGATCGCCAGCTTCGCCTGGACCTTCCTGCTGTTCGGCGCGATCCTGCTCGCCACGGCCGTCAAGGTCGGCCGCGACGCGCTCTCGCACTCCGACCACAGCATCGACGTCGACCAGCTGCGCAGCGTCAAGCTGATCCGCCGCTTCTACCCCGTCACCGACACCTACGAGGGCACCAACCTCACGGTGCGCAAGGACGGCAAGCGCGCCCTGACGCCGCTCGCCCTCGTCGCGATCGCCATCCTCGGCACCGACATCGTCTTCGCCATCGACTCGGTGCCCGCGGTCTACGGCATCACCGGCGACCCCTACCTCGTCTTCGCGACGAACGCGTTCGCGCTGCTGGGCCTGCGGGCGCTCTACTTCGTCCTCGAGGGCGCTCTGGCCAAGCTCGTCCACCTCGGCCACGGGCTGTCGCTCATCCTGGCCTTCATCGGCGTCAAGCTCGTCCTGCACTGGGCGCACGGCGTGTGGCCCGGCGTCCCGGAGATCCCGACGCTGCTCTCGCTCGGCGTCATCCTCGGCATCCTCGCCGTCGTCACCGTGACGAGCCTGCTCTCCAACCGGCGCTCCGACGAGCCCGCCGGAGAGCCCGAGGACGAGAAGTCGTCGGTGCCGCAGGGCTGACGAGCTCGCCACACGGCATACGTGGTCGTATGCCGTGTGGCGACGTCACGAGGCAGGCGTCCCGCCGGGTGCGGGGCGCCTCCCTCGTCTGCGGCACCGGTCCGGCCCGTCCCCGGCCGGTGCCGCGCCTCAGCTCGTGGCGCTCGGGGAGGGTGAGCCGCCGGGCTGGGACGTCATGACCTTGAAGACGACGGCGCGGGCGGTGGGGTTCGTCGCGCCGACGCCGGTGACGAGCGCCTTGGCGCCGACCTTGACGGCCGAGATGGTGGAGTCGGCGCCCTTGCCCTGGGACCGCTGCCGCACCTTCGTGTCGGCACCGACCGAGAAGGTCAGGGAGAAGCCGTCCTTGGCCTTGACCGTGATCGACGTGCCCGAGACGGCCGTGACGTCGCCGCGGATCGCCTGGTGAGTGACCGGGCCGGTCTTGCCCTCGGTGACCCACGTGCCGTGCAGGGCCCGGAGCAGGCGGGCGCGCAGACCCTTGCGGTCGCCCGCGCCGGCGTCGGCGCCCTGGGTGGCATCGGCGCCCTGGCTGGTGTCGGCCGACGCCGGGGTGACGAGGGCGGCGTCGACGAGGGCGGCGTCGACGAGGTCCACGGTGTCGCGGTCGGTCGCCGCGTCCTGCTGGGACTGGGCCTGGGCCCCGATCGCGCTCGCGGCGGTGCCGGTGGAGTCGGTCTTGGAGCAGGCCCCCAGGGCGAGGCTGCCCAGCACGAGGACGGCAGCGCCCAGGGTGGTGGAGGAGCGGAGCAGGCCGGTCGTCCGGCGCGTGTCGGTGTTCATGACCCCTACGCTCTCGCGTGCAGGTGAAGCCCCGGTCCGCGTCGTGTTCGGATCGTGTTCGGGCGCCCTCGTCAGCCGGGCACCGTGTCACCGGGGAAGGCCACGCAGGGCCGCACCTCGTGGGTCATCATCCCCGCGAGAACGCACGGGTCGGCCGCCATGACCTCGTCGGCGACCTCGGGGACCACGGTCATGACGGCGGCGCCGGCGACCTCGTCGGACAGGACGGGGCAGAGCACCGCGATCACCCCGCCGGCCCGCAGGCCGACCATGCGTCGCTGGTGCTCGCGCTCGATGGCCTCCGCGCCCTCCTGGTGCCGGCCGGGCGCCCACCGCAGCACGAGCAGGCTGAACGGCTGCGCGGTCGCGGCCACCTCCTGCACCTCGTCGTCGGTGGCGTGGGGCAGCGCGGTCACGTCGGCCACGGTCAGGTGCGTGCTGTCGCCCACGGGGTCACACCCCCAGCTTCTGGTGGTCGACGTCGACGAGCGCCACGACCCGCTCGACGTCCCGGCCGTAGGGCGCGCCGACGTACTTCATCGCGAGGTCGTCGACCGCTGCCCACCCCGCGTCGCCGTCGAGCCACTCCACGACCCGACCCCGCAGGACGACGGGGGTGAAGGGGGCGTCGGGCGGGGTGAGCGAGATGGCGACGCGCGGGTCGCGGCGCAGGTTGCGGGCCTTGCGCGAGCCCGGTCCGGTGAGGAAGGCGACGCGGTCGCCCACCGTGCCGATCCAGAGCGGCACCGAGTGGGGGGAACCGTCGGGAAGAGTCGTCGCGAGGTGGGCGATCGGGGTCCCGTCCAGGACGGTGCGGACGTCGTCGTCGAGCATGTCGAGCTCCTTCGCAGTGCGGTCGTCGTCTGTTCGCCGCCTCCGAGTTCCGTGAGGAGACTCTGCCACGCTAGCAGGCGAAGTTCCTTGAAGGAACCCCGAATGTTAGTCTGCTCCCATGCAGCGCACGCAGTTCGGCGACATGTCATGCTCCATCGCCCGCACGCTCGACGTCATCGGCGAGCCGTGGTCGCCACTGGTCCTGCGAGACGTCTGGGTCGGCATGACGAGGTTCGAGCAGATCCAGTCCGACCTCGGGATCTCCCGCAAGGTGCTCACCGAGCGGCTCCACCACCTGGTCGAGCAGGGCGTGCTCGAGCGGCGACCCTACGACGCACGTCCCCGCTACGAGTACCACCTCACCGAGAAGGGCACCGAGCTCGTCGAGATGCTCATGGTCATGGTGAAGTGGGGCGACCGTTGGCTCGCGGGCCCGGCCGGCCCTCCGGTGCTCTACCGCCACCGTGCCTGCGGCGAGATCGCCGAGGTCGACCCCCGTTGCAGCAGCTGCGGCGAGCCGATGCACGCGGACGACGTCGACCTGCTCCCGGGGCCCGGCGCAGCAGGCTGAGCCCGAGCCGGCCCGTCAGGTGCTCTGGTAGAAGGGCGGGTCGCACGTCGGGGACCCCGTCGGGAAGGGGACCCGCGACGAGCACGGCGGGAACGCCGGGATCGAGACGCCCGGGACGACGACGGGCGCGTGATCGGTGTCGTCGCAGTCGTGCCCCCACGGGACCGTCATCGACAGCGTGACGCCCTGGTTCGCGCTGTTGTCGGAGTTGGCGTAGACGATGATCTTGACGGAGGCCCCTGGAGCGATGGACGTGCAGTAGGCCGGGACGATGCCGACGACGGTGAACGGCAGCCCCGACGAGCTGATGCTGATCGACGACTTGAGCACGATCGCCTTGTACGTGTTGTTGGTGACGAGCAGCGGGATCGCAAAGGCCTTGTCGGGGTTGAGACCGGGCAGCCCCGCGAAGACGTCGGCGCAGCCCTGTGCGCTGTTGCCCGGGAGCTTGCAGGCCGTGCCGACCGCATTGGTGGGCGAGGGGCCGGACGCGGCGATGGCCGGGGCGGCCGAGGCGACGACGACCGCCGGCACGGACCAGGCCGCGCCCCTGGTGACGGTGCGCCGGGAGACGCCCCTGCGCTGCGGTGTGCGCACGTGCTCACGGGTCATGGGGATCCTCCGGAACTGCGGTGCCGAGCCTGACGCGCTCCGCCCGGCGGAAGAGCGCCGACGGACCCCAGATGCGTGAGCCACCCGATGGTGACGTGTCGTCACGGTAGCGAGCACAGGTCAGGCGACACCGCCACTTCGCGGCTCTCGGCGGGCAATCACCCCGAGGAGGTGATGGCGAAGCATCCCTTTCCACACCAAAGGGATTCACCGGATGACGAGAGCGTGCCCCGCAGTTCCCGCTATCCGCTACCCGCCCAAGGCTGCGTCGAGGGCCATGACGGCTGCCAGGTCGACGGCGACTGCCACGACGAGCGTCCCGATCATCAGGGCGACCTTCACGCCGTCGCGCTGGTCGCCCCGCACGATGCCCATGTTGACGGCCGTCCCGCCGAAGGCGACCCCGAAGCCGATCGCGCCCTGGACCAGGAGCAGGGTCAGCATCGGCAGCAGCGCCAGGACCTGCTGGAGTCTCGGGGTGTCCGGACCGGTCGCGTACTCCGTGCCGCCGACGACGAGGGCCGGGTGCGCCCGAGCCAACCCGCCCTTGATCTTCGCCTCGACGGAGCCGGACGCTCCCGGGAGCGTCAGCCGGTTGCGGGGGAAGCCGTGGGGCTTGACCTGACGTCCGTCGACGGTGAACCGGTAGCCGCTCCAGAACGAGAAGTCGGTCGAGACGGTGCCGGCCACCCCGGGGATGGTGAGGTCTGCGAATCCCATGGCACGGATGATGGCAGGTCGTCGGCCGCTGGGGCCGCTTGGCGGTCGGGTCCTTCGTGTCCTTCGTCCCGTCAGGCGAAGATCGGTCCGACGGCGGGGTAGGCCGCGGTGAGCGCGGTGCGCACCGCCGTCAGGGACGGCACGTCCGCGCCGCCCTGGTAGCCGGTGTCGAGGCGCATCGGCTTGCCCCACGCGGTGAGGTCCTCGATGGTCGGGCCGGTCGCGGCCCCGGAGAGGGCCGCGAACCAGTCGGCCCGGGCATAGGTGACGTCGCCGCCGATGCAGACGAGGTCGACCCACGACGGGTCGGCGAGACAGACGTTCTCGTACGGGTCGCTGTGGTGGCGCTCGAGCACGACGAGGTCGGCCGGCCGCCCCTCGGCCAGCGAGCCCAGGTGCTCGTCCAGCCCGGCGAGGCGTGCCGCCACGGACGTCACCATGGCGACCAGGTCGGCTGCGGCGACCGGGTGCCCCTGTCGGGCGAGCTCGCGCCGGGCGACCTTCATCTCCCCCAGCAGGCTGGTCGACCCGGACGGCAGCCAGTCGGCGCCGAGCGCGACGGGCATGCCGGCCGCCAGGGCTTCGCCGGCCAGCGTCGTCTCGCCGTAGAGCCGGAGGTTCGACTGCGGCGACCAGACGAGCCGGCAGCCGAGCCCGGCGACGGTGTGCAGGTCGTCGGCGGTGAGGGCCGTCCCGTGGATGATGTTCGTCGCCGGGGTCGCACCGCCGAGGTCGAGGAAGTGCTGGAACTCCCTGGCGCTCACCGCGTCTCCGCGCCGCCCCTCGGACAGGTGCAGGTAGAACGCGTTGACGTCACCGGCGGCGATCCGCTTCATGACGGCCTCGAAGCTCGGCAGCCCGAACGACCCGGACGGCAGGTCGATCATCGATCGCGCCCGGTGCGCGCCGAAGGCCCACTGGTCGATGTTGCGCACGAGCGGCTCGGACGAGGCGCTGCTCGCGCCCGACGCGCCCTGGATGCCGGTCACGCCGCCGACGAGGGCGCGCACCTCGGCGTAGCGGGTCTGGGTCTTGGGCGGGACCCGCGTCAGCAGCGTGTTCTGCGGGTCGCGGACGAGCTCCTGGTAGGGCTTCGAGCGACGCCACGCGTAGCGGTTGTCGTAGAGCTTCGGCGGCTCCCAGGCCGCGAAGACGTTGAACTCCGGGTGCCCGTGCAGGTCGAGCAGGCCGGGCAGGATGACGCCGTCCGTCTCGAGCACCTCGACGTCCGTGGGCTTCTGCTTGGACACGCGGTCGACGAGCCCGCCGGAGACGGTGACGTAGCCGCTCGACCACGCACCGTCCGGGGTGATGACGGCGCCGTGCAGCGCGAACGGCGCCGGGGGCAGCGCGCGCGAACGGCGCGTCGGCTCGGGCAGCTCCTCGGTGATGCCGCGGGTGTAGGCCTCGTCGAACGGCCCCGCGGCCGCGTTGATCACAGTGCCGGCCATGTCCGGGCTCCCTTCGGGACGACGACGCTGATCGTCGCGCGCTTCGTCTGCGTGTCGGCGCCGGTGCGGGTCGCCCAGGCGTCCACGTCGCGCCACCACGCGGGCGCGCCTGCCGGGAGGTCGATCTCGGGGATCGGCGCGAGGTCCGTGGGACCCCACGACGCCGCATACGGAGTCAGGTCGGTCGGCCCCTCGGGCGTCACGTGGGCCGCGAGGTCGCCGAGGTGCTCGTTCCAGTTCGTGAGCAGGGCGGCCGTCGTCTCGGCGAGCGGCTTGCCGGATGCACGCGCGAATCCCTCTGCGTACGTGGGGTGCCGGATCGCGGCCAAGTGCAGTGTTGCTGCCACGTCGGGCTGCGTCTTCGCCCACATCCGGTAGGCCGTGGCCGCGAGGTCGCCGAGCGCGACCACCGCGGTGACGCCCGTGCCGACGAGCAGCGCGTCGAGCCAGCGGTGCCGGTAGTCCGCGATGTGCGCGTCCTTGGCGTGCCTGCTGCCGGCCGCCTGCCCGAAAACGCTGTAGAGGTACACGTTGACCATGACGTATGCCGTGTCGACACCGACCTTCGCGAGCAGTCCCTGCACGCGCTGGCCGGCCTCGCCGACGAGGATGCGCCGTGAGATCGCCTCGTGCGTCGCAGGGTCCTGGCCGAGGACCAGCACGCGGGCGCTGCCGTCGAGCCGCCCCCGGTGGAAGATCGGTCCCCACTCGGTGCGGAAGTCCCCCGACGGGTAGACGTCGTCCCCGGGATAGTCGGCCACGAGGGACGCGAACGGCTCGGCGCCGTACCCGACGCAGCTCTGGTGCACCACGGCCATGGCTGACCTCCACCCGATCGACGGCCTTGTCAGTGCAGGGTGATTCGACGGTAGTCCTGATACATCGGGCGCGTCGGCGGAACCGCTCAGTCCTCGCCGGACGCCCGGCGCAGCAGGATCGCCCGCTCGGCGTCGTTCTGCGTCATCTCGGCGGCGCGCGCGAACTCGGCCCGCGCCTCGCTGTCGCGACCGAGCCGGGCGAGGAGGTCACCGCGGACACTGGGCAGCAGGTGGTAGTCGGCGAGCGCCCCTGCGACGACGAGCCCGTCGACGACCTCGAGTGCGGCCGCCGGCCCCTCGGCGTAGGAGAGCGCCACGGCCCGGTTGAGGTCGATGACCGGCGACGGCCGGATCGCGGCGAGCTGCGCGTAGAGCGCGACGATGCGGCCCCAGTCGGTCGCGTCGGCCGTGCGGGCGCGCGCGTGGCAGGCGGCGATGGCTGCCTGCAGCACGTAGGGCCCGGCCCCGCCCCGCTCGGGGTCGACGAGCGACACCGCACGGTCGAGGGCGGCGAGTGCGTGCCGGATGAGGGCCCAGTCCCACGTCGTGCGGTCCTGGTCGAGGAGCAGGACCGGCTCGCCGTCGCGGCCGATGCGGGCCCGGGTGCGCGAGGCCTGGATCTCCATGAGCGCGAGCAGCCCGTGGACCTCGGGCTCGCCGGGCGCGAGGGCGGACAGGACGCGGCCGAGCCGGATCGCCTCCTCCATGAGGTCGCCGCGCACCCAGTCGCGACCGGACGTCGCGGCATACCCCTCGTTGAAGATGAGGTAGACGACCTCGAGGACCGACGCCAGCCGCGGGGCCAGCTCGGCCCCGGACGGCACCTCGACGGTGATGCCGTCCTGGCTCAGGGTGCGCTTGGCGCGCGAGATGCGCTGGGCGATGGTCGGCTCGGTGGTGAGGAAGGCGCGGGCGATCTCGCGAGTGGTCAGGCCGCCGATCATCCTCAGGGTCAACGAGATCCGCGCCTGTGCGGTGAGGGCCGGATGGCACGCGGCGAAGACGAGCCCGAGGACGTCGTCGTCGATGTCCTCGAGGGCCGCGTCGAAGTCGCCCTCGACCAGCTCGGCCACCCTGAGCTCCTCCATGTGTCCGACCTGCTGCAGCTTGCTCGCGAGGTTGACGTCGCGCCGGATGCGGTCGATGGCGCGCCGGCGCGCGGTCGAGGTGAGCCACGCACCGGGCTTGTCGGGGATGCCGTCGCGTGGCCACTGCTCGAGCGCCTGCACGAACGCGTCCTGCGCGAGGTCCTCGGCCAGGCCGACGTCGCCGATGACCCGGGCGACGACGGCAGTCACCTTGGCGGCCTCCATGCGCCACACGGCCTCGAGCGTGCGCTGGACGTCGTCGGTGGACAGGCGTGGTCCGGTGGTGGGTGACACCCCGTCACTCTGGCACGAAGGGGTGTCGGGACGGGGTCAGCCGCGGGCCGCGTTGCGGGCGGCCTCGGTGCGCATCTGCTCGTCGCGCTCGCGCAGCTCGGGCGTGTAGCCATCACCGAAGTCCTCTGGGGCGAAGACCTGTCGCAGCTCGAGCGCCTGGCCCGCGACGGGCGCGCACGAGACCGGCCACTTGCGGAGCCACTCGAGGGCCTCCTCGCGGGAGCTGACGTCGATGATCGTGAAGCCGGCGATGAGCTCCTTGGCCTCGGCGAACGGCCCGTCGGTGACGACCCAGTCACCGTCCTCGAAGCTCACGCGCGCCCCCTTGGAGCTCGGGTGCAGGCCCTGGCCGTCGACGAAGACGCCGGCCTTGAACATCTCCTCGTTGTAGGCCTGCATGTCGGCGAACTGCTGCTCGGTGCCGGTGGTGCCCTGCTCGGTCTCCGGGGACGCGGGGACGATGATCATGAAACGCACGGGGGTCTCCTTCGTCGGTGCGGGTCGGTCGCCCGCCTCACTCCTTCGTCGAACGGGACAGCCACGTCTCGACACGAGAGGCGAGGGCTGTGTAGAAGTCGGCCTTGGCGAGGTAGCGGTAGTGGTCCGTCGCGAGGCTGCCCGCGGCGAAGTAGGCCGAGTCGTCGACGCCGTCGACGATGCCCTCCGCGCGGAAGCTGAGCAGGTCGGCGTGGTCCCAGACGTTCCACCAGCCGCCGAGGTGCTCGGAGGGAGGGTATGCCGTGGGCTCGGGCCCGCGGTCGGGCGCGCTCTCGAGGAAGAACCCGAGCTCCTCGAAGAGGCCCACCTGGGACGCGGCCGCGCACCAGTAGTCGATGCGGATGCCGCGGTGCTCCGGCATGCGGGGCAGGAAGTGGGTGACGAGGTCGTAGACGATCTGTCCGCCCATGCTGTGGGTCAGCACGACGAGCGGCTCACCCCGGCTCTCGGCGGCGAAGGCCGCCGCGTCGAGACCGGCCAGGACGCGCTCGATGATCGGCCCCGGC
Organism: Terrabacter tumescens; assembly: GCF_014646815.1. Taxonomy (GTDB): domain Bacteria; phylum Actinomycetota; class Actinomycetes; order Actinomycetales; family Dermatophilaceae; genus Terrabacter; species Terrabacter tumescens. Next base: position 81,999 of record NZ_BMNZ01000010.1, read on the forward strand.
GCCTCGGCGGTCCCGCGCGTCGAGATGTAGGTCATGACGTCGCCGAGGAAGACCGGCACGAAGTCCTCGAGCGGCCGCCGCAGGGACGTCACGGCTCCGCGCAGCCTGCTGACCCGACGCGACTCCGGGAGCGGGGCAGGCGTCGCTGCGGCCGCGGCGGCGGCCTCCTCCGCCTGCTCGACCACGTCCGGCAGGTCGAGGGGACGGGAGACGAGCGAGCGCCCACCGAAGGCGAAGTGCGCGGCGAGGTCGCCCCAGTAGATCCGCATGACCGGGACGCCGCCGGGGTCGTCGGAGATGGCCGGCGCGACGTGCTGACGCAGGTGCGCCTCGATGGCCGCCCAGGGCACCTCGCCGAAGGCTCGGGTCGCCCGGGCCAGACCCGGGTCCTCGTCGCGGACCGCGACCCCGTGGACGAAGACGATGGGCACGCGCGGTCCGCCGTCGGCTAGAGCTCGAGCCGGACGGTCGCGGCCGACTCGACCCCGTCGCGGAACGGGACGCCGTCGCGCGCGGCCTGCGCCACGGCCTCGAGCACCGGCGCGAGGCCGTCCTCGTCGACGTGGCCGGTGACCTCGTCGGCGACGGCCTTGACCTGGTCGGGGGCGTTGCCCATGGCGACGCCCCACGCGGCCCAGTGCAGCATCTCGAGGTCGTTGCGCTGGTCGCCGCAGGCGACGGTGTGGATCGGCTCGACGCGCAGCTGGCGACGCACGAGCTCGAGGGCGCTCGCCTTGGACACGCCCTCCGGGTTGATGTCGAGCCACGCGGACCAGCCGACGGCATACGACACGCCGTGCAGGCCGGCGCGCTCGACGAGCTCCATGAACTCCTCGGCCGTGGCCTCGGGCTGACGCAGGGTGACGCGGGTGACGGGGTGGGCGATGAGCTCGTCCCAGCCGACCTCGCGGGACTGGCCCATGAGCTCGCCGTCGGGGAAGTGCTTGCTCACCTTGAAGCCGACGCCCGGCTCCTCGACGGCGATGAGCGCGTCGGGCAGGGCGACGCGCATCTTCTCGAGCACCGACCGCGGGTCGAAGGTCACCATGTCGATGATCGAGTAGCCCTCGTCCGACGACGGGTCGAGCTGGAGCGTCAGGGCTCCGTTGGAGCAGATCGCGTAGCCCTCGCGCAGGCCGAGCGCCTCGAGGATCGGGGTCGTCGCGATGATCGAGCGGCCCGTCGCGATGACGACGGCGACGTCGTCGGGAAGGGCCTGGACGGCGTCGCGGACGCGGTCGGAGAGCTCGCCCATGTGGTTGAGGGTCGTGCCGTCGAGGTCGAGGGCGAGCAGTCGCTGTGCCATGCGCTCACCGTATCGTCCGGGTCCGGGCGCCCTGTCGGGCCCGGACGTTCGTCGCGCACGCGTCGGCCAGCCGACGCCCGCCGGCCACCCGACGGACGACCACTGGTCGCCTCACCGCTGCGACACGCCGCCCGACACGCCGCGACCGCGCAGCCGCGCCGACCAACGGTCGTTCGTCGGCGCGCGCACAGGCTCAGGCGAGGCGGCCGAGCGCGTCCTCGATGCCGCGATGCAGCGTCGGGTAGGCGTAGATCATCGACCGCAGCCGCTCGATCGGCACCTCGCCGTGCACAGCGACGGCGAGCGCCCCGAGCACCTCTCCCCCAGCCGGACCCATGGTCGTGGCGCCGACGAGCACGCCGCGGTCGGCGTCGGCGACGACCTTGATGAGGCCGTCCGCCTTGGCGATCCAGCCGCGCGTCGTCTCCCCCAGCGGCGTCAGCCCGACCTGCACGTTGCCGAGCTTCTCGCGCGCCTGCGCCTCGGTCATCCCGACGGCACCCACCTCGGGATCGGTGAACGTGACGCGCGGGAGGGCGGCATACTCCGCCGGCGGGCCGTCGTCGCCGAGGACGTCACGGATGACGACGCCGGCCTGGTACATCGAGACGTGGGTGAAGGCGCCCTTGCCGGTGATGTCGCCGACGGCCCAGACGCCGTCGCTGACGCGGCAGCGGTCGTCGACGGGCGCCGTGCGCGAGTCCTTCGCGAGGCCGACGGTGTCGAGGCCGACGGCCGCGGGGTCGGCGCGGCGGCCGGTCGCGACGAGGAGCTTCTCCGCCGTCAGCGTCGAGCCGTCGGCGAGGGTGACGGTGAACGTCGACCCGTCGTGGCTGACCTTGTCGGCGCCGACGCCCTGGCGCACCGTGATGCCGTCGGCCTCGAGGGCCGTCAGCAGCGCCGCGGAGGCCTCGGGCTCCTCGAGCGCGAGGATGCGTTCGGCGGCCTCGACGATCGTGACCTCGACGCCGAAGCGGGCCATGACCTGGCTCAGCTCGCAGCCGATGGCGCCGCCGCCGAGGACGACGAGCGACGCGGGCAGCTCTGTGGCCTCGACGATCTCGTGGTTGGTCCAGTAGGGGGTGTCGCGCAGGCCTTCGATCGGCGGGACGGCGGCCGTCGTGCCCGTGTTGACGACGATGCCCTTCGTCGCGGTGTAGGCGGTGCCGTCGACGTCGACGCGTCCGGGCCCGGCGATCGTGCCGGTGCCGCGCACGAACGTCGCGCCCTTGCCGGTGAGCCGGTCGACGGCGACCGTGTCGTCCCAGCTGTCGGTGGCCTCCTCGCGGATGCGCTTCGCGACGACCGACCAGTCGGGCGTGACCTCGCCGACCGAGCCGGCCAATCCGTCGACGCGTCGTGCCTCGGCGAGCGCGTCGGCGGCGCGGATCATCATCTTCGACGGGATGCAGCCCCAGTAGGGGCACTCCCCGCCGACCAGTCCGCGGTCGACCCCGAGGACGCGCAGGCCGCGCTCGGCCAGGCTGCCGGCCACGTGCTCACCGCCCGGCCCGAGTCCGATGACGATGACGTCGAAGGTGTGGTCGCTGTCCGTAGCCATGCCCCAGCCTTACCCGTCAGGGCACCACTGGGAAGAGGCGCCCGAGGTCGTATGCCGTGGGGCGGGCCGCCCCGCCCGGCTAGGGTCGGCGCGTGGAACAGGGGAACACCGACGTCCGACTGCTGCTCTGGGGAGCCTGGGCCTTCGCCGTCGTCATGGCGCTGGCCGTCCTCGCCGTCCTCGTGCGGGTCTGGCGTAGCTTCGCGCTCCCGGTCTTCGTCGAGGCGGCGCAGGCGCGCCGGACGGGCGACTGGTGGCGGCCCTTCCTGCCACGCGAGGACGGCTCGTGGGGTCCGCTCTGCGACAACCGCTACTGGTCGGCCATGCGCGCCGAACAGCCAGGCGGGGCTTGGGGTCTCGCCGTGCGCTGGGGCTTCTGGGGGTTGGTTGCCCTCGTCTACACGGCCGTCCCGCTCTACGGCCTGGTCCGAGCCCTGGGGGCCGGGGCGCACTACCTCACGAGCAGCTGACGGGAAGCCTCGCTCGGTCGCTCGCCCGGTCGCGCGACCGGCCGAGGCGGGCCCGGACCTGCTCCTGCGCCGCGAGGACGCTGCCGACGACGAGGACCATGGCCACGAGGTGGACCGGGCCGAAGTGCTCGCCGAGGACCGCGACGCCGAGCAGCACCCCGACGACGGGGTTGACGAGGCCGATGATCGAGGCGGACGTCGGACCGAGGAGGGCGAGGCCCCGGAACCACAGGACGTACGCGACGCCGGTGCCGACGAGCCCGAGGTAGACGAGCGCCCCGACGGCCGGGAGGTCCAGAGCCGGTGGCGCGCCCTCGGCGACGAGCCCGATCGGCAGGAGCACGAGGCCACCGGCGACGAGCTGCCACGAGGTCATGGTCACCACGTCCTCGGTGGGCGTCCATCTCCGCGTCAGGACGAAGCCGACCGACGAGAGCACGACGGCGAGCAGGCCCGCGGCGAGGCCGACCGGGTCCAGTGGCCTGTCGAGGCCGTTCTGGAGCACGAGGAGCCCGACCCCGACGAGGCCGACGAGCCCGGCCGCCACCGAGACCCGGGCGGGCCGTTGCCCCAGCAGCAGCCGGGCGACGACCATCGTCACCATCGGGGCGGTCGCGACCAGCGTTGCGCCGAGGCCGCTCGGGAGGCGGTAGGCGGCGACGAAGAGCAGCGCGTAGAAGAGGCCGATGTTGAGCGAGCCGAGCACGAGCGAGCGCCACCACCAGTCGCCCCTCGGCAGGCGCCGGAGCCAGAGCAGCATGAGCAGCCCGACGGGCAGCGCCCGCACGGTGGCGGCGAAGAGCGGACGGCCGGGTGGCAGCCACTGCTGCGTGACGGCATACGTCGATCCCCAGACCGCGGCCGGGACCGCCGTCAGCGCGACGTTTCTCCAGCTCGCTCGATTGTCTTCCATGGAAGGTAAACTACCTTCCGGAGAAGATATATTCCACCCATGCAGCAGTTCGAGGACCACGCCCAGCACGTCGTCGACCAGTGGGCCGCCGTGCGGCCCGAGCTCGATGCCACCCCCGTGCTCGTCATCGGGCGCCTGCACCGCGTCGCGCTCGCCCTGACGACCGAGCTCGTCAAGGTCTACAACGCGCACGGCCTGGGCGAGGGCGACTTCGACGTGCTCGCGACGCTGCGGCGCACCGGGGAGCCCTACGAGCTGACCCCGTCCGAGCTCATGGACCAGACGATGGTGACGTCCGGCGCGGTGACCAAGCGGCTCGACCGGCTCGAGGGCGCGGGCCTCGTCGAGCGACGGGTCGCGGACGGTGACCGCCGCAGCCGCATCGTCGTGCTCACCGACAGGGGTCGCGAGCTCATCGACCGGGCGGCGCCCGAGCACTTCGCCAACGAGGCCCGCCTGCTCGAGCCGCTCAGCGCGGCGGAGCGCGCGACGCTCGCACGCCTGCTCGGCAAGCTCGGGGCCCCGCTCGGGGTCTGACCCGGCGGACGGCCGGACGCGCGCGGCGGCGTCGGCCTACGCTGCGCTTCCATGACCGTCTCGACGCTGGTGCTGCTCGGTGTCGCCGCACTGCTCGTCGGCTTTGCCAAGACGGCCATCGGCGGCATCGGGAGCATCGCCATCGCGATCTTCGCGTTCGTCCTGCCGACCAAGGAGTCGACGGCCGCGATCCTGCTGCTCCTGCTCGTCGGTGACGTCGTCGCGGTGTGGCACTACCGTCGCGACGCCGACCTCGGGCTGCTCAAGCGCCTCATCCCCGCGGTCCTGCCCGGCCTCGCCCTCGGCGCGCTCTTCCTGGCCTGGGTCGACGACACGACCCTGCGCCGGGCCATCGGCGGGCTGCTGCTCGCGCTCGCGGCGCTGCAGCTCTTCCTCACCTGGCGATCACCCGACACGGCCCGGGTGGGAGCCTCGCGCGCCGCCGCCCTCGGGACGGGCGCCGCTGCCGGGTTCGCGACGATGACAGCGAACGCCGCCGGTCCCGTCATGACGCTCTACCTCGTCGCGCAGGGAGTCGAGAAGCGCCGCTTCCTCGGCACGAGCGCCCTCTTCTTCTTCGGCGTCAACCTGTGCAAGGTGCCCTTCAGCATCGGCCTCGGACTCTTCGGCAGCGAGACCCTCTGGCGCACAGCGCTGCTCGCGCCACTCGTCCTCGTCGGCACCTGGGTCGGCCTGCACACGGCACGGCGCCTCAGCCAGACCCGCTTCGACCAGGCCGTGCTCGCCGCCACGGTCGTGTCCGCGCTGGCCCTCGTCATCCACTGACCGGCTCGTCGGTCACGCGAGAGCGGGGGCGACCCCCTTGCTCTCCGCGAGCAGCAGGGTGCGGTAGTCGATCCAGCCGACCACGACGCCCCCGTCTTCGACGACCGGCGCAGCATCGACTCCGTTGCGGGACAACGACTCCGCCGCACCAGACAGAGGCTGGTCAGCCCCCACGGTCGCAGGGATCTCCGTCACGAGGCCGGCGGCGGCCGCGTCGTGCCGCCCGTCCGCGAGCGCGTCGGACACGCCGCGGGCCGACACCACTCCCACCGCCGTGCCATCGGGGTCGACGACGGGCAGCACCCCGAAGGGCGTGCCGGCGAGCGCTGCAGCCACCTCCACGAGGGTCGAGGTGCTGACGACCGGGGCGGGCACCGGCGTCATGACGTCGCGCACCAGCCGAGGCGGGTGCCCGTCGACGGTCTCGGACGGCAGGCCGAGGTCGACGCCCCGCCGGCGCAGCTTGAGGGTGTAGATCGTGTCGGGGCTGAGGCGGTGGCTGATCCCGGTGGCCAGGACGATCGCGAGCATGAGCGGCAGGATGATCGTGTACTCGCCGGTCAGCTCGAAGAGGATGATGACCCCCGTGATCGGCGCCCGTGCGGCCCCGGCGAAGACCGCGCCCATGCCGATGAGGCTGTAGACGCCCACCGACCCCGCGACCGAGGGGACGACGAGGTGGGCGGCCTCGCCGAAGGCGGCGCCGAGCATCGCACCGATGAACAGGCTGGGAGCGAAGACACCTCCGGAGCCGCCGATCCCGATGGTGAAGCTCGTGGCGACCATCTTGCCGACGAGCAGCACGAGCAGGAAGGCGATGGCGTAGCCGCCGGCCACCGCATGGCCGAGGACGGGATAGCCCACGCCGTACATCTGCGGCAGGAGCAGCAGCACCCCGCCGAGCAGGAGCCCTCCCACGGCCGGCCGCAACCACTCGGGTCCGCGCCAGATCGCGTCGCAGACGTCCTCGATGGCGTAGAGCACGCGGGTGAAGAGCACGCCGGCTCCCCCGGCGAGCACGCCGAGCACCGCGAACAGCAGGTACTCCGCCGGGTGGCCCACCTCGAACGCGGGAAGGGTCAGGAACGGGGTGTCGCCGAGCACCGCCCGCGCGATGACGCTGGAGGCCACTGACGCCAGCACGACCATGCCGAACGCCTGCGCCGTGAAGTCGGCGAGGATGAGCTCCATCGCGAAGAAGACACCGGCGAGCGGCGCGTTGAAGGTGGCACTGATCCCCGCCGCGGCCCCGCAGGCCACGAGCACCCGCAGGCGCGACTCGGGCAGCTTGACCCACCGGCCGGCCGTGGACCCCAGTGCCGACCCGATCTGCACGATGGGCCCCTCGCGCCCGACAGACCCGCCGCCACCGATGCACAGGGCGGAGGCGAGCGCCTTGACGGCCGCCACTTGCGGGGCGATGCGGCCGCCCCGGCGCGCGACGGCATACATGACCTCCGGCACGCCGTGCCCGCGGGCCTCACGGGCGAAGAAGTGCACGAGCGGGCCGTAGAGCAGCCCGGCCACGACGGGAGTGAGGAGCACGAACCACCGGCCGAGGCCAGGCAGGTTCGGGTTGGCCGCGCCCGGCGAGGCCGCATAGTCCGCGTGGCCCGTGAAGAGCAGCGTGAAGGTCTGGATGAGCCAGCGGAACAGGACGGCGAACCCGGCCGCCCCCACTCCGACCACCAGGGCCATGACGAGCAGACCCGTGCCCGAGGTGCGCAGTCCGACGACCGCCCGGCGCCACAGCTCAGGAGGCGCCCATCCGGCGACCGCCGCGCGGCGGTCCGCCGGAAGAGACGCGGTCGTCGGGTCTGGCGCCATGGATTGCATGATGCAATAATTGCATGGTGACAACAACGAAGCGAGCTCGCGCCGACCGGACCGACGACCAGGTCCTCGACGCCCAGGCCCCCGACGACGGCGGGACGGACGACCTCGTCACCGCCCTGCTCACCGGGTCGCGCGTCCTGGTCGGCGTCTCGGCGCGGTCGCTGGCCGAGGTCGAGGACGCCGTCACCCTCAGCCAGTTCCGCACGCTCGTCGTCCTGCAGGCTCACGGCCCCACGCGCCTCAACCAGCTCGCGACCCGGCTCGCCGTCGGACCGTCCACCGCCCTGCGCTCGGTCGACCGTCTCATCGCCGCGGGCTTCGTGGCACGCACCGAGAATGCCCAGGACCGGCGCGAGGTGGTCATCGCCCTGACCGATGCCGGCCGCGCCCTCGTCACCGAGGTCACCGAGCGCCGGCGCGCCGCCATCCGAGCCATCGTCGAAGCCATGCCGGCGTCGCAGCGGCACACCCTCGTCGACGCGCTGATCGCCTTCAGCGCCGCCGCCGACGAGCCGGTGGCGCTCGCCGACGCGGCCACCAGGCTCGGCTGGTGACGCCATGGCCCCCGGCGGACGTGCGTCGAGCAGCGCGACTTCCGTTCGCACCGATGACCTGACCAAGCGCTTCGGCACCCGCCGAGGCGTCGAGGGCGTCACGATCGAGGTCCGGGACGGGGAGGTCTTCGGGTTCCTCGGGCCCAACGGGGCCGGCAAGTCCACGACGATCCGCCTGCTCATGGGTCTCCAGCGCCCGAGCCGCGGCGTCGCACGTGTCCTGGGGCTCGACCCGGTCGCCGATGGCGCCGCAGTTCGCCGCGACGTCGGCTACCTGCCCGGCGAGCTGGCACTCTTCCCCCGCCTGACGGGGCGCGAGACGCTGGAGCGCCTCGGCGGAGCGCGCGACCTGCGTGACACAGGCTGGCGGGACAGCCTGATCGAGCGGTTCGGCGCCGAGATCGACCGCCCGGTCCGGGCGCTGTCGAAGGGCAACCGACAGAAGATCGGGCTCGTCCAGGCCTTCATGCACCGCCCTCGCCTCCTCATCCTCGACGAGCCGACCTCGGGCTTGGACCCCCTTCTGCAAGAGGAGTTCTCGCGCCTCATCCAAGAGGTGTCGGCCGACGGGGTCACGGTCTTCCTCTCCTCGCACGACCTCGACGAGGTCCAGCGGCTCGCTTCCACCGTGGCGATCATCCGCGAGGGTCACGTGGTGGCCGTCGACACGGTCGACGGGCTGCGACGCACGGCGCCCCAGGTCATCGAGCTGCGTTTCGCACACCCACCCCGGACTCGCTTCGCCGACCTGCCTGGGGTCAGCGTGACCGCCCAGGGCGAGCGGGACGTCACGTTGGGCGTCACCGGACCGGTGTCGGCCGTCCTCCGCGCCGCCGTGTCCGACGACGTCACCGGCATCACGGCACGGCCGGTGGATCTCGAGGAGCTCTTCCTGCGCTACTACGACCCCCTCACCGAGGAGAAGGACCATGCGCACTGACGTGATGCGCCTCGACGTCCGGCTCCGGCGTCGCGGGCTCGTCGGCTACACCGTCGGGATGGGGGCGTATGCCGTGCTGGTCGTGGCGCTCTACCCCACCTTCAAGGGCGACACAGGTCTCGACGCCATCACCTCGGGCAACTCGTCCCTGTCCGCATTGCTGGGCGTCAGCGGACCCCTGACGTCCCCGGACGGATGGATGAACGCCAACATCTACGCCAACTTCCTGCCGCTCGTCGTGCTGCTCATGACGATCGGCTACGGCGCCTCCGCCGTGGCCGGCCAGGACGAGGACGGGGTGCTCGGGCTCACGGCGGCCCTCCCCCTGGGCCGGGTCTCGCTCGCCGTGCAGAAGATCCTGGCCCTCGTCGTCATCGCCACGCCGGTCGCGGCCGTGACGATGCTGGCCGCCGTCGCGGGCCGCCGCTCCGACATCGACCTCGCGACGGGGCCGCTGGTCGCCGCGACGGCCGCGGTCATCGGCCTCGGGATCGTCTTCGGACTCCTCGCGCTGCTCGTCGGCGCGCTGTCGAGCAGCCGGACCACGGCCCTCGGCGTCACCTCGGCCGTGGCCGCCCTCTCCTACGTCATCAGTGCGCTGGCACCCGTCGTGCACTGGGTCCATGCCGTCCGGTGGCTCTCACCGTTCTACTGGGCCCTCGGTGGCGAGCCACTCACCCGAGGCATCGGGGCCGCGGCGACGTGGACCTTGGTGCTGTGCATCGGCGGCCTGGCGTCAGCCTGCGTGTGGGCGGTCGACCGGATGGACGTTCGGTGAGGCAGCCCACCTAGGGTGCTGGGCATGAGCCGCACCGACGACGTCGACCTCCTCCGTGCCTCCCGCCAGGCCTGGGGCGCCCTCGAGACGCTGCACGTGCTCGGCTACTTCGCCGACGACGTGCGCGATGCCTACGTGGCCCTCGGCCTGCACCCGCGCCTCAGCTACTTCGCCGCCCGGTCGGCCGCCTTCGGTGCGGTCGGGCCCGAGGTGCCGGCCGCGACGTTCTACGTCTTCGCGCCGTGGTTGCACGCCAAGGCGCTGCCGGCGTCGTGGTCGGTCGCGAGCCCGGAGCAGGTGCAGCAGGCTCGCCGCGACGGCATGGCGGTCGTGCTCGAGCGGGTCGTCGCAGACGCCGACGTCAGCGAGCTGCTCGACCTCGCTCGCACCGCCTGCGCCGGCCTGACCGCTCACGGTCGTCCGTTGTATGCCGCTCACGCCGGGCTCGCGTGGCCCGACGAGCCGCGCCTCGCGCTGTGGCACGCCGCGACCCTGATCCGCGAGCACCGGGGCGACGGGCACGTGGCGGCCCTGCTCCGCGCCGGCCTCGACCCGGTCGAGTCGATCGTCGTCGGCGGGCTCTTCGCCGGCAACACCGGCTTCATGCGGTCGAGCCGCGGGTGGTCCGACGAGGAGTGGGCCGCAGCGACCGCGCGGCTCCGTGAGCGGGGCCTCGTCGACGGCGACTCCCTCACCGACGAGGGGCTCGCCTTCCGCAAGGACCTCGAGCGCGAGACGGACCGGATGGCTCTCGAGGGATGGGCGCACCTGGGGCTCGACGGCACGCGCCGGGTCGCCGAGCTCGCCGCGCCGCTGCGGGCCGCCGCGCTTGCGAGCGGCATCCTCCCCGACTGGATCAGCTCCCGCGGCTGACCGGCCCCCACCCTCTGCCGGTTCGAGGTGATGTCGGCACCCGCGTCGGTGCCGGGATCGCCTCGAACGAGCGGTCAGGGCGTGAAGGCGTCGCGGAACCGCTCGAGAGCCAGCTCGTCGTCTCCCGACGCCCAGCCCTCCAGACCGACCGGACCGGCATACCCCATCTCGACGAGCGCACGCGCGACCGCGGGATAGGCGATCTCGCCCGTGCCCGGCTCGCACCGCCCTGGGACGTCGGCGACCTGGATCTCGCCGATGTGCGGGATTGCCCGACGGCACAGCTCGATGAGGTTCCCCTCGCCGATCTGCGCGTGGTAGAGGTCGAGCATCAGCCTCAGGTGCGGGCTGTCGACGGCCTCGACGAGCGCCAGGCAGTCGGCCGCGGTCGCGAAGGGCACGCCGGGGTGGTCGACGGCGGTGTTGAGGTTCTCGAGCACGAACATCACGCCCTCGCGCTCCCCCAGCTCGGCGATGCGACCGAGGGTGCGCTGCGCGGTGAGCCACATCGGCCCGGTCGCGACGGGCTCGGGCCGCACCGGCAGACCGCGGTCGTCGAGTCCCGTGCCGTGCAGGTTGAGCCGCGCGATGCCGAGCCGCCTCGCGACCGGCACCGACTTGGCCGCGGTCGCGAGCAGCTCGTCGGCACCCTCCGCGTCGGAGAGGCGCCCGCGCACGTAGCCGGTCATCGAGGAGTAGACGACCCCTTCACCCCGCAGCGCCTCGAGCTCGTCGATGTCGTGGCGCGTCCAGTCCCAGATCTCGACCTGGAAGCCGAGCCCGTGGATGCGGCGCACCCGCTCGGCGAAGGGCAGGTCGACGAAGACCATCTCGGCGCTGACCGCGAGTGTGAAGTGGCTCTCCCCCGTCGTCGGCATCAGGCACCGACCCGATCCGCGTCGCGCACGGTCACGGTGGCGCCGGTCTCGACCGCCTCGATGCAGGCGAGCGCGATCCGCAGCGCGGCGCGGGCGTCCTCGCCGCCGACCTGCGTCGGGGTGCCCTCGCGGACGGCGATGCAGAAGGCAGCGAGCTCCGCGGCATACGCGTCCGTGAAGAGGTCGGTGTCGGCGCGGGCGGTCGGGCTCGAGACCCCGGCGGCGCTCCAGTGCGCCGTGTGCAGATGGGCCGGGCTGCCCGCGGTCACCATGCCGGCCGAGCCGAACGCCTCGCCCCGCACGTCGTAGCCGTAGGCCGCCGAGAAGCTCGCCTCGGCGACCGCGATGGCGCCGTTGTCGTAGCGGATCGTCACGACGGCGGTGTCGAGCAGGCCGGCGTCCTTGAAGTCGGGGGCCACGAGCGCGTCGGCCATGACGGACACCTCGACGGCGGTCGCGCCGGCGTTGAACCAGTTGAGCGTGTCGAAGTCGTGGATCAGCGTCTGGGTGAAGATCGTCCACGGCGGCACGCCGGCCGGGTTCGCGAGCCCGGGGTCGCGGGTCAGCGAGCGCAGCAGCTGCGGCGTGCCGATGCCACCGGCCGCGACCGTCTCGTGCGCAGTGGCGAAGTCGCGCGCGAAGCGTCGGTTGAACCCGACCTGCAGGGGTATGCCGGCAGCCCGGCGCGCAGCGACGGCGCGGTCTGCGTCGGCGAGGGTCATCGCCATGGGCTTCTCGACGAAGACGGCCTTGCCGGCCTCGGCCGCGGCGACGACGAGGTCGGCATGGGCCGTGCTCGCGCACGTGATCGCCACGGCCTCGATGCGGGGGTCGTCGATGAGGGCCTGTGGGTCGGTGAGCCACTCGACGCCGAGCTGGTCGCCGAGGCGTTCGGCGGCCCCGGCCTGGACGTCGGCGACCGCTACGAGCTCGGCCTCACCGAGGCGGCGCGCCAGGGTGATGGCGTGATGGGTGCCGATGCGTCCGGCTCCGATGAGCCCGAACCGGACGGGGTCGGTGCGCGTCATGACTACTCCTTCGCGATCTGGACTAGAGCGCTCTAGTTCTGGCTCCAGTGAAGCCGCTCGCCGTGACGCGCGTCAAGGGCTTGGCCGAATGTTGTGGAGCGCTCTAGAGTCGCGGCGTGGGACGCGAGAAGGTCACGATGGAGCACGTCGCGGCACGTGCGGGCGTCTCGCGGGCCCTCGTGTCGATCGTCTTCCGCGGCGTCCCGGGGGCGTCCGAGGCAACGCGCGAGCGCGTCCTGGCCGCGGCGCGCGAGCTCGACTACCGCCCCGACACCCGGGCGAGCCGGCTCGGCAGCAGCCGCACCCGCACGCTCGGCGTCACCTTCAGCGTCGGACACGCCTTTCACGGCGACCTCCTCGAGAGCCTCTACACGCACGCGGACGCCGCCGCCTACGAGCTCGTTCTCAGCGGCGTCACGCCGTCCCGGTCGGAGGAGGCCGCCGTCGAGACGCTCCTCGCCGAGCGGTGCGAGGGCATCGTCCTGCTCGGCAGCAGCCAGTCCACGGCGCAGCTCACCCGACTGGCCGGGCGCGTGCCGGTGGTCAGCGTGCTGCGCCCGAGCTCCGTCGAGGACGTCGGCGTCGTGCGCACCGACGACGGTGCCGGCCTGCGCCTCGCGGTCGAGCACCTGCGCAGCCTCGGCCACACGCGCATCGCCCTCCTCGACGGCGGTCGCACGGCCGGCGGGGCCGAGCGGCGGCGCGGCTACCGCACGGCCGTGCGCCGCCTGCCCGCCCTGTCGGAGATCGTCCTCCCCGGCGGGCTGAGCGAGCTCGAGGGCGCGGCTGCGGCCCTCGCCTTCCTCGACCTCTCGCCGCGCGAGCGGCCCTCTGCCGTCGCAGCCTTCAACGACCGGTGCGCCATCGGCTTCATCGACGTCGTGCGTCAGCACGGGCTCCGGGTCCCGGACGACGTCTCCGTCGTCGGCTTCGACGACATCACCGAGGCCGGCTACCCGCACGTGGCGCTGACGACGGTGCGCCAGGACGCCGAACAGCTCGGGGTCGAGGCCGTCCGCGCCCTCGCGGACCGGCTGGACGGGTCGGCCGCGACCGCTCCCGCACGCGTCGTCATCCAGCCCGAGCTCGTCGTCCGGTCCAGCACGGCGCGACCGTCGGAGGTCGAGTCACCGAGGCCTCGCCCGGACCTCTCATGACCCGGAGCCGACTCGAGCCAGGTATCCGAGAGCACCTGACGACGGTGCGGGGTCGAGTCGTGCGATCACTGACCGTCGGCGAGCAGCGTTCCAGCACAGCGCCGCTCGTCGTCATCGTTCCTGGCCTCGGGCTGCCCTTCTACACGCTGCCGACGGCACGCGCGCTCGTCGCGCGAGGGTTCGACGCCGCCGTGCTCGACCTGCCCGGCTTCGGCTCGAGCCGCCCGTGGCCGACGCGCCCCTCGATCCATGCCATCGGGCTCACCGCGGCCCGCTGGGTCGAGGCCACGGCGAGCAGGCGCCCGGTCGTGGTGCTCGGCCACTCGACCGGAGGGCAGGCCGCCCTGACCACCGGCCTCGCCCTCAGTGCCCGGCGACGCGCCCTCGCTGTCGTGCTGGCCGGGACGACGTTCGCGCCGGAACAGCGCCGCCTGTGGCGACTGGCCGGCGCCACTCCCCTCGCCTACCGCGACGACGGCCCGGCAGAGGTGGACCCTGCAGAGCTGTACCGCGGTCGGACCGGCATCGTCGCGATACTGCACTCGGGACTGCGGGACGCGCCCGAGCAGCGCATCAGCCGGCTGCCGGTGCCGCTGACGGTCACGGCGGGCGTGCACGACGCCTTCGTGCCGGTCCCGTGGCTCGACCGCCTGGCGCTGTCGGCCAGCAGCGCCCCGAGCGTGCGCACCTCGCTGCTCGGCGGCTCGCACAACAACCTCTTCACCCATCCGGACGCGGTCGCCGACCTCGTCGCCCTGGCCGCCGAGGACGCCACGCGATCCGCCGGGTGACGCCGGCGTGTCAGTCCGACGGCGCGGGGTCGCGCCCCTGCCACGTGCAGACGCAGGCCTCGTTACCCTCGGGGTCGGCGAGGATCCAGAAGGCGGGGGCACTGTCGTCCGACACGAGGCGGCCGCCCGCGGCGAGGGCCCGCTCGATGCGGCCGGGCGCCTCGTCGTGGGCGACGGTGACGTCGAGGTGGATCCGGTTGCGTTGCGGCCGTGGCTCGTCCATCTGCTGGAACCACACCGCCGGGCCGAGCCGCAGCGGGTCCTGGAGGTCGTCGCGGGCGACGACGTCCCAGCCGAGCACGGCGTCCCAGAAGGGCCGCACCGCGTCGATGTCCACGGCGTCGATCGCGATCTCGACGTCCGTGAGCGTGCCGGCGCGGACGCGAGCCCCAGCTCCGCGACGACGGCGTCCACGGCGCGTCCCACGGCGATGTCGTCGTCGGTGACACCACCCGCGGACGCGGTCGACACGGCCAGGTGCACGACGTCACCGCGCACGTCGACGTCCGGACCGCGACCGAGCACGGCCGCCACCTCACCGACCCGCGCGACGAAGCCGAAGGCGGCCGCCGCATCGGGCGCGCGCACCGTGAGGTGCATGCGTTGGAGCAGGAACCGCCACGTGGGCAGGGCGTCGGACGCCGCCCGACGGGAGAGCTTGTCGGCCATGGCCCGACCGTAGCCCGCGGCGCCGACGGTCGGCGGCCCGTCACCCCTCGCGCGTGCCGTCACCCCGGGTGGCGTGGTCGCCGCGCGGTGCCGTCGTGCCGCGGACGACGAGGTGCGGCTCGAGCACGACGTCGACCGCCTCGGTGCGGCCGCCGTCGAGACGCTGGGTCGCGGCCTCGACGGCGGCAACCGCCATCGCCTCGGGTGCCTGGCTGACGCTCGTCAGGTCGACGGTGGCGAGACGGGCGACGAGGCTGTCGTCGTAGCCGACGACCGCGACGTCGCCCGGCACGTCGAGCCCGTCACGCCGCAGCCGGTCGAGCAGCCCGAGCGCGACACGGTCGTTGAACGCGACGACCGCGGACGGCATGCGCAACGGGGCCTCGCGGGTTCGGAGGGACTCGGCTGCGGCGACGCCGGACTCCTCGTCGTCGCCGCCCGCGGCGACGTCGGCGGCGTCGGCGAGGCCGAGGCGCTTCAGGGCGTGGCGGTAGCCCTGGCGGCGCAGCGTGGAGATCGGCCCCCGGGGGCCGTCGACGAAGGCGATGTCTCGGTGGCCCAGACCCACGAGGTGCTCGACCGCGAGGCCCACGCCGACGTCGTCGGCGGCCCGCACGACGTCGACCCCGGCGGCCCGGGCGCGGCGGCCGATGGCGACGACATGGTGCTCCTCGGCGAGCGCCGCGAGCTCGGCGTCGGGCAGGCGCGGACCGAGCAGGAGCAGGGCCTCGCACCGGAAGTCGAGCAGCGACTCGACGGCGCGACGCTCGTCCCGGGTGCGGGTCAGCGGGCTGACGACGACGTCGTAGCCGCGCTCGTCGGCGGCGGCCTGGAGGTCCTCGAGCAGCTCGCCGTGGAAGGTGCTCCGGACGTCCATCGTCACGCCGAGCAGCTGCGTGCGACGCCGGGCGAGCAGGCTCGCCGTGCGGTCGGCGCGGTAGCCGAGGTCGCGTGCAGCCTCGAGCACCGCCTCCCTCGTCGCGGCACTGGGGCCGGGCCGGCCGCGCAGGACGAGCGACACCGAGGCCGTGCTGACGCGGGCCCGCGCGGCGACGTCCTCGAGGCGGGGACGCGAGGGACGGGACGGCATACGACTCCTTGGTTCGACGAGCTCAGGGCACTTTGTCAGAACAAAGTGTTGACAGGCGCGGGACGCGCTCCGCACACTGGTGCCATCGTAATCTTAAAGCGCTTTAAATCGCCGCTGCGACCCCGACCTAGATGTCCAGAGAGGCACATCCCATGACCGAGTCACCCATCGGCGTCGCCGTCATCGGCGCCGGCATGGCCGGCCGCGCGCACTGCGCCGGCTACCGCACCGCCCCCACGCTCTTCGACCCGCCGCTGCCGCCCATCCGCTACGTCGCCGTCATCGACGCGAACGAGGCCGTCGCCAAGGACGCGGCCGGCCGCTACGGCTACGAGCGGCACGGCACCGACTGGCGCGAGCTGCTCGACGACGATGACGTCCAGGTCGTCAGCGTCGTCGTCGCCAACCACCTGCACCGCGAGATCGTCGAGGCCCTCCTCGCCGCCGGCAAGCACGTGCTCTGCGAGAAGCCGCTCGCCGCGAGCCTCGAGGACGCCCGCGCGATGGTCGCCGCCGCCGAGGCCCACCCCGAGCTCGTCAGCGGCGTCGGGTTCGTCTACCGCCGCCAGCCTGCGGTGGCCGCCATCCGCGACCTCGTGGTCGGCGAGCTCGGCGAGGTCTCGCACTTCAACGGGCGCTACTGGTGCGACTACGCCCGCAGCTCGGAGACCCCGATGGCCTGGCGCTACAAGGGCGGTCCCGGCACGGGCGCCCTCGCCGACATCGGCAGCCACCTCATCGACCTCGCCGAGTTCGTCTGCGGCCCGATGACCTCCGTCAGCGGCGGCGCCTTCACGACGAAGGTCACCGAGCGGGCCGTCCCGCTCGGCACGACCTACGGGCACGCCAGGGCCGAGCTGTCCGACGTGCGCGAGCCCGTCGAGAACGACGACGTCGCGACCTTCACGGCGCACTTCGCGTCCGGCGCCGTCGGCACCTTCTCCATCTCGCGCATCGCCCCGGGCCACGCGAACTCGCTCGCCTTCGACCTCATGGCCGAGCACGGCGCCGCGAAGTGGGACATGGACCGGCCGGCTGAGTTCTCCGTCATCCGGCAGCTGCGCGGTGACGGCCTGGACGGCTACAACCAGGTGCTCGCCGGGCCGGCGCACCCCTACGTCAAGGGCGGCCTGCCCATGGACTTCCCCGGCTGCTCCTACGGCGTCGGCGACCTCTTCGGCTACCAGGCGCGGGCCTTCCTCGAGCAGGTCGCCGGCATCGAGGGCGGCCTGCCGAAGGTCGCGGCCTTCGACGAGGGCGTGCGCGACCTCACCGTCATCGACGCCGTCGCGCGGTCCGCCGCAGCCGGTGGCGCCACCGTCTCCCTCAGCTGAGTCCCCAACCACCCCAAGCACTTCCCGAAACAGAAGGAACGATCCCATGCAGCTCGGTGCCTACAACGCCTGCCTCGGAGACAAGCCGCTCGGCGAGGCCCTCGACATGATCAAGAGCCTCGGCCTGACGAGCGTCGAGATCAACTCCGGCGGCTTCCTGCCGCCCATCCACCTGCCCGTCGACGACCTCCGCGCGAGCGAGCAGGCCCGGCAGGACTACCTCGGCGAGTTCAGCTCGCGCGGACTGACGCTCACGGCCCTCAACTGCAACGGCAACCCGCTGCACCCCGCCGCCGGCTTCCCGCACTCGCAGGACCTCCTCGACTCCATCGAGCTCGCCGCCCTGCTCGGGGTCCCGCGCGTCATCACGATGTCCGGCGCCCCCGGCGGCGAGCCGGGCACGTCTGTCCCCGTGTGGAACCCGCTCCCCTGGTGGAGCCCGTTCCTCGACGTGCAGGACCACCAGTGGAGCGTCGCCGTGCCCTACTGGAAGGACGTGCAGGCCCGGGCCGCGGCTGCGGACGTCCGCGTCGCCATCGAGATGCACCCCGGCAACATCGTCTTCAACCCGCGCACCCTGCACCGTCTCGTGGCCGAGACGAACGCGACGCACATCGGCGCCGAGATGGACCCGAGCCACCTCTTCTGGCAGGGCATCGACCCCGTGCTGGCCGTCGCCGACCTCGGTGAGCTCGTCTTCATCGCCGCCGCCAAGGACACCCGGATCAACGAGGCCGCCAAGGTCAACGGCGTCATCGACGACTCCTTCTACCGCGTCGCCCAGGGCGAGAAGGGCTACCTCCCGCTCGGTGTTGGCACGACCCTGAGCGGCTGGCCGAAGAGCCCGTCGTGGGACTTCGTCGCGGTCGGCCGCGGCCACGACAACGCCTACTGGACGGAGTTCCTCCGCGCGCTGCACAAGGTCGACCCCGACATGCCGGTCAACATCGAGCACGAGGACCAGGAGCTCGACCAGCTCGAGGGCCTGCGTTTCGCCGCCAACACCCTCATCGAGGCCGAGAAGGGCATCTGAGAGGACGGCTCGCTCGTCGTCCGGCGCCACGATGAACCTGAGGTCGTCGAGCACCTGGGCACCCGGACGAGCTACACCCACCAGCTCGAGGCGTTCGCCAGCGCGGTGCGCAACGGCCGGGCCGTCACCACCGACGCCGACTGGGCCGTCGGCAACGCCGAGCTCATCGACGCCGCGTTCGCGGCCGCCCCGGCGACCGAACCGGCAACGGGTTGAGGTATGCCCGCCGCGGTAGCTGCGGCGGGCATACCTCAAGCGGGTGGGCGGGACGGGGTCAGCCGTTCCAGTGGATCTCCCACGTCGTGTTGTCGCCGTGCTGCTGGGTCCAGAACGTGCGCCAGGCCGGCGACGTCGTGGGCCGGGGCAGCTTGGCGCCGAGCAGACCGCCGACCGAGGCGTCACCGTCGGAGCCGTGGATGCCGGTGATCTCGTTGTCGCCGTCGTTGTAGGAGGGGCCGCTCATCGAGTCGAACGTCGCCGACGCGTCGCGACCCTCGGCGAGGAAGCGCACCGGGCGGGGAGCGTGACCGCGGCCCGCGGCATACGACCCCTCCGCGTCGCGGCCCTCGCCGAGGTGGAAGACGTAGCCCGAGTCCAGCGCGCCCCGCTGCGTGTGCAGGCTGTCGCCGGCGTCCTCGACGACGAGCAGGTCGTCGGCCGTCGCGAAGGTGATGTTGTCGAAGCCGGTGTGCTCCTCGTCGCCGACCGCGGCGATCGAGATGCGCCCGGTGTCGGCGCTCGGACTCTTCTGCGAGATGCGGAAGACGCCGCCGTAGGCGCCGGGCAGCGTGCTCGACGTGCTCGTGTCACCCGTCTCGGTGAAGTAGAACTCCCGGAAGCCGGTGCCCGGGCGGAAGACGCCGTTCTCGGGGCGCTTCATCGGCGTCGCGTCGGCAGCCTTCGCGGCGGCCGTGGCGTCGAATGCCTCGGTCGTGCCCGTGTGGACCGTGACCCACTTCGTCGCGAAGGAGCTGCCGTATGCGTGGAGCTGGCTGATGAACGCGTCCGACGGGTTCGCCTGCAGCGCAGCGGTGGTCGCGGGCGTGCCGTCCTTGCGCTCGATCTGCAGGGCCTGCAGCGAGCCGCCCTTCGTCAGGTCGCTCCTGTCGGTCGGGACGAAGCGGTAGGCGAAGCTGTTGGGCACCTTGCCGCCGCTCGCGCCCTTGCCGCCGATGTCCTCGAGCATCCAGACGTTTCCGTCGGCGTCGTTCTGGATGCCCTCGAAGCCGCCGGAACCGAGGGCTGCGAGCCGGGTGGCCTTGCCGCCGTCGACCGGGTCACCGTTCGCGTCGAGGCCGACGGCGAAGACGCCGCCCTTGGGCGCGCTCGACTCGGCCGTGAGCAGCAGCTGCTGGGTGAACGGGTCCCACGTGATGCCGTCGATCGTCGGGTAGGCGTTGCCGGCCGTATCGGTGTCGGAGATGAGCGTGACCCGCTTGAGGGGGTCGCTCTCGTCGAGGTTGATCCGCGTGACGTAGCCGCGCGGGCCGATCTCGTGCCCCTGGTAGAGGTAGTGCTTGCCGCCGAGGACGAGGTAGACGTTCTTGTCGGGCTCCGTCTTGTGGGCCTCGTCCTTCGTCTGCGTCAGCGGTGCGCCGTCGAGGGTGTTGTAGCCGTAGTGCGTGACCCCGTTGGCGGTGTCGGGGTTGGTGAGCGGCAGGTTGCCCCAGGCGACGGACGTCTGGGTCGCCGACGGCGTCAGGACGTTGTTCTGGACGCCGGACCTCGGGTTGGCGTGGGGGACGTTCACGACGGGCAGGCCGTCGTGGGCCTCGGCGGACGTGCCGCCGAGGGCGAAGGCGGCCGCCGCGGCGAGCGTGCCGACAAGCCCTGCCTTGAGGATGGTGGGAGTGTTCACGGAGAGACCTCTCGTGGGTTTTCGGAACGTGTGTCCGGGTGAGTTCGCAGACGCCCCAACACTTTCCACGAAGTCTGGGAGAATCCTTCGGATTGCGTGAACGGCGTGGAAGATCCGGCGGACCAGCCGGTGAAGACTCGGCGACCCCCGGACACGCCGGTCACGGGCGTCGAGAGGGTACGTGTGGGGCATGGCGATCGACACGGCCGTGCGGCACCGGCGGCCCTACCGCGGCGCGCACCTCATCACCCGACTCGTCGGCCCGCTGACGATCGCGGCGCTCGTCGTCGCCTTCGCGCTGCTCTGGCTGGTCGCCCGGCCGCTCGGCGACGTGGGCCAGTTCGTCGGCCAGCTCATCGGGGCCGAGGGAGTGCTGCTCCTGTCCGTCGGGCTCGTGCTCATCAGCACGCTGCGCTGGGTGGAGCAGTTCTTCGACGGCGTCGACAAGGCCGCCGTGTGGCACCGACGGGTCGCGATCGCCGGGACGATCCTCATCGGCGTACACATCGCCTCGACGGGCAACCCGAACGCCACCCAGCTCGGGCCGACGCTGGGCACGATCGGCATCGTCGGCCTCGCGACCCTGACCGTGTGGGCCATCGCCCCGCGCTGGCGCTCAATCACGCCGCGCCCGCTGCGCGGTCCGGTGGAGCGGGTCATGGAGACCGCACCCGTCCGGCTCGTCGGGCGATGGGTCGGCAGCTACGGACTCTGGCGCGGGTTCCACCGGCTGACCGGGGTCTTCCTCGCCTTCGGCTTCGTGCACGGGCTCATGGACGCGACGCTCTTCGGCTCGCCGCTGCTGAGGTGGTCCTACGTCGCGGTCGGCGGCATCGGGCTCGCCTTCTACGTCTACCGCGAGCTGCTGGCGCGGCGTCTCGCGCAGACCCACGACTACGAGGTGTCGTCGGTGGCGCCGATCGACGACGCCGCCTTCGAGATCTGGCTCCGGCCGCTCGGCGACCGCTTCGCCTTCCGGCCCGGGCAGTTCGCCCTCGTCAACCTCGAGGCCCGCGACGGCTGGCACCGGCACCCCTTCACCATCGCGAGCGCCCCGCAGGAGAAGGAGGTCCGCATCACCGTGCGTGCCCTCGGCGACTTCACGTCCAGCATCGGCGAGCTCGTCGCACCGGGCATGCCGGCCGTCATCAGCAGCCCCCAGGGGCATTTCGACTTCACCCGCGGGACCGAGCACCAGGTGTGGGTGGCGGGCGGCATCGGGGTGGCGCCCATGCTCAGCTGGCTGCGGTCGGCCAAGCCGGGCGAGCTGCCCCACCGGGTCGACTTCTTCTACACCGCCCGTGGACCGGCTCCGCTCGCCGACGAGGTCAGCCACCTCGCCGAGCACCACGACGAGATGCGCCTCCACCTCGTCGACACGGCTACCGACCCGCGGCTGACCGCCGAGCACGTCCTGGCGACCGTCGACGTCGACTCCCGGGAGCTGTCGGCCTTCCTCTGCGGGCCCGAGCCCATGGTCAACGCCCTGCAGCGCGACCTCGTGCGCGCCGGGGTCAAGCCGGCCAACGTCCACCGCGAGTACTACAACCTGCGCTGAGCGCGGCTCCTGAAGGGACCGGGACCTTCGGCCCTCTCCCCGTGCCCGTCGAGCGGGATGCCGGACAGGAGGCGCACCATGGTCGACACGTCAGGCCCCAGCACCCCGTCCAGCACCCCAACAGCAAGTGAGGGGCCCCGCGACCGGACGCCGCTGACCCGCGCCTGGATCTCCGTCGCCCTCGTCCCGGTCTTCTTCTTCGTCGCGTTCGCGGCCGCGCAGGGCATCTACGCGCTGACCGGCTACGACCCGAGCGCCGGAGCCACGCCGCCGCTCTGGGCGGATCTCGTCGCCGGGATCCCGGCCCTGCTCATCCTCTTC
Organism: Terrabacter tumescens; assembly: GCF_014646815.1. Taxonomy (GTDB): domain Bacteria; phylum Actinomycetota; class Actinomycetes; order Actinomycetales; family Dermatophilaceae; genus Terrabacter; species Terrabacter tumescens. The sequence continues at coordinate 104,270 of NZ_BMNZ01000010.1, forward strand.
CTGCCCTGCGCCGGCGCCGTCGTCTACGGGCTGCGCGCCCGCCGGGAGGGAGCTCGAGTCGGGCTCGTGCCGGCGGTGATCGGGGCGCTGGTCGCCGTCGGCGGGGTCCTGCTCGTGGTCCTCCAGTGAGGGGCCGCCGGTTTGAGGTGTACCCGCCGCAGGTTCTGCGGTGTCTTTTGAAGGGACATCCCTGACAGGAGTGTGAAGGGACATCCCTGACAGTGGTCTGGTTTGCGGTCCATGGTGG
>NZ_BMNZ01000011.1 GCF_014646815.1 Terrabacter tumescens
CGGGACGAGGTAATTGGCATCGATTTTTGACACGCTGTTGAGTTCTCAAGAATCGGACACACACCATCAACCACCTCAACGAGGAGGCCTCCGGGGCAACCCTTCAAACTTACCCGCCGCACCGATCCGAGTCAAACCCGCTCCCGATCCGTAGACCGGCCGCGAGGACCCGCAGTGAGGCAGTCCTGCACCCGAGACCGTCCTGGTGCAACCAGCGAGTCTCGGTCCAAGCTCGTCAGCCCCGGGACCGGCCAACTTCGCTCGCGATGACTCGCTCCGCGGTGGCGTCCGTTCCTCCCTGTCGGGCTGACGAAGAGAACATTAACCCGGCCCTGCCGCGGAGCACAAATCCGATTCCCTACCCGATCCGCCTGCCCCACGAACGGTCATCGGCCCACTCGATCGCGACGGCCGAACGCCACCAGCCCATGAGGCGGGCGCCGCGTCAGGAGACGCGCTCGATGACGATCGGCGGCAGGTCGGGGCGGGAGCTCTCGGGAGCGATGGTGAACCCGCCCTCAAGCGCCTCGAGCGCCCGGGTGAAGCGCTCCGGCTCGTCGGTGTGCAGCGTCATGAGGGGCTCTCCCCCACGGAGCGTCGCCCCCGGCTTGTGGTGAAGCTCCACCCCCGCGCCGGCCTGCACTGGATCCTCCTTGCGGGCGCGCCCCGCACCGAGGCGCCAGGCGGCCACGCCGACGGCGAGGGCGTCGAGCTGCACGAGCACGCCATCGGCGGGCGCGAGCACCTGGTGGGTCTCCTTGGCCGTCGGCAGCTCGGCGTCGGGGTCCCCGCCCTGCGCCTTGATCATCCGGCGCCACACGTCCATGGCCCGCCCGTCCGCGAGGACGTCCGCGGGGTCGATGTCGGAGCGTCCCGCGCCGGCCACCATCTCGCGCGCCAGCGCGAGGGTCAGCTCGACGACGTCGGCCGGTCCCCCACCGGCGAGCACCTCGACGGACTCGCGCACCTCGAGGGCGTTGCCGGCGGTCAGGCCGAGCGGGGTCTCCATGTTGGTCAGGAGCGCGACCGTGTGCACGCCGGCGTCCTTGCCCAGCCGCACCATGGTCTCGGCGAGCTCGCGCGCCTGGCCGAGCTCCTTCATGAACGCGCCCGAGCCGACCTTGACGTCGAGGACGAGCGACCCGGTCCCCTCGGCGATCTTCTTGCTCATGATCGAGGTGGCGATGAGGGGCACGCACGACACGGTCCCCGTGACGTCGCGCAACGCATACAGCTTCTTGTCGGCTGGGGCGAGGCCGGAGCCGGCGGCGCAGATGACCGCGCCGACGTCCTCGAGCTGGTGCATCATCTGCTCGTTGGTCAGGTCGGCACGCCACCCCGGGATCGACTCGAGCTTGTCGAGCGTGCCCCCCGTGTGGCCGAGCCCGCGACCCGACAGCTGCGGGACGGCGACGCCGCAGGCGGCGACGATCGGCGCCAGGGGCAGGGTGATCTTGTCGCCCACTCCCCCGGTCGAGTGCTTGTCGCTCGTGGGGCGCGAGAGCCCGGAGAAGTCCAGACGCTCACCGGAGCGGATCATCGCGTCGGCCCAGCGCGCGATCTCGCGCGGGTTCATCCCGTTGAGGTAGATGGCCATCGCGAGGGCGGACATCTGCTCCTCGGCGACGGCGCCGCGGGTGTAGGCGTCGATGACCCAGTCGATCTGGGCGTCGGACAGCTCGGCCCGGTCGCGCTTGGCGGAAATGACGTCTACGGCATCGAAGGCTTCGCTCACGGCAACATCCTCACTCGGCGACGCGGGTCTGTCGGGGGTACACGGGGGCGCAGGCCGTTCACGGCCGTGAGCCCCCGTGCGTCAGGTTGTCGGGCCCGAACGCCTGGGGCAGCACGACCGACATCGGCAGCACGCCCTCCGGCGTCATGAGCAGGCAGTCCGGACCGCCGTTCTCCCACAGCAGCTGCCGGCAGCGCCCGCACGGCATGAGGGCCTGCCCGTCACCACCGACGCAGAAGACGGCGGTGAGCCGGCCCCCGCCGGTGGCGTGCAGCTCGGAGACCATGCCGCACTCGGCGCACAGCGTCACGCCGTAGGCGGCGTTCTCGACGTTGCAGCCGGCGACGACGCGGCCGTCGTCGGTGAGCCCGGCCACGCCGACCCGGAACTCGGAGTACGGCGCGTAGGCCCGCTCCATGAGCTCGACGGCGCGCAGCCGCAGCGACTCCCAGTCGACCGCGTCGCGCTCGACCGCGCCGTCACCAGCAGGGTCACCACCGAGCGACCCGGCCGTATGCCGTCCAGCGGGCTGGACGGCATACGGCTGCGTCTCGTGGCCGGTGGCCTCGTCGGCGGAGGACACCTAGTGGTCCCCCGCCATGAGGCGACCGATCTCGGTGCGGTCGGCATCCTTGCCCGGCATCTCGGCGACGACCTTGCCGCCGTGGATGACGGCGATGCGGTCGGCGAGCGAGAGGACCTCGTCGAGCTCGGCCGACACGAGCAGCACGGCCGCCCCCGCGTCACGGGCCGCGACGATGCGCCGGTGGATGAACTCGATCGAGCCGACGTCGACACCGCGCGTGGGCTGGGCGGCCATGAGCAGCTTGGGCCTGAAGCTCATCTCGCGCGCGACGACGACCTTCTGCTTGTTGCCACCGGACAGCGAGCCGGCCATGGCCTGGACCCCCGCCGCACGGATGTCGAACTCGGTGAAGAGCGCCTCTGCGTTCTTGCGGACCTCGTCGAAGTCCCGGACGAACCCGTTGGCGAACGGCTTCTCGGAGAACCGGTTGAGCACGAGGTTGTCGGCGAGGGAGTAGGACGCCACGAGGCCGTGACGCTCACGGTCCTCGGGGATGTGCCCCACGCCCGCGACGTGCGTGTCGTGCGGGTTGGCCTTGGTGATGTCCTTGCCGAGCAGGTCGATGCGGCCCGACTGCGGAGGACGCATGCCGGCGATCGCCTCGACGAGCTCGCGCTGGCCGTTGCCCTCGACACCGGCGACACCGACGATCTCGCCCGCGCGGACGTCGAGGGAGAACCCGTCGACGGCCCGGAGCTGGCGGTCGTCGAGCACCACGAGGTCGCGGATCGACAGGACGTCGTCGCCCGGAGTCGCCTCCTCCTTGTCGACACGGAGCACGACGTCACGACCGACCATCATCGTGGCGAGCCCGCGGGCATCGGTGTCGGCCGTTGCGACCTCGCCGACGACCCCGCCCTGGCGCAACACGTAGACGCGGTCCGCGACGGCGAGGACCTCACGCAGCTTGTGCGTGATGAAGACGATCGAGGTCCCGCCGGCGGCGAGCTCCTTCATCACGGTCAGCAGCTCGTCGGTCTCCTGCGGCGTCAGCACCGCCGTGGGCTCGTCGAGGATGAGCAGGTCGACCCGGCGCGAGAGCGCCTTGAGGATCTCGACGCGCTGCTGGGTGCCGACCGGGAGGTCCTCGACCTCGACGTCGGGATCGACCTTGAGGCCGTGCTTGTCGGACAGCTCGCGGACGAGCTGGCGGGCGCCCTCGATGTCGAGGACGCCCCGGCTCGTCGTCTCGTGCCCGAGGATCATGTTCTCGGCCACCGTCATGACGGGGACCAGCTGGAAGTGCTGGTGCACCATGCCGATGCCGCGACGGATCGCGTCCTTCGGGTCCTTGATCGGGCTCGCGTCGCCCTTGATGGTGATCGTGCCGTGGTCGGGCTTGATGAGGCCGAAGATCTGCTTGACGAGCGTCGACTTGCCGGCGCCGTTCTCGCCGAGGAGGGCGACGATCTCGCCACGTCCCACGTGCAGGTTGATGTCGCGGTTGGCCCGGACGGTGCCGAAGGACTTGGACAGGCCCTCGATGTCGAGCAGGCGCTCGGCCGGTGCCGCGGAGCGGTCGGTGGCCTCCACCGGTCGGTCCCGGGTGGTGTCCTGGGTTGCTTCCTGGCTCACGAGCCCTCTCCCTTCACGAACGGCTGGCCGACGGCTGCGGGCGCGCGGACCCGGCCGGCGGCGACCGCCAGCACGATGAGCGTCAGGAGGTACGGCAGCAGGGTGATGAACTGCTGCGGGATGCTGATGACGCCCTGCAGCTGCGACGCGAGCGCGTTGGTGAAGCCGAAGAACAGCGCCGCCGCGAAGACGCGGAGCGGTCGCCAGCCGCCGAAGATGAGGATGGCGAGGGCGAGGAAGCCTCGGCCTGCGGTCATCCCGCGCTCGAAGCCACCCGTGGCCTCCATGGACAGGTAGGCCCCGGCCGCACCGGCGAAGATGCCACCGATGGTGACGTTGACCAGCCGCATCCGGATGACGTCGATGCCGGCGGTGTCGGCCGCCGACGGGTACTCGCCGATGGACCGGGTGCGCAGGCCCCAGCGGGTGCGGAACAGCGCGAAGTGCACGACCGGCACCGACACGAGGGCGAACAGGGCGATCGGCCCTGACTGGAAGAACACGTCGCCGATGAGCGGGATCTTCGACAGCAGCGGGACCTCCCACTGCGGCATGTTGGCCGAGAGGACCTTGCCCGGACGGTAGAAGAAGGACGTCAGACCGGTCGCGACGATGTTGATGACGACACCGGCGATGATCTGGTCCATCAGCCCCTTGACCGTCGTCAGGGCGAGGAACGCGCCCATGGCGATGCCGGCGAGCATGCCGACGAGGACGCCGACGATGAGCGAGCCGGTGGCGGCCGCCGAGAAGAACGCCGCGAAGGCCGCGACGAGCATCTGGCCCTCGATACCGATGTTGACGACACCGGACCGCTCACCGACGACACCGGTGAGGGCGCCGAGCACGAGCGGGACGGCGAAGAACCACGCGCCGCTGAACATCGAGGTCGCGACGTTGGAGTTGACGGCGTAGAACACGTAGGCCGCGACGAGGATGACGAGACCCGCGCCGACGGTGATCTGGTTGCGCTTGAGCCACTCCATGTCAGGACCCCCAGCTGCTCGCGAGCGCGGACGACTTGGCGGTGTGCCGGCGGAAGATCAGCTTGGCGATGATCGGCAGCGACACGAGCAGCAGCGTGATCGCCAGCAGCATGTCGACGATCTCGGGCTGGATGCCGGTGTTGAACATCAGCGTCGACGAGCCGGCCCGGAGCGCACCGACGAGCAGCGCGGCCGGGATGGTGCCGAGGGGGGTGGACCGGGCGAGCAACGCGATGGTGATGCCGTCGAAGCCCAGCGAGCCGGCGATGCCGTCCTGGTAGCGGTAGGGGTCGATCTCGAGGTACTCGATCGAGCCCGAGAGGCCCGCGAGCCCACCGGCGACGGCCATGGCCAGCACGATCATCCCGCCGAGCTTGATGCCGGCGTAGGACGCGGCGTGGCGGTTGCGGCCGATGGTCTCGAACTGGAAGCCCAGCGTGGTCCGGCGCAGCATCCACGCGACGAGGATCGCCAGCACCAGCGCGATCGGCAGGCCGATCGGGACGAAGCCGAGCGGCTGGAACTGCGCCGCCTCGGGGGCCGGGTAGGACGAGGGGTAGGACTGGGTCGGGTCCTTGAGCGGCCCGTTGACGAGGTAGTCGATGAGGCCCGCGGCGATCGAGTTGAGCATGATCGTCGAGATGACCTCGTGGACGCCGCGGGTCGCCTTGAGCGCTCCGGCGATCGAGGCCCACATGGCGCCGCCGAGGATGCCGGCGACCATCGCGATGATCGCGATGAGGAAACCCGGCGCCTCACGCACCGCGTGCGCGGCGGCCGCGGCGCAGATGGCGCCCGACATCAGCTGCCCCTGGGCGCCGATGTTGAACAGGCCGACGCGGAGTGGAATGACGACCGCGAGGCCGCAGAGGATGAGCGGCACCATCTTCTCGAAGGTGCCCCGCAGACCGTCCGCCGTGCCGAAGGAGTAGGAGAAGAGGCTCTGGTAGGCGTACATCGGGTTGACGCCCTGGGCCCGGATCAGGACCGCACCGATGGCGAGCGCCGCGATGACGGCCACGATGGGCACGATGATGGACTGCTCACGGACGAGCAGCCCCAGGACCCCCGTCGGTGGCGGCGGTGCGCCTCGCTCGGCCACCACGGGCGGCGGTGCTGTCTCCGTGGCTACGGCGCCCGTCGCGGGGCGGCCGTCCGACGGCTCATCTCTGGGATCGGCCATCTCGGACCTCTCGACTCCTTGTCTGGACCAAACTCATGCGGCGATGCACGCTCGGCGCCGGTGACCCGAGGCAGAACGGCGTCGAGCGGGTGCCCCGGTGGAGCACCCGCTCGACGACTTCATGAAGGGACTCTAGTGCGGATGGGATCCGCCCCAGAACGAAACTCGATCAGGGCTTGTAGCCCGTGGCGAGCGAGCCGTCCTCGAGCTTCTTGACGACGTCGGCGACCTTGGTCTTGACGTCGGCCGGGACCTTGCTGTCGAAGTCGTGGAACGGCGAGATGCCGGCGGTGCCGAAGAAGTTGCCCGGCTTGACGGTGTTGCCCTTGATCTGCTTGAGCAGCTCGCCGATGCCGTCCTTCTCGTGCTTCTCGGCCGAGGTGATGAGGCAGGGGTGCGCGGCCGGCAGGGTGTCCCACTGGTCGAGGTCGACGCCGATGCAGAAGACCTTGTCGCCCGCACCGCTCGTCTTGGCGGTCTCCTGGAGCGCGCCGTTGCCCGTGCCACCACCGGCACCGAAGATGAAGTCCGCGCCCTGCGCGAGCATCTTCTTGGCCTCACCGGCACCCCACACGGGGTCGTTGAAGGCGGTGTTGCCGGCGGGGTGGTAGACCTTGGAGACGGAGACGGCCGGGTTGGCGGCCTTGGCGCCGTTCTCGTAGCCCGCGGCGTAGGCCTGGGTCGGGGGGATCTCCTGGCCGAGGACGACGCCGATCTTGTTGGACTTCGTCATGGAGCCGGCGAGGAAGCCGGCGGCGTAGCCCGCCTGGTCCTCGTGGAAGATCAGACCGGTGACGTTCGGGACGACCGGGTCGGCCTGGAACTGGTCGAAGCCGATGAACTTCGTGTTGGGGTACTGCTTGCCCGCCGCGCGCGTGGCGTCGGCCATGAGGAAGCCGACCGTGACGATGACGTCGTACTTCGCGTCGGTGAACTGCTTGATGTTCTTCGCGTAGTCCTTGGGGTCGGTCGTCTCGACGTACTTCGTCTGCGCCCCGAGCTCACCCTTGACCTGCTCGACACCCTCCCAGGCAGCCTGGTTGAAGCCCTTGTCGTCGACCTTGCCCACGTCGGTGACGAGGCCGACGCAGAACACCTCGGCGCTCGAGCAGTCGCCCGAGGCAGCCGTGTTGGTGCCACCACCAGAGCCGGTGGCGGGACCCGACGTCCCACCGCAGCCCGCGAGTGCGGCGACCAGACCGGTCGCGACGACGGCACTCAACTTCACATGTGAACGCAAGGCGCTCTCCTTCAGTCCGTCGGGCCGACGACGACATCGGCCCAGATAGCACGGAACTGTAGACCCCGGCACGACAAGATCTGAGCGGCTCGGGTCAAGTCGCAGGAAGTGTTACCGATCCGCGACCGCACCCAGTGGCGTCACTCCTGTGAGGGTCGCAGTGCCCGCCAGCTGGGCGGCTGCGGAGAAGACGACACCCGCCAGTGTGCGCGCCCCGACGGTGATCGCGGCCTCGTCGATGACGAGGTCCCCGCGGTGCAGGTCGTAGGTCGTGCCACCGGCGGCGCGGGTGCCGAGGCGGGCCATGGCGCCGGGGACGTGGGTGAGGTACCACGCGAAGTCCTCGCCGCCGAGCGACTGCGGGGTCGGGGCGACGAACGAGCCGGTGCCGGTCACCGCGGCCGTGAGCGCGTCGATGCAGCCGGCGTCGTTGACGACCGGGGGCACGCCCTTGGTGATGGCGACCTCGGCCTGGACGGCATACGGCTTGACGACCTCGTGGACGACGGCCTCGAGGAGGCGCTCGACGCCCTCCCAGATGCCGGCGTCGAGCATGCGCAGCGTGCCGCCGACCTTGCCGGACGACGGGATGACGTTGTGGGCGCCGCCCGAGTGGATCGAGCCCCACACGAGCGCCGCGCCCGCGCGCGGGTCGAGACGGCGCGACAGCACGGCCGGCACGTCCGTGACGACCTTGGCGAGGGCATACGTCAGGTCCTGGGTCAGGTGCGGACGCGAGGTGTGCCCGCCCCGCCCGGAGAGCGTGACCTCGATCTGGTCGGCCGCGGCGGTGATGGCGCCGACGCGCAGTCCCACCTGCCCCGCGTCGAGGCTGGGGTCGCAGTGCAGCGCGAAGATGCGGTCGACCCCGACGAGGCCGTCCTGGGCCACGACGTCCTCCGCCCCTCCGGGCATGAGCTCCTCGGCGGGCTGGAAGACGAGGCGGGCACCGACGCCGGACGCGACGAGCCGCTCCTCGACGGACTTGAGCGCGAGCGCCGCGCCGATGAGCGCCGTCGTGTGCACGTCGTGACCGCACGAGTGGCTGACGCCGTCCGTCTGCGAGGCGAAGTCGAGGCCGGTCTGCTCGCGGATCGGGAGCGCGTCGATGTCGGCGCGCAGCGCGATGCGGTGGGCGGGCTCGGTCGCGCCGAGGTCGGCGACGAGGCCGGTGCCGCGCAGCCGCCGGACGGCGATGCCGGCCCGCTCGAGCCGCTCTGCGACGAGTGCGGTCGTGCGCACCTCACCACGTCCGAGCTCGGGATGGGTGTGCAGGTCGCGGCGGATCGAGACCAGCTCCGCGGCATGCTGCTCGACGGTACGAGCAAGGGCCTCGAAGGGCAGTGGGGCGGAGCGGTCGGTCACGAGCACCGGAGTCTAGCGAGAGGATGGTCGCCGACCCCGGGCGCGGGGTCCCGACGAGGCAGGGAGGTCACGCGTGGAGCAGGAGTCAGCGTCGGTGCCGGCGCTCGGTCCCGACGCCGTCCGTTCCCTCGTGGGCGTCGTCGACCGGGCGCTGCCCTTCACCACGCTGACCTGCGAGGAGTCCCCCGCGACGGTGTGGTGGAGCGACGTGCTGGCCCACGTGCGCGCCGGCGCCGACCCGCTCGAGCCGTGGCGCTCGGGGCTGGGCGGGCAGATGGGGCGGCGTCACGGCGTGTCGGTGCCGACGCACGTGCCCGCCGCCTTCGTGCTGCAGTGGGCGTGCGAGGTCGCCGCCACACCGATCGCGTATGCCGCGTGCCTCGGTCCCTGGCTCCTCGTGCCGTCGGGCGCGGGGCTGGGCTTCGAGCTCGCGCCGGGTCTCAACCCGGCGCGCATCGTCCTCGAGCCGGAGAGCGCCTCGCTGGAGGTGGACGAGGACCCAGGGCGGCGTCTCGAACGCGGCCACGCGGCATACCTCGACCTCGTCTCGGAGGTCGTGACGGCATACGCCCCCGACGTGCGGATGGGGTCACGGCAGCGGTGGGGGGTCGTCGAGGACATGTGGACCACGGCGCTGCGGCTGGCCCGCGGCGCCGCCGGCGAGAGCGTCGGGCCCGAGCCGACGCGGGTGTCGTGCTGCTTCATCTACGCGCTGCCCGGGATGCGGGAGTGCGCGGCCTGCCCGCGCGGTGGCCGCTGACGCCGGGAGTTCGGCCGGAACTAGGGTTGCCGCCATGCGTGCGCACCTGCCCGGGTCAGACCTGCTCGTCGTCCACGAGGAGGTGCAGGAGGCCCTCGACGCCGGCGTCGGTGTCGTGGCCCTCGAGAGCACGATCCTCGCCCACGGCCTCCCCCACCCCGACAACATCGAGATCGGGGCGCAGATCGAGGACGCCGTCCGGACCGGCGGGTCGGTCCCGGCCACGATCGCGGTGCTCGACGGCGTCGTGCACGTCGGCCTCGGCGCCCGGGAGGTCGAGCGGGTCTGCACCGACCCCGACATCGCCAAGCTGTCGGTCCGTGACGTGGGCGTCGCTGCGGCACTGGGACTTTCGGGAGCGACGACCGTGGCGTCGACCTCCGCGCTGGCCCACTTGGCGGGGATCCGGGTCTTCGCGACCGGCGGGCTGGGCGGCGTGCACCGCGGCGCGTCCGAGACGTTCGACGTGTCGGCCGACCTCGGCGTCATCGCCTCGACGCCGGTCCTCGTCGTGTGCGCGGGCGTGAAGTCCATCCTCGACGTGGCGGGGACGCTCGAGACCCTCGAGACGCTGTCGGTGCCGGTGCTCGGCTACCGCACCGACGCGTTCCCCGGCTTCTACCTGTCCGACTCGGGGCAGCCGGTGCCGTGGCGGGTCGAGTCCGCGGCGGAGGCGGCGCGCGTCGTCGTCGCCCGGGCGCGTCTCGGGACCGACTCGGCCGGCGCCGTGCTCGCCAACCCGCTGCCCGTCGACCGGCAGGTCGAGCGCGGTCTGCACGACCGGCTCGTCGAGGAGGGGCTCGCGCTGCTGGAGCGCGAGGGTGTGCACGGCAAGGACGTCACCCCGAGGCTGCTCGAGTACTTCCACCACCACTCCGGGGGCGAGTCGCTGCGCGCCAACGTCGAGCTCGTCCTGTCCAACGCGGCGCTCGCCGGGGAGGTCGCCGCCGAGGTGGCGACGCAGACGGCAGCACGCGCATGACGACGCGGCCGGTGGTCGTCGTCGGCGACGTGGGGCTCGACGTCATCACCCGCCCCTCCGGCGACATCCGGTGGCACTCCGACACCCCGTCGGCCGTGGCCCTCGTCCCCGGTGGCGCGGGCGGCAACTCCGCGTCGTGGCTGGCCGGGCTCGGCGCCGAGGTGACGCTCGTCGCGCGGGTGGGCGACGACGCAGCCGGGGCCGCGTGCCGTGGTGAGCTCGAGGCGGCCGGCGTCACCTGCGCCTTCGCCGTCGACCCCGCCCTGCCGACGTGCATGGTCGTCATCCTGCTCGACGCCCACGGCGACCGGACGATGTTCCCCGACCGCGGCGCCAACAAGGCCTTCTCCGTGGCCGACGTCGACCTCGCCTCGCTCGGTCTGCCCGCGGAGCCGCGGCCCCACCTGCACCTGTCGGGCTATGTGCTCTTCGACGCCGGGTCGCGTGCGGCCGGTCTCGAGTCCCTGCGCCAGGCCCGGTCGCTGGGGTGGAGCACGTCGGTCGACCCGCAGTCGCCGGCCCTCATCGAGCGCGAGGGGGTCTCGTCGTTCCTGGGTTGGGTGGACGGCGTGGACCTGCTGCTGCCCAACGAGAACGAGGTCGCCGCGCTCGGCGGCCTGGCCGCGATCCTCGGGCACGCGCGCGAGGTCGTCGCCACCTACGGCGCGGCCGGCGCCCGGTGGGTCGGCGCCGACGTCGACGAGGCGGCCGAGGCGCCCTTCGTGGACAACGTCGACGCAACGGGGTGCGGCGATGCCTTCAACGCCGGCCTGCTGTCGGCATGGCTCGGTGGTGCGGACAGGACCGGAGCCCTTCGCGCCGGGGTCGCGGCCGGCAGCGCCGCGGCAGCGCGCGTGGGCGCCCGACCCAGCTGAACGGCATACGCCCTCGGTGGCGGCCGCCACCGTTCTCCGTCCGGGCCGATCGGCCGGATCGAGCCGCCGAACGTGGCTCAGACACACGATGTCGGGACTCGCTCCGGTCGGAAGACCCCTGTGGAGAACGCAGACGGCTTCCGGACCGTCGCTGGCAGCATCGCCCCATGCACGCGGTCAAGGCTCTCGTCCGTCTCGGAGGCACGGCCACCCGACGGCAGCTGCGGCTCGCCGTGGTGCACTGGCGTCATATCGACGCCGCGCTCGACGCGGGGCTCATAGAGCGCACGTCGCACGGCCACTACTGCCTCGCCGGCACGGACGCCGCCCAGGCTGCTGCCCACCGGCTCAGTGGCGCGGCCTCGCACACCACCGCCGCCCTGCACTGGGGCTGGAAGGTGCGGCTCGCCTCCCCAGATCCACACGTGACGATCCGGGCCAAGCGCAGTCTGCCGAGCGGCGCGTCGGACGGCGTCGTCCTCCACTGGCGCGACCTCGACGCCGATGACGTCTTCGACGGGTGGGTCACGAACCCTGTGCGGGCCGTCATCGACTGCTGCCTCGACCTGCCGTTCGCAGACGCGCTGTCCGTCGCCGACTCCGCGCGTCGAGCAGGCCTGCGGCCGTCGGCGGTGCTGGCCCGGAGCGCGTGGCTGCCCATGCGGCAACGCGACCACGTCGCTCGCGTGCTCGCCGCCTCCGACCCCCGGGCGACCGGGCCGTTCGAGTCTTCGCTCAGGGCCATCGCCCTGGGCGTGCCGGGGCTCGTGGTCGAGCCCCAGACGCGGATCCGCTACGACGGGTTCTTCGCGCGGGTGGACCTCGCGGACGAGGGCCTGCGGATCGTGCTGGAAGCGGACAGCCACGAGTTCCACACAGAGCGCAAGGCGTTTGACCGAGACTGCCGCCGCTACAACGGTCTCGTGGCCCGCGACTGGCTCGTGCTCCGGTTCACGTGGGAGCAGGTCATGTTCGAGCCGGACGTCGTGCGGCGCGCCATCGAGGACGTCGTCGCGCTGCGTCGCTCCCAGGGCCTGCGTCGGCTCCGCACGGGTCAGGTGACAGGCCAGAAGCGACAGAAGACCGAGTGACGCCAGTTCTCGTGGTTGGGTCCTGTTGGTTGACCCGGGTGCGTGGGCGGGCACACGGCATACGCGGGCGTATGCCGTGTGGCTCAGAAGGTCTCGCGGGGCTGGTAGGTGCCCCAGACCTCACGCAGCGCGTGCGCGACCTCGCCGCCGGTGGCGCGCGCGGCGAGCGCCTCCTTCATCGGGTAGAGCACGTTGTCGGTGCCGCGGGCGGCGTCCTGCAAACGGCCGAGCGCAGCCTTGACCGCGTCGTTGTCGCGGTCCGCACGCAGCGCCTCGAGGCGCGCGCGCTGGTCGGCCTCGATCGTCGGGTCGACGCGGAGCGGCTCGTAGCGGTCCTCCTGGTCGAGGACGAAGCGGTTGACGCCGACGACGGTGCGCTCGCCGTTGTCGATCTCGAGCTGCACGCGGTAGGCGGACAGCTCGATCTCACCCTTCTGGAAGCCCTGCTCGATGGCGGCTACAGCGCCACCCTTGTCCTCGACGGCCTGGATGAGCGCGAGCGCCGCGGCCTCGATCTCGTCGGTCATCGACTCGACGACGTACGAACCGGCAAACGGGTCAACGGTCTTCGTCACGTCGGTCTCGTAGGCGATGACCTGCTGCGTGCGCAGTGCGAGGCGCGCGGCCTTCTCGGTCGGCAGCGCGATCGCCTCGTCGAAGGAGTTGGTGTGCAGCGACTGCGTGCCGCCGAGCACGGCGCCGAGGCCCTGGAGCGCGACGCGGACGAGGTTGACCTCGGGCTGCTGGGCCGTCAGCTGGACGCCCGCGGTCTGGGTGTGGAAGCGCAGCATCATCGACTTCGGGTTCTGGGCGCCGAACTCCTCCTTCATGATCCGCGCCCAGATGCGACGGGCCGCGCGGAACTTCGCGACCTCCTCGATGAGGGTCGTGCGCGCGACGAAGAAGAACGACAGGCGCGGCGCGAAGTCGTCGACGTGCAGACCTGCGGCCTGCGCGGCGCGGACGTACTCCATCGCGTTGGCGATGGTGAAGGCGATCTCCTGCACGGGCGTCGCCCCGGCCTCGGCCATGTGGTAGCCGGAGATGGAGATGGTGTTCCAGCGCGGCATCTCCTTGTGGCAGTAGGCGAAGATGTCGGCGATGAGGCGCAGGGACTCGCGCGGCGGGTAGATGTAGGTGCCCCGCGCGATGTACTCCTTGAGCACGTCGTTCTGGATGGTGCCGGTCAGCTGGTCGCCGGCGACGCCCTGCTCCTCGGCGACGAGCTGGTAGAGCAGGAGCAGCGTCGAGCCGGGTGCGTTGATCGTCATCGACGTCGAGATCTTGTCGAGCGGCAGCCCGTCGAAGAGCGTCCGCATGTCGTCGAGGCTGTCGATGGCGACGCCGACCTTGCCGACCTCGCCGTGCGCGATCGACTCGTCGGAGTCGTAGCCCATCTGCGTCGGCAGGTCGAAGGCGACGGACAGGCCGCCCGTGCCGGCCTTGACGAGCTGGTGGTAGCGCTGGTTGCTCTCCTTCGCGGTGCCGAAGCCGGCGTACTGCCGCATCGTCCAGGGCCGCCCGGTGTACATCGACGGGTAGACGCCCCGCGTGAACGGGTAGCTGCCGGGCGCGCCGAGCTTGGCGTCGGCGTCGAAGCCGGCGAGCGCGGACGCGTCGTAGACGGGCTCGATGGGCAGGTCGGACTCGGAGCGCGCGCCAGTGCTGTCAGCCATGGTGCCGAGCGTATCGGCGTGGGGGTCGGTCGCCGCGACCTGCCGGCCGAACGTTGCCGATCTCACTCGACCGACGGCGTATGCCGCGTGCCTCGATTGGGCCGGACGTGGCCTCTCGACGGGGCGGGGCCCACGAAGTGTGGCCTCTCGACATGGCAGAACCCGCGAAGTCTGGCCTCTCGACGGGTGAGGACCCGCGAACTTTGGCCTCTCGACGGTTGAAAGGGGGTCAGGGGTCGGTGGGCCAGCCGCGGGTGACCTCGGCCTTGACCTCGGCCCACTCCCCCTCGAGCGCCCCAAGCCGGTCGCCGAGGAACTCGAGGAAGGCGACGGACAGCTGGAGCCGGCGGCCGGCGGCGGTTCCGAGTCCCCCGACGGCGGGGACGCCGGCCCGCAGGCTCGTCTCGATCTGGGCGAGCACCCGGTCGCGCGAGAGCATCGCCCCGTGCCAGGCGTCGGCCTGCACGACGTAGACGTCACGGCGCGAGCCGCGCTCGCGCTCCTTGCCGATGAGGTAGGTCTGCGTCAGGTAGCGCACCGCCCCGGAGATGGCGGCAGGGCTCACGTCCAGCGCCTCGGTGAGCTCGGCCGCGGTCATGCGCCCGTCGTCGTCGGCGAGCAGCTGCGCGAAGACGCGCGAGGCCAGGCGCGGCATACCGGCATCGGTGAGGGTGTCGCCGAAGCGCTCGACGTACGCCGAGACCGCGCGGTCGTCGCGCTGGGGCTCCGGTCGTGCTCTCGTCACCACTCCTCCTCGGTCCGCGTGCGCCGACCCTATCCTCACCGTCATAACATTCAGTAAACCGTGAATGTTGTGTACCGTCGATGCATGACTTCCGCGATCCAGGTGCAGGGGCTGCACAAGAGCTTCGGACGCACGGTCGCCCTCGACGGGCTCGACCTCGAGGTGACGACGGGCGAGATCCATGGCTTCCTCGGGCCCAACGGCGCCGGCAAGTCCACGACCCTGCGCATCCTGCTCGGGCTGCTGCGCTCCGACGGTGGGGACGCCACCCTCCTCGGCGGGGACCCGTGGCGCGAGGTCGAGGCGCTGCACCGACGCCTCGCCTACGTGCCCGGTGACGTGGCCCTGTGGCCCAACCTCACGGGCGGCGAGGCCATCGACGTCCTCGCCCGGCTCCGCGGCGGCGTCGACGAGAAGCGGCGGGCGTCGATGATCGAGCGCTTCGACCTCGACCCCACGAAGAAGGGCCGCTCCTACTCCAAGGGCAACCGGCAGAAGGTGGCCCTCGTCGCGGCGCTGTCCTCCGACGTCGAGCTGCTGCTGCTCGACGAGCCGACCTCGGGCCTGGACCCGCTCATGGAGGCGGTCTTCCGCGAGGTCGTGCACGAGTTCCGGGAGGCCGGCGGCACGGTGCTGCTCTCGAGCCACATCCTCTCCGAGGTCGAGCAGGTGTGCGACCGCGTCAGCATCATCCGCGAGGGGCGCAACGTCGAGTCCGGCACCCTGACCCAGCTGCGCCGCCTGTCCCGCACGACGGTCCGGGCGACGCTCGCCCATCCTGTCGGCGCGGCGCAGGTCGAGTCGCTGCCCGGGGTCGCGGACGTCACGGTCTCCGGGGACCACGTGGCGTGCACCGTCGGCAGCGACTACCTCGGCCGGCTGCTCGAGCTGCTCGGCGCTCACGGGATCACGGCCCTGACGAGCGCCCCGCCGACGCTCGAGGAGCTCTTCATGGAGCAGTACCGCAGGGCATCGGCGGTGGCCCCGTGACCACCGTCGCGCCTGCCCCGAGCCCGACCGCGCGTCCCGCGCCACGCGCCGCCGGTGCCGGGCTCACCGGCACGCTGTCGCTCCTGCGCCTCGCCGCGCGCCGCGACCGGGTGCTCGTGCCGGTCAGCGCCTTCGGCCTCGCGGCCTTCGCCGCCCTGTCGGCGCAGGCGACCTTCGCCCTCTTCCCCGACCTGAGGTCGGCCCAGGAGTCGATGGCGCCGACGCTGGCCAACCCGGCGCTCGTCGCGATGTACGGCCCCATCTCGAGCCTCGGCATCGACTCGATCGCGACGTTCAAGTCGGTGCTCCTCGGCGGCGTCTTCCTCGCCCTGCTCGCCTACGTGGTGGTCCGCCGCCACACCCGCACGGAGGAGGAGGCCGGCCGGCTCGAGCTGCTCGGCGCCGGCGTCGTCGGGCGCCGGGCGACGCTGGCGGCCGCGGTGCTGCTCGGCACCGCGGCCGTGCTGCTCACGGTCGTCCTCACCGTCGGCTGGTCGATCGGCGTCGGTCTCGACCCGGCCGGCTCGGTGGCGCTCGGCGTCTGCTGGCTCGTCATCGGTCTCTCCTGGGTCGGCGTGACCGCCGTCGCGGCGCAGCTGACGTCGAGCACCCGCGGGACCGCCGGATGGTCGCTCGGGGCGCTCGCCGTGGCGTTCCTCGTCCGCGCCGTCGGCGACACCGCGGCTGCGGACAGCCCGGCGCGATTCCTGTCCTGGCTCTCGCCGCTCGGGTGGGGCGTCAAGGTCTCTGCCTTCGGCGAGAACCGCTACTGGGTGGCGGCGCTCGGCATCGCGCTCTACGCCGTGCTCGTCGCCGTCGCCTTCTCGCTGCTGGAACGACGCGACCTCGGCGCGGGGGTGCTGCCGAGCCGGGCGGGCCACGACCGCAGCCGGATCGGCACGGCCGGCGCCCTCACCCGACGACTCGCGCGCGGCACCTTCGTCGGCTGGCTCGTGGCCTACGTCGTGCTCGGCGTCGTCCTGGGCTCCATCGCTGGCAGCGTCGAGACCTTCATCGACTCCCCCGAGGTCGCCGACATGCTGAGGGCCCTGGGCGGCGAGGCCGGCTCCGTCACCGACCTCTACTTCTCGACGGAGCTGCACTTCGCCGCCATCGGCGCGTCCGCCCTGTCGATCGCGCTCGTCACGCGGATGTACACCGAGGAGACGACGACGCGCGCGGAGGCCGTCCTCGCCACGCCGGTGAGGCGGGTCGCCTGGGCGCTAGGTCACGTCGCCGTGGCCGTCGTCGCTTCGGCGCTCGTCCTGCTCGTCAGCGCCACGGTCGCCGGCCTGGTGCACGGAGCCGACGCAGGCGACGTCGGCGGGACGGTGACGCGCCTCGCGGGAGCGGCGCTCTCGACCCTGCCGGCCGTGTGGGTCGCGCTCGCCGTCGCCCTGCTGCTCTACGGCGCCCTGCCCCGCTTCACCGGGCTGGCCTGGGCCGCGCTCATCGTCTTCCTGCTGCTCGGCGAGTTCGGTGACCTGCTCGACCTGCCCGGCTGGCTCGTCGACCTCTCACCGTTCACGCACCTGCCGGCCCTGCCCGGGGGCACCCTGACGTGGATGCCGCTCGTCGCCCTGACCGCCTTCGCGGTGGCCGTCGGCGCTGCGGGCCTCGCCGCCCTTCGGCGGCGCGACTTCGGCTGACGGGGCGCCGGCGGCCGCGAGCGGGCCCGCGGGACCGACGCCACACGGCATACGACACGAGACGGACGACCCCAACGGCGCTTCCGCAGCGACTCCGGGCGCTTTGGCCGGGACGAGTCGCCACGCCTCGGTACGGTGTGCCCCATGACAGGCATACCGGGCTTCTGGGCCGTGATCCCCGCCGGAGGCTCCGGCACCCGGCTCTGGCCCATCTCCCGGCGCCACTCCCCCAAGTTCCTCCACGACCTCACCGGCTCCGGGCAGTCGCTGCTGCGGGCCACGTGGGACCGGCTCGAGCCCCTCGTCGGTGAGCGGATCCTCGTCGTGACCGGGGTCGCCCACGAGGACGCGGTCCGCCGCCAGCTGCCGATGCTCGGCTACGACGCCGTCCTCGGCGAGCCCTCGCCCCGCGACTCCATGCCCGCCATCGGCCTCGCCGCCGCCATCCTCGAGCGCCGTGACCCAGAGGCCGTCCTCGGCTCCTTCGCCGCCGACCACGTCATCACCGAGCCGGACAACTTCCGGCGGGCCGTCACCGAGGCCGTGGCCCTCGCCCGTCGTGGCGAGCTGGTGACGATCGGCATCGACCCGACCGAGCCGGCCACCGGCTTCGGCTACATCAGGCTCGGCGAGCCGCTCGACGTCGAGGACGCACCGAGCGCCCACCGCGTCGACGATTTCGTCGAGAAGCCCGACCTCGAGACGGCGACCCGCTACGTCGACAGCGGCGAATACCGTTGGAACGCAGGGATGTTCGTCGTCGGCGCGACGACCCTGCTCGAGCTGCTCGCGGAGAACCACGCCGACATGGTCGACAGCCTGCGCACCATCGCCGGCGACCCACGCCGGATGACCGACCTCTGGCCCTCGCTGCAGAAGATCGCCATCGACCACGCCGTCGCCGAGCCCGCTGCCGCCGCGGGTCGCGTCGCGGTCGTCCCTGCCGCCCTCGGGTGGGACGACGTCGGCGACTTCGCCTCTCTCACAAGGCTCGTCGCCGCGTCGAGCTCGATCCCCGGCATCACCGCGATCGGCCCTGCGGACGACATCATCAGCATCGACTCGACCGCCACCGTGGCGACCGGCGGCCGTCTCGTCGCCCTCATCGGGGTCGAGGACCTCGTCGTCATCGACACGCAGGACGCGCTGCTCATCACCCGACCGGACCGCGCGCAGGAGGTCAAGCAGGTCGTCGAGACCCTGACCGCCCAGGGCCGCACCGAGCTGACCTGAGACCGGGAGCGCTCATGACGGACCGCGTGGACCTGGCCGACCCTGCTGCGGTGCCGCCGCGCCGGCCGTGGTCGCCGACGACCCCGGCCGGCGCTCCCCGCGCTCCGGCCCCTTCCGCCAGCCCCGGTGCGGCTGTCGCCGTCGTGCTGGCGGTGGCCGCAGCCTGGGCCATGGCTCTGCCGCGACTCGTACCGAGCACGTTCGGCGACCACGGGACGTACGCGTCGGTCGCCGAGCGCCTGCTCGCCGGTGACCGCCTCTACGTCGACGTCTGGGACAACAAGGACCCGCTCTTCTACTACGCCCTCGCCGTCGGCCGGCTCGCCTCACCCCTCGCCGACGTCGCGCTCGAGGTCCTGTGGGTCCTGGGAGCGGGCCTCGCCGTGACCGTCCTCGCGCGCGCCGCCGGCGCGGCTCCGAAGATCGCGGTCGTCGCCGGTCTCGGTGCCATGCCGTTGCTCCTCACCGGACCCCCCTACGAGAGCGGGATGACCCACCTGCCCGGACTCGCCCTGCTGCTCGGGGCCGTCGCGTGCGCCGTGCGTTCGCGCTGGGTCCTCGCCGGGGCTCTCGTCGGGCTGCTCCTGCTCACCAAGCTGATCCTGGCGCCGGTGGTCGCCGGGCCCCTTCTCGTGGTCGCGCTCCACCGGCGTTCCTCCGGCGGCCTCACGGGCCTGGCGCGGGCGGTCCTCGGAGCGGTGGTCGTCCTCGCCGCAGGGGTCGGTGCGATGTGGTGGCGCGGTGAGCTGACCGGCTGGGTCGACAACTTCCGCCTCAACGCCGACTACGCGGACGGAGAGCTCGCCGCGTCGCAGTACGGCTCGGTCGTCGGACACCTGCTCCGGGTCTTCCCCGAGGACGCTCGCGGTGCCGGCGTCGTGACGATCGCAAGCATCGTGCTCGTCCTCGTGCTGGTGCCGCGCGCCTGGACAGGTCGCCGCGCGCAACCCGCGGATCCCGAGCCGACAACCAGCCGAGAGCACCCCGCGCGCACCATCACGCCGGCCGTGCTGTGGGACCTCGTCATCGCCACCCTGGCGCTCGGGCTCGTCGTCATCGCCGTGACCGGGACGTGGCCGCACCACGCCCAGACGCTCTCGGCCCCGGGCGGCCTGGCGCTCGCCCTCGTCGCGACGCGGGCCGTGCCCCTCTTCAGCGTGCGCCGGGCGGCGTTGCTGCTCCTCGTCGGTGGCTATCTCATGGCCGGCGCGCTCCACCCCTACTTCGTGCTCACCGCTGCCCGCGACGTCCCGTCGAGCCTGCGCCTGCTCGGGAGCGACTCCCCCGACAGCGCCGTCCTCGGCTCACTCCCCGGCGTGAAGACGTACGCCCGGGCGGGCTCGAACGACGCGAGCGCCCACGCCGTGGGGATGGGCGACCTCGAGCTCGTGTGCCCGCGGTTCCACCAGTACCCGTTCGACTCCGCCGCGGCGCTGGACGCGACGGCTGCGTGCCTGCCCCGGGCGCAGGCGGTCATCGTCGACGACACCCCGCGTCCCGAGGACGGGCAGCCGGCGTGGAACTCGTTCGTCGCGCGGGTCCGCGCCCTCGTGGCCACCGGCTACGACTGCGTCCGGACGTCCGTCTCGCAGGTGTGCGTCCGCCGCGCCTCCTGACCGGGCGCGTCCAGCGCTCGACGTGCTGGCCGCGCCCCTGCCCCCCCCGACCGAGGGCGTGTGCCGTCCGCCGGGCTCAGGCGCTCGGCGCCGGCTCCCCGGTCACCTCACGCACGTAGTCCCAGAACTGGGCCACCTGCTGGGGCGTCTCGACCCCGACGGGCGCGTAGTGCGTGGACCGCCGGCGCCGGTCGTGCCAGAAGCCGCCGGTCCCGATGGGGTCGGCCGTGGCTGCGAGCCACACCGCGGTGTCGGCGCCCGAGTCGGCGTCGCGCAGCAGCGGCCCGGTGACCGCGGCGAAGCGCGGCAGCGAGTCGGTGACGCCGGGGGTGTCGGCCCAGCCGGGGTGCATCGAGTGGACCCGGATGCCGTCGGCGGCGAGGTCGCGGGCCCACAGCTCGGTGAGGACGAGCTGCATGCGCTTCGTCCGTGCGTAGGCCGTCACGCCGGAGTAGTCGCCCGAGGCGTACTCCGGGTCGTCGACGTCGAGGCGCTGGCCGTAGGCACCTCCGGACGTCACGAGGACGACGCGCCCGCCGTGGAGCGCCTCGCGCAGGCCGTAGGTCAGCACGTGCGGACCGAGGACGTGCGTGGCGAGGGTCAGCTCGTGCCCCTCAGGCGTCACGGTGCGCGAGGGCGGCATGACGCCGGCGTTGTGCACGACGGCGTGCAGGCGTGGCACCTGCGCAGCGAACTGCCGGGCGAAGTCCGCCGTGGCCGCCAGGTCACTGACGTCGGCGACGTGGACCGTCACCTCGGCGAGGGGCTGCTCGTCGACGAGCCGCGCGCGGGCGTCGTCGAGGCGGCCGGGGTCGCGGCCGGTGATGTGGACGGCTGCGCCGAGGCGCACGAGGCCTCGGGCCGTGGCGAGGCCGAGCCCGCCGCTCGCGCCGGTGACGAGGACGTGACGCCCGACCAGGGCGCCGGGCACCGGGTCGTGCGGCCACCACGCGCGACGCACCGCCGGGCCGATCTTCGTGTAGCCCAGGACCAACGACTTGTCCATGACCCAGTCGAGGGCAGCGGCAGCTTCGTGGAGCACCATGTGCCCACCCTAGGCGGGCTCAGGTGGCCGGCCCAGGTGCGGGGCACGAGGACGTCACCGACGCGGCACCCCACACACCCCGGGACGTCGCCCGCCCCGGCGTCCGTCCCGGGACCGTGGGTGCCGTGCGCGTCGCCATCGTCACCGAGTCCTTCCTCCCGGCCGTCAACGGCGTGACCACGAGCGTCTGCCGCACCGTCGAGGAGCTGCACCGGCGCGGCGACGAGGTGGTCGTCATCGCGCCGCGCACGAGGGCGGACGGACCGGCGAGCTTCGACGGCGCCCGCGTGCACCGCGTGACGTCGGTGCCGGTGCGCCAGTTCGACGTCGGCCTGCCGACCCCGGAGCTCGAGCGGGTGCTCGGCGACTTCGCCCCCGACGTCGTGCACGTCGCGAGCCCCTTCGTCCTCGGCGCGCGAGGTCTCAGCGCGGCCCGCCGGCTCGACCTGCCGACCGTCGCGGTGTTCCAGACCGACATGGCCGCGTACGTCAGGCAGCACACGCCCGGACCGGCCGGTGCGGCCGCTGCGGCGGCGACGTGGCGCTGGCTGCGACGGCTGCACTCGTGGGCCGACCTGACGCTCGCGCCGTCGTCGAGCGCGCTGGCGGACCTCCGGGACCAGGGCGTGCCGGGCATCGCGTCGTGGGGTCGCGGCGTCGACGCGAGCCTCTTCAACCCCTCGTGGCGGCTCGACGCGCTGACCCGCGCACTGCGCCACGAGCTGGCTCCCGGAGGCGAGCTGCTCCTCGGGTTCGTCGGCCGGCTCGCGCCCGAGAAGGAGGTCGAACGCCTCGCCGAGCTCGCCGACCTCCCCGGCACGCGGATCGTCGTCGTGGGCGACGGACCGTCGCGCGCGCCGGTCGGCGCCGCCCTCGCCGAGGCGGTGGCGAGCTCGGCCACCCGG
The DNA here is from genome assembly GCF_014646815.1 of Terrabacter tumescens. Lineage (GTDB taxonomy): Bacteria > Actinomycetota > Actinomycetes > Actinomycetales > Dermatophilaceae > Terrabacter > Terrabacter tumescens. Next base: position 22,238 of record NZ_BMNZ01000011.1, read on the forward strand.
CCCAACCGGCCGCCGGCCTTCCTCGGGCCCCGGCACGGCGACGACCTCGCCCGGGCCTACGCCTGCCTCGACGTCTTCGTGCACACCGGCACCGCCGAGACGTTCGGCCAGACCCTCCAGGAGGCCGGCGCCACAGGGCTGCCCGTCGTCGCCCCGCGCCGGGGTGGGCCGGTCGACCTCGTCACCGACGGTGACAACGGCTACCTCTTCGACCCCGACCGCGCCGGCGACCTACGAGCGCAGGTATGCCGGGTGCTCGCCTCCCCGGGGCACCGCGCCGCCCTCGGTCGGCGCGGTCGACTGCGCGTCCGCGAGCGCTCGTGGTCGCGGGTCGTCGAGGACCTCGTCGCGCACTACGGCCGTGTCATCCGCGACCGGGGCGCCGACCGCGCCGCCTGAGTCGGCGCTGCACGCCGGTCACGCCGGGCACCCGCCCGAGGACACGGCATACGCCCCGGTTGTCGAGGGTTCTTGTTGAGATTGTCACAACAGCCCGTTTACCAGTGGGTAGGAATTCGAGTGCGGAAACCGCGGGGATAGGGTGCGGACGTGGCCACCAACACTCTCCCAGCGACGGGAACTCCCCGACCGGCGTCGGCACGCCGCACCACCGTGTTCATGAAGCTGCTCATGGCCCTCTCGGGCGCGCTCTTCGTGTTCTACGTGCTGGTGCACATGTACGGCAACCTCAAGATCTTCGGCGGTGTCGAGGCGTTCGACGAGTACGCCCTGCACCTGCGCACGATCCTCATGCCGATCCTGCCCTTCGGCGGGTTCCTCTGGATCTTCCGCGCACTGCTCGTGGTCGCGCTCGCCGCGCACGCGTACTCCGCCTTCTACCTGTGGAGCCGCGCCCGGGGCGCCCGCACCACCCGCTACGTGGCCAAGCAGGCCGCGCAGGCGACCATCCGCAGCCGGATGATGCGCTGGGGCGGCGTGGCGCTGCTCCTCTTCCTCGTGTGGCACCTGCTGCAGTTCACGATCCTCAAGATCAACGTCGGCCCCGACGCCGCCGGTGACAGCGCCGGCAAGCTCGTCATCTCGAGCTTCCAGGTGTGGTGGGTCGTCCTCATCTACGTCCTCGCGCTCGCCGCGCTGGGCATGCACCTGTGGCACGGCGTGTGGAGCGCCTCGCAGACCCTCGGCTGGACCAACAGCGCCAAGTCGCGTCGCACCGCCAAGGCGACCGCGACCGTCATCGCGCTGGTGACCGCCGTGGGCTTCGCGCTCCCGCCGCTCGCCATCCTGTTCGGAATCGTCAAGGGGAACTGATCCATGACCGACACCCAGACAGCCAGCACCGTCGCGCCCGAGGCGCCCGCTCCCACCCGTGAGGCGGCGCCCGGCGTCGTGCACGGCCTCTACACCGAGGGCGAGCCGATCGTCGACACGAAGGCACCCAAGGGCCCGATCGAGGCGCGCTGGAACAAGCGCAAGTTCGATGCCGCCCTCGTCAACCCGGCCAACCGACGCAAGCTCACCGTCATCATCGTCGGCACCGGCCTCGCCGGTGGCGCCGCGGCGGCGACGCTCGGCGAGGCGGGCTACAACGTGAAGTCCTTCTGCTACCAGGACTCCCCGCGCCGCGCGCACTCGATCGCCGCGCAGGGTGGCATCAACGCCGCCAAGAACTACAAGGAGGACGGCGACTCGACATTCCGTCTCTTCTACGACACCGTCAAGGGTGGCGACTACCGCTCGCGCGAGTCGAACGTCTACCGCCTCGCCGAGGTCAGCGCCAACATCATCGACCAGTGCGTCGCCCAGGGCGTGCCCTTCGCGCGTGAGTACGGCGGCCTGCTCGACAACCGCTCGTTCGGTGGCGTGCAGGTCTCGCGCACGTTCTACGCGCGTGGCCAGACGGGCCAGCAGCTGCTCATCGGCGCCTACCAGGCGCTCGAGCGCCAGGTCGCGGCCGGCACGGTCGAGATGTTCAGCCGCCACGAGATGCTCGAGGTCGTCGTCGTCGACGGCAAGGCCCGCGGCATCATCGCCCGTGACCTCGTCACCGGCGAGATCGAGACCCACCTCGCCGACGCCGTCGTGCTCGCCTCCGGCGGCTACGGCAACGTCTTCTTCCTCTCGACCAACGCGATGGGCAGCAACGTCACCGCGACGTGGCGCGCGCACCGCAAGGGCGCGCACTTCGCCAACCCCTGCTACACGCAGATCCACCCAACCTGCATCCCGGTGGCAGGCGAGCACCAGAGCAAGCTGACGCTCATGTCCGAGTCGCTGCGCAACGACGGCCGCATCTGGGTGCCGAAGAACGCCGCCGACTGCGAGAAGGACCCGCGCGAGATCCCCGAGGAGGACCGCGACTACTACCTCGAGCGGATCTACCCCTCGTTCGGCAACCTCGTGCCGCGCGACATCGCGAGCCGCCAGGCCAAGAACGTCTGCGACGAGGGCCGCGGCGTCGGCCCGAAGGTCGGCGACTTCCGCCGCGGCGTCTACCTCGACTTCACCGACGCCCTCAAGCGCATGAGCGCCGAGGCCGTCGCCGAGAAGTACGGCAACCTGCTCGACATGTACCAGCGGATCACGGGCGAGAACCCGTACGAGGTGCCGATGCGCATCTACCCCGCCGTGCACTACACGATGGGCGGCCTGTGGGTCGACTACGACCTCCAGTCGAGCATCCCCGGCCTCTTCGTCGCGGGCGAGGCGAACTTCTCCGACCACGGAGCCAACCGTCTCGGCGCGAGCGCCCTGATGCAGGGTCTGGCCGACGGCTACTTCGTCCTGCCGAACACCATCCGCGACTACCTCGCCAAGGGCCCGTTCCCCAAGCTCGAGGAGTCCAACGAGGCCGTGGTCGAGGCTCGCGCCTCCGTCGACGCCCGCGTGCAGAAGCTGCTCTCCATCAACGGCGACCGCTCGGTCGACTCCTTCCACAAGGAGCTCGGCAACATCATGTGGGAGTACTGCGGGATGGAGCGCTCCGAGGAGGGGCTGCTCAAGGCCATCGACCTCATCCGCGGCCTGCGTGACGAGTTCTGGCGCAACGTCAAGGTGCTCGGCTCCGCCGACACGCTCAACCAGAGCCTCGAGAAGGCCGGCCGCGTCGCCGACTTCCTCGAGCTCGGTGAGCTCATGTGCATCGACGCGCTGCACCGCCGCGAGTCCTGCGGCGGTCACTTCCGCGCCGAGTCCCAGACCGAGGACGGCGAGGCGCTGCGTCACGACGACGAGTACGCCTACGTCGCCGCGTGGGAGTGGGGCGGTCAGGACGGCACGCCGGTCCTGCACAAGGAAGACCTGGTCTACGAATTCGTCGAGATGAAGCAGCGGAGCTACAAGTGAATCTGACCCTGAAGATCTGGCGCCAGGCCGGCCCCAAGGCCAAGGGCGAGATGGTGACGTACCCGGTCACCGACATCTCCGAGGACATGAGCTTCCTCGAGATGCTCGACGTGCTCAACGAGCAGCTCAACGCCCGCGGCGAGGAGCCGATCGCCTTCGACTCCGACTGTCGCGAGGGCATCTGCGGCATGTGCGGCCTGATGATCTCCGGCAAGGCCCACGGCCCCGAGGTCACGACGACGTGCCAGCTGCACATGCGCAGCTTCTCCGACGGCGACGAGATCACCATCGAGCCGTGGCGCGCCGACGCGTTCCCCGTCATCAAGGACCTCGTCGTCGACCGGTCGAGCTTCGACCGGATCATCCAGGCCGGCGGCTTCATCAGCGCCAACACCGGCTCGGCGCCCGAGGCCCACTCGGTGCCCGTGCCCAAGCCCAAGGCCGACCGCTCCTTCATGGCGGCCGCGTGCATCGGCTGTGGCGCGTGCGTCGCGGCGTGCCCCAACGCCTCCGGCATGCTCTTCATGGGCGCGAAGATCACCCACCTCGGCGAGCTCCCCCAGGGCCAGCCGGAGCGCGACGCCCGCGTCGTCAGCATGGTGAGCCAGCACGACCACGAGGGCTTCGGCGGCTGCACCAACGTCGGCGCCTGCTCCGCGGCCTGCCCCAAGGAGATCCCGCTCGACGTCATCAACCAGCTCAACAAGGACCTGCGCGGCGCGCTGATGCGCGGCGAGTGAGGCGCGACGCGCCCTCCGCAGGACCACCGACGACCCGCCCCGGACCACCGGGGCGGGTTAGTCTTTCCCGGCGATGACGCCTCCTCCGACCTCCCGACGTCGCCCGTGGACGACTCCGGCCGCGGGCGCCGCTCTCGGTGCCGTCGCGCTGGGGCTCGTCCTGACGACGACGTATGCCGTGCCGGCCGCAGCAGGGGCACCGCTGCCTCGCGCCATGGTGGCGGCTCCTGCGGCTGCGTCGCCGTGCACGCCGTGGCAGACCCAGCAGGCCGTTCCTCCCGGGGTGACGCTGACACCGCGGGTCTTCCCCACCGACCAGCCCGCCGCCGCGACGGCGCCGCCCACCGTGGTGTCGACCTCGCCGTCGGCGCAGGTCTCTTCACCGGCAGGCACGAAGAAGCCGCCGAAGGTGCGCCTCGTGTGCCGCAACGCGCCGCCGACGCCGTTCGCGCATCCCGCGTGGGAGCCCGAGACCGTCGTGGGCGGCTCGCGCCTCGCCGAGACAGGTGTCCTCGTCGACCGGCCGGTGTCCGTGCCGGCGCCGCCCGAGGTCTACGACGTCTCCTACGTCGTCGCGGACCTCGACACCGGCGAGATCCTCGCCGCCAAGTCGCCGCACGCCTGGCTGCGTCCGGCCAGCACCCTCAAGACCCTGACGGCCCTCACCCTGATGCCGCGGCTCGACCCTAGACAGGTCGTCGTGGCCGGGCAGGACGCCCAGGACGCGGCGGGCTCACGCGTCGGCATCCTCGCGGGCAACCGGTACCCCGTCTCGAGCCTCTTCGACGCCATGCTGATGTTCTCGGCCAACGACGCCGTCTACGCCCTCGCCGACGCCGCCGGCGGCTACGAGCAGACGGTCGCGCTGATGAACGACAAGGCCGCCGAGGTCGGCGCGCACGACACGCTCACCGTCGACCCGAGCGGGCTCGACGAGGGCGCCCAGCGCTCGAGCGCCTACGACCTGGCGCTCATCGGCCGAGACGCGATGCGCCTGCCCGCCTTCCGGGCCACCATCACCAAGCGTGACGCCGTCTTCCCCGGCGGCAAGGACAAGAACGGCAAGGTGTGGCCGGCCTTCCACGTCTACAACATCAACGAGCTGCTCCGGCACTACCCCGGCGCCATCGGCATCAAGCCCGGTCGCACCGACCGCGCGCAGCACACCTTCATCGGGGCGGCCACGCGCGGCGGTCGCACGCTCGTCGTGAGCCAGATGGGCAGCGTCACCGGGTCGTGGAAGCCGACCGCGGCCCTGCTCGACTGGGGGTTCGCCAACGCCGACCGGGTCACGCCCGTCGGGCGGCTCGTCGACCCCGGTGAGGCGTCCTCGCCCTCCCCCGCCCCGACCCTGCCGACGCTGCCCACGGACGGTGCGACGGGCACGGGGACCACCGGTCCGGGCACGGCCGGCGCGCGCGGCGCCACGGGCACCCCTGCCCCCGTGGCGACGGCCGAGACGACGTCCGCCGACCGGACGAGCTCGCTCGTCGTGCTGGCCGGAGCCGGCGTCGTGATTACGACGGCGGTCGGTGTGCTGGCCCTGGTGCTGCGCCGCCGGTCGCGGGCGTAGCCGACCACCGGACCGGTCGCACACCGACGTCGTGCGTCAGCGGCGCGGGCGGGCCACGACCACGAAGTGCACGAAGCGCATGTTGCCGAACGGGATCGGCACCACCCGTGCGGCTGCGCGAAGGAGCGGGTTCCCGCTCGCCGCCCAGCGTCGACCCATGGTGTTGGCGCCCGTGCACGAGAGCACCTCGTAGCCACAGCTCTCGAACATCTCGACCATGGTCGCCTTGGTGAAGAACCGCACGTGGGTCCGGTCCAGGGTCCCCTGGTCGACGTAGTCCCACCTGCCCCGGAGCAGCTTCAGCACCACGGGTGCGTACTGGATGCTGGGGATCGCGGCGATCACCTGGCCGCCCGCTGAGAGGAAGCGCGGGACCTCACGCAGCACCGACCACGGGTCGACGATGTGCTCGAGCACGTCGTTGAAGAAGATCGCGTCGAACGACCCGGTCCGTCCGTCGAGCGCCTCCGGGAAGTAGCCCGCGACGACCTCGTCGAACCCGTGCCCCTCGCGCGCCGCCGCCGCCTGGCTCGGGACTGCCTCGAGGCCGACCACTGTGGCCCCTTCGCCGAGCACACGACGCAGCGTCGGGCCGAAGCCACCGGAGCCGCAGCCGACGTCGAGGACCCGGGTCGCCCCGGCCGGGATGAACGGTGAGACGTCGAGTCGTGCGTTGTCGACGTAGACGTCCTGCTGCTGAGGCTGCACGGCGATGCCCTCCCGAGGTGCCGACGGGCCCTGCGGGACGGACCCTAGTGTCGCCTGACCCTACGCACCCCGCGGACCGCAGACACGGCGAATGCACCGATGACGACTCCCGCCGCAAGGCTGGCCCTGTCGGTGGGGCGCGGACTCGGCCGGTCGGGGGACCGCTCCCGGTCACCCGGGTCCGTGACGGCATACGACCCGTCCCCCGCATCGGTGGTCGCCGGCGAGAGCGCTGTTCCGGGCAGCGGGCGGCCGCGGCCCGGAGTGGACATGGCCGAACCGTCTTCGGCCGGACGGCCGAGGTCGACGTCGTTGGCGGCCCAGGCTGCCGAGAGCAGGACGACCTTGGACATGAGGTTGAGCCAGAAGAGCAGGCCCACCGCGACGGCGACCGCACCGAGCAGCGGGTTCGAGGTGGCGTGGCTGATGAGGAAGCCGCCGAAGAGCTTGAGCACCGTGAGGATGACCGCCCCGAGGACGGCGCCCTGCCGTACGTTGTGCATGGGCAGCGGCACGCCCGAGAGCATCCGCAGCAGGACGACGAGAATGAGCGTGTCGAAGACGACCCCAGCCAGCAGCCCGAGCAGGCCGACGAGGAACCCGTTGCCCGCCAACCCGATCCACCCCGCGACGCGCTCGGCCAGGCCGCCGACGGCGCTCGTCAGGATCGCCGAGACGGCGATCGCCAGGCCGAGCGTCACCAGGACGAAGAGGTCACGCGCCTTGGTGCGCACGAAGTTGTCGGTCGACGCCTCGAGGCCGAACACGCCGCGAAGTCCCGTGCGCAGCGCACCGACCCAGCCGAGGCCCGCGAGCAGCAGCGTGACGAACGAGATGATGCCGGTGATGGTGAGCGTCAGGCTCGCCGGCGCCTCGATGCTGATGATGCCGTCAGGGTGCGCGGTCGTCTTGACCATGCCCGGCAGCGTGCTGTTGAGCGACTCGGCGATGGTGTCGACGAGGTCCGGTCGACCCTGCAGGACGAAGCCGAAGATCGCGAAGGCGAGCGCCAGGGCGGGGAAGATCGAGAAGAACGCGAAGTAGCCGACCCCCGCGGCAAGCAGGTCGCCGTTGGCCTCCCCGTAGCGCGTCCACGCCTGGTAGGCCCGGGTGGCCTTGAGCCGGTCCAGAGCGGGCTGGAACGCCGGCACGGTCAGTCCCCGTCGAGCGCGAACTCGTGGACTGGGCGCCACACGGCGTCGTCGCCCAGCTCGTAGAGGTGGTACGCGTCGACCTCGAAGGCGACCGAGTAGTCGGCCAGCTCGGTGAACGCCCGGTCGAGGGACGTCGACGGCACGTTGTGGGCCACCGTGACGTGGGGGTGGTAGTAGAAGTCGAGGTCGCGGCGCACCGGACCAGAGCGCAGGGCGCGCTCGAGCGCCTCGCAGTTCGAGACCCCCTGGGCGACCTGGATGAACACGACGTCGGAGAGCGGTCGGAACGTGCCCGTGCCACGCAGGACGACGTCGAAGGCGGCGTAGGCGGCGGCGACGTCTGCGCAGTGGCTGCGGAAGGCGGCATACGCCTCCTCGTCGACCTCGGTCGGCGGCAGCAGCGTGATGTGGGCGGGGATCTGCCAGGCCTGGGGGTCGCCGAAGTCGGCACGACGGTGCTGGAGGTAGTCACCGTGCGGGGCCGGGATCGGGGTCGAGACGCCGATCGTGGTCAGGCGCGCAACACTCACGCCCCCGACCGTACCGAAGGTTGCTGCGCCGGGCTGACCCGAGGTGCCCCCGAGCTGTGCCCGGGTGTGTCCGAAGTGTCCCCGAGCCCGGTCGGGTCCGGGTGACGGACACGTCCAGAACGACCTCGGTAAGGCGGCCCGCCGCCCCTTCTGGGCCAGTACCGTCAGCGCCATGGATCTCCGACGCGGCTGGGGTCGACGCGGTGCGGTGGCCTGGGGTCTCGCCTGGGTCGTCGCCCTCGCGCTGTCGTGGGTGCGGTTCCGGTCCGCGATGGGCTCGGCCGACCGGCCTGAAGTCGACGACTTCTTCCTGGCAGCGCCCCGAGGCGTCCGGGACCCGCCGACCCGAGCATGCGGGGCCGACGCATGACGGAGACGAGACCGTCGGACACGACCCGGCCGTCCGGACGTCGACTGCGGATCGCAGCCCTGTTCGTGTCCGACTGGGACCACGAGTTCGAGGACGTGGCGGCTGGGCGGACGCCGTCTCACCGCCTCTTCGGCATGCGAGAGCTCGAGGAGCGCGGACACCGCGTGCTGCACCACACCCGATCGGGTCGGCCGCGCCGGGCGCCCAGAGCACGCCGAGTGCCGTGGCGCCTGTCCCAGCTGCTGTGGCTGCTGCAGGTGCAGCGCGACGTCGACGTCGTCCTCGCCACGCACGAGGCGGCAGCCCTTCCGGCACTCGTCCTGCGGAGGGTCGGCCTGGTCCGCAGGCCGGTGGTCGTCATGACCGTGGCGGCCCTGGATGCCACGACGCGGCCCGGACTCGTCGGCGCCGTCCACCGGGCCGCCCTGCGTGCCGCGGACGCGATCACGGTGTTCTCGTCCGTCCAGCGAGAACCACTCGCGCGCCGCCTCGGTCGGCTGCGACGCAGCCCGAGCTGGGTGCCGCTCGGCGTCGACGTGGAGTTCTTCAAGCCAGTCGCCCGCGACCGCGACGGTGGGGTGCTGTCCGTGGGCACCAACGCGGGAAAGGACTTCCCCACCCTCATGGCTGCCCTCCCCCAGGGGATGACGTGCACGGTCGTCACGGACGCCTGGAACCGGTCGCAGGCCGAGCCGCTGGCTCACGCCCCGGACGTGACCTTCCGCAGCGACGTACCCATCACGGAGCTGCGTGGGCTCTACTCCCGCGCGGAGCTCATGGTGCTCCCGCTCCGCGAGTCACGCATGTCGTCCGGGCAGACGGTCCTGCTCGAGAACCTCGCGCTCGGCACGCCGGTCGTCATCAGTGACGTCAGCGGTGTCGGCGACTACCTCGACCCCGAGGTGATGTGCGTGGTGCCGCCCGGGGACCCGAACCGGCTCCGGGAGGCGCTGGTCGACCCGGGTTGGCGCGATCGCGCCCGGAAGGGCCCGGGCCTCGTGGCGTCGCGCTTCACCGCGATGCACCTGGCCTCGGCCCTCGAGACGGTCTGTCTCGACCTCGTCGCCGCAGCTGCGGACGGACGTCAGCCGCGCCCACTCGACGACAGCAGCCCCACCTTGTCGTAGACGCGGCGGACCGTAGCCTCGGCGACCGTGCGGGCACGCTCGGCCCCGTCCGCGAGGATCCGGTCGAGCTCGGCGCGGTCCGCCATGAGCTCGAGCGTGCGGGTGCGGAACGGTGTGACCGCTTCGACGACGACCTCGGCGACGTCCTTCTTGAGGTCGCCGTAGCCCTTGCCGGCATACGCCTCCTCGAGGAGCGCGACCGGCGTGCCCGACAGGGCCGAGTGGATCGAGAGCAGGTTGGAGATGCCGGGCTTGTGCTCCTCGTCGAAGCGGATCTCGCGCTCGGTGTCGGTGACGGCCGAGCGGATCTTCTTCGCGATGCGCGCCGGCTCGTCGAGCAGGCTCACGAGCCCCGAGTCCGAGGCCGCGGACTTGCTCATCTTCGCCGTCGGCTCCTGGAGGTCCTGGATCTTGGCGGTCGCCTTCATGATGTGCGGCTCGGGCACGACGAGCGTGTCACCGAAGCGCTGGTTGAAGCGTCCCGCGAGGTCGCGTGAGAGCTCGAGGTGCTGGCGCTGGTCCTCCCCGACCGGCACGACGTTCGCGTCGTAGATGAGGATGTCGGCGGCCTGGAGCACGGGGTAGGCGAAGAGGCCGACGTTGGTGTTGGTGCCCTTGGCCGACTTGTCCTTGAACTGGGTCATGCGGCTCGCCTCACCGAAGCCCGTCAGCGTGCCAAGCACCCAGTAGAGCTCGGTGTGCTGGGCGATGTGGCTCTGGACGAAGAGGGTCGAGCGCGCCGGGTCCACACCGCCGGCGATGAACTGGGCCGCGGTGATGCGGGTGCGCTCGCGCAGCACCTCGGGGTCGGGGGCGACGGTCAGCGCGTGCAGGTCGGCGACGAAGTAGAACGCGTCGTGCGTCTCCTGCAGCCGCACCCACTCGACGAGCGCACCGATGTAGTTGCCGAGGTGGAGCGAGTCGCTCGTCGGCTGCATGCCGGAGAGGCTGCGCGGCGTCGTGGTCGGGAGGGAGGGCGTCGAGGACATGGGTGCATTCTGGCCCATGGTCGGCCACCGCCCCCAAACCGGGCTGTCGGCGACGGATGGCGTGGGCCGGCGTCAGGCGTCGGGGAGCGTCCCGTCGAGGGCATAGTCGACGACGACCGGCGCGTGGTCGCTCCAGCGCTCGGCATACGTCGGCGCGCGGCCGACGAAGGCGTGGGTCGCGGTGGCCGCGAGACGCCGCGTCGCGAGCTGGTAGTCGATGCGCCAGCCGGCGTCGTTGTCGAACGCCTTGCCGCGCCACGACCACCACGAGTACGGACCCGCGACGTCGCCGACGTGCAGGCGGTGCACGTCGACCCAGCCGCCGTCGTCAAACCACCCGTCGAGGACGGCACGCTCCTCGGGGAGGAAGCCGGCCTTCTTGAGGTTGCCCCTCCAGTTCTTGAGGTCGGCCTCGCGGTGGGCGACGTTGAGGTCGCCCGTGACGAGGACGAGCTCGTCGGCCTCGGCGGCGCGGCGCATCCGCTCCGTCATGGTCGCGAGGAAGGCCATCTTGGCGTCCTGCCGCTCGGTGCCCGCCTCGCCGGTGTGGACGTAGACGGAGACGACCGTCAGCGGGCCCGCGGGCGTGACGACGTAGGCCTAGACCCAGCGTCCCTCGTCGGCGAATGCGCCGTCGACGCCGACCCGGACGGCGACCTGGGGCTCACGGGTCACGACCGCCACTCCGGCCCGTCCCTTGGCGGTGCCCTCGGTGTGCGCCACCGACCAGTGCGCCAGGCCCGCCTCGGCGAGCACCTTGGTGAGCTCCACGTCGTCCGCTCGCACCTCCTGCAGGCACAGGACGTCGGGCTCGGCCTGCTGGAGCCACGGCACCATCGCCCGCCTCGCTGCGGCTCGGATCCCGTTGACGTTGGCCGTGACGACGCGCATGGCCAGATTGTGCAGGACCGCTCCGACGACCCCGTCACGCGGCCCCGGGATCGCGCGATCAACCCCGGTGGTATGCCGTGGGGTGCCTAGAATGCGACGTGCCCACCGACCCCCTCGCCCTCGCGCCCGTCGTCCTCGCGATCGTCCTCGTCGTCAGTGCGGTCGGCAAGCTGCGCGCTCCGAGCGCCTTGGCCGAGGCCTTCCGTGACCTGCGCGTGCCCGCCCCGCTCTCGGGATCGCTTGTGGTGAAGGCGCTTCCGTGGGTCGAGATCGCGCTCGCTCTCGGGCTGGTGGCCCTCGGTGGGCTGCCGGGCACGGCGGCTGCGGTGGCCACGCTCGTGCTCTTCACGGCATACCTCGTCCTCGTCGTGCGCGCGCTCGGCTTCGACGAGGACGTCGAGTGCGCGTGCTTCGGGGAGTTCGCCCCGGGGCGCATCTCGCGCCGCACGGTCGTGCGGAACGCCTGGCTCGTCGCCCTCGCAGCCGTCGCCGTCGGCGTCGCCACGCAGGGCCCGTCGGTGCTGACGCGCATCGCGGACGGGCTCCTTCCCTGGTGGTGGCTCGCCGGTGCGGTGGCGGCGGCGATCACGACGTGGCTCGTCGTCGGAGGCTCGTCGGCCGCCGTCCCGACGGTCGAGCCGACGGCGTACGCCGACGAGGAGGGCGACTACGTGCGCTACCGCACACCCGCCCTGCCCATCATGCTCGGGGACGGTACGACGACGAACCTGCGGGCCCTGGGCACCGTACGGGCCCAGCTGCTGCTCTACGTGTCGGACTGGTGCTCGAGCTGCCATGACGTCGTCGAGGAAGTGCCTCGCTGGCGCGAACTGCTCGGGCCCGTCGACGTGCGGCTGGTCCTCGCGGCCGCTCCGTCCGACTCCACGCTGACGTCAGCGGACGAGCCGCAGAGCCTCCACGACACGGAGAGACTCCTCGACGACTCGTTCGGCATACGCCGAACCCCCAGCGCCATCCTGCTGGGGGCCGACGGCCTCCTCGCAGGGGGCCCGGTCACCGGGCACGACGACGTGCTGGAGTTCGTGGAGGCCATCGCCGTGGAGCTCGGCGTCGCCCGCTAGTCGAGACTGCACGCCGGGCCCCGAGGAAGGCGAGCGGGGCCGCTGCGGCCCGACCGATTCAACCTGGAGCGCGGGGACGCCGATGGGGTGTGGCTCTGGACGAGCCACACCCCATCGGCGGTTGATCAGCAGTTCTCCGTGCAGCCCGGCGGGATCGGGCGAGGCGTGATGTCGCAGGACCCCTTGCCACCGCCCGGAAGCGAGCCACCCGAGAAGTTCGCTGAGTCGGGGATGACCGGGCCGGCCGTCCCGCAGCTCGACGTGTTGTTGCAGTCGTACACCCGGTAGGTGATGGACACCGTGCCAGATGCACTGTTGCCCGTCAGCGCAGCCTCGGTGTAGATGAGGATCTGCTGGTTCACACTCCCGTCCTTGACGCAGACCGTGTGGTTCGGATCCGAACCGCCGCAGGTCGGCCCGCACGAGCAGGTCCCCTGGGTCGGGGACTGCACGATGAACCGCCCGGCCGACGCGAGGCCCGAGACCGCGATGCTGTCGACGACGATGACGGCGTCGCGCGGAAGCGGCCCGGTGACGTTGTTGCCCACCAACTCGAAGACGTAGCCCTTGTAGATCGAGTTCGAGTTGCCCGGCAGCTTGCAGGCCTGGCCGGTCAGGCTCAGCAGACCCGCCGAGGCCGCGACCGTGGGCGCCGCCCCCGCGACCACGACGGCGGGCACAGCCCAGGCCGCGCCCTTGACTACCGAGCGTCGGCTCGGAGGCGCCGTCTCGGCGCCGTGATTCTGTGACATGGATACATCCCCCACTCGATGACTGAAGCCCCCCAAGCACTCGTCAACATACCGGAGGCTGCCACCCCAGATGCCGGGAATCACACACCTTGCGGCGACGTGCCCACATCACGGTTGCGTGACGCCCGAATTGTCGTCTTTATGCCCCTGACCTGCGACGATGAGGTCTTCTTCAACCAGTGCCAGCGTCGCCGAGAGGACCAGCTCGGAGAGGTTTCCGGCGGGTGGCTCCCCCAGCCGGGACCTCAGCTCCACCTCGAGCGCCGCGAGGGTCGTCCCCGACCCGACGGCCTCGAGGACCGCGCTCCCGAGCGGCGAGAGCCGGACGACCCGGTGTCCGGCCGCGCCCTCCACGAGGACGACCGTGCCGTCGTCGGTCGAGTAGGTGTCGCGCAGCTCCCCCGGACGCAGCAACGCCTCGGACGTGAGCGCGGCGGCGCCCTCGCGGTCGGCGCTCACCTCGATCTCCCGAGGACCTCGCGCACGACCGGCTCGACATCGTCGACGGAGTGGTAGCGGATCCGGCGCAGGCCTCCCACGGACTCCACGAGCTCGGCAAGGCGGTGGAGCGGACGGTCGAAGGCCGCCAGCGAGGAGGTCTCCGGCGCGAGCTGGACCAGGGCGTCGAGCACGCCGACGTCCTCGACGACCGGACGCTCGCCCGCCGCCCGGTCGCGCCTCAGCAGCACCAGGCCGGCGAGCCACGGCTCGACCCGGGGCGGGCACAGCCCGAGGGTCCCGGGCGAGATCTCGTCCTTGGGCTGCCTCGGGTGCTCGCGACGCACCGACAGGGGCTTGCAGTAGGGCGCGATGGCGCCATCTGCGGCCACGCCGACCGTCTCGTCGGTGACGTAGCCACGACCCGGGCCCAGCGCCCGCACCAGGGTGGTCTTGCCCGTGCCACCCGGTGCGACCATCGCGATGGTCGCACCGGTCGACTGGTCGCTGAGGGCGGCAGCGTGGAACATCATCAGCTCGCCAGAACGGGCCAGGATCGCCTCACGGGTCACGGACTGCGTCAGCGACTGCAGCGCTGACGCCTTCTCGTCCGGCTCGGCAGCCGGCGACAGGGAGGGGGGTCTCACCCCGGGAGCGCCGGGAACTGCTTCCGTGCGGCACGCCGACCAGGCCTGCTCGACGGGCAGGCGCAGGCGCTCGTCGGGCACCTCGATGGCCACCGTGGCCCCCAACGCCCGGACGTGGACCACGAACGGCGCAGCAGCGTCGGTGGTCATGAGGCCGACCTCCCAGCGTGCAGCCGCCCGAGGATCTCGCGCATCTGGTCGACCCGGCGCGACCAGTCCGCCGAGCTCTCGCGCGCTCGCTGCGTCGCCACGGGAGACGCCACGGCGCCGACGACCGCGTGCGCGAACTCTGCAGCACCCACGACCGTCACGAGGTCGTCGTCCACGTCGCGGAAGCCTGCCACCGGCGTCGACACGACGGGCCGCCCTGCAGCCTGGTACTCGTAGAGCTTGATCGGGTCGAGGCTGTCGGTGAAGGGTGTGACGACGTGGGGCACGACGAGGACGTCGGCGTGCTGGAGGTAGGCAGGCACATCCACACTCGGACGCGCCCCGAGCAGGAGTGCCCCCGCCTCTTCGAGTCGCGAGCGCTGTTCTGCCGCAAGGGCATCGGGCCCCACGAGTACCAGTAGGGCCGAACCCGCGAGCGCCTGCGCCGTCTGCACGCACAGGTCGACGTCGAGTCGGTCGTCGTGCAGCGTCCCGACGTAGACGGCGACCGCGCCGGCCGGCAGGTCCGCGGGGCGGTCGTGGTCGACGAGGTAGGCCCGCGTGTCCACGCCGTTGGGCACGAGCGTCACGGGACGCAGCGCACCCTTGCTCTCCTCGAGCGCGTGCGAGCAGACGACCACCTCGTCGCAGCGGCCGAGCAGCACCTGCTCCTGGGCCACGATGCGGTCGGTCTCGGCGCTGGACCGGTCGGCCAGCGTCCAGTCGTCGGTGATGTCGTAGAGCGAGGGCCACTGGGTCGCCTCGACGAGGAGTGATCCCCGCGGGTCGTTGACCCAGAGCACGGGGTCGGCCAGGTCGAGCGTCCGCGCCGCCCGCAGCACCTGCTTGGCCCAGCGCTCGTCGAGACGGCGGTCGACCCGCCGGGGCAGCCACTTGGTCGGCTCGAGCAGCCAGAGGGCGCCGGCACGGATCCCGTCGAGCGACGGTCCTTCGCGCAGTCCCCGACCCAGTCGCGGAGCGGATGCTCCCAGGGCCGCGTGAAGCGGGTCGGTGGCCGGCTCGACGAAGAGCACCCGCAGCCCCGGGTCGCGGCGGAGGAGCCCGGCGATGAGGTGCTGGTTGCGGCGCCACACGCCGTCCCACGCCTCGAGCGAGGTCACGACGAGATCCATCAGCGCACCCCCCGATAGACCTCGGCGGTCCGCTCCGCCTGGTGCGAGGGCGTGAAGTGGGCCCGCTGGACGCGCTGGAGCTCGGCGCCGTACGCGTCACGGTGGGCGGCGTCGGTCGTCAGGACCGTCAGCAGCTCGCTGGCCCGGACGACGTCCCCCGGTGGATGCAGGGCAGCCGCCGCCGCCGCGCCCACCGTCTCGAGGTGACCTCCCGCGCCCACCGCGACGACCGGCAGCGCGGCGGCCATGGCCTCGAGCACCGTGAGCCCGAGCCCCTCGACCCGGCACGGGGCGAGGAGCACGCCGGCGGACTCCATGAGGGCGAGCACGTCGCGGCGGTGCCCGAGGAACCGGGTGGACCCGCCGATGCCGAGCTCGCCCGCGAGGGCCACGAGTCGGGCCCTCTCCGCCCCGTCACCCGCCACGTCGAGCCGCCAGCCCCGTCCGGCGGCACCCGAGAGGGCGAACGCCCGCATCGCCACCTCGGTGTCCTTCTCACGCTCGAGCCGCTGCGCGACGAGGACCACCCGCTCGCGCTCCGCGGCCGGCCGGGTGGCCGTGATCGAGTCGACGCCCGGGTGGATGACGACACTGGCACCGGAGATGGTGTCGGCGACGTAGTGGCTGATCGAGATCTGCGCGTCGACCCGACGGCCCGCCGCGCTCCCCACCACGGCGGACACAGGGTTGCTGCCGCGTTCGCTCGCGAAGTGCCGCGTCACGACGAGAGGTGTGCGCACCCCCACCATCGCTGTGGCACAGGCGATCTCGGCCGCCGTCATGTGCGCGTGGACCACGTCGGAACCCGGAGCCCAGCGGCGCACCGCCAGTCGCACCTGCGAGACCGTCGTCGCGGGCAGGATGCGCACTCGCGGCCCGCAGGCGACCGCCATGTGCCCGGGATCGCCTCCGATGACGAGCACGTCGTCTCCGGCGAGCACCTGTGCTCGCGCCAGCCGCGCGACATGGCTCTCCACACCGGCGAACGCGTCGGAACGGACCGCGTGGACCACCCTCACCGTGACCGACCGGCCTCGCGCTGACCGACGCTGCCGTCGGACCCCAGCCGGTCGAGGACCTCGAGGTAGCGCCGAGCCACCGACGCCCACGAGTGATCCTCGGCGCTCTCCCGAGCCGCCCGCCGGGCGGTCTCGGGGTCGAGCTCCAGGGAGCGACGCAGTCCGTCGGTGAGCGAGCCCACGGACGCCTCGACGACGGCACCGTTGACGCCGTCGACGACGACGTCGGGCACGCACCCGGTTGCCGTGGCGACGACCGGGACGCCACAGGCCAGGGCCTCGAGGACGACGAGACCGTAGGACTCGTACGCGCTGGGCATGGCCAGCACGTCGGCCGCGTGCAGCCACGGACGCGGGTCGGCGTGGGCGCCCGCGAACCGCAGCCTGTCCCCCATCGACACGGCGGACGCGCGCCGGGCCTCGGCCGCGACGAGGTCGGGGGTGCCTCCGACGACGACGAGGCGCACGCCGGGCTCGAGTGCCGCCACGGCGTCGACGAGCCGGGGCAGGCCCTTGCGACCGAACTCGTTGCCGATGAAGAGCACCATCCGTTCGTCGGGCCCGATGCCGAGGTCCTGACGGGCTGCTGCACGCTCGGCCGAGGTCGGGGGCCGGAACCGCTCGGTGTCGACGCCGTTGCCGATGACGACGGTGGGGATGGCGAGACGGGGATGCAGCTCACGGAGCAGGCGCTCCTCGTCGCTGACGAGGTTGACGACGAGCCGGTGCGTCCCTGGGCGGGAGTAGCGCACACGGTCCCTCGTCGTGGTGAACAGGTGCACCGGGTTGCGGACCAGCCGGAGGCGGTGGTGACCGCGGGCCATCATGGCCGCCTCGACGAGACCGTGGTTGACGTAGACGTCACCGACCATGGCGTCGTTGTGGCAGACCGACAGCTGCTCCGGGTGTGCGTGCAGGAAGCGCCGGGCGCGCCGGGTGCCGACCGTCGAGAACCACACCACCCGTGCGACCAGGGCCAGCCGGCCGGCCACACCGCCCCCGGGCTGCGGGAGCCACGCGCCCCCGGCCTCGGCGAGGGTGAAGCGGCGCACGTCGACGCCGAGACGCTGCCACTCCTGCTCGAGGTGGTGGGCGACCGCCCCGACCCCCGTGCCCGGGCCGATCTCGGGCGTGATCTGGATGATCGTCGTCATGCGACCCCGGCCGCGACGTGTGGTGCTGGCGAGGCGGGCAGCAGCCGCGCGTCGGCCGCCTGCCGTTCGCGTTCGGCGTGCCAGCAGGCGCCGAGGCAGATCCCGAGCACGACGAAGGGCACCGAACCCTGCACCGCAGACCAGAACAGGTCGAATTGACCCTGGACCAGACGGGAGACGAGGACGGCGACGGCGAGCGAGCCGTAGGCGGGGTCGAGCCTCCACGCGACCCGGAGCGCGACGACCATGAGGACGACGAAGGCCGCGAGGCCGAGGACGCCGGCGGAGGTGAGCACCTCGATCTCGGCGTTGGGCGGCTGGAACTGGAACGGGAACCGGTCGGTGTACCACCACCGCAGCCCGACACCGAACCACGGGTCCGAGCTCCACACCGTCATCGAGTCCTGGAACCAGGTGAGGCGCTGGAACACGGAGTTGAACTGGTTGCCGTTCTGGACCTGGTCCTGCACGAGGTTGGTCACGAAGAGCACGACGGGCGCCAGCAGCAGCAGGATGACCCGGGAGCGCTTGCGGTCGCTGTCGCTGCGCAGCACGAGGATCACGACGGCGGCGACGAGTCCGATCAGCGCCTGGCGGGACTGGGTGAAGAGCACCGCGGCCAGGAGCACGGAGCCGAGCACGAAGGACCACCTGCGGTTGATCCCCACCCAGGCCGGTCGGGCGTAGACCATCACGGCCCCCGTGGCGCACACCGTGCCGGCGAAGTTCTTGTGCATGCCGTACGGGAAGCTCGGGTAGACCGGCGAGAAGTCGCCCTGGGCGAAGTGGACGCTCCCCTCGACCACCGTGATGACGGCGAGCAGCGTCATCGTCGCGACGAGGAGGCGGATGCCGAGCCGGCCGTGCCCGTTGGCACCGACCGCCCAGCCCACGAGCAGCGACCCGGACACCATCATCCAGGCGTGCGCCCACTCCACGACGTTGGCGGCATACGGGTTGTTGACGACCGTGACGAGCGTGGCGAACTGGTAGATCGCCGAAGCCCACAGCACGGCACGCAGGCCCGACGAGAACGGCCGGCGCGCGAGCAGCAGCGCCGGCACCGCTGCGGCGGCGAGCGCGAAGTCCGAGAGGGAGAGGTCGATCCCGCCGCTGCCGACGCGCAGCACGACGAGCAGCACCGGGAGCACCGCGACGGGGATGAGGCCGGGCTGGACGGCCGTGAGCCCGATCGCCAGCACGGCCACGGAGATGATGACCGCCGCCTCGGGCACCGTGACCGCGAGCCGTCCGACCGTCGCCACGAGGGCGACACCGCCGAGCACGAGCGCGAAGCGGGCCAGCAGGTCGGTGCGCCCGGGACCCCTGAAGCGCTCGGGAACGAGAGTGGTCACAGGGCCCCCACCCCGGCCGACTGCTGTCGCCGCGAGTCCTCGGGCCGCACCTCGGAGCGTGCCGGTCCGGCGAGGTAGAGGCGCAGGCGCGACCGCGCCGAGCGACCGCGCTCACCGGGGAGTACGACGCCGCGCACCGCGGAGCCGACGACCTGTCCGGCCCGACCCACCTGCCATCCGAGGGCGCCGTGGTGCTTGCGCAGGTAGACCTCCTGGGCAGCATGGAAGTGGCCCTCGCGGGACACCGGGTCTGCACTGGTCGCGGCGCCCACGTGCGTGGCACGCGCCGTCGGCACCAGCGCGTGCCGCCAGCCCAGCCGGGCGGCGCGGTGGGCCCAGTCGGCCTCCTCCGCGTAGAGGAAGAAGCGTTCGTCGTCGAAGGGGCCGACGTGGTCGACCGCCTCCCGACGGAGCAGCAGCACCGAGCCGATGACGTAGCGGTTGCGCCGCAGCCGACCGAGTCCGACCGCCTCGACCCAGGTCGCCACCGGCGACGGGAAGGGCCACTCCACACGGGACGGCCTGCCACCGGAGTCGACCTGGACCGGCCCGACGCTCGCGAGGTCGGGCTCGGCGAGCAGCACTCTGTGCAGTGCCGCCACGTCGTCCTCGTGCACGACGGCGTCGGGGTTGACGAGGAGGACGTCGGCGTCGGGGTCGATCCGGCCGAGCGCGACGTTGACACCGGCGCCGAAACCGCCGTTGCGGCCCGGGTCGACGTAGTCGGCGCCGGCCTGCTCGACCACGGCGCGCACGTCGGGCGACGACGAGTTGTCGACGACGGTGACCGACAGCCCGCGCAGCGGGGCGAGCGTCTCGGCGAGCAGGTCGGGCCGGCCGTAGGCGACGACGACGACCTCGAGCGCCCGATCCTCGACCTTCTCCCCCTCGACATCAGCCCGCTCTGCCCACTGCTTGGTGGCGGCGCGGTACATCACCTCGTGCTCGAGGGCGATCCGGTCCCACGACGTCGCGGCGGCGCGCGCCAGGCCCGCCTCCCGCAGCCGGGCAGCCACCTCCGTGTCATGGACCACGTCGGAGAGCGCCTTGGCGAGCTCGATCGCGTCACCCTCGGGCACGACGAGGGCCGCGGCGCCGACAACCGCCGGCAGGGCGCCGCTGTCGCTGACGACGACGGGCGTGCCACAGGCCATGGCCTCGATCGCCACCCGGCCGAACTGCTCGACCCAGGACGAGGTGGTCAACGACGGGACGGCCAGGACGTCGAGCGAACGGTAGAAGTCGGGCAGGTCCTCGGGCGCCAGGGCGCCGACCATCTCGACCCGGTCGGCGATGCCGAGAGCATCGGCCGTGGCTGCCAGCGCAGCCCGCTCGGGACCGTCCCCTGCGAGGCGCACCCGGAGCCCCGGCTCGAGGGCTGCGGCACGCAGCAGCACGTCGACGCCCTTGGCCGCGTCGAACCGACCGGCGAACCCGACGACGGGCGCCCGACCCGGCGTCACGGCATACGTGCTCGTCGGCGTGAAGGTGGTGAGGTCGGTGCCGAGGTCGATCGTGCGGGCCCGGCCCGCGAAGCCCTTGCGCTCGACGATGCGGCCTGCGCCGTCGTTGCACACGTGGACCCCGCTCGCGTGGCGCAGCGCGGCGCGCTCGAGCCAGCGGAAGGGCACCGGGTAGTGCTTGTCGATGTTCTGGGCGGAGTAGAGCAGGTAGGGCGCGCGCTGCCGGCGCAGCCAGCGCAGGGCCAGCACCTCGGCGGTCGCGAGCGCGAAGGGCTCCTCGTGGATGTCGATGACGTCGACCGGCCGACCGAGGGCGCGCCAGAGCGGACGCGGGTCGTAGAGGAACAGAGCCGGGTGCGAGCCGAACGTGCGAGCCGGTGCCACCGCCTCACCGGGGCGCGCGGACAGGGTGACGCGACGCCCGCCCTCCGACCACTGCGCGGCCGACACGACGTCGACGCGGTGGCCGCGGCGACGCAGCGCCCGCTCCCGCTCACGCCACGTGTCCACGACCGCGCTGTGGGACACCCGCAGTGCCCACATGGCCTCACCCTCTCTCCCCGTGCCGTCCCCCGGCCGTCCGCGGCCGATCCCGGCCGTCCCCCGGATGTCCCGGACTCGGCACAACCTCTTGGATGATATGGGAGGATCGCGGCACGTACTGGCGAGTTGGGGCATGGGGGAGACATGACGTTCCGGGAGTTCCTGGGCGTGCTGGGGGCACGGTGGCGGATCATCGCGGTGACCCTGCTCGCCGTGGTCGCGGCTGTCGCCGTCCAGACGATGCTGACGCCTGCCGTCTACGCGTCCAGCTCGAAGATCTACCTCCGGGCGACGCAGCCGGCGAGCTCGAGCACCAACAACCAGGTCGCGACCTATGCCGTCTCGGCCAGTGACCTGGCCACCTATCTCGAGGTCCTCACGTCACCGTCGGTCATGGACCCGCTGCGCACCCGGCTGGGACTGCCGGCCAACTATCCCCTGTCGGTCTCGGGCGAGGTGTCCCAGACCTCCAACATGATGACGATCACCGCGATCGGCGGTGACGCCCAGCTCGTGGCGCGGGTCGCCGCAGAGGTCGGCCCGGTGCTGGCCGACGTGGCGACGAAGAAGTTCTCACCGCTGCTGGCCGCCAACGGCCAGTCGGTCGAGGCGACGACGATCACGCCGGCCGAGGTGCCCGGCGCGCCGACGTCGCCGAACGCCAAGCGCAACCTCGCCCTGGGTGGGCTGCTCGGGCTCGCCCTCGGCATCGGGCTCGCGCTGCTTCGCCACACCCTCGACACCAAGGTGCGCACCAAGGAGGACATCGCGGCCCTGTCGAGCCGGCCCATCCTCGGTGACCTGCCGATGGTCAAGTCGGTCAAGGGCGGTCTGCTGTCGCTGGAGAGCGACCCGCACGGCCGGCACGCCGAGGCGATCCGGCGCCTGCGCACCAACATCCTCTTCGTCGACGTCACCACCGGCGGACACTCCTTCGTCGTCACATCCTCGGTGCCCGGGGAGGGCAAGACGACCACGACGATCAACCTCGCGCTCGCGATGGCCGATGCCGGCTCCAAGGTGCTGCTCATCGACGGGGACCTGCGCAACCCCTCGGTCGCCAGCACGATGGGGCTCGACGGGTCGTTCGGTCTGACGACGCTGCTGCTCGGGCAGGCCGACCCGGACGACGTCGTCCAGCGCTGGCGCGAGACGACGCTGCACGTCCTGCCGGCCGGACCCGTGCCCCCGAATCCGAGCGAGCTGCTCGGCTCGGAGCCGATGGAGGCCCTCTTCGGCAAGCTCTCGCACGAGTACGACTTCATCCTCGTCGACAGCCCGCCGGTCGTGCCCGTCATCGACGCCGTGCTCATCAACAAGCTGACGCACGGGCTCATCATGGTCGTCGGCGCCGAGCGCACGAAGAAGCGCGACCTTGCGAGTGCCGTCCAGTCCCTCGAGACGGTCGACGCCCCGGTGGCCGGCTTCGCGCTCAACATGGTGTCGGCCGGATCGTCGACGGCCCACCGCTACGGCTACTACGGCTACAACCGCGACTCCGGCGTCAAGCTGAGCCGGCGCGAGCAGCGCGAGCGGGAGGGCCGCCACGCCTGAGCCGTCGGGGCCAGGCGTGTTCGGACCACTCCGGGCCGACGCGTGATCACTCCGTCCGCGGGACCGGCGTCACTGCGGCGCGTCGGCCCCGTCGACCTGGTCGTCCCCGTCGACGGGCACGAGCAGCTGTCGGGCGCGCAGGTCGGCGACGAAGTCCTCGACGTCGGCCGCGATGACGTCCTCGGCATGCCCGACCGCGGCGGCCACCCGTGAGAGCCAGCCGGCGGCCGGGGCCGCCGTCGCCTCGGCCCAGATCACCGCGGCGGCGCCCTCGAGGACGAGGAGCGGACCACCGGGGAGCCGGGCGACGTAGACGGTCCCGCTGTCCCCGTCGACGGTGACGCCGGCGTCGGGACCCGGGCGGAAGGCGCCGCTCACCGGTCGTCCGTCGCGGGCGGGACGGGCTCCCGGTGCCTCGCACCCGCGCGGCCCAGTGCCGTACCCGCGCGGCGCGTGACCTGCTCACGCAGGCCGCGCACCGGCCGCTCGAAGAACTCCGCGACGACCTCGCGCCGGCTGACCGGCCGTCCCCGCACGATCGTCAGGTGCTCGACGTTGACGAGGACCGACCGGGCGGCGACGGCGAGCTTGGTGCGCGCGCCCCGGGCGGCGCGCACGCGCGCCCGCCACTCGTCCATGCGCGTGCCCCCGCGCGACGCCACCCGCCAGAGGTCGTATGCCGGGTCGTCGCGGTGCTCGTCCAACGTCCCTGTGATGACGGAGAACCCGAGCTCGGCGTCGAGCCGCCGGACCCACTCGAGGATCTGCTCGCGGTCGTCGGGACCGGCCGCGGTCCACACCCACTCGACGTCGTTGGCGGCCTTGGGGTCGGTGCCTCCTCGTGCGGCGTGCAGGAGCAGGAGGGCGGCCTGGGCGGCGCGCGACGGCACGGCGCAGTCCCTCCCCCCGATGACGGTGGTGGTGCGTGCGGACCACAGCGTGTCGAAGGCCTGCTCGGGCGTGGGGCCGGTGCCGGGATAGATCCGGTGCAGGTCGAGGAGACCGAAGTCCTTGTGCCGCAAGGTTGCCGAGTGCTCGAAGGACGACCCGTAGGCGAAAGTGTTGATGAGCTCCCAGTCGTGGCGGCGCAGCTCGTCGAGCAGCATCCTCACCTGCTGGGGCCGCGCGAGCACGTCGGCGTCGGAGAAGCCGCGACCGGGCACGAGGGTCGGGTCGAGCGCTGCACCCTTGACGTGGATCAGGTCGGCGCCGCACCGGTCGGCGATCCACTGGAGGCTGGCGTGCGCGAAACCGATGCGGACCTCGAGAGGCACGGACGCGGCCGGTGCGGGGCCCTCCGTCGCCTCCTGGGTTGCCATCTCGCGAACCCCCATAGACTCCGAACTGACTGGTCGATCGCACCCTAACAGGCCTGCAGGAGGCGCACGTGTCGCATCGCGATCGGCTGCGTTTGGCCCTGGCGGCGGTCGTCGGGGCCGTCGCCTTCGTCGTCGTGGCGCTCGTGTCGACGCGCACGGGAGCAGGGGTGTCGGTCGACGCCACGGTGCGGGGGTGGATCCTCAACGGGGTGCCCGCGGCGCTGCGCCAGGGCCTGGACCACGTGGCCCGTCCCCTCGTCATCGTCGTGCTCGCGCCGGTGGTCGTGGTGCTCGCCCTGCTCGCCCTCGTCCGGCGCAGCTGGCGCCGGGCGGTCGCCGGGCTCGTCGTGCCGGCCGCTTCCACGATCGTCGCGCTGGAGGTCCGGGTGCGGGACGTCTTCGGGATCGGTGGCGACGCCTTCCCCTCCAACCACGCGGCGGCCGGCATCGGCCTGCTCGTGGGCGTCTCGGTCGTCTGGCCGCGCCCCGTGACGCGCCGTGGGCTCGTCGCCTTGACCGTCGCCGCCGTCGTCGTGGCCCTGGGCAACGTCACGTGGTACGCCCACCAGCCCCGCGACGTCCTTGGCAGCCTCCTGCTCGTGGGCACCGTGACCGCAGCGACGGTCGCGGTCCTCGGTGGGGACGCCGCCAACCTCGACGACGACCTCGACGACGACGTCAGCCGGTCCGCGGGTCGGGACGATGGGGCACCGGGCTGAGCCTCAGCCCCCGACGGCGCACCAGACCCGGGCGTGCCCCTCGGCGCTCGCCTCCCAGGTGAAGGCCCGCGACCGCTCCTGTCCGCGTCGGGCCATGGCCTCGACGTCGCTCCCCCCGCCCAGCACGTCGAGCACCCCCTCGGCGAGGGCCGCTCCGGTCGGCTCGACCAGCAGGCCGCCGTCGCCGACGACCTCGGGCAGCGACGACCGGTCGGAGGCGACGACGGGGACCCCCGCCGCCATGCCCTCGAGGGCCGGCAGGCCGAACCCCTCGACGAGCGACGGGACGACGACGACGGCTGCGGCGGCATACAACCTTGGCAGGATGTCGTCGGGGACACGACCCACAAGACGCACGCCCGGGAGCGAGCCGAACAGCTCGGTCCGGCGGGGATGTGGTGGCCCCGCGAGCACGAGTGCGACATCGGGTCGCGCGGCCCGCACGAGAGGCCAGGCCGCCGCAAGCGCCGGCAGGTTCTTGCGCTCCGAGGCGCCGCCGGCCGTCAGGACGAAACGACCCTCAATCCCCAACGCGGCCAGGGCATTGGGTTCGAGCGCCTTGGCCGAGAAGAAGCGGTCCTCGACGCCGTTGGGGACGACGACGGGGTCCGCGACCCCGAGCAGCTCGACAGCCTCCGACGCCGTATAGGCGGACACACAGACGACGGCCGCGGCTCGGCGAAGCTCCTCCGCAGCTGCGGCGACCGGTGCCGACTCGTCGGAGTAGCGCCACGCCACGACGTCGTGGAGGGTGACGACCTCGCGAGGCGCCGGCGGGAGCTCGAGGTTCATGCGGTGCACCAGCCCGCGGCCCGCATAGGTCAGGCGCCCTGCCGCCGCACGGGCACGCGGCGACGCGTGCCCGAGCCAGCCCATTGGCAGCCGGATGGTGCCCGGGAGAGGGGACCGCAGTGACCGGGCGACGGCGTGGCGCACCTGCCACGACTCATCCGGGCCGCTGAGCGCCTGGAGCGCCTTCGCCGCGCGAGCGACGATGTGCCGCTCATACGCCTGCGCACCCATGGGCACCGCAGTGGCGGTCGTGGCGATCGTGAGCCGGGGCACGCGTGATCCTGCCTGTCGGGGTCATGGAGAAGGGGCGGACGGGTCTGCCCTCGCATCGTAGGGTGAGACCGCACTGAGGCCGGCTGATCGCACGGCACGACGGACAGGAGACCCGATGGGTGGTGGCGCAGGCGCCCGAGTCGCCCTCGTCACGTCGTCGTACCATCCCCACTTCGGCGGGGTGGAGTCCCACGTGCGCAATGTGGCTCGCGAGCTGCGTCGGATCGGGACCGACGTCGAGGTGTGGACCGTCGACCGCGGCGAGCGCCTCGGGACCACCGAGCTCGACGGGATTGTCGTGCGGCACCTGCCCACTCCCCTGCCCGCCCGTTCCGGCCGGGCCTTGGCAACCTTCGCTGCCGCGAGTCCTCGCGCTTGGCGCGCCTGGCGGTCGGCCTTCCGCACCTTCCGACCGGATCTGCTCCACGTCCAGTGCTTCGGACCCAACGGGCTGTATGCGGCAGCGCTGGCTCGACGGACCGCGACCCCCTTGGTGCTCTCCGCGCACGGCGAGACGTTCATGGACGACTACGACGCCTTCGGCGCCTCCGCCCTGATGCGCGAAGGACTGCGACGCACCATCGCCGCAGCCGCGATGACCACCGGGTGCTCCGAGCAGGTGCTCGGCGACCTGCGTGACCGGTTCGAGCTCGTCGGCGGGGTCGTGGTGCCCAACGGAGTGGGCCCGGCCCCGACGTCGCCACCTCACGGTGTGCTGCCTGCCGATCTCGACCTCGACGCGGCCCCGCTCGTCCTCGGAGTGGGCCGCCTCGAGACCACGAAGGGCTTCGATCTTCTGGTCGAGGCGTTCGCCGCCCTCGACCCCGCTCTCGGCGCACGCCTCGTCCTCGGCGGGGACGGGTCGCAGCGCGAGGCGCTGCGCGCCCAGGGCCAGCAGCTCGGGCTCCGCGGCCGCCTCAGGCTCGTCGGACCGCTCGACGAGGCGGCGGTGCACACGTGGATGCGGCGAGCCGACGTCGTGGTCATGCCGAGCCGCCGCGAGGCCTTCGGGATCGTGGCGCTCGAGGCTTGGCGAGCTGGGACACCGTTGGTGGCAACGACTCTCGGAGGCCCTGCGTCATTTGTCACCGACGGGGCCGATGGAGTCCTTGTCGACCCGGTCAACACCGGCGCCCTGACGTACGCGATCGAGTCGGTGCTACGCGACCATGACCGTGCCGCCGAGCTGGCCGCGAATGGTCTGACCAGCGTGCGGCGCTACACGTGGGCGTCGGTCGCCCGCATATACGGGGAGCTCTACGACCGCGCGGTGCAGAAAGCCCGATGACCCCTGATCCGCCCAGCCCCGTGGTCGCCGTCAGTCCGGTGACCGCTGCCCGCCCGCGCGACCCCGGTGGCGCCAGCGCCAGGCAACGGGTTCGGGGATCAGGACGAGGAGGCGGTCCCGCCAGCGGGGAAGCAGACGGGCCGCGGCCCAGAAGCCCTGGATGGCCGCGCTCGGGCGACCGTTCCGGACGAGCGACCAGGCCATCTGCCTCACCTCGCGCCGGTAGACGGGACCGTAGCTCTCGAGCGGGCGGGGCGCCACGTCGCCGACCAGCTCCCAGAGCGTGAGTCGGGCTCGCACGAGGTCGGCCATGGCGTTGCTCGCCGCGTCGCGAGTGGTTTGCGCCGCGTGGGCGCGATAGAAGAGCAGGCGCTCCCCCATCAACTGCCACTCGGTCCGGGACGCGACGAGGGTCAGCAGCGCATGGTCGTCACCGGGGCGCAGGCCGGCGGGGACGGCCGGCAGCGACTGCAGTAGGTCACGGCGCACGACGCTGGAGCCGATGACGCCACGGTTGCGCTCGAGCATCAGGGCGAGGCTGTCGCCGTCGATGTCGAGGTAGCCGAGGTCGTTGCGCGGCACGGCTGTCGCGGCCGCGGCGACGAGCTCGTCCACCGTCGACCCGACGAGCTCGACCGCCAGGGTGCCGACGTCGTCGACCCCGCTGGCCGGCGCGGTGAAGGTCCAGAACCCCGAGCGGACCGCCCGGCAGCAGGGGTGGTCGGACACCCAGGCCGCGACGCGCTCCTGCTTGGCCGGGTGCCAGAGGTCGTCGTCGTCGAGGAAGGCGACCCAGGTCGCCGTTGCGTGGTCGATGCCGACCTGTCTGGCGTGAGCTGCCCCGCGAGGCTCCTCGACGTCCAGCACCTCGACCTGCGGACGGGCGCGTGCCAGCAGGCGGGAGGCCTCGGCGATGCCGTCCATGACGACCAGGACCCGGGCGGGCGGGCAGGTCTGGGCCAGCACGCTGTCGACGGCGGCGAGCAGCAGGTCCGGATGCCGGCCGTGGCTGGGAATGACGACGTCGTAGTCGAACAGTTCCATCCGATGGACCTCCTTTGTCTCGTCGGAGCTCAACGGGTCGTTGATCATCAGTCAGGCCCAGACATCCAGCCCAGGACGCGGCCCATGACCCGGCCCACGCTCGACGGCAGGGCGCGCCCGACCGCGCCACGGTCCTCCGCGCTCAGACCCGAGCCCATCACCCGCATGAGGACGACGCAGAGGACCGCCCCGACCAGTCCCGCACCGATCGCGCGCAGCAGCACCGGCCCGGTCAGGAGGACCCAGCCGAAGTACGCGCCCAGAGCGCAGACGGCTCCGATGAAGGCAGGCAGCGCATCCCGCAGGGCTATACGTACCGGTAGACCCAAGGCCCGCAGCTCGCGTCCGCTGAGGATGCCGAGCGTCGTCAGGGCTCCACCGGCGTTGGCGATGACGGCGCCCCACGCGCCGAGCCCCGGGATGAGCAGGACGGCGAGCCCGAGATCGACGACGAGGGCCACGAGGTTGGCGGCCAAGATGGCCTTGCCCGACAGCCTCGCCGAGACGAAGGCGAAGACCGGGCCGCCGACCGTCGCGAACCCGGCGGAGATCCCGAGCGCGAGCACGACCGGCGACGCGGCGGCGAACTCCTCGCCGTAGAGCACGGGGACGAGCAGGGCGAGCGGGGCGAGCCCGGTCGCGAGGATGAGCGCCACGACGGTGGAACCCGCTCGCGTCACCCGTCGGAAGGCCGGCTCGACGGCGCCCTCGTCGACCTCCCGGAGGCCCGAGATGGCCGGGATCAGCGGACCGACGAGCGCCTGCGCCGGGGCGAAGGCATGCACGGCCAGCCCGAAGGCGAGGGCATAGATCCCGAGCTCCGCGGGCTCGGCCAGCCAGTTCATCACGAAGACCTCGCTGCGTGACGAGACCAGCCCGCTGACGACGCCCGCGAGACCCATCGGGACGGCGAAGGCCCAGAACCCCGGGGGCAGCCCGCGCGGCAGGATCGGGCGCAGCACGGCGACGCGGTAGGCGGGGGCGACCCGGAACAGGCAGAGCCCGACGGCCAGCCCAACGACGACGAGACGGGTCGCCCACACCGCGTCGGGCGTCCGCACGACCAGGGCGACCACGAGCACGGCGGCCTGCGTGGCGATCGTCGTGACGAGCGCGATCTTGGCGCCGTCAGCCGTCTTGTTCTCGATGCCGAGGCACGCTGCGCCGCCGTCGAGCGCGGCCGGGAGCACGACCCCGAAGACGAGCGCCACCGCCATCGCCTGCGGCGGCACGTCGGCGACGAGGAAGACGACCGTCGCGACCACCGGCATGACGACGAGGAGTCGGAACCCCTGCCACTGGGACAGCAGGCGCGCGACGTCGGCGGTGCGGCCGGCGGCGTGAGCCTTGGCGCCGAACTGGATGACCGCAGTCGCGACGCCGCTCGTCAGCAGGGCGCCGACGAACTCCATCAACGCCGTCAGCAGTGCGAGCCTGCCGTAGTCGGAGGCGCCGAGCACCCGGGCGACCACGAGGTTGACTGCGAACGCCACCGGGATGCCGACAAACGTGTTGACGACGGTCCACGCGGCGCCGCGGACCGCACGCTGCTGGAGGTGGCCTGCGCTCATGGCCTCGGCGCCATCGGTCGGCGCCTCGTCAGGCCCTCGGCCCTGGGGCACGGTGTGGTCGGGCTCCCCCGGTGCGGTCGAGGACACCTCAGGTGTGGCGCCGGTCGTCGATCCGCGTGCGGATCGCTGCGGTGGTGCCGGCGGCGAGGCCACCGAGGGTCGCCGACGCGTGCAGGGCCTTGCCGCCGACCGAGCGCACCCGCTGGCGAGGCGTGCGCTCGCCGTCGATGACCGCCCGCGCGCCCTCGACGACGCTGCCGCCGACACCGCGCAGGGCCGTGCCGTAGTAGCGGCGCAGGATCGGGGCCCCGAGGCCATAGGTGTGCGAGAGCAGCACGACATGGTTGCGGTGGCCGTAGAAGGTGTAGCGCACGTCGAAGCGACGTCCCCGGGTGTAGGGCGCCGCGACGTGCTCGACGAGGGCCGTGGGGGTGTAGACCACTCGGTGGCCGGCGCGTCCGAGGCGCAGCATGATGTCACTCTCCTCGCGCAGGCAGGTGCCCGGGAAGAGGTCGACGATGCCGCCGATCTGCTCGAGGGCCGAGCGGCGCACGGACATGTTGGCGCCGAGCACGTGGTCGACGTCGAGGTCCCGGCCGGTGTCGGCCGCGAAGTTGCCGGTCAGGGTCCCGTCGGGCAGCAGGCGACCGACGGCGTCGAGCCCCTCGTGCTCCTCGCCCGGTCGTCCGTTGCTGGCGCGCCCGCCGACGGCCCCGACGGCCGGGTCGGCGTAGCGGGCGACGATGTTCTCGAGCCAGTCGGGCTCGGCGTAGGCGTCGTCGTCGATGAAGGCGATGATCTCGGACCGTGTCTCGGCCACGCCGATGGCGCGCGAGGTCGCGAGGGTGCCCGGGCCGGCGTCGTTGCGGATGTAGCGCACGCCGGGGAAGTCGGCCACGACGTCGGCGGTCAGGCGGTGGGGCGAGGAGTCGACGACGACGACCTCGTCGGGGGTGAGCGTCTGGCGGCTCAGGTGCTCGAGGCAGGTCCGCACGTTGTCCGGGCGGTTGAACGTCGCGACGACCACGTCGACGGAGGGCGAGGAGGCCAGCATGAGCGGCAGTATGTCAGCAAACCTCCGCGGATCGACCCGGTTCGCGAGGGTCCGCGGATACCCTTCGGGACGTGCCGCCAGCCCCCGCTCGTCGCCCCCGTCCCGTGCGCGTGGCCGTCCTCGACCACACAGCTGAGCTCGGGGGCGCGGAGCTGGCGCTCGTGCGGTCGCTGGAGGCGCTCGACCCCACGGTCGTCGAGCCGGTCGTGGTCCTCTTCTCGTCCGGGCCGCTGGAGGAGCGCCTGCACCGGGCGGGTCACCGGGTGGTGGTCGTGCCGCTCGACCCGGGCGTGCGTGACGTGGGCCGGGCCGCGGGTCCGGTCACCGTGGTGCGCTCGGCGGTCGCCGGTGCCGGCTTCCTCGGACGCCTGGTGCGCACGCTGCGAGGGCTGGACGTGGACGTCGTCCACACCACCTCGCTCAAGGCCGACCTGCTGGCCGTGCCGGCCGCGCGGCTGCTCGGTCTCCCCCTCGTCTGGCACGTCCACGACCGGATCGCCGAGGACTACCTGCCGGCTCGGACCGTCCGCGCGTTCCGGGCCCTGGCCCGTCGCGTGCCGTATGCCGTGGTCGCCAACTCGGCGGCCACGGCGGCCACCCTGCCGGGGGCCAGACGCCTGACGGTGGCCCACCCGGGGCTCTCGCCCGAGCAGGTGGCCGGGTCGGTGCGACGCCACCAGCCCGAGGGGCCGCCGGTCGTCGGGATGGTGGGGCGCCTCAGCCCGACCAAGGGCCAGCTCGTCCTGGTCCGCGCCGCCCGACGCGTCGTCGACGTCCGCCCTGACGTGAGGTTCCGGCTGCTCGGGGCAGCGGCGTTCGGCGCGGAGGACTACGAGCGCGAGGTGCGCGGCGAGATCGACCGCCTGGGGCTGGCAGACGTCGTCGAGCTCACGGGTTTCGTCGCCGACCCACGTCCCGAGCTCGACAGGCTCACCGTCTGCGTCCACGCGTCGACCGTCCCGGAGCCCTTCGGGCAGGTCGTGACGGAGGCGATGGCCTGGGGCGTCCCGGTCGTGGCGACGCGCGGGGGCGGGGTCGACGAGATCGTGCGCACGCAGCCTCCCGGCGCGGACACCGGGCTGCTCGTCGCGCCGGATGACGACGCGGCCCTGGCCGCCGCGGTGCTCGAGGTGCTCGACCGTCCGGCCGAGGCGCTCGAGCGGGCAGCGCGCGCCCACGCCGACGTCGCGAGCCGCTTCCGCGCCGACCGCGGAGCGGCCATTCTGACCCGGGTGTGGCTGGAGTCCGCCGGTGCGCGCCCCTTCCCCGCGCCGTCCGAGAGCGACCGTCCGCGCGTCGCCATCGCGCACGACTACCTGACCCAGCGCGGTGGCGCCGAGCGCGTCGTCCTCGCGCTGCACCGTGCCTTCCCCGACGCGACGATCCACACCACCCTCTACGACCCCGACGGCACCTACCCGGAGTTCCGCGACGCGAGCGTCGTCGTCTCGCCCATCGACAAGATCGCACCCTTGCGCCGTGAGCACCGCGCTGCGCTGCCCCTGCTCCCGTATGCCGTGTCGCGCCTTCGCGTCGACGCCGAGGTCGTCGTCGCGTCGAGCTCCGGCTGGGCCCACGGCGTGCCGGCGACCGGGCGCAAGCTCGTCTACTGCCATGCTCCCGCCCGGTGGCTCTACCAGGCCGACGCCTACCTCGGCGACGAGGCAGGGAGCTCGGCCAAGGCGGGGGCGCTGTCGGTCCTGAGCGGGTGGCTGCGCCGCTGGGACCGTCGGGCGGCCTCGTCCGCGGACCGCTACCTCGCGAACTCCACCGTGGTCCGCGAGCGCATCGCGACGGCCTACGGCATCGACGCGGAGGTGCTCGCCCCGCCGTACGGTATCGACCCCGCCGACCCGCAGGAGCCGGTCGCGGCCCTCGCGGACTGGGCGGAGGCCGGCTACCTGCTCGTCGTGTCGCGGCTGCTGCCCTACAAGAACGTCGACGTCGCGGTCGAGGCCGTGCGCGGGCTGCCCGAGCGGCTCGTCGTCGTCGGCGCCGGGCCGCTCGAGGCGCGGCTGCGCGCGGAGGCGCCCGACAACGTGCGGATCGTCACAGGCTTGACCGATGCCGAGCTGCGCTGGACCTACGCCCACGCACGCACGCTCCTCGCACCGAGCCTCGAGGACTTCGGTCTGACCCCGCTCGAGGCGGCGGCCTTCGGGGTGCCGACCCTGGCCCTGCACGCGGGTGGCTACCTCGACACGATCGACGAGAGCGTCAACGGCGCCTTCTTCGAGGAGCCGACCACCGAGGCGGTGCGCGCGGCCGTCATCACCGCTCGAGATCGCGGGTGGGACGCCGCGGCGATCCGCACCCACGCCGAGCAGTTCTCCGAGACCCGCTTCCGCGAGCGCATCCGGTCCGAGGTCGAGCGACTGCTCTCTCCCTAGCCGATGGCGTGGACGACGAAGAACCAGCCCATGACCGGGGCGCCGACGGCCAAGGCGATTGCGAGCACCCGTAAGGCAGCCGCGTGGCTGTAGACCTTGGCGACGACGGCCGCGACGAGGCCGACCACCAGGATGGCGAGCGAGACGTTGGCGAAGAGCGCACTCAGCTCGACGATCTCGGGCGACTTCGTGACGTTTGCGATGGTCGCCGCCTTGCCCACCGGTCCCCATGGGGCCGGGAGCGGCACCTGGGCGATGAGGAGCGCGGCGACCGCGAGCAGGTCGGTGCGCAGGTGGGAGCGGCGCAGCGCCGACGCCTGACGCCGGCTGCGCAGCGACGGCTGCACGGCGGGCACCGGCTGGCTCAGCGCACGCGGCAGGGTGAGCAGCAGACCGCCGAGACCGGCGAGACCGGCGAGGAACGCGGCATACAGCTTGGGACGACCGTCGGAGGCGAAGTCGAAGACGGTCACGAGCGGCACCGTGGCGTGCATGAGCAGCCACACCAGCACCACGAAGCCGACGGCACCACCTGCCACGAGGGGGACGTCGGCGTTCATTCGTCGCGTTCGTCCTCCGGGCATGCGGGACAGTGTAAGCAGCCGTGGGATGTCCTCCCGACACCTACACTGGCGCCGTGGACAGCACCCGTGAGCGCGACGCCGACCTGTTCGAGCGTGACGAGACCGACGGCCCCGACGGGGCCGACGGCGGCTCCGGGGGCTCCGGCGACGACTGGGACGGCGGCGCCGCAGCCGACGGTGGTTCCGGGCGTCGGGAGAAGAAGCGCAACCGCAAGGTGCTCGTCGCCGCGCTCGTGCTGCTGCTCGTGCCCGTGCTGGCCGTGGGCGGCTACCTCGCCTGGCTCAACCACATCGTCACGAACAACGTGAAGCAGGAGCTGCTGCTGCCCGACAGCGGGACGGACAGCCAGCCCACCGACAAGAACGGCAACGTCGTCGCGCAGCCGACCGGCAGCGGCACCAACTACCTCATCATCGGCAACGACGCCGGACCCGACCGGGTCGGTGCCCGCTCGGACGTCATGGTGCTCGTGCACGTCCCCGAGGACCACTCGCAGGTCACCCTCATCCACTTCCCCCGCGACCTCTACGTCTCCATCCCGGGCAAGGGCAAGAACAAGCTCAACGCGGCGTACGCGTTCGGCGGGGCTCCGCTGCTCGTCAAGACGATGCAGAACATGCTCGGCATCCGCATCGACCACGTCGCCATGCAGGGCTTCGAGGGCTTCAAGGCCATGACCGACGCCGTCGGTGGCGTCGACGTCGACGTCGAGGAGCCGAGCAAGGACAACGGCTACGACTTCACCGTCGGCACCATGCACATGACGGGCGACATGGCGCTCGCCTTCGTGCGCGAGCGCAAGCAGCTGAGCGAGGGCGACATCTCCCGTGGCCGGCGTCAGCTCGCCTTCATCAAGGCCCTCATGCTCAAGACGCTCAACAAGGACGTCCTGCTCAACCCGGTCCGGCTCAGCGAGTTCGCCGACGCGGCGACGAAGAACCTCACGGTCGACCAGAAGCTCGACGTCGGCACGATGCGCTCCGAGGCCTTCGCCCTGCGTGACCTGCGCGGCGGCGACATCCGCTTCATCACGGCGCCGTTCACGGGATTCGGCACGAGCCCGCAGGGCGCGTCGATCGACATCGTCGACGAGGTCAAGATGGCCGACCTCGGCGAGGCGATCCGCAACGACGAGCTGGCCTCGTACAAGTAGACGAAGCCCGCCGGCGGCGGCTCATCTCGGTGGTTCCCACCCCCGTGAGCCCTCGAGAGGGGCGAGCACGTCGGCAATAGCAGCCCCAGCAGGGGAGTTGTCGACCTTGGGCGCCAACCTCGCTTTGCGCCTCAGGAAGGGGCGCTCGATGTAGGTGTAGGACACGGCAGCGAGCGCGATGCTGAGCGCCGCTCCCACAAGTCCCTTCATGCCCACGGGTAGGCCCAGATCCACCTGGTGCATCATCAGGCTGATGACCGGAAAGTGGATCAGGTAGATGCCGTAGGCCCGGCGCCCGGTCCACCTCAGCGGCTTCCAGGAGAGACAGGTGCTCGCGAGGCTGCGCGGTGCGCAGACCAGTGCGCAGACCACGAGCGCGGAAAGCAGCCCAGGGACGCTCTTGACGCCTGAAAGCCACGCGGAGTCCAGCTTCAGCGGGGCGAAGGCAAGAACGGTGAGAACGACGAGGGCGACAGGTCCCGCCACGCGGATCGGCCGAGCCACGGCTGCGCGGACGCGATCATTGTCGAGCGCCACGGCCAGGACGCACCCGAGAACGATGGGCGCGGCACGCAGGTACGAGGCGCGCACTCCGTCGAGATCACCGGGCCAGGGCGTCAGCAGGATTCCGAGGGCGAGTGCCGCAGCCACGACGGAGGCCATGCGGCGGCTGCGTCGACGCGAAAGCCATGCTGCGACGAGAACCGGCCACACGAGGTAGAAGTGCTCCTCGATGGAGAGCGTCCAGGTGTGCTCCAGTAGCGGCGCCGGATGACCACTGTAGATCCACCAGTTCGAGAGGTACAGAAGTGAAGCCGCGGCCCCCGGCACGACAGCACCGACCCGGCCAGTCACGACGCTCAGGCCCACCACCGCCAACACCACCGTCACCAACGCCGGCACCAATCGAAGTGCCCGCCGCAGGTAGAAGGCCGAGAGAGTGATGCCGCCGGTCAACCGGTGCTCTCGAAGCAGGAGGCTCGTGATCAGGAAGCCACTCAAGGCGAAGAAGACATCGACTCCCACGAAGCCGTTGGCGCCCCACCCCGTCGCGGTGTGGAAGAGAACGACGGAGAGAACCGCGATTCCACGGAGTCCGTCCAGCCCCGGCCAATGAGGCACCGCCTCACCGCGACTGCGCGCGGCACCCCCTGTCCCCCCGCGCTCGTCCATGTCATGCATGCTTCCACGACGTCAGGTCGCCCCGGGCGCGAAAGGTCTGGTTGCCCGCGACGATCCAGCCCGCACTCTCGGTGACCGACAGCCCGACCTCGCCGCGCGGCACGTTCGGCACGGCCACGCATGCGACGACGTCCGCGGTGCGGCCCTTGGCGACCTCGACGAGCTGGACGCCCTTGCACGCGCTGACGACGCGCACGGCATACGTCTTGAGGCTGTTGTCGGCGATGAGGTTGCTGAGGGCGACCGCGCCGGGAGCGTCGCCGGAGTCGGTCCACGTCGAGCCGCCGTCGCCGGTCAGGACGACGGAGCCGTCGGCGCACAGCGCCTGTGCCTGCGACGCGGACGTGCGGGACAGGTCGAGCACGGCGCCGTCGCCGCACGGCGTGGCGGCGCTCTCCTTGGGGGTGAGCACCTGGGTCGGCTCGTCGAGGCGCCGGGCCCAGCCCCCGACGACCGCAGTGGGCGCCTGCCAGGTCTGGCCCGCGTCGCGGGACGCGTACTGCTTGAGGGTGCAGTCGGCGCCGGCCCCGATGGTGAAGGCGCGGGTCGAGTCGAGCGGCTGCACACGCGTGACGGCTCGCGTGGGCGAGCGCACCTTGGTCCAGCTCTGTCCGCCGTCCGTCGTCAGCTCGAGGGTGGCACCGCCGCGGTCGCAGGTGCCGGTCGTGGCGCGCCAGGCGGTCGCGGCGTCGAGGGCGGAGACGAGCCGGGAGACCGGGACGGCCTTGCCGCCGCCCGACGTCGCGCCCGTGCCGCCGCTCCCACCTGTCGGGCGCGTGGTCGACGTGGCGCGTGGCGTGGAGGTCGCGGGAGTGCTCGTGATGAGCTCCGCGGTCCGCGTCGTCGACGTCACGGGCACGTCCTCCGACGGGCGCCCGGCACGCAGCGCGAGCGCAACGAGCCCGACGTCGACCGCGAGGAACGCCACGAGACCCGCCGTCGCGACTCGACTCTTCATTGCTGCAACTCCCCCTCGAACGACTGCTCGGCCCTTCCCCCGGGGGACATGCTAGGGGGCGAATCCGCCTGTCACGCGACGGAGTCCGCGGTCGGATCAGCTTCGAGGTGGAGTCAGCGCGGCGACGACGAGAGGCAGCTGCGACTCGATTTCGGTCGACATCAGGTCATATGCCGCAGAGCTGCGCCCGTATGGGTCGGGTATGTCCGACTCGTCCGCGGAGCGGGCGGGATGGAGCCCGCGACGGCCTCGCGCCACCTCGCCGACGATGGCGGCCCATGGCGTGTCGGGACCGGCCTGCGCCGCCTCCGGCGAGCCGGCCAGGTCGGCGTCGCGGACGAGGTCGGCGAGCTCGCCGAGGGTGAAGGTCTTGCGCAGCGCCCGGGGGTGCAGGGCCACGGCGTCACCGCGGTGCTTCTGCGTCGCGGTGATGACGAGGTCGGCGTCATCAAGCATCGAGGGCACGAGCTGCCGCGAGGCGAACCCGGTCGTGTCGGCCCCGACGGCACGGAGCGCCGCCACCGAGCCGGGCTCGATGTCGGCTCCGACGAGGGCGCGCGTGCCGGCGCTCTCGACGACGACGTCCTGCCCGTCGAGCAGCTGCCGAAGCCGCCGCTCGAGGTAGGGCGAGCGGCACACGTTGCCGGTGCATATGACGAGGATGCGCCCGACGCGCCTCAACGGCGCTCCCCCGCCAGCGAGCGGGTGTGGGCGAGGCAGGCCTCGAGCGTGGGGAGCACCCCGGCGGCCTCGGCCTCGTCCAGCGTCGGCGCGGCGGCGTCCTTGGGCGAGAGGATGGGCTCGAAGCCCTCGGGCAGCTTCAGTGCGATCCGCGGGTCGAGGGGCGTGATGCCGCGCTCGCCGGTGGGGTTGAAGACCTCGGAGCAGAGGTAGACCGCGGTCCCGTCCTCGATGCAGGCGAGCGCGTGGCCCAGCCCCTCGGAGAGGTAGACGGCGCGCCGGTCGACGGTGTCGAGCACGACCGAGTCCCACTCCCCGAAGGTCGGCGAGCCGACGCGCAGGTCGACGACGTAGTCGACGAAGACGCCGCCCGTGGCCGTGACGTACTTGGCCTGCGACGGCGGCACGTCGGCGAAGTGGATGCCGCGCAGCGCGCCGCCGGACGAGACGGAGATGTTCGTCTGTCGCACCTGCATCTCGTGGCCGAGGGCCTCGGCGAGGTGGTCGACGCGGAAGCCCTCGGCGAAGACGCCCCGGTCGTCGGGGAACTGGCGCGGCGTGATCTCGAAGGCGCCGTCGATGCGCAGCGGTCGGATGTCCATCAGATGGCCTCCCGGGCCTCGGCGAGCAGGGCGTGCAGGTAGAGGCCGTAGCCGCTCTTAGCCTGGGCGTCGGCGTGCACCTTGAGCTCGTCGTCGGAGATCCACCCGTTGCGCCAGGCGACCTCCTCGACGCAGCCGATCTTCTGCCCCTGCCGTGCCTCGACGACGTGGACGTACTGGCTGGCCTCCATGAGGCCGGTGAACGTGCCGGTGTCGAACCAGGCAGTGCCGCGCGGCAGCGGGGTCACCGTGAGGCTGCCGCGGCGGAGGTACTCGTCGTTGACGGCCGTGATCTCGAGCTCGCCGCGCTCGCTGGGCACGAGGTTGCGGGCGATCTCGACGACGTCGTTGTCGTAGAAGTAGAGGCCGGGCACGGCGTAGCTGGACTTGGGGCGCTTCGGCTTCTCCTCGATGGAGAGGACCGTGCCGTCCTGGTCGAACTCGACGACGCCGTATACCGCGGGGTCGGCCACGCGGTAGGCGAAGACGTGCCCACCGCGGACGTGGGTGTTGTCGCGGAGCCGGGTGCCGAGCCCCGGGCCGAAGAAGATGTTGTCGCCGAGGACGAGGGCCACCTCGTCGTCACCGATGAAGTCGGCACCCAGCACGAACGCCTGGGCGAGTCCGTCGGGACTCGGCTGCACGGCATACGTGATCGACATGCCCCACTGCGTGCCGTCACCGAGGAGGCGCTGGAACTGGTCGGAGTCGGCGGGGGTCGTGATGACGAGGACCTCGCGGATGCCCGCCATCATCAGCGTCGACAGGGGGTAGTAGACCATCGGCTTGTCGTAGACGGGCATGAGCTGCTTGCTGATGCCACGCGTGATGGGGTGCAGCCGCGTGCCCGAGCCGCCGGCGAGGATGATGCCCTTCATGGTCGCCCAGCCTAGGGGGCGATCGTCCAGTGTGCGTCATGCGCACCGGTCACGCGGTGTCGCTCCAGGTCTTGAGGTTGCTGCCGGACCGCCAGGTGGCGTCGGCGACGGCGAGCCAGCCGGCGTCGTCGACGACGCTGAGCGACACGCGGCCCTCGGCGCCCTCGAGGAGGGTCGTGACGCAGGCGACGCGGTCGGTCTTGTCGTCGCCGACCTTGGCGATCTCGACGCCGGCGCAGCCGTCGACCGTGCGGGCGACGTAGACGGTCGGCGTGCCCTTCTCCTCTCGAGCGGCGATGGCGAGGGCGCCCGGGACCGTGGCGAGCGAGCTCCACTTGGAGCCGCCGTCGATGGAGCGCATGAGCCGGCCGTCAGCGCAAGCGGCGACGGCCTTGGAGGCGCTGACGCGGGCGAGGTCGATGACCGTGGTGCCGCCGCAGGGGCGGGCGTCGGGGCGCTTCGGGGTGATGACGAGGGTGGGCTTGTCGCCGCCCGGGACGCGCGACCAGCCGCCCTCGATGTCGCGGGGTCCGCGCCAGGTCTTGCCGTCGTCGTCGGTGGCGTACTCCCCCGCAGAGCAGTCCTTGGGGGCGCCGATGACGAAGCCGCGGTCGGTGCCGACGGGCTGGATGCGCCCTAGGGCTGATGCTGCGCTGTCGCGTTTGGTCCACGTGCGGCCGCCGTCGTCGGTGACCTCGACGGTCGAGCCGGCATCGCGGCAGGTGCCGAGCGTGGCACGCCAGGCGCGCTTGCCGTCGACGGCGGCGATCGCCTGCGTGACCGGGACGGCCTCGGCGGCCTTCGTCGCGGCTGTCGTCGTCGTGGCCGTGGAGGTGGCCGCGGGCACCGGGGTGGGCGCCGACGCGGACGCCTCGGCCGCGTCGGGGCGGAACGCGAGCGCCACGAGGAGGGCGTCCACGACGAGCAGGGCAAGCAGGCCCACGAGCGCCCACCGACCCACGGACCTGTCAGACATCCACCTCATCACGCCCGCCACTCTACGGACCCGCTGGACAGAAACAGCGCATCCCGGGCACCGCCGACTAGGATGCGCGGGAGTGATGTGTCGGATTTGTTCCGGCCAGGAGTCGTGTGACCAGGGCGCGGCCGACGAGAAGAGACGACTGTGGAACTGCAGGACTACCTGAACGTCATCCGGAAGCGATGGATGATCATCGCCGCGGTGACGCTCGTGACCCTCGGCCTCGCCGCCGCCTACACCGCCCTGTCACCGCGGACGTATGCCGCGACGACGCAGTTCTACATCTCGACGGCGGGTGACGACAGCACCTCGTCCTTGCAGCAGGGCAACACGTTCAGCCAGTCCAAGGTCAAGACGTACGCGCAGCTGCTCGAGACGGGAAAGGTGCTCAACCCCGTCATCGAGAAGTCCGGTGTCAAGACCACTGCGGCCAAGCTGGGTCCCCAGATCACCTCCTCGATCCCGGTGGAGACCAGCCTCATCGACGTCACCGTCGCCGGAAGCTCCCCGGACGCGGCGCTGCGCGTCGCCCAGGCCCTCGGGGACGTCTTCCCGAAGATCATCGCCGACTACGAGAGCCGGCCGGGCAAGGAGAGCCCTGTCCTCGTGAGGGTGTCCGAGGACGCAGAGGCCCAGACTGCACCGGTGAGCCCGAAGCCGACGCGCAACCTCGCCCTCGGCCTCGTGCTGGGCCTGCTCCTGGGGTTCGGCGCGGCCCTGCTGCGTGACGTGCTCGACAAGTCGGTCAAGTCCCAGCGCGACCTCGAGACGGTCACCGACCGCACCATCCTCGGC
This sequence comes from Terrabacter tumescens, assembly GCF_014646815.1. Taxonomy (GTDB): domain Bacteria; phylum Actinomycetota; class Actinomycetes; order Actinomycetales; family Dermatophilaceae; genus Terrabacter; species Terrabacter tumescens. The sequence goes on from NZ_BMNZ01000011.1 coordinate 63,182, forward strand.
GGCATCGCATACGACACCGACGCGTCGGCCCACCCGCTCATCGTCCAGGTCGACCCGCGCTCGCAGCGTGCCGAGGCCTTCCGCTCGCTGCGCACCAACCTCCAGTTCATCGACGTCGCCAACCCGCCGAAGTCGATCGTCGTCACCTCCTCGCTCCCCGGTGAGGGCAAGTCGACGACCACCGCGAACCTCGCGCTCAGCCTCGCCGAGACCGGCCTCAAGGTCGTCGTCATCGAGGGCGACCTGCGCCGCCCGCGCCTGCTCGACTACCTCGGGTTCGAGGGCTCCGTGGGCCTGACCGACGTGCTTGTCGGCCGGGTCGAGGTCGACGACGTGCTCCAGCCCTTCGGTCGCACCGGGCTGCGGCTGCTGGGCGCCGGCCCCATTCCGCCCAACCCGAGCGAGCTGCTCGGCTCGGCCAACATGGAGCAGCTCATCGAGGACCTGACGGAGCGCTTCGACTACGTCCTCATCGACGCGCCTCCGCTGCTGCCCGTGACCGACGCAGCCGTGCTGAGCACGATCGTCGACGGCGCCCTCGTGGTCGTCGGCGCCGGCGTGGCCCAGCGCGAGCACGTGCGCCGGGCGCTGGAGTCGCTCGAGGCCGTCAACGGCTCGGTGCTCGGCCTGATCCTCAACCGGGTCAAGGCCAAGGAGCTGGGGGCGGGCTACGGCACGTACGAGTACGACTACCGCCCCGAGAGCGAGCGCCAGCGCGCCAAGGGCCGGTCCGTGCCTCAGCAGCGGCGACCGGTCGCGCCGGTCGACGAGGACCTCGGTCCTGTCATCCCGCGCCCGTCAGCGACCTCGACTCGCCCCGACGACGTCGCCCCGGCACCCGGCTACGCCACCGGGCCGGCGCGTGGATCCTTCACTGACCAGCCGTACGCCGGCCAGCCCGGCTTCCCGGCTGACGACTCGATCTTCCACTGACGTCTCGCGGCGTCACTGGAGACGCGACGAAGGCCCCGTGACCGTCGGTCACGGGGCCTTCGTCGTCTCTGCTGACCGGATCCGGGGTCGGACCGTCGGGCCCGTCTTAGGTCCGCGTCGCGCGGGACGACCCGGCGACGGCCCCCATGGCAGCGACAACTACGCCGAGGAAGTCCTCGATGCGGTCGAAGGCCTCGGTGTGGGTCCGTGCCGACTGGCCGTACGGGTCGACGACGTCGATGTCGAACGCGTCACGAGGGGCCACCGTGCCACGCGCTGCGGCCGCCTCGGCGACCACCTGCGGGAGCCACGGACGGGTCGGTGAGATCGGTCGCCAGGTGGCCGAGGACCGACACAGGTCGGCGAAGTCGCCGAGGGCGAAGATCCGGCGCATCGCGGCGGGGCGCACGCGGGCAACCTCACCCCGGTGCGTGCGAGTCATCGTCAGCACCAGCTCGGCGCCGTCCAGTAGCTGCGGCGTCACGGCACGCGCGGCGAAGTCGGTCACGTCCGCCCCGAGCCGTCTGAGCTGCTCGCTGGTCTGACTCTCGATGTCAGAGTGGACCACAGCGCCCGTGCCGGCGCTCGTGATCGGGACGCCCGTGTCGGGCAGCAGCTGCCGCAGGCGCCTCTCTGCGTATGGCGACCGACAGATGTTGCCGGTGCAGACGAATAGGATGCCGCGGTTCTGAGGGGAGTCCCCGAGCATCATGCCCCCCGATTTCTTTTGGCGTGAATGCTTGAGGCTCGATCCTAGGTGCGACTCAAGTGGCGGGTGAGCAGAAAACGCAGTATTGGCGGGTTTGTCTCAGGGGGCGCCCAGCCTGCGTCGAGGTCTGCCGCGACCCGGGACGCGCGGTCACCAGACGGAGCTCGACCGGCGACCCATTCCCCGGTAGTCCCAGCCGGCGTCGGACCAAGCTCGCGGGTCAAGCACGTTGCGGCCGTCGATGATGCGTGGCGTCGACACGAGCGACTTGGCGTGGGCGGGGTCGAGCTCGACGTAGTCCTTCCACGCCGTGAGCAGCATGACGAGGTCGGCCCCTGCGAGCGCCTCGTCGGCCGAGTCGACGATCTGCAGGTCGGGCCGTGCGAGGCGCACAGCGTCAGCGCCGGCAGGGTCCGTGGCGACCACGTTCGCGCCGCGGCCCCAGAGACGTCCGGCGATGTCGAGGGCGGGCGAGTCGCGCACGTCGTCGCTGTCCGGCTTGAAGGTGAGGCCGAGCACGGCCACCTTGACCCCGACCAGGCGTCCGCCGGCCATCTGGGCGGCGAGCTCGACGGCGTGGTCGCGGCGGCGCATGTTGATCGAGTCGACCTCACGCAGGAACGTCAGGGACTGGTCGACCCCGAGCTCCCCGGCGCGGGCCATGAAGGCGCGGATGTCCTTGGGCAGGCAGCCTCCCCCGAAGCCGATGCCGGCCTGCAGGAACTTCGAGCCGATGCGGTCGTCGTGGCCGATGGCCTCGGCCAGGCGCGAAACGTCGGCGCCGGACGCGTCGCAGAGCTCGGCCATCGAGTTGATGAACGAGATCTTCGTGGCGAGGAAGGAGTTGGCGGCCACCTTGACCAGCTCGGCAGTGGGGTAGTTGACGAGCAGGCGCGGGATGCCGGCCTCGATGATCGGGGCGTAGACCTCGTCGACGACCGCCCGCCCGATCTCGCCGTGCTCCCGGTCGTCGGGCAGGCCGTAGACGACGCGGTCGGGTCGCTGGGTGTCCTGCACGGCATACCCCTCCCGGAGGAACTCCGGGTTCCACACGACGACGGCGTCCACACCGGCCTCGGCGAGCCGCTCAGCGATGGCTCCGGCGGTGCCGACAGGGACGGTCGACTTGCCGACGACGACGATGGGGCCGTCCGGGTGCGGGGTCGCGTTGGCGATGATGTCGTCGACAGCCGACCAGACGTAGGACATGTCGGCCGCGTAGCTTCCGCCCCGCTGCGGCGTGCCTACTGCGATGAAGTGCACGCGGGCGCCCGCGAGGGCGGTCTTGTCGGTCGTGAAGCGCAGCGAGCCGCGTTCGACGCCCTGACGCAGGAGCGGCTCAAGGCCCGGTTCGTGGAACGACGGGATGCCAGCGGCGAGCTTGTTCACCTTGCCCGCGTCGATGTCGACGCCGACGACGTCGTGACCGAAGTCGGCCATGCACGCGGCGTGCACCGCTCCGAGATATCCGCATCCGATGACCGAGATCTTCACGCGGGGAGCATATCGACCGCAGGCGAACCGTCAGTGGCCGCGACAGTGGCCGGGTTCGTTATCCTCGGGCCCATGCGAGTACTGGTCACCGGCGGCGCCGGCTTCATCGGGTCGAACTTCGTCCTCCGTGCGCGAGAGACGCGCCCCGACTGGACGCTGACGGTCATCGACTCGATGACGTATGCCGCCAACCGCCACTCGCTGGCGCCCGTCCTGTCCGAGCTGGGCGGTGACGGTTCCGTCCGTCTCGTCGAGGGCTCGGTCGCGGACGCGGCGCTCGTCGATGGCCTCGTCGCCGACCACGACGTCGTCGTCCACTTCGCCGCCGAGTCACACAACGACAACAGCCTCGACAGCCCGTGGCCGTTCGTCGAGAGCAACGTCGTCGGCACGTTCACGCTCCTCGAGGCGATCCGCAAGCACGGCAAGCGCCTGCACCACATCTCGACCGACGAGGTCTACGGCGACCTCGAGCTCGACGACCCCGAGCGGTTCACCGAGCGCACGCCGGTCAACCCGTCGTCTCCCTACTCGGCCACCAAGGCCGGCGCGGACCTGCTCGTGCGGGCCTGGATCCGCTCCTTCGGCATCGACGCGACGGTGTCGAACTGCTCGAACAACTACGGCCCCCGCCAGCACGTAGAGAAGTTCATCCCCCGACAGATCACCAACATTCTCGACGGGGTCAAGCCCAAGGTCTACGGCTCCGGGCTTAACGTCCGTGACTGGATCCACGTCGACGACCACAACGACGCCGTCATCGCGATCCTCGAGCAGGGCCGTCTTGGCGAGACCTACCTCATCGGCGCCGACGGCGAGCGCAACAACCTCGACATCGTGCGCATGCTGCTCGAGATCATGGGCAAGCCGGCGGACTGGTTCGACCACGTCGACGACCGCCCGGGCCACGACCTGCGTTATGCGATCGACTCCTCCAAGCTGCGCGCAGAGACCGACTGGCGGCCCCGCTACGGCGACGTGCGCGCCGGTCTCGAGGCGACAGTCGAGTGGTACGCCGCGAACCGTGACTGGTGGGAGGCCGCCAAGGTCGAGTCCGAGCGCACGTACGCGCGGCTCGGCCGGTGACCACCTCCTCCCCCGGTCGCGCCCTCGTCACCGGGGCCAGCGGCATGCTGGCCCACGACCTCGTGCCGGCGCTCCGCCAGGCCGGCTGGGTCGTCACGGCCATGGACCGCAACGACCTGGACGTGACAGACCCGGCTGAGTGCGTGGCCGCGATCGACGGCCACGACCTCGTCGTCAATGGTGCGGCCTACACAGCCGTGGACGACGCCGAGACCCACGAGGCAGCAGCCTTCGCCGTCAACGCGGTCGGAGCGGCAAACGTCGCCCGGGCCTGCTCACGCGCTGCTGCGCGTCTCGTCCACGTGTCCACCGACTACGTCTTCGAAGGCACGGCCACCGAGCCGTATGCCGTCGACCAACCGGTGGCGCCTCGCACCGCCTACGGCCGCACCAAGGCGGCTGGTGAGTGGGCGGTTCGGGCGCTGTGCCACGACTCCTGGGTCGTGCGCACCGCGTGGCTCTACGGCGCAGGTGGCCCTAACTTCGTGTCGACCATGCTCCGCCTCGCCGGTGAGCGCGAGACACTGTCCGTGGTCAACGACCAGGTGGGTCAGCCCACGTGGACCGTTGACCTGGCAGATCTGATCGTGCGTCTCGTAGACGCGGAGGCTCCCTTCGGGATCCACCACGGCACGTCTAGAGGTCAGACGACATGGTTCGGCTTCGCCCGCGCCGTGTTCGAGCTGAACGGCCTTGACCCGGAGCGCGTCCTCCCCACCACGACCGAGGCCTTCCCGCGTCCCGCAAAACGCCCGGCGTGGAGCGTGCTGTCGCACGAATCTCTGCATCGTTGCCACGTTGTGCCGATAGGTGACTGGCGAGGGTCACTGGCCCTGCACTCAACTCACTAGGACAGACGGTCCCCCGGAGACTTTGGTCCTCGAAGTTGAGTCTGCACTTTGGAGAATTGGTCCAGTTCGTAGTGCTACTTTACGATCGCTATGCCTCGGCTTGACTGAACAGGGGAGATTGTCCATGTGTGGAATCGCTGGGATCGTGCACCCCGATCCCAGAGTGCGCGGCTCGCTGTCTGATGCACTTATGACGATCCGCCACCGAGGTCCCGACGAGCAGGGCCAAGCGGATTCGGGCTTCGTCGCCCTGGGCATGACCCGGCTGTCCGTGATCGACATCGACGGCGGCCACCAGCCCATGATCAGCAGCGACGGCAACTTGACGGTTATCTTCAATGGCGAGATCTACAACTATCGTGAAATCGCTGTGCGGCTCCTCGCGCAAGGGTGCGTCCTGAGGACCGACTCCGACACCGAGGTGCTGCTTCACCTCTACGAGATGCACGGGGACGAACTCGTCCAGCACCTTCGGGGGATGTTTGCATTCGTGCTCTACGACGCGCGCCGAAACCGCCTTCTCATGGGTCGTGATCGTCTGGGCAAGAAGCCCCTCTACTACGCCCAGCCAGACCAGAAAACCCTCTTCTTCGCGTCAGAGCTCAAGGCGCTGCGGCCCTTGGCCGTTGCAGCCGGCATGCCCCTGCGCGTGAGTAGCCAGGCGATCTACGACTACCTCTCCTTCGGGGTGGTCCCGCAGCCCTCCACGATCTTCGACGGCGTGCAGATCCTCCCTGCTGGTTCGATCGGTACGTTTGAAAACGGCCTCCTGGACATCGCCTCCTACTGGTCCCCCGCATTCACACCCAAGCTGGACATCCCGTACGCGGAGGCACAGGACCAAGCTCGCGCGCTGATACGAGACGCCGTCAACATCAGGTTGCGCTCGGACGTGCCGCTGGGCGTTCTGCTCTCGGGTGGGCTCGACAGCTCCATCGTCGCCTACGAGGCTGTGGCAGCCGGAGCGCGCGACCTCCAGACCTTCACGGTCGCCACCGGTGGAACCCTCGACGAGTCGGCTGTGGCGCAGCGCACCGCGGCACACCTCGGCGTTGCCAGTACCGTCCTACCGCTTCAGGTCGATCCCCTGGCTGGCATACACCGGGTCGTCAAGGCGTACGACCAGCCCTACGCCGACTCAAGCGCCATCGCGACGATGCAGATCTCTGAGTTGGCCCGCCAGCACGTGACCGTGGCGCTCAATGGCGATGGAGGTGACGAGGTCTTTGGTGGCTACCGTCGCTATGTTGCGGCTGCCTCATTCGGCCGCCTGGACGGCTTGGGCGGTGTCCCTATAGCACGTGCCGCGCAGGCGCTCGGTCATTTCTCCGCCGGTCGCCGCTCGGCATTGGGCTTCGCGTCGCGGCTGGCGGCCGGACTGTCCCTGACGCCCGACGAGCGCTACCTCTCCTGGACGACGGACATGCTCCGCGAGACCGACAAGGCGGCGTGGTGGCATGGTGCTGGCTGTGCTCCCTCGGAGCGCTTGGTCGCCGGCACGCGGAGACCGGATTTGTCCCATCTCGACCAGTCCATGCTGAGTGATGTCACCCTCAACCTGCGCTCGGACCTGCTGGTCAAGATGGACATCGGCACTATGAGCGCGTCCCTCGAGGCGCGCTCCCCCTTCCTCGACCACGAGGTGGCCAGCTTTGGCTGGGCGCTCCAAGCGGGATATCGCGTGAGGGGCCGCACCACCAAGCGCATCCTCCGTGACGCGTACCGGTCGGACCTTCCACAGGAGGTCCTCGGCGGCGCCAAGCGCGGTTTCGAAGTACCGATGCAACAGTGGCTGGACGGTCCACTTCGGCCTCTCCTCCTTGACACGCTCACGTCCGGATCTGCTCGGCTCTACGAGTTCCTCGACCGTGACCTGGTGCGCGGACTTCTCGATGGTCACGGCCTGCCCGATCGCAATCGCACCTACGTGGTCTACGCCCTGCTCGTGCTCGAACTGTGGCTTCAGGAACAGTCGACGGAGGATTTGGCTTCCCCCGGATGCCGGGTGACGAGATCATGAGACGGCCGAACGAAGGCTCGCTGAACGTGCCGTAGGATCAGACAAGCTTGGTCAGACTGTCACGGAAAGCACATATGCGACTGCTCATCACGGGGGGAGCCGGTTTCATCGGTTCGAACCTCGCCCGCCTTGCCCTCCAGTCCGGTCACGCGGTGACGGTGCTCGACGACTTCTCCACCGGGTACCGGGAGAACGTCGACGACATTGACGTGCGTCTCGTCGAGGGGTCCGTCGCCGATCGCGACGCCACCGAAGACGCTGTCGCGGGAGCGGACGCTGTGGTACATCTCGGGGCGCTCGGCAGCGTCCCCAGGAGCATCGCGGACCCCATTGCGAGCCACGTGGCCAACGCGACCGGCACGCTGACGCTCCTGGAGTCCGCGCGCGCCGCAGGGGTCGCGCACGTGTCTTGCGCATCGTCAAGCTCCGTCTACGGCATGAACCCTGCACTCCCGAAGCACGAACGTGAGTGGGTTCGCCCGATGAGTCCCTACGCGGTCACCAAGCTCGCGACCGAGCAGTACACGCTGTGCTATCAGCAGGCATACGGCATGGACACGCTCGCGTTCCGCTTCTTCAACGTCTACGGCCCGCGCCAGCGAGCAGGTCACGTCTACGCCGCCGTGATCCCCGTCTTCCTCGACGCACTCATGCGCGGAGAGTCCCTGCCGATCAACGGAGACGGACGCAACTCCCGCGACTTCACCTATGTCGGCGCCGTCTGCAAAGTGCTGCTAGACGCGGCCGAGCGTCGTGTCACCCACCCGGAGCCGGTCAACCTCGCCTTCGGCACCAACACGACACTCCTCGAGCTCGTGTCGCGCATCGAGCATGCGGCCGGCATGACCGCGGAGGTCGTGCACAGGGACCCGCGTCCAGGCGACGTGAAGCACTCCCAGGCCGACAACGCGAGCCTGCGTGCGCTCTTCCCGAATGTGTCGCCAGTGTCCCTCGATGAGGGCCTCGCCGAAACCGTCAGCTGGTTCAAGGAGATCTCATGAGCAAAAACCTCGTCGTTGTCGGACAGGGCTACGTCGGCCTCCCGATGGCCCTGCGTGCAGCCGAAGTCGGGCTCAAGGTTCACGGTCTGGACACGAACATAGCAACGGTGGCTGCTCTCAACTCCGGCACCTCACACATCGACGATGTCAGCGATGCCTACCTCGCTGCGGGCATCGCCAACGGCTACGAGGCGACGACCGATCCGTCGTGCATCGCGAACGCCGATGTGGTTGTAGTCTGCGTGCCCACGCCCCTAGCCGCCGAGGGCGGTCCCGACCTGGGCCCGGTGGAGGGCGCAGCACGGGTCATCGGCGAGCACCTCTCCCCCGACACCCTGGTCATCCTCGAGTCCACGACATATCCGGGGACCACCGAAGAGGTCTTCGCGCCGCTCGTCACGCGCAGCCGCTTCGACGTCGGCAGCGACGTCTTCATCGCCTTCTCCCCCGAGCGCATCGACCCCGGCAACGCCACCTACGGTGTCAGGAACACGCCCAAGGTGGTCGGCGGCATGACCCCAGAGTGCACCCACCGCGCCAAGGACTTCTACAGCCTCTTCATCGACACCGTCGTGGAGGCCCGGGGCGCCAAGGAGGCCGAGATGGCCAAGCTTCTCGAGAACACCTTCCGGCACGTCAACATCGCCCTCGTCAACGAGATGCTGCGCTTTTCGCAGGAGCTCGACATCGACCTGTGGGACGCGATCGACTGCGCCGAGACCAAGCCCTTCGGCTTCATGGCCTTCCGTCCTGGTCCTGGCGTCGGCGGCCACTGCATCCCCGTCGACCCCTCTTACCTCTCGCACCGCGTGAAAGCCAAACTCGGCTACGCCTTCCGCATGGTCGAGCTCGCTGAGGAGATCAACCACGCAGCGCCCGATTACGTCGCCTCACGTGCTTGGTCGCTGCTCAACGATCAGGGCAAGGCCGTCAACGGCTCGCGCGTGCTGCTCCTGGGCGTCACCTACAAGCCGGACATCGCAGACTGCCGCGAGAGCCCGGCCGACCCGCTGGCCGCCCGCCTCGCGTCGTGGGGGGCAGACGTGTCGTACCACGACCCGTTTGTTCCGCGGTGGAGCCCCCGCGGTGTGTCGAACGTCTTGACTTGCGCGGCTGACCTCAACAACGCCGTCGACGCCGCAGACCTCGTCGTCCTCCTTCAACCGCACTCCGACTACGACTTCGAGGCGGTCGTGAGGCGAGATACCCACATCCTCGACACCCGGGGTGCGCTGGCAGCAGAGAAGAACGTTCACCGCCTCTAGTACGCTCATCGGCGACGGGCAGACAGGACCTACGAAATTCGAAGGCATTCTCCCTTCCTGCCTTCGAAGGCGAGCAGAGCCCGCATCATCCCTGACCAGGTCATCCGGCGACGTGTGGCTCCTCCTACGGTGAGCCTTCCCAATGTCAGACGACTCATCTCTGACGGCTGACATCATCAACGCAGGTCAAATTCTTAGCTTCATGCCACTCGGCACAAGGAAGTCGATGCGGTGGCACCGAGACGACTACAACGCTGACGCCTATCGATGTGCATCGAATGCACCTCGACCTAGAGACGCAGTTCAAGTGTGGTCGCAGATGGCCTGTCATCAGTGGACACCATTCAAAGAACGTGTTGTTAGGTTTATGAAATCCGGGTTGGCGAGCAACTCAGTTATGCGTCGCGGCTGAGAAGTACTGCCTCCCAGAGCCCCAAATGAGGTCGATGGATCCATGGCTAGCCGAACCACGTCTGGGCTAAGCCGGCCGCCGTCTGTCAACACATCAGCGTGCGAAAACTAATCTCCTATGTTCTTGGGTTCTGATGTTGGGCAGCATCTCGATGTCGCGGTTCCGGGCCGCTAGCTGGCGTCCTTGCGGGGTCAGGATGTCGGCGTGGTAAACGATGCCCTCGATGATCGCGGCCGGGGACTGCTCGGTCTCAGAAGAGCCCGCTCCAGCCGCGACAGGGCATGTTGCTGAAGATCAGAGAGGCGCGTTCGTGAAGGAGACGAGTTGGAAGAACAGATGGGGTGGCGCGGTCGACTGGGAGGCAGCCGACTTCGTCGATAAAGGGTAGGCAGTGTCGGCGCAGACAGCGAGCGCGTTGGGGTGGACATCCCGGCGGCACGCCTCAGCTAGTTGTAGTTGCTCATGACGTTGGTGACGCCGGTCTTGAGTCGTGAGGCTGGGGGCTGGTCCCGGGCGGCGGTGTGGGGCCGATGGTAGTTGTAGTGGATCAGCCAGGTGCCGATCGCGTCGGAGCGCTGCTCCTCGCTGGTCCATGGGTGGGCGTAGAGCAGCTCGGCGGCGAGGGTCCGCTGGTAGCGCTCGACCTTGCCGTTGTGCTTGGGCGTGTAGGGCTTGATCCGCTGGTGGCGTGCCCCGAACGCAGTCACAGCGCGGGTGAAGACCGTTGCGCGGTAGCAGGACCCGTTGTCGGTCACGACGCGGGTGAGCGTGGTGATGCCGTGCGCGGCGAAGAACGCTCTCGCCCGGGACAGGAACGCGACCGCGGAGGCGGCGGTCTCGTCGGGCATCGGTTCGGTGTAGCCGAGCCGGGAGAAGCCGTCGACGGCGGAGTGCAGGTAGGTGTACCCGGCGCGGGCGCCGGCGCTCTTCGCGCGGTCGACCGCGCGTGTCTGGTCCGAGCCCCGGCCGTGGACGTGCCAGCCGCCGCCGTCCGGTATCCGGCCGACCTTCTTGATGTCGACGTGGACCATGTGCCCCGGCCAGCGGGCTGTGATCGTGCCGGGAGCGCGCAGTGGTTGCCCGTCGGCGTCGAGGTGGTCCAGGCGGTGCAGTCCGAGCCGGTGCAGCCATCGGGTGACTGTCGCGACCGAGATGGCCACCCCGGCCTGGTTCAGCTCCAGGGTGATCCGTCGGGCTGACCACTTCTTCGCGCGGAGCTTCGCGATCTGCTCGATGACCTCGGGCGGGGTCCGGGTCGGCCGGTTCGTCGGGGCGCTGGAGCGGTCGATCAGGCCCGCGTCGCCGTGCTCGCGCCATCGGGCGAACCACTTGCCCAGACACTGGCGGGACACGCCCGCCTCCGCGGCGACGTGCGCGATCGGGCGGTGCTGACAGCGGCGGACCAGGCGCAGCCGTCCTTCCGGGGTCAGCGGAGCATCACGGTGGGACATAGGGCAGGTCCTTCCGGCTGGCATGAAGACGAGTTGGTTAGCGCTACTCATCTTGCCGCCAAGGACCTGCCCGTCCTCATGTCACGCCGATGTCACCAACCTCATGAGCCGCAACAGCTAGTCGGGTGATCCGTTCGGTCGCTGTCGTTGCCAGCACGCGGCGGCCGCGGCCCGCAGCGGCGAATTTTGAGGCGCTGGGAAGAGTGGGTTTGCTGGCGCCGCGCCGTCCGAAGAGCATGTCCCGTCCCGGGTTTAGTGGAGGCTCGGAACTGACGTTTTGACAGTAGCCGTCACGGGGTTCTGTCGGTAGTGCT
>NZ_BMNZ01000012.1 GCF_014646815.1 Terrabacter tumescens
CCAAGTCCGACGGCAAAGGCACCACCGGCACCGACCTGCCCGAAGGCACCCGCCTCCAGCTCGACCCCACCCTGACCGCCACCGACCTGACCAACCTCGGCGTCACCACCACAGCCCTGCCCATCGCCCGCGCCCTGCAGCAGTACGGCATGTACCTCGTCGACAACTCCGGCTCCGCCAAGATCTACCTCCAGGACCGCACCTCCGCCGGCTGGGACACCACCATCAACCGCACCATCCTCGGCACCATCCCCTGGACCCGCTTCCGCGCCGTCAGCCCCTCTGCCACCCCCACCCCCACCAGCACCTCCACGCCCACGTCGACAGCGACCACTACGGCAACGGCAACGGCAACGCCGACCGGCACGGCCTCGTCGACCGCCGGCTCGGCGGTAGCGAACATGACGTTCGAGCAGCGCAGCCTCACCGGCGCCAACGGCGCGTCATACGTCGATGGCCCGGTGCAGCTCAACACCACCACCCCGGTGGCGGGCGTCGCCTCGGCCCGCTTCGCGCGAGGCGTCACGTCGGCGGCCTTCCTCGAGCAGCGCTTCGCCGCCTCGCCCGAGCACTGGGTCGACCTGACGTTGAGGGTCGACACCCTGCCGACGTCGGACACGCGCATCGTGCAGTCCCTCAACGCGACAGGATCTGGCACGGTGACAACTGGCTCGTTCTGGCTGCGGCCCGACGGCACCCTCCTGCTGCGCAACTACAACACGACCGTCGGGTCCCCGGGTCCGAGGCTCGCCCCTCGCACCGCCTACCGGCTTCGTCTCCACCAGCGCACGAACACCGACGGCACGATCGCGCTCGAGGGTTACCTCGCGCCTCAGGGCTCTGCTTTCGAGGCCCCCTTCGCCTCGGCGCCGTCACTGGGTGCGGCCACTCGAAGCGTTGCCGTGGTGCGCGTGGGCAGCATGGCGAGCAACAACACGCTGGACGCGACGACCGACGACGTCCGCATCACGGCGGGGCCCGCCGCCCCGTGAGGTAAGGACCTGACTGACCGTCGGACGACCTGCCCCAGCGTCACCCTCGCAGGCGCTGGGGCCAGGTCTCGGTGTCCCCGTGCGCGGAGATCAGGGCCGCCGCCTCCAGTCGCGAGTGGACGCCCAGCTTCGAGAGCAGGTGCTGCACGTGAGTCCTGGCGGTGGCGTGCCTGATCCCGAGCTCTGAGGCGATCTGTTTGGTGGTCAAGCCGCGAGTGATGCATCTGAGGACGTCCCACTCACGTTCGGTGAGGAAGCGCGCCGACCACAGCGGTCCCTTGCTGACGGGCGCCGCGAACGCCTGCCGGAGCAGCTGCGGGTCGACGGTCACGTGACCCTGGACGGCGCGATCCATGGCCTCGCAGATGTCCTGGATGGTCCTGGACTTGCTCACGAAACCCGTGGCGCCCGCACCCAGCACGGCAGCGACGACGTGGGGCTCCAGGGTCGCCGACAGGACGACGACCCGTGTCCGAGGGTGCAGCTCGGTCATCCGACGAAGCACGACATCGCAGGTGCCCTCGGGGTAGCAGTAGTCCAGCAGGCACACGTCGGGGTCGTGGGTGCCGACCGCGTCGAGCGCTGCCTCGGCGGTCACCGTGGCCGCTACGACGTCGTGACCTCGCGCGGTCAGCGACGCGCTGAGGGAGTCGAGCAGCACGCGGTGGTCGTCGGAGACGACGATCCTCACGACGCCACCGTCCAGGCGACGCGAGGGACCTCCATCGTCACGACTGCCCCGCCATGGTCGCCGTTCCGCAGGGAGAATCCGCCCTGACAGTCCGCCAGGATCGCACGCACCGTCGTCAGGCCCAGGGAGTGCTGAGGCGCCAGACGGCCGAGTCCCGGACCGTCGTCGCTGATCACCACTCGACCGAGCCCACCGTGCTGCGAGACCACGACGGTCACGTGGCCGCCTTGACCTGCGGCACGGATGGCGTTGTCCAGCAGGCACAGCACCGCCCGCTCGAGCGCCGGCCCACGGCCCTGGACGCGGACCGGGTCGAGGACCTCCAGCGACGGTGCGCAGCACGCGCCAGCCGCGGCGAGGGTGATCGCGTGCCTCACGACGGCGGCGAGGTCCGCGTCCGAGGGGCCCATGTCAGCGGGGCTGCCCAGAACCAGGTCGACCAACGTGGCCAGCCAGTTCACCTCTTCGAGGAGTGCCGTCATCTTCTCCTCACTGGACCGTTCACCCGTGTCGGTCGCCATGAGACGCAGCGCCGTGAGTGGCTGCCGCAGGTCGTGGCACAGGGCTCGAACGGTCTCGGACGGAGTCGTGGCCGGCGACGAGACCGCCCCGGCGCCAACTAGCGGAAGTGAGCTGACGAGCGCATCTTTTGCCTCGGCAGCGGAGTCTTGCAGGTACATCGGAACCCCCCACGGGTAAGTCTCACGCCCGGACTTGGGCAGGCTGCTTCACCCGGTCCGTGACGCCCCCGAAGTCGAGGATCCGGTGCCTCCTGGCCCCCCCAGTCGCGCTCCGTCGTCCTCGCGGAGTCAACATATCTCGATGGTTCACGGGCGGTTGAAGAACGGGAAATCTTCGGGCCGATTTCCGAACACCATTACCTGTAGAGCAATTCGCAGGTTCGGCATTCAGGACGGATGGGGCGGATCCTCCGGGGTGATCTCATTCCCGCGTAAATCGCACCGCACCCGGGTCGGGTGGCCGGCCGCAGACGCGGGGAGCGCACGGCATACGCCCCCTCCTCGCCGGCGAGCACGAAGGCGTGTCGCCCGTCTTCGTCAGGCGTGGGGCACGGCGTTGTACCGGGAGCGCCCGGACCCACTACCGTCGAGTGGTGAGCGAGCCGAGTGTGGAGTCCCCCGTCAACGAGTCACCCGAGGAGGCGTCGTCGGCCGGGGAGGCCCCGCCGGAGCCCGATCGCGTCTCGTTCGCCGACCTCGGTCTCGACGACAAGGTGCTCAAGGCGCTGCGCGACGTCGGCTACGAGCACCCCTCGCCGATCCAGGCCGCGACGATCCCCGCCCTGCTCGAGGGGCGCCACGTCGTCGGCCTCGCGCAGACCGGCACCGGCAAGACGGCCGCCTTCGCACTGCCGATCCTCAGCCGGCTCGACCTCAAGCAGAAGTCGCCGCAGGCGCTGGTCCTCGCGCCGACCCGCGAGCTCGCCCTGCAGGTCTGCGAGGCGTTCGAGCGGTATGCCGCCCACCTCAAGGGCGTGCACGTGCTGCCCGTCTACGGTGGCCAGGCCTACGGCGTGCAGCTGAGCGCGCTGCGCCGCGGCGTGCACATCGTCGTCGGCACCCCGGGCCGCATCATGGACCACCTCGAGAAGGGCACGCTCGACCTCAGCGAGCTGCGCTTCCTCGTGCTCGACGAGGCCGACGAGATGCTCAAGATGGGCTTCGCCGACGACGTCGAGACGATCCTCGCCGACACCCCGGACGACAAGCACGTCGCGCTCTTCTCCGCGACGATGCCCTCGCAGATCCGGCGCATCTCGAAGAAGTACCTCCAGGACCCGGTCGAGATCACCGTCAAGTCCACGACGTCGACGGCGCCGAACATCACGCAGCGCTACCTCACGGTCAGCTACCCGCAGAAGGTCGACGCCCTGACCCGCATCCTCGAGGTCGAGAACTTCGAGGGGATGATCGTCTTCGTCCGCACCAAGAACGAGACCGAGACGCTCGCGGAGAAGCTTCGGGCGCGAGGCTTCTCGGCGATGGCGATCAACGGTGACATCGCGCAGAACCAGCGCGAGCGCACTGTCGACCAGCTGAAGTCGGGCAAGCTCGACATCCTCGTCGCCACCGACGTCGCGGCCCGCGGCCTCGACGTCGAGCGCATCAGCCACGTCGTCAACTACGACATCCCGACCGACACGGAGTCCTACGTCCACCGCATCGGCCGCACCGGTCGCGCCGGGCGCAGCGGTGACGCGATCTCGTTCGTCACCCCGCGAGAGCGCCACCTGCTCAAGGCGATCGAGAAGGCGACCCGCCAGTCGCTCGTGCCGATGACGATGCCGAGCGTCGAGGACATCAACGCGACGCGCCTGACCCGCTTCGACGACGCCATCACGGCGGCGCTCTCGGGCGACAAGATCGACGTCTTCCGCGACGTCATCGCGCACTACGTCAACGAGCACAACGTGCCCGAGGCCGACGTCGCGGCAGCGCTGGCGGTCGTGCTCCAGGGTGACGAGCCGATGCTCCTCGATCCCGAGCAGGCCCGTCCCGCAAGGACGGTCGACGACCGCGGCCCCCGTGACCGGCGTGACGACCGACGCGACGACCGCGGCTCGCGCGGCCGCAGCGACCGCGGAGACCGAGCCGACCGAGGCCTGCGACGCGGCACCTCCGGCCCCATGGCG
The DNA here is from genome assembly GCF_014646815.1 of Terrabacter tumescens. GTDB lineage: Bacteria > Actinomycetota > Actinomycetes > Actinomycetales > Dermatophilaceae > Terrabacter > Terrabacter tumescens. Next base: position 4,337 of record NZ_BMNZ01000012.1, read on the forward strand.
ACCTACCGCATCGCGGTCGGCCGGCGGCATCGGGTCGAGCCGCGACAGATCGTCGGCGCCCTGGCCAACGAGGGCGGTCTCGGCCGGAACGACTTCGGGCACATCGACATCCGCGCCGACCACTCGCTCGTCGAGCTCCCCGCCACGCTCCCCCCGGGCACGATGGACAAGCTGCGCACGACGCGCATCTCGGGTCAGCTCATCGAGCTGAGCGAGGACCGCGGCCCACGCGGTGGCGGCACGAAGAAGCCGTACACCAAGCGCCCCCGCGACTGAGCCGGGCAGCGCCGGCGCGCTGACGGCATACGCCCTCGATGGCGTATGCCGTCGGGTGTCGGCCGTGTGTCATGCGGCCCTGCAGCCCCGGCGGTTCGTCGGCGCCGTCGGCGTCCGACGCCCTCGCCGGGGCTGCTAGACCTCCCACCCCGAGCAACGGGCAGGCCGCCGTTGCGATGCGCGCTCGATGCCTCATCGGTGCTCCTCCCCTGACCGTCGTCCACCACGCGTGGTCTGGACGTCGAGATCGAGCTGCGCGTCACAACCTCCCCTGACGGCCGCCGTTCGTGCCATTGTGATGAGCGAGGGCTTCGCGGCATTAGTGCCTCTTCGGACACCTTGACGGGCGCCGCGACCGTCACCGTAACAGGACCGTGCACGAAGAAGGACGCGTGGGGGCCGTCGGACCTCCCGCAGGAGGGGTTGAGGTGTCGGACCGTCGCCGGCTCGCGGCAGCCACCGCGCGTGACCTCGCGGTCGCCGCTGCCCGTGGCGAGTCCTTGGCGCCGTGGCTGCCGGCGGTCTTGGGGGCCCTGCGGGCCGAGGCCGGTGTCGGCGTCACGCGGATCGACCGTTCGGGGGCCTCCGTCGGGATCTCGGTGGAGACCGCCGGCTCGGGGCCGGTCTCGGACGAGCTCGCGGGGCTCGCGGCCGAGGTGGCCGACCAGCACCCGGCCCTCATGGCGCTGTCGCCCACCGAGGCCGTGCGCGTCAGCGACCTCGTCGTCATCAAGGACTTCTGGCACACCGAGGTCTACGAGCGCATGCACGGCTACCTCGACGGGCGCTACCCCATGGCGATGCTGCTGCACGCGTCGCCGACGGAGGTGATGTTCATCGGCGCGCACCGCTCGTCGTCCGACTTCGGCGACGAGGACGTGGAGGCACTCGAGCTCATCCAACGCCCGCTCGCCGCTGCGCTGGCCTTCCGTGCCGCGCTCGACGCGACGACGGCCGTGCTGCGACAGGAGGGCGAGGGGGCAGCACCCGTGGGGATCGCCGGGCCGGCCGCGCTGTGTGCCGACTACCGTCCGACGCGCCGCGAGGCCGAGGTGCTGGCCCTGGCCGCCGCCGGCTGGACGAACGTGCGCATCGCCCGGCAGCTCGGCATCGCGGAGCGGACGGTGCGCAAGCACCTCAGCTCGGTCTACGAGCAGTCCGGGCGCAGCGGGCGCGCCGCTGCGGCAGCGTGGTGGGCGAGCCTGCAGGACAACGACTGAGCCGGTGGGCGGGCGGCGCTGGCGCCGTCGGTGTCCACCGCGCCCGTCCCCTCGGATCAAACCGATGGCGTATGCCGTCCGCCTCCTCCCGCCCGCCACACCCTTCTCGTAGAGTCGGCCCATGGGGGACGACTGGATGGCGCCACTGCCGGTCCGGCGCGTACGCCGGTCCGACGACGCGACCCTGGCCCCCGGGCAGTGGCCCGCGACGCTCGCCCCGGTCGCGCACGTCCTCGAGCACGGTCTCGAGCTCTCGCAGGCCACCGTCGTCGTCGGTGAGAACGGGACGGGGAAGTCGACGTTCGTCGAGGCGGTCGCGACGGCATACGGCCTCTCGCCGGAAGGTGGCTCGACGGGTGCTCGCCACTCGACACGGGTCTCGGAATCGCCTCTGGCCGAGTCGATCTCGCTGGTGCGGGGTGCCGGTGCGGCACGCTGGGGCTACTTCCTGCGGGCCGAGACGATGCACGGCCTCTTCACCTATCTCGAGGACAACCCGTCGCCGCGCGGCGAGACCCGCTTCCACGAGCTGAGCCACGGTGAGTCGTTCCTCGCGATGCTGGGCAGCAAGCGCTTCGACAGCGAGGGCTTCTTCGTCATGGACGAGCCCGAGGCTGGGCTGTCGTTCAACGCCCAGCTCGCGCTCGTCGGCGCTATGATCCAGCTCGTGTCGCAGCCCGGCGTGCAGGTGCTCATCGCGACGCACTCACCGGTCGTCGCGAGCCTGCCCGGCGCGACGATCCTCGAGTTCGACGAGGACGGCATTCACGAGCGCGCGTGGGACGACCTCGACCTCGTCGAGCACCATCGCCGCTTCCTCGAGGCACCCGAGCGCTACCTCCGCCACCTGCGCTACGAGTAGGGGCCGGTCAGAGAGGCGCTCGCAGCAGGACGTACTCGGAGCCGCGTTGGACGACCGTCCACTGGGCCTGTTTCGAGAGCGCCTCCACGACGGGCTGGTCCTTCGCCAGCAGGGCGTACGTGCAGCCCGTCTTGCTCACATAGGCCTGCCAACCGGGTGCAGCACGCTCGAAGTCGACGTGCTCCTTGACGTGCCCGGTGGCGTAGATCTCGGTCCGCCCGTCGATCGTCGGGCGCACGTTGGGGTGACGCCAGATGAGCCAGCCGCCGACGCCGTAGCTGTTGCACACGACGGTGTCCTGCGGCAGGGCGGCGAGCGGCACGTCGAGGTCGTTGGCACCCCACGTCGGGACGGCAGCCCTGGAGGGCAGCAGGAGCGCGGCGACGAGCAGGCCCAGCGCGGTGAGGCCGAGGGTTAGGCCGACCTCTCGGCGGGTCACCGGTTCACGGTCACGAGGGAGCAGGCCCTGGATGGTCGCGGCCGCCACCGGCGCGATGACGGCGGCACCGACCGCCACGGTCCGGCTGTAGAGCAGCGCCAGCCCGATCGCGAGGCCGACGAGCAGGATGTCCGTCCAGCGAGCCCGCTCCCGCGACCGAGCCCAGACGAGCACCACGGTGCCTGCGAGGACGAGGAACGCGATGAAGCCGGGCTGTCGGATCGAGGGCGGCATCCACTCCTCGATGTACTGGGTCGTCTCGTTGACGGCGAATGGCGACAGCAGCAGGGACGGCCCGGTCGGCGTGATGGCCGCGGCCGCGAGCGAGCCGAGCGGCACGAGCGCCAGGCGCAGCCACTGCCGACGGGTGACTGCGCGGTCGAGAGCGATGCCGGCCAGGGCGACGACGCCGATGACGACGCCGAAGAACCACATCCCGTGCGTGCACGCCCAGACCCAGGTGACCGGGATGAGCCACCAGCGGGGACGTGCATCCGCAGCGGAGCGGAGCCAGGCCGCCGTGAAGGCCACGGCGAAGGCGAAGGACAGCAGATGCGGTCGCAACGACAGGCTCTGGCTCATCGCCACGAACGCGACTGAGGTGACGGCCGCCGAGGCGAGCAGCGACGCGCGCGGACGGGTGGCGCGCCACAGGGTGAGCCCAATGACCGCCCCTCCGAGAGGCAGCAACCACGCAACCCCGGGCATCCCGAGCAGCTGTTGGGTCACGCTCATGAGCAGCTCCGGGAGCCATTCGTGAAGGCGCCACGGCTGGGTCGACATCGTGCTCCACGGGTCGGGCCCGTTGAAGATCCACGTCTGGCGGAGTCGATCGCCGGCGGCGAGGTGCCAGAAGGTGTCGGGGTCGCCGATAGGTCGCGCGAGCTGGACCAGGGCAATCAGGATGATGAGGCCCGGAAGCGCTTGAAGCACTCGCAGAGGCAATGGCCCCTTCCGACCCTTGATTGTCCGATCGTCGTCCTGGTCGTGGCCGACGACAGGACGCAGGTCCGAGCCCTTGCCCAGATCGGCGGGCGCAGCCCTGCTCGTCGTGTCGCTCGTCACCGAGCGATCATCCCCGCTCGGACCGTCCCTTCGGGGACATTTGGGGGGATTGGCGCGCGCTTGCGGCACACTCGGATGTCGGGTCGATCCCGGAGGACCGCTCTGCGTGACCGTTGACGGCTGTCCCCAGACAAGCCCACGCCACCGGGCCTGGGGCTCCAACCGATGGCGCTGGTCCGGGTGTGGTTGGAATGAGGCGCCGCAACCGCATCGCCGGTTGCTCGATGAGCAGCCACGAAGCCCAGGCAACCGGCACCGTCACCGCGACGGACAGGACAGCGAACCACTCCAGCCCCACGGCCGAAGGCACACCGGCCACAGCCATGAGCTGCTGGAGGGGGAACGCGAAGAGGTAGACGCCATAGGAGATGTCGTTCCTCGCGCCGACCCGGACGGGCAAACGGGCGCCCAGCCAGAGAAGCAGGAATGTGACAGCGACCGGTGCGATCGCGAAGTACGTCGCGCGGTCGAGCAGGAGGGTGCCAAGCACGAGAGTGCAAGCCCCCGCGCCTGCCGTGAGGGACATCGGCAGCCGGTCCCGGAGCGACCAGAGCAGCACGCCCGCGGCGAAGAACGACCACAGTCGGGTCAGATCCGGGGTGACGTTCACGCCGAGGCCCGTGGCGTGCTGGGCCGCCGTGGCGGCGCTGAGAGCGACGCAGGCCACGGCTGCCGGACGTCGACCGAATCCCGGCATCGCCAGGAGGAGACCGAACATGACGTAGGCGGCCGCCTCGAACGGAAGGCTCCACGTCGAGGCGTTCCAAAGCCCGAAATAGGCAACGCCTTCCGGCGTGCCGCCGATGCCCATCTGCGTCGTGAAGAGCAGTGAGTTGTTCACGACGTAGCCTGCCCCGCTCGCCCAGTCGTAAGAGCTGCGCGTCAGCTCGGTCGAGAGCGGAGCGACGACCAGGGCGGTGAAGAACAGGAGGGCCCAGTAGGCGGGCATGAGTCGAAGAGCCCTACGCCAGAGAAACGATCCCATCGACATCCGGCTCCGGCTCCCCGCGATGAGGTATCCCGAAATGGCGAAGAACCCCTCGACCGCGAAGTCGCCCATGTGGACCCACGGGCCTGGACGCCCGGTGGCTGCCTTGTAGGAGTGGTCGATGACGACGAAGACGGCGAGCAGCAGACGGATGGCGTTGAGAGCGTTGTCGTGCCCGGCCAGACGCATGCCGAGGGAGGCCGCTTCGACCCTCCCCCTCGATGCCATGGGGCAAGCGTGCCGAAGGCGTCGATACCGTTCACGCAAACGCGAAAACGTCTGACATTAATAGAGATTCAAATACTAACAAGACAGTCAAAACGGACAGTCAGAGCCTTTTCGATCCACTGTCCACGTGACGGGCCCCGAGTCTCGGTAGCGCGGCCAGGAGCACCAGGATCCCGCTCGACCAGAGCGGCATGGCCAGCACCATGGCGACGACGATCACTCTCTGACGACCACGCAGCGCCCCCCAAACCAGCACGGCCACGGCCACGGCCAGCCGCAGCGCGAGCGGTGGGTATCCCGTCTGGGTCGGCGGCGTCGGCGACCCGATCACGAACTCCCACCAGCGGTGCCACAGCTCCGGCGAGACGGCATACGACACGAACACGATTGCCCCGGTACCGAGCGCGGCGACCGACGCGTGTCGCCACTCCCGCCGCGCACCGAACCACACCGGCCCGAGGCCGGGGGTCACCTTGGTCAGCAGAGGAAAGGCCCAAGCCGTCGGGTGCCGAAGACCGACGACGGCGGCGACGGCGAGGAAGGCTTCGATGTTGCCGATGAGCAATGCGGGAGGCGCGACGTAGGCGAGCAGCAGCCAGCGCCACCGGGGCGCCACGGGCCACAGCAGCCAGGTCAGCGCTGCTGCGAGCAACAGTGACCAGACGGTGAGGAAGACCGGCCACGGCAGCAGCGTCAACGGGTAGATCGCCTGGGCGAAGGCCGGGGTGTAGTTGAAGGCGTCCACCGACCCGGGTGGGAGCGTGTACGGGCCGACCCTCCAGACGTTCCAGTACGCGTGGGCCGAGTCCATGCCGAAGGATGCGAGCCGGCTGCCGAAGAGGATCCACAGGGTCGGCGCCAGTGCAATCCAGAGCGCCAGTCGGCCGACTTCTGCCACCGACCGCTCGGGGACGCTCGATTCCGTTGCCCTACCACCCGTCGGGACGTCAACCCCGGCACGGTCGAGGTCAGCGCTCCTGTCACCGTTGGTCATCCGCGAGACCTGAGCAGCGCGTAACCGCCTGCCTGGTCGACCAGCTGCCAGTCACCCGTGGCGCGCATCGCCGGGACGACGGCCGCGTTGGCCCCGAGGACGGCATACACGCAGCCGACCTGGTCGGCGTAGTCCTGCCAACCCGGGTCGGCCGCGACGAAGCCGAGGTACGCCCTGATGCGCTCCACGTTGTAGAGCTCGACTCTCGTGTCCATGGTGGGACGAAGCCCAGGGTGCTGGAGCATGAGCCAGCCGCCGTCGGACTGCTCGTTGCAGACGACGGTTCCGGTGGGCACCCGGGCGAGGCCGGCATCGAGCCCGTTGGGCCCGATCGCCGGCGAGGCAGCAGTCGCCGGGGCGAGTAAACCTGCCAGCACCAAGCTGACGACTACGGCGACCAGCACTGCCACCCGTTCGCGGAGAGGGATGCGAGGGGCCTCCTGACGGGTCACGCGTTGGATGGCCATGGCGGCCAGCGGCGCCAGCACGACCGCGGCCAGGCCGGTGGTCCTCGACCACGTGACCGCGAGCACTAGAGCCAGCACGGTGAGCAGGACGACGGTCCAATCGGCTCTGCGGCGCCCGACCTGGTCGACGACCACTACCAGCACGAGCCCCAGCGCGGCGAGCAGTCCCGGGTCGGTGAGGCCCGGCGGCTGCCACTCGCTGATCATCCCGGTCACTCCGCTCACCTGGAAGGGTGAGGTGAACAGGCGCGGCCCCACCGGCGTCAGGGCGGCAACAACCACCGACAGCGCCGGCACCAGAGCGAGACGCGCTGCCTGCCGCGCGGAGACGCGTCGCTCGAGGAGCATGCCGACCACGACGAGTCCGCCGATGACAGGACCCATGAACCACATGCCATGGCTACAGGCCCAGAGCCACGTCAGCGGCACGAGCCACCAACGGGCACGCCCGTCCTCGCGAGTCAGAAGCCAGGCGCTGCTCGCGATGGCGGCAAGCGCGAAGGTCACGAGCTGGGGCCTGGGAGAGAGGCTTCCGCTCAGGGCGACGAAGGTGACGGCTAGCACCAAGGCGCTGACGAGGGCCGACGACCGACGTCGGCAGGCCGCATACACGGCGACCCCCACGAGCAATGACGCAAGGCTGAGCAGCCACGCCACTCCGGGAAGGCCGTATGCCGTGTGCGCCCAGTGCATGAGCACCTCGGGCAGCCACTGGTTGAGGATCCAGACCTTCTCAGTCGCAGCCCCAAAGGGGTCATCGAGCACGAACTCCCCCGTCTGCATGAGGTGCTTGCCGGCCGCGATGTGCCAAAACGCGTCAGGGTCCTTGAGAGGTCCAAGCGGTTTGAGACAGAAGAGAAGCAGGACGAGCCCGGGGAGTAGCCAACCTATGACGTCCGCCGGCGAACGCGGGCTCGGGACGATGGCATACACCTTCGTGCGACTGGCGACAGCCATGTTCAGATCATGCGCTTACAGGGCGTCCATCATGCGAATGCCACCAGGACCGATGATGACGATGAACAGCGCCGGAAGAATGCAGAACATCAGAGGGAAGAGGATCTTGATCGTGACCTTCTGCGCCTTCTCCTCCGCCTTCTGACGACGGACGAGGCGCATGTTGACCGTCTGCTCCCTGAGGACGCCGGCGATGGGCAGACCGAGGCGGTCAGCCTGCACGAGCGCAGTGATGAAGTTCTTCACTTCCGGAAGCGTCACTCGGTCACCCATCGAGCTGAACGCCTCACCACGCGACTTGCCGATCTGGATCTCTGACAGGACGCGAGCGAACTCGCCGGAGATGGGGCCCTCGACGTTCCTGGCGACCTGGAGCAGAGCGGCGTCGAAGCCTTGACCTGCTTCCACGCACACGCTCAGCATGTCCAGGGCGTCAGCAAGACTCTTGCTCGTCTGCTCTTGGCGGCGCAACGCCACGTTCTTGATGAGCAGGTCGGGAAGGAAGAAGAGAGCAACGCCACCAATCAGGGCGTAAAGAAGTGCATTGGGGAGCTGGAACTGTCCGTAGAACGCGCCCAAGATTGTTCCGAGCAGCAGACCTGCACCCTTGACCCCGAGAATTCGCTCCACAGTCCACCCCGCAGGGTTTCCAGCTTGGTCGAGCATCATCGTGTAGCGATCGTCGGCGCCTGCTGGCGAGAGTGCACGAGCCAAGCCCTTGGTCCGCTCGAGGATGGGAGCCACAAGTCGATCCTTGGCGGCCAGTTCGGTCGTGACGACGCTCCTACGGTCGACCGTGTTCTCGATGAGCATCAAGGACTTGGCGACACCCCTCGGCTCACCACCGCTGAAGCCGACACTGAGGACAGCCACCATGAGCCCCACGGCAATCAGTCCCGCAGCGACATAGACAGGGTTCACGTTCACGTCACACCTCGATGTTGACGACTTGGCGCATCCAGACGATGCCGATACCGAGAGCGACGAGCCCACTGATGCTCATGAAGAGGCCGGGTGTCGTCGTCCAGAGCAGAGCGACGTACTCGTAGTTCACGCGAAGCATGTAGAAGAACAGGAAGATCGGTAGGGCGATGAGGATGTAGGCGGAGAGGCGGCCCTCGGCTGACAGCGTCTTCACCTGGCGATGGAGCGCCTCGCGTTCGCGAAGAGTTCCGGCTGTGGTGCGGAGCGTCTCCGCCAGGTTGCCACCCACCTCGCGCTGGATCCGGATGGCCATCACCGTCCAGTGCATCGAGGTGCTCTCCATCCGATGTCCGACGCGCTCGAGGGCATCGCTGATGTCCGTCCCGATCCGGGTCTCGGCCAAAGCCCGACTGAACTCTTTACCGGCCGGCTCCGCCGCATCGCGCGCCACAGCCTCGAGCGCTTGGGGAAGGCCGAATCCGCTCCGAAGGCTCGTTGAAACCAGCAGCAGGATCTGGGGCAATTGCGCCTCGAACTTGCTCGCGCGTCGAGATGCAGCGAAGCGAAGTCCGGCGGGCATTAAGACGAGGCCGAAGACGGCACCAACGATCAGTCCGACGAACTTGGCCTGTCCGGCCAAGACCAAGCCGACGGCTGCCCCGACGATCACGGCGACGACGCGTAGGACGAGCCATTCCCCCGCTCGGAAAGGCAGGTCTGCCCGTTCGATCAGCGCCATCGTCTTGCTCGTGGACTTTCGGTCCTTCATGACGCGGTCGCCCATGTCGAGCAGTTGCGCCATGATAGTGCTCTGCGCCGCCTTCATCTCCTGACGAGACATTGCGACCGAGTCACCCACCACATAGTTGTCTATCGAGGCCATGCGACGCTCGCGCTTGGTCTGGAGTGTCGGCATGAGAGACGTCGACAGAACGACGAAGAGCGCGAGGGCCAACAGTCCAGCAGCGATGTAGGGCGTCCTGTCGGTCACGGCCAAAGTGCCGAGGCGCACGCCAGCAACCTGAGGCGGCGCCGCCGTTGCCGGACCGGCCGGTGCACTCCCGGTCGGGGCTGGGGCGGTTGCCTGCGCGCCAAACGTGACCTGACGACTGAACTGGAAGCCAGTGGTGCCAGCCATGCCGGTCACCGTGTAGCTGTGCGCACCGGAGAGCGTCTTGGGGATGGCCGTCGAGAACTGCACCTGCCGGTTGAGTGCCTGGGCAGAGGCCTTGAAAGCCGCAGAGACGCCGGCTGTGTTGTCCGCTGACACGACGGTGCCGCCGTTGGCCTCCGCAAACGAGCGCAACGCACCAGTCGCGTCCGGATCGTTCGTCTTGAACCGCACCACATCAACACGGATCCCACCCGCCTTGATCTTGGTGACCGCGTCCCTGAGCGCCTTGGCCTTGTCCGTTGCCATGGTGTCGGCACCGTCGCTCAGGAGCACTATGCTGCGGTCTCCCGTGCCGGCGAGAACGGCTGCGGCACTTTGCATACCTGCATAGAGACTTGTGTCACCACGTGAGTCGAGACCGTTGATGACACGCTGAGCGGCGGCTCGGTCGAGCGTAGGCGCAAGGTCGACGCCAGCCGTGTTGGCGAAGGAGGCGACGCCGACCTTGACGTCAGCCGGCACCGTCTTGAGGTAGGTGGAAGAGGCCTTGCGCACCGTCGCCATGCCCTGCGCACCCATCGAGCCGCTCGTGTCGATCACGAGCATGGCGCGGCGGTCCAGCTTGGCGGCCTGCTTGACCGTGGTCGAGAAATCCTCGTCGTCAATCTTCACCTTGAGGGACGCCGGGTCCACCTGAAGGTCCACCTTGCTGCGCAAGGTGATGACGCCCGTAAGGGTTGATGTCGACCCAGCCGAGGTCGCCCTGACGTTGCTCAGACCGACCGACACGTCGGCTGCCAGTGCAGCGTTGACGGGCACAAGAGCCAGGCTGACCAACGAGGCGGCCAGACCGGTGGCGAGTCGGCGCGTGACGCTCACTGCATCGACCTCGAGAAGAGGTTGACGGGAAGCTCGACACCAACGTCGGCGAGGTCGGACGTGAACTTCGGACGGATGCCAGTGGGCATGAGGGTGCCGAGGAACCGTCCGTTCTCGTCGCGCCCCGCGCCGTAGTTGAAGGTGAAGATGTCCTGAAGCGTGATGACGTCGGACTCCATGCCGACCACCTCGGAGATTGCAACGATGCGGCGCGACCCGTCCTTGAGGCGCGACTGCTGCACGATCAGGTCGACGGCCCCGGCCACCTGTTCGCGGATGGCACGGACGGGCAGGTCGACTCCTGCCATGAGGACCATGGTCTCGAGGCGCGCGAGGCTGTCTCGGGGGGTGTTGGCGTGGACTGTGGTGATCGAGCCGTCGTGGCCGGTGTTCATGGCTTGAAGCATGTCGAGCGCTGCGCCGTCACGGATCTCACCCACGATGATGCGGTCAGGACGCATACGCAGCGTGTTCTTGACGAGCTCACGGATGGAGACAAGTCCGCGGCCTTCGATGTTGGCCGGACGGGCCTCGAGACGAAGGACGTGCTGCTGCTGGAGCTGGAGCTCGGCGGCGTCCTCGATGGTGACGATGCGTTCGTCGTGCGGCAGGAAGGAGCTGATGACGTTGAGGGTCGTCGTCTTGCCCGAGCCGGTACCGCCGCTGATGATGATGTTGCGGCGGCCCTTGACGCAGGCGTCCAGGAAATCGCGAACGTTGGGCGTGAACGTGCCGAACGAGATGAGGTCCGTGGCGGTGAAGGGATCGGCGGAGAACTTTCGGATCGTCAGCATCGAGCCGTCGAGCGCGATGGGCGGCACGACGGCGTTGACACGGGAGCCGTCGGGCAGTCGCGCATCCACCATCGGGCTCGACTCGTCCACACGACGACCGACCCGTCCCACGATCTTGTCGATCGTGCGTCGTAGGTGCGTCTCGTCGGAGAACCTTGCGTCGACGGGGTAGATCTTGCCGGCGCGTTCGATGTAGATGTCCTCGGCACCGTTGACCATGATCTCCGAGACCTCTGCGTCACGCAGGTAAGGCTCCAAGGGACCGTGTCCGAGGATGTCGTCGGAGACATCCTGCGCGATGCGAGTGCGGTCGGAGTGCGACAGCGGCGTCTGCTCGGAGTCGATGACCTCCTGCAGCGTCGTGCGCACCTGCGCGGCGAGTTCGCCTTCGCTGAGGTTCGGGTCGTACAGGCGGGGGCCAAGCGACGCGACGAGCGCCTGGTGCACACGCTCCTTGACGCCGGCGAACGGGTCGACGCCGCGGCGACGAACGGGCACGGCACCGTTGACGATACGAACCTGCCCGCCATTGGTGGTGGCCGGTTCGTTGATCTGGCTCGACTGACGGGCGCGCTCGAGACGGTCGGCGAGGTTGCTCACTTCTTACCTCCGAACAAGCTGAAGCTGCGCTTGGCGCCGTTCTGAAGTTCCTCGCCGAAGCGCCGTCGGATCTCGTTGTCCGCGAGGTCGCGGATGGCCAGTGACACGGGGTTCCGTGGATCGTCGAGGACCAGAGCGACACCACGGTTGACCGAGGCAGGCACCGTCAGACTGTTGGGCACGTTGGCCGAGATCGGCGCTTTGAGCGCCGCTTCGACATCGTCGGGCTTGAGCCCGACCTTGGCGTCCGCTCGATTGAGCACGATGGTCCGCGACTCCTTGGAGGCGCCCAAGGTGTCCAACGTGTTGATCGCGATGCGGAGGTTCTTCACCGCCGGGATGTCCAGCGTTGCGATCAGGATCGTGAGGTCACTGACATCGAAGGCCGCGAGGACGTGCTCCGTGAAGGACGGCGGGGTGTCGACCAGCACGTAGTCGTACTGGCCTCGAGCCACCCGAAGCAGCTCGATGACGACGTGGGACGGCACTCGATCGGCGTCTGCCGGGTCGGCCGGCGCGGCGATGACGTCGAGCCCACTCTCCTCGTGACGTGTGACGACGGACTGAACGCCTTGGTCATCGAGGTGACCACTCATGGCAACGACATCACGCACCGATCCGTGCGGCTGGAGCTGCAGGCTGATCGCGACGTCGCCGAACATCAGGTCGAGGTCGACGAGCAGTGTCTTCGCCCCGGTCGAGGCGAGGTAGACGGCGAGGTTGGTCGACATCGTCGTCTTGCCCACGCCGCCCTTGGCGCTGAAGACGGTGACGATCTTGCCGTCGCGGCCCCCTACCTGGGTGCCATGACCGCTCAGCTGCTGTGTGAGCGCCAGCGAGCGACGGACCGCATCCGCAAGGGCAGTCTGGTCGTCGGCCTGGACGACTTCGCGAACACCGCTGCGCAGGGCCTGCGCGAGGGCGGTGACGTCGAGGCGGTGGCGGAGCAGGATGACGCCAAGCTCGGGACGATCTACGCGCTCACGCTCGGCTAGGTCGCAGGCGGAGTCAAGGTCGATGTCGGGCCCGATGACCACGAGCGACTGGTTGCGGTCTTCCTCGAGGGCCCGGCTCACGCGGGGTGCCGAGTTGAGGTGGACAGCGTCACCGCCGAGCGCGAAGCGGTACGTGTCGACGGCAGCTGGGTCGTAGTCCCACAGGATTGTCATGGCGTGGTCACCGCGTCTCGTAGCTGAAGGTCCGTGACCTCGGCGGAGGGGTCGAGCTTGACGTCAGAGCCGCGCAGGGCTGCATAGAGGTCACGGTTCTTGATGGCGTGGATGAGGAGGGGGGCGTCGGCGGGCTTCACCGCAAGAGTGATGAGGTAGCCGCCGCTGGCGCCGGCGGCTGTCACCGGCTGGCCCTCGACCGGTGGTTGAGCCGCCTGACCGGAGAGGGGAGCGTCGCCCATGGCGATGACAAGCACATCCGGGACCAGCAGACTGGTGCCCTTCACCCCTTCGGCATTGATGACCTTCGCCTGAGGAGTGTCTGTCAGGTCCTTGATCGTGTACGTCTGGTAAAGCGCGATGTGCGACCCGGGGGTGACGAACTTGCCGACGCGCGCCGGTTCCGAGAGTGTGAAGGAGATGGCGAGCATTCCGCTTGGAATATCGATCGCCTTGACGCCCGGCAGTGTCGTACCGAACCGAGCGGCGAGCAGGTACTCTCCCGGCGCGATGTCGGTCAGGGCAAGCAGCGCGTTGTTGTCGGCGTTGATCTCCTGGAGCGCGCCCACCGGCAAGGCCTTCGCGGCCACAGCGGTCTGGGCGATGAGCCCAGTGCGCTGCGCGTCCTTGAGGCTCGTTCCGGAGCGGATCGGACCCTGCGCTACCCACACCGGAGACGGGGACTCCCCGGCGATCGCACGGGCGTCGGCGTTCCGGGCGTACATGATGACGAGCGCCCCACCGCCGATGGCCAGAGCCAACGCCACGACGATAGCGAGAATGCGACGGTTCATACGGAGATCCCCCCAGAGAAGTTTCAGGTGAAGCGTTTCGTGTCATCCAACAGGGACGACGATGTTGGAGCCCTTCGATGTCCCCGTCCCCACGGACGATCCGACGGGTAAGAGGCCAGATGTGAACCAGCCCCAGATGCACTTGGACGAGCACACGTTCAACTCGTCTTTGTAAACGGCGTAGGTACCGCCGGACGGCAGGCTCGAGTAGCCAGCTAGGAAGAACGACGCGACGCCGTCCAGCTGGTAGACGCCGCTCGTCCCGGATCCAGTATCGGAAATGGCGATGGGAATGAAGACCTCGCGCCCCACCCATTGGTTGAGGTTGCTCGCGGTCTTGCAGCCGTTTGGTACCGCTGCACCGGTCTCGCCGTTGACTGTTGCGTCTGCGGCGATGGACGCGACGCAGTCCGTCTCCGAAAGCCAGCCGAAACCGCCTGGATAGTACTCACCGTTGGCCTTGCGGCAGGCGGGATCCACGTTGTTGGCGTCAGCGTGAGCTTGGATCCCAACAACGTATCCGCCTGTCTTGATTACGGTAGGCAACAATGTCGTTGAGGTGCCCGGGGCTGGCGAGTACGGCGGGCCGGGCGCGTACTTGGTGCCGTTCGCCGTCATCTTGAGCCACTCGCAGTTGCCCACGACAAGGGGGAGTGTGTTTCCGGTGCTGGAAGGAGGGCCCCAAGCCGCGCGTGCGCAAGATGAGACAGTGGTGCCGGACGAACCTCCGCCAACGAGAGCTTGAGCGAACGGGGTCAAAACAGTGCTGCCCGAACTTGTCTGAGTGCGCGTCCTAACCTCGACATACTTGATCGCAGCGTTGAAGCCGGTCGGGAGAGGATTGCACTTTCCGAGGTTCCCGGCATCCGCAGCGGCCGGCGCGCAGGTGTCGGTGAAGCCTGCAACGTTCGCGGCGCAGATGCTTGCGATCGAGCTCAGGCCATCCTTCGCATTGAAGTTCGCCAACGGTTTCACCGCGGTCGCCGCAGGGTTGTAAGAACTGGCTGAGTCTGCCGCACAGCTGGCGTTGCCGCTTTCAGCGCACATGGCCGCCAAGGCCATCGCAGCTGCGTCTGCACCATTCTGCAATTGCCGACGCTCTGACATGATCTGGCCGATATCTACACTGATCGCCAACGATCCCATGACCACGCCGGCCGCCACGAGCACACTGACGATGACCGCTACGGCACCGTGCTCACGAACGTTGCGTCCGTGACTGGCATTTGGCCCTACCCACCGCATCGCATGACTCCTGTCGCCGAGACCGGGCCTGAAAGAGACCAGTTGCCTCCGACAAGCCGGATCGCCGGGCCCATGACGATCCAGTTGAATGGCGCGGTTACGGTGACCGAGGCATTCGTAGTGGCACCCGAGGCACAAGTGACGACGCCCGGCACCGCCGCCCCGGGCACCCCGGCAGCCCCGGCCAGGGCGCGCTGCGTGATCGCCGTCATGTCAGCTGCGGACGGGTTCATAAGCACGACGGCAGCACGTACACCTTCACGCGATGCGTTCGTGACCTGAATCTGGGTGAAGAAGTACCGACCGAAGTCGACGATCCCTGCGATGACGAGGAACAGCACAGGAAGGACGATCGCGAACTCCACGGCGGATGCGCCGCGATCAGTTCTGGCCATGCCGGATCGCCCTCCCCAAAAGTTGTGCAGTGTCGCCCAGCGCCCCCCGGCGTGGACGTCCTACGAAGTATCAGACCTGGGACGCGACGTTGTTGAACGTCGTGGACAGGTTGTTGCCGAGCAGGGTGACGGCAGCGATGATCACGACCGCGATCAAGGCAACCATCAGGCCGTACTCGACGGCGGTAGCGCCGCGCTCGGATGCGAGGCGACTCTGGATCTTGGCAACGAGCTTGGTCATGTCAACTTCTCCCTGGTGATGAGGCACTACGCCCGAACTGTGTGAGTTGGAGCTCGTAGGACCCCTCCACGAGCGAGTCACGGGTGCGAAGCCGTACCCCCGGCCTCGCACCCGTGGTGCGTGCTCAGACCTGCGCGGCGACGTTGTTGAACGTCGTCGAGAGCTTGTTGCCGAGCAGGGTGACGGCAGCGATGATCACGACAGCGATCAGGGCAACCATCAGGCCGTACTCCACGGCGGTCGCGCCACGCTCGCGGTCGAGCATGGTCTGGACCTTGGTCTGGACCTTGGCAGCAATCTTGGTCATGGTGAAGGGTTCCTCCCAGTGATGCAGGGCCACCCGAATGTGCCCCCCGCTGAGGGAAGATTAGGTGCCGCGACACACCGTGTCCTGAAAATGCTTGAACTTCACAACACCTTCCCAAAGTGCGCGTTTCGGACCGCCCTCAGTGAGAGCGTTGCAACGAGGGATCCATCTCGGTCGGGGTCAGGTCAGAGCACATCAAGAGAGCAGGGGCGAGTCGTGGCAGCAGCGGGCATCGAAGCGGGAAGCCGCAAGGCTTGGCCGCCGGGATCCGCGGTCGTGGCCGGCGTGCTGACCGTCGTGGCCGTGCTCGCCAGCGCCATCACTGTCGTCGGATCAGACGCTCTATGGCTGTCCGCCATGGGTGATCACATTCGACGACGTGGATCGATCCCGACTGGAATCCCTTTTGCGGCGGCGCCTTCCACCAACTGGGTCAATACGACGGTCCTCGGCCAGATGACGTTCTCCGTGATCCACGCAGCCGGCAGCCTTGGCCCCGTCGTGGCGCAGATCGTGGCGGTGACAGTCACTCTCGCCATCCTGGCGGCCGACGCGACATGGCGACGAGCCACGCCAGTGGCGACGGCAGCCGTGATCGTCGCGGTGTCGCTCGGAGCCGTCACCGCCCTGTTCATTGCCCGTGCGCAGTTGCTCTCTCTCGTCCCTTACGCCCTCCTCTTGGTCCTCATCCGTCGTCAGCACGACCGTCCGACGAACGCCATCTGGTGGGCGGTGCCCCTAGTCGCCTTCTGGGGAAACCTGCACGGCGCCGTGCTGGCCGGGGTCGCAGTGCTCGGTTGCTACCTGACCGTGTCCCGACTCCGCATGTCACCCAGGACGGCGGTCGGCGTAGGAGTCGCGTCCTTGGCGGCAATCTGCCTCAATCCGGGACTGCTCGACGCTCCCCGCTACTACCTCGGCGTCCTCGGTGGCGCCGCCACGAGCGACGACTCCGGGATGTGGAGTCGTCTGAGCCTGGCCAACCCGTTCGACGTGCTGCTTCTCATCTCCGCCACAGCCCTCGCGGTGCTCGCCCTGGGTCGCCGGCTCCCCTGGTGGGAGTACGCCGCCGCACTGGGCCTCGTCGTCGCAACGCTGTCGTCCGCGCGACACGGCATCTGGCTCTTGCTCTTCCTCGCGGTGCCGGCCGCCACCCGGGTGAGAACGCCCTTCAAGGACCCGCAGCCGCCGCCGGCTCGGTCGCGATGGACCCTGATGGTCCTTCCCGTAGTCGGACTCCTGGGCGCAGCCGCCCTCCTGGCGGCACGCGCTCCGTCATTCCGTGCCGCGGACATGGAAGCGGCGAGGATCACCGAGATGTCCGCCGGCCGTACCGTGCTGGCCCCGGAACCACTGGCGGAGTCCCTGGCGGTGGCCGGCGCCCGGGTGTGGGCAAGCAACCCGCTGGACGCCTTCGCGCATGCCGACCAGACGGCATACCTCGCCTTCATGGCCGGCGACTCCCAGGGAGCGGCACGCGGGCTCGCCGCTTCCGATGTCGTCGTCGCCTTGCCGGGGTCGCCCCAGGAGGAGGTGGCGCGCTCGGCCGGCTTCAGGTCCGCGACCGTCGTCGGGGCTTACCACTTGCTCACACGCTAGTCAGGGCGCGGGCCGCAGCTCGGTCGTCCACACGACGATGATGTTCGCGGCATACCAACGCTGGCACAGCAGCAGGACCACCAGAACGACCGCGACCCAGGCAAGAGCGCGCCTCGTCGGCTGACGTGGCGTCCCGGCCAAGAGCACTGGCAGGGTAGGCGTCAACAACAGGTAGCGCAGGACAGCCGGAAGGATCGGTGTGGTCGCCATGAGAAACGCCGGATATGCGACTGACCACGTTCGGAGCTCTGGAGACCATGCTCTCGCCGTGCGGCCCATCATGATGAGGGCGAGAAGCACAAGGAAGATCGCAATCAGGACAGGTCCGAGCGGGCCAAAGAGTCTGTAAGCCTCCTCGAACCAGCCCAAGTAGAAGCTTCTGTAGCCGACACTCCTGGCCGTCCCGGCCTCCATGCCGATGAAGGCTGAGGCGACGAGCATCCACGAGAAGAGACCGAAGACGCTCATCACTCCGACCAGCGCCAGCGACGCAGCCTCCGTTGGCTTGGCACGCCAGAAGCCACCCTCCGACCGGTATCGCAGGTAGCCGTGAACGACCACCACGAGAAGGAAGGGCAGGGTGACGAGGCGAGTCATCGACAGCGCGAGCACAGCAGCCGTGGCCCACAGATAGTGGCGATCCACCATGAAGTTCAGGGCGGCCATGAGGAAGAGCAGCGCGAGCGCCTCGCTGTATCCGATCTGCAGCAGTGGGGCGCTGATGAAGAACGATGAGAAGAGGACCGTGACGCCGGCGAGGAAGGGTCCGCCGGTGCGGATCACGAGGCGGTACATGAGCACCATGGCACTCGCGCCCGCCAGACAGCTCACGATCGTCGCCGCCACGGGGAACGACAGCGACGTCACGATCATCACGAGCCGCACGATCATGGGGTAGGCGGGCGGGAACGCCCACGTCCACAGGGTATTACGTGTGTCAGCTGCGCTCCCGCCGGGGGCGGGCAGCTCATAGCCGTCCGTCGCGATCCGCCGGTACCACTGGGCGTCCCAGTTGGAGACGATGCCCGAGTAGCCGGGGTCGGACGGGGTCGGCTCGTACACGTAGTAGTCGAGGCGGGTCCGGGTAAGCGCTACCTGGTCCTCGGCCGCCATGGCCAGGAACACGGCGTCAACGATCCGAGATGTCGCGAAGATGGCCAGCGGCACCCACCACCGCCCGAGCCAGGCGCGCACCCCATCGACGAGGCGTCGCGCCGGTGCAGAGGCCTCCGCACGGGTCGGATCCTCGGGTCGCGTCAGCTGCGACTGTCGTTCATCGCGCATGTGGTCCCCTCCGACGAGCGCGTACTCGAGCCTCGCGATGGCCATGGCTCGGTGCCAGCCGGAGACGCCGTGAGCCTAGGCGATACGGGTCACATCGGCAGGTCTTTGCACATCCCTGACCCATTGCGTGTCACGGATATGTCCGTTTGCCGGACACGGAGTAGAGGGCCGGTGCACCATGAGCGCGGACGGATCCGCCGGGGGCGGCGCACACGACCAACGGGGTAGGGATGACACAACAGACACAGGGAGGCGGCGGGCCGACGGCTGAGCCGCGAGTCCTCGTCGTCATGCCCGCCTTCAACGAGGCCGAATGCATCGCGGCGGTGCTGACCGAGGTCCTCGACGCCCTCCCGGCAGCGGACGTCCTCGTCGTTGACGACGGCTCGGTGGATGCCACGGCCGCCATCGCTCGACGCTTCCCCGTGAAGGTAGCGCGCCACCCCTTCAACATGGGCGTCGGGGGCGCCATGCGCACCGGCTTCCGGTACGCCTCCGCGAACGCCTACGACGTCGTCGTCCAGATCGACGCGGACGGTCAGCACGTCGCATCCCAGGCACAAGAACTCATTGATGCCACGTCTCAGGTCGACATCGTCATCGGCAGCCGCTTCAGTTCAGGTGCCGGCTACGACGTCCACCGGATGCGGGGCACCTCGATGCGCCTCGTCGCCGGGCTCATGAGCCTCGTCGTCGGCAACACGCTCACCGACTCGACGTCGGGCTTCCGTGCCTTCTCCAGGGCCGCTGTCGAGCTGTTCGCCCACCACTACCCATGCGAGTACCTCGGCGACACAGTCGAGTCCCTCGTCCTCGCACGTCGGTCCGGCCTTCGGGTCGGAGAGGTCGGCGTCGTCATGCGTCAGCGCGCCGGCGGTCGACCGAGCCAGGGAACGGTCTCCTCGATCGGCTACGCCGGCCGCGCGGTGGCGACCGTCTTCCTCGGCATGGTTCGCGCCAAGCCGGTCACGGGCGGCGTGCTGCAGTGACAGGCGGATTCGGTCTCGCGCTCGCGGGGGCATCACTGGTCGTCCTCACCATCTTCGAGATGGTCAGGCGTCGCTACATCCGAGGACGTTTCGCGGTGACCTGGACGATCGTCGGCGTCATCACGGCGCTGATGGCGCTAGCCCCCGGTGCTCTCGACTGGGCGGCCCAGGTGACCGGGGTCGCCGTGCCCCTCAACCTGCTCTTCTTCATCGGCTTCCTCGGCCTGCTGCTCATCCTCATCCAGCTCACCGCAGAGATGGGGCGCCTCGAGAAGCGGTTGCTCCGCGTCGCCGAGGAGGCCGCTCTGCTGCGCCTCGACACCGAGACTCGGGGTGTGTCGAATCAGACCGAGGCGAAGACGTTGAAGAGCGACTGAGGCGATTCGACTGGCCCACCATGCCGGTCGAATGGTCGAGATGATCAGCGGCGCGCGGAGTCCCGGTGAGCGGCATACCAGTCGTAGGCCCGCTCCACGCCGGCGCGCAGCTCGACGCCAGGTCGCCACCCCAGCGCCTGCAGTCGAGACACGTCGAGCAGCTTGCGAGGGGTGCCGTCCGGCTTGGAGGCATCCCATTCGACTGCGCCTGTATACCCGGCAACCTGTGCGACCAGGTCGGACAGCTCGCGGATCGTGAGGTCCTTCCCGGTGCCGATGTTGATCGGGGCTGGGTCGTCATAGTTCTCGAGGACGTGCAGCACGGCCGAAGCGAGGTCATCCACATGGAGGAACTCACGACGAGGGGCCCCCGTACCCCAGTTGGTCACGGTCGAGGCACCTGTGCGGACGGCATCGTCGAAGCGACGGATCAGGGCAGCGAGCACATGGGACGAGTCGACGTCGAAGTTGTCGCCCGGACCGTAGAGGTTCGTGGGCATGGCACTGATCCAGCGTCTGGCGTACTGGCGTCGCATCGCCTGGACGTGCATGACACCGGCGATCTTCGCGATGGCGTAGGCATCGTTGGTCGGTTCGAGAAGCCCAGTCAGGAGCGAGGACTCCTTGATCGGCTGCTCGGCAAACTTCGGATAGATGCACGAGGAGCCAAGCAGGAGAAGGCGATCCACGTCGTATGCGTGAGCGGCATCGAGCACGTTGACCTGGATGCGGACGTTGTCGGAGAGGAATTCGACCGGCCGGGTGCTGTTGGCCAGGATGCCACCGACGCGCGCGGCCGCCATGACCACATAGCGGGGCCGCTCCTTGTCGAAGAAGGCGAACACGTCGTCGCGTTCGCGAAGGTCCAGGTCCGACGAGGGACGCCCGACGAGGTTCGTGAAGCCCGCGCCGTCGAGGTGACGCCAGACCGCACCGCCAGCGAGGCCGCGATGTCCTGCAACGTAGAAGGGGGCGCTCCTGTCGAGAGAGATCAGAGCCGAAGTCACGTGCGCCGCCTCTTGCGGGCGCGGCGTGAAAGCTGGTCGGACACGACGTTGATGGCAACTCGAACAGGCCGCTCCCACAGCACTGCCAACGGCCTGACTGCGGACGGCAGGTGCCGCCGTCGGACGCTGTCGCCCTCCGTGATGGACAGATCACGGTTCGCGACAGTGAGTGCGTCCGGATGCCATCGATACTTCGCGATCCGGCTTCGCGTCGTGACGTAGCGGCCCTGTCCGCGCAGTCGGAGGAACATGTCGAGGTCCATGACGAACCTCAGGCTCTCGTCGTATGGCCCGACGACGTTCATGGCAGACAGCCTGGTGAGGGATGCCGGCTGCGGGATGAGGTCCGGGCCCCACGCGAGCACGCGCCGCGCCCACTTGCCGGCGCTGCTCACGGCAAAGATCTCTCCACGGTCGTCCATGTAGTCGCAGGCACCGAACGCCACAACTGCTCCGTGGTCGGACTCGAGGAGATCCACCAGAGTTCGCAGGCCGTAAGGGTGCAGCTCGTCGTCGTCACCGATCCACGAGAAGTACGCCTCGCCGTCCGCCTGGGCGATGCCGACGTTGACCGCGGCTGACAAGCCTCGCTTCGGATCGTCAACGACGACAGCGCCATGCTCCTCTGCGATGCGACGTGCATCCTGAGCCCCAGGGGGCACGACGACGACCAGGCGTACGTCGACTCCCTCTTGTTTGCGGATACTCGCGAGAGCCGGTCCGAGGGTGTCGATGCGCTCACCGAGGGTCGGAACCACCGCGAGCACGGCGCCGCGATCAGTCATGAGCCCAAGCCCGATGCACCCATGGGGAGCCTTCGGTCTCAAGTGCCTTGAGGTCGGCATCGACCATGATCCGAGCAAGATCCGGCGTATGGACCTCGGCCTGCCAACCCAAGGCAGACTTGGCGACGGACGAGTCGCCGATGAGCGCATCCACCTCCGTCGGCCTGAGGTAGCGCTCGTCGAATCGAACGTGCTTCTCCCAGTCGAGGCTCGCGTGATCGAAGGCGAACTGGACGAAGTCGCGCACCGAGTAGGCGCTGCCTGTGGCGACGACGTAGTCGCGCGGATCGTCCTGCTGGAGCATCAACCACATCGCCTCGACGAACTCCGGCGCGTAACCCCAGTCGCGGACGGCGTCGAGGTTACCAAGGTAGAGCTCGGTCTCGAGGCCTGCCTTGATGCGAGCGACCGACCGAGTGATCTTTCGGGTCACGAAGGTCTCGCCCCGACGCGGGCTCTCGTGGTTGAAGAGGATGCCGTTCACCGCAAAGAGGCCGTAGGCCTCTCGGTAGTTACGAGCGACCCAGTAGCTGTAGACCTTGGCGGCACCGTAGGGGCTACGCGGGTAGAACGGCGTCTCTTCGTTCTGCGGCGGCGCTGCCGCCCCGAACATCTCGGAGCTCGATGCCTGGTAGAAGCGACACTGCAGACCAATCATGCGGATCGCCTCGAGCAAGCGGATCGTGCCCAGCCCGGTGGTGTCGCCGGTGTACTCCGGCTCGTCGAAGCTGACCCTCACGTGCGACTGGGCTGCGAGGTGGTAGACCTCGTCCGGTCGCACTTGAGCGAGGAGCGTGACCAGTCGAGACCCATCTGTGATGTCCCCGTAGTGGAGGAATAGCTTGGCCTCGGACTCGTGCGGATCGACGTAGAGATGGTCGATGCGGGTCGTGTTGAAGGTGGATGCCCGCCTGATCAGGCCGTGGACCTCGTAGCCCTTGGCCAGCAGGAACTCCGCGAGGTACGAGCCGTCCTGCCCGGTGATGCCGGTGATCAGGGCACGTTTCGTCACAAGTCTTCCTTCGTCCGGATGGCGCAGCTGAGGCCCTGTCCGCAGGCTCGCGGACGCCCGGTCATGCTACCGAGGATGAAGGGCTGCCAATGGTGCAAATCAGTCACTCCCCCGAGCGGTTGCGCCGTCCAGTGCTGAACGCGCAAGGTCGGCAAGCGTCTTCTCGATCGGGTATTCCGGCACCCATCGCGTGTCGCGTCGCAGCTTCGCCACGTCGGCCACGAACACCGGCTGGTCACTGGGACGAAACCGACCGACGTCACTTCGGATCGCGACATCACGCTCGAACGCCTCCACCAGGCCATCGAGCATCTGCCGCATGCTCCTGCCGATACCACTCCCGACGTTGTACACCTCGCCCGGTCTGCCCGCCTCAACCAGTTCAAGGTAGGCCGCAGCCACGTCTCGGACATCGAGGTAGTCACGCACCACGTCGAGGTTGCCGACCTCGAGTGTGGTGGCGCCGGCCGCAAGCTGACGTGCCCAGTCAGCAAGGGCATACGCACCGACGTGTCCGGGCCCTGTGTGCTGGAAACCCCGAGCGACGACGAGGTCGACACCCGTCTGCCGCCACCACTGCTGTGAGATGGCCTCCGCCGCGGCCTTAGAAGCACCGTATGCCGTGATCGGAGCCAAGGGGGTGTCCTCGTGGATCTTGTCCGCACCGTGAGTGACGCGACCGTAGGCGAACGCGGAGCTCGCCACGAGAACACGGGATGCAGTCCCGGACCGGGAAACCGCGTCGAGCACGGCCGCGGTGCCTATGGTGTTGGTGCGATAGAGGCGTGCGAGGTCAGGCGTCGTCACCGTGTCCACGACCGCGGCAAGGTGGTAGACGACGTCAGGGCGCACCTCCGCGACCAGAGCCCGCAGTCCGCGCCAGTCGTCCACGTCGATCTGCCGTTCTTCGACGCCGTCCATTTCCGCAGAGCGCGACCGCACTGTGCCGGTGACGGACCACCCATCCGCCAGTAAGCGGCGTGCGAGGTGGCGACCCGTGAAGCCGCTGACCCCCGTCACCAGGGCGTGTCGCGTCATGCGTCGACCGCCGCGAGCACGACGTTCACTACAGACGGCCAGGTGTAGGCGCGCATGATCCGATCCCGGCCAGCAAGACCCATGGCCGTGGCCCGCCCAGGGTCGGCGATCAGCTCGGCCAGTCGCGCGCCGGTTTCGACGCTATTGGTTGGGTCGACCAGGTAGCCGCTCACGCCGTCCTCGACGTCCTCTTCGGTTGCACGGCTGCGGACCACGGCGGTGCCACAGGCCAGGGCCTCCTTGACCGGGAGCGCCATGGTGGTCGCACCGGAACCGGCCGAGGTGCCGGTCTGGAGCAGAACAGTGCCCATCGAGTACACCCGCGGAAGATCCTCGAACGGCAAGAACCCTGCCATGACGACCTGCTCCTCTATGCCGAGCTGCACCGTCAGTCGTCGCATCTGCTGCTCGGCAGTCGGATCCTGACGTGTGCTCGTGATGAGGAGCCGGGCCGATTCGTCGAGCTGCACGCACTCGGCGAAGGCGCGCAGAGCGAGATCTGTGCGTTTGATCGGCGAGAAGTCGGTCGAGTGGATGACCCACGGGCCCGCTCCGAAACGCTGTACCAAATGAGCGATCTCGTCGTCCGAGTACGGACGAAAGAGATCCGTGTCCACTCCTGCATAGGCGGGGGTCGCGTCTGAGCGGCCGTAAGCCCTTGATATCTCGCGCCGAGTCGACTCGTTGAGTGTCACCAGCGCATCGGCACCGGTCACTCCGGCACGGTCCAGATGCCCGTAAGCCAACCGAAGACCCTTGAGCAGGGTGCGCTTCCAGAGTGGGTACATCCCGATGACTTCACGGTCGTGGAAGAACGGAAATGGTTCGAAACACAGCGAGACGTGCCGCAACCCGCGTCGCCCTGACACGCGCTCAGCGATCCATGGCATCGGAAAGAAGCTCGAGACGATCACGCCTGCATCATTCGCCAGGTCGTCCACCTTCGCGAAGTCACGACGCAGGTGCGCAGGAAAAAGGGCCCAATAGGCGAGGCTTGTGGACGTCAGACCGCCGACCTCGTGCAGCGGGATACCAGCCTCGGCATATCTTCCCCGCCAAAAGGGGGAGGCCGACTCGACCAACATCGTCACCGGTCGGTCCTTCGCGACGCGGCGGGCAACCTCGTAGATGTATTTCGTGCCACCAGTCGGCAACTCGAAGTGGCTGTGAAGCCAAAGGATCGACCGCGGTGACGTGGCGTTGGTCGGCACAGGTCAGCGCGGGTCGACGAAGAAGGACGTGAAGGACTCGACGATGTGGTCGAGCTGGGCCCGGCTGAGGTTGGGATGGTTCCCGACGAAGAGGCCCCTCTCACCTACCTGAGTCGCACCTGCCAGATGACCGACGGTGCGATGCGGGTTGTCACGGAAGGCCGGCTGCACAGCAAGGTTGCCTGCGACGATCGGACGGGTCGCCACACCACGCGCCTCGAGGTGGGCACTCAGTCTGCGGCGGACGTCCCCACTCTCAGCCATGACGGTGAACCCGAACCACGTGCTACGACCGCCTCGTTGTTCCGTGACGAACTCGAGGTGGTCGGACAGGCCGGACATCGCGCTGAGGAGGTACTCCGCGTTGGCCCGGCGGCTGTCATTGAACGACTCGAGACGCTTGAGCTGGACCAAGCCGAAGGCCGCCTGCAGCTCCATGGGGCGGAGGTTGTAGCCAACGTTGACGAAGAGGAATCGCGGGTCGATCCATGGGTTGGCCGACTCGACTTCCGTGCGCTGGACCATGTCCCGCGTCCAACCATGGGCACGCATCGACCGTGCGAGGTCTGCGATGAGGTCGTCGTCGGTGACGAGCATGCCTCCCTCGATGGTCGTGATGTGGTGAGAGAAATAGAACGAGTAGGTGCCGCACTGACCGAACGAGCCGACCATGCGACCGTCGATCGAGCTACCCAGCGACTCGCAGGTGTCTTCGATGACCCAGAGATCGTGCTCTTGGGCGAACTGCATGAGTGGCGCCATGTCGATCGGGTTGCCGAGCAGGTGCACCGGCATGATCGCGCGTGTACGACTGGACAGCGCCTTGGCGAGGTCCTCGGGCCGAAGGTTGAGCGTCCGGGGGTCGATGTCTACAAGTACGGGAATGCAGCCGTGCTGGAGGATCGGCGCAATCGTCGTCGCCCACGTCACAGCCGGGACGATGACCTCGTCACCAGGCCGGAGAGCGCCAGGCATCGACGGGTTGGACAGCACGGCGAGTGCCAACAGGTTGGCGGATGATCCGCTGTTGACCATGACCGCGTGCTTGGTGCCGACGAACTGGGCGAACTCGCGCTCGAACTCTCGGACTTTCGCGCCCATCGTGACGTTCTGCTCGAGCAGCGTGAGTAGCGCGCCGCGCACCTCGCTGGCGCCGTAGAGCGGAACCGAGAGAGGACACGTGTCGGCCGGCATCGGTTCGACAAGGTCGAAGTACTCGTCGAGCAGACTGTCGATCTGGCCTCGGATCTCACGGCGTCGATCGACGCCTGCGTCGGCAGGCGCCGCGTCTTGCGCATCAGGTCCGGTCACCCGCGTGATGCTACCCAGCGGACGCCCGACGAACACGCGTATCGGGCGCAAGGCGCAATTCGAGTCGGTGACCTTCTTGCCGGTCTATCGTGACCGCACAGGGCTCCGGTCGGTGCCTGAAGGATGGGGGTCGGAGGCTCGTGATGCGCCAGCGGTCACCACGGCAACGCGGTGTCACGGAGGTGACACTGGGCAATCTCGCGGTGGCGCTGTCGGTCGTGGCGATGCTTGCCTCAGGGCCGCGTTCACTTGGGCCGCAGGCCTTCGCAGGATTCGCGTTGGCCTGGACGGCCACAACACTCTTCGGCTACGGCCTAGCCATGCCCACCGAACAGCTTGTCGCTCGGCGTGTGAGCGCGGGCTTGTCCGCGCAAACCAAGGTGCCGATCTTCCGTTTGCTCGTCCTGGGCGTCGTTGCCGGCGTGGGCGCCATGGCGTGGACCGGATGGTCTGCAACCGCTGCGACCTACACCCATACGGCCTTTGCTGTCGTGAGCGGCATCCTGGGCTGGACCCTCGCCAGTGCAGCGCGCGGGTACGTCGCCGGCTCGGGTCGGCTCGGCACCTATGCGGCTCTCTTCGGAGCTGAAGCGCTGCTGCGCCTTGCCTTCGTCGTGGCCGCAGTGGCGTTGCCATCGGCAGCGCCGTGGTTGATGGCCTGCGCGGTTGGCGTCCCTACGCTGCTCGCGGGAGCCCTTGCCGCGATGGCCAACCCTGGTGGGCAGAAGGTGTCTCTCACCCAGAAGCGAAGCACGGATGTGCGAGGCGAGCAGCTGTCCTTCGTCGTCGTCGCGCTCGGCTACCAGGTCTGCCTCAGTGGCGCCCCGCTGGTGATCGACTGGCGAGTAGGCGAGAGTGCTCCGGCGACCGTTGGGGCGTTCGTCGTGGTCAGTAGCTACTTCCGACTGGCGTCGGTGCTCGCGGGAGGCTTCACCACTCCTGCGCTCGTGTCACTCAGCAGGTCTTGGGCGCAGGGCGAGCTTGGCGAGTTCTCGCGCGGCCTCCGGCGAGGCGTGAGGGGTGTGTCCATCGTTTCCGGGGTTGCCTCCGGGCTGGCTGTGATTTGCGCTCCAATCGCACTTCCGCTCTTCTACGGGCGGAAGCCCGACGTGAGTTTGGTGATCGCCTTGGCACTCGCGCTCTCCACGGTCGCGGCGACGGCGGCGGCCGTGGCCGGCACTGGACTCATCGCCGCTGGCCGTGCACCCTGGGCAGGCATGTGTTGGGTCCTTGGCGCCGGATGCATGGTCGGGCTTGTCTCACTTGACGCCGAGATCGGACTGGCGACCGGCGTCGGATTACTCGCCGGCCCCGGAGTGGTCCTCGTCGCTCTGCTATCGCTGGTGTCCCACGCCATTCGAACGCACGAGCAGACGACACGGCCGTACTGACGAGTGGGGTCAGTGCCGAGCGCGGCGCCGGCCGAAGAGCGTGGACACACGAGAACCACGATGAGGGGCGGCCGTGGTTCGAGCGGCCTCGTCCTCACGCAGCTGCTGCAGCATTGTCTTGGGCTGCGGCGGCGGCCAGTCCTGCGCGCGTGGGTCCTTGGTGTCCATGTAGTACTCGGTCCACCCGTAGTCGTCGCGGTAGCGCAGCGTGCCGTCGCCGACGTAGTACCAACCTGCTGGCTTGTCGTTCATCGTCAAACCCCCAAAGATCACTCACCCATATGTGGGAGCCCCCCTCCCGAGCCACAATCTACGGCTGCCAACCGGTCGGATCCACCGATGTCTAATTAGTCCGATTTGGCCGGGGTGCAAGGCGTTTCGGCCACCGCATCACCTCCGTCAGCCCTGTTCGACCGCCACACCTCGCGCGCGCCACGTCCGGCTTCCGGGACACGTCCGAGCCTTGCGCCGCCCTCTCGCTAGAATCAGGGCGGCTCACGGCGACGATGCGAGTGGCCATGGTGTGCCGGGAAGTCTGGTCGGCGGCCCATGACCCATCCCCTGAAGGGACCCCGAAGGTGAGCGACCCGCACCCCACCGCGACCCCGCCGACATCGGCCCGAGACAGCGCAGGCAATCGGCTCCTCGGCCGCGGCACCTGGCGCGAGGCTCGCTTCGTGGCTGACGCGCTTCGGGCCGAGACGGTCGGCGGGGCCATCCTCCTCGCCGCCGCCGTCATCGCACTCGTCTGGGCCAACTCGCCGTGGCGCGACGGTTACGCAGCCCTGCGCGACACTGTCATCGGTCCTCAGGCCCTGCACTTGGACCTCTCGCTCGGGGCGTGGGCGGCCGACGGGCTGCTCGCCGTCTTCTTCCTCGTCGCCGGCATCGAGCTCAAGCGCGAGTTCGTCGCGGGTGACCTGTCCGACCGCCGCAAGGCGGCACTGCCCATCGCGGCAGCGGTCTGCGGCGTCGCGCTACCCGCGATCCTGTTCGTCGTCACGGCCACGCTGATGAGCGAAGGCGAGAGCGCAAGCCAGGTCAGCGGCATACTGCGTGGCTGGGCCATCCCGACGGCCACCGACATCGCCTTCGCTCTGGCGGTGCTCGCCGTCATCGGCACGCACCTGCCAAGCGCGCTGCGTTCGTTCCTGCTGACTCTGGCCGTCGTCGACGACCTCATCGCGATCACCATCATCGCCATCTTCTACACCGACACCGTCCGCCTCCTGTGGCTGCTTGCGGCCGTCGTCCCGCTCGCCGCGTGGCGCCTGTTGCTCAAGCGGAAGATCACCAACCCGTTCATCCTCGCCGTTCCCGCCTTTCTCGCCTGGGTCTTCGTACACTCGAGCGGCGTCCACGCGACGGTCGCGGGTGTGCTGCTCGGCCTCCTCGTGCCTGTCAACCGCGAGGTCGAGGACGACCCGGACCGGCACTCGCTAGCCGAGCGGATCGAGCACAAGATCCGTCCCTTCTCCGCCGGCTTCGCGGTGCCCGTCTTTGCGTTCTTCGCCGCCGGTGTCACGGTCGTCGGCGGCGGCTTCGGCGCTGCCCTGCGCGACCCTGCCGCGATCGGTGTCGTCGTCGGGCTCGTGATCGGCAAGGCCGTCGGCATCCTCGGTGGCACGTGGGCGGTCGCCCGCTTCACCCGTGCCGAGCTTGACGAGGACCTGACCTGGACCGACGTCCTGGGACTCTCCCTGCTCGCCGGTGTCGGCTTCACCGTGAGCCTCCTCGTCGGTGAGCTCGCCTTCGGCACCGGGTCCGAGCGCGACGACCACGTCAAGCTCGCGGTCCTCTGCGGCAGTCTCATCGCCGCAATGCTCTCGAGCGTCGTGCTCCGGATCCGCAACCGGCATTACAGGCTCGTCGCGGCCCGAGAAACTGAGGACCGGGATCACGACGGCATCCCCGACGTGTACGAGCGCAGCTGAGCGGAGAACGGCGACGAACGAGTGACCGTCGCGCCCGACGACACGTCGTCGCACAGGTAGTCGAAGGCCGCGCGTCGCCTCGTCGTCGCCGCTATGTTGCTCGGGATGCGTGCGAGACAGAGTGACGTTAGCGCGGGACTTCGCGCGACGCCCCGCGCGTACGCCCATCGATGGGCCATCGGGAGCGCCCTCGTTCTCGGCTATCTCGCACTCCGTCTCGTCAATCTGGGGCAGCTATGGCTGGCGTCCGAGTCCCAGTCGGCGACCGGCCCTGCGAATCCCAGCGGAAAGCCGTCCGAGTACTTCGTCCACACGGCCCTGCCTGCCGCGCCCGGGCTGGGCGGCGTCCTCGCGAACTGGGACGGTCAGTGGTACGAGCGCATCGCCACGGAGGGCTACCCGACAGGCACCGAGTCGCATTCGGCTAACGACACGTGGACGTGGGCCTTTCCTCCTGTCTTCCCGATGTCGGTCCGTCTGGTCATGGCCCTCACCGGCCTCGGGTTTCCCGCGGCAGCCGTCGTCCTCAACCTCGTTCTGGGCGGCATCGCGACGGCGCTTCTCTATGCGCTCCTACGTGCCCCCTTGGGGACGGCAATGGCGTTGGCCGGAGCTCTCGCGCTCAACACCTTCGTGTCGGCGCCTCTTTTCACGCTGGCCTACAGCGAGCCGGCCGCGCTCGTCTTCCTTCTGCTGACCATCAGGTTCACCCTCGCGCACCGCTACGCACCGGCATTTGCCGGCGTACTCCTGCTGGCCTTCACCCGACCCGTCGCCGCGCCGCTGGTCCTCGTGTTCGCGGCACATGCCCTCGCACGCCTGCGCAACAGGGACGCGGAGGTGTTCCGACCGGCCTCCAAGGTGTTGCTAGCCGCGTGTGCGTTGGCGTCAGTGGCTTCACCGTTCTTGTGGAATGCGCTGGCCTCGGCCCTGTTCGGGGCAACGCGTGCCGCGTCAGATCAGACGAACGAGCCGTTGTCGGGAGTCTCACGAACCGCATCGATGCTCGGCACCTTCGAGTTCGGCTGGATCGGCGGAGTGGGGCGCATCGCCGGTGTCGGTGGCGCGCTGACGATCGTCGCAGTGCTCGCGGCCACGCTGTGTTTGGCCGAGGTCGCTGCCCGCCACTTGGGCCTGTCGCTCGAGCTGCGCGTCTGGGGAGCGGCATACATCGTCTTCGTCATCCTCGTGACCCCGCCGACGCCGGGGCTCCTGCGCTACCTGTTGCTGGCGGCCCCCCTCCTCATCGCCGTGCAGATCCTGCCGCTGTCGTGGACGAACAGGCGCACCGGTCTGATCGTCTTCGCGGTCCTGACGGCGGTGGCTCTGTGGACCCAATGGTTCTGGATCCGCTATCTCTACATCCTCGACCCGGCGCCAGCCCTGCTTCCATGGCCCCCATAGGCGACTGTCACCGATGACTCGATCCGGCGTGATGGTGCCTGCCGTGCGCGTTCGGGTAGGGACTGCGCAGTAGGGTTGCACCTGGCAGGCGCGACCGCGTAGTCACCAACGAGCACCGAGGAAGTGAGCCGATGAGCACGGATCCCCGGCACGAGCGGACACTGGGCCAGCTGGTCGCGTCCGCGACACAGGACATCTCGACGCTGGTTCGCAGCGAGATCGCCCTGGCCAAGGCTGAGGTCTCGGTGCAGGTGAAGAAGGCGGGCGTCGGCGGGGGTCTGCTCGCAGGCGCGGCCGTCATCGGCTTCTACTCCGTCTACTTCATCTTCACGACGATCGCCGAGGGCATCCAGGCCCTGGGGCTGCCGCGCTGGCTCAGCTTCCTCATCGTCACCGTCTTCATGCTTCTCGTGGCCGGCGTCCTCGCGATGCTCGGTGTCAAGAAGATGAAGACCGTCAACCCGACGCCGGAGAAGACGATCTCCGAGGCTCAGACGACGGTGGCCGCGCTCAAGTCGGCGGCCGAGCACCCGGGCACCACGGTCCCCGCACCGCGTCCCGAGTGGGACCGCAAGGACCTCCCGTCGACGACGGCGGTCACCACGCCGGACCCGTCGCGCGACGCCTGACCGAAGACCTCAACCTCCCCGATGTCCGTCGACGCTGCCTTCGTCAACATCGACGGACCGTGGGAGCACCGCTACGTCTCCGCCAACGGCGCCCGCTTCCATGTCGCCGAGATGGGCGACGGGCCGCTCGTGCTCATGCTCCACGGCTTCCCGCAGTTCTGGTACGCGTGGCGCCACCAGATGGTCGCCCTGGCGAACGCTGGGTACCACGTCGCAGCCATGGACCTGCGTGGCTACGGCGGCAGCGACAAGCCGCCGCGCGGCTACGACACCTACATGTCGACCCTCGACGCCGCGAGCATCATCCGCGCGCTCGGTGAGAAGGATGCCGTCGTCATGGGCCAGGGGCTCGGCGGCTGGATCGCGTGGTGCATGCCCACCTTCCGGCCGGACGTGACTCGTGCCGTCGCCTCGCTGTCGATGCCGCACCCGCGGATCATGCGGCACTCGACGTGGTCCAACCCCAAGCAGCGTCGCGCCTCGGCATGGATCGGCGGGCTCCAGAAGCCGTTCGTCCCCGAGCGCGAGATGGCCAGGTCCCACGACTACGTCGCGGACCTGCTGCGCTCGTGGGCCTCGCCGTTCGGCACCTTCCCGACAGCCGAGGACGTCTCTCGCTACGGCGACGCCATGATGATCCCCTTCGTGGCCCACTCGGCCGCGGAGCACTACCGCTGGTTCGGCCGCTCCTCGGTGCGCCCCGACGGCCCGCTCTTCATGCGCCGCATCCGACGCGCCATCCGCGTCCCGGTACTGCAGCTGCAAGGCAGCGACGACGGCTGCGTCATCGCCGGCGTCAACCACGGCTCAGGCGCCTTCGTGCCCGGCGACTACCGCCAGGTCAAGGTCCCCGGCGCCGGTCACTTCCTCACCGAGGAGGCACCGGACCAGGTGAACGCCGCGCTCCTCCAGTGGCTCGGATCCCTTGCCTGACATGGAGCTCGAGCTTCCGGACGCCGGCGGGGTCACCTGGTCGGTGTGCGTCCGTGACGGATCAGGTATGCCGCTTGCCTCGTCGGGTGCCGACCTGCCGTTGCGCACGGCGTCCGTCGGCAAGGTGCTGCTCCTCGTCGAGACGGCCCGACTCATCGCGGCTGGGGAGCTGTCCCCTGACGAGCCGCTGACTCGTTCCGTCGACCTGTGGGTCGGCGACTCCGGCCTCTGGCACACGCTCTCGGTCGAGACGCTGCCCCTCATCGACGTCGCTGCCCTGGTCGGAGCCGTCTCCGACAACCTCGCCACGAACGTCCTGCTCCAGCGGGTCGGGCTCGCCGAGGTCGCCGCCCGAGCCACCGCCCTCGGCCTGCGTGCCACCGCCCTGCACGACCGCGTCCGCGACGTCCGGGGCACCGGCCACCCACCAACCCTTGCCACTGGGACCGCCGACGAGCTGAGCGCGCTCATGAGCCAGCTGTCGAACGGCACTGCCGTGGGGCCGGAGTCCGATCGCCTTGTTCGACAGTGGCTCTCGGCCAACGTCGACCAGTCGATGGTCGGGTCTGCCCTTGTCGAGCAGGGCGGCATGGACCCAATCGCGCATCACTCGTCGCTCGACCTGCCGACGACGTTCTGGAACAAGACCGGTACGGACGCAGGAGTGCGTGCCGACGTCGGCGCCGTGACCGTCGGCGAGCGCACGGTCTCGTGGTCAGCCATCGCGAACTGGGACCCGGCGCCCGGCACGACACTCGACCACCTCACGGTTTGGGCGGTCCTCCGCGGCATGCGCCACATCGGAGCACTGGTCCTCACCGAGCTTGAACAATCGTAGGCACGTTCCACCATTGCTGGACGGACCATTAATTCGTCCCGAAACGGATCAAGCGAAATCTGAGACGTCTGGGGCTCGCACGAGGCAGACTGTCCGACGGTCGCCGTCGGGTGGGCCACGGCGGACAGGGCCGGCACAGGGCAGTGCTCGACGTCGACACACACAGGGGCCTGGCAGCGATGCACGAAGTCGGAGCGCACGATCCGCTACGGATCATTCCCGTTCGGGCCAATGCCCGCCGTGGCGCATTTGCGGGCACTGCGGCGCTGGCCGTTGGGACACTCGTTACCGTCGCGCGAGCGCAAGGGATGATCGATGGCTTCGCCGCGGCCCTCCTTGCGGCCCTGGCGCTCTTAGCGCTGCCAGTGGGCCGAACACTTTCAGAGCGAGTCTTCCTGCTAGGCACTTGTGCACTCGGCTGGAATTGCATGTTGTGGTGGATCCCCCTCCCTGAGGGACGAGTGACGGGTGTCCTTGCGGTCGTGTCAGCAGCGGCCGTTGGTTGGTTCGTCTGGGCCCTTGTCCCCAGACGCTCCACCAAGCGTCGCCTGCTACCCGTCACGGCCTGGCCCGACCTCTTGCCGCCGGTCGCTGCCCTTGTGTCCATGGCCGTGCTCACGTTCGCTTATCTACGGGTGGACAACACCTCCCAATTGGCTGCGCTCTTGCCGGCTTGGGATAACTCCGAGCACTATGCCATGTTCGCATCTATATGGAATAACGGCGTCACCCAAGAGATGCTTCCTAAGCCGCCAGGCGATCAATTGCCCTACTCCGGCTACCCTCAAGCCTTCCACGCGACCGTTACATCGGTTTCTGCCCTCTTATGGCCGGGCAGCGCCTCTGACTCCGCCAGTCTCGTGTCGCTCTATTCGCACGCATGCCTGGTGGTGGTCGGCGCAGCATCGATGGTCCTCGTGGCTGGACTCACAAGCATCCCCGCCGCCCGCCGGCGCATGACATCGACGATGGCACTGGCAGTCGCTCTCATCTCGGTCTTCTCCCTGGGTCCGGGACTGGTCCTTCACCTGAGCGGGTTCACGGCTTTCTGGCTCCCGTGCGTCCTGACATCGTGCTCGATCTTCATCGCAGTCCAGTGGACGAGCATGAATCAAACTGTGCATGGCATCGCGATGCTCGGCACAACGGTCGCCGTTGCTCATGGATGGATCCTGCTCCTGACGATGTCGCTTCCCGTATTCGCGAGCGCCATTCTCACGATGCCCCTCAAGCCCCTCGCGAAGCAGCCGGTGAGAGGCATCGCGCTACTGGGGGTCACCGCCGTGGCGGGGCTCGCGGTCCTTCGAGCCAAAAGCATGGTGGCGGGTCAGCAGCTCAGCTATCTTGCAACGCCCGGCGCAATCGAAGCGCCAAACCTGCTTGCGACAGCGGTCATAGCGGCAGCCGCGAGCATTGCGATTACCTACGGGCGGTCCCCAGTAATTGAGAGATTCCGAGCCAAGGCAAGATTTCTACGCACTAATCTACTTCTATACGCCATCGTGTCTTGCATGCTCACAGCCTCGCTCGTGGCATATATTCAAATTCGTCACAGCAATTTTCCGAGCTACTATTTTTGGAAGTACCTCGCAGGGTTCGAGCTCTTCTCCTGCACGCTGCTGATCGCCGTGCTCGCCACGACGCCGAAACGGAATCTGGCCGCCATGCGCTTCAGTCCGAACATACGTCCCGTTGCGGGAGCTTGCGCCATCCTGATCAGCGCCTTGGCCGGCACTCTCCCCTCAGGCAGTCCAGCAGCTCGGCTCCAAGCCCACACTGCTGCTGCTCAGAGGCTGACGCCGGTTGCAGCCGCGCTGCTTCACAATTCGACACGCTCCGGGGGCTGCACCCCAATGGTCTTCTCAACGTCTCCAAGCATCATGGATCCGATGAATGCACAGCAGTGGTACCTCGCGCTGCGGGGTGGGTGGACTGTAAGAGCCAATGAAATGGCGAGGGAGTTGCACCGCGATTCGAACGGAACTGACGACGGTCAGTTAGCAGTTTCCAACTGGCTGGCAAGACATCCCGGATGTCTACTGGTTTCGCCTTCGCAGAAGAATGCGTTGAGCGCTTCGTTGCGCCCCGCCGAGCGTTCAAGGCTCCTTCGATGGTGAGGCGCCGCCGTATCGATGCGTCATCGCCTATGACCTCAGCCCTGTCGACCCGGACGGCATCAACGACTGGTAGCGCGGTGACGGCAAACTGACGTGGCACTTCTCCGACGCCCAGAACCCCGGCCCGATCACCAAGGACGGCTGAGTCGAAACGCTGGTCCCGTTGCGAGGTCACCATGGCGATGCAGGACGGTTCGACCCTCAGCGCGCTTTTTGCTGATGGATCCTTGAGCGCCTTGTAGGGCGGGTTCTTCACCGAAACAGTGGCAAGGATCGCATCCTTTTTGTCCGCTTACGAACATGAAGAATACCGCGGACGGCGCCACTTCTTTACCGTTTTCGATCTAATTCCGCCAACTCACGCATCTGAGGCAGAGGCTCCTTCTACACTCCGGGGATGGGGCAGTTGGGGGTGCCTGGTCGCGGTCGACCAGGTCTTGAGGTGGCCTCCTCACGCATACTCCCGACCCTCCTCGGTTGGGCGCTCGGCGTCACCGTCACAGCAGCCATCGTGGGCACGCCGTACCTGCTCTTCGCTTACCACAGCCCCGATCTGCACCTCGTGCTCGACTCCCTCGACACGGGCGTCGCGTTGCTGGTCGCCTACCTCCTCTTCGGCCGCTACTCGCGCACGGGGCGCTTGCAGGACCTGCTCCTGGCCGCAGGGCTACTCCTTCTCGGGTTGGCCGGCATCGGCCTGACGCTCGTGCTGCGGCTGATCGGTCCTGACGACGATCGTGGTGGCGTGTGGGTCCCGGTCGCTGTTCGGGTGGTCGGTGCGGTCCTCGTCCTTGCTGCTTCGATGACGAGCGCCCGGCGACCGGCAGGACGATGGAGCCGTCCGCTGAAGCTGTTGCCGTGGGTCACCGTCGCCGTCGGGGTGGCGGTGACGTGGGCGCTGGGCGACTCGTTGCCGCGCGCCCTGGCGCAGACGCCTCCGGCCTCCGCCCAGCGTCCGGTCATCGCCGGGCACGCCGGGCTGCTCGCCGCGCACGCCGTCACGGCCCTGTGCTTCGCAGTCGCGTCCGTCGCCTTCGCCGTCACCTCGCGGCCGCGCGCCGAAGGGCGTGACGAGCTGATCCGCTGGCTGGGGCCGGCGTTCGCGCTCGCCGCCTTCGCGCGCCTCAACTACCTGCTCTTCCCCTCGCTCTACAGCGACTGGCTCTACACCGGCGACCTGCTGCGCACCGCGTCGTATGCCGTCCTCCTCGTCGGCGCCGCCCGCGAGATCCGCCGCTACTGGTCGATGCAGGCGCAGGACGCCGTCCTCGAGGACCGGCGCCGCCTCGCCCGCGAGCTGCACGACGGGGTCGTGCAGGAGCTCGGCTACATCCGGTCGGAAGCCCAAACGTTGAGCGGCGACCCCAACTCTCGCCAGCGCATCGTGGCCGCGTGCGACCGCGCCCTCGACGAGGCCCGCGCCGCCGTCGACGCACTCGGCCGCAGCAGCGACGAGCCCCTCGGCTTCGTGCTGCACCGCGCCGCCCGCCAGGTCGCGGACCGCTACAACGCGAGCCTCGAGGTCGAGGTCGACGACTCGGTGCACGCGGACGCCGACCAGCGGCACGCTCTCATCCGGATCACCCGTGAGGCGGTGTCCAACGCCATCCGTCACGGCCGCGCCGACCGCGTGCGGGTGCGTCTCGACCGTCACGGACCGCGGCGGCGGCTTCTCGTCCAGGATGAGGGCGAGGGATTCGACCCGACCGTGGTGCGCCGTCATGCTGATGGCTACGGCCTGACGAGCATGAAGGAGCGCGCCTCCTCGGTGCGAGGCACCTTCAGCATCGACTCGGCACCGGGCCGTGGCACCACCGTCGCGGTGACCTGGTGACCCTGCGCGTCGTCCTCGCCGACGACCACGCGCGCATGCGAGGCCGCATCCGGGAGGCCCTCGAAGCCAGCGGTTGCGAGATCTGCGGGGAGGGCGCGACGGCCGATGAGGCCGTACGGCTCGCAGTGGAGCGCCGCCCCGACGTTGCCCTGCTCGACATCCACATGCCCGGCAACGGCATACAGGCTGCGCGCGACATCGTCCGCGCCGCGCCCGAGGTCGTCGTCGTCATGCTCACTCAGTCCGCCGAGGACGACGACCTCTTCGACTCCCTGCGGGCCGGCGCGTCCGGCTACCTCCTCAAGGACACCGACCCGGCGACCTTGGCGGACAAACTCCGTGGCGTCCTCGACGGCGAAGCCGCGATGCCACCAAGGCTCGTTGCGCGCATCATGGACGAGTTCCGCGCGCCGGCCAAGCGCCGCTTCGCCCGCCGCAGCACGGCCGCCGCCAAGCTGAGCGCCCGCGAGTGGGAGGTCATGGAGCTCCTCGGTCAGGGGCTCACCACCGAGGAGGTGTCCAAGCGCCTCTTCCTGTCGGCTACGACCGTGCGCGTGCACGTGTCGTCCGTGCTCAAGAAGCTGCGCGTCAAGGACCGTGAGAGCGCCTTCAGGCTCCTGCGCGGCGAGTGAGCCCGAACCCCTCGTCGACGAGCTGGGTCAGCGCGTCGATGAGCGCGTCCGCCTCGTGCAGCGAGTACTCCTCGCCGCCCACGAGGACGTAGGGACCGTCACTCTGCAGCGTCACCGGGTCGATCGTCGTGCACAGCCGCAGCGACGTCCCCCTCACGAGCAACTCCCCGCTCACGTGGATGGCATCGTCCTCACCCTGGCGTATGCCGTGTCGCTGCACGCACCACGCCGGGCAGTGGGCGGGTCGCTGCGTCGCCAGCTGCGTGGAGGTCATGTCGAAAACGATAGGAACGGTCGACGCGAAATGCCGACGTTTCCCGTTCGACCTTCTAAACGCGGATCGCCCCTTCCCGGTCCGCTCCGTTCAAATGCATAAACACGAAGCGCCCGCGGACCAGCACGCGAGCGCTCCAGACGGCTGACGTCCCCATGAACGGTCCGAAACGTCCGAATTGCCCCTTGGGAAATGCTGATGAAAAACCCAAAAAGGATATTGAGGACTCCGATCTTCACGGCAATTCGGATTTCAAGCTTTTGTCTCCGCGCCTCTCCCCGTCCCCTTACGTTTGGCCACGTCGACTCGCGGGGGCCGAAGTCGGTCGACGTCCAAAGGGGAGGAACCACCATGTCTTCACGCCGTCTGCTCAGTGCCACGGCTGCCACCATCACGCTCCTGGCCGCAGGGTCGAGCGTTGCCGCCCAGGCGGCGTCCGTCACGTCCGCCGGCTTCAGCGGCGGAGCCGGCACCTACACCGCGCCCAACGGCACGGTCTACGCCAAGCAGGGCGCTGCCCTGACGCTGACGGTCAACACCGACGGGAACACGCGGTGCGTGGACGTCATCGACGGTAACGGTGACACCATCGCGACCAAGTCGGGCGGCAACAGCAATACCTGGACTTTCAGCGGATCGGCCTATCCATGGCTGACGGCGAGCACGGGCAGCGGAGTCGTGTCCTACACGACGAAGGCGTGGCGCAATGTCAACGGCCAGGGCAAGTGCGTTGCCAACCAGAATGAGAACTTCGGCGTGCAGGCGGCCTCCTACACGCTCGACAACACAGCCCCGACAGCATCGGGGGTGGTCTCCCCGGCACCCAACGGCGCGGGCTGGAACAAGGCCGACGTCACGGTGACGTGGACCGGCTCAGACGGCGACGGCTCCGGCGTCAAGGCCGTCAGCCCCACCACGGATACGGTCAACACTGACGGCACCGTCACCAAGACAACCACCGTCACTGACAACGTCGGCAACATCGGCTCGGGCTCCGTCGTGGTCAACCTCGACAAGACTGCCCCGACCATCGTCGGCTCCCGCACGCCGGCTGCGAACGCCAACGGCTGGAACAACACACCCGTCACCGTCTCGTTCACGCCGAGCGACGCCACCTCGGGCGTGAAGTCCTCGACGTCCCCCGTCACTCTGAGCCCGGACGGCGCGAACCAGTCGGTCACCGGCACGGTCACCGACAACGCCGACAACACCGCGAGCACGACGGTCGGCGGTATCAACATCGACAAGGTCGCACCGACCCTCTCGGGCAAGCCGACGACCGACCCGAACAGTCAGGGCTGGTACACGGGCGACGTCACCGTGGCGTGGACCGCGACCGACACCCTCTCGGGCACGACCAACCCGGCGAACAGCACCATCACCGGTGAGGGCGCTGCGCTGACCGCGAGCGCCACCGCGACGGACAAGGCCGGCAACTCGACGAACGCGCAGAGCGCAGCGGTCAAGATCGACCGCACGGCCCCGAACACCACGGTCACGGCTCCGCCGGCCTGGAACAAGAGCGACGTGACGCTGACCCTGGTCGCCAACGACGGCCTCTCGGGCGTCGACAAGACCTTCTACCAGCTGGACGGCGGCGCGCAGACCGCCGGCACCAGCGTCCCGGTCACCGCCGAGGGCAACCACACACTGAAGTTCTGGAGCACCGACGTCGCCGGCAACACCGAGGCTACGAAGACGGTCAGCTTCGGCATCGACAAGACCTCGCCGACGATCGGTCACACCCAGGACCCGGCCGCGAACGGCGACGGCTGGAACAAGAGCGACGTCACGGTGACCTTCGCCTGCTCCGACTCGGTCTCCGGCATCGCGAGCTGCACCACGCCCCAGGCCGTCAGCACCGAGGGCGCGGCCCAGAAGGTCACGGGAACCGCCACGGACAACGCGGGCAACTCCGCGACCGACCCGGCCCTGGTCAGCATCGACAAGACCAAGCCCGCCATCACCGTCGACGCCCTCCCGACGCCGAACGCCAACGGCTGGTACGGCGACGACGTCACCGCGACCTTCACCGCGAGCGACTCGCTCTCCGGCGTCAAGACCCAGGACAAGGCGCACACCTTCGGCGAGGGCGCGAACCAGACGGCCACTGCCACCGCCACCGACACCGCCGGCAACAGCGCCTCGGTCACCACAGGCAAGGTCAACGTCGACCAGACAGCCCCGACCATCACCGGCACGGTCGTCGGCACGCCGAACGCCAACGGCTGGTTCGCAGGGAACGTCACCGTCCACTGGACGTGTGACGACAACCTGTCCGGCGTCGTCGCCTGCCCCGTCGACACGGTCGTCTCGGGCGAGGGCTCCAACCGCTCCGCCTCCGCGTCGGTGACCGACCAGGCCGGCCACACGGCATACGCCATCGTCGACGGCATCAAGATCGACCGCACCGCCCCGAGCACCAAGGCGACCGGCGTGCCCGGCGGCTGGGTGAACGGCCCAGTGACCGTCGGACTCGCTGCCAGCGACAACCTCTCCGACATCGACAGCACCTACTACGCGGTCGACGGCGCCCCGACGCCCACCAAGGGCAACAGCGTGACCGTCGGCGCCCAGGGCGTGCACACGGTGAGCTACTGGTCAGTGGACAACGCCGGCAACAAGGAGGACGCCGGGTCGTTCACCGTCAAGGTGGACCTGTCGTCCCCCAGCATCACGCCGAACCAGTCCCCGGGACCGAACACCCACGGCTGGAACAACACCGGCGTCGCGGTCAGCTTCGCGTGCGAGGACCAGACCGACCTGTCCGGTCTCAAGGACTGCACGCCACCGGTGAACATGTCGACCGACGGCAAGGCGCAGCAGGCGAAGGGCACGGCGACCGACAACGCCGGCAATAGCACTTCCGCGACAGCCACCGTCAACATCGACACGACGGCCCCGACCATCATGGGCGGTCCGGATCGCGCTGCCAACCCCGCCGACTGGTACGACGACGACGTCACCGTCTCCTTCGACGGCAAGGACGGCCTGTCCGGCATCGAGACCGTCACCGGCCCGCAGCGCCTCGGCGAGGGCGCGGACCAGTCGGTCGAGGGCACCGCCACCGACAACGCCGGCAACACGGCCGCCACGACAGTCAGCGGCATCAACATCGACAAGACGGCGCCGAACCTGAGCGCCGCCCCGACCGAGCTGCCGAACGGCGAGGGTTGGTACAACCGGAGCGTCACCCAGGTCTGGGCCGCCGACGACGTCCTCTCGGGCCTCGCGGGCGACGTGCCCCCGAACGCCGTCATCGAGACCGAGGGCAGGGGGCAGACCGTCTCCGCCACCATCTCGGACAGGGCCGGCAACACCACGTCGGCCACGAGCGCCCCGGTCAAGATCGACAAGACCGCGCCGAACACCGACGTCTCGGCCCCGAGCGGCTGGGTCAACAGCAGCGTCGATGTGACCCTGACGCCGCACGACGCCCTGTCCGGTGTGGCCGCGACGCACTACAGCCTCGACGGCGGCAGCGAGCAGACCGGCACCACCGTCAAGCTGGACTCCGAGGGGGCGCACACCCTCTCCTACTTCAGCACCGACCAGGCGGGCAACGTCGAGAAGGCGAAGACCGTCACGGTTCAGATCGACAAGAGCAACCCGACCATCACCCACACGCTCTCCCCGGAGGCGAACAAGAACGGCTGGAACAACCTCGACGTCACCGTCACCTTCACCTGCGACGACCAGGTGAACCTGTCGGGCATCGCCAGCTGCACCGCTCCCCAGACGGTCACCAAGGAGGGCAAGGACCAGCCGGTCACCGGCACCGCCACGGACGAGGCCGGCAACACCGCGACCGACCCGGCAACGGTGAGCCTGGACAAGACCAAGCCGACCATCACCGGCTCCCGGACCCCGGACGCCAACGACCTCGGCTGGAACTACACCGACGTCAAGGTGCACTTCAAGGGCGGAGACACCCTCTCGGGCATCGACAGCGTCACCGGCGACTCCACGCTGGGTGAGGGCGACGACCAGTCCGTGACGGGCACCGCGGTCGACGCGGCCGGCAATGATGCCACCGCAACCGTCAGCGACATCCGGGTCGACAAGACGGCACCGTCGCTGCGCGGCGAACCGACGTCCTCCCCCAACACGAAAGGCTGGTACCGCGGTGACGTCCGCGTCGCGTGGACGTCGTCCGACGAGCTGTCCGGCATCCCGGCTGGCGCAAGCCCGGCAGACACGCTGATCACCGGAGAGGGCAAGGCCCTCATCGCATCG
This sequence comes from Terrabacter tumescens, assembly GCF_014646815.1. Classification (GTDB taxonomy): domain Bacteria; phylum Actinomycetota; class Actinomycetes; order Actinomycetales; family Dermatophilaceae; genus Terrabacter; species Terrabacter tumescens. The sequence goes on from NZ_BMNZ01000012.1 coordinate 47,130, forward strand.
GCAAGCGTTACGGACCGGGCCGGCAACGAGGCCAAGGCGTCGAGCGCCGCGGTCAAGATCGACCGCCACGCCCCGGTCACCGGCGCCAACGCGCCGACAGGCTGGAACAACACCGCCGTCACGGTGAGTCTCGACGGGAGCGACGGGCTCTCGGGCCTCGACGCGACCTACTACCAGGTCGACGGTCACGACGGCCTGAAGGGCACGTCTGTGACCATCAGCGCCGCGGGGATCCACACCCTGAAGTACTGGAGCGTTGACGAGGCTGGCAACGTCGAGGAGGCCAAGTCCGCCACGGTCAAGATCGACCTCACCGAGCCGACCATCGGCCACACCGTCTCCCCGGCCCCGAACGTGAAGGGCTGGAACAAGACGCCGGTAACCGTCGCCTACACGTGCGACGACGACCTCTCCGGAGTGGCCAGCTGCCCGGACGACGCGAAGGTCTCGACCGACGGCCAGGACCAGGCAGTCCCCGGCACCGCTGTCGACAACGCAGGCAACACGCACGTCGACAACGCCACGGTCAGCATCGACACCGTCAAGCCCACCATCACCGGTGCGCCTGACCGAAAGGCGAACCTCAACGACTGGTATGCCGGGAACGTGACCGTCGGCTTCGGCTGCGACGACGATCGCTCGGGCATCGCGGACTGCTCCTCTCCCGTGACTCTGGGTGAGGGCAGGGCACAGTCCGTCAAGGGCACCGCGACTGACGCGGCGGGCAACAGCGACAGCACCACCGTCGGGCCGATCAACATCGACAAGACGGCGCCGACGCTGAGCGGCGCTGCTACCACCGAGCCGAACCCGGGCACGGACGGCTGGTACAAGGACGACGTCACGATCCGGTGGACCGCTGCAGATGCCCTCTCGGGCCTCGACGGCGTGGCCCCCGCCGACAGCACCATCGACGGTGAGGGAACCGGCCTCACTGCCGGCACCTCGGTCCGTGACCTCGCCGGCAACGAGACCTCCGCAAAGAGCGCCCCGGTCCAGATCGACCGCCACGCCCCGAGCACCACGGTCTCCGGCATCTCGGACTGGAGCAACAGTGCCGTCACGGTGAAGCTCACCGCGGGGGACAACCTGTCCGGTGTCGCCGCGACGCACTTCCAGCTCGACAAGGACCCCGTCGGTACCGGCACCAGCGTCAGGATCGACACCGAGGGCGTTCACACCCTCCAGGTGTGGAGCGTGGACGTCGCCGGCAACGTCGAGGCGCAGCAGAACGTGACCGTCAAGATCGACAAGACGGCGCCCGGTATCAGCCACAAGCAGGCACCGGCGGCCAACTCGCGCAGCTGGAACAACAGCGACGTGACGGTGACCTTCACCTGCACCGACAGCGGATCCGGCATTGCCAGCTGCACGGCCCCCGTCACCAAGGGTGAGGGCGTGGCGCAGAAGGTCGAGGGCAAGGCCACCGACAAGGCTGGCAACTCGGCCACCGACCAGACCACTGTCAACGTCGACAAGTCCAAGCCCACCCTCACCGGCAGCCTGTCGGCCGAGGCAAACGCCAGGGGCTGGTTCAAGGCGGACGTCACCGCGACGTTCACCTGCGCTGACCAGGACGGCCTTTCCGGCGTCCTGTCCTGCCCCGCCGCCAAGACGCTGGGCGAGGGCGAGAACCAGAGCGCCGGTGGCACCGCCACCGACGCCGCGGACAACCCCAGCGACACCTTCGCCATCACCGGCATCAACGTCGACAAGACCGACCCCACCCTGAGCGGCGCCGCCACCAGCGGCCCGAACGACAACGGCTGGTACGGGGGCGACGTCACCGTGACGTGGACCGCCGCCGACGCCCTCTCGGGCATCGACGGAGCCGCTCCGGCCAACAGCACGATCACCAGCGAGGGCGACGCCCTGTCGACCAGCGCCTCGGTGAGCGACAAGGCCGGCAACACGGCGAGCGCCACGGTCAAGGGCATCAAGATCGACCGGCACGCCCCGAGCACAGACGCCGCCGCACCCAGCAACTGGCAGAGTGCCGACGTCACGGTGAAGCTCAGCGCGACCGACAACCTGTCGGGCGTGGCGGGCACGTACTACACGGTCGACGGCGGCGCGCAGCAGGCCGGCAACACGGTCAGCGTCACCAGCGAGGGCACCCACCAGGTCGCCTTCTGGAGCGTCGACAAGGCCGGCAACGCCGAGACGGCCACGACAGTGACGGTCCTCGTCGACAAGACGGCGCCGACGATCACCGGCAAGGCGACCACGAGCCCGAACGCGGCTGGCTGGTACAACGCTCCAGTGACCGTGCACTTCGACTGCAAGGACGCGGTCAGCGGCATCGCCAACTGCCAGCCCGACGTGACGCTCTCGGCCCAGGGCACGAACACGGCCACGGGCACGGCAGTCGACAACGCCGGCAACAAGGGCGCGACCACCGTCGGCGGGATCAACATCGACACCGTCGCACCAGTCGTCACCATCGGCGGGGTCACGGACGGAGCTAAGTACACCCTCGGCGCCGTCCCGGCTGCCACGGCAAACGCCACGGACGCGACGAGCGGGGTCGTGGGTTCACCGACGGTCACCAAGACCGGCGGCATGGCCAACGGCGTGGGCACCTTCACCTACACGGCGACGGCCACCGACAAGGCGGGCAACGTGGGAACGGTGAAGGCGACCTACACGGTGGTCTACGGCTACGGCACCACGCTGTTCCTCCAGCCGGTCAACGACACTGCGCACCAGACGGGCCTGGCCACCAGCGTCTTCAACGCCGGCCAGAACATCCCGATGAAGTTCCAGCTCAAGAACGCCGCTGGTCAGGTCATCCAGGCCGGCAGCGCTCCGAAGTGGCTGAACCCGGTCAAGGGCGGGGCCACGTCCGCAGCGGTCAACGAGTCGGCCTACACGGCCGCAGAGACGGTGGGCGGGACGTACAGCTGGGACGGCGCGCAGTACCAGTACAACTGGAAGACCGACAAGACCATGGCCGGCAGCTACTGGCGGGTGGGTGTGAGCCTCGACGACGGCCAGACCTACTACGTCAACATCGGTCTCCGATGAGCTGACGGTCAACCGAGAGCGGGCGCACCACGAGTTGACGGTGCGCCCGCTCTTCTGTCTCCGCACCGTCGAGCCCAGGACCCTTGGCCCCGTGCGGTCCTCAGCGCTCGACGGCAGCCGGCAGGAGCAGGGTGAAGGTCGCTCCCCCACCGGGCGTCTCGGCGACCCCGAGCCGGCCGCCGTGCGAGCGGACGATCTGGGTCACGAGCGCGAGCCCGAGGCCGACGCGTCGACCGCCGGATGCCCCGTCGCCGCGGGAGAAGCGCCGGCTCAGCCGTTCGACGTCCTCGACGTCGACGCCATGGCCGTGGTCGACGACGTCGACCCGCACCTCGCCGCCCGCCATCGACGACCGCACCTCCACCTGGGACCCCTTGTCGGAGTGCGAGATCGCGTTGTCGACAAGAGCCAGCACCGACCGTCGCAGGCTCGGACCGACGCCGTCCACGACGCACGAGCCGCCACCACCCGCAGCACCAGCGCTCTCGTCGACGAGCGTCACGCCGCGCTCGGCGGCATACGGCCTCAGCGATGTAACAACCTCGGACGCGAGCGCCCCTAGGTCGACCCGCTCGGCTACCTCGTCGACGTGCTCGAGCTGCGCCGAGAGCAGCAGGTCCGAGACGACGTCGGCCATGGCCTGGGTGTCGTGGACGAGCTGGTCGACCTCGGCCAGGCGGCGCGCGGCCACCGTCCCGTCTCCCCCGCCGACGGCATCGGCCGCGACGTGCCGGCGCAGCAGCTGCGCGCGCGTGCTGATGACGGCGAGAGGCGTGCGCAGCTCGTGCGAGGCGTCGGCGACGAACTGTCGCTGCAGCTCCATCGCCTCGCCGAGCGGCCGGACGGCCCGGCGCCCCGCGAGCAGGCCTGTCAGCGCGGCGAGCAGCACGCCCACCACGCCCGCGGCGATCGTCGACACGAGCAGCCGCTGCTCCTCACCGGTGTGCAGCCGGATGTCATAGACGGCGACGTACGTGACGCCGTCGCGCTGGTCGGCCCACGCGGGCCACGACCGCCCGTCGGCGGTGAGGCTCGTCTGCCCGGTGACGTCGGGACCGACCCCCAGCGCGGCCGCAGCAAGGTCGGCCGGCATCGAGCGGGTCACCTCGTGACCGGACTCCGTCAGCTTGACCAGCCACGTGCCGGGCGGCGCGTCGACGACGTCGTCGGCCGTCCGCGCCGCCGTCTCGGTGCGCCCGCGGATCTCACCCAGCTGCTGCCGGTCGAAGAGCACGGCAGTGCCGATGATGGCGAGCAGCACGACGAGCGCCGTCGTCGCGCCGACCCGTAGCGCCACCGACCGCGACGCCTGCCGCAGCGGATCCGCTTCAGCCCGAAACCGATCCGTCCAGGGCCACCTCACGACGAGGCACCGAGGCGGTAACCCACGCCGTGCACCGTGTCGATGACCGACTTCCCGAGCTTGCGGCGCAGGTAGTAGACGTACGTGTCGACGGCACCGAGCGTGTCGGCGTTGTCGAAGGCCGCATCGAGCAGCTCGTCCCGCGTGAAGACCCGCGTCGGGCGGCGCGCCAGCACCTCCAGCAGCCGCGCCTCACGCCCCGAGAGCATGACCTCGCCGTCGTCACCGACGAGCCGCTGCTCCCCGACGACGAGCCGTCGCGACCCGACGACGAGCTCCCCCGCAGCCCCACCCACCGGCCGCAGCAGCGCCCGCAGCCGCGCGAGCACCTCCTCGACGTCGAACGGCTTGACGACGTAGTCCTGCGCCCCCGCGTCGAGCCCCTCGACCCGGTCCGCCACGGTCCCCCGCGCGGTGAGGAAGAGCACCGGCGCCGCCATCCCCCGCGAGCGCAGCCGCGTCACCAGGTCGACGCCCTCGATCCCCGGCAGGCCACGGTCGACGACGAGCACGTCCCACTCGTCGACCAGGCCACGGTGCAGGCCGGCCTGTCCGTCGCGAACGGCCGTCACGGCATACCCCTCCTCGTCGAGCAGCTCGGCGAGCATCTGCGACAGGTCGGGGTCGTCCTCGACGAGCAGCAGCCGCGGGCGCAGCGACGGAACGGTCATGCCGCAACTCTCCTTCGCACGTCTCATAACTTTCTGAGATCACCTGAGCACCATCGTCTATGTGAGCACCACCATCGCACCACACCGTGGGACCCCGAGCCGGGTCCGTCGAGCCCTGCGTGCCGGCGCGGACTTCCGCCGCTGGCAGGCCCGCACGGGCGACCTCCTCGAGTCCCTCGCCATCGCGAGCCTGCTCGCCGTCATGGCGCAGTTCCTCCTCGGCGGCGGCAGCCACGACCTCGTCGCCGGCCCGAGCAGCACAACGCTCATCGCCGTCGGGCGCCTCACCGGCCTCGTCGCGATGGACCTGCTGCTCATCCAGCTGCTCCTCGCCGCCCGCGTGCCGTGGATCGACCGCGTCTACGGGATGGACCGCGCGCTCAAGGCGCACCGCATCCTCGGACGCATCACCGTGCCGCTCGTGCTCGTGCACGTCGGGGCCATCGTCCTCGGCTACGCCGCCCGCGACGAGCTGCACGGCCCGTTCGCCCCGGTCGTCGAGAGCTTCCGCCTGCTCACCGGCGGCAGCGACCTGCTCTTCGCCTTCATCGCGACCGCCCTGCTCGTCGTCATCGCCGTGACCTCCGTCAGCATCGCCCGACGCCGCCTGTCCTACGAGTGGTGGCACCTCGTGCACCTGACCTCGTATGCCGCCGTCGTCCTCGCCGTGCCGCACGAGCTCTCGATCGGGTCGGAATTCACTGCGTCGCAGTGGGTTCGGACCTACTGGTGGACCCTCTTCGTGCTCGTCGCGGCCAGCGTCCTCTGGTGGCGCCTGCTCGTCCCCGTCGCCCGCAGCCTGCGTCACCAGCTGCGCGTCACCGACCTCGTCGAGGAGGCCCCCGGCGTGTGGTCGGTGTGGATGAAGGGCCGCCACCTCGACAAGCTCCCGGTCCGCGCGGGGCAGTACCTCAACTGGCGCTTCGTCAGCCCGCGCCTGCTCGCGACCGCGCACCCGTGGTCGATCTCGAGCGCGCCCGACGGCCGCCACCTGCGCATCACGGTCCGCGAGCTCGGCGACCACTCGAGCCGCCTGGCCCACCTGCGCCCCGGCACCCGCGTGCTCTTCGAGGGCCCCTACGGCGCCTTCACCTCCCGCCAGCGCGTCCGCCGTCGCGTCCTGCTCCTCGCCGCCGGCATCGGGGTCACTCCGGTCCGCTCGATCCTCGAGGAGCTCGTGCGCCACGGCCACGCCGGCCCCGGCGACGTCACCGTCGTCTACCGCGCCAACGACGTGTCGCAGCTGGCCCTGCGTGACGAGCTCGAGCACCTGACGAATGTCGGTGGCCACAAGCTGCTCCTGCTCGTCGGCCCGCCCGTCAACGGTTCGTGGCTGCCGCCCGACCACTCCCTCGGCCACTCCGGCGGTCAGCCCGTCCCCGACGCCGAGCGGCTCGCCGAGCTCGTCCCCGACCTGCGCCGCCACGAGGCCTACCTCTGCGGCCCCGGCGGCTGGATGAACCTCGTCCACCGCAGCCTCCTCGAGGGCGGCATCCCCAAGTCCCACATCCACGACGAGAGGTTCTCCTGGTGAGGAAGGCAACGACCGCCCTCGTCGGCCTGGCCGGCGTCGTCACCATCGGCGCGTCCTGGGCCTCGGGCCTGACGCCCAAGCACGCCGCCGTCACCGGCGTCCACGTCCTGTCCGGCGCCAAGGCCGGCACGCCCGTCGCAGCCGCCCCGCCCCAGCCGTCCGGCAGCTCGACGAGCACGAGCAGCAAGGGCAGCTCCAAGAGTTCGTCCGGCGGCAAGGCCTCCAAGGCTCCCGCCGCGGCGCCCCGCTCGGGCACGGTCGACGGCGCCGTCGTCGGCACGCAGTACGGCTCCGTCCAGGTCCGGGTCAGCTTCACGGGCACGAAGATCACCAACGTCCACGCGCTGCAGCTGACCGACAGCTCCGGCACGTCGGTGTCGATCAGCGCCGGCGCCGCGCCAACGCTGCGCCGCGAGGCCCTCGCTGCTCAGTCGGCCAAGATCGACGTCGTCAGCGGCGCCACCTACACGAGCGAGGCCTACCAGCAGAGCCTCCAGTCGGCGCTCGACGCCGCCCATCTGGGCTGACCGCCCACCCCGAGCTGCACCCGAGGGTGCCTGCGACGCGGCCCGCCGATCTTCCCCTGTGGTCGGCCGTCCGCAGCGGCCCGCCGACCTTCCCCTGAGGTCGGCGGGCCGCACTTCTCCACGAATCTCCCTGTGGCGTATGCCGTGTGCCCCCTCCCCGAGACCCGCGCAGTCACGCTGGTGGCCGGGTTCAGAGCCAGCGGTAGCGGCGCTCCGGGCGACCGGTCGAGCCGTAGCGGAGCGTCACCTCGGCCCGCCCGAACGAGACGAAGTGCTCGAGGTAGCGGCGCGCACTAACGCGTGAGATCCCTACGACCTCAGCGCATTCCGTCGCCGACAGCGTCTCGCGCGACTCGCCGGACTCCCGCAGCGCGCGCTCCACGGCCTCGGCCGTCTCGGCGCTGAGTCCCTTCGGCAGCGCCGCGACGGGTCCTCGCCCGACGGGCTGCGACGACGTGAAGGCGGCGTCGATCTCGGCCTGTGTCAGGTCGTCACCGAGGTCGCGTGCCCGCTCGGCGGCATACGTCAGCAGGCGCTGCTCGAGGTCGGCGAAGGCGAACGGCTTGAGGAGGTAGCCGACGACGCCCTGGCGCAGAGCTCCGCGCACGGCGTCGGCCTCCTTGGCCGCGGTGATGACGAGGGCGTCGCACGTCTCGCCCGCCGCCCGCAGCCGCGCGACGACGTCGAGCCCGAAGGCGTCCGGCAGGTAGAGGTCGAGCAGCACGAGATCGGGCTTCAGCTCGGCGACGAGCGCGAGCGCCTCGTCCCCCGTGCGGGCGGTGCCGATGACCTCGAAGCCCGCGACGCGCTCGACGAAGCCGCGGTGGATGCGCGCCACCATGAAGTCGTCGTCGACGACGAGCACCCGGGTCATCGCTTCTCCTCCACGGCCGCAACGGAATCAGTCGGCGAGTCGGTCGAGTCATCCGTCGAACCCGTACCGGCGCCCGACCCCGCCTCGACCGTGAGCCGGGCGACGAACTTCGCACCCGTCGGGGTGTTCTCGACCTCGACCTCGCCGCCCCGACGCTGGCAGATGAGGCGCGTCAGCGCCAGCCCGATGCCGCGCTCGCCGGCACGCGCGGCCTTGGTGGTGTAGCCGTGGGTGAAGACCTCGGTGACGAGCTCGGGCGCGATGCCCGGCCCCGAGTCGACGACGCTCACCTCGAGCGAGCTCGCGTCCTGGCGGATCGTCAGCTCCACCCACTTGTCGTCGCCCTCGGACGAGGCCGCCGCGTCGATGGCGTTGTCGACGAGGTTGCCGACCACCGCTGCGACGTCGGCGGAGTCACGCGCCCCGATGCGCCCGAGCGACGTGTCGTCCGAGACCCGCAGCTCGACCCGGCGCTCGGTGGCCTGCGCGGCCTTGGCCATGACGAGCGCGGTCACCGCCGTGTCGCGGATGCGCCGCGCGACGGTGAGGTCGAGCTGCGCGCGGTGCTCGCTCACCGAGTCGACGTAGGCCACGACCTCGTCGTACTCCCCGAGCTGGATGAGCCCCGAGATGGTGTGCAGCTGGTTGGCGAACTCGTGCGCCTGGGCTCGCAGCAGCTCCGTCGTGCTTCGGAACGAGCCGATCTCGCGCTCGAGGTCTGCGAGCTCGGTCCGGTCGCGCAGCGTCGTCACCGACCCGAGCGGCCGACCGTCCTTGGCGACCTCCATGCGGTTCATCACGAGCACCCGTCCGCGGCGCAGCACCACCTGGTCGCGCTGCACCCCGTCCGCTCCGTCGTCGGTGACACCACGCAGCACGTCACGCAGACGCGGGCCGATCGACAGGTCGTCGAGGCGCATCCCCACCGCGTGCTCCGGCAGGTCGAGCAGCCGTTGGGCGACGTTGTTGACCAACGTGATCCGCTCGTTCGTGTCCAGCGCCACCACTCCCTCGGCCAGCCCGAAGAGCATCGCCTCACGACTCTCCGCCAGTCCGGTGATCTCCGCCGGCTCGAGCCCCAGCGTCTGCCGCTTGATCCGTCGGGCGAGCAGCCACGACCCGACGCCACCCAGGACCAGCGCGATGCCGAGATAGGTCGGGAGGTACGAGGAGTTGCCGAGCAGGCGATCCCAGGCAGACGGCATACGCACTGCGATCATCACGGTGCCGAGCTGCGTGCCCACGGGCAGCTGCGGCTCCTTGACCCTCGGGTCGGGCACCGACAGCAGCGGGCTCTGCGCGACGATCATCCGCTCGCCGCCGAGCTCCATGACGCCCGTCCAGCTCGCCCCGTCGGCCACCGCCCTCGACCCGAGCGGCATCGGCGCCCGCTCGAGCGTCGGGTCCGACGACACGCGTACGACCTCGGCGGCGTCGGCGACGCTCATCGAGGTGATGTTGTACTGCGTCACGATCGACTGCACCAGGCTCGGCAGCACGTTGGGCACCCCGCCGGGCGACATCTCGGTGCGCACGATCGGGGTGCTCGCGAGCTGCTCGGCGACGGCCGACACCCGGCGCCCCTCCGTGCGGGTGAACGTCGCCTCCGACTGCGACAGCGAGACGAGGGCGACCGCCACGAGCACGCCGAGCAGAATGAGCAGCTGCACGGCGAACAGCTGCCCCGTGAGGGTCAGCCCGCCGAACCATCGGCCGAAACGGCGCCTGCTCTGCTTGACCACAACGAACTCAACCTTCATTGGTGACACAACGGCGACACCGCTCCGGGACGCGGGCACGATCATGCCGTTCCAGCCCAAGAACGCGAAAGAGATCTCAACGATGAGTACTCACCACACTGCCCGTCCCGGCACCTCCGGCACCAGCAGCGCAGTCCCCACCCGCCGGCGCATCGGCGCCCTCGTCGCCCTGGCCGCCGTCGGGACCCTCGCCCTGTCGGCGTGCGGCGCGACCGCCAAGAAGGACGACGCCTCCACCGGCGCGGCTGCGGGCCCGGCGACGGGCCTGCAGATCATGGTCCCCAACAGCCCCGGTGGCGGCTACGACACCACGGCCCGGACGGTGGCCCAGGTCATGGAGAGCCAGAAGGTGACCAGCTCCGTGCAGGTGTTCAACCTGCCGGGCGCCGGCGGCACCGTCGGCCTCCAGCGGGTCGTCAACGAGAAGGGCAACGGCAAGCTCGCCATGCAGATGGGTCTCGGCGTCGTCGGCGCGGCCTACACGCAGAAGAGCAAGGCCACCCTCAACGACACCACCCCGATCGCCAAGCTCATCGAGGAGGCCGGCGCCGTCGTCGTCTCCAAGGACTCGCCGTACAAGGACCTCAAGAGCCTCGTCGACGCGTGGAAGAAGGACCCGTCGAAGATCAACGTCGGCGGCGGCTCGAGCCCCGGCGGCCCCGACCACCTCCTGCCGATGCAGCTGGCCAAGGCGGTCGGCATCGACCCGACCAAGGTCTCGTACATCTCCTACGACGGCGGCGGCGAGCTGCTGCCGGCGATCCTCGGCAACAAGATCGCCTTCGGCGCGAGCGGGTTCGGGGAGTTCCTCGAGCAGGTCAAGGCGGGCTCCGTGCGCGTCCTCGCCGTCACGAGCGAGAAGCGCATCGACGCCCTGCCCGACGTGCCCACCGTCAAGGAGTCGGGCATCGACTTCACCTTCACCAACTGGCGCGGCATCGTCGCCCCTCCGGAGATCTCGGCCGGCGACAAGCAGGTGTGGGTCGACGCACTGACCAAGATGCACGGCACGGACGCGTGGAAGGCCGAGCTCGAGAAGCGCGGCTGGACCGACGCCTTCGAGACCGGCGACCAGTTCGGCACCTTCCTCAAGGCTCAGGACCAGGACGTGGCCGACATCCTCAAGGGCCTCGGGCTGACGAGCTGACATGACGGACACGACACCTGACCGCACGCACACCGACACCGCGGCCCAGGATGTCGAGACCCAGGGCGGGGACCGCGCGCAGTACGGCATGTGCGCGGCCCTCGCCGGCCTCGGCATCGTCCTGCTGGTCAACTCCGCCCAGCTCGCCCCCGTGGCGAGCAGCAACGACTCGCTGGGCCCGAAGGTCATCCCGACCGTCCTCGGGATCCTGCTCCTCATCACCTCGGTCCTCTACGCCGTCGACATCCGCCGCGGTGGGGTCGGGGCCGCCGACGAGGGCGAGGACGTCGACCTCGGCGCGAAGGCCGACTGGAAGACCGTCGGGCTGCTCGTCGTCATCTTCGCCGTGAGCGCCGCCCTCATGGAGCCGCTCGGCTGGGTCATCGCCGGCACGCTGCTGTTCTCGGGCAGTGCGTATGCGCTCGGCAACCGCCACGTCATCCGTGGCCTTCTCGTCGGGCTCGCGATCTCCCTCGGCACCTTCTACGCGTTCGCCATCGGGCTCGGGGTCAACCTGCCCGCCGGCATCCTCCAAGGAATCCTCTGATGGACAACCTCAACCACCTCCTCGACGGGTTCGTCAACGTCCTGACGCCGCTGAACCTGCTCTTCGCGTTCATCGGCGTCGTCGTCGGCACCGCCGTCGGCGTGCTGCCCGGCATCGGGCCGGCCATGACCGTGGCGCTCCTGCTGCCGATCACCTTCTCGCTCGACACGACGCAGGCGCTCATCATGTTCGCCGGCATCTTCTACGGCGGCATGTACGGCGGGTCGACCACCTCCATCCTGCTCAACACGCCCGGCGAGTCGTCGTCGGTCGTCACCGCCCTCGAGGGCAACAAGATGGCCAAGGCCGGACGCGCCGCCCAGGCGCTCGCCACCGCCGCCATCGGCTCCTTCGTCGCCGGCACCATCGCCACGGCTCTGCTCGTGCTCGTCATGCCGCAGGTCGTCTCGTTCGCCGTCCAGCTCGGGTCACCCGAGTACTTCGCGATCATCCTGCTGGCCTTCGTCGGCGCGAGCATGGTGCTCGGGTCCTCGCGCCTGCGCGGCTTCGCCGCCCTCCTCGTCGGCCTCTCCATCGGCATCATCGGCATCGACAAGGTGACCGGCCAGCAGCGGATGACCTTCGGGGTCCCGCAGCTCGCCGACGGCATCGACATCGTCGTCGTCGCCGTCGGGCTCTTCGCGGTCGGCGAGGCCCTGTGGGTCGCCGCCCACCTGCGGCGCAAGGCCGGCGGCGTCATCCCCGTGGGCCAGCCCTGGATGGGCAAGCAGGACTGGAAGCGCTCGTGGAAGCCGTGGCTGCGCGGCACCGCCCTCGGCTTCCCCTTCGGCGCCATCCCCGCCGGCGGCGCCGAGGTCCCGACGTTCCTGTCCTACGTCGCCGAGCGCAAGCTGACCAAGCACCCGGAGGAGTTCGGGCACGGCGCCATCGAGGGCGTCGCCGGCCCGGAGGCCGCCAACAACGCGTCCGCCGCCGGCACTCTCGTGCCACTGCTCGCGATCGGCCTGCCGACCAACGCCACCGCTGCGATCATCCTCACCTTCCTGCAGGGTCGCGGCCTCGAGCCGGGCCCGCTGCTCATCGAGAAGGAGCCGGTCCTCGTCTGGACCCTGGTGGCCAGCCTCTTCGTCGGCAACACGCTGCTGCTGCTGCTCAACCTGCCGATGGCTCCGCTCTGGGCCAAGCTGCTCCAGATCCCGCGGCCCTACCTCTACGCGGGCATCCTCTTCTTCGCGACGATGGGTGCGTGGGCCGTCAACGGCCAGGCCTTCGACCTCTACCTGCTCCTCGGCATCGGCCTGCTCGGCTTCGCGGTCCGCCGCTTCGGCCTGCCCGTGCTGCCGCTCATCATCGGTGTCATCCTGGCCCCGATCGCCGAGCTGCACCTGCGCCGCTCGCTGCAGCTCTCGCACGGCGAGGTCAGCGGCCTGCTGGGCGGTCCGGTGGCCTGGGTCTGCTACGGCATCATCGTGCTCACGATCCTGTGGCCGCTCATCGCCAGGGCGATCCGCAAGGCCCGCGGTGGCAAGGGCGGCCCGGGCGAGGGACTCATGGCCGAGCTCAAGGACGAGGTGGCGGCATGATCCTCGTCGGCTACATCCCCACCCCGCAGGGCGAGGCCGCCCTCGCCGCCGCCATCGCCGAGGCCAAGGCGCACGACGAGTCGGTGCTCGTGCTCAACATGAGCCGGGACGACAAGCTCGTCGACGCGCACCGCGCCGACAGCTCCGACCTCGACCGGCTCGACGCCGACCTCGCCGAGTCCGGGGTGCCGCACGAGGTGCGACGCATCGAGCACGGCACCGACCCGGCCGACCAGATCCTCGACGTCGTCGACCGGGAGCACCCGCGGCTGCTCGTCATCGGCATCCGGCACCGCAGCGCCGTCGGCAAGCTGCTTCTCGGCTCGACCGCGCAGCGCCTGCTCCTCGACGCCCGCTGCCAGGTCCTCGCCGTCAAGGCCGACTGAGGCACACGGCATACGCAACCCGCCGAACCCACCACGTCGAGTGGGCACTTCGACACACGCACCCCACAGTCGACCGCCCATCTCTCGACACATCCCACAGTCGATTGCCCACTTTCCGACGCCGGAAAGTGGGCACTCGACGTTCAAGCGGCGTCAGGCGGGGGCTTCGAGACGCCGACGTGGCGGGCGACCTCGGCGAAACCGGCCCGCTGGTAGAGCCCGATGGCCGGGCCGCCGTCCTCGGCGACGATGACGAGCCGCCCGATGGCGGGATCGTCGAACGCCCACTCCCCTGCAGCCCGCACGAGCGCACCGGCAAGGCCGCGCCGGCGGTGGCTCTCGAGCGTCACGACGTCCTGGTAACGCGCGAGGTCACCGAGCCGCACGATGCCGAGCCGTGCCACGAGCCGGTCGCCGTCGAAGGCCCCGAACCACTGCGCCCGCCCCGAGTCGACGAGCCCGCGCTGGGCCGTGACGCGGCGCCGCTCGAAGACGAGCCGCGGATCGCGCTGCTCCTCCGGGGTGTCGCGGGCGCCGACCTGCGCCGACTGCTCCCAGTCGTCGTCGCTCGTGAGCACCCGGAGCTGTATGCCGTCCGCTGCGTCCGCGGCCGTCGGCAGCTCCGTCGTGGCGAGGTCCACGTCGCCCTCGACGTCCCAGCCACGCGCAGCCCAGGCGTCGGTGTCGCCGCCGTCGTGGGCGAAGGCGACGGCGCGGTGCTGGGCGTCCGGGAACTCCTCCTCGAAGCGGGCGACCCACCGGTCGACCTCGTCGGCGTGGGCGGCGGTGGGGACGAGCACGAAGTTGCCCCACCAGAAGGTCGGGTTGGCCTCGGTCCGCACGACGAGGTGGTCACCGTGGTCGGTCACCGTCGACCCCTGCAGCCGCAGCAGGTCGAGGTCGGTGGTCAGGCCGGGACTCTCGAGACGCATCCCCCGATCATGACCCACCCCCACCGTCGAAAGGCCAAAGTTTGCGACCCCCGACAGGTCGAGAGGCCACGAGTGGCCCCCTCTTACACGTCGAGAGGCCAAGGTTTGCGACCTCTGACACGTCGAGAGGCCAAAGTCCGTCGCGAACTGGCCTCTCGACTGCGGGGCACCGACGAACTTTGGCCTCTCGACGGTTCAGCCGGCGACGCAGGCGCCGGTGTCGACCTCGGCCCCGGCCGCGGCGGCCTCGTCGAGGACCGGCTTGGCCTCGGCGAGCGTCAGGGCGTAGCCCGTCGAGTCGTCCTCGAGCGACTTGGCGAAGATGACGCCGACGACCTGGCCGTTGGTGTCGAGCAGCGGACCACCCGAGTTGCCCGGCTGCACCGTCGCGGCGAGCGAGTAGATCTCACGGACGACCCGCTCGCGGCCGTAGATGTCGAGGCCCCGGGCGTCGAGCTGGGCCCGGACGCGGGCCGACACGACGCGGTAGGGCCCGTCGAGGGGATAGCCCGGCACGGCTGCCGAGTCGCCCCGCTTCAGCTCGCCGCCGAGCGGGAGCGGCGGCAGGAGGAGCCCCGGCACGCTGAGCACGGCGAGGTCGCGCCGCGAGTCGAAGACGACGACGCGGGCGCGCAGCACCTGGTCGCCGCCCTGGACGCGGACCTCGTCGGCGCCGGCGACGACGTGGGCGTTGGTGACGATGCGACCCGGCGAGAGCACCCAGCCGGTGCCCTCCTGGCCACGCTGGCACGACTGGGACTGCGTCGTCACCTTGACGACGGACCGGCCGGCGGAGCGGATGGCCTGGGACTGCGCGACTGCCGGGTCCGGGTCCTGCACGGGCGTGATCGGCTCCGGCGCGAGACCGCCGAACACCTGCGGGAAGCCCTGGCTCGACAGGAAGCCCCGGAAGCTCGCGAAGACCTGTCCGGTCTCCTCGGGGACGACCGAGTTGACGACCTGCAGCACCTTGGACTCCGCCATGGCCTTGGACAGCGCCGGGCTGCCGGCCGTGCGCAGGGCGCCGCCGATGAACCAGATGATGAGGCTCGCGGCCAGGGTGACGACGACGGCGCCGAGCACCGAGTCGACGTGGCGCAGGGAGGTCTGGCCCATCCGGCGCCTGATCCGGGAGCCGAGCAGGCTGCCGAGGTACTGCCCGATCCAGCCGAGGACGACGACCCCGAGCAGCAGGACGAGCACCCGGGTGCGGTCGTCGTCGGCCACGGACTGCCAGCGCACGAGGAGCTCGGGCAGCTGCCAGACCCCGAGCATCGCGAACGCGAAGAAGCCGACGAGCGAGAACACGCTCTGGATGAGCCCCGAGCGGTAGCCCGAGTAGCCGTAGGCGAGCAGGAGCAGGACGAGGGCGATGTCGAGCAGGACGCTGCCGCTCACGACCGCCTCCCCGCGAGGTAGCGCTCGGGCAGCGGCCGCATGACGTCCGCGTCCCACGGCTGTGCGAGGCCACCGAGCTCCAGCACGCTGCTGATGAGCCCGGCCGTGAAGCCCCAGAGGAGCAGGTGGTCCAGGTCGAAGCCCGGACCGACGTAGCCGGACGGGTGCGTCACCGAGAAGCGGGTCGCGGGGTCGACGAGGTGCGACACCGGCACGGAGAGCACGTCGTGCACCTCGGCCGGGTCCCGGACACCGATCGACGAGGGCCGGGCCCACCAGCCGAGCACCGGGGCCACGACGAACTGAGCCGGGGCGAGGAAGAGCGAGGGCAGCTGCGCGACGACGTCGACGCCCGCCGGGTCCACGCCGGTCTCCTCCTCGGCCTCGCGCAGTGCGGTGGCGACGAGGTCGTCGTCCTCCGGGTCGCGCGAGCCGCCGGGGAAGGCGATCTGGGCCGGCTGGGTGCGCATCGTGTGCGAGCGCTCGATGAGCACGACGTGCTCGCCCTCGTCCTCGGCGCCGGCCGGCGGAGGACCGAAGAGGATGAGGACCGCGGACTCCCGTCCACCCTCCTCCGGGGGCAGGAAGCGCGAGAACCACTCGGGCGCAACGCTCTCCAGCCGCACGGCGAGCTCGTCCAGCCACGCGGGACGTGCGAGCGACCCGGCCCCGAGCGCCGGGGACGGCTCGATGGAACCCGACCTGCCGGCATACGCGATCCGGCTGACGACGTCGGTCACTTCGGCGCCAGCTCGTACTTCAGGAGCTTCGCCGCCTTGTCCGGGTCGGTCTCGCCCGCGCCGTAGCTCGGGCACCAGCGCGCGACGGGGCACGCTCCGCAGGCGGGCTTCTTCGCGTGGCACGTGCGGCGCCCGTGGAAGATCACGACGTGGCTGAGCATCGTCCAGTCCTTGCGCATGAACAGCCGCCCGATCTCGTGCTCGACCTTGACCGGGTCCTCCTCCTCGGTCCAGCCGAAGCGGCGCGCGAGGCGGCCGAAGTGCGTGTCGACGGTGATGCCGGGGACGTCGAAGGCGTTGCCGAGCACGACGTTCGCCGTCTTGTGACCGACCCCGGGAAGCGTCACGAGGTCCTTGAGGCGCGGCGGCACCTCGCCGTCGAACTGCTCGACGAGCGCCATGCCGAGCTTGATGAGCGAGTCGGCCTTGTTCCGGTAGAAGCCGGTGGGCTGGATGATCGTCTCGAGCTCGGTGCGGTCGGCGTTCGCGTAGTCGGCGGCCGTCGGGTACTTCGCGAAGACGATCGGCGTCACCTTGTTGACCCCGACGTCCGTCGTCTGGGCCGACAGGATCGTCGCGACGAGCAGCTCGAGGGGCGTCGTGAAGTCGAGCTCGCAGTGCGCGTACGGGTAGCGCTCGTGCAGCGCGCGGTACATCTTGCGGGCGCGTCGGGTCCGCGCGACGGGGGTCTCGTCGTCGATCACGAGTGCTCGGGGGGACACGGACGACACTGTATGCCGCCGGGCTGGGTCACGCCGTCCGCGCCCGCGTGTACAGGGTTTCGCGCAAACGGCACCCGAGGTGGGTACGTGCTGCCTGAGCGAGAGGAGTCCGACATGTCGACGGATACGCGCACTTCAGCACCTACAACCGGCGAGACCGCGCGGCTGGACCTGTCTGCCCAGCCGACGGGACCGGACGAGCCCCGCGGGCTCGAGACGACCCTCGACCTGCTCGCCGGCATGGACCTCGCCCACGCGTCGGATGCCGACGTGGTCCGAGCCCTCGAGCTCATGGTCACCCATGCCGAGTTCCCCTGCCTCGGAGCCAAGTCCGTCTTCCGACGCGGCAGCGTCGCGCACGCCGTCCTCGACGACATGGACGACCCCGACGTGCCGGCCGACCTGCTGGGGCGGCTCCAGGAGTTCGCCCGCTCCATCGAGGGCGAGAGCGGCTTCCATTCCTTCATCGCGACCTTCCGCGGGCCCCTGCCGAGCAGCGAGGCGAGCTTCGAGGCCTCGCTCTTCGGTCTGCTCCAGCGGCTGCACGACGCCGACGACGAGTCGTGGGCCGACGGCGTGGGCTCGGACCCCAACGACCCGCACTTCGCCTTCAGCGCCGGCGGCACGGCGTACTTCATCGTCGGGCTCCACCCGGCCGCCTCGCGCGTCGCCCGGCGGGCGCCGCTGCCGACGCTCGTCTTCAACCCGCACGGCCAGTTCGAGCAGCTGCGCGCCGAGGGGCGCTTCGACGGCATGCGCACCACGATCCGGCGCCGCGACGAGGACCTCCAGGGCTTCATCAACCCGATGGTCGCCGACCACGGCGACAGCACCGAGGCCCTGCAGTACTCCGGCCGCCGCCACGCGGCCGGCTGGGAGCCGCCGCTCGACCTGAAGCCGGTCACCGACAGCGCCGACAGCGCCGATGGCGCCGACGCGCCCGACAGCTCCGACACGCACGACAGCACCAGCACCCACATCGACCAGGGGAACAGGCATGACGATCTCGCAGGACGCACGACTCGGCACGACTGACCGCCACTTCGGACCCGGCGGCCCCGTCGTCCAGCCACCCGGCGACTACCGTGACGGGATGACCCTGACGCGGCTCGCCCCCCAAACCGGAACCGCCTTTTTGCTCAAGGCCGGGCAGCGCCTCACGGTCGTGGACCCGACCGGCGAGCAGGTCAGCGACTTCTTCGCCGTCATGGACGACGAGCGCGACGAGTGGTTCAGCTCGGGGCGCACCATCGACTACGCCAACTCGACCGCCGTGACGGCTGGCAGCGTGCTCTACAGCAACCGGAGCCGGCCGATGGCGACCGTCGTCGAGGACACCTGCGGGCACCACGACATCCTGCTGACGCCGTGCTCGCAGCAGACGTTCGACCTGCTCTACCCCGAGTTCGAGGGCGCCTACCACCCCAGCTGCTTCGAGAACCTCGCGACCAACATGGCCACGTTCGGGGTCGAGCCCGACCGGATCTCGACGACGCTCAACATCTTCATGAACGTCTGGGCCGAGCGGAACGGCGAGCTGCACATCGACCCGCCGACGTCTCGCGCCGGCGACCGGTTCGTGCTCCGGGCCGAGGCCGACCTCGTCGTGGGCCTGACCGCCTGCTCCGCCGAGAAGTCCAACAACGGCGTGTGCAAGCCGATCGACTACCGCATCGACGACTGACGGCGCCGAGCCGCCGTCGCGGACCCGCAGGCGAATTGCCCGCGGTGGCACGGCGACGGCGGGGGCGACGTGGCACACTGACCCCGTGGATCTCGACGTGGTGAGGCGTGCGCCCCTGTTCAAGGCTCTGGACGACGAGGCGGCCTCCGCCCTGCAGTCCGAGATGAGCCGGTCGCACATGGAGCGCGGCGACGTGCTCTTCCACGAGGGCGACCGGGGTGACACGCTCTACGTCATCGCCGAGGGCAAGATCAAGCTCGGCCGCACGAGCCCCGACGGCCGCGAGAACCTCGTCGCGATCCTCGGTCCGGGCGAGATGTTCGGCGAGCTCAGCCTCTTCGACCCGGGCCCGCGCACGATGACGGCCACCGCCGTCGCCGAGACGCAGCTGCTCGGCCTCGGCAACGAGTCGCTCACCGCGATCCTCACGGGCCGCCCCGAGGTGTCCAAGACGCTGCTCGCCGCGCTCGCCCAGCGCCTGCGCCGCACCAACGCCCACCTCGCCGACCTCGTCTTCACCGACGTCCCCGGCCGCGTCGCCAAGGCCCTGCTCGACCTGTCCGAGCGCTTCGGCCGTCCGGTCGAGGGCGGCATCATGGTCAGCCACGACCTGACGCAGGAGGAGCTCGCACAGCTCGTCGGCGCCTCGCGCGAGACGGTGAACAAGGCGCTCGCCGACTTCGCGACCCGCGGCTGGCTGCGTCTCGAGGCGCGCGCCGTGCTGCTCCAGGACGTCGAGCGCCTCAAGCGCCGCGCCCGCTGAACCCGTTTGAGGTGAACCCGCCGAGATCTCGACGACGCGCCTACCTCACAGCGCCGAACGACCAGCCCTCCGGACCGTTGACCACGATCCGATCGGCCCGACTTGCCGCTGCTGCGACCACGGTCGCGTTCGGGTCGTCGTTCCGCGCGACCCACGCCTCGGCCGCCTCCGGCTCCTTGCCGAACGCCACGTGCCGCTCGACGAGCCGCGACCGGCGCAGCTCCTCGTCTCCCGTGACGAACCAGACCTCGGCGAGCTCGGCGCGCGCCCGTTCCCAGCGCGCCTCGGCCAGCAGCAGGTAGTTGCCCTCGGTCACGACGAGCCGAGCCGACGGAGGGACGACCATGCTTGCGGCCAAAGGCTGCTCGAGCGTCCGCTCGAAGCCGGGCGCATAGACCCACGAGTCCGGCTCCGCCGTGATGCGTCGCAGCAGGTGGGCGTAGCCGTCGGCGTCGAACGTGTCGGGAACCCCCTTGCGCGACCTCGCCCCGAGCCGGTCGAGCTGCGCGTCCGCGAGGTGGAAGCCGTCCATCGGCACGTGCGCGACCCACCCGTCGCCCTCACGCGCGGCGACGCCATCGACGAGCGCCTCGGCCAGCGTCGACTTGCCCGACCCCGGCGCCCCGGCGATCCCGAGCACCACGCGGCGCCGCTGCCCGACGAGCGCCACGGCCGCCGCGACGAGCGCCTCGAGGCCGGTCTCCGGGGTCATCGCAGGCTCATCGCAGGCTCATCCGTGCTCGCGGAGGTACTCCAGCTGAGCCTGCACCGACAGCTCCGCCGCGGGCCACACGCTCCGCGGCACGTCGGCATAGACCTGCTCCACGACGGCGTATGCCGTCTGCGCACCTCGGGCGACCGCGTCCCGCACCTGGTCCAGCCGTTCCGCACGGTGCCTCAGGTAGAAGGTCACGGTGGCAGCGGCGTCGGCGACGAAGGGCCCGTGCCCGGGGAGGAGGCTCGTGACGGCGCCCGACCGGGTCAGCCCCTCGATGCGCTCGAGCGAGGCGAGGTAGGACTCGAGCCTGCCGTCGGGCCAGGCGACGACAGTCGTGCCTCGCCCCAGGATCGTGTCGCCGGTGAGCAGCGTGTTGTCGGCCGGGAGCACGAAGGAGAAGGAGTCGCTCGTGTGGCCTGGGGTCTCCACGGCGAGGATCTCGAGGCCGCCGACTTGGATGGTCTCCCCCGGCCACAGGTCGTCGTGGCCCCGGCCGAATGCCCGCACCGGCGCGCCGGTCAGCTCGTGGAACCGGTCGGCGCTCTCGGCATGGTCGGCGTGCCCGTGCGTGAGCAGGGTCAGCGCGACCCGGCGGCCGGACTCCTCGACCCGCCGCAGCACCGCCTGGAGGTGGCCCTCGTCGAGCGGGCCCGGGTCGACGACAACGACCTCGTCGGAGCCCGGCTCGGCGAGCAGCCAGGTGTTGGTGCCGTCGAGGGTCATCGGCGAGGGGTTGGGGCACAGCACGCACTCGGCGCGCTCGCTCGTGGCCCCGCCGTGCCAGCCCGGATCGGGCGCGGCGCCCTCCATCAGCCCCTCACCCGACCCGTCGGGTCCGTCGGGTCCGCCAGGTCGGCCGGATCGGCCGGATCGGCCGGGTCCGCCACATCACTGCTCGGCCCACCGCTCGACGATCTCCATCGCCGCCCCGTCGGGGCCGTCGACGACCTCCGGCATGATGAGCGGCAGGGACTCGCTGTGCACGACCACCGCTGCAGCAGAAGGGGCGTCGCGGATCTCCTCCACGCACATGACCGTCGGTGGCAGCATGAGGGCCGAGCCCGCGGCATACGCCTCCAACAGCTCCGACGGGACGAACCAGTCGGCGTGGTCGGCCTCGGAGGTGTCGCCGTCGGCGACCTGGAAGGGTGGCATGACCGCGGCGAAGAACCACGTGTCGTAGCGCCGCGGCTCGAAGACCGGGGTCAGCCAGTGCGCCTTGGCGACGATGAGGTCCGACCGCAGGACGAGGCCCTTGTCGTGCAGCACGTCGGCGAGCGAGAGGCGTCGCTCGACGAGGCCACGGCGGATCTCGCTCCACTCGGGGCCGCCGACGAACGCCAGCGGTCCGCTCGCGGACGGGCTCGCGAGGAGCACGCCGCACTCCTCGAGGACCTCGCGGATGGCGGCGGCGACATACATCTGCGCCTCTGCGGGCGAGCAGCCGAGGCGTTCGGCCCACTCGGCCGGCGAGGGGCCGGCCCAGGGCAGGCCGAGCTCGCCGTCGCGCTCGTCGACCCCGCCGCCGGGGAAGACCATCATGCTCGGCGCGAACTCCATCTCGGAGACGCGCCGCAGCATGAAGACCTCGGGCCCCGCGGCCCCGTCGCGCACGAGCATCACGGTGCTCGCGCGGCGCGGGACCGCCTCGTCCCAGCGCTCGCCGGCGAGCCAGCGTGACGCCGCGTCGGAGATGCCGGGCGTCGTGGTCAGGGCGAAGCGTCGCGTCGTGTCGCTCACGCGTGCACCACCGTCACCGGTCACCGGGCGACGGAGACGATGACCTCGACCTCGACGGGTGCGTCCAGCGGGAGCGCAGCGACACCGACGGCCGAGCGGGCGTGGATCCCCTTGTCACCAAAGGCTTTGACGAGCAGCTCGCTCGCGCCGTTGATGACCCCGGGCTGGCCGGTGAAGCCCGGGTCGGAGGCGACGAAACCGACGACCTTGACGACACGGGTCACCGCGTCGAGGTCGCCGATCTCGGACTTGATGGCCGCGATCGCGTTGAGGGCGCACGTCTCGGCAAGGGACTTGGCGGTCTCGGCGTCGACCTCGGCGCCGACCTTGCCGGTCGCGGCGAGGGAGCCGTCGACCATGGGCAGCTGACCGGAGGTGTAGACGAGGTCGCCCTCACGGACGACGGGGACGTAGGCGGCGACGGGCGGCACCACCTCGGGTACGGTGAGGCCGAGCTCGGACAGGCGGTCTTCGACTGCAGACATGGTGCGGTGGCTCCTCAGGACTTCGGGCGCTTGAAGTAGGCGACGAGGCTCGTGCCGTCGGGACCGTTGACGATCTGGACGAGCTCCCACCCGTCCGCCCCGAAGTTGTCGAGGATCTGCTTGGTGTTGTGGATCAGAAGCGGTGCGGTGAGGTATTCCCACTGGGTCATGGCCCTCACCCTACTCAGTGTCAGCACGGCCCTCGCGGGGTGCGCCGGCGGGGCCGGTGGCACGATGACGCCCATGACGAGCAGCCCCTCGACGACGTCCGCCGCGAGCGCTCCGGGGGCGCCGACGCGGTCCTACGGCAGCGACCCGGCGCAGGTCTACGACGTCATCGCGCCGGCTGCCGGCGCGCCCGCCGTGACGGGGACCGTCGTCGTGGTGCACGGCGGCTTCTGGCGCGCGGAGTACGACCGTGAGCACGCCCGTCCCGAGGCGGCGGCGTTCGCCGGGGCGGGCTACCACGTGGTCCTGGCCGAGTACCGCCGAGTCGGTATGCCGGGTGGCGGCGTCCCCGGGACCCTCGACGACGTGCGCGACCTCCTCGCGTCGGTGGCCGCCCAACCGGACCTGCCCAAGCCGCTCGTCCTCGTCGGCCACTCCGCCGGTGGGCACCTCGTGACGTGGGCGGCCGGCCAGCCGTGGGCCCGCGAGCGCGGGATCGCCGGGGTGGTCTCGCTGGCCGGGGTCGTCGACCTCGGGACCGCGGACCGGCTGCACCTCGGCTCCGACGCGACGCGTGACTTCGTCGGGTCCGGCCCCGGCACCGCCGCTTGGACCTCTGCCGACCCGATGTCGACGCTGCCCCCGAAGGTGCCGGTGCGCCTGGTCAACGGCGCTGACGACGACACCGTGCCGCCCGAGGTCGCCGACGCCTACGTGGCCAAGGCGAAGGCGGCCGGTGGCGACGTGACGGTGGACCTCGTGCCGGACGCCGACCACTTCGCTGTCATCACCCCCGACACCCCCGCCTTCAAAAGAGTCCTAGAGGCAGTCCACTCCCTCCTCTGACCCCCTCCTTTCCGCGGTTCGAGGTGATCCCGGGAGTCGCGTCGCTGCCGACATCACCTCGACACGGCGGTCGGCGATCCTTGGTTCGAGGTGATCGCGCACCTGACGTCGCTGCCGGGATCACCTCGCACCGGGTTTCCACACCCCCGGCCGCTGCGACCTCGTCATCCACAAGGCCGCGTATGCCGCTCGCTGGAGGCGGTCACGCCCGCGACGTTGGGAGACATGAGGGGTCCAGAACGAAGGCGGATCGCCCGTGAGCTCGCCGACCGCCACGGCGGGGTGGTGTCGCGGGCGATGCTCCGGTCAGCCGGCATCGAACGACGCCACGTGGCATACGAGGTCCGTTCGGAGCGATGGGTGGTGCACGGCGACGTCACGGTGGCGGTGCACACTCGTCCACTGAGCCGCGAGGAGTCCCTGTGGCGAGCCGTCTGGGAGGTTGGGCCCGCCGTGACCGCCATCGACGGAGTCACTGCGTTGGGGCTCGCCGGTCTGAAGCACTACGACGATCCAGCGATCCACTGCTCCGTCGTTCACACGGCAAGAGTCACCTGGCCGAGCGGGGTGACTGCGCACAAGGTCGTCCGTCGCGTGCCCGCCGAGGTTCTCCAGACGGGGATCCCACGCACGCGGCCCGCCGTAGCGGCGGTTCGGGCGGCTCACTGGGCCGTCAGCGACCGGCAGGCCGCCCTCATCCTGCTGATGACCGCCCAGCAGGGACTGGCCTCGCCGGAGGAACTGCTGCGGACGACCAAGCGGCTCCGGGGCAGACGGCGCCGAGCCTTCGTCAAGAACGTGGTGCGTGACATCGCGCTCGGCGTGCAGTCCTTGGGCGAGCTCGACTTCGCCCACCTGTGTCGCGAGCGCGGACTTCCCGAGCCCGATCGGCAGGTCGTCGTCCACACGGACCGCGGCCGCGTCTACCTCGACGTCCGCTGGCGAAACGGGCTCGTGGTCGAGATCGACGGCGTCCAGCACCGGCGCGCCCTGGCTGTCTCGACGGACAACCTCCGCACCAACGCCCTCGTGCTCAAGGGCGACCGCGCCCTGCGGATCGACCTCGTCGGCCTGAGGGTCTTCACCGACGACTTCATGGCCCAGGTGGCGCAGGGACACGCTCAGCTCGAGAGCGCCGCCGCCTGACCCGGGATGTCTCGCCGTTCGAGGTGAAACCGACGCCCACACGGGTCATGTCTTTTGAAGGGACATCCCTGACAGGAGTGTGAAGGGACATCCCTGACAGTGGTCTGGTTTGCGGTCCATGGTGG
>NZ_BMNZ01000013.1 GCF_014646815.1 Terrabacter tumescens
TGGCAGACCCTGGAACGATGGCTGGGGGCACGCCCACGAGCGAGGGACCTGACCGAGCTGCAACGTCTGCTGGACGTCTATGACGTGGTGTTCACCACGCAGCGACCCCACCAAGGCATCGGCGGGGTCCCACCCTCAGCGCGCTACAGCGCCGGCCCGAAAGCCGAACCGGACCCCGACCAGCTCAAACCGCGACAGTTCCTCCACACGATCACCCTGCCCCGCAGCGGATTCCTCGAGCTGCCCGGCACCCGGATAGCCTTCGGCGCCGCGTGGGCAGGAGCCAGGATCGACTACCTCATCGACCTCGACCACGCCGTGCTGTTCCACGACGACCAGCTCATCGCACACGTCCGGCTGGACCCCGAAACCCGCATCGACCACGTGCCCGGCCACCGGACCTACCACCGAGTCGCCAAATCCTGACTGTCAGGCATGTCCCTTCACTCTTGACAGGCATGTCCCTTCACACGACACCGCAGGTTCTGCGGCAGGTACACCTCAACCGGGTGGCGCTGACCGGCGCTACTGGCCCTCGGACCCCTTGGGTTGGGCGCCCGCCGACGTCGCCGGCTTGGTGCCACCCTGGCTGGGCGGCGCCCCGGACCCGCCGCTGCCGGTCGTGGCCGACGATCCCGTGTCAGCGACCGTCGTCGTCGTCGTCGGCGAGGTCGACTTGCCGGACCCACCGGGACCGTTGGCGTCGCCACCGGTCGCGGCCGCCGAGCCGCCCGTCTGGTTCGACGCCACCGGGCTGGCCGCCTGGGGTGTCGCGCCGGCGCCCTTGTCGGCGACCTCGAACTTCAGCCGCTTGCCCACGCCGAAGCCGAGCTTGACCGCCTTGAGCTTGCCGTCCTCGAGCTCGAACTCAAGGACCGGCCGCGCGTCCAGCCGGTTGAAGTACTTCGCCTTGCGCTCCTGGGCCGTGTTGAAGCCCTTGAGCAGGCTCAGCGTCGCCCGGCCGCGGAGCGTGTCGGTGTTCTTGGCGAAGAAGCCGAGCAGCTTGGTGGACTGCGCCTGCGTGATCGGGTCGCCGTCCGGCTTCAGCGAGGCGATGGTGCGCAGGATGGAGATGGCGTCGGCGTTGGCCTTGTTGGGCACGCGGCCGTCGCGGTCGACGTAGCCGATCGGGTCGGACTGGCCGTAGGTGTAGGCCGTCGTCAGCGTCGGGTTCTCCACCAGGGCCGTCTCGTCGTCGGTGAGGATCGGGTCGACCGTGAGGAAGCGCGCCTGCTGCGTGGAGTACCACCGGTCACCGAAGTTGATGAGGTTGTGGTCCTCGTCGACGTAGCCACCGGCGTACTGCCACGGCGTACGGAAGATCGTGCTGTCCTCCTTGATCCACACCTGCCCGGTCGGGAAGTACTCCTGGTGCTGGAACACCGTGCCGACGCGGTCGGTGACGATGTTCGTGCTGCCCTGGAGGTCCTTGTGCATGAAGTAGACCTTCTGGTCGAACGAGTCACCGGTCGTCGTCATGTTGACGGCGAGACGGTCGTTGCCGGCCCAGATGTTCTTCAGCATCGTGCCGTTGCGGACCGTCACCCAGGGGTTCACGTAGTAGGTGACGCCCTGCTCCTTGATCTCGATGGCGAGCTGGCCGGCGTAGTCGTAGACGTAGCTCGTCGTCTTGCGTCCGTTGCCCTTGGCGTTGTTGTCGACGATGTCGGTGAGCTTGCCGGCCCAGTCCCACGTCATGTTGCGGATCATGTCGGGGTTGGTGACGGTCGTCTGCTCGCCGTCCGAGTCGTACGCGTACGTCTCGGTGCGCTTGTTGAGCGAGTCGACGACCTTCGTCGCCTGGTTCGGCTTGGCCGCGTCGTAGGTGTAGGCGCTGCGGTCGAAGGTGTTGGCGAGGACCGTGGCCTCCTTGCACTTGCTCGTGCACCCGGTGTCGACGGTCCAGTCGCGCTGGGCCATCCGGGTCACCTTGCTCGTCGCGTCGTCGAGCGTCGCGGACCACGTGTAGTTCCGCGTGGTCTTCGGCGCGTAGTCCCACGTGCCGACCGCGTTCGTGAGGCGGTAGCGGCCGTCGTAGGTGTAGGTCTGCGACGTCGGTCCGCCGAACAGCGACGGCACGTCGGGCGGCAGCTGGTTCTTCACCGACGTCACGTTGCCGACGAGGTCGTAGGCGTACTTGAGGTTCATCAGCAGCCGGGTCCCGTCGGGCGACATCGCCGACCGGCCGGTGAGGCGCCTCGTGTCGACGTCGCGGTAGGTCGTGTCGACGACGCCGTCGCCGGTCCGGCGCTGCGAGGTCTGCCCGTAGACGTCGTAGCGCTGGTCGTCGAGGTAGCTGTGCACGCAGGGCACAGCGACGTCGACGCGGACGGTCGCGCCCGAGGCGTGCGGTGCCGCGGTGGGCGTCAGGACGGTGCCGTTGATGCCCCGCTCGACGGTGTAGTCGAACGTCCCGGGCACCGTGCCCGGCGTCCGCGCGGTGACGCGGAGCTGCTCGCCGTCGAGGCGGATCGTGAACGGCAGGGTCGGGTTCCAGCTGGAGGCGGGGTCGCCGTGCTGGAACTCGGTGACGGTGACGGTCGTCGCGGTGGCGTCGACCGACGTCGTGAGGCGTCCGAGCTCGGTGCAGTCGTTGGTGCCGACGACGCGCTTGAGCCGTCCGCCGGTGTCGTAGTCGTTGCGCACGACCTCGCCGTCCGGCAGCGATACGGTCGCGAGCCGGCCGAGCCAGTCGTTGTCGTAGCTCGTCGTGAACGGACCCTTGTTGGGGTGCGGCCCGGTCATCGTCGTGACGTCCTGGGCGAGGCGCCCGTTGACGTCGTAGCCGAAGGTCTGCACGCGCGCCTTGTCCTCGACGTGGACCATCTTGCCTGCGGCGTTGCCCGCGGTGGAGTGGCCGAGGTAGCCGCCGTAGTCCATCGTGACCGGCTTCTCACCGGGGTAGGTGATCGAGGTCATGAGGCCGAAGTCGAAGCCGAAGACGGTCTTGACATTGTTCTCCTCGCGCAGCACGGGGCTCTGCTCGGAGGTCTTGTTGCCGGCCAGGTCGTAGGTCCACTGGACGAGCCCGCCGTCGGGGGTCGTCGTCGAGGTCCTGCGGCCGAGCAGGTCGTAGGTGTGCGTCGTCACGAGACCACCGGGCGAGTCGACCCGGAGCAGCTGCCCGAGCCGGTCGTAGGCGTACGTCGTGAAGAGGGAGACCTTGGCGGCCGTGCGGTCCTCACTGCGGATGACGTTGTCGTGCGCGTCCATCCACGTCTTCGTGTGCCGCCCGAGGGGGTCGGTCGCGTCGACCGTCGCGACGGTGCCGAAGACGCCGTACTCCTCGTGGGCGTATGCCGTGAGCGTCATCGCGCCGTTGGAGAGCCGTTCCGCCGTGGTGCGGTCGAGGGCGTCGAAGGTCGTGATCGTCGCCTGGGCGTAGGTGGGGTTGCTCGTGTCGACGGTGTAGTCGGCGAGCGACGAGCCGGTCTGGAGGAACGGCTTCCACTGGTGCACGGTGCGGCCGAGACCGTCGACGTACGAACCGCCCTCGGCGGCGAAGCCGGACCCGGTGACGCCGGTGACGGGGTCGTAGACCTGGGCGTCGCGCTTGCGTCCGGTGACACGTCCCGAGCCGTCGGCATACGTCGCCGTGTCGATGGTCGTGCCCGGGTGGAACTCGTCGGTGTGGGTCACCGTCGCGTACGGGTACTGCGCGTCGACGGGGTGGTAGGCGAACGTCGCGACGCCGCCGTCGGGCGAGGTGATGGTGCGCACCCGGCTGTAGGCGTCGTAGGTGTAGCTCGTGACGTTGCCGTTGGCGTCCGTCCGGGTCCCGACCCGTCCGGTCGGTCCGTCGAAGGCGGCCGTCGAGGTGAGACCCACCGCGGTGCCGGTCGGGTCCTGGTCGTCCTCGATGAAGGCGCGGGTCGTGTCGGCCGGGTCGGTGCCGGCGGGGTCGCCGGAGCCCGTCAGGGCGTAGTCGGTGACGGTGCCGACGTTCGCGTGGTTCGCGTCGTCGTAGACGTAGCGGACGGCATACCGCTTGCCCTTGGCGTCGGGCGGCATGACGATCCGGTTGTAGCTGCCCCACTGGTCGTAGGTCAGTCGGGTCTCGGCGTAGCTCGCGGGCGTGGATCCGCCCGGGAGAGCGAGGAACTCACGCTGGACGGTCACCGAGTTGTTGTCGCAGTAGGCGGTGTTGCCGGTGCGCGACCGCAGCACGGTCCCGTCCGGCGCCGTGACGCTGATGGCGACGGGCTGGCTGTCCCACGTCTGGCAGTTCGTCGCCGACCAGAAGGGCGCCTTGGCCACCGGCGTGTACTTCAGCGTCGGCCCGCAGCCGAAGAACGTGTTCATGTCCTCCGACGTGCTGGTGACGCAGTTGGCGTAGGCGATGCCGACGACCGTGTCGTCGCCCGTCGTGCCGGGCAGTCCGTCGTCGGTGATCTGGACGGGGTTGCCGAGGCGGTCATAGGCATACGACACGGACGTCGTCTGCTTGAGGGACCCGCCTGAGTACCAGTCCTGCTCGACCTTCGCGACGCGTGGGGTCGCTCGGAGGGCGAGGAGCTGCTCGACGGTGGCGCCGCCGAGGTCGAGCGGGGCGTAGTCACCGCCGCCACCCACCGCGTTGCGGTCGAGGTCGCGCAGCGCCCACGTCGTGCGGGTGCGCTGCATGACGGGCCCACTCGTCGTGCCGTCGTAGACGGTCGTCTCGTACTCGAGCCCCGACTCGAAGACCGAGCCGTTGCGGTACTTGTGCTGGGTCGTGCGCACCTTGTCGGTCATCGCCGGGTGGTCGACGTCGGCGGTGTGGTCGTAGGAGACGTAGTGCTCGCTGACGGTCACCGAGTCGTAGCCGAGGTCGGTGCGGTTGACGAAGTCCTGGGCGGTGGCGCCGTAGGAGATCGTGCTGTGGCGCTCGGCGATGCCGTCGGCCCCGCGGCTGGACTTCACGTCGACGTCGTCGAGCACCCACTGGCTGTCGGGGTGGCTCGTCGTGTTGCCGTCACGGTGGTAGTCGAGGCCGATGGTCCCGCCGAGCGGGGTCGTCACCGTCTTGAGCAGGTTGGTGCGGCCCTGGGTGTTCAGGGCGACCTTGATGTCCGAGGAGCCCTTGACCCGCGAGACGGAGTCGGCGTAGCCGTCACCGTTGACGTCGGTGAGGTCGACGTCGGTCGAGGTCATGCTGTTCTCGTAGTGCCCGCCGGGGTTGAGGATGAGGTAGCAGGCGACGAGGCAGAGCGGGATGCCGACGGTGACGTCGGCGCCCCCGCCGAGGCTCTCGGAGCTGTCCTGGCGGATCTGGGGCTTACCGGCGACGTTGATGACGCCGAGCACGTTGAAGTCGGACTTCTGGTGCGTGCCGTAGACGGCCTGGTCGACGAGGCCGGTGCCGTTGCTGAAGGCGACCTTGACGTTGCCGTTGTCGCTGTAGACGGCGTCGAGCAGGCCGTCGCCGTTGACGTCGTCCCACGAGACGTTGGGCAGGTCGACGTTGGAGTTGGCCGCGATGCCGCCGGCGAAGCCGCCGTTGTCGATGTTGAAGCCGAAGCTCGCTCCCACGGAGCCGCTGTAGGAGTTCGTCGAGCTGAACGAGCTGACGGTCCAACGGAACTGGGGCGTGAAGGAGTGGCCGAGGTTGAGACGCACCCGGATCTCGTCGTCGTCGACGGTGACGCGGTCGGGCAGGCCGTCGCCGTTGAGGTCGGCGAGGGTCTCCTGGACGGGGATCGTCGCGTCGCGCGGGACCTTCTTGAGCGCCTTGTCGTCCTGGTGGGTGTTCTGCGACGTCGGGTTGGTGAAGCTGGCGCCCGCGCCGATGGACCCGCCGATGTTGGCGCCGTAGGAGGTGTCGGAGGCGCTGCTGCCCTTGGTCGAGGAGCTGCCCTTCGTCGAGTTGGTCGTGCCCTTGTTGTTGCCGGAGATGCCGATCGGGGCACCGCCGAAGCCGCCGGACACGGCGAGGGTGGTGGAGGAGTCGACGACGTCGACGCCGCCGCCGGTGCACGCGACCCGGGCGTTGGCGGGGCCGCACTCCTGGGAGCCGCGGGCGTTCGTGTAGGTCACCGAGTCGGGCCGGACGGTGTCGGGGTAGCCGTCACCGTTCATGTCGAGGAAGTCGACGAGGCTGCGGCTCCAGCCGGCGGCGAAGCTGCCGCCCAGCGGGCCGACTCCCGCCATGAGCATGAAGATCGGTCCGGTCTCGCCGAGCAGGTTCGGGGCACTCGTGCCTCCGCTGCTCGCCGCCCCGGTGATCGGCAGGTCCTCGCCGAAGCGGGCCGAGCCGGTCAGGCCGTCCTCGCCGGCGTAGATCTTGGGCTTGGGGCCCTGCCAGCGCTGCGCGAGCGTGTCGGGGTCGACGACGGCGTTGTAGGCGAAGGCCTTGGGGATGTTGGCGGTCGCCTTGCTCGTGTCGAACTCCGGCGGGGCGCCCGAGCCGGGCGGGTAGTTGCCGAAGCCGGTGTCGTTGACCGACGTGTCGGTCGGGCAGGACCCGCCGAACATCGCCTGGCAGGCGTCGTCCTTGTTGTCGTAGGGGTCGCCCGAGGCCGTCGTCGTGCGGAAGTCCGCCTCGTCTATGGCCGTCGTGGCGCGGGTCCCGGTCGCCGTGTAGCCGGCGGCGGCCCAGCCTCGGTAGGCGACGGGGAAGTAGCCCTGCGGGCCGGCCCAGTTGACCGTCTGCGGGACGTCCTCGGACTTGTCGACGGAGCTCTCGGTCCACTTCATCGTCAGGTTGAGGCCGCTGACGTGCGAGGACAGGCCGGGGCTGCGCATCGTGACGTCGAACCAGTAGGGCGTGCCGTTGGTGAGCGTGAGGTCCGGGAGCGCCTTGTCGATGGCCCCGGAACCGGACGGCACGGCATACGTCGTCTTGTAGACGAGCCCGGTCGACGTCTTGGCCGTCACGACGACCTCGCCACCGGGGTTGTCGCTGTCGCGGGTGCCGGTCAGCGTCGGCGTCACGGTGCGGCCGAGCGTCGAGGTCCAGGCGCTCGCGGGAGCGCTCCGCGTGGACAGCGGGTAGGTGTCGAGGTCCATGTGCGGCGTGACCGTCGTCTTGGACGCGTCGCAGCTGCCGCCGCTGAGGAAGCAGAGCTTGCCCGCCTCGACCCACGAGATGGTGGAGAGGTCGATCGGGCTGTCGACGAGCACGCGCGTGCGCACGGAGTCGTATGCCGTGACGACGCCGTCCGCGTCCTTGACCGGTGCCGCGACGGTCGGGTCGGCGGTGATCCGGAAGCGACCGGTCTCGGTCTGGCCGATGACCCCGAGGCGCGCGTTGGCGGCGGCCTGCGTGGCGAAGCAGCCGAAGCTCGTCGTCGGGTCGGCGACGCACCACTGGCCGCCGTTCTGCGTGACGGTCTTGACGCGGGCCGCGTCGGTGGCGCCGGACGAGGTGATCGGCGTGATGGTCACCGGGCTGGACGTGACGGCCTTCGTGGTGCCGTTGCGCACGGCGACCTCGGGGCGCAGGTCGTCGGTCGTGGCCGCGGCCTTGTCGAGCGCTGCACTGAAGTGCGCGGTGCCGCCGTTGCTGACCGAGGTGAACAGGTCCGGCCGGCCGGCCAGGGTGAAGTCGTCGGCCAGGGAGTAGCTGCGCTGGTCGAGGCCGTTGGCGTCGGGAGCCGAGCCCCCGGCATACGTGATCGTCGCTTCCCACGTCACGGAGTCGCCGTTGCCCTTGGGCCGCGAGCCCGCGCGGAAGTAGAGCGACTGCCCCTTGTCGACGTGGATGGTCTGCGCAGCGGGCTGCCAGGTCGGCGAGGCGGCGCTGATGCTCGCGCTGCCGAGCTCGGTGCCGGCCCTCTGGATGGCGACGCGGACGGAGCCGCCGGCGGAGTCCGGCACCGGGGTGCCGAGGGTGGCCTTGGCGTTGATGGTGACGGTGCCGTCGAAGGGCGCGGTCCAGCGGCGCACGGTGTCGATGGGCGGCACGGCCTCACGGAGCCGGTCGACCATGGCCTCGAAGGCGGGGTCGCTGACGGGCACCGTCTGCGGTGTCAGCGGGACGCGCGTCTGGGCGTCGGACGCGCTGAAGGTGGGCTGGCACGCCTCGACGCCGGTGACGCCAGGCGCGCAGACGAGGTGGTTGAAGCGGACCTGGGTGCCGCTCACGAGGTCGACGAGGCCGTCGCCGTTGGCGTCGGTGAAGTAGCTGTCGACCCAGCTCCACTGGCCACCGACGTTGAAGACGCCGTAGACGCCGAAGTAGGCCTCGATGCCGCCCTGGATGCCGATGGAGCGCTGGACGGGCAGGTCGGAGAAGCCGGAGAGGACGTGCATCGGGCCGAAGGTGAGGTCGGCCGTGAGCGCCGTCGTCGGGCGGCTCGTGTTGAGCTGGTAGCGGATCTGGCCCGAGGGTCCGGTGCCCGAGATCGCCTCTCGGTAGACCTTGTCGGGCAGGGCGTCGCCGTTGAGGTCCATGAACTCGATGACCGAGCGGTTCGTCGTGCCGTTCATGGCGAACGAGCCGCCGACCGACCCGGTCTTCTCCGGGTCGGCGAGGTTGAAGCCGACGTAGATCTTGCCGTCACCGGCAT
Source organism: Terrabacter tumescens (assembly GCF_014646815.1). Taxonomy (GTDB): domain Bacteria; phylum Actinomycetota; class Actinomycetes; order Actinomycetales; family Dermatophilaceae; genus Terrabacter; species Terrabacter tumescens. The sequence continues at coordinate 8,490 of NZ_BMNZ01000013.1, forward strand.
CGGTCATCGACGACCCGAGGCCGCTCAGCTTCTGGTTGATGTAGGCGGCGGTGCCCCCGCTGGACGGGTTGGCCCCCGTGTTCCACTTGGCGGCGGTGTCGAAGCCGCTTCCGGCGGCCGCGACGTCGTCGAAGTAAGCGAAGGTGTGCTTGAGTCCCGTTGCAGGACAAGCGGCCAGGCCGTTGCAGCCGATCTGCGTGACGGACCGTAGGCGCGTCTTGCCGAAGTGCGGGTCGGCGTCGTAGCCCAGGGTGTAGCGCGTGACGACCGTGTTGGTCTTGCGGTAGACGACGTCGATGTTGGTGAGGACGTCCTGGTCGAGGTCGAGCACGCCGCCGCGGCCGTCGAGGACGGCGTCGGTGCGACCGCCCGGGCTGCGGACGAACCGCACCTCGTAGGCGGGGTCCTCGGGCTCGCCGCTCACCGTGCTGGCGGCGGTGTAGAGGATCTTGCTGAGGTAGACGTGCTTCGGGCAGACCTGTCCGCTGGGGCAGCTCGCGCCCGCGGCGAGGGCGACCCAGCCGGTGGGCTTGCTGTCGTCCTGCTTGTAGGTGACGGTGTCGTAGACGTAGCGGAACATGTTGACGCCGATGTCGCGCTTGGCCGTGAGGAACCAGCGCACGCCGTTGCCGTTGGCGTCGGTGAGGATGCCCTTGGGGTCGCGGCTGCGGTCGTCGATGCCTGCCTGAGTGCCGGCCTCACCGAGGGGGCCGCCGCTGTCGGGGGTGCCGCCGTAGTAGCGGATGTTGCCCTGCTTGTCGCGGACCTCCCACCAGTAGTTGCTCGGCTTGTCACCGTGCCGGATGACCTGCTCGAACTCGGTCTCGATCTTGCGGGTGAAGTCCTGGCGCTCGGCGATGCGCGGCTCGAGGACGGCCTTGACGGCGTTGGGCACGAGCGCGTCCCCGTCGAGGGTGTACGACTCGCTCTCGACGTTGCCGCACGGCGGGCTCTTGGTCGTGCCGTCGCAGAAGCGCGGGGCGCCAAACGAGGTGTCCACGGCGACCTCGGGAGGCGTCAGGTCCCAGCCGAGCCCGGCCCAGGACGGCCCGCCCTCGGAGCTGTAGCTGAGGCTGACGTCGGGCGTCATGCCGCGGCCCTTGGGCAGCTCGATGGGGTAGGCCAGCTCGGCGGTGCCGCTCGGGTTCGCCTCGGGCGGCGTCATCTGCGACAGGCCCTCGGTGACGTCTGCGTAGAGCAGGTCGGCGGTCGAGCCGTCACCGATCTCCTGCGGCGTCGTCGGGGCGATGCCCGGCAGCGTCGAGTCGATGATGCCGCCGCCGGGACTGCCCGCCACCGCCATCGGGATCGCCGTCGTCAGCGCGAGCAGCGCCGCGAGGACGACTGCCCAGAAGCTGCGGCGTCGGTGCGGGCGGTGGTGCGAGCGGTGGGTGGCGTCGTCGACGACATGGCGGCGTGAGGGCATGGCGAGGCTCCCGGTTGCTACTCCCCGAGTCACACGGGCCCCCGGTGGGCCGCCGACCTGGCCCTCGTGTCCAAGGTGGGCGCGCGCCGTGACTCGTCGGGTGCGTGGCTGCCCGCGCAGACGCCCGCTGAGCTTCGCGCCGACGTGGAGGCGAACCTCCGGTCGCTCGGCGTCGACCACCTGACGGCCGTCAACCTGCGACGGATGGACGAGGGCATGGCCGGTGCCGACGACGTGGCTCTCGAGGACCAGGTGGCCGAGCTCGCCGCGCTGCGCGACGAGGGCAAGATCGCCGGGGTCGGCCTGTCGACGGTGTCCGCCTCGGACCTCGCTGCGGCGCAGGCGATCACGGAGATCGTGTGCGTGCAGAACCCGTTCAGCCTCGTCGACCAGAAGGACGCCGACGTCCTCGATGCCTGCACCGCCGCGGGGATCGCCTACGTGCCGTACTTCCCGCTCGGTTCCGCCTTCCCGCACCTGCCGAAGGTCGTGGACCAGCCGGCCGTGCAGGCTGTGGCCGCTCGTCGTGACGTGCCGGCCGCGCGGGTCGGCCTGGCGTGGCTGCTCACCCGGGCCGACAACATCCTGCTCATCCCGGGCACGTCGTCGGTCGCCCACCTCGAGGAGAACATGGCCGTCGCCGACCTCGTGCTGACCGACGAGAACCTCACCGAGCTCGCCGCCGCCTGACGTGGTCGCACCGCGGGAGACCGGCCGGGGCACCGGCCGGTCTCCCGCCCCGCCCCTGCGCGGGGTCTAGATCGCCGCGAGGCCGGCGTTGACGAGCAGCACGATCTCGTTGTGCAGTCGGCGCTTGTCGACGGTCGGCGTCTGCGCGTACTCCTCGGCCAGCGTCAGGACCAGGTGGCCGACGACCGCGACCGGCAGCTTCACCGGTGACGGCGGGACCGGCATGAAGGCGGCGGCCGGATGCGGCACCACCAGGACGGCCGCAGCGACGAGGCCCGCCACCCCTGCACGGCGGGTGGTTCGGAGTCGGTTCGAGGCGTTCATCGGAGTCCACCTCCAGTCTCACGAGAGCTTCCGATGCCCCACTGTGGGCCGCATCCCGCGAGCTGTCTGTGCGCGTGGCGACACACCACCTCGGCGGGTGGCCTGCCACCACGCCGTCTGCGGGCGCGAGCTCGACGACGTCCGGCCGGGCGGACGGCATACCGAAGGGGTGCGTCCGGGGCACGCCGGGGCGCCGTTACGCTCGGTCCCGCAGATCGAGGGCGCAACCCGCGACCCGAGAGCGGACCGAGTCGACGTAGTCACGAGGAGTAACGGTGCTGGCCAAGTTCCCCGGACGGTGCGCACAGTGCCAGGGACCGATTCGCGCGGGCGACGAGATCGTCAGCGCACCCGGCAACGGCACCGCGTGGGTGCACGCTGCGTGCCGGACCGAGCTCGCCCTTCCCGGGCTGGGCGTGGCACAGCCGGCGACGTCCCGGGCGCCGCGAGGCACGACCGCGGCCAAGGCAGCCAAGGCGACGAAGGCGCCCAAGGCGCCCAAGGCGCAGATGGTCGCCCCCGAGGGCGCGACGTTCGTCTACACCGACGGTGCGTGCTCGGGGAACCCCGGACCCGGTGGCTGGGCCTGGGCGATCGACCGCGACCGCTTCGCGTCAGGCTCCGAGCGACCGAGCACCAACCAGCGCATGGAGATCCGCGCGGCGCTCGAAGCCGTCACCGCGCTGGCCGGGCCGCTGGTCGTGGTCAGTGACTCGACGTACGTCGTCAACTGCTTCCGCGACCAGTGGTGGGACGGCTGGCTCAAGCGGGGCTGGACGACGTCGGCGAAGAAGCCCGTCGCGAACCGCGACCTCTGGGAGCCGCTCGTCGCGGCGGTCACGGAGCGCGGCGACGTCGCCTTCCAGTGGGTCAAGGGCCACTCCGGCCACGAGATGAACGACCTCGTGGACGAGCTCGCCGTGGCCGCGAGCCTCAGCCGGGACTAGGCCCGGACCAGCCGACACGGACGGCGCCCGAGGCCCAGCGCTGCGGTCGCGCTCAGCCGCCCAACGGCGTGCCACCGGCCGAGCCGCCGACTCCACCGAAGTTGCGTTCCCCGCCGACGCCGTAGTCGGTCGTCTTTGCCGACAGGCCTTGGGCGCTGCCGTGCCGCGGGCTGTCCTGCTCCGTCATCGCCCTGGCACCGTGACGCTGCTTGGCGCGGCGGTCGGAGAGCCAGGCCGCGAGCAGCACCAGGGCGAAAAGTCCACCGACGATCGTCCAGAACATCTGCGTTCCCCTGTCCACGAGCGGAGCGTGCTGAGTTGGCTCGCATCGTCTCACCCGCGGCCCTCGGTGGTGTCCGATCAGGGCGTGGCGATTCGTCGTAGAGGTGAGGGTGTCCCGACCGGGGCCCCGATCGACGGGAAGGAACCACCACCATGTCTGACGTTGTCGCCATCATGTCCATGTCGCTCGACGGCTTCGTCGCCGGGCCTGACGACGACGTGATGCAGGTGTTCGACTGGCACTTCACCTCCGGCGATGTCGAGATCGACACCGGCGGGTCGGATCCCATGACCTTCAAGGTGTCCGAGCCGAGCGCCGGGCACCTCCGCGACCTCACGCCCCGCCTCGGCGCCGTGCTGACGGGTCGTCGCACCTTCGAGGTCGCGCAGGGGTGGGGCGGCAACCACGCGTGGGGGCCGGCCTTCGTCCTGACGCACGAGGTCCCGGCCGGGTGGCCGCGGCCCGACTCGACGGTCCACTTCGTGACGGACGGCATCGAGAGCGCCGTCCGGCAGGCGCAGGCGGCTGCGGGCGGGAAGTCGGTCGGGGTGCACGGCGCCGACACCATCCAGCAGTGCCTGAACGCCGGCCTGCTCGACGAGATCCAGGTCGACCTGGCGGCCGTCCTGCTGGGCTCCGGGGTGCGCCTCTTCGACCACCTCGCCGGGACGCCTGCCGTCCTCGGCGCCCCGACCGTGGTCGCGGGCGTCGGCGTGACGCACCTGCGCTACCCCGTCCTCAAGGCATAGCCCCGAGGCCACTCGGCTGTTAGCGTCTCAGTCGATCGCGACCCATCGGCAGGAGGTGAGACCCATGTCTGCAGCGTCCGCACCGGGTGCTCCCCCGCCGTCCCCGATCACGCGTCTGGCGTAGTCGCCACCGGGAGTCCCCGACCTGCATCCCCCGAAGGGAGCTTCCATGAGCACCACACCGCCACCCGCTCCGAGCAGCACCTTGACCACGAGCTCGACCACCACGCCTACGCGCGCCCTCGTCCTCGCCGGAGCCGGCGCGGCCGGCAACGCCTGGGAGCTGGGCCTCATCGCCGGTCTCGCCGACGGCGGGGTCGACATCACCAACGCGGATCTCGTCGTGGGCACGTCGGCCGGGTCCACCGTCGCCGCCCAGATCACCTCTGGCACAGCGCCGTCGGAGCTGTATGCCGCCATCCTGGCCGAGGTGCCCGTGCCACCGTCCCGTGTCGGCGTATCTACTCGTCCCCGGACGCCTCAGGTCTCGGGGCCGAGCTACCTCGAGTGGTCCGACGCCATCATCGCCGAGTCCTCGGACCCGGCCGACCTGCGTCGCAGGCTGTGCGCCGCTGCCCTGGCGAGGGATGCCGCCGCCGGCTCGCCACAGAACCGCTGGCGTGAGATCGTCGCGTCCCGGCTCCCCAGCCACGACTGGCCGAGGCAGCGGGTGCTCATCCCGGCCGTCGACGCCCGCACCGGGGAGCCGGTCGTCTTCGACCGCGACAGCGGCATCGACCTCGTGGATGCCGTCGCCGCGAGCACGTCGGCGATGACGCCCTATCCGGTCGGTGCGGGCCGCTACCTCAACGGCGGCTACCGACGCAGCGAGAACGCCGACCTGGCAATGGGATTCGACCGCGTGGTCGTGCTGTCACCGTTCAGCGGCAGGACCCGGATGCCGCTCGCGTGGCGCATGGACCTGGCCTCACAGGTCGCCGACCTGCACGCAGCAGGCAGCCGGGTCGAGACCGTCTTCCCCGACGCCCGCGCCGGTGACGTCTTCGACGCCAACGCCCTCGACCCCTCGACCCGCCCGCCGGCCGCGCGAGGTGGCCACGCGCAGGGGCAAGCTCTCGCGGCGACGCTGGCGGAGTTCTGGGGCTGACCCACCCTGTGTCGCCGAAGGCACAGACAGCCGCACGCCCTCGGCCCATCGTGGAGGTGGAGGCAGCAACGCCTCCCACTCCGCTGGGGGAGATCGCCATGGGAACGACAACGGGACTCGGGCGCCGGCTCACGGCGCTGGCCGCGGCAGCACTCGCCCTGGGGCTGTCGGCGTGCACCGCGACGGGCGGGCCGGCGTCCACGACCGCCACCACACGGCATACGACCTCGTCCACCCCCGGAGCGGCGAGCACGACGCTCGAGCCCGAGCGCGACGTCACCGTGGCCGGGAGGCACTTCAAGGCGCGGTGCGCCGGCAGCGGGCCTTCGGTGGTGATGGTGACCGACTACGGACGGTCGATGGACGACGCGTGGGGCACGGTCCCGCAGACCCTCGCCGCGAGCGCCCGCGTCTGCATCTACGACCGGCTCGGGATCGGGCGCAGCGACCCGGCCCCGGACCGGCAGACCTTCGCGACGCTCGCCGCCGACCTCGACGGCGTCATCACGGACCTCGGGCTGACGCGTCCGGTCGTCGTGATGGGGCACTCGATGGGCGCCCCCATCGCGTTGTCGTGGGCGAGCCGGCACGGCGCCGACACGCGCGCGGTCGTGCTGATGGACCCGATGCCTCCGGGCTACTTCGGCCCCGACGGTGCGCTGCTGACGCTGTTGCCGCCCAAGGACGTCGGCGATCCCGAGCTGAGCAGCCTGTGGACCGACCTCGACCACTTCAACGACCCGGCGACGAACAAGGAGAGCCTCGACCCGAGCTCCTGGGCGTCCTACGCGAGACTCGCCACGATGTCGGTCCCGCTCTACGACCTCGTCGATGCCCAGGCCCAGACCTGGCCAGCGGCCGTCGACGCGAAGAAGGTCGATGCGGCGTGGCGCGCCGCCCAGCGTCGGGTGCTCGCCCTGTCGTCGCCGTCCGAGCTGGTGAACGTGCCGACGCCGGACGCCTGGCCGCAGACCATCAAGAGGGTCCTCGACCGGGCCCTTCGGTCGTGACGCGCAGCTCGGTGCCGAGGAGGTCGCCCAGCCGGGTGGCCTCCTCCTCGATGGCCGCGGTCGGCGCCGTCCCGTCGGGCCACGTCACCATGAGCTCGTCGCGTTTCCTCGCCCAGGTGCCGCGGACGACACCGCCGACGATGACGGGGTTCGCCTTGCGGGTCATGGCCTCGCGCAGGGTCGGCGGGACGACGCGGACGTCCTTGGTGCCCGCGCCCATGACCCACTGGTCGTGGCCTGGTAGCAGCCTCACGGCATCCGAAACCCTTGCGACAGTGAGCGACTCGACGTCCTCCTCCATCACGTAGGCGGTCGTGCCGTCGATGTCGACCGGCACCAGGGCGTCACCCAGGCCGGCGATCCAGCGATCGAGCCGTCTGCGTCCGGCAGACAGACCGTTGCCCAGCCAGTAGTGGACGCGGCCGAGCGTTGCCGGCCCGTAGCTCCGGAAGTAGGCGGCCACGGCGCGCGGTCCCGCGTCATCGAGGTCCGGGATGCCCGCCCAGCGTGGGTTGCGGTCGAGCCGCTGGAAGGTGAGCCGGCCGTCGCGCGGCGGGCCGAGGCTCATGTCGCCCTGCCACGACAGCGGCTTCATGAGTGTCCACGCACCCTCGTCGAAGACCGTCCTGAGGTGGGCGTATGCCGCATGGCTCGTGAGCGCGTCCCCGAGCTCCGTGACCGTCAGGGGTCCGTCGCCGAGCGCCTCGCGCACGGCCGCGCGGAAGTTCGGCCAGTCCTGCGGCGTGAGCCGGTAGTGGTCCACCCAGCTCTTCAGCTCCCACTGGCGACCGGCCGACCGGACCGCGAGGTAGACGCCGGCATCCTCCGGCGCCAGGTAGTGCATCGCCCCGCGATAGGCGAAGGCCTTGATGACGCTCCCGTCGGCCAGGGCCGACGCGAGGTCCCCGGGGCGCGCCGTCGAGCTCCGGGTGCCGACGGCGAGGTCGGCGAGTGCGTCGTCCATCGAGAGCACCGCTCCGAGCCGGCGCACGACGTCGGCCGCAGGCACGGACCCGACGGGATCGAGCAGCTGTCGCTCCATCCGCCAGGCCAGTGCCTGCGGCCAGGTGGCCGTCACCTCGGGTGTGCCCTCCGTCGAGGTCGTCATCCCTGGATGGTGGCACCGATCCCGGACGAAGGACGCCCGGTGCAGGGACTCTCAGTGGGCCTCGATCTCGGTGCGGACGGCGGGTGCGCTCGACGAGGACTGCTCGGTCAGCTCGCCGTCGCTCGACACCGTGGCCGTGTGCCAGGTGACCGGGCCCAGGGACGACGTGCGCGGATCGCCGCTCGTCCCGTCGGCCGCGGTGCCGTCCATCGCCAGGTCGCGGGTGGCCAGCGAGCCGGACTCGGTCTGGGACCCGATGTAGATGACCTGCTGCGGCTGGTTCTGGATGAGCGATACGTCGGTGCAGATGTTGAGCGGCGAGCCCCAGCCGACGGTCACCACGAAGGTGACGCCGTGGTTCGGGTCGAAGGGCGGGCCGTGCGGCGTCACGTTGTCGACGGTGATCGACGCGGCACCGACGAAGCGCTGGGCGCTGTTGTCGGCGAGCTTCTGCCCGCCCGTGACGTACTCGCTCGCGGACACGGCGACGACGGAGTCGGCACTGAGCGCTCCCCAGTTGAGGTTCACGACGTTGCGCCCCGGGTTCATCCTCCAGTAGATGCGAATGGACATGGGCACTGCTCCTTCGTAGAAGTCGAGCGGGTAGGGGTTGTCGGGGTTCGGGCCCGGCAGGGTCCAGTCGCGAACGGAGCCATCGGGATTCGTCCGGGGGAAGTGCGCGTCGAGCTGCGCCTTGAAGGCGGGGAACGGGTCGTCGTTGCGGCCGGTGAGGTTGCGGTAGACGCCCGTGAGCGTCGGCGCAGCGGCGGCGATGATCCGTTTGATGTCGTAGCCGAGCTGGTACGACAGGTAGTTGATGAACAGCGTCGCGCACCCGCTCTTCTCGTCGGGCGCGTGGTCGTGCTCATCGATCGTGTTGACGTAGTCGAGGCGGTCGCTGTTGAGCCAGAAGCGTGCCGTGTCGAAGCCGGGCTCGTTGAACCCCAAGCCTGTTCGGCGGAGGAACTCGGCGGAGAGGACCCGTGAGAGTCCCTCGCCCGCCGATCCCTCGTTGCTGCCGTCGCTGGCGAACCAGCCCTTGTTCTGGGCGAGCATCAACATCTCGACGACCTCGGCCACCAGCAGGTAGCGCACGACGTCGAGCCCTGAGCCGTTGCCCGGGCGCAGCGAGATGGGAGGTCCCCACCCGGCCCCGGCGTAGCCTCCCGGCACGATGTTGACCTCGATCGGGAGTGGGTACGGCAGCGCGATGCCGCCGAACCAGTCGGACATGATCTGGTAGTCCGCCTCGCACACGTTCATCAGGGCTTGCGCCCGCTGGAGGCCGTCAGCGCTCGACAGTGAGGTGTCGTAGCTGATCCGGTAGTGCGTGGTCGAACCGACTGTGGAGAGGGTCATGCTGAGCAGAGGTGCGCGTGCTCACCGGTGATACGCCCTCGCCGCTGTGCAAAACTCGATGCGATGCAGACACGCTCGCGTGACTTCCCACTGACCACCGACGAGCTTCGGGCCGTCGTCGCGTATGCCGTCGCGTGCGCCGAGCCTGCACTCGTGATCTTCCAGCGGGCGCACCCCGACGACCCGCGGCCGGCGGCCGCGCTCGACGCAGCGCGAGCCTTCGCCGGCGGGGCACCCCGGTCACGACTCCAGCGAACAGCCGCGACCGACGCCCACCGCGCGGCCAAGGAGGCGTCGACCGAGCCGGCCCGGCACGCAGCGACCGCTGCAGGGGATGCGGCCGCCGCGGCATACCTCCACCCCCTGTCCAAGGCGACGCAGGTGCGCCACATCCTGGGAGCCGCCACCCACGCGGCCCGGGCGGCCGAGCTCGTGCGTGGCGACGACCCCGTGGTGGCCGAGTACGTCGTCACCGCCGCGGCCAAGCGTGCGACCCCCGTGGTCCTCGACGTGCTGAGCCGCTATCCGCGAGCACCCAACGGGCGCAGTCGAACTGCCGCCCTCATGACGCGGCTCGACAACCTGCTTCGCGACCCTCCCCCGACGCCCCGCGTCGTCGACGACCCCGGGCCGTTCTTCCACGGCACGCGGGCCGACGTGCGCCCGGGCGACCTGCTCACCCCGGGCTGGCGCTCCAACTACGGCTCGCGGCGCCAGTCCAACCACATCTACGTGACGGCGACCCGCGAGGGCGCACCCCTGGCCGCAGAGCTCGCCCACGGCGACGGCCCGCCACGCGTCTATCGCGTCGAGCCGCTCGGCACCATCGAGGACGACCCGAACGTCACCGACAAGCGCTTCCCCGGCAACCCGACCCGCTCCTACCGCACGACCGAACCGCTGCGGGTGGTCGAGGAGATCACCGGCTGGGAGCCCCCGCCGGCCGAGATGGTCCGGCACATCCGCGAGCGCATGGGCGAGCTCGCCGAGCTCGGCATCGAGGCCATGGACGACTGACCACCGAGCGGTCCGGCGAGGGTGTGAGGTGCCTGTACGTCTGTGCCGGCGACGGTTGGGCGGCGGGTGGGGCGGGTAGGACTCGGAGGTACACCACCCCGAACGAAGGAGCGCACATGTCGGACGACGCCAAGGTCGCCAAGGACCTCGTGGAGACCCTGAAGGACGGCGAGCGTGGTTTCACCTCCGCTGCCGAGAAGCTGCGTGACAGCGACCGCGCCGAGTGGGCCACCACCCTGCAGCGCCTCGCAGAGCAGCGCGCCGGTTTCCGCCGCGAGATCGTCGAGATGGGCCACGACTACGGTGACGACGTCGACGAGAGCGGGTCGGCTGCCGCCGCCCTGCACCGCGGCTGGATCACCCTCAAGGACGCCCTGACCGGTGACGACGCGGGCGGCGTGCTCGGTGCCGCCGTCAAGGGCGAGGACCACGCGGTGTCGGAGTACGAGAAGGCCGAGAAGGCCGATCTCAGCGCCGGCTTCCGCACGGTCGTGGCCCGTCAGCACGCGGCTGTCGTGGCCGCCCGTGACGAGGTCAAGGCTCTGCACGTCGCAGACTGATCTGCAGGCCCCTACGGGGGCCGCGACCACCACGAGCACCCCTTCGAGGACCAGGTCCCCGAGGGGGTGCTCGCGGGTGTTCACCCTCCCGGCGAACGTCTCAGGCGGAACGGGACACGACGGGACACAGGCTGTCCACGCCCGGCCCGGTCAGCTGCTCGAGCGCCACGGCGCGGCCGGTGAGCAGCAGGAGGATCGCGCCGATCGGCCCGGCGACCTCGAGCCCCTCGCCCCGGGTCCAGTCGGTGTCGGTGGCCCGAAGGCGGTGGCCTTCGAGCGGGATGCGGCGGAAGACCTTGTCGAGCCAGGAGCCGCGCGTGTCCCAGCGCCGCGTGGCGGCCATCCGGCCCGCAGTCGGCTCCATCGGCAGGTCGAGTCCGATCGGGACGGCCAGATCCTGGCTGTGCACGAGGATGTCGGTGAGCGTCTCGAGCGGGGTCACACCGACGTTGTGCCGCCGCGAGCCGATCATCGACCTGATGCGCGCGACGATCTGCTCGCTCGTGAGCTCGCGCGCCACGATCAGGGCGGAGTCGTGGATCGTCGCGTTGAGGGTGAGGCTGCGCAGCATGCGCGGGTGACCGGCGATGAAGGCGACGGCGTCGCCCACGTGCTGCTGCTGGAGGGTCAGGTGGGCGGCGACGTGCCGCACCGTCCAGCCCTCGCACAGCGACGGGTGCTCCCACTGCTCGTCCGTGAGCTGCTCGAGCAGGTCTGCGGTCCGGGCTCGCTGGTCGTCGATGGCCTCCCAGACGGCGTCGGCCTGGGCGGTGGTCTTCGTGGTCATCTCGTCCTCCTCAGGTGAAGACCGGTGGGCGGGTGCGGGTGCGCTTGAGCTCGAAGAACTGCGGATAGCCGGCGAGCAGCCGGGCTCCGTCGAACACCCGGACGGCCTCCTCTCCGCGAGGGATCGCGTTGAGGACCGGGCCGAAGAAGGCCACGCCATCGAGGCGCATGATCGGCGTGCCTACTTCGCCCCCGACGAGCGCGACCCCCTGCTCGTGACTGCGGCGCAGGGCCGCGTCGTGCCCTTCGGAGTCCATGGCGTCCTCGAGGTCGGCGGGCAGACCTGTGGTGGCCAGCGCCGAGCGCACCGCCACGTGGTACTCCTCGGCGCTCGGACGCCGCCACCGGTCGAAGACGCGCTCCCCGAAGGCCTCGTAGAAGGCGCCGAGCGCCTGCTCGCCGCACCGCCCCACGACGGCGGTCGCCACTCTCGACGGCCCACGCGAGCGCTCGACGTTGACGCGGTAGTCGGCCGCGACGTCGGTCCGCTCCTCGTTGAGGAGGTAGAGGCTCAGGACGTGGTGGCGCACCTGCAGCGGACGGTGCCGCCCTACCTCGCACAACCAGCGTGAAGCGGTCCACGAGTACGGGCACACCGGGTCGAACCAGAAGTCGACGACGGTCTCGTCGGGTGTCGTGACCATGAGCAGTCCCTCGCTCGCTAGAATAGTCTTATTATCGAACTACTATAGTTCGTTCATGGGACTATGCAAGGGGTCTGATGAGTCGGGATCTGCCGAGCAGCCTGCTGATGTTCATCGCCTCCCGAGCGGCGGCAGACCGGGTCTTCCGCGCCCTGCACGAGGCCGGCTTCGACGACATCACCATCGCCCAGAGCCGGCTGATGATGGGCCTCGACCCCGACGGAACCCGTCTCAGCGTCCTCGCCGAGCGCGCCCAGATCGCGAAGCAGACGGCCACCGCCCTCGTCGACAAGCTCGAACGGGCCGGCTACGTCGAACGCGTGCCCGACCCCTCCGACGGCCGGGCACGCTTGGTACGCCTGACTGCTCGGGCCGAGTCGGCCCTGCCTCTGGCTCACGCCGAGGAGGAGCGCATCGAGGCCGAGTGGCGCGAGCACCTCGGACCCGAGCTCATGGGTCACCTGCGCCAGGCCCTGACCGCACTGCGCGAGATCACCGACCCGTACCGGTAGCGCGGCCGCGCTCCGGCACGCGACCCGGCCACCCGGCATACGCCCCCACGAGCTCAGCGGATCGGGTCGGGATCCGGGACGGGCTCGTCGGCGTCGATGAGCGACGGTAGCCCGACGACGAGCTCTTCCTCCGGCTTCGGCGCCGACGCCCGCGCGTCGGCCAGCACGTCGGCCGGCACGTGCCGCTCGAGGAACCGGCGCGCGAGCTGCGTCGAGGGGTGGATGCCGATGGTGGCCGCGACGATGATCGCGGCGATGATGAGCCAGCCTGTGGCTCCCCAGTCCAGCGCGAGGAACGTGAACACCGCTGGGGCCCAAACCTTCCCGAGAGTCATGCTCAGCTGCGCTGCTCCCTGGTAGGCACCACGCTGCCGCGGGTCCATCAGCTCCGCCTCGAAGGACCAGCTGGCGGCCGACACGTAGAGCTCGGCGCCGGTCACCGTCACGTGCCCCAGCCAGACGAGCGCGATCGTCACCCAGCCGAGGGTGTCGTGCGTGGCCAGCGTGATGAGGCACGACACGACGAACAGGACCGCCGAGATCCGGATGGCGCGCAGCGCGGTGGGGACGTCCTTGACGCCGCGCGAGGTGATCATCGGCAGGAAGATGCACATCACCGTGTTGGTGCCGAAGAGGAACGCGAGCAGCACCCGGGGCGCATCCGTCTTCTGCACCAACCACAGCGGGATGACGACGTTGAGCAGCACCTGGTTGGTCCAGAACACCCCGGTGAAGAAGGTCGTCAGCAGCCAGCCGAGGTTGCGCAACGGCCCGGGCCCGGGGACGCGGACCTCGCGCTCCTCCGGCGTGCGCTCGTCGTGCGAGGCGTTGGGCAGGCGCAGGATGGCTGCGGCGTTGACGAGGAAGGCGAGCGCCGTGAACCACGGCAGCGCGTGCAGGACGTCGTTCGAGTGGAACGCCAGCGCGACGCCACCGACGACCGAGCCCAGCGTGAAGCCGAGGTTGAGGGCCGAGTACATGTAGGCCCGCGAGCGCATGCGCTCCTCCGGCGGCAGGACGTCGATCGTGTACGCGCCGTACGCCGCACCACCGAGAGCTCCGATGACCTCCATGCCGACCGCCATCGAGACGTAGCCCTGGAAGCCGGTGATGAACGGCCAGAACGCGAACATCGCCGCCTGGCCGGCCGCGCTGACCGCCCACATCTTGCGCGGCCCGAAGCGGTCGACGAGCCTGCCCATCGGCAGCGCGGCGAGGAACGCCGCGACCCCCGCGATCGTCAGGCCGAGGCCGACCTGTGCAGCGGACAGCCCGACGATCTGGGTGAAGAAGACCGCCGAGCCGGTCATGAACGTGCCCTCGCCCAGGGCGAAGAGCAGCGACTGCGCGGAGAGCCGACCCGCCAGGGGTGACGGAGGGCGGGTGTGGCGGAGAACGGCGTCGAGGATCACCCGGAGATTCTCCGGATCGGGAGGCCGCCTGTCGTCCGATTTATCCTGATGCGCGCCTTCCGCGGTGGATCACCGGCGCCTGGTGCCGGAGATCCACCGCGTTGCGTCGTCCCTGCCCGTTCCCGACGGGCGTCAGGCGTAGAAGTCGGGCTTGGCAATCATCTCCACCTTGACGACGCCCTCGTCGGTGAGCGCTCGCACGCCGGCGTCGCAGACGCACGCCGCGGCATACCCGTCCCACGACGTCGACCCGGCGTGCTCACCGCGCGCGACGGCCGAGATCCACTCCTGCACCTCGGTGACGAACGCCCCCCAGAAGCGGTCGTTGTGGTCACGGGCGATGGAGTTGCGGTGGCCCGAGCCGTCCCGCACCTCGACGGCGTTCTGGTCGGCGAGCGACACGGTGCCCTTCTCGGCGACGGCCTCGCAGCGGATGTCGTAGCCGAACTGGCAGTTGACGAAGATCTCGTCGTCGACCCGCACGCCCGACTCGGTCTCGAGGATGAGCACGAGCGGGTCCTGCAGGTGCTCGAAGCGCAGCGACGTCTTCTTCGGCTTGTCGACGCGCGCCGAGACGAACTCCTCGCCCAGCAGCCAGCGCATCGTGTCGACCTCGTGGATCGCGGTGTCGTTGATGGCCATGTCCCACGTGTAGTTCTGAGGCACCGTCGGGTTGCGGTGCGCGCAGTGCACCATCAGCGTCTCGCCGAGCTCGCCCGAGTCGAGCAGCGACTTCATCTGCCGGTAGCTGCGGTCGAAGCGCCGCATGAATCCCACTGTCACCAGACGCCGCCCGCCCGCCTGCTCGGCCTCCATGATCCGCAGCGCGGCCTCGGCCGTCGGCGTCAGCGGCTTCTCGCAGAAGACCGGCTTGCCGGCGGCGACCGCGGCCAGGACGTCGACCTCGTGGGCCGGGCCGTAGCTGCAGATCATGACGGCGTCGACCTCGTCGGACGCGATGAGCTCGGCGGAGGTGGCGTATGCCGTCCCGTCGATCCGCGCGGCCACCTCGGCGGCTCGGGCCGGGTCGACGTCGCTCACGGCGACGACGCGGCCGCCCGCGATGACGGTGTGGATGCGGTCGATGTGGGCCTGCCCCATGCCGCCGGGGCCGATCATGCCGATACGAACAGTCATGTCGTGTGACTCCTTCGTCACTGGGGGCTCAGCGGAGGCCGAGGCCGATGGAGGCGAGGTACTCGCGGGTCTGGATGGCGTTGGGCAGCGGGTAGGACGGGTCGCACGGGTACATGTCCTGCTCGCACACGACGTAGAGCTCCTTGTCGAGGTCGGCGAGGGCCTCGACGAAGGCCGGCATGTCGGGGGCCCCGGCGGGCGGCGCGACCGAGCAGCCCTTGGCGACGGCGAGGCCGAAGGGCCAGTCCTCGTCGTGGGCCTGCTTGACCAGGCCCTCGTCCATCGCCTTGATGTGGACGTAGGAGATCCGCTCGGGGTACTTGCGGCACAGCTCCATCGGGTCGCCACCGCCGTAGACGATGTGGCCGGTGTCGAGGCAGAAGCCGACGTAGTCGGGGTCGGTGGCCTGGAAGACCCGGTCGATGTCCTCGGGCGTCTCGATGTGGCTGTCGCCGTGCGGGTGCAGCACCATCTGGAGGCCGTAGTCCTCCTTCATGATGCGACCGAGCTTGTCCGCGTTGGAGATGTAGGCGTTCCACGCCTCGGTCGAGAGCACCCGGTCGTCGGTGTAGGCCCACGTCTTCTCGTCGCGGAACATCGGGGGCAGGTGCACGATGTACTCGGCCCCGACCGCGGCGTGGGTCTCGGCGATCTCGCGGAACGTCTTCTCCGTGTCGGCCCACGCCTCGGGCTTGTGCAGGATGCCCCAGCCGGTGCCGGCGACGACCTTGAAGCCGCGCTTGTCCATCTCCTCCTGGAGGCGCTTCGGGTCCTTGGGGAAGTAGCCGAACGGCCCCGTCTCCATGACCGAGAAGCCGGCCTCGGCCATCTCGTCGAGGGCGGTCTCCCAGTGGATCTGCTTGTCGTCCTCGGGGAACCAGACGCCCCACTGGTCAGGACAGACACCGATCGTCAGCTTGCTGTAGCGCTCGTCGGTGTTGCGGGCCTTGGACTCGGCCATCGTCGGTCGTTCCTCTCGAAGAGTGTTGGGGGTGAGGGGGTTTCAGTCGTTCTGGGGGAAGCCGAGGTTGAGGCCGCCGTGGCTCGGGTCGAGCCAGCGGGAGGTCACGACCTTGCCGCGGGTGAAGAATTGCACGCCCTCCATGCCGTGGGCGTGGGTGTCGCCGAAGAGCGAGTTCTTCCACCCGCCGAAGGAGTAGTACGAGACGGGCACGGGGATCGGCACGTTGACGCCGACCATGCCGACCTCGACGTTGCGCTGGAACTTGCGGGCAGCGCCACCGTCGTTGGTGAAGATGGCCGTGCCGTTGCCGTAGGGGTTGCTGTTGATGAGCTTCAGCCCCTCGTCGTAGGAGTGGACCCGCACGACCGACAGCACCGGGCCGAAGATCTCGTCGTCGTAGAGCGACATGCCCGGCTTGACGTTGTCGAAGAGCGTCGGCGCGAGGAAGTAGCCCTCGCCGTCGGAGTCGTAGGAGTCCTGCCGGCCGTCGACGACGAGCGTGGCCCCCTCGGACACCCCGGCGTCGAGGTAGGAGGTCACCTTGTCGCGGTGCTGCGAGGTGACGAGCGGGCCCATGTCGCAGCCGCGCGTGCCGTCACCCGTGACGAGCTTGCCCATCCGGTCCTTGATCTTGGAGATGAGCTCGTCGGCGATGGGCTCGACGGCCACGAGGGCCGAGATCGCCATGCACCGCTCCCCCGCCGAGCCGAAGCCGGCGTTGACGGCGGCGTCCGCGGCGAGGTCGAGGTCGGCGTCGGGCAGCACGAGCATGTGGTTCTTCGCCCCGCCGAGGGCCTGGACGCGCTTGCCCTGGGCCGTGCCCGTCTCGTAGACGTACTTCGCGATCGGGGTCGAGCCGACGAACGACACCGACTTGACGTCGGGGTGGGTCAGCAGCGCGTCGACGGCCTCCTTGTCGCCGTTGACGACCTGCATGACGCCGTCGGGCAGCCCCGCCTCCTTCCACAGCGCGGCGATCGCGAGCGCGGCCGAGGGGTCCTTCTCCGAGGGCTTGAGCACGACGGCGTTGCCGCACGCGATGGCGACGGGGATGAACCACATCGGCACCATGGCCGGGAAGTTGAACGGCGAGATGACGGCAACGACGCCGAGCGGCTGGCGGATGGAGTAGACGTCGACGTTGGTCGACGCGTTCTCGGAGAAGCCGCCACGCATGAGCGTCGGGATGCCGCAGGCGAACTCGGCGACCTCGAGGCCACGGTTCACCTCACCGAGGGCGTCGGAGAGCACCTTGCCGTGCTCGGCCGTGATGAGCGCGGCGATGTCCTCCTTGCGGTCGTTGAGCAGCTCGCGGAAGGCGAAGAGCACGCCGGTCCGCTTGGCGAGCGACGCGTCGGCCCACTCCTCCCAGGCGGAGGCGGCGGACTTCACGACGTCGTCGACGAGCGAGGCCGAGGCGAGGTCGAGCACGCCGGTCTGCTCACCGGTCGCGGGGTTGAAGACGGGCGACGTGCGCTCGGCGGTGCCGGTCCACGGCCGGCCGTCGATGAGGTGGGTGATGCGGGTGGGCGTGCTCATGACTTCTTCCTTCTCTTGCAAGCTGGTTCAGGGGTGTGCCGCGTGGCGGGCTTCACGGGGAGACGAGCGTGGGGGCGGTCGCCCACTTGTCGAGGTAGGAGCGGATGGTGTCGCGCATGTAGGTGCTCGACTCACGCGCCCGGTCCTCCCAGGCGAAGACGCACGAGGTGACGATGCCGTCGAAGCCGATGCGCTCGAGGCCGGCGAAGAGCTGGCCGAAGTCGACCTCGCCCTGGCCGATGTCGAGGTGCTGGTGCACCGTGACCTGCGAGCCGGGAGGGTTGACGATGTAGCGCAGCCCCGATGACGCGGTGTGGTCGTAGGCATCGGCGACGTGGACCATGGTCACGAGATCGCCTGCCTTGTCGAGGATCCCGTCGCAGTCGTTGCCCTGGTGGAAGGTGTGCGGCGCGCAGTAGAGGAAGCTGACGTTGGGGCTGTTGATGCCGCGGATGATGTCGACCGCCCGCTTGCCGTCCTCCTCCCAGTCGTCGGGGTGCGGCTCGAGCACGAGCCGGATCCCCTCCCTCTCGAAGACAGGCAGCAGCTCCTCCATCGACTGCCAGAACATCCGCTCGCAGACCGCCGCCTCTCGGGGGTTGCCGTTGAACTCGGAGTTCATCGTGTCGACGCCGAGGTCGCTCGTGATCTGGATGGCCCGCGTCCAGTAGCGCACCGCCGCCCGGCGGTCCTCCTCGTCCGGCCCCGACCACTTGAAGAGCGGCAGCACCGACGACACCCCGACGCCGGCGACGGCCAGCGCCTTGCGGAACGACGCGACCGTCGTGTCGTCGACGCGCGGGTGGTTGAAGAACGGGATGAAGTCGTCGCGCGGCGACAGCTCGATCCACTCGTAGCCGAGCTCGGCCACGAGAGAGGGCAGCTCGAGCAGCGGCGTCTCACGGAGCATGTACGGGTCGAGGGCGAGCTTCATGACTGGGACTCCGGGTCTGAGGGGGTGCCGGCAGGGGTGATGAGCGGGCGCTGGGTCGCCTTGTGGTCGACGTACTCGGCGTAGGCCGTCTGCGTCGTGTCGAGGTCGCTGACCGCCGAGACCGGGACGTCCCACCACGACGCGCTGTCGGGTGCGTGGACGAGCGGGTCGGTCTCGACGTGGATGACGACGGGTCCGCCGTCGGCCGGCCAAGCCTTGGCCTCCTTGATCGCCTGGTGCAGCTCGTCGAGGGAGTGCACCTCGATGACGTGGGCGCCGAGGGACCGCGCGTTGGCCGCGAGGTCGACGGGCAGGACCTCGCCGTCGAGCCGGCCGGACGACTCGCCCCGGAAGCGGTACGAGGTCCCGAAGCGCTGCGAGCCCAGCGACTCCGACAGCGAGCCGATCGAGTGGAAGCCGTGGTTCTGCACGAGGACGACGACGACCTTGACCCGCTCCTGCACGGCGGTGACGAGCTCGGTCGGCATCATGAGGTAGCCGCCGTCCCCGACCATGGCGAAGACGTCGCGCGACTCGTCGGCGAGGCGGATGCCGATCGACGCCGGCACCTCGTAGCCCATGCAGGAGTAGCCGTACTCGACGTGATAGGCCTTGCGGTCCCGCACCCGCCACAGCTTGTGGATGTCGCCGGGCATCGAGCCGGCCGCGCAGAGCACGACGTCGCGCGGGTCGCTCAGCTCGTTGACGGCGCCGAGCACCTGGCCCTGCGTCAGCAGACCCTCGGCCAGCCGGTCGGTGACGTCGGTCGGCGGGTTGAAGGCGCCCTCGACCGCGGTGTCCCACTGCGCCCAGAGCTGGGCCTGGCGCGACCGGTAGGCGTCGTCGACGGCATACCCCTGCAGTGCCGTCGTCAGGGCGGTCAGCGCCTCGCGGGCGTCGGCGACGACCGTCAGGCCCGCGTGCTTGCCCGCGTCGAAGCGCGCGACGTTGATGTTGACGAAACGGACACCGCCCTCCTGAAAGGCGGTCCGCGACGCCGTGGTGAAGTCGCTCCAGCGCGTGCCGATGCCGATGACGACGTCGGCCTCGGCGGCGAGCGCGTTGGCGGCCGTCGTCCCGGTCGAGCCGACGGCGCCCATCTCCTGCGGGTGGCCGTGAGGCAGCGAGCCCTTGCCGGCCTGCGACTCCCCGACCGGGATGCCGGTCGCCTCGCAGAACGCCTGCAGCGCCGACTCCGCGCCCGAGTAGTGCACGCCACCACCCGCGACGACCAACGGCCGCTTCGCCGAGCGGATGACCGCGGCGGCGTCCTCGACGTCCACGGCCTCGGGCAGCGGACGGGCCACGCGCCACGTGCGCGGCGCGAAGAGCTCGACCGGCCAGTCGTGGGCCTCGGCCTGCACGTCCTGCGGCAGCGCGATCGTCACGGCGCCGGTCTCGACCGGGTCGGTGAGCACCCGCATCGCGCCGAGCAGCGCCGACGGCAGCTGCTCCGGACGGCTGACCCGGTCGAAGAACCTCGACAGCGGGCGGAAGGCGTCGTTGACCGTCACGTCGGCGGCATACGGCAGCTCGAGCTCCTGCAGCACCGGCGAGCTGACGCGCGTCGCGAAGGTGCCGGACGGCAGCAGCAGCACGGGGATCCGGTTGATCGTCGCGAGCGCCGCACCGGTCAGCATGTTCGTCGAGCCGGGGCCGACCGAGGCCGTGCACGCCCACGTCTGGAGGCGGTCCTTCTGCCGGGCGTACGCCACGGAGGTGTGGACCATCGCCTGCTCGTTGCGCGCGAGCACGTAGGGAAGGTGCTCCTCGCCGTCGGCGAGCTCGTTCTGCAGCAGCGCCTGGCCGATGCCGGCGACGTTGCCGTGGCCGAAGATGCCGAAGCAGCCGGCGAAGAGCTTCTGCCGCTCGCCGTCGCGCTCGCTCCACTGGTTGGCGAGGAAGCGGACCACGGCCTGGGCCACCGTGAGGCGCACCGTCGTGGCCGTGTGGGTGTCGCTCGTCATCGAGCACCTCCAAGGGGAAGTCGGGGGTCGACCGGCTGGTCGGACCACGTGTCGCGGACCCAGCCGTGCGCGGGGTCGTCGCAGATGAGCCAGGCACGTTCGGCACCGGGGCCGGCCATGACGTTGAGGTAGTAGAGGTCGTAGCCCGGGGCGGCCATGGCCGGCCCGTGCCAGCCGTGCGGCACGAGGACGACGTCACCCGAACGGACCTCGGCGAGCACGTCGATCGGGCGCTCGTCGGTGCCGTAGACACGCACGTAACCGACACCGCGTCGACCGCCTTCGGCGGGCTGTCCTCCTGAGGTCGAATCAAGCTCGCTTCGCTCGGTTGACACCGAACTGCCCGGACCGCCTTCGGCGGCCTGGTCTGCCGAGGTCCGATCAAGCTCGCTTCGCTCGGTTGATCGAACCTCGAAGTAGTAGATCTCCTCGAGCTCGGTCTCGACGCCCGGGCGCTCCTCGTCGTGCTTGTGCGGCGGGTAGGAGCTCCAGTTGCCGCCCGGCGTGATGACCTCGCAGGCGATGATCGAGTCGGCGTCGAGCACGCCCGGGATGCCGAAGTTGCGCACCTCGCGCGACGCGACGCCCGCACCGCGCAGCTCGACGGGCACGTCGGCGACGCCCACGTGGCGGAACGGCGGCGTGTGCCGCTCCGCCGCGCGGGCGCCGCACACCGCGACCCTGGCCGGGCCGCCCTCCGCGGTCACCGTCAGCTCGGCGTCCCGCGAGGCGTAGGCGACGTCGGTCGGGCCCGCGAAGACGGACTCGCGACCGGCGAGGTGGGCCTCGTGCTTCTCGCCGTCCGCGTCGACCGCGGTGACGATCACCGACCCCGCGAGCGGCACGACGACGTGCTCCCACTCGCCCGCCGCGACGGTGCGGCTCTGCCCGGGAGCGAGGTCCACGGCATACAACCGCGTGTGCGACCAGCCGTCAACGGTGTCGTCGATCGCGACCGACCACTCGGTGGTGCCGGCGCTCCCGAGGGGGCGCACCCAGCGCTCGTTGTCGCTCACGCGCCGGCCCCGCTCCCCTGGGCCGACGACTGGGCCGAGCCGTGCACGAGGCCGGCGGCGATGTCGACGGCCGCGGCGACGTCACCGTCGGGCGGGAAGAGCAGCGCGCGACCGACGACCAGGCCTCGGACGGCGGGCAGGTCGAGCGCCCGCCCCCACGACGCGTACGTGTCCTGCGGGTCGCCCTGGGGGTCGCCGCCGAGCAGCAGCGTCGGCAGGGTCGTCGCGTCCATCACGCGCTCGAGCTCGTCGACGACGGGAAGCTTGAGCCACGTGTAGGCGCTCGACGCACCGAGGCCGGCGGCGATGTGGACCGACTTGATGGTCGAGTCCGGGTCGAGCTGGTTGACCACGCGGCCACCCTCACGCGTCGAGAGGAACGGCTCGACCATCGCCATGAGCCGGTGCTCGGCGAGCTCGGTGACGGCGTGGGCGCTCGCCTCGAGCGTCGCCACGGTGCCCGGGTCCTCGAGGCAGATACGGGTCAGCATCTTGCCGCCGTCGATGCCCCGGACCGCGATCTCCTCGGCGGTGTAGGCGGTGAAGCGGTCGTCGAGCTCGAAGCTCGCGCCCTGCAGGCCCCCGCGGTTCATCGAGCCGATGGCGACCTTGTCGTCGAGCGCCCCGAGCAGCAGGAGGTCGTCGAGGATGTCGGGGGTGCCGAGCACGCCGTCGACGCCGGGGCGCTGCAGGGCGGTGACGAGCCGGTCGAGCAGGTCGCTGCGGCTCGCCATGGCGGCTCCCGCGCCGCGGACGCCGAGGGCGCCGCGGGCCGGGTGGTCGGCGGCGACGAGCAGCATCCGGCCGTCCTCGCGGACGAGCGGACGGCGTCGCCGGGCCGCCCACGCGGCGGCGATGCGGCCGGGCTCTCGGACGCGGATCTCGGTGAGGTCGGCGACCCGGACGGTCGGGCTGACAGCGGGCTCGACAGCGGGATCGTGCTGCGTGGTGGTCATCGCGCCTCCTCGGCGGTGGTGGCGAACGGGGCGGCCGGGGCGACGGAGGCCAGGCGCTCCTCGACCTCGGCGGAGGTCGGCATCGCGGTCGAGCACTCGAGCTTGCTCGCGACGATCGCACCGGCGACGTTCGCGAACTCGAGGACGCGCCGCAGGCCCCAGCCCTCGAGCAGGCCGTGGCACAGGGCACCGCCGAAGGCGTCGCCCGCGCCGAGGCCGTTGACGACCTCGACCGGGAAGGGAGGCACCTCGACGCGTTCGTCGCGGGTCGCGGCGAGCACCCCCTTGGGGCCCTGCTTGACGACCGCCAGCTCGACGCCGCGCTCGAGCAGCGCGTCGGCCGCCCGCTGCGGGTCGGTCTCGCCGACGGCGACCTCGCACTCCTCGCGGTTGCCGACGGCGACCGTGACGTGGTCGAGCGCGCGCCCGACCTGCTCGCTCGCCTCGGCCGGGTCGGTCCAGAACATCGGGCGGTAGTCGAGGTCGAGGACGGTGTGGGCGCGCCGTCCGCGTGCCGCCCAGGCGGCGAAGTGCGCGGCGCGGCTCGGCTCCTGCGACAGGCCGGTGACGGTCGCCCAGTAGACGCCGGCGGTGCGGATCGCCTCGAGCGGCAGCTCGTCGGCCTCGATCATGAGGTCGGGCGCGATGGGGTAGCGGTAGAAGTACAGCGGGAAGTCGTCGGGCGGGAAGACCTCGCAGAAGGTGACGGGCGTCGGCGGCCCCGTGACGGCCGACACGAACGCGTCGTCGACGCCGAAGCCGCGCAGCGCCTCGTGGATGTAGCGTCCGAAGGCGTCCTGCCCGGTCCGCGTGACGAGCGCCGTCCGGTGCCCGTGGCGCGCGGCGGCGACGGCGACGTTGGTCGCGCTGCCGCCGAGGAACTTCTGGAAGGTCTCGACCTTCTCGAGGCCGACGCCGTGCTGGAGCGGGTAGATGTCGACGCCCGTGCGCCCGATGGCGACGACGTCGTAGGGGGTGTCGTCGGGGGTGGCGTATGCCGTGTCGTCGGCCTGAGTGGTCGAGGTGGCCATGGTGCCCACGTCGTTCACAGACCGGGGATCTCGGTGAGCGAGACCGGCCGGTTCTCCCGGCGCGAGAGCTCGCAGGCCTCGGCGACGCGGAAGGCCTGGAGGGCGTCGTCGACGGTGCAGGGCGAGGCCAGCGCGCCACGGGCGACCGCGGCGAAGGCCGTCAGCTCGGCGCGGTAGGCCGGCAGGAAGCGCTCCATGAACGACCAGTGGCGCGGCCCGGACGGGTAGGTCGCGCCGGGCTCTGCCGAGGTGACGGCGAGGGAGTCGTCGTAGCCCACGCCGATGGTGCCCTCGCTGCCGAGGACCTCCATGCGCACGTCGTGGCCGGCGCCGTTGTAGCGGGTGGCCGAGAGGTTGACGAGCGTGCCGTCGTCGAGCGTCAGCACGGCCGCTGCGGTGTCGACGTCGCCGGCCTCGGAGAAGAACTGCGCACCCTTGTTGGCGCCGGTGGCGTAGACCGAGGCGACCTCGCGGCCGGTGACGAAGCGGATGATGTCGAAGTCGTGGATGGAGCAGTCGCGGAAGAGGCCGCCGCTCGTCGGGATGTAGGCGGCGTGGGGCGGCGACTGGTCGTGCGTCTGGGCGCGGATGCTGTGCAGGAAGCCGAGCTCGCCGGCGGCCACGGCCTGCTGCGCACGCTGGTAGCCGCGGTCGAAGCGCCGCTGGAAGCCGACGTGGACGGGCGTGCTCGTCGTCCGGACGAGCTGGGCGAGCGTGAGCGTCTCGTCGAGGGTGGCGGCGACGGGCTTCTCGCAGAAGGTCGGCACCCCGGCCTCGAGACCGAGCCGGATGAGGGGCGCGTGGCCGGGCGTAGCCGTGGCGATGACGAAGCCGTCGACCCCGGAGGCGAGCAGCTCGGCCGGCGACGCGGCATACCCGACCTCGAGCTTGTCGGCCACGGCGCGAGCGGCGTCGGCGTCCAGGTCGGCCACGACGACCTCGTCGACGTCGGAGAGGTCGCGGAGGGTCTCGGCGTGGAACGCCCCGATGCGGCCGACTCCGGCCAGTCCGATGCGCATGTGCACTCTCCCTTGGGTGATCGCGGTGGGCGGCGAGCCGGTGGGGTGGTCGCCGCGGGTTTCGGTCGACGAGCGCCAGGGCGAGGTCGGCCTTCCGAGAACGATCGTCGTGCCGCAGGGCTCGTCGTGTCAAGCAAATGTTAGGACATTCTGATGTTTGATCAATCTCTTGACACGACGACAGCATCGGGGGCATCCTCCAATCGCTGGACCCGTACACCTCCCGGGCGACGACCCTCGACCCGGCACACCCCTCCGGCCCGCACCTGAGCGCCAAGCGGCACACGGCATACGGGCACCTTCACCCTGATCGACGGATCCACCGTCACAGAACGTCGCGCCACATCGGCGACCGGGCCACCGCGACGGCAACGAAAGGAATCAACGATGACTCCGACTCGGACTCGCAAGAGCCTGACCGTCGCAGCCGGCATGGCCATGGCCGCCGCTCTCGCCCTCAGCGCCTGCAGCAGCGGTGGGGCACCCTCGACCAGCTCGACGGCCGGCAGCGGCGGTGGCGGTGCGGGGGACAACTCCGGCTACACCTTCGCGATGGTCACGCACGAGACCCCCGGCGACACCTTCTGGGACAAGATCAAGGCCGGCGCCCAGCAGGCCGCGAAGAACAACGGGATCACCCTGAAGTACTCCAACGACCCCGACCCGGGCAAGCAGGCCACGCTCATCCAGAACGCGGTCGACTCCAAGGTCGACGGCATCGCGACGACGCTCGCCACGCCCGACGCCCTCGCCGGCGCCGTGAAGTCGGCCAACGACGCGGGCATCCCCGTCGTCGCCTTCAACTCCGGCATCGACCAGTACCAGCAGGTCGGCGCGAAGATGTACTTCGGCTCCGACGAGAACCTCGCCGGCACGACGGCCGGCAAGCGCATCGCCTCCGCCGGCGGCAAGAAGGCGCTCTGCGTCATCCAGGCCTCCGGCTCGGTCGCCCTCGAGGCCCGCTGCGCCGGCGTCAAGGCCGGCCTGCCCGCCACGGAGAACATCCAGGTCAACGGCGCCGACGACCCGTCGGTCGTCTCGGCCCTGCAGGCCAAGCTCGCCCAGGACAGCTCGATCGACTACATCGTGACGCTCGGCGCCCCGATCGCCCTCGACGCCCTCAAGGCCATGGACGCGGCCGGCAGCAAGGCCAAGCTCGTCACCTTCGACCTCAACGTCGACGCGGCCCAGGCGATCAAGGACAAGAAGATCGAGTTCTCGATCGACCAGCAGCCCTACGTCCAGGGCTACCTCGCGATCCAGTCGCTCTACCTCAACAAGAAGAACGGCAACGACATCGGCGGCGGCAAGGCCGTCCTCACCGGCCCGTCGTTCGTCGACTCGAGCAACATCGACCAGATCCTCCCGTTCGCGAAGAACAACACGCGCTGACCCACCGGGGCGGCCGGCCCGGGCAACCGGCGCCGGCCGCCCCCTCGCACTCCACTGCTCGCTCGTCAAACGGATCGGAGAGGTCCATGAGTCAAACCACCAAGACGCCACCGTCGGCGCCTGCCGAGGCGTCTAACCGGGTCACGCTCGGCTGGTCGAACCGCCTGCTCGCCCGCCCCGAGGTCGGGGCCCTCGTCGCGGCGATCGTCATCTTCATCTTCTTCCTCATCGTCGCCCCGGCCTTCCGGTCGCCCGCGTCGTTCTTCACGGTGCTCTACCAGTCCTCGACGATCGGCATCGTCGCGGTCGCCGTCGGGATGCTCATGATCGGCGGCGAGTTCGACCTCTCCGCCGGCGTCATCGTCACGACGGCCGGACTCGTCAACGCGATGTTCTGCTACCAGCTCGGCATCAACCTCATCGTCGGCGCCGTGCTCTCGCTCGTCTTCAGCCTCGTCATCGGCTTCCTCAACGGCTATCTCGTGGTGCGCACCGGCATACCGAGCTTCCTCATCACCTTGGGCACGTTCTTCGTGCTGCAGGGCGCCAACCTCGGCGTGACGAAGCTCGTCACCGGCTCGGTCTCGACGCCCAACATCAACCAGATGCAGGGCTACTCCACGCTCGACGCGATCTTCGCCTCGAGCTTCAAGATCGGCACCGTCACCGTCGAGATCACCGTCCTCTGGTGGTTCCTCTTCGTGGCCCTGTCGGCCTGGATCCTGCAGCGCACGCGCATCGGCAACTGGATCTACGCCGTCGGCGGCAACGCCGACTCGGCCCGCGCCGTCGGCGTGCCCGTCAAGGCCGTCAAGATCGGCCTGTTCATGACCGTGTCGTTCCTCGGCTGGTTCGTCGGCATGCACACGCTCTACAAGTTCGACACCCTGCAGGCCGGCAACGGCATCGGCAACGAGTTCCTCTACATCATCGCCGCGGTCGTGGGCGGCACGCTGCTCACCGGCGGCTTCGGCAACGCCATCGGTGTCGCCATCGGCGCCTTCATCTTCGGCATGACGAGCCTCTGCATCGTCTACGCCGGTTGGGACCCCAACTGGTTCCGGGCCTTCCTCGGCGTGATGCTCCTGCTCGCCGTCATGGTCAACCTCTACGTCAAGCGACTCTCGACCGCCCGAAAGGTGGGCTGACATGACCGACACCCTGGCAGAGCACGCCGACCCGGAGCTGAGCTCGGGCGAGCCGCTCATCGAGATGAAGGACGTCGGCAAGACGTACGGCGCCATCCGCGCCCTCAAGGGCATCAACCTCACGGTGCGTGCCGGGGAGGTGACCTGCGTCCTCGGCGACAACGGCGCCGGCAAGTCGACCCTGATCAAGATCATGGCCGGCCTGCACCCGCACAACGAGGGCACCATGAAGGTCGACGGCAAGGAGGTCAGCTTCTCCTCGCCGCGCGAGTCCCTCGACCACGGCATCGCCACCGTCTACCAGGACCTCGCCGTCGTCTCGCTCATGGAGGTGTGGCGCAACTTCTTCCTCGGCTCCGAGCTGACGAGCGGCAAGGGCCCGTTCGCGACGCTCCGGATCGCCGACATGAAGCGCATCGCCGACGAGGAGCTGCGCAAGATGGGCGTCGTCGTCAAGGACATCAACCAGCCCATCGGCACCCTCTCCGGTGGCCAGCGCCAGTGCGTCGCGATCGCCCGGGCCGTCTACTTCGGCGCGCGCGTGCTCATCCTCGACGAGCCGACCGCGGCCCTCGGCGTCAAGCAGTCCGGCGTCGTGCTGAAGTACACGGCTGCGGCCCGCGACGCCGGCCTCGGCGTCGTCTTCATCACCCACAACCCGCACCACGCCTATCTCGTCGGCAACCACTTCGTCATCCTCAAGCTCGGCCAGGCCGTGCTCGACAAGAAGCGCGCCGACGTCGGTCTCGACGAGCTCACCCGCCAGATGGCCGGCGGCGACGAGCTCACCGAGCTCTCGCACGAGCTGCAGAAGTGAGCGGGGTGACGTCATGAGCGTCGCCGTCGCCCACCACACCCGCAGCTCGAGCGCCCTGGCGCTGCAGGAGGGAGCCCGCCAGGCGGCCTACCGCGGGACGGACATGGTCGTCGTCCACGTCGTCGAGTCGCTCGACAACGACATCGCGGAGGCCAACAAGGCGGGCATCTCCGACGCCGTCGGCGCGGCCCTCGAGGCGGTCGGGCTGCCCGACGTCGCCTGGGACGTCCGCCTCGTGCCGGGCGGTCGGGACATCGCGGACGTCTCGGAGGCGATCCTCGCGACCGTGCGCGACCTCGGTCCGGAGCTGCTCGTCATCGGGGCACGGCGCCGCTCGCCCATGGGAAAGGCCTTCCTCGGCAGCGTCGCGCAGAACCTCATCCTCGACGCCGACGTGCCGATCCTCGTCGTCAAGAGCCCGAGGTGACGACGCGCGAAGATGTGCTCACATGAACACATTCGCTCATGATCGCGGGGGCTCGGTAGGGTGCGGCCATGCCCAAGCCCGTTGACGTCCGCATCGACCGGGAGACGCCGGTCCCGCTCTACCACCAGCTGGCCGAGCAGCTGAGTGCGGCGATCGCGAGCGGGCAGCTGCAGCCGGGCGACGCGTTCGAGAACGAGGTCGCGATGGCCGACCGGCTCGGCCTGTCGCGACCGACGGTCCGGCGCGCCATCCAGGAGCTCGTCGGCCAGGGTCTGCTGCTCCGCCGCCGTGGTCTCGGCACCACGGTCGCGGGGCGCCAGATCCACCGGCGCGCCGAGCTGACGAGCCTCTACGACGACCTGCGTCGCGAGGGCTCGGGCGACCCGCGCACCGAGGTGCTGACCCACGAGATGACGACCGACGAGGTGGCGGCGACGGCTCTCGGCCTGCCGGCGGACACGCCGCTGCTCAAGCTCGTGCGGCTGCGCTGCGACGGCGACCGGCCGCTCGCGATCCTGCGCAACTGGCTGCCGCCGGCCTACTCCGACATCACTCGCGAGGACCTCGAGCGGGACGGCCTCTACGCCCTGCTCCGCGCCCGGGGCGGCAAGCCCGTCGTCGCCCACCAGCGCATCGGCGCCCGCCAGCCGTCGGCGGCCGAGCGCAAGCACCTGAACCTCACGCCGTCCCAGCCGGTCCTGACGATGTCGCGCACCGCGTTCGACGCCGTCGGCGGCCCGGTCGAGTACGGCGACCACTGCTACCGCGCCCAGGACTACTCCATCGAGGTCATGCTCGACGAGCGTTGACCCACCTTCCCGTCGAGTGCCCACTTCCCGACGCAGACAACTGAGCACTCGACGGGACCTCTCCGTCGAGTGCCCACTTCCCGACGCAGACCGAGGAGGTATGCCGTGTCGTCCCTTTCGCTGCCCGACGCCCTCCCCGCGCCGCGCCGTCCACTGCCCTCGTCCGTGCCGAGCCTGCGCTGGGGCGTGCTCGGCACCGGGTGGATCGCCTCCCGCTTCGTCGCGTCGCTGCAGGCCTCGACGACGCAGCGGGTCGTGGCCGTCGGGTCACGGACCCAGGCCTCGGCCGACGCCTTCGCCGCCTCGGCGCGGATCAATCGCGCACATGCCTCCGCCGATGCGCTCGTGGCGGACCCGGAGGTCGACGTCATCTACGTCGCTACGCCCCACCACCTGCACGTGGCGGGGGCGCTGCTCGCGGTCGGGGCCGGCAAGCACGTGCTCGTCGAGAAGCCGCTGGGCCTGAATGCCACGGAGGCGCAGGCGATCTCGGACGCCGCCGCGGGCGCCGGCGTCTTTTGCATGGAGGCGATGTGGACGCTCTTCCTGCCGCGCTTCGACGTCGTCCGGCAGGTCCTCGACGCCGGACTGCTCGGTGACGTGCGCACCGTCCTGGCCGACCACGGCGAGCACTTCGATCCGCCGCACCGCATCCTCGACCCGGCCATGGCCGGAGGCTCCCTGCTCGACCTCGGCACCTACGTCACGACGCTCGCGACGTGGGCGCTCGGCCCGGCGAGCCGGGTGCTGGCCACCGGCGAGATGACCGACACCGGCGTCAACGGTCAGGCCGCGATGGTCCTGACCCACGCCGGCGACGCGACGAGCGTGCTGCACTCGACGCTGCTCACGCGTACGCCCACGACAGCGACGATCGCGGGCACGGCCGCCACGCTGACCCTGCCCGGGCCCTTCTTCATGCCCGGCGACGTCGTCGTCACCTCGGCCGACGGGTCACGCTCGGTGACGTGGACCGACCCCGAGCCCATCGGCCACGGCGCCCTCTTCCACTCCGCGCTCGAAGTCGCCCGCTGCATCAGCGAGGGCCTGCTCGAGTCCCCGCTGCACCCGGCTGCGTCGGTCCAGGACAACCTGCGAGCCCTGGACGAGGTCACCAGGCAGCTCGGCATCACCTACTCCCCGACTCCTTGACCGGTTTGAGGTAAACGCGCGGGAAGTTCTGCGGCGCGCCAACGTCAAACCGGTGGTCAGGCGAGGGGCTCGAGCACGTCCTTGCCGAGGAACGGGCGCAGCGCCTCCGGCACACGCACCGAGCCGTCGGCCTGCTGGTGGTTCTCGAGGATCGCGACGAGCCAGCGCGTCGTGCCGAGCGTGCCGTTGAGCGTCGCGACGGCGCGGGTCCCCGAGCCGTTCGGGTCGCGCTCACGGGTGTTCAGTCGGCGCGCCTGGTACGTCGTGCAGTTCGAGGTGGAGGTCAGCTCGCGGTACTTGCCCTGCGTCGGCACCCACGCCTCGCAGTCGAACTTGCGGGCCGCGGGGCCACCGAGGTCGCCGGCCGCGGTGTCGATGATGCGGTAGGGCACCTCGATCTTGGCGAGCATCTCGCGCTCCCACGCCAGCAGGCGCTGGTGCTCGGCCTCGGCGTCCTCGGGACGGCAGTAGCTGAACATCTCGACCTTGTGGAACTGGTGCACGCGGATGATGCCGCGGGTGTCCTTGCCGTGCGACCCGGCCTCGCGGCGGTAGCAGGCCGACCACCCGGCATACCTCTTCGGGCCGCTGCTCAGGTCGATGATCTCGTCGGAGTGGTAGCCGGCGAGGGCGACCTCCGAGGTGCCGGTGAGGTAGAGGTCGTCGGCCTCGAGGCGATAGACCTCCTCGGCGTGCGCGTCCATGAAGCCGGCCCCGACCATGATCTCGGGGCGCGCGAGCGTCGGCGTGATCATCGGCGTGAAGCCGGCCGCGGTGGCCTGGGCGATGGCCATGTTGAGCAGCGCCAGCTCGAGCAGCGCGCCGACACCGGTGAGGTAGTAGAAGCGCGCGCCGCCGACCTTGGCACCGCGCTCCATGTCGATGGCGCCGAGCTTCTCGCCGAGTGCGAGGTGGTCGAGCGGCTCGAAGCCCTCGGCCGCGAAGTCCCTCGGGGTGCCGACGGTCTCGAGCACGACGTAGTCGTCCTCGCCGCCGACGGGCACGCCGTCGATGATGACGTTGCCGACCCGGCGCAGCAGCCGCTCCAGCTCGGCCCCGGCCTCGTCGGCGTCGCTCTCGAGCGCCTTGACCTGCTCGCTCAGCGTGCCGGCGTGGGTGCGCGCCTCGTGCGCGACCTTCTCGAGGTGGTCGGCGTCGGCGGCTCCCGACTTCTTCGCCTTCTGGAAGGCCCCCATCGCGGCGCCGACCGACTTGCTGACGGTCTTCTGCTCGGCGCGCAGCCTCTCGAAATCGCCGAGGGACGATCGACGGCGCTCGTCGGCAGCGAGGATCGCGTCCACGATCCCCGGGTCCTCACCACGGGCCTGTTGCGATGCGCGGACCCGGTCGGGTTCGTCGCGCACGAGCTTGATGTCGATCACGCGGGCCAGCCTATCCGCGCGCCGCCGCGGCCCACGACCGACTTCCCGCCAACCCCGCTCCCACCCCTCACCTCGAGTGAGCGCCCAACCACAGTCGAGTGAGCGCCCCGCCCCCTCCGTCACCCGGCGGTCTCAGATCGTCTGCGCAACACGGCTTTGTGGAGGCGGGCGATGGCGGCAGGGCTTCGGCGGTATTCGGTG
>NZ_BMNZ01000014.1 GCF_014646815.1 Terrabacter tumescens
TGGCAGACCCTGGAACGATGGCTGGGGGCACGCCCACGAGCGAGGGACCTGACCGAGCTGCAACGTCTGCTGGACGTTTATGACGTGGTGTTCACCACGCAGCGACCCCACCAAGGCATTGGCGGGGTCCCACCCTCAGCGCGTTACAGCGCCGACCCGAAAGCCGAACCGGACCCCGACCAGCTCAAGCCGCGACAGTTCCTCCACACGATCACCTTGCCCCGCACCGGATACTTCGAGCTGCCCGGCGCCCGGATAGCCTTCGGTACCGCGTGGGCAGGAGCCACGATCGACTACCTCATCGACCTCGACCACGCCGTCCTGTTCCACGGCGACCAGCTCATCGCACACGTTCGGCTGGACCCCGAAACCCGCATCGACCACGTGCCCGGCCGCCGGACGTACCACCGGGTCACCAAACCCTGACCGTCAGGGATGCCCCTTCACCCTTGACAGGAATGTCCCTTCACAGGACACGCCCACACGGGTCACGCGATCACCTCGAACCGCGGGTCGCTGGGCACCGTTGGAGGTGAACCCGACACGCATGAGGGTCACGCGATCACCTCGAAACGGGCGGGGGCGGGCGAGGTTCTAGGGTGGGAGCGTGACGAACGACTGGGCGCGGGCGCGACTGCACGTCGTCACGGGCAAGGGCGGCACGGGCAAGACGACCGTCGCCTCGGCCATCGCCCTCGCCCTGGCCTCCGCACCCGCCCACGTGCTGCTCACCGAGGTCGAGGGCCGGCAGGGCATCAGCCAGACGTTCGACGTGCCGCCGCTCGGCACCGACGAGACCCGGATCGTGCGCCTCTCCGGCGGCGGCGAGGTCGTCGGGCTGTCGATCGACCCCAAGGCCGCCCTGCTCGAGTACCTCCAGATGTTCTACAAGCTCGGCCGCGCCGGCCGGCTGCTCGAGAAGTTCGGGGCCATCGACTTCGCGACGACCATCGCACCGGGAGTGCGCGACGTCCTGCTCATCGGCAAGATCTACGAGGCCAACCGGCGCCGCCGCGACGGCAAGCACAAGGGCGACGCCCCACCGGTCTACGACGGCATCGTCCTCGACGCCCCGCCGACGGGCCGCATCGGACGGTTCCTCTCGGTCAACTCCGAGGTGGCCGACCTTGCCCGGGTGGGCCCGATCGCCTCGCAGGCCAGCTCGATCACGCGCCTGCTCCAGTCGGACCAGACGGTCGTCCACGTCGTGACCCTCCTCGAGGAGATGCCGGTGCAGGAGACCCTCGAGTCGATCGACGAGCTGCGCGACAAGGGCCTGCACCCGGGCGCCGTCATCGTCAACATGGTGCGCGAGCCGCTGCTCGACGACGTCGCCCTCGACCAGGCGCGCGAGGGTCGCCTGCACAAGGCCTCGATCCGCACCCAGCTCACCGAGGCCGGGGTCAGCGCGACGCCCGAGCTCGTCGACGGCCTGCTCGAGGAGGCTCGCGACCACGCCGAGCGCATCGACCTCGAGCGCGAGCAGCTCGCCCTCCTCGAGGCGACTGGCCTGCCGATCGTCCAGCTGCCCGCGCTGCCGGCCGGCGTCGACTCCGGCTCGGTCCGCGAGCTCGCCGACCTGCTCGTCCCGCTCTTCCTCTCCCAGCGCGCCGACGCCGAGGTCGAGGCGTGACCCCGCAGAGCCAGGGCAGCCAGGGCACTCCCGGCCGCGTGTCGAGCGCCGCCCCCAGGCTCGACGTCGACGCGCTCATCGACGACCCCCACACCCAGATCGTCGTCTGCTGCGGCTCCGGCGGCGTCGGCAAGACGACGACCGCAGCCGCCCTCGGCCTGCGCGCCGCCGAGTCGGGCCGCAAGGTCGTCGTCCTCACCATCGACCCGGCCCGGCGCCTCGCGCAGTCCCTGGGCCTGACCGAGCTCGACAACACCCCGCGCCCGGTCACCGACATCGACGCCTCGGCCGGCGGCAGCCTGCACGCGATGATGCTCGACATGAAGCGGACCTTCGACGAGGTCGTCATCGCCCACTCCGAGCCGGGCAAGGCCGAGCAGATCCTCGCGAACCCCTTCTACCAGGCGGTCAGCAGCTCCTTCGCCGGCACGCAGGAGTACATGGCGATGGAGAAGCTCGGCCAGCTCAAGGCGAGCGCGGGCACCCCGGACGCACCGTGGGACCTCATCGTCGTCGACACCCCGCCGTCGCGCTCGGCCCTCGACTTCCTCGACGCCCCCAACCGGCTGGGCAGCTTCCTCGACGGCCGCTTCATCCGGCTGCTGACCGCGCCCGCCAAGGCCGGCGGACGCGCGGGGCTCAAGGTCTTCGGCGTCGGCGTCCAGCTCGTGACCTCGACGATGACGAAGATCCTCGGCGGCCAGATGCTCACCGACGTGCAGACCTTCGTCAACGCCCTCGACACGATGTTCGGCGGCTTCCGCGAGCGGGCCGACGAGACCTACCGGCTGCTCTCCGAGGACGGCACGGCCTTCCTCGTCGTCGCCGCCCCCGAGCGCGACGCGCTGCGCGAGGCGTCCTACTTCGTCGACCGGCTCGAGGCGGACGGTATGCCGCTGGCCGGGCTCGTCGTCAACCGCATCGGTCGCGTCTCGGCGACGGGAGTCACCCCGGCGCGCGCCCTCGCGGCCGCGGAGTCCCTCGAGGACGGAGGCGGCCCGAAGTCGGCGTCCAACGCCGCGGGGCTGCTGCGCCTGCACGCCGCGCTCGTCCGTACGGCCGAGCGACAGCGCGAGCTCGCCGACCGCTTCTCACGGTCACACCCCGGCATACCCGTGGTGCAGGTGCCGGCGCTCGGACGCGACGTGCACGACCTCGACGGCCTGCGCGAGATCGGGCACGCGCTTGCGGGGTCGTGACGCACCCGATGGGTGGTCACGGCCCCGTTCACGTCTTCGATGTGGCGACCGGAGACCGGTCGATGTGGCGCCGGTTCAGTCGTGCTTGCCCTGGGAGGCCATGCCTGCCCGGAGCGCGGACTTCCACGACGTGATGTCAGGCCGCTTGCGCAGCAGGGCCCGACGCTCGCGCTCGGTCATGCCTCCCCAGACACCGAACTCGGTACGGTTGTCGAGAGCCTCGGCGAGGCACTGCGCGAGGACCGGACACGTCTTGCAGACGGCCTTCGCGTCGTGCTGGGCCTTGCCTCGGACGAACAGCGCATCGGGATCCGAACCGGAACAGCTGGCCTGACTGGCCCACTCGTCCACCCACGGATCCACCATGACGACAGCACTCATTGTGTTACCCCTCCCCGCTCGGCACCTCCCATGACACCGAGCAGACCCGGACCGTCCCACCGGTCCAGACCATGCGGGCCCCCCTAAGGCCCAAACGAGACATTACGAGCGTGGAGCCCGGTCCGACATAGCCTCTATGGACCATTTAGTTGAGGGAGTGACTAGTCACCTGCCCCGGGCAAGCCCCGGGAAGCCCTGGTCATCAGGGTGGCGACGCGGGTCCCTGATACATGCGGATATGGGCGCAGGCGCACACGCGGGGTCTGCGCTGCGCCGGAAGCCCGGTGGCCATAGGGTGAGCGGTTACCCTAAGGCCCATGTCTTCACGCACTACCTCGATCGGTGGCGTCATCAGCCTGCTCGGCGCGTTCCTCGCGTCCGCGCTCGTGCTCGGACTGCTCGCCGCCGGCCTGGTGATGCCCGCGGTGGGCGCCACGGGCGCCCTCGCCCGCAGCGGCGTCGACGTCTTCAACGAGCTCCCGAGCGAGTTCACGACCAACCCGCTGGCCCAGACCTCGCGCATCCTCGCCGCCGACGGCACGGTCATCGCGACGCCGCAGGAGCAGAACCGCACCATCGTGCCGCTCGACAAGATCGCGCCGATCATGCGCGAGGCGCAGGTCGCCATCGAGGACCACCGCTTCTACGACCACGGCGGCATCGACATCCAGGGCACCATGCGCGCGGTCATCTCCAACCTGCGCAGCGGCTCGTCGGTCGGCGCCTCGTCGCTCACGCAGCAGTACGTGAAGATCTCGCTGCAGTACTCCGCCCTCAACGCCGGTGACAAGGAGGCCGCGGCGGAGGCGGTGAAGAAGGACTACATGCGCAAGCTCAAGGAGCTGAAGTACGCCATCACGCTGGAGAAGAAGCTGACGAAGGACGAGATCCTGCAGGGCTACCTCAACCTCGTCTACTACGGCGACCGCGCCTACGGCGTCGAGGCCGCGGCCCAGCACTACTTCAGCATCCCGGCCAGCAAGCTCAGCCTGTCGCAGGCGGCCCTGCTCGCCGGGCTCACGCAGAACCCGGGCACCACCGACCCGGTGAACTTCCCGAAGAAGGCGATCGCCCGCCGCGACGTCGTGCTCGACCGCATGCACGAGCTCGGCCGGATCACCGACAAGCAGTGGCAGGACGCCAAGAAGCGCACCCTCAAGCAGGACATGCGGGTCTCGGAGCCCAAGAGCACGTGCCTCGCCTCGCCGTACCCCTACTGGTGCGACTTCATCGTCAACTACGCCCTCGCGATGCCGCAGCTCGGCAAGACGCTCGAGGAGCGCAAGCGCACCCTCTACCGCGGCGGCGTCACCATCACGACGACGCTCGACCCCAAGCTGCAGGACTACGCGCAGAAGGAGGTCACCAAGAAGGTGCCGATCGGCAACAGCGAGCGCATCGGCGCAGCCGCCTACGTCGCCGACCCCAACACCGGACAGGTGAAGGCCTTCGCCCAGAACACGGCATACACCGTCGACAAGGAGACGAAGGGCAAGACCGGCATCAACTGGGCGCTCGACAAGAAGTACGGCGGCTCCATCGGCTTCCAGTTCGGCTCGACGGCCAAGGCCTTCGCGCTCGTGACGGCCATGGAGTCCGGCATGACGACGAAGTCGAGCATCGACGCCAAGGGTGCCGGCGGCAACTCGCAGG
Organism: Terrabacter tumescens; assembly: GCF_014646815.1. GTDB lineage: Bacteria > Actinomycetota > Actinomycetes > Actinomycetales > Dermatophilaceae > Terrabacter > Terrabacter tumescens. The sequence goes on from NZ_BMNZ01000014.1 coordinate 4,867, forward strand.
CCGTCTACACCCCCAAGGAGTGGCCGGGCGGCATGGCCAACTGCGGTCCAGGTGGCACGTGGAAGGTCTTCAACGACAGCCCCTTCGCCGGCGGCAAGATCTCGCTCATGGAGGCGACGGCCAAGTCCACCAACACCGCCTTCATCGCGCTCGCTGAGAAGCTCGGTGGCTGCAAGGTGCGCGACACGATGATCCGCATCGGCCTGCACCGTTCTGACGGTGAGCAGATCGGACGGTTCGCCAACCAGTACATCCTCGGTGGCGACGACGTGTCGCCGCAGGGCGTGGCCCACGCCTACGGCGTCCTGGCCGCGGACGGCAAGAAGTGCCCGATGGTGGCGGTCACGAAGATCACCCAGAACGGCAAGAACATCGCCCTGCCGGCGACGAAGTGTGCGCAGGTCGTCGAGCCGGACGTGGCCCGCGCCACCGACAAGTTCCTCGAGTTCAACATGACCCACGGCTCTGGCATCCGCAACCAGCTCGCCGACGGCAAGCGCCAGTCCGCCGGCAAGACCGGAACGGCCAACAACAACAACGAGTCGTGGTTCGTCGGCTACACCCCGCAGCTCGTCACGGCTGTCTGGGTGGGCACGCCCTACGACCCGATCGACCGCGTCATGAAGAACGTCAGCGTGGGCGGCAACTTCTACCCCGTCATGCACGGCGCGGCGATCGCGGCGCCGATCTGGAAGGCCATCATGAACAAGGCCCTCGACGGCCAGCCGATGGTCGACTTCAAGGAGCCCTCGTCCAAGCTCGTCTCGGGTGACCAGGTCGACGTCCCCAGCGTCACCGGCATGTCGGTCTCGCAGGCCATCGCGACGCTGCAGGCCGCAGGCTTCTCGGCCGGCGTGGGCGGCACGATGAGCTCGTCGGTGCAGAGCGGGCTCGTCGCCGGCACCTCGCCCTACGGCAAGGCCGCCAACGGCAGCTTTGTGACGATCTACACCTCACGCGGCGCCGACCGGCAAGCGCTGCCGCAACCGCGGACCACCGTCGCGCCACCCGCCGGTGGTGGGGGCAACACCAAGCCGGGCAAACCCGGCGGCGGCAAGCCCACCAAGCCACCAGGGCGCGGCTAGGGTCTGCAAGAGGTCGACGAGCACTTCGCGCGTCGACCTCTTGCAGTTTGACCTCAAGTCGTGGTCGTGATCAACAGACCGGAGACTCTGCAGGGTCTTGGGCTGATGCCACGCACGTGGCAGGGGATGCACTCTGGACGTTGTACGTCAACGTGGCTTTCCAGCTGACCGTCGAACACGTTCCTCCGCAGGCTCCGCTCATGTACATGTCGAGCGAGAACGAGCCCTTGGGGATCGCGGTCGATCCGTTGGCCAACATCTTGAAATAGATGGTCCCGGTTCGCCCGTCGATACACCCAGTCCCTGCGATCTCCCTGTTGAGCGTACGGTCCCGCAGGAAGAGCTCCGTGCAACCGCCGTAGCCGCCCGCTTGGCTGAAGTTGCTGATGCTCACCTTGTTGTACGCATAGGTGTTGGATCGCACGGTGCTGTACAACGTCGTGCCGAGGCCAGCGTTGCCACTAATAGTCGTCGTTGTCGCCTGGGCGGCCATTGGGGACAGGCCAATTGCTGCGGCCGAAACGACGGCTATGGATACTGCCCTGATCGAGTGCTTCATCTTGCTCCGTTCTTTGAGTTGGCTCTATGCGGTCATAGGGGTGGGGTGTGCGCTGAATGCGTCCCGATTAGCAGACGATGTTCTGTCGCGTAGCAATAGCGGAGTTGATGCCCTTAGGAGACACGCAAGTTGGAGGTGCGGAGGTGGCAACGTTGTAGGTCAGGGTCGAGCTCCAGTGCATCGTGCCGCAGCCGGACCCACCGCACGCCCCCGTGATTTGCACGTCCAACGTGAAGGAGCCCTTGGGGATCGATGTAGACCCGCTACTCAGCATCTTGAAGTAGATGGTCCCGGTGCTCCGGATGCATCCGGTGCCAGCGATTTCCCGATTTGCGGCGTGGTCGCGCAGGTATAGATAGGTGCAGCCTCCGCCGCTGAAGTCCTGATTGAAGTTGCTGATGCTCACGCGGTTGTAGGCGTAAGTGTTGTAGCGCACCGTGCTGTAGAGCGTCGTGCCGATCCCGGCCGCCCCGTTGACCGTCGTCGTGGTGGCCTGAGCGGCGACGGGCGACAGCGCAACGGCAAGGGCCGAGCCGATAGCAACCGTGACGACCCTGAGTCTGTTCTTCATGGCGTTCTCTTTCCTTCTCTGGCGCCGGACGACGAGCGCCCCGTGCGTTGGACTGGTCGGCATGCGAGTGGACGCGACCGGCGGACTACCCGACAAACGTCGTCGGGAACTTCGTAGCGACCACTGAGTGGCCGTACGCCTTGGGGTGGAACGACCCGGAACCCGGCCAGTTCGACCCACTGCCCGTGTCGCTGTGCGCGATCGTCGAATTGACCCACTCGTCGAACGAGCACGCCTCGTGCCCGGCATAGATGGGCATCAGGTCGAGGAAACTTGCCCCGTTGGCCGCGGCAGCGTTCTTCATCACTGCCGTCAGCTGGTCACCGGTCGTCCGGAACCAGGTGAGGTTCTCGGGTGTGAAGACCAACGAGCACGTCGGTGTGTAGACGTCCGCTGCCTTCACCACCACGTACGGATATCCGACGACGGTGATCTGGGCGTTGGGGGCCAGCGTGTGGATCTTGGCCAGGACCGAGTTGAGGGTAGGGGCGAGGTTCGAGATCACCTTGGGTTCGTAGGTGACGAGCGGCTCCGGGTCCACCACCCCGTTGATCGTCAACTTGTAGGTTGGCGCGGTGCAGCTCTGCAGGGTCGCGACGCAACCCTTGAGGATGTCGGCGAAGCGTGCGTCATTGCCGCCGATGCCGATCGTCACGCGCGTCGTGTTCTCGTCGAGCCAGCCCTGGTCAAGCTGAGGTGCCTCACCGAAGTGCGTCGTGCCACCGATGACGTTGTCCATGACAGCGCCGCTGCACGCCGCGAAGTGGAACGCAGTGTTGGAGGACGTGCGACCCGCGACCCCCATCATCCGCTTGAAAACGAGGGGCGGATACGCGCTTGCGGACCGGTGACAGGCGTTCTTGTGACTCCGCTCGTCCTGCACTGCACCGGGCAAGCTGGCCGAGGGTGTGTTGGTCGCGGGCGCGTCGGCATCCGCGTCGTACGGCTCGTCACCCTCCCCTGCCTGGTAGGAATCGCCGAAGGCGACGTACGAGGCGATCGGCTTGGCCGCCGGCGTCAGAGCGATCGCGTCCCAGGCCACGTCGACGACACCGTCGGCGAAGTCGCTGTAGGTCACGTTCGACAGCTGGACGGTGGCCCCGCTGCTGAGCTGGAAGATGCCGAGGTCGACCCACGCGTTCTGGCGCCACCGTTGATTCACCACCCGGTGGTAGCTCTTCGCCCCCGTCCAGATCTTGTAGTCCGCCTGGTGGGTCGTGGCGCCGTTGGCGGGGACGAACACCCAGAGGTGCTGCCAGCCAACGGTAGTCGTAGGCACCGTCCACGTCCCGGTGACGGCCATCGAGGGACGCGAGGAGCTCGCCGAGTGGGCGAAGTAGATGTGGCCTTGGTAGCCAACGCCCACCTGGTGAGTGTCGATCTTCGCGGTCGGTTGACCCGACGTGTCGGTTCCGTACGCCAGCGCGAACGTGCCCTGGCTCGTCGTCGTCGCGCATCCCGCCAGGTTGGTGGCGGAGGACGCCAGCTCGTCGATGACGACGGCTCCCGCGGGTAACGCTGTCAGACCCGGGCGTCCCACAACGGGTGCCGCTGCCGCGCCGCAGGCAGGTGGATAGGGATTGGCGACGGTCGGCTCGGCCTGACCGGCCACGTACGAAGACGAGTCCTCGAACGTGCCCGACCCCGTCCACCCGGCGGGAGAGTGCCACCAGCAGGAGGTGCGGTCAGTGCTGAGGCAGTAGCCCGTGGAGGTGCTCGTGCTGCTGCAGCCGTTGCTGGCCGAGCAGAAGAGCGAGTAGTTGGTGAGGTTCTGCAGGGTGCCGGCGTCGCGGTACTTGTCGCCGCCGGCCACGAAGTCCTGCTGCGCGTTCTGCGCCCAGCCGAGGACGCGCTCCTGGTACGGCCACTTGTATGGGTACTTGGCGTCGTCGTAGGTGCCCGAGAGGAAGGGCAGGCGTGTGGGGTCGTACCCGCTCTGTCGCGGGTTGTTGGTCCAGCCGAGACCCCAGTACCCGTTGTAGGTGCAGGTGGGCCCGGGCTTGCACCCCGTGGCGTTGTAGGTGCCGTTGGGCTGGATGCCGGTGTTGTAGGCCCATAGCGCGGCATACCAGTTCTCGATCTTGCCCGGGTTGCCGTCGTTGATCTTGATGCCCGCGGCTTGGAGGTCGTTCCAGATGTTCTCCAAGAACGACACCGATGCCGCCACGTTCACCTGGTAGTCGGTGGCGACCTGCAGCTTCTTCGTCGCTGACCACGTGGCGTCCGATGCGCGCATGTGCGTGGTGATCTGTGCAACCCCGTACCCGCAGTCGGCGTTCGCGTAGTCCATGCCGGCGATCCGGCCGTTCGCGTCGTAGACGGTGCCGTAGTAGTCCGCGATGAGGGGGTTGCCCGGCACCCCGGCCAAGGCGTGCCAGCTGGCCTGGTTGAAGTTCGACTCCTGGGCCATCACTCCCAGCAGGACCTGAACAGGGACGTGCGCGTTGGGCCAACCGTTGAGTCCGACCCTGGGGAACACGCTCTGCGGCACGTAGGAGGCGAGCCCGTGCTTCTGCCAGTTGGCCGGACGGGCGATGGTGAGCTCGCCGCGAACTGCTCGGTTTGCCGCCCACTCGAGCTGCTTCGGAGAGGGCTGGACCACCTGGACCGTCGGGTCGAGCATCGGCACCGAGCACGTCGGCGCGGTGGCCACCGTCGCAGCCGTCGTCGTGGAGGCCAGCGGTGCGAAGTCGGCAATGTCCGCTCCGTCGCTCGTGACGGGGCTGTTCGTCGAGGCTCCACCGCTGGCGGGTCGGGACACGATGCCCGACGTCGCGCTCACCTGATCGATCACGAGCGACCCGTCGACGGAGACGTCCTTCGGCGTGACGGGGACGGCGATCACCGTGTCCTGGCCGGCGGTGGCGCCGACCGACCCCACCAGTAAGTTGCGGCCGTTCCGGCCCCCGAAGATGTGCAGGTTGTGGAGCCGTCCGCGGCCCTGCGCGACGGCCTTGGATCCGGTGAGCCGGTACACGGTTGACGTGGTCGGCGAGTCCTGGACGAGGTACTCGACCGACGTGCCTGACAGGCTGAGGTCGAAGACGAGTCCCGGCGCCGTCGCACGCGTGCGCAGCGAGCCGGAGGGGGACGCCTCGACGACACTGTTTCCTGCTGCCGCGAGGACTCGCCCGTCGGCCAACGGAACCGGTGAACCAAGGTCCGCTGTTGAGTCGATGCGAGAGGTCACCCTGCTCCGCACTGGGTCGACGGTAACGAGACGGGTCTGTGCGCCGTCCAGACCTGTACGCCTCACGAAAGTGACCAGGGACTGTCCACACCCAGGACTCCGGTAGGTGAGCGCCACCCGCTCGGGGACCATCCATCGGCGTCCCGTGTCGAGCTCGATCACGGCCGCCACTGCTCCGCCCAGTTGGAGACGCTGGTCATTGACGAAGGTGGTCGGCGCGAAGGCCACAGCCATGAAACGGGCGTCACCGGTTACGCAGTGCGACTCGGTCCAGTCCGCCGCGTCCCATCCGGCCACGCGCAGGTCGGCCACACGGTGCCACGCATGGTCGCCGGACCTGGCGCTCACGACGTGCACGCCGTTACTGTCGCCGTAGGCCGTCGCCGCAGTGTCACCCGGCGCGAGCGGCACCACCGGCGGTTCGTGGGTGGACACCGCTGACGACACCTGTCGGGCGACAGACGGAGGACCCAGTGGGGCTGAGACAGATGGGGCGGCACCGACCGCAGCGAGAGCGCACGCTGCTGCGGCTGAGGCGACCATGAGACGTTTGAACACCGTACCGACCTCCGTTTACGAATTGGTGGAGCGCACAGAAAATGCGCAGGACAACATGTCCCGCTAACCCAAAAGCAGAAATGACGCATCCACGATCGTGGGTGGCGTTCAGTTAAGCGTCCGACCGCCTTGACGACTCAGGCTTGGTGATGACGTGAAGGGCGACCGCGACCTCTGCGAAATGCCCGAATGATCATGACGACGCCGGTAACACCCGGGATAGCGCCGACCACGAGGGCAGCCACGCCGAAGACGATCCCGATCTCACGCAGGGCGTTGGTCCGGTTCCCTGGGGACAAGGCACCCATGAGATAGACGAGTCCCCAGGTGGCACAGGCACCCCCGACCAGAGCGAGAACCGTGCCGACGACGGCCATCGCACGAGCGGACACGCGGCTCAGCCGATGCTCGGATGGAAAACGGTTGATCGATGGACCAACTGGTGCTGCACACGACCAGGCAATGCGGCCGACATCCGGATCGGATTCGGGCGGCCGTTCCTGCCGAGCATTCTGAGCATTCGTTTCCCCTGTTGCTCGCACCCTCTCCAAAGGCGAATGAATTGCGTCGCTGCCCATCGAGAGAACCATGTGCCCCACGTGGGGCGAGGCTCAAAGTATTGGGGCCCCTGAAAGGGCGTCAATACCTGCAGTTCCAGCAGAACGTCTGGACTTGGTAAAGGTTCGTCAGGACGGGATGGCCCCGGCAAGCAGACGCTCGAGCGGCCTCCTCGGCACGTGGGCCGGAGGAACGAACATTCGTCAGCCGGCGAGGACGCGGCGCACGATCGCGGCTACGCGGCCGCCCTCGGCGCGGCCGTCAACGGCAGCGTTGGCGGCCTTCATCGCGAGGCCCATCTGCGGCATGCCGGTGGCGCCGGAGGACGCGACGGCCTCGCGGACGATCGACTCGAGCTCGTCGTCGCCGAGCTGCTTGGGCAGGTAGGTCTCGAGGACGGCGAGCTCCGCCTCCTCCTTGTCGGCGAGCTCGGCGCGGCCGGCACCGGTGTAGGCCTCGGCGGCCTCGCGGCGCTTCTTGGCCTCCTTGGCGAGGACCTTGAGCACGTCGTCGTCGGTGAGCTCGCGGTGCTCCTTGCCGGCGACCTCCTCGTTGGTGACGGCGGTGAGGGCCATCCGCAGCGAACCGGCCCGGACCTGGTCGCGCTCGCGCATCGCGGACGTGAGGTCGGCCTGCAGCTGCTCCTTGAGGGTGCTCATGCGTCCAGTCTGTCAGGTCGGGCGCGCCCCATCGTCCGGCTGCGTCGGGGCAGCCGCCGTGGGTGCGAGGATGGGCCCCATGCGTGCCGCGACCAAGACCGTGCTCAAGACCGCGCTCGGGCTGGGCGCGGCCGGTGCCGGGGTGCTCGGGTGGGCCTCCCTCATCGAGCGCAACGCCTTCGTGCTGCGCCGGTTCGACGTGCCGGTGCTGCCCGACGGCGCTGCGCCCCTGCGGGTGCTGCACCTGTCGGACCTGCACCTGCTCCCCCGTCAGCGCGCCAAGCGCGCGTGGGTGCACAGCCTCGCCTCGCTCGACCCGGACCTCGTCATCACGACGGGCGACAACATCGCGGCGGCCGACGCCGTGCCGGCGCTCCTCGACGCCTACGAGCTGCTCCTCGGCATCCCGGGCGTCTTCGTGCTCGGGTCCAACGACTACTTCGCGCCGAAGCTGAAGAACCCGCTCGGCTACCTGACGCGCAACTTCGCCAAGGGCGTCGGCACGACCCAGCGGCTGCCCACCGCGGACCTCGTGCGGGGCATGAGCTCCCGCGGCTGGGTCGACCTGACGAACCGGCGCGACTCGATCACGGTGCGCGACCTGCGCATCGACCTCGTCGGGGTCGACGACCCGCACCTCGGCTACGACCGTCTCGACCTCGTCCGCGGCCCGGCCTCGCCCGACGCCGACCTCGCTCTCGCCGTGACGCACGCGCCGTACCAGCGGGTGCTCGACGCGTATGCCGCCGACGGCGCGGACCTCATCGTCGCCGGGCACACCCACGGGGGTCAGGTCTGCGTGCCGGGCTACGGCGCGCTCGTGACCAACTGCGACCTCGACACGAGCCGGGTCAAGGGCCTGTCGCGCTGGTGGCCGGGGGCCGGTTCCACGCCGTCGTCGCAGGCGCCGGAGGGGGCCGCGTGGCTCGAGGTGTCCGCGGGGCTCGGCACGGCGCCGACCGCTCCCGTACGCCTCGCCTGCCGTCCCGAGGCGACGCTCCTGACGCTCGTCCCCCGCTCGCAGGGCTGATCGGCGGCGGGTTCCGGGTCGCTGCGACGGCCCGATTCGGAGTTGGGCCGGGGGCTGCGCTAGCATCTCTGCTTGCTGCCTCCGGTCCGCGGACCAGGGGTAGATGCAGCACCGGGGTGTGGCGCAGCTTGGTAGCGCGCTTCGTTCGGGACGAAGAGGTCGCAGGTTCAAATCCTGTCACCCCGACCATCACCGAAGGGCCTGCTGGAAACGACGGAGTCGTTCCAGCAGGCCCTTCGGCTTGTCGGGGACAGGATGCCGGGAGGAGCTGCGCACCGCCCGAGGAACGAGGCGGGACGTGGCGACGGCGTCCTGTCACCCCGACCGGGCCCTGGACCCGTGACCGTCAGCGTGGCGCGACGGCCTTCGGCGGTTGCGGCTCGGGCTGCTGGGACCCGGGCTCCGCTGCCCCGCGGTCCAGCGCCCCTGCCAGCAGGAGCAGGGCGGCCAGCACGAGCAGCGGGATCACGACGACGCCGGTCGAGCCGCCGAACAGGTCACCGAGGCCCGGTCCCTCGTGACCGGACTCCCGCACCAGGATCGAGGCGACCGACAGGAACGGCACCGCGGCGACGACGACGAGCAGCGCTCCCGCGCGCAGGGCGTACGTCAGGCCGACGACGGCGATCGGCAGCGCGAGGACGAGGGCGATGATCGGGAGGTCCGGTGCATCGACGAGGTCGACGAAGAGCGTGAGAACGCCCCACACCACGTACAGCCCGACGGCGACCGCCAGGACCCGGAGCGCGATGGGGCGCCGAAGGGCGGCGAGCACGGTGAGCGCGGCGAGGGGCACGACGACCGCGGCAGCCAGCAGCACCGCCGCGCCACCGCCCGAGTCCTCGAACGCGTAGCCGAGCGCGAAGAGCAGACCACCGCACACGAACACCGCCGTCAGGACGAGAGCCGTGCGACGCAGAACCACGGAGACGGTCTTCATCTCCCCACCTCCTTGCCTCACCTCGATCGTCACGCCGACGGCGGCGGCGCCGACAGGGTCCAAGGGCCTGCACCGCAGACCCGGCCGAACCGGGTGACGGGACACCCCGGCCGCGCGACACTGGGACGGACGCACCCCCGGGTCGCGTCATCGGCGCGACGCGACGGCTCCGGAGGCAGGCATGGACGTCGAGGGCTCGATCGATCCCGCGAGCGGGTCGGACGACGGTGACCACGAGCGCGCCGGGCCCGGCGGCCTGCGCGACTCGACGGCGCCCGGGCTGCCCGTCTTCCTCTCGACCGAGCACTGGAGCCTGCTCGGCACCCGGTCGATGACGTGGTCGGAGGTGATGAGCCGGATCACGATCCACCTCACCGTCGTGTCGGCCTTCCTCGTCGTGCTGGCGCTGACCGCGCAGGCGACCGGCTTCGGCACGCCGTTCCGGGTCATGGCGATCGGCTTCGCGTCGGCGGCGCTCGTCATGGGGGTCCTCACCGCGATCCGGGTCAACACCGCGAGCCGCGAGGACGCCGACCTCATCCGCGCCATTTACCGCCTGCGCCACGCCTACGTCGAGCTCGCCCCCGAGCTGGCGCCCTACCTGACGGCCTCGACGTACGACGACGGGCCCGGCCTCATGCACACGTATGCCTTGGGGCGCCGCCGCAACATCGTGCTGCACGTCGTGGGCAGCACCTCGATGTTCCTCATGGTCGTCAATGCGATCGTCGCCGGCACGCTCGGCGCGCTCGTGGGCAACACCGCCGGCGGCGGGACGGTCGTCGTGGTGGCCTCGGGCGTCGGAGCCGGGCTGTTGTATGCCGCGGGCCACCTCGAGGTGGGCCGCCGGGTCTTCGGTCCCCAGTCGCTCGACGTGCGGTTCCCGTCACCCCGGCCCTCGGGGTCGTCCGGGCCTTCGGGGTCGTCCGGGCCTTCGGGGTCGACTGGGCCCTCCCTACCTTCCCGGTCGGCCGGGTCGTCCGATCTGCCCGGCTGAGGGAGGCCTCAGGTCCGCCGCCCCGGGCACGGGGCAGCCGTGGTGCGCACGGAGTCGGTGACGACGTCGGCCAGCTGCCCCGTGTGCGCCAGCAGGGCGCGTTGCCGCGTCGCGCCGTTGCCCTCCTCGCGGACGCGGACCAGACCGTCGTGGACGGTGGCGAGGTCCCCGGCCGCCTCGAGCGCGGGGCCGACGTGGTCGAGGAGGGTCTCGAGCACCGACCAGCACGGCTCGGGCAGGCCGGTGCGCCAGTCGAGCAGCTGCCCGCCCAGCCCCTCGCGCCCGGCCTGCCACGTCGCGCACCGCAGCAGCCGCGTCGACACGTCCGGTGCCTCCCGGCCCTCCGCCCACTCCTGGGCCGCCGTCTCGACGAGGGCCCGGCACAGGGCCGCGACGACGACGGAGTCCTCGACGGTGGCGCACACGTCGGCGGCGCGCACCTCGACCGTCGGGTAGCGCCTCGCCAGGCGCGCGTCGAAGTAGGCCATGCCCTCGTCGAGGATGACGGTGCTGCGCACGAGCTCACGGACGAGACGGTGGTAGGCCGCGGCCGAGCCGAACCGGTCGTTCGGGCCCCACGAGGGCAGCCGCGTGAGCACCTGCGCCCGGTAGCTGGCGTGACCGGTGTCCTGCCCCTGCCAGAAGGGCGAGTTGGCGCTGAGGGCGAGGATCGTCGGCAGCCAGACCCGGATGCGGTCGAGCACCCCGACCCCCTCCTCGTCGCTCGCGACCGAGACGTGGACGTGGCACCCGCCGACGAGGTGCTCGCGGGCCGTCAGCCGGTAGCGGTCCTCGAGCCAGAGGTAGCGCGGCGACCTCGACACGGCGGGCTCCACCGGCAGCGGCGAGGTGGCGAGCGCCGCGACGCCGACGCCGCACTCGCGCGCCGCCGCGACGGCCTCCCCGCGCCACCGCCACAGCTCGGACCGCAGGTCGTCGAGCTCGGCGGCAGGCGCCGTGTGCGTCTCGATCTGCTGCTGCCGGAACTCCCCCTCGACGGCGCCGTGCGCGCACACCCCGGGAATCATCGGCGGGCCCGTCACGGCCCCGTCCGTCGCCGCCGCCTGCGCCCGATCCGCCGCGTGCCTGAGCACCTGCTCCGCCGCGGGCAGAGGCCGGCCGGTCCGTGCGTCGACGAGCAGCATCTCCTCCTCGACCCCCAAGGTTCGCATGACGGCGCTCCTGCCCGACGTGGCGGCATCTGCCGCCGCTCACCGTCCAGTCTCCCGGCTCGAGCGGTCCGACGGCAGTGGCGAAGGGCCCCCATGTCGAGGTACGGGTAGAGGCACGTGTCGACGCACGTGTCCAGCCTTGGGAATGAACTGCCGAAGGATGCGTTGTCCCTCTTCGTCGCCCCCAAGACCTCAGGAGGATCGTGTCCACCTCGTCCAACCTGGGATTCCGCTCGGAACGCGGGCCGATCCTCATCGCTCTCATGCTGTCGACGTCGCTCATCGCGCTCGACTCCACCATCCTCGCCACGGCCGTGCCGTCGATCGTCGCCGACCTCGGCGGCCTGACCCAGTTCCCCTGGCTCTTCTCCGTCTACCTCCTCGCCCAGGCGGTGTCGGTCCCGGTCTACGCGAAGCTCGCCGACACGGTCGGGCGCAAGCCGGTGATCCTCGTCGGGATCGCGCTCTTCCTCGTCGGCAGCATCCTCTGCGGCTTCGCGTGGGACATGGGCTCGCTCATCGTCATGCGGGCCCTGCAGGGTCTCGGCGCCGGCGCGGTGCTGCCCATGACGACGACGATCGCGGCCGACATCTACACCGTGGCCGAGCGGGCCAAGACCCAGGGCTACATCGCGAGCGTCTGGGCCGTGTCGTCGGTCGTGGGCCCGACCCTCGGTGGCGTCTTCTCCCAGTTCGCCTCGTGGCGCTGGATCTTCTTCGTCAACATCCCCTTCTGCCTGCTCGCCGCCGGGATGATCTGGCGCAAGTACGACGAGTCCGTCGAGCGGCGTCGGCACCGCATCGACTACGCCGGCGCGGCCGTGCTCACGGTCGCCCTGACCCTGCTCATCCTCGCCGTGCTCGAGGGCGGCCAGGCATGGGCGTGGACCTCGTGGCAGAGCATCGGCTCGTTCGCGGTAGGTGCCGTGCTGCTCGTGGTCTTCGGCCTCATCGAGCGACGGGCGGCCGAGCCGATCCTGCCGCTCGAGGTGCTGACGCGGCGGCTCATCGTCGCGACCTGCCTCATCGGGATCGGCATCGGCGCGGTGCTCGTCGGCCTCACCTCCTACGTGCCGACCTTCCTCGAGCGCTCGACGGGGGCCACCCCGATCGTCGCCGGGCTCGCGGTCGCCGCCCTGACCATCGGCTGGCCGATCTCGGCCTCGCAGTCGGGCCGGCTCTACATGCGCATCGGCTTCCGCCCCACCGCGCTCATCGGCCTCGTCGTGGCCACGCTCGGCGCGCTGTCGCTGTGGATCACCTCGTCGACGCCGAACGTCTGGGCCACCGCCGGCTCGTGCCTCATCGTCGGCCTGGGCCTCGGTCTCGTCGCGACGCCGACGCTCATCGCCGCCCAGGCATCGGTGCCGTGGAACGAGCGCGCCGTCGTCACCGGCACCAACATGTTCATGCGCTCGGTCGGCAGCGCCGTCGGCGTCGCGATCTTCGGTGCCATCGCCAATGCCGTCATCGCGACCCGCGGCGGCGACGGCTCGAGCGAGGCCGTGCAGGCGGGCTCTACGGCCGTCTTCCTCGCCGTGCTCGTGTCCGCCGCGGTCAGCATCGCCGCCGGCCTGCTCATGCCGCACACCAAGGCCGAGGACGTCGCGCACGGCGGCCCCGACGACGCCGCCACCGAGACCTCCGATGAGACCTCCGACGAGAGCTCAGACGAGACCACCGACGGGATCGCCGACGACGACCGGGTGCCCGAACCCTCGACAACGACGCACACCGCCTGACCGCATCGGGTAGGTGGCGAGGGACAGAGTCACCGACCCCGACGACGAGGAGAACGCGATGAGCGAGCACGACGGCACCCAGAAGGTCGCCGAACTGATCAAGGACATCCGGATCGCGATGCTGACGCACGCGGACTCGAACGGTGCGCTCGTCAGCCACCCGATGGCGACGCAGGAGGTCGAATTCGACGGCGACGTCCTCTTCATCTCCGAGCGTGACAGCCACAAGGCCCGCGACATCGCGGCCCAGTCCCCCGCCAGGGTCAACGTCGCCTACAGCTCGCAGAGCTCGTGGGTGTCCCTCTCCGGCACGGCGACGATCGTCGACGACCCCGCCAAGCTGGCCGACCTGTGGAACAGCTTCACCGGCGCCTGGCTCGAGGGCGGCCCCGAGAACCCGAACAACATCATCATCAAGGTGAGCGCGGACTCGGCCGAGTACTGGGACTCCCCCGGCGCCAAGGTCACGCAGATCGCCAACTTCGTCAAGGCGAAGGTGACCGGTCAGCGCATGGAGGGCGACAACGAGGTCGTCGACCTCTGACCGCCTGAAACGTGGGCGTATGCCGTCGGATCCCCTTCCACGCGTTGGGAACTCGACGGCATACGCACGTCTGGGACGGAGTCGCTCAGGCGGCGCCCTTGACGAGCCGCATGACCGCCCGCTCGAGGGCGTCACGGTCGCGGACCTGCACGAGGTCGCCGAGCTCGAGGCGGCTGCGGTCGGCCTTGGTCAGGCGCGAGAGGCTGCGCGCGATGGTGCGGCCGACGGCGTACTCGTCGAGGACGCGCGGGTCGACGTAGGAGCTGCGGGCCACGGCCGGGGTGTTGCCCAGGTGCTCGGACACGACCTTCATCGCGTCCTTCTCGGCCCGCTTGAGCTCGCGCTCCGACCCAGCCGGCCCCGTGCGCGCCAGTGCCACGGCCGCCGTAACGGTCGCGGCCCACGTGCGGAGGTCCTTGACGGTGTACTCCTCGCCGACGAGCTCCTTGAAGGCGACGTTGAGGTCGCTGGAGCGCAGCTCGTGCCAGCCGTTCGTGTCGCGATAGGCCAGCAGACGGTCGCCGCGGTAGCCGCTCCGCTTGAGCGACAGGACGATCCGGGACAGCAGCGGATCGGTCATCACCGCCTCCCTCGTCACGCCGGACTTGGCGGGGAACTCGAAGGTGACGTCCTCCCCGCTGACGGTGACGTGTGACCGCAGCAGCGTCGCCACGCCGTGCGAGCCGTGCTCGGCCTCGTACTCCTCACCACCGCTGCGGAAGAGGCCGGCGTCGAGCATGCGGAGCCCGGCCGCCGTGACGCGCTTCTTCGTGAGGCCGTTGGTGCGCAGGTCCGCGGCGATCTGCTTGCGAGCGGCCGGCAACTTGCGGGCCAGCACGATCACGCGGTCGTGCTTCTCGCGCCCCCGCGCCTCGTGCCACTTGTCGTGGTAGCGGTACTGGCGACGGCCCGCGTCATCTGTGCCCACGGCCTGGATGTGGCCGTTCGGGTGCGGGCTGATCCAGACGTCCTGCCAGGCCGGCGGGATGACGAGCGCCTTGATGCGCTCCTTCGTCTCCGCGTCGACCGCGTGGCCGTCGCCGTCGACGTACGCGAAGCCCCTGCCCCGCCGCAGTCGACGGATCCCGGGCTTGTCGATGACGCTCCGACGCAGTCTCACACGGAGGAGATACCCCGATCGCCGTCGGACGCGAACATTCGCCCGACGGCACGAGCCGTCAGTCGGTCTCGGGGTTCTGCTCCCGCACGCCCGCGGTCTCGCTCGTGGCGGTCTGCGTCTCGCGGGTGTCGCTCGATCTGTCCGGGCCGTCGGGCGTCGACACCGGCACGATGTCGGGCACCTTGATCTCCGCCTGGCCGGGTGGCGGCGGCGGGTCCGGTGTGACCGGCGGGAAGACCGATCCGTCGTTCTGGAGATGTGATTCGTGAGGGGTCACGTCATTCACCTAACGCCCCGAGTAGGTGGTTGCTGCTTCGACTTCGACCATACCCACGCCCTGCTGCGACGAACCTGTGAGCGACGAGGGGCATATGCCGTAGATGGTGCGGTAGCGACCGGAGAGCGCCGAAATCGCTTGACGCGCAGCACGACCGCTCCCACTGTGGAAGCGGAGGGGGTGGTGGTCGTGAAGGTCGCCGTCATCGGAGGAGGTCCCACGGGCCTCGTCACGGGGATGGGTCTCGCGCGTCGCGGACACCATGTCGTCACGGTCGACCGCGACCCCGGTCCCCCTCCGGACGGCAGCCGTTGGCCGCGCCGCGGCGTCATGCAGTTCCACCACGCCCACGCCTTCCGGGCCCAGGTCGGCGAGGTGCTCCGCGCCGAGGCGCCCGCGGCCTGGGACGCCTGGGTGGGCCTCGGCTGCGAGGCGATCGAGCTCGCGCTGCCCGACGGTCGCACCGTGACCGCCGGCATCCGCTCGCGCCGCGAGACCTTCGAGCGAGCCGTACGGTCGGCGGCCCTCGAGCAGCCGGGCCTCGAGGTGCGCACCGGCCACGTCGACGGCACCACGACGAGCCGCGGCCGCGCGCAGGGCATCAGCGTCGACGGCTCGGACTTCGACGCCGACCTCGTCGTCGACGCCTCCGGGCGGTCGGGCCGGGTCAACCGCCACCTGCGCGGCCCCGGGGTCGGCGGCGAGTGCGGCATCGCCTACGTCGACCGCACCTACCGGCTGCGGCCCGGCGTCCCCGTCCCGCCGATGACCAACGCCATCGCCTGGCAGGGCAACTACGTCGGCTTCATGGTCCTCGTGTTCCTGCACGAGAGGGGCATCTTCTCCGCCCTCATCATCCGCTCGACCGCGAACCGCGACCTCGTCGGCCTGCGGCACACCGGCGCGTTCGAGGCCGCGAGCGCCGCCATCCCGGGGCTCGCCGCGTGGACCGCCGACGGCGTGGCCGAGCCCCTGACCGATGTGCTGCCCGGCGGTCCGCTCCTCAACGTCTACCGCGGCCAGCGCGGCCCCTCCGGTGGTCTCGCCCTGCCCGGCCTCGTCTTCGTCGGCGACTCGGTCTGCACGACGACCCCGATCTTCGGCCGGGGCATCGCGACCTCGCTGACCCAGGTGGCCCAGCTGCTGCGTCTCGTGGACGAGCACGGCTCCGACGTCGAGGCCGTCGGGGACGAGCTCGACGCGTACGACGAGGCGCGCATGCGGCCGTGGGTCGAGGACCACATCGCGATGGACCACGCCCAGGCGCGGCGCTGGGCCGGCGACGACATCGACCTCGCGGGGCACCTGCCGTCCGACCTCATCATGAACGCGGCGTCGCAGGACCCGTCCATCGGCGAGGCGATCGGCCCCTACGCGTCGATGGAGGCCCTCCCCTCCGTGCTCGGCACGGTCGAGGAGCGAGCCCGCGCCGTCTACCGCACCGGCTGGCGACCGCAGCCGGACCCCGGCCCGACGTCCGACGAGCTCGCCGAGCTCGTCGCCACGGCCGTCCCCTCCGTACGGAACTGAGCACTCGACCCCAACTTCTCGTCGAGTGCCCACTTCCCGACAGACCCACCCGTCGAGAAATGAGCACTCGACCCGAAGTTCCCAGGCGGTCAGCGGGTGAGGACCCCGACCCGGCCCTGTTCGCCCGAGGCCCAGCACGCGCCGTCGGCGGTGCACTCGACCGAGTCGAAGCTGCCCGTGTCGAACGTCGACCACGAACCGCCGCCGTCGGTCGACACGTCCGAGCCGGACGGTCCGACGGCCAGCACGGTGCGGGCCGTGCGCGGGACCCAGGCCGAGCCGGAGCGGTAGCCGGACGGGTTGGTCGTCGACTTGGTCCACGTCGCGCCGCCGTCGTCGGTCCAGGCCGCGTTGTCGACGGCCCCGGTCGGGGCCGCGAAGTCCCCGCCGACGATGACGCCACGGCGGGCGTCGCGGAAGCTCACCGAGAAGATGCCCGCCGAAGCGCCTCCGGCCACCGGGCTGTCGGCAACGGTCCACGTGCGCCCGTGGTCGGTCGAGGTGAAGACGCGAGCCGGGTCGACCCCGCCGCTCACGAGGTAGGAGCGGCCGCCGACGCCGGACGACAGGCACGTGCCGGACGCCGCGAAGGCGAACTCGCCGGCCTGGGCCTCCGGCATGCCGGAGGGGTCGACGATCGACCACGAGCGGCCGCCGTCCGAGGTCTCGACGAGGCGGAACCTGCCGTCGACCGGGTCGCTCATCGCGAGGCCCCGGCGCGGCGAGCTGAACGCCATGCAGTCGTAGAACGCGGCCGGGTCGGTGTTGCGGAACGACTCGGTCCAGCTCGCGCCACCGTCGTCGGTGACGAGGATGCGCGACTCCGTGCCCTCGCCGATCGAGAGCACGACGGCGTGACGGGCGTCGAACGCCTCGATGTCGCGGAACTGCAGCGCGTCGGTGCCCAGTCCCTCGGGGCTGACGTCGCTCCAGGTCCGGCCGCCGTCGGTCGTGCGCAGCACCGTGCCGTTGGTGCCGCTGACCCACGCGACGTCGCGCGACACCGGTGCGAGCCCGCGGAAGCGCTCGGTCGTCCCCGTCGGCGTCACCGACCAGCCGTATGCCGCCACCTCGGCCCTCGCGGGGGCGTCACGTCCCGGCGAACCGGGCGACACGGCATACGCACTCGTGGCCGCGGCCACGAGCGCGGTGGTGGTGGCGGCGAGCAGGACGGATCGCGTCAGGAGTCTCATGCCTCCCGAAACTAGCGCCGTCGGAGGCGCTGCGGGGCGATCAGCGCCCGGTGCCGCCGTAGACGATCGCCTCGTCCGCCGAGTCGAGACCGAAAGCGGTATGCACGGCGCGGACGGCGTCGTCGAGCTGCTCGGCGCGCGTCACCGCCGAGACGCGGATCTCGGAGGTCGAGATCATCTCGATGTTGATGCCGGCCTCGGCGAGGGCGCCGAAGAACTTCGCCGAGACACCCGGGTGGCTCTTCATGCCGGCGCCGACGAGCGCGATCTTGCCGATCTTGTCGTCGAGGCGGAGGTCCTCGTAGGCGACCTCGTGCTTGATCGACTGGAGCACCTGCATGCCCCGGGCGCCGTCGGCCTGCGGGAGGGTGAAGGAGATGTCGGTCTTGGCGGTCTCGGCAGCGGACACGTTCTGCACGATCATGTCGATGTTGATGCCGGACTCCGCGATGGCCCCGAAGATCTTCGCCGCGACGCCGACCCGGTCGGGCACCCCGACGATGGTGATCTTGGCCTCGCTGCGGTCGTGGGCGATGCCGGCGATGATCGGAGCTTCCACAGCGCCTTCTCCTTCGTAGGGGTTGTCCTTGATCCAGGTGCCGGCCTTCTGCGACCACGACGAGCGCACGTGGATGGGGATGCCGTAGCGGCGGGCGTACTCGACGCAGCGCAGATGCAGGATCTTGCTGCCGTTGGCGGCGAGGTCGAGCATCTCCTCCATCGACAGGACGTCGAGCTTGCGGGCGCTCGGCAGGATGCGCGGGTCGGCGGTGAAGACGCCGTCGACGTCGGTGTAGATCTCGCAGACGTCGGCCTCGAGCGCCGCGGCGAGGGCGACGGCGGTCGTGTCGGAGCCGCCGCGGCCGAGGGTCGTGATGTCCTTCGTCGTCTGGCTGACGCCCTGGAAGCCGGCGACGATCGCGATGTGGCCGGCGTCGAGGGCGCTCTGGATGCGACCGGGCGTGACGTCGATGATGCGGGCGGCGCCGTGCGCGTCGTCGGTGATGACGCCGGCCTGGCTGCCGGTGAACGACCGCGCCTCGGCACCGAGCTGCGCGATCGCCATCGCGACGAGAGCCATCGAGATGCGCTCACCCGAGGTCAGGAGCATGTCGAGCTCGCGGGCCGGCGGCGCCGGCGTCACCTGCTCGGCGAGGTCCATCAGCTCGTCCGTCGTGTCACCCATCGCCGAGACGACGACGCACACGGAGTGACCGGCCCGCTGCGTCTCGACGATGCGCCGGGCCACGCGCTTGATGGCCTCGGCGTCGGACACGGACGAACCGCCGTACTTCTGGACGACGATGCTCACACTGGCTCCGGATCTCCTCGAGGGGTCTGCGTCAGCACCGAGTCTAGGCTCGCGCGCCCCACGTCAACCGGGACGTCGCGATGGTGAGATGTACGGTTCGTCACCCCTCGCGCCGCACGTTCTCGCGCGGACTACGGGTGCAGCGCGTCGAACTCCGCCTCGCCGACGGTCTCGTCGTCGGCGTCGAGACGCAGGTGGGCGAGGATCGAGTGCAGCGAGCGCAGCGCCATCATCCCGCGGTCGCCCCAGTGGGACAGGTAGCCGAACTGCCACCACCACAGCGCCTCGAGCTTGCGCCCGGTCGCGTAGTGCTTGAGCCCGTGGCTGAGCGACACCGCCACGTCGACGAGGTCGTTGGTGATCGACCCGTCGGCCCGCTCCGAGGAGGTGATCGGGTCGATGACGTAGACGTAGTCGTCGATCCCCGCGAAGACGTTGGCGAGACCGGTGCGGAGCGGGTCGGCGTCGTCGTCGGCCGCGTCGGGCTCGAAGCGCTCCTCGGGCACGACGTCCTCGATCGCGCCGAGCCGCGCGCCGGCGACGAGCACCTGCGAGAGCGCCAGGGTCAGCAGCGGCAGGGCCGTGTCGGGCGAGCTGCCCGAGGCGACCTCTGTCACCGACGTGAGGAACGCGCTCGCCTCTGCGGCGGTCAGGTCGGCCAGGCCCGACAGGTCGTCGATCTCGTTCGCCTGGCTCGGCTGGCCCTCAGTCACCGGATGGTCGGTCATGGGTCCCAGCATGCCGTATGCCGTGTGGCCCGGTCGCGCCGGCAACGACCCATCGCACCTGGTCGAGTGGCCACGCCGCCCCACCAGCCCCAACGACCTGGCCCACATCTCCCGTCGAGTGAGCGCCCTGCCCCACCAGCCCCAGACGACGGCCCCGCCTCCCCCGTCGAGTGGCCACCCCGCCCCACCAGCCCCAACGGGCTGGCCCACCTCCCCGTGGAGTGGCCACCCCGCCCCACCAGCCCCAACGATCCGGCCCAATCCTCCCGTCGAGTGAGCCCTCCGCCCCACCAGCCCCCAGCGACGGCCCCTCCCCTCGTCGAGCGAGCGCTCCGCACCATGGAGGCGTGGGACGCAGCGCTCACTCGACTGTGACGGCGGGGCCACTCGACTGGACGGCGACCTCGCACTGCGGGACCCAGCGCTCACTCGACTGCGACGACAGGGCCACTCGACGGGACGGCGCCCTCGCACTGCGGGACGCAGCGCTCACTCGACTGTGACGACGGGGCCACTCGAGGAGAGAGGGGTGTGGGAGGAGCGGGACGGCATACGCCCTCGGTGGTGCGGGTCAGGCGTCGACGCGGCGGCGGCCCTCGAAGGCCCGGCCGAGCGTGACCTCGTCGGCGTACTCGAGGTCACCGCCGACGGGCAGGCCCGACGCCAGGCGCGTCACGGTGAGGCCGACGTCGCGCAGCAACCGGCTCAGGTAGGTCGCGGTGGCCTCGCCCTCGAGGTTGGGGTCGGTAGCGATGATGACCTCCTGCACCTCCCCGGAGGCGAGGCGCGTCATGAGCTCGCGGACCCGCAGGTCGTCGGGGCCGATGCCGTCGATGGGGCTGATCGCACCGCCGAGCACGTGGTACTTGCCGCGGAACTCGCGCGTGCGCTCGATGGCGACGACGTCCTTGGGCTCCTCGACGACGCAGATGGCCGTGTGGTCGCGGCGCGGGTCGGCGCAGATGCGGCACTTCTCGGCCTCGGCCACGTTGCCGCACTCCTCGCAGAAGCGGACGCGGGCCTTGACCTCGGTCAGTGCCGTGACGAGGCGCGTGACGTCCTCGGAGTCGGCCTGCAGCAGGTGGAAGGCGATGCGCTGGGCGCTCTTGGGCCCGACCCCGGGAAGTCGTCCGAGCTCGTCGATCAGGTCCTGGACCGCGCCTTCGTACACACCGCAACCCTAAGCCTGCCAAAGCCGTCCCGCGGACCGCCGCTCCGGCCCAGCGTGGCCAGGAGGGTTGTCGTTCCTCCCGGCGGCCCCGACTGCGGCCCAGGATCCCCGACCACAACCCCGCCCCGGCGGACGTGTTGCGGTCCGGCACCCCCGAAACCAGACCACGACTCCGCCGCGGCGGACGTGTCGAGGGCCCGGTCCGGCACCGGAGGGGAAGACCCCGCGCGCGGGTCAGCTGCCGTCGGCGAGGGCGGCCGACCACCGCTCCTCGATGTGGCCGAAGCGCCACACGGCGACCGCGACGAGCCAGGTGACGACGAAGAGCCCGACGACCCAGAAGCCGACGTTGCCGAGGTCGATGCCGCCGACCCACGCCAGCGGACCGCTCGTGACCCCGAGCCGATCGGTGAGCACCGACACGAGTTCGATGCCGCCGATGCCGAGCGCGACCGCGACCGACAGGGCCGTGACGGTGGCGTTGTAGTAGACCTTGCGCACCGGCCGGCTGAAGGCCCACCCGTAGGCGACGTTCATGAACGCGCCGTCGGCGGTGTCGAGCAGCGACATGCCCGCAGCGAAGAGCACGGGGAGGGTGAGGACGGCATACCAGGGCAGGTTGGCGGCGGCGGCGCCTCCGGCGACGACGAGCAGGCCCACCTCAGTGACCGTGTCGAAGCCGAAGCCGAAGAGGACGCCGACGGGATACATGTGCCACGGCTGGGACACGGTGCGCGTCACGCGCCCGAGGATCCGGGTCAGGAAGCCTCGCCGCTCGAGCTGCCGCTCGAGCTCGGCCTCGTCGAGGTGGCCGCCGCGCATCCGCCGGGCCACGCGCAGGATGCCGACGAGGGCGGCGAGGTTGAGCAGCCCGATGAGCACGAGGAAGACGCCCGACACGGACGTGCCCCACAGGCTCGTGACGTGCTGGAGCGTCGAGTCGCCGTCCTGGAGGGCGCCGGCCAGGGCGCGGATGCCCAGCGCGACGAGCATGACCATGACGAAGACGACCGACGAGTGGCCGAGGCTGAACCAGAAGCCGACGCTGAGCGGCCGCTTCCCCTCGCCCATCAGCTTGCGGGTCGTGTTGTCGATGGCGGCGATGTGGTCGGCGTCGAAGGCGTGCCGCATGCCGAGGGTGTAGGCCGTGACGCCGAGCCCCACGCCGAAGAGCTGGCCGGCGACGCGGTACTCCTGCGGCGCGACGACCCCGACGAGCAGTCCCCACCCGACGACGTGCAGCAGCAGGACGAAGCCGCCCATCCCGAGCAGGCTGCGCCGGTCGTCGCGGGAGAGCCGCTGGAGCAGCGGCGGGCTCGTGCGCGGGCGCGAGGACGTCAGGGTCACGGGCCCACGCTAGATGCGACAGGGTCGCATCTGCAACGCGTCAGGCGGAGGGCTCGCCGCCCGGCACCTCGTTGTACGCGTCGACCCGCTCCTGGCCGCTCAGCTCGGCGATCGCCGCCATGACCCGGTCGGTCAGCAGGCGACGCGCCTTACCGGCCGGCATACCGGCGTACTCCTCGACCCCGATCGGCTCGCCGAAGCGCACCGTGACCTTCGCGAGCCGCGGGAAACGCGCCCCGACGGGCTGGATGTCCTCGGTGCCGATGAGCCCGACCGGCACGATCGGCACCTGGGCCGTGAGCGCGAGCCACGCCACGCCCGTGCGCCCGCGATAGAGGCGACCGTCGCGCGAGCGCGTGCCCTCCGGGTAGATGCCGAACGCGTCGCCCGCGCGGAGCACCTCGAGCGCGGTGTCGAGGCTCTCCTGCGCCGCGGTGGCCGAGTGCCGGTTGACCGGCACCATCCCGACGGCGCTGAAGAAGCCCTTGCGCAGGAAGCCGCCGACGCCCGTGCCGGTCCAGTACTCCTCCTTGGCGAGGAAGCGCACCTGCCGCGGCGAGGCGAGCGGGATGGCGAAGGAGTCGATGAACGACCGGTGGTTGCTCGCGACGATGACGCCGCCCTCGCGCGGGATGTTCTCCTTGCCCTCGATCGTGGGCCTGTACAGCGCATGGGACAGCGGGTACAGGAGGTTGCGCCCGAGGCTGTAGAACATGGGCCACAGCCTAGGGCCGCGGGCCGGGCGCCCGGGGTGCGGCGTCCGTCGCAGCCGCTCGGTGACCACCCTTTGGTATGCCGTGTGCCCGGCTCGGGTGCGGCCGGACCGTCACGGGCGGGCGCGGACCGCCCACGCGGTGGCCATGACGTAGAAGGGCGGCTCGGGCAGCAGCTCGCGGCAGTGCTCGCGCAGCCGCATCCGGCCGACCTCGTCGAGGCTCCTGACGTAGGCGCCGGCCGGACCGACCCCGAAGGTGTAGGGCTCCCACCAGTCCTCGAAGCTCGGGTGGCGCACGGTGACCGTGAGGGCGGTGTCCTCGATCTGGTTGAGGCCGGCCTCGTCGCACAGCCGGGCCAGCTCGCCCTCCCGGGTGCCGGGCATGCCGGACTCGTCGTCGACCTCGGGGTCGAGGTCTCGCGCGGCGCGCCAGAAGGCGGCGAGCGGGGCGCCGCCCCCCGCGAGGTCCCACACGCAAGCCGACACCGTGCCCCCCGGGCGCGTGACCCGACCCATCTCGCGCAGCCCCGGCGCCGGGTCGGTCATGAAGCTGACGACGAGCTGCGCGAGCGTGTGGTCGAAGAGGTCGTCGGGGTAGGGCAGCTGCTCGGCCGGGGCCGTCTGCACGTCGAGGGTCGGGAACGAGTGCCGCAGGGAGGCCAGGAGCGGCTGCGACGGGTCTACCGCCGAGACGCCGTCGACCCCGAGCCGCTCGATGAGGACACGGGTCAGGGCGCCGGTCCCGCAGCCGACGTCGAGCGCCCGACCCGGTCCGGCAACTCCGGACCAGTCGGCGAACCGCACTGCGAGCGGCCCCGAGTAGCGCCCCATGAACCGGTCGTACGCGTCGGCCGCAACCTCGAAGGTCACGGTCCGACGCTACCGCCGAACACCCCTGCGCTGTCGAGGAACTGGCGACCGGTTCGGATCTCGCGGAGCAGTCCGGCGGTCACCTGAGGGCAGCCAGGACCAACCGCCCCCACCCGGTCGAGTGGCCCCGTCGTCACACCCATCCCACGCCGAGTGGCCCCGTCGTCACACCCGACCGCCGGCCCCGACGGTCAGGCCGGACGAGGTCAGTTCTCGAGCTCCTGGACGACGCGGCCGCCGAGGACCTTCTCGATGACGGAGCGGCCGACGTCGCCGGACTGCTCGATGTCCTCGTCGTCGGCGCTGACGGCCGAGTCGTCGGTGACGGGCTGGCGCGGCTGGTCGTCGTCGCTGGGGCGTGAGCCACCGGCACGCGACCGGGCCTGCGCGAAGGACTGGCGTACGGCACTGGCTCCGCGGACCGCGGAGTCCGTGGGCACATCGCCACCGCTGGCAGCCGCCCCGGACGGTGACCCGGGCTGCACCGCGGACTGCGCCCCCGCGGGAGCGGCAGCCGCAGCGCCGGACGTCGGACCCGTGGCCCAGTCGGGGGCCGGGCCGGTCGCCGAGCCCCAGCCGGCGTTGTCCTGGAGTGAGCGACCCGCGACCGGGCTCAGGCCGGCATCGGCGAGCGCCGTCGCACCCCGCGAACCGGCGGCCGGCGATGCCGCACCGCCACTGCCTGCACCCGCACCGCCGGACCCGGTGGCGCTGCCTCCGGGGCCGGCGGACTCATGCCCCGCGCCGGCATCACCCCACGACGGGCGACTCGCGCCGGGGTCGCCCTGCAGGGCGGCGCCCTGACCGCCGGGACCGCCCTGACCGCTGGGACCGTGCTGGCCGCTGGGACCGTCCTGGCCGCTGGGACCGTCCTGGCCGACGGGACCGCGCTGGCTGCCGCCGGACGCGGCGACCGACTCGCCCTTGCTCGGCGGGTCGGGCTCGCCGACCGGGGCGGCACCCGGGGGCGGCGACACCGGCGCCTGCTGCGAGACGGTGTCGACGTGGACGCCGTCGACGATGGCGTCGACGCCGAGCTCGTCGATGAGGGCCTGGCGCACGATGTCGGCGTGGTTGCCGGCCCGGAAGGTCTGGGTGAGGCCGGCCGTGGCGATGCCGAGGGTCAGCTTCTTGCCGTCGAAGGCAGTGACCTGGGCGTTCTGCGAGACGAAGGTCCACGTGATGCGGCGCATGGTGAAGATGCGGCCGAGCACGTTGGGCCAGGCGCGACGGATCGCGTCGGTGTCCATGCCGCCGGAGGGGCCGCCCTGCGACGCGTCACCCGAGGGCCCCGCAGCTGGGGAGGGGGCCGCTGCCGGCGCCGTGCCGGAACCACCCTGCTCCGAGGCGCCCGACAGGTGCTGGCGCTCGCCGTGCGACTCGGCGGTGGCCGACGGGCCACCGACCGACTCGGACGGCGTCATGACCGGCGGCGCGCCGACCTCGGCGCGGACTGCGTCGACGCGTCCGGCGTCGTCGGGACCCGCGTTCGACGGACTGGTCGGACCGGTCTGGCGCGCCGACGGCGACGAACCGACCGTGCTCTCGATGCCGGCGCTGCGTCCGCCGCCACCCATGCCACCGGCGGCGTGCGACGCACCCCCGCCGCCGCTCGACGGCGGCGTGTAGTCCGAGACCGTGCGCGGCGGCGCGGTCGCGGCCGGAGCGGTCGCGGCCGGAGCGGCAGCAGAAGTGGGCGGAGCGGCAGGCGCGTCACCGCGGGCGGCGGTCGGGACGCCCCCGACGTCGAGGCGACGCTCGAGACGGTCGAGGCGGGCGGCATACCCCTGCTCGCCCGAGGCGGCCGGCAGGAGGATGCGCGCGCAGATCAGCTCGAGCTGCAGGCGCGGCGCGGTGGCGCCCGTCATCTCGGTCAGGCCCGTGTTGACGATGTCGGCCGCGCGCGAGAGGGCGCCCGGGCCGAACCCGGCCTGCTGGACCCGCATGCGCTCGAGCTGGTCCTCGGGGACACCACGCAGCACCTGCCCGGCGCCCTCGGGGATCGCGGCGACGATGATGAGGTCGCGCAGGCGCTCGAGGAGATCCTCGACGAACCGGCGCGGGTCGTGCCCCGACTCGATGACCTTGTCGATCTGGCGGAACGTGGCGGCTCCGTCGCCCGCCGCGAGCGCGTCGACGGTGCTGTCGAGCAGCTCGCCGTCGGTGAAGCCGAGCAGCGACACCGCGCCGTCGTAGGTCAGGCCCTCGGGACCCGAGCCGGCGATGAGCTGGTCGAGCACCGAGAGCGAGTCACGCACCGAGCCGCCGCCCGCGCGTGTGACGAAGCTGAGGACACCCGGGTGCGTCGCGACGTGCTCGGACTCGAGGAGGCGCTCCATGTAGCTCGTGAGCTTGGCCGGCGGCACGAGGCGGAACGGGTAGTGGTGCGTGCGCGAGCGGATCGTGCCGATGACCTTCTCGGGCTCGGTCGTCGCGAAGACGAACTTCACGTGCTCCGGCGGCTCCTCGACGATCTTGAGCAGGGCGTTGAAGCCCTGCGGCGTCACCATGTGCGCCTCGTCGATGATGTAGATCTTGAAGCGGCTCTGAGCCGGGCCGTAGGAGGCCCGCTCGCGCAGGTCACGAGCGTCGTCGACGCCACCGTGGCTGGCCGCGTCGATCTCGATGACGTCGACCGAGCCGGACCCCCCGCGGGCGAGCGCCACGCACGACTCGCACGTGCCGCACGGGATCGGCGTCGGGCCCTGCTCACAGTTGAGACAGCGCGCGAGGATGCGCGCGCTCGTCGTCTTGCCGCAGCCACGCGGGCCGCTGAAGAGGTAGGCGTGGTTGACCCGACCCGTGCGCAGCGCCTGCATGAGCGGCTCCGTCACGTGCTCCTGGCCGATCACGTCGGCGAAGCTCTCGGGCCGGTAGCGGCGGTACAGGGCGGTGGCCATGCCCGAAACCCTAACGGCCACGACCGACGCCGGGAACGCGGACCGAAGGCCGTCGCCCGGGGACGAAGGGGTGAACAGCTCCTTACGGCGCGCGGTTCCGACGGGCGGCTGTCGGTGGGTGTGCCTAGGGTCGATGAACGGCCCGTCGAGCGACCCGTACGGCGGCCGGACGGAGGAGGACACCATGCCCGATTCGACCCCGCAGCACCAGTGGGACGCCGACACCCTCGTCGCCCGCTACGACGAGGTGCGCTCCCACACCGAGACCCTCGCCGCCCCGCTCTCACCCGAGGACCAGACCGTCCAGTCGATGCCCGACGTGTCCCCGACGAAGTGGCACCGCGCGCACGTGACGTGGTTCTTCGAGACCTTCGTGCTCGCCGACCACGAGCCGTCGTTCAGGCCCTACCAGGACCAGTACTGGTTCCTCTTCAACAGCTACTACGAGGGCGTCGGCCCGCGCTACGCCCGCGCCGAGCGCGGCTTCATCACCCGCCCGGGCGCCCACGACGTCGGCCTCTACCGCGCCGACGTCGACGCCCGCATGCGCGACCTCGTGACCACCCTCGACGGCGGCTCGCTCGAGAAGCTCGCCTCGACCATCGAGCTCGGCTTCCACCACGAGCAGCAGCACCAGGAGCTGCTGCTCATGGACATCAAGCACGTCCTGTCGGTCAACCCCCTACAGCCTGCGTATGCCGGCACCCCCCTCACGCCGTCCGCTCCCGACCCGTTGGGCTGGGTCGACGTCGAGGGCGGGCTCGTCGAGGTCGGCCACCGGGGCGGCGGCTTCGGCTTCGACAACGAGCTGCCCCTGCACCAGCAGTGGCTCGAGCCCTACCGCCTCGCCGACCGCCTCGTCACCAACGGCGAATGGCTCGAGTTCATGGCCGACCGCGGCTACGACCGCCACGAGCTGTGGCTCTCCGACGGATGGGCCCGGGTGCGGGCCGAGGGGTGGCGGGCGCCGTTCTACTGGCGCGAGGTCGACGGCGTCTGGTTCGAGCACACCCTGAGTGGCACCCGTCCGGTCGACCCCGGCCTGCCCGTCAGCCACGTCAGCCACTACGAGGCCGACGCCTACGCCACCTGGGCCGGCAAGCGCCTGCCCACCGAGGGCGAGTGGGAGCACGGGGTGGTCGCCGACGGTCAGGTCGAGACCGCGGCCGTGCGGGGCAACCTCGCCGACACCGAGTCCTTCCACCCTCGGGCGGCCGGCCCGCCGACGGGTCACCTGCGCCAGGTCTACGGCGACTGCTGGGAGTGGACGAGCTCGGCCTACCTCGCCTACCCCGGCTACCACCCGCCGGCCGGGGCCATTGGCGAGTACAACGGCAAGTTCATGTCGGGCCAGATGGTCCTGCGGGGCGGGTGCGCCCTGACCCCGCCCGGCCACGCCCGCGCCAGCTACCGCAACTTCTTCCCGCCCGGATCCCGCTGGGCCCTCTCGGGGGTCCGTCTCGCCGATGGAGGCGCTCGCCGATGACCGCTCGTGAGCCTGTCGTCACCGTCGCTCTCGACCCCGACTGGGCCTCCGGGGCCCTCGTCGACGACGTCCGCCGTGGGCTCGGCTCGCAGCCGCGCACCCTCCCGCCGAAGTGGCTCTACGACGACGTCGGCTCCGACCTCTTCGACGAGATCACGCGGCTGCCGGAGTACTACCCCACCGAGTGCGAGCGGGCGATCCTGCGCGACCACGCCGCCGACATCGTCGCGGCGTGCGACGCCACGACCGTCGTCGAGCTCGGCAGCGGCACGAGCGACAAGACGCGCACCCTGCTCGACGCCTTCGCCGCCGACGGCAGCCTCGAGCGGTTCGTTCCCGTCGACGTGTCCGAGCAGACCCTGCGCGACGCGGCGGCGATGCTGTCGGAGCGCTACCCGACCGTGCGCGTCGAGGCCCTCGTCGGAGACTTCACGCTCCACCTCGGCCACCTGCCCCGCGGCGGCCGGCGCCTGGTCGCCTTCCTCGGCGGCACCATCGGCAACTTCTACGTCGAGGAGCGGGCGGCGTTCCTCGGGGCGCTGCACGACAGCCTCGAGCCCGGTGACTGGTTCCTCCTCGGCACCGACCTCGTCAAGAGCTCCGACCGGCTCATCGCGGCCTACGACGACAGCCGCGGCGTCACGGCGCAGTTCGTCACCAACTGCCTCCGCGTGCTCAACCGCGAGCTGGGCGCCGACTTCGACATCGACGCCTTCTCCTACGTCCCCTTCTGGGACCCGCGCCAGGAGCGCATGGACCTACGGCTGCGGGCCGACATGCCCCAGCGAGTCACGGTGCCCGGGGCCGACCTGACGTTCGAGCTGGCCCACGGCGAGGAGATCCGGGTCGAGATCTCGACGAAGTTCCGTCCCGAGGGCCTGCGGGACGAGCTGGCCGCGGCCGGCTTCGCCGTCGAGCGCACGTGGACCGATGACGCCGGCGACTTCGCCCTGACCCTCGCCCGGCGGGGTGAGTGACCCGATTCGGCGAATTCTCCAGGTGTGGGTGAGACTGGGCGCTCGAGTACGACACGACGTAGGAGACGCCCGCATGACCCCTCGCACCCTCTACCGCCGCATCGCGCTCGCCGAGGTGGTGACGTGGGCCCTGCTGCTGCTCGGGATGGTGCTCAAGTACGTCACGAAGACGACCGACCTCGGGGTCCGGGTCTTCGGCCTCGCCCACGGCGTCGTGTTCATCGCCTTCTGCCTCGTCACGGTGCTGCTCTGGGTCAACCAGCGCTGGACCGTGCGCGAGGGCGTGCTCGGGCTGCTCAGCGCGGTCCCGCCGTTCCTCACCGTCTGGTGGGAGCGACGTCTCGAGCGCCGCGGACGCCTCGACGGCGACTGGCGCCTCGGCCGCCTCGACGGCGACTGGCGCCTCGGCCGCGACGGCGAGGCTCCTGCCAACCCGGCGGAGCGGGTCGTGGCCACGCTGCTCGCCCGTCCCATGATGGCCGTCGGCGTCGGGATCGTCGCAGTGCTCGCCCTGACCGGGGTGGCCCTCCTCGTGGGACCTCCGGTCGGCAAGCAGGGCTGACCACCAGGCGCACCTGTTGCGAAGTGCCCACTCGACGTGATCCCCCCGCGAGTGGGCACTTCGAAACATCGGGTGGGCCCTTTGAAACGTCGAATGGGCAGCGTCCTGCGGTCAGCGCGCTCGGAGCCACGCGGCATACGGTGGCCTCCTCAGGTTCGTCGAAGGGATGGTTCAGATGGGTGTGGTCGCAGTGCTGGCCGGCGAGGTCCGGGCGGAGGGCGTCGGCAAGACCATCGACGAGACGACCCTGCTGCTGCCCACCGATGTCAGCGCCGACCCCGGCGAGTGCATCGTCCTGCGCGGCCCCAACGGCTCGGGCAAGACAACGCTGCTGCGCATCATCGGCGGGCTCCTTGCGCCGAGCACCGGCACCGCGACCATCGGCGGGCGTGAGGCCGACGAGCGCGACCGGGCCGTGCGCGCCGCCGTCGCAGCCCTGCTCGGCGCCCCGACGACCTACCGCGACCTGACGCTGATCGACCACCTGGTCCTCATCGACTCGACATGGGGCGGGGACCCCAACAGCTCCGACGAGCGCGGCCTGGCCCTGCTCGACCGGCTCGGCATCGCCCACCTCGACGACCGGTTCCCGCACGAGCTGTCGTCGGGCCAGGAGCAGCTCTTCCGCCTCGCGCTGACCTTCTCGCGCCCGGCGAGCGTCGTGCTCCTCGACGAGCCGGAGCAGCGCCTCGACACGGCCAAGCGCCAGGTCGTCGCGAACCTGATCCGCGAGCGCACCGCATCCGGTGGCACCGTCGTCATGGCCTGTCACGACCCCCAGCTGACGTCCGACCTCGCGACGCGCGTCGTCGACGTCGTGCCGGCGCGCTGAGCCGAGACCTCGCATGAGCAAGCGCAAGAAGCCGGGCCGCACGCAGCCCGCACCCGCCGACCAGCCTGGCCACACGGCATACGACCACCCGACCCCGGCTGCGACGGCACAGGTTCCGACGACACAGGTCCCGGCACAGGTCCCGACGGCGACCGAGGTCGACTACGACGACCACGACCTGCTCGGCCAGGCCGACTGGGTCATCGGCGGCGACGCCGCGCGCAAGGCCCGGCAGCAGGGGCTGTATGCCGGCTACGTCCTCTTCCTCGGCGCTCTCGTCTACGGCCTGCCGATCGTGCAGGCAGTCTTCCGCACCTCCGACGCGGGCTCGCTCGGTGAGCAGCTGCGCTCTCCGGTGGCGATCGCGCTGCTCGTCGCGTCGGTCGCCGCGCTGCTCGGCGCCGTCGTCTTCGCCGGACGCTTCCGTGGCCCCGTCGTGCCGCCGATGCCGTGGATCGACCTCGTGCTGCCTGCGCCGCTCGACCGCGCGCTCGCCCTGCGCCGCTGGTGGCGCTACGCCGCGGTCGGTGGCCTCTTCGTCGGCGCGCTGAGCGGCCTCACGGTCGGCGCGGGCCTGGCGTTCGCCCACCTCGCGGGGGTCGTCACGATCATCGTGACGACGCTCATCGGGACCGCGCTCGGCGTGCTCGCGAGCCGGCTCTGGCTGTGGTCGCAGGTGCGGTCCTGGCCGGGCCCCGACCGCAGCCTGATCCTGCTGTGGCGCGTGCCCGACGCCCTGCGCGAGCTGCACGCCGAGTCCCTGCGCACCCACTCGGCCAACACCTCGACGATGGCCGGCTCGGCCCTCACCGGCAACCTCCGCACCGCGCGGCTCGCACTGACCCGCCCGGTGCGCCACGGCCGCTCGGCGCGGTTGCGACCCGGCAGCCCGTTCGTGGTGCTCGTGCGCCGCGACGTCCTCGGGCTGCGGCGCACGCCCGGCGCCTTCCTCTCCGGTCTCGGGCTCACCGTGCTCGGCGGCGCCGTCGTCACGTGGGCCTTCACGCAGCCGGCTGCTCCGAGCATCGCGGCGACGATCGGCCTGCTGCCGCTCTACCTCGGCTTCGGCGCATGGGCCGAGGGCCTGCGGCTGCAGGCCGACAACGTCGGCACCCCGTCCCTGCTCGGCACGACCGAGGTCACCGAGGCGGTGACGCACGTGACCGTGCCGACCTCGCTGACGGTCATCGTCCTCGGCAGCTGGGTCGGCGTCGCGGCGGCCCTCGGCTCGCTCCCGGCCGACGCCCTGCTCTCCTTGTGGCTGGTCCTCGTGCTCGTCCTCGCCGGCAACGTGCTGGCTGCGTTCCGCGGCTCCCCCACCTTCGTGCTGCGTCCCCAGATGGTCGCGATCTGGTATGCCGTGCCCGCCCTCACCGTCGTCGTGCTCGGTTCCGTCGTGGCGGTGCTGACCAAGGCCGGCAACTACACGTGGCTCTCTGTCGTGAGCTGGGTCGTCTACGCCGTGCTCGCTTGGTCGGTCTCGAAGGTGCGCCGGCTGACCTACCTGCACCGCAGCTGACCGACAACCCGGTCGCCGCCCGGTCGGCCGGGTCGTTAGGTTCGGGGCCATGAGCGAGCTGCGCACCCGCGACGTCGTCGACGCCGACCTCCCCGCCGTCCTGTCGATCCGCAACCGGTCGTTCGGGCCGCTCGGCACCGGGGGCGAGCAATGGTGGCAGCGGGTCTCGGCCGAGACGCTCGGCGGCCGCATGATCGCGGTCGTCGACGAGTCCGACACCGTCGTCGGCGCCGGTCGCATCCGCCCGTACGAGCAGGCGTGGGGCGGCCGGCACCTCCGGATGGGTGGTGTCGCCGGCGTCTACGTCGAGCCCAGCGCGCGCGGCCGCGGGGTCGCAACGACCCTTACCCGCGCCCTCATCGCACGGATGGGCGAGCTCGGCGACGTCGTCTCCTGCCTCTTCCCGACCACGGCCACGCTCTACCGCCGGTCGGGCTACGAGATCGGCGGAGTGCAGACGCGGACGACGTATGCCGCGCACCTCCTCCGCGACCTGGGCTCCCCTCGCGCCGGGCAGGGCGGGGCGGCGGCCCCGGGAGGCCTGCGACCGGCGACCCCGGACGACGCTGCGCTGATGCACGAGCTGTCCCGGGGCGCGCACGTCCGGCACGGGGTCAGCGGACCGATGCCACGCTCGACCGAGGCCTTGAAGGGGATCCTCGAGCGGGACGAGCTCATCGCCTACGTCGTCGACGGCGGCTACGTCGTCTACGAGCTGTCCGACCAGGCCGTCACGGTCGAGGGGCTCGTCGCGACGACGCCCGAGGCGGCCGCCGCACTGTGGGGCGTCGTCGGCTCGGGCTCCTCCGCCGCTCCCACGGTGCACACCTATCTCGACCCCAGGGACCCGGTGACCCTCGCGCTCGGCGGCCTGCCTGCCACCGAGGTGACGCAGATCCCGTGGATGGGCCGGGTCATCGACCTCGCGGCCGCGTTCGGTGAGCGCGGTTTCGCGCCGCACACCACGGCCTCGGCGGACCTCGTCGTCGAGGACGCGGACGCCCCGGTCAACGCCGGCGCCTGGACCCTGTCGGTGTCCGGCGGGCGTGGCACAGCCACCCGCACCGCTGACTCCGACTCCCCGGTTCGAGGTGATGCCGCCAGCCCCGTGGCCGCCGGGATCACCTCGAACGAAGACGGCGTGAGGGGCGGCCAACGCGCAGGCGGGCCCGGCGCGACGTGTGCGGAGGCCGCGCTGCGGGTCGGCGCGCGTGGGCTGTCGGCGCTGTGGTGCGGCTGGTCCGTCTCGCGGCTGCGCCAGGCCGGCCTCGCCGGTGGCGGCAACCCCGACGGCGACGCGGCGCTCGACGCGATCTTCGCCTGCCAGCCCTTCATCACCGAGTACTTCTGACCCCACCCCCCCTCCACTCGAGTGAGCGCTTGGTCCCAGCCGTCACGTGGCGGTCTCAGATCGTCTGCGCAACACGGCTTTGTGGAGGCGGGCGATGGCGGCAGGGCTTCGGCGGTATTCGGTGG
>NZ_BMNZ01000015.1 GCF_014646815.1 Terrabacter tumescens
GCCGCATAGAGAGCCTCCCGCCGATCACCTGAACCGAGTCTGGCCAGACACCGGCCCTACCGACAATCGTCTAGTAGTCGCGAAGCGGCAGTGTCCTTCCGCCGCAAGGGCATCGGCTCACCCCGGCGTTTGCGTCGAGGCCCGGCGTCACCGATGCGCCGACTCCTGGGTCCGAAGTTTGCCACGCGCGGTTGAGCCGGCGACCGCAGCGGCTGGACGCGGCCTCCGCCGACGAAGGCCTCACCGCAGGTGCGACTGAGCCCACTGGCGGGGCGCCGTTCAGGCGGGGGTCGGGGTAGCGGCGGCCAGGCCGTTCGTGAGGGCGAAGAGGCTGAGCCCGACGCGGTTCGACGCGCCGGTCTTGGCGAAGACGTGGTCGATGTGGTTGCGGACGGTCTTCTCCGTGATGCCCAGCCGGGTGGCGATCTCACGAGTCGGCGTGGCGGCCGCGACCAGCCGCAGCACGTCGACCTCGCGGTCAGTCAGCCCGACTGGCCAGGCGCCTCGCGCCGACGTGCGACCGGCCGCGGCGAGCACCGCGTCCACCGCGCCCGAGTGCAGGCGACCGGCTCTCGCATCCTGCCGCAGCAGGGCAGTCGCGTCCGGGGGCGACAGTGCCGCCCGGTGCGGACGTGGCTCCACGAGGCCCTGAAAACGGTCCGCGGCAGCCAGGAGCTGGTCGGACAGGCTGAGGTCCGCACCGGACAGCCGGTTGGGGTAGCCGGAGCCGTCCAGTCGCTCGTGGTGGTGGAGGACGAGTCTGGTCTCGGCTGCAAGCGCTGGCACCCGGGCGAGGATGCGGCCGGAGAGGAACGGGTGCAGCTGCATCCGCTCGCGCTCGGTCGCGGTGAGCGGACCAGGCTTGTCCCACACGAGGTTGGAGACGCCGATCCGCCCGATGTCGTGCAGGTGCCCGGCCCGGCGGAGGGTCGCCTGGTCGTCCGGCGTCAGCCCCGCGTGTCGGGCAGCCGCCCCGACGAGGCCGGCGACTGCACGCGAGTGCCCCAGCGTGTAGGGACTCTTGAGGTCCACGAAGTCCCCGAGGGCCATGACCAGGTCGTCCAGCTGGGCCTCGGTGACCGGCTCCTGCGCCCCCGGGGCCTCCGCCACGGCGAGCTGCCACACGTCATCCGGCAGGTCGAGCAGTGCCTCGGCGTTGACGGCGAACGCCTCGGCCACCTCTGGGTCGAACCAGCCACCCCGGCGCTCACGGACCGTCGCGACGCACGCGTCCAGCCCGTGGCGATGGTGGAGCACCTCGGCGATGTCGGCGACCTGCGTGATCCGCATGGCAAGCGGGAGCTGCTCGCCCGAGGCTCCCGCAGGGAGGCCCTTGCCGTCCCACCGCTCGAACCCGAAAGGAAGGGCACCGCACACGTCGTCCCCGAACCCGAGCCGGCTCGCGAAGAGGGCCGCGGAGGAGCAGTGGGAGGTGATCATCGCGGTGAGGTTGCCGCGCGGGTTGCTCAGCAGCTTGCCCGCCATCTTGGTCCGCTGCGGCAGGGGACGGCCGTAGCCGAGGCTGCGCAGGAGGAACACGGCATACGGAATCCCCGTCCAGTCGACCTCGTAGGAGGCCGAGCGGACCGCGATGTCGTCACCGAACCACCGAGAGTACTCATGGGAGTCCGCCACGCAGCCGACCCACATGAACATCGTCGTGTAGAACGCCGTCGCCTGGTCGGCCTCGTCCCCGCCGAACTGCTCGGCGAGCGCCTTCGAGACGAGCGATGCTCGCAGGACGTGCTCCACCGGCAGCCCCAAGCCGAGGTCGATGGCGAGGGACAGCGCGGCGAGCAGCTCGGCACGCGCCGGGGCAGGTGAGTCCGGGCCATCCGGGAGACGATCCCGCATGGCCCGATCCTCCCACGCGCCCCCGGTCAGTAGCTGAACGTCGTGGCTCCTTCGTCGCCGATCCACTCCCACATCGGGATCGTGCCGCCGAGCCTCGCGCCCTCGATGAGTCGCGCATCGTCCAAGCCCCTGGACGAGACACAGATCGGGCAGACGAGGACCTCCCCACCGGCTGCCTGGAAGCGCTTGACGAGGCTCGGCAGGTCTGGGCACCCGGAGCAGGCGGTCCCGACGGCCACCCCTTCAACGGCCAGGCGCACGGCCTCCTTCGTCAGGAACATCAGGGTGCGGCGGCCCGTCTCGGCGGCTCCGACCGATACGAGGAAGGCGACGGTGACGCGCTCAGGGTCCTCCAGACCGGTGGTGAGGGAGATGACAGCCTTGCTGCTCATGGGAGGAGCTCCTTTCCTAGGGGATGTATCCGGTGCAGAGCAGGTCGATTCGGGCGATGCGGCCCGACTCGGCGCAGGTGACGTAGGTCTGCTGCTCGACGACACGCCAGCCGTCGCCCAGTCGGGGCGCCTGCAGCCGGACGCGCCAGCTGAGGTGCAGTCGTCCGGCGACCTCGCCGATGGTGGCGTCCAGCAGCTCGAAGGCGTCGGTGTCGCCGAACCAGAACCTGAACTTGTCGGCCACATCGGCCGAGCCCTCCAGCTCGACCAGGCCCCTGGTAACGAGGGCGCGTAGGTGGACGTCGCCCTCGAGAGCGTCGGCGAGCATGACGAAGTCCTGGTGTGCCAAGGCTTCGAGGAGACGACCGGCGTGGCCGTAGCCCGTGTGTTCCGCGGTAGTCAGTGATGTGGTCATGTCCGAAGCGTGACCCCGGTGCCAAGCCCTGCGCCTGAGGCACCTGCCCCAGGAACGGCACCGAAAAGGTCGCCCACCCCAGCTCCAGCCGTCGCCGAATGCGGTTAACGGTGCGTCTGTCCGCCGTCACTGGGCGCCCTTTGATTGCGCCAGGCCTGAGCAGCCGCTGGGGCGCGCTCTAACGGTGCGCGCCGGAACCAAGACGGACCGCGACGTCCATCGCCAGTGGAGGCGGGAGGGCCACGGATGGTCGACGTTTACCGACGCGGTCATCAAGACCGTCGACGACAAGCCCGAGGTCGTCGTATTCCTCCTTTGGGGCAGGAGGCCCGAAAGAAGGAGAGGCTGATCGATCGCCGCCGGCACTCGGTCATCAAGTCGTCGCATCCATCTCCGCTTTCGGCATGGCGGGGATTCCTCGACAGCAGCCCATTCTCAGATGCCAACAAGGAACTGAAGACGCTCGGCCGCGGCGAGATCGACTGGGAGCGATTCGGACGCGGCGCCTGACCGGCCAGCAGCGACGCAGCACGACGACCATTGCCGGCCGCCGATCCGAACTATCGACGCGCGCAACCACCGGGCGCTCGCCTGCGCTGCCTCTTAAAGCCGCCGGCGGGCGTGGCCAACGCTCCTGCTGCAGCACTGCGCCCGAGCAACGCGAACGACGCTGGTTCCTGGACCAACCCGTGCATGAGGACAGGCGCACCTGGGTGCTGTCAAAGAGGTGGGGCACGAACACGGTGGCGACATCGGATGCGTTGATCGCCCTGGCTCCACGCGGTGGATTCGGATATCGACCCATATCCGGACTCGTGGACTCAAGGTCCTGCACCTCAGACAGAGCAACATGCGTCACGGGTAGTTCAGGCGGGGCCTTCTGCGCCTGCTCGCGGGGCGCCCGGATTCTCGAAGGACTCGAAGATTTTCGCCTGTCGATCTCCGTACTTCGTTCTGGCTGTCGTGTTGGCGCCGTGCTCGCTTTGGGTGCCCGGGTCGGTACCCAGCCGGAAGCAGTGCGGCGGGCGTGCCCTCGCCGTCGATCTCGACCCCACGCGAACGGTCGCCCACCAAGGCTGAGGTGAGCGGTAACGGAGGCAGGATCAGCGAGAAGTGCCGCTAGGCCGAAAGGCAGCGATGCGGTCGTGGCATCGATAGCTGCTCGAAACCGCGAGTTCGGTTCGGGTGCTGAGGGCCCGCCGCGCTGGCTGCGCGGCGGGCCCTCCCTTTGGCTTTGTCCAGTCGCAAGGACCCGAGCGTCAACCGCCGTAGCTGATGACCGCATTCAGCCAGGTGGTCCCGGCGGGCGACCCAACGCCGGTCACGTCGTCATAGCCCGGCCTGACGTGGATGCTCAGCGGCTCGTCCCAGTCGAACGTGCGGGTGATGTAGCGGTACCCATCGGTGGCGTTCTCGCCGTTGACGAAGTTCACCCGGATCGCCCCTGGATACGTGGAGCGCTGGTCCTTGGTGACGTCGTACGACACGCCACGTGCCGAGTACAGGGCTGGGTTCGCCAGGCCGTAGTCGCCATGCTTCTGCACGGCGAGTGCGAACATGCCCGCATAGAGCGGTGAGGACAGGCTCGTCCCACCGATGCGGTACTCGTCGTAGTAGGTGCCGTTGGAGAATCGCTGTGTCTGTCCGACCAGCATGCCGGTGTTCGGGTCGCCGAGCGCCGAGACGTCCGGCACGACGCGGGCCGCAGGTGCGGTTCCGTTGTAGGTCGCGATGGCATTGGGCACGACACCCTTCTGGTACCACGGCTGGGCGAACAGGCGGCTGGTGCCCCCGCCTCCGCCGTAGAGGTACGACAGCGGTCCCCACTTGGAGGTCGTTGTGTTCCAGGTGCTGGTACCTGACTGCCAGCCGAGCTCGAAGAGCCGGGCGTTGTCCTGAGTCACTCCCAGTGCGGTTCCGCCAACGGCAGTCACCCATGGGCTCGAGGCCGGCCAGTCGGGGGTCGGCGTCGCGGAGGGGTCGCCGAAGGTTTCGTCTCCCGAGTCACCCGAGGAGAAGAACAGGCTGATTCCCTCGGCTGCCGCCTGGATGTACGTGTCTTCCTGCGGCTTGATGTAGCCCGGAGGCAGTGCTTCGCCGCCATAGCCGTAGGAGTTGGTGACGATGTCGGCCAGGTGGCGGTCCACGACCCTGTTCATGATCGCGTCGAGGTCCCGGTAGTTGTTCGGTGAGCCGACGTAGACGATGTCGGCGCCGGGCGCCATGGTGTGGACGGCCTCGATGTCGAGGGTCTCCTCACCGCTCCAGCCCTCGGGGTCCTGCCTGGGGTTCTGCGGACGAATGTAGGTGCCCGGCGAGACCACCTGGCGCAGGTGCCCGGTGATCGGCGGCAGCCCGTGCCGGCTCGAGTACGTGTTGACGTCGCTGAGGATGGTCTGTGAGGCGTATGCGTCGATGACTGCCACGGTCACGCCGGTGCCGTCGTTGCCCGTGCGGATCGGAGCGGTCATGCCGTACGCGCCTTGGAGCTGGGCTCCCGCGTAGCCGCACGGCGCGTATGCCGTGACGGAGTAGGCGGTGACCGTGCCGGCTGCGTTGTCGGACCAGGGACCGGGTGTCAGCTTGGTGCCGTCTGGAGCGGGCGTGTCGGAAATCGTCTTCTGGCCCCAGTACTGCGAGCACGGCGGGGCGTTTCGGAAACCGGCAGGGGGCGATGCGTCGGCGTGCAACAGATTCGCCGACTCGTCCAGACCGATCACGCCCTGGATGCCGGACAGCGTCGAAGGGACCGAGAGGGCAGTCGTGTTGGACCGCATCGTCTGCCCCTTGTACCGGAAGGTCGCGAAGGACGTGTTGAACGCCTTGCCCGCCTCCGAGATCGTGCCGGTCGCCTCGACGTACTTGTTGTTGTCGGGGACGACGCCCACGGTGAGGCCTTGGCTGCGGAGCCAGCTCTTGACGCGGGCCACATCGGCGTCCGTCGGGCTGAACTTGGCGCGGTACTGCGCTGGGGTGAGGAACTTCCGGTAGAGGGCGTTGCCCTTGGTCGACACCGCACGGGCGTAGGCGCTGGCCCCTGCGGGATCGCGGTTGCTCAGGTAGACGCGGAAGCCGAGTGATTGTGAACCATTCGTGGGGCCGACCCGATTGGCCGCAGTGGCCCAGCTCGGCACGGTGCCGGGAATCGTGCTCCTGGTGGCAGTTGTACCTGCGGATCCGGATGCCAAGGCTGCCACCCCGGTGCCTGTCACCAGGGCAGCGACCGCCATCCCGACAAGCGGGGTCCTTCGAAGCAATTGCACGTTGTGCTCCTTTGTGGAACCAAGGCCGCAGCTGCTTCACGGCCGCCTTCGGTGGTGCCGTTTCAGTGGACTCCTCACAGACCCCCCGTGCAAGAGTTTTGCGACTGGGAGTTTCCTGAGAACGCGCTCAATAGAGGAGTGCCAGCATTGGCATGCGGCGTATGCCCCAATTCGGTGAATCGGACAGCGGATGCTGAATGGCCGGCCGAAGTGCGAAGGTGCCATTTCGGCCCGACACTGGGAGATGGCTGATCCGCGGTGGGACCCTGAGACCCGTGACCGCCCAACACCGGAAACTCGTCCTCGAGCAAGCGCGGGTCTTCGAGGCCGCCACCGAGCACGTCTTCGGCCTGTTTACCGTCCCCACAGAGCTGGCCAAGTGGTGGGGCCCGCATGGTTTTGCGACACCGGAGATCCAGGTCGACCTGCGGGTGGGCGGCAGCCTCCGCTTCACCATGCAACCGCCAGAGGGCGCAGCGTTCCATCTTTCCGGGGAGTTCCTGGAGATCCGGCCTCCCTCTGAACTCAGGTTCACCTTCCGCTGGGACGAGCCAGTTGCCGATGACCGTGAGACCGTCGCCGCAGTGTCACTGGAACCTCTGGGCGGGAGGACGAGTGTGACACTGGTCCAAGGAGATTTCGCCACGGAGGAGAGGCTTGAGCTGCATCGCCGCGGCTGGGCCGACAGCTTCGAGAGGCTCGACGCGGTCCTCAGGTCTCGAAGAGACTAGAGCCCGGCCACGGCATTGGCCTCCACCTCGGCATAGGTCGGGAACTGCATCTTGCGGAGGCGCCGGGGTCATCGCCGCGTCAGGCCGTGAAATGAGAGCAGCGAGATCGGCAAGTATCTCGGCTTGTGAGCAGTGTGCGGCCATCCGCCGCGCGCGGGGCCGACCCCTCACAGCTTCCCGATGTGATTTCGCGCGTGCTCCACGACCGCATTCAGGTCAAGACCGTATGCGGAGTGCCCGGTTCGCATGAACGTGCTCAACCGCTCCGCAGCACGGTCGAAAAGCCGATCAGCTCCGACCTGGTTCCCCCGGGCTGAATGGGTCATGGCAACACAGACCTGTGCAAGCCCCTGCCACAGATCACGTTCTTCGGTGGGTCCAGCCTTCCAACGCGCCTCCAGCACTTCGTGGGCGGAGAAGGGCCGTCCTGCCGCCACGAGTTCTCGGGCTGCGTCAAGGGTCTCTTGGGGCGCGAGAGGCTCCTCCGACACCGGCTCGACACCGTCGGTCCCATAGGGAAGCGGTCTCCCCAAAGCGTCGCGAGGCCGTGCCTGTCGAGCGCGGCCTGCGGTGTCCCGGTCACGATCAGGTCCTGTCACACGACCAGTCTCTCAAGTGGCAGCAACGGGAGGTCTCAACTGCCCGTCCAGCGGCGTAGCGTCGCTCCATGAGCCTGGACACGACCCACTCAGAGCGGTTTGACGTCGACGAGATCCGGCGCGGCCTGCAGACCGACGGCATCATCGCCTGCAAGGGCGCATTCTCCCGAGACTGGGTGCAGCAGCTGCGGGAGGACGTGGACGCGGCGTTCCAGGAGGCGCGCTCGAGGCCCGGAGGAGCCGTGGGGCGTGGCCCCAACCGTTGGTATGTCGAGATCCACCCCGAAGACGTGCGCGGCTTCGTGGACCTGGTCGAGCATCCCTGGGTGCGAACGGTGTGCGAGACGATGCTCGGACCGGACTACCAAATCGTCGAGGTGGGGTTCGACACGCCATTTCCGGGTGCCAAGGTGCAGCCGTGGCATCGCGACTTCCCCAGCCCGCCGGAGACGAAGAACGAGCGCCGCCTGACCTCGCTGGCCTTCAACATGACGACGGTCGACACCACCGACGAGATGGGGCCTTTCGAGATCGCGCCCGGCACTCAGTGGGAGGCGGGCGACGACTTCGACCATGAACAGTTCCCGCCGGAGTCTGAGTACTCGCGCTACGAGGCGCTGGCCCAGCGGAAGTACCCCCAGATGGGCGACATCTCTGCCCGGTCCGCACTGACCATTCATCGGGGCACGCCGAACCGGTCGCAGCTGCCCCGACCGGTGTTGGTGCTCGGTGTCGACGCACCGGGCGCCGGGAACGACGCCCACCACGACCTCGCGGTGACCCATGGGTTCTGGGAGCAGCTGCCCGAGTCCGTGCGCTCACATCTGTCCTGCCCGATCGTCGACGAGCTCCAACCCATCGTCCAGAAGCACGACATCGAGGGTCTGGTCATGGGCTGAGCCCGACCGGAGCGGCGGTCAGAGCAGCGGGTCACCCGTCTTTGCCGGAGAGCAAGTCAAGGAAACGCTCTGCGTCGCCGGTCCGGGGAATGTTGTTGAACATGACGTACGGCGCGGGTCGACCGACCACCATGTCTCGCAGCCGACGCAGCTCGTCGCCGGTGTGGACGTGGCGCCAGCCGGTCGTGCCGTGGAGCCGGTAGTAGGTGTGCTCCGGCGTCACGGTCTCGCTCTGCATCGGGTCCACCACGTGCACCAGGTCCAGCTCGGCGCAGAGCTCCTCGAGCAGCTGCGTGGGCCACTCGCCGCGGGGCTCCCACAGCAGCCGACCATCCGGACGCTCCACATGCGACACGAAGTCGCGCAGCCGCGCGACGTTCTCCTTCGTCGGGCGGAAGCTCTTCGGACACTGAAGGAGCACCGCCGTGGCTCGGAGGAGGCGCGAGCACTCGAGAGTCCGCTGCCAACCGGCGAGGACCTCCGGTGTCGTCCGGAACCCCCCAACCTGGCCATGGGCGCTCTCCGACAGCGGCTCCTTCAGCCGACGGTACGTGGGGCTGTTGGACTCGTGGGTGACGATCTGCCACGCCTTCATCGTGAACTCGAAGTCGGTCGGCACCTGGGTGCGCCACCGGGT
Source organism: Terrabacter tumescens (assembly GCF_014646815.1). Classification (GTDB taxonomy): domain Bacteria; phylum Actinomycetota; class Actinomycetes; order Actinomycetales; family Dermatophilaceae; genus Terrabacter; species Terrabacter tumescens. The sequence continues at coordinate 8,791 of NZ_BMNZ01000015.1, forward strand.
CAGCACAGCATCCGCGGGCGGGTCGTAGAACGTGTTCTGCACCTCGACGACCGGGAAGCGCCGAACATACGACGACTGCGACACCGTCCAGCCGCACAGGCCCACACGAACGTCCACGTCCACCTCCCTACCCGGGGGTGCTGGCCTCCAGACTCACGACGGTCATCCCGGCAGCTGACGCCCGATCCATCGAGGCGAGCGAAGCGCCAGCCTCTCCAAGTCCGATGACCTGGCCGACGAGATCGGCTGGGCGGAGGGTGCCGTCTTCGATCAGCCGAAGCATCGCGGGGTAGTCGCGGGCGGGCATGCCGTGGGAGCCGTAGATCTCGAGCTCCTGGGAGATCACGAGATCCATCGGGATAGGAGGCGTCGACCTCGGTCCGAGCAGCAGTCCGGCCTGCACGTGCCGGCCGCGACGGCGCAGGCTTCGTACCGAGGCCACCGCTGACTCAGGCGAGCCGAACGCGTCGATGGAGACGTGCGCACCGCCGCCCGTCACCTCACGGATCGCCGAAGCCACGTCCTCACCGGCCTCGCCGTCGACAGCCACAGCGGCTCCCAGCGCCGAGGCCCGTTCCAGCGCAGCCGGATTCACGTCGACAGCAACCACCTGCGCACCCAGCGCCACCCCGATCATCACAGCAGACAGTCCGACGCCCCCACACCCGTGCACGGCCAGCCACTGACCAGACTCGAGCCGCCCGTGAGTCGTCAGCGCGCGGAACGCCGTCGCGAACCGGCACCCCAGCGACGCCGCCGTCACGAAGTCGACCGAGTCCGGCAGCCGCACGAGGTTCGTGTCGGCCCCGTGGATCGCCACGAGCTCGGCGAACGAGCCCGGCCCCGTGAACCCGGGCTGCGTCTGGTCCGGACACACCTGCGCCTCACCCGCCAAGCACCACGAGCACAGGCCGCACCCGCACACGAACGGCACCGTCACCCGGTCGCCGACCGCCCAGTCGCGCACGCCGGCCCCGACCGCGTGCACGACGCCGGCCAGCTCGTGGCCGGGCGTGTGCGGCAACGACACCGGGTCGTGGCCCATCCACGCGTGCCAGTCCGAACGGCATACGCCCGTTGCCTTCACGGCGATCAAAACCCCGCCAGCCGGACACTCAGGCTCCGGCACGTCCGCGAGGGACGGCATACCCCCGTACTCGTCGTAGACGACGGCCTTCACGACGCGTGCGGGTCCGTCAGCACGTCGCGCCAGGAGTGCTGCGGCGAGTAGCCGAGCAGGTCGCGGGCCTTGTCGATGGAGTAGAACGTCTCGTTGCGCCCCATCGGCCGCCGCTGCTCCACCCCGTCGTAGAAGCGCTCGCGCACCTCGTCGGTCGTCGCGGCGACGGACATGTCGGCGTTCGCGACGTTGAAGACCTCGTAGCCCAGCCCGTCGGTCTCGAGGCAGCGCTGCACCATCTGCCCGAGGTCGCGAGTATCGATGTAGGCGAAGATGTTGCGCCGCCGCAGCGCCGGGTCCTGCAGGAACGGCGGGAACATCTCTGCGTACTCGTGCGGCTCGATGACGTTGTTGATCCGCAGGCCGTAGATGTCAGCGCCGGTGCGGGCCTGGAACGAGCGCGCCGTCACCTCGTTGGCGACCTTCGACATCGCGTAGGAGTCCTCCGGCACCGTCGGGTGCTCCTCGTCGACCGGCACGTACAGCGGCTTGCGCTCGCCCTGGGCGAAGCACACGCCGTACGTCGTCTCCGACGACGCGAAGATCACCTTGCGGATGCCGAGCCGTGTCGCGGCCTCGAGCACGTTGTAGGTGCTGAGGACGTTCGTCGCGTACGTCTTGGCCTCCGACGTGAGCAGGATCGCCGGCACCGCGGCGAAGTGCACGACGGCGTCGTATGCCGGCTTGGCCGCAAGCTCCAGCTCGTCGAAGCGCGCCAGTCCCGCGAGGGCTGAGTACGTCTCACCGATGTCGGTGAGGTCGACCCTGAGGTCGTCGACGCCGTCGTGCTTGAGCGGGACGAGGTCCGCGTTGGTGACCTGGTGGCCCTGCTCGGCGAGGAAGGGTGCGACGTGCTTGCCGGCCTTGCCGCTGCCGCCCGTGAAGAAGATGCGCATGACTCGATCAAACCACCGCAACGCTCGACAACGGACCCCCGACTCCCGGCAGCCGCCGCACGGCCTACCCGTTCACTCCCGACCCAGCACCGGCAGCAGCATCTCGAGGATCGCCGTCTCGGCCTGCCTGGCCGAGAGTCCGCCGTCGAACCGGAGGATTCGCCACGTCGTGGCGTCGCAGATCGCGACGACCTGGGCCAGGCGACGCCCGCGGGTGGTCCGGTCCTGCCCGCTCGCCAGGTGCGTGCCGAAGGCCGTCTTGCACCACTCCACGTGGTAGCTCCGGCTGCGGGCGGCCAGCTCCGGCACTCCGGGCGCCTGCCCCGCCTCGGCGTAGAGCTTGAGGATCAGGGCGCCGTGGTTCTCGTAGTAGCGGACGAGCGAGCTCACCGTCTCTTCGGGGCTCTCCCCCACGGCCGCTGCGCGGTCGGCGGCGAGCGCCGCGAGCTCGCGTTCGACGGTGGCGGCCAGCAGGCCGTGCTTCGTCCCGAACCGCCGGATAACGGTCTGGACCGTCACCTCGGCCCCGGAGGCGACGTCGTCGAGGCGGATCTGGTCATAGGGGACGTCGGCGTAGAGCCCGAGCATCGCATCGATGATGCGCTCGCCCGTCCGCTCCGCGGCCTGCGCCCGAGCCGTCATCCGGTACTCCCGAGCGCTCCCATCTTTCATGCGACCCATGCTAACCTCAATATATTCATGTGAGTCACACCAACATCAAACGCTCGAGGAGCAACCATGGATCATCCGCCCACCAACCCCATCCACCCCGGTAGCAACGGCACGCTGACCGAGACGACCTCCCTCGTTCCCACCCGCCTCGGCAGGCTTCACGTCCGCCTCGTCGGCGACGGCCCGACGACCGTCCTGTGGTCCTCGATGTTCGTCGACAGCCACACGTGGGACTCGATGGTGCCGCTCCTGCCGTCGGGTCGCCGCTATGCGCTGGTCGACCCACCCGGCCTGGGACTCAGCGAGCCGCTGCGCGGGGCCAGCGACATCAGTGCGGCGGCGGATGCCGCCACGGACCTGCTCACCGGTCTGGAGGTCGACGGGCCGGTCGACTGGGTGGGCAACGCCTTCGGGGGCCACGTCGGATTCAAGCTCGCCGCGCGAGCCGGAGTGCTCCGAAGCCTCGTCGCCGTCAGCTCGCCGGCCCAGCCCATCGACGCCGCGCTGCGCAGGCAGATCACCCTTCTCCTTCCGATCCTCCGGACGGCTGGACCGGTGGGACCCGTGCGCACGGCGATCCTGACGGCCATGCTCACCGACGCCTCCCGCGCCAGCGAGCCCCTGCGTCAGGTGGTGGAGGCGTCCCTGGCACGCCCGACCCGCCGCAGCATGGCCCTCGCCGTGCAGTCGTTCATCCTCAACCGCGTCGACGTCACCGGCGAGCTGGCGCAGCTGGGCGTGCCGAGCCTCTTCGTCGCGTCCGACGACCGCGGCGACTGGAGCCCGCAGGACTCGGAGTATGCCGCGTCGCTCGCTTCCGACGCCTCTGCCGTGACGGTGCAGCGGGCTCGCACGCTGGTCCCGCTGGAGCAGCCCGAAATGCTGGCCACCCTCGTCCGCCGGTTCTGGGACCAGCTCTCCGGCTGAGTCCACGCGAAGCGGCGGCCCGGGTCCGAGGGCCCGAGCCACCGCCGACGATCACTTGGTGAGGAGCCGGCCTCTCAGCAGAGAGACTTCGCGACTGCGTTCTTGGCCTGGCCCCCGCCGACGGCCTGAACGAGCTGCCCCACGTTCTCGAATCCGGGGACGCCGCCGCTGTTCACCGTCTTGTGCACCTGGCCGAAGCAGGCCGAGTCGGCCGGTGCTGCGGAGGCGCTGCCGGCGAAGCCGACCAGGGCGAGAACGGCGATGGACCCCGTGGCGAGAATGCGCTTCATGAGACATCCCTTTCTGGTTGGTGGGTGCGTGTCACCCATCAGCCCTTCTTCCGCACGTCGGGCGAGTAGGGATGCACCTCGCGCGAACTTTTTTTCCGAGCGGGTCCAGTGCGCTGACATGATGACGACCATGCAGGACGACGCGGACCGGCAGACCGAGGTCCGCGCCCTGCTGGCCGAGCTCGGCACGGCGATGATCGCCACCGGGCAGCCGGTGCAGGAGATCGAGGAGGAGCTCGCCGAGGTGAGCGCCCGCCTCGGCTACCCCGACGTCCAGACCGCCGTCGGTCCCACCGGCCTCATGGTGACCCTCACCTCTGGCGGCGCGTCCACCTACCGCGGAGCGCCCGCAGGCCTGCGCCTGCACCAGTCCGCGAGCGTCCGCCTCATCCGGCACCAGCTCGTCCAGGGCGAGCTGACGATCGCCGAGGCCCGCGGGGAGCTCGCCGCCACGGCCAGGCGTCCCGTCCAGCAGCCGGCGTGGCTCGTCGCCCTGGCCTGGCCCGTGCTCGCCGTCGGCATCGCGCTCATCCTCCAGCCCGGCTGGGCCAACGTCGCCGCGGCCGGCGTCGGCGCGCTCATCGTCCTCGTGCTCGTCCAGCTCGCCGAGCGCTACGAGGTCGTCAAGGCGCTGCTGCCCACCCTCGCCGCGTTCGCCGTGTCGCTGCTCATCTTCGGCGCCGCCAACGCGGGGCTGCTCGAGGGGCCGCTGCGCACCGTCCTGCCACCGCTCGCGGTCCTGCTCCCCGGAGCGCTCGTCGTCAACGGCATGTCCGAGCTCGCGGCCGGGCACATGCAGGCGGGGTCGGCGCGACTGACCTACGGCCTCGCGCAGCTGGGCCTCTTCGCCCTCGGCCTGCTCATGGCCACCGCCCTGCTCCGCATCCCCACCTCGACGCTCGTCAACCTCCGCGTCGACGACATCGGCTGGGCCGGCGCCCCCGTCGGCCTCGTGCTCATCGGCGCGAGCATCTGCCTCATGGAGGGCGTCCCGCTGCGCATGCAGGGCTGGGTCCTGCTCGTGCTGAGCCTCGCCTTCGGCGCGCAGCTCGCCGGGCAGGAGCTCGGCACGATCGCCCTCGGCGGCTTCCTCGGCGCCATCGCCGCCAGCCTCGGCGCGAGCATCGTCGAGCTGAGGCGGCCCCAGCTGCCCCGGCTCGTGCTCTTCCTCCCCGCGTTCTGGCTGCTCGTGCCGGGCAGCCTCGGCCTCGTCGGCGTCACCGAGCTGGCCGCGGGCCGCGAGTCGGCCACCGACGTCGCCCTCGGCCTGCTCGGCGTGGCCATCGCGATCTCGCTCGGCCTGCTCGTCGGGTCGTCCATCGGCCGTGCCCTGCGCGGGCGCCGCCCCCCAGCCCCCGCCGACGCCCTCGCCGTCGCCGCGTCACCGTCGCCGCCTGCAGCGGACTAGAGTCGGAGACGCAGCACCCTGTCCTCTCGCCAGGACGGGGTGTTGCGCGTTGCCGGAAGGGTGCGGGGCACCGCCGGCATGGGTACGGAACGTAGGCTCTAGGGTCAACTGGCCCCAGACCAGCACGCCGAGGAGGCACCGTGTCTCAGACTTCATCCCGGATCAGGACGATCCTGCCGACGTCGAGTCGCACCGCATTGGGAGCGACCGTCGCCACCGGTCTGCTGACCGCCCTCGCCTCGGCACCGGAGCGCCTGAGCCGGCTCCTGCGCGAGCGCTACCCGATGGTCGCCGTCACCGGCATGACCGGCGTCGGCAAGAGCCAGCTCGTCGACCGGCTGACGCGCCGCTCCACCGACGACGCCGTCGCCGAGGTCGGGTCGGCCGTCATGGAGCGCCGCACCCGCAAGGGCGCCAAGCTGCACGGCTTCCGCTTCCTCGTCGTTCCGGGCGACAACGCCGCCACCCGCCTCGCCGCCCTCGACGAGGTCTTCCACGACGAGCCGGTCGACGGGCTCATCCACGTCGTCGCCAACGGCCACGCCACCCCGCGCCGCGCCGGCGGCACGTCCGGAGTCGCCACGGCCACCCGCGAGGAGCAGCTCGCCGCCGAGCTCGAGGACTGGACCATCACCTCGCACCGCATCGCCTCGCTGGCCGTGCGCCGCCACAAGCCGATCTGGCTCATCATCGCCGTGACGAAGACCGACCTCTACCCCGACGGCGTCGACGAGGCCGTGCGCTACTACTCGCCCGGCAGCGGCACGCCCTTCGGCGACAAGGTCGACGCCCTGCGCGCCCTCGCCGGCGGCGCCAAGCTCTCGGTCGACGTGCTTCCGGTCTCCAGCGCCGGCGGTGACCGCAAGTCCGCCTTCCCCGAGAAGCGCGCCGGCGCCATGGTCGACGCCCTCGCCGACCGGCTCGGTCAGCTCAGCGGCCACGCCTGACCGCAGCGGCGGCCGGCCTCAGTAGCGGTCGGACTGGCGCAGCGCCTTGGGTCGCCCGTCCGGGTCGTGGACGAGGTCGAGCGGGAGCGCCGCCCAGGCCCGCTGACGGTCCGTGAGCTGCGGCATCGCCAGCCGGCGCAGCCGTCCCGGCGGGCGCTGACCACGCTGGCCGCCCGCATGCCAGGCCTCGAGGTCGTCCGCGACCGCGGCATAGACCTCGAACATCCCTGCTGGGTCGAGGCAGTCGTCCATCGCAGCCTCGAGACCGTGCTCGCCCACCTCCTCCAGCCGGTCGAGGTGCTCGGCCGCGAGCGTGAGCCGCAGGTCGCGCGCGTAGCCCTCGTCGAGCACGACGGCCGACAGCTCCGAGTCGTGCGTCCACGAGCGGCGGCTGAAGTTGTCCGAGCCGATGCCGGCCCACGTGTCGTCGATGACGCAGACCTTGGCATGGACGTAGACGGGCACGCCGGCGCGGTTCTCGATCCCGTATGCCGCCACCCTCCCCGGGGCGACCGCCTTGAGCCGGGCGATGGAGCGGTCACGACCGAGCAGCTGCGGCACGCGGTTGACCCCGTCGAGGTCGGGCACGAGCGGGATGACGACGACGAGGTGCAGTCCGGGCTGCGCCCGTAGCTGCTCCTCGAAGACCCGGCCGACGTCGTGGCCCCAGAAGTACTGGTCCTCGACGTAGACGAGACGCTGCGCCTGCGCCACCGCCTTGGCGTAGCCGCGGGCCACGCTGCGCTCACCGCCCCGGGCGAACGGGTAGTCCCGGCCGTGCCTGAGGTCGGGATAGGTCCGGAGCAGCTGCACGGTGTGGCTGCCGGCAGGCGGCGGGGGCGGCCACTGCGCGGGCAACGGCGCCGGCGAGGCGGCCAGGCCGCGGACCTTGTCGGCCGCCCGTCGCCACGGCGCCCGCGACAACGGGGCCGGGTCCTCCCACCTCTCGCGGAACACGGTCTCCACGTCGTGGACCGCAGGCCCCCGGATCTCGGCCTGCACGTCGTGCCACGGCGGGTGCGCGCCGTACTCGTCGGTGAGGCGCTGCGCCTGCGGGTCACCGTGGTGCGACGCGTCGTCCCGGCGGTTGTGCGCGAGGTCGATGCCGCCGACGAAGGCCACGTCGCGGGTCGGGTCGTCGCGGTGGCGGATGACGACGAACTTCTGGTGGTGCGAGCCGCCGGGACGCACCCGCATGTCGAGCAGCACCTTGGCGCCGCGGCTCTCCAGCTGCTCCCCCAGGTGTCGGTTCTCGGTGGCGAAGAAGCCGGTCCGGTCCAGGTGCGAGCGCCACACCAGCCCGTAGACGGCGACGCCCCGCTGGTCGGCGCGGGACAGGACCTCGACGACCTCGCTGCCCGGCTCGCCCGTCAGCCGTTCGTCGGCGTCGCCCTGCCAGTCGGTGAACATCACGAGGTCACCCGACTCCGTCGCCTCCAGCGCATCGCGCAGCGCACGGAAGTACGTCGCGCCGTGGATGAGAGGACGCACGAGGTTGCCCTCGGACCAGGCCCGGTCACCGTGGAGCGCATCGATCCGGGTCAGCGGGTTGCCACGCTCGGCCCGGGTCAGCAACCAGTCAGCGGGGTCGCCCATGCGTCGAGCATGCCGCATCGGCGACGGGCACGGGGCTCAGCACCAGACGGGAACGCGCCCATGGGCAGGTTGGGGCGGAGCACAATGACGTGAGAGGTCAGGGTGGTCCGAGCTGAGGGGAGCAGCATGACGAGTCAGGGCTGGACCGTCATCGTGGGTGTCGCCGGTCTGGTCGTCGGGTGGCTGGTCGGTGGATACCAGCGCATCACCGAGAAGCTCATCGAGGAGCGGCGTGACGCACTGGCGAAGCTGCTCGAGGCGGCGGACGACGAGCACGCAAGCCCGGGCACCTCCGGCGGCGACCTGACGAAGGCCGTCGCTCGCGCGGAGCTCGTGTGCTCGCCGCAGATGGCCGGCTCCGGTCTCATCCGCACGCTGGCGGGGTCGGTTTCCCGCCCGTCCTTCGACGAGGTACGGCCCCGCTTCCTCACCGCCGCACGGGCCGACGGTTCGACGGTCTCGATCTTCGCGCGGGCGGCTTGGTGGTGGTGGCACCGGCATTCCCTGGTGCCGCCTCGGCAGCCGGCATCGAACGAGCAGCCCTGACGAGGATCACGTCGTGCGCCGGTGGCGGGCGACGAGATCGACCTAGCCCTTGACGTCGGCGCACTTGCCGCCACTCAGGGCCACGAGCGCTCCACCTGCCTCGCGCCGCACCGTGTTCCATGCCGTCGGGTCGCCGGGCAGGTCGGGGTAGTGCCGCCTGAAGTCGCTGTCGGGAAGCACGGCCAGCGACGCGGCATACTCCCGGTCAGCGGCGATGATCCGCTTGACCAGCCCGATCGCCTCCTCGTGCTTCGAGGCGATCTCGTCCGGTGGACGCAGATCGGTCAGTTCGTGCAGCAGGACCTCGTCGGTGGCAGGAGCCTGTGCCACCAGGTCGGTGAAGAGGCGCCGGTCGTAGCCGCTCGGGGTGATGGCTGCGTCGATCTTGACCTGACGCGCGGCGCCCGCCTGGCACACGGTGGCGACCTGGTCGCGATACTCCGCGAGCGGTGATGGCCGCGACTGCAGGTAGGTGAGCACGCCCACGACAGCCCCCACCACGGCGGTTCCACCCCCGACGATGGCGAACCACGGGACCTTCCGCCGACCGCGATCCCGACCCGAGGCGTCGTCCGTCGCGCCAGCCGCCTCGGTCACCGCCGCGGAGGACGCCGACGGACGCGGGCCCTGCAACGCCGCGGCGGGAGCCAGGCGCAGCGGCACCCCGCCCACCATGACCGCGGCGCCCTCCGCCACCAGCACCGACGTGCCGATGACGGGGCGCCCCTCGACGCTCGTGCCGTTGGTCGAGCCGGTGTCCCGGACGAGGACCCCATGGCCGGTCACGCTGAAGGTCGCGTGCACGCGACTGACCGAGGAGTCGTCGATGACGACGTCGTTCTGGGGGTCCCGGCCCAGGGCGACGGACGCGCCCGGCCGGAGGGTGAACTGCTCCCCGCTGTCCTCGCGGAGGATGACCCACGAGGCGTCGATCGGGGCTGTTCGAGTGGTGTCGGCGGTCATGTCGCTCTCCTTCGAACGTGAGGGTGGTGTCCCATTCGGAGGGATGCGTGGAGATCGTGATACACGGCGAGGCACCGACGTCCGACCAATCAGGTCGCAGCCCCTCCCCGCCCTTGGCGACGAGGAGGACCATCGCCTCTGGCGCGCACCCACCCCGGCCGGCCTAGCGTCGAGAGTGGGAAGGAGGTGAATGCAGATGGCAACGTTGACACGAAGCATCACGATCCACGCCCCCGTCTCGACGGTGTTCGACATCGCCCTGGACATCGGCAGGCTGTGGAACGCGGAGGACGTGGCCCTGGCCGCCGTGGACATCAAGCCCGGGGGCGTCGGCACCTCGGCACGGCTCTACTCGCACCTGCTCGGCTTCCACATCGAAGGCGGGCTGGAGTACACCGAGGTCGTGCCGCAGGAGCGGATCGTCGCTCAGGTGCACTTCTTCGCGGAGAAGCCGACGTGGACCTTCACGTTCTCCGAGGCCGACGGCGACACGACCGTGACGGCCGTGGGTGAGTGGGTCGTGAAGGTGGCCGTGGTGGCACGCCCGATCGAAGGGGTGATGGTGCGCGAGCACGAGTCGTTCCTCGAGGGCATCCTCGAGCACCTGAAGAGCCAGGCAGAGGCCCAGGTCGCAGCCTGACCGCGCCCGTTCCTTGACGCAGGTCAAGGCGCCCACCGTCCGGTCGGCGTGGAATGAGGCCAACGGCAGGGAGAAGGAATCTCCCCGGCCACAGCAGAGGAGAGAACGCCATGACCGTCCACAGCGCACCAGCCGTCGACCCCCCGCAGCACCTGCACGACACAGACGCACACCACGGATCGGACGCCGAGATCGCCCAGCAGGTCCGTGAGCACCACGCCGCGATGGTGGCCGACCTCGACCGTCTCACCACGGCGCTGCGCGACGCCCCGGCCTCCGACCAGGCCGCCGCCCGCGCGAGCCTCGGGGAGTGGTTAGAGGCCGTCCTCGTGCCGCACGCCGACGAGGAGGAGGTGACCACCTACCGCGCAGCGAGCACGCTCGCCGGGGGCCGGCTCCTCATCGAGGCGATGGTGCGCGAGCACGAGCTCATCAAGCGGCTGGTCGCCCTCTTCCGCTCGAGCGAGGGCGCGGCTGCAGCCGCCTACGGTCGCGCGGTCTTCGAGGCGTTCGACAGCCACCAGGGCAAGGAGAACGACCTGATCCTGCCGCTGCTGCTCGCTGCCCCACAGGTCTCACTCACCACCGTCATGGGTGCACACGCCCACCAGGTCGGCGAGCAGGCCGACCACCACCACGAGCACCACCACCACGAGCACCACCACCACTGAGCCCGAGCCTGCAGCGCCGGCGATCGTCTCAGGCCCGGGCCGCAGCCCGCAGCCGCTGGAGGTCACGGACCTCGACCAGGCCACGCGGTCCGAGCCGCACCACCCCGGAGTCCTGCAGGTCCGCGAGCCGGCGACTCAGCGTCTCCGGCGTCGTCGCGAGGTAGGAGGCGAGGTCCTTCTTCGTCGAGGGCAGGCGGAACGTGGTCGCTCCGGCCTCGTCGGCCAGCTCGAGCAGCTGGCTGGCCAGCCGAGCGCCCACGGACGCGCCGGTCACGGTGGAGAGCTGCTGCTCGGCTGCCTCGAGGCGCGCCGACATCGCCGACAGCATCCGCGTCGCCACCTCCGGACGTTCGCGCAACAACCGGGAGATCTCGCTGCCCCCGACCACGCAGACCTCGGCCGCCTCGAGGGCCACCGCCCAGGAGTCGACCGGCCGCCCGGTCAACAGGGTGGTCTCGCCGAGGAAGTCGCCGGGGCGCAGGATGCGCAGCAGCTGCTCGACCCCGGCCTCGTTGGCGCGATAGACCTTCACCCTGCCGCCGTGCACGATCCGCAGCCCCGACTCCTCGCCGGGCCGGTGCACCTGCTCACCCCGGGCGTAGCGATGGGTCACCGCGACCTCGGCGATCCGGTGCCGGTCATCGACGGACAGGCCGGCGAAGAGCGGCACCCGGCTCACGCAGGCGAACCGATGGTCTGCGCCCGTGCTCGCGGAGCGACTCCTCACCCGTACCTCCTCAGGACGGACGATACGGCGTCGCACCGCCTGCGTCTGCAGCGGCGCCGGGGGGCGCAGCTACGGACGGGATGCGGCCACACGGCATACAAAAAAAACCATCCCCCGACCAGACGGTCGGGGGATGGTCAGGGACGGAGTCCCCAAAGACTGTCGTGGGTCAGATGCCCTTGACCTTCTCCGCCTGCGGGCCCTTGGGACCCTGCGTGACGTCGAACTCGACCTTCTGGCCCTCCTGGAGCTCGCGGTAGCCGCCGCTCTCGATGGCCGAGTAGTGAACGAAGACATCGGCGCCGCCGCCGTCCTGCTCAATGAAGCCGAAGCCCTTTTCGCTGTTGAACCACTTCACGGTGCCTGTTGCCACTGGTGTTGCCTCTTCTGCTTCAGTGAAGCCTTCCGTGTGAAGGCCTCAGGTTGCCGACGACCACGACGAACGCGTGGTCTTGCCGGCAGCTGGGAACGACGGTAGCAGCCAGCGCCATCCCGCGCCCCTTCTCTCCAGCGACGTCTTCCGCGCGGCCTCTCTACGACGCCGCTCCGAGCTGCATCGCGAAGTCGCGGATCAGCAGGTTGACCTTGACCGGGTCGCGGGCCAGCGGGATGTGCCCCGAGCCCTCGAGAGCGACGAACCGCCCTCCGGTCAGCTCCGCGAGCCGGCGCCCGCGCGAGGGCGGGCTGACCAGGTCGTGCGTGCCGTGGATGGCGAGCACGGGGCTCGTGACGGCGGCGCACCACTCCTCGATGGCGCGCCTATCCGGGCGCGTGCCACCCGCCTCGGCGGCGAGCACCTCCGGAGTCGTGTCGAGCCCCCACCCCACGCAGTCCTCGATCTGCTTGGTCGAGTGCGGCTCGGGGAAGCACATGCCGAAGAAGAACCAGAGGAAGTCCTCGTGGTGCCCCGCCCAGTACGCCGGGTCGAACTTCGCCCAGTGCTCGATCGGGTCCCGCTGCACGAACGGCACGCGCGACGGCGGCAGTCCCGCTGACGAGCCGGCCGCGACCCGCGCCGGATGACCGTCGCAGATGTCGAGCGACGGGCAGATGTGGACGGCGCCCAGCACGCGGTCGCCCGCCTCGGCGGCGAGCTGCAGCGCCCACGCGCACGCCTGGGAGAGCCCGACGACGACCGCACGGTCGGTGCCCGTCGCGTCGAGCACCGCGAGCGCGTGGCGCACCTGGACGTCGTGGTCGTATGCCGTGTGGTCGAGCGGGCGGTCGGAGCGGCCGTTGCCGGGCCCGTCGAAGCAGACGACCCGGAAGTGCCGGGACAGGTAGGGGACCTGCGCCTTCCAGAGCCGCCGGTGCACGATCGTCCAGGTCGGCAGGAGCAAGATCGTCGGCGCTGCGTCGCCGGAGACCTCGTAGTCGATGGTCACGCCCTCGCTGCGGACCGACCCCACCGTGTCGGCGCGCAGGACCCTCACTTCCCCACCTCGTCGTCCGGGTCCGTCAGCTGCCAGAAAGCGTTGACGACCTGCCATCCGTCCGGCGTCCGGAGCAGGTGGAGGTACTCCCGGTACTGCGCCGACCGCACGACGGCGGAGGCGATGTCCCGGTGGACGTCCACGACGGTGATCTCGATCGGGTCGTCCGTCCGGTCCTCGAGCCCGGCCCCTGCACGGACGAGCTCGAGCATCCTCTCCTTCGTCGTGGCTCCCGTGTCGCGGCCGCCGACCTGGTCGACCGAACGCTTGACCAGCCGGGGGTGCAGGGCCGAGTCGACGCGTGCGAGGTCCGCGTCGTACCAGCCCTCGAAGTAGTCCAGTGCGGTCGCGCGGACCTCATCGGCGTCGTTCACAGCAGCTCCTGCAGCATCGCGGCGGCGCGCTCGGCGCCGCCTGACTCGACCGGGAGCGAGGCCACCTCGCTGCCGACCTGCTTGACGATCGCCTCGGCCAGCCACTCCGGGTCGCGGGCGTCGTCGTAGTCCACGCGCCGCCCGGCCCGGTAGTTCTGGAGCCGGTGGTGGACGTGCACGCTCTGCTCGAAGTGGTGACGCAGCGGCACGTAGAGGAACGGCACCCGGGCCGCCGCGAGCTCCATCGTCGTCGTCAGACCGCCCTGGACCACGGCCACGTCGGCGGCCGCCATCCGCAGGTAGAGGTCGGCGACGTAGCCGCGCAGTTCGACGCCGTCGACCGACGGTAGCGACGTGGGGTCGATCCGCGGGCCGGTGACCACGAGGAACCTCAGCTCCGGCAGGCGCGCCCGAGCCGGAGGCACAGCGTCGAGCACGCGCCGCAGCAGCGGCTCGCCGACCCCGGACCCACCGACCGCGACGATGCACAGCACGACATCCGTCCCGTAGCCCAGCTCGCGCCGCGACCGTGCCACCTCCTCGGCGGACGGCGGCTCGAATCCCGTGACGTAGCCGGCGAACTCGTAGTGGGCGACCGTCCACTCGCGGATGTTCGGCAGTCCCGGTCCGAACGACTCGTCGACGATGTCCGCGGGGTTGCCCACGAAGACCTGACGGTCGCGGATGCGCCGGTGACGCGCCCGCTGCTCGAGCATCTCGGCGTTGTAGTCCGCCGTCAGGAGGGCCTCGCGGTCACCGAGGTCGGGCATCGGCAGCCAGCCGACGAAGTCGGTGAGCCACGCGAAGGAGAAGCGCTTCAGCTCGGGGTTCTCGTGCAGGAAGTAGTCCACCTCCCACGCCTCGTCACCGATGACGAGGTCGTAGGGCGTCTGCTCGACGACGTCGTGGAAGACCATGAAGTTGTTGACGGCGATCTCGTCCATGTCGCGGATCGCCTGGAAGACCCGGAGGTCGTGCTCCCCGGACTCGGACTCGATGTGGGCCGACTCGCTGGCGAGCCACGCGGAGGCCGGGTGCACGCGCTCGCCGGCGTCGCCCAGCACCCTGGTCACGGGGTGCTGGGCGAGCCAGTCGATGCGCAGGTCCGGGTGCAGGTGCCTGAGCCGCTGCGCGATGGCCAGGTCCCGCCGGGCGTGGCCGAGGCCGATGGGCGAGGACAGGAAGAGCACCTGCCGCGGGCGGCGGCGCGCCCTGGTCCAGGTCGTGCTCACCATCGCAGTGTCCCGCCCGACGGGTCCGTCATCGCGCGAACGCCCCAGCCCGCTCCAGACCGTGCCTGACGGTGTCAGACCGTGGCTGGCTCGCCGGCGGCGAGCGCCCGGACGTCCTCGGTCGTCAGCGCGTTGCCGGCGATGCCCCAGTCGCCGCTGGCCACTTCGCGCACGACGCACCAGGTGACGGGCCGCATGTTCTCCCCCTCGACCTCGACCATGGCGTCGGTGAGCCGGGTGATGATCTCGCGCTTCTGCTCAGGGGTGAACACGTCCTTGATGACGTTGACCTCGATGAGCGGCATGGCGTCCTCCGTTCGAATACTTTCATTCGGTCGATCGACCGAATATCGTCCAAGGTAGCATTCGGTCGACCGACCGACAAGAGATTTCGGAGTGGAGAGCAGATGGCAGCAGAGACCCGCGAACGACTCCTCGAGGCGGCCCGCGAGTGCCTCCTGAGCGACGGGCACGCGAACCTCTCGACGCGACGCGTCGCGGACCGCGCGGGCGCGCCGCTGAGCCAGATCCACTACCACTTCGGCGGCCGGCAGGGCCTGCTCCTCGCCCTGCTCGCCCAGCAGAACGAGCAGCTGCTGCAGCGCCAGGAGACGATGTACGGGGCCGAGGAGCCGCTGTGGCGGCGCTACGAGCAGGCCTGCGCCTTCCTCAGGGACGACCTCGCGTCCGGCTACGTGCGCATGCTGCAGGAGATGATCGCCGCCGGCTGGACCGACACGGCGATCGGCACCGAGGTGAGTGGCCTGCTCCGCGGGTGGTTTGACCTGCTCGAGCGGGTCGTGCGCGAGGCGGCGGACGAGCTCGGGGACCTCGGCCCCTTCTCCCCGCGCAGCATCGCGGCGCTCGTCGGCCTCGCCTTCATGGGCGGGGAGTCGATGCTCCTGCTCGGGGACTCCTGGGAGGCCGACGTCTTCGATGCCCTCGAGCTCGTGGGCGCAGCGCTGAAGGCGCACGGCGCCTGAGCCACCGGCTGCACCAACACAGGCACACCGGGTTCGGGCCGCGACTCAGTCCAGTGAGTCAGTGAGTCAGTCGAGGCAGAACTCGTTGCCCTCGACGTCCTGCATGACGAGGCACGACTCGTTGAACTCGTCGGCGAGCATGAGCCGCCCCTTCACCGTCGACGGCACGGACTCACCCGCCCTGACGGTCGACTACGTCAACCGTCCGGGCAACGCAGCGACCATCAGCCGACACTGACCACCGCAGCCTTTCGTTCGGCGTAACGGAGCGGGCCCGCTGTTAGCCTCCGCGCATGACTGTGCAGGCGGCACCCGACTGGTACCCGGACCCCTCGGGTCGGCACGAGATGCGGTACTGGGACGGAAGCCTCTGGACTGAGCACGTCGCCACCGGCGGAGTCCAAGCCACCGATCCTCCGCTGGCCGCGTCGGCGGCGACGAGCGTAGACCGTACGGGCAGCAAGAAGGTCCAGCGCCAGGTCCGCGGTGTCGGAGTCACCGAATCCGCCGGCTCCGCTCAGACGACCCTCCTGACCGCGCCCGTCCTGGTGGTGAACCAGAAGGGCAAGCTCCTGGAGGTCAACGCGCAGTATGCGATCTACGACCAGCACGGACGAGAGCTCGGGTCGGTCCGGGAAGTAGGTCAGAGCCTGTTGAAGAAGGCGACGGCAGCACCTAACCGAACGCGCCGGCTGCAGATTCTCGATACAGCCGGTGGGGTCGTCCTGGCCCTGACCCAACCCACCCGGGTCCTCACCTCCACGATGCTCGTGAGGGACGCCGAGGGCGTCCAGGTCGGGGAGATCTCACGGAAGTTCAGTTTCGGCCAAGTGCGCTTTGGCTTGGTGTCCGAGGGCCGGACCGTTGGGACGATCCAGGGCGAGAACAGCATCCAGAGCGACTTCGGAATCAAGGACAGCAAGGGCAACGAGATCGGCCGGATCTCGCGGACCAGCGCGGGGCTGGCCAAGGAGATGTTCACCAAAGCCGACCACTACGTCGTCGAGATACACCGCCAACTCGAGGAGCCCCTGCGCTCGCTCGTCGTAGCAGCTGCGCTCGCGGTCGACACGGCGCTACGACAGAGATAGCCGGCTACGACTCAGTCCCGCAGGTCAGTCGAGGCAGAACTCGTTGCCCTCGACGTCCTGCATGACGAGGCACGACTCGTTGAGCTCGTCGGCGAGCATCAGCCGCACGCGAGTGCCGCCGAGCTCGAGCAGCCGCGCGCACTCCGCCTCGAGGGCGGCGACGCGCTCGTCCCCCCTGAGGCCGGTGCCCACCCGCACGTCGAGGTGCACGCGGTTCTTGACGACCTTGCCCTCCGGCACGCGCTGGAAGAACAGCCGCGGCCCGACGCCCGAGGGGTCGACGATCGCGTAGGCCGAGCCCTGGTCCTGCTCCGGCAGCGTGTGGTCGAACTCCTCCCACGACGCGAAACCGGGCGGGGGCGGCGGCACGACGTAGCCCAGCACCTCGCACCAGAAGCGGGCGACGCGCTCGGGCTGCGCACAGTCGAACGTGACCTGGACCTGCCTCACGGTTGCCATGCCGCCACCCTAGGAGCGCGCGCCGACACCCGCCACGCGTTCGCGGATCCCTCAGGCGCGCAGGACCTTGTCCATCGCCTTGCCCTTGGCCAGCTCGTCGACGAGCTTGTCGAGGTAGCGGATCTTCTGCATGAGCGGGTCCTCCACGTCCTCGACACGCACCCCGCACACGGTGCCCGTGATCGCGGAGACGTTCGGGTTGAGGTGCGCCTGGGCGAAGAAGTCCTCGAAGGTCGTGCCGTCCATCAGGTGCCGGCCGAGCGCCTTGTCGTCGTAGCCGGTCAGCCACTCGATGACCTCGTCGAGCTCGGCCCGGCTGCGCCCCTTGCGCTCGAGCTTGTTGACGTAGGCGGGGTAGACCGACGCGAACGACGTCGTGAAGATGCGGTGCGCCATCCTTCGAGGGTAGCGACGTGCTGCGACAGTGAGCCGCATGAGTTCCGCCCTCACCGTCCGTCCGCTCGACCTCGGTGACGACGCCGAGCTCGCCGCCGCGTATGCCGTCGAGTCGGCAGCGACGAGCCACGTCCGTCCCGGGTGGGTGCCCATGGGCGAGGCCGCTCGGCTCACGGCCTGGCGCGCCGACGACGGCTGGCACCGCGTCCTCGTCGGGGCCTTCGACGGCGCCGACCTCGTCGGCGTCGCCTCGGCCCAGACGGCGCACGACACCCCCGACACGTGCTGGGTCGACGTCGCCGTCCACCCGCGCGCAGGACGAAAAGGCTTGGGTATGCGTCTGGCCCGCGCCGTCGAGGACAGCGCCCTCCCCGACGTGAGCCGTTTCGTCGCCAGCGCCTACCGCCCCACGACGGCAGCCGTCGACGAGCTCGTGCACGGCTTCGCCCGGAGTCTCGGCTACACCGTCGCCACGACCGAGACCGTCGTCGAGCTCGACCTGGCGCGCGCGGAGCTGGCCGACGACACGGCCGGCCACCACACGGCATACGCGATCTCGACGCACGTCGACGGCGTCCCTGCCCACCTGCGCGCGGACGTCGGCGTGCTCAAGGGGCTCGTCGACGCGGAGGCTCCCAACGGCGAGCTCGACTGGCAGCCCACGCCCGTCAGCGTGGAGGAGTACGCCACCGAGATCGCGCTCCGGCAGGAGCAGGGGCGCGCCACGATCGAGTCGGTCGCCGTGGACGCGGACGGCGCCGTCGTGGCGTGGACCGGGCTCGTCGTCGCGCCGGACCCCGCCCGTCCGGCCCAGATCGAGGGGACGCTGGTGCTCGCCGAGCACCGCGGCCACCGACTCGGCCGGGCCGTCAAGGTCTCCTCGCTCCGGGCCACCCGCGAGCACGGGCGCGCGCTCCGGGTGCGCACGAGCAGCGACGACGCGAACGTGTGGATGCGCGCCATCAACGCCGAGCTCGGCTTCGTCCCCGTCGAGTCCGAGGTCATCCTGCACCGGCGTCGGTAGGTCTCGGAACTCGCTGGGCACGCTCTTGGCACTACTGGCGCACTGCGGACGCGGATCGTCCGGGAGGCGCCCTACCGTCGGCGCATGGCCATCGCTCGCTACCCCAGCTTCGTCATCGACTGCCCCGACGCGGAGGCACTCGCCACCTTCTACGGCAGCTTGCTCGGCTGGGACGTCAAGACGTCCGACGGGTGGGGCGAGATCCGCGACACCGAGACGGGCAACTGCATCTGCTTCCAGCAGGTCGAGGACTACACACCGCCTCAGTGGCCCGGACAGGACGTGCCGCAGCAGATCCACCTCGACGTCATGGTCCAGGACCTCGACGAGGCCGAGCCCGGGGTCATCGCCCTCGGAGCCACCCGGCACGGGCACCAGCCCGGCACGTCGTTCCGCGTCTTCCTCGACCCGGCCGGGCACCCCTTCTGCCTCTGCGTGGACTGACGTCGACCGACGTCAACACGGCGGACGCACGACGTCCCGGAGACAGCACATCGGCTGTCTCCGGGACGTCGGCGTTGCGGTCAGACGCGGTCGGTGCCGCCGGTGCCGTCGGTGATCCCCGGACCGTCCGCCTCGATGCGCTCCTGGCGCACCTGCTCGGTGACGGTCTCCTCGTCGGTGACCTGCTCCTTGCCCAGGCGCACCCGCTCGACGGGAACGGCCTGCTTGTCGACAACGGGCTGCTCCTCGTGGAGCACGACCTCGTGCTCCTCCTCGGAGATGGCCGGGCCGTCCATGGCCTCGCCGCGGTTGGTCTCCGTGATCGGCTCGCGCTCGATGGTGACCTCCTCGCGCGTGACCGGCACGGTGACCTGCTGCTCCTCGGTGACGACGTACTTGCGCAGCTTCGCCCGACCCGTCTCGCGGCTCTCGGTGCCGACGTGCAGCTGCTCCTCAGAGCGGGTCATCGCGTCGTCGGTCGTGGGGCCGGAGGTGTCGTGGCCGACCGTACCGGTGTCTGCGGCTGACGCGTCGGCGGAGTCGCGGTCGTAGCCCGGAGCGGAGGTGATGCTCGTCAGGTTGTAGTGGCTGTACAGACGCTCCTCCTCCGACTCGTCGAGGTGACCGTTGTCGGGGTCGACGTTGGGCGCATCCTTGACGTGGTCCTTGGTGAACCCGACGCGCAGGCCGTCGTCGGACAGCTCCGCCTCGCGGAGCGGGACGAAGGACTCGTTGGTGCCGAAGAGGCCGGTGTTGACGGTCACCCACTCGGGCTCGCCGCTCTGGTCATCGACGTAGGCCTGGCCGGCCTTGCCGATCTTCTCCCCATCGCTTCCGTACACGGTCGTGCCGGGCAGGGTGGACAGTTCATTGCTGTTGAGCATGGTGTTCCCTTTCGGTGGTGGATCACTGGTGGGGCGCCTCTGGAAGACGATCAGTAGCGGTCGCCCGGCTCGCTGCCCTGTACGTGGGCCGAGCTCGCGGCAGGGCGGTCGTGGTAGAAGTCGTCCGCGGCGCGGGCTTCGAGGTCGTCATTGCCGTGCTGTCCGTTGCCGTTGAAGCCGGCCGCGGCCGCGCGGGCCTGCTCGCCGACGCCGGGTGCCTGCTGGACCTGGGCCTTGATGCGACCCGTCTCGTGCGACATGGTCTCGAGGTAGCCCTCCCAGCGGGACTGCATGGGCCGCACCAGGCCGCCGCCGACGCCGACGATGAGGATGCCGGCGATGGTGGCCAGCACCGCGATGAGGACCGGGGTGGTGACGGTGGTGGCGATACCCACCTGGTTCAGGGCGGCGATGATGCCGAGACCCAGGATGAAGACGCTCGCGATGTTGGCCAGGACCCGGCCGTAGGACAGCCCGCCGAGGGTGTTGGAAATGAGCTCGCGGACCGCGGCGGCTATGGCCGAGGCGATGACGATGATGATGATCGCGACGACGGCCTTGGGCAGGAACGCGATGACGCCGGTGATGAGGTCGCTGATCGGGTTGGGCCCGAAGACGCCGAAGGCGAGCTGCAGGACGAACAGCAGCAGCGCGTAGTAGACGAGCTTGCCGACGATCGCTGAGGCGTCGTACTGGCTCTTGGCGAGGGCCTTCTTGATGCCACCGCGCTCGACGGCACGGTCGAAGCCGACGCGCTCGAGGATCTTGTCGACGGCCTTGCCGATCGCCTTGGCGACGAACCAGCCGATGATCAGGATGGCCAGGAACGCGACGAGCTTCGGCACGAAGAGAGCCACCGATCTCCAGAGGTCGGTCAGGGCCGTGTTGAGGTTGTCTGTCATGGTGCGGGGCTCCCTTACGTTGTAAGTCGGACTGGGAGGTCATACCCGCAATGCGCGTCCCGTACCCACCGCTCCCGGACACAGCCGTTCCCGCGGCCGGATCGGGCTCCTCCTGCAGGGTCACGTCGCTGCCGGCGCAGGCATGCGATAGACAGGACGGAGCACACCGCACACCCTTTGAGGAGGAGCGTCATGCCGTCGCCACGCCCAGAAGTTCCGAGCGCGAACCACACGGACCGGCCGGGCCTGACACGGGCGCGGATCGTGGCGACCGCCGTGGACCTCATCGACACGGAGGGCGTCGCCGCCCTGACCATGCGGCGGTTGGGTGCGCGTCTGGACGTCGAGGCGATGTCGCTCTACCGCTACGTCAACGGACGCGAGGACCTGCTCGAGGCCGTCGTGGACGCGCTCGTCGACACGATCGAGATCCCGGGCCCCGGACAGCTCCAACCGATCGACGGCTGGCAGGCCTTCCTGCAGGTCCTGGCCCATGATGTGCGTCGTCTCGCGCTGGAGCACCCTGCCGCGTTCCCGCTCATCGCCACGCGCCACCCGGCCGCGCCGTGGCTGCGGCCGCCGCTGCGGAGCCTGCGCGTCGTGGAGGCCTTCCTCGACGGTCTGCGGTCACGTGGTTTCAACGACAGCCAGGCCGTGGCGGCCTACCGTTCGTTCACCAGCTTCCTGCTCGGGCACCTGCTCCTCGAGTCGGCCATGCAGGGTGCGGACATGTCACCGGCGGAAGAGCCCCTCGACGAAGGGGACGCGGACCTTCCCAACCAGGACGCGGAGCTCAGTCTCGCCGAGTACCCCACCTTGACGCGGCTGCGCTCGGCGCTGACCGAGGACCACACCGAGGACGAGTTCGAGCAGGCTCTCGAACACCTCCTCGTGCGCCTCGATCTCGAGCTCTCGCAGTAGGAGCCCGCACAGCCGGCGTGTGCAGCTCTCAGCTGATCAGGTGCTCGAGCGCGAGCTGGTTGAGGCGCACGAAGCCGAAGTCGCGCTCGGCCGCCTTCTCCGGGTCGAAGCCGTCGTCGCCCGCGAGGAAGTCCTCGAGCGACTCGCCCTCGCCGACGGTGGGCTCCGCGAGGTCGAGCACGCCGGCATACGCCCACGCCTCGGACGTGCGCGGGTCGGCGCGGAAGGCGGCAGCCTTGTCGGCGAGCATGAGGTACATCGCCATGTTGGCCTTCGCCGACTCCCAGACCCCGTCGAGGTGCTCGGTGCGCGACGGCTTGTAGTCGAAGTGCTTGGGCCCGGTGTAGCGCGGGGCGTCGGGCACGCCCGGGAAGCCGTTCTCGAGCAGGTCGACGGTGAAGAACGCCGAGGTGAGGTCGCCGTGGCCGAAGACGAGGTCCTGGTCGTACTTGATGCCACGCTGGCCGTTGAGGTCGATGTGGAAGAGCTTGTCGCTCCACAGCGCCTGGCCGAGGGCGTGCGTGTAGTTGAGGCCCGCCATCTGCTCGTGGCCCGTCTCGGGGTTGAGGCCGACGATGTCGCCGTGCTCGAGCTCGGCGATGAGCGCCAGCGCGTGTCCGACGGTCGGCAGCAGGATGTCTCCGCGCGGCTCGTTCGGCTTGGGCTCCAAGGCGATCCGCAGGTCGTAGCCCTGTCCCTTGATGTAGCCGGCGACGGTGTCGAGCCCCTCCTTGTAGCGGTCGAAGGCGGCGTGCAGGTCCTTCGAGCCGTCGTACTCGCTCCCCTCGCGACCGCCCCACATGACGAAGGTCGACGCGCCCATCTCGGCGGCGAGGTCGACGGCGCGCAGCACCTTGCGCAACCCGAAGCGACGCACGCCGCGGTCGTTGGCGGTCAGGCCGCCGTCCTTGAAGACCGGGTGGCTGAAGGTGTTGGTGGTGACCATCTCGATGGTGAGGCCGGCGCGGTCGGTGGCGTCCTTGAGCTGCCCGCAGATGCGCGCACGAGTCGCGTCGTCGGCGTCGAACGGGAAGACGTCGTTGTCGTGGAAGGTGATGCCCCAGGCACCGAGCTCTGCGAGACGGTCGGAGTACTCCCACGGGTCGAGCGCCGGGCGGGTGGGGCCGCCGAACGGGTCGGTGCCGGTCCAGCCCACGGTCCACAGGCCGAAGGAGAAGTGGTCGTCGAGAGTGGGCTGGCGCGTCATTGCGACTCCTGCGAGAAGGGTTTGTTTTGTCGTGCAACTTATATCCGGGACCGGCTAGGGTCAAGGGCATGGCCAACCTGCGCCAGGCGAGCCTGCGCCACGCGAACCTCGCTCTCGTCACGCGCACCGTGCTGGCAGCAGAGACGCCGCCGTCGCGCGCCGACGTCGCAGCGGCCACCTCACTGACCCGCTCGACGGTGTCGCGCCTCGTCGACGAGCTCGTCGCCGGCGGGGTGCTCGAGGAGGTCGAGTCGGTCGTCGGCGGACCGGGGCGGCCGGGTCGTCCGGCCACTCCGTTGACCGCCTCACGGGGGCACTTCGCCGCGCTGGGCCTGCAGATCGGCGTCGGCCACCTGGCTGCACGGCTGGTCGACCTGTCGGGGACCGTGCTAGCCGAGCGGCTCGTGAACGTGGACCTCGCGGGGTCGAAGCCTTCGAGTGCGTTGCGTCGGCTGGGGAGCCTCGCCGCGCGGGTGCTCGCGGAGGCGCCCGAAGGATGCCGCGTGGTGGGTGCCGGCCTGGCGCTCCCCGGTCTCGTCGACGTCGGGAGCGGCCGGCTGCTCAGTGCGCCCAACCTCGGCTGGGAGGACGTGGTGCCGGGCACTGGCTTGGAGGAGGCGCTCGGTGGGTTGGAGCTGAAGCTGCGCGTGGGCAACGAGGCAGACCTGGCGGCGTATGCCTTCGCGCACCCGGCGCCCGGGCGTGACAACGAGCCCCAGGACTTCGTCTACCTCAGCGGCGAGGTGGGCATCGGTGGGGCCGTCGTGCTCGACGGTGAGGTGATGACCGGTCGGCACGGGTGGGCCGGCGAGATCGGCCACGTGTGCATCGACCCCGACGGTCCGCCGTGCCGGTGCGGCTCGACCGGCTGCCTCGAGCAGTATGCCGGCCGGCTGGCCATGCTCTCCGCGGCCGGGCTCGACGTGGCTGCGATCGACGGCGAGCTGCGGGGGCGCGTCGAGGCTGGGGACGAGCAGGCTTGTGACGCGGTGCGATCGGCAGGTCGGGCCCTGGGGATCGCCCTGGGCGGCGTCGTCAACGTGCTCGACATCCCGACGGTCGTGCTCGGCGGTCATCTCGCACAGGTCGGGGAGCTGCTCAGCCCAGAGGTCGAGGCAGTCCTCGCCCGGCGGGTGCTCTCGGCGCACTGGGTGACACCGCGCGTCGCCATCGCTCCGGACGACCCGGCAGCCGGCGCGACGGGAGCAGCCCTCATCGCCCTCGAGGAGCTCGTGCGTCATCCCGCCGACGTCCTGGGGACATGACGAAGACCGCCTTGCCGTGAAAGGGCAGGCGCTCTCTTTGGTGTTGTCGCACGAATTGGTGTGGGTATGCGACAACCCCGCCAACGGTGTTGGCGGGGTTGTCGTGAATGGTTGTCCGGCTGCGTCCTACTCTC
>NZ_BMNZ01000016.1 GCF_014646815.1 Terrabacter tumescens
GAGGTCAAGGTGGTCGAACGAGACGCGGGTCCGGGAGGGCACTACGGGGCGTCTCAGTTATCCAGCGCGGCCGGCTCTAACCCGCTCGCCAGCGCTTCGGATCAGCCACTTCCCGGACCCGCATCAACGACGCTACGCCGCACTGCCACCACGCGGAAGACCCACCTCGAAGCCACGGGTTGACAACAGAAGGGAGCCGATATGACGCATCCAAGTAGTGCTTTAGACCGGGAGGACGACCGGCAATATCAGAGCGTCTCTCCCTATGCTGCTCGATCTCAGTAGCGACGGCCGGGATTAGCGCTGGCTCAGCCGATACCACCGGGCCTACGTGCGCAATCGGCAGGACGACTGCGTCCTCTGGCGGGTGCTCAATGGCAAGACCTAACGAGTCAGTCGGAGTGGACAAGTGATCGCCAGAGGAGGAGTGGAGCGGTTACGTCACCCGTCGACAACAACGGCCTTCGTTCGACCGTCGTAGTCAATGCTGAACGGTTGGAAGAAAGTGCGGTAGCCGATACCTGCCTGCCGCTCTGCCAGGCCACCTCCCGGCGGGGTTGTGATTGGGAACCGCATCCCGAGCGGCGCGGTCGCGTCGATGTGTACCGGTCTGGGTCCCCCACTTGGGAGTCCGGGATAATCGGGCGGTCTAAGGTCGGTGCGGAGTTCGTCTCGCCCCTCGAAGTGTTGGACCGACGCGACGTGGAACATGGCGCCGTGGGTCATCGCGAGCATGAAGGCGTCGGCGAGGAGCGCCGATGGCTTGAGCCGGAGCTGCGTCAGCTCGAGTCCCTGCGGATGGCCATCAACCTTCGGTCCCTGAGCGAGTAGCTCAAGCACTGGTTGATCGAAGATGTCTATCGCGTTGTCAGCCGTGAAGGCGCTGACTGGGACGGTGTCATCCTGACTCGGTGGCATGGCAACGAACGTGACCCGCATGTCGCCTCGAGCGTGAACGGCGAGCCCATGTTTGACCTTGTTGTGGGCTGCTTGCAGGTTGATCTCCCCCGGATTGAGGAGCGTGGCTGCGTAGGTGATCCACTCGCCGAAGACGTTCACTGCATCGACGGCCCTGGAGTCAGTGCGGGTGGCCTCCCATAGGTGCCGCGGCACGAGGGCGTGAAAGAGCCGATCTCCGGAGTCGGCTCTTTGGGACGCCTGACCGAGCAGGTCTAGCACCTGGGAGATTTGAGCTGGTCCACCCGCGACCTGCGCCCAAAGGCATGGAACAGCCGCAGATGCGACCGGGCCCAGGCGGGCTGCCGCGAGACGAAGCAGCGACTCGGCCGCGTGATGACGGATCGCAAGGGCGTCGGCCGCAACCTGCGCGTGGACATCGACGTCCCGAAAGGGGCCATCGGCGGCTGCCCGCTGCAGGAAGTTGTTGAACTCGACTCGGATGCTGCCTTCGACAGCATCAGCGGATTCTAGCCCGGCAGAATTGGCGCTGTGTTCATGCCAGGCGATGAGCGAGGCAATTCGCGATCGGAAGTACTCGAACGGGTTGGACGATAGGTAGGTGTCATCCAGTTCTCGTGCCTGCTCTGCAGTGAGATCTTTGCCGAACGGTGGCGGATACATGAGGGAACCGTATGACGACCGCGCGGTCAGGAGGTGCAACTTTCCCGCCCCCGGCCAACCACTATCCGCGGGGCCAGCCGCGACGGTACAGAGCGACACGCGGCGTCGACCCCGTCCGAT
The DNA here is from genome assembly GCF_014646815.1 of Terrabacter tumescens. GTDB lineage: Bacteria > Actinomycetota > Actinomycetes > Actinomycetales > Dermatophilaceae > Terrabacter > Terrabacter tumescens. Next base: position 1,702 of record NZ_BMNZ01000016.1, read on the forward strand.
TCCCGCCACAACCGCCCCAAGTGAAGCGCCCGGCAGTTGCCGACCACCGCCCAGTTTCGGCATGGCTCCGCGGTGACGTGGGGCGTGAACTGAGCACTGCGACCCGACAATATGAGTGAGGTCACGCGGCGGACTGACATGGCCGCACTCGCGGCGGGATGACACGGGTTCGTGGGCGGGCTTTGAGGCGCAGGCCATATGCGTCGCGGGTAGGTTCACGACTGTGAGCGATCTGGAAGGTGCGCCCCACCCGGCTGCCGTGCACGGCCGGGCGGCGCATGTGCGGGGGCTGGTGCTGGCCGCGGGGGCCGGGCGACGGATGGGTGGGCCGAAGGCCCTCGTTCGCCGACACCCGGACGAGCCGACGCTCGTTGAGCGTGCCGTCTCGCTCCTGCACGCCGGCGGGTGCTCCGGGATCACCGTCGTCGTCGGTGCCGCGGCCGAGGAGGTCACCGCGATCGTCACTGCGCTCGGGCGCGACGTGGACGTCGTCCCCTGCCCGGACTGGGACGAGGGCATGGGCGCCTCGCTCCGCGCCGGCCTCACGGCTCTCACCCGCTCCACCCACGAGGGCGAGGGCTGTGTCGACGCCGTGCTCGTCACCCTCGTCGACCTGCCGGACCTGACGCCCGAGGTCGTCGCCCGCGTGCTCGACGCCCCGGGTCACGTCGACAACGACCACTCGCCGCACCCCGACCCCGACGAGCACGCGGTCGAGCTCCACAAGACCTCAGCCCCCACCAACCATGAGCTCCGAGCGACGCTCCGCCGCGCGGCATACGACGGCGTCCCCGGGCACCCCGCGCTCATCGGGCGCGACCACTGGGAGCAGGTCATCGCCTCGGCGACCGGGGACCATGGTGCCCGCCACTACTTCCGCACCACCCCGCACGAGCTCGTCGAGTGCGGCGATCTCGCGACCGGCCGCGACGTCGACACCCGCGAAGAGCTCGACACGTCTCGCTGAGGAGGCCCTCCGCTTCCACAACCCCGGTTCATGAGTGATGCTCAGGGGATGGATCACCTGTTCAACAGTGCCGACGACGTCACGACCGCCCTGGGCGGCACGGGCTACCTCGCCGACGAGGCACTCGCGACGATCGCCTTCCTCGCAACCCGGCTGAACCGGCCGATCCTGCTCGAGGGCGAGCCCGGCACCGGCAAGACCGCCCTCGCCGAGGGCCTCGCTCAGGCGCTCGACCTCAAGCTCATCCGCCTCCAGTGCTACGAGGGGATCGACGCGACGCAGGCCCTCTACGACTGGGACTTCCCGCGCCAGATCCTGCACCTGCGCACCGTCGAGGCGCTCAGCCGCGACGAGCACCACGACCCCAAACAGCTCGAGGCCGAGCTCTTCGACGAGCGCTTCCTCCTCGCCCGCCCGGTGCTCCAGGCTCTGCGTGAGGCGCCCTGCGTGCTGCTCATCGACGAGATCGACCGCGCCGACGACGAGTTCGAGGCGTTCCTCCTCGAGGTCCTCTCCACCTGGCAGGTGACGATCCCCGAGCTTGGCACCATCGCTGCCAAGACCCCGCCGATCGTCATCCTCACCTCCAACCGCACCCGCGAGCTGCACGACGCGCTCAAGCGCCGCTGCCTCTACCACTGGATCGACCACCCGGGCCTGGCCCGCGAGCTCGAGATCGTGCGCACCCGCCTGCCCGAGGTCAGCGCCGCGCTCGCCGAGCAGGTCGTCAGCCTCGTCCAGCGCCTGCGCACGAGCGGTGAGCTCATCAAGCCGCCGGGCGTCGCCGAGACCCTCGACTGGGCCCGCGCCCTCGAGACCGTCGGCGCCACGCGCCTGAATCCCGAGGTCGCCGCCGCCACTCTCGGCGCCGCCCTGAAGTACCGCGAGGACTCCGAGAGGATCCGCGCCTCGCTCGACAAGCTGCTCACCGCATGACCCTGACCGCCGCGCCCCCACCTGCCGGACCCGCCGAGCCCGACGTCGACGAGCTGCTCCTCGGCTTCGCCCGCGCCCTGCGCGCCGCCGGCGTCAACGTCACGGCCGACCGCGAGCGCACCTTCCTCGTCGCCGCGGCCGCCGTCGGCATGGGCGAGCGCTCGGGTGTCTACTGGGCCGGCCGCGCGACCCTGACGTCCACGCCCGCGGACTTCCCGGCATACGACGAGCTCTTCGAGCGGTGGTTCGGCGGCGAGGACGTGCCCAAGGGGCGCAACGTCGACGTCCAGCGTCCGCCCGTGAGCCAGGCGCCGCTCGACAGCGGCGAGGGTGAGGCCGGCGACGGCGACTCCGAGAGCGCTCAGGCCCGCGCGAGCGCGCAGGAGGTGCTGCGCCACCGCGACGTCGCGACCCTCAGCGCGGCCGACCGTGCTGCTGCCGCAAGGATCTTCGCGAGCCTCGACCCGCGCTCACCGCTGCGCCGCGCCCGCCGGCACGTCCGCGGGCGCAGCGGCGCCATCGACGGCCCCGCCACCCTCCGCGAGCAGCTGCGCCGCATGGGCGAGCCCGGCCGTATCCACCACCGCCGCCGCGGCACCCGCCCGCGCCGCATCGTCCTGCTCATCGACGTCTCCGGATCCATGAGCCCGTATGCCGACAGCCTCCTCCGCCTCGCCCACGTCTTCGTGCGCACGGTGCCTCACGTCGAGGTCTTCACCATGGGCACCCGCCTGACCCACGTGACCCGCGCGCTCACCGAGCGCGACCCCGACCGGGCGCTCGCCGCCGCCGGACGCGTCGTCCCCGACTGGTCGGGCGGCACTCGCCTCGGCGAGGCCATCGGTGCCTTCCTCGACCGCTGGGGCCGGCGCGGCATGGCCCGCGGGTCGGTCGTCGTCGTCTTCTCCGACGGCTGGGAGCGCGAGGGGCCCGAGGTGCTCGGCGAGCAGATGCGCCGTCTCGCCGCCCTCTCGCACCGCGTCGTGTGGGCCAACCCGCACCGCGGCAAGGCCGGCTACGCGCCGGTGCAGCAGGGGATCGTCGCGGCGCTGCCGCACATCGACGACTTCGTCGCAGGGCACTCGCTCGCGGCGTTCGAGGAGCTGATCGAGGTGGTGGCCCGTGCGTGAGGTGGTGGACGAGCTGATGCAGTGGTGGTCGGCCGGCGAGACCGTCGGCGTCGGCACCGTCGTGGGCACGTGGCGCTCGGCGCCGCGTCAGGCCGGTGCGTCGATGCTCGTCGGCCCCGGCGGCGAGGCCGTCGGCTCCGTCTCCGGCGGGTGCGTCGAGGGCGCCGTCTACGAGCTGGCCCAGGAAGTCGTCGAGTCCGGCCACCCCGTGCTCCAGCGCTACGGCGTCAGCGACGACGACGCGTATGCCGTGGGCCTGACCTGCGGGGGCATCCTCGACGTCTTCGTCGAGAAGGTCTCACGCGAGACGTTCCCCGAGCTCGGCGACGTCGCCGCCGACATCGCGGCCGGCCGGCCCGTCGCCGTCGTCACCGTCATCGAGCACCCCGAGCCGACGTGGGTCGGGCGACGCGTCGTCGTGCACCCCGAGGGCGACGGCGACGACGACGAGACCTCGGTGCTCGGCTCGCTCGGCAGTGGACGCGCGGACGACGCCGTCCGTGACGACGCGAGAGGGCTTCTCGAGCAAGGCCGCTCGGCGATCCTCACCTACGGCCCCGACGGCGAGCGGCGTGGTGAGGGCATGCGCGTCTTCGTCGCCGCGCACGCGCCCAAACCGCGCATGCTCGTCTTCGGCGCCATCGACTTCGCCGCCGCGGTGGCCCGGGTCGGCAGCTTCCTCGGCTACTACGTCACCGTCTGCGACGCCCGCCCCGTCTTCGCCACGAAGACGCGCTTCCCCGGCGCCGACGAGGTCGTCGTCAAGTGGCCGCACGACTACCTCCAGCACGAGGTCGACGAGGGCCGCATCGACAGCCGCACCGTCATCGCGGTGCTCACCCACGACCCGAAGTTCGACGTGCCGCTGCTCGAGGTCGCGCTGCGCCTGCCCGACGTCGCCTACATCGGTGCCATGGGCTCGCGCCGCACCCACGAGGACCGGCTCGACCGGCTCCGCGAGGCCGGCCTCACCGACGACGAGCTCTCTCGGATGAGCTCGCCCATCGGGCTCGACCTCGGCGCCCGCACGCCCGAGGAGACCGCCGTCTCGATCGCCGCCGAGATCATCGCGCTGCGCTGGGGCGGCGCCGGTGAGCGGCTCGCCGCGACCGAGGGCCCGATCCACCACCACCATCCCGCGCACGACAACCCGCTCGGACACTGACGAGTCGGTCCGTCGCCCGGTGTCACAGCCACCCGCAGCGGGGTACGGGGCCTCCTGTCCGCATCACCCCCTCAAGGAGGCCACCATGCAGATCGACAAGCAGCAGATCCTCGAGCTTCTCCGCAACCGCGGCGACCAGCAGCAGGCCGAGCAGGCGCAGAACGAGCTGCCCGACCAGGTCGACACCGACCAGCACTCCGACCTGCTCAGCAAGTTCAACATCAACCCGCAGGAGCTGCTCGGCGGCCTCGGCGGGAAGCTCGGGCTCTGACCCGACCGCACGACGCATCGGGAGCTGCTCCGTTCTGGGGAGCAGCTCCCGAGTGCGTGACGGGGGTCGAGTGCGGCCCATCACGACCATCCCGCCCACGACAGCGCCGTGGGGAGTGACCGCGTCGTTCTGGGCCGCCGGGCGCCCACGCGGGGCTAGCGTGTGAGGCGCTCGGGGTCACGACGAGAGGAACTGCCATGAAGCGTCCGGTGTGGGTCGTCGGGGCCGTGGCCCTGCTGGTGACGGGACTGACGGGACTGGGCTCCCCGGCCGCGCAGGCGCAGTCCGGCGGCGTCGACCCGGTGCCGGGGCTGCCGGTCTACCTCGCCCTCGGCGACTCGATCGCCAACGGCCAGGCGTCCGCCCCCGAGATCGTCGACTACGCCACGACCGTCGCCGGCTGGCGCGCCAACGGCTACGTGGCCCAGTTCGACGCCGTGCTCAAGGACCGCCTCAACTGCCTGCCCGCCGCCAGCACCAAGGCCCGCACCGGCTGCAAGGCCCTGCAGGTCGTCAACCTGGCCCGCTCCGGCGTCCCGGCCATGGACGGCCACCCCGCCAAGCCCGGCGTCACCACGCAGATCGTCATCGACGAGCAGCTGCCCCAGGCCGTCGCCATGCTCAAGGCGCGCAACGGGGACGCCAACCCGCGCAACGACGTCGAGGTCGTCACCATCACCGTCGGCGGCAACGACATCTTCGGGCCCGTGACCTCGGCCTGCCTCCAGCCCGTCCCGAGCGGGTGCGCGGCCGCCATCGGCACGGCCTTCGCGTCGTTCTCGACGAACTACGCCGCGATCCTCGGCCAGCTGCGCGCGGCCGCCGGCCCGGGCACCCCGATCATCACCATGACCTACTACAACCCGCTGCCGTACTGCGCCATCGGACAGGCGAACCCGGCCGCCGGCGTCTTCGCCGACTGGTTCCTCGAGGGTGGCACGCTTCCCGGCTTCGGCACCCTGCCGGCCGGATTCAACGACCTCATCCGCTCGATCTCGGCAGCCAACGGGGCCAAGGTCGCCGACACCTTCGGCACCCTGGGCGCCGGCGACTTCGTCGGCGGCAGCGACTGCCTGCACCCGCTCAGGTCGGGTCACACGAAGATCGCGGCCGACTTCGTCAAGGCAATGTTCGGCTAGGCGACGCGCGGCTAGGCGACGTTCGGTAGGCGGCACACCCGCGCTCAGGTGCGGGGGCGCCAGCGCTTCCACACGGCCGTCGCCTCGGCACGCACCTTGCCGTCGAAGCGCAGCTCCACGGCGACCGTCATCTGCGGCTCGTCCACCTCGGTGACGACCGCGTGCAGCTCCACCGTCTCGAGCAGCGGCGCCGGCCGCAGGTAGCGCACGTCGAGACCCGCCGTGACGTAGGCGAGGTCGGCGCCGGGAAGCGGCGGCCACCCCTGGCGCTCGGCCTCGAGCATGACGGCCGCCGCGCTGTGGCAGTCGAGGACGGTGCCGATGATCCCGCCGTTGAGGTAGCCGAGGCCGTTGTCGTGCTCGGGCCACGGCGTGAACGAGGCCATGACCCCGTCGGACGACCCGTCATCGACCGGATAGCTCCGCAGCTGCAGCCCCTTGGCGTTGCCCGGTCCGCAGCCGAAGCACGGGAGGTTGGGGTAGAGCCGTTCCTGGACGCTGAGGACGCTGAGGGCGGGGTCTCTGGGCACGCGCCCACGCTACCCGCGCCGGCCGGTCACGAATTGGTCCAACCACTTGATGAGTCCGACCGGCGGTGTCATCCTCGTGACCATGCGTGAGAACGACGACCAGAGCGGGTTCAGCCCCGTCACCCGCCGGTCCGTGTCCGACCAGGTCTTCTCCGAGCTGCGAGACGCGGTGCTCACGGGACGCTTCGCCCCCGGCGACTCGCTGCCGCCCGAGCGCGAGCTCGCCGCCTCCTTCGCCGTCAACCGGCACGCGGTCCGCGAGGCCCTCCAGCGCCTGCAGACGGCCGGCTTCGTCCGGGTCGTCCACGGCGGCGGCACCACGGTCCTCGACGTTCGCAGCACCGCCGGCCTCGACCTGCTCGGCCACCTCGCCCGTTCCGGCGAGGGCCTGGACCCGATGATCCTGCGCGACGGCCTCGAGATGCGCCGCTGCATCGGCGTCGAGGCGGCCCGCGTCGCTGCGACCCGCGCGTCGTGCGAGGCCCGCAACCGCGTCGTGGCGGCAGCGGCGGCATACGACCTCGACGACCACCCCGACGCCGACCGCGCCTTCTGGCTCGAGGTGGTCGAGGCGAGCGGCAACCTCACCTTCCGGCTCGCCCTCAACTCGCTCGTCCAGGCCATCGACAGCGGCTCCGACGTCATGGATGCCCTCCTCGCCGCCGACCGCGCCGACCTGCTGCCGCACGCGCCGCTCGCGTCCGCCATCGCCGCCGGCGACGCCGAGCTCGCCGCGCGCCTCGCCGACGCGATCCTCAGCCAGGCCGTCGACGTGTGGGCGTCGCTCACCGACTCCGGCCGCACCCTGGACCCGGTGACCCGGGGCGCCTGATGGTCGACATCATCCTGACGGCAATCCCGTTCTTCATCGCGTTCATCGTCATCGAGGTCGTCTCGCTGTGGTTCGCGCCCGACGACGAGGAGGTCGGCTACGAGGTGCGCGACACCGTCACGAGCCTGACCATGGGCCTCGGCAGCGTCGGCATCGGGATCTTCTACAAGGCCCTGCAGCTGCTCGTCTACGCCGCGTTGTATGCCGTGACGCCCCTTCGCCTCGACGCCTCGCTGTGGTGGGTGTGGGTCGTCATCTTCTTCGCCGAGGACCTCGCGTACTACTGGTACCACCGCGCCCACCACGAGGTGCGCATCCTCTGGGCCAGCCACGTCGTGCACCACTCGAGCCAGCGCTACAACTTCTCGACCGCGCTGCGCCAGACGTGGACGCCCTTCGGCGGCATCCCGTTCTGGGCGCCACTCGCCCTGCTCGGCGTGCCCGTCTGGGCGATCTTCCTCCAGCAGTCGATCTCGCTCATCTACCAGTTCTTCCTGCACACCGAGCGCGTCGGGAAGCTCTGGCGCCCGGTCGAATACGTCATGAACACGCCCTCGCACCACCGCGTGCACCACGGCATGAACAACGCCTACCTCGACCGCAACTACGGCGGCATCCTCATCATCTGGGACCGGCTCTTCCGCTCCTTCGAGCCCGAGGGCGAGCGCGTCGTCTACGGCCTGACCAAGCAGCTGCGCACCCACAACCCGCTCGTCGTCGCCACCCACGAGTACGCCTCGATCTGGGCCGACGTGCGCGCCGCCCGCACGTGGCGCGCCCGGTGGGGGCACGTCGTCCGCGGACCCGGCTGGCAGCCGGGCACCTGAGCCCGCACGTCTGGCCGAGCCCGGGTCGGAGGTCCACGATGGGGTGAAGGGTGCGGCCCCCGCTCCCGGACCAGGAGGACCATCGTGAGCACGTACCAGGTCGGCTACTTCGTGGGCAGCCTGTCATCGACCTCGATCAACCGGACCCTGAGCAAGGCGCTGATCGCGGTGGCGCCGCCCGACCTCGAGTTCACCGAGATCCCCATCGGCGACCTCCCGCTCTACAGCCCCGACTTCGACGCCGACTACCCGCCCGGTCCGCGCGCGCTCAAGGAGGCGATCGCAGCCTCGTCGGCCGTCCTCTTCGTGACGCCGGAGTACAACCGCTCCATCCCGGGCGCCCTGAAGAACGCCATCGACTGGGCCTCACGCCCGTGGGGCGAGAACTCGTTCAACCACGTGCCGGCCGCCGTCATCGGCGCCTCGCCCGGCCAGATCGGCACGGCGCTCGCCCAGCAGAGCCTGCGGGGCGTCCTCAGCTTCTGCAACGCTCGCCAGATGACGGCGCCCGAGGCCTACATCCGCCTCGCGCCCGGCGCGATCACCGACGACGGCGAGGTCACCGACGAGTCGATGAAGCAGTTCCTCACCGACTTCATGCAGGAGTTCCGCGACCACGTCGAGCGGGTGCTCACCGTCCTGCCGCGCACCTGACGGGGTCGTATGCCGGCCGGTGGCGTCCCCGGGGACGTCCCCGGCCCGCGTCGGCTCGCGTGTGAGGATGGGCCATGGCCTCCCCGCACCACCTGACGCCCTGGCAGCGGGTCTGGCGGCCGTTCTGGGCGCTGCCGCTGGCCATCGGCCTCGCCGCCATCGCGGCCGGCGTCGTGCTGCCCCTGCTGGACCGGGGTCTGTCGCAGCACGTGCCCTACCTCTTCCAGGGCGGCGCCGACAGCGCGCGCGGCCTGCTGAGCACCATCGCCACCGCGATGATCTCGGTGACCGGCCTCGTCTTCTCCATCACGATGGTGGTCCTGCAGCTGGCCAGCAGCCAGTTCACGCCGCGCATCCTCGGCGACTTCCTCGCCCAGCGGACCACCCAGGTCACGCTCGGCGTCTTCATCGCCTCGTTCGTCTTCTCGCTCACCGTGCTGCGCTCGGTGCGCGGCGGCAGCGACATCGACGCGTTCGTGCCGCAGCTGTCGGTGACGACCGCCTTCCTGCTCGTCATCGCCTCGATGGGCTGCTTCATCGCGTTCATCCACCACATCACCGTCTCGATCCAGGTCTCGAGCGTCATCTCCGGCATCGGCGACCGGGCCGTCGCGCTCGCCGACGACCTCTACCCCGAAGGGGCGCCCGCACCGACGGCGACGTGGTCGCCGGAGGTCGGCACGCCCAGAGCCGCGGTGACCTCCGGGGACCGGCACGGCGTCGTGACCGAGATCGACGTCGAGCGGCTGACCGAGGTGGCCCGCGACCTCGACGTCGTGGCGACCGTCGAGGTGGGCGTCGGGGACTTCCTCGCCGAGCACATGCCGCTCGTGACGGTGTGGGGCCGGCCCGAACTCGACGACGCCCGAGCCGATCGTCTGCGTGACTGCGTCCTCCTCGAGACGGAGCGCACGATGCGTCAGGACCTCGGATTCGGCATCCGCCAGCTCGTCGACATCGCCGAGCGCGCGCTCTCCCCGGGCGTCAACGACCCGACCACGGCCGTGCAGGCGGTGGACGAGCTGCACCGGATCCTGCGGCTGCTCGTCACGCGCCGCACCGGCTCCCGCTACGCCGCCGACGCCGAGGGCGCCGTGCGGGTCGTGCTGCGGCCGCAGGAGGTCGGCGACCTCGTCGACCTCGCGACCGAGGAGATCATCCACTACGGCCGGGACTCCGTGCAGGTGCCGCAGCGCCTGTCCGCCGTGCTCGACGACCTGCTGTCGGTCTCGCTCCCTGACCACCGGCCCGCGCTGACGCGGGTCAAGGACTCACTGGCCCACGCCTGAGCGCGACGTGTGTCGTGTCGCCGAGCGGGCGACACGGCATACGTCCTCGGGTGGTTCGGTGACGAACCGGCCGGCGACCGCTCAGTGGGCGCTGGAGGTCTTCCAGAGGTTGATGCCGCCCTCGACGGCGTGCTGGTCGATCGTGTCGAGCTCCTCCTGCGAGAAGTCGAGGTTGTCGAGCGAGCCGAGGCTGTTCTCGAGCTGGCCCACCGACGAGGCGCCGATGAGCACCGACGTGACGCGCTGGTCGCGCAGGATCCACGCGAGCGCCATCTGCGCGAGCGACTGGCCGCGCTGCTTCGCCATCTCGTTGAGCGCGCGGATGTGCGTCAGGTTCTGCTCGGTCAGCAGGTCGGTCGACAGGGACTTGTCCTGCGACGCGCGCGAGCCCTCCGGGACCCCGTTGAGGTACTTGTCGGTGAGCATGCCCTGCGCGAGCGGGCTGAACGCGATGCAGCCGACGCCCTCCTCGCCGAGCACGTCGAGCAGGTCCTCCTCGACCCAGCGGTTGAGCATCGAGTAGCTCGGCTGGTGGATGAGCAGCGGCGTGCCGAGATCGCGGAGGATCTGCACGGCCTCGCGGGTGCGCGGACCCGAGTAGGACGAGATGCCGGCATACAGCGCCTTGCCCTGGCGCACGGCGGTGTCGAGCGCGCCCATCGTCTCCTCGAGCGGCGTCGTCTCGTCGAAGCGGTGGGAGTAGAAGATGTCGACGTGGTCGACGCCCATCCGCTGCAGCGACTGGTCGAGCGAGGACAGGACGTACTTGCGGCTGCCGCCGCCCTGGCCGTACGGGCCCGGCCACATGTCGTAGCCCGCCTTGGTCGAGAGGATCAGCTCGTCGCGGTAGCGCTTGAAGTCCTGCGCGTAGATGGCGCCGAAGTTGCGCTCGGCGCTGCCGTAGGGCGGGCCGTAGTTGTTGGCGAGGTCGAAGTGCGTGACGCCGAGGTCGAAGGCGCGGCGCAGGGTCGCGCGCTGGCGGTCGAGCGGCACGTCGTCGCCGAAGTTGTGCCACAGGCCGAGCGAGACGGCCGGCAGGTCGAGGCCCGAACGGCCGGTGCGGCGGTAGGTCATCGAGTCGTAGCGGTCGCGCGCTGCCTGGTAGTCGTCGGCGTGAAGAGTCATGCTCCCCAGTCTCGTCGCAAGGACGTATGCCGCGAAAGGCGGAGCCCACGGCGGGTCGTGTCCCGGACGTCCGCTGTGGATGTGGAGGGTTCTTCCTGTTGCCCTTGTGAAGCAGGTGACGGCGAGTAAGACTGCGCGTGGGGAAGTCAACGATGTCAACTGCAGTGTGGCAGGAGGACCGACAGCATGACCCGTATCAATGTGACCGTCGACGGGGTGAGCTACTCCGACGAGGTCGAGCCCAGGACCCTACTGGTCCAGTACCTCCGCGAAGGGCTGGGCAAGACCGGCACCGTCGTGGGGTGCGACACGAGCAACTGCGGTGCCTGCACCGTGCACCTCGACGGGACGAGCGTGAAGTCGTGCAACGTCCTCGCCGTCCAGGCGGACGGCCACGAGGTGACGACGATCGAGGGGCTCGCCGAGAACGGCGAGCTCCACCCGGTCCAGCAGGCCTTCCACGAGTGCCACGCCCTCCAGTGCGGCTACTGCACGCCCGGCATGATCATGCAGGCGTGCGACGTGCTGAAGAACAACCCCGACCCCAGCGAGCAGGAGATCCGTGAGGGTCTCGAGGGCAACCTCTGCCGCTGCACCGGCTACCACAACATCGTCAAGGCCGTGCAGCAGGCGGCGGGCGCGATGAGCAGCTCGAGCTCGCAGGCGGTGTCGTCATGACGATCACCGAGGACCGCGCAGCCGACGCCGCCTCACCCGAGATCGGCAAGGCCCGCCGTCGCAAGGAGGACCAGCGCCTCATCACGGGCCGCACCCGCTGGACCGACAACATCCAGCTGCCTGGCATGCTCCACCTCGCCATGGTGCGCAGCCCGTTCGCACACGCGACGATCAGCTCGATCGACGTGACCGAGGCCAAGGCGGCCTCCGGCGTCATCGGTGTCTTCACCGGTGAGGACCTCAAGGACATCCAGGGCGTCAACATCACCGCCTGGCCGGTCTCGGCCGAGCAGAAGACGCCCGACCACCTGCCCGTCGCCGTCTCGCACGTCGCGCACGCCGGTGAGATCGTCGCCGTCGTCGCGGCCCGCTCGGCGGCTGCCGCGCGTGACGCGGCCGAGCTCGTCGACGTCGACTACGCCGAGCTGCCCGCGGTCCTCGACCTCAAGGAGGCAGCGAAGGACGAGGTGCTCGCGCACCCCGACCTCGGCACCAACACGAGCGCCGTGTGGCAGCTCGACTCGGCCGGCCAGGGCTCCGGCGGTGACGTCGAGGAGGCCATCGCCAAGGCCCGCGAGAGTGGCATCGTCATCGAGCGCGAGTACCGCCAGCAGCGGCTCATCCCCGCCTTCATGGAGCCCCGCTCGACCGTGGTCGACCCCACGGGCGAGCAGGTGACGATGTGGTCGGCGACGCAGGTGCCGCACGTGCTGCGCTTCTGCATCGCCGCGACGACCGGGCTGCCCGAGTCGAAGATCCGCGTCATCGCCCCCGACGTGGGCGGCGGATTCGGCGGCAAGCTGCAGACGACGCCCGAGGAGTTCGCGACGCTCGCCGTGGCCCGCAAGCTCGGCAAGCCGGTCAAGTACACCGAGACCCGCTCCGAGACGATGGTGAGCGGCCACCACGGTCGCGACCAGTGGCAGAAGCTGACCCTCGCCGCCGAGAAGGACGGCCGGGTCACCGCGCTCAAGGTCGACCTCATGGCCGACCTCGGGGCGTATGCCGCCCTCGTCGGCGGCGGCGTGCCGGTGCTCGGCGCGTGGATGTTCAACTCGATCTACAAGTTCGACGCCTACCAGTTCAACCTCACGAACTACTACACGAACAAGACGTGGGTCGACGCCTACCGCGGCGCCGGACGGCCCGAGGCGACGTATGCCATCGAGCGGCTCATGGACGAGCTCGCGGCCGAGGTCGGGGTCGACCCGATGGAGATCCGCGAGAAGAACTGGATCACCCACGACGAGTTCCCGTTCACCACGGTCGCCGGCATGACCTACGACTCCGGCAACTACGAGGCGGCGACCGAGAAGGCCAAGGAGCTCTTCGGCTACGACGAGCTGCGGGCGGAGCAGAAGCGCCGCCGGGAGAGCAACGACCCGGTCCAGCTCGGCATCGGCATCTCGACGTTCACCGAGATGTGCGGCCTCGCACCGTCCCGCATCCTCGGCGCCCTGAACTACGGTGCCGGCGGCTGGGAGAGCGCCAGCATCCGCATGCTCGCCACCGGCACGGTCGAGGTCATCACCGGCGTCTCGCCGCACGGCCAGGGCCACGAGACGGCGTGGAGTCAGATCGTCGCCGACAAGCTCGGCGTGCCCTTCGAGAGCGTCGAGGTGCTGCACGGCGACACCCAGATCGCGCCCAAGGGCATGGACACCTACGGGTCGCGCTCGCTCGTCGTGGGTGGCGAGGCGGTCGTCCGCGCCGCCGACAAGGTGATCGAGAAGGCCAAGGTCGTCGCCGCTCACCTGCTCGAGGCGAGCGTCGACGACATCGAGTTCTCGGCCGGCACGTTCGGCGTCAAGGGCACCGACAAGGGCATCTCGATGCCCGAGGTCGCCATCGCCACGTGGACGGGCCACAACCTGCCCGACGGCGTCGAGCCCTCGATCGACGCCGACGCCACCTTCGACCCCGACAACTTCTCCTTCCCCCACGGCACGCACCTGTGCGCCATGGAGGTCGACACCGAGACCGGGGCCACGAAGATGCGCAAGTACGTCTGCGTCGACGACATCGGCACGATCATCAACCCGCTCATCGTCGAGGGCCAGGTCCACGGCGGTCTCGTCCAGGGCATCGCGCAGGCGCTCTGGGAGGGTGCGGAGTACGACGAGCAGGGCACGCTCGTGACCGGCTCGTTCGTCGACTACACCCTGCCGACGTCGGCCGACACGATCAGCTTCGTCACCGACCACACGGTCTCGCCGTCGACCTACAACTCCTTGGGCACCAAGGGAGTCGGCGAGGCGGGCTGCATCGCCTCGACCCCGGCGGTCGTCAACGCCATCGTCGACGCGGTGCGCCAGTTCGGCGTCAACGACATCCTCATGCCGTGCACGCCCGAGCGGGTGTGGAAGGCCATCGAGAAGGGCCGGTCGGTGCCCGGAGAGGGCGAGCGCGACGCGCAGCCGCACTTCGACGAGGGCGTCCCCAACCAGGATCCCGGTGCCGCGAGCGAAGGGAGCCAGGCATGATCCCCGCACAGTTCGACTACGTCGCACCCGGCTCGGTCGAGGAGGCCGTCGCGGCGCTCGCCGAGCACGGCGACGAGGCCAAGGTGCTCGCCGGCGGCCAGTCGCTCCTGCCGATCCTGCGCATGCGGCTCAACGCGCCGGGTGTCGTCATCGACCTCGGCCGCATCCCCGAGCTGCAGGGCGTCACCGAGGACGGCGACCACCTGGTCATCGGAGCCATGACGACGTATGCCGCCGTGCTCGCCTCCGAGGCCGTGTCGACGCACGCGGCCCTGCTGTCCAAGGCGATCGCGACCGTCGCGGACCCGCAGATCCGCCACCGCGGCACGGTGGGCGGCGCTCTCGTGCACGCCGACCCGGCCGGTGACGTCGGCGCCCCGGCGCTCGCGCTCGGGGCCGAGCTCGTCATCGCGGGCTCGGGTGGCTCGACGCGCACCGTCGCGGCCGAGGACTTCTTCGAGGACCTCTTCACGACCGCCGTCGGCGAGGGTGAGCTGCTGACCCAGATCCGCATCCCGAAGCACACCGGCTGGGGCGCGCACTACGAGAAGTTCGTGCGCGTCAGCCACCAGTGGTCGATCGTCGGGGTCGCGGCCACGGTCCGCAGCGAGGGCGGCTCCATCGCCGAGGCCCGCGTCGGCCTGACCAACATGGGCTCGACGCCGTTGCGCGCCAAGGCGGTCGAGGAGGCCCTCGTCGGGCAGCCCGCGACCGACGAGGCCGTCCGCGCAGCCGTCGCGTCCGTGGCCGAGGGCACCAACCCGCCCTCCGACCTCAACGGCGACGCCGACTACCGCAAGCACCTCGCCACGGTGCTGACGCGGCGCGCGGTCCTCGCCGCGGCAGGAGCGTGAAGCCCGGATGGAGCTGACGCACTCCTTCACCGTGCCGACCTCGGTTGACGACGCGTGGGCCCTGTTCATGGACCTCGAGCGGGTCGGCGGCTGCTTCCCCGGCGCGACGGTGACGGAGGTGACCGACGACGGCTTCTCCGGGACCGTCAAGGTCAAGCTCGGTCCGATCGCGCTCGTCTACGCCGGGTCGGGCTCGTTCGTCGAGCGTGACGACGCCACCAAGCACGCCGTCATCGAGGCCAAGGGCAAGGACAAGCGCGGCAACGGCACCGCCGGGGCGACGGTGACGATCACGCTGAGTCCCGACGGCACCGGGGCCCGCGCCGACGTCATCACCGACCTCGCCGTCACGGGCAAACCGGCCCAGTTCGGCCGGGGCGTCATGCAGGACGTGTCGGACAAGCTGCTCCAGGCGTTCGTCGCCTGCATCGAGAAGCAGCTGGCCGGTCCTGAGACGGGTGCTGGGGCGGAGGGCGAGGCGGCAGCGCCGGCCCCGGCCGCCGCTGCCGTGGGGTCGTCCAACGGCTACGTCGAGACGGCCTCCGACGCGCTCGCCGCCGACACCGGCAAGGCCGCCACCGGGGCGACCTCGGCGGCCCCCGGTGCAGCAGCAGCGCCCGCGGCGCACCACGCGCACCCGCCTCGCCGGGTCCCGGCCGACGTCGAGGAGGACGCCCCGCTCGACCTCGGCTCGGCCGTCATGCCCGTGCTCATCCAGCGGTACGCCGGTTACGCAGCGGCCGCCGCGATCGGTGTCGTCATCGGCTGGCTCATCGGCCGCGGCAGCAGCAGCTGACCCAGCCCCACGTCGCAGGCCCGGTCGTCGCGCACGACCGGGCCTGCGGCATACCTCGTCGGTGTCGCGTGTTGGACCCAGGAGACCCACGACCCCAACCCGAGGAGAGTCATGTCCCGCATCACGCTCATCGGCGGCCACGGCAAGGTCGCCCTGCTCGCCGCCCCGCTGCTCGTCGCCGACGGGCACGAGGTCACCTCCGTCGTGCGCAACCCCGACCACGTGGCCGACGTCGAGTCCACCGGCGCGACGGCAGCCGTCCTCGACATCGAGAACAGCTCGGCCGAGCAGATCGCCGACCTCGTGCGCGGCAGCGACGTGCTCGTGTGGTCGGCCGGCGCCGGCGGCGGCAGCCCCGAGCGGACGTATGCCGTCGACCGCGACGCCGCGATCCGCTCGATGGACGCTGCAGCCCAGGCAGGTGTCGGGCGCTACGTCATGGTGAGCTACTTCGGCGCCGGACCCGACCACGGCGTGCCCGAGGACAACGGCTTCTACGCGTACGCCGAGGCCAAGGCCGCCGCCGACGAGCACCTCAAGACGACCGACCTCGCGTGGACGATCCTGCGCCCGAGCAGCCTGACGTTGGGCCCTGCGACCGGCCACATCGCGGCGGGCGAGGGCGTCGAGGCCGGCGAGGTGTCGCGCGACAACGTCGCCCACGTCATCCGCTCGGTCGTCGCGCACCCGGAGTCCACGGCGCAGCGCGTCATCGCCTTCAACGACGGCTTCCAGCCCATCGACGACGTCGTGGCCGCCACCCCCGCCTGACCCGCCGACCCCAAGTCGAGTGGCCCCGTCGTCACACCTGAGCGTGTGACGACGGGGCCACTCGACGTGGAGGGATGGCTCCAGCGTGTGACGACGGGGCCACTCGAGTCAGGGGCGGGCGAGCTGCTCGGCGATGACGAGGTCCTGCCACGCCATCCCGACGCTCTTGAAGACGTTGGGCCGGTCGGTCGCCCGCGCGACCCGGCCGAGCACGACGTCCTGCAGCGTGCGCACGTCGTCCCAGTCCAGCGCGCCCTGAGCGGCCGCGAGGATGACGTCGCCGGCCTCGCGGTGCGCGGTGCCGAGGTCCTCGACGACGACGAGCGAGCGGCCGAGCAGCGCCGACCCGAGCTCGCGCCGGTGCGGCTCGTGCGACCCGATGGCGACGACGCACGCGCCGTCGGCGACCCAGTCGTCGCCCAGCACCGGGGTCGCGGCCGAGGTCGCGGTGACGACGACCTGCGCCTCGCGGACCGCGGCCTCGACCTGCGGGTCGTCGACCGTCAGCGCGCGTGCGGTGAGCCGGTGCGTCGAGGCGAGTCCCGAGATCCGCTGGGCCGTCGAGCGAGCGGCCTCCGCGCGCCGGCCGACGACCGTCACCGATGACGTATGCCGGATGGCGAGCAGCGCCTCCGCGTGACCGAGCGCCTGCGGCCCGCTCCCGAAGATCACCGCGGACTCGACCTCGGCCGGAGCCAAGGCCTCGATGGCGACCGCCGACACGGCCGGGGTGCGCAGCGACGTGACGGCCGTGCCGTCGACGAGCACCGAGGGCGTCAGGGTGTCGGCGTCGAGCAGGACGTAGACGGCCTGGATGCGGTCCAGCCCCCGCGCCGGGTTGCCCGGCGCGACCGAGAGCACCTTGACGCCGGCAGCGCGGCGGTTGGTCGACGGCATGACGAGCAGCTGCCCGTCGCCCGCCGGGACGGCCAGGCGAGCTGGGTCCGCGGCCGGGTCGAGACCGTCGGCGAGCTCGCGCCGGATGAGTCGCCGGGCCCGGTCGGGGGAGAGGGACCGGCGCACTGTCGCGGCGTCGACCCAGCGCGGCTGCTGCACCTCAGGCTCCCCCGGTGCCGGTGTTGGTGTCCTTGCTGGCGCCGGTGCGGGCGAGCTCGGCCCGGGCCGGGTCGGCGGCTGCCGCCGTGATTTTCTCCAGGTGGCCGCGCAGCTGCCTGGCCAGCGACCACTGGGTGACCTCGTGCGTGATCGGGCGCACCCAGCCCGGCGACACGGCATACGCCAGGGTCAGCACGACGAGCGTCCCATCCTCTTCAGCGTCGAAGCGCCAGGTCAGCGGCTCGGGCCGCACGTGGACGGGCAGTCGCAGCGCCGGCCCGCCGACCGTGGCCGCCAGGGCGCGGGCGACCGGAGGGGCGAGCGGGACGTGGACATCAGCGCTGACCTGGGGCACGCCCCGACTGTAGGTGCCCGTCGCGGCCTGCGCTCGGCCGGTCACCCCCACGCACGTGCGTGCGAGGGCCCGTCAGACGTAGGCTCAGGCGGTCGTCCACCACCCCGGGCGGCAGCCGTCAACGACGACACGAAGTCAGGACACCATGGCGCTCAGCGTTTTCGACCTCTTCTCGATCGGCATCGGGCCGTCGAGCTCGCACACCGTCGGCCCCATGCGGGCGGCGGCGCTCTTCGCCGAGCGGCTGCGCGACGAGGGCACGCTGGGCCAGGTCGCGCGGGTGCGCTCGCAGCTCTTCGGCTCGCTCGGCGCCACCGGCCACGGGCACGGCAGCGACAAGGCCGTGCTGCTCGGCCTCACCGGCGAGCGGCCCGAGCTGTGCGACCCGCGTGCCGTCGAGGGCCGGCTCGCCGAGATCCGAGCGACCAAGAGGCTCGCCCTGCTCGGCGAGCACGAGATCGACTTCATCGAGCTCGAGGACCTGACGCTGCACCGGCGCAAGACGCTGCCGCTGCACCCCAACGGCATGACGTTCACGGCAGTCGACGCCGCGGGTGCGACGGTCGCCGAGCACACGTACTACTCCGTCGGCGGCGGTTTCGTCGTCGGCGAGGACGCCGACGGCTCGACGAAGATCGTCGAGGACTCGACGCCGGTCGCGCACCCGTTCCGGACCGGCGACGAGCTGCTCGCGCACTGCAAGGAGACCGGCAAGTCCATCGCGCGGATCATGCTCGAGAACGAGCTGTCGTGGCGCACCGAGCAGGAGGTCCGAGAAGGCCTGCTCGAGATCTGGCGCGTCATGAAGGAGTGCGTGCGCAACGGCATCGCGACGGAGGGCGTGCTGCCGGGCGGCCTGCGGGTGCGGCGTCGCGCGCCCGAGCTCGCGCGCCGGCTGCAGCTCGAGGGCACGAGCGACGACCCGCTGCGTGGCATGGACTGGATCACCCTCTACGCGCTCGCCGTCAACGAGGAGAACGCCTCGGGTGGCCGCGTCGTGACCGCCCCGACCAACGGCGCAGCCGGGATCATCCCCGCGGTGCTGCACTACTACGCGAACTTCGTCAACGGCGCCGACCGCGACGGCATCGTCCGCTTCCTGCTGACGGCCGGCGCCATCGGCGTCATCTACAAGGAGACCGCCTCGATCTCCGGCGCCGAGGTCGGCTGCCAGGGCGAGGTCGGCTCGGCCTGCTCGATGGCGGCCGGCGCGATGGCCGCCGTCATGGGCGGCACGCCCGAGCAGGTCGAGAACGCCGCCGAGATCGGCATGGAGCACAACCTCGGCCTCACCTGCGACCCCGTCGGCGGCCTGGTCCAGATCCCGTGCATCGAGCGCAACGCCATCGCCTCGGTCAAGGCCATCACGGCGGCGCGCACCGCCCTGCGTGGCGACGGCTCGCACGTCGTCAGTCTCGACAAGGTCATCAAGACGATGCGCGAGACCGGCCGCGACATGAAGGTGAAGTACAAGGAGACCGCGCGAGGCGGCCTCGCCGTCAACGTCATCGAGTGCTGAGGTCGGCGGGGTGACGCCGTCGCCGCAGCCCCCTCAACGCGACGCCATGAATGTCGCCTTTGCGTGCAGCGTGGACTCAGGAAGGCGCGCCTGCCTCCGAGTTCGCTGACAGTTCAGCCTTTTTCGTCTCTGACGGCCCGCCCCGGAGCACCTTGGAACGTGGCGCCGATCGGTGCCACCCGCCGACCTCGGGGGCCTTGCGCCGGCTGGTCAACAAGGGGAGAAGGGGACACATGCGTTCACTGCACAGCCGTGCCGTCAGGGCCGGCATCACCGCACTGGGCACCATCGGATTGACCATGGGGGCTGCCGTCTCGGCCGGCGCCGCCCCCGCCAACGGAGGGACCGAGCACCAGTCGTTCCCTGCCGCCGGCGCGGTCTTCGAGTGCGCAGCGCCCACGGGCGACATCACCGCGCTCACCGGCACGGTCAAGATGGTCGACCACTGGAACGTCGATGGTCAGGGCGTGTTCCACGAGACGGGGACCGTCAACACGAGCGGCGTCACGCTCCAGGGCTCCAACGGCGACCTCTACACGGTCTCGGGCGCCTCGTGGTTCGGCGGCAAGGTCGACGGCACGGGCACGCCGCTCGTCTTCACCGACACCGAGCACTGGGTGCTGCACGACATCACCTCGGGCGGCAACGTCAAGGTGCAGATCGTCAGCCACTGGTCGTCCGGTTCCGGCTTCACGTGGGACAAGGGCAGCTGCTCCGCTCCGGAGGGGTGAGCAGAGCGCCGGCCTGGTAACCGCCCCGTCCCAGCCGGGGCGGGGCGGCTTCCAACGTCGGCCCGTGCTCGTGGTCTGCGTCAGCGCTCGCCGGGGGCCCGGAGGCCGTCGGGGAGATCTGGCCGAGATCGCTCAGCGGTGATGGCCCTCGGTCGTGCTCACCGGATAGGACTGTCCTGCAACGTGGCTAGCGAACATCTCGGGAGTCGTCCCGCCCTCGCGGATGACCTCGGCGAAGAAGCGGCCGGAGTCGCGGACCGTGCGCTCCTGGGTCTCGTAGTCCAGGGCGACGAGACCGAAGCGGGGCTGCTCGCCCTCGGCCCACTCCCAGTTGTCGACGAAGCACCAGTGGTAGTAGCGCTCGACCGGAACCCCCTGCGCCCGAACCTCGCTCAGCACCCACAGGTGGTCCCACAGGTAGCGGGACCGGAAGGCGTCGGCCGCGTCGCACGTGCCGTTCTCGGTGACCCAGACGGGCAGGCGGTAGGTCTCCCAGGCCCAGCGTGCGGTCTCACCCAGCCCCGCGGGATACACCTCCCAGCCGAGGTCGTTGACGGGGACGCCGGGCGGCGTCCCGTCGTCGAAGCGCGTGACGGTCGTGCGGGAGTAGTAGTTGAGCCCGAAGAAGTCGGCGTAGCAACCGGATTCGATGCCTGCACGCCTGCGCAGCGGCGTGGCGAACTCACCGGTCGTCATGGCCCGCACGATCGCGTCCTGGAAGAGGTGGCGCATCACCCGGGTCAGCGCCTGGTGCTTCGGGTTGCGTGGGTTGCCCGGCCGGAAGGTCCGCAGGTGGTGGGCGACCCCGACCATCGTGTCTGGCGCGGGTCGCAGGGCATGGATGAGGGCGTACGCGCGGATGTGGGCGGCCGCGAGCACGCTGTAGACGCGCATCCCCTCGCGCAGGCTGCGGTGGCCGGGCGGGAAGTCGCCGAAGACGTGTCCGCCGGTGACGTAGACGTTGGGCTCGTTGATCGTCACCCACTCCGCGACGAGGTCGCCCAGCCGCGTCACGACCTCGCTGACGAAGCGCTCCCACACCCACAGGGCGCCCGGCGCGAGCCAGCCGCCGTCCCGCTCGAACCACGACGGGTGACTGAAGTGGTGCAGTGTCACGAGCGGCCGGATGCCCTTGTCGCGGAGCAGGGTCAGCTCCTCGCGGTAGCGAGCGAAGGCCGCGTCGTCCCAGGCACCGTGCCTCGGCTCGAGCCGCGCCCAGTCGACGCTCATCCGGTAGACCTGCACGCCGAGCGAGGCCATCAGCTCGGTGTCCTCGCGCCACCGCCGCCAGTGGTCGGTCGCGCGTCGCGGCGTGGAGCCGTCGGCGATCGTGCCCGGTCGGTCGGCCCAGTCGCTCCAGTTGCTCTCGACGTCGCCGCCCTCGACCTGCGTTGCGGCGGTCGCGACGCCGAGCAGCATGCCGTCGAGCCGGAAGCCGTGCGCCTCGTGCACCATGCCCGCCAACGTACCGGCGGGACGATGCGACAGACTGGCGCGCATGGGTCACGTGTCCGTCGTAGAGCACCGTGCCGCCGTCGAGGAGCTGCTCGGTGCCGGCACGGCCGAGCCCGTCACGCTCGACCGCCACGCCGCCGGGCGCCGGATCGCCGCCGACCTCGTCGCCGCCGACGACCTCCCGCGCTTCGACGCCTCCGCCATGGACGGGTATGCCGTGTGCCCCGGCATGCCGGACCAGCTCAGCTATCCCGTGGTCGGGGACGTGCCCGCCGGGTCGGCCCCCGGATTCGCGCTGCGCCCCGGGGAGGCGGCTCGCATCATGACCGGGGCGCGCGTGCCGGAGGGAGCCGTTGCCGTCGTCCCCGTCGAGCGCACCGACGCGAGCCCGACCGGACCGGCGCCGTCCCGGGTGACCCTCGGGGTCGAGCCGGCCCCGGGGCAGCACGTGCGCCGTCGCGGCGAGGACGTCACGGCCGGCACGGTCATCGCTACCGCCGGGTCCACGGTGACCCCGGCCCTCATCGCCCTCGGCCGCTCTGCCGGATGCACCACCGTCGAGGTCCACGTGCCCACGCGCGTCGCCGTCATCGCCACCGGGGCCGAGCTCGCCCCGCCCGACGCCGACCCGGGTGCCGGCGGCATCCACGAGTCCAACTCCGACATGGTCGCCGCCCTGGCCGAGGCCGCCGGGTGCGAGGTGCGCCGGGTCGAGGTGTGCTCCGACGAGCCCGACGAGCTGCGCGCCTTGCTCGACGTGCTCGACACCGACCCGGAGGTCGACCTCGTCGTCACGACTGGGGGTGTCAGCGCCGGTGCCTACGAGGTCGTCCGGCAGGTCTGCGAGCCCCTGGCGTCCTTCGCCTTCGTGCACCTCGCCATGCAGCCCGGCGGACCCCAGGGGCTCGGCCGCTACGGCTCGACGCCGGTCATCTGCCTGCCGGGGACGCCCGTCGGTGCCTTCGTCGCCTTCCACGTCCTCGTCCGTCCGGCCCTCGACCGACGCCACGGCGAGCCGGGCGCGCGACCCGGCCACGCGGCATACGTGGGCAGGACGCGGCGCACCCGCACGGGACGCGTCCAGTTCGTCACGAGCGTGCTGCACGACGACGGCACGGTGAGCTCTCCCGATGCGCGGCACCTTACGGCGCTCGCGGCCGCGAACTGCCTCGTCGAGGTGCCCGAGGGCGTCGACCAGCTCATCGAGGGCGACGTCGTCGTAGTCCACCCGGTGTGAACGGGGCACCCGCCGGGCGCCCCTAGGCTTGGGCCCGTGAGCGCGACCCTGGTGGCCAAGGACCTCGCCGGGGGCCACGCCCACCGGACCCTCTTCGAGCACCTCGACCTCACGGTCGCCCCCGGTGACGTCGTCGGGGTCGTCGGCGCCAACGGCGCGGGCAAGTCGACGCTGCTGCGCCTGCTCGCCGGCGCGGACCTGCCGCTCGACGGCACGGTGACGACCGCGCCGACCGACGCGTTCGTCGGCTGGCTGCCGCAGGAGCACGAGCGTCTCCCCGGCGAGACGGTCGCCGACCACGTCGGCCGGCGCACCGGCGCCACTGCCGCGACGCTCGCGATGGAGGAGGCCGCGGCCGCGCTCGGGGGCGACGACCCGAAGGCCGACGAGGCGTATGCCGTCGCCCTCGACCACTGGCTGGCCAGCGGAGCGCCCGACCTCGACGACCGCATCCCGCCGATGCTCGCGGAGCTCGGTCTCGATGTGGGCGCCGACGCGCTCATGACCTCGCTCTCGGGTGGTCAGGCCGCCCGTGCGGCGCTCGCCGCGCTGCTGCTCAGCCGCTTCGACATCGTGCTGCTCGACGAGCCGACCAACGACCTCGACCTCGCCGGCCTCGACCGCCTCGAGGCCTTCGTCCACGGCCAGCGCGGCGGCGTCGTGCTCGTCTCGCACGACCGCGAGTTCCTCGCCCGCTGCGTTACCCGGATCGTCGAGCTCGACCTCGCGCAGAACTCCGTCTCGGTCCACGACGGCGGCTACGAGTCCTACCTCGAGGAGCGTGAGGTCGCCCGCCGCCACGCGCGCGAGGCCTACGAGGCGTATGCCGGCACGAAGTCCGACCTCGAGGCGCGGGCCCGTACGCAGCGGGAGTGGTCGTCCAAGGGCGTGCGCAACGCCATGAAGAAGAACCCGGACAACGACAAGAACCGTCGCGCGGCGAGCGTCGAGTCGTCCGAGAAGCAGGCCCGCAAGGTGCGGCAGATGGAGTCGCGGATCGCCCGGCTCGACGAGGTCGTCGAGCCGCGCAAGGAGTGGGTGCTGCAGTTCTCGATCGGCTCCGCGCCGCGCTCGAGCTCGGTCGTGGCGACGCTCAACGAGGCGGTCGTGCGCCGCGGTGAGTGGACGTTCGGGCCGGCGTCGCTGCAGGTCGAGGCGCGCCGTCGCATCGGCATCACCGGGCCCAACGGCGCGGGCAAGACGACCCTACTGTCCCTGCTGCTGGGGCGGGTCGAGCCGACCTCGGGGACCGCGTCGCTGGGCGCGAGCGTCGCGGTGGGGGAGATCGACCAGGCTCGCACCGGCCTGCGCGAGGACCTGACGCTCGGGGACGCCTTCGGCGAGGCCGTGCCCGACCTCGAGCCGGCCGACCGGCGCACGCTGCTCGCGAAGTTCGGGCTCAAGGCCGACCAGGTCGGCAGCACCGTCGGGCGGCTGTCACCCGGCGAGCGCACGCGGGCCGCGATGGCGCTGCTGCAGGCCCGCGGCGTCAACCTGCTCGTGCTCGACGAGCCGACCAACCACCTCGACCTGCCCGCGATCGAGCAGCTCGAGGAGGCGCTCGACTCCTACGACGGGGCGCTGCTGCTCGTCTCGCACGACCGGAGGCTGCTCGAGAACGTGAGGCTCGACGAGCGCTGGCGCGTCGAGGGCGGCCAGGTCACCCGCCTCTGACCCCGTCAGGCAGCGAGGGCGAGTTTCAGGGCGTGTTCGAGTGGGCTGAGGTGGTCTGGTGCGGCGGGTCCTCGTGGCTGCTCGGGGAGCAGCCCCGGCAGCAGGGGTGGGGCGTGTGAGGTGTAGGTGTGTCCGGTGGGGGTGGTGGTTCGGACGGTGTGGGGCGCGCC
>NZ_BMNZ01000017.1 GCF_014646815.1 Terrabacter tumescens
TGTCCGGCTGCGTCCTACTCTCCCACACCGTCACCAGTGCAGTACCATCGGCGCTGAAGGGCTTAGCTTCCGGGTTCGGAATGGAGCCGGGCGTTTCCCCTTCGCTATGACAGCCGAAACTCTATGGAGATATCAATCAGTGGGTTGGTTCCCGTTTGTATCTCGGGAACTGCACAGTGGACGCGTAGCATCTTTGTAAGTCAAGTTATCGGCTTATTAGTACCGGTCAGCTCCACACATTGCTGTGCTTCCACATCCGGCCTATCAACCCAGTAGTCTAGCTGGGAGCCTCTCGCCCTCGCGGGCCTGGAAACCTCATCTTGAAACGTGCTTCCCGCTTAGATGCTTTCAGCGGTTATCACTTCCGAACGTAGCTAATCAGCGGTGCTCTTGGCAGAACAACTGACACACCAGAGGTTCGTCCATCCCGGTCCTCTCGTACTAGGGACAGCCTTTCTCAAGTTTCCTACGCGCACAGCGGATAGGGACCGAACTGTCTCACGACGTTCTAAACCCAGCTCGCGTACCGCTTTAATGGGCGAACAGCCCAACCCTTGGGACCTACTCCAGCCCCAGGATGCGACGAGCCGACATCGAGGTGCCAAACCATGCCGTCGATATGGACTCTTGGGCAAGATCAGCCTGTTATCCCCGGGGTACCTTTTATCCGTTGAGCGACGGCGCTTCCACAAGCCACCGCCGGATCACTAGTCCCGACTTTCGTCCCTGCTCGACATGTCTGTCTCACAGTCAAGCTCCCTTGTGCACTTACACTCGAAACCTGATTACCAACCAGGCTGAGGGAACCTTTGGGCGCCTCCGTTACCTTTTAGGAGGCAACCGCCCCAGTTAAACTACCCACCAGGCACTGTCCCTGATCCGGATCACGGACCGAGGTTAGATATCCAGAACGACCAGAGTGGTATTTCAACGTTGACTCCACCATCACTGACGTGACGGCTTCACAGTCTCCCACCTATCCTACACAAGCCGTACCGAACACCAATACCAAGCTGTAGTAAAGGTCCCGGGGTCTTTCCGTCCTGCTGCGCGTAACGAGCATCTTTACTCGTAGTGCAATTTCGCCGAGTTCGTGGTTGAGACAGTGGAGAAGTCGTTACGCCATTCGTGCAGGTCGGAACTTACCCGACAAGGAATTTCGCTACCTTAGGATGGTTATAGTTACCACCGCCGTTTACTGGCGCTTAAGTTCTCAGCTTCGCCGTGAGGCTAACCGGTCCCCTTAACGTTCCAGCACCGGGCAGGCGTCAGTCCGTATACATCGTCTTGCGACTTGGCACGGACCTGTGTTTTTAGTAAACAGTCGCTTCTCCCTGGTCTCTGCGGCCGATCACGCTCGGACAGCTTGTGTCGTCACGATCAGGGCCCCCCTTCTCCCGAAGTTACGGGGGTATTTTGCCGAATTCCTTAACCACGATTCACTCGATCGCCTTGGTATTCTCTACCTAACCACCTGAGTCGGTTTGGGGTACGGGCGGCTCGAACCTCGCTAGAAGTTTTTCTCGGCAGCATAGGATCACCCTCTTCCCGCATTCGCGGTCACTATCAGGTCTCAGGCTTGTATGCGACCCGGATTTGCCTGGATCGCGCCCTACACCCTTGGACGTGGACAACCATCGCCACGCGGAGGCTACCTTCCTGCGTCACTCCATCGCTTGACTACTACCAGATCGGGTCGTGCGCTCCACACACCCGGTAACCCCGAAGGGTTGGTGGGTGTGCTTCAGGCACTTAGCATCACTGGGTTCATCATGGGCGGTCCTTCGCCGGTTCCGGAATATCAACCGGATGTCCATCGACTACGCCTGTCGGCCTCGCCTTAGGTCCCGACTTACCCAGGGCAGATTAGCTTGACCCTGGAACCCTTGGTTATTCGGCGGACGGGTTTCTCGCCCGTCATTCGCTACTCATGCCTGCATTCTCACTCGTGTGGCCTCCACGGCTGGTTCACACCGCCGCTTCCCTGGCCACACGACGCTCCCCTACCCATCAACACGCCTGGACACCAGTCCCGCAGGAGTTGGTGCCGAGCAGTATGTCAATGCCACAGCTTCGGTGGTGTGCTTGAGCCCCGCTACATTGTCGGCGCGGAATCACTTGACCAGTGAGCTATTACGCACTCTTTAAAGGGTGGCTGCTTCTAAGCCAACCTCCTGGTTGTCACAGCAACTCCACATCCTTTCCCACTTAGCACACGCTTAGGGACCTTAGCTGGTGATCTGGGCTGTTTCCCTCTCGACTACGGAGCTTATCCCCCGCAGTCTCACTGCCACGCTCTCACTTACCGGCATTCGGAGTTTGGCTAACGTCAGTAACCTGGTGAGGCCCATCAGCTATCCAGTAGCTCTACCTCCGGCAAGAAACACGTGACGCTGCACCTAAATGCATTTCGGGGAGAACCAGCTATCACGGAGTTTGATTGGCCTTTCACCCCTACCCACAGCTCATCCCCTCAGTTTTCAACCTAAGTGGGTTCGGTCCTCCACGCAGTCTTACCTGCGCTTCAACCTGGCCATGGGTAGATCACTCCGCTTCGGGTCTAGACCCAGCGACTCAAACGCCCTATTCGGACTCGCTTTCGCTACGGCTTCCCCACACGGGTTAACCTCGCCACTGAGCACTAACTCGCAGGCTCATTCTTCAAAAGGCACGCTGTCACCCCACACGCCCAACGGCGGGAGGCTCCAACGGATTGTAGGCACACGGTTTCAGGATCTATTTCACTCCCCTCCCGGGGTACTTTTCACCTTTCCCTCACGGTACTTGTCCGCTATCGGTCACCAGGGAATATTTAGGCTTAGCAGGTGGTCCTGCCAGATTCACACGGGATTTCTCGGGCCCCGTGCTACTTGGGAAACACCACCGGGAGTCCACACCATTTCGTCTACGGGGGTCGCACCCTCTATGCCGAGCCATTCAATGCTCTTCGACTATGACGCAGATTTCTCACTCCCTACCAGCATGTCAGCACCGGTTGGCGGGTCCCACGACCCCGAACGTGCAACGCCTGACAGCTATCACACACGCCCGGTTTAGCCTCATCCGCTTTCGCTCGCCACTACTCACGGAATCACATGTTGTTTTCTCTTCCTGTGGGTACTGAGATGTTTCACTTCCCCACGTTCCCTCCACACACCCTATATATTCAGGTGCGGGTGACTGGACTTGCCTCCAGCCGGGTTTCCCCATTCGGAAATCCTCGGATCACAGTCTGGTTATCGACTACCCGAGGCTTATCGCAGATTCCTACGTCCTTCTTCGGTTCCTGGTGCCAAGGCATCCACCGTGTGCCCTTAAAAACTTGAACACTACAAAGATGCTCGCGTCCACTGTGAAGTTCTCAAAATACAACCGGCACCCCACACCCACCACGACAAAGCCGCGATCTCGGCAGGGCCCACATCCAGAAGAAACCAACCAACACCACCACCAGCACCAGTCACGAATGACTGACCGCCGGCCCTGGCGTTGCCCGATCCTTCAGGACCCAACAACGTGTCAAGCGCCTCCCCGAACCCCTGCCTCGCGTTCCACTCCCTCCCACCTTCCGGTGATCAACAGGCTGTACTTACGAGCAACAGCTCGAGTCAGCGCCAAAATCGATGTTCCACCCTTGAGCACCCGCTGCCCCACACTCGGGGACAGACCGGGCTCTGGAACGCAAACCCGAGGGTCTGCGATCAGATGCTCCTTAGAAAGGAGGTGATCCAGCCGCACCTTCCGGTACGGCTACCTTGTTACGACTTAGTCCCAATCGCCAGTCCCACCTTCGACGGCTCCCCCCACAAGGGTTGGGCCACCGGCTTCGGGTGTTACCGACTTTCGTGACTTGACGGGCGGTGTGTACAAGGCCCGGGAACGTATTCACCGCAGCGTTGCTGATCTGCGATTACTAGCGACTCCGACTTCATGGGGTCGAGTTGCAGACCCCAATCCGAACTGAGACCGGTTTTTTGGGATTCGCTCCACCTCGCGGTTTCGCAGCCCTTTGTACCGGCCATTGTAGCATGCGTGAAGCCCAAGACATAAGGGGCATGATGATTTGACGTCATCCCCACCTTCCTCCGAGTTGACCCCGGCAGTCTCCTATGAGTCCCCACCATGACGTGCTGGCAACATAGAACGAGGGTTGCGCTCGTTGCGGGACTTAACCCAACATCTCACGACACGAGCTGACGACAACCATGCACCACCTGTACACCAGTCCGAAGACGCACCCATCTCTGAGTGATTCCGGTGTATGTCAAGCCTTGGTAAGGTTCTTCGCGTTGCATCGAATTAATCCGCATGCTCCGCCGCTTGTGCGGGCCCCCGTCAATTCCTTTGAGTTTTAGCCTTGCGGCCGTACTCCCCAGGCGGGGAACTTAATGCGTTAGCTGCGGCACGGATCTCGTGGAATGAGACCCACACCTAGTTCCCAACGTTTACGGCATGGACTACCAGGGTATCTAATCCTGTTCGCTCCCCATGCTTTCGCTTCTCAGTGTCAGTAATGGCCCAGAGACCTGCCTTCGCCATCGGTGTTCCTCCTGATATCTGCGCATTCCACCGCTACACCAGGAATTCCAGTCTCCCCTACCACACTCTAGTCTGCCCGTACCCACTGCAAGTCCGAGGTTGAGCCTCGGATTTTCACAGCAGACGCGACAAACCACCTACAAGCTCTTTACGCCCAATAATTCCGGACAACGCTCGCACCCTACGTATTACCGCGGCTGCTGGCACGTAGTTAGCCGGTGCTTCTTCTGCAGGTACCGTCACTTTCGCTTCTTCCCTGCTGAAAGAGGTTTACAACCCGAAGGCCGTCATCCCTCACGCGGCGTCGCTGCATCAGGCTTTCGCCCATTGTGCAATATTCCCCACTGCTGCCTCCCGTAGGAGTCTGGGCCGTGTCTCAGTCCCAGTGTGGCCGGTCGCCCTCTCAGGCCGGCTACCCGTCGTCGCCTTGGTGAGCCACTACCTCACCAACAAGCTGATAGGCCGCGAGTCCATCCCAGACCGAAAAACTTTCCACACCATGCCCATGCAGGCTGGTGTCATATCCGGTATTAGCTCCGGTTTCCCGGGGTTATCCCAGAGTCTGGGGCAGGTTACTCACGTGTTACTCACCCGTTCGCCACTGATCAGACCAAGCAAGCTTGATCGTCACCGTTCGACTTGCATGTGTTAAGCACGCCGCCAGCGTTCGTCCTGAGCCAGGATCAAACTCTCCGTTGATGTTCAAACACCCACCCCCGAAAA
>NZ_BMNZ01000018.1 GCF_014646815.1 Terrabacter tumescens
CCAAGTCCGACGGCAAAGGCACCACCGGCACCGACCTGCCCGAAGGCACCCGCCTCCAGCTCGACCCCACCCTGACCACCACCGACCTGACCAACCTCGGCGTCGCCACCACAGCCCTGCCCATCGCCCGCGCCCTGCAGCAGTACGGCATGTACCTCGTCGACAACTCCGGCTCCGCCAAGATCTACCTCCAGGACCGCACCTCCGCCGGCTGGGACACCACCATCAACCGCACCATCCTCGGCACCATCCCCTGGACCCGCTTCCGCGCCGTCAGCCCGCCGAAACTTCCCGACGCCACCTGACCGGGTCGGCGGGTCGGTCGCTCAGCGGCTCGGCATGAGCTGTCGGTCGATGTGGATCTCGTCGACAGTCGCGTCCAGCGTGTTGGTGCTGGCCATGACTCCTGCCCGCACCGTGGTGATGTCCGTGCTCGTCGTGACGGGCGCGGAGACGGTCTTCGCGAACGCCGTGCCGAAGGGCTGGCCCGCCGCAGCGACAAAGCCCTCGAGCAGGATGCTGCTGTCCGTGACGCGCCTCTGGTGCAGGCCGAGGCGGTAGGTGACGCCCGGGAGCAGCTTGGTCCCGGTGCCGATGGTGGTGTTGTAGTTGCGCAGCAGAAGGGTCCCGTCGGCCTTGACCCAGAACGAACCCGTCGTTGGCGCCGTTCCGCCAGTCCCGTTGAGGCTCTGCACGATTCGGGCGTCGCCGGTCCCGAGCGCGTTGATCCGGAGCGTCAGGGTGAGGTAGGTCTCCGGTGCCGCAGCAGGCAGGCGCTGCTCGAGGTACGAGGTGGTCGTCGCCGGACGGAACCGCGCGGAGGCCGTTCCGACGAGCGGCGCCGCTGTCTCGAGAGACACGGGACCGACCACGGCCGTCGCCCCCTGGGCGCCGCTCAGGGACCCGCCCTCGAAGGTCAGGTCGGCCTGCCTCGGCCCGTTCACTGCCGGCGTCCACGCGGACGGCGACCCGCCGAGCGAGCGGACCCGGTACCAGGCCACTCCCTCCCCGGTCGTGTCCGAGAAGGTCGTCGTGTCCGCCGGCAGCGACCAGGTGACGGCCCCGGCGAAGTCGCTTCCGGGGGCGCGCTGGAGCTCGAACCCGGTCTCGTTGTCCGCCTGGTCGACCCACGTGAGGTCGGTCCTGGTCTGGCTCACCCCGGTGGCGACCAGGCTCGAGGGAGGTGCCGGGGGCGCGGCGGGCGTCGTGATGGAGGCCACCGGGCTCGGGGCGCTGGGACCGTTCGAGTTCAGAGCGAGGACCCGGTAGGCGTACCTATTGGACGAGAGGGCCGTGGAGTCCTGGTACGTCGTGCTGTCGGGCGGGAGTGTCACGAGTGAGGACCACGTGGCCCCGTCGTCGGTCGAGCGCTGGACCTCGTAGGTTGCCTCTGTGGTCGCGGTGTCGGTCCACTGCAGCTGGACCATCGTGCCGGACATGGACGCGGTGAGCCCGGTCGGTGCGGACGGGGGCAGTGACATTCCCGGGGCCGCGGGACCTCCGACGATGCCGACGGTGTCGATGTCGGCGTCGAGGACCGGCGGCGTCGTCTGCGAGTTGGTCGTGGAGCCGACGCGCACCTTGTCGGCCTTGCCGGTGAAGGTGGCGGTGCTGGTCTGCGCGAAGGGCGCACCGAGCTCTGTTCCCTCAGGAGCCACCCAGGCGGCGAGCACCGCGTTGGTCCCGGTGCCGCGGTTCTGCACGAGGCGCACCTGGTACGTCCGACCCCTCTCGAGGAGCTGGCTGGCGGAGCCGATCGGTGGCGATCCGTTGCGCAGGCGCAGGGAGACCCCACCCGTCACGGGGTTGAGCACGAGGTTGCCGAGGTCGGTGATCTGCGAGCTGATGACGGCGACGCGGGTCGGGTAGGCCGGGAGCTCGTCGAGGCGCAACGAGAAGTCCAGGGTCACCGTGTCCACGGCGGTCATCGGCTGGTCGAGGTAGCTCGACGCCCCGCTGACGTGGGCGGAGGCGGCGCCCGCCACCGGGCTCTGCGTGTCGAGGGCGACGGAGCCGAAGGACCGCATGGCGCCGTCGGCGCCCGTCACCGCGGGCCCTTCGAACCCCATCGAGATGTCGGCCGTGCAGTCGGGGGTGAAGGAGGGCAGGCTGGGCGGTGACGTCCGGCCCGCCAGGGCGTCGACGACGACGACGGTGGCACGCTCCAGCCCGGGGTTGTAGAGGGTCGCCTGCCGGGTCGGGTCGCGGGGGTCGATCTTGGCCACGAGCCCCCAGACCCAGGACATCGTCCCCGAGGAGAAGACGAGTGCACCGCTCGGTGCGACGTAGGCGACGGCGTGGGACGTGCCCGTGACCTTGTCCGAGCCCTGGAAGGGCGACGCCGCCAGGAGGGCGAGGCCCTGGTTGGCGGGCGGCGGGCAGTGGCAGGAGTACCCATCGGTCTCGTAGCCCACGACTCCAGGCACGGAAGTACCCCCGGCGACGCCGGCCGCACCCCAGGGCCAGCCTCCGTCGGCGGCGACCACGAGGTCCGCGTTCAGCGTCGAGCGGTCCGTCGAGCCGAGGAAGGAGGTGCCGATGAGCGACTGTGCAGCTCGGTTGACCGGCGGGTCCTGGAAGCGGACGGTGCGCAGCGTGGGATCTGCAACGGGGTCGACCGTGGTGTAGGTGTTGTTGGGGGTGTTCTTGTAGACGACCATCGTCCGCGCCGGCACCCCCGTGCTCGACGGCTCCAGCCTGGCCTGCCAGTACGCGTCGTTGCCGCCGAAGAAGCCGACGTTGACGCCGTGGTCCCGGGCGGACTCCATCGCGTCGAACATCTCCTTCGTCCAGTACTCGTCGTGTCCGACGGACAGCACACCTTTGTGGTCCAGCAGCGTCTGCGGACGCAGGTGGACGTCGACGTCGGTGGTGTAGCTGACGTCGTAGCCCTTCATCTCGAGCCAGGTGAGGAAGTAGCCCTCCCAGCTCCAGTCGGGGTCGAGCAGGCTCCCCCCGCCCGAGCACGGGTAGGGCCGGTCGAACGAGACCTTGACTGCGCGGGAGGTTCCGGTAACGGTCTTGGCGGGCGAGCTCTGGGAGTCGTAGAGGTTCTTGCCGGTGGCGGGAGTCCCCTTGCAGTCGGCCAGTCCGTCGTTCGGGTAGTTGTTGTAGGCCTGGTAGGTCAGGACGCTCTGCTTGAAGAGCAGCTCGGAGTGACGGGCGTCGTCGCGGACGACGAACTGCACGTAGCTCTGGTAGCCGGCGGCGTTGGTGAGGACGATCAGGTAGATGCCGCTCGTCCAACCCGTCGGCACGTCGATGCGGAAACCTGTCGACCAGCCGCACTCGATGAGGCCAGTGTCGGTCGCCGGCGTGCACGCAGGTTGGCGCGTCCCGGCGCGACCCGGCAGGGTGTCCATCAGTCTCGCGCCCTTGCCCGCGTAGTAGCCGAGGCGGAAGATCTGCGCCGAGTAGGACTGTGCCGGGTTGACCGACACCTTGACGTCCACGCTGCCGCCGAGATCGACGCTCGGCGACGACGCGTAGCCCTTGACCTGCTGCGTCAGGTCGTCAGAGACCCGGTGACCGTTCTGGCCCAGCACCCACGCGTCAGATCCCGTGAGCAGGTTCTCCGCAACGATCGGGTTCGTGGCTCCGGACAGCGCGAGCGTTCGACCCATGTCGACCGGTGCGCGGCCCACGAGGACGAGCAGCACCACGGTGACCATCAGGGCAAGGTGGACAGGGGTGAGACGTCGGATGGTCATGTCGAACTCCGCGCACGTCGTGGTGAACACGTCGCGACGCAGCTGTTGGTCTCCCCCGATTCCGCTTGACGCGGCAGTCCTGCTGAGCGCCGCGCCCCCTGCTGTTCAGGCTAACAGCCACGTCGTCTCGCCACGCGGGAATCACCGACGGTGACCGCGTCGAGTCCGCACGTCTTCTCCGCAGCGTTTGCGATCGACGCGGCGCCCCCGAGTCGGCCCTCGATCATTCTCGAGTTGCAGGACAAATGCGGAGGCTAAAGACTCACCAATACAAATATGAATCATGCCCGCATGACCACATTCATCACCCTTTGTATGCCTTCTTATCCGGAAACTGAGGCAAAGGGGCGGGTTCTTCTCCTGCATCCCACCCCTCTGCCTCAGGACGCCACCGTGATCACGACCACCCACATCAGACGACGCACGCTCATCGGCGTCACCGGACTCGTTGCCGTCGCGCTCGGCATGACTGCCTACTCGACCTCCGCCGGCGCCACAGCAAGCACGGTCACCACGACTACCGGTCTGGCTTCCTGCGCCACCGGGCGGCCGTATGCCGCGTCCAGCCCCTGGAACACCCCCATCGGGTCGTCGCCGACCATCGACGCCCGCACCCCCGCCTACCAGAAGGCCCTCACCGCCAC
>NZ_BMNZ01000019.1 GCF_014646815.1 Terrabacter tumescens
TGTCCCGTCCCGGGTCTGATGGAGGCTCTCATTCCACGGAAGGATGAGAGTCATGGCAGCACCGAGAAAGTACCCGGACGAGCTCCGGGAGCGAGCGATCAGGATGGCCGTTGACCTGCGGCGTGATCCGGCCACCAAGCAAGGCGCACTGCAACGGGTCGGTGCGCAGCTCGGCATCAACCCGGACACGTTGCGCAACTGGGTCCAGCAGGCCGAGGTCGACGAGGGCCACCGACCGGGCGTGAGCACCGCTGAGGCGAAGCGGATCGCCGAGCTCGAGCGGGAGGTCAAGGAGCTGCGCCGGGCGAACGAGATCCTGCGGACGGCGTCCGCGTTTTTCGCCGCAGCGGAGCTCGACCGCAAGCTGAAGTAAGCACCACAGTGCCGACCGGGGTGCTCGTCGAGTACATCGACGAGCACCGCGACCGGTTCGGGGTCGAGCCGATCTGCACAGCCTTGACGGCAGCAGGCACGCAGATCGCCCCGAGCACGTACTACGCGGCCAAGAAGCGCGCGCCGTCGGCGCGGGCGATGAGCGATGCGGTGACGCTGGCGCGGATCGTGACGATCCACGCCGAGAACTACGGCGTGTACGGCATCCGGAAGGTCCACGCCGAGCTGCGCCGGCAAGGTCATCTGGTGGCTCGCTGTACGACGCACCGGTTGATGAGATCCGTTGGCCTGCAGGGCGTGAGCCGCGCGAAGGGGCCACGCACGACGATCCCGGGCAGCGGACCGGACACCCGACCGGACCTGGTGCAGCGGTCGTTCACCGCGACCGCCCCGGACCAGCTGTGGGTCGCGGACATCACCTACTGCCGCACCTTCGCCGGGTGGGTGTACGCCGCGTTCGTCATCGACGTTTACTCCCGTCGTGTCGTCGGCTGGCAGCTGTCCAAGAACCTGCGCACCGACCTGGCCCTGGACGCCCTGGAGATGGGGTTGTGGGACCGGGCGCGCGGCGGCCGGGACACCACCGGCCTGATTCACCACTCCGACAAAGGAGTTCAGTACGTCGCGGTGCGTTACACCCAGCGCCTTGCCGACGCCGGCGTGGTCGCCTCCGTCGGGTCGACCGGTGACTCCTACGACAACGCCCTGGCCGAGGCGTTCAACTCGCTGTTCAAGGCAGAGCTAATCCGCAACCGCGGGCCGTGGCGATCGATCGATGACCTCGAGATCGCGGTCGCGGAGTACATCGACTGGTTCAACCACCGTCGCCTCCATGGCGAGATCGGGCTCGTCCCACCCGTCGAGCTCGAAGACCAGCACTACCGACAGAACCCCGTGACGGCTACTGTCAAAACGTCAGTTCCGAGCCTCCACTAAACCCGGGACGGGACA
>NZ_BMNZ01000020.1 GCF_014646815.1 Terrabacter tumescens
CTACTAGACGATTGTCGGTAGGGCCGGTGTCTGGCCAGACTCGGTTCAGGTGATCGGCGGGAGGCTCTCTATGCGGCTGCCCACCAGCGTCACCGGTGTGGCTCTCTATCGGTCTGCGGCCCGCCGGTCACCGTGACGAGGCGTGGCTCAAGAAGGGACTGCCCTGCTCGTAGTAGCACTGCCCACCTCGCCGTCCACATCGGCACGAGCACAGGTGGGAGCACGAGCATGGAACTAGTCATCATCGGGGTCGATCCCCACAAGCTGTCGGCGACGATCGAGGTCGTCGACGAGCATGAGCGGCGGCTCGGACACGGCCGGTTCACCACCGACAAGGCCGGCTACGCCGCGATGCTGGCGTACGCCAAGGCGTGGCCGGCGCGAACCTGGGCGGTCGAAGGAGCGAACGGAGTGGGTCGTCCGCTCGCGCAGCGGCTCCTCGAGGACGGGGAGGACGTCGTCGACGTCCCGGCGAAGCTCGCCGCTCGGGTCCGCCTGTTCGACACCGGCCACAACCGCAAGACCGATGCCCATGACGCGCACTCGATCGCGATCGTCGCCGTGCGCACCCAAGGGTTGCGGGTGCTGCGGCCCGACGGTGAGCTTGAGGCGCTGCGGATGCTGGTCGACCGGCGTGAATCGCTCAGTCGGCGCCGGGTGCAAACCGTCGACCGGCTCCAGGCCTTGTTGGCGGAACTGCTTCCGGGACAAGCGAAGAAGGACATCACTACCGGCCAGGCCAAGCGGATGCTCGCCTCGGTCCGCCCGCGCGACATCGCGGGCAAGACCCGGCGCCGGATCGCGGCCGAGGAGCTCGCGGAGCTGGTCGCCGTCGAAGCCAAGATGAAGAAGGCCAACGCCGAACTCAAGGCGATCGTCCTCGCCCGTGGGTCACACCTGATGGACCTCCACGGCGTGGGCCCGGTCGTCGCGGCGCGGGTGTTGGCTGACGTCGGGGACGTGTCCCGGTTCGCTGACCGCAACAGGTTCGCCTCCTGGACCGGCACGGCGCCCCTGGACGCGTCCTCAGGGGAGCATTCTCGGCACCGGCTCTCCCGGGCCGGGGACCGGCGGATGAACCACATGATCCACATCGCCGCGATCTCCCAGATCCGCCTGGACACCAACGGGCGGGCCTACTACCGGCGCAAGCGCGCTGAAGGCAAGCGGCCCCTGGAGGCGATTCGGTGTCTAAAGCGCAGGATCTCCGACTCCATCTATCGCCAGCTCGTCGCCGACGCCGCAGCCGCCGAGGTCAAGGTGGTCGAACGAGACGCGGGTCCGGGAGGGCACTACGGGGCGTCTCAGTTATCCAGCGCGGCCGGCTC
>NZ_BMNZ01000021.1 GCF_014646815.1 Terrabacter tumescens
GGCGGTCTCAGATCGTCTGCGCAACACGGCTTTGTGGAGGCGGGCGATGGCGGCAGGGCTTCGGCGGTATTCGGTGGCTCAGCGGGAGCAGGCGCTCGGGCTGCTGGAGCAGGGCATGTCGGGGTTGCAGGTGGCCCGGCAGGTCGAGGTGAACCGGTTCGCGGTGGCCCGGTGGGCCAAGGTGGCTGGCATGAGGATGCGGATGGGACCGATCGGGGGCGTGCTCCACCCGACCCGTGTGGAGCCGAGCCTCGTGGCGAGGGCGGCGCCGTCGGTGTGTGGCGATTTCACCGACGGGCGGGGCCGGCTGACCGAGGCGGGCCGGGGCGTGATCGCGGCGCGGCTGCGGGAGGGCCACTGCCCGGCGCGGATCGCGGCCGAGCTGGGGGTGCACCGCTCCAGCGTGACCCGGGAACTGGCCCGTAACCGCGTCGCCGGGGTGTACTCGGTGCGGGCCGCTCAGGCCCGCACCGTCGCCAACCGGGCCCGTCCCCAGCCGCGGAAGCTGGACCGGCCCGAGCACGCGGCGCTGCGCGCGCTCGTCCTCGAGGGGCTGGGACAGCACTGGTCCCCGCAGCAGATCCAGGGCGAGCTGGTGGCGCGTTTCCCCGACGATGAGTCCATGCGGATCAGTCACGAAACCCTCTACCAGGCCCTCTACGTGCAGGGTCGTGGCAGCCTGCGCGCCGAGCTGGCACGGGAGAAGGCACTGCGCAGCGGACGCACCACGCGCGTGCCGGCCTCGAAGCTGGCCGCCCGGCCCCGCGGGAAGTCCTGGGTCGGGGACGCCTCGATCACGGCCCGCCCCGCCGAAGCGACCGACCGGGCCGTGGCCGGGCACTGGGAAGGCGACCTGGTCATCGGCGCCCGCGGATCCAGCGCCGTCATCACGCTGGTCGAACGCGCCACCCGGTACGTGCTCCTGGCCCGGCTCCCCGGCCGCCGCGACGCGGCCACCGTCACTGACCGGCTCACCGAGATGATCACCGCGCTCCCGGCGCACCTGGCCAAGACCCTGACCTGGGACCAAGGCGCCGAGCTGGCCGACCA
>NZ_BMNZ01000022.1 GCF_014646815.1 Terrabacter tumescens
ACGTCCAGCAGACGTTGCAGCTCGGTCAGGTCCCTCGCTCGTGGGCGTGCCCCCAGCCATCGTTCCAGGGTCTGCCACTCGCGTTCCTTCTTGCCATTGGTGCGAGGCCGGCCCGGGCTGGAGTTGACCATCGCGACCCCGATCCGGTGCAGGCGGGCCTCGAACTGCGTAAAGCCGCCGCCCTTGACCAGCCGGGCAGTGAACGCGGTGGAGTTGTCGCACTGCACGACCGCTGGCTTGCCGTAGCGGTTGATGCCCGTGACCAGGCACGCCCACGTGTCGGCTGCGTTCTCACTGCTTGCCGCCCGGGAGGCCATGATCGCGCGGGAGTGATCGTCCTGGAACCGCAGCACGACCGCCCTGCCTGCGGCCAGGTCGGTGACGTGACCGTCCAGCTGCCACACCCCGTTGGGTTTCATCGCCTCGAACCGGCGGTAGCTGGACCTGGGCCGTTTGGCCGGCGTCGGGGTGGTTCGCCCGTGGGCGGCCAGGATCTTGTGACAGGTCCGGGCCGAGGGCACCGCCACCCCGGCACCGAGCAGCCAGTCGTGGACCGACCGGGCTCCGGCATCCCAGCCCTGCTCCACGAGCCGGTCGTGCTCGTCCAGGACCGCCTGCATCACCTCCGCAGAGGTCGCCGTCGGGGACCGCCGCGGGCGACGTGACTGGGGTAGCAGTCCCTCGATCCCGTCCTTGGCCATCCGCCGCTGGTAGGCGTAGTACCGCTCCCGGGAGATGCCCAGCTCCTTGCACACCGCCGTCACCGTCGCACCACCGGTGTCCCGCAGCACCGCATGAGCGGCCGCCGCCAACCGCACTTCCATCGAGATCTCCCCGCCAGCCATGCGGCCACCATGGACCGCAAACCAGACCACTGTCAGGGATGTCCCTTCACACTCCTGTCAGGGATGTCCCTTCAAAAGACA
>NZ_BMNZ01000023.1 GCF_014646815.1 Terrabacter tumescens
GAACCCGGAAGCTAAGCCCTTCAGCGCCGATGGTACTGCACTGGTGACGGTGTGGGAGAGTAGGACGCAGCCGGACACACTTTGTCAGAGCGCCCCGGACGGAACTTCATTGATCCGACCGGGGCGCTCTTTCTTTTTGTGCTCGACGACCCCAGAGGTGGCGCCGACCTCGGTCGGCGCGGAAGGATGCAGAACATGAGTGACCAGGACGGCAACGACAGCCGAGGCGACCGCCGCGACCGCGACGGCGGCCAACGAGGTCCCGCACGCAGTGGCGGTGCCGGCCGAGGTTCGGGAGCGCCGCGATCTGGTGGCCCGCGCCGCGACGACCGTGACGGCTACCGCTCCGCCGGTGGCAGTGACCGTGGTGGCTACCGGTCCGATGACCGCCGTTCCAGCGGCGGTGGCAGTGACCGTGGTGGCTACCGGTCCGATGACCGCCGTTCCAGCGGCGGTGGCAGCGACCGTGGTGGCTACCGCTCGGACGACCGCCGCTCCGGCGGTGGCAGCGACCGTGGTGGGTACCGGTCGGATGACCGCCGCTCCGGCGGTGGCAGCGACCGCGGTGGGTACCGGTCGGACGACCGCCGCTCCGGCGGTGGCAGCGACCG